>NZ_CP046257.1:0-2235000 GCF_009720185.1 Gordonia sp. 135
ACACCAACGAAGTGTCGCCGGGATCCGAGGTTACCGACCAAAGTCCAAAGTTCGTCATCACCGTTGTACACAGGTGTGGATAACTCTGTGGAGAGATGCGGTCGATGACGTGGGGTGCCCCGGCCCGCGTCAACGCTGGTAGTTTTCCGGGTCAGGAGGCCAGCCCCGTGACTTCAGACCGCGACACATTCGGTGAGGTGTGGCAACAGGTCGTCGCCGAACTCAACGACGACGAAGCCGCACGTGACCACGAACCACTGACCCGCCAGCAGAAGGCGTGGCTGTCACTGGTCCGACCCCTCACCCTGACCGAGGGTTTCGCCCTCCTCACCGTGCCGACCGCTCTGGTCCAGGAACAGATCGAGCGGAATCTGCGCGAGACGATCCGTTCCGTGCTGAGCCGTCACCTGAACGAGCCGGTCGATCTCGGCGTCCGAATCCAGACACCCCGCAACGACGAGCCGATGCCCGAGCCGGCCGCGCCCGAACCCCGCGTGGTCAACGGCGCGGCGCCGGTCGACTACTCCGCGGTCCCGGGCGCGGCGATCGGTGCCGGCTTCCCGGCGACCCCGGGCGCCGGACCCGCGCCGGGTGGCGACACCGGCCGGCCGTCGGGCGACTGGGCCTCGTATTTCGCCGAGCGGCCGACCAGTACGCCGTCGCCGTCGGGCGCAAACCTGAACCCCAAGTACACCTTTGACACTTTCGTCATCGGTGCGTCGAACCGCTTCGCGCACGCGTCGGCGGTCGCGGTGTCCGAGGCTCCGGCACGGGCATACAACCCGCTGTTCATCTGGGGAGAGTCGGGACTGGGCAAGACCCATCTGCTCCACGCGGCCGGGCACTACGCCCAGCGCCTGTTCCCCGGGATGCGCGTCAAGTACGTCTCGACCGAGGAATTCACCAACGACTTCATCAACTCGCTGCGCGACGACCGGCGGGTGGCGTTCAAGCGTCGCTACCGCGACGTCGACGTGCTGCTGGTCGACGACATCCAGTTCCTCGTGGGTAAAGAGGGTATCCAGGAAGAGTTCTTCCACACTTTCAACACGCTTCACAACGCGAGCAAGCAGATCGTCATCTCGTCCGATCGCCCGCCGAAACAGCTTGCAACACTTGAAGATCGGCTCCGTACGCGATTCGAGTGGGGACTGATCACCGACGTCCAGCCGCCGGATCTGGAGACCCGCATCGCCATCCTGCGCAAGAAGGCGCAGATGGACAACATCGCCGTGCCCGACGACGTCCTCGAGCTGATCGCGTCGAAGATCGAGCGCAACATCCGGGAGCTCGAAGGTGCGCTGATCCGCGTGACGGCGTTCGCCTCACTCAACGACGCCGCCCTCGACAAGTCGCTTGCCGACGTCGTGCTGCAGGCGCTGCTGCCCAACTCGGGCACCCTCGAGGTCAGCGCCGCCAGCATCCTCGCGATCACCGCCGAGTACTTCGACATCTCGGTCGAAGAACTGCGGGGCCCCGGCAAGACGCGATCCATCGCCCAGGCACGTCAGATCTCGATGTACCTGTGCCGCGAGCTCACCGACCTGTCGCTGCCGAAGATCGGCGAGACGTTCGACCGTGACCACACCACGGTCATGTACGCCGAACGCAAGATCCGCAAGGAGATGGCCGAGCGCCGCAAGGTGTACGACCACGTCCAGGAGCTGACCGCCCGCATCAAGCAGCGTGCGGTGGGCTGACACTCCTCTTCTCTGCTCTCCACGCGCCTCTCGTGCCTTGCACGGGAGGCGCGTTTCGTGTGTCAAGGGCGTGTGCAGGCCTGGACGCCGTCATATCCCGATTCCTGAGGTGCGAGCGTGGGGGAGCCTCAGAGGGGCGAGACGGCGCACTGGGCCTTCGAGGCTCGTCGCCACGCTCCTCGCACCTCAGGCAGCGGTAGCCGGCTCTCGCACCTCGCTCCTCGCACCTCAGGCAGCGGTAGCCGGCTCTCGCACCTCGCACCACCCGGGAAGAGATGACACCACTGTCCGCCGGCCCCGCACGGACGTCGGATCCATCACCGAGAACCACAACTCTGTTCCCCGGGTCGAGACTGACACGTCGATCTTCTGTGTTCTCGCACACTCGGATCGGCCGTCTGGAATGACAATTTTCAGGTCCTGAGGCTGTGGATCGGCATGGGATAACAGCCGAAGACCTGTGCACCGACGGTGGACGCCGCGCGAACAACAAGTTTTGTCCACAGACTCTTTGGATTCGACTCAACGACGCTCCACCGGTCATGCACACCCGCGCACCCCGTCCGACTGGCCCGATGTAACTGTTGTCCACAGATTCCACAGTTCCTATTACTGAGATGGATCCCTCTCTAAAGAGAAATCTTTTGTAAGAAGGACTGTGCACAAACACCCATCCGCGGGCCCTGCAGGCCCGTCCTCCCGGATGGACTGAGTTGGCCCCAACCATCCCGGCATCGGCGGTCGCGTTCTACAGTGGGATTCCCGGATGTGGGACGTGATCGACCATGCCGTCGTTTCGGCTCCGGCATGCCGACGATCCGCACGAGAGAGAAGGGCAATCTCCCAGCATGAAGTTCCGTGTCGCACGTGACGAGTTCGCTGATTCCGTCGCCTGGGTTGCTCGAAGCCTGCCCTCTCGTCCGCCGGTACCGGTTCTGGGCTGTGTGGTGCTCAACGTCGGCGAGACCGGTCTGACCGTCTCGGGATTCGACTACGAGGTCTCGGCCCAGGAGAACCTGGGTGCCGAGGTGGCCGAGCCCGGCCAGGTGCTGGTCTCCGGTCGCCTGCTGGCCGACATCACCAAGGCCCTGCCCAACAAGCCCGTCGACGTGACCCTTGACGGCTCCCGCGTTGCGATCACCTGCGGTAGCGCCAAATTCTCCCTGCCGACGATGCCGGTCGAGGACTACCCGCAGCTGCCCGACGTCCCGGCCATCACCGGCACGATCCCCTCACAGCTGTTCGCCGAGGCGATCTCCCAGGTCGCCGTCGCCGCCGGCAAGGACGACACCCTGCCGATGCTGACCGGCGTGCGCGTCGAGATCGAGGGCAACTCCGTGGTCCTCGCGGCCACCGACCGTTTCCGCCTTGCTGTGCGCGAATTGCAGTGGGAGCCTTCGGACCCCGACACCAAGGGGGCGGTTCTGGTCCCGGCCAAGACGCTCTCCGAAAGCGCCAAGACCGCGGGCGCCGAGGGCACCGGCGTCGTCTCGCTGGCCTTCGGCAGCGGTGCGGCCATCGGATCCGACGGCATCCTGGGCATCCTCGGCGAGACCAAGAAGACCACCACCCGCCTGCTCGACGCGGAGTTCCCGAAGTTCCGCCAGCTGCTGCCGGCCAGCCACACCGCGGTCGCGACCATCGACAGCGCTCCGCTGATCGAGGCGATCCGCCGCGTCGCTCTGGTCGCCGAGCGCGGTGCGCAGGTCCGGATGGAGTTCACCGAGGGATCCGTGCTCCTCACCGCCGGTGGCGACGAGGCGGGCAAGGCCGAGGAAGAGCTGCC
Source organism: Gordonia sp. 135 (assembly GCF_009720185.1). NCBI lineage: Bacteria > Bacillati > Actinomycetota > Actinomycetes > Mycobacteriales > Gordoniaceae > Gordonia > Gordonia sp. 135. The sequence goes on from NZ_CP046257.1 coordinate 3,487, forward strand.
CGTGTCGTTCCACGGCGAGCCGCTGACCATCGCCTTCAACCCTGGCTACCTGCAGGACGGTCTGTCGGCGATCAACGCCGACAGCGTCGACTTCGGTTTCACCACCCCGAGCCGTCCGGCGGTCCTGCGTCCGGCCAGCGGCGAGGATCCGGTCGCCGACGAGTCCGGCGCCTACGTGGCCCCCGAGAGCGCGTTCAGCTACCTGCTGATGCCGGTCCGCCTGCCGGGCTGACCCGCGCCGCGCACCCAGCCGATCACCGCAACCGACCGTGTTCGTACGTGAGCTGCACCTGAGGGATTTCCGCTCGTGGCAGGCCGTCGACCTCGATCTGCGGCCCGGCCCGACGGTCTTCACCGGCCGGAACGGCTTCGGCAAGACCAACCTGCTCGAGGCGCTGTTCTACCTGGCGACCCTGCGGTCGCACCGGGTGAGTTCCGATGCTCCGCTGGTGCATTCCGGATCCGCGTCGGCCCTGGTCACCGCCACCGTCGAGAACGAGGGCCGGGAGCTGACCGCGGAACTGCGCATCAACGCCGAAGGTGCCAACAAGGCGTCGATCAACCGCAGTCCCGCCCGACGATCCCGCGATCTGCTCGGGATCCTGCGGACCGTGCTGTTCGCTCCCGAGGATCTCTCGCTCGTCCGGGGGGATCCCGGCGACCGGCGACGTTTCATCGACGAACTCGTCGCCCAGCGCGGTCCACGGTGGGTGGCCGCTCGCGCCGACTACGACCGGGTGCTGCGACAGCGGTCGGCGCTGCTCAAGACGGCGGCCGCGGCGCTGCGGCGCGGCGGTGACCAGGCCGAGTCGGTCATCAGCACGCTCGATGTATGGGACGGTCAGCTCGCCGATCTGGGCGGACAGGTGACCGCGGCACGGCTGCAGGTCCTGGCCGAGCTGGAACCACATTTCACCCGCTCCTACGCGTCGATCGCGCCGCATTCGCGGCCCGCGACCCTGCGCTATCGGCCCGCCGGCGGCGTCGAAGTCGAGACGGCCACGGCCGAGTCGATCAGCGAGATCCTCACCGCTCGTCTGAGCGACTTGCGCGACAAGGAGATCGATCGCGGTATGTGCCTGGTCGGTCCGCACCGTGACGACATCGACATCGTGCTCGGCACCGACGTAGCGAAAGGCTTTGCCTCCCACGGTGAATCGTGGTCGCTCGCACTCGCTCTGCGGTTGGGCTCCGTCGAACTGACGCGCGCCGAGGGGATCGAACCGGTCATCATGCTCGACGACGTCTTCGCCGAACTCGACGCCAAGCGTCGGGAGAAACTGGTGGAGTTCACCGCCGGCGCCGAGCAGTTGCTGATCACCGCAGCGGTCGCCGACGACATCCCGGGCGAGATCGGTGGCCGTCGGATCCTCGTCGACGTCGTCGAGGACGCAGACGGTCGCCGGTCGACGGTCGTCGGAGACGAGTCGGATTCACCGCCCGAACGCGTCGGGGAACCGGTGAGCGGGGTCTCCGATGAGTGACGAAGCACCTTCGTCGCGTCCCGACGCAGCCGGGGAGCCGTCGAACCGGCCGATCGAACCGGGCGAACTCGGCGGATACGAACGTGCCCGGAAGGCTCTGGAGGAGGCCCGCGCCGCGGCGCGGGCGGCCGGGAAGTCGGTGGGACGCGGTCGCGCGTCACCCGTGCGCCGCACACCGCGGGGTGCCCAGACACGTAAGCGATGGTCAGGGTCGGGTCCCGATGCGCGGGATCCGCAGCCCTTCGGTCGTCTCGTCGGCGGTCTGGCGAAGGACCGCGGCTGGCAGGAGAAGATCGGCGAAGGCACCCTGTTCGGCATGTGGGACCAGATCGTGGGAGCCGACATCGCCGCACACGCGAAGCCGATCGAGTTGCGGGACAACGTACTTCACGTGCAGGCCGAGTCCACGGCATGGGCCACGCAGCTGCGGTACGTGCAGTCGCAGATCCTGGCGAAGATCGCGGCGGCCGTCGGAGACGGCGTGGTGAAGTCCCTGCGCATCAGCGGCCCCAAGGGTCCGTCGTGGCGTAAAGGCGAACGTCATGTGCGGGGGAGAGGCCCGCGGGACACCTACGGCTAGGCCGGGCTTAGCAGACTCGTCCGCACATTACTAGTCGATGTGCCCCGTGAGCCGACTTTCCTCCCCAAGCCACGATCGAACCGGGCTAGTCCCAAGAAAATCGATCTGAGGGCCTGTTAGCGGCCCCGGATGCACGTTCCTGGGCAAGTCAGGCAGTACACTGTGAGGTGTTGTCCCGACAGGGGACCACCAAACGGCAGAACGACCGCCGCCTTCAGGCAACCCGGGAAGTCCCGGGCATACCTGTGTGCGCATCGACCTGCCCGCCCCCTGGTCGAGTAGATCGAAGACGGATCTCGGGTACCTGGGATCCGCCGATGAGCAGAACAGGAGCGGACGCACCTCGTGGCCGACACCAACGACACCGGACCCAAGAAGAGCAAGAAGAAGCCGTCGGAGTACGGCGCGGACTCGATCAACATCCTCGAAGGTCTGGAAGCCGTCCGCAAACGGCCCGGCATGTACATCGGTTCCACCGGTGAACGCGGCCTGCACCACCTGATCTGGGAGGTCGTCGACAACTCGGTCGACGAGGCGATGGCCGGCTTCGCGAGCCGCGTCGACGTGACCCTCCTCGAGGACGGCGGAGTCCAGGTCGTCGACGACGGTCGTGGCATCCCGGTGGAGAAGCATCGGACCGGTGTGCCCACCGTCGAGGTCGTCATGACCCAGCTGCACGCCGGTGGCAAGTTCGACTCGGATTCCTATGCGGTGTCCGGTGGTCTGCACGGCGTCGGCATCTCCGTGGTGAACGCCCTCTCGACCAAGGTCGAGCTGGAGATCGCGCGCGACGGTCACAACTGGACACAGACCTATTCCTACGCCAAGCCGGGTGCCCTGGAGCAGGGCGATGCCACTCGCAAGACCGGTACGACGGTGCGGTTCTGGCCGGATCCCGACATCTTCACCGAGACCACCAGATTCAACGCCGAAACCGTGGCGCGTCGTCTGCAGGAGATGGCCTTCCTCAACAAGGGTCTGACCATCACGCTGACCGATCAGCGCCCCCAGGCCGTCGAGCCGCCCGGCGATCCCAACGGCGACGAGGACGCACCCACGACCGATGTCGCCGAGGTCGTCCTGTCGGAGACCGAGAAGGCCCAGGCCGCAGCCAAGCCGAAGACCCGGACGTACCACTACCCGGACGGGCTCGTCGACTACATCAAGCACCTCAACCGCACGAAGCAGTCGATCCACAACACGGTCATCGGGTTCAGCGCCAAGGGCGAGGGACACGAGGTCGAGATCGCGATGCAGTGGAACGCGGGTTACTCGGAGTCGGTCCACACCTTCGCCAACACGATCAACACCCATGAGGGCGGCACGCACGAAGAGGGCTTCCGCGCGGCGCTGACCAGCACGGTCAACAAGTACGCCCTCGAGAAGAAGCTCATCAAGGAGAAGGACGGCAAGCTCACCGGCGACGACATCCGCGAGGGTCTCGCCGCCGTCATCTCGGCGAAGGTCTCCGACCCGCAGTTCGAGGGCCAGACCAAGACCAAGCTCGGCAACACCGAGATCAAGGGCTTCGTCCAGCGCACCTGCAACGAGCACCTCGGTCACTGGTTCGAGGCGAACCCCGCCGAGGCCAAGATCATCATCAAGAAGGCCGCCGACTCCGCCCAGGCCCGCATGGCCGCGCGTCGTGCGCGAGAGATGGTGCGCCGCAAGACCGCAACCGACATCGGCGGCCTCCCCGGCAAGCTCGCCGACTGCCGCAGCAACGACCCCACCAAGTGTGAGGTCTACATCGTGGAGGGCGACTCGGCCGGCGGTAGCGCCAAGTCCGGCCGCGACTCGATGTATCAGGCGATCCTTCCGCTGCGCGGCAAGATCATCAACGTCGAGAAGGCCCGTATCGACCGAGTTCTCAAGAACGCCGAGGTCCAGTCGATCATCACGGCCTTCGGTACCGGCATCCACGACGAGTTCGACATCGCCAAATTGCGGTATCACAAGATCGTGCTGATGGCCGACGCCGACGTGGACGGCCAGCACATCTCGACGCTGCTGTTGACGCTGCTGTTCCGCTTCATGCGACCGCTCATCGAGCACGGTCACGTCTTCCTGGCGCAGCCGCCGCTGTACAAGCTGAAGTGGCAGAAGTCGGCTCCGGAGTTCGCCTACTCCGACCGCGAACGTGACGGTCTCCTCGAGGCGGGACGTGCCGCCGGCAAGAAGATCAACACCGACGACGGTATCCAGCGCTACAAGGGTCTCGGCGAGATGAACGCCAAGGAACTGTGGGAGACCACCATGGACCCGGCGGTGCGCGTCCTGCGTCAGGTGACGCTCGACGACGCCGCGGCCGCCGACGAACTGTTCTCCATCCTCATGGGTGAGGACGTCGCCGCACGTCGAAGCTTCATCGCCCGTAACGCGAAAGACGTTCGCTTCCTTGATGTCTGATCACGGATCGAATGGATTCGCAGTGATCGGAGAAAGAACACACAATGACTGACACCACCCTGCCGCCTGCCGACGGTGAAGGCGACCGGATCGAACCTGTCGATCTCGGCCAGGAGATGCAGAAGAGCTACATCGATTACGCGATGAGCGTGATCGTGGGCCGCGCCCTCCCCGAGGTGCGCGACGGTCTCAAGCCGGTGCACCGCCGCCTGCTCTACGCATCCTTCGATGCCGGTTTCCGTCCCGACCGCAGCTACGTCAAGTCGGCGAAACCCGTTGCGGAAACGATGGGTAACTACCATCCCCACGGCGACACCGCGATCTACGACGCCCTGGTGCGCCTCGCACAGCCGTGGTCGATGCGCTACCCGCTCATCGACGGACAGGGCAACTTCGGTTCACGCGGTAACGACGGCGCGGCCGCCATGCGTTACACGGAGGCCCGCCTCACGCCGCTCGCGATGGAGATGCTCCGTGACATCGGCGAGGAGACAGTCGATTTCACGCCGAACTACGACGGCAAGACCCAGGAACCGACGGTACTGCCGGCCCGGATCCCGAACCTGCTGATCAACGGCTCCGGCGGTATCGCCGTCGGTATGGCCACCAACATGCCGCCGCACAATCTCAACGAGGTTGCGGATGCGGTGTTCTGGGCGCTCGAGCACCACGACGCCGACGACGAGACGACTCTCGCCGCCTGCATGGAATGCATCAAGGGACCCGACTTCCCCACGGCTGCACTGATCGTCGGTAGCCAGGGCATCAAGGACGCCTACACCACCGGCCGCGGCAGCATCCGCATGCGCAGCGTCGTCGACATCGAGGAGAACAAGGGAACCACCACACTGGTGGTCACCGAGTTGCCCTACCAGGTCAACCCGGACAACTTGATCCAGTCGATCGCCGAGCAGGTCAACGAAGGAAAGCTCAAGGGCATCAGCCGGATCGAGGACCAGTCCTCGGACCGCGTCGGCATGCGCATCGTGGTCACGCTGCGTCGTGACGCGGTCGCCAAGGTCGTGCTGAACAACCTGTACAAGCACAGCCAGCTCCAGACCAGCTTCGGCGCCAACATGCTGTCCATCGTCGACGGCGTGCCCCGCACCCTGCGTCTCGATCAGATGATCCGCTACTACGTGGCGCATCAGATCGACGTCATCGTGCGCCGCACCCGGTACCGGTTGCGCAAGGCCGAGGAACGCGCGCACATTCTGCGCGGTCTGGTGAAAGCCCTTGACGCACTTGACGAAGTGATCGCGTTGATCCGCCGGTCGGCCAACACCGACACCGCGCGCACGGGCCTCATCGAGCTGCTCGACATCGACGAGATCCAGGCCGACGCCATCCTGGCGATGCAGCTGCGTCGTCTGTCGGCGTTGGAACGCCAGAAGATCGTCGACGAACTGGCCGAGATCGAGCTCGAGATCGCCGATTACAAGGACATCCTCGACAAGCCGGAGCGTCAGCGCGCCATCGTGCGTGACGAGCTCAAGGAGGTCGTGGAGAAGTACGGCGACGCGCGTCGTACCAAGATCATCGCGGCCGACGGCGACGTCAGCGACGAGGATCTGATCGCCCGCGAGGACGTCGTGGTCACGATCACCGAGACCGGCTACGCCAAGCGCACCAAGACCGACCTCTACCGCAGTCAGCGTCGTGGCGGCAAGGGCGTGCAGGGCGCGGGCCTCAAGCAGGACGACATCGTCAAGCACTTCTTCGTCTGCTCGACCCACGACTGGATCCTGTTCTTCACCACCAAGGGTCGGGTCTACCGGGCGAAGGCCTACGAGCTGCCCGAGGCCAATCGCACCGCGCGTGGCCAGCACGTCGCCAACCTCCTGGCCTTCCAGCCGGAGGAGCGCATCGCCCAGGTCATCCAGCTCAAGACCTACGAGGACGCCCCGTACCTGGTACTCGCCACCCGCAACGGTCTGGTGAAGAAGTCCAAGCTCGTCGACTTCGACTCCAACCGCTCCGGCGGTATCGCCGCGATCAACCTGCGCGGCGAGGACGAACTCGTCGGCGCCCAGCTGTGCAGCAAAGACGATGATCTGCTGCTGGTGTCGCAGAAGGGCCAGTCGATCCGGTTCCACGCCGACGACGAGACCCTGCGCCCCATGGGCCGGCAGACCTCGGGTGTACAGGGCATGCGGTTCAACGCCGACGACACCCTGTTGTCGCTCAACGTGGTTCGCGAGGACACCTACCTGCTCGTCGCGACGTCGGGTGGCTACGCCAAGCGCACCGGCATGGACGACTACCCGGTCCAGGGTCGCGGCGGCAAGGGCGTGCTCACCATCGCCCACGATCGCCGGCGCGGTGAACTCATCGGCGCGCTCATCGTCGACGACGACTCGGAGCTGTACGCGATCACCTCGGGCGGCGGTGTCATCCGCACCGCGGCCAAGCAGGTCCGCAAGGCGGGACGCCAGACCAAGGGTGTGCGTCTGATGAACCTCGACGAGGGCACCACCGTCATCGCGATCGCCCGCAACGCCGACGAGCCGGAGGAGACGGACGCCTCGGAGTAGGCGTTAGGGTTGAGAACACGTGCAGCCGACCAGTCGGTGGCGGTAGAAAGTGACCCGACGCGTCGATGTCCATCGGCAGTGACGCCAGAGTGAGGGATTGCCTGTGAGCACACCGAACGAGCCGAGCCAGGAGCAGAACGGGCGCCCGTCCGGGAACCCGTCCGGTCCCGGAACGGGGACACCGACCGGTGGGCTGGTGCCGCCGTGGCAGCGCGGACCGGTCGAGGAATCGTCCGGTTCCGCGCCGACCGAGGCGTTCGGGCGTGAGGACGACTCGCGCCCGAACGCGCAGGACAACCCCGGCGGCCTGCCGCCGGAGTCTCGGGGCGGCCCGCCGCCGGAATCTCGGGGCGGCCCGCCGCCGCGGGGCATCGTGACCAACAGCGGCACGGCCGCGGCCAGCATGAGCGGTCAGCAGGCTCCCGTCACCAAGCTCGACAGTCCGCGTCGGCCGGGCTCCGCCGTCGCGACCGAGGAGCCCGGTTTCGTCGAGTCGCCGACGAGCACCATCGACCGGGAGAACCTGCCCGGACACGATCTGCCGGATCTCGATCAGATCCACCACACGGCCGATCTGAAGCGTCCTCCGGAGGCGCCGCCGGCCGCGGCACCGTCGAAGGTCGCGCCCCGGTCGGCACCGCGTCAGGTCGGGGCGGGTTCGGCTCTGCGCGCCGCGGTGCAGCTGCGTCGGATCGATCCGTGGGCGACGTTCAAGATCGCCGCGGTGCTGTCGTTCGTCGGATTCTTCATCTGGATGATCGCGGTCGCGGTGCTGTACCTGATCTTCGACGGCATGGGCATCTGGGATCAGGTGAACAACAGCTTCGGAACGCTCGTGGCGGACGAATCGAGCACCGCGGGGGATGTCATCGGGGCGGGTACCGTTTTCGGCGTGGCGGCTCTTCTGGGGGCCGTGAACGCCATCCTGTTGACGGCGATCGCGACGGTCGGCAGCTACATCTACAACATCTGTGCCGACCTCGTCGGCGGTGCCGAGGTGACGCTCGCGGATCTCGACTGAATCGAGCCTCTGACCAGCTGTTTTGGTTGGTGGGGGATCCGTCGGGTAACCTCACTTCTCGGTTCAAGGGCCTATAGCTCAGGCGGTTAGAGCGCTTCGCTGATAACGAAGAGGTCGGAGGTTCAAGTCCTCCTAGGCCCACTGCGACGGAAGTTTTCGGACTCCCAATTCGCATCCCGTCGACCGATTCCGGTCGGCACGGGGCCTTAGCTCAGTTGGTAGAGCGCTGCCTTTGCAAGGCAGATGTCAGGAGTTCGAATCTCCTAGGCTCCACCACTGCAAGAACCGCAACGCACCACCGGACCCCGGTGGTGCGTTTTGCTTCTCGGGCATATTCTCCGCACTCAGGCGCGGACATACTCGGTGAACGACACCCCGGTCTCGAACTCCCGGTTGCTGACCCGTTCGAACCGTCCCGGTGCGTACGTTCCGGGCGCGAACAGCGAGATCCCGTCCCCGAACAGCAGCGGTTGCCGTTTGAGCACCAGGCGATCAATCTCGCCGATCAACTGCGTCGCCAGCGACCCGCCCCCGCAGAGCCAGATGTCCTTGCCGCTCCGGGACTTCAGCTCCCGCACGAGTTCCACGGGATCGCGGTCGGTGAACGTCACGCCGTCGACCGGTTCCGGCTTTCGGTGGGTGAACACGTACTGGTCGAGATGCCGGTAGGGACTCGGCGCCTCCGGCAGGCCGACCGCGTAGGTGTCGGCGCCCATGAGGACGGTGTCGAAGCCGCCGCCGCTCTGGTCGATCCCGAGGGCCGTCGCGTAATCGGTCGGGATCGTGTCGGCGAAGCGCTCGTTGATGCCGACCATGTGGTCGCCCTCGACGAGAAAGGCGTCGAACTCGCCGTTCGGCCCCGCGATGTACCCGTCGAGGCTCACCGCCACGTAGTACACGAGTTCTCGCAATGCTCACTCCAATCACTTCAGATGTAGTGGTTAGGAATGTACAGCAGCTGCAGTGGTCGGCGCTATCGTTTTCGCTATGGCCCGAAACGACGAACGACGCCGCGCCCTCGCCGACGCGGGACTGACGGTGCTCGCGACAGCGGGCGCACGCGGACTCACCCATCGCGCCGTGGACCGGGAGGCGGGCGTTCCGCAGGGCACGACGACGAACTACTTCCGCAACCGCGCAGCGTTGCTCCAGGGGCTCGTGGAGCGCATCGGTGAGCGACTGGCGCCCAGCGACGAGTTCATCGCCGCACGGGCAGGCCAGTCGCCCAGTCAGAAGCTGTTCGCGGAGTATCTTCGCAACATCGTCGAACGACTCCTCGCCAACCGGGAGGTGACGATCGCCCTCATCGAATTACGACTCGAGGGCATCCGCCGACCCGAGGTCGCCGAGATCATCGGGGAATGGCGTCGAACGGGCTTCGCCGGCGACGTGGCGTTCAACGAGCAGGCGGGCCTGCCCGGGTCCGCTCGCGAGATCGCGCTCTTCCACTACGCCGTCGACGGCCTGGTCCTCGACCGGCTGACCGGACCGCTGATGCCCGAGGAATCGCTCGACGACATCGTCGACGCGCTGGTCGACGGACTGCTCCCGGCCTAGAGGCCGCTACGCGGATTCCTCCGCGACCTTCTTCACGCGGTGCAAGACCTCGCGGGCCAGCTTCTCCGACGACGCCGGGTTCTGTCCGGTCAGCAGGTTGCCGTCGGCCTGGGTGTGCACCGTCCACGGCAGGCCGAGCGTGACCTTGAAACCCTCATGGGTGAGCCGGTTCTCGAGTAGCCAGGGCGCCTTGTCGGCGAGTCCGGCCTGCTGCTCCTCGGCGTTGCCGAAGCAGGTGACCGTACGACCGGAGAACACGTTCACGCCGTCCTCGCCCTTGGCGGCCAACAGGATCGCGGGTCCGTGGCACACGATGCCGATGGTTCTCTTGGCCTGGTCGGCGGCGATGAGGAGCGCACCCGCGTCAGCGTCCACCGCGAGGTCCTCCATCGGCCCGTGCCCGCCGGGTACGAACACCGCGTCGTAGTCCGCGACGTTCACGTCGGTCAGGGCGATCGGTTTCTGCAGTTCGGGGGCGGTGTCGAGCACGTTCCGGATCTCTTCGGCCCGTTCCACGGATCCGACCGCATCCGGGCTGAGGCTGCCCTCGTCGACCGGGGGACGCACGCCGCCCGGGGTCGCGACGGTGACCGGGTATCCGGCCTCCCGGAACACCTCGAGTGGTGCCACCGCCTCCTCGGCCCAGAAGCCGGTCTTGTGACTCGATCCGTCGTTCAGCGTCCATGCGTCGGCGCCGGTCATGACGAAGAGGATGTTGTGCGTCATCTTGCGCTCCTTCGGTTGGGGTGACCCGGGGCGGGTCAGTTGAGCCCGGTGAGTTCCGCTGACTTCTCCCACAGTCCGTCGATGAGCTTCTGGTCGTGTGCCTGCCGGTTCTCGAGCCCGTTCGGCTTGTGCCGGCTGAAGTACACGCCGTTGACCGACGGATCCGCACCGCGTTCGGCGAGGGCGATCAGCGGTGCGGCGCCCTGCTCGGGAGTGATGGTCACCAATCGGGTGATCGGTGAGCGATAGGCGAGTCCGACGAACCGGGAGTCGCGTCCGAAGCTCGTCGCGGCGGGACCGGGATGTACTGCGGCGGAATAGATCTTGTCGTCGGACCACCGCTGTGAGATGCCGCGGGTGAACAGGATGTTCATCAACTTCGCCGTGCCGTAGGGGCGGAGGGCCAGCGCTCGGCGCTTCTCGAAGTCGAGATTGTCGAAGTCGACGCTGCCGGCCAGATTGCCGACGCTCGCCGTGTTCAGGACCAGTGACGAGCCGGCCGCGGCCAGCCGGTCGCGCAGCAGGTGGGTCAGCAGGAACGGAGCGAGATGATTGATCTGGAAGTTCGGCTCGTGGCCGTCCGCCGTGCGGTCCTTGTGATCGAAGGTGCCGCCCGCGTTGTTCATCAGGACGTCGATGGACTCGACGCTGCCGGAGATCTGCGCGGCCAGATCACGCACCTGGGCGAGGTCGGCGAAGTCGGCGGTGAACGACGTCGCGCCGGTCTCGGCCGCGATGGGCGCGAGTTTCTGCGGGGACCGGCCGACGAGGATCAGATTCGTCGACGGTCCGGACAGCGCGCGGGCCGCGATGGCACCGATGCCGTCGCTGGCACCGGTGAGGACGATGGTCCGCTTCTCACTGGCCATCTGCCGTGCCCTCCGATCCGCCGACCGCGTGATCCTTCGGAGCATCGGTGTCGGCCGGCGCCGCGTCGTAAGCAGCCCTCTCCTCCTCGATGCGCTTGGTCTCACCGACGGGGGCGTCGCCGGACGTGGGCAGCACCGAGTCCGGACCATCACGCTCCGCGGGCTGCTCGGGCATGTCGGGGTCGATCTTCAGGTCGTCCTCGGTCGTCGTCCACTCGGGCTGCTCGTTGTCGGCCATCCCTCCACCATGCCTGAGGATCGGCGAAACGTCACCGGTCGTCGTGGTGGTCCTCGGTTCGCCCGTTGCCGGATCGGCGGTCGGCGGCCGGGGCGTCGACCATCGGCGCCTCGACGTCGACGTCGTCGCACGGGTCCGCGTGAAACCGGCCGAACGGATCGTCCAAGGTGTCCCAGAAATCCTGTCCCGCGGCCAGTTCCACCTCGTTCAGGCAGGCGGCACGCAGCGCTTCGTCGATCTCGTCGGGGTCGCCGCGGTGGACGAGCACCACCAGAGAAGAGTGGCGATCCCCGAACGTGTCGTCCCAACGCAAGGCCCCGAGTGCTCTCCGTTCGGGTGAGACCCGGGCGAGCTCGTCGTCGTCCATCGCGGCGAGCCACCGACCACCCGGCGCGACGCGTAGCCCGCCGCCGGCCGACTCCAGCCACAGCGCCTCGTCCGGCTGGGTCGCGACCCACAGGCGTCCTCGTGCGCAGACCACTCCGTCCAACAGTGAGTCGATCGCATCGTGCAGGCGGCCCGGGTGCAGGGGCCGGTCGGTGTGGAACTCCATCCAGGTGACACCGCAGTCGGGATCGAGGGAAGGCTGGTCGACCAGGAGCGGGTCGTGCGGCCCGTCGATGCGCCCGCGCCGCGACGAAGGCGGGATCGCGGCGACCAGCTGCTCGACGAGCAGGGGAGTGAGCGGCCGCTCCGGCAACTCGAACATCATCGGCGCCCTCGGTGACAACCGCTTGAGGACCGCCATGAGGCGAGCGGACTCCCAGGCGTCCCGGGCGGCGGGATCGCTGCCGACGACGACGAGGGCGTCGGCGAAGGCCACCTGACCCACCGCAACCTGTGCGAGGGTGCGCTCGTCGTCGGGCGGTACGGGCAACACCTCGCACAACCCGAGATCGCCCGTCGCATGGTGCAGCCACAGTTCCTCTGCGACAGAGACAATCGTCGATTCAACCCGCACGTCGAGGGCCGCCGGTGCCGCGGGCGTGTCGGGCTCGTCGTCGACGACCACATGCTCGATGGACCACGCGATCCGTTCCGGTTCCAGGATCGGGTCGAGGGTGAGGACGATGCGTCGAACCGACGATCGCCGGTGAAGCCGTCTGAGCAGGGGCAGCAGATCCTCGCGCAGCGTGCACGACACACAACCGTGAGCGAGTTCGATCACCGTGACCACCTCACGGCGGCGGCCGTCGGATTCCCGCCAGGTCAGGGTCCGGATCACGCGCCCGTCCCCGACTCCGCTGAGGTCGTGGTGGACCTGCACCGTGCCGGGATCGGACGTCAACGCGTCTCCGATCCGGCGAGATGTGGGTCGGTCCAGGCCGGTCACCAGGATGACGGGCGTTCGGTTGTCGGCAGGGAGGAATCGCATCTGCCCGTCCTCGGGATTCAGGTCGGCCACGTCCACACTCCAGACTATTGAGAATCATTTCCATTTAGGTCTGGTCGACGGTAACGTGTCGACGACGCTAATGCCAATCATTGTCAATAAGGAGGACGGCATGTCACGACGATGCCAAGTCACCGGGCGCGAACCGGGCTTCGGTAAGCAGGTCTCGCATTCCCATCGACGCACGTCTCGTCGCTGGGACCCGAACATCCAGCGCAAGCGGTACTTCGTACCCAGCGAGGGGCGGTACATCACCCTTCGGGTCAGTGCGAAGGGGATCTCGACCATCGACCGGTACGGGATCGAATCCGTGCTGCGCACCATGCGTGCACGAGGGGAGAAGATCTGATGGCGCGCAATGAGATCCGACCCATCGTCAAGCTCCGGTCCACGGCCGGCACCGGTTACACCTACGTCACCCGGAAGAACCGCCGCAACGATCCGGATCGCATGGTGCTCCGCAAGTACGACCCGGTCATCCGCGCCCACGTCGACTTCAAGGAGGACCGCTGATGGCGAAGAAGTCCAAGATCGTCCGCAACGAACAGCGTCGCGAGGTGGTGGCCCGATACGCCGACCTCCGCGCGGAACTCAAGCGGACCATCGTCGCACCCGACTCCACCGGCGCCGAACGGGCGGAGGCCCAGCGTCGCCTGCACGCCCTGCCACGCGACGCCAGCCCGACGCGCCTGCGCAACCGGGACGCCATCGACGGCCGGCCCCGCGGCTACATCGGCAAGGCCGGGTTGTCGCGGGTGCGGTTCCGCGAACTCGCGCATCGCGGTGAGCTGCCCGGCATCCACAAATCCAGCTGGTGAAAGACCCGAACAGGAGGCGTTCATGAAACGCAGACCACGCCGCGACGACGAACGTCCGGCCCGCAAGAAGAATCAGCTGTCCGCGCTCGGCATCCGGACCGACGGCCGGAACCCGGTGGACTACAAAGACGTTCAACTTCTCCGACAGTTCCTCAGTGACAAGGGACGGATCCGGAGTCGACGGCTGACCGGCCTCACACCACAGCAACAGCGCCAGGTCGCCACCGCGATCCGCAACGCCCGGGAGATGGCGTTACTGCCGTACAACTCACGCTAGGTGCCGACACAGCACAACGCCGCCCCCGGTTCGGATTCGAACCGGGGGCGGCGAATTGCGTTGTGTGTCAAGAACTCACGGCGTGCGAGTCCTTCTTGCCCCAGGCCGGGGAGTTCTCGATCGCACCGATGATCCGCGGGCGCAGCTCCTCGGCGCGGATGACGGCGTCGACCGAACCGACCTCGACGGCGCGCTGGATGCTGTGCACCTTGTCGAACTCGGCGGCGATCTCGCTGATCTTCTCCGCACGGACCGACTGCCGGATGTCGGCGAGCTCGGCGTTCAGGCTCGAGCGATCGGTGCCGAAGGACTCGGCGACGCTCGTCTCCAGCTCGCGGACGCGCGGATCGGCGGCGACGCGCTTGGCGACCTCACCGGCGAACACCACTGCGGCGGCGGGCGCGCCACCGAGCACGGAGGCGAACGAACCGTCGATGGCCAGCACGGTCATGTTCGGGTTCAGAGCCTTCGAGAACACCACGAACGCACCGCCGTGGTAGCGCGAGATCACGCAGAACACGATCGGGCCGCGGAAGTTGACGATCGCGCGACCGATCTCGGCGCCGTACTCGAGCTGCAGCTTGCGCATCGACTCCGGCGAACCGTCGAAGCCGGACAGGTTCGCGAGCACGACGAGCGGACGATTCCCGCTGGCCACGTTGATCGCCCGGGCGGCCTTCTTCGACGACTGCGGGAACAGCGTGCCGGCGGTGTAGGTGTCCGGACCGTCGGTCGGCTTGTAGCCACGACGCGCGACCTCACGCGACTCGATGCCCAGCATGCACACCGGGATGCCGCCCAGGTGGACGTCGCACACGACGGCCGTCTCGGCGTCGGCCATGCCCGCCCAGCGTTCCAGGACGACGTGGTCCTGGTCGGCGACGGCGCGTATGACGGTGCGGATGTCGAAGGGCTTCTTGCGATCCGGGTTGTGCTCGCGCGAGAAGATCTGACCCACCGTGGTGAAGTCGCTGCCCGCGAGGACGTGCGGGTAGTCCGAGACGTCGCGGTCCGACGGATCGGCCGTGTCCGCCCGGCGCGGGGTGCCCTCGCCCGGCAGCACGTACGTGTGCTCGTAGTGGGACATCAGGACGTCGCGGGCCGCACCGAGATTCGGCGCCCAATACTGTGCCTGGCCGTTCGGGCCCATGACGCGGTCGAAGCCGCCGATGCCGAAGTTGTCCTCGGCCGAGACGCCGCCGGAGAAGTCCAGCGACTGCTTGCCGGTGAGGACCATCGCCGAATCGGGGGTCATCACCAGGATGCCCTTGGTGTGCATGAGCATCGTTGCCTCGGCGTTCCAATACGGCTGCGCACCGACGTTGATACCCGCCACGACGATGTTGATCTCGCCGCCGTCCTGGGTGTACTCGACGACGCGCTTCAGTGCGCGGGCGACCCAGTCCATGTTCTCGGTACCGGAGTCCATCGAGATCCGGGCACCCGAGGACAGTGCGTACCACTCGAGCGGCACCTGCATCTGCTCGGCGAGATCGAGCGCGGCGATGACGCGGCTGCACTCCGGTTCCGACAGTGCGCCAAGCGATTTCGTCGGATCACCGAGCAGGACCACGCGGGTGACGCCCTCCGGGAACTTCTCGGTCGGAGTGGTCACGACACCGGCGACCATCGCCGCCGTGTTACGACCCTTGGGCCGGTCGACCGGGACCAGGCGATGCTCGGCGTCGAGGTCGTATTCGGTGAAGTCACCGAGGATCTCGGCCAGCTCGTACGGGTAGACGGTGTTGCGTGCCGCGGCGCGCTTGACCTTCTGGCGGTACTCGTCGACGGGCTCGATGGGCGCGTCGGTCGGTGCGGTGACCTTCACCTCGAACTCGCCGGTCGCGGTGAGCGAGAAGTGCACCGAGACCTTGGTCAGCTCGCCGGAGTCGGGATTGCGGCGACGGGCGATCACCTGGACCTCTTCCAGGCCGATTCCGCGTGTGACTCCGCTGATGTGATCGGCGATCGTGTCGAGGATCGACGCGTCGTCGTCGATCGGCGGCCAGACGTAGAGGACGATCCGGTTGGTGCTCGACGGCCGGGCCGCCCCGCGCTGGGCGCGGCGGATCGAGTCGGCACACGAGGCGAGTGTCGCCTCGGCGGTGGGAAGCGTCAGCAGACGTCCGCCGGGCTCTCGGACCGCGGTGAGGTCGCGGACCTGGGCGAAGGCGATGAGTCGCTCGTCGGACGGGTTTTCCCGTGCGACACAACGGAAGAGGTACACCTCTTCGTCGTCGGCCGACGGGAGTCGGGTGAGGTCGAACTTCCGCAGCCGCTCCATCCGCATCCGCTGCGCGATGTGCGGGTGCAGACCGCGGATGAGGCGTTCCTCCGCCATGCCGGTCGCGGACTGACGGAAGGTGACGTGATGATGCATTCGCGCGTCGCCGCGGCCGGCCACCGTGATGGTGACCCGGTGGACCTGCGGTGGGAGTGCGGCGTTCGAGATGGTCTCGTGCAGGGTCTCGGCGAGGGCGTCGAAGCCGCTCGGCTGCTGCTCCCAGCTGAGGTAGATGTCGGCGTCGACCGCGGCGGCGCCACGGGCGAGTTCGCCGAGACCGTTCAGCGCTGCCGGCAGGCCCGCGAAACCGACGGCCGCGGACATCAGACTGCCGCTGTCACGGTCGGCGACGACGAAGGTGGTGCCACCGGCCTCGTGGTTGCGGATGTCGGAGAGACCCTTGTTGCCGTAGTAGCGACGGGTCAGGACCTCGAGCATCACCTGGTTGTCGGTGGTGCCGCGTTCGATGCGCTGACCGAGGAGGCGGACGAGTGGCTCGGTGCTGCGCACCATGTTGTCGACTCGCTCGTCGCGGTCCGCGGCGTTCGGGTTCTCGTCGAGGTAGCGCAGCTGCTTGCGGACGTTGCTGTAGACGCGGGCACGGTCGCGGAGCAGCAGCGGCTGGCCATACCAGGCGTAGACGACACCGCGGGCGAGGTCGGCGATGGCCGGGTAGCGCATCTGGGTGGCGGCGATCAGTCGGTCGAGGGCGGGGCCCACGTCGTCGCGCAGTTCGTCGCGCGGCGTCGGCTCCTGCAGCCATTCCCGCAGCAGGGTGGTGATGACGGTGACCGATCCGGCCGGGTTCTGCAGGGCCAGGAAGATGCGGAAGACCGCGGCTTCCAGCTCCGGGGTCCGGTCGAGCTCGGTGACGCCGTAGTGACGCAGCGCCCGGCTGAGCTGGTCGTGGAAGGCGGCGGGGAGCCCGTCGCGCTCCACGTCGAGGCTCTGCAGGTAGGTGTGGAAGTTCTCGCGGGCACTGTGCACGTGCTCGACGCCGAGCTCGTCGCTCGACGGGCGGTTCTGGCTCAGCTCGGCGAGGTCGGCGAACACGGTGATGAGTTCGAGCTCGTCGGCGAGAGGCCGGCGACCGCTGGCCATCACGGCACGGCGCACGGCGAGGTAGTCGTCGAGCAGACGGGTGGCCTCGTTCGAGTCGACGTCGAAGCCGAGGAGCTGCGCACGCAGGTCCTCCTGGGTGCGGGTGGTGCGCTCGTGCGCCTCGACCTCGGGTTCGGTGGGCAGGTCGAGATCGACGCCCGCGACCTCCTCCGGGGCCTCGTCGCCGTCGTCCTCGGTCAGCGGCTCGAGACGCAGCAGCGTCGCGCCGGTCTCGACCTGGGTGCCGACCGACACCAGGCTCTCCTTGAGCCGTGAGCGGACCGGTGCGCGCAGCACGGTCTCCATCTTCATCGATTCGAGGACCAGCACGGGTGCGCCCGCCTCGACCTCGTCGCCGACCTGCAGCGGAGTGGCGACCACGAGTGCGGGTGCCGGCGAGCGGACGACGCCGCCCTCGTCCCGGCTGACGCGGTGGGTGATGCCGTCGACGTCAACGAGGTGGACGGGTCCGTGGGTGTCGGTGACGAGACGGAACCGTTCACGGTTGACCACCAGCTGGGCGGCATGTTCGTCGAAGCGCTCGAGCTCGACGTCGGCGGTGCGGGTCTCGGTGCCGGCCTCGATGCTCACACGGAAGCGGTGTGCGCCGATGCGGGCGACGCGGACGCGGTAATTGGCGCCGCGCAGCTTCAGGTCGAGGGGACGGCCGCTCTCGTGCTGGACCTGCGGGCGGCCGCCCGAGGCGGTCGACATCAGGCGCTGCTGCTCGACCTTCTCCTCTTCCTCGTAGGCGTCGATGGCCGCCGCGGTGAGCGCGATCGCCGAATGCTGGTTGGCGACCAGGCCGCCCTCGGCACGGACCCGGTCGATCCAGCCGGTGTCGGCGCTGCCGTCGATGACCTCGGGCTGGTCGAGCAACTCGAGCACGAAGGACTTGTTGGTCGAGCCGCCGGCGATGATCACGCGCGTCTCGCGCACAGCGCGGCGGAGGCGTCCGAGTGCCTCGTCGCGGTCGCGGCCGTAGGCGATGATCTTGGCGATCATCGAGTCGAAGTCGGCGGGGATGGTGTCGCCCTCGCTGACGCCGGTGTCGACGCGGATACCAGGGCCGGCCGGTAGTTCGAGGAGGTTGATGCGTCCCGGCGCCGGAGCGAAGTCGCGGTCGGGATCCTCGGCGTTGAGACGGGCCTCGATGGCGTGGCCGCGCTCGGTCGGCGGCTCGCCCTCGAGCTTGCCGCCCGAGGCGACGTGCAGCTGGGCACGCACGAGGTCGAAGCCGTTGGTGATCTCGGTGATCGGGTGCTCGACCTGGAGGCGGGTGTTGACCTCGAGGAACGCGAAGAGCTTCTCGCCCGGGTGGTAGAGGAACTCGACCGTGGCGGCACCGCGGTAACCGACGGCGACGGCGAGGCGCTCGGCGGAAGCCTTCAGCTCGGCGACCTGCTCCTCACCGAGAACGGGCGACGCCGACTCCTCGACGACCTTCTGGTTACGACGCTGGACCGAGCAGTCGCGGACGCCGAGCGCCCATGCGGTGCCCTGACCGTCGGCGATGACCTGCACCTCGACGTGGCGCGCACCGGTGACCAGGCGCTCGAGGAAGACGACGCCGCTGCCGAAGGCTCGGGCGGCCTCGTCACGGGTGCGCTCGTAGGCGTCGCGCAGTTCCTCGTCGTTGTTGACCACGCGAATACCGCGTCCGCCACCACCGGCGGTGGCCTTCAGCATCAGCGGGTAGCTGATGTCGGCGGCTGCGGCGAGCGCGTCGTCGATGGTGTCGACGGCACCGCGGCTCCACGGAGCGACCGGCACGCCGACCTCCTCGGCGATCAGCTTGGCGCCGATCTTGTCGCCGAGCTTGCGCATCGCGTCGGGCGACGGGCCGACGAAGGTGACGCCGATCCGCTCGCAGAGTTCGGCGAAGACCGGGTCCTCGGCGACGAAGCCCCAGCCGACCCACGCCGCGTCGGCGCCGGTCTCGAGGAGGGCGCGCTCGAGCACCTTCATGTTCAGGTACGGGCGCGACGCCGCCGGACCGAGGTCGTACGCGATGTCGGCCTCGCGCACGAACGTGGCGGCGGCATCGACATCGGTGTGCAGGGCAATGACCTCGATCGGCTGCCCCGTCTCGGCGGACAGGCCACGGACGGCATGGATGAGGCGCATTGCGGCCTCGCCACGGTTGACGATGGCGATTCGGGAGAACATCACCGACTCCTTCGGTTCGTCGTGCCGAGGATGTGTTCGGCACACGCGAGGTGGTTCAACAGGTCGATAGTTGCGGACCGAAGCCATTACGCGCGAGTACGTTCACGCGCGTCGGCATCGGGTCGTCGCGACCCAGCGGCTCACCTGGACCGGGAACGTGCTGGGTGGAGACCCTTTTCGGCTATCAGATCTTCCTACCGAAACAGATTGCGATTCGGTGCCGATCTGCGATCTCCGATCGGCGAATTCGTGCCGTACCGACTGTGACCGGGGTCACGAAGGTTGCGGCACCGGCCGGGTGCGGGTCAGGCGGCGAAGAGAATCCAGCTGTAGATCAGCAGGCCGAACACCAACACGCCGAGGTACGCCCAGCCCAGCCAGATCGCGACGTCGGCGAACGGCAGACCGGACTGTCCCCGGGTGCGTCTGATCTGGCCACGGGCGCGGTAGCCGAGCACGAGTCCGATGGGGAACGTGATGCCGAGCCCCGAGAGGATCAGGGCCCACACGGCCAGGCGATTGAGGCGTGGGCCGGACTGGGGAGCCACGTTGTCCTCCGGATCGTCCTCGAATGCTGAGTTGTTGTCTGCAGAGTAGGCCTGGGACACGGGTGTGAAGACCGTGTGGTGGTCGGAGCCGGGCGTCTCGTCGTCGTGTTGCTTGGCGGGGGCTGCCGAAGCGGCCGGCGGCTTGACGAACATGGTGGCGTCGGCCGCGTCGGAACGTCGGGTCTCGTCGTCGAGCGCAGCAGGGCGTGACCGGGGAGGTTCCGGCCGCGACGGTGCCGGTCCCGGACGGGCACCGAGGGCGTCGGGTCCCGGAACGCCGGTCCTCTGCGTCGGATTGCCCTGTGGCAGATTCCCTTGTGACGCAACAGGATTGGTACCCGGCGGTGGGCGGTGTCCGGCCGGGGGGCGACCGGCTGGATTCATCGGTCCGGGGTTGCCCGGCGAACTGCCGGGAACCGGTCGCGGACGTGGGCCGGTCGTGTAGGCGCCGGCCGGACGCGGGGGAGGCTGCGGACGGGGGCCGGCGGGCTGACCGGGGCCGCCCGGACCGGGCGGACGGGGACCGCCGGGCGGGGGACCGGGTCGCTGAGACGATGCCGGGCCTGCCGGACCACCGGGCGCGGGCGGCAAGGGCCCGCGAGGGCCGGGTCGTCCCGAATCGGGCAGGTCGCGTCCGCGGGGCGGGGAGGGAGCGCTGATCGGCGCGCTCGGTACGCGCTCCCAGGGCGCGGTGCCGTGGGATCCACCGGTGGGAGCCGGGCCCGAAGAACCGGGGCCGGTCGGACCGGGCCGGGCGGGTTCGGGGTCGCGGGGCTTCGCGTCGTCGGACATCGACCACAGCTCGCGTGCCCGCTCGGACGCGCCACCGAGGGAAGTGGGCGTGTTCGGAGAGCGCTCGTCGTCTGAGGTCACGTGTTCAAATTACCTGTGGATGCCGCCGGCGCCCGGATCGACCGTCGGCGGTGTCGTCACGAGGCCTGTGATTCCGTGCTCTCCGCGAGGGCCTCACGGACCTCTTCGACGCGGGGAACGGTCGGCGAGACCGGCGGCGGATCCTGACGTGCACGACGCAGGATGACAGCGCCGACACCGGCGGTGAGCGCCGCTGCGAGCACAGCCAACGCGGCGACGAGGTAGTTCTTCGGCATGTCGACCAGACTGCCAGCCCGGCCCCCGCCGATGCCACCTCCGGCGATGTGACCCTGCGCGCGCATGTGCGGTCGAGAGCCACGTCTTGACCATTGAAAACTGCACAAGTGGTTGGATGGAGGGGTGACCACTCAGAAAACCTCCGCAGTCATCCACACCAACCGCGGCGCCATCAAGGTCGACCTGTTCCCGAACCACGCGCCCAAGACCGTCGAGAACTTCGTCGGCCTGGCCGACGGAAGCAAGGATTACAGCAAGCCGAACGCATCCGGCGGCAACTCCGGCCCGTTCTACGACGGCTCGGTCTTCCACCGTGTGATCGCCGGCTTCATGATCCAGGGCGGCGACCCGACCGGCACCGGCATGGGCGGTCCCGGCTACCAGTTCGGTGACGAGTTCCACCCCGAGCTTCAGTTCGACCGTCCGTACCTGCTGGCCATGGCCAACGCCGGCCCGGGCACCAACGGCTCGCAGTTCTTCATCACCGTCGGCCCGACCCCGCACCTCAACCGTCGCCACAGCATCTTCGGCGAGGTCACCGACCCCGAGTCGCAGCAGGTCGTCGACGCCATCGCGACCACGTCGACCGATCGTCAGGATCGTCCGCTCGACGCCGTCGTCATCGAGAAGATCGAGGTCAACTGACTTCTCCGGAACACACCGTCCCGCAACGGGCGGTGTGTTACCGGCATCCCGACCGCCCCACCGGCCTGTCCTGCAGCCGGTGCGGGCGGCCGGCGTGTCCGGACTGCCTTCGACCGGCGTCGGTCGGCCAGCACTGTCTCGAATGTCTTCGGGACAGTGGCGTTCAGAGGGGCTTCCAACAGACGCCGGCCTTCGGTGACCGCGGAGTGCGACGGATGGCGACCACTCGCCTGTCCGCGGGCAAGCCGTACGTCACCTACACCCTGATCGGGATCAACATCCTGATCTTCCTGCTGTGCGCCGTTCAGGCGGGCAGCTTCGGCGACCCCGGGGCCGCCACCATATTCAGCTCCGGAGATCTCCTCAAGAGCGACGTCGCCGCCGGTGAGTACTGGCGCCTGCTGACGTCCGGCTTCCTGCACTTCAGCGTGATGCACGTGGCCGTCAACATGCTCTCGCTCTACATCCTGGGCCGCGACCTCGAGCTCGCGCTGGGAATGTCCCGCTACCTCGCGGTCTATCTGATCGCACTGTTGGGCGGCAGTGCCGCCGTCATGCTCTTCGAGAACGATCGCGCCCTCACCGCAGGCGCCTCGGGCGCCATCTACGGCCTGATGGGCGCGATGCTGGTGGTCATCCTCAAGGCCCGCGTCTCGCCGGTGCCCGTCCTGTTGATCATCGGGTTCAACGTGGTGCTGTCGTTCTCGCTGCCCGGGATCTCGGTCCTCGGGCACCTCGGTGGACTCGCCTTCGGCGCCGCGGCCACCGCCGCCATCGTCTATCTCCCGGGAATGGTCCTGCCGGAGAGGCGTCGGACCCCGGAGGCGGCCAGCCGGGTCGGCTGGATCGCGCTCGCCGCGCTGGCCGTCGTCGCGCTCGGCCTGGGGGTCGCCGGCGGGATCACCTACGACGGACTGACCTACATCCGCTGACGGGCCAGGCGTCGAGAGCCGGCCCGGTCAGCGGTCATCGTCGACGTGGAATCCCGCTGCGCGGAGTGCGTCGACCACCGACATGAGGTCGGTACCGAGATCCCAGCGGCTGAAGACGAGCAGCCGGGTGTCGGCGCGCGGTCCCGCGGATCCGTCATCCCGACGAAAGGTGTCGGCGTCGTCGTCCAGGACGTCGATCTCGAGCTGTCCCACCCGGCGCCCGACGCGGCGCATCGACAGCAGGCGGATGCGTTCGACGCGGTCGGGTGTGTAGCTGCGTCGTCCGGTCAGACCGCGCACGGTCAGCGTCGCCGGGCGTCCCGCGGAGAGTTCGAGCCGCGGCCGGACCAGAAGCGTGTAGACGCCCAGCGCGACCAGCAGCACGCCGGCGATCCCCATGAGCACTGATCCGGCGGGGTCGTTGGACACCACGACCGCGCCGCCGAGCAGAATCACGCCGCCGATGCAGCCCGCGATACCCGCACCGACCGGCGTCGACCATGCGTGCGTGGATGGGTCGGCAGAGTTATCCACAGGAGTTACTCACAGTGGGGACTACTTACACACATGTTATTTCCACAGTGTGGACAACTTACACACATGTGTTTTCGCAGCTCAGAGCGTGACACGCGAAAATGATCGTGAATCGGATCAGCGCCACCGCATGGTCATCAACAGGCCGGCCACCATGAGGGAGAACCCGATGAGGAAGTTCCAGGAGTTGAGCTCGGCCATCCAGTGGAGGACCTGACCCTCGGCGCCGTACGCGGTCGGGGTGGCGGCGAGGTAGTAGACGACGAGCCAGGCGAGCCCGAGGAGCATCAGGCCGAGCATCACGCTCACGTAGATGGTGCTGGAAGCTCCGGCCTTGACCTTGACCGGAGTCCTACTCGCGGCGTTGATCGTGTAGTCGGTCTTCTTCCGGACTTTTGACTTCGGCATGACATCCTCTGTTGTGCTGTACCGCAGCAGCGGTCGTACGCGTGCCCGGGAGTCCGAACGTCGTGTGGACGATCGGTCCGGGTTCGGAAACACTCGACTTCTACGGTATCTCACCAGGTCGCTGACCGAGGTACCCGCTTTCGGCGGTAGCCTTTTCTGCGTGAGTCGCATCCTGGTCATCGACAACTACGACAGCTTCGTCTACAACCTGGTCCAATACCTGGGTCAGCTCGGCGTCGAGGCCGTCGTGTGGCGCAACGACGACCCCCGGCTCACCCCGTTCGATGCCGAACATCTGCGTGAGGCGGTCTCGGGATTCGACGGGGTGCTGCTCAGCCCCGGACCCGGAACCCCGCAGCGCGCGGGCGCGACGATGCCGATGGTCGAGGTGGCCGCCGCCGAGGCACTCCCGCTGCTGGGTGTCTGCCTGGGTCATCAGGCGATCGGTGCCGCGTTCGGCGGAACCGTCGACCGCGCACCGGAACTCCTGCACGGCAAGACGTCGCTGGTCTTCCACGACGACAAGGGTGTGCTCGCGGGCCTGCCGGATCCGTTCACCGCGACCCGCTACCACTCGCTGACGGTGCTGCCCGAGACCATCCCGGACGAACTCGTCGTCACCGGACGCACCGAGTCGGGCATCGTCATGGCGATGGCCCACCGCGAGCTGCCGATCCACGGCGTCCAGTTCCACCCGGAGAGCGTCCTGACCCAGGGCGGGCACCGGATGCTCGCCAACTGGCTCAAGACGTGCGGCATCGAGATCGACGAGGCGCGCGTCGCGGCGCTCGAAGCGGAGATGGCCGGCGCGGTCGGCTGAGCGCCGATCCACTGGTGTCTGAGGTGCGAGGAGCGCGGCGCTTCGCTCGCACCCCGGGGAGCCGGCGGCCGCTCTAGTTCGGCAGCAGGCTGGCCTGGCCGATGATGATCGTGACCGCGCCGCTCTTGCGCGCCTTCGAGCCCGCCGGCGGTTCCTGTCCGACGACCCGTCCGTTGTCGGGACTGTTCAGCGGCACGTTCCGCGTCTGACGCGTCAGCGTCGACCGTTCCCAGCCGGCCTGTTCCAGGGATGCCTGGGCCTCGGCGGGTGTCTTACCGCGCAGGCTCGGGACGGTGAACAGGTTGCCCCGAGACACCGAGATCTGCACCGTGCTGCCCTGCTCGGCCGTCGAACCGGGACCGGGAGAGGTGGAGAGGACCTCGCCTGCGCGCTGGTCGGAGTCGACCGCCACCTCGTCGACCGTCATGCCGAGCTCTTCGAGGACCGCGCGGGCGCGGTCGGCCGGCATGCCGATGACGTCGCGGACCGTGATCTCCCTGGGGCCGTTGCCCACGTTGAGGACCACCGGTCCGTTGACGGGCACCTCGGTGCCGATCTTCGGCGCGGTCGACACGACCTTGTCCTTCATGTCGACGGTCGAATCCACACGTTCGGTCTTGACGTTGGTGAACCCGAGCACCTTGAGGGCATCCAGGGCTTCGGCCGGAGTCTTGCCGACCAGGTCGGACGGTATCCGGTGCCGTTGCGGACCGGTCGAGATGTACAGCGCGACCTCGGAGCCCTCGGCCGCCAGCACACCCTCGCCGGGCGTCGAGCGGGTTGCGAGACCCGGCCCGACGTCGAGGCTGGGTTCCTCGAGGACACGCACCTCGAAACCGGCTCGTTCGAGGGCCGACTGCGCATCCTCGGAACTCAGTCCGGCGACCGCGGGCACGCTGACGTCGGGATCGGAGCCCGAACTCCACGGAGACCACAGGAAGAGCGTTCCGACCAGCAGCACGACCGCGGCGATCGCGCCGGCCATCAGCCGGCGGGACCGCCGACGCGGCGGATCGTCGTCGGAGTCGGACCGGTAGTCGGCGTCGCGTCGGTGGCTCCCACCGGCACGGGCGGGGATGGCGCGCCGCGGTCCGGTCGTTTCCGACCGGACGGGGCGTCGGGGGCCGGTGTCGATGAACTCGGTGCGTTCCTCGTCGGTGAGCAGCATCGGTGCCGACGGCTTGCCGCCGGCGAGCACCCGGATCAGGTCGGCGCGCAGATCGGCGGCCGACTGGTACCGGTTGTCCTTGTTCTTGCTCATCGCCTTGAGCACGATCGAGTCGAGCTCGCGCGGGATGTCGGGACGCACATGCGACGGCCACGGCGGGTCCTCGTGCACGTGCTGGTGGGCGACCGCGACCGGCGAATCACCGGTGAACGGCGGCTCCCCGGTGAGCAGCTCGAACAGCACGCAGCCCATCGAGTAGATGTCGCTGCGCGGGTCGACCTTGATGCCGCGGGCCTGCTCGGGCGACAGGTACTGGGCGGTGCCCATGACGGCGGAGGTCTGCGTCATCGTCGACGTGGAGTCGCTCATCGCGCGCGCGATGCCGAAGTCCATCACCTTCACCGCGCCGGACTTGTCGATCATCACGTTCGCCGGCTTCATGTCTCGGTGCACGATGCCGTTGCGGTGCGAGAAGTCCATCGCGGCGGCGACATCGGCCATCCACGTCATCGCCTGCCGCGGCGCGATCGGACCGTTGGCGCGCAACACGTCTCGCAGGGTGTCGCCGTCGACGTACTCCATGACGATGAACGGCAGCGGACCGTCCTCGGTCTCGGCCTCGCCGGTGTCGAAGACCTGGACGATCGTCGGGTGGTTCAGCTTCGCCGCGTTCTGGGCCTCACGCCGGAAGCGCAGGTAGAACGACGGATCGCGCGCGAGGTCGGCGCGCAACACCTTGATCGCCACGTCCCGGTGCAACACCAGGTCGCGGGCATAGTGCACCTCGGACATGCCACCGAAACCCAGCGTTTCGCCGAGTTCGTAGCGGTCGGAGAGGTGGTGTGGTGTCGTCATCTGCCTCGGGTCAGCCTGGGATCTCGGCTCAGCGGGTCGTCGGGGGTGGTATCAGCATGGCGCGGTGACCTAACACAGGGGGAACGGCACGCCGGGGAAGCACGGGGTGCCGGTGGCGGCACCGGTGTCCGTCGTGTCGTCGGTGGTCGTCGGCGGACCGGGCGCGGTGGTCTCCGTCGTCTGCTCGCTGGTGGTCGTCGTCTCCTCGCTCGTGGTCGTGCGGGTCGGACGTCGCGTGGTCGTGGTCTCGTCGGGTTCCTGGGTCGGGACCACGGTGGTGGTCCGGGTGACCGCCGACGAGGTCGACGGTGCAGTCGGGGAGGCATCGTTGCCACCGCTGCTGACCAGGTAGAAGCCGATCAGGCCGATCGCACCGACCAGCAGGGCTGCGGCGACACCGGCGAGAACCTTCTGCCCGGTGGTCCAACTGTTGTCCGGCGGAGGTGCGACCGCGGTGCGGGACGTCGGACGCGGGGTCACGGGACGTGATGCGGTACCCGGCGCCGTGGTGGCGCGGGTCGCGACGGTGTTGCCCAGCGCCGCGGCACCGGCGGCACCTGCTGCGGCACCGGCGATGGCTCCCGGACGCGGGGGTCGGCGACCTGCCCGGACGGCGGCCACCGCGTCGGCGAACTCGCCGCCGTTCGCATAGCGTTGGCGCGGATCCTTGGCCATCGTGATCTCGATGAGCTCGCGGACACCCGACGGCAGGTTGGGCGGCAGCGGCGGCGGCGATTCACGGATGTGCTTCATCGCGACGGTGATCGCACCGTCGCCCAGGAACGGTCGGCGGCCGGTGAGGGCCTCGTAGCCGACGACGCCGAGCGAGTACACGTCCGACGCGGCGGTCGCCTCGTCACCGGTGGCCTGCTCGGGAGAGATGTACTGGGCGGTGCCCATCACCATCCCGGTCTTGGTGACCGGGGCGGAGTCCACGGCCTTGGCGATGCCGAAGTCGGTGATCTTGACCTGGCCGGCCGGCGTGATGAGGATGTTGCCCGGCTTGACGTCGCGGTGCACCAGACCCTGGCTGTGCGCGGCCTGCAACGCCCGGCCGGTCTGCTCGAGCATGTCGAGCGTGTTGGTCAGCGACAGCCGACCGAGTCGGGAGATCACCGAGTTCAACGGCTCGCCGTCGACCAGTTCCATCACCAGATAGGCCAGCGGAT
This sequence comes from Gordonia sp. 135, assembly GCF_009720185.1. Classification (NCBI taxonomy): domain Bacteria; kingdom Bacillati; phylum Actinomycetota; class Actinomycetes; order Mycobacteriales; family Gordoniaceae; genus Gordonia; species Gordonia sp. 135. The sequence continues at coordinate 31,136 of NZ_CP046257.1, forward strand.
CGCCGCCGTTGTAGTCCGGGGTCTCGCCGTAGTCGAAGACGTTGGCGATGCCCGGGTTGTTGAGTTTCGCCGTCGTCTGGGCCTCCGCACGGAACCGTGCGATGAACTCCGGGTCGTTGGTGTACTCGGCCTTGAGGACCTTCACCGCGACACGACGGTTGAGCCGCGTGTCGAGGGCTTCCCACACCTGGCCCATACCGCCCGTAGCGATCAGACGGATGAGCCGGTAACGATCACCGATGGTGGTGCCGTTCTGCAGGGTCATCGACTGCCACCTCCCACCAGCGAATTGATCACTTCTCGTCCGATCGGCGCCGCCACGGTCCCACCGACCGAGTCCGCACCGAATTGTCCATTCTCCACCACCACGGCCACCGCGATCTGCGCGTTCGACGAAGGTCCGAACGCGATGTACCAGGAGTACGGGGTGTCGGTGCTGGAACCGCTCTCGGCGGTGCCGGTCTTCGACGCGATCGTCACCGGCCCGCCGGCACCCGAGGTGGAGCGCTCGGACTCGATCATCATCGAGGTCAGCTCAGCCGCCTGTTCGGGCGTGATGGGCTTGTTGGCGGTGGTCGGCGGTGTGGTCTGCAACGTGCGCAGATCAGCTGATTGAAGCTTATCGACCAGGTACGGCTGCATTCGCACCCCTCCGTTGGCGACGGTCGCCGCGATCATGGCGTTCTGCAGCGGCGTCAGCCGCACGTCCCGCTGTCCGATGGATGCCTGTGCGAGGACATCGAGCGACGGGATCGGGCCCACGGTCGAGTCGACGACCGGCATCGGGATGTCCGGGCCGGGCTGATCGAGACCGAACAGGCTCGCGGTCTCGGTGAACTTGGGGATCGCGTCCGACATCTTCTCGGTCACCAGCTCGGCGAACGCGGTGTTGCACGAGTACTTGAACGCCGTCTCCAGCGACACGGTCCCGCCCGAGGAACCGGGGCAGGTCTCGCCGCCGTAGTTCGGCAGCGACACGTTGGTGCCCGGCAGCGGGAAGCTCGGCGCCGCGGTGAGACGGATGCCCGGGGTGATGTTGTCCCGCAGGGCGGCCGCCGAGGTGACGACCTTGAAGGTCGATCCCGGCGGGTACAGCTGGCTGATCGCGCGGTTGAGCATCGGCTGCGCGGTGTCGCCGGGACGGTTCCACGCCTCCCAGCTGCTCTCGCGGACATCTTGGTCGTGGCTGGCCAGCTTGTTGGGGTCGTAGCTCGGGGTCGAGACCATCGCCAGGATCTTGCCGGTGTTGGGCTGCAGCGCCACCACCGCGCCGCGGCACGGCCCGTCGCACGGCCCGTTGAGCATGGCGCGGTAAGCGGCCTGCTGCACCTTCGGGTTGATCGTGGTGACGACGTTGCCGCCCCGCGGGTCGCGGCCGGAGAACATGTCCATGAACCGCTGACCGAACAGCCGGTCGTCGGAGCCGTTGAGGATCGAGTTCTCGTAGTGCTCGATCTGGTTCGCGAGGTACTGGAACGAGTAGTAACCGGTGACCGCCGCGAAGGCCTCGGCACCCTCCCGCGGGTACTGACGCAGGAACTTCAGCCGGCTGTCGATGGGCACCGACAGCGCGATCACGGTGCCGTCGGCGGTCGTGATCAGGCCACGCTGGCGCGAGTACTCGTCGAGCAGGACCCGGTTGTTGCGCGGGTCGGTCTTCAGGGCATCGGCCTTGAACACCTGCACGTAGGTGGCGTTGGCCAGCAGCGCGACGATCATCACGATCACCGCGAGCGACACATTGCGGATCGGCTTGTTCATTTGCGCTTCACCACCTGGGTGGGCAGCGCGTCGACCGGCTTGGCCGCCGGACGCTTCTTGACCGGATCGGGTTCGCGGGCGGCGTTCGAGATCCGGATCAGCAGCGCGACGAGGATGTAGTTCGCCAGGAGCGACGAGCCGCCGTACGACAGGAACGGCGTCGTCAGACCGGTCAGCGGGATCAGCTTGGTGACACCGCCGACGACGACGAAGACCTGCATCGCGATGGTGAACGCCAGGCCCGTCGCGAGGAGCTTGCCGAAGCTGTCGCGCACGGCGATGCCGGTGCGCAGGCCGCGGTGGATGAACACCATGTACAGCAGCAGGATCGCGGTCAGGCCGGCGAGGCCGAGCTCCTCGCCGATGGTCGAGATGATGAAGTCGGTGTTGGCGAACGGCACGATGTTGGGTCGTCCGGATCCGAGGCCGGTGCCGAACAGACCGCCCGTGGCCAGGCCGAACAGACTCTGACCGATCTGGTAGCCGGAGCCGTCGAAGTCCTCGAAGGGGTTGAGCCACACCGAGACACGGGTCTGCAGGTGGGAGAAGATCGACCACGCGACGACCGCACCGATTGCGAACAGCCCGATGCCGAGCACCAGCCATTCCACCCGCGAGGTGGCGACGTAGAGCATCGTCAGGATCGTCGCGAAGATCAGCAACGACGTGCCGAGGTCCTTCTGGACGACCATCACCGCGATCGCGATCGCCCATGCGGCGAGCAGCGGACCGAGGTCACGGGCGCGCGGGAGATCGACGCCGAGGACATGCGGGCCCGCGGTGATGAACAGATCGCGCTTCGACACCAGGACCGCCGCGGCGAAGATGATGATCAGGATCTTCGAGAACTCGCTCGGCTGGATCGAGAAGAACGGCGTGATGATCCAGTTCTTGGAGCCGTTGATCTCCGAGAACGCGCTGGGCAGGATCGCCGGGATGATCAGGAAGACCAGTCCACCGAGGCCGAGGGTGTAGGCGTACCGCGACAGCGTGCGGTGATCGCGGATGAGGATCAGCACCGCGGAGAACGCGATGATGCCCAGGCCGGCCCACAGCAGCTGCTGATCGGCGTTGTTCGTCGCCTGGGTGGGGTTGATCGACTCGCCGGTGTTGCCCGACCCGAGGTCGAGGCGGTGGATCAGCACCAGACCCAGCCCGTTGAGCACGGCGACGACCGGCAGCAGGATTGGGTCGGCGTGCGGCGCATAGCGTCGGACGACGAGGTGGGCGATCCCGAACAGCGCCGTGTACGCGGCGACGTACTTGAAGATGTCCCACGTCAGGTTCTGGCCCTGGGCGGCCTGGACGATGAGCAGGGCGACCGTCACCAGGCCGATGGCGAACACCAGCAGGAGCAGCTCGGCGTTCCGGCCGGTGCTCGTCGCGGGCTCGCGAGGCGGGGCGTGCGGGGCGGGCGCGGCTTGAGTCATCTCACCTGCTGCCGGCAGCTGGTACCGGCGTCCTCTGGAGGTGCGGGCTTCTCGGCGGGTGCGGCGTCCGGGGCGGGCGGGGCCACCGACTCGGTGGCGCCTCGCTGCGGGATGCCGGACGGTGCAGCAGTGGCGCGCGGAGCGGGCGGCGCGCTCGACGCAGGGGGCGGGGGAGTCGCCGAGGACGGGGGCGGTGGGGGAGTCGCCGAGGGAGCGTTGTCGCAGCGGAAGGTGAGCTCCTTGGTCACCACGCCCTCGATCTCCTCGGCGCTGCGGTCACGGATCATCACGTTCTTCACCGACTGGGCCGGTCCGGACACCAGATCGTCGACGTTGAGCGGGATCTCGCAGGTGTCGTCATAAGGGATGAAGGTGTAGGTCGGCTTCTCCTGGTCGAGATCCTCGACGCACACGCGCGTGACGGGCTTGCTCATCGACACGAAGAGGACGTCGGCCGGTGAACCCTGGTGGATCACGACGTCGCCGTCGGAGTCGGCGGCCACGTAGTAGTTGCTCTGCACGATGGACCGCGTCACGAAGAATCCGGCGACCAGTGCCGCGATGACCGCGAGGGCGACACCGACGGCCAGCCACCGGCGCCACGTGCTCTTGTGCTTCGGCGGTTCCTCCGCCTCGGTCAGCACGGTGGGGCGCTGCGGCTCGGCGGGCGGCGGACGCAGCGCGGCGGCGCGTCCGGCCGCGGTGGCCGGGTCGGGGGTGTAGGACTCCTCGTTGCCCCCGGCGGCACCGCCGACGATCGGGCGGGAGTCGCCGTACTCGGTGTCGACGACGTCGGCGAGGACGACGGTCACGTTGTCCGGGCCGCCGCCGCGCAGCGCGAGTTCGATGAGTCGGTCGGCGCACTCCTTCGGATCGGCGATGGATCCGAGGGTCTCGGCGAGGGTCTCCTCGCTCACGACGTCGGACAAGCCGTCGCTGCAGAGCATGTACCGGTCTCCGGCACGTGCCTCGCGCATCGTGAGTGTCGGTTCGACCTCGGAGCCGGTCAGGGCACGCATGATCAACGACCGTTGCGGATGCGTGTGCGCCTGTTCGGCGGTGATCCGGCCCTCGTCGACGAGGGTCTGAACGAAGGTGTCGTCGCGGGTGATCTGGGTGAGGGCGCCGTCGCGGAACATGTAGCCGCGTGAATCGCCGATGTGGCACAGTCCGATTCGGCTGCCGGCGAAGAGGATGGCGGTGAGCGTGGTGCCCATGCCGTCGAGGTCGGGGGCCTCGTGGACCTGTGCGGCGATGGCCTCGTTGCCCGCACGGGTGGCACGACTGAGATGGCTCAGCAGGTCTCCGCCGGGCTCGTCCTCGTCGAGTTCGGACAGGGCGCGGATGACGAGTTGACTCGCGACCTCACCGGCCGCGTGTCCGCCCATGCCGTCGGCGAGCGCGAGCAGGCGCGGGCCGGCGTAGAAGGAGTCCTCGTTGTTGGACCGGACGAGACCGCGGTCGCTGCGCGCGATGTAGCGCAACACGAGTGTCACGGGCGCAACTCGATCACGGTCTTGCCGATGCGGATCGGCGTGTTCAGCGGGACCTTGACGGCGGTCGTCACCTTGGACCGGTCGAGATAGGTGCCGTTGGTGGAGCCGAGGTCTTCCACGTACCAGTCGTCACCGCGTCTGGAGAGTCGCGCGTGACGTTCCGAGGCGTAGTCGTCGGTGAGGACCAGGGTCGAGTCGTCGGCGCGACCGAGCAGTACCGGCTGCTGGCCGAGGCTGATCCGGGTGTTGGCCAGCGCGCCGTGCGTGACGACCAGATAGCGCGCCGCGCCTCGGACCCCGCCACTGCGTCGACGCTTCTCCGCGCCTCCCGAGTAACGCGGGATGCGCATGCCGCCGGCCGAGGCGATGTCGGCACGAAGAGTCCGGATCACAGCAAAGACGAACAACCACAACAACAGCAGGAACCCGATACGGGTCAGTTGCAGCACCAAGCCCTGCATGTCTTGCGTTCACCTCCAGCGCCGTCGCATCTCGGATCGGTCGTACTCGGTAAGCCGTACCGGGCGGGTGTCGATCTCGACTGCCGATGGCAACCGGCGGACCCCGTGTGCATCTTATGGGCAGTTGAGCGGAACCCGTTCATTCACATATGACAGTTCAGTATCAACCGCCCCCGCGGAGTCGCCCGGATCACTTCGATCAGCGACCACCGCCGCCCGTGTTCGGCGGGCGCTGAACGGCGTTCTCCGGGACTACTGGAACCGGACGGTGATGTCGGAATGTCCCACGCGGATGCGGTCGCCGTCGGCCAGTTCCCAGGTGTTGACCTGCAGGTCGTTGACGGTGGTGCCGTTGGTCGAGTTGAGGTCGGTGAGCATCGCGGTGGTGCCGTCCCAGCGGATCTCCACATGGCGACGCGAGACACCGGTGTCGGGCAGGCGGAACTGCGCGTCCTGGCCGCGGCCGATCACGTTGGAACCCTCGTGTAGCTGGAAGGTGCGGTTGCTGCCGTCCTCGAGGAGGAGGGTGATCGACGCCGGCGCGTAGCCGGCGGCGGGACGTCCCGCACCGTAAGCCTGGCCCTGGTCGTAGCCACCCTGGTAGTCGTAGGCGGCCGGGGGCTGCTGGCCGTAGCCCTGCTGGCCGTAGCCCTGGTCGTAGCCGCCGGGCTGCTGGCTGTAGCCCTGCTGTTCGTAGCCGGGCTGTGCATAGCCCTGTTGGCCGTAGCCCTGCTGGTCGTAACCGGGCTGGCCGTAGCCCTGGTCGTAGCCGCCGGGCTGCTGGCTGTAGCCCTGCTGTTCGTAGCCGGGCTGTGCATAGCCCTGTTGGCCGTAGCCCTGGTGGTCGTAACCGGGCTGGCCGTAACCCTGTCCGTAGCCGGGCTGCTGGCCGTAACCCTGCTGCTCGTAGCCGGCGGGCTGCTGACCGTAGGCCTGCTGGTCGTAACCCTGCTCGTAGCCGGACTGCTGGCCGTACTGGTCGTAACCCTGCTGTCCATACGCCTGCTGGCCGTAGCCCTGCTGCTCGTAGGCCTGCTGGTCGTACTCGGGATCGGCGCCCCTGCGCTGGTCGTATCCGGGGTTCTGAGTCATCTTGGGGGCTCCTTGGTCGGGTGCGTCGGCGGGAAGAGCTTGTGCGGCCGGGCGAGGATTCGGGGCCGGGAGACCGGCCGGTGGGCGGGGGGCCTTCGATGGTGCGCCGTCTGGTCGTCCCGAACGCGACGGCACCGGGCGGGGCCGCACGTCAGGGTTCACCGTGCCGCGCGCACGGAAGATCCCAGTGTGCAGGGATGGCGATTGCTCGAACTCTACGACGACCTTGCCGTAGGTCTGCCACCCGTTGTCGTTGATGAAGTGTTCCAAATGCTTCGAGAAAGTCTTGCGGTTCAGTTCGTATTCCGCAGCGATGTGGTCGTGATCGCTCGGACTCAACAGCAGTGTGTAGCTGTTGGCCGCAATGACCGTACCGTCGCCGAGATCTTCCAGCGACTCCTCGGCTTCGCGCTGAAGGCCGTTCTCGATCTCCTGTGGAGCCACCTGACCACCGAAAACTCGCGCAAAACCGTCGTCAACAGCGCCTTCGAGCTTGCGTTCAATTCGTTGCAGGATCCCCACCGAGACCTCCTTTCGCGGCATTCGAGCGTGTCGCCGTGCATATGGCCTTGTTTGATGATAGCGACAAGAACGGACAACTGTGCCACCGCGACAACTGGTGCATCGTGTGTAACACCTGCCTCATGGGTCTGGCCAGTCACCGGTGCCGCAGGTCACCAGCCCGTCGAATACCCGCGGACACCCGAGTTTTGTAGTAGGGGCGCGGTGCTGTTATCGTCGTCCAGTCGCCGGACGAACTCAGTTCGACGACATGCCCGCCGGAACTCCGGCGGCCACGGGCGAGTGGCGGAATGGCAGACGCGCTGGCTTCAGGTGCCAGTGTCCTTCGGGACGTGGGGGTTCAAGTCCCCCTTCGCCCACACGGTGAACGAGGTCGGATCGCGGAAATGCGGTCCGGCCTCTTTTCGTATGCGCAAGCCAACCCATCTTCGCCAGACCCAGCATCCTCGCGGGTGGTGATCCTGCCGATCAGTGGCGGGTCTGCCGGGACCGCGTAGAAGGGAAGTCGAAGGTCACCCGGAATGCCGTGGGTGACGAATCCGTTGACTATCCGGTATAGGACGCGGAAGCGTTCGGGAGACGAGGTTGACGATGACCGCCGATGTTCATCGAGGACAGTACGAGCCTGTTGACCTGCTGCTTCCTTCCCGCGATCCGTTCTACGACGAGCCCGCCGATGTGGCTGCCCTCGGCCCCGGAGAGATCATCCGCTGTCGGCAGGTCGAGCTCAAGGATCACTGGGCCTCACAGCACCGCACCGATGCGTGGCAATTGCTGTATCGATCGTCGGACCTTCGTGGCGTCGCAGGGGTGGCTGCCACCACGGTTGTACTGCCGCGGCGACGAGCGGGTGCCGGACACTTCCAGCTGCTGTCATTCCAGTGCGCGATCGACGCCGTCACCTCGCAGAGCTTCCCGTCGTATGCGCTGCGGAAGGGCGCTCGATCCGGGCACACCATCGCTCCCTTCGAATTCCTCGTGGTTCGCCGCGCGCTCGCGAAGGGCTGGGCGGTGTCGATCCCCGACCACGAGGGCATGCTCGGCGCCTGGGGAGCTCCGCGAGAGCCTGGATACCGCACCCTCGACGGCATCCGCGCGGCGCTGGCCTTCACCGATCACGGACTTTCCCACGACACCCCGGTCGGGTTGTGGGGTTACTCCGGTGGCGGCATGGCGACGTCGTGGGCTGCGGAGATGGCGCCGGAGTACGCACCGGAACTGCGACTCGTCGGGGCAGTGCTCGGATCGCCGGTCGGTGACATGGCCTCCGCGCTCCTGAGACTCAACGGGACTCTGCACGCCGGCCTGCCGGTGATGGTGATAGCGGGCCTGAGTCGGGTTTATCCACAGCTGGATGAGGTGATCCGGCAGCACGCCACCGAGTCCGGACGTCGTCACCTCGACGAGATCGCCGAGATGCCGACGCTGCACGCGGTACGCCGGTTCCGTAACCACGACATCGACCGGTACCTCGACATCCCGCTGGCCGATGTCCTCGCTCAGCGCGAGATCGTCGAGATGATGACCGACGTGCAGCTCGGCATGGGTCGCCCGGAAATCCCGTTGCTCGTCGTGCAGTCGGTGCGTGATCCGATCATCGCGGTCGCCGATGTCGACCGCCTGGTCGGCCGCTATCGCGAGCAGGGCGTGCCTGTCACATATGTCCGGGATCAGCTCAGCGAGCACCTCTCGCTGCTGCCGCTGTCGGGCCCGATGGCCGTGTCCTGGCTGGCCAACCGCCTCGCCGGCCATCCGGGGGCCGACCGCACGGTGACGACGCTCGCCGGGCAGCCGTCGCCCGCGTGGGCACTGCGACAGTTGACGCGAAGGTTGCGTGGCCCCGCGGCGGATGGGTCTCGCGAGCCGGTCCCGTCCACCGGACGAGCCGCGGTTCCGCCAGACGACACGGGACCTGACCCGGCGTCGGAACAGACCGCGTGATCTCTCGCTGAGGTCCGGCGCGGCCAGGAACTTTGCTCGACGCCCGGAATGACCGGTACGCGACACCTCGGTGGCGTCCGGATGACGCGATTCGTCTTGTTCTGCAATGCATTTCTCATTCTATTCACCTGTCGGACCGCTGCCGTCCGCCGAAGTGGTCGTCTGGGCCTCCTACGGTCATGCGGTCCGAAGGTGGTCCCAGGAAGCGCTGGGGCACAGAGAGAAAGCACACTCGATGAAGTTCAACAAGATCCTCGCCACCGCAGCGATGGTGATCGCGTCCATGGGCGTGGCCACCGGCACCGCCTATGCCGACACCGCAGGCCCGGTCAGTACCCAGTGGAAGGTGGATCGGCACGACTCGAGCGTCGTCGTCTCCACCGACACCGGTTCATTCGTCAAGACCGGTGACCAACTCATCCTCCGTGACCGCAACGGGCACAACGTGGACTCCATCCCGCTGACCCTGGCCGTCGACGACTTCACCCATCCGGTGAATGCCGATGTGCACGGACGGTCGGCCACGTTGACGGTGAACACCTCGCCACTGGCCACCCGGTTCGCCACAACGTCGACCTCCAGGCCGCCGTCGCCGGCGTGAAGGACAACATCGGCCTGACCGCGAGTGTGGGTGGCTTCCTCGGCGCGGCGACGGGACTGGTCGGTGGGTGTCTGCTCGGCGCCGTCGCTGCGGGTGTGGTCTCCGCCCCGGTGGCCTTGCTGTTCGGAGCAGGCCCCCTCGCAGGCTGCATCGGTGGCGCGATCCTGCTGGGTTCGGCCGCGTCGCTGGGCGGAACGGCCATCGGCGGACTCGGCTCGGCCATCGCCAACGCCCAGCCCTTCATCCAGCTGCTCAACGCCCCGCCGAAGAAGAAGTAGCCTCTCCAGACTGCTCGAACTCTCACACCGAGGACCCCATCCCGCAAATGCGGAGTGGGGTCCTCGAGTCACCTCTGTCGTCGTCAGGTGGAGCCCCCTGACTCGGCACTCACCCAGCCCCGCACCCTCGTCAACAAGCTAGCCCAAATAGTGGTCCCGCAGCGCCGCTGGAAGCCTCTTGGGGTCGCGTCGCTGCCGCAGCGGTGCTCGCGATCACCGTCATCGCCACCACGGGGGGAGACGACACCCCGGACGGGCCGCAGACGTCAAACGCCACCGAGAACCCTGGGCCGTAATGAGGTGGACCACTACGAAGGACCCACCTCACTGCCCATCGCGGATTGTGACATGGATGGCGTCGATGAACACCGCGGCGTAGACGCGTTCGAGCGGACGGGCATGCCAGGTGGCCATCTCTTCGAGCACCCGGTCGGTGATCCGGCTGATCGTGTCTTTGGAAACCGCAGCACCGTAGATGTCGGCGAAATGGGCGCTGATTTCACCGGTGGTGAGCCCACGGGCATACAACGACAACACCACCTCATCCACATCAGTCAAGCGGCGTTGGCGCTTCTTCACGATCTGCGGCTCGAAGGTGCCCGCCCGGTCCCGGGGGACATCGATCTCGACCTGCCCACACGCATCAGTCAGCACGTTCTTCGACCGAGACCCGTTGCGCGAGTTGCCACTCCCACGACCACGCTGGTCGTGCTTGTCGTAACCGAGATGCTCCGACATCTCTTCATCGAGCGCCGTCTCGAGCACCGTTTTCGTCATCGCTTTGAGCAACCCATCGCAGACCGGTCAGGCGGACCCCGGCCTCCCGGGCCTGGCGGACCAGCTCGCGGGCTACCTCGAGTTCATCGACGCTGCGGTCCGCAGGCACCTCGACGATCCCGTCATCGTGTTCATCAGATGGCTCCACAGCCACCAGAGTGTCGGTCATGATGCGACCTTCCTGCCCCGACACACCGAGGGCGGTAAGGCCACTTACACTGAATCGCCCCGGGTTTGCTGGGGGCTCGTTTACTTGGTTCCAGCGACTGCCGGGACCGGGTTCTCACGGTAGCTGGTGACTGTGTGGGTCGACCAGTAGGTGGTCTCGTACTCGACGGGTGGGACGTGCCCGATCTCGCCGTGCAGGCGGCGGTGGTTGAACCAGTCGATGTACTCGGCGACGGCGATCTCGACCTCGCCGACACCGCCCCAGCCACCGCGAGGGCGCATGACTGGGTTACGGATACACTCGGCCTTGAACAACGAGTTGAACGCCTCGGCCATCGCATTGTCGTACGAATCACCCTTGGAGCCAACAGAAGTCACTGCGTCTGCTTCGGCGAGACGTTCGGTGTAGCGGATGGCTCGATACCGCACTCCGCGGTCGGAGTGGTGAATCAGCCCGGCCACGCCCTGGCCGGCACGCGACCGCGCCCACAACCCCATATCCAAGGCGTCGAGCGCGAGGTCGGTGTGCATGGTGGTCGAGACCTGCCAGCCCACGACCATCCTTGAGAAGACGTCGAGGATGAACGCGGCATACACCCACCCCGAGTGTGTGCGGATGTAGGTCAGGTCCGCCACCCACAGCGCGTTGGGCGCCGCCGCGGTGAACTGCCGTTCGACACGATCTGCCGGCTGCGGAGTTTCGGCCCCCTCGCTGTGCGTGGTCTTCCGCGTCTTGGATCTCGTTATCCCCTGCAGCCCATCAGCTTTCATCAACCGCTCGACGGTGCACCGGGCCACGCCGATACCCTTTCTGCGTAGTTCGGCGTGGACTTTGCGGGCACCGTAGACGCCGAGATTGTCGGCATGCACGGTGCGGATCTCACCGAGGATCTCGCGGTCACGGACCACCCGTGGCGCCTCGACTCGTCGAGAGCTCAGATGGGCTCGGACTGTGGACGGAGCGATCTGGGCGGCCGTGTCGCGCAGGGCCGCGCAGATCGGATCGACTCCGTGTTCGTCGCGGAAAGCGGCGACGAACTCCACGATCAACGCTGTGGGCGGTCGATCTCCGCCGCAAAGAAAGCTGATGCCTGCTTCAAGATGGTGTTCGCCCGCCGCAACTCCCGGTTCTCCCGTTCCAGCTGCGCGATCCGCTCAGCCTCGCTGGTCGTGGTCCCCGGGCGGTCCCCGCCATCGATCTCGGCCTGCTTGACCCAGGTGCGAAGCGCCTCCGGGTGCACACCGAGTTGATCGCCGATCCGTTTGAGCGCCCCTGGTCGCGTGGCTGGGTCCTTGCGGGCCTCCACCGCCATCCGCGTCGCCCGTTCCTTCAGCTCAACGCTGTACTTCCGTGGTGCTGCCATGCTCTCCATCCTTCACAGATTCGAGAGCCTCCGACAAACCCGGGGCGTTTCAATCGCCGCAGTGCACGCCGGGCACAAAGTGCGGTACTTCACCGCCGCCGACCTCGTGGAAACCCTGTATCGCGGCCTGGCCGACAACACCGTCGGCAAAACCATCGACACCCTGCTACGCCAAGATCTGCTCATCCTCGACGAGATCGGATTCGCACCACTCGACGACACCGGCACCCAACTACTGTTCCGACTCGTCGCCGGCGCCTACGAACGCCGCTCCCTCGCGATCGCCAGCCACTGGCCCTTCGAACAATGGGGACGATTCCTACCCGAACACACCACCGCCGCCAGCATCCTCGACCGGCTCCTACACCACGCCACCATCGTCATCACCGACGGCGACTCCTACCGCATGACACACCGAACGGAGGTACCACCCACCTAGAACATCCCGCACAGGGTGGGGACTTTCACCTGGCCACCAGCGGGGACATCAAACTGGCCGTTGACAACCGGGGCGAGGGTCTGCTATGTGGTGTTGGCCCGGCGTGTCCGCTGGCTCTGTATTCCCGCCGCCGGCCTCTCCGGGTCCACTATGCTGCCGGGTACGCTGTTCGTCGTATCAAACGCTCGCCGTCCCTGGGCTGCACGATCGACTGACAACAATCACCCCGGGCCCGTGACGCGCGGCCACTGATTACGGATAGTTCGGCGATTGGCTGATTGCAAACGCGGTCAGTTCACTTCGAGGCGGGACGCGAAACCGGGATGGCTGAACGGCAGATCAGGTGAGAAGGCAACGCCTACTGTTGCGCCTGCGCCGTTGATAATTCCCCACGTCGTCTCCGATAGGTGTGCGGCGAAATAGCTGTCGTTGACCCCTTGCTCACGACCGCTGTCAATCCACCACTGAGTCGCAGATAGCCCAGCACCCAGGATGGACGCCACTGCCAAGGGAATGATCGAGGCATCTGAGTGAATACGTTGCAGACTCTCAGTGAACCGATCGGCGACGACCTCCATCACCGACCTCAACTGGTCAGCAACTCCACCATTTCCCGATCCGGAGTACTGAAACAAGTGATTCGCCATAAGGAACCTGATGACCACGGGGTGTTTCCCAACCAGCGCGACGTAGGACTGGACCGACGAGCGAATCATATCGTCAACAGACGCATGATCTTGCTCAGCAAAGATTGTGACTTGCGCCGACTCCCACATCAACGCACCGAGCTTCGCCGCCACTGCCCCGTTTAGACCCGCTTTGTCGCCGAAGTAGCGGTACAGCTTCGGTTTAGACACGCCTGCCTCCGCAGCAATGTCGTCCATGCTCACGCCTACGCCATGGCGGTCGATGGCCCGTATGGCCGCATCGACCAACTCCGCTCGTATTGCGACGCGATGGTCATCCCACCGGGTGCTGCGGGCATCACGCACCCGACGCTGTACCTGAGATGGCGCGGAGGAAACGCGGCGGACGACTGACATTGTGGAAACTATCCTACTGGAAGCCCGCAAGCTATCAGCGGCCATGTGCGTGACCCCGTAGGCATCGATACTTCGCTGTCAACGTTCTACGGTCGCTGCGTCCAATCGCGCCGCCGCTTCGTTGAAATCTTTCGGTGCCTCCATGTTGATCATGTGACCGATCTGCGGCAACACCACGAAATCGTGCAACCGACCGCGCTGCTGCAGCCGTTCGGCGAGATCAGTGGAATGAACCTCAGGTGTCAACTTGTCGGCAGAACCCACGATCACCGTCGTCGGCACCGCAAGTGAGTCGACTCCTTTGCTGACGTCGATGGAGGCCAGGACCTTGCCCCACATTCCCCGCACCGCAGGGGGGCAACGCAGCACTATGTCGGAACACTCCGCTATAACGTCGGCCGACGCGTGCGGACCCATCGTCCCGTATTTTACCAACCGTCGGTTGAAACGAGTGTCAAGCATCTCCGGTCCCGCGATGGCGAGCCCAGCCGCGAAGGCTCGCTCCAGTGTGGCGCGGAATCGACGTGGCGACCTTATTAACGTCGATCGGCTAACCAACTGGGAGGGTCCAGTGCTCGCCAAGACGGCACCACGGGCTAGGAGGGGCACCGACTCCGGGTGCTCGGCAGCCCAACCCATGATGGACATCCCGCCCATACTGTGACCGGACACCAAGGCCTTACGACTCGACGTGACGACCGCGCGCAAGACCGCCTCGAGATCGTCGCCGAGCAACGACGAAGAGAAGGGGGCGCGACCCCGGTCACTCCAGCCATGTCCTCGTTGGTCATATACCACCACACGGTGTGTGTTGGCGAAGTGTTCGATCTGAGGTCTCCAGAACCGACCCTGGCAAGCCCACCCGTGGCTGAACACCAACAGCGGCGCATCATCACCCAGCCCGTACTCCTCAACGAACAGCCTTGTGCCGTCACTAGAGAGAACCTCCCGCGACCGCGGCGACAACAGGCCAGCTCCCGAAGAGTCAGAGGTCATCGAGTCAGAGGTCATCGAAGCTCACCGTCACAGCGTCGGTGAGCGGAAGTGCCTGGCACGCGAGTCGCTCACCGTCCTCAATGTCATCGTCGACGAGGATGTTGTTCTGCACCATGTCGACATCACCCTCGATGAGCTTGCACACACACGCGCTGCACGCGCCCTCTCGACACGAGTACGGGGCGTTGTGCCCTCGTGAGAGCAGCACATCGAGCAGCGGCGTGTTACGTGGCCACTCCGTGGTGATGCACTCTCCGTTGAGGTAAACCGTGGCGGTAGCTACACCCTCATCGTCACTGAGTCGACGCAGTGTGGCGGTGTCGAACGGGTCACCCGCCAGCGACTGGAACACCTCCCGATGTACATCCGAATGGTCCACTCCACACGCGGTGGCAGACCTTTCCACCAGATCCATGAAGGGGGAAGGGCCGCAGGTGAAGATCACCGATCCCTTGTGATCACGAATAATCTTCTCGACAGCCTCGGATGTGGGGATCCCGTTCTCCGACTCAAGCCAGTCGACCAAAGTGAACCGCTCGGGGAATTCGGATCTGATCTGCTGAAGCTGGCGCTCGTACATGATCGAATCGGCGTCAAGGTTCGCGTAGAACAGGACGACTTCCCCACTGCCCGACACCAGTGCCGACTTCACCAGCGACAGGATCGGCGTGATGCCGCTTCCGCCGGCGAAGAAAAGCATGTCGACGTCGAGGCTCTTAGCGGTAAACTTTCCCGACGGCGTCAGTACGGTCATTTCCATGCCGACGGAGACGTTGTCGCACAACCAGTTTGACGCGTATCCCCCAGCGGTGCGCTTCACCCCGATCTCGAGGCGGAAGTCATCGACATGAGGTGAACTGCTCAGCGAATAGCATCGTGCGACGTGGCCCGTCTGGTCGGACGGGATCTTCAGCGTAATGAACTGCCCGGGTAGATGCTTGAAATCGTCGACGATCTCGTCAGGCACTTCGAAGGCGATGCTCACCGAGTCCTTGGTCTCTTGCACGACCTCCGACACGGTCAGCGTCCGCGATCGCGCGGTGGTGCCCGGCCGATTCTCCTGCTCGACGGTCATTTGATGATTCCCCGCTTGCGAGCGAAGGCGTAGCCCGCGCGGGTGATAGGCGCAGAGATGTCCTGGTAGCGCGGACCCACAACGCGTGCGACAAAGTCGAAGCCCCGTGCGTCTGCGCCGATCAGCACTCGGGGCTTCTTCTTGTCCATTCCCTTGAGGATGGTGGACGCCGCTTTCTCCGGAGTGGTCCTGGCGATGCTGTTGAACATTGTGGCAATGGTGGCGGTATCTGCCCCCATATCGGATACACCCCGAGCGTTATTGACGATATTTGTCTTGACGCCGCCGGGGTGAACGCATGTCACTGTGACCGGATGCCGACTGATCTTCATCTCTTGGCGAAGCGCTTCGGTGAAGCCACGCACACCGAACTTGGCGGCGTTGTAAGCACTTTGACTGGGAATACCGACCAGACCGAAGACGCTGGAGGTATTCACCAGATGACCATCACCGGAGGCGATCAGATAAGGCAGGAAGGCCTTCGTCCCATTGACGACACCGCCGAAATTGATACCCATCAGCCAGTCAAAGTCCTCCCAAGACATGTCAACAACGTCGGCGCCGAGGGCGACGCCGGCGTTGTTGAACACCATGTTCACGCACCCGAAAGATGACTGGACGCTTTCGGCGTAATCCTGGAAGGCAGCACGATCTGCCACGTCCAACACGGCGGTCTCGACTTTCGCCCGATGCGCGGTACGGCACATAGCCGCCGTCTCCGCGAGATGCACCTCGTCGACGTCGGACAAGGAAAGGCTGGCCCCGCGTGCGGCAAGTTGAAGCGCAAGGGACCGGCCGATCCCTGAGGCGGCTCCCGTGACGACTGCGACCTGGTTCGCATAGTTATCTGTTGTCGAACTACTCACTGTTGAATACTCACTTCTCGATGACCTACGGCTGGGTTGTCAGGCGATCTCGTACTCGGCGGGCTTGAAGTCCTTCGTCGCTCGCCAGTACTGCCAGGTGAACCCGGGCCACACCGTACGGTTGACACCCTGCGAGTCCAGATACCAGCTCGTACACCCGCCGTTGGTCCATACCCCCTTGGCGAGCTTGTGCTGAATGTTCTTGTTGAAGTGTTCTTGAACCTCGGGCCGCACATCTACACGCTGCGCTCCGCGACTGTCGACGGCGTCGATGGCCTTCATGATGTACTTGATCTGCTGCTCGATCATGAATACGACAGAGTTGTGTCCAAGACCTGTGTTGGGCCCGAGCAGGAAGAACAGGTTCGGGAAGCCCTCGGTGGTGATGCCGAGGTGGGTGTTGATGCCCGTCCGGTGCCAGTGCGACGGCAAGTCTTCGCCCCGGGCGCCCTTGAGCGCGAGTTGATCGAATCCGTCTGTGACATGGAACCCTGTGGCGTAAATGATCACATCTACAGGATGTGACACGCCGTCAGCGGTGACGATAGAATCCGCGGTGACCTTTTCAATCCGATCACTGATCACTGTCGTGTTGGGCGCGGCGAGTGCAGGGTAGTAGTCGTTCGATCCCAGGATGCGTTTGCATCCGATGCGGTAGGACGGCATCAGCTTTCTGCGTAGCTCAGGGTCGGCGATAGAACGCTCGATGTTCCATTTCGCCACTTTTTCGATTGGTCGCATAAGGTTGGAGTGGCCGTTGAGCCCGAAGGCCAGGCTCTCTGCGCCCCAGTAGACCGACCACCGAGCGAGGCGGCGTGTGATAGGGATCTTGCTGAGCACGGTCCGAAGTGCCGTCGGCACCGCGAAGTTCTTGCGTGGAAGTACCCAAGCCGGGGTTCGCTGGAAGACCGTGAGTGTGCCGGCCTCCTTCTGCACGAATGGCACGAACTGAATCGCGCTGGCACCGGTGCCAATGACGGCCACCCGCTTGCCCTGGAGATCCACCGTGTGGTCCCACTTTGCCGAATGGAATGCCTGGCCGGCGAACTCATCGATTCCGGGGATGTTCGGATAGTTCGGGATGTGCAGAGCGCCGACACCGGACACGACGTACTGCGCGATGTACTCCCGGCCCGACTCGGTACGCAGGTGCCACCGAGATTCGGACTCGCTCCAGTATCCGGAGACCAACTTCTGCCCAAAATGGATCTTCTGAGTGACACCACGCTTGTCGGAGATCTCTTTCAGGTACTGCTCGATTTCGGGCTGCGAAGACCACACCTTCGACCAACTACCGCGGCTCTCGAACGAGTAGGAGTACATCAGTGACGGCACGTCGCATGCGCATCCTGGATAGGTGTTGTCGCGCCAGGTTCCACCGACAGAGTCGGCCTTTTCCAGCACGATGAAATCGCTATACCCGCGCCGGCGGAGCTGCACGGCCATACCGAGCCCAGAAAATCCGCTGCCGATGATGAGTACCTTGGTGATTATAGGCTCGGCTATTCCCGGGTCTGTCGCCGTGGCGGCGCGCGCCGCGCGCTTGGTGTTGGAGGACGGCATTGAGTGAAAAGCTCCCTGATCAAATACAGCAGACGGACCTGCACGGCGCGGGAACGCGTCGCAGGTGTGAGAATGTCATCCACCCGAGCCCGCGAACGGAGACATCCGAACGTGGGGTCGAGGGTTGGCGAGTGGCCGAGGGGGCCAGGCTGAGGGTGTTAGCGCAGATCGTCGGGCAGGCTGCGCGTTGCGCGCCACATCGCCATCGTGAATTTCCCCTCCATCATCCCGGCCTCGTGGAAGAACCGGATCATAGGCTCGGACATGAACTGCAAATTGACGCGATAGTTCGGGCTCGTCTGCTGCGCCCACAGCCCGCGCAGACGGTTGATTCCGACAGCGGGGTACACCTTCGGATTGATGAGCAACGGGTACGCAAAGTTCGCAATGACCGCCAGCGTGCCTCGATGCCAAGCGCGCGAGATGCGTCCGCGACGCTGCATCCCCTCCACCATTTCCAGCCGCGCGAAGGTGATGTGGCGGGCCTCTTCGAGAACGTGGATCTTCATGAGCTGGCGCAGCTGCGGCTGCATTTTCGGGTCATTCATCGCCTCACGCTGAGCGCGGTCGAGTATCTCTTCGATGAGCAATGTCGCGCCGGATACAGACGGGCCGAGAGGCACAAAATGCAGAATCTTCGCGAAGCCCAAGAATCCCTTCGGCAACTTGTACGGCGCCAGTCCCGTCTTGTTGATCAACCGGGCAAACATCGTCGAGTGACGTGCCTCGTCGCCGATCTCGTTAAGGGCGTAGAGGGCCCTTTGATCTGTCAGGGCACCTTTGGCAGACATTCGGAGCAGCGCTGAGCTGAGCAGATTCTCTGCGTAGATACCGAAGCTGAGAATGCTGACAATTTCATGGCGCCCGAGTTCCACCTTCTGCTCATCGCTCATTTTCTCCCACAGCTTGGTGCCGTAGAGCGAGACACGATGCTCGGGCAGGAAGTACTTTCCCTCCTCCCAGGGCGAGTCCCAATCGATGTCGATCTCCGCGTCGTAGAACTTTTCGGCCGCCGCCCGCAGGAGTCGGCCGGCAGACCTTTGCATGTCGACGGGCTTGCGGGCACTGACGCGCGACACCCCTTCCGTCGAAACGTCGGGCTTGATCTCAACATTCTGAACGGTCATGTGACACCTCCGTTGTGTTCCGGGCCGAGCTGAGTCTCGTCTCTATACCCGATACTCTGGGTACCCGATACTGCTAGTGTCACTGCCAGTGTGTTCTTTTGTCAACGCTTGATGTGAAGAAAGTGAGCTTTACGTGTCTGACGACCACGATCTCGACTACTCCGGCGAGGGCACCTTGGTGTGCCGCGGCAAGGAGATTGCTGTCCGGGTGAAAATCAAAGGCTATTTCCAGCCCCTCAACGGCTTGTACACCTGGTACGGCAGGATCGACAAAAATGATGCGCTCGACGCCCTCCTCGCGGGCAGGCGCACGGTTGCTGTCTTCGTGACACCAGAGGGCCGCGCCGAGTGCGTCGTGGGCGATCCTGATTTCTGGGACCGCTATCGCATTACGGGCACGAGCAGGCCGCCGTACCACATCCCCACCACGCTCGAAGACGTGGAGTCGATAGCAGAGAGTGAACATCACAGCTGACCGACCCGCACGGAGCCGCCTGTGGGGCGTTCCCCCAATCCAATGAGTCCGAGAGGAAATTCGTACGTGGCCAGGTCGTCGATCGTTCACAACCGTCCATCAAGGCGTTCTGCCGGCACCGGTGAATACAGCGCTCAACTGGAAAAGGTCGCCTGGTTCACGCTGCGGCGCAAGGGATTCGTGGCGTCGGTCTGGGTCGTGGTTGCGGTCGGCTTAGCGGTGCTATTCCCGCAGCTGGAGTCCGTGATCCGACAGCAGTCGGTGGACCCGATACCCGCGGGCGTACCGTCATTTCAGACGCTCGACCGGATGGGTGAGGCGTTCAATGAGAAGGGGGCCAAGACCACCGTCTTCGTCGCCATGGAGAACGACAGGGGTTTCTCGGACACCACCCGCGCCAGGTATGACGAATTGGTGACCGCACTGCGTGCGGACACGGAACACGTCATCGCAGTCCGCGACCTGCTCGGCGACCCGCTCACGGAGAGTCAGGCGCTGAGCAAAGACAAGAAGGCGTGGTATCTGCCTATCGGTGTCACCGGGACGTTGGGCGGACCGGACGCTGCCAACGCCGTGGAAGCGGTCCGTGACACCGCGAACGAAATCTTCAGTGGTACCGACACAATTGTTCGGGTGACCGGTCCACCTGCCACGTTCACCGACCAGCTCGCGGTGGGTGAGACCGATCTGGTCGTGATCACGCTCGCCACGGTGCTGTTGATCGCCGGGATCCTGCTGATCGTCTACCGATCGATCTTCACCGCTCTCATGCCGCTGCTGGTGGTCGGCATGAGCCTGGCAGTGGGCCGCGGGGTGCTCTCGGGTCTGGGCGAATTGGGCATGCCCGTGTCTCAATTCACCTCGATGTTCATGACGGTAATCATCTTCGGCGCCGGAGTCGACTACTCCGTATTCCTCATAAGCCGGTATCACGAGGGCATCCGGGCGGGCGATACCCCTGACGTGGCCATTGCGAACGCCACCGCAACGATCGGTCGCGTGGTGCTCGCGTCCGCAGCGACAGTTGCCTTTGCTTTCTTAGCGATGGCGTTCGCCAAACTCAGCGTGTTCAACACGCTCGGCCCGGCGTGCGCGATCTCTATCGCCTTCGGCTTCCTGGCAACCGTCACTTTGCTGCCCCCCGTGCTGTCGTTCGCGGCAAAGCGTGGCGCGGGTCTACCTCGTCGTGACCTCACCAGACGGTACTGGCATCGGGTGGGAACGGGGGTGATCCGGCGGCCGGTCCCGCTGCTCGCGGTGAGCCTGGTGGCACTGATCGCTCTCGGCCTCATCGCGACCACCATGACAATCACCTATGACGATCGGGAAGGTCAGCCGCCGGACACCGGAAGCAACGAGGGATACGCGCTGCTGAACCGGCACTTTCCCAAAGACACCATCATCTCCGAATTCCTTCTGGTGGAGTCGAACGAAGACATGCGCACCGGCCAGGGACTGGCCGATCTTGAACAGATGGCGTCGCGCGTCGCGCAGACGCCCGGCGTCACCCGCGTCATCGGGGTGACCCGCCCGACGGGCGAGAAGCTCGAGCAGGCTGAGTTGTCATGGCAGAACGACCAGATCGGTAGTGGTATCACCGAACAGACCGATGACGCACAGTCACGGAAGGGCGACCTGGACCTACTAAAGACCGGGTCATCACAACTCGCCGACGGTCTTGCTCTGCTGAACGAGCAGGTCACCACCAACCTCGCGCCGCTGTCGGGGTTGCTCGAGCAGGCCTCGTCGGCCGGCGAGCAGCTCAGCCAGTATCGTCCGCTCGTCGATCAGCTGGCTGCTGCGGCGCCCGCACTTGATGAATTCTCCCAACAAGCTCCCGAGCTGTCTCGAGTGGCACGACAAGCACAGTCGGCTGCCGACGCCGTCGCACCGGCGTTGAGTGCACTCGATGCTCCCTGGTGCGTCCAGATCCCGCAGTGTTCGGCCTTGCAGACACAGACCTCGGACATCCGCGCATTGGCCGACAACCAGTCCCTCGGTCGTATCGCGGACTTCGCTACCCAGCTCGGTGGAGTCGAGGGCCCGGGAACGGCGGACCTCGCGCAGTTGCAGAGCTCATTGAACGTCCTCGACTCCGCTCTGCAGACGATCAACGGCCAGGACCTCGGCAGTCGGTTGTCACAGCTCCAGACGGGCGTCCGAGCGCTCGCCGACGGGGCCCGACAGCTGTCCGGCGGTGTGAGCGCATTGGTGGACAGCAACGTACAGCTGCTGGCGGGCCTGTCTCAAGTGGCCGCCCAGCTACGCGCGCCCGCCCGGGACATCGGCAACACTGACTCGGCAACGGGGTTCTACCTACCCGCCGACGCGTTCAAGGATCAACAGTTCAGCCAAGTGGCGCGCCAGTTCATCTCGCCGGATGGCAAGACTGCTCGCTTTGTAGTGCAGACCGCCTACGATCCGTATACCGCGGATGCCATGACGTTGGCGAACAGTCTGTCGAAGGTGGCCGAGGACGCCATGCCGAACACCACGCTGCAGGGTGCGCGCGCATCTGTCGCCGGGTTCCCGGCGATCAACGCCGACATCCAACGACTTCTGGCGTACGATTTCAAGTTACTCGGATTCGGAACGATCCTGATAGTCGGCCTGATCCTAATGCTCTTACTCAGGGCGATCGTCGCACCGATCTATCTACTGGCCACTGTCGTTCTCAACTACGCAGCCGCTCTGGGCATCGGTGTCCTAGTTCTGCAACACATTTTCGGCAATGAAATTGCCTGGCCGGTCCCGCTGGTGTCTTTCATCGTTCTAGTGGCAGTGGGGGCCGACTACAACATGCTGTTGGTTTCCCGGCTCAGAGAGGAATCGGTGGCCAATATCCGGCTCGGAGTTCTACGCACCGTCGCATACACCGGCTCGGTCATCACCTCGGCCGGTTTGATCTTCGCGGCGAGCATGTTCGGACTCATGCTGGGATCGATCGACGTGATGGTGCAGATCGGCTTCATCATCGGTATCGGGTTACTCCTGGACACCTTTCTCGTCCGCACGATTGTCGTCCCTGCGCTGGCAGCATTGCTCGGTGAGGCGAGCTGGTGGCCAGGGCGGCTGCACCGCGCGGCCGTGAGCCGGGATTCCACCGAGGTAGGACCCTATGCCAGAGGACCTTTGACGACGTCTAATCGCTGATGGCGGGGTGAATCTACATCAGGCGCGCGAGGGTTGACAGGAACTCTCGGTTCCTGCTGTGAAACGGCCCCACGATCAATTGCCCATTCGCGCTAACGCTTTCGCTACACCCCGTGCTGTAATGCTCGGTCGCAGTGTGAGTCATCGCTGCGGACTGCCTGGCCTGAGCACTTCTGAGAGCATCAGCCGAGGCGGTGAACACCAGACGGCGGCGGTTCAGCGAACCGCCGCCGTCAGCGAGAATGTGTTCAGTTCGGCACGACGACGAGATCCCCGTCGGCATGTTGGGCACGCAAAGCTCTTTTGTCGAACTTGCCCACGCTGGTGCGTGGCACCTGGTCCACGAACGCCCAGTTCTTGGGAATCCACCAACGAGGGATCTCGGCGGGGCAATTCTCGAGGAACCACTGGCCGAGTTGATCGGCGGTAACGTCGCTGCCGTGCGTCCGGACGACCACGGCTAGGGCCGTCTCCTGCCATCGCTCGTGGGGGATAGCGATCACGGCAGCCTCGGCCACCTGAGGATGGCCCATTATGGTGTTCTCGAGCTCCACCGATGAGACCCACTCGCCACCGGACTTGATGACGTCCTTCGTTCGATCGGTGAGCGTCAGATAGCCGTCCGGGCTGATGTGGCCAACATCGCCAGTCCGCAGCCAGCCGTCACGGAACTTGTCGCTGTCTTCGTCCATATTATAATAGCCACCGGTGATCCACGGCCCCCTCACTTCCAGTTCCCCCACGGACCTGTCGTCACGTGGAACCGGCATACCGGCCTCGTCGGTGAGACGCATCTCGACGCCACAGATGGCACGGCCCTGACGCTTGCGATACGTCATATCGGATTCCGGTGCGACACCGGCCGGTGGTCGACTCACCGCGGCGAGTGGCGAGGTTTCCGTCATCCCCCACGCTTGGATAATCGGGACGCCGAACCTGTCCGCGAATCCCTCGATCAACGACTGCGGCACCGCCGCACCCCCGCAGGCGACCAGACTGATCGACGACAGATCCACATCGGGATGCGATGACCCAAACTGCAACAGATCGTTCCAGATGGTCGGAACGGCACCCGCTTTCGTGGGCCGATGTGTCTGAATCATGTCCGCCAGAGGCGCCGCCTGCAGGAATCGGTCGGGCAGAAGCAAGTCGGCACCCGCCATAAGGGCCGCATAGGGAAGACCCCAGGCACTGGCGTGGAACATCGGCACCACCGGCAGGACTCGGTCACCCTCCTCCACGGCGAGCGCATTGCCGGTACAGGCTGCCATCGAGTGAAGGAACATCGAACGGTGGCTGTAGACAACCCCCTTGGGGTCTCCCGTGGTTCCGCTGGTGTAGCATATAGCCGCCGCCGATCTCTCATCGGGTTCTGCCCACGGAAAGGCCGGGGACTCCGCAGCGAGCGCGTCCTCATAACGAATGATTTCGACGCCGTTGCCCTCCAGCGCCGACACCTCCCCACCGCCGGCGACGAACACGACACGTACGGTCGACAGGCCCGGCAGCACCGGTGCCAACAACGGCACCAGCGAACTATCCGTAATGATGACCCGGTCCTCAGCGTGATTCGCGATGAACGACAGTTGGGACGCAGACAACCGCAGATTCAGGGTATGCAGGACGGCACCCATGGCGGGAACCGCAGCGTACGCCTCTAGGTGCTCCTGATTGTTCCACAGCAAAGTAGCTACACGGTCATCGTCGCCCACACCGGCACGACGCAGAGCATTGGCCAGCTGACCGCAGCGTTCCTCAAGGGGCCCGTAAGTCGTGGTTCGAGCCGGTTCGGCGCCGCCGTAGGTGATCACCTGCCTTCCGGCGTGATTCGTCGCGACGTGGCGAAGGATCGACGACACCGTCAAAGGTACGTCCTGCATCGTGCTCTTCATGAATACTCCTTCTGCGGCACAGCCGCCTTATTCTGCTGGGCCATAGTCCTGGATCTGCCAGCCCCCAGCCGTTTTCGACACGACCACCTTCAACAACGTCGGCAGTTCACTCGGTTGCGGGTTCTGCACGTTCTGCGTCTTCTGGCTCGCGAAGACCATCACCGTGTACTCGCCGTCGGTTTCACCAGTGACGCTGGTGGCCAGCACGCGTCCCGACGCCTGCACCTGGGCCTGCTGCATGATCTGCGTCAGCGTCGGTCGAACCTCGTCGTAACGCTTGACGAGCGCCTCACCTGCGTTCTCCTTGACCGCCGCAAAAAAGGCGTCGGTGTTCTGATAGCTGTAGGTCAGGGACTTGGTCGTGTAATCCGAGGCGGCCTCCGCCGCCGCAGCCCGTTGCGCGGCGTCGTTTTCCAATACCGACTTCGCGTCGTCGGCCTCGAGGTAGAGGTAGGCGAACACGCCGACGAGCACAGCGAGCACCACGATCACGGCCGAAACGACCACGGCAGCACGTGATCGCGGCCATACTGACCAGCGACGCCCACTCGGCGAGGGGGAGTCGACGTCGCTGTCGTCAACCCCCGTCGCGGCTACGGAAGCGGTTTTGGCGTTCTCGTCCACCAGCAGATCGCCATCCGTCGTCGCTGCTGCCGCGCCGCCCTCGACCTCAGTGGCCTCAGTAGGCGGTCTGGTCTGCTCGTCATTTGTCATCTGGGGCCTTCTGTGTACTTGCTGGTGACAGTCGCTTGCGGACAAGCCGTCATCTTGGTGATTGCGACACGGTGATGGGGACCTCGGCGCGACCTGGTCGCGACGTCGGGAAGGTTCGGGCGAGGAGGTCGCCGATCGATCCGAAGTCGACGTATGTGTCCGCGACCTTCTCTGTCGCCGGTTTCACCGCCCGGGTGATCGTCACCAGATCAGGCTGCAGGATCTGGATATAGCCACTGAGCTTGTCCACAAGCTTCAACACGGGAGGCCACTTGTCGTACGAGGTGGTTGTGAACTCGATGAACGCCCGCTGAATTCGCGCCAATCCGTTCACGGCGTCAGGGGTACGCACAGCTGCCGTACTGAGGACGTCCCCGACATTGGACATGAGGCCGAGCAGGAACTCGGCGTTGTCCGCGGTCACCCGGACGGACCCATCTTTGCCGACGAAATCGACTAGACGGTGCATCATGTCGCCGATCATGTCGAGGTCTCCCTGCCGTCCTGCGACGGCCTCGGCGACGGTCTTGTTGATGGACTCGATCGAAGCCGGGTCGAGCCCATCTGCCACCGCAGCCATCTTCGGCAACACCTGGGGCACCGATTGCGACACGTGCACCGCCTCAGCGGGCACCACGTCTCCGTTGTCAAAGTACCCGCCGGTGGCCGTGCCCCCGGGCACGAAGTTGATGTACTGTTCCCCCGCGATCGACAGATTCAGGATCGACATCACGCTGTCCTGGGGGATCTTGTGATCGGAATCGATCGCCATCTCGACCTTAAGTGCCGAATCCACGACGTTGATGGAGGCCACCTTTCCGACGGGTATCCCCCGCACCATCACCGGCGACGTGTCCAGTAGACCGCCTGAGCTGTCGATGAAGGCGGTTAACGAGTACTCGGAGCGGGTGGGGTTGACGCGTGCCACGCCGACGACGAGGTAGCCGAGCCCTGCGACGAACACGACGGCCAAAGCCACCATCGATATGAGCGTGCTGCTGCTGCGGTTCACGGCATCATTCCGATCGATTTCAACACGGTAATGAACGATTCGGCGTCACGCCGCGCCAGGTCCCGACCATCGATGGAGATGTCCGAGAGGTTGATGTCAGGCGACCCCACGAATGGAATGAGTTTGTCGCGGATGACGCGCGTTGCCTGCTCCGTGACGGACTTCGAGTAAATGTCGGAGTTGGCGATCGACGCGATCACCGGGGCGATCGCGGCCACCGACTCCTTGATGCGTGAGTACTCCGGATCCACGATCCTGCCCGCGGCCGTAGCAAATGTACGCAAGTTGGCGATGAGTAACGCGACGTCGATCAGGGAGTAGCCGAGGCCATAGAAGTTGGTTCCGCCCTTAGCCAGCATCCGGTCGATTCCCGACGGATCAGCCAAAATCACCTTCAGAGTCCGATCAGCCGACCTCAACACCACGTCGAGCTTGTCAGTGTTCGAGGAGACCTCCGAAACGGTCTCCAGCGTTGTCCGATACAGGGCGTCGAATTCCTGCGGATCCTTGGGGAACGAGGTGTTCAATGTCGAGATCGCGGTGTGGATCTTGTCGAGTTCACCGCCGCCGAGAACATTCGCCATCCCACGCATGACGTCCTCGACATTCGCTGCCGGCTCGGTCCGTGCCAGCGGGATCACCGAACCCGACCGCAGCAAGGCACCCGTCGACGGCTCGGCTGGGGGAAGGATGGAAACGTAGATCTCACCAAGGAGAGTGTCCTGACGCAGCTCGGCTCGCGATTCGGCCGGCAGCTGAGTCTTGTTATCGATGCGAGCTTTGACGACCGCATGCCCGTTCTCGTACGTGACATTCTCGACGGTTCCGACGCTGAGCCCCTCTGAGAGGACTTTTGCGAGGGCCGGCAGATTGAGTGCGCTGGTGAACTCCATCTGGATGTCGTAGCCGTTGCCATCAGAGGTTCCTATGGTCGGCGGATTGTCAGCGTTGATCCCACACGACGTCACGAACACCATCGCTGCCATCAGTGCGATCACCATGGGTCCGAGGCGTGCCCGGTTGACTGAGATCATCAGGCCCCTCCCCCCATCATCCCGGCGATCGTCCTTGATGCATCGCCGGGCCCGCAGACGCCGTTTGCCACCGGCGCGGCGCAGCCACTGACGAGGCTTCGCAAAGGCAGCGACACTGCGAACGCCTGCACGATCGACTTGGCATCGGGGTGTTTCATGATGAGGTCTGCCGTGCGGGCTGCGACCGCTGCCACCATGTCCGGCTGCTCTCCCATGCCGGCGATGAGCGGAACGGCAGCATCACCGATCGCGAATATTGGGGGCCCGAAATCCGTTGCGAGCCGCGAGAGGATCGGTACGAACGTCCCCGCGTACTCGACTGCCGCGCCGAACGTCTGGCCGAACGCGACGATGACATTGATGGCACCCACGAAGTTGTCGAAGAGGGCGGTCACCTCTTTGTCGTTCTCGGCTGCCACCCCCGTCAGTGTTGCGAGGTTCCCGACGATCCTGCGAACCTGTCCATCCCGCTTGGCCGGGTCGTTGATGAGCGTGGCAGAGTCCTTGATGATCCCGGCCACGTCACCCTGGGTCCCTTCCAGATTGCGGGAAACGAGCTTGAGGGACTGCAGGACGGCGTCGGTGTTTCTGCCGTTGTCCTTGACCAGGTCCTCGGACAAGTCGCTGATCGAGTCGAGCGTCTGACTGATTCCCAGCGGGGTTCTCGTCTTACTCAACGGAATGCACTGATTCGTCTCGTATCGGGCTCCACCGGAGTACGGCTTGGTGAACTCGATCTGACGTTCGGTCACGATGGATGTCGACACCAGAGTCGCGCCGACGTCGGCAGACAGCGGCACGCTCTTGTCGACCCGCATGTCGATCCTCACACCGGACTGACCTTTATTCTGGTGCACCCCGACGACGCTGCCCACCTTCTTGCCGAGCATGGCGACTGCGTTGCCTTCGAAGAGGCCCGATGCATCGGTGAACTCTGCGCACAGGGCGCGCGTGTCGTCGGACGCTGTCCGGCCTATCCCGATACCAGCGATGACCACCACCACGGCGATCAGGAGCAGCAGTCTTCGGACCCAGGTGGTCAGCATTTGTCGTCACCACTCGGAATGCACACACGAACCTCTGGTTCTGTGGTGGCCGGCGCACCGACCGGCGCCTGGAGGAGGACGCCGAGGCGCTGAGTGATCTGATCGATCTGTGTCAGGGCATTGGAGTAGCCCGGCATCTCTGTCGACACCTTGTCCAGGAGCGTCTTGAACTGTTGCACGGACGGTTCGATGCCATCGCGGTACGCCACGAGCGGCCTCGTCAGGAGTTTGAACAGACGCCTGAGATAGTCGAACCCGTCGCGGACGTTCTGGATATCAGGTCCCAGCGTCCTGGCCAGGAAGCTGAGTTGACGGAGAAAGTCGACTAGCACCTGTTTTTGGTCGGCGAAAGCTTTGACGTATTCATCCGATAGAGCGACCGTTTTGTCGAGCTGACCGTACTGTCGCTCTAGGAGGTCCATCAGACTGCTGGTGTTCCTCAGTGCGTCGGGAATGTTTGTGTTGCCGTCGGAGAACGCATTCTGCAGCAGCGCCGCAGTTTGACGGAGATCGACGCCGTTCACATCACGGAACACCGGCGTCGTCGTCTCGAGCGTGTTGGAGATGTCGTAGGTACTCGATGTCTGAACAAGGGGGATGGCCCCCGACAGCGCGGTCGGTCCTGACCCTGGGTCCAGATCGAGAACTCGCCCGCCGATCGGCGTGATCAGGCGAACCGCTGCGGTAGCATCCGAACGGACTGACACCGAGTCGTCGAGTCGAAATTTGACTGTGATAACCGTTCCCGTGAGGTCCACCGACGACACCCTCCCTTGTCTTATCCCCGCTATACGCACCTGATCACCCGACTCCAGCCCGCCGGTGTTGACCAGATGGGCCGAGTACACCTTTTGACCGGGCGGTGCGATATACACGGCCCCGGCGATGACCAGACCGACCACCACGGTCACCACCACCACACCGGCGACGATGAGGTCGCGTCTGCGTTCGGGCTGGTGATGCGATCGATTTCGATTGAACAACCTCACTTACACACCACCAATCGTTGCCCCATAAGCGCAATCTGCGCTGTATCCGGCAGGGGCAGGAGACCTTTCGAACATTGCGCCTCGCTCGGCGTGGAGTTCGTCGCAGCGGTGAGCGAGTCCATAAGGGGCTTGAGCAGCACCGCACCGTTGAGTAGACCCTCTAACTCCCCGGGTTCTCGCGCCAGACGCTGATAGATCGCCGCGAAACTCTGGTCGTACGTTGACTCGAGTTGCTCGCCGGTGAGGACCGTCTTCGACATGGACCGGTTGACCTCGCGTAGCGACTCTCGCAGCCGGTCACTCACGCGGCTGAAGGCGTCGACGATCGATCCCAGCTTGTCGACGAGTTCGACCATCTCCGCCGAGCGGCCTTCGAGCTGGTCGGAGACCTGGCCGAGACTCGTCACAATATTCGTGATGATCTCAGACCGCTGGTTCCCGTAGGCGGTGATGTTGGCGATCTGCTTCAGAACAGGCGATATGCCCCTTCCATCACCTTGAGCAACGCGCAATAAATTGGACTGCAGTTCATTGATCTCGTCGGCATTAAGCGTGTCGAACACCGGCTTGAATCCGTTGAACAAGGTGGACACATCAAATGAGGGAATGGTCTTGTCGAGCGCCACCTGTGTGAGTTCCCCCTGTGTCTTCCCCTGTGCCGCACCGATCAATTCGACATATCGCTGTCCGAGAAGATTCTGATAACGCACGGCGGCGGTGGTTTTCGATGTGATCGTGATGTCGTCGTTCAGTTGGAAATGAACGACCGCCGTGGGCCCGTTCAGGTCGATCGCCGTCACATAACCGACCTTGACTCCAGCCAGCCGCACACCGTCGCGAGGTTTGAGCCCGGAGGCATCGGAGAAGACCGCTGATCGTTCAGAACTCGGTCCATCCGAGCTGGGTTGGAGGATGGCGATGATCACGTAGGTGAGAACGCCGATGACTGCGGCGAACGCGACGATCTTGATGATGGTGGGAGTTATCGACTTGAGCTTCATCTACCTCGGTCCGCCTACTGCAAGCGCGCTCTGCAGCGCAGGTGACGTCTGCACTACCAGGGCGACCTGAAGTTGTACTCGCTCGCCGACCTGCGGCGTGGCCTTGTCGATGCTGTCCAGGATCTGCGGGATGGTGTAAACGGTCCGCGCGAGCCCCGAGGCCGATCTGGCGACTGGCCTCGCCAGATCGAGGCCGACGTCCAGTAGTGAACTCAACGCCGGGTAGTTTTTGTTCAACAGTCCTCCGAGTGCGCCGAACAGGACCTCGCCGGTGTCGTTGAGGTTGCCCTTGGTCTGTTTGATGGCCTCGTCGGTGGCGAAGAAGTCAGCGATGTCGACGTTTATGAGGATGCCCGGAATGAACGGCTTCATGAAGTCGGCAACACCCTCGGACACGTCTGCCGCGATCGCCAAATCCTGGCCCACTGGCCGCTGTTGAACGTCCCGAGTGAGCTGTGCGATCTGGAACATGAGTTTGCCGGCGTCGGCAAACGTTTGGGAATCGTCGACGACAAACTTCACCACAGAATTGAACGCCGGCTGATCGAGAGCATTGACCAGCTTGGAAAGTTTTCGAATCAGGGTCGAGACCGACGTTTGTTCGGACTGCTGCTTGCTCACATAGACACTGCCGCCATCACGGATGAGCGCTCCCTGCCCGGGGTCGACAATATCCAGTGCCGTCGGCCCCAGCGCGCTGGCGGACGTGTAATTCACCGCCAAGCCCTGACGCAACCGGATGTCGTCGTTCGCTCCGGTGAGCTCAATTTTCACAGACGTGCTTTGGTCGCGCACCGACACCGAGGACACCTTGCCCACCGTGAGGCCCCGATACTTCACCTCCGATCCGCCCTTCAACCCGTCACCAATCGCGTCGGTGGTGATCGTCACTGTCTTGTTATCTTCAAATTTTCCGGTTGCGTTTGACACCAGAAAATAGGCCGCAACCACCACTACGACGAGGACCCCAATCCCACGCAGTGTCAAATTTGTTATTGAGGGCGCGCGCCCTGACGGATCTTTATAAACAGCCACTTCAACCCCTAGCCCGAAATCCTGACGCCCGAATCGAAGCCCCACATCAGCAGGGTCAAGATCATGTCCTCCACAACAATGACGATGAGACTGCTGCGGATCGCTCGACCAGACGCGCGGCCGACGCCTTCTGCTCCACCGGTGGCGTAGAAACCCTGGTAGCTGTGGATGATGACGACCGAAACTACGAAAATCAGGACCTTGATGACTGAGAACGCCAGATCCTGCGGTTTGAGGAACGCATTGAAATAGAAGTCGTAGGTGCCACCTGACTGGCCGTGTAGCAGGATGACGACCAGCTTGGCCGCGGCGAAACTTAGTATCAGCGTCACGATGTAGAGCGGGATGATGGTGGTGATCGCTGCGACCACGCGTGTGCTGACGACGTATGGAATCGGCCGCACCGCCATCGATTCGAGTGCGTCGATCTCTTCGGCGATGCGCATCGAACCGATCTCCGCAGTGAGGCGACAGCCGGCCTGGGCCGCAAAGCCGATCGCAGCGATCATCGGTGCCAACTCCCGAGTGTTGGCGTATGACGAGATGAACCCGGTAAGAGACCCCATCCCCACCAGGTCCAGCGAGGCGTAACCCTGGATGCCGATAGATGCCCCGACAGCCATTCCGAGAATGACCAGCACGACTGCGGTACCCCCGCCGACCAGAACAGCGCCTCGTCCCCAGGCAAACTCCTGTATGTACAAGAGCGTCTGTCGTCGATAGGTGGTCGCGACGTGACGAATTCCTGCGACGGTGTCGATGATGAACGTGGTGATGTGCCCGAGTTGTGCGGGGACTTCGGCGAGGGGCGTCACAGAACGCACGATCGGACGAGTGACCGAAGTGAAACGGGTGGATGGTACTGCGGTCACGTGTTCTCCGTCATCCGATGGTCTGCGGGACGAACATGATTGTCAGCTGGGTGATGACCACGTTGATGACGAAGCACGCCACCACCCCCAGGACCACGGTGGCGTTGACAGATTGGGCCACACCCTTCGGGCCGCCTTTCGTGGACAGACCCCGGTGACATGCGATCGCCACGACCACGAGACCGAACACCAATGACTTGATCAGTGCCACCAGGATGTCCGCCGACGAGGCGAACGAGGCGAACGAGGCGACGTAACTTCCGGGCGTGATGCCCTGGACGTTGACGCTCAGGATGTAGCCGGCCACGAGACCGGTAAACACGATCAGCATGCACAACATTGGAGCGACGATGAGAACCGCAACGAACCGCGGTGCGACGACTCGACGGGTCGGGTTGAGTCCAAGAGTTTCCATGGCATCGATTTCTTCACGGACGGTGCGTGCGCCGAGGTCAGAGGCGATGGCTGACCCTGCCGCACCACCGAGCAGAAGGGCTGTGACGATCGGTGCCCCCTGCTGAATGATCCCGAGTCCACCAGCGGCGCCGGCGATGGACGTGGCCCCGACCTGCTGGGTCAGACTTCCGACCTGCACCGAGACGATAACGCCGAACGGAATCGCCACCAGGATCGCCGGCAACGTCGTGACGGTGATGACGAACCAGGTCTGTACAACGACCTCCCGGAAAGGAAACCGTCCGGTGACAATGTCGTGCACGGCCCACCGTAATGCCTGGCCGGCGAGGGCAATCGTGTTTCCGAAGGTCGCAAGACTGTCTGTCGCACGACCAGCAAGTTCCGTAGCGATACTGATTCTCCTTCACCTTGCTGAACAGCCCTCCGCGATGGGTGTTCGCACAGTACCAGGTACTTGCAGTACCCCATTCGCGGTTTGGATACTTCTGCCCGAATTGACCAGCCGGCACGACGGAACACCGGCCCTGTTGACCCTCGATGACGTGTCCGGCCCGTCCCTATGTGCGGCAGTGGCTCTGCGGGGCTCGCAGGTCTGCTCCGAGTTCGTTATTTCGGTTGACGACCTGAGGTGGGCCCTTCGTAGTGGTCCAGTTGTTGTGCGACTCTGTTGCCCGAGTGTTTGGGCAGGAAGAATCGACGACGACATGGCAGGTAGCAAGCGCCGGCGGCATACGCCGGATCAGATCATCCGCAAGCTGGCCGAGGGCAACAAGCTCCTCGGGACCGGGCAGGAGTTGGCTGAGGTGTGCCGGCATCTGGAGGTCACAGAGTCGACCTGGCATCGCTGGGTGGCCCAGTACGGGGGCATGAAGGCCAATGACGTCAAACGCCTCAAAGAACTCGAAGCTGAGAACGCTCGGCTCAAGAAGTTGGTCGCCAACCAGGCCCTCGATATCGACATGCTCAAGGAGATTTCGTCGGGAAACTTCTGACCCCGAACCGCAAGCGCAGCGCCGTGACGATGCTGCGTGAGCGGTTCGGGGTATCTGAGCGGCGAGCATGTGCTGTGGTGGGCATCCACCGCTCCACGATGCGACTGCACCCAGCGCCGATCACCGCGGAGGAAGCCGAGCTGCGGTCCTGGCTACGTGGGTTTTCCACCGACCGGCCCCGCTGGGGCTGGCGACGCGCCGCGATCGCCGCGCGCAAAGCGGGCTTCACGGTCAACAACAAACGCATCCGCCGCCTGTGGCGTGAGGAGGGGCTGCGAGTTCCCCAGCGCCGCAGGAAGAAACGGCTCACCGGAATCGGGACCGCGGTTGGGGCGATGTGCCCAATCCGGCCGAACGTGATCTGGGCGATGGACTTCCAATTCGACACCACCGCCGACGGCCGAACCATCAAAATGCTCAACGTGATCGACGAGTTCACCCGCGAAGCCCTGGTGATCCACGTCGACCGCGTCATCAACGCCGATGGCGTGGTTGACGTTCTCGACCGCCTGGCCCTGATACATGGTCCACCGTGCTACGTGCGGTTCGACAACGGACCGGAATTCGTCGCTCACGCCGTCAACGACTGGTGCCGATTCAACGGCACCGGATCACTATTCATCGACCCCGGCTCCCCGTGGCAGAACGCCTGGATCGAATCGTTCAACGGCCGCCTGCGCGACGAGCTGCTCAACTCCTGGCGCTTTGACTCCCTGCGCGAAGCCCGGGTCATCATCGAAGACTGGAGGATCGACTACAACGCCAACCGACCCCATTCGGCCCACCACGGACTCACCCCCGCCGAGTTCGCCCTACAGTGGACCACGACCCACCAACCTCAAGCCGCATAGCGACTGGACCATCGAATGGGTCCCCCTCAGACCGGGCTGACCTAAAGCATCGGATGCACGCGTGTTCGTACGAGCAGCGCGTAACGTAAGGTCGCTCGCCGGTTCTGAGTTCGACTTTTCAGGTCCCCTCGTTGCAAGCTGGGACCTGTGGCCACAGCGGTCCACGTTTACATTCTTTGATCGCCAGCGCTCGCCTGACGTACAGAGATCGACACGTTGTTCCGTTAGGCGATGTAATCGCCTGCAGCACAACTTTGTTCGGGGAAAAGATGCGGAATCGGTTCCGGCTGCGCTGGATTCGCTGGTGAAGCCAGCGGCAGCGATCGCGCCGACAGACAGCGTTTGCACCCCAGCGGACGGCCGGGCACTGGTGCTGCGGGGCCTCGTGATCTACGGTTCCACCCATGGTGACAGTAGCCGTGAAATACGTGCCAGCCCGAGTCGCGCATACTGCTTTACAACGACCACGCACGCCGGTCGAGCTCGTCAACACACTTCGCACCAGATCGCCGGCTAAACGGCTACAAAACTTGACCGTCCTCGTCACTGGCTCGTCGTCGGGCATCGGTGCTGCGGCAGCTGAAGAGTTCGCCCGTCGTGGAGCCCACGTCCTGACGGTGGCGCGTCGTGCCGACAGCCTCGACGAACTCGTCACGCGTATCCGGGCCGAGGGCGGCTATGCCGACACCTGTCCGGGGGATCTCTCCGATACCGACGACACAGCTCGCTTGATCCAGTACGTGCTCGATAAATACGGCTGCCCGGACATCGTCGTGAACAACGCCGGGCGGTCGATTCGCCGCGAGGTCCTCGACTCGACTGATCGGCTACACGATTATCAGCGCACCATGGCGGTCAACTACTTCGGTCCCGTGCAACTGACGTTAGGGTTCCTACCTGCCATGAAGGAGCGCGGCAGCGGTCACTTCATCAACGTGTCCACCTGGGGTATCCCGATGGGCGCCATGCCAAAGTTCTCGGCATACGCGGGATCGAAGGCCGCGATTACCGCTTTCGGACGCAGCATAGCGTCGGAGTTGCGCGGCACAGGGGTCTCTGTGACGACAGTCTTTTTCCCGCTCGTCCGGACACCGATGATCGAGCCCACCGACGAATACCACCACACTCCCGCGCTCACTGCGGCTGAAGCTGCGGCCTGGCTTGTGCACGCGGCTGTCTACCGCGATCTGGAGGTCATGCCGCGAGTGGCACGGCTTCTCCGACAAGTCGGCGCGGCATCATCGAGAATCGCGGACGGGCTTGTAGAACGCAATGCGCCCTGACGTGTATGCCCCAGATAGTGGCCCCGGCGAGTTGATCAACTTGCTCGGGGGTCGATATGCGTGGACACGGGATAGCTGACTCATTCGGTGCGATCCACCGGAGCCGCCGAGACCGTCTTGGCTTTCCCGGTGAGCGACGCACACTGCGCTGACGTAGGTGGAGTCGTGGAGATTGTCGGCGAGCTGGGGATCGAGGCCGCTTTCGGAGAGCGCGTCGGCCACCATTGCTGTGGTGACGTCGGCGCTCTGGTGGTGCACACGCTGCCCCGGGGCGGTGCAGAGCGGTCCGAGTGCCTGTCGCCGGTCCTGTCATGTGCAGCGGCCAGGACACAACCCAGCCTGCGAGAGACCGCTATGTGGTGCTGTTGCTGGTGCTCAGGAACATCTGCGCCCTCGTTGAGCACTGCCAAACTCATTTGCCGCCAATCAATCTCGATGTCGGCGCCGCGCGGCGTTGAGCAGCCACCGTGAGGCGGCCAAGGCGAACGGGCATGCCGGGTCAAGATGGAATGTCCCTGCGCTCATAGGTACTCGTTGCGGTCGCGGACTGTTGGACGTGTTTACTCACGTGGAGGCTATGGCTTCCAATGCCGCGATAGCGGCCGAGAGTTTGGCTGACGCGTCGGTGGCCACCGGTGCAAGTTCGGCTTCCCCGGAGACCTCGACCATCAGGTCGGGATTCATCGCTTCGACGATCGAGTTTGATCGATTGGTGGCGTCGGTGCGGACCACGACATTGCAGGGCAACAGCAGACCGATCTGCCGATTGACTCCCAGAGCGCGATGGGCCAAAGGTGGATTACAAGCCTCCAGGATCAGGTAATTTTCCATGTCCACATCGAGCTTTGTTCTCAGGGTGTCTTTGACGTTGATCTCGGTGAGGATCGATCCGACCCACAGCCGGCCACGCCGGCGGCGAGGACCGCGCACGCCGCGATCACCGCAGTGCGCGTCGTGGCTCGGCCGCCCCGCACGCGGGTCACCGCTGCGCCTCGTCGGGTGCGGGCAGATAGGCCGCGTCCGCGTGGCGGCTGGGGTGGGCGTACGGCGCCCGGACCGCGATCCGGGAACGCCCACCGTGGACGATGTCCGGGCGGTCAGCGACGCACGGTGCCGGGGTGCTGCGGCCCAGGACGCCGGGGTGGTGTTCGTGGCCAGCGGACCAGACGTCGTCGCCGGGTGCCGGTTCGATGGTCCAGGCGGTGACGCGGCCTTCGCCGCTGGTGCGGTACTTGCCGATATCGGTGACCTCGGCGAGCAGCTCGGTGATCTTCCCGGGGTCGCCGACCGCGCGCCACGTCGCGGTCGCAGTGATCGTCGCGGCGGCGGGGATCAGGCGTTTGCGGTAGTGCCCGCGGGCGTCTGAGACCGTGGAGGGTACCGAGGGTGAGAGGCGTTGCAGATCAGCGTGATCCGTACGGCTGGACCGCATACGTGGTTCGGGATATGGAGTGGTGGGGACGGTGTGGGCGAAGGTGCACATCCAGTGCCACGGCTGCCCGGCCTCGCAGCGCGCCAGCGGTAGCTCCAGGTCTTCGGGCACCGCGAGGGGGTCGTAGGTGAGGACCTCGCCGCGGGCGGCGGCCGCGGCTTTGTGGCGGTGCCAGAGCACCGAGGCCAGCAGCCCGTCGAGGCTGATGCCCCACGGGGTGCCGAAGCACACCCCGTGCGGCAGTTCGGCAGTTACTCTCAGCGGCATCTTCACGCTCTGACCCCTGGCGGTCACGTGCTGAGGTGCTGCACACAGCGAGCGGGCAGACGGTTGGCGAAGTGCAACCCCGCCCCGAGGGCGTTGCGGTCAATACGAATCCAAGTCCACACCCGCCCAGAATGCCAACGCCCGCCGGGTCAGTCGAGCACAGCACGAGCTGACCGGCCTCATCGTCGACCTACAGGCCCAAATCAGCGCCCAGATAGACTCCCCACAGCATACTGGATATGTCTCTTTGCGAGGGGTTACGAGAGTGATTGCGGTCGATACCCAGATCCAAGAGGTATGGAACCCAGAAACCAGAACACTCGCCACCGAGGCGTGGCAGTGCTACAACAGCGGCGCCGTACGCGCGAGCATCACCATCACGTGGACAGCCGTGACCACCGATCTCATCGCCAAGATCGGGTCCCTGGCAGACGACGGCGACAGAGACGCCATCGACCTTCGAGAGGAAATTGAAAAGGCTCAGGACCACGGCCTAACCCCCCAGGGCACCAGCGCAATGCAGAGGATCGAGAACAAGCTACTCGATAGCGCTCAACTCCTAGAACTGATCGACAGCGTGGATAAACGTGCGCTGGAACGCATCCGCGAAGACCGAAACCTGTGCGTGCACCCATCGCTTCGCGGTCTCGATGCGCCATTGTCAACGGCGGCTGAAAACTGACCCTTTATCGACGGTTGAATTTTGACCCCCTTGTGGTGTGGTTACTGGTCGGTGTTGACGAGTTATCGTCGGGTTTTGGTGCGGTAGGAGTCGCCGTCGATGGTGATGACCTCGGCGTGGTGGACGAGTCGGTCGATGAGCGCGGCGGCCACAACGTCGTCGGCGAAGACTTCGCCCCAGCGACCGAAGGGCATGTTCGAGGTGATCAGCACCGAACCTTGTTCGTAGCGGCTGGCGATGAGTTGGAAGAACAGGTTCGCGGTGTCTGAGTCGAACGGCAGGTAGCCGATTTCGTCGATGATGAGCAGTCGGTAGCGGCGGAGCCGTTTGAGTTCGTGGGCTAGGCGACCGGTGGCGTGTGCTTCGGTGAGGCGGGTGGCCCATCCGGTGGCGGTGTCAAAGAGTACCGGGTAGGCGTTGTGGGCAGCTTTGATGCCGAGCGCGATGGCGAGATGGGTTTTGCCTACTCCTGGTGGTCCGAGCAGGATGACGTTGTCGCTCTTGGCGATCCAGGTGCTGGTGGCCAGGTGGGCGATCACGTCACGACGCAGGCCGGGGACGTGGTCGAAGGTGAAGTCCTCAAGGGTTTTGATCGCCGGGAACCGGGCGCCACTGATCCGTAGAGCGGTGCCGTTGGCTTCGCGTTCACTGACTTGACGATCGAGGATCGCGGAAAGGTATTGCTCGTGGGTCCAGTTCTCGGCGCGTGCCCGCTCAGCCAGCTCGGCCCAGCAGCGGCGGATGGTGGGCATCTTCAACGCCCGTGCGGCGAACTCGATATGTTTGCCGATCGAATTGTCAGACATGGTGTTTCATCCTTCAGTGATAGTGGATGCGGTGGGTGTGAGTCCGCCTGGTGGCGGGGTGGCGAAGTGCACCCCGAACAGGTCGTCGTAGTCGGGTAGCGCTCTGATGGGCACCTCGTGGCCGTCGGGGTGGGTGCGTACGCGCGCGGCATTGCGGGCCCGGTTCTGCAGCTGTTGGTTGCGGTAGTCGCGGCGCAATTCTTTAGCCGCCCGCACGTGCTGTGCGTCGGCGATGGTGACGTGGTTGGCCCAGCTGCGGTCATGGTCGGCGACGGTGACCTCGCCGCACGCGATCCGCACCCGGTGTAGATCGGCGGTGATGTCGACAAACCGGCCGATCACTGAGGGGTGAACCGCCCCGGGTCTGTCGGAGGCTCTCGAACCTGTGAAGGATGGAGAGCATGGCAGCACCACGCAAGTACAGTGAGGAACTCAAGGACCGGGCCACCCGGATGGCATGTGAAGCGCGACGAGATCCCGATTCGTCGAGAGGTGCGATCAAGCGGATCGCCGATCAGCTCGGAGTCCATCCCGAGGCGTTGCGCAATTGGGTTCGTCAGGCCGAGATCGACGGCGCGGTCCGCCCGGGCACCACGAGTGAGGACGCTGACCGCATCGCGGCGTTGGAGCGGGAGAACCGTGAACTGCGGCGAGCGAACACGATCTTGAAGCAGGCTTCGGCTTTCTTTGCGGCGGAGATCGACCGCCCACAGCGCTGATCGTGGAGTTCGTCGCGGCTCACCGCGATGAACACGGAGTCGATCCTGAGGGGGACCCATTCGATGGTCCAGTCGCTATGCGGCTTGAGGTTGGTGGGTCGTGGTCCACTGTAGGGCGAACTCGGCGGGGGTGAGTCCGTGGTGGGCCGAATGGGGTCGGTTGGCGTTGTAGTCGATCCTCCAGTCTTCGATGATGACCCGGGCTTCGCGCAGGGAGTCAAAGCGCCAGGAGTTGAGCAGCTCGTCGCGCAGGCGGCCGTTGAACGATTCGATCCAGGCGTTCTGCCACGGGGAGCCGGGGTCGATGAATAGTGATCCGGTGCCGTTGAATCGGCACCAGTCGTTGACGGCGTGAGCGACGAATTCCGGTCCGTTGTCGAACCGCACGTAGCACGGTGGACCATGTATCAGGGCCAGGCGGTCGAGAACGTCAACCACGCCATCGGCGTTGATGACGCGGTCGACGTGGATCGCCAGGGCTTCGCGGGTGAACTCGTCGATCACGTTGAGCATTTTGATGGTTCGGCCGTCGGCGGTGGTGTCGAATTGGAAGTCCATCGCCCAGATCACGTTCGGCCGGATTGGGCACATCGCCCCAACCGCGGTCCCGATTCCGGTGAGCCGTTTCTTCCTGCGGCGCTGGGGAACTCGCAGCCCCTCCTCGCGCCACAGGCGGCGGATGCGTTTGTTGTTGACCGTGAAGCCCGCTTTGCGCGCGGCGATCGCGGCGCGTCGCCAGCCCCAGCGGGGCCGGTCGGTGGAAAACCCACGTAGCCAGGACCGCAGCTCGGCTTCCTCCGCGGTGATCGGCGCTGGGTGCAGTCGCATCGTGGAGCGGTGGATGCCCACCACAGCACATGCTCGCCGCTCAGATACCCCGAACCGCTCACGCAGCATCGTCACGGCGCTGCGCTTGCGGTTCGGGGTCAGAAGTTTCCCGACGAAATCTCCTTGAGCATGTCGATATCGAGGGCCTGGTTGGCGACCAACTTCTTGAGCCGAGCGTTCTCAGCTTCGAGTTCTTTGAGGCGTTTGACGTCATTGGCCTTCATGCCCCCGTACTGGGCCACCCAGCGATGCCAGGTCGACTCTGTGACCTCCAGATGCCGGCACACCTCAGCCAACTCCTGCCCGGTCCCGAGGAGCTTGTTGCCCTCGGCCAGCTTGCGGATGATCTGATCCGGCGTATGCCGCCGGCGCTTGCTACCTGCCATGTCGTCGTCGATTCTTCCTGCCCAAACACTCGGGCAACAGAGTCGCACAACAACTGGACCACTACGAAGGGCCCACCTCAATCCTGATCTGTGCGGCATTGCGCGGGATGTAGGTCAGGTCCGCCACCCACAACGCGTTCGGTGCCGCCGCGGTGAACTGACGGTTGACCCGGTCAGCCGGCCGGGGTGTTTCAGCTCCCTCGCTGCGCGTGGTCTTGCGTGTCTTGAGTCTCGCTATCCCTGGGCACGGTCGCGTGCCGGCCACGACGTGGCCGGGCTGATCCACCACTCCGACCGCGGAGTGCAATACCGAGCCATCCGCTACACCGAACGACTGGCCGAAGCCGAAGCGGTGACATCTGTTGGCTCCAAAGGGGATTCATACGACAACGCGATGGCTGAGGCGTTCAACTCGCTGTTCAAAGCCGAATGCATCCGTAACCCCGTGATGCGCCCGCGAGGCGGCTGGGCAGGTGTGGGCGAGGTCGAGATCGCCGTCGCTGAGTACGTCGAATGGTTCAACCACCGCCGCCTGCACGGCGAGATCGGACACGTCCCACCCGTCGAGTACGAGAGCGCCTACTGGTCGACCCACACCGTCACCAGCTACCGTGAGAACCCGGTCCCCGCAAACGCTGGAACCAACTAACCGAGCCTCCAGCAAACCCGGGGGGGGGGGCTGGTGCACGAGTAGGTGACATCTGATCTGGCTTGCCCTGCCGGGCGGCCTGGAAGGATGCCAGCT
This sequence comes from Gordonia sp. 135, assembly GCF_009720185.1. Classification (NCBI taxonomy): domain Bacteria; kingdom Bacillati; phylum Actinomycetota; class Actinomycetes; order Mycobacteriales; family Gordoniaceae; genus Gordonia; species Gordonia sp. 135. Next base: position 72,767 of record NZ_CP046257.1, read on the forward strand.
GTGCCCAAGCCCTATCCCCAGGAGTTCCGCGACGACGTTGTCCGCGTCGCCCAGAACCGTGAAGACGGTGTGACTCTCGAACAGATCGCTGCCGACTTCGGTATCCACCCGATGACCCTGAACAAGTGGATCCGCAAGGCCGACGTGGAGGCCGGGATCAAGCCCGGCACCACGTCGGCCGAATCGCGTGAGCTGCGCGAGGCCAAGCGGCGTGTGCGCCTGCTTGAACAGGAGAACGAGGTCTTACGCCGGGCGGCGGCGTACCTGTCCCAAGCGAATCTGCCGGGAAAAGGTGGTACCCGCTCGTGAGTGAGCTGGCCGCTGACGGCATCCCCGTCACGGTGGCGTGTCGGGTACTCAAGATCGCTCGCCAGCCCTACTACCGGTGGCGCAAGAACCCGATCACCGACGCCGAGCTCGCCGAGGCGTACCGGGCCAACGCCCTGTTCGACGCCCACCGCGAAGACCCGGAGTTCGGCTACCGCTACCTCGCCGACGAGGCCGAAGCCGCAGGCGAGAAGATGTGCCGGCGGACGGCGTGGCGGATCTGCTCCGCCGGCGGCTGGACCAGCACCATCAGCAAGAGAGGCCGCGGCAAGCACCGCAAGGCCGGCCCGCCTGTACACGACGATCTCGTCAAGAGAGACTTCACCGCGCCCGGCCCCAACGAGCTGTGGCTGACCGACATCACCGAGCACTGGACGGCCGAGGGCAAGCTGTACCTGTGCGCGATCAAGGACGTCTACTCGGGCCGGATCGTCGGGTACTCGATCGACTCGAGAATGAAGTCCCGCCTGGCCGTGGCCGCCCTGAACAGCGCTGTCGCCAGGCGAGGGGACGTGGCCGGCTGCGTTCTGCACAGCGATAGAGGGTCTCAATTTCGTTCGAAGAAGATGCAGAAGGCCATCACCCGGCACGGCATGCTCGGGTCGATGGGCAGGGTCGGTGCGTGTGGTGACAACGCGGCGATGGAGAGCTTCTTCTCGCTGCTACAGAACAACGTCCTCGACCGTCGATCCTGGGCCACCAGAGACGAGCTCCGGGCCGCCATCGTGCACTGGATCGAACGGACCTACCACCGCCGCAGACGACAGGACCGCCTCGGCAGATTGACCCCCATTGAATTCGAGACCATCATCAACCACGAGGCCCCTCAGGCCGCGTGACTAACCCTGTCACCTATCCGTGCACCAGGCCCGGGCGATTCAGGTGATCGCGCAGGGGATTGGGTGGTCGAGGTCGTTGACGGTCCTCAAGGATCGGGTGCGGGTGATTCGCCTGGAGTTCCGTGGGGTGGATCCCGCTGACCGGGTGGTCTATCAGCCCGGAGGGTGCTCGCAATGGGATCTGTGTGCGATCCCGAATGCAGGGGCATGGTCGAACGCAACAACCGGTTCTCCGAGACCTCGTTTCTGCCGGGCCGCCATTTCGCCTCGCCAGCCGACTTCACCGCCCAGTTCGATCGTTGGCTGGCCAATTCCGCCAACACCCGGGTGGTGCGCTCAATTGGTGATCGACACCCCTGTGACGTCACGGCTGAAGCCGCCACCGACCACGCCTTCCCGATCTGACCACGCCGAATCCCAGCACTTCGGTTGCGGCTCGTCAGGAACCGAAACTCCCTGAGCCGCAACCGTTGTTCGACACAGCGGAAGCCCACCGCTATGACCGCAACACCCAGCACCCCCGGCACCTACAAACGATCACCGTCTACACCAAGCCCGCGTGCGTGCAGTGCTACGCCGCCTACAGAGCCCTTGACAAGGAGGGCCTGACCTATCGGGTGATCGACATCAGCGCCGACGACGCAGCGCGTGACTACGTGATGGCCCTTGGGCTACCTGCAAGCTCCGGTGGTGGTGGCCGGCGATGGCGACTGGTCAGGATTCGGCCTCGACCGCATCAAGACACTCGGCGAACGGGATTTATTGTTCATCCAATGCATCATTGGCCGGGTGACGGAATTGGCTCTTCCAGCAGGCTTCACCGTCGGATGCTCCTGAATGCGCGCGCAAATGTCCTGGTAGGACCATTGGGTCTGTGTGCATCAATGTTGCATCTGATACAACAGTGGTGTGACGGGTGAAGATGCGGCCGGTGCGCGAAAGTCGCTGGCATCAAATGTTGTAGAGCTTGATCCTGAACGGTCTATGTTCGAGGCAATGGTGCAGGGATGGGCTCAGCAGCAACGGGCACGGTTCTTGCGTGAGTCGACGATCGGGCCACGGGTTCGGTTGGTCCAACGGTTTGCCGAGTTCACGGGGTTGTATCCGTGGCAATGGACCCCAGAAGAGGGCGAGGCCTGGGTTAGTGACCTGCGTTCGGGATCTAATCCTCTGCGGTTCTCCACGGTGCGTGGCTACCAGGTCGAGATCGGTCTGTTTTGCTCGTATCTGCTCGACCCCCGGTACGGGTGGATCTCCGAGTGCGCCAGCCGGTTTGGCCAGCCGCCGTTGCAGGTTTTTCATGAAGACAACTCTGTCATTCACGTCGCCGATTATGAGGGTGATGAGGGCCGACGGCCGTTGACGTATGACGAGACCCAGGCGCTGTTTGACGCTGCTGACGGGCGAGTCAGCCAGATCAGGGCCCTCCGCCGCAAGGGTGCGCTACCGGCGCTGCGGGACGCGGTCGCGCTGAAGTACTGCTACGCGTACGGCATGCGGCGCAGAGAGGTCTCGCGGTCCGATGTTGTTGATCTGCGCCGAAACTCGAAGTTCCCCGCCTTCGGGCGGTTCGGTGCGGTGACCGTGCGGTCCGGCAAGGCTTCTCGCGGTGGACCACCAAAACGGCGCACCGTGCTCACAGTCCCGGAAATGAGCTGGATCGTCGAGATTCTCGACCACTACCTCACCGAGATCCGCAGCGAGTTCGACCACAACGAGCACCCGGCCCTGTTTCTAACCGAACGTGGTAGCCGCCTGGGTGTGCGTGCCATCAATGCCGCATTCACTACTGCCCGCGATGCCGCCGGCCTGGACCCGAAGCTGGACCTGCATTCGCTACGCCACTCCTATGTCACCCATCTCGTCGAGTTCGACTACCCCGAACGGTTCATTCAAGAGCAGGTAGGGCATGCGCTTTCCTCAACCACTGCGGTGTACGTCGGGGTCAGCAACGAATATCGCAACGGCCTGCTGATGCAATCGATCCACGCCCGCTACGGCCGCCACTTCGACCACGGGACGACGTCATGAAACAGATCGACTACCTGTGGCACCTGCGCACCAAAATGGCTGAGCAGGGCATGTTCTCCACGACCGACCTTCAACCGCATCTGAGCGACCGCGGGATCACCTTGTCACGCGAACAGGTGTACCGGCTGGTGACCGGCCAGCCCCAACGACTGAGCATGCACACCCTGGTCGCACTGTGCGACATCCTCGAATGCACCCCCAACGATCTGATCGAGCCCCGCATCGTTGACACTTCAGCGAAGAAGGCCGCGGGTCGCGACGCGGGTGCCACCCCTATTGCGGCGCGCCGCACCACGATCCGGCGACCCCGCACAGAATCATGAACGCCGCCGCACCGCCCCATCACCCGTGCTCTGACTGTGGGCGGATCATGGTCCGTGTCAAACGCACACCCGAAGGCGGGCTGTGCCGCCGCTGCTACAACGCCCGCCGCCATGAGATGTGCGGTAGCTGCGGCAAGCAGAAGGTACCGTCCACGAGGACCGCCACGGGAGAGCCGTTGTGTGTGCATTGCGCACGGCCCAAACGGCGTTGTGCCGGATGCGGACGCATCGACCACATCAAGGCCACCAGCGATGTAGGTGAGCTGTGTCAGCGCTGCTACAACGCGCCTCAACGGCGGTGCGGGCAGTGCGGCACCGACGCGCCGATCGCGATTCGGGCCCACGCGGGCACCACCGATCTATGCCATCGGTGCGCGAGCACGCCGGAGAAGGTGTGCGGGATCTGCATGCAGTCGCATCCAGTCCATACCCATTGGCCGCTGGGCCCGGTCTGCCAGCGGTGCTACCGCGCGGCCGTGAACCACCCGAGGCGATGTGCGCAGTGCAGTACCGATCGCGCACTCATCGGGAAAAACTCTGCGGCGGATCCAATATGTGGCCCGTGCGCCGGATCGAAGGTTGGCTACGAGTGCAGGGTCTGTGGCAAAGGGGGACCGCACCACTTCGCCCAGACCTGTCACCGATGTTCGATCATCCGGCTCACACGTGAACTGCTGACCGGTCCGCACGGATCATCCGTGCCTGCAGGCCTCGAGCCACTACCTGACTATCTAGCGGACCGAGGACAACCGCAATCGACGCTGCGGTGGCTGAGCAAACCCACCACCTCGGCACTGCTCGGCAGTCTGGCCTTGATCGACGAACCACTGAGCCACAGCGCACTCGATCAGTGCCCACCCTCGTGGGGACGGCACCACCTGCGCGAGGTGCTCATCGATGCAGAACTACTGCCCGCGCGCGACGAACCGATAGAACGACTCGGGACCTGGATCACCGAAACCGCCGCCGCTCTGCCAGCACATCAGAGCGCCCTGATTGGACCGTACGGGCATTGGGCCATCTTGCGACGTGCCCGCCGCAGATCCCGCCGGCGACGATTCACCCACGCCGCCGCCGACGCAGCCCGAAACCGCATCCGCACGGCAATCACCCTGCTCGACCATCTCGATGAGAACGAATGGACGATCAGCGATCTCACTCAATCGAAGCTCGACGCCTGGACCGACGGGCAACGCCGTCGCACCAACAACATCGCCGGCTTCATCGGCTGGCTCACTCAACGCGGACTGGCCCAGAACCTATCAATCACCCGCTACACCTACCCGCCACCGTCGCAGACCGGCGACGAACACGACCACCACCGAACGATCGCAGCACTACTCTCGGGCGACACCCCGGCAGATCTGCCTACCCGCGTCGCCGGACTGTTAGTTCTTCTCTACGGCGCCCGACTGTCGCAACTGCAAAACTTGACCACCTCGTCGCTGAAGCGCCGAAAGACCCGCCGCTACATCACCCTGGCGCGCCATCCCATCGAACTACCCGACCGCCTCGCCGATCTCATCGACGTACTAGCGAGGCAAGCAACCAACAATCCGAACGCGTACACCAGAGACGGCCGCGGACACTACCTGTTGCCCGGCAGCCGAGCACACCATCCGCTACACCCGACCACCCTGAGTCGAAAGCTCACCGCCGCTGGAGTTCCCAGCCGAATCAGCCGAAACCACGCGCTCCTCGCTTTGGGCACCGACCTGCCCGCGGCGGTTCTGGCGACGCAACTCGGACTGAGCACCGCAACGACTACCGGCTGGGCCAAACTCGCCCAACGCGACTACACCGCCTACCTCCACAGCCGTGAGTAACCAAAGTAATTCGGTGGGACTGTCGGGGTCTGTCCGATATTCGGTGTAAGCGGCGGTTTCCGATTGCTCGGCGGGTCAGCGTTCTTCGGCTGCGGGCATCCGATCGGCGAACGTGATGGCCAGGGCGTTGAGCGCTGGCTTCCAGCGTACGGCCCACTTCGTCTGACCGGTACCCTTCGGGTCCAGCGACCGGCACCGGACAGAAACGATGGACAGACAATGCGGTGGAAACCAGCACTCAACGCATTCGCCATCACCTTCGCCGACCGCATGCCGGCCAGCGAGGACAACTAACCGAAAACGCCACTTACACCGTTAATCTGATACTCCCCCGAGCACTAAACACAGCTATCGGGAACTCGCGGGACTGCTCCCGATGGGCACGGCTCAGCGGCAGCAGGACGGGTCAAGAACGTGCTGCAACGCTTGCAGAACGTCAGTGTGGGCGCGGTAGTGCACATTCATGCCACGACGCTCGGGTCGAAACATGCCAGGCAACCTTGATGTGGCCCACCTGACGGCTCGAGTTGGTCCCTGTGCTCAGTGGGGCTCAATCCGGCTTGATCGTCTCCATCGTCATAGTCATATACCGGGGAAATCGAACCGTCGTAGGTTCGGGTGTTGAAGGCGTCGCGCTGTGGTTGGCGACCGTGGTGATGGCAAACCCGGCGCCAGGGTTTGCTTCGACTTCCCGACCAAGAATTCCATGCGCTGTCGGTCTCGATGCAGGTTGCGGGGGATTGCGGTCAGTTCCCTGGTGGGATGCTTTCCCAGGTTTGTGTCGGCAGGGTTCGTCCTCTGAGGGAGCAGTCGCCGTGTGGTGTCCAGTATTCGCGTTCGGGTTCGCTGGCGGCTCTGATGACGGCGTCGCTGGCGAGGATCCGTCCCGGCGTGTGTTTGGCGAGTTCGGTGAGGCGTGATGCTTCATTTACCGCGTCGCCTATGACGGTGTATTCCAGGCGCTGGTCGGTGCCGAGGTTTCCGGCGAAGACGGGGCCGGTGGCGAGTCCGATCCCGATGTCGAGTTCCCCGTGAGCCAGGACGCGGTCGCGGATCTGCCGTGCGGCGTGGAGTGCGGAGTCAGCGGCATCGGCTCGGGCGACGGGCGCCCCGAAGATGCAGAGCGCGGCGTCTCCCTCGAATTTGTTGACCAGCCCGTGGTGGCTCTCGGTTGCCGCGATCACTTCTGCGAGGAGGCGGTTGAGCTTGTCGACGAATTCTTGCGGTGAGATCTGGTGGGCGAGTGCCGTCGAGTTGGTTACGTCGACGAAGAGTGCTGTTATCTCCCGGATTTCGCCGGTCAGGTCGGCTCCTCGGTCGAGTGCGCGTTGCGCGACGTCTCTTCCGACGTGCCGTCCGAACAGGTCGCGCAATCGGTCCTGCTCCTGGAGTCCGCGGACCATGTCGTTCACGGTGGATTGCAGTACCCCGATTTCGCTGCTGTCGTCGACGGGCACACGCACGTCGAGCCGGCCTTGCCCGATGCGGCGGAGTGCACCGCGCATCTGGTGGATCGGTTGTGCGACGGCGCGGGCCAGCAGTGTTTCCGCGAGGGCTCCGGATACGAGTCCGAGGGCGGCGAGGTAGGTCGCGGCGTGGATGCGGTCGGGCGGTGCCGCATCTGGATAGTGCAGGAGCGCGATGGCCGCGGCCAATGGCAGCGCGGAGGTCAGCGCCCAGGTCAGGATCAGCCGGGAGATGACTGACGTTCGTGGTGGCGCGTGTGGGGTGTCGACGGCCAGGATCGTGGCCATCACTGGACGGAGTGCACGTTCGACGAAGAGGTAGTTGTATCCGACGGTGGCAAGTCCGCCCAATGTCATGAGTAGGGTTCCGCCGAGGGCCTCCCAGACGGGCAGGAGCGCGAAGGCCGAGCCGGACATCGCGAGGATGCCCCCGGCCCACAGAGATCCGATGAGGACGGTGGACTCGGTGGGCAATCGCAGGGTGTGGCGGGCGTGGTCGGGTGTCGGCGCAGAGGAGGTGTCCAGCCACCCGAGGCTGCGTCGACGCAGGGCGAGGACGCCTCGAACTGCGGCGAGCAGAGCCACGACCACGTAGACCGCCAGGATCTGCAGAAGCGTTCCGAGCTGGGCGCCGTATCGGTGCGGTGCGCCGCCCAGAACGATCAGCAGCGCGACGACGACGGCCCCGCCCACGCTCGAGCCCACGGTCAGCAGTGGTAGACCCCACTTCGTGCGTAACAGCACCGGAACTGGCCGGGCCGCATTGTGGGCTTCTGGTGGGTGTGGCCGGCCGGGGTGAGGACGGGCACTGGTGTGCCGCATTACCGATGCATCTTCTTTCGGTCGTGTCAGCGGTCCGGCGGGTGCGGTGACGGTCTGTCCGGCCCGTCGTGGTCGAGCGCGGAGGTGAGGCGGTCGAGTAGGTCTTGGACGGCGCCGGGGGGGCCATGTTGGGCGAAGTGCTCGATCGACACGGCGATGAACACCGCCTGGGCGGTGAACAATGCGGTGCCGTCGTCGGCGGTGGCGGTCGCCTTAAGGTGCAGTTTGCGGCCGTCGATCTCCCGGACGTGGGCGCTGATGCGCAGGGGCCGGTGCAGCGGGACGGGGGCGAGGTAGTCGACGGTGAGGCTCCGGGTCACTGCCGGGGTGCGGGCGATCCAGAGGCCGAAGCCGAACAGGTCGTCGCAGGCGGCGGCCACTGCCCCGCCGTGCGCGAGGCCGGGCGCACCGATGTGACGTTCGTCGAACGTCACATCGGTGTAGACCTCGTCGCCGGAGCGGAACACCACCAGTTGCAGGCCGGCGGGATTGTCTGGCCCGCACCCCATGCAGGTCGGCGAGTGCGGCGGCAGCGGTAGCTGGGTCATGGGCGTTCCTTCTCGACGGTGCTGGCTAGCGGCGGGCGCGGGATCGACTGCGCTGGGCCGGTTCAGCCGGGCTCCTCGATGCGCCTGCGTCCGGGGAAGCGCGGCCGGGTGCCCAGACCAGCAGAATCGCGGCACCCGCCGCCGCGATGAGTGCGAGGACGATCGCGGACTGCTCGACGCCGTGCAGGAACGCGGACTTGGCGAAGTCGGCGAGTTGCTGGCCGGCCGGTCCCGCCCGATCGGCGACCTCGAGGGCACCGGCGAGTGAGTCGGCGACCGGGCCCCGCGCCTCCGGTGGGAGCCGCGCGATCGCCGGGGCGATGTTGTGGCTGTACCCGGCGGCCAGGACACTGCCGGCGACCGCGATGCCGATCGCCGCGCCGATCTCGCGGGTGGCGTCGTTGACCGCCGCGGCGACCCCGTGCTTGTCGACCGCGGTGTCCGCGACAATAGCCGCCGTCGCCGGCGCCGCGGTCAGGCCCAGACCCGCGCTCATGATCAGCGTCGGCCACATCACGTCGACGTAGGTGGAGTCCAAATCGAGCCGGCTGATGAAGTAGAACCCCGCGGCGATGGCGAGCAGCCCGGTCACCGTCATCAACCGCAACCCCAGCCGGGTCGTCATCCACGGTGCGACCGCCGACAAGAGCACCAACGGCACCATCATCGGCGCCAAGGCCAGCGCTGAACCCAACGGGCTGTATCCAAAGATCAACTGCAGGTATTGGACGAGGACCAGGAAGACACCGAACGTCACCAGGAACTGGATGGTGATGGAGAATGATCCGCTGCCGAAGCCCCGACGGGCGAAGAACCGCACATCGAGCAGCGGATGATCCGCCCGCAACTCCCACGCCACGAACACCACTGCGGCCACCACCCCCAGCCCGAACCCGGCGACCACCACGGGATCCGACCAGCCGCGTACTGGGGCTTCGATGATAGCGAGCACCACTAGTCCGACCGCGAACACCACCGCGACCGATCCGATCACATCCATCAGCGGCGGATTTTCCTGGCGGGATTCGGGAATGGTGAAGGCACACAACAGCAGAAACACCCCCACCGCGGTCAGGCCGACGAAGATCGACTGCCACGACCAGTAGTCGAGCAGCAGCCCCGACCCGAGAATCCCCAGCAGGCCCCCGGACCCGGCGACCCCAGCCCAGATCCCGACCGCACGCCCCCGCTGCTGCTCGGGGAATCCCGCAGTCAGGATCGACAGCGTGGACGGCATCATGAACGCCGCCCCCACCCCGGCCGCTGCCCGCGCCGCGATCAACCACCACGGTGTCGATACCAACAGTGGCACCGCCGAGGCCAGCGAAAACAGCGCCAACCCCACGATCAGCACCGCCCGCCGGCCGTAGCGGTCACCCAGGGCCCCGGCGGGCAACACCAGACACGCCAACACCAGCGTGTACCCGTCGACCACCCAGGTGAGCTGGGTTTGCGTCGCCCCGGTGGCCACCGCAATGTTCGGAAGCGCGGTGTACAGGGCCGCCATTGAGGCGACCACCAGGGCCACCGACAGGCACGAGACCACCAACGTCCACTTCTGAGCCCGCGACAGCAGCACTCGACCATCGGCGGTCATGCAGCCACCTCCACTTAACGCTACAGCTGGTAGCGTTCCACTACTATGAGTATCACAATGTGGGGTGCGGGGATAGTGCCTGCGACTGATCCGAGGGCACAATTACGAGGTGAGCGAAGAGATGATCAACCAGAACACCGACGACGACGAGGACCGGCTCGTGGATCCCCGGAAGGCACGCTCACGCGCACGACTGCTCGACGCGGCGACGTCCCTGCTCTCGACCGGCGGTATCGAGGCCGTCACGATCGACGCGGTCACCAGGGCGTCCAAGGTCGCGCGGACTACCCTCTACCGGCACTTCACCGACAGCACCCAGCTCCTGGCCGCGGCGTTCGAGCGTCTGCTGCCCCCGGTCACCGCGCAGCCGGCGTCCGGAACGATCCGTGAACAGTTGATCGAACTGCTGGACCGTCAGGCCAAGCTCATCGAGGAAGCCCCCGCCCAACTGACGATGCTCGGGTGGCTGGCCCTCGGGTCCGCCCAACCCGGCACGGCCGGGGCGACACCGCATCCCGAAGAAGACCGGAACCCGGTCAGTTCGCTTCGCGCACGGGTGCTCAACCAATACCGCGAACCGTTCGACCGGATCCTGGACAGCCCCGGAGCCCAGCAGGAGCTCGGTCGCTTCGACACCAATCTCGCCCTGACCCAACTCGTCGGACCCATCGTCTTCACCCGACTCACCGCACTCCCGCCGATCGGCCCGGCTGAACGCCAGCAACTCGTCGACGACTTCCTCGCTGCACGCTCCGCGCAACGCGCGCTGACCGTGACCCCGGACTGATCTCTGATTCAGCACCCGCCCGAGGCGGCGGGCTGGGACGTCAATTCGGCGATCAGCGCCTCGACGCGGGTCTTAATCTCGTCGCGGATCGGGCGAAACGCTTCCACGCCCTGGCCCGGCCGGATCGTCAAGGACCCAGTCCTGGTAGCTCTCGCTCGGGGAAGATGGGGCAGCTGTCACCGCAGCCCATGGTGATCACACGTTTGAGGCTTGCACGGCATCGGTGGTGAGGATTTTCGGTGTCTGCGCCGTGATGTCGATGCCCACCTCGGCCATCTGCGAGCGTCCGGCGTTGTACACGCAGACGAACAACTCGCTGGGGGTGATGGACATGAATTGAGATCCCTCCGTCAGGAGGGACAGGAAGCAGATGAAAATCAGGCAGGAACGGGAGTGGTCAACTCGCGCAACAACGTTGGACCCTGGTGTCCAGGCCGTCGCGGATGGCGCGGACCGTCTCGAGAGTTTGAGCCTGCGGATCGTCGAGGGTCCGGTCGGAGGTATCGCTTGCCGGGATAGATCGCGCAGGGATCGCCGCAGCCAATCGAGACCACCACATCGGCGGCGGCCAACACATCATCGGTCAGCGGTTTCGGGTATTCGGCGCCCAGATCCAGGCCGATCTCCCTCATCGCTTCGATGACCATCGGGTTGATGGCATTGACCGGTGCCGACCCCGCCGAGCGCACGTGCACACGGCGGTGGCCGTTATGGGTACGGAGAAGTGATGTCGCCGTAAGGCACCCGCGCCCGCACTCCGGGTGCGCACCCTCCGGACCCCGGGCGTTCTTGCTAGCCCCGTGGTCGAACCCGTTTCGACGCACGTGGCATTGTTCGCCAAATCACTTGATAACGACAGTGTTCGGCTGCGAATGATTGGGCCACTCGGTTTCATAGCTCCTTACGCAAAATACTGCGGACGTGAAGCCCTAGATTAACCTTGACTCAATCACGCGAGGCGGTAAGACCTGACTGGTGAAAAGGATTGCAATACAACGCATTTCGAGCTGTACTTGAGCTACTGGGAATGGCGACTGAGAGTGTTTGTCGAATAATGCTGGTTCAAATATTGACCGTCCACCAGCCTCTACGGCCGCGTGACCGGGAAAGAAGCCGAGACGCATGCCTTCCACCGACTATGCGCAGCGGGCCGTGGCCTACTGGGCCAAGTCCGACCGGGCCTACACCGAAGGTGATCCGCGCTATGGCGACGAGCTCGCTCACTGGCCGCCCAATGCGAACAGTGGTCATACGACGACCTCGCTGGCGTCAGCAGCGACGTCGCCTAACCACCGACACGGACAAGAAGACAGCAGGTGATCGTCATGGCCGACAAACCCGAGGTCGCACCCTCTGATGCGCCGCAACCGCTGGCGACCGCGATCGAACCGCTGTGCGAGGTGTAAACCGAGACGACCTCACCCTCACCGGCACTACCGGGGACGACACCGCCGAGGTCGACAACACTCTCGCCCTGGAGCTGGACATGCTCACCGCGTTGTTGTGGGCACCGCCGGCCCGGGGCCGCCAGGTGGTCGGGGCGTTGATCGGGTCCCGTGCCGACCGCGACGCCGGCACCACCAGCACGGTTCTTCCCGCTGGCAGAGTGGTGTTCTTCAATGCCGTGCATCAGAACGTGTTCGACACCGCCGTGGCCTTGCTCGACGAAGGTAGCCCCGCCACACCCGTTCTGGTCAACGCGCGGTTTGCCGATCGATGACTCACCACCCGCACCCGCAGCGTCATGCTCGAGATCGCCTCATCCCGGCACGGCCGCCCCGTCGCCGATAGTGCCGACTTGGGAGTGGCGTCTACGTCGGCGTGCCGACCACGCGTCCGGCGAAACCGTCGAGGCGTGTGCGCAACGACTGGATTCGCTGTTGCCGGACCGCGTCGGGGTCATGCCCGCCGAACACCGGCGGGGGCTTCATCCGCACGTTCTTCGAGCATTCGAAGTTCGAACAGATCAGGGTGCCGATGGTGTCGCCCTTCCGGCCGGCGGCGCCGGCGGACTTGGCACTGAAGAAGGCGACGTCGTTGGGCAGCAGGACGTCCTCGCAGAACGAACACAGCGGTCGTTTGCGCGGCTGGCGTCCGCCCAGGCGGAGCATGATGCCGACGGGCTCGTCGTCGGTCGGGATGACGAGGTAGCCGATCATCGGCTGCTTGGGATCCCGCCAGCCGACGAAATCCTTGCTCTCCCAGTTCAGTTCCTTGAAATCGGGCGGCAGGACGAGTGACTTGCGTTCGCGGACGGTCGCATTGACGAAGGATCCACGGATCTCGGATTCGGTCAGGGCATGCATGAGTGAGAAACACCTCGGGTGTCGTGGGAGGAATGAGGGCACGCGTCGACCGGCGCGGTCCGCAGATGCGGTACTCACGCCGGTCGGGGCAGGTCACTCAAGCGCCGGCGTGCAGGACGCCGACGACCTCCTCACGCCCGGTGGGCGACGACACGGAATGCATGGTTCCGATGCTCGCGCGCGTGCGCCGCTCTGTCAACGCATTAACGCGAGCGATCGGGAGGGCAGGACCGGCCTTGTCATCCGGCCAACAGACCGGCGACCTTCACGACTCGCTGTGCCAGGTGGGCGAGGGCGGCCTTGGTCGGGTCGTCGAGGTCGTTCTTGTTCTCCGGGCCGGTGACATGTGAGACGCCGTACGGGTTCCCGTCGGCGAACTTCAGTCCGTCGGTGTAACCGGGCGGTACGAGAATGCCGCCGAAATGCATGAGCGAGGTGTACAGCCCGACGAGTGTCGTCTCCTGCCCGCCGTGTGCGGTCTGGCTCGAGGTGTAACCGGCATAGGCCTTGTCGGCGAGCTTTCCCTCGGCCCAGAGTCCGCCCAGTGAGTCGATGAAGGTCTGGAACTGCGACGCTGTACTGCCGAATCGGGTCGGGGAGCCGAAGATGACGCCGTCCGCCCAGACGATGTCGTCGCCGGTGGCGGTCGGTAGATCCTTGGTCGCCTCGTAGTTCGCCGACCAGGCAGGGTTCTCCGCGAAGCTCGCCGGGTCGCGGGTCTCCTGGATGTGGCGGACCCGCACCTCGGCTCCGGCCGCCTCGGCAGCGGTCTTCAGTTCGTCAGCCATGGCCGTGCCGTGTCCGGTGGCCGAGTAGTAGATGATCGCCAGTTTCGTCATGTCACTCCTGTCTCGGTGGTTGCGACTTTCCGTAGGCGGGTACCCGTGTTCGGTGATGCGACACCCACACGCGCGAAAAGCCGTCGACGGGATTCGTCACCCGTCGACCGGCGGATAGGTGGAGCGATGCTGCACATCGGCACCTCGGGCTGGCAATACAAGGACTGGCGCGGCGCGTTCTACCCACAGAAGCTCCCGCAGCGGGAATGGTTGAACTACTACGCGGAGCGGTTCACGACGGCCGAGGTCAACAACACCTTCTACCGACTGCCGGAGAAGACTGTGTTCGAGAACTGGGCCGCGACGGTGCCCGCCCACTTCCGGATGGCTACGAAGATGAGCCGCTACCTGACGCACGTGAAGCGGTTGAAGGAGCCGGCCGAGCCCGTCGAGCGTTTCCTCGACCGTGCCGCCGGCCTCGGCACCAAGCTCGGGCCCGTCCTCCTACAACTCCCGCCCAACTTGCAGGCGCAACCCGACTCCCTGGACGCCACCTTGAAGCTGTTCCCGGACACCGTCCAGGTCGCCGTCGAGCCTCGCCACGAATCCTGGTGGACCGACGAGGTGCGCGACGTGCTCGAACGTCACAACGCCGCCCTGTGCTGGGCCGACCGGAAGAGTCGATCCCTCACCCCGCTGTGGCGGACGGCCGGCTTCGGATACCTGCGCCTGCACGATGGCCCCGCCAAGCGGCCGATGAGTTACGGAACCCGCGCCATCGACAGCTGGCTGCGTCGATTATGGGACACGTTCGACGACGAGTGCGACGTCTACGTGTACTTCAACAACGATCCGGGGTGCGCCGCGATTGACAACGCACGCACCATGATTCGCCGAGCATGAACCCTGGGGATACCGGTCGCGACGATCGACGACGCGTCCGCCGAGTGAGCGAGAACACGCCCATTTAATTGGTATTCGGGATGCCGATTTATGGTCTACTTGCGACATGCAGCTGACACGCTTCACCGACATCGGCCTCCGGGTCGTGATGCGGCTCGCCGTCGCTGGTGAACAACCGGCCGGTGAACAATCGCCCGGTGAACAGCGTGGGGCTGCAACACCTCTCACCACGAAGGATCTCGCGGCAGAGCTCGCCGTCCCGTACACGCATGTCGCCAAAGTCGTCGGCAGGCTGTCGGAGATGGGCGTCGTCCACGCGCGCCGCGGCCGTACCGGTGGTCTGACGATCACCGACCTCGGCCGCGAAGCGCGCGTGGGCTGGCTCGCGCGATCCCTCGAGGGTGACGGGGAGGTTGTCGATTGCGAAGGCCCGCAGCCGTGCCCGCTCCGGCGCGGATGCCGTCTGCGGGGAGCGCTCGCCCGTGCGGCCGCCGCCTTCTACGAGAGCCTCGACGCCGAGACCGTCGCCGACCTCGCCGCCGAGCCGACCACCGCGGTGCTGCTCTCGCTGTCGACGCGGCCACCGCAAGTGGATGGACCGCTCCAGGCGGAGCGGTAGCGACACGCCCACAAAGACTTCCGGCCACACGCCGGAACTCCTATCCCGATGAGCAAGTGAACAAAGGAGTTCTCATGCTGTCCGACACCCAACGCGCCACTCTCGCGGCGACCCTGCCCGCAGTCGAGGGGGCACTCCCGGAGATCACCCCGCGGTTCTACCGCGGGCTCTTCGACGCGCATCCGACGCTGCTGGACAACATGTTCAACCGGACTCACCAGAAGTCCGGTGAACAGCCGCAGGCCCTCGCCGGCTCGGTCGCCGCCTTCGTGCGCCTCCAGCTCGAACCCGACGTCCGGCGTCAGCGGTTCATCCTGGACCGGATCGCGCACAAGCACGCGTCGCTGGGCGTCACCGCCGATCAGTACAAGGTCGTCCACCAGCATCTGTTCGCGGCGATCGTCGAGGTTCTCGGCGAAGCCGTCACGCCAGAGGTCGCCGATGCCTGGGACCAGCTGTACTGGGACATGGCCGACCTGCTCATCGCCTCGGAATCCGACCTGTACGCCGCCGCGGGTGTCGAGCCCGGCCAGGTGTGGCGTGAGGTCACGGTCAGCGACCGCGTGCAGGTTTCGCCCGACACCATTGCGCTGACCCTGGCCCCGGTTGAGGGTGAACTACCGAAGTTCCACCCCGGACAGTACATCTCGGTCCAGGTTCCGCTGAGCGACGGCGCGCAGCAGATTCGTCAGTACAGTCTGACGGGCTCGCCCGACGATGCCGAGTGGCGTTTCAGCGTGAAGCTCGCCGGCGAGGTCTCGGCACACCTGCACGAGCACGTCTTCGAAGGCGACACCCTGAGGGTCAGCACCCCGTTCGGCGACCTCACCCTGCCCGACGACGATGCCCCGCTGCTGCTCGCCTCGGCCGGGATCGGGTGCACGCCGGTGATCGGCCTCCTGACCGCGCTGGCAGAGAAGGGCGATGCCCGGCCGGTGACGGTCCTGCACGCCGACCGTTCCCGCGACCGCCAGCCGCACCGCGGAATGCTTGCCGCGCTCGTGGATTCGCTGCCCACCGGCCGACTGATCCAGTGGTACGAGAACACCTCGCCGCACATCGTCTCCGATTCGGTCCGAGTCGGCCACATGACGTTGGACAATGTCGAGGTGCACCCCGAATCCAACGTCATGCTCTGCGGCCCCACCGGATTCCTGTCCTCGATGCGCGAGGAGTTCCTCGGCCGCGACATCGCGGAGAGCCGGATCCACTACGAGACCTTCGGCCCGGAACTGCTGCGGTCGAGCGCGCGATGAGCACCTCCGCGGCGGTCGTCACCGCGCTCACCTTCGTGTGGCTCGGCATGGTCTTCGCGATCTCGTTCCTGGAGGCGCCGCTGAAGTTCCGGGCGCCGGGCGTGACCCTGCCCATCGGTCTGGGGATCGGGCGACTGGTCTTCCGCGCACTGAATGCCGCCGAGGTCGTCTGGGCGGCCGCGATTCTGATCGCCGTCGTGCTCGGTTCGTGGCCCGGGGTGGCCACACCGATTGCCGCAGGCGTGGCGATCGCAGCCCTGGTCATCCAGCTCGTGGCAGTACGGCCGGCCCTCGCCAAGCGGTCCGACGCCGTGCTGGCCGGATATGAGGGTCCGCGTAGCTCAGCTCATCTCGTCTACGTGGCCTTCGAAGTGATCAAGGTGGCCGCGCTCATCTGGCTCGGCACCGCAGTATTGGTGAGCGCGTCCTGATCGGGGCGCCCCGACGGAGCGAACCCGGTTGGTCGTCGCTCATCGGTGGCTGGTGACGTCACCGATGAGCGACGCGGCCAAGTCCTCTGCTTGAGTGCGGATCTCGGGTACGGCGGTGGTCTCCCAGAGCTCGCCGCGGCGCAGCGAGCCGAGAGTCCAGATCGGACCCGGGTGGCCGTCCGCGTCGAGGACGTGCCCGTCGTCGGTGACCAGGCCCAGGCCGAGCGCATCGGTGGTCGCGATCCCGGCGTCGAGAACCGAGTCCAGGACGGGATTACCGAGTTCTCGCACGTCCGACTGCGGACCGGTGCAGTTCACGATCCATGCATAGGTGCGTTCGTCGTCGCCGGTCGTGACGGTGAGACCACCGGGGACCGCGTCGACGCGGTTGATCCGTCCAGAGCGCACGACGAGGCGTCCCGATCGCCGGGCCTCGTCGACGAGTTTGCCGCTCGACGGGGGCATCCGGTGCCGACGCACAAGCCAGTCGCCGGCAAGTTCGCGGACGAAGGTGCCGCGGTCCGCCTCGTCGAGCCGGGCCCACAGTTCGGCAACGCGGTAGCGCACACCGTCGACGCCGGGCCGCCAGTTCCCCAGCAGGCGTTCGATTCTCGCGACATGGGTGGCGACCGCGGCACGGATCTCGTCGAGGCTGTCACCCCAGGTCGAGGTGTCGGGGACGACTTCGCCGAGGTAGGTGTCGGCATGCCGCCGGGGGAGTCGGCCGCCGCGTGAGATGGCCTCGACGCGACGGTTGCCGCCCGACTTGAGCAGGCTGATCGCCACGTCGACCATCGTGAGGCCGGTGCCGACCACGAGGACGTCACCGTCGTCGGTCACCACTGGTTCGAGGGCGTCGGGCAGCCACGGGTTGGCGACGTACCGGGGTTGATCGCTCAGGTCGCAGGGTGCCCAGCCGTCCCCGACACCCGGGAGTCCGGTCGCGAGCACCAGCCGGTCGCCGTCGACGACGGTTCCGTCCGAGGTAGTCACCCGAACTCCCTGACCGACGGCGGTGACCCCGACCGCGCTTTCCCGGACGTGCCGGACACTCAGCCGGCCGCCGGCGCGCTCGCACGCCTCCGCCAACCGGGTCCGCAGATAGCGCGCCCACTGTGCGCGCGGTGCGAAGAAGTAGTGCGCTTCGTCGCCGGAGACGAGCCCCTCGGCACGGCACCAGTCCACGAAGTCGAACCGCTCATCCGGGTCCACCGACATCCCTGAGGCCGGGACGTTCAGCAGGTGGGCGGGATCCTTGGTGCCGAACGCGGGACCCGCGACCTGGCCGGTCGGGTCCACGACGACGACCTCGAGTGCTTCGGCCCGGTCACCCGCAGCGACCAGGCGAGCCAGGTGGAACACGACCAGGGAACCGGCGGCGCCCGCGCCGACCACGATCACGCGCATCAGCCGACCCCGGCGCCGACGGCGCGGGACAAGACGGATCCGCTGCGTGGACGGGGACGCTTTTCGAGCACCGGTACTTCTTACAGCAGGCCGGCCGATCCGTCCTGAGGAGGAGCGGTCGCCAGGGTCGGCGATCACGCGGCGTACGTCGGTGACCCTGCCGACAATACGGACAGCGGATTAGGTAGCCTAACCTAACTATGCACGCCCTTAGGCCGGTAGTCGCCCCATGACCAGGATCGATCCGGCGACCTCCGCGACGATTCCGGCCACGGCCGAGAACTCCGACGAGAGTGTCGTCGCCCTGTGGCGGAACACGGCGACACAATGTGGCGACGCGGTCGCCGTCCGGACCCCCGAGGCCTCCATCAGCTACCGCGACGCGGTGAACCGCACCGATGATCGCGGACGCGCCATCGCCGCCGCGATGACCGAGCCGGGACGACCGGTCGCCGTCGACGTCGAGTCCGACATCGACTCCGTTCTCGCGATCTTCGCGGTGCTCACCTCGGGACACCCGGTGATCCTGGTCGACCCCTTTCTGCCCGACGACCGCCGAGACCACATCCTCGAACTCTCCGGAGCTCAGCGGATGTCCCCGGCCGACATCGCTGCGCTTCCGTCGTCGGACACTCCGCTCGCGGTGCCCGCGCCCGACGCCCCGGCCGTACTGATCTTCACCTCCGGTTCCACCGGTAAGCCCAAGGGCGTGACGCTTCCTCATCGTTGGGCCCTCGGGATGGCGCTCGACGGCATGACCTTCATGCGCTTCGAAGACGAGGACAAGGCGACGGCGCTGTTACCGCTGAGCTTCGGTGCGGGCGTCGACTGTCTGCTGATGTCGTTGCTCAACGGGTCGACGCTGCTGCTCTGGGACGTCCGCCGACGTACCACCGAGGGGCTCTGCGACTGGCTGCGCCAGGAACGGGCGACGACGGTCCACTGCACGCCGTCGCTCCTGAGGTCCTGGCTCGCCGACCTCGGTCCCGGCGATGTGATCGAGAGCGTGCGTCTGGTGTCGACCTGTGGCGAACCGGTCCACTCCGGCGACGTCGAGCGCGTCCGCGCGACCATTTCACCGGCCGGGGTGTTCTGCAGCTGGTCGGGGTCGTCGGAGACGGCCAATCTCGCGTTCAACCTCTTCCCGCCGGATCGGCCCGTTCCCCCTGGTGCGGTCCCGGTCGGCACGCCCGCGTCGAAGAAGTCCGTCCGCATCGTCGACGAGGCGGGCCACGATGTCCGGACCGGGTCGACCGGTGAGGTCGTCGTCGAATCGGAGTACATCGCGTCGGGCTACTTCAACAATCCCGCGCTGACCGCAGCCAAGTTCGAGAACCTGCCCGACGGGCGCCGCCGCTACCGGACGGGCGATCTCGGTCGGTTCGACGGCGAGGGCCGGCTGCATCTGCTCGGGCGACGCGACGACGCGGTCAAGATTCGCGGCTACCTCGTCGAACCCATCGAGGTGGAGGCAGCTCTACGAGCTCTGCCGTGGACCGTCGACGCGGTGGTCACCGCCGACCGGGACACCGCACAGCTCATCGCGCACGTCGCCGTCGCCCCGGACAAGTGGACGCCGTCGCCGGCCGAGATCCGGACCGCGCTCGCGAAGACGCTGGCACCGTGGATGATCCCGCGTGACGTGGTGGTTCTGACCTCGCTGCCCCGGAACGAGCGCGGCAAGGTCGACCGCGCCGCCCTTCCGCCCGCACCGCCGCGGACACCCGAACCCGTTCGCGGACCGACCGAGTCGACCCTCATGCACATCTGGTGCGACATCCTCGGACTCGAGACCGTCGGGCGCAACGAGGATTTCGTCTCGCTGGGCGGTGACTCGCTCGCCGCCGCGAAGATGCTCGCCGAACTTCGCGACCGCTGGCTCGTCGACATCTCGACCGCGGACTTCGCCGGCACCCCGACCATCGCCGGCCTGTCCGAACTCCTCGACGCCGCTCATCGGGACCGCGCCCGCTCGGTCACCGGTGCCACGATCATCCGGCTCCGCGAGGGGACCGGCACCCCCGTCTTCGTGATGTCCGGCGCGGGAACACCTGCGGCCAGCCTGCTGCCACTGGCCCGTGAGATCGATGGGGATGCACCGGTTTACGGCCTGCAGGCCCATGGACTCGAGAAGCGCGGTCGGGCGGACCGGACGATCCGTGCCGCCGCACGACGCGCGGTGAAGGACATCGAGTCGATTCAGGCCGACGGCCCGTACCGCCTCGTCGGGTACTCACTCGGCGGCTTCGTCATGCTCGAGGCCGCGACGATCCTCGACGGCCGCGACGAGCGCTGCGAATCGGTGATCATCCTCGACTCCCGGTTCGAGCCCGAGCTGGTCGAGCGCATCGGTGGCCGCATGACCGATGACACGGGCGCCGACGATCCCGCGAGACTGCCCGACCGCACCGGCACTGACGATGCAGAACGTGCGTCGAACTCGCAGTCGCTCCAGATCCGGTGGACACGCCTGGTGATGCGCGCCCTGGTCGTGACCGCCGGCTGGTGGAACCTCCCGACGACCCTGCAGTGGAACGTCTTCTGGGATCTCGGTCGTCAGCAGATCCGGCGCCACCGGCCGACGCCGTACCGGGGTGACATCACCTTGATCCGCGCCGCTGAGAACCCCGACCATCCCGACACCTGGGCGCGGATGGTGACCGGTCGCATGCGCACCGTCACGGTCGCCGCCGACCATCACGCGATGATGCGTGCTCCGCACGTGACCGCCACGGCCGCCGCGGTGTCGGCCGCTCTCTATCTCACCGACAACGAAGGAACCCCGTCATGACCGTGGTCGCCGTCATCCCCACCTTCGAGCCGACGCGAGAACTCGTCGATTCCGTGGCGAATGTTCTCCGGCAGGTGGATTCGGTGATCGTCGTCGACGACGGATCGCCGTCGCTGACGACCGACCCGCGGGGAGCCGTGCGGACCGTCCTCGACGACTGCGCGGCGGCCGGTGCGACTGTGCTCGAGTCGGGATCGAACCAGGGCATCGCACACGCTCTCAACCAGGGTGTCCGTGAGGCGCTTTCGCGAGATGCCGACGCCGTCCTCACCCTCGACCAGGACACCTCACTCGAACCGGACTACGTCCGACGGGCCGTCGATCACCTTGAACTGGCCAAGTCGCTCGGACTGTCGGACGTGATGGCATCGCCGGCCTACATCAACGACGACGTGGCCCCGTTCTGGTTTGCCGTCGAGGGGCTGACCCTGGCTTTCGAGCCCTTGCAGTCGGGCCTTCTCGTCACGCGTAGCCTCTTCGAGAAGATCGGTCTGTTCGACGAGTCGCTGTTCATCGACTGCGTGGAAACCGAGTTCTACCTGCGCGCCCGCGCAGCCGGCGGCCACGCACTCATCGTGCCGGGCAACCGGATTCGGCACCGACTGGGACGGGCCGCAACATGGACCCCGCCGCGGCCGCTTCGATGGTTGCTCCGTGGCCGGGGCGCGGGCGCCGCCGTCGAGTTCACCGAGGATGCGCCGTTCCGGCACTACTACATCGCCCGCAACCGAGCGGTTCTGTACCGCCGCTACTCGCGGACCGAACCCCTCTGGAGTGCCGCGTCGGTCGCGAAGGACGTCATCGCCCGGGGGCGCGCGATGCTCATCGGCACCGACCGACCCGCACGTGTCTACCTGACCTGTGCGGGCCTCCGCGCAGCCGCCGCCGGCGAGACCGGCCGCATACCCGACCGGACGTTGGGCCGCGCCCACGGTCTGACGGGAGGCGATCGAGAGAATGAAGTGGAGAAACCGCGGGTGACCGAACGCTGCGAGGACGTCGAACGTCCGCTTCCCGAGTTGGTGTCGGTCGTGATCTCGGCACTCGACTGCGTCGACGTCATCGACATCCAGCTCGAGGCACTGGCGGCCCAGACCTATGAACGCCCCTTCGAGGTCATCATCGCGGACAACGGATCCACCGACGGATTACGGGAACACGTCGAACACCACTCATTGCGGGAGCGCCTCCGGATGCGCTGGGTTGACGCCTCCGCGGTGCGAGGGATCTCGTACGCCCGGAACGCCGGCGTGGCCTCGGCCGACGGTGACTTCATCGCGCTGTGCGACGCCGACGACCGCGTGTATCCGGAGTGGCTCACCGAATTGACCGCGGTCGCAACGCGTCATTCGGCGGTGGGCGGCGGGCTCGAGACCCATTCGCTCAACTCGCCGGAGGTCCAGAGTTGGCGCCAGATGCTGCCGGCCGATGAACCGTACGCCCTGCAGGGATTCCTGCAGGTGCATCCGACCTGCAATGTCGGGGTCTGGCGGGACGTGTACGAGCGGGTGGGCGGCTTCGATGTCGACTATGTGAACGCCGCAGAGGACTCCGATTTCCTGATCCGGGTCCAGTTGTCCGGGGGGACACTCGGTCTCGCTCCCAAGGCGCTCGTCGCCTACCGTCTGCGGGATACGCTCGCGGGCCTATGGCGACAGTCGGTGACGTGCGGGATGGGCACGGTCCAGCTGTATTCCGACTATCGCCACTACGGGATGCCGCGCTGGCCGTGGTACGTGACCCTCGACATGTTCCTCTTCATTTTGATCCGGAATCCGTTGCTACCCACGGTGATCACCCGAGTGCCGACCGGCAGGTGGCTGTTCACGGCCGGCAACTTCCTCGGCCGGATCAAGGGCAGCATCAAGTACCGCTGCTACTACGGCTGATCATCGTCCCGCCGCCCGCCGGTAGCCGGCGAGCGTCGGCCGCGTGAAGAACAGCAGCAGCGCGGCCGACCAGGCGACGGTGAGCAGGAGCGGTTCGGCGATCGGTCCACCGGCGGCCAACCCGCGGATCGCGTTGACCGCGCAGCTGAGCGGCTGATACTCGACGATCGGCTGCAGCCACCCCGGATACGACTCGGCGGGAACGAAACCCGTGTTGAAGAACATCGCGAGGTTGGTGCCGATGGCCACCCATTCGACGATGTGCGAGTCCCGGCTGAGCAGGGCGAGGGCGGTCACCATGATCGAGAAGGACAGCCCGAAGACGAGGGTGATCCCGAGGATCGCGAGATAGCCGACAACGCCTGACTCGATCCGGAAGCCGATGATGGTGCCGACCGCGAGGACAGCGCTGACCGTGACGACGACGCGGACCGCCTCGGCCAGCAGGCGTCCGACCATCGCCGACGCGCGGTGGACGGGCAGAACCCACATCTTGGTCAGCAGCCCCGAGGTGCGTTCCCTGCGGAGCCCGAGACCGCTGATCGACGCACCGGACATCGCACCGACCAGCGCCACCATCGGGACCATGCCGAAGACGCTCGACGTCCCGGAGTGGGCGCTGACCGATCGGTCCAGTACCAGCCAGAACATCAGGACCATGATCGCCGGGAACAGCAGGGACTGCAGGAGCGTCACCGGATCGGTCGCCCACTTCACCAGGATCCGTTCGGCCTGGATCGTCGAGCCGCGGACCAACGCGCGCGTGGTGGACTCGGCGGTCCATTCCTGGCGCGGCGGGAACCCCAGAACGTCCGGGGAATAGGCGGCAGTTCGGCTCACGGGTACACGAGTCATGGGTACAGCCGCCGGTGGGTCTGGGTGTGATGGGCGAGGAAGACGAAGACCACGGCCAGCGCGCCGAGCCAGATCAGCGCCGGCAGGGCGGTCGACATCATCGGGTTCCCGTCGGCGAGTTCCCGCATGGTGGCGGCGAAGTGGGAGATCGGCTGGTTCCGGGCGAACGGTTGCGCCCACTCGGGGAATCCCGACTCCGGCACGAAGCCGGTCGACAGCAGGCCGAGTACCAGTTGCGGAAGCAGGAGCAACTGGGAGGTGGCCTCCGGATTCCGGGCGATCAGGCCGAGCGAATCCGCGCCGATCGCCAGTACCACCGCGACCGCGAGCGCGAATCCGACGAAGGCAAGAGTGTCGAGTATCCCGCCGTCGAACGAGAAGCCCAGCAGCGCACCGAAGACCAGTGCTGCCGTGATCGAGACCACCGAACGGATCAAGGAGACGGTCATCCTCGAGGCAAGCGGCACCAGGGCCCGCACCGGCATCGACGCGAGTCGCCGGTTCATCCCGCGGAGCTTGTCGAGGGTTGCGCGCTGGGCGGCGGCCATCGCGGTGAAGGCGACGGCCTGCAGCACGATGATCGGCGTCAGGAACTGTGCGTAGTCGATGCCCCGGTCGGCCATCACCAGACGGAGCGGTAGGTAGAAGCCGAGCGCGAAGACCAGCGGCATGACCACCGCGACCGCGAACTCGCCCTCGGCCCACGCCGACCGGACGCCGCGGTCGGTCATCGTCGACCACTGCCGGAGAAAGGGCCATCTCCGTGAGACGACGGACGGGTCGCGGTCGGCGGGCCAGTCGATCCGGGAGAAGGCGTGCGTCTCCCGGTCCGCGGGGTGAGTGGTCGTCATCGCGGTGCATCCTCGGTGGTGCCGCTCGGCGAGCCGGTGAGGGTGAGGAACACGTCGTCGAGAGAGGGGTTGCGCAAGCCGACGTCGGTGAGCCGGATCTCCGCGTCCTTGGCGATGGCGATGACTGCACCCATGGTCTCGACACCGTCGGTGGTGGGGAGGGTGATCGTCGTCTCATCGGCGACCGTCTGCCTCGGGTCGACGCCGAGTCGGGTGCGCAGCAGCCCACACATCTCGTCGGACCGCGACGGATCGTCGAGGACCACCTCGCAGTAGGCGCCGCCGACCTTCCGCTTGAGCTGCTCGGCGGTGCCCTCGGCGACCACTCGGCCCTTGTCGAGCACGATGATGTTGTCGCTGAGGCGATCGGCCTCCTCGAGGTACTGCGTCGTGAGGAGCGTCGTGATGCCGTCGGCCTTGAGGGCTTCGACCAGCGCCCACACCGCCTGGCGGCTGCGCGGGTCGAGTCCGGTGGTGGGTTCGTCGAGGAACACGACCTCGGGCCGGATCACCAGTCCGCAGGCGATGTCGAGGCGTCGTCGCATGCCGCCGGAGTACGAGAACACCGGTCGCTTGCCGAACTCGGCGAGATCGAACTGCTCGAGCAGGTGGTCGGCGCGCTCGCGGGCGGCACCGCGTCGTAGGCCTTGCATCCGGCCGAAGAAGATGAGGTTGTCCCGGCCGCCCAGCGTCTCGTCGAGCGCTGCGTACTGGCCGGTCATCGAGATGGCCTCGCGGACCCCGCCGGGGTTCCGGACGACGTCCTGGCCGGCGACCGTGGCCGAGCCGGAGTCGGGGGTGATCAGGGTGCAGAGGATGTCGACGAGTGTGGTCTTACCTGCGCCGTTGGGTCCGAGGATGCCCAGGACGCTGCCGCGCGGCACCTCGAAGGAGATTCCGCGGACCGCGTGGACGTCACCGAAGGATTTGGTGACGGCGTCCACCCGCACGGCAGGTTCGGTCATCACATCTCCTGAATCGTCGGGCGTCGGCGTACGGCAGGTCCGGCGGGTCTCGTTGGCAGCACCAGGCCGTGTTAAGGTTAGCCTGTGCTAAATCCCGACGGGCAACCCACATGTTCTCGTGGGCCGCATGCCGTGAACTCGGGAGGTTCACCACCGGCGGTCCGCATGTGACGCCGACGAACCACGGCCGTCGAGCCGTCTCACCAAGGCGATTCTAAACGCCCGACCACCCCACCCCAGCCCGGTCATCCTCGCGGTACCGGGTCTTCTTCGGCATGCCCTGACCCACCCGGAAGCGACTAGAAGTGACCACCAACGATGTCCACGAGCGGCACGACGCAGCATCGACGAGCACGTCGGCCCTCGGTGAGCGCCTGGTCCCGTTGTCGGCTGCGCAGCGCAGCATGTGGTTCGCCCAGCAGCTCGTCCCGCAGACCCCGTTCTCGATCGCGCAGTACATCGAGGTGCTCGGCGATCTCGACACCGAACTGCTGACCGACGTCGGCCGGCAGGTGGCCCGCGAGTTCGGCACCGCGATGGTCCGGCTCGTCCCCGCCGACGATCCGACCGAGGCCCCGCTGCAGTACCTCGACGAGGAACTGCGCGATGAGATGATGCACCTGGACTTCCGGGACCACGACGATCCCGAGGCCGCCGCCAGGGTGTGGATGGACGAGGAATTCCGCCGTCCGCTCGACCTCTTCGCCGACCGCCTCATGGAATCGGCGACGCTGCGCATCGATGACCGCCGGTACTTCTGGTACAACCGCGTGCATCACATGCTGCTCGACGGCTACGGTGCATCGGCCTTCGCCGAACGAGCGGCTGCCGTGTACACCGCACGCGCACAGGGCCTTCCGGTCCCACCCCCGAAGTCCGGCTCCCTCGAGGACTTTCATGCCGACGACGAGGCCTACCGGTCGTCGACCCGCTTCGGGCGCGACCGCGACCACTGGGCGCAGCGCCTGAACGACCTGCCCGATCCGGTCCGGCTCGCCGACCCCGTCATCGGTGGGGGAGCCGAATCCCGCACGGTCGGAGGCGAACTCGACCCCGGCCTGATCGCGAACGTCGAACGCTGGTGCGACGACAACTCGGTCACCGTGGCGGCGTTGGCGAGTGCGGCGCTCGCGGTCTACGTCGCCCGGGTGGCCGGTACCGACGACGTGGTACTCAGCCTGCCCGTCTCGGCCCGGACCAACGCGATGCTCCGGCGTTCGGGCGGCATGGTGTCCAACGTCGTGCCCATCCGCAGCGGTATCACCCCCGGCATGGAGATCGGCGACCTCATCGCCGGCATCACCACCGAACTCAGCGGGGCCCTGCGCCACCAGCGTTATCGCTTCGAGGACATGCGCCGCGACCTGGCCGCGCGGTCGGCAGCCGGTTCTTCGGTGGGACGCGGCTTCTTCGGTCCGGCCGTCAACGTGATGATGTTCCGCAGCGAGATGATCCTCGGCGATTGCATCGGTTACAGCCACATCCTCAGCACGGGTCCCACCGAGGACCTCGCGGTGACCATCTACACCGGGGCCGGGTCCGGGGACCTCCGCATCGACCTCGAGGCCAACGCCGCCGCCTATCCCGAACCCGAACTCGTCGCCCACCGCCGCCGCTATCTCCGTGTCCTCGCGGACATCGTCGCCACCGGACCGGACACCCGGGTCGCCGAACTCTACGTCCTCGACGAGGACGAACAGACGCTTCTGGTGCCGGCACGCGGGCCCGTCGCGTCGGAGCCCGTGCTCTTCGCCGACCTCGTGACCCGCACGGCGGCAGCACATCCGCACGCCGACGCCATCGTCGACGGGGCACGCACGCTGCGCTACGACGAACTCGTCCTCCGGGCACACCGGTTGGCACGGATCCTCATCGACCGCGGCGTGGGACCCGGCGTCACCGTCGCACTGCTGTTACCGCGCGGGAGATACTCCGTCGCAACGCAACTCGCGGTTCTTCTCGCCGGCGGCGCCTACGTGCCGATCGACCCGGCGCTGCCCGACGACCGGCTGAGCTACCTCCTCGACGACAGCGCCGTCGATCTCGGCATCGTCGGCCCCGGTGGTCGCGCTCGGCTCGACGGGTTGAACAGCCTGTGCGAGTGGATCGGCTTCGACGACGACCTGGTCGTCGCCGCGTACCGGGACGCCTCAGCACACCCCATCGCCGACGCGGACCGGCTCCGCCCGTTGCACGTCGACGACCCGGCCTACGTCATCTACACCTCCGGCTCGACCGGCGCCCCCAAGGGCGTCGTCGTCAGCCATCGCGGTCTGGCCTCCTTCGCCGACGAGCAAATTCGCCGCTACGGCGTCCGATCGGGCTCGCGCACCATCCACTTCGCATCACCGAGTTTCGACGCCGCAGTGCTGGAAACCCTCCTTGCCCTCGCGTCGGGTGCCACGATGGTGATCGTCCCGCCGCACATCTATGGCGGCGGAGAACTGGCTGCGCTACTTCGCGAACAACGCATCACCCACGCCTTCCTCACCCCCGCCGCGCTGGCCACCCTGCCCGCCGACGCGCACGGTCCCGGCGGACTCGACGATCTGGACACCGTCATCGTCGGCGGCGAGGCCTGCCCGCCCGATCTCGTCGCCCGCTGGGGAACCGGTCGCCGACGCATGTTCAACGCGTACGGGCCCACCGAGGCCACGGTCATGGCGACCCTCGCCGGCCCTCTCGATCCCACCGAGCCGGTCACCATCGGCGGGCCCATCACCGGGACGACCGCGATCGTCCTCGACCACCGCCTGCAACCGGTACCGGCCGGCGCGACGGGGGAGCTCTACCTCGGCGGTGCGGGCGTCGCGCTCGGCTACCACCGGCGGCAAGCCCTCACCGCGTCCCGATTCGTGGCGGATCCGTGGGGCCCGGCAGGCGCACGGATGTACCGAACCGGCGACCTGGTCCGCTGGCGCCGAACCGGCGGAGGCGAGGGTGCTGCTTTCCGGCTCGACTACCTCGGTCGAGCAGATCGGCAGGTGAAGATCCGCGGATTCCGCATCGAACTCGGCGAGATCGACGCCGCGATCGGAGCCGTCCCCGGCGTCGACCTCGCGGTCACCGAACCGCAGACGATGCAGGTCGTCGGCGGAAGCCCCTCTGCCGGAAACACTTTCCTCGTCGGTTACTACACGGGAACAGCCGACATCGAGGCCATTCGCGAGCAGTTGCGGGCGGTCCTCCCCGGACACATGGTGCCGACCGCGCTCCTGCGTCTCGACCGGATCCCCACCACCACCTCGGGAAAGCTCGACCGTGCGGCCCTGCCGGTGCCCACGATCCGGGCGGCGCCCTACACCGAGCCGCGGACCGACACCGAACGTGCCGTCGCCGGTGCCTTCGCCGCGTGCACCGGCGCCGCGCAGGTCGGCCGGGACGACGACTTCTTCGCCCTCGGCGGCGACTCCCTGTCCGCCACCAGGATGGTGTCGACACTATCGGGACAACTCGACACCGACATCCCGGTCCGCTGGGTCTTCGAGTCACCGACGGTCGCCGACCTCGCCGCCCGGCTGGCGGATCCGGCGACCCGTCGAATCCCCGAACTCCGCACCGGAGGCGGTGCGTCCGACGGGGCGGTGCCGTTGTCGCCGGCCCAGCGCCGCATGTGGGCAATCAACCAGCTCGACACGGGCTCCCCGGTCTTCAACATCCCACTGGCCCTCCGCCTGCGGGGCGCCCTCGACCGGCACGCACTGCACGACGCGCTCCTCGACGTCCTCGAACGCCACGAGGCCCTGCGGACCGTCTACCCCGACGGCCCGCACGGTCCGGTCCAGCAGGTCGAGCCGGCCGCCGCAGTCGACCTGCGCACCCTGACCGAACCGGAGAACGTCGAGGACCTCGATGCCCGGTTGGCCGCGCTGGCAACCACCGGTTTCGATGTCGCACAACGGGTGCCGCTGATGATCCGACTGCTCGCCGTCGGCGCGGACGACCACGTTCTCGTGGCCGTCGTGCACCACATCGCCGCCGACGGCTCGTCGACCGCGCCGCTGGCCCGGGACCTCGTCGTCGCCTATCAGGCCCGCAAGGGCGGGACCGCACCCGAGTGGACGCCGCTGCCGGTGACCTACCGGGACTACACGCTCTGGCATCTCGACGTGATGGGCGACGAAGACGACCCGTCCTCGGTCGCCGCCGTCCAACTGGACTACTGGCAGCGACATCTGAGCGGCCTGCCCGATCTGCTCGCGCTGCCGACCGACCGCCCGCGACCGGCCCACCCCCGGATGCGCGGCGGTGAACTGCACACCGAGATCGACGCCGAGCTCGTCGACCGGATGCGCGCGGTCGCACGGAACACCGGGACGACGCCGTTCATGGTCGCCCACAGCGTCCTCGCGATCCTGCTGTCGCGGCTGGGCGGAACCGACGACATTGCCGTCGGCACCCCGGTCGCCGGCCGCCACCACCGGGATCTGGCCGACCTGGTCGGGATGTTCGTCGGCACCGTCGTGCTGCGGACCCGCCTGGACCCGAATCGGACCTTCGCCGAACTGCTCTCACAGGTGCGCACCGTCGACCTCGACGCGTTCGAGCACGCCGACGTGCCGTTCGACCGTCTCGTCGACGCCATCCGTCCACGACGCTCCGCGGCCCATCACCCGCTCTTCCAGGTCGGATTCTCCTACCAGAACCTCGCCCCGGCGCGGCTCACCCTCGACGGTGTCGACGCCGAGATCCTGGAACCGTCGCTGGGAGTGGCGAAGTCCGATCTCCACCTGACCGTGGTGGAGCAAGGCGGGTTGGATCACCGCGGCGACGCGCAGGACCGGACGCCGATGCGCGTGCAGTGGGACTACGACCGGGACCTGTCCGACCACAGCACCGTCGAACGTTGGCACCGGCTGTGGGTCGAGCTCCTGACTGCTGCCCTCGACGCCGTGGACACCCCGGTCGGCGACCTCGCCGCAGACGTCACCTCCGGCACGCTGACCGGACCGGTGAGCGGCCGCGACGACGCCACCCTGACCGCACTCCTGGCGCGCGGTGCCGCTCGGAACCCGGAGGCCGTGGCACTGCACGACGATGCCACCGGGTCGTCGCAGACCTATGCGGAGCTGTCGGCACGCGTGAACTCGCTGGCCCGCAACCTGATCGATGCCGCGGTGGGCCCCGAGGTGCGGGTGGCGGTCGCGATCCCACGATCGGCGGCCCTCGTCGAATCCGTCCTCGCAGTCCTGGCCGCCGGTGGAGCCTACGTCCCCGTGGATCCGGACGCGCCGGCTCGTCGGACCCGGCTGGTCCTCGACTCGTGCGCACCCTCGGTGGTGCTGACCGCGGGAACGCCGACATTCCCGATCCCGGAGTCCGCCGCCGTCCTCGACGTGACGGCTGTTCCGCCGGCAGACACCTCGCCGGTCACCGACCGCGAGCGGATCGCGCCGCTGCGACCGTCGAACACGGCCTACGTGATCTACACCTCGGGCTCGACCGGCACCCCCAAGGGCGTTACGGTCTCGCATCGAGCAATCGCGGCCCAACTGCGGTGGAAGTCCGAAGAGTTCCCCCTCGGACCCGCCGACACCACGGTCCTCAAGACGGCCCTGACCTTCGACCTGTCGGTGTGGGAACTGTTCTGGCCCCTCGTCAACGGTGCCCGCCTGGTCGTCGCGACCGCGCACGGTCACCTCGACCCCCGCTACATCGCCGACCTCTTCGCACGTACCTCGGTCACCGCGGCACACTTCGTGCCGTCCCTGCTCGACGCGCATCTCGACTCGCTCGCCGACACCGCCGGTACTCCTCATCCCGTCGGGCGATTGCTGTGCATCGGCGAGGCGCTGGCACCCTCGACGGCCGAGCGCGCCGCCGACGTGGTCGGTGCGCGTGTCTTCAATCTCTACGGACCCACCGAGGCGGCGGTCGGCATCACCCACCACGAGTGGACACCCACCCCCGTGGCGTCCTCTGCAGTGCCGTCTCCGACGGTGGCCATCGGTGTGCCGGTTGACGATTCCGGTGCGGTCGTCCTCGACACCCGCCTGCACCAGGTGCCGCTGGGCGTCGTCGGCGAGCTGTACCTGCGCGGTGTGCAGCTGGCGTCCGCCTACGAGCGACGCGCCGACTTGACCGCGGACCGCTTCGTCGCCGACCCGGCAGGTACCGGCGAGCGGATGTACCGAACCGGTGACCTCGCGCGCATCCGTCCCGACGGCGTGCTCGAGTTCCACGGCCGCAACGACTTCCAGGTCAAGATCCGTGGCCTGCGCATCGAGCTGGGGGAGATCGAGTCGGCTCTCGCCGCCGATCCCCGGATCGCGGCCGCCGCGGTCGCCGCCCATCACGGTGACACGCTCACCGCCTACCTCGTCCCCGCACCGGGCAACACGGATGCGCTCGACGCGATGGCAGCTCTCGCCGACCTGCGCGCCCGGATCCCCGCCTACATGGTCCCGGTCTCCGCGATCATGCTCGACGAACTGCCGCGCGGTGTCCACGGCAAGGTCGACCGCAATGCGCTGCCCGAGCCGCCGCGTGCCGAGCGCGAGCACGTCGCGGCGCGGACCGCCACCGAACGAATCCTCGTCGGCATCCTGGACGACCTGCTCCCCGCGGATGCCGACCGGGTGATCGGCGCGACCGACGACTACTTCGACCTCGGCGGCAATTCGCTGATGGCGGCGCGACTCTCGGGTCGGATCGCTGATGTCCTCGGCGTCGACCTGCCCGTTCGTACCGTCTTCGAGTCACCCGTGATCGCCGACCTCGCGCGGGCCGTCGACGAGGCCGCGGCCTCCGACCGGCCCCGCCTCGCCGGCCGGCAGCGACCCGGGATCCTGCCGTTGTCGCGGGCGCAGCGCCGGATGTGGCTGCTCGACCAGATGATGCCGGGTACTGCTCTCTACAACCTGCCGTTCGCCGTTCAGGTCGACGGTCCGCTCGACGGCGATGCGCTCCGGACCGCCGTGACCGGAGTCGTCGACCGGCACGAGGTCCTCCGTACGATCTACCCAGCCGAGGCCGGGACGCCCCGTCAGCACGTCTTGACCACCGAGGAGGCCCGGCAGACCGCGGAGATCGACCTCAGCGGCGTGAATGCCGAGGTGATCAGCGGCGTCGAGGAGCACATCGCCGAGGTCGCCAATCGCGGCTTCGACCTGGCCGGTCGAATCCCGTTCCGTGTCGCGGTGTTCCGCACCGGACCCGCGTCGCACGTCATCGTGATCGTCGTCCACCACATCGCTGCCGACGGATGGTCGATGGGTCCGCTCGTCGCCGACCTGCTCGACGGCTATCTCGCAGCCGCCGCGGGGACCCTGCGAACCCGCGAACCGTTGCCGGCTCAGTACGCGGACTTCACGATCTGGCAGTCGACGCTTCTCGGCGAGACCGGGGAGGGGGACGCCCATCCGAGCATCACCCGTCAGCGCGACCATTGGCGGCAGACGCTCACGGACCTGCCCGGACCTCTCCCGCTGCCCGTCGACCGCAATCGACCCGCGCAACCGACTCATCACGGCGACACCGTCGAGTTCGGTATCGACCCCGCTCTGGCGAAGCAACTCGCGGCGGTGGCACAGACCCGGCGCGCCACCGTGTTCCACATCATCCACACCGCCCTCGCCGTTCTGCTCGCGCGACTCTCGGGTACCTCGGACATCGTCGTGGGAACTCCCGTGTCGGGGCGTGGCAGCGAACTGTCCGACGACCTGGTCGGCATGTTCGTCGAAACCGTCGTGCTCCGCACCCACGTCGACGAGGACCGCACCGTCGAGGATCTGATCGACACGGTGCGTGCGGATGACTTCGCCGCACTGACGAACTCGGAGATCCCGTTCGACGAGCTCGCCGACGAGTACGAAATCGACCGCGGCGGTGCACACCATCCGATCTTCCAGGTGATGCTCGCCTTCGGCGATCCGGTCCCCGGACCGATCGACGCCGGCGA
This sequence comes from Gordonia sp. 135, assembly GCF_009720185.1. Lineage (NCBI taxonomy): Bacteria > Bacillati > Actinomycetota > Actinomycetes > Mycobacteriales > Gordoniaceae > Gordonia > Gordonia sp. 135. The sequence goes on from NZ_CP046257.1 coordinate 106,285, forward strand.
ACTCACCGCGACCCCGCTGTCGATCGATGTGCCGATGGCCCGCTTCGACCTTCAGCTGACCCTCGACATGCCACCGGTCACCGACTGCCTGGACGCGCCGGTGCGTGCGCGCTGGACCTATGTCACCGATCTGTTCGACCGCGACACCGTCGCCGGGTTCGCCGACGACCTGCTGCACATCCTGGAACAGCTCGTCACGCGACCACACTCGCGCGTGCACGATCTGACGCTCCTCGACGCTTCACGACTCGACCGGGCCATCGAACAGTGGGGAAGCGGCGGACCGTCGCCCGTCGACCCCGCTGTGCGCACGCTTCCTGATGCACTGGCCGGGGACGCCGCCGGCCAGGTCATCGACGCCGAGCAGACGATCTCGGCCGCCGAGTTCGCGCATCGCGTGGCTCGCACCGCCCGCGCGCTGATCGACGCCGGAGTCGGTCCGGAGCAGACGGTCGCAGTCGCCGTGCCGCGGTCGATCGACATGCTGGTCGCGATCCACGCCGTCGTCGCTGCCGGTGGCGCCTATGTACCCATCGACCCCGCGGCTCCCGCACCGCGTATCGCCGCAATGCTCGCGACCACCGATCCGGTCCGGATCTTCGCCGCCCCGGACGTCGCGCAACGTTTGCCGGCCGCGTTCGCCGATCGGCTCCTCGATCCGACGGACCTGCATCTCGACCGCCGTGACACCCCGATCACCGATGCGGACCGGCTCAGCCCTCTCCGTACCGGACATCCGGCCTACGTACTGTTCACCTCGGGCTCGACGGGTGTCCCGAAAGCGGTCAGCGTTCCGCACGAGGCCATCGTCAACCGACTCGCGTGGATGCAGCAGCAGTACCCGATCGACGGCCGCGACGTCGTCCTGCAGAAGACACCGATCACCTTCGACGTCTCGGTGTGGGAACTGTTCTGGCCGTTGGCCTGCGGCGCCGATCTCGTCCTCGCCGACCCAGATGCCCACCGCGACCCCGCAGCCCTCGCCGCGGTGATCGCCGAGCACGGGGTGACGGTGATCCACTTCGTGCCGACGATGCTCGATGCCTTCCTGGCCACTGCGCCGGTGGAGGCCGTGCTGAGTTCACTACGGCTGGTCTTCACCAGCGGTGAGGCGCTGTCGGTTCCGACGGCTCAAGCAGTCCGCGCGCGAACGACCGCCGCGCTGCACAACCTGTACGGACCCACCGAGGCCGCCGTCGACGTGACTGCCGTCGAGGTCTCCGACACCGCCGACGGCGCCCCGATCCCGATCGGGCGCCCGATGCCCGGGAACACCGTCCACGTTCTCGATCACCGTCTGCGTCCCGTTCCCGCCGGCGTGACCGGCGAGCTGTACCTCGGTGGCGTCCAGCTGGCCCGGGGCTACCACGCCCGCCCGGACCTCACCGCCACCCGATTCGTCGCCGCGCCGTGGGGGAACGGAGAACGCCTCTACCGCACCGGTGATCTGGTGCGCCGGCGTCGCACGGCCGGTGACGCCGCGCCCGTCCTGGATTACCTCGGACGCAGCGACTTCCAGGTCAAGATCCGTGGCCAGCGCGTCGAACTCGGCGAGATCGAGGCCGTCGCCTCGGCGCATCCCGCGGTGCGCGCAGTGGTCGTCGTGACCCACGACGACCCGCGCCTCGGCACCCAGCTCGTCGCTCACCTGGTGGTCGAGAACGATGTGTCGGCCACCTCTGCCGAGCTTCGCGCGCACCTCACCGCGCACCTTCCGGATCACATGGTGCCCACCCACATCCTGTTCTCCGACTCCCTGCCGACGACGACGAGCGGCAAGATCGACCGCCGCGCCCTGCCGGCACCCGAGACGCCGGTTGCCATCGTCGGCGGTGCCACCGAGGCCCGGACACCGACCGAAGATGTTGTGTTGACGCTTATCCGGGAGGTCCTCGGCGACCACGTCGGCATCGACGACGACTTCTTCGCGGCGGGTGGCAACTCCCTGGTCGCGACTCGGGTGGTTGCCGGTATCGCCGCGAAGCTCGGCGTCCGGGTTCCGGTACGCGCGGTTTTCGACGGTCGAACCGCGGCCGCCCTCGCCGCCACCGCGGACGCCACCCAGCGCGGCGCGGCGCCGGTCACCGAGATGGCACGTCCTGACGTGCTCCCGCTGGCACCCGCACAGCTCCAGATGTGGCTGCACAATCGGATCGATCCGGCGTCGTCGGAGTACCTCATCGTCGCGCCGGTCCGGCTCCCGCTGACCCTCGATCGTGAGGCGCTGCGCGCTGCGGTCGGCGACGTGGTCGAACGCCACGAGATCCTGCGGACCGTCTACCCTGAGAGCGCCACCGGCCCGCGCCAGGTGATCCTCGCGCGCGGCGAGTACGACCTCGATCCGGTGGTCAGCGTTCTCGAATCGCCGGTGGCCGAGGGGCTCTCGTCCGAGGAGGACGCGGTCCGCGCCGCCCTGTCCGCGACCGTCGATCTATCCGAGGATCTGCCCCTGAGGATCGTCGTCCGGGAGCTGGGACACGAGACGGTCGTCGTGCTCGCCATCCACCACGTCGCGGCCGACGGCTGGTCGCTACGCGTTCTCGCCGGTGACCTCGAACGGGCCTTCACCGCACGCCTCAACGGTGGGGCGCCCGCATGGTCCCCGCTGCCCATCCAGTACGCCGACCACGTCGTCCGCCGGGCGGCCCGGCTCGGAGCCGCCGCCGACCCGTCGTCTGAACTCGCGGGGCACCTCGCCCACTGGAAGTCGACGCTCGCGGACGCCCCATCGTTGTCGGCACCCGAGGCCGACGCCGACGGCAGCGCACCCGAGGTCCACCACCTGGCGCTCGGACCCGACGAGGCCGAGCGAATCCGCACCCTCGCAGATCGTTCCGGCAGTACCGTCTTCGGAGTTCTGCACGCGGCACTCGCCCTCACCCTCAGCCGGTCCGGCCCAGGTCGCGACATCGTCATCGGCACGCCGGCCTCCGGTCGATCCGACGCGGACGTCGCAGACCTGGTCGGCATGTTCGTGACGATGGTCCCGCTGCGACTGGACGTCGACCCGCATACCGGTTTCGACGCGCTGGTCGCGCGGTCGCGTGACGTCGTGGTCGATGCGATCGATCACGGCGAACTCGATGTCGAGGAGATCATCGAGCATCTCGGTTTGTCACGCAGCGGGTCTCGCCACCCGCTGATCCAGGCGACCCTGACCGTCGACGGCGACCATCCTGCTGCCGCGCGCGACAGCGCCCTGTCGTCGGCACGTGCGGTACGCCTCGACATCCCGGTCGCCCGGTTCGACCTGGAGTTCACCGCGACCCCGACCGCGGACGACGGCCTCGACCTCGCGCTGATCCATCGGCCGGACGTCTACCGGAACTCGACCGCCGCGGACCTCCTCACCCGACTCGGTCGCGCGATCACAGCCGTCACGACGACCCCGGCAACACCTCTGCGCGACCTGGATCTTCTCGATGACCGCGAGCGGACCATGGTGGCCGCGGTGTCGGGCCCCGAGGCCCCGGCACCGGTCTTCTTCGCCGAAGCGATCGGCAACGCGGATCACCGCCTCGTCGGTCACGACGACACCGGCGACTGGCGGGCCTTCGGCGCCGACGAGGTCGGACGCCGTGCTGCACAACTGGCGCGCGCCCTCATCGACCGCGGTGCAGGTCCGGAAACCATAGTGGCGCTGACACTTCCGAGGTCGTTCTGGTCGGTCGTCTCGACGCGCGCGGTCGCCGCCACCGGCGGCGCCTTCGTCCCCGTCGACCCGGCCTATCCGGCGGACCGGATCTCGTTCATGCTCGCCGATTCCGGCGCGTCGATCATCGTCACCACGGCGAGCTCCGGCGAACAGATGGCCCGGCGGGGTGCCGAGCTCCTGATTCTCGACGACCATCGCACGGTCGCCGAACTCGCCGCGCTTCCATCCCATCCGATCGCCGACGCCGAACTGCGGGCACCGCGCCACCTCGATCAGCTGGCCTACCTGATCTACACGTCGGGCTCCACCGGACGACCCAAGGCCGTGGCGGTCTCGCACCGCGGTGTCGCCTCGTTCGTCACCGAACAGCGTCGGTACGGGGTCGACCGGGACAGCCGCGTGCTGCACTTCGCGTCACCGAGCTTCGACGCCGCCGTGCTCGAGTTGCTGATGGCGACCGACGCGGGTGCCACGACCATCGTCGCGCCCCCCGACATCTACGGAGCCGACGACCTCGCCGACCTGCTCCGCCGCGAACGCATCACCCACGCCTTCCTCACCCCCGGCGTACTCGACACCATCGAACCCGATGATCTCCCGGACCTGCGGACGATCATCGTCGGCGGTGACGCCTGCTCGCCGGCGACCGCGCAACGCTGGATCGCCGCCGGTGTGCGGTTCTTCAACGCCTACGGTCCCACCGAGTCGACCATCATGGGAACGCTCGCCGGACCCATGACCGTGCCCGACACCGAGCCGATGTCCATCGGGCGCGGCATCACCGGCACCCGCGTCGCGGTCCTCGACACCGCACTGGCGCCCTGCGCGCCCGGTGTGAGCGGCGAACTATATCTGGTCGGAACGGGATTGGCCCGCGGCTACCACGGTCGCGCGGCGCTGACCGCCGCAACCTTCGTCGCGGACCCGGACGGTCCCCCCGGATCGCGGCGCTACCGCACCGGCGATCTCGTGCGGGTCCGCGCCGACGCCGAATCCGGCGGCCCCGCACTGGTTCACCGGGGACGCATCGACCGGCAGCTCAAGATCCGCGGCCATCGCATCGAGACCGGCGAGATCGAGGCCCTGCTCCGGGCGCATCCACAGATTCGGGCGGCCGTCGTCACCTCGCAGCCAGGACCGGACGGCAAAGCCGCCCTGGTCGCGCACGTCGTCTCGACAGTCCATCCCTTCGACCCCAACACCCTGCTCGAGCACCTGCGGGAAACCCTGCCCGGCCACGCGATCCCCGCGGCGATCGTCGAGATCGAGGCCATCCCGCTGACACCGGCGGGCAAGGTCGACCTGCGTGCGCTGCCGGCCGCGTCGTTCGCCGGCACCCAACACGTCGCCCCCGTCACCGCCCACGAGGTGCTGGTGACCGAGGTCTTCGCCGCACTCCTCGGCCGCGAGCGGTTGGGTGCCACCGACAACTTCTTCGATGCAGGCGGCAATTCGCTCATCGGCGCCCACGCCGTCGCCCGGATCCGCACCCGTTCGGGACGGGAAGTGTCCGTTCGCGACCTGTTCGACGCGCCGACCGCCCAGGCGCTCGCCGCACGACTCGACGCGTCGGCCCTTCGCGTCGGCCCGGTTCTCGGGGAACTGCCGCGGCCAGAACAGATCCCGCTGTCGCCGGCGCAGCAGCGCATGTGGTTCCTCAACCGGTTCGATCCCGGCGCACTCACCGAGAACATCCCGATCGTGCTGCGCCTGACCGGGCAACTCGACCACGCGGCCTTCGAGGCTGCACTACACGGACTGCTGTGCCGGCACGAGGTGTTCCGGACGATCTACCCCGACAGCGCAGCCGGACCGCATCAGGTCGTCCTGCCTGCCGACTCGACGCCGACCGTTCTCGAGAAGATCACGGCCCGTCGTGACGACCTGGACAGCGCCATCCGGGGCATCACCCGCACGACCTTCGACGTCACGGCACAGCCGCCCATCCGGGCCGTGCTGCTGCGTGTCGAAGGCGCGGGACCCGACGAGCACGTCTTCGTCCTCGTCGCCCATCACATCTGCGCCGACGGCCTGACGATGGTGATGCTGGCCGGTGAGCTGGCCGGCGACTACGCCGGAGTGGGTCCGGCGATCGGCGCGCCGTCGGTGCAGTACGCCGACTACGCGCTCTGGCAACGGGCCGTCCTCGACGAGGGGATCGCGAACGCACAGCTGCACGGATGGCAGGAACGACTGCGGGGAGCGCCGCCGGTCGTCGACCTGCCGCTCGACCGGCCCCGGCCATCACACCCGAGCGGTCACGGAGCCAGGATCGACTTCGCGATCGACGCAGCCCTGCACGCGCGGATCGTCCAGGCGGCCAACCGACTCGACGCCACGCCGTTCATGGTTGCGCACACCGCACTGGCCGTCCTTCTCGGCCGGCTCGGGGACAACCGCGACGTCGTCATCGGCACCCCGATCGCGGGCCGCGGGGAACAGCACCTCGATCGGGTTGCCGGCATGTTCGTGAACATGCTCGCACTACGGACGGTCATCGACGGCTCCGCGACCGTGGAGGAAGCGGTGGCGGCATCCAAAGAGTCTGCACTGCACGCATTCTCGAACGCGCTGGTGCCGTTCGACCGTATCGTGGGAGAACTCGGCCTGCCGCGATCGACCTCGCATCACCCGGTCTTCCAAACGGCGCTGTCGTTCCAGAACATCGGCTCGATGGATCTGTCCCTGCCCGGCCTCGAGGTCGAGGTGATCGACGACGGCGTCGAGGTCGCCGAGTTCGACCTGCACCTCACGCTCGCGGACACCTTCGACGCCCACGGACGACCTCGCGGACTGACCGGCCAGTTGGTCTACGCCACCGACCTGTTCGACGCCCTGACCGCCGCCGAGTTCGTCGAGCGGTACCAGCGCATCCTCACCGCGTTCGTCGACACCCCGGGCCGGGCGGTGGGGGACCTGCCACTGCTGTCGGAAGAGGAGCAACGGTCCCTCACGACGACCGCATCCCGGTCCGATGCGGAGACGGCGGTGGGGCGGAGCGCGGGCCTCGCGGCGGCCTTCCACGCCCAGGCGGAGCGCACCCCCGACGCCGACGCGGTGATCATCGGCGAGCGCGTGCTGTCGTATCGCGAGTTTGCGCAGCAGGTCACGGCACTGGCACGCATCGTCGCCGATCACGGCGTCGGACCCGACGACCGTGTGGCGATCACCGCGCCCCGCGGACTGCCGCAGCTGTTGGCGATGTATGCGGTGGCCACCGTCGGCGCCGCCTACGTGCCGGTGGACCTCTCGGCGCCGGAACGCGCCTCGATGATCCTCGACGTCGCCGATCCGGTCCTCGTGCTGGGTGTCGGTCCAGATGCACCCGGCGCGCGTCCCTACTGTGATCTCGAACTGCTGGACGTCGACTCGCTGAACCTCATCGAGGGCCCCGACGCGTGCGAGTTCCCGGCGCCGCACCCGGACACCACCGCCTACGTGCTGTTTACCTCGGGTTCCACCGGAATCCCCAAGGGCGTGAGCATGTCCCACGCGGCCGTCGGCGAACAACTGCGCTGGATGCAGCACCGGTACCCGATGGCCGCGGGTGACTCGGTGCTGGTGAAGACCTCCGCGGGCTTCGACCTCTCGGTCTGGGAGTACTGGTGGGCCCTCGGTGCCGGTGCCCGCGTCGTCATCGCCGAACCGGATGCCGAACGCGACGGCGGCGAGCTGCTCCGCATCCTCGACCGCCACCGGATCACCGTCCTGCCGACCGTGCCGTCGGCGCTGGCGATGATTCTCGACGCCGGCGACCCACCGGCCACGCTGACCACCGTCCTGTGTATCGGCGAGGAACTCCCCGCGGAACTCGTGAGCAGAATGCGGTCGGCGGCACCGGAGACAATAGTCCACAACCTGTACGGCCCGACCGAGGCCGCGGTCAGCGTGACGGGCCACGAGGTCACGACGCCGCCGGCGGGCCGTGTCCCGATCGGCTGCCCACAGCCGGCCGTGACCATCCGCGTTCTGGATTCACGTCTCCAGCCGGTCCCCGTCGGGGTGGCCGGTGAGCTCTATCTGGGCGGAATCCAGCTGGCGCGGGGCTATCACGCCGATCCGGCGCGGACCTCGACTGCGTTCGTTGCCGATCCCTTCAGTGCCGAGGCTTCCGGCGACCGGATGTACCGCACCGGAGACCTGGTGCGGCGCAACCGTGATGGCTCGCTGGATTACCTGGGCCGCACGGATCACCAGCTGAAGGTGCGCGGCTTCCGCATCGAGCCCGGCGAGATCGAGGCCGCGCTCCGGCGATGCGCCGGCGTGGTGGATGCGGCGGTCGTGGCTCTCGCAGGTGCCGATGGGCAGGATCGGCTCGTCGGTTTCGTGACGGGCGATGACGCACAGGCCGAGGTCGTCCGGCGCGAGGCCGCTCAGCTGCTGCCGGCCTATCTGCGTCCCGAGGTGCATGTCCTCGACGCCCTGCCCCACAACGACAACGGCAAGATCGATCGGGCACGTCTACCTCGACCGAGGCCGGCCGAGCGCCTCTACGAGGCGCCGCAGACCGAGCTGCAGCAACGTGTGGCCACCGTGCTCGCCGAGGTCACCGGCGCGGCACGGATCGGCCTGGGCGACAACTTCTTCGACGTCGGGGGCAACTCGCTGTCGGCGACGCGGGTCGCTGCGCTCCTCGAAGCCGAGCTCGGTCGTCGGATCCCTGTGCGGATGCTGTTCGATGCGGTCGACGTCGCCGACCTCACCGCCCAGATCGATGCCCTGCCCGCGGACGACCCGTCCGGAGTCGACGTCCCGGCACTGGTCCGCGGCCACGACGACGAGCCCGCACCGCTCGCGCCGGCACAGCGTCGGATCTGGGAGGCCGTGAACAGCGGCGCCGGTGCCGACTGGAATGTGCCGGTCGCCGTGCGCTTCTCCGGTGACCTCCACTCCGAGTCCCTCGCGGCGGTGTTGCACCCGGCCCTCGTCGACGTCGTCGACCGCCACGAGTCCCTCCGCACACGACACGTGCTGGGGGAGAACGGCCCCGAACTCGTCGTACTGCCGACCGGCGGGGTGACCGACCTCATCGGTCGCGGACTCGAGGCACGGGACGTCGAAGCCGACGAACTCGAGCGCGTGCTCACCGACCTGGCGTGGGCGGAGCTCGACGTGGTGAACGGTCCGCCGCTGCGGCTGCAGTTGCTGCGGCTCGATCAGCGAACCCACGTGCTGGTCCTCGTCACGCACCATCTCAGCGTCGACGGGCAGTCGATGGGACCGCTGACCCGCGATCTCGTCACCGCGTTCGTCGCCCGGAGTTCCGATCCGGACGCCACCGCGTCGGTTCTCCCCGAACCGGGCGTCCGCTTCCGCGACTACGCGCGGTGGCGCACCGAGATCCTGGCCGCCGACCGGGAACGTCAGCTCGCCTACTGGACCGAGCGACTCACCGCCGGTACGCGTGATCCCGGTACCGGACCGGCGCTCCACACCGACCGACCCCGGCCGGAACGGTGGGAATCCGCCGGTGCCACGGTCGAATTCGGGATCGACGCCGCCGTGCACACCGCGCTCGAACAGTACGCGCGGACACAGTCGTCGAGCCTGTTCGCCGTACTCCAGGCGGCGTTCGCGGTGATCCTGGCCGACCTGGCCGGCGACCCCGACGTGCGGGTCGGCACCGCGAACGCCAACCGGTCCCATGTCGCGCTCGACGGAGTCATCGGCAACTTCGCCGAGGACCTGCCGATGCGACTCGACGTCGCCGACGCCCGCGCCTTCGGCGACCTGACCCGCGACGTCCACCAGCAGCTGCTGGACGGTCTGGCGCACCCGGACATCTCGACGCCCGAACTCGCGGCGGCGCTCGGGCTCGAACGTGACCCCGCCGGGTCGTCGGGACACCCGCTGTTCCCGGCGACCCTGATCCTGCAGCAGGTGGGCGCCGACGACGCCGGGATGAACGAGATCGATCTGGGGGGAGTGCGAATCAGCCGGGAGCCGATCCCGAACACCGTGGCCAAGCACGAGTTGGAGTTCACCTGGCTCGAAGTCCGGGACTTCGCCGGTCCGGCCGGACTCACCGGAACCCTGCTGTACCCGGTCGCCCTGTTCGATGCGGCGACCGCGCAGCGCATCGCCGACCGGATGCGAGTCATCCTCGAGACCGTGGCCGCCGACCCGGACGGTGCACCCACCGTCGCCGAGCTGAAGGGCGGACGGTCATGACGGCGTCGGTCGTGATCGCCTACTACCGGGGGCTGCCCGACCTCGACGTTCAGCTCGACGCCCTGGCCGCGCAGGACCACACCGGCGACTTCGAGGTCATCGTCAGCGACAACGAGGGCAGTGCGCAGCTCCGCAGGCACCTCGACACCCATCCGCTGAAGGAACGATTGAACCTGCGGTGGGTCGACTCCTCCGACATCGCGGGCACCTCGCACGCCCGCAACGTCGGAACCCGGGGCGCACGAGGCGACTTCATCGCCTACTGCGATCAGGACGACGCCGTGCACCCGACGTGGCTGCGCGCCATGGTCAACACCGCCCGCGACGCCGACCTGATCGGCGGGCCGCTCGAACGCGACACCCTCAACGACCCGGTGGTGGCCGCCTGGCGAGCCCTTCCGAACCCGGAGGAACCGGTGGTCCTGGGCCGGCATCTGCCGATGAGCTTCGGCTGCAACCTCGGGGTGCGACGTGAGGTATTCGACGCCGTCGGCGGTTGGGACGAGGACTATCCGACCGCCGGGGGTGACGTCGAGTTCTGCTGGCGGGTTCAGACGGCCGGGTACACCTTCGGATACGCGCCCGAGGCGATGGTCGCCTACCGCTACCGCACGGGGATGCGGGAATCCTGGGCTCAGGTCATCGACTACGCCAGCGAAGAGGCGCGGGTGGCGAAGCAGTACGGGGTGCCCGGCCGGCAGTGGTGGTGGTTCCCGATCCACGCCGGCGTCGTCCTCGCGACCTGTCCGCTGTGGCCCTGGGGGTGGTCTCGCCGACGTCGCGGAGCCTGGATCTGGGTGACCGGGAACCTCGTCGGGCGCATCAAGGGAAGCCTGAAGTATCGGGTCGTCTATCTGTAGGCGTCCGCTCACTCTGATCTGGTAGTTTGGGACAAACCCATGAAGATCGGATCATGTTGTGACAGAAGCGAATCAGTCCGGGAGCAACAAGTCCGGACGACGCCCGGCGTACGAGATCGTGGCCGACGCGCTTCGGGTACGGATCCTCGCCGGTGAGCTGACTCCCGGTACTCGTCTGCCCCCGGACGCCGAACTCCGCGCCGAGTTCGGCGTCGGTCAGAGCACGGTCCGGGAGGCCATCAGGACGCTCGCCAGCGAGAACCTCGTCAACACGACCCGTGGGGTGACCGGGGGAACGTTTGTCGCGACACCCGACATCGGTCAGTTGAGTGCGAACCTCGAAGCGGGAGTCACGCTGCTCGCCGCAGCCGAAGGGGTGACCGTCGATCAGCTCATGGAGGTCCGGCAGCTCACCGAGGTGCCCGCCGCCGGAGTCGCCGCCTATCGTCACTCAGACGCCCATCTGGAAGAGCTGCGCGCCACCATCTTCGACCTGTCGGAGGGTGTCGGTCCGGAGGTCTACGCCAACAACCAGGAGTTTCACCGCATCCTGCTGCGGGCGGCGGACAACCCTCTCCTCGACCTGATCACCGTCCCGGTGTTCCGCGTCATCGGCACCCGCTTCAGCCGCGACGTCGCGCCGGAAGGGTTCTGGCGGTGCGTCGACGAAGACCACCGTGCGATCCTCGAGGCGGTCGAGCGCCGGGACTCGATGACGGCGATGACGCTCATGCGCCGGCATCTCGACCACCTCGGCGACGTCTACAAGCAGATGGACCTGCTCAGACGTCAGAACTGACGCGCACGGGCGGGAGCCGGAGATGCCAGTCGCTGTGCTCCTGCACCTGCTCGGCCAGCGCGAGAACAGTCCCCTCGCGCAGACGCGCCGCCGTCAACTGTGCGCCGATGGGCATACCGGACGGATGCACGCCGACCGGCAGTGCCAGTGTCGGACCGTCGTGCAACGACCACGGATACGTCAGCTGTCCCATCCGGCGGGCCTGTGCGACGACCGCCTCCCCGACGCCGATCTGCGGCACATCCACCGGCATCGCCGGGGTGAGTACGACGTCCACGTCGCTGAACATCTCGCTCATCGCCGACCGGAACATGTCCCGCTGGCGTACAGCAGCTGCCCGTTGTTCGTCGGAGATGGTCAGCCCGAGGGAGATTCGCTCGCGGGTCGCCGCCTGGAACCGGGTCGGCTCGTCGCGCAGCCGTTCGGCGTGCATACGCGCCAGGTCCGAATAGATCAGCGTGTAGACCACATCCTGAGCCGATTCACTGTGCGGCACGGGGCATTCCACGATCCGGTGACCGAGTCGCCGGATGAGTTCGACGGTCTCGGTGATCGCGTCGACGATGGCCGGGTCGATATCGTCGGTCACGAACGGATGGGGAACCGCAACTCTCAGCGAGTCGGTGTCCGCACCGGTCACATCCGACCCGGCGAGGACCGCGAACGTCTCACGTACCTGTCGGGCCGTACGTGCGAGCGGTCCGACGGTGTCGAAATCCGCACTCACCGGGAAGATCCCGGACATGTCCAGGACTCCGGTGGACGGTCGAAGACCGGTGACCCCGCAGCACGCGGCGGGCAACCGGATCGAACCGCCGGTGTCCGTGCCGAGTGCGACGTCGACGACACCCGCGGCCACGGCGACACCCGAACCGCCGCTCGAGCCACCGGGCACACGGCGGGCGTCCCAGGGATTGACCGATCCGCCCGAGGCGGAGTTCTGACTGGTCACCCCGACCGCGAACTCGGCCATGTTCAACGTCGAGGTGATCACCGCCCCGGCGCTTTTGAGCGCACTGACACACGTGGCGTCGTCGGCTGCCACGCGGTCGGCGAAGAACTCCGAACCACAGGTGGAGCGGACCCCGCCGACCTCGATGTTGTCCTTGACGCCGATGCGCACCCCGGCCAGCGGACCCGACGACGCCGCCGGATCGGAGCCCAACTCGTCGGGAACCCAGGAGATGACGGTGTTCAAGCGCTCGGCGACGGAAACCACGTCGTCGGAGCGCGTTCCGGACGTGCCGGAGGGGCCGGCGACAGAGTCACCGGCCCCTCCGAAGTCACCGGTCAGGACGCCACCCGAGCCGAGCGCAGCGCCTCGGTGGCGGCCTCGTCGATGGTCCAGGTGTCGGTGTCCACCACGACACCGTAGTCCTGTCGGGCCTCCTCCGCGCTGAGGTACTCGTCCCACACGTCGGACAGCACGGCGAACGGGTCGCGCAGGAACGGGTCACCGAAACCGCCACCCGACGGCATCCGGATCTCCAGACGCTCGCCCTCGCGGATGACCTCCTGGGTCACCTTGGAGAAGAGCACCTCTTCCTCGGGTGTGCCGGGGTTGCGGACGAACGATCCCGACGCGCCGTCGCCGCCGCCGAGCGCACCCGCAGGCGGATCGCTGCGGTTGTCGGCCTCGGAGCCGAGGAAGGTGTCGGTCTCCATGTACCAGGTGCGCACGCTGCCGATGCCGCCGCGCCACTGGCCGGGGGCCGGCGACTCGTCACGCAGCTCATAACGCTCGGCGCGCCATCGCGTGGTTGAGCTCGAGCTCCTCGATCGGGTTGTTACGCGTGTTGGCCATCAGGGCGTCGACGGCGTCCATGCCGTCCTTGCCGTTACGCGCGCCGTAGGAACCCTCGTTGATCTCGATGTAGACCCAGTACGACTCGCCGTCCTCCGCCAGACCCGAGTACGCGATGGCGCACAGTGCGGCCGACGAGCCGGCGATAGCCCGCTCGGGCAGCACCGGCGCGAGCGCCAGGTTGATCGAGTCGAAGATGCGGTTGACCTGGGAGAAACGTGCGAAACACGACGCCGGGAAGTCCGGGTTGAAGATGGTGCCCTCGGGTGCGTAGGCACGCACCGGACGGAAGCAGCCGTCGTTCTGCGGGACGAACTCCTCGGTGAGGTGCTCGTCGAGGAGGATGGTGCGGATCGCGCTCACCGCGACGGGCAGCACCGAACCCTCGAACGGCACGTTGAACGCCGTCGGCACCTGGTCGTTGGAACCGGTGAGGTCGATCAGGACATCCTCGTCCTCGACCTGCACGCGCACCGCGACCTTCAGCGGGACACCGCGGTTCTTGCCGTCGTCGTCGAGGTACCCGATCGGTGCTTCGTAGCTGCCGTTGGGGATCGCCCGGATGCGGCTGCGCAGCATCTCCTCCGAGTAGTCCATCCACCGGTCGGCGGCACTCATCACCACGTCGAGGCCGTACTTCTCGAGCAGTTCGACGAACCGCTTCTCGCCGATGCGGGAGCACGCGATGAGAGCCTCGAGATCGCCGCGGTTCTGCTCCGGAGTGCGCACGTTGTCCAGGATGTGCTGGATCAGCATGTCGTTGCGGACGCCGCCGTCGTAGATCTTCATGGAGTCCATCAGCTTGCCCTCGGCCCAGACGTCGACGACGTCCATGCACAGGCCGGGGAAGTTGCCGCCGATGTCGGAGACGTGACCGGTACACCCGGCGAAGCCGATGTGCTCACCCTCCCAGAAGATCGGGATGATCACGCCGTAGTCGGGGGAGTGGGCCGCACCGTGATAGGGGTGGTTGTGCAGGATCACGTCACCGGGCTTGTACGTCCCGGCGAGCTTGCGGTTGACGCCGCGGATGTAGGCCGGGATCGAACCACAGTGCATCGGAGTCGAATCCGACTCGCACAGTTCGCGACCGTTGACGTCGAAGATGCCGGCGCCGAGGTCCTCGGACTCGCGGATCAGGCTCGAGTAGGCCATGCGGTAGAGGACCTGGGCCATCTCCTTGGCCATCGAGTTCAACGCACCGCCGATGACGCGCAGGGTGATCGGATCGACCTCGACGGTGTTCCAGGTCCGATTGGCCTCGGCGGCAAGGGAAACGCCGTCGGTGGGCATCAGGGTCTTCGCCATCTCAGGCGCTCCTCTCGATGATGATGTGGCCCACGGCGTCGACCGTGGCCTTCTGTCCGATGCCGACGATGGTCGTCGAGTCGAACTGCTGGACGATGGCCGGGCCCTCGAAGGTGTTGCCGGCCTTGAACAATGCGCGGTCGTAGACGGGGGTCTCGACCCATTCGGGGTCGGCGGAGTCGTTCTTCCAGAACAACGCCTGGGTGGTCGACTTGATGGCGCCCGACGCGTCGGCGCCGCCCGCCTCGATCTCGGCGATGCGAATGTGCTCGACCGCGCCGACACCGGTCACGCGGATGTTGACCAGCTGTACCGGCTTGTCGTCGAACCGCTGCGAATAGGTACGCCCGTGCACTTCGTGGAACGTGGCCGCGGTCTGCTCGACCCATTCGGCGGTGATCTCGCCGTCGGGTGCCGGCACACGAAGCTCGTAACCCTGTCCGACATAACGGCAGTCGACGCTGCGCTCGAGGGTGATGTCCTCCTCGGCGATGCCGTCGGCGCGGAGCTGGGCGACGGCCTGCTCGGAGAGCCGGTCCATCTCGCGGCTCAGCAGGTCGAGATCGGGCTCGGCCGAGGAGGTCCAGACCGTGGTGGGGACCTCGTACCGGACGTCGGTGGTCAGCAGGCCGACCGCCGAGGTGATGCCGGGATGTCCGGGGACGATGACGCGTGGGATGCCCAGGTGCTCGGCGATCTGCCACGCGTACAGCGGGCCGGCGCCACCCTCGGCGACCAGCGAGAACTCACGTGGGTCATACCCCTTGCGCACCGAGTGCAGGGAGATGGCCTCGGTCATCGAGTGGGCCAGGATCTGGAAGATGCCCATCGCGGCGTGCTCGAGATCGGCGCCGAGTTTGTCGGCGATGTGGGTCTTGACCGCCTCGGTCGCCAGCTCCGGCTTGACCTCCATGGTTCCCGACAGGAAGCTGTCGGCACCCAGCCAACCCATGACCACCATGGCGTCGGTGGAGGTGGGTTCGGTGCCGCCGCGGTTGTAGCAGGCGGGTCCGGGCATGGCGCCCGCGCTGCGCGGTCCGACGCGGAACATGCCGCCCTCGTCGATGCTGGCGATCGATCCGCCTCCGGCGCCGATGGTGTCGACCTCGGCCATCGGGACCATCGCGTGGTAGTCGCCGATGCGGGTGTCGAGCAGATGCTTCATGCGCAGCTTGCCGTCGGGTGCGACGCCGATGTCGGCCGAGGTGCCGCCCACGTCGAGGGTGATGACACTCGGGTAGCCCGACGCCTTGCCGATGAAGCATCCGCCGAGAAGTCCGGCGACGACACCGCTGGTCAGCAGCGAGACGGGGACCTCGCTGGCGCTGCGCGACGTGACGAGACCGCCGGCCGAGGTCATCAGGTGGACGTCCTCGCCGACCTGTGCGGCCTTGGCCTTGCCGGCCAGGTTCTCGATGTACCGGGAGGTCTTGGGTCCGACGAAGGCGTTGAGGGCGGTGGTCGAGAAGCGCTCGTACTCGCGGTACTGGCTGGCGACGTCGCTGGAGAGCGACACGAAGACGCCGGGGTACTCCTCGGCGATGATCTCGCGGACCCGCTGCTCGTGGGCCGGATTGCGGTAGGCGTGCAGGAAGGCCACGGCGATCGCCTCGACCCCGCGCTCGCGGAGAAGAGCGACTTCGCGGCGGACGGCGTCCTCGTCGAGCGGGGTCAGCACGTTGCCGGCGGCGTCGATCCGCTCGGCGACGGTCCGCCGGTTGCGCCGCGGGACCAGCTGCCACTTCTGCCACGGCAGATCCTGGTAGTTGGAGTAGTTCAGGGGGCGCTTCTTGCGCGCGATGTGCAGGAGGTCGCGGAACCCGTCGGTGGTGATCATGCCGACGTCGCTGCCGTTGTGCTCGAGCACGATGTTGGTGGCCACGGTGGTCCCGTGGAAGAACATCTCGATGTCCGCGACGTCGATGCCCGCACGTTCGGCGAGCACCTCGATCCCGTCCATCGTGCCGATCGAGGGATCGTGGTTCGTCGACGGCGTCTTGTGCACCGTCACCGTCCCGTCGTCGTCCCACAGGACCAGGTCGGTGAACGTACCGCCCACATCCACGCCGATTCGCTTCATCGAAACTCGCTTCCTCTTTTCGTACCGTCACCCCGACCTCGGATCGGTGCGCCCCATCCGGTGACGGAAGTGATCTGAGCCATAGCTGCGCTCGGAAGGATCATGCAATACATCGGATGTTTAGGCAACCCATGGACCAGAATTCATGCAGGAGCGTGGGAAAGGCGTGTCTTGACGAGCTAAAGATCTGATGTTTATGGTGGGCCGCGTCACGGCGTGTGCTTTTCGACGACGACGCCGCACCCTTGTAGGAGGACCATTGACCACCCATCCCGCCACTCTCGGACGCTTCTTCGAGGACTACGTCGTGGGCGACGTCTATCAGCACCCGATGGGCCGCACGATCACCGAGACCGACAACGCGTGGATCACGTGCCTGACGATGAACACCAACCAGAACCACTTCAACGAACATCTCGCCCGGACGAATCCCATCACCGACGGCAAGGTGATCGTGAACTCGGGGCTGACCATCGCCCTGGTGCTCGGACTGTCGGTGATCGACATGAGTCAGAACGCCGTCGCCAACCTCCAGTTCACCGACGTCAAACTCCAGCATCCGGTGTACGTCGGCGACACGATCTACGCCGAGAGCATCTGCACCGACCTGCGCCGGTCCAAGTCTCGTCCCTACGCGGGCATCGTGTCGATGGTCACCCGCGGGATCAATCAGGACGGCGAGGTCGTGGTCGCCTGGAACCGCTCGGTCATGGTCGCCACCCGCGAGAGCGGTATCGGACAGAACTACTTCCCCGAGGTCAAGGCGCCCTCGCTGACCGAGGTCGTCGCCCAGACCGAGGACGCGCGGTCATGAGGCCGCTCGAGGACGTCCGGATCATCGCCGTCGAACAGTACGGCGCCGGTCCCTTCGGCAGCGTCCACCTCGCCGACCTCGGGGCCGACGTGCTCAAGATCGAGGAGCCGACCTCCGGTGGCGACGTCGGGCGATACGTTCCGCCCTACAACAAGGGCGAGGACTCGCTGTTCTTCGAGACCTTCAACCGCAACAAGCGCAGCCTGTCGCTGGACCTCGGAACCCCAGGCGGGCGCAGGGTGTTCGAAGATCTGGTGCGCACCAGCGATGCGGTGTACTCGAATCTGCGCGGCGATGTGCCGGCGAAGATCAAGATCACCTACGACGACCTCAAGCACCTCAACCCGGCCATCGTGTGCTGCAGCCTGACGGGGTTCGGCATGACCGGTCCGCGCGCGAAGCAGCCCGGCTACGACTACATCTTGCAGGGCCTGGCCGGATGGATGGACCTGACGGGTGACCCCGACGGACCGCCCACCAAATCCGGTCTGTCCCTTGTCGACTTCTGCGGCGGGTACGTCGCGGCACTCAGTCTGATGTCCGGCCTGCACGCCGCCCGTCGCGACGGTGTCGGCGGCGACTGCGACGTCTCGCTCTACGACACCGCGATCTCGATGCTCACCTACCCGGCCGCCTGGCACCTCAACGCCGGATACCGGCCGGGACGCACCAAGAACTCGGCACATCCGTCTCTGGTGCCGTTCCAGGCCTTTGAAGCCTCCGACGGCTGGTTCGTCGTCGGTTGCGCCAAGGAGAAGTTCTGGGTGCGGTTGGCCGAGACGATCGGGCTGCCGGAACTTCTCGAGGACCCGCGGTTCACCGACTTCACCGCCCGTGGTGAGCACAAGGACGAACTGCTGCCGTTGCTCGAGAAGCGATTCGCCGAGGCGACGGTCGATCACTGGGTGTCGTTGCTGACCGAGGCGGGTGTGCCGACGGGGCCCATCAACGACGTCGAACAGGCGCTGACCGAGGAACACACCCTGGCGCGCGGGCTCATCGCCACCACCGAACACGAGGTGTGGGGTGAGGTACGTCAGGTCACCTCACCGGTGCGCTTCGGCAACGAGCCCGCGGAGTATCGTCGGGCACCGCGTCGCAACGAGAACTTCGACGAGGTGATGGAACTGCTCGGCTACAGCGCAGAGGATGTCCGCGGGCTGGTCGACGCCGGCGCGTTCGGATCGATCGCACAGGCCACGCCATGACCGCCCGCCGCCTCGCGAGCTGGGCCGCGGCCCTCGACATCGATGACATTCCCGAGGCCACCCGGCGGGCCGCGCTGCGACACCTGCTCGACGGCATCGGCAATGCCATCGGAGCCCGCCGGCTCGACCAGGGCGGACCCGGACTGTCCGTGGCCCGCGGGCTCGGCGGCCCGGCGCAGGCACATCCGCTCGGTGACTCCGACGCCATCTCGGCGCCCGCGGCAGCCTTCGCCAACGGGGTGCTGATGCATGCCCTGGACTTCGACGACACGCATGCCGGTGCACTCGTGCATCCGACGACGGTCGTGGCGCCGGCTGTCCTGGCCGTCGCCGAGGAAGTCGGGGCGACCGGCGCGCAGACGGTGACCGCGCTGGTGGCCGGGCTGGAGATCGCCTGTCGACTGGGCGCGGCGGCACCACACGGCTTCCACGCACGCGGCCTCCATGCGACCGCCGTCGTCGGCCCGCTCGCCGGTGCCGTCGCCGCCGGCCTGCTGTACGGCGCCGACGCCGATCGTCTGACCGATGCGATCGGCATCGCGGCGTCGTCGTCGGGCGGCTTGCTCGAGTTCCTCGACACCGGGGCCAACACCAAGGTCCTGCATCCGGGGAACGCGGGCTTCAACGGTGTCCTCGCCGCGCGCCTGGCGCTGGCCGGGGCCAGCGGACCCGAATCGGTGCTGGAGGGCCGGCGCGGGCTGTACCGCGCGCTCGCCGACCGCGACGTGGATCCCGACGGGATCGTCGCCGATCTCGGAACTCGTTGGGAGAGCGCTGGTATCGGTATCAAGCCGTACCCGAGCTGTCAACTCATGCATGCCTCGCTCGATGCGGTCGCGCAGGCTCTGGCCGAGGCCGCGCGATCGGGCACCGAGGTGTCGGCGTCGCGTATCGCCGCCATCAGCGTCGACGTCCATCCCGACAGCGTGGACATCGTGTGCGGGCCGGGCACCGGTACACGCAGTCCCCGCAGCATCTACGACGCGAAGTTCGACCTGCCGTGGAGCGTCGCCGCACTCGTCCACGACGGAGCGGTCACCGTCGACACCTACGCCGAGGCCTCGATCGTCCGACCCGAGGTGGCCGCCACCGCCGCACTCGTCGACGTCGTCCCCGCACCCGATGCCCGCCCGGCCGCCGACGCCGCCGGCCGGGCGGTCATCACCCTCGACGACGCCACCCGGCTCGTCGGCGAGGTTCCCTGCAGCCGAGGCACTTCCGGCCGTCCGATGGACGATGCCGCGGTCGCCGAGAAGTTCCGGGGCAACGCCGGCGGGGGAGAGGCCTCCGAGGCACTCGTCCAGACCGTTCTCGGTCTGTGCGACGCACCGTCCGTGGGGCAGATCCCGGCGCTCGCGGCCGACATCCTCTCCGCGAGCTGACCCACCTTCACCTGCCGGTCCGCGGCCGGGCCCGGGTCTAACATCTCCGATCACCTCTCAGATCAAGGATCACACAATGGATTTCAGCTTCACCGAGGAACAGCGCGACTTCCGGTCGGCGCTCCGTCAGCTGGTCGACAAGGAGATCATCCCGGTCGCCAACGAATGGGAACGCGAGGGCCGCTATCCCACGGAGATCGTCGCGCGGCTGCGGGACATGGGTCTGTTCGGGATCACCACGCCGGAGGAGTACGGCGGACTCGAACTCGACATGGTGTCCTTCACCCTCGTCTACGAGGAGATCGCCCGCGGCTGGATGGGTATCGCCGGCATCCTGGGCAGTCACAACCTGGCGTGCTGGATGATCGCGCGGCACGGCACCGAGGAGCAGAAGCAACAGTGGTTGCCCCGGCTGGCGACCGGTGAATGCCGTACCGGCATCGGACTGACCGAACCGGGTGCAGGCACCGACCTGCAGGGCATCAAGACCACCGCCACCCGCGACGGCGATGACTACGTCATCCGCGGCACCAAGACGTGGATCACCAACGCACGCCACGCGAATGTGCTCCCCGTCCTGGTCAAGACGGATCCGTCGGCTTCGCCGGCGCACAAGGGCATGAGCATCCTGCTCGTCGACACCACGACGCCCGGATTCGAAGTGCAGCGAGACCTCGGCAAGCTCGGTTACAAGGGCACCGAATCGTGCGAGATCTTCCTCGACGAGGTGCGGGTACCGGCGTCGACACTGCTCGGCGGGGTCGAGGGCCGCGGTATGCAGCAGGCGCTGTCCGGGTTGGAGATCGGCCGCCTCAACATCGCCGGCCGCAGCGTCGGCATCGCGCAGGCGTCGTACGACGCGGCGCTCAACTATTCACGCGAGCGCACCGCCTTCGGGAAGCCGATCTCCGACTTCCAGGCGATCCAGCTCAAGCTCGCCGACATCGCCACCCAGCTGCAGGCGGCGCGTCTCATGACGTATTGGGCTGCTGCCAAGGCGGATTCGGGTGCACGTGTCGACGGGGAGGCCGGAATGGCGAAGTACTTCGCGTCGGAGACCGCGATCACCGCCAGCCTCGAGGCGATGCGTATCCACGGCGGCTACGGCTACTCGACCGAGTTCAACGTCGAGCGCTACTACCGCGATGCGCCGTTGATGTCGATCGGCGAGGGGACCAACGACATCATGCGGACCGTCATCGCCAAGGCGCTGGTCAACGGAACCGTCACCGTCGGATGAGTTCGCCGCTCGTCTACCTGTACGTACCGGGCGACCGGCCCGAACGGTTCGGCAAGGCGACCACGTCCGGTACCGACGCCGTGGTCCTCGACCTCGAGGACGCGGTACCGGTCGCGGCCAAGGACTCCGCGCGCATCGCGGTGGGGACCTGGCTGGAGAAGCGCGACCGGGCCGGGGTGCCCACGTGGGTACGGGTGAATCCCGGCGCCGAACTCCTCGACGACCTGACCATGGCGGTCCGGTGTGGGGCCGACGGCATCTGGCTGCCCAAATGCGATGATCGCGCGACGCTGGATCGCGTGGACCGGATGCTCACCGACCTCGAGGCTGCGGAGGGCCGTCCGCGGACGCCGGTCTCACCGCTGATCGAGACCGGTGCGGGTCTGGTGAATGCGCCGGCGATCGCCGCCGGCCCCCGCGTCGAGTTCGTGCAGATCGGCGAGGTGGACCTGGCTGCGGACCTCGGCGTGACGCCGGTCGTCGGCGACGAGTTGCTCTGGGCACGTTCCCAAGTCGTGGCCGCGTCGGCGGCGGCACGGATCCGGCCACCACTCGCGGCCGCGTCGCCGGTCATCGACGATCCGGAGTCGTTCGAGACCGAGACCCGGCGCCTGACCGGGCTGGGCTTCTTCGGTCGTGCGTGCATCCACCCGCGCCAGATCCGGCCCGCCCGTGCCGGTCTCGCACCGACCGCGTCCGAGGTGGACACAGCGGTCGACGTGCTGGCGGCATTCGATGCCGCCGGGCAGGGAGCCGCGACCGACAGTGCCGGCCGGCTCATCGACGAGGCGGTCGCCCGCATCGCGCGTCGGACGCTGACTCGCCGGGGCTGATCCCCGCGAACGACATTCCCGTGACAGACTGCCGGCAAGAATGCGGATTCTTCTCAGGACCTGCTCAGGATGCCTGATTTGTCCGCTACTGTTTTGCCATGCTCAGTACCCGGTCTCGCCTTCGCGCGTCATTCCGTGTTTCCGCTGCCGGCCTGGCGGTTGCCGCAGCCGCTGCGTTCCTGACCGTAGGCGCCGACACAGCGGACGCCGCACCGGTCGTGAATCCTCAGGCCGGAAAGGTCGTCGCCCACTCCGGGTTCGATGTGAAACGCGACGGCTTCTCCTTCGAGAACTGGGGGCCCAACGACGCCCTGCACCGGCGCGGACTCACGACCGAGGGAATGCGCGCGGTGTTCGGTGACGAGGTATGCGCCCGCATCGTGCTCGGCATCTGCTCACCGACCACCGTCGCCGAACTCGTGCAGGCGGAATTCAACGCGTCGATGACCGGCGGTCATTGCTACGGCATGGCGGCGCTGGCAGGCCTGTACAACACGAAGCGGCTGAGCCAGTTCCCGCTGGCGCTGCCAGGACAGAGCGTCTACAGCATGCCGGCGTCGGGGCCGCTGGACGAACTGATCGCCCGGATGTTCATCACCCAGGGCTTCCCTCCCACGGACCTCGCCGAACGTGAGGTCTCGGTGCCACAGGCGCTGTCGAAGCTCCGTACCGCATGGTCGCGCAACGACAACTACATCCTCGCCATCTATACGGACGAGGAACATTCCGCCGGGCATGCGATCACACCGATCGCGCTCCGTGACCTCGGTGGCGGCAAGCACGGAATCGTCGTCTATGACAACAATTTCCCGGGCCGGGAGAAGATGGTGGTCGTCGATCCCGCCGCCGACTCCTGGTACTACTCGACGGCGACGAACCCGTCCGAGCCGACGATGCTGTACCAGGGCTCGCCGAAGAACAGGATGATGCTGGTCCCGCTGGCCCAGGTTCTGAAGCGTCACCAGGATCCCGACCTGCGCACCGACGACACCGTCGTGCTGGTCAGTGACACCAACGGCACGGCGCAGGGTGTCGGTGACGTGGACTGGGACGTCCGGGTCACCGATCCGTCCGGCAAGCCGATTCCCGGTGTCGAGCAGCGGATTCTGTTCAACAATGACAATTCCGCACGATTCACCGTGCCAGCGGGCAAGCGTTTCCGCATCGTCGTGGACGGTGTCGAGGCCGGGCGTACCGCCGACATCAACACGACCGTGCTGAGCGCGGGTGGAGCGGTGGCGGTCGGCGACCTCGAGGTCCCGGCGGGTGCGACATCGGCGCTCGATGTCGATCCGGTTCGTCACGCGGTTCGGGTGAGTTCGTCGGCACCGACGACAGCCGTGTTCGAGGTCGCCACCGAGGACTCGTTGCGGTCGGTCTCGGTCGACACCTCGCAGCTCGCCGTCGGCCCGGGCTCGTCGGTGTCGGTAGGGGCCACCTCACCGGTCGGCGTGACCGTGCGGACCGAGGGACGTTCGCAGAAGTTCCAGGTCGCGGTCGAACGCAGCGACACCATCGCCGACCGGAGTGCGGTCACCCGGACTCCGGTCACCCTCCGGCCGGGCGCGACGCTCGATGTGCCGGTGGATCTCTGGACGGGCTGGACCCCGCTGACCGCAACGGTGCGCGCCGGTGGGTCCACGACGCCGGTGCCCCTGACGGTCAGGTGATTCCGCCGTCCGGCGAGTCGACGTGACATAGGGAGAATCCCCGACGGTGGCCGACATCGCGTACACGGCCGCGCCCAGGGCACCCGCAACTCCAGCGCACCGCGAGCCTGGGCGAACCCGCAAAGATGCTGGCCGCCCGAACCGGGGGTACGCGTATCCTGCATCACGCCGTCGACGACCACTCCCGGTAACAAATGGACCCGACCGTACCGGCCGCAAACCAACGGCAAGGTCGAACGATTCAACCGGACCCTCCAGGAGGAATGGGCCCACGCTCGCCCCTACCTCAGCGAAACCGAACGCGTCGCAGCCTTCCCCGAATTCCTTCACAACTACAACCACGAACGCGGCCACACCGCACTCCGAGGCAACTCACCCGCCGACCGCGTACCCAACCTGGCGGGTCAGTACAGCTAGTGATGCGCGTCGACGGCGACCGGGGCCATCGACCGCCACTTCTTCAGGACCGCGGGGTCCTGCAGCTCCATCCAGGCGATGACGTCCTGGTGGGTGGCGCAGATGACCTCCGGCTTGGTGCACGCGCGACGCATGAAGGCGGCGGTCGCCGGGTTGAAGGCGTTGGCGTTCCAGGTGTTCAGATGGTTGGCGATCACCAGCGGCGCGCGGTTTCCCTCATAGGCCCGGCGCAACATGTAGTCGTAGGTGCTGGTGACGACCCGCGCGATCCGCGCACGATCGGCGGGCCGATCCGTCGCCTTGTTGACGCTGTACCAGAAGTTGTAGTCGAGCGCTGTCTGGCGTTGCTTCAGCGCCGGCGACCAGACGTAGGGGACAGGGAACTCCCAGACGCCGTTGATCTTCGACGGCCAGTAGACACCCGGTCGCGACGCCGGCATCGACGAGTCCCACAGCATGTCGTAATCGCGCAGCGCAGGGAAGAGCGCTTTCATCGAACCCTCGAGGCACTGTGTCCGAGCGCCTTTCACCGCTTCGGGTCCGAAGGCGAGGTCGGGTCCGGTGCGGATTCCGTTGAGTTCACGCCACTGCGTCATGAGCCGGAAGAACTGAGCCAACTCGTGACGCCACTCGGCACTGGTCCACGACTTACCGGGATTCTCTGTGCCCGCGCAGAAATGGCCCACGAAGTGGGTGCCCATCTCGTGGCCGTCGTACCAGGTGCGGTTGAGGTAGGTGATCTCCTCGATCACCTCCTTCTTCGATCCGCCGAATCCGATCGCCGCCTCGCCGGGTTTGTATCCCGGACCACGGTACTGCCGCTTCTTGGCGTCGGTGAGGAAATAGAGCCCGGTCATGAGCGCGGTGAATCTCGCGTCCGATTCGGCGGCGGTGCGCAGGAACAGGTCCCAGTTCTTCGACACCCCGACGCCGTCGAAGGAGAACAGGATGAATTGGGGCGGTTTCTCACCCGGTGCCAGTCGCTTCATCGGGACGTTCGACGCCACTCGTGTGGGCGGTGACGGCGGAGCCGGCGAGAGTGTGGTACTGATATTTGGAATCGTCTCGGGCACAGCCGACTTCGCCGAGGTGGCGCACCCGGCGAGTAGAACGGTCAGAACCACGACGATCGGCGCCGAGATCATCCGCGTTCCGCGCCCGATCGCCAATTGGATACCCCCGTCATTACTTTCGCTTTACCTTATGCGGCAGAATGTGGAATGGCCTCGTGGCCGGAAAGGCAGGCACAGAATTGTTGCCTTCGTTGACCCTTCGTGATTCCCGGCGATCCGGCTGGTCGCCTGTCCCACTTCGACTTCTGGGCGTCGCACTCGCCGCCGGTCTCGGACTGACGGCGTGCACTGCCGACGATCCGTCGGCGTCGGGTCCGGTCAAGACCCAGACGGCGACCTCCACCGCAGCGGTGGAGTACCTCGACGAGGTCACCGTTCACCGGTTCGAGTACCCGACGCCCGGCGAGGCCGACAGCGAACAGAACTGGGCCGAGTTGTACCTGCCGGAGGGGGAGCAGCGGGTCGATTCGATCCCGC
The DNA here is from genome assembly GCF_009720185.1 of Gordonia sp. 135. Classification (NCBI taxonomy): domain Bacteria; kingdom Bacillati; phylum Actinomycetota; class Actinomycetes; order Mycobacteriales; family Gordoniaceae; genus Gordonia; species Gordonia sp. 135. The sequence continues at coordinate 132,076 of NZ_CP046257.1, forward strand.
TCGTCGTCCTGATCCACGGTGGTGCGTGGCAGAGTGCGCTGGGCGCGGACATCTTCGAGCCGCTCGCGCGGGATCTCGCGGATCGCGGGATGGCGGTCTACAACGTCGAATACCGACGGGTGGGTTCGGGTGGCGGCTGGCCGACGACCTTCCGGGATGTCGCGAGTGCGCTCGACCACGTCTCGGTGGTGGACAAGCAGTTCCCACAGATCACCACCGACGATGAGCTCGTCGTCGGACACAGTGCGGGCGCGCAGCTCGCCGTGTGGGGCGGCACTCGGCACAAGCTGGACGACGACGAGGTCGGTGCGAGGCCGGTGTTCCGGCCGACACGCATCGTCTCGCTCGCCGGACCGCTCGACATGGTCTATGCCGCAACGCATGGCGACGATCGCATCGTGACCGCCCTCGGTGGCACACCGCGTCAGGTGCCGAAGCGCTACGCAATGGTCGATCCGATCCAGAACATCGATCCCTCGACGCCGGTTGTCGCCGTGCACAACACCGGCGACCGCATGGTCTCGTCGGCCAACTCGAGTCGCTACGTCGAAGCCGTGGTGAAGCAGGGAGGCGAGGCCACCGCGGTGCTGCTCCCGGGCGGCAACCACGGCTCGGTGGTGACCTCTACCGCGCCCGAGTACCCGAAGGTTCTCGACATCATCACCGGCGCGTCGTCTGCGGACCTCGACGATGTGGACGAGGTGACAAACTGACCAGCGCCCGTTCCAGCTCCCCGGGTTGTGTGCGGGAGCGATAGCGTGCGTGGGTTTCTCGCTCCCTGAGGTGTGTGTGGGAGTGTCTGCGCCCACGTTCCTCGCTCCCTTGGGGGTGTTTGGGAGTGGTGGCGTGCGTGCGTTCCCGCTCCCTGAGGTGTGAGGAGCGTTAGCGACGAACCTCGAAGGGCCGGTGACCTTCCCGTCCTGAGCCTCCGTACGCGTGGTCGAGAAGCGCTGAGGCGACGACGAGTTCGGCAGGAGTGGCGTTGCGTAGGTCGATGATCTGGCGCATCTGGAGGCGTGGGGTATCGCCGGACTCCGGTTCGGGTCCGTGGATCTCGTCGCGTACCTGTTTGAGGTGGTCGGCGAATCGGCGGGGTATGTCGGGTCTTCGGTTGATGCGTTCGGGGTTGGGTGGTGCGCCGGGTGCGGTGTTGAGTTGCCAGGTGGCGCGGCCTTCGTCGGGGCCGTCGCGAACTATGCGGGTGGTGAATTGTCCGGGCTGGTTTCCGACCATGTGGTGGTGGCGGGTGCAGGCGGGGGTGAGGTTGGTGATGTCGGTGAATCCGCCATCGACCCAACCGATGTGGGCATGATGCATTTCCACGTGGGCGGCGGGTACACAGCAGTCGGGGTTGGAGCAGCTTTCACCATCGGGCCGGGCGAAGGACACCAAGCGCTGTTCGCGGGTGGCGAGGCGTTTGCCGCGGCCGAAGTAGAGCGGGACGGCGGTGGCGTCTTTGAACACCGCCAGCCAGGGTTGGGCGTCGGCGGCGAGGTTGATCAGGTCGGGGATGGGAATCTGGGTGCCGGTGGCGGTGACGGCGTAACCGGCTTCGCGGACGAGGTCGTTGAGGTCGGCCTTGACGATCACCTGCATAGGCAACCCGCGATGACTCTTCCCGAGCATGCCGTCCTCGAACACGGCTTTGAGGAGTGCGTTGAGGGCGTCGTGGTTGAGCTGGGCGGGGCTGCGGTCATCACGTTCGGCCGCGGCCGCGACGGCTTCGGGATCGGCGTCCTCGATCGAGCCGTGCGGGGACTCGGGATCGTCGGGGTTGTTCATCCCCGGTTTGGCCCACACGGCCAGGAACATCGACACCCGTGCCAGCAGTTCAGGCGTCAGGGTGCCGGCCATCTTGGCGGTGCCATCGGCGCGTTGCCGGTTGAGGTACAGGTTGCGGCGCCGTTGACGGTCGGTGTCGTCGGCGAGGGTGCCGTCGGGATCGAGGTAGCCCAGGAGTCGGGCGCCGGCGTCGGTGATCTGGTCGGGGGTGAGGTTGACGGCTTGTTCGGCCATGGTGCGTTCGGCGGCGACCTTGATGTCGTGGTCGACCGCGTGGGGGATCTGGTCGAGCACGTCCATCACCGCATGCACGTGCCCGGACCCGACCCGACCGTCGGCGAACTCTTTCGCGAGGGTGGGGTGGACGGGTTCGAGGGGTTGGCCGGTGGTGGCGTCGGGGTAGGTGGCGGTGGCGCGGGTTTGTTTGAGGCGTCTGCCGGGGTAGGCCATGCGCAGCCGGTGTTTCATGTAGTCGATGACGCTGCGGTACCCGGCTTTACGAGGTAGGTCGCGCTGGTCGGCTTCGACGATCTGCTGGTTGCCGGTGTAGGTGAGTCGGGCGATGGCTTGTTCTATACGGATGCCGGCGTCGTCGACCTCGGTATCGGACAGGCGGGTGAAACCGGTGGTCTGCAGCTTGTCGACGAGCGCGTCGAGTTCGTCGAGCAACTCGGGCATCCCGGCAGGGAACTCGTCGACCGCACCGGTCGATGCGATATCGGTCATGACGATCACCCCCCGCGGATCGATTGTCGAATACACGTTCGACTGTACGCGCTATTCCGTTGGCGTGCAACAAGACTGGCACGACTTCGCAGACGGAATCTTGTCGGTGGGATGGTGTAGTGGACCGCAATTCGGCTGTGATGTATCGGGTCTTCGGTGACAGTTCTGTGTCAGGACTTCGGTGACAGTTGATGTGTCAGGACTTCGGTGACGGTCTGGTCTTCGTGGGGCGTGGGCCGCGGGGTTGTCGGTTGCCGACGTAGCTAACTCCGGGAGCGGGGTCGAAGGTGTTCGACTACGACCTCTCCATCGGTGTTCGCGATGACGATAGCGCTGTCGTCGGCGACGACGAGGACCTGGTCGAAGGCGTGGTCCACATCGACCGTGTAGGTGACTGAGTCCACGCTGATGGTGCCGGAAGTGCTGACAGTCCTGACCAGGACGCCCTCGGGTAGATCGGCGGTTGGGCGCGGCGCGGGCCGCGGGCGCGATTTAGGCCGATCGAACAGTGACCCACCGGCTATCGGGTGTGGCGCATGGGCTTTCGGTGTGGCTTGCCACGCGGCCAGTGGTGTGACGCGCCCTGGCAGGCCCTGGTGAGGCCGTTGGGTGTTGTAGATGTGATCGAACGCATCAACCTGGGCCTGCAGCTCGGCCAGGGTGTCAGCCAATGGCTGCTTGTCCAGATACCGGAACAACGACTGATGGAATCGCTCGTTCTTTCCCTGCGTGGTCGGCTTGTAGGGCTTGCCGGTGATCGTTTCCACCCCGAGCACGCGGACGTGCTCGACGAGCTGACCGAGACGGCCGCGCCGCGAGGGGTTGAGCGCGGGCCCATTGTCGGTGAGGAGTCGTTGAGGTACTCCGTGGGCGGTCACTGCCTTGTCGAACACGGCGATCGCAGCCTCAGCCGTTTCGCCTGCGGCCACATGTGAGCCCACGGCGTAGCGAGAGTGATCGTCGATGAGCTGCAGGATGACGCACCTGCGTCCACCGGTCAGGACGTACTCGGTGCCATCGAGTTGCCAGCACGCATTCGGCGCCGGGTAGACGAACCTCCGCCACGCCGAGCGGGGCTTCTTCTTTTGGCTCACGGCGAGCGACACCGGCTTCGCGGAAGATCCGGGCCAGCGAGGCCGTTGAGGGCACCTGAGTCAACCCCATCGACTGCATCTTGTCGTGCACGCTGATCGGCCCGTGATCCAGACCTGAGGCTTCCAGAGCGGCGCGCACGGCCACCGCCTGCGCTTTGACCTCGTCATTGAGCGCTGACGGGCTCGACTTCGGGCGGCGGGTACGGGGTTCCAGGACCGCCGACGGCCCATCCGCTCGTGCTCGTTTACGCAACTCGTAGAACGGCTTCCGCGAAATCCATTGTTCGGCGCAGAATGTCGAGACCGCTCCGCGGGGTGCATCATCATGCCACTGCGAGATCGCCAGCCGCACGACAGGATCGATAGGTTCGTTAACTACCACCGCCTGAGCGTCGAGTGCTTGCAGTGTGAACCGAAGGCCAGGGTGCCGGCTTGGCTGGAGCCCATCGGGCGTGTCGTACCCGCTAAACGGAATCGACGCCTTGCCGCTTGCATCGACGTGTGTCAATATTGACGCGTGTCGAATAAGAATCTCCTGCTGTCACCGGGCCGCGGTCTGAGTGGTGACGAGACCGGGGCTGTCACCCCATTGTTGAAGGCGCTTGCGGATCCGGTTCGGCTGCGGTTGCTGTCCGAGGTCGCCGCGCATCCGGGCGGCGAGGCGTGCGTGTGCGACATCTCTGGACCGTTCGAACTGTCACAGCCGACGATCTCGCATCACCTGAAGGTGCTGCGCCAGGCAGGTCTGGTGACCAGCGAGCGCCGCGCGACCTGGGTGTACTACCGGGTGAACACCGAAGCGCTGCAGCAACTGTCGGACCTGCTGCGGGATCTCGCCGCGGTCGTGGGGGAAACCCGCTCGTGTGAGGCGGACCAGTGACCGCCACCGACACCGCAGTCGCGGGCAAGTTGTCGACGCTGGACCGGTTTCTGCCGGTGTGGATCGGCGCCGCGATGGTCGCCGGACTGCTGCTCGGCCGAGTCGTCCCCGGCCTGGGTGACACTTTGGCGGCGGTCGAGCTCGACGGCATCTCGCTGCCGATCGCCCTCGGATTGCTGATCATGATGTATCCGGTGCTGGCCAAGGTGCGCTACGACCGACTCGACTCGGTCACCGGTGATCGTCGCCTGTTACTCGGGTCGTTGGCGTTGAACTGGATAATCGGACCGGCGTTGATGTTCGCGCTGGCCTGGCTCCTGCTCCCGGATCTGCCGGAGTATCGGACCGGACTGATCATCGTGGGTCTGGCCCGATGCATCGCGATGGTCATCATCTGGAACGACCTGGCGTGCGGTGACCGCGAGGCCGCTGCTGTTCTCGTCGCCCTGAACTCGGTGTTCCAAGTGATCATGTTCGCCGTGTTGGGTTGGTTCTACCTCTCGGTGTTGCCCGGCTGGCTGGGCCTGGAGCAGACCACCATCGACACCTCGCCGTGGCAGATCGCGAAGTCGGTGCTGATCTTCCTGGGTATACCTCTGGTCGCCGGCTTCCTCACCCGCCGCATCGGCGAGCGAACCAAAGGCCGCGACTGGTACGAATCCTCGTTCCTGCCGCGTCTTGGGCCGTGGGCCCTTTACGGCCTGCTGTTCACCATCGTCATACTGTTCGCGTTGCAGGGGGAGCAGATCACGTCGCAGCCGTGGGACGTCGTGCGGATCGCTCTGCCGCTGCTGATCTACTTCGCGGTGATGTGGGGCGGCGGATTCGTCCTCGGCGCCGCGATGGGGCTGGGGTACGCACGGACCACCACAATGGCGTTCACCGCCGCCGGCAACAACTTCGAGCTCGCCATCGCCGTCGCGATCGCCACCTATGGTGCGACCTCCGGTCAGGCCCTGGCCGGAGTCATCGGCCCACTCATCGAGGTCCCCGTCCTCGTCGCGCTGGTCTACGTGTCTCTGGCGTTGCGGAAACGCTTCACCAGTCCGACGACCGCCTCCAGCCCAGATGTATCGAAGGAGCCTGTTCGCGATGTCTGAGAATGTGTTGGACGAACAGCTGAGTCGCGGCGAACACCGCGCGCAGCCCGAGCTGCTGATGCCGCATACCGTGCTCGCCCGTACCGCAGCTGACTTGGCCGCCAAGTACGAGGGGGTGGTGTCTCGGCAGACGGTGGAACGCTGTGTTTTCGAGTCCTACACCGCGTTACGGCGCACCTCCCGGGTACATGCGCATCTGACGACCTTGGCGGGCCGGTTCGCGGCTGATCGATTACGCGCCCTGGCCCAGGTCGATGGATCGGCGCCCAAGGATGTGCCCGAAGTTCTGTTCGTCTGCGTGCAGAACGCCGGCCGCTCGCAGATGGCCGCCGGATTGTTGACCCACCACGCCACAGGTCGGGTACACGTGCGCTCCGCCGGGTCAGCCCCCGCGCACTCGATCAACCCGACCGTCGTCGAAGCAATGACCGAGATCGGCGTCGACTTGGGCACGCAGTACCCCAAACCGCTCACCGACGATGTAGTCGCCGCCGCCGACGTGGTCGTAGCCATGGGCTGCGGCGACGCGTGCCCGATCTATCCCGGCAAGCGGTATCTCGATTGGACGGTCTCCGATCCCGAAGGCCGTCCACTTGGCGAGGTTCGCGCGATCCGCGATGACCTTGACGCCCGGGTTCGTGAGCTCCTTGCCGAGCTCACGGCCAACCATGTGTGACTTTCCGAGCATTCCTCCACAGCTGAAAGGGACTGTCTCATGCCTTCCTCTCGACCCAGCGTGCTGTTCGTGTGCGTCCACAATGCCGGCCGATCGCAGATGGCCGCCGGTTTCCTGACCGCTCTCGGCCGGGACAGCGTCGAGGTCCGCTCCGCCGGATCCGCACCTGCCGACTCGATCAACCCCGCCGCTGTCGAGGCGATGGCTGAAGTCGGTATCGACATCTCGGCACAGTCACCGAAGATCCTCACCCCCGACACCGTCGAATCCTCCGACGTCGTGATCACCATGGGCTGTGGCGATGCGTGCCCGGTGTTCCCCGGCGTCAGCTACCGCGATTGGGCCCTCGACGACCCGGCCGGTCAAGGCATTGATGCGGTCCGCCCGATCCGCGATCAGATCCGCGCACTGGTCGCGGACCTGCTCGACGAACTGGTCCCCGCTAACCAGCAGGTCGGCCGATGAGCACACCACAGCAGGTGTTGTTCGTGTGCGTGAGCAACCGCGGCAAATCCGTGATGGCCGAATATCTCACGCCCACGGTCACCGACCGGATCGCAGCGTCCTCCGCCGGCACCAACGCCAAGATCGGCGGTCAGGTCAACGAACTGTCCGCCCAGGTGCTCGCCGAAGTCGGCGCTGATGTCGCCGGACACGAGCCGCGGCAACTGACCGACGAACTGATGCGCGCCGCTGATCTTGTCGTGGTGGTCGGCACCGCCGGGGTCACCCCACCCGACGGCGTCGCCCTCGAGGTGTGGAAGACCGACGAACCCTCGACGCGAGGCATCGACGGCGTCGAGCGGATGCGCCTGATCCGCGACGACATCACCGCCCGGATTCGCGTTCTCGCCGACCGCATCACGGGGTAGGCGAGAACGCGAACCGAGGCTGTCAGCAGCAGGCTGTGCGCGCCTCGGCCTGGTCGGCGGCGCTGCCACCGCAGCACACCGAACCCTGCTCGGCATCCTCGGTGGCGTTCTGTTCCAGCAGTTTCGGGCTGGTCCCGAACGTCTCGGAGTCCGCGAGCACGGTGTAGACCTCCCACTTCTCCTTCGCCGGTCCGGTCACCCACACCTTGTCCTGCGTCGCGAAACAGCAGGTGGAGTTGATCTCCTCCTGGGTGAACAGGCCCTCCCCGGACAACCGGGCGATCTCGGCGTGCACCTTCTCGCTCGACTCGACCTCGACGCCGAGATGGTTGATCGTGCCGCCCTGGCCGGGATTCTCCAGCAGCACCAGCTTCAGGGGCGGCTCGACGATCGCGAAGTTGGCGTATCCCGGCTTGCGTTTGGCCGGGGTGGTGTTGAACAGCTTGGAGTAGAACTCGATCGCGGTATCGAGATCATCGACATTGAGCGCGAGCTGCATACGGGACATGACCATCACCTTCACCTGTGAGACATATATCGAACTACTGACACCTGCAGGGTGCCACCTTTTCGACATATGTCAAGTCCCGGGGTATGGTCGGGTCATGCCCAAGACCTTGCCGATGGTCGACATCAGTGCCCCTATTTGCTGCGCACCGGTGTCGGCGGCCCCGCTCGATGACGACACCGCGCTGGAGATCGCGTTGCGGCTCAAGGCGCTTGCCGATCCGGTCAGGATCAAGCTCATCTCGATCCTGCTCGCCGATACCGGTGACGGAATCTGCACCTGCGACCTCGCGACCGCGGTCGGCCTCACCGAAGCAACCACAAGCCACCACCTAGGGCAGCTCCGCAAAGCCGGCATGGTCACCCCCGACCGACGAGGGATGAACGTCTACTACCGAGCGCAACCGGACTCGCTGGAAGCACTGCGCAACGTCCTCAGCGCCACCACGGGATGCTGCTGACCGTCACCGAGCGCGCGATCCGTCGAGCAACTGCGTCAGGCCCCCCTCGTCGGCACCGCGACACGCGAGGCTCACGCAGAGTGACGCCTCGCGGGCATTTCATGAAGAAGTGTCACCACCAAGACCCCCAACACTGTCACCGATGTCTTGATGCAGAACTGTCACCGATGTCCTGGGAGATAACCGGACCGCACGTCGGCGGATGGCATCGAGCTCACGGAAAGCGCCCCGGTAGTCCGTGGCCAGACCGGGACGCGAGCCCTTCGGCACGGGTCGTCCGTCGGAGACGGCTGGCACGTCTGGTAGGTCTTGACCCAGACTCACCGATCGAAGGAGATTCCCATGGACGTCGCAGGCAGGGTTGCCATCGTCACCGGCGGCGGGGGCGGGATCGGTGGTGCGCTCGCGCACGCACTGGTCGAGGCGGACGCGAAGGTCGTGGTCACCGACCTCGATGCGGCATCGGCGGAAAGCGTCGCCGGCGCACTCGGGGAGGCCGCGGTCGCGATCGCCGGCGATGCCTCCAGCGACGACCACATCGACGCCGCGGTCCGCCTCGCCGAGTCGACCTACGGGCCCGTCGACCTGTACTTCGCGAACGCCGGTATCGGACGTGGTGGCGGCCTGGACACCGACGAGGCGATGTGGGATCTGGCGCTCGACGTCAACCTGCGCAGCCACATCCGGGCGGCGCGTCGTCTGGTGCCGGAGTGGGTCGAGCGGGGCGGCGGGTACTTCGTCAGCACGGCGTCGGCCGCGGGCCTGCTGACCCAGATCGGCAACGCGCCGTACTCGGTCACCAAGCATGCCGCGGTCGGTTTCGCCGAGTGGCTCAACATCACCCACGGCGACGACGGTGTCCGCGTCAGCTGTTTGTGCCCGATGGGCGTCGACACCAAGCTGCTGCGGCCCGACGACGATTCGGCGACCGCGGATCAGAAGCTGATGCAGAGGGCCGTCGAGACCGCCGGTGAGGTCCTGACCCCGGGTGCGGTGGCCGCGATCGTGCTGGAAGCCGTTGCCGACGAACGGTTCCTGATCCTGCCGCACGCCGAGGTGCTGGACATGTACCGCCAGAAGGGTGCCGACTACGACCGTTGGCTGCGCGGAATGCGGCGCTACCAGCGATCCCTGGCCTGAGCAGCTACTCGAAGTAGCGGCGCGGGACGTCGACGAGCATCGTCGTGATGTCGTCGTCACTGACGCCGCGCTCGCGGAGCGCGGGCAGGACGTCGTCGCTGATGTGGCGATAGTTCCACTTGGGCAGCGCCTGCTTCTTCGCCTCGTGGTCGAACCAGTCGATGAAGCACGACGCGTCGTGGGCGAGTGCCATGCGGTCGGCGTAGCCGCGTTTGCACAGTTCGGCGACCGTGTTCACCCGGTCCTCGAACGGCAGCAGCAGGTCGAGACCGAATCGGTCCATGCCCAGGATCGAGCCGGCGTCGGCGATCTTCATCAGGTAGTCGAGGTCGACGCTGTCGCCGGAATGGCCGATGACCACCTTGGTGAGATCGGCACCCTCTTCGGCCAGCACCTTCTGCGCCACCAGACCCGACTGGGTGTGCGGGTTGGTGTGCACGGTGATGGGCGCACCGGTCTGCGCGCTGGTCTGGCCGACGGCTCGCATCACGCGCTCGACGCCGGGCGTCAGCCCCTGTTCCTCTATGGCGCACTTGAGGAATGCGGCGCGGACCCCCGTGTCGGCGATGCCTTCGGTGAGGTCCTTGGTGAACAGATCGACCAGCGGTTCGGGAACATCGAACAGCAACCCGGGGCCGGCGTAGTGGAACTGGAACGGGATGTCGTTGTACGTGTAGAGCCCCGTCGCGACGACGATGTTGAGGTCGATCTGCTCGGCGATCCGTTGGATGCGCGGGATGTACCGGCCGAGTCCGAGGACCGTGGGATCGAGGATCGTGTCGATCCCCAGCTCCTTCAGCTCGGCCAGGTCATGGACGGCCTCGGCGACCTTCGCGTCCTCGTCCCAGTCGTCCTGGTAGTTCTGCCGGAACTCCTCGCCGACGATGAAGACATGCTCGTGCACAAGCACTTTGCCGAGATCGGCGGAATCGATCGGTCCTGCTGCGGTGTGGACGGTGGCCACGAGAACCTCCTCCGGGGGTCGCCTCGTTGCGGACCCGCTGCGCCGAACCCTAATCGACCCTCCTCCGGCCCGGAGGTCGTTTCGGCGGGCCCGGCCATCGCCACCGATGAGTTCCGGCGGGACCTCGGGTCTGACATCGTGACACCAACGCAGACCGCGAGCACAGGAGCATCCCGATGGGAAAGATCCACGTCCACGAGTTCGTCACCCTCGACGGTAGTTACGAGAACCCCGCCTTCACGATGCCGTACGGGTTCACCGACCGGATGGGCGAGGTCCTGGGCCGTATCACCGGCGAATGTGACGGAATCCTGCTGGGCCGCAACACCTTCGAGATGTTCGGTCCGGCCTGGTCGAAACGGACCGTCGACGACGACCCGGGCGCCCCGTTCTTCAACGACACCACCAAGTACGTAGTCTCCTCGACGCTCGACGAGGCGACGGGCTGGCAGAATTCCGAGGCCATCGGTGGCTACGACCCCGAGCGGATCCGAGAACTCAAGGAATCCCACCACCTGTACATCAGCGGCAGCGGCACGCTGGTCCGAGCCCTGCTGCGCGACAGGCTGATCGACGAGTTGCACCTACTCGTCTACCCGGTGGTCCTCGGTAGCGGCGCGCGCCTCTTCGACGGTCTCGCCGACCTGCCGCTCACCCTGGTGGGGACGGAGTCCTTCGACAACGGCGTCGTACACATGTCGTACGCATCGACCGCCTGACGGTCAGGTCAGCTCCATCGCGCTGAGGAGCAACTGCGCCACCTCCGCGTAGGCGCGGTGCTCCGCCTCGCAGAAGGCGATCTCCTCCTCGCCGAGTTCGGCCTTGCGGGCAGACGCCAAGTTGTCCATCCACTCGCGCATCTCCGCGGCGCAGATGTCGAAGAACTCGTGCACGCGTTCGGGGTCGCGGCGGCAGGCGATGAGCACAGTACTGGGCGACAGCTTGCTGCCCGGTTTCTGGTTGACGCGCAGAAGTGCCAGCAACGCTCCGGGGAGACGCTCACCACGACACCGGTGCGTGGACTTCTTGTCGCCTTCGAGTCGGGTGATCATCTCGGCGCGGGCGGTGGCGGCGAACTCGTCCCACCGCCGCAGCGCGGCGTCGAGGTTGGCGGGACTGAACACCGCCACATCGAGGCGACGCTGCGCGTAGACGAGACCGTTGCGGACGACCACCGCGATCTCCGGCCAGCGCGGCGAGAACTCGGAGATCAGCATCCCCAGCACCGATGGCGGCGGTACTGCGGAACTGAGGATCGTGACGATCTCCAGCGCACGCGCATCCCGTGTCGGCCGCAGCAACGAGGTACCCGACGACCGCACGAAGATCGCCTTGCGTGGGCTGATCACCACCGGCCGGCCGGCCGCGGCCATCGCCGCGCGGACCAGTTCGACGAGATGGTCCTTGGACTGCGGTACGACCCCACTCTCGGCGGGTGCATCGAGCGGACGGGCCAGCGAGGCGAAGCGGATGGTGTCGGCGTTGGTGGTCTCGGGGTCGAGCGCGTGGGTCCCGAACTCGCGTCCGTGCCGGTCGGCGCCGGAGGCGTCGTCGGTGTTCTCGATGTCGGCCGATCCCGACGCCAGATGGTGCCGCGCGTACGACGGGTCGCCGATGCTGACGAATGACGGGTGGATGACTCCCCACACCTCGCGCAGAGCTCGTACGGCGGCGCGGGCGAGGTCGCCGAAACGGTCGTCGTCCACCTCGTAACAGAAGGCGCGGCGGCCCTCCACGCGGCACCAGCCGCGGTCGACGATGTAGGTGGCCTGCCGCATCCAGCGGTCTTTGTCGGTCCACGTCAGATCGCCCGCGGAAATGGTGCAGCGCAACCGGTCCTGGTCGGCGACGGCGAATGTCATCCGCCTGCGCCAGCCACCCGCCGCGGCCTCCACGACGGTCAACGACTGCCCGGGAACCAGTTGCGGAACCCGGCCTGCGAGGGTCTCGGTGAAGTCCCGCCATGCCGCCTCGACGACGGCATCGAAATCGGGGGACATTCGCACTCCTCAGGGCTGGGTCCTCGTGCTGGGCGGCCGCCGGCGAACCTGCGGAACCCGAATACTACGACGCCTTCCTGACACCCGGGTGAGATCTACAGGGGAGTCGAATGCCGGGTCGTCTCCCCGAAGCTCGTGTGCCAGGGAAGTCGGCGGTCGATGTAGTCCGCACACGTCAGCGGAGAGTGGCGCGGGGAGCCGCCGGTGAGCGACCCCCACATCACCGAGTTGACGATCCGGACGGCCGTCGACCCCGTGCGCGTCGGATCCCAGGTGTCGGCGGACTCCAGCGGGCCGATGACCCGAGGCGCCGCGATCCGCGGTTGTGCGCGCGCCTGCTCGGCCCGGGAGATGTCGCAGAGGACGCACGCACTCGCGGAGGTGTGGCGGCGTCGCCGTGCCCAGGCGTCGGTCCGCATCGGGATGACCGTCAGCTGCACCAGTGTTCCGCCGGCATCCGGTCTCGCCCCGGTGTTGATCGACGGGGCGACGAACTGCCGGTGATCACCCGTGGCCGTTCGGTACGACGCCAAGGTCTGCTGCGTCGGCACCTCGATGTAGTCGTCGGTGGCGAAGTCGGGTGTCCCGGTGAACGGCTCGCCACTGATCGCGTTGATCCCGTCCACGCCGACCATCACCAGGAATGGATGCTGATGCGGAGAGGAGAAGTCGATCCAGGTCGCCTCCGACTGCCACATCGGGATGACGGCGTCGGCGTCACCGGTCGGTGAGCCCTGCGCGAGTGGCAACGCGATGTCAGCGGTCAGTCCGGCGCGGTCGTGGGTATCGATGGCGCGCATGGTCCGCGGGAAGACGACATGCAGGCGGGCGTCGGGTCCCAGTTCGGGAAAGGCGAACGTCAACGTGCTGCGGTCGGTGGTGAGGCTCATGCGTTGCTCCGATGGAATGCCCGGCGGGGCCGCCCGCGGGAGACCCACTACCGATATAGCGCACACACCACCATGGCGCTCGTGTACGGGACCGTAATCCTCCGGGTGGACTACCGGAATACCAACGCGTGCGAGAGCCGTGTCCGGTTCGCGGCTACTTGGCCGTCGGACGACGGTCGGGGACGTCGTCGTCGGACAGCACGACGACCCGGAGAGCGGCGCGCAGATTGTGGGTCGTGGCCCGCCAGGCGTCGGCCTCGTGCCGGCACGCGTCGGCTTCGGTCGAGTCGGCGGATGCGACCGCGTCGGCCGCCGAACGCCGCCAGGTGAGGTACTGCTCCTCGCACGTGTGGATGAACGAGAGGATGTCGGCCTGGTTGTAGCGGCAGATCTTGGCGACCTCGTGGGCGGACAGATTTCCTCCGTCGGGATCGAGTTCCAGCAACGTCTGCAGCGCATCCGGAAGGCGTTCGTCGGTTTCGGGTCGGGCGGGTGCCGCGCTCTGCGTGATCTGCTCGATGACCTTGGGTGCGCAGTCGGCGAGGAAGCTGAACCACTCGGCGAGCGCGGAGCCCAGATTGTGGGGGTGGAAGACCGCGCATTCGAGGGTCAGGGTCGCGAAGACCTCGTCCTGCAGGAGGTGGACACGGACCGCCGAACCCATCGTCGGCTGGGCCGCCACGATGTCGGCGGCGCGCCTGCGGTCGGGGATGTCGCCGGCCAGGCGGGCGAAGAACTCGAGCCGGGGGGCGTCCGACCGGGGACTCAGCCACGACGACACCGGTTTGGTCGGCAGGGCGATGTCACCGTCGGCGTCGGTCTGGATCCGGCAACCGGTCAGGTCCTCGAGCGATCCGACGAGCAGCGCCCGGAGGTGGTCGTCGTCGAAGGGCTGAACGGCGACCTCGATCTGCGGTTCGGGGCGCGCTGCCGGGCTGTGGTCGAGGAAGGCCGGGTGCACGACCTCCCAGACCCGACGCAGCGTGGCCACCGTGGTGTGGGCGACCTCGTCGACGCGTCGGCGGCCCACCTCGTAGATGTGGGTGCCGTTGCGCAGCCGACGCCAGCCGAGGTCTGCGAGTATCTCGAGATGCTCGAGGAAGTACTCCTCGGTAGGGTGCAGATCGGTGTCGGCGATGGTGCACCGCAGGCGGTTCGACCCGGTGAGGGTGAATCGGAGTTTGCCGTGGGGCCCTTCGGGGATCAGGGGGTCCTGCTGGATCGTGAGCGTCGAGCCGGGGGTGAGGTTGGCCAGACGGTCACCTACGTGCAACTGGAATGTGCGCCAGGCGTCATCGATGTTCGAGTCCACGGTGAAGTCGGGCGTCATGTCGACTTCCTTTCTCGTGCGCTGAGATCGGGAGCGCCCAGTGCAGGGGTGTAAAGCGTGCTTCGGGTTGCTGCGGTGTCGGTTCGTCAACGGACAGCCCGGATGAGCCGACTCAGACATGAACGACCGCGAACCCGTCTTGGGGTTCAGGTTAGGTGACCGGGGCGACATTGTTGGTCGGTTGATCAGACCTGTAGCTGAACGATTGCTCGAACCGTACCCCGCTCTGGGGCACCCGGCTGACCACGCACACCGTTCTCCCGGGACCGGGAGCATCGTACCAGGTCAGAGGCGGAACCAGGTCACGCGGCCGGTGACGAATAAGGCGCCTCCGCCGGCGACTCGGGAGCCTGGGTGGGCTCCTCCGGTGGCGGTACGTACTCGCTGGTGGTCGGCTCGGTGGTGGTCGGCGTCTCGGTGGGGGTCTCCGCCGGCGGCGGTGCCTCGTACGTCTCGGTCGACGTCTCCGCGGGCGGAGCCGACCGGGGGATCTCCGGTTGCGCGACGGTCCAGGAGGCGGAGCGGACCACGACGGACCGGGACGACAGGGTCAGGGTCCAGACGCCCGTCGCGTCGGTCGCACCGAGGACGGCGGCCCGCTGCAGTGCGGTCGCACCAACCGTGCGCGGCACGCCGTCGCTGCACGTCAGCGTGATGGTGCCCGACGGCGCGCCGGCCGGGACCGAGCAGCTGACCGCCAGGCCCGCGTCGTCGAAGACGAAGCTCCCGATCAGGTCACCGGCGCCGCTGAACGAGGTCGGGACGGCCGCGGCCGCCGGGGGACTCTGGGCGGCGGGATTCTCGGACGCCGGACTCTCGGGCGCACCGGAGGCCGGGACCTCCGCCGAGCCCGGGACGCCGGACCCCGGCTCGCCCGATGGAGAGTCGGCCGGCGAGTCCGAGGCGGGTGCGCCGACCGGTAGGCCGTTGTCCTCGGCGGCACGCTCCTCGACGGCCGGGGCGGCGACCGGGTTACCGGCCTCGAGCAGGCCGTTGCGCTCGGCGTCCTCGTCGGTGCCCGCCGTGAAGGGGGTGTTCAGCGAGGCCGGCGAGGGCAGTGGTTCGGAGAGCGGCGGCAGTCCGGACAGGTCGAGCAGACCGCCCAGCGTTTGCGGCAGGACCTCGCCGGTGAGGAAGTTCAGCAGCTGCAGGACAGACCCTCCGTTGGCGTTCGCGACGGGCGTGGGGGCGCCCGGAACGATCGTCGTCGTCCGGTTGACCGCGGTGACGTTCTGGTTGTTGTAGGCGATGCGGGTGACCTCGCGGCTCTGATAGCCGGGCCACGGCTGACCCTCGAGCCGGTACCCGCCGAGGGGTGCGGAGGCCGGCGGCGCGAGTGGATTGCCGCACGAGCACATCGCGCGCGGGACTCCGGCGGCGTCGACATAGACCGACGTGCCACGCTGCAGCACCGACTGGAACGGTTCGGCCCGACCCGTCGTGTAGGTGTGGTTCGTGACCCAGGTGTCGGCCGTGAGGACCACCGGGGTGAGGGTGTTGAGGTAGTGCGGGATGGAGGCCGTGCTGATCCCGAAGACGCTCGCCCAGGCGGCGGCCTTCGCCGGATCGGCCATCAGGCGGTTGCTGAGTGCCGCGGTGTCGCAGGCCATGGTGTCGCCGGTCGCGTACAGGCCTGCCTCGGTGCCGTTGACCGCGCGGCCACCCATGTCCGGTGCCCCGGCCCTCGCTGTCAGGGCGACGTTCGCGGGCAGGTTCCCCGCTCCGGCGACGAGGACGGGATCGGTGAACGGGTCGATGCCGGGATCGTTGACCGCGGCCAGGGTGAGGCCGGGTACGTAGATGTCCCCCTTGCGGGCCTTCACGACGAAGACGATCCCCGCCGCGAGCACCAGGGCCAGGACGACGACGATCGCGCCGAGAACGAGGGTGAGGGCCTGCCGGTTCCGGGGCCGAGGAGGTAGCGCACCGAAGGGCGTCGAGGGGTGGGTCGGGGGACCGGGCGGGTAGGTCATCGGGCGAACTCCTCTTGCCGACGCGCCGGCGACACTGGCGCGGTCGTGGCGGGCGGAGGCGCTCGCCGAGTTCGAGTATCAGCGCCCCGTCACACGCCGGGCAAGGCCTGACCAGCAGAGATCGGACATCTGCCGCCAAATCTCGACCGTTTGGACCACACGGCGTAACGCGGCCGCCGACGGTCCCGACAAACCGGTTCGGGCCGGGGAGCCGTCCTCAGATCCGCCCGAACACCATCGAGTCGTCGATCTTGCTGATGCGGTGATCGAGCGCGTCCCGATAGTAGTTGTGGCGCACCTTCCAGTGCCCGTGGGTGCCCGACTTCGGCAGCGCATCGGGTGACCGTTCGACGTAGCCGGCCTTGAGATCCCACAGCGGTTGCGCCGTCATCGGTTCGGACCCGAGGTGCGGGTAGGCGTGGGTGTAGCCGTTCTCGCGCATGTACTTCACCAGGGCCGCGACGGACCGCGCGGTCATGTCGGCACGCAGCGTCCACGACGCATTCGTGTAACCCACCGACCACGCGAGGTTGGGCACGTCCTCGAGCAGGTGGCTCTTGAAGACGAAGCGGTCGTGCGGCTTCACCTCGTCGCCGTCGACGCGCAGACGGGTCCCGCCGAATCCGAGCAGCTGCAGGCCGGTCGCGGTGACGATGATGTCGGCGTCGAGATGCCGACCCGATGTCAGACGCACACCGGTCTCGTCGAAGCGGTCGATGTGGTCGGTGACCATCTCGATCGACCCCTCGGTGATGCCGTTGAACAGGTCGGCGTCTGGAACCAGGCACATGCGCTGATCCCACGGGTTGTACGACGGGTTGAAGTGCACGTCGACCGGATAGTCGTCGGGCAGGTTCGCGGCGACGTTGGCGCGGATCAGCTTTCGCCCGAGCTTCGGGAAGCGGTGGGTGAGGTGCACGATCGCCGCGGTCTGCGTCGCATAGCGGAGGCGGATCGCACGGTGGGCGGCGGCCGGCGGCAGCAACTTCTTGAGGGCCGGTGCCAGGTAGGCCTTCTGCTTCGACGAGAAGATGTACGACGGTGAGCGCTGCAGCATCGTCACGTGTGCGGCGTCGGCGGCGAGGTTGGGGATGAGGCTCACCGCCGTTGCACCGCTGCCGATGACGACGACGCGCTTGCCGCGATAGTCGAGGTCCTCCGGCCAGTGCTGGGGGTGGATGATCTGCCCGGTGAAGTCCTCGGCTCCGGCGAACCGGGGCGTGTAGGGCTGGTCGTAGTCGTAGTAGCCGGTCGCGAAGAGCAGGAACCGGCAGCGGTAGGTCTCGGTGCGTTCGTCCGCACCCTCGCCGACTTCCACGCCGAGTGTCCAGGTGTCGGTCGAGGAATCCCAGTCCGCGGTCAGCACGTGCCGCTCGAAGCGGATCTGGTCGGCGATGCCGTACTTGTGCGCGGTGTGCTCGATGTACTTCCGGATGTCGGCGCCCTCGGCCAGCGCACCCGGCTTGCGCCACGGCTCGAAAGGATAACTCAGCGAATAGATGTCGCTGTCCGAGCGGACACCCGGATACCGGAACAGGTCCCAGGTGCCGCCCACGCGGGCGCGTCGTTCGAGGATCAGATAGTCGGCGTCCGGGTTCTGCTCGCGCAGGCGATAAGCGCAATCGATGCCGGACAGGCCGGCTCCGATGATGATGACATCCAGCAGTCGGGACTCGGTTTCCGATGACGAGCTGGGCTCGGGATCGTTTGCTGATCGGATGGCATCGGTGGCGTCGATCTCGGTCACAGGGACCTCCTCGGTGGGGTGCCTCGGCTGCTGCAATCATGCAACACTTGTCGTCGGATGTGAACGGAATCACACCGTCAGTCACGACGATAGGCCCCGGGCCGACACCTCACGCCAGGGGATGCCACGCCAAGTAGAAGGCCACTTACTGCCGGTCCGCGAACCGCGGTGCGGGATGATCGCCACCGTCGACGGCGGCCCGGCTGATTTTGCTTGTCTCACACACATCCGCCGCGCCCGACTTGCATCTCTACCCTCCCGCAAGGGTAGGGTTCTGCATGTTGCGCCGCTCCATGCGGTATCGATCGCCGCCCATGATCGGGAGAGCCTGCGCGACAGAGTCTTTGATTCACGGCGCAGCGCGGCGCCGGAGTTCCAACATCCGTGTTCGCGGTTCCGTGCCCTGGCGCGCGCCCGACGTCCCCTGAAAGCGATATGTCGATGGCAACTGAAGTTCTCTCTCCTGCTCAACAACAGCCGGTGTGGTCGACATTGCGTTCGCCCGGGCGCTTGCGTACCGAGATCCTGGCCGGGCTCGTGGTCGCGCTCGCGTTGATCCCCGAGGCGATCTCGTTTTCGATCATCGCCGGGGTGGATCCGCGAGTCGGCTTGTTCGCGTCGTTCACGATGGCGGTGACGATCGCGATCGTGGGGGGTCGGCCGGCGATGATCTCTGCTGCGACCGGCGCTGTTGCGCTCGTTGTTGCGCCACTGGTCAAAAGCCACGGACTGGACTATCTCATCGCCGCGGTGATTCTCGCCGGCGTCTTTCAATTGGTCCTCGGCGGTCTCGGTGTCGCCAAATTGATGCGGTTCATACCCCGCAGCGTCATGGTCGGGTTCGTCAACGCACTGGCCATCCTCATCTTCACCGCACAGCTCCCGCACCTGCTGGGCGTGCCGTGGTTGGTCTATCCTCTGGTCGCCACCGGTATCGCCATCATCGTGTTCCTGCCGAAGCTCACCACGGTGATCCCCGCCCCGCTCGTGGCCATCGTGCTGCTCACTGCCGCCACTCTGGCCGTTGGATTCTCGGTGCCCGACGTCGGCGATGAAGGAGAACTGCCCGACAGCCTGCCCACCCTGTTCTTCCCCGACGTCCCGCTGACCTGGGACACCCTGACGGTCATCGCCCCCTATGCGTTCACCATGGCACTGGTCGGACTGCTCGAATCGTTGATGACCGCGAAGTTGGTCGACGATCTCACCGACACCCACTCCAACAAGACCCGCGAAGCCGCCGGTCAGGGAATCGCGAACGTCGTCAGTGGCTTCTTCGGCGGGATGGGTGGCTGCGCGATGATCGGGCAAACCATGATCAACGTCAAAGACTCCGGTGCGCGCACGCGGATCTCGACATTCCTCGCGGGGGTGTTCCTGCTCATCCTGGTCGTCGGCCTCGGTGACATTGTCGCCCTCATCCCCATGGCCGCCCTCGTCGCCGTCATGATCATGGTGTCAGTCGGCACCATGGATTGGCACAGCCTCAACCCGAATACGTTGCGGCGCATGCCAAAAAGCGAGACTGCGGTCATGCTTGTCACCGTCGTCGTCACCGTAGCCACCCACAACCTCGCCTATGGCGTCATCGTCGGTGTCCTCACTGCCATGGTGCTCTTCGCTCGGCGGGTCGCCCACTTCACCGAAGTCGTCGACGTCGCCGACCCCGACCCCGACACACGGGTGTACGCCGTGCAGGGTGAACTGTTCTTCGCGTCGAGCAACGATCTGATCTATCAGTTCGACTACTTCGGCGATCCGAAGAACGTGATCATCGACATGAGCGGCTCACACATCTGGGACGCCTCCACGGTCGCTACCCTTGACGCCATCACGACCAAGTACCAGGCAAAGGGCAAGGCCGTCACCATCATCGGACTCAATGACAGCAGTGCCGAGCGTCATCAACGGCTCAGCGGACACCTCTCCGGCACCCACTGACCACGAAAGGGCCACCAGTGACCGCCAACGAGACCGAGCACTTCCAGATCGGCGAAGTCGCCGCTGCCACCGAACTATCGGTCAAGACCATCCGCCACTACGACGATGTCGGCCTGGTCGCCCCCTCGGCACGCTCCGCCGGGGGCTTCCGCCTCTACACCCGCGCCGACATCGACCGGCTCCTGGTCATCCGCCGGATGAAGCCCCTCGGCTTCACGCTCGACGACATGCGCGCCCTACTGGCGGCTCAAGACACACTCGCGCTCCCGGACGCCCACGACCACGAGCGTCATGCGGCACTGATCATCATCACCGAGTTCCGCAGCCGCACCGAGGACGCCTGCGGCAAGCTCGAGCGCCAACTCGAGTACGCCCGCGAACTGACCGCACAACTCGCTGACCAGATCAGCGCCAACCAGCGGATCTGACTCGCGATCCATCGATCTGGACGCTCGGCGGAAACAGCATCGCGATCCGCGACAACCCGAGAATGGTCGCCGGCACCGGCGCCGCGCTCAGAGCGCCGACGGCCGCCTGAAGGATCGTCACCCGGGCCGATTCAGCAGCATCCCGTGGTGGCGCTGAGGACATTGCGCAGTGCTTCCAGCGAGTCCGGTTGCGCTCGGTAGTAGACGTTCATCCCTCGTCGGTCGGGGGTGACCATCCCGGCCTTGCGCAGCTGCCCCAGATGGTGGCTTGTGGTTGCTTCGGTGAGGCCGACCGCGGTCGCGAGGTCACAGGTTCAGATCCCGTCACCGGTATCGGCGAGCAGGATCGAGACGAGCTTGATCCTGACCGGATCGGCAAGCGCCTTGAGCCGCAACGCGATCTCCAGCGCGGTGTCGTCATCGAGCGGGGCCGCCGACACCGGTGCGCAGCAAATAGGGGCACTGATGTCGACCATCGGCAAGGTCTTGGGCATGACCCGACCATACCCCGGGACTTGACATATGTCGAAAAGGTGGCACCCTGCAGGTGTCAGTAGTTCGATATATGTCTCACAGGTGAAGGTGATGGTCATGTCCCGTATGCAGCTCGCGCTCAATGTCGATGATCTCGATACCGCGATCGAGTTCTACTCCAAGCTGTTCAACACCACCCCGGCCAAACGCAAGCCGGGATACGCCAACTTCGCGATCGTCGAGCCGCCCCTGAAGCTGGTGCTGCTGGAGAATCCCGGCCAGGGCGGCACGATCAACCATCTCGGCGTCGAGGTCGAGTCGAGCGAGAAGGTGCACGCCGAGATCGCCCGGTTGTCCGGGGAGGGCCTGTTCACCCAGGAGGAGATCAACTCCACCTGCTGTTTCGCGACGCAGGACAAGGTGTGGGTGACCGGACCGGCGAAGGAGAAGTGGGAGGTCTACACCGTGCTCGCGGACTCCGAGACGTTCGGGACCAGCCCGAAACTGCTGGAACAGAACGCCACCGAGGATGCCGAGCAGGGTTCGGTGTGCTGCGGTGGCAGCGCCGCCGACCAGGCCGAGGCGCGCACAGCCTGCTGCTGACAGCCTCGGTTCGCGTTCTCGCCTACCCCGTGATGCGGTCGGCGAGAACGCGAATCCGGGCGGTGATGTCGTCGCGGATCAGGCGCATCCGCTCGACGCCGTCGATGCCTCGCGTCGAGGGTTCGTCGGTCTTCCACACCTCGAGGGCGACGCCGTCGGGTGGGGTGACCCCGGCGGTGCCGACCACCACGACAAGATCAGCGGCGCGCATCAGTTCGTCGGTCAGTTGCCGCGGCTCGTGTCCGGCGACATCAGCGCCGACTTCGGCGAGCACCTGGGCGGACAGTTCGTTGACCTGACCGCCGATCTTGGCGTTGGTGCCGGCGGAGGACGCTGCGATCCGGTCGGTGACCGTGGGCGTGAGATATTCGGCCATCACGGATTTGCCGCGGTTGCTCACGCACACGAACAACACCTGCTGTGGTGTGCTCATCGGCCGACCTGCTGGTTAGCGGGGACCAGTTCGTCGAGCAGGTCCGCGACCAGTGCGCGGATCTGATCGCGGATCGGGCGGACCGCATCAATGCCTTGACCGGCCGGGTCGTCGAGGGCCCAATCGCGGTAGCTGACGCCGGGGAACACCGGGCACGCATCGCCACAGCCCATGGTGATCACGACGTCGGAGGATTCGACGGTGTCGGGGGTGAGGATCTTCGGTGACTGTGCCGAGATGTCGATACCGACTTCAGCCATCGCCTCGACAGCGGCGGGGTTGATCGAGTCGGCAGGTGCGGATCCGGCGGAGCGGACCTCGACGCTGTCCCGGCCGAGAGCGGTCAGGAACCCCGCGGCCATCTGCGATCGGCCGGCATTGTGGACGCACACGAACAGCACGCTAGGTCGAGAGGAAGACATGGAACACAAGCCCTTTCAGCTGTGAGAGAAGGTCGGAAGTCATACGCGTTCGGCCGCGAGCTCGGCCGCGAGCTCGCGAACTCGGGTATCGAGATGGTCGCGGATCGCACGAATCTCGTTGAGTGGTCGGCCCTCGGGTCAAGCATCGGGGCTGACAGCGGCAGGGGAGGAGAAGCGCTTCCGCAACGCCAGGGACACGTAGACCAGCGCGACGAGGACGGGGACCTCGATGAGTGGGCCGATGACTCCGGCAAGAGCCTGACCGGAGGTCGCACCATAGGTCGCGATCGCGACGGCGATGGCGAGCTCGAAGTTGTTGCCGGCGGCGGTGAACGCCAGCGTGGTGGTTCGCTCGTACCCCAGCCCCATCGCGGCGCCGAGGACGAATCCGCCGCCCCACATCACCGCGAAGTAGATCAGCAGCGGCAGAGCGATCCGCACGACGTCCCACGGCTGCGACGTGATCTGCTCCCCCTGCAACGCGAACAGTATGACGATGGTGAACAGCAACCCGTAAAGGGCCCACGGCCCAAGACGCGGCAGGAACGAGGACTCGTACCAGTCGCGGCCTTTGGTTCGCTCGCCGATGCGGCGGGTGAGGAAGCCGGCGACCAGAGGTATACCCAGGAAGATCAGCACCGACTTCGCGATCTGCCACGGCGAGGTGTCGATGGTGGTCTGCTCCAGGCCCAGCCAGCCGGGCAACACCGAGAGGTAGAACCAACCCAACACGGCGAACATGACCACTTGGAACACCGAGTTCAGGGCGACGAGAACAGCAGCGGCCTCGCGGTCACCGCACGCCAGGTCGTTCCAGATGATGACCATCGCGATGCATCGGGCCAGACCCACGATGATCAGTCCGGTCCGATACTCCGGCAGATCCGGGAGCAGGAGCCAGGCCAGCGCGAACATCAACGCCGGTCCGATTATCCAGTTCAACGCCAACGACCCGAGTAACAGGCGACGATCACCGGTGACCGAGTCGAGTCGGTCGTAGCGCACCTTGGCCAGCACCGGATACATCATGATCAGCAATCCGAGGGCGATCGGCAGCGAGATGCCGTCGAGCTCGACCGCCGCCAAAGTGTCACCCAGGCCGGGGACGACTCGACCGAGCAGCAGTCCGGCGACCATCGCGGCGCCGATCCACACCGGCAGAAACCGGTCCAGCGTCGACAACTTGCCCGCGACTGCGGTGTCGGTGGCGGTCACTGGTCCGCCTCACACGAGCGCGTTTCCCCCACGACCGCGGCGAGATCCCGCAGCAGGTCCGACAGTTGCTGCAGCGCTTCGGTGTTCACCCGGTAGTACACCCAGGTCGCGCGGCGCTCGCTGGTCACCAGACCTGCCTGGCGCAGCACCTTCAGGTGATGCGAGATCGTCGGCTGTGACAGTTCGAACGGTCCAGAGATGTCGCACACGCACGCCTCGCCGCCCGGATGCGCGGCGACCTCGGACAGCAACCGCAGCCGAACCGGATCCGCAAGCGCCTTCAACAATGGGGTGACAGCCCCGGTCTCGTCACCACTCAGGCCGCGGCCCGGTGACAGCAGGAGATTCTTATTCGACACGCGTCAATATTGACATACGTCGATTCAGGCGACAAGACGCCCGCGACCGAGGCGGGCGCGCATGCCCAGAACGACCGGAGTTCTGATCGGGGTCGCAGCTTCTGACGCACGCACGCCGATTCCCTGAACGAGCGTCGTCGTTCAGGGAATCGGCGCGTGGTCTCACACTGCCGGGTTGCCCGGCCGGCCGGTGTATCGGCTGGTCATCGGTGTCCGCGGAGTCCCGACTCATCCGCGTCCGGGGCGTGTCAGCCCACCGATGTTGTTGCTGTCGTGGGTCTTACGAGGCCGGCGGGGTCAGCACGGCGTCGATCAGGTAGACCTGGGCGTTCGAGGTGGTGACGCCACCGCACACGATGCCCGCGTCGTTGACCTTGAGGTTGTCGCCCTCGCCGCTCACAGTGAGCTTCTTGCCCTCGAGGGTGGTGTGCTCGCCGAGAGCCTTGTCGGGGGTCGCCTGGCCCTCGACGACGTGGTAGGTCAGGATGCTGGTCAGCAGGTCTTTGTCGGTCTTGAGCTGCTCGACGGTCTCCGGCGGCAGCTTGGCGAACGCATCGTCGGTCGGGGCGAAGACGGTGTACTCACCGTTGTTCAGCGTCTCGACGAGGTTGACGTCGGGGTTCAGCTGGCCGGACAGAGCGGCGGTCAGCGTGGTGAGCTCGGGGTTGTTCGACGCGGCGGTGGCAACCGGGACGGTGGCCATTCCGGCGATCGACGCGGGGCCGGACGGATTGGCTTCGGCGTAGGCCGCGCAACCCGGGCCGACGAGGTTCGCAGCCGGGTCAGCGGCGGCTGCGCTCGTGGTCATCGAGCTCATACCGGTTGCTGCGCTGGTGGTTTCGCTCGACGAGTCGGAATCGTCACTCGAACAGCCGGCGATCACGCCGACGGCGAGGACCAGTCCGGTCACCGCTCCTGCGATACGGGGAACACGCTTGATCATCGTTGATCCAATCTCTCCGAGAGGGTTTCGGCTGCATTGAATGGCAGCCTCACAGGTGCATTCGGCACCGTGTGAGAACTGGATGGGTCAGATTGCCCGTCATTTCTGGCGTCCACGCCGCAGACCGCCCTGGGACTCGGGGCTTGGTGCCATGGAGGTCTGGCCGTAGCCGGATGGTCGAGTGCTGAACGCACACATGACGGTTCCCTGGAGGAGGGGCGTCCTCATCCAGGGAACCGGCAGATTCTATCTTGGCAGCGGTTCGAGGTTCGGGGTGCGTAACCCGTTGCCCGCGAGCCGATGTGCTCCGAAAACTACTCTGCAGCAGGCGGCGTAAGGACCGTGTCGATCATGTAGACCTGCGCGTTGGCGGTGGCGACTCCACCACAGACCACGCTCGAGTCGTTGACCTTGAGCATGTCCGGCGATCCGGTCACGGTCACGGTCTGACCCTCGAGGGTCTTGTGCTCACCGACGATCTTGTCCGGCGTGGCCTGGCCCGAAACCACGTGGTAGGTAAGGATCTTGGTCAACAGATCCGAGTCGGTCTTGAGCTGCTCGACGGTTTCGGCCGGCAGCTTGGCGAAAGCCGCGTCGGTGGGTGCGAAGACCGTGTACTCACCGTTGTTGAGTGTGTCGACCAGGTTCACATCCGGATTCAGCTGCCCGGACAACGCCTGCGTCAGTGTCTTAAGTTCGGGGTTGTTCGATGCCGCAGTGGCGACCGGGTCCATTGCCATCCCGGAAACCGAGCCCGCGCCAGACGGATTGGCCGAAGCGTAGTCCGCGCAGCCGGGGCCGACCGGTCCGCTCGCGGTGTCGGCGGACTGGCTGGTCATCTCCGACATGGCAGTGGTGGTGGAAGCGCTGCTGGCCGAGTCGGTGTCGTCGCTGGAACACCCGGCGATGACGCCGACGGCCAGCACCAGCCCGGACGCCGCGACCACGAGGCGCTGAATTTGTTTGATGGCCATGGTCCATCCAATCTAGTAGGTCGTTGTCCGACCGTCCGGCCGAACTCAGGTGTCATTCGCGGCTCGAGTCGTCGCGGATTGGTCCGGTGCCGGATTGATCCAATCCGACCGCTGTCGTCGCGCGAACTCCCCTCGGAGGAAACGGAGCTGACAATGGTGCAAGTGTTTCGAGAGTCGACGGTGCGGGCAGCGGTGTCCGGGGTTGTCGCCGTGGCAGGAGGCCTGGCCGTCGGCGAACTCGTCGCGATCGGTATCTCGCAATTCGCGTCACCGTATCGCGCGGTCGCGGCGTTCCTCGTCGACCATGCGCCTGCATTTGCCCGCGAGTTCGCGATAGACCGGTTCGGAACCGCCGACAAGCCAGCGTTGCTGGCAGGCATGGCGTTGGCGATCCTGCTGATCGCCGTGGCTGCCGGGGTGTTGCAAGTCAAGCGCCCGCCCGTCGGGGTACTGATCGTCCTGGCCTTCGCGGCCGTCGGCGTGGTTGCCGCGTTGACCCGACCCACGGTGGAGGTGTCCTACGCCGCGCCGCCGGTCGCCGCCGGCCTGGTGGCCGTGGGTGTGCTGGTGGTGCTGGGGCGCGGGAGTGCCGTCGGAGACGAGTCCGAAGAGGACGCGTCCCGTTCAGAGGGGTGGTCTCGCCGCCAGTTCGTCGGTGCGGTCGGGATCGTTGTCGTGACGGGCGCGGTGTGCGCCGGCCTGGCCCGGCGTGCCGCGGACACCGGTGGCGCTCTCGCCGAACGCGTGCGGCTTCGGCTGCCGCGCGCGATTTCGGCGAGCAGACCGGTTCCGCCGGGTACCGAGTTGCGGATCGATGGGGTGACACCGTTCGTGACCGGCAACCGCGAGTTCTACCGGATCGACACCGCGCTCCAGGTCCCGCAGCTGACCACCGCGGATTGGCGGTTGCGGATTCACGGGATGGTGGACCGCGAGATGACGCTGAGGTGGGACGATCTGCAGTCGATGCCCGCTATCGAGCGGATCATCACGCTCACATGTGTGTCCAACGAGGTGGGCGGCGACCTCGCCGGGAACGCTCGCTGGCTGGGATACTCGATGCGCGACATCCTCGCCGAGGTCGGGGTACACGCCGAAGCCGACATGCTGCTGGCCACCAGCGTCGACGGATGGACGTCGGGAAGCCCGCTCGAGGCGATCCGGGACGGCCGCGATGCGCTGCTCGCCGTCGGGATGAACGGAGAACCGCTACCCATCGAGCACGGATACCCCGTGCGGCAGTTGATCCCCGGTCTCTACGGTTATGTGTCGGCGTGCAAGTGGGTCGTCGACTGGGAGATCACCCGCTTCGATCGTGCCGAGGCCTATTGGACCCAGCGGGGCTGGGGCGTGCGCGGACCGATCAAGACGGCGTCGCGGATCGATCGGCCCGCGCCGCTGTCGACGACGCCCGCGGGGCCGGTGGTCGTCGCGGGCACCGCGTGGGCGCAGCATCGGGGAATCCGTTCGGTGGAAGTCCGCGTCGACGACGGACCGTGGAACCCGGCCGAGCTCGCCACCGAGTACTCGACCGACACCTGGCGGCAGTGGACATGGACCTGGGACGCCACGCCCGGGCGGCACACGTTGTACTGCCGCGCGACCGACGCCACCGGCGCGACGCAGCCGGAGGAGCGGGTGCCGCCCATCCCGGAGGGCGCCACCGGTTGGCACAGTCGGGCGGTGACCATCGAGTGAGCTACTGCATCCACTCGGCGTCGGCCCAGTCCTGACCCTCGGAGATGGCGCCCATGGTGGTCTGCCCGTCGAGGGCTTCGCGGATGATGTCGGCGTGTCCGCAGTGGTGAGAGGTCTCGCGGAGCAGGTGCAGGATCATGGTGCGGATCGTGGACCACTCGCGCTCGGGCGCCCAGGGCGCGGTGGGCTGGGGGATGACCTCGTCGAGGCTCTCGGCGTCGGCGATCACGCGGTCGAATCGAGCGGCGTTGCGGTCGTAGGCCTCGAGCCAGCCGGCGAGGGTCTCCCCCTCGACCAACTCGTACTCGGTTGCCGCGCGGCTCATGTCGAATTCGGCGTTCTCGTCGCGTTCGGTGATGATCGTGGCGGCGTTCTCCTCCCCGTTGGCGAGGTGCTTGATCAGAGCGCCGATGGTCAGTGTGCTGACCGTGGACTGCTTGCGAGCCTGCTCGTCGGAGAGATTGCGGGCGGAGATCTTGAGCAGGTTGCGCTGGTCCTGCAGTAGCGTGAGGAGTTCGAGCTTCTCGCCGGTGACGTCGACGCTGAGTTCTGCGGTGGTGTAGGTGCCCATGGTGTTCTCCGGTTCGTCGTTGATGATCATTCGTGCTGGTGAGAACCACGTTACGACCCATTGCGGACAGCTTCGGTCCTCGTTACAGAGGGATATGGCGGCTATATCGGTTGAGCCGGCGGCGACCGTGCCCGACGATGGGCGCCATGACATCTCCGCTCGACGCGCTCACCCGGAAGCCCGCCCGTGCCACCGACCGCGCCGCACTCGACGAACTCCTCGACCAGGCGAAGGTCGGAACCCTCAGCACGGTCGTCGACGGGCTGCCGTGGTCGGTGCCGATGCTGTTCGCCCGCGACGGGGACGACATCCTGCTGCACGGATCGACCGGGGCCGGCGCGCTGCGGCACGTCGCGACCGGTGCGCCCGTTGCGTTCACGGTGTTCGTGATGGACGGACTCGTCATCGCGGACACCCTCTTCGACCACTCCGCCAACTATCGGTCGGCAGTCGTGCGGGGTGTTCTCGAGCCGGTCGACGACGCGAAGTCGGTGCTGGAGGTGTTGTCGGACAAGCTCATTCCGGGCCGTGTCGCCGAAGTCCGGAAGACGACGCGCAAAGAACTCGCTGCCACGGTCGCACTGCGGCTGCCGATCGTCGACGGCCAGTGGATCGCGAAGGCGCGGACGGGCGGACCTGGTGTCGAGTCCGCGGACTGGACCGGCGTCGTACCGATGAGAACGGTCTACGACGCGCCGATCACGTATTCCGGTGCGACTCCCCCGGATTCGGTTCTGGCGTTGGCAGAACCTCCGGCCGGGTAGCGTCGACCGTCGCACGTCGTGGGAGCCGGCCGACGGGTCATCCGGGGGCGAATGACCCGCCGGCCGAAGGTTCGCGACATTGCGAACCGAGATCGAGGTCACCGGGCCGACCGGATTGCGGTAGCCGGCCGCGATGCTCGATGGTGACGCGGCCCAGCGGAAGGGGGGCACCCGCTGGGTCGCGCGCGTGGAAGACCGCGTCCCGGGATCGCCGGGACGCGGTCGGCTCTATCCCTTGCGCAGCAGGAACCGCTGGATCTTGCCGCTGGGGGTCTTGGGGAGAGCGTCGACGAAGTGCACGGTGCGCGGGTACGCGTGCGCGGCGAACTCGGTCTTCACCAGCTGCTGCAGCTCCTTCTCCAGGGCCTCGGTGCCCTCGATGCCGGGAGCGAGGACGACGAACGCCTCGATGACCTCGCCGCGCAGTTCGTCGGGTCGCCCGACCACCGCGACGTCGATCACCGACGGGTGCGTGATCAGTACGCTCTCCACATCGAAGGGGCCGATGCGGTAGCCGGCCATGATGATCACGTCGTCGTCGCGCGCGGAGAAGAAGTAGCGGCCTTCCTCGTCGGCGCGGCCGGTGTCGCCGGTGAGGTACCAGCGGCGGTCCTCGGTGAACCGGGCGGCGGTCTTGTCCGGGGCGTCGAGGTAACCGCTGAACCACATGAGCGGGCTGGCGGGGACGTCGATCGCGATCTGGCCGTCGACGATGCCGGCGGCGAAACCGGGCATCGGCTTGCCCATCGAGCCGGGGACGAGCGTCTCGTAGACGTCGGAGTGCCAGTGGTTGTTGATGAACATGCCGTGCTCGGTCTGGCCGTAGTGATCGCGGACCTCGGTGCCGAGTGCCTGCTGGGCCCAGCCGATGACGTCGGGGGTCAGGGGCTCGCCGGCCGACGACGCGCGTCGCAGCGCGAAGCCGGTGATCCGCGGATCCTTGCTCAGGGTGCGGTAGACCGTCGGTGCCGCGGCGAAGTTCGTGACTCCGAGACCGCCGAGGATCTGCGCGGTGAGCTCGGGGCTGAAGCCGGCGTGGAGCAGCAGGTTGCGGTGTCCGGTGGCCAGCGGGCCGAGGACGCCGTAGTAGAGGCCGTAGGCCCAACCCGGGTCGGCGGCGTTCCAGAAGACGTCGTCGTCACGGACGTCGAGGCCGTAGTGCATGTAGGCGACGAACGAGGCGAGTGCCTTGACCGGCACCGGCACACCCTTGGGCGCACCGGTGGTACCGCTGGTGAAGAGCAGGATCAGCGCGCCGTCGCCACCGACGGCCACCGACTCGGCGATCGGCTCGTTCGAGGAAACCAGCTGCTCGAATTCTTCTCCGGCGACGATCGCTCGAATCCCGTCGATGCCCTCGAGCTTCGACGCCTGGCTCGGTTCGGTGATCACGACCTTCGCCTTGCCGGACGTCAGGCGCATCTCGATGGCAGGGGTGGCGAAGGCGGTGAACAGCGGGATGTAGACGGCGCCGAGGCGGGCGATGGCCAGCAGTGACACGACCAGCTCTTCGCGCTTGCCCATGAGGACGCCGACGGTGTCGCCACGGCCGACGCCGAGATCGGCCAGCGCCGATGCGAAGCGCTTGGACCGCTCGGCGAGGTCGCCGTAGGTCACGTCGGTGGTGATCGGCGCGGGGGCCGAGTCGGCGTCCGCGGAGGCCTCGACCTCGATCACGGTGAACGCGACCGCGTCGGGATCGTGGTCGTCGACGAGGAGTGCCGCCGCGTTGGCATCGGGCGCCCCGTAGATTGCCAACCAGCGGTCGACCATGTGGGTGGGGGTCATGGTGGCCTGTGTCATCGTGAACCTCGCTCTTGACTGAGTAAGCTGAGTCACAGTGTGATGCGCTGTATGTAGTCCCTGCCACCCTCCGAAGAGGGGGATAGAGAGGTGAGATGCCCGAGCCGTTGAGCGGGATCGTCACCGACGCGTTGCGACGGGTGCGCAAATCGAGCGGAGTGCCCCTGGCCTTCGCCGGCGTCGTCAACAATTCGACGAGCCTGCGCCTCCAGCATTTCGCCGGCAACCATGCAGGTGCGCTGGCCGGACTCTCGGTCGACGTCGGGCACGGGCTGGGCGGCAAGGTCGTCTCGCTGAACCGGCCGATGGTGGTCGAGGACTACCTACGCACCCCGCACATCACCCACCGCTACAACACGCTCATCGAACGTGAGGGACTCCGCGCGATGATGGCCGCGCCGATCATCGTCAACCGGACGCCGGTCGCGGTCATCTACGGCGCGCTGCACACCCCCGATCCGATCGGTGGCCGCATGCTCGACGTCCTGGCCGCCGAGGCGCGCGCCGTCGAGCAGGAGATCGTGGCCTCGCGGGCCCGGCTGGAGCACGGAGCCCAGAGCGAGGACGAGCTGCGCGACCGGATGACCGCCGCCTACGCGCGGCTGCGCTCGCTGGTCGACACCGTCGACGACGCCCGTCTCGCCGAACAACTCGCCGCCGTCACCGATTTCCTGCTGGCCGAGGCCGCCGCCGACTCGGCCGTGGTCGAGCTGACCGGACGCGAACAGGACGTGCTGTCGCTCGCCGCGCTCGGCTACTCGAATGCGCGGATCGCCGAGGCCCTCGGCCTGACCGTGCACACGGTCAAGAGCTACATGAAGGATGCGATGCGCAAGCTCGACGCGTCGTCGCGGCTCGAGGCCGTGGTCGCCGCCCGGCGCGCCGGTCTGCTGCCCTGACCCGGCCCGGAATCCGTAGAAAAACCGGGGTCATAGCGCGTATTTCTTCTACGGACCGCCGGTGGCGGAGGTCACGTCGGAGGGCCCGGAATAGATCCGGGACGGTCGCAGTTGAAGAGCTCGACGGTGACGGATTCAAGCCCCGGGCCTCAACCCTTTTGCCGCTTCGAGCGGCCACTCGCCGAGAGGCGCATTGACCGGCATCGTCCTTCAACACGCCGAAGCCGCCGACCCCACAAGGGACGGCGGCTTCGGTGCTGTCTGCGTCGTGTCAGTGGCTGCGTAGCTTCTCGATCAGCTCGTCCTTCTTCAGGCCGGAGTATCCGCTGATGTCGAGTTCCTTCGCGCGGTCCTTGAGCTCGTCGACGGTCCAGTCCTCGTAGGAACCGGATGTGCCGCCGCTGCGGCCCACGTCCGACCGGGAGCTGTTGGCCGCGGCATTGGCGATACGTGCGGACTTTTCCTTCGAGTTGCCCTCGTCGCGCAGCTTCTCGTAGAGCTCGTCGTCCTTGACCGACGGTCCCGGGTCGCGCTTCTTCTCCGCCATGTCTGCCTCCTCGTGGTCGACGCGATCGGTTCTCCCACGGGCGTGCCCGGTCGCGGGTACAACCAAACCTGAGCCGGGGAGTTCGCACCCCGATATGGACACCGGCAGTTAACGGTGTTGAACACGAGTGGACGGTAATGGCGGGTACGGATAAGGTTGTGACGATGTGTCCGGTAAGGGCGAATCCTGTCGCCACGGCCGGGAACACAGACGAATACGAACGCTGACAACGCAGTTTCGGAAGGAAACAGAACGCATGTCTCAGACAGTCAAGGGAGTCATCTCGCGCAGCAAGAAGTCGCCGACGGAGGTCGTCGACATCGTGATCCCGGACCCGGGTGCGCGTGATGTCGTCGTGGCGATCAAGGCCTGCGGTGTCTGCCACACCGACCTCGCCTACCGCGAGGGCGGCATCAACGACGAGTACCCCTTCCTCCTGGGCCACGAGGCGGCCGGCGTCGTCGAGTCGGTCGGCTCGGATGTCACCCACGTCGAGGTCGGCGATTTCGTCGTCCTGAACTGGCGCGCCGTGTGTGGCGAGTGCCGCGCATGTAAGCGCGGCCGTCCGTGGTACTGCTTCGACACCTTCAACGCGAGCGTCCCGATGACCCTCGCCGACGGCACCGAACTGACCCCGGCGCTGGGCATCGGCGCCTTCGCCGAGAAGACCCTCATCCACGAATTGCAGTGCACCAAGGTCAATCCCGACACCGATCCGGCCGTTGCCGGTCTTCTCGGTTGCGGCGTGATGGCCGGCATCGGTGCCGCCATGAACACCGGCAACGTCGGCCGCGGCGACTCGGTCGCCGTGATCGGTTGCGGCGGTGTGGGTGATGCCGCGATCGCCGGCGCCAAGCTGGCCGGCGCGACCAAGATCATCGCGATCGACCGCGACCCGGGCAAGCTCGAATGGGCCAAGGAGCTCGGCGCGACCCACACCATCGACGGCAGCAAGGTCGACGACGTGGTCACCGCGGTCGGGGACCTCACCGACGGCAACGGTGCCGACGTCGTCATCGACGCGGTCGGCCGGCCGGAGACCTACAAGCAGGCCTTCTACGCGCGTGATCTCGCCGGCGTCGTCGTCCTCGTCGGTGTGCCGACGCCGGAGATGACCCTGGAGATGCCGCTCGTCGACTTCTTCTCGCGCGGTGGCGCTCTGAAGTCCTCGTGGTACGGCGACTGCCTGCCCGAGCGTGACTTCCCGATGCTCATCGACCTGTACGAGCAGGGACGTCTGCCGCTCGACAAGTTCGTCACCGAACGGATCGGCATCGACGACGTCGAGGCCGCGTTTTCGGCGATGGAGGCCGGCAAGGTCCTGCGTTCGGTGGTGGAACTCTGATGGCCGGGCTGCGCATCGACAACGTCGTCACCTCGGGCACCTTCAGCCTCGACGGCGGCACCTGGGACGTCGACAACAACGTGTGGCTCGTCGGCAACGACGACGAGGTCATCATCATCGACGCCGCGCACTCGGCGGCACCGATCCTCGAAGGCGTCGGCGACCGCACGGTGAAGGCGATCGTGCTCACCCACGGTCACAACGACCACGTCACCGTCGCGCCGGAACTGTCCGAGGCCACGGGTGCGCCGATCCTCCTGCACCCCGGAGACGACATGCTCTGGAACGACACCCATCCCGACGTGTCGCACCAGGATCTCGAGGACGGGCAGAAGATCAGCATCGCCGGCACCGAGCTCACGATCATCAACACGCCCGGCCACTCGCCGGGCTCGTCGGTGATCCACCTGCCCGAAGCGGGTGTGCTGTTCTCCGGTGACACCCTGTTCCAGGGCGGCCCGGGCGCGACGGGACGCTCGTACTCGAGCTTCCCGACGATCATCGCCTCGATCACCGAGAAGATCTTCACCCTCGATCCCGAGACCAAGGTCTACACTGGTCACGGCGACGGCACGACCGTCGCCGCCGAGGCACCTCATCTAGAGGAATGGATCAAGCGCGGCAGCTGATCCGAGCAACAAAGAACCCGGCGAGGGTTGCCGATCAGGCACCCACGCCGGGTTCTTTCATGTCACCTCACGGCTGTTGCCGAGGCTGCCCCGGTTGCCCGCCACCGGGCAGGTGCTCGCCCGATTCGTGCCTGCCGGAATGAGTGTCGGGATTGTGGCCGCCGGCACCGGGGGTTCCGGGACCTGAATTGCCGGGACCGGGGGTCCCAGGAGCGTGTGTTCCGGGGCCTTGCGGACCGTGACCGTGCGTACCGGGGATGTGGGTCTCCCGGCCGGCGGGGTCGTGCCGGCGGTCGTCCCCGACCGGTCCGCGATCGCCGCGATCGCCGCGGACATCCGGATCGAGCTGGTCGGCGCGGGCGAGGGTGCTCTCGACCTCGTCCCGCTTCTCCGCCGCCTGCGTGCCGTGGGCTTTCGCCTGCTCGTTAAGCCGTTTTGCCTCGGCGGCCTTGGCGTCGGCCTCGGCCTGGGCCTTGCGTGCCCGCGCGTCGGACTCCTCGGCGATCGCCTCGCGCTGACGCATCTCCGACACCTGGTCGGTCGCGTTCTCGCGGATCTGCTGTGCCTTCGTCCGGCGGACGTCCTGACGCTTACGCAGGAACAGCAACAGAAGAGCGAGCAGGACTATCACGACGACGACGGCGATGATGATCCATACTGCGGTATCCATGGGGGGCCTCCTCGATTCATGGCCTTGGACGGGTACCCACAAAGCCCGCCGCCCAATCTGCGGCCGCCAGGGGCCGAGAGATCGCGGGGTTACCTCGTCATGTGATGCAGTCCTCAGGCGTAACCTGCCACGAATGAGCGAGTCCGCGGTCCGCAATCTCGACCACCCCGAACAGCCTCCGGTACCCCGGCGCCGAATAGTCATCGCCTCGATGGTCGGGACAAGCGTCGAGTTCTTCGACTTCTACATCTACGCCACCGCCGCGGTGCTGGTGTTCCCGGTGCTGTTCTTCCCGAAGGGCGACGACACGGCCGCCCTGCTGTCGTCGTTCGCGACGTTCGGACTCGCCTTCGTCGCACGCCCGATCGGCTCGGTCCTGTTCGGCCACTTCGGAGACCGCATCGGACGCAAGGCGACACTGGTCGGCTCATTGCTCACGATGGGTATAGCCACCTTCGTGATCGGACTCCTGCCGACCTTCGACCAGGTGGGCTATCTCGCGCCGGCGCTGCTCGCGCTGCTGCGCTTCTGCCAGGGTCTCGGACTCGGCGGCGAATGGTCCGGCGCAGCACTTCTCGCGACCGAGACCGCGGAGAAGGGCAAACGCGCCTGGGCGGCGATGTGGCCGCAGCTGGGTGCACCGATCGGCTTCTTCTTCGCCAACGGGATGTTCCTGCTGCTGATCTTCGGCCTCGACTTCGACGCGAAGACCTCGCCCGCCGACCATGCGTTCATGACATGGGGATGGCGAATCCCGTTCCTGGCCAGTGCGATCATGGTCGTCATCGGTCTGTACGTGCGTCTCAAGCTCACCGAGACGCCGGTGTTCGCCAAGGCCGTCGAGGAGGGCAAGAAGGTCAAGACCCCGCTCGCCGAGGTCGTCAGGACCAGCTGGCGTCAGCTGATCGCCGGCACCTTCATCATGGTCGCGACATACACGCTCTTCTACATCGTGACGACGTGGATCGTCTCGTACGGCACCGGCAAGGTGACCGACGCGTCGGGCGTGAAACTGTCGTTCAGCTACGCCGACTTCCTGCAGTTGCAGATCATCGCGGTGCTCTTCTTCGCCGGATTCGTGATGGTCTCCGGACGGCTTGCCGACAAGTACGGCCGTCGGGCGTTCCTCCTCGTGATCACGGTGATGATCATCGTCTTCGGTCTGTTCTTCGCACTGATCCTCGATCCGTCGTCGATGAACAACGGGCGGATGCTGTTCTTCCTCATCCTCGGCATGACCCTGATGGGTCTCACCTTCGGGCCGATGAGCGCGATCCTGCCGGAGCTGTTCCCGACCAACGTGCGCTACACGGGTTCGGGTATCTCCTACAACGTCTCGTCGATCATCGGTGCCGCGGTCGCGCCGTTCATCGCGACGTGGATCGTCGCCGACTTCGGTGTGGGTTGGGTCGGTGTCTACCTCGCCGTCGCCGCGTGCACGACGCTGATCGCACTGCTCAGCGTCCGGGAGACCAAGACGGTCGACCTGAGCGAGGTCTGACCTTCCGGGCCGGGTACCGCGAGGTACCCGGCGGTGTCGGACCCGGCGGGTACCTTCGGAGGGATGAAGCTGATCGACGTGGTGCAGACGTCGTCTGACGTCGCACGCGATCGCTCACGCACCCGCAAGACCGAGGTGCTCGCCGGCCTGCTGGCCACTGCCGCCGACGCCGAGCTGCCGATCGTGGTCGCCTGGCTGTCGGGTGAAATCCCGCAGGGCAGGTTGGGTGTGGGCTGGCGGTCGCTGTCGAAACTGGCGTCCGAACCGGCCGGAGAACCGTCGCTCGAGGTCGCCGAGGTCGACGCCGCTTTCGGTGAACTCGCCGCCGCGAGCGGACCCGGTTCGACGACCCGCCGCGCCGAGATCCTCGCCGCGATGTTCGCCGCCGCCACCGAACCCGAGCAGAAGTTCCTCATCGCCCTGCTCACCGGCGAACTGCGCCAGGGTGCGCTGGCCGGGGTCATGACCGATGCGATCGCCAAGGTCACCGGGGAATCGCTGACCGCGGTGCGTCGCGTCCACATGCTCACCGGATCGCTCCCGGAGACCGCGGCCCTTGCACGTTTCGGCGCCGAGGCGTTGGCCGGCGTGGGACTCGAGGTGGGCCGCGCCGTCGAACCGATGCTCGCGACGCCCGCCGACAACCTCGACGCCGCCCTGGAACTCCTCGGTCCCGACCTCGTCGTCGACTACAAACTCGACGGTGCGCGAATCCAGGTTCACCGCAAGGGCACCGACATCTCGGTGTACACCCGCACGCTCCGCGACGTCACCGGGAACGTGCCCGACCTCGTCGAGGTGATCGCCGGACTGCCCTGCGACTCGGTCATCCTCGACGGCGAGACCCTCATGCTCAGCGACGACGGACGCCCGCGGTCGTTCCAGGACACGATGAGCCGCTTCGGTTCCGGGCCGACCGCCGCCGGCGAACCGGAGCGTCTGCTCAAGCCGTTCTTCTTCGACTGCCTCCACCTCGACGGCGTCGACCTCATCGACCGCCCGCTGTCCGAGCGTCTCGCCGCCATCGATTCGATCGCACCGCAACTTCGCATCCCCGCGGTGACCCGCCCGACCGCCGACGAGGCCAAACGCCACTTCGACACCGCGATGGCCGACGGCCACGAAGGCGTGATGGTCAAATCCCTCGACGGGCTCTACGTCGCCGGACGCCGCGGAAAGGCCTGGCAGAAGGTCAAACCCACGCACACCTTCGATCTCGTCGTGCTCGGTGCCGAGTGGGGATCGGGCCGGCGGACCGGTTGGCTGTCGAACCTGCACCTGGGTGCCCGCGACCCCGAGACCGGCGAGTTCATCATGGTGGGCAAGACGTTCAAGGGTCTCACCGACGACATCCTCCGGTGGCAGACCGAGGAGTTCCCGAAGCATGCGACGCATCGCGACGCCCACACGGTCTACCTTCGTCCGCAGGTCGTCGTCGAGATCGAACTCGATGGTGCGCAACGGAGCTCGCGGTATGCCGGC
Organism: Gordonia sp. 135; assembly: GCF_009720185.1. Classification (NCBI taxonomy): domain Bacteria; kingdom Bacillati; phylum Actinomycetota; class Actinomycetes; order Mycobacteriales; family Gordoniaceae; genus Gordonia; species Gordonia sp. 135. The sequence goes on from NZ_CP046257.1 coordinate 169,919, forward strand.
GGCGTGGCGCTCCGATTCGCGCGGGTCGTGCGCTACCGGCCCGACAAGACCCCCGACCTCGCCGACAGCATCGAGACGATTCGCGCGTTGCTCAAATAGCCTCTCCGTGCATCAGCTCAACGACAGCTGCGCGACCGGAGCGCTGGTCGGATGCGCCGAGCCACCGGGCGGTTCGACGGTGAACGCCAGTGCGTCGGCGGTGTTGATCCCGGACAGCACGGCGGTGGTGACCGGTTCGACGTCCTTGTCGGTCATGGTGCCGGCCGAACGCGTGCCGCCGGGCCCGACGAGCCACATCTGGTACACGGTGCCGGGTTCCGGTGGCGGCACCGAATTCATCACCAGCACAGCGCTATCGGCCGACGCGGCCACGTAGACGGTGGCGCTCCCGGTGGCGACCGGTGCGCTCGTCGAGCGTAGGTCGTCAGCAGAGAACACCTGCTCGGCCGGCAGAGCGACTGGTGCGGGAGCGGCCGGTTGCTCGGTGCTGGACAATCCGATCGCCCAGCCGAGCGCGCCAGCCGCGATGGCGACGACGGCCGCTGCGGTCAGATAGGTGAATCGACGTGAGCGGCGGGGTCGATGGGCGTCGAAGTCCGCGGGTGGTTCGATCTCCTCCGACGGTGGGGGAACGGAAGCTTCGGCCTCGAGATCCCCGACGGGCGGCATCGCCGGAACCCCGGAGACCGGTGTGGCGTCGCGTACCGACGGCTCGTCGAGCCCCGCCTCGGCGCGCGCAGCGGCGAGTACCCGCTCACGGAGCGCCGGCGGCGGAGGTGTCGCGGTGGCGGCGCTGACCGCGGCCATGGCCTCACGCGTGGCCCGGACCTGCTTGTCGAACAACTCGCGGAAGTCCGCGGGAGCGGCGGCCACCCGTGCCTCGATGTCGCGCAGCTCGTCGGAGGTCAGTGCGTTCAGCCCGACCACCGGTGCGAGTTCGAGCAATTCTGCTGATTCGGGATCGAGATGATCAGTCATCGCACACCTCCTTCCCTCGGCGTCGTACCGCGTTCACCTTCTGCTGCTGTCCTACCGATGGGCGGCAGATATTCGCCCGCATGTGCGGACGCAGAGCGCCGCCGCTCGAACGGGTCCGGGCGTGAGGCTCATGCCCCTTCTTCGGACTCGACGACGGAATCGGATGGGTCGGTCGTCTCACATACGTGCGGGGACCCCGCCGGGCATCTGCTGGCCGGTGGGGACGATCTCGGCGCCGAGCGGGAGCAGCGAAACCGGCACCATCTTGAAGCTCGCGATACCCAGCGGAATGCCGATGATGGTGATGCAGAGGGCGAGTCCGGTGGCGATGTGGCCGATCGCCAGCCAGATGCCGGCGACGAGTATCCAGATGACGTTGCCGATCATCGACGCCGCCCCGGCGGTCGGTTTGCGGACGACGGTGCGGCCGAACGGCCAGAGTGCGTAGTTGGCCATCCGGAACGACGCGATGCCGAACGGGATGGTGATGATCAGGATGCAGCAGATGATGCCGGCGACGACGTAGCCGATCGCCATCCACAGTCCGCACAGCAGCAGCCAGATCACGTTCAGGATGGTCTTCATCCGTCCATTGTCCACGTGTCGGAGCGCGGTGGGGACGAAAGCGTGACCAGCACCGACGTGCGGGCGTCCGGACGGCCACCTTACGATTGGTCCCATGCGAGGTCAGTCGGGGCGGACGCGGGAAGCGGTGTGGGCGTTGGTCGCCACGCTGGTCCTCGTCATCCGCATCCTGGCGACCATCTCCCTCATCCTGTTCGTCATCGGGTGGGCCGTCGTGGCCGTCCGCGATTCGTTCGACAACGCCTTCCTGTGGCCGGCGATCGGCGCCGGTGTCGCGCTGCTGCTGAGCACCTATGTCTACAGCCACCTGCGGGTGCGGCACCCGCGGCACAACGGCTGGATTCCCTAGAAGGCGCGCCTCCCCAGCCGGGCGAGCAGCGCGGTCTGACGGTCGGCGCCGGCCGGGATGTCGACGCGCTCGCAGACCCCTTCGGAGTAGAGGGCGTCCCCGAAACCGTCTGCCGCGGTCTCCATCTCGGCGAGTTGGTCGTCGGTGAAGCGATGGCCGAGGCCGGCTGCGGCGGCGACGTCCCATCGATGGGCGATCATGTCGAAACCGTAGAAGCGGATCAGGGTCTCGCCGATGGTGGTCGGACCGAAGTGGCCGTCGAAGGCGCGGTCGGCGATGGACGGATCGGCGAGACGCGTGGCGACGGCGTCCCGATGGGTGCGCCAGGCCGCCACGGGGTCGTCGAGCGACGGGGCGGGGCCGAGGTCGACGCCGTGTCCGGCGAAGAAGTCCCGCTGGGTGTCGACGACGTGCCCCACGACGTCGCGGGCCGTCCAGCCGTCACACGGCGAGGGGTTGGACCAGGCGTCGGCGGGCACGGTCGCGATGACGTCGCCGAAACCGATGGCATAGGAGTTGTAGTGGTCGCGCAGTGGTGCATTGTCAGTGGTGGTGGTCATGATGACAGTCAAACGCCACTGCAGGGGACGGTGATTGATGAAACCCGACAAGTCGGGATCGATGCGACTCGACGACGTCGAACGCGCACATCTCGTCGACCCCGCGGATGCGAGCCACCGCATCGGTCGGTGGGGGCCGAACCCAGATCTCGGCGAGATGGTCCGTCGGTTCTGGGTGCCGGTCTGGTCGGTATCGCCCGGGGCGGAGGCACCCCAACGGGTGCTGCAGTACCCGGTGTGTCTGCTCGTCATCAGCAACACTTACGCCCGCTTCTACGGGGTGGTCACCGGCCTGTCGGAGACTGTCCTCACCGGTGACGGATGGGCGGTCGGCGTGATGTTCACCCCGGGGGCCGGTGGTCTGCTCGTGGGAGACGTCGCCCGGTGGACCGACCGATCCGACGAACTGTCGGTGGTCTTCGGCGAGCCCGGCGCGAACCTCGCACGGTCGGTACGCGCGGTGATGGAACGTGCACCGGAAGACGAGGACACCCAGCGTGCCGCGACGGACATCGTCGAGAACTGGCTGCGGGGGTATCTCCCGATGGACGAGGACGGTCGCCTGATCAACGCGATCGTCGACTGGGTCGAGAACGATTCGACGGTGGTCGCGGTCGCGCAGATCTGCGAGCGGTTCCACGTCACCGAGCGCAGCCTGCAACGACTCACCCGCCGCCGGCTCGGCCTCACCCCGAAATGGCTCATCCAGCGCCGACGCCTCCAGGAAGCGGCCGAACGCCTTCGCGAACCCGACGAGACCCTGGCCGATCTCGCCGCCGAACTCTCCTACGCCGACGAGGCCCACTTCGTCCGCGACTTCAAGGCCGTCACCGGGATGACCCCTCGGGAGTTCTCCTCGCGGTTCGCTTGACCAGGGCGAGTAGTCTCTACACGCTGGTGAACCCGGATTGTTGCCGGGATCACAGTTTGCCAGGCAGAATCGTCGGCATATGGCGAGTGACGGAGGGCGCATGACTGACGCGGCTGCGGTGGCGACACGCATCCGCCGTGCGTATGAGGAATTCCTCTCCGGTGTCACGCCCCCGACGGACGCGGTCCGCTCCATCGTCCGTGACTCCTGGGCTCGCTCACTGAGCCGAGGCATCGATCCCAGCGACGGCAGTCCGGCCGACGGGTTGCCGACCGGCGAAGCAGTGTCGACGATGACCGCCGACGAGTTCGCCGAGTACCGCGCGACCCACCCGATCACCGCGGTCCGACCCCTGGTCCAGTCACTCATGGTCGACGCGATCGCCGACACCGGAGTCGTCGTCGCGCTGACCGACCAGGTCGGACGGCTGCTGTGGGTCGAGGGGGACTCCGCCGCGCGGGACAAGGCCGGCAACATCAACTTCGTCGAGGGCTCGGTCTGGAGCGAGGAAGCGGTCGGCACCAACGCGCCCGGTCTCGCCCTGGCCGTCGACCGCGGTGTCCAGATCGTCGGTCCCGAACACTTCGCCGGTCCGGTCCAGGAATGGAGTTGCGCCGCGGCGCCGGTGCACGATCCGTTCACCGGGCACGTCATCGGCGTGATCGACGTGACCGGCGGACGCGAGGTCGCGGCCCCGTTCGCGCTCGCGGCGGTCCGGTCGGTGGTCGCCGCGGTGGAGCGGGAACTGCAGTCGAGCGCCGTGGACCTCGCCGACCCGGCGACCTTCCACACGGGTGTCGCGCGGTCGAGCGCCGCCCACCTCACCGTCCTCGGGGACGGTCCGCATCGCTGGCGCCGCACCGCCGACGCGACCAGTGCACGCACCGTGTCGCCGCGGCACGCGGAGATCCTCGTTCTGCTGCAGGCCTTTCCGGAGGGACTCAACACCGAGCAGCTGGCCCTGAAGCTCGCCGAGGAGGGGCTCGATCCGGTGAGCGTGCGCGCCGAGATCTCCCGGCTACGACGCGATCTCGGCGCCGACGTCGTCGCGAGCCGGCCCTACCGCCTCACTCTCGACATCTCCTCCGACATCTCCGACATCCGGTCCCGCATCGAGAGCGGAACCGACCTGGCGTCGGTGGTCGACGACCTCGGCCGCGGTGGATTGCTGGTCGAGTCGACGGCGCCGGGCATCGCGGAGATCTTCGAGGAACTGCGTGAGGACCTCCGGTCACGCCTCATCGCCGGTGGCGACGTCGCCGCGCTGCGCAAGTGGACGTCGTCGGTCCACGGGCGCGACGACCTCGTTGCGTGGCGTCGCCTCGAACACCGTCTGCCGGTCGGGCACCCCGACCGCGCCGTCGTCGGCGGCCGCATCAGGTTGCTCGACAAGCGTTACGGGGTCTGAGGCTTCGACGGAGCTCAGCCGGTGGGGAGTCGCAGCCGGCAACAGGGCTGGTCAGGGCGCATTGCGAACGTTGCAACCCTCGTGCAACGAGCTCACACCTACTGTGTGGAACAGATCACATCGGACGTCCAGGGGTGTCCTACGTGACAGAGTCCAGCGCCCTCGAGAAGAGGCCGACACGCAAGGAGTGACCATGACCGTCTTCGCAAAGCCCGGTGCCGATGGCTCGGTGATGAGCTACGAGTCGCGCTACGACAACTGGATCGGCGGCCAGTGGACCCCGCCGGTGAAGGGCCAGTACTTCGAGAACCCGTCGCCGGTGGACGGCAAGACGTTCTGTGAGGTCGCCCGCTCGACCGCCGAGGACATCGACCTCGCCCTCGACGCCGCCCACAAGGCCGCCCCGGCGTGGGGCAAGACCCCCGTCGCCGAGCGCTCCCTCGCACTGCTCCGCATCGCCGACCGCATGGAGGAGAACCTCGAGAAGCTCGCGGTCGCCGAGACCTGGGACAACGGCAAGGCCGTCCGTGAGACGCTCGCCGCCGACATCCCGCTCGCCATCGATCACTTCCGCTACTTCGCCGGTGCGCTGCGCGCCCAGCAGGGCGGGATCTCGGAGATCGACGAAGACACCGTGGCGTACCACTTCCACGAGCCGCTCGGCGTCGTCGGCCAGATCATCCCGTGGAACTTCCCGATCCTCATGGCCGTCTGGAAGCTCGCCCCGGCTCTCGCCGCCGGCAACGCGGTGGTGCTCAAGCCCGCCGAGCAGACCCCGGCGTCGATCCTCTACCTGGTGAGCCTCATCAGCGACCTGCTGCCCGCCGGTGTTCTCAACGTGGTCAACGGATTCGGCGTCGAGGCCGGCAAGCCCCTCGCTTCGAGCAACCGCATCCGCAAGATCGCCTTCACCGGTGAGACCACCACCGGACGCCTGATCATGCAGTACGCGTCGGAGAACCTGATCCCGGTCACCCTCGAGCTCGGTGGCAAGAGCCCCAACATCTTCTTCAACGACGTCATGGCATCCGACGACGGCTTCCTCGACCGTGCGTTGGAAGGCTTCTCGATGTTCGCGCTCAACCAGGGCGAGGTGTGCACCTGCCCGAGCCGCGCGCTGATCCAGCAGGACATCTACGACGAGTTCATCGCCAAGGCCGTCGACCGCGTCTCGAAGATCAAGCAGGGCAACCCGCTCGACACCGACACCATGATGGGTGCACAGGCATCGAACGACCAGTTCGAGAAGATCTCGTCGTACCTGGCCATCGGTCGCGACGAGGGCGCCCAGGTGCTCACCGGCGGCGAGGTCGCGGATCTCGGTGGCGACCTGTCCGGCGGCTTCTACATCAAGCCGACGGTCTTCCAGGGCAACAACAAGATGCGCATCTTCCAGGAGGAGATCTTCGGCCCGGTCCTCGCGGTCACCACCTTCAAGGACTTCTCCGACGCCATGCACATCGCCAACGACACCCTGTACGGCCTCGGTGCCGGCGTGTGGAGCCGCGACGGTGCGACCGCCTACCGTGCGGGCCGCGAGATCCAGGCCGGTCGTGTGTGGACCAACACCTACCACGACTACCCGGCACACGCTGCCTTCGGCGGCTACAAGCAGTCCGGCATCGGTCGCGAGAACCACCTGATGATGCTCGAGCACTACCAGCAGACCAAGAACCTCCTGGTCGGTTACGCTCAGAACGCGAAGGGCTTCTTCTGAGCCACTCACCAACCCACAGAAGGTGATTGAGAATGACCACCGAACAGATTGCTCCTGATCGGGTGGTCGCCACAGACGCCGCCGTGCAGCTCCTGACCAAGTTGTCGGAGTTGCACGGCGGACTCATGATCCACCAGTCCGGTGGATGCTGTGACGGCTCGGCCCCGATGTGTTATCCGGTGGGGGAGTACCGGGTCGGCCAGCGCGACGTGCTGGTCGGCGAGATCGAACTCCCCGAACCCATTCCGGCAGTGCGGGTCTGGATCAACGGTGACCAGTTCGAGCTGTGGAAGCACACGCAGCTCATCCTCGACGTCGTGAAGGGGCGCGGTGCCGGGTTCAGTCTGGAAGCGCCCGAGGGCGTTCGATTCCTCTCGCGGGCGCGAGCTTTCACCGAGGAGGAGAACCAACTGCTCGCCGCGTCGCCACCCTTGACGGGCGCAACCGCCGGACCCTGACCGGCCAGTCCACAGAATGCGTCGTGAGTATCGGAAACCGATACTCACGACGCATTCTCGGTTTGCCGGGCAGACCATTTCGAGCGCATACGATCGAAGGATGTCGATGCCCGGCGATGCCCCACCACCGCGACCCCGCGTCGCCGTCACCCCCATGCGGCCCCAGCGAACCACCGAACGCGCCGGCCCCATCCGCTGGGTCGTCCTGGGGTGGATCGTCACCGTCGCGCTGACCCTGGTGACGGTCCTGCTGATCGTGGCGTCGCTCGACGACCTCCGCTCGGTCCTGGCCGCCGACCTGATCCGCGAACACCCCGACAGCGGCACCGACGCCGGACGCGCCGTGGACATCTCCCTGCTCATCGGTGCAGGTCTCGCACTCGTGGTCGTGGTGCTGGGCGTGGCGGGAGCGGTGCGTCTGTGGGCCGGTCGTCGCGCAGGGCGCATGATGCTGACGGTCGGTGCCCTGGTCGCGACCGTGGGCGCGGTGGGATTCCGCCTCACCGTCGATCCGTCGACGCCCGGGCTCGCCGACGCCGGCCTGCCCGCGCCGGTGCTGTGGTTGCCGGTGGCCGCGGCGGCGATCGCGCTGATCGCCACCGGAGTCACCTTCACCCGCGCGGTGAGTGCAACCCTGCGCTGAAACCCGTCGTGCCGGCAACTTCCTGTGGCTCGTCCAGTCGTGCGACGATGCCCTCCGCGCTGCGGACGGCCACCTGGCAGGCGGACGCGACGTCCGGTGCGATCAGTGGGTGGTCGGCGAGAGACCGCCAGGTGCGAGCGGCCTCGATCGCCGTCGAACGAACAGTCGGCGCATCGGTCTCGGCGGGGAGACCCAGACGTGTCGCAGGATCGATTCCCGAGCCGCCGATCAGGCGGGAGAGGTCGGCGATCTGATCCGGGGGCAGGTCGAGACCACCGCCGCGGATGGTGGTGAGGACACGCAGTTCGCGGAAACCGTGCACGTCGGCGAGCTCTCGTCGGACCGAGGCCCGTAGCTCCGCCGCCCGCGTCGACGCGCACGCCGCCAGCAGGTGATCGAGGGTGACCAGTGCCGAATGGGATTTGAGTTCGTCGGCACGCTGGGCGAACTGGGTGTCGATGATGGCACTCAACTCCGGCAGACCGCTGCGTTCGAGGAGTTCCGCGGCCAGCGCGGTCGACGACGTCGCGCCGAAACGGACGAGCGTGACCGCCAGTCGGATGCCGAAGACGCCGAACCGCTCGGCGAGTGAGCGTCGGAGGGCGGCGGGGATGTGGGGCAAGATGTCGGGCCGCGCGAAACGATCCACCGTCAGCAACGCCGACTCGAGCTCCGGTCCCGGCGTCGAGGCCAGCTGTGCCAGCGCGCGGAACTCGACCTCGCGCAGCGTGCGGGCCGCCAGGGCGAGCAGCCCCGCGACGGGGACCACCGCCTGGCAGAGTCCGGTCCGCTCGAGTTCACCGGCGAAGCGCCCGGCGATCTGTTGGGCGGAGATCATCGCGTCCATCCGGCCGGCGCCCAGCTCGTCGGCACGCGACACGACGCCGATCACCCCCAGCGGGCCCGACGAACCGCCGATGGCGGTGCCGATGCGTCGCAGCATGGCCGTGTCCGTGGCGGTGAGAGACCGAAGCAGGTAGACGACCGCGTCGACCCCCGATTGACCCCGGTGCTCGTCCGCCCGGGGTGCGAGGAGGCGAATTGTGGAGTCGGACAGTTCCGTCGACAGCGACGCGGTGCCCGGTGTGTCCACGATCGTGGTGGATTGCAGTGCGCGGGAGGGCCATTCGACGTCGAGATGGTCTACGCGATCAGCGGTGAGGTGCCCGAAGTCGAAGCCCAGGCGTCCGTCGACCCGGGTCACCGGGATCGGGACCGCGCGACCGTCGTCGACGTGTGCGGTCACCGACGGCGACCGGCCGCTGCGGTACCAGGTCACGACCCGGGTGCACTCGGTCGCATCGGTCGGGGCGATGTCCTGTCCGACAAGCGCATTGAGCAGGGTCGACTTGCCGGCCTTCAAGGACCCAGCCAGCGCGACCCGCACCGGTTGATACATCCGGTGCTCACAGAGATCGAGTTCGCCCTGCGCACGCGGATCGTCGGCCAGGACGCCACGCGCGGCGTCGAGTAGCAAACGTGCACGATCGATCCCGGCCATCAGCGGGACTGTCCGGCCGCGTGACGACCGACCTTCGCTGGCGCCGGTTCGGTGTGAGCCGGGTCGAGGGGCGCGGGGTCGAGGGAAGCGGGGTCGAAATGATCGGCGGCCTTGCGCAGGGCGGCAACCGCTGCCAGCCGGGACTCGAGCTCGGCGGCCCGCCGGGTCCGTTCGGACTCGGTTGAGGTGGCCGCCGACTGTGCGGCACTGAGGGATTCGGAGATGGAGCGAGCGGTCTGCTCGGCGACCGAGCTGAAGTGGTCGCGCAGCACGCGCTGGATCACCCGCAACCGGTCCCGCGATTCCTTGCCCACCTGGAAGCTGACGTCGTCGGTGAACGCCCGTACCGCCACCTTCGCCTTGGCTCGGCGTTCTAGTATCTTCGCCTGCTTGTCGTCGCGGTATGCCTTGGTGCCCAACAGGAGTCCGGCACCTACCGACACCGGGTTGATCAGGGCCATGCCGACCATCGTCGAGATGAGCCCGAACATCAGCACGCCGCCGTAGGACCCCCGCATGCCGATCAGCAGTTTCTGGGTGACACCGACCTTGCCGCTGTCGAGTTCGGCGAGTTCTGCCACCGAGTCGAGCACACCGGTCAGATCGGCGGCATCGAAGTCGGGGAGGGAAGTCTGGCCGGCGGCCGCGAAATGGTCGGCGACCCGCTCGGCCAGCCAGACCGACCGTTCGTGAGCCCAGACGAAGTTGTCGCCGATGACCGTCGCCGTCTGCTCGGTCAGCCACTCGGCGAGTTGCTCCCAGTCGACGCCCGGATCGCCCTCGTCGATGGCGCGTTCGGCCTCGCGAGTGACCGCGCGGAGCCGATCGCGGAGATCGTGGTCGATGTCGGCGGCGAGGTCGGCGACCCCGTCGGCCAGAGTCTGTTGCCACTGCGCGGATTGGCGGCGCATCGCCTCGGCGTCGGCCTTGGCCTCGTGCAGCGCCCGGACGGCTTTGGTGGCGGTGTCCGGATCGCGGAGCGCTGCCAGCTCGCTGCCGAGGGTGAGGGCGAGATGCTCACTGACCACCCGGAGGTCGGTGGCGACCGCTCCGCGGGTCGCCTGCTGGGCGGTCGCCACCACGTGATCGCGAAGGTACCGGTAGAGGTCGAGGAATCCGGCTTCGGCGTTCAGTTGTTCGTCGCCCAGGCGCAGCGCGTGCGAACGTAGCACCGACGACACCGGAAGCAGGGGAATGTCCATCCCGGCGGCCTGGAGATGCGAGCGATCGGCGTCGGCGACGGCCCGCCAGTGCGGATACAGGTCGGTCTTCGTGAGCAGACAGGCGACGGTCGGGCACAGCCCGATCACCTGCTGGAGGAAGGACATCTCCGGCGCCGTGAACTCCTGGCTGGCGTCCGACAGCACCAGCACTGCGTCGGCGGCCGCCACCATGCCCAGTGTGGCTGCGGCGTAGGGGTGTCCGTGACCACCGACCCCGGGGGTGTCGACGAGGACGAGCCCGTCCGCCAGCAGCGGGCCCGGCGCACCGATCTCCAGCCGCAGCACCTCGCGGCCACCGGCGAGAGGCGAATCGGGGGTGACGGCACCGATCGCCTCCATCGGGACCGGGATGCGACTGTCGGCGGCCGGACCGTCGACGACGAGGTGGGCGGTCGGCTGGGGCGCGTGCGAGATCACGGTCGGCACCGCGGTCGTCTCGTCGTCTCCCACCGAGCACACGTCGAGGTTCAGCAGGGCGTTGACGAAGTGGCTCTTGCCCTGTTTGAGCTGTCCCACCACGACAATTCGCAGGCGAGGGTCGGAGATGCGGGTCCGGGCGCCGTCGAGGCGGGTGACGAGGTCGGTTCGCCCGACCTCGCGGGCCACCTCCGACATGGTGGCCAGCAGATCGCCGATGGTCGACGGTGTTGCCTGGGTGCCGGCCGCAGGGACATGCGCGACCTCGTCCGTTCGTCTGGCGGGCGGGATCTCGGCGGGGGAACTTGTCATGGTGTCCTCACGGTAGTTCTGAGTCGGCGCACGCGGTCGGCATTGGGGAGGGTGTCCGGTGCGCACCGCGGAGACGAGGTCGGCCCCGGCACCGTCCGCGTCCAGTGATCAACTGGCGTCGGGCGATGCCGGGGCGAAGCCGTCGGGTCCGGGGTCAGCCGGCGTCGGGTCCGGCGTCGACGTCTCCGGATGCGGTGGTACCGACACCCGAGTCGGCTCCCAGCCCACCGGTGAGGTCGCCGGTCAAACCACCCGTCAGCCCTCCGGTGAGATCTCCGGTGAGGCCGCTCGTCGTGTCGAGGGCGCCACCGACCGTCGAGTCGAGGGCGCCATGGAGTCCGGCGTCGGTGGAGGTGGTGCCGCCGAGGTCCACATCGCCGCCGCCGACACCGCCGAGGTCGACGCCGCCACCGGCCTCGCCGCCGCCGGTGAGTCCACCGGTCAGGCTGCCGGAGAGGTCACCCGGCAGGTCGGCGCCCAGGTTGCCGATCGCATCGGTCGTCGCGCCGAGGGTGCCGCCCAGGCTCGACCCGACCGCCGCGGTCGCGTCACCGCCGACGGTCGCCGCGCCGCCGGCCGCACCGGAGACGGCGGTCGTCAGGTCGCCGGTGACATCCGCGGGGAGCGAGCTGTCGAGGCCCAGGCCTCCGCCGAGGCCCAGATCGCCGCCGAGAGTCGAACCGAGCCCCGACTCCAGCGTCGTCCCGAGTCCGGCGAGTCCGCCGCCGAGCCCCGTCTCGAGGCCTCCGGTCAGATCACCGACGGCACCGCCGGTGAGGTCGCCGGTCAGGATCGGGCCGCCGACGTTGATGCCGTCCTCCGGCGAGATCACGAGACTCGGGTTGAGCACCGCACCGAGCTCACCCGTCAACGCCCCGTTGAGACCGCCCTGCAGTGTCGACTCCAGGGTCGTGACCAGACCGTTCGTGGCCGCCAGATCGACGTCGAGCGCGTTGCTCAGCGTGCTGGTGAGGGCACCGCCCAGGTCGGCTCCGCCGGCCAGCTGTCCGGCGAGGTCACCGCCGAGGTCGCCGGTCAGCGCGGTACCGAGAACGGCACCGAGTGAGGCGCCGAGGTCGGCTCCCACATCGCCGCCGGCTCCGAGGACGGTCCCCAGCGTGGCGGTGAGGTCGCCGGCTGTCTCGGTGACCAGGCCCAGATCGGCGCCCGCCCCGAGCGCGGCGTCCAGTGCTCCACCGAGTTGGGTGATGAGGGCGCCGTCGACGCCGAGCGCCCCACCGAGGTCACCGGCCAGTAGCTCGCCGACACCGAGACCGGCACCCGCCGCGGCGTCGAGGATGCCGTCGACACCCGCGGTCGCACCGAGTACACCGCCGAGCGCGGCACCTAGTTGTGCAGCGAGGTCGCCGCCGCCGCCGAGCGCGGCCCCCAACTGGGCGGCCAGGTCGGTGGTCAGGCCTGCGTCGAGGAGGCCGGTCAGGTCGGTGCCGAGCACGCCGCCGAGTTCGAGAGCCCCGCCCAGCGCGGCCCCGAGATCGGCACCGGCAGCTGCTCCCAGGACGCCGCTGAGCACGGTGCTCAGCGCGGTGTCCAGACCGACGCCGGCCGACAGCAGCCCGCCGAGTGCGCCACCCAACTCGCCACCCAGACCGCCGACCACGTTCAGCCCGCCTTCGAGGGCGCCCCCGACGGAGCCCTCGAAGACGCTGCCGAGACCGGCGCCCAGTCCTGTCCCGAGACCCAGTCCGGTCTCGAGTGCACCACCGAGCCCGGCAGTCAGATCGGCCGCGAGGCCGCCGTCCAGCGCGCCGGCCAGGGTGCCGCCGAGTGCGGCGCCCAGGGCACCCGCCGCGTCGCCGCCGGCTTCGAGGCCCGCGGCGAGCGCGCCGCCGACGGTCGCGCCCAGGTCGCCACCCGCGGCGAGGACCGCGTCGAGGTCGACCAGACCACCGGCGGCCAGCACCGATTCCAGGGTCGCCGCAAGACCCGCCTGGGCACCCCCGCCCACTCCGAGAGCGGCGGTCAGCGCACCGCCGAGAACCGCGTTCGCACCCGCCGCACCGGTCAGCGCCAGTCCGCCGGCCGCGGCAGCGGTGGAGGTCAGAGCAACGCCCAGAGCGGTGCCGACCGACGCGGCGGCCGAACCGCCCGCCGCCAGGGTCGAGCCAAGGGCACCGGTGAGGGTCGCACCGAGCTCACCGGACAGGTCGGCGACGGCCTGCGCGTCGAGTAGCCCGGACAGCGTCGCGGACAGGTCGCCGGCGACGCCGAGCGTCGAGGTGAGGGCGGCGGTGAGGTCGGCCGAGAGGTCGGCACCGAGGCCGAGCGCGCCGGAGAGGACCGCGGAGATGGCGCCGCCCGCACCGAGTCCGGCGGCGAGCGCGGTGGCGAGATCGGCGCCGAGCGCACCGCCGGCACCGAGGGTGGCGCCGAGCAGTCCGCCGAGGGTCGCGCCGAACTCGCCGGCGAGTTCGCCGCCCGCACCGAGCGCCGACGACAACTGGGCGGCGAGTCCGCCTCCGAGTCCGGCGCCCGCGGCGAGGAGGGCGTCGAGTGATGCCCCGAGCTGACCGATCAGTGCACCTTCGGCGTCGATCGCGCCGGCCAGCGCACCGGCGATCACCGGTCCGGCACCCGCACTCAGTTCGAGGCCGCCGGCGACCACGGTGTCCAGGGCGGCGCCCAGGGTGGCGCCGAACTGTGCGGCCACGGCACCTCCGGCGCCCAGCCCGGCGGACAGGGCCGCGCCGAGGGCGACGGCCAGCTGACCGGCCAGGTCCAGGTCACCGAAGGCGATACCGCCGAGGTCCAGGTCGGCGAGGGAGAGGCCGGACAGGTCGACGCCCCCGAGCCCGATACCGCCGAGGAGTCCGCCGAAGTCGAAGTCGCTCAGGCCGATCCCGCCGAGGTTCACGCCGCCGAAGTTCACGCCACCGAGGCCGATGCCGCCCCCGCCGAGATTGATGTCACCGAGGCCCAGTCCCCCGAGCCCGAATCCGATTCCGCCTCCGACTGCCCCTCCGACTGCCCCGCCGACGGCCCCGCCGACCGAACCGCCGCCGACGAGGGCGCCGAGGCCACCACCGGCAGCGCCGCCGGCGGCCAGTCCGGAGTCGGCGACGAGTGGGGCTGCCGCCGAGATGTGGGCGGGCGTGATCCCGGTGAGCCCGGCGCGGTCGATCGCCGCCTGGGGATTACCGCAATAGCTGTTGAATGCTTCCTCGTCGCGGAGCAGACCGAGGATGAAGTCGAGTACCGCATTGGTCGGCATGGCGTCGTTCCTTCGTCGGAGAGATCGCAGTTCGATCCCGTGTCGAGTTCGACGCTAGGCAGCGGCGCGCTCCGGGGCATCGGGGCAAATCCCTAGTCCTGTCGCGGTCCCGGTGAACAGGGGACCGATCCCGGGGGCGGCACAGGTAGGGGGCGGGGGAGTTTTCCCCTAATCCCGGCCGAAACGCTAACGGTCGGGTAATGGCCCGCGACACACTCAGTGAAGTGCAGCGCCCGCATCGGTCGCGGCACGAACCATGAGACGAACACCCACGCTGCGCGAGTGGCCGGTGATCCGCCATCGACCACCCCCGCGGGTGGGAACAGGAGCTGACCGACATGGGCATCACGATCGGTGTGAAGGTCGGGAGCGCGAACAGCGTCGCGGTCGTGGCCTCGGAACATTCGTGGGAGAACTCGCTCTCGGTCGAGACCGTCGGCCTGGTGGGTTCCGGCGACTTCCTCGACCGTGTCGGCGATCCGGTGCCGGTACTGGACGACCGTGGCCAGAGCCGACCCGCCGCGCAGATCCACGCCGAGGCGGTCGCCGCGCTGCTCACTCGACTCGACCTCACCGACCCCGTCGAACACCTGACCGTCGTGCACCCCGACACGTGGACGTCGCTAGCGGTCGACGAAGCCCACGCTGCCCTCCGCGCACGGGACGACGTGCCGACGGGCGAGATCAGCTGGGTGTCGGAGTCGCGGGCGACACTGGCCGCCGTCGAACACAGCGAAGGTGCCCTCGGTGAGGGTCTGGTGATCGGCTATGACCTCGGCGCTTCCGCGCTGACCGTCACCGTGCTCGCCATCGGTGACGAACCCCGCGTGGTGAGCCGACCGCTCCGGCTCGACTCGGTCAGCGGCAACGAGTTCGACCGGCTCCTGCTGGCACATACGTTGCGGGTCACCGGCGTCGACGCCGAGCCGGCTCCCGGCCGTGCCTCGTCGGTGCTCGACGACCTGACCCGACTCCGCTCCGAGTGCCGGCGCGCCAAGGAAGCCCTCTCGGTCGACACCGACGCGGTCGTCGACGTCCGCGTCGGGGAGACGACCACCGTCGCCCGACTCGTCCGCGATGACGTCGAGGACCTGGTGCGGGGGCCGATCGCCGAGTCGGTGGCGCTGATCCGGGAGGCACTCGCGAGTGCGGGCGTCGACCAGGCGGGAGGTCACCCGGTCCCCGTCACCGCGATCGTTCTCGCCGGTGGGGGCGCGTCCATCCCGCTCGTCACCGAGATGCTGTCGGCAACCCTGCGCGTGCCGGTGCTCCTCGATCCCCAACCCGGATCGGCGTCCGCGGCCGGTGGTGCGCTGCTCGGAATCGCCGCCCTCGGCGCACATGCGTCCGCCGCGCCCGAGCCGACCACCGAGATCCCGGGACAGGCGCTCGCACCGTTGCCGGGGGAACGCCCGATGCGTGAGATCGTGCCGGCGCCCAGCACCACGGTGACCACTCCGGCCCCCCGTTTGTCCCGGCGCCGGCGGGGAATCCTGATCACGGCAGGTGCCGCGGCGTTGGTGCTGGTCTCGGCCACCGGACTGTCGGTGGGGACGGGTCTGGTCGGGTCCACCGGCGAGGCGACGCCGCCTCCCGCCGGTGCGGTGACGACGCCGGTCGACGCAACTCCGGGAAAGCCCGGCCAACCCGCGCCGACCGTGGCCGACGCTGCGACCGGCACCCGTGCCGCCGACGCCGGTACGCGTGCCGCGGGCACCGGCACCGGAACTCCCGCCCGGCGGCAATCGACGGCTCCCGTCCCGGCGGGTACCTCGGCGCCGGGGACCACCAGCGCGCCCCGCGGAGGACAGGCACCCGCGACCGGCGGGCAGGCCCCCGCACCGGCGGCCCCGCCTCCCGCGCCGGCGCCGGTGGATACCGTTCCCGCGCCCGTCCCCGATCAGCAACCAAGCCCCGATGTCCCCGAGCAGCCGAGCACCGGGGGCGGTGGCGGGGGCACCTCGGGCGGTGTCCTGCAGGTGCCCGGCAAGATTCTCGACGGCACCGGTCAGGTCCTGTGTGGCGTCACCCGTGTCGTCTGCTGACGCGGGGCGGGTGACCGCGTCGCCCACCCCGACGATCGGTGATCGCCGGGACTCGTTGTCGACGTGGGTCGACGACGTCCTCGACCGTGCGCGCACGGGGCTCCCGATCTGTGCGGTCGTCGTCGGCATCCCGGGAAGCGGACGCAGCGGTCTGCTGGACGTCGTGCACGAGCGGTTGCGCGAACTCGACGTCCCGGTCAGCGTCGGCATGCCGGCCGGAGGTGACACGGCCGGTCCGACGGTGGTGCTGGCCCACGACCTCCACAACTGGCCGGGTGACCTCGTCGCGCGGACGGCGACGATGATCGACGCCGGAACCATCGGACTGATCGCCACAACCGAACCACGGGAAACCGACCCGGCTCTTCGCACGGTGCTCGACGTCGCTCGCCGCTACGGCGCGGTCCTCGAACTCGGCACGATGAACACGGCGGACGTCCTCGTTCATGCGGCTCGGGCCGGTCTCACGCTCACGCCGGCCACCGCGTCGCTGATCCGACGACGCTGTGGCGGTGCACGCAACGTCGTCATCTCTGCGTTGCTCTCCATCCGGGAGGAAGTGGCGGCTGCGGTGCCCGGCGAGAGCGTGGACGAACTGGTGGTCGTCGAGCGTGTGGCACGCGACCGTCACCATCGTCTGCTCCGAGGCCTCGACCCGACGACACTGTCCGTCCTGGCCCTCGCGTCGCTGCGGGCGCCGCTGGACCCGGAGAGCCTCGCCGAGACGCTCGGCGTCCCGTTCGAGGCAGCGGTTGAGGCACTCGACCGGGCGCGGGGGAGCGGTCTGTTGCTCGGAGCGGACGTCTTCGTCTCGGCCGCCGGCGATCCGCTTCGCGCGGTCGTCGGGAACCGGCGACTCGATCAGCTCCGCCGGACGTCGATAGCGGTGCGTCTGCGTGCCAGTGAACTGACCGCCGACGACGCGTTGCACGCTGCGGAATCGGGGATCGAGGATCCCCGTCTGGTCGACACCTTGCTCGCCGGTGCAGCCGATGCCACCGCGGCGCGCGCGGTGGTCCTGCTCCGGGCCGCCGACCGTCTGGAACCGGGCCGTGACGACGTCCGTCTCCTGATGGCCCAGCGCGCCTTGGCCTCCGGTGATGTCGACGGCGCGGGCGAGGTCGCGGACCTCCGGCTGGAGTCGGCTCGTCCCACGGATGACGGGATCGAGCACTGGGTGGGGATTGCGGCTCTCGTCGCGGCCCACCGGGGTCTCGGGTCTCACGCGGCTGACCTCTACCGTTGGCTCGGCCCGGAGAACATTGCGGCCGAATCCCTTTCCGCGGTGACGGCACTGGTGGCGGTCGGCGACCGGACAGGTGCCGCGGCGGTCGCCGCCGCTGATGCGGGGCGCCCGCCGGTGGGTGCTCGAGCGGTACGGTCACGGGCGGTCCGGGGTCTGCTCGCGTCGGTCTCCGACAACCAGACAGACGGTGACGGCGCGGCTGGTGACACGGTCGATCTCGTGGTCCGGGGGCTCACTGCCACCATGCCGAGCCGGTGGGACCCGGCGGTGGCGCGAACCCTGCACGCCGCGACCGCACTGGCGCTGAACAGCGGTGACCTCAACGCGGCCCGCGCGCTTCGGAAAGCTGCGGGTGACTGCGCGGCCGGGGCCCTGCTCGATGCCGAGATCGCGCTGGCCAGTGGAGACCTCGACGCGGTCACTCGCCTGCTGCCGGCCGACGAGCCGGCCGGTGCGGTCGACCGCCTGCGGACGCACGCCGTCCGCCTCGGCCTCGCGCACCGCAACGGCGACACCCCGGCACTCGCTGCACTGTGGCCGGAAGCGCCGGCACTGTCGGCCGCGACCGAGATCGATCTCTATCTCCTGCGACCCCTCGCCGAGTTCTGGCAGGTCGCTGCACGCTTGGACGACACGGCGTCGATCGATCGGCACATCACCGCGGCCGACCGGTTACTCGAAACGCTGGAGAATCCGGTGTCCTGGGCGGCACCGTGGCATTTCGCCGGAGTCCAGGCAGCGGTGAGCGCCCGCGATACCGGGCTCGCAACCGAGCGTCGACGATTGCTCGAGGGAGTCGCCGGGCGCAACGCGAGGACGTCGGGCCTCGTGACGGCCGCCCGCGCGTGGACTGCGCTCACCTTCGAGCCGGCGGGGACCACCGATGACGCCCAGGTGGCGGACGCGGTGGCCGCCCTTCGGTTGCGTGGACTGGATTGGGAAGCAAGCCGTCTGGCGGGGATCGCGGCGTTACGCACCGGCGACCCGGGCACGTCGGCGGGCCTGCTGGAGACGGCCCGGTCGGTCGACGCGGATCGGCGGCGACCCCGACCGGTCGACGGCCTGCTGACCGAGCGCGAGGCCGAGGTCGCACGAGAACTCCTGCAGGGATTCACATACCGCGAGATCGGTGCCCGCCTGTTCATCTCGGCGAAGACCGTGGAGCACCACGTGTCCCGTATTCGACGTCGATTGGATGCCGGGTCGCGCTCGGAATTGATGGCGGCATTACGGGCCGCCGGATACAGTTGATTTCGCGAATTCATACCCACAAAAGAGCGCAATTTTATACCCATGCCAGAACAAAGTGAGGATCGGGCGCTCTGTCCGGGTTGTCGAGAATCGACATTGTTCGATCGGCTATTCACCAATTTCAATCGTGTGATGTGTTCCTCAAAGGGGGTGGTCGCCCTCTTTTTCGTTTGTTACGTTCGCCGAAGTCCGTGAATCGAAAAACAGATGGAGGTCGGGAAAACCCATGAAACGTAATCTCATTCGTGCAACCACCGTCGGTGCAGCTCTCGGAGTCGCGGGACTCATCACACCTGCCGTGGCAAATGCCGCGCCGGTGGACGAAAACAATTGCGCAAAGGTCTCGACGCCGGGTAACCCAGCCGGCTGGGGAAATGATTTCGCCGATGAGAAAGGCCAGGCCGGAAAGCATTCCGAGGTCGACGTCAACGACGATGACGGATCACTGCAGTTCGTGACCACCGACGCCACGCCGCGACAGGCTTCCTACCACGCGGCCGGTCGGGTGCCGCTCGCTGACGTGGCGAAGAAACCGTTGACATTCCACAAGTCCGAAGGCCAGGCGAACTGGCAGATCCGCGTGACCGGCGCAGAGACCGGATCCGGCGACGGATTCGCGACCCTGGTGTGGTCCGCCCCGGACGGCAAGACCAAGGCCGACGCCACCGAGTCCGACCAGTGGTGGGCGACGCGTGACCTCCCCGGTATCCCGATGGCCCAGACCGCAACCCTGGATGAGCTCGTCGCCGCTGCCGGCGACAAGACCGTCGTCGACCACTACGGCATCTCGAGCCAACCCACGAACAAGGCCGGGACCGTGAACGTCGACAACGTCACGTTCAACGGTTGCACCACGAACTTCACGGCCACGGATGTCGGAGGTGGCTTCGGCTCGCTGGAGAATCTCTTCCCGTGATGCGCTGAGCCGAGCTCATCCACCGGTGTCCCTTCGTTTGCCGAGCTCGTCGAAACCGCCGCAGGCCCCGCGACCGTTTCGGTCGCGGGGCCTGCGGTGTTTCCAGTGATCAGCAGGCGTCCTCCACTCACCACTGGTCGAATCCGACGTTGGCTTGCGGGAAGCCGGTGTCGGCGGTGGGGCCGAAGATGCCGATGCGGTACAACGCGTTCACGTCGAGGTGGTTGTTGAACGGTGCGACGGCCGTGATGGTTTCGGAGGCACCGGGGTAGAGGACCTGCTTCGGTGCGTTGACCCACTGCCCGCCGTCGGCGTTGCCGCCGATCAGGTACTCGGGCTTGTCGGTGTGGTTGGTGATCGTCATCGCGACCGTCGGCTCTCCCGGGCGGGTGATCGGCATGGTGCCGGCGTGGGCCGCTCCGGAGGCGCCGAGCGCGATGCCGGCGGCTGCGGCGAGTCCGAGGGTTCCGGCTGCGATGCGGGACGCGATCTTCATGGTGTTCTCCGAGTCTCTGGTGAGGGTTTCTGTGTGGTTGTTCCGGGCTGTCCCGGTGACACCAATGACTTTCCTCGGAAAACACCCCGCCCGGATTCCGCCGACCGGGTGATCCACCGGTGGATTGCCGCATCCACCGATCGGTGGACACGGACCCTCAGACCTCGCGCGCGGGCACCTCGACCACGACGGCGGTCCCGCCGCTGGGCCGGTTCTGCAGGGAGAACACTCCGCCAACCCCCTCGATACGTACCCGCCGCGACGCCAGGCCGATGTGGCCGGCCGCCTGCCGGCGGCGCATCAGTTCCTCGATCGCGACCTCGTCGGGGAGTCCGACACCGTCGTCGACGACCACCAGCCGTGCGACCCCGTCGTCGAACTCGGCCGTGACCTCCGCGGTGTCGGCGTCCGCATGCTTGACCACATTCGTGAGGAGCTCGCGCGCCGCGGCGAACAGCAGCGAGTCGGCGGTGGTGCGCAGCTCGCTGGGCCAGGCGGCGGTGTCCACGGAGATCGACGGCGCGCCGGCGCGGCCGCCGTACGACGACGCCAGATCGGTCAGGGCGACGGCGAGTCCGGCCTGTTCGAGGACCGCTGGGTGCAGTTCGCTCAGCGTCGAGCGGAGCAAGCGAGCCGAGTCGCGCAGGGCGCCGTCGACCCGGTCCAGGGTCACGGAATCGGCCGAACCCCGCAGTGTCGCAAGCTCCTGCCGCGCGGCGAGCACATACTGGAGTGCGCCGTCGTGGAGGTTGTCGGCGAGGTCGCGCCGTTCGCGCTCCTCGATCTCCATCGTCGCGTCGAGGAGCCGGGCGCGTTCGGCGGCAAGCGATCCGATGGTCGTCACCCGTGATCGTTGCAGCTGGGACAACAGGACCGCCCCGACCGCGAGAGCCGCGACGACGAGGATGCGCAACACGATGATCGACCACGGTTCGCTGTTCGAGTTCCGGGCGAGGATGTTGGCGACCGCATAGACCACCACGGTCGCCGTCACCACCATCGCGCAGAGGCGCGGCTGCAGTGAGATGGCCGCGATCATCGGGACCAGCGCGAAGCCGGCGATCAACGCGTCGGTGGTCCAGCTGACCTCGTTGGACATGCCGGCGATGACGGCCAGGATCGTCAGCAGGAGGAGGTCGATCGGCAGCGCGATCCACGAGTAGCGGACCATCCACGACTCGCGGCTTCGGGCCACGACGGCCCCGGCGACGCACCATGCCGCATAGAGAACGGCGGTGACGACGCTGAACACGGCCGCATGGTCGGGCGGATCCAGGCAGACCGTCAGGAGCACGAAGAGTGCCAGGAACAGTCGCAGGAGCACCTGGATGCGGATTCCCCGGACCGCGTGGTCGACGAGGATGAGGTGGATGCGCGGCTCGTCGGCGAACTCGCCGAACCCGAGATAGACGGTCAGTCCGGCGATCTCGATGTCGGAGTTCCGCATCACCCGTCGGCTACTCGAGAAGGCCACGACGCATCGCCTCGGCCACCGCGGCGGCACGGTCGGACACCCCGAGCTTCTCGTAGAGACGCTGGGTATGGGTCTTCACCGTCGCGGCCCCGATGTACAACTCGGCGGCCAACTGCGGAATCGATTGTCCGCGTGCGAAACCGGCGAGTACCTGGCGTTCTCGTTCGCTGAGTGCCGGCGCCTCACGCTGTGTCTGGGCCCGGATCTCGCCGGCGAGACCGGCTGCGAGCGCCGGGGGCACCACCGTCTCGCCCTTCGCGACCCGGGTCACCGCACCGACGATCTCGTCGCGGTCGGCATCCTTCGACAGATAGCCGGCGGCGCCTTCCTGTAGCGCCCGGAACACGATGGGGCCGTCGGTGACCGCCGACAGCAACAGCACGCGTGTCGGCAGTTTGTCGCGGCTGACCGCATGCGCCAGTTCCACACCCGTCATGCCGGGCATCTGGTGGTCGACGACGGCGACGTCGGGATTCTCGCGCCGGATGAGTTCGAGGCCGGTGACGCCGTCTGCCGCCTCGCCGACCACCCGCACCCGGCCGCTCTGCGTGAGACCTCGCGACACCCCGTCCCGGAAGAACGGGTGATCGTCGACGACGACCGCGGTCACGAGGGTTTCCATCGCCCCAGAATACGGTGCATACAACGCGTTTCACCCGTTTACGCGGGTTTCCGGGCCCTACTCGGCGTGCTGCTCCTCGACGAACTCGAACAGGCGGAACTCCGAGCCCGGGTCGGTACGTGAGGCGGTGGTCGGCGTCCGGTTGCCCGCGTCGGCGTGGATCCGGGCGACGATCTCGGGGAGATCACCGTCGAGCGTGTAGGCCGCCATGTACCGGTGGCTGGCCTCGGGATCGGCCGACTTGTATCGCACCGCGCTCGTGACACCCTCCGTCGCAAGAATTTCCGGAAGGTGATGCGTGGTGTACCACTCGTTGAACTCGTCCTCGACGGAGTCGTCGCGCGGATGAGTGAAGGCGATGTAGAGGCCTCGTGCCATTGTCATTCCTCTTTCTCGGATCGGGCCGGATCAGGCGGGCGGGAGTTCGACCGGGGGGAACAGGCCCGCGCGGGACAGCTGGCCCGGCACCGTCGTCCCGAGCATCTCGCCGAGCCGGCGAGCGCCGGAGAGGAGCACGGCGGGGTCGACGCCGGTGGCGCATCCGCTGCGGTCGAGGAGATACCAGAGGTCCTCGGTGGCGATGTTGCCCGTCGCGGCCGGAGCGAACGGGCAACCGCCGATGCCGCCTAGACTCGCGTCGAGAGCCGACGCCCCGAGCTGCAACGCGGTGAGGGCGTTGGCGTAGCCGGTGTTCCGTGTGTTGTGGAAGTGCCATCGCAGCGGTATCCCGGGAGCCTCCCGGCGGGCGGCGTCGGCGAGTGCAACGACCTGCGCCGGCACCCCGACACCGATCGTGTCGGCGAGGGCGATCTCGTCGGGCTGCGCATCGCTGCACCGTCGGATGAGGTCGGCAACCCGTTCGGTGGGGACCTCACCTTCGAACGGGCAGCCGAAGGCGGCGGCGATGGTCACGGTGGTCTTCAGACCGGCATCCGATGCTCGCTTCGCGAGCCGATTCCACAGGTCGACGCCCTCGTCGGTGCTGGTTCCCTGGTTGCGCCGGCTGAAGGTGTCGGAGGCGACGACCACGATGTTGACCTCGTCGAGACCGGCTGCGATGGCGCGATCAAGTCCGCGCTCGTTGAGAACCAATCCGATCCAGGAGACCTCGCCGCGCGGCAGGGCGGCGGAGACCGCCTCGGCGTCGGCCATCTGCGGGACCCGCTTGGGGTGGACGAAACTCGTCGCCTCGATTCGACGGAGACCCGACGCCACCAGATGATCGATGAGTTCGAGTTTGGTCTCGGTCGGCAGGAGCGTCGCCTCGTTCTGCAGGCCGTCGCGGGGCGACACCTCCACGATGGTGACCGACTCGGGGACGGCCGATGAGGGGGTTACGGAGGACGGGGTGTGGGGCATGACTGTGTCCGACTGCTCGAACGCCGTGTTGTTTGGCATGCCCGGATGTTCCCCCAGCCACAGAATGTATGCAAGTGGACCGGCGTCATATGTCCATTACGTAAGAAGGTCCAGTAATCCACGAGATTTCGGTTGTAGGAGGACTGCTGTCGGGCTACGATGTATGCAATCTAGGAGGTAAGAGTGTCTCAGGTATCACAGCGCGCCACGGATCTCCTCCGCGCGAAGATCCTCGAAGGTCGATGGGGACCGGGTGATCGGCTCGCCGAGGTCGAACTGGCCGAGATCCTCGAGGTCAGTCGTACGCCGGTGCGGGAAGCACTGTCGCGGCTGGCCGTCGAGGGCCTGGTCGAGATGTCCCCGAACAAGGGTGCTCGCGTGGCCACCTGGTCGGCGGCAAGGCTGAACGAGATCTTCGATCTCCGTCTCCTCCTCGAACCGGTGGCTACGGGCAAGGCGGTGGGCCGGCTCGACGACGCCGAGATCGACGAACTCGAGGAGCTCGCCGTCCGTATGTACGAGCACGGTCGTCCCGGTGGTGACCGTGACTTCAGCGAAATCGCCCGCCTCAACCGGAAGTTCCACGCGACGCTGATCGAGAAGGCGGAGAGCCTTCAGCTCGAGGCGACTCTGACGTCGGTCCGGCACATCTCGCTGGCGACTCGGAACTACCAACACTTCACCGAAGACAGCTTGTCTCGCAGCCTTTCTCACCATTTCGAGATCGTCGCCGCGGTCCGCGCCGGAAACTCGGACTGGGTCGAGGCGGTCATGCGCTGTCACCTCCACAACGCACGGACCGCGATGCTCGGCGCGATGAGCAACCCGACCATCGGCGCGGACAACACGCGCGACGGAATCGGCGCGATCCTCGCCTGATCGTCCCGCGATCCCAGCACCCGAACCACTTCCGAACCCCACGACTTCGACAGAGCACATACCGCTTGATCCGCGGGCCCGGTGACGGCCCGCGACCTCGCCTGCATACAACGACGCCTGCGTAGCTCCCTGCGCGAGGCGGCGATGACGCACGCACCCATCCGGCCCGGTCGCCTCGGGCTCCCAACGAACAGAAAGTACGAGATGAGCAACGAAACCGTCGAAATCGCCCCCGAGCACGACCAGGTCGGTCCGCTGTCCGATCTGCGCGTCGTGGAGATGGGCCAGCTGCTGGCCGGGCCGTTCTGCGGCCAGCTGCTCGCCGATTTCGGTGCCGAGGTCATCAAGCTGGAGGACCCGGGCAAGGGGGATCCGATGCGTCAGTGGGGCCGCAAAAGCGCTCAGGGGCAGTCACTCTGGTGGCCGGTCGTCGGTCGCAACAAGAAGTCGGTGACCTGCAACCTGCGGACTCCGGAGGGCCAGCAGATCGCCCGGGACCTGATCGCGACCGCCGACATCCTCATCGAGAACTTCCGTCCGGGCACGCTGGAGCGGTGGGGTCTGAGCTACGAGGAGCTGAGCGCACTCAACCCGAAGCTGATCATGGTGCGGGTCACCGGATACGGTCAGACGGGACCGTATGCGCCTCGCGCAGGCTACGGTTCGATCGGCGAGGCGATGGGCGGATTGCGTTACATCACCGGCGATCCCGACAGCCTCCCGAGCCGGACCGGCATCTCGATCGGTGACTCGCTCGCTGCCGTCTTCGCGACCATCGGTGCACTGACCGCTCTGCACGGCGTGCGCCGGACCGGCCGTGGTCAGATTGTCGACTCGGCCATCTACGAGGCAGTGCTGTCCCTGATGGAATCGACCGTGCCGGAGTACCAGCTGACCGGTTACCAGCGTGAGCGCACCGGTTCGATCTTGCCCAACGTCGCGCCCAGCAACGTCTATCCCACCGCCGACGACAGCAGCATCCTGATCGCGGCGAACCAGGACACGGTGTTCCGCCGTCTCGCCGAGGCGATGGGGGAGCCCGAACTCGCCGACGATCCGCGTTACCACAACCACGCCGAACGCGGGGCGAACCAGCTCGAACTCGACGACCGAATCGCCGACTGGACCCGCCGCCAACAGTCCGAGGATCTCCTGGCCCTGCTCGAGGAGAAAGGTGTTCCGGCCGGTCGGATCTACCAGGCCAAGGACATGCTCGCCGATCCGCACTTCGCCGCACGTGAGGGCATCGTCACGTTGCAGCACAAGGTCTTCGGCGACTTCCCGGTCCAGAACGTGGCCCCGAAGCTGTCGTCGACGCCGGGCACGATCCGCTGGCTGGGACCGGAACTCGGCGAGCACACCGCCGAGGTCCTCGGCGACGCCCTCTCCCGGACCCCTTCCGACATCGACGAACTCCGGACGTCGGGCGTCATCTGACAATCCGGGACAGACGTAACGCGGACGCAACCACGGACCGGCAGTTGTATGCAATGCTAAGAATCTGCGCCGTTCCCGGACCTGTCTGCGGACGAAAGTATGCAATAGAGCGCTCGAAAGGAACGACCAATGTCTGCATGGAAGCAGAGCACCGCCGCCGAGCTGAGCCCCGAGTCGCTCGCGGCCCTGATCCGCAACGAGAACCTGATCCACATCGACATCAAGAAACTCGGCCGCATCCCCGAAGGCGGCGGCCACCGCAAACTCGGGCGCACGATCGGCAACCGGCACAACAAGAAACACCGCCCGGGGTACGCGTATCTGCACCACGCCGTCGATGACCATTCCCGGCTGGCATACTCCGAGATCCTCACCGACGAACGCAAAGAGACCGCCGCGCAGTTCTGGGACCGCGCCAACGCCTTCTTCAGCCAACATGGGATCACTGTGAGACGAGTGATGACCGACAACGGCGCCTGTTACCGCTCAAAGGTTTTCGCAGAATCCCTCGGCGCCGAGATCAAGCACAAGAAGACCCGTCCCTACCGTCCGCAAACCAACGGCAAGGTCGAACGATTCAACCGCACCCTGGCCTCGGAATGGGCCTACGCCGAGTTCTACACCTCAGAGACCGCCCGCGCAGCCACCTACGACGACTGGCTACACCACTACAATCACCACCGAGCCCACACCGACATCGGCGGACTCACCCCGATCGAACGCTTACACGTTCACAACCTGCCCGGGTCTTACAACTGATATGTAGAGAAGTTTGTCAAGGGGGCTGGTGCACGAGTAGGTGACATCTGATCTGGCTTGCCCTGCCGGGCGGCCTGGAAGGATGCCAGCTGTGCCCAAGCCCTATCCCCAGGAGTTCCGCGACGACGTTGTCCGCGTCGCCCAGAACCGTGAAGACGGTGTGACTCTCGAACAGATCGCTGCCGACTTCGGTATCCACCCGATGACCCTGAACAAGTGGATCCGCAAGGCCGACGTGGAGGCCGGGATCAAGCCCGGCACCACGTCGGCCGAATCGCGTGAGCTGCGCGAGGCCAAGCGGCGTGTGCGCCTGCTTGAACAGGAGAACGAGGTCTTACGCCGGGCGGCGGCGTACCTGTCCCAAGCGAATCTGCCGGGAAAAGGTGGTACCCGCTCGTGAGTGAGCTGGCCGCTGACGGCATCCCCGTCACGGTGGCGTGTCGGGTACTCAAGATCGCTCGCCAGCCCTACTACCGGTGGCGCAAGAACCCGATCACCGACGCCGAGCTCGCCGAGGCGTACCGGGCCAACGCCCTGTTCGACGCCCACCGCGAAGACCCGGAGTTCGGCTACCGCTACCTCGCCGACGAGGCCGAAGCCGCAGGCGAGAAGATGTGCCGGCGGACGGCGTGGCGGATCTGCTCCGCCGGCGGCTGGACCAGCACCATCAGCAAGAGAGGCCGCGGCAAGCACCGCAAGGCCGGCCCGCCTGTACACGACGATCTCGTCAAGAGAGACTTCACCGCGCCCGGCCCCAACGAGCTGTGGCTGACCGACATCACCGAGCACTGGACGGCCGAGGGCAAGCTGTACCTGTGCGCGATCAAGGACGTCTACTCGGGCCGGATCGTCGGGTACTCGATCGACTCGAGAATGAAGTCCCGCCTGGCCGTGGCCGCCCTGAACAGCGCTGTCGCCAGGCGAGGGGACGTGGCCGGCTGCGTTCTGCACAGCGATAGAGGGTCTCAATTTCGTTCGAAGAAGATGCAGAAGGCCATCACCCGGCACGGCATGCTCGGGTCGATGGGCAGGGTCGGTGCGTGTGGTGACAACGCGGCGATGGAGAGCTTCTTCTGTCAACGGCCAGTTTGATGTCCCCGCTGGTGGCCAGGTAAAAGTCCCCACCCTGTGCGGGATGTTCTAGGTGGGTGGTACCTCCGTTCGGTGTGTCATGCGGTAGGAGTCGCCGTCGGTGATGACGATGGTGGCGTGGTGTAGGAGCCGGTCGAGGATGCTGGCGGCGGTGGTGTGTTCGGGCAGGAATCGTCCCCATTGTTCGAAGGGCCAGTGGCTGGCGATCGCGAGAGAGCGGCGTTCGTAGGCGCCGGCGACGAGCCGGAACAGTAGTTGGGTGCCGGTGTCGTCGAGTGGTGCGAATCCGATCTCGTCGAGGATGAGCAGATCTTGGCGTAGCAGGGTGTCGATGGTTTTGCCGACGGTGTTGTCGGCCAGTCCGCGATACAGGGTCTCCACGAGGTCGGCGGCGGTGAAGTACCGCACTTTGTGTCCGGCGTGTACTGCGGCGATCCCCAGCCCGATCAGGGTGTGACTCTTGCCAGTCCCGGCTGGGCCGATCAAGGCCAGATTGTGTTGGGCTCGAACCCATTCCAGTGAGGATAGGTATTCGAAGGTGTTGGCCGGGATGGAGGATGCGGCCACGTCGAACGATTCCAGGGTTTTGGTGACCGGGAACCCGGCAGCTTTGAGTCGGTTGCGGATGTTGGAGGCATCACGAGCGGCGATCTCGGCTTCGACCAGGGTCCGCAGCACTTCTTCGGGTGTCCATCGCTGGGTTTTCGCGGTGAGCAGTACCTCGGGTGCGGTGCGGCGGATCGAGGCGAGCTTCAATCGGCGTAGCGCTTGGTCGAGGTCGGCCGGTAGTGGCGGCACTGTTGGTGCAACTGATGTCGATGTTGTGGTGGTCATGACACCTCCTTGTCGCCGGCGCCGAGCTTGTAGGCATCCAGCGAGCGGGTGGGCGCGGTAGGCAGGTGCCCGAGCAGTGCTGTGCCGGCCGGTCGCGGGTTGGGGGTGCCGGCTCCGGCATCGAGGATCGAACGCACATCGGCGGCCTTGAACCGTCGGAATGCCACCGCCCTGGTCAGGGCGGTGAGCACCTGTTCGTGGCCGTGGGAGGTGACGAGCCCGAGGATGTCGTCGAGTTCACCGCTTAGGCGGGTGTTACCGATCGCGGCGGCACCGACCAGGAACTGCTCAGCAACCTCACCGAGAGCGCAGAACTGCTTCTCTGCTGCGGTTTTGGGTCGTGGTGCACGACTGGGCGGTGTGCGTGGCCCGCCGTAGTGGTCATCGTTGAGGACGACCTCTCCGGGTGCGGCCAGCAGAT
The DNA here is from genome assembly GCF_009720185.1 of Gordonia sp. 135. Classification (NCBI taxonomy): domain Bacteria; kingdom Bacillati; phylum Actinomycetota; class Actinomycetes; order Mycobacteriales; family Gordoniaceae; genus Gordonia; species Gordonia sp. 135. The sequence goes on from NZ_CP046257.1 coordinate 199,004, forward strand.
GTTCGGCGATCACCTCGCCTGAGGCGGGTTCGGCGATCAGGAGCCGTTCACCGTCCTGGATGAGGGTCACGGTGGTGCCGATGAGCCGGTTGGGTACCGAGTAGCGGGCCGAGGCGTACCGGATACATGAGAGGCGATCGACCTTTCGGGTGACCGGCGGTGGGCCGACTTGGGCCCGCAGAGATGGCAACGTCGACAGCACTTCTCGTTCCACATCGAGTTGCTCAGCAGGCACGCACAGTGTGTCGCTGTGGCGGCGGGTGTTGACCTCGACACACCAGTCCCGCGCGGCCCGGTTCGCTGCGTGCACATCCAGCTGCACGTCGTCACGACCAGCGGCGATCTTGGCTTCGGTCCACAACGGTTGCGCCAGATCTGACTGCGCGTACCCGCAGAGGTTCTCCACGATCCCTTTCGATTCCGGATCGGCGCCGTGACAGAAATCCGGGGCGAACCCGTAGTGGGTGGCAAACCGCACATACGAGGGGGTGGGTACGACGACGTTGGCGACGACTCCACCTTTGAGGCAGCCCATCCGATCAGCGAGTACCTTGTTGGGTACTCCACCGATCTCCTCAAAGGCTTCAGCGATGAATCCGAGTGTGGTGGTGGATGTTTCATTGGTGGCGAACCGAACGAACCGCCAGCGTGAGAACGCCAACACCGCGCAGAACATGTGCAGGCCGCCGATCACGGCCCAATCGATGACCAGGTAGTCACCCGGAGCCCACACTGCCGGGCGACGCCCACGATGGTGATCACGGCGCCACTGTGTTTTCTCCTGGGCGACGAGACGACGGAAGTTGCGGGCCGAGCCTGCATAGCCCGCCGCTCGCGCTACTGGTAGCAGACGTTTGGCGGTGATCCGGCCGTGTGACCGCTCGACTCTCTCGGCGACCAGCTCGGCGACGGTGTCGTAGTTGCGGGCCCGTTCCTTGCGATCGGGTGGTTGATCGTCGGCCTCGAACCGGTCGACCACACGTTTGACGGTCTTGTGGGTGGTGCCGCACACCTCGGCTGCGGCGCGATAGCTTCCGAGTTCTCGGTAAGCAGAAATGATGTCCATACGGTCCTTCGCAGACTTCAATGGAACTCCCAGGCGGTGATGGTGATCGGTTGGCACCTTCACCGTCATCGCCTGGGCCCTCAGTTCCGGGTCGACACGACGAACACAGGGTGGGGACTTTTATCTGGCCACCAGCGGGGACCTCGACCTGGCCACCAGTGGGGACTTTCTCATGGCCATGGACATCTTCTCGCTGCTACAGAACAACGTCCTCGACCGTCGATCCTGGGCCACCAGAGACGAGCTCCGGGCCGCCATCGTGCACTGGATCGAACGGACCTACCACCGCCGCAGACGACAGGACCGCCTCGGCAGATTGACCCCCATTGAATTCGAGACCATCATCAACCACGAGGCCCCTCAGGCCGCGTGACTAACCCTGTCACCTATCCGTGCACCAGGCCCAAGTTCGCAGGGCGAGGTACCGCCGGGAAGCTATCCCGGCGGTACCTCTGTGCTTCATGAGCGATCTGTGTGGTGAGCGTGTCGTATCACGACGCGCGGTCAGACTGATATTCGCGGATTGGGTACCGCAGGAAGGGGTTTCGGCTGGATCGCGACCGCGTGTCTAGGGTCGAGCGTCAACCCATGACCGGGTTTGCTCATAGTTGTATCGCGGGTCGATCCACGCGCTGTCACCACCGATCGGCTCATAAAGCAGGCCAATTGCTGTCAGCAGTCCATCACGGCCAACGACCAGCACCAGCCGGCCAACTCACGCGCGATGGCGACGTTGGCAATGACGGGGCGTTTCCGGCGGTCAAGGAAGTTCACCCACCGCTGATGGAGGCGACGGTTACCTTCATCGCCACGCACCCGAGCCGCTGCGGGAGCCTGTTCCCAGCGTTCCCGCATCACCGCACCGACGTGATAGCGCGCCCGATGGTGCCAGGCTGCTTCGACGAGCAATCGGCGGGCATGGGTGTTGCCGGTCTTGGTGATCGCCCCCTGCACCCGCGACATTCCTGAAGAATATTCGCTGGGAACCAACCCGACGAATGAGCCAATGCTGTTGCCGGTGAACCGATCCCAATCACCGATCTCCACGGTCAACGCGAACGCGGTCAGCGTGCTCACTCCACGCAGGCACGACATCCGCCGCACGATCGGGGTGAACTCACTATCACCGGCCATCGCTACGATCGCCACGTCCAAACGGTCACGTCGAGCTTTCATCGTCAATACGTGTTCGTAATCGGCATCGAAGGCCACCCGTGTGGCCGCCCCGGTCAACGCCGACGCTGCGACTGTTCGCAACCACCGGTCATGCGCGCCGGTCCAGGCCGTCCCACCGTCATAGACCAGGCCGTGACGCAGCAACAGCTTCGATAACCGATGACGTGCCCGCATCAAATCACCCCGACAGTCCTCGCGGGCCCTGACCAGATCACGCGCGGCTTCCTGGGCGACAGTCGGGATGCACACCGAAGTGGTCTCGCCAAGCCGCAGCAACCTCGCCAGGTGAATCGAGTCGCGCACATCGGTCTTGACCCGGTCACCGACCGGACGCTGCAGCTTGCTCGGCGCAACCACCTCGCAGCGGATCCCTGCCGCGGTCAGGTCCCGGTACAGCCCGAAGCCGGTCGGACCGGCTTCATAGGCCACCGCGACAGGGCCTGGCAACGTCGCCAGCCATGATCTGACGTGCTCAAACGACGGCGTCAGCCGCGCCTGATGAAGCTCACTTGTTTGGCCGTCAAGAGCAGCCGCGACGATCGATCGTGCGTGCACATCGAGTCCTACACTCGTACGCTCTGTAAACACCGGGGCCTCCCACAAATGTCGGATAGGCCGGGCAGGCGCCTCCTGCTCGGTAACCCACGAGTCTTTGTGCGTGAGGCTCCGGCCCGCAACCCCCCAACACACCATCGGGGAGTCACCCATACCGTCTAGCGCCATCGGCACCGAGATCTCGGCTGCCTTCGCGCGCGCCGCCGCGATCACGGCCTCGGCGTCGTCCAGCGTGAGGACGGTTCGTTGACTGGCCATGGCTACTCCTCTGTCTGCTTGCCCCACCGGGTGTTCGGCCGGCTCCGGGCGCAGCCTGGTCTTCGTGGTCGGGCTGCCTGCTCAGTATGACCGGCCGCGGCCTCCTGCGCAGTGGACATGTATACAACTGTCCAACTTCCTTTAATGCTGCTAAACAGCGTTTTGGAGCACTCCGCCGCCGGATCCGGGACCAATCGGTTGGTAAATACCCTGTTAACCGGCGCGATCCGGGCTACTCTTGGCCTGTGGTCCTGCCATATGGTTTGACGCGAAGCAGTGATCTGCCACGACCCCCATGTACACAAAAGACCCCACGAACCCCGGATTGTGTGCAGTTTTCCCCCGAAGGAGATTCATGGTTGACGTTCTTGGTTACCGCAACGTCTTTGGCGTCCTCGCCCCCTCGACGAACACGGTCGTCGAGCCGGACTACTACCGGATGACGGTGCCCGGCGTGACGCCTCACGTCGGCCGCATCCACATCCGCGACCAAACGCTGAGCAGCAACGAGGATTTCGAAGGTCTTCTCGAACAGATCCGCGGCGAGATCAACGCCGCATGCGAGCGCGTGCTGACCTGCGACCCCGACTACCTCGTGATGGGGATGTCGGCGGAGACCTTCTGGGGCGGTGTGGAAGGCAACCGGCAGTTCACCGAACAGCTCGAGAGCTTCTCCGGCCTGAAGGTCGCCACCGGCGCCGACGCAGTCCGCCGCGGACTCGATCTCTTCGGCGCCAAGCGTCTCGGCGTGGTCACGCCCTACCAGCCGATCGCCGACGAGAACGTGCGCCTGTTCCTCTCCGAGGCCGGTTACGACGTGGTCAACCTCAAGGGACTGCGTTGCCCGTCCGCGGTGGACATCGCCCGGGTCAGCGAAGACGAACTGCGCCAGGCGATCCTGGAGGTCAACGGGCCCGACGTCGATGCCATCGTTCAGGTCGGCACCAACCTCTCCATGGTCGGCCTCGCCGACGAAGCCGAACGCTGGCTCGGCAAGCCCGTCATCGCCATCAACGCGGCCACCTGGTGGCATGCGCTGCGTTCCAACGGCGTCACCGACCAGATCCACGGGTTCGGCACCCTGCTGCGCGAGCACTGAGCCCGGCAGTCCCGAACCACTCTCTGCACAACACTTTTCGAGGAGAACCGATGAAGAAGACAGCATCCTGGATGCTCACGACGGTCGCCGCCGGCGCCCTGCTCGCAGGCTGTACCAGCGCAACGGCCGACAACGGCTCGAGCGCCTCCGGTGAGAAGATCAGCAATGCCTGCACCCAGGCCGCCGGTGCCATCGTCGACAAGGCCCGCGAGGCCACCCCGCTGATCGTGCCGGAGGCCCCGCTCGATCTCGCCGCCGCCAAGGGCAAGAACATCTGGATGATCATGGTTGTCACCAACCAGTTCACCTCCGCCGCCGCCGAGGGCTTCAACGAGGCCGCGGCCGCAGCCGGCGTCAAGGCCACCGTGTACGACGGCCAGGGACAGACGAACAAGTTCAACGAGGGCATGGCGCAGGCCATCGCGCAGAAGGCCGACGCGATCGTCCTCCTGGGCATCGAACCGGCGATGCTGTCCGGTTCGCTGAACGACGCTGCCCGCGCAGGCCTCCCGGTCATCAACGCACTGTCGGGTGACGCCTCCGCCCCGCTGGCCAACGGCGTCTTCGCGAACGTGAGCGCGAACTACACCGCCGACGGCTCCTCGCTCGCCGCATGGACGCTGGTCGACTCGAACTGCTCGGCGTCGACGTTCTTCGCGCAGCCGACCGCGATCGAGATCTACAAGAACATGGCCGACGGAGCCGAGAAGGTCTACCGCGAGAACTGCCCGGACGACTGCTCGCTGGACATCCAGGAGATCGACCTGGCCAACGCCGCGACCGATCTGCCGCAGAAGGTCGAGACGGCGATGAAGCGCAACCCGGACACCACCTACGTGATGACCAACTGGGACTCAGGCGTCACCTTCGTCGAGCCGACCGTGGCCATGACCAATCCGGACGCCAAGATCCTCGGCCGGGACGGCATCGCCACCAGCCTCGACTCGATCCGCTCGGGCAAGGGCCAGGACGTCACCATGGCGGCTCCGCCGGAGGCGTGGCTCGGTTGGGTGATGGTCGACAACGCGATTCGCTCGGTCACCGGCGCCCAGCCCTCGGGCATCGTCATCCCCACCCGACTGGTCGACGAGACCAACGTCGGCGACTCGAACGCGGACGTGAACCCCAACTACAAGGACTTCCAGAACGCCTTCAAAGAGGCCTGGTCCAAGAACTGATCGGCACGCGGGCTGACCATGCCCGCGGCTCACACACGGAGACATCATGAGCAATGACCTCGGCACCGTCGCGGCGCCCACCTCTCGCCCACCGGCGATCCAGAAGTCACCGACCGAGTCGGTGGCCAGCTCCACGAAAGCCCGCCCGGCCACGTCGTTCGTGGAACGTTATGCGCTGGTCGGCCTTCTCGTGCTGGCGTTCGCGCTGTGCGCCGTCTTCCTGCCCGAGTTCCGGTCGACGGGCATCGTCTCGGCGATGGTCAACTCGCAGGCGATCATCCTGCTCCTCGCATTGGCCGCGACCCTGGCGCTGCGGACCGATGACTTCGACCTCGCCATCCCCGGCGTCATGGTCACCAGTGCGTGTGTGGTCGCGGTCATGTCGACCAACGGGTACTCGCCGGCCGCGGTGATCCCGGCTGCGCTGGCGGTCGGGCTCATCGTCGGCCTGATCAACGCCCTCCTGGTCGTCAAGGTCGGGGTGGACTCGTTCATCACGACACTCGGCATGTTCACGGCCCTTTCGGGCATCGGGTACGCCATCACGGGTTCCAAGATCGTCACCGGTGTCCCGGACTTCTACGTCGAGCTGTCGCGGGCCAAGCTGCTGGGCCTGCCGATGACCACCTGGTACGGCTGGCTGCTCGTGGCGGTGCTGTGGTTCGTGTACCAGCGCACCCCGATGGGCCGCTACATGCTGTTCATCGGTGGCAACCGCGATGCCGCTCTGCTGGCGGGTATCTCGGTGGCACGCATCCGCACCATCACCTACGTGGTCTCGGGTGTGGCCGGCGCGCTGATCGGCATCATCCTGGTCGGCAACCTCGGCGCGATCGATCCCGGTATCGGCAGCCAGTACCTCCTGGCCCCGTTCGCTGCGACGTTCCTCGGTGCCACCGCGATCACCGTCGGCCGCTTCAACGCGATCGGCACCCTCGTTGCGGTCTACCTCTTGGTCGTCGGCATCACCGGTCTCCAGTTGGGCGGTGCGGCATCGTGGGTCAGCCCGCTGTTCAACGGTCTGGCACTGATGATCGCCGTCGCCCTCGCCAAGCTCGTCGGCAAGCGTCGCGGAGCCGCGTGATGACGCCGGAGTCGGCGGCCGCCACCCTCCCGGGCCGGGGAGGGGGCGGTACCGCGGGTCCCGCCCTGCAGATCGAGGGTCTCTCGAAGCAGTTCGACGGCAACTACGCACTGCACCCGCTCGACTGGGAGGTCAAGCGCGGCGAGGTCCACGCGCTGTGCGGGCAGAACGGCAGCGGCAAGTCGACGATGATCAAGTGCCTGGCCGGTTACTACCGGCCGGACAGCGGTCGGGTGAGTCTGTTCGGCCGCGAGCTCGACCTGCCGGTGCGCAACCCGGCCGAGCACGGCATCGCCGTCATCCATCAGGACCTGGGTCTCGCCCCGGAGATGACGGTTCTCGAGAACATCGGCGTCGCAACCGGTTACGGCACCCGCGGCTTCGGCTGGGTGCGCGATCGCCAGGAGGCCAAGGCCTGCCGCGAGATCGCCGAACGTCTCGGCATCGAACTGCCGCTGAACACGTTGGTCGCCGACCTCAGCCCGGCGCAGCGTGCGCTCGTCGGTCTGGTCCGCGCGGTCCGTGCACTCGGTGACGGTCACGAAGGTCACCTGTTCATCCTCGACGAGCCGACGGCGTCGCTGTCGCACAGCGAGGCCGCACAGGTCACCTCCATGATGCGCAGTGTCGCCGATCTGGGTTCGAGCGTCATCTTCGTCAGCCACCGGCTCAGCGAGGTGCTCGACGACTGCGACTCCGTCACCGTATTGCGTGACGGTAAGCGGGTTCTCACCCGGTCCACCGCGGGACTGACCCGCTCGGACCTGGTCGCCGACATCCTCGGCCGGCGACTGACCGACTACTACCCGGATCCGCCGGAGCGCTCGGGCACCACGCCCGCACAGCTCGTGCTGGAGAACGTGAGTGGCGGTGTGGTGAAGGATCTCTCGGTCACCGTCGAGAAGGGTGAGATCGTCGGTTTCACCGGCCTGGCCGGCATGGGTCACGAAGAACTGCCGCTGGTCCTGGCCGGCAAGCTGCCGCGTACCGGTGGCACGGTCACCGTCGACGGCACCGCCGTCGAACCGAACCGACCCCGGGCCGCCATCGCCGCCGGTCTGGCGTTGGTGCCGGGCAACCGTCATCGCGACGGTGTCTGGCTCGACGCATCCGCCGCCGAGAACGTCACGCTGCCGAGCCTGGGCTCGTTCACCAGGTTCGGCGTCGCGACCAACTGGCGCAAGGAGCGGTCGACGGCGGTCGACCTCGTCGAAGAGTCCGGTGCGGTTCCGGCGCAACCGCATTGGCCGATCCGTCAGTTCAGCGGTGGCAACCAGCAGAAGATCGTGCTGTCCAAGTGGTTGCATCTCGACCCGACCGTGCTCCTGCTCGACGAACCCACCCAGGGCGTCGACGCCGGCGCGTCACGTCAGCTGCTGGACCGGGTCGCCGACCTTGCCGCCGACGGTGCGTCGGTCCTGGTGTTCTCCGGTGATCACGAACAACTCGCGGCGATCTGCCACCGTGTTCTCGTCCTGCATCATGGAGAGGTCGTGGCGGAACTGCCGCGGTCCGAGCTCAGCGAGGAGGCCTTGCTGGAGGCGTGCGAACAGAATGTGGAGGTCGTTGCGTGAACGATCCCGGGAACACGGTCACCGATGCGGACGGCATCGCCGCCGACTACGCGAAGGCGGGATTCGGTGGCGCACTGGGCTGGGGTTCCCGGCCCGCGCTGCTGATGATCGACATGATCGAGGCGTACTTCCGGCCGGGATCGCCGTTCTGCCTTCCCGATCCGGAAGTCGTCGACCGATGCGCCATGCTCCTCGAGGCGACTCGCCGCGCGGGGACCCTGGTCGTCCACACCCGGGTGGAGTACACGCCCGGTCTCGCCGACGGCGGTGTCTTCGTCCGGAAGGTGCCCGCGCTGGGTGTCCTCGAGGCCGGGCATCCGGACGGCCTGGGTGAGTTCGTCGCGCCGCTGCGCCCGCAAGCGGGTGAGGTCGTCGTGGTCAAGCAGTATGCGTCGGCGTTCTTCGGCACGTCGGTCGCGGCAACACTGATCGCCAACGGAGTCGACTCGGTGTTCGTCGCCGGCGTCTCGACCTCGGGATGCGTGCGTGCGAGTGCCACCGATGCCATGCAGCACGGATTCATCCCGAAGGTCGTCGCCGACGCCTGCGGGGACCGCAACCCCGCGGTGCACGACGCGAATCTGTTCGATCTCGACGCCAAGTACGCCGACGTCGTCGATCTCGACACGGCGTGCGCGCGAATGGCGTTCGCGGACTGACCATCCAGGCGCCCCGGACGGCGTCGTCGCGCGCGCTGCCCCCCGCGTAGCGAGACGGCGTCGCCGGGCGTGTCCATCACGCCGACGGGTTGAGGATTCCTCCACACCGTACCCGCCATCCCCGGTGGTGGAGGCGGTCCCCATGGGTCCCCGTTCGGATAGACACGGCACGGCCGGTGACGATCTCCCAATGTCGTCACCGGCCGTGTGTCTTTGCCGGGTGTGGCGCCTCAGCTCGCGGTGTCGCTGCGCGTGGGTGCCGTGACGGTGATGAACCGGGCCGCGGTCTCCACGGCCAGGCGCGCTTCTGAGGACAACCTCGGCATCAGCTGGAAGACGTGCCCCTGGTCTGGCCATGCCTGGATCACCGAAACTCCACCGGCACCGACGATCTCGGCGTGGGTGGCCCGGGCATCGGCGCCCATGACCTCGAGGGCCCCGTACTGGATGAGGGTCTTGGGCAGCGTCATCTCCGGGGTCAGACGGATGCGCATGCGCGGATGGTCGGGGTCCGCGGTCCGCGTGTAGAGACGGAGGATCTTGCGCGCGGTGATCGCGTTGATGATCGGGTCGTGGACGCCGCTGCGTTGATTGTCCACGGCCAGATCGAAAGTCGGGTCGTAGAGCGGGGAGAAGAGCACCATCGATCCGGGCTGCGGGGTGCGGGTCGCGTGGTTGACGGCGAGGACGTCGAGGGCGAGGTGCCCGCCGGCCGAGTCGCCGGCGATCACGATGTCCTCGGCGCGATACCCCTGCGCGAGAAGCCATCGGTATCCCCGGATAGCGTCGTTTCCCGCACAGGGCCAGGGATGTTCGGGACCGAGCCGGTAGTCGAGGCTGAACGCCGACAGTTCCGTCAGGTTGCCCAACCGCGCGACGAGCCCGCGGTGCGTGCGCGGCGAGCACACCACATATCCGCTGCCGTGGAGGTAGTAGATGACCCGGGTGCCCGGCTGCGGAACCGCGGCGCGTCGGCCCGTCACCCATTCGCCGCGGATCTGGCCACCGCGGAACGTCTCCCGGATCGGCCCGACCATCGTGCCCGACGGCGGCGGACTGAGCCGTTCGATGGTGCGGTCCAACCCGGGGCGGGTCCGCTGGATCATCTGCGCCGTCACCCGGGGGTGGCTGCGACGTGCGGCGAGCATCATCGGCCAGGTCACCCGTGCGAGGTAGGCGTTGACTGCACGCGACCGGCGCGAGCCGTGCGGGTCCACGCCGAGCCGGCCGAAGGGGTTCTCGTCGTCCGCGGGCGGGGTCGGGGCACCGCCCGTGATGGAAGTGACGCTCATCACCCGACGGTATCGGTACCGGATGTCCGATGCGCGGCGATCGTCTGCGGTGACACCGGACCGCGACCCCGCCGCGATCGAGTGGCCGCCGCGATGGATCCGTGTCGTTACCTACAGAAGGCCGACAGCTCACTTCGCAGGGACGTCGCGGTGATGTCCGTACACGCCCGATTTCTCCTCTGACGTGCAGGAGCGGGGTCGTTGTGGTAGCCGGATTTCGATAGTGGGCACCCCACGTGGAAAAATGACACACAATGCTCATACGGCAGCCGCGGGCGCCCTTTGTAGTGCTGCGCGTAAAGCCGAGATGAGCAGGGTGTTCGGGCCCCGACGACGCGGCCCGGGAGAATCCGTCAGCAACGGCGCTGACGGGGCCACCGCCATGTGATTGTCGGCTCTGCCCCAGGTCAGCCCCTTGAGGGCGGCAGACGACGACGCTGTTGGGGACAGCGAGGTCCGCACGGCGACGGACAGTGACGTCCGAGGCGAGAAGGCCGGCAACGGAGCCGGTGATACAGGCGGGGTGGCCCCCAAACATTGACGACGGTTAGTGCGTGCACCCTTCGCACGCAAAGTGAGGCGAATATGAAGCAGGCTCCGGGACCGGTCGGTCTCTACGACCCACGCAACGAGCACGATTCGTGCGGCGTGGCGTTCGTCGTGGACATGCACGGACGACGCAGTCGCGACATCGTCGACAAGGCGATCATGGCCCTGGTCAACCTCGAGCACCGCGGTGCCGCGGGTGCCGAACCGAACACCGGTGACGGTGCCGGGATCATGATCCAGGTTCCCGACCGCTTCCTGCGGGAGACGGTCGACTTCGAGCTTCCCGCCGAGGGCAGCTACGCGACCGGTATCGCATTCCTCCCGCAGGGCTCCGAAGACGCTCGGCTCGCCTGCGCGGGCGTCGAGAAGGTCATCGAGTCCGAGGGCCTGACCCTGCTCGGCTGGCGCGAGGTGCCCACCAACGAGAATTCGCTCGGTGCGCTCGCCCGGGACGCGATGCCCACCTTCCGCCAGGTCTTCATCGGCGGCGCCGAGGGCATGGAACTCGAGCGTCGCGCGTACGTCGTGCGCAAGCGCGTCCAGTACGAGCTCGGCAACAAGGGCGCGGGCGCCGACGGCCCCGGCCGCGAGACCGTCTACTTCCCGTCCCTGTCGGGACGCACCTTCGTCTACAAGGGCATGCTCACGACGCCGCAGCTGCGGGAGTTCTACGTCGACTTGCAGGACTCGCGCGTCGAGAGCTCGCTGGGCCTCGTCCACTCGCGCTTCTCCACCAACACCTTCCCGTCGTGGCCGCTCGCGCATCCGTTCCGCCGCGTCGCCCACAACGGCGAGATCAACACCGTGACGGGCAACGAGAACTGGATGCGTGCCCGCGAGGCGCTCATCGACACCGAGGCCTTCGGTGCCGACGCGGCGTCGAAGATCTTCCCGGTCTGCACCCCCGGCGCATCGGACACCGCACGTTTCGACGAAGTGCTCGAACTCCTGCACCTCGGCGGCCGCAGCCTGCCGCACGCCGTCCTGATGATGATCCCGGAGGCCTGGGAACGTCACGAGTCGATGAAACCGGCGCACCGGGCGTTCTACCGCTATCACGCCACGATGATGGAGCCGTGGGACGGCCCGGCGTCGGTGTGCTTCACCGACGGCACCGTCGTCGGAGCGGTGCTCGACCGAAACGGCCTGCGCCCCAGCCGTATCTGGGTGACCAAGGACGATCTCGTCGTGATGGCCTCCGAGGTCGGTGTCCTCGACATCGACCACGCCGACGTCGTGCAGAAGATGCGTCTGCAGCCGGGCCGCATGTTCCTCGTGGACACCGCCGCCGGCCGCATCGTCGACGACGAGGAGATCAAGGACGAACTGGCCGCCGAGCACCCGTACCAGGAGTGGCTCGACGAGCACCTCGTCGACGTCAACGACGTGCGGGCACTGCCGCATGAGCACATGGCTCACGAGCGGGTTGCGTTGCGCCAGCAGGTCTTCGGCTACACCAGCGAGGAGCTGAACCTCCTCGTCGCGCCGATGGCCAGGACGGGGGCCGAGGCGCTCGGTTCGATGGGCACCGACACCCCGATCGCGGTGCTGTCCAAGCGTCCGCGCATGCTCTTCGACTACTTCCAGCAGCTCTTCGCGCAGGTCACCAACCCGCCGCTGGACGCCATCCGCGAAGAGGTGGTGACCGGTCTCGGCGACACGATCGGTTCCGAGGGTGATCTCCTGCATCCCGGTCCGAACACCTGCCGCAAGATCGAGATCCCCGAACCGACCATCGACAACGACACGCTGGCGAAGCTGGTCCGGATCGAGGAGGACGGCCGCTACCCGGACCTGCGCAGCAAGCAGATCCACGGGCTGTACCCGGTCGCCGAGGGTGGCGCCGGTTTGCGCGCCGCGCTGGACCGGATTCGCGCCGAGGTGAGTGCCGCGATCGACGACGGTGTGACCATCGTGGTGCTCTCCGACCGTGAGTCGGACGAGACCAACGCGCCGATCCCGTCGCTGCTGCTGACCGCGGCGGTGCACCATCACCTGGTCCGGGAGCGCAAGCGCACCCGGGTGGGCCTGGTGGTGGAGTCCGGCGATGCCCGCGAGGTCCACCACATCGCCGCACTCGTCGGCTTCGGTGCCGGTGCGGTCAATCCGTACATGGCCTTCGAGTCGATCGAGGACATGGTCGAGCGCGGCGTGCTCGGCGACATCGACTTCGCCACCGCACGCAAGAACTACATCAAGGCCGCCAGCAAGGGTGTGCTCAAGGTGATGAGCAAGATGGGCATCTCGACCATCGCCTCGTACACCGGTGCACAGCTCTTCCAGGTCATCGGCCTCTCCCAGGCGACCGTCGACGAGTTCTTCACCGGCCTGATCAGCCAGCTCGGCGGCATCGGTCTCGACGAGATCGCCGCCGACGTCGCCACCCGGCATGCACTGGCCTTCAGCGACCGGCCCTCGGAGCGCGCACACCGCGAGCTGGAGGTCGGCGGTGAATACCAGTGGCGCCGTGAGGGTGAGTACCACCTGTTCAACCCGGACACGGTGTTCAAGCTTCAGCACTCCACGCGCACCGGTCAGTACGGGGTGTTCAAGGAGTACACGAAGTTGGTCGACGACCAGTCGACCCGTCTCGGTACGCTGCGCGGCCTCTTCGACTTCAACTTCGGTGACCGCGACCCGATCCCGATCGAGAAGGTCGAGCCGGCCAGCGAGATCGTCAAGCGGTTCTCCACCGGCGCGATGAGCTTCGGTTCGATCTCCGCCGAGGCCCACGAGACGCTGGCCATCGCCATGAACCGTCTCGGTGGTCGCTCGAACTCCGGTGAGGGCGGCGAGGATCCGCGTCGTTTCCACCACGACGAGAACGGCGACTGGCGGCGCAGCGCGATCAAGCAGGTCGCGTCGGGACGTTTCGGTGTCACCTCGCACTACCTGTCGAACTGCACCGACATCCAGATCAAGATGGCGCAGGGCGCCAAGCCCGGTGAGGGCGGCCAGCTCCCGCCGCACAAGGTGTACCCGTGGGTCGCCGAGGTCCGCGGTTCGACGCCGGGCGTCGGCCTCATCTCGCCGCCGCCGCACCACGACATCTACTCGATCGAGGATCTCGCCCAGCTGATCCACGACCTGAAGAACGCGAACCCCAAGGCGCGCATCCACGTGAAGCTCGTCAGCGAGGTCGGCGTGGGCACCGTCGCCGCCGGTGTGTCGAAGGCACACGCTGACGTCGTGCTCATCTCGGGTCACGACGGTGGTACCGGTGCGTCGCCGCTGACGTCGCTCAAGCACGCCGGTGCGCCGTGGGAGATCGGCCTCGCCGAGACCCAGCAGACGCTGCTGCTCAACGGTCTTCGCGATCGCATCGTGGTCCAGGTCGACGGTCAGATGAAGACCGGCCGTGACGTCGTGATCGCCGCCCTGCTCGGTGGTGAGGAGTTCGGTTTCGCGACCGCGCCGCTCGTCGTCTCGGGCTGCGTCATGATGCGCGTCTGCCACCTCGACACCTGTCCGGTGGGCATCGCCACCCAGAACCCGCTTCTGCGTGAGCGTTTCGCCGGCAAGCCGGAGTTCGTCGAGAACTTCTTCCTGTTCATCGCCGAAGAGGTCCGGGAACTGCTGGCACGCCTCGGTTTCCGTACGCTCCAGGAGGCCGTGGGTCACGTCGAGGCTCTCGACACCACCAAGGCGCTGGCGCACTGGAAGTCGGAGAAGGCAGGCAAGCTCGACCTGACGTCGATCCTGACCATGCCGGAATCGCCGTTCATGAACCAGGACCTGTACTGCTCGGGCGTGCAGGACCATGCGCTCGAGAAGGCGCTCGACCAGCAGCTCATCGCACAGAGCCGCGACGCGATCGACCACGGCACCCGGGTGTCGTTCACGTCGAAGATCACCAACGTGAATCGCACCGTCGGCACCATGCTGGGTCACGAGGTCACCAAGACCTATGGCGCACAAGGTCTGCCGGACGGCACGATCATCGTCGACTTCACCGGATCGGCGGGCAACAGCTTCGGTGCATTCGTCCCCAAGGGCATCACCCTGCGCCTCGAGGGCGACGCCAACGACTTCGTCGGCAAGGGCCTCTCGGGCGGTCGCCTGGTGGTCCGTCCGGCGCGCAACGCGCCGGCCGACTTCGTCGCCGAGGACAACATCATCGCCGGCAACGTGATCGGCTTCGGTGCCACCGCGGGCAAGATCTTCCTGCGCGGCATCGTCGGCGAACGCTTCTGCGTCCGTAACTCGGGTGCGACGGCGGTCGTCGAGGGTGTGGGCGACCACGGTTGTGAGTACATGACCGGTGGACGCGTCGTGGTGCTCGGCGAGACCGGGCGCAACTTCGCGGCGGGCATGTCGGGCGGTATGGCGTTCGTCTACGACCCGGACGCCAAGCTGGCCGACAACCTCAACACCGAGCTCGTCGACCTCGAGCCCCTCGAGGACGAGGACATCGAGTTCCTCGCCGCCATCATCGACGAACACCGTGCCGAGACCGAATCCCCGGTCGCCGCAGCGCTGCTCGCCGATTGGGACACTGCCCAGACCAAGTTCGCCAAGGTCATGCCGCGGGACTACAAGCGCGTGCTGTTGGCCATCTCCGAAGCGGAGAAGACCGGGCGAGACGTGAACGAAGCGATCATGGAGGCCGCACGTGGCTGACCCCAGAGGATTCCTCAAGCACCCCGAGCGGGAGCTGCCCGACCGTCGTCCGGTCGAGCTGCGACTGCTCGACTGGAATGAGGTCTACACCGACTTCGACAAGGATCACCTGAAGACGCAGGCGAGCCGTTGCATGGACTGCGGTATCCCGTTCTGCCACAACGGCTGCCCGCTCGGCAACCTGATCCCCGAATGGAACGACCTGGTCTACAAGGACCAGTGGCGCGACGGTATCGAGCGTCTGCACGCGACCAACAACTTCCCGGAGTTCACCGGTCGCCTGTGCCCGGCACCCTGTGAGGCGTCGTGCGTGCTCGGCATCAACCAGCCGCCGGTGACCATCAAGCAGGTCGAGGTCGAGATCATCGACAACGCCTTCGACAACGGCTGGGTCACCCCGGTCCTGCCGTCGAAGAAGACCGGCAAGTCGGTGGCCGTCGTCGGTTCGGGTCCCGCCGGACTCGCTGCCGCACAGCAGCTCACGCGTGCCGGACACGACGTGACGCTGTTCGAGCGGGCCGACCGCATCGGCGGCCTGCTGCGCTACGGCATCCCCGAGTTCAAGATGGAGAAGCGCCACATCGACCGCCGACTGGCGCAGATGGAGGCCGAGGGCACCGTCTTCCGCACCGGCGTCAACGTGGGTGTCGACGTCACCGTCGAGCAGCTGCGGGCCGACTTCGACGCGGTCATCCTCGCCAACGGTTCGACCATCGGCCGCGACCTGCCGATCCCGGGCCGCGAGCTCGACGGCATCCACCAGGCAATGGAGTTCCTGCCGCAGGCCAACCGGGTTCAGCTCGGCGACACCATCGAGGGTCAGATCACGGCCAAGGGCAAGAAGGTCATCATCATCGGCGGTGGCGACACCGGCGCCGACTGCCTGGGTACCTCGCTGCGCCAGGGCGCCGAGATCGTCCACCAGTTCGAGATCATGCCGAAGCCGCCGATCGAACGCGCCGAGTCGACCCCGTGGCCGACCTACCCGCTGATGTACCGCGTGTCGTCGGCCCACGAAGAGGGCGGCGAGCGCGTCTTCTCGGTCAACACCGAGGAGTTCATCGGCGAGAACGGCAAGGTCACCGGGCTCCGCGCCCACGAGGTGGTCATGCGTGACGGACGCTTCGAGAAGGTCGAGGGCTCGGACTTCGAGCTCGAGGCCGATCTGGTCCTGCTGGCGATGGGCTTCGTCGGCCCGGAGCGCGAGGATCTCCTCGACAAGATGGGTGTCGAGTACGACGCCCGCGGCAACGTCAAGCGCGACAACAGCTTCGCTGCTGTCGGCCAGCCGGGCGTGTTCGTCGCCGGTGACGCCGGCCGTGGCCAGTCGCTGATCGTCTGGGCGATCGCCGAGGGTCGTTCGGCTGCCGCGGCCGCCGACGAGTACCTCACCGGTGCGTCGGATCTGCCGGCCCCGATCGTGCCGACCCAGGTCGCGCAGCGCTGACCTGCCGGCCACCACGAACGAGAACTCCCGCCCACCGAGAAGGTGGGCGGGAGTTTCGTTTTCTCGGCTACACACCCGGGGGGTGTGGCCATACACTCGGCCTATCGCGATCCATCCGTCGAAGGGGCAGCCCATGCGTCGAATCCTCGCCATCATGTGCACTCTGCTGTGTGCCGTATTGGGAGGGTTCGGGTTGAGCACGCCGCGTGCGGACGCGGCACCGGCCGGTTGCCCGAAGATCTACGTCCTCGCCGTTCCGGGAACCTGGTCCAACGGCGTGAGCCCGGGTGTCCTGGGTGCGGTCACCTCCGGGCTGGGGCCGGAGACCAAGGTCCCGTACGTCGGTTACGACGCGACCGCGTTCCCGTGGGAGAAGGCGATCTACGGGAAGTCGAAGGCCCAGGCCGTCGCCAACACCCGCGGCCTCGCCCTGCAGATGCTGGCGCGGTGCCCGGGCACCCGGATCGCTCTCGTCGGGTACAGCCAGGGCGCCGACGCCGCGGGTGACCTCGCGTCGGAGATCGGCACCGGGCGCGCCTTGATCCGCCCGGGTCAGGTTGCCGGCGTCGTCCTGATCTCCGATCCCCGACGATCCCGCAAGGACAACGTCGTCGGTCCGGCCCTGCGCGGTGAGGGCAGCGGCGGACCCCGCATCGACGGCATGGGCTGGGTCCTCCCGCGGGCGTTCACCCTCTGCGAACCGTCGGACATGTACTGCAACACCCCGCGGGACTTCTACATCACCCGCATCGCCGGATACCTGGCCGAGACCAGCGACCCGACGCCGAGCCAGATCCTCCAGTACCAGGCCGAGGCGGCGGTGATCGTTCGTGAGCTGCTCACCCTCGGTGGGCCCGGCGCGATCGTCCAGGAACTCGGCAACAAGCGTGCGCGCGACCAGATCATCTCGTTCAACAAGTTCTTGCAGTCGGGATCGCACGGCACCTACGGCGACTTCCAGGTCAGGCCCGGTGTCAGCGCGGTCACCTGGGCCAACCGTTTCCTCGCCGGACTGGCCTGAGCCGGTCGTTCCTCAGCTTGAACCGCGCATGCGCTGCGGGTTCGAGCGATAGAACCCCAGGATGAATTGGTCCGAGTGGATGGCATACGCCGCCGCGTTCGCTGCGTAGCATTGGTGCTGGTAGATGCCGCGTCGCTACCCGGATCGTAACGCTCGGCGTGCCATGATCGATTAAGTCGGCAGGTGCGACAGTCACGATTCCGGGACACCGGGGACGTGGAATCTCACGTGTTGACGGGGCTCGGGGTGAGTGGTGCAAACCACGAATTACCCCGGAGACAGCGATGGGTACTGTCGCTACAGTAGATCAAAGTCAGAGTCCGTTGTAACGAATGTGAATGCACCAGGAAGTGATTGGTCATGAAGTTGGCTGACACATTTCACCCGCCCCGCCGGGGCTCATTGCTGAATTCGCTCACCGGGGGGCGACTCGGTGGCCGTCGAATCGACTCATCGACGTTCCCCGCCGAAGCAGAACGCCTCATCACGCCGGCCGAACTCAGGCGTCTCGGCCTTCGTTCCTGATCCGGGGGGATCACACACCGGGGTTTCGGTGTCCGGGGGATTCTCAAACCTCGTCGCGGGCGACCCGCACGCTCATCCCGCCCACCTCGACCACGTCGCCGAGCGTGAGCTGACGACCACGCCTGATCTCGACCTCACCGTTGACGGTCACCAGACCGTCGGCGATGACCTCCTTGGCCTCGGCGCCGGATTCGATGAGGTTGGCCAGTTTCAAGAACTGGCCGAGGCGGATGGAGTCGTCGCGGATCGTCACGTCGTACACAGTCTGAGATCATGCCCCGTGACGGCGGAGTCGGCCACACCGGCACGACCGCACCGGCTTCTCGATGCAGATATGTGCCGCCGCAGGATCCAATCAGCGTGGAGTGCCGAGTCGCACCCGTGCGGACGACTACCGTCGACGCATGGCCACCGACACCCCCCTTGCGCCGGTCGACCCGTCCAGCCCCGACGAACATCCCGAGGCACCCCGGCGGACCCCCACCGCGGCTGACCGGCGCTCCCTCGTCCTCCTCGACAAGATCAGGCGCCCTACCGGATTCGGCCGCAACGCCCCGCACATCGCGGGCACCGTCGTCGGTGTCCTGGCGACGATCGCGTTGCTGTCCAGCCTGTTCCCGGCCTTTCGTCGTCTGATTCACGACCCTCGGCGTTACGTCGACGACTACGTCATCACGCTGCCCGACACGAGTTTTGCGTGGGCTTTCGTCTTGGCGCTGATCGCGATCGCGTTGTCGGCACGCAAGCGGATCGCCTGGTGGATCAGCGTGATCTATCTGGTGCTCTTCATGGTGGGCAACGTGCTCTATCTGATCCCGGCGCTCGAGGACGACCTCGACGTGACGTCGTGGGATCGGACGAACCTCTACATCGGCCTGGTCATCGACCTCGCCGCGTTGGTCTTCCTCGTGGCGACCTACCGGCAGTTCCACACCAGGGTGCGCCGGGGTGCGATTCCCGCGGCGATCGCCACGCTGGTCGTCGGTCTCGGCATCGCGACATTGCTCGGCTGGGCGCTGGTCTGGGCCTTCCCTCACACGCTGACGCGCGGCGATCGCCTTCCGTACGCGTTCAACCGTGTGGTCGCCTTCGGCGCGATCGACCAGGAGGCGTCCTTCGACGGTCGCCACGCCCCGATCTTCGTGAACGGCCTGCTGGGTCTGTTCGGTGCGCTCGCGCTGATCGCCGCGGCGGTCGTACTGTTCCGGTCGCAACGACTGCGCTGGTTGATGACCGCGGAGGACGAAGCGCTCATCCGTGCGCTCATCACCCGCTTCAACGACGACGATTCGCTGGCCTACTTCTCCACCCGTCGGGACAAGGCGGTCGTGTTCTCGCCCGACGGCCGGGCGGCGATCACCTACCGGGTCGAGGTCGGCGTCGGAATGGCCGGCGGTGACCCGATCGGCGATCCGGAGTCGTGGCCCGACGCCATCACGGAGTTCCTCACCCTCTGTGAGAAATACGGGTGGCATCCGGCTTCCATCGGGTCGAGTTCACGCGGCGCCGCGGCCTACGACGCCGCCGGCTTCATCTCGCTGAACATCGGTGACGAAGCCATCCTGCACACCCGTGAGTTCAGCCTGAGCGGGCCGGCGATGAAGGCCGTGCGCCAGGCCGTCACCCGCACGCGGCGCGCCGGTGTGACCGTCCGGATCCGACGCCACGGCGACATCGGCGATGCCGAGATGGAGAAGGTCGTCGCCCGCGCCGACGACTGGCGCGACACCGACGAGGAGCGCGGTTTCGCGATGGCGTTGTCGCGCATCGGCGATCGCGCCGACGACGACTGCTTGCTGGTCGAGGGCGTGGTCGGCGAGGGCACCCCGGACGAGCAGGTCGTCGGCATGCTCTCGTTCGTTCCCTGGGGTCGCCGCGGCGCCTCCCTGGACCTGATGCGACGCGATCGGCAGGGACCGAACGGCGTCGTCGAGACGATGGTGGCCGAATTGTGCCGCAACTCCGAACAGTTCGGCATCACCGAGGTCTCGCTCAACTTCGCGGCCTTCCGCGCGTTCTTCGAGCAGGGCCCGCAGATCGGTGCGGGCCCGGTCATGCGCGCCGGCTACTCCGTACTGATGTTCGGCTCGCGGTTCTTCCAGATGGAGTCGCTGTACAAGTCGAACGCCAAGTACCTACCGGACTGGCAGTCGCGGTATCTGTGCTTCGAGGACAACCGCATCCTGCCGCGCGTCGGACTCGCCGCGATCGTCACCGAAGGGTTCATCACCCTGCCCAGGTTCGGGCGGGCCAAGCACTATTCCGAAGGCCAGCCGTCGATTCCGGCCGGCGTCGACGCGCCTGCGCTGATCGCCGAACTGGAAGCCGAGGCAGCAACTCCCGAGGGTGCCGTCGTGCACCGTCCCGAGCAGGTGCGGGTCCGACTCGACAAGATGGACCGGCTCGTCGAGCGTGGTTTCGATCCCTATCCGCCCGCCGACCAGCCGACGCACACCATCGCGCAGGCGCGGACGGAACCCGAGGGCACCGTCGTCACCGTCGCCGGCCGCGTCACGCGTCTACGTGACTTCGGCAAGGTGGTGTTCGCCGACATGCACGACTGGTCGGGCGAGGTGCAGATCCTCGTCGAGGAGTCGCGGGTCATCCCGGGCACTCCCGACTTCGGTACCGACGTCGACCTCGGTGACCTGATCCAGGTGCGCGGTGTCGTCGGCACCAGTCGCAAGGGCGAATTGTCGATCCTGATCGACGCCTGGCGGATCAACGGCAAGTGCCTGCGACCACTGCCGGACAAGTGGGCGGGCCTCACCGATCCCGAGGCCCGCGTGCGCCAGCGCTACGTCGATCTCGCGATCAACGAGGAGAGCCGGAAGAACCTCGCGATCCGCAGTCTGGTGGTGAAGTCGTTGCGCGACTTCCTCGCCGCGCGCGGTTTCCTCGAGGTCGAGACGCCGATCCTGCAGCAGATCCACGGCGGCGCCAACGCGACACCGTTCCAGACGCACATCAACGCCTACAACCTCGACCTCTATCTCCGGATCGCGCCGGAGCTCTACCTCAAGCGCCTGTGTGTCGGCGGCGTGGAGAAGGTCTTCGAGATCGGACGCAACTTCCGCAACGAGGGCGTCGACTTCAGCCACAACCCTGAGTTCACGAGCCTGGAAGCCTATGAGGCGCACAGCGACTACCTCAAGATGCTGGACCTCACCCGCGAGCTGATCCAGCACGCGGCGACGGCGGCCTACGGCGAACCGGTGATCATCCGCACCGACGCCGACGGAAACGAAGAGCGCGTGGACATCTCGGGCGAGTGGCCGGTGAAGACCGTCCACGAGGTGGTGTCCGAGGGGGCGGGCGAGGAGATCACGCCGGAGACGTCGGTCGAGCAGCTCCGGGCGGTGTGCGATCGCCTCGAGATCAACTACCGCCCGGACTGGGACGCCGGACAGGTCGTGCTCGAACTCTACGAACACCTCGGCGAGGACCGCACGACGTTCCCGACGTTCTACACCGACTTCCCGACGTCGACGTCGCCGCTGACCCGCGCACACCGCAGCAAGCCCGGCGTCGCCGAGCGCTGGGATCTGGTGGCGTGGGGAGTGGAGCTCGGCACTGCGTACACCGAGCTGACCGACCCGGTGGAGCAGCGCAAGCGTCTCACCGAGCAGTCCGTCCTGGCCGCCGACGGCGACCCGGAGGCGATGGAGCTCGACGAGGACTTCCTGCAGGCGCTCGAGTACGCGATGCCGCCGACAGGTGGTCTGGGCGTCGGCGTCGACCGCGTGGTCATGCTCATCACCGGCCAGTCGATCCGCGAATCGCTGGCGTTCCCGCTGGCCAAACCGCAGGACGCGTGAGCACAGGCACACTGGTCGGGTGAACCCGATGACGCGCACCGACGGTGACGTGCCCGCAGCGCCGGGCACGTTCGTCACCGTCGGTGAACATCGGTTGCATGTGCTCGACGAGGGGTCGGGTCCGCCGCTGTTGCTGATGGCGGCGCTGGGTAGCAACTGGTTCGACCTCGACCCGCTGGTGGCCCGGCTCTCGACGTCGTGGCGGGTGATCCGCTACGACCGGCCGGGTTACGGGTTGTCGAGTCCGGTTGAGCGGCAGCACCTCCCGACCCTGCTCGGCGAGGTCGACCGGATGGCGGCGGTGCTCGACGCCCGTGGTGTGACCGAACCCGTTGTGGTGGTCGGGCATTCGCTGGCGTCGCTGTACGTGGAGGCATTCGCCCGGCAGTATCCCGGCCGGACGGCCGGCGTGGTCGTGCTCGACGGCTCGTATGTGCTCGTGCCGTGGCGCCTCGTGCCGTTGTCGTTCCGGGTGGGGAACGCGCACCGGCTGGTCGGGGTGGCGCGTGCGCTGACGAGCCGCGTCGGCATCCAGCGCTGGCCGAGTCTGCAGGTGTGGAAGCGGGTCGTGCCCGCGCCTCCCGAGGGTCGCGGTGAGCAACAACGAAGTTGGGGAGCCCGCGTATTCGGGCAACCACCGTTCCTGCTGGCCATGCTCGTCGAGAACGCGGCCTTCGGTGCGATGGACAAGACCCTGCGCGGTCTTCGTCGAACCGCTCCGATGCCCCGCGTACCGGTCGTCGTCGTGGTCGCATCGTCGACGCTGCGCGGATGGCGGACGTTCTGGGAGTGGAAGCAACGGCGCTACTCGGACATCCTGGGCGCCGACGAGACCGTCGTCCTGACGCGGGCCAAGCACTTCCTGGTCTCCGAGCGGCCGGACGAGGTCGCGGAGATCATCGACGGCCTCGGCGGTGAACGCTCGCCCGAACCTACCCGCGAGTAACCCAGAACTTGCGGTAACACCTAAACTGGTCGGCATGAGCGAGCTGACCTTCACCCCGACGGCTGATCTCGTCGACGAGATCGGGGCCGACGTCCGTAGTTGCGACACCCAGTTCACGCAGTACGGCGGCAATCGCGAGTTCGTCGGGCGCGTCACCACGGTCAAGTGCTTCCAGGACAACGCCCTGCTGAAGTCCATCCTGAGCGAGTCCAACCCCGGCGGCGTACTGGTCATCGACGGCGACGCGTCGGTGCACACCGCGCTGGTCGGCGACATCATCGCCGAACTCGGCCGGTCCAACGGCTGGGTGGGGATCATCGTCAACGGCGCCATCCGCGACGCCAAGACCATCGGCGGGATGACGATCGGCGTCAAGGCGCTGGGCACCAACCCCCGCAAGTCCACCAAGACCGGCGCCGGCGACCGTGACGTCCCGCTGACGATCGGTGGCGAGACCTTCAACCCTGGCGACATCGTCTACTCCGACGACGACGGCATCGTGCTCGTCAGTCCCGAGAGCTGATCGCCCCCCGTCTTCGACCATCCATCGCAACGCTGCTGAGGAGCCCCGAAATGCCGAAGCCCACCGCCGATTACTTCACCCGTCTCGGAGCCCTCGTCGCGATCGACGACGCCGCGAGTCGTCCCACGCGCCCGGTGCTGGAAGCGTTCAGCGGCTCCGAGATGGCCACCATCCCGGTCGCGACGGCAGAGGACCTAGAGACCGCGGTCGCCCGCGCCCGGCAGGCCCAGCAGGGGTGGGCGGCCCGGACCCCGGCCGAACGCGCCCAGGTCATCGACAAGTTCTCCGACCTCGTCTTCCGCAACTCCGAGTCGTTGATGGACATAGCGCAGGCCGAGACCGGCAAGGCCCGGATCTACGCGCAGGAGGAAGTGATCGACGTCGCGATCACCGCGCGCCACTACGCGACCACCGGACCCAAGCTGCTCGCCGACCGCAAGGTCAAGGGCATGCTGCCCGGCGCCACCAGCGTCCGGGTGCGGCATCTGCCCAAGGGCGTCATCGGTGTCATCAGTCCGTGGAATTACCCGCTGACGCTGGCCGTGTCCGACGCGGTCGCGGCGCTCGTCGCCGGCAACGGTGTGGTCATCAAACCCGACAGCCAGACCCCGTACTGCGCTCTGGCGCTGGCGGAACTGCTCTACGAGGCGGGTCTTCCGCGGGAGCTGTACGCCGTGGTCCCGGGACCGGGCGGCGTCGTGGGCCAGGCGATCATGGCCTCGACCGACTACGTGATGTTCACCGGGTCGTCGGCCACCGGCGCCACCCTCGCCGAGCAGGCGGGTCGTCGGCTGATCGGCTTCTCGGCCGAGCTCGGCGGCAAGAACCCGATGGTCGTCACCGCGAACGCCGACATCGCCAACGCCGTGCAAGGCGCCGCGCGCGCCGCGTTCTCCAACTCCGGTCAGCTGTGTATCTCGATCGAGCGGATCTACGTCGACAAGCGGATCGCCGACGAGTTCGCCGAGCGTTTCGCGGCTTATGTCTCGATGATGAAGCTCTCGGGCACCTACGATTTCACCGCCGACATGGGTTCGCTGGCGTCGGCCGCGCAGATCGACACCGCCGAGGCGCACGTCCAGGACGCGGTCGCGAAGGGTGCCAAGGTCCTCGCCGGCGGCAAGCGGCGTCCCGATCTCGGCCCGTTCTTCTTCGAGCCGACGGTTCTGACGGATGTCACCGACGACATGGTCTGCTACGGCAACGAGACCTTCGGGCCGGTCGTCTCGATCTACCCGGTCGACTCCACGGACGAGGCCATCAAGCTCGCCAACGACACCGAGTACGGGCTCAACGCAAGCGTTTTCGCGGGGAGCAGCGCCGAGGCCCAGGCCGTCGCCGAACGGCTGCGGGCCGGCACTGTCAACATCAACGAGGGGTACGCCGCCGCCTGGGCGTCGACCGCCGCGCCGATGGGTGGCATGGGGATCTCCGGTGTGGGCCGACGCCACGGCGAAGAGGGTCTGCTCAAGTACACCGAGGCACAGACGATCGCCGAGCAGCGCTTTATCGGCATCGACCGCGCCCCGCTGGTCCCCAAGAACATCTACCGGGCCATCACGCCGACCGCGGTGCGCGCGCTGAAGTACCTGCCCGGCCGTTAGATCTCGATCTCACCGTTTCGCCCCAACCCGGCACCGCGTCGTGGCTACCGTGACTTCTGTGACCCCGACACGTCGTGAACGCAGGAAGCACAGTCGATCGCCGGCGCGCGGGCTCGCGGCGGTCATGGTCTCAGCGGCGACGATCGCCGGGATGGTCGTCGGGGCCCCGGCGGCTCACGCCCAGGCGCCGCTCAAGGTGACGACCGTCGCGGGTGGGCTGACCATCCCGTGGGGCGTCGTCGTCGCACCGGACGGCACGGTGCTCACCGGGGAGCGCGCGGGGAGGTTCGTAGCGGTGCGCCCTGGTGGGACGCGCGTCAACGTCACGGCCGATCTGTCGAACATCTTCGCGTTCCACGAGGCCGGGCTGATGGGACTCGCCATCGACCCCCGCTTCTCCGAGAACCGACGGGTGTACTCGTGTCAGGCCGAATACACCGTGCCGGGCGCTTTCACCGTGCCGGAGCCGCTGGCTGGTGCGCCCATCCCGGCGCCGCAGACCGGTCAGACCACCAAGGTGGTGTCATGGCGGGTCAGCGCGGACTGGACGAAGATGGCGCGCGAGCGGACGATCCTCGGCAACATCCCGGTGAACTCCTCGGGAAGTCGTGCCGGCTGTGGACTCGCCGTCACCCCCGACAGCATCTGGGTCGGCACCGGTGACACCGGCACCCCGTCGTTCGCCCAAGCCCGGAAGTCGCTGGGCGGCAAGGTTCTGCACATCACGCGCGATGGCACCCCGGCACCGGGCAATCCGGACCCGCGCAGCCCGGTATACAGCCTCGGCCACCGCAACGTCCAAGGTGTCGCGGTGGCCCCGGGCAGTGGCCGCGTCTACGCGGTCGAGCAGGGGACGACCCGGGACGACGAGCTGAACCTGATCGTCGCCGGCGGCAACTACGGCTACAAGCCGGACCGCACCCCGCTGATCTACGACGAGTCCGTGCCCATGACCGACACCGGTCGCGTCCCGGGCGCGATCGGGCCGGTGTGGTCGTCGGGTGACTCGACGATCGCGACGCCGGGTATCGCCTTCCTTCCCGCCACGGGCTGGGGCCCGTACAGCGGTGGACTCGTCCTCACCGCGCTGAAAGGGAAGCGGCTCGTCTTCCTGAAGCTGTCCGACGACGGACGCCGCGTCGTGTCGAAGACCGAGGCCCTCGAGCAGAAGCACGGCCGTCTGCGGAGTGCCGCCGTGGCACCCGACGGGTCCCTGGTGCTGACGACGAGTGACGGTGACGGTTCCGACCGCATCCTGCGGGTGCGCTGGGAGGACTGAGGCGTGTGCGATGACGCGCTGGGTGTGAGAGTGCGGCGATGACCGACAGGCTGACCACGTTCCGGCGCGGCGCGTACACCTTCGACGTGCTCGACGCCGGTCCGCTCGACGGCGAACCGATCGTCCTGCTGCACGGCTTCCCGCAACGAGCGCGCTCGTGGGATCTCGTCGCCCCGCGTCTGCACGCCAGGGGTTTCCGCACGATCGCTCCGGATCAGCGCGGTTACTCACCCGGGGCGCGACCCACCCGGCGCCGAGAGTACGTCCAGGGAGAGTTGGTGGCGGACGTGCTAGCGCTGTTCGACGCCGCGGGTGTCGAGGATGCGCACGTCGTCGGACACGACTGGGGTGCGGCGGTGGCGTGGACACTCGCGGCCCACCACCCCGATCGGGTGCGAACGCTGACCGCGCTGTCGGTCCCGCATCCCGGTGCGTTCCTGCAGGCGATGCCCCGCGGTCAGATCCTCCGGTCCTGGTACATGCTGGCGTTCCAGATCCCGGCGCTGCCGGAGAAGCTACTCGGGCGGTTGATGACCACGCGACCGGATTTCGGTGTGCGGATGGGGTTCCCGGAACCGTTCGCCTCCCGCGTGGTTCCCGACATCGCCGAGTACGGGGCACTGCCCGGAGCGCTCGGCTGGTACCGCGCGATGGCCATCCCCGACAAGAGGTCGACGCCTGCGCAGGTGAAAGTGCCCACGTCATATCTGTGGGGCGACCGCGACATCGCCCTGGGCAGGGTCGGCGCGCAACTGTCCTCGGGGTGGGTCGACGCTCCCTACGACTTCGTCGTCCTGCCGGGTGCCGACCACTGGCTCCCGGAATCCCGGCCCGACGAGGTGGCGGCGGCGATCCTGAGGCGCATCGAGTCGGCGATTGTCCGATAGGTCCCAGTTGTCGCCAGAACGTGGCCGGATTGATGCCTCGACCTGGGTTTGAATCCTCCGGCCGGTGGTAATTCGGCCGTTGTGAACCGATCTGATCGAGTGACCCACCCTGCGACGCCTGAGGTCGTAGGGTCGGACCCAGATCGCTCGGAGGGTACCCATGAAGCAGCTCGTGGGAACGAAGAGACAACCGACGACCCATTGCGAGGTGTCGTGACACGAATCGAATTGCGACAAAGGCTGTTCCGTGGCTGAACGCGGCGCAACACCCAAGGTCTCCCCGCTGCGCCGAGGTTTCCTCGGCGCGATCCGGCACCTGTTCAATCCCCTGCACCCCGACGACTACCTGGAGCTGATCAATCCGCTCTGGACGACTCGGGAGCTGCGCGGGCGGGTCGTCGAGGTACGGCCGGAGGGCGTGGATGCGGCAACGGTGTGGATCAAGCCGGGCTACGAGTGGCCGGGTCACCAACCGGGGCAGTATGTCCGTCTCGGGGTGGTCATCGACGGCGTGTTCCATTGGCGCGCTTACTCGTTGACCTCAGATCCGCATCCACGCGACGGCCTGATCAGTGTGACGCCGAAGCTGGTCGAGGAGGGAAAGGTCTCGCCCTACCTCGTCCACCGCATACGCCCGGGGGAGATCGTGCGGCTCGGCGAGATCGAGGGCGTCTTCACGCTCCCCGATCCGTTGCCGGAGAAGATGCTGTTCATCAGCGCGGGCAGCGGGATCACCCCGATCATGAGCATGCTCCGCGACCTCGACCATCGCGATCGGATCGACGACGTGGTCGCCATCCACTCGGCGCACAGCGACGAGCAGGTGATGTTCCGGTCCGATCTCGAGTCGATGGACGATCGGCACGACGGCTTCGATCTGACGTTGCGCATCACGGGCAGGGACGGTCGCATCAAGGCTGCCGACCTCGACGAACTCTGTCCGGACTGGCGTGAACGGCAGGCCATGTGTTCCGGACCCCGTGAGCTCCTCGACAGCCTCGTCGAGCATTTCGAGTCCGAGGGTGTCGGCGACCGAATCCATCTCGAACGTTTCCAGCCGATCATCGGCGGGAATGCCGGAGAGGGTGAGGGGGGCACCGTCCGGTTCACTCGCAGTGACACCGAGGTGACCTGTGAGCCGGGCCAACCGATCCTCGTCGCAGGTGAGGAGAACGGCATGGAGCTGAAGTTCGGCTGCCGGATCGGTATCTGCCACACCTGCACCGGGGTTCTCAAGCAGGGGAGCATCCGGGACCTGCGTACCGGCGAGGTGAGTTCGCCAGAGGGAACGAGCATCCGCATCTGCGTGAACACCGCCGAGGGAGACGTCGACGTCGACCTCTGACCGGACGTCAGACCCCACTCCGTAGACCGAAGGTCAGGATCTACACCGTAGACCGAAGGTCAGGATTGACCGGGAGGAACAAACATGACAACCACCGATTCCGGACAGCGCGTGACCAGCCCGTTGGCGCACCTCGATCAGGAGACGATCGACAAGCTCGCCGAGGAGTTCGACGCCATCCACGACGAGGTCTACGGCGACCTCGGCGACCGCGACCGGCGTTACATCAAGACCGTCATCGCCACCCAGCGTCAGCTCGCCACGCTGGGGCGCATCGTGTTGCTCAACTCGCGTTCGCGGGGAGCCTGGGTCGCCGGAACGGCGTGCCTCGGTATGGCCAAGATCCTGGAGAACATGGAGATCGGCCACAACGTGATGCACGGGCAGTGGGACTGGATGAACGATCCCTACATCCACTCGTCGGTGTGGGACTGGGACACCGCCTCCACCGCGGAGGCCTGGAAGCACTCCCACAACTACATCCACCACACCTACACCAACATTCGCGGCAAGGACAA
Organism: Gordonia sp. 135; assembly: GCF_009720185.1. Taxonomy (NCBI): domain Bacteria; kingdom Bacillati; phylum Actinomycetota; class Actinomycetes; order Mycobacteriales; family Gordoniaceae; genus Gordonia; species Gordonia sp. 135. Next base: position 228,027 of record NZ_CP046257.1, read on the forward strand.
GGATCTCGGCTACGAGATCATGCGCATCGACCCGAACCAGAAGTGGCACCCGGTCTATCTGCTCCAGCCGTTCTACAACGTCCTGCTGACCGCCTTCTTCGAGTGGGGTGTCGCGCTGCACGACCTCGACCTGGAGGCGATCCGGCGCGGTGAGAAGCCGATGTCGGAGCTCACCAAGGACCTCAAGGGCATCGCGGTCAAGATGCGTCGCCAGGTCGTGAAGGACTACATCGGCTGGCCGGCGATCAGTGCGGGTGCATTCCTGCTGAGCCAGGCCGCGACGGGCGGTGCCATCCGGCAGCCGTCGACCTCGCGGATCGGCAATGCGATCCGACGCCGCGGTGGCCGGCGAGGTCGTGCCGCTGCGAAGTTCGCCGACCAGGTGCTGCCCGGTGCGGAGAGCACCTTCCTGCGGACCCTGACCGCGAACTTCACCGCCAACATCATCCGGAACGTCTGGGCGCACGCCATCATCTTCTGTGGCCATTTCCCGGACCAGACCTACACATTCAGCCAGGAAGAGGTCGAGAACGAGACCCGCGGCGGCTGGTACGTCCGTCAGCTCGTCGGTGCGGCGAACATCGAGGGCAGCCCGCTGTTCCACATCATCAGCGGCAACCTCGGCTACCAGGTGGAGCACCACCTGTATCCCGATATGCCGAGCACCCGGTACGCAGAGGTCGCACCCAAGGTGAAGGACATCTGCGAACGCTACGGATTGCCTTACAACACAGGACCTTTCGGACAACAGTGGGGCCAGGTCCACCGCACCATCGCGCGCCTGGCGTTCCCCGGCGGCAAGGCGCGCCCGAAGCCGGGACCGTACCACCGGCCGCCGCACTCGCGGGGCGAGGAACCGGGTCCGAGCGAAGCCGCACGCTTCCGCGGACGGCTCCCCGCCGAACACCCGAACGCCGGACCCGAGCACGAGTCGGGCGGCGTCGAGGTCTCACCGCCGCCGCGGTAGCCCCTCAGCGCAGGACGCGCCGCAGCACCACGAACACCAGCATCGCCACGACCGCCGCCAGCCCCGCGTAAGCGGGGGGGAGGTTGGTCGTCGGCGGCTCGGTGGGTGCACCTGATCGCAGCTGGGCGAAAGTGGCTCGCGCAGCATCGGATTCGGCGACGACGTCAACCGGCGGATGCGCCGGTGTCGGCGCGGGGGCGGGGGCGGGAGCCGGCATCGGGGTCTCCGGGGCGGCCGGGGTTTCGGCGACGGGCACCTCGGTGACGGGAGGTACCGACTTTGGGGGTGCCTTCTTCTCCGGCGCCTTCTTCTGGGCGGCCTTCTTCGCGGGTGCTTTCTTCGCGGCCTTCTTGGTGGGTGCTTTCTTCGCGGCCTTCTTGGTGGGTGCTTTCTTCGCGGCCTTCTTGGTGGGTGCTTTCTTGGCCGGGGCCTTCTTCGGCGCAGGTTTCGGTGGGGTCGCCTGCTCGGGGGCCGGCGTCGCATCCGGTTGAGCCGGTCCGGGATCGGCCGCCGCCGACTCCTGGGGAGGTTCGTCGTTGTTCGCACCGTCGTCGGACGGCGTGACGTTCGGCTCCTGCTCGGTCATACGGCGCTCCCTTGCGTGTGTCCCGGCCTTGCGTGTGTCTCCGGGGTGTGCGCGCAGGGGAGATCCCCGACGCGACGCGTGGAACCCATCTTAGAGGTTCAGGAGCGAACGCCGAGGCGCGCGAGGATGTCGGCGTCGATGGCGACGAGCTCGTCGTCGATCGCCTGGTGGGCCGTCCGGCGCTGCCCGGCCGACATGGTCTCGGCCGCGCCGACCGCGATGTCCAGGTTGTCCAGACGCTGGGTCATCGCCGTGACGAAGTCCTTGGCGTCGGCGCTGGTGTCCTGCGCGACGACCTTGTCCAGGGTGGTGCGCGTGGTCGCGATCCGGGCGGACAGGGCGGCACCGTGGCCGCTGAACTGGCGCAACACTTCTGGCGACACACCCGCACGACTGGCCTGCAGCGCCGAGAGCTGTGCGCGACCCGCGACCGCCGCGCGGTAGGCGATCGGGACGGCGATGGGCGCCACGAGGCGAGCGACCGTGAGGTAGCGCTTGACGCTGGCCGGGCTGAACACCTTGGCGTCGGCGGCTGCCTTCGCCTCGGCACTGGCCCTCTTGGTCTCGGCCTTGACGACCTTCTCCTGGGCCTTCGCCAACTGCTTGGCGGTCTTGCGCTCCGCCTTCAGATCCTTCTGGAGGTACTTGTGCTCGGTCTTGCGACGAGCCTTCTGTTCCTTCCGCCGGTGCTTGGCGTCGAACTTCGCCTCGAGCTTGGCTTTCGTCTTGAGAGCCTTGGCCTCTGCGCGGCGCTGAGCGCGAGACCTACCGTCGGAGGAGAACAAACCCATCGAATGACCTTTCGCTGCTGCCGAGTGGACCGCTGCGGGCGTGGTAACAAGTACAAGCATGACACGTGGCCCGCCGGGGCCACGCGTCCGACTGCTCGAGCCGAGAAAGGGATGGCGTGGCCTCTGTGGTGTTGTCGCCGCGCGATCTGGCGGGTTGCGAGCACCGGGTCGCCCTCGACTTCGGTCACGAGGGGCGTCCCGGTACCGAACCGGACCCGCCCGGCGTCCAGCGACGCAAGGAGGCCGCGGCCGACCATCGGGCCGCGGTCCGTGATCTGCTCCGCGGCATCCACAGCGATCAGCCGGGCGCGTTCGTCGCCGTCGACCCGCAGTCCCGGGCCGTGGACCGGGTTGCCGCCACCATGAAGGCCTGCGACGCGGGTGCCGCGTGGATCTGGAATGCTGCGCTGCCCACCGACGTCGAGCACGGGCGGCGGGGCCACGCCGAACTCCTGGTGAGGGTGGGGGACGGATACGTCCCGGTCATCGTCGTCAATCACCGGGTCACCCAGCCCGCGAAGACCGCCCCGGATCCGAGCCGCCCGCCGACCCTGGTCACCAGCCCGCTCTGGGGCTGGGCGCCCAGCCCCGATCCGTATCGCACCGCCCGGCCCAACCGGCGCGACGCACTACGCCTCGCCCAGCTCACCGCGATGCTGGTCGAGATCGGTCGCACTCCGTCATCGGAGAGCGGGGGTCTGCGCGGCGGCGTGATCGGAGTCGACGCCGACTGCATCGTCGTGCACGACACCGGTGCGATGCTCGACGACTACAACGAGGTCCTGGACCGCCGTCGGGCGATCGCGGCGCAGCAGGTGCCGACCGAACCACGACGCGTCGCCGAATGCCGGTCGTGTCCGTGGTGGGTCAAGTGCGGTCCGGAACTGGAGGCCGTCCGCGACGTGTCGCTCGTCGCCACCGGAAACCAGGGCACGGCACTCATCGAGGCGGGCATCACCACGATCGACCAGCTCGCCGCACACCGCGGGGATCCGCCCGAGAACTGGCCGGGCAGTGCACGATTCGACGATGCGGTGATCGGCGCGATCGCCTGGCTCACCGGAACCGAGCTCGTCCGGCGCCTCGACACCCCGCGGGTGTACCGCGCCGACGTCGAGGTCGACGTCGACATGGAGAGCTTCGGCGAACACGGTGCCTACCTGTGGGGCACACTGCGCACCGACACCACCGCACCCGACGAGCCCGTGGTGTACCGGCCGTTCGTCACCTGGGACCCGCTGCCCACGCGCGACGAGGCGAGGTCGTTCGCCGAGTTCTGGGCCTGGCTGACCGCCGAACGGCTCGCCGCCCGGCAGAGCGGGAAGACCTTCGCGGCGTACTGCTACTCACAACAGGCGGAGAACCGGTGGCTGCTGGGCTCGGCCGACCGGTTCGCCGGCGAACCCGGTATCCCGACGCGCCGCGAGGTGGAGGCGTTCATCGCCTCCGACGAGTGGGTCGACATCTACGAGGCCGTCGGCGAGAACTTCATCTGCCCCCGCGGCAAGGGACTGAAACGGGTCGCGCCCGTCGCCGGGTTCGCGTGGCGCGACGAGGACGCGAGCGGCGAGGCGTCGATGGAGTGGTACAGCGCCGCGGTCGCGCTGGGCGGTGGACGCCCCGATCTCGGTCAGCGCAAGCGGTTGCTGGAATACAACGAGGACGACGTGCGGGCCACAAAGGCGTTGCGGGAGTGGATCTCCGGGAGTGCCGTCGAGGACATTCCCCACGAACGCGATCTGCTGGCCCGGACCGACTACTGACCTGCCGAGACGGTGGGGGTGGCTCAGGGGAGCCGTCAGAAACGCAGGGTGCGCAGCGACTCCAGGAACGATCCGCTGCCGAACAGGGCGACCGCGCCCAGCAGCATCAGGCCACCGGGGGCCACGCCGACCAGGAACTTCTTGACCCCGGTCAGGACCGTATCGGGGGACGAATCGGGCAGAGCCTGCGCCGGGCCATCCGACGGTCCCTGCGGGCTCGACACCAGGGCTGCCGACTCGTCCGACTCGTCCGAATCGGGTTCCGGTGTCTCGATATTCGAGGTCTCGCCGGCTCGGGGAGCGTCGGCTTCCGCGCCTGCAGGCGCCCCGGCTGCGGGTGCTCCGGGCGGTGCCGCTGCGGCGGGGGGACCGCTGGGGGCGGCAACAGTGGGGACCGCGGCAGGTGCGGGAGGGGTTCCCTCTCCGTCGCCAGGTGGGGTGGCGACGGTCGGGGGCAGCGGAGCCGACGGCACGTTCGGCTCTACGTTCACCGGCGGGAGTGGGACCACGACCCCGGTCGTCGAGGACTTCGTCGACGACCCGGTTGCCGAGGTCTCCGACGTCGCCGGAGTCTCCGAGCTCTCCGAGCTCTCCGACGGGGAGGATTCCGGCGTCGAGCTCCCGGACGGCGTTCCGGTGCCGGTGCCCGACGGGGTGCCATGACCGTGGTGTCCGTGTCCGTGTCCGTGCCCGTGGTGCCAGGAGCTCCCCGGGTTGCCGGTCCCGGTCGGTGGCAGGACCCCGTCGCCGTCGCCGTCGCTGGAGTCGCCGTCGGAGTCGTCGGCGCTGTATGCGCCTGATCCGCCCGATCCGCTGTGACCCGGTCCGGGGTCGCCGGAACTGATCGGGGCCGTCGAGGCGATTCCGGGAGTGAGAGTGAGGAACGCGATCATCGCCAGGACGGCACAGAAAGCTGCCACGGATCGACGCCGCCGGTCACCCCGCGGCGCCGGAATGCGATGGGTCATCGATCGGCTCCGGGCGTACAGTTGTCGGTGAGATCCAAGGGGTCGGGACGTGACCTCACGGCCCAACGGGCGTTGCAGTGAAGCTCCCAGATCATGTGTCGTAAGCAGTCCGACAACGCGTTACCCCCCGAAATGTGAAGAACGCCACACTAACGTTCGTTACATCATCACCACAGGTGATACGCATGGTGTGCGACGGTCCGGTACGTTCTGACCGTACCGGTCATTGCAACGGCCGAGTACAGCGGGCTTTAATGTTTGCAAATTCAAGTTTTGCATTTCGGAGAAGATGGTCATGACTTCAGGAGGGGCGGAGAAGCCTATGGGCGACACCGGACGCACCGACCCCGATCGTTCGAGAACGAAGGAATCGGATGCACTCGATCCGGGGTTGTTCGCCCGGCGACTCGAGGAGCTTTTTCGGACCGTACCCGGTCCGAACGGGAGGGCATACAGTGCCAAGGCGATTGCGGCGCGGTCGACGGAGCGAGGGTTCCGTCTGGGTGAGTCGTATCTGAGCCAGTTGCGGTCGGGGAAGGCGAAGTCCCCGTCGTTCCGCACCGTCGAGGGAATCGCGGCCGCATTCGGGGTCGACGTACACTACTTCCTCGAGGATCGGGCCGCGCAGCGCACCCGCGACGAGATCGATCTGATGCGGTTGCAGGCGGACACCAACGTACAGCTGGCCGCATTCCGCCTGGCGGGACTCTCGAGCGATTCGGTCACCGTGGTGAACGAACTGATCAAGGTGCTGCGAGAGCAGCAGGGGCTGCCGAAGGATCCACCGGACGTCATCGCAGCAGGACTCAGCGACGAGAAGAAGCCGTCGGCTGATTCGCGCCTGCGTGTGGTCGGGGAGCCGAACGAGGAATGACCTGGTTCTCGGCCTGACGGTCGACAACCGCGTCGCACGGGTCGACGGGCGTCGGACAGAGAAAATGGGCCGTGGGGTGTCGGCCCAGACAAGTCCGAACCGGTGACCGCCTCGTGGCCGTCCGTTCCTCGGGTCGGTGGACACCGATCGCCTGCCCTTGCGGGGTCATGGTTCGATTGTGCGCATGCGTCGATCCGAGCGTGCTCTGCGTGTGCTGTGCCGCACCGCGTTGCGTGGACTCGATCTCGATCTCCCGCTGGACGTCACTCAGCTGTGTGACCGGTACGGCGAGCGACGGGGTCGTCCGATCCGGTTGCTCGCCCATCCGTTGCCCAGTGGTGCGCCCAATGGGATCTGGTTGGCGGCTGCCGACGCGGACTACTTCTTCTATCAGGCGAACACCTCGCCGTTGCATCGCGACCAGATCGTCATCCACGAGTTCGGGCATCTCATCGCCGGCCACCAGATGCTGGCCGAGGTATCCGTCGAAGGGCTGGCCGCACTCACACAGGACTCGTCCGACGCGGCGCTGCGTCGGACCTGCTACTCCGACGGCCGTGAGTGGGAGGCCGAGATGCTGGCGTCGATGATCCTCACCTGGGCCGAGGATGCCAATACCGGCGTCGGAAGTACTGCCGCGCACGACGAGCTCCGGGGCCTCCAGCGTCTGCTGGGTGGGCACCGCGGATGGCTGTGACCGGGCCGGCCGGCGACGCCGCCACGGTCCTCGTCCTCGCTCAGGGTGTCGAGGCAGGGATCGGCATCGTCAACGCGCTGGCGGGCGTGATCTTCGCGATCGCGCTCTGCTGGCGACTGGACCAGATCCGCCGGGCCGGCTGGGGACTCCAGCCGCTGGCGATGATGGTCGCGGTCGCGTCGCTGACCGTCGCCTTCGTCGTGGTCAACGAGGCAGTGGCGTCCGAGCTCGACACCAGGGGATTCGAAGGACTGTCGAGGGTGGCGTTCTACGCACTCCTCGCGATCGGGGTGGCCGCGCTGGTCGTGGTGTTCTTCTTCCCCGACCGGGTGTCCCGCGAACGACGCGCCGGATGGGAGGCGCTCCCGCTCGTCGCGTCGCTCATCGGTCTCCAGATCACCATGCTGGTGATCCCGGCCGAGATCCGCACCGCGACGATCAGCGAATGGACGGTCCAGAACTGGGGCTTCGCACTGTTCATGCTGATCGCGAGCGGTTACCTCGCCTACGGCTTCCTGGCTTGCGTCAACAGTGTCCGGAAGTTCTACTCGACGGCGGACGGGTACCTGCGCGTGTCGTTGGGGCTGCTCATGGCCGGGCTCGGATTCCTGGCGCTCGGGGCGATCGCGCAGATCGTGTTCGTGGCGGTCAGTGCGACGAATGTCGCGAGGTCCCCGTGGCTCGTGACCACCAACCGGGTCCTGGCGGTCATCGGTGTCGTGTCGTTCCTGCTGGGCATCAGCTATCCGATGGTCTACTCCAAGGTGCAGACCCTCGTGGCGAACCGGCGTCGTCGTCGACTCGACACCGAACTTCTGCCGTTGTGGCGTCTGGTGACCGGCGCGGTACCGGAGGTGGTGCTGCCCCACACGGGGCAGCTGTCCCCGACGCCACTGCTCCATCGGCGCGTGGTGGAGACACGTGACGCGCTGACCCAGATCAGTCCCCATCTGCCGCCGGTCTTCGAGTATGCCCAGGTGGACGTGCAGGCCCGGTTGTTGCGCACCGCGGTCTCGGAGATGGACGCGGCGGCGAACGGGTCCGGAAACGCGATCAGCGGCGCGGTCCGCGACCTCGCCCCCGCCGACGGCGAGGGTCTGGAAGCGGATGCCGCACCGCTGATCAGGTTGTCCGCGGAGCTGCTGCGGACCGACGGCGCCGAGGTGTCGCACGTCGGTCGCTCAGCCGAGGGCCGGGATTCGGGGCTCTAGCGCGGAGCCATCCGGATCGCGCCGTCCATGCGGATGGTCTCGCCGTTGAGGTAGTTGTGCTCGACGATGAACTCCGCGAGCTGTGCGTATTCGTCGGGCTCGCCGAGACGCTGCGGGAACGGGATCGCCTCGGCGAGGGTCTTCTGGAACTCGGGGGTGACACCAGCGAGCATCGGGGTGCTGATGGTGCCCGGGGCGATGGTGCAGACGCGCACGCCGATCCGGGCGAGGTCGCGAGCAGCCGAGATCGTCATCGCGTGGACGCCGCCCTTCGACGCGGCGTAGGCGATCTGACCGATCTGGCCCTCGAAGGCCGCCACCGAGGCGGTGTTGATGATGACGCCGCGCTGGCCGTCACCGTCGATGGTCGACTCCTCCGACATGCGGTTGGCGGCCAGTCGCATGACGTTGAAGGTGCCGACCAGGTTGATGTCGATGATCTTGCGGAACAGGTCCAGTTCGTGCGGGCCGTTCTTGCCGAGAATGCGTGCGGCCCATCCGACGCCGGCGCAGTTGACGGCGACACGCAGCGGTGCGCCCGACTCGGCGATGGTGTCGATGGCGCCCTGGACCTGCGCTTCGTCGGTGACGTCGGCGGCGATCAGGGTGACGCCGTCGGTGGGTGCCGCCTTGTCGATCGAGGCCTGCAGGTCGAGGCCGAAGACCTGCGCGCCTGCGGCGGCGAAGCGACGGGCGGTGGCTGCGCCGAGGCCCGATGCCCCGCCGGTGACCAGAACGGAAGCGCCTGAAACGTCCATGGGTGTAGTAGTCCTTTCGCGGTACCGATTGCCGCCGGACCCGTGTCCCGGTGAAGTGGACGACGTGCACCGGCGCGGGGTGCACGTTCACGATAGTCAGCTGCTGCGTGGCGCCCGCGTTCAGCCCTCGTGTCCACCGAGCGAACGCTCGGGAACGGCTGCTTCGGTATCGGAGTCGGCGCGGAGACGACGGTCGCGGTGGATGAGGAACGTCCCCACTCCGATGATGACGACGATCGCGGTGACCGTCGCGGCGATCATCGGGGTCGACGCCCCGGTCAGGCCGGTCACGGTGAGCCACACCGCGAAACCGAAGAACAGAACGGCCGCACCGATCGCGATGACACGCTCGGGAAGGTGCTTCCCGAGCAGGACACCCACGCCGATCGCCAGGGCGTCGGCGGCGACCATGCCCACGGTGGAACCGATCCACACGCCGAGCCAGTCGTGGTCGGTGGCAAGTGTGATGGTGGCCAGCATGGTCTTGTCGCCGAGCTCGGCGAGGAAGAAGGCCGACATCACGGCGAGGAACACCGAGGCGCCGACTCGCGTCGCGCGGTTCTGCTCCTCGTCGTCGAGGCGATCTCCGTAGATCGTCCACAGGCCGAAGACGAGCATGGCGAGGCCGGCCAGGACCGACATCAGATCGGTCGGCAGCGACATCCCGAGGAAATGACCGAAGAACACCGAGACGGCGTGTACCGCAGTGGTGGCGACGGTGATGGCGAGGAGGACGACCCACCAGCGGTACCGCAGGGCGTAGGTCATCGCCATCAGTTGTGACTTGTCGCCCAGTTCGGCGACGAAGATCACGCCGAAACTGAGGAGCAGGGCAGCAATCACAGACGCCAGGTTAGTGAGCCCTAACTGGCGAATGCAACTCGTCAGTAGCCCGTATCCATGCAGGTCGGGGGCACAAAAACTAAAGTTCGGCCACCCGGATTGCCGCGTGCGGGCAACCGCCTCTGGGCCTTCGCGAGGCCTCGGCGCCCTAAGCTGCGAGGAGCATGGCGAGCACGGCGGTGTCCGGGTCGGCATTGGGGTCGATGCCCACCTCGTTGCGGAGGTTCACCACGGTCCCGTCGGCCTCCGCCTCGGCCCACCCGGCCCGGTGCTCGAGTCCGAGTTCGGGGAGCCCGGGCAGCAGCACACAACCCGAGGCGACCTCGGAACACTCCGGCAACGACGGACGGGTCTGCGACGGCGGGTGCAGCAATGACGAGCGCCGGGGGATTGTTCAGGAACCTGCCGGCCTCGACGAAGCTGTCGTCGACGACGTTCCCGATCGCGACCATCATCCCGACGGTGTCCTCACCGCCGTGCGGCGGACGCTGCTCGACGACGCCGAAGATCGTCGTCGTCGGGAGGAAGCCGGGCCGGCATGCGATCCGCACCGACCCGACGAGGGTCTGTGTCCACTCGAGTGTGGATTCCGGCCAGCGGCCCGAGATGAGGATTCCGTTCAGCGTGCCCTCATGCTGGAACGGGGTGAGTCCGATCGGAATCGACTGCATCGTGTCCTACCTCCAATCCGGGTGGGAGACCTGGTCATTGAGACCCAGGACCGCCGAAGATCACCCGTGTGAAAAGAATCCACCGCGGGGACGAAACGGACAACCCGAACCACCGTCTTGTGACGGTTCGTTTACATGCGATCGACCGACGGCTCCGGTGCCCAGGCACACTGGACCGGTGAAGAACTCGCACCCGCTGCGTCCGATGGAGTTCGCGTCCGTCGCGATCTTCGGTGGCCTGACCGTCGCCGCGGTGGTCATCGCCTCGGTCATCCCGCTGGCGCAGGCGGCCGGGCTGCTCGCACCGGTTCCTCTCGCCCTCATCGCAGCCCGCACTCGGCCGCGTGCACTGCTCACCGCCACCGTGGCGACGACAGCGGTCGCGTTCGCGATGGCGGGTACGGGCGCGATGGCCACCGTGCTCGGCTCGGCGCTGATCGGCGGAATCGTCGGCGACCTCAAGCGACGTCGCCGCGGGCTCGGGACGCTCGGACTGGCCACGCTGGTGGCCTCGCCGCTCCTCGGCGGGGTCTCGGTCCTGATCCTCCTTATTTTGGTGCCCTTGCGTGAGCTGACCATCGAGGCGATGACCAACTCCCTCCACGGTGTCGCCAAGTGGTTGCGCGGGTGGGGACCCACCGATGTCGTGGGCAACGCCCTCGACTCGATGAGCCGGAGCATCGCCAGTCATTGGTGGGCGTGGATCTGGATCTCCGGGACCGTCGGCACCGCGATCTCGCTGCTCGCCGCCTGGTGGATTCTCGGTGGCGTCATCGCGCGACTTCGCGACGTCCCCAGCGAGGACACGCTCACCTCCGACGGTCCGGCATCGACGGCAACCGACGTCGCGCCGCTGCCGATCGTCGCCGAACGTGTCGGCTTCGCCTACAGCCCGGACGCGAGACCGGTCCTCCACGACATCGACCTGCGCATCGACCCCGGCGAGTTCGTCGCCGTCGTCGGCGCCAACGGTTCGGGCAAGTCGACGCTCGCGAAGATCCTGGCCGGTCGCGCCCCGACCACCGGTGTCGTGCACCGCCCGGGTCTCGCCGGGCTGGGCGTCCACGGCGGGACCGCGCTCGTCCTGCAACGGCCGGAGATCCAGATGCTCGGTTCCCGCGTCGCCGACGACGTGGTCTGGGGTCTGCCGCCGGATGCCGACGTCGACGTGGAGGCTCTCCTTGCCGAGGTCGGGCTGACCGGTCTCGGCGACCGCGAGACCACCGACCTGTCCGGCGGGCAGCAGCAGCGCCTGGCGATCGCGGCGGCACTCGCCCGCGATCCGCAGCTGCTCATCGCCGACGAGGTCACCTCGATGGTCGACCCGGAGGGCCGCGGGCAGCTCCTGCACCTGCTGGCGTCGCTACCGGCCCGACGCGGGATCGCGGTCGTGCTGATCACCCACCGCGGCAGCGAGGCCGCGGCCGCCGATCGCGTCATCCATCTCGAGGCCGGTCGCGTGGTCCCTCATCCGCCGCACTGGATGCCGGACCCGCACGCCGACCTCGACCACGCTCCTCCGACCGGGCCGTCGACGTCCCTCGCGGCGCCGGGCCCGCACATCGGCGGGCCGCTGCTGGTGCTCGACCATGTGGGATATGCGCATCTGCCCGGCTCGCCCTGGGAGGTCGTCGCGCTCACCGACGTCACCTTGACCGTGTACCGCGGGGAGGGGTTGCTCATCGTCGGCGGCAACGGGTCGGGCAAGACGACCCTCGCCTGGATCATGGCGGGCCTCCTGTCGCCGCGCACCGGAACGTGCCACCTGCTCGACACCTCCGTGAAGTCGACTCCGGCAGCCGGTTACGACGCCGGGGAGCCGGTCACCGAGCATGTCGGCGCGGTCGGGCTGGGCTTCCAGCACGCCCGCCTGCAATTGCAGAAGGTCACCGTCGCCGACGAGATCATGGCGGCCGGTGGCGAGAAGGTCGGGACCGCCGAGGTCGCCCGCGTCCTCGAACTCGTCGGCTTGCCCCGGCAGATGGCGGCCACCAAGGTCGATTCACTGTCGGGTGGGCAGATGCGTCGCGTCGTGCTCGCCGGGCTCATCGCCCGCAACCCCGACATGCTGGTGCTCGACGAGCCCCTCGCGGGTCTCGACCCCTTGGCTCGGGAGGAGATCGTCGCGCTCCTCGCGCGTCTGCGTGCCGAGGGCATGACCATCGTGATCATCTCGCACGACTTCGAATCGCTGGACTCGGTGTGTACCCGGCGGGTCCGGCTCGTCGACGGGCGGTTGCTGCCCGACACACATCAGAACGCCGATCAGCCGTCCGGCTGGGACGGAGGTGCCCCATGACCATGCGCACGGTTCCGTTGCGGCAGGTCCCCGGCGATTCCTTCGTCCACCGGTTGTGGGCGGGAACCAAGCTGGTGATCGTGCTGATCCTCGGCATCATGACCTGGGTGCTGCCGTCGTGGCCGGCACTGGGGATGGTGGCCGCGATCGTCATCCTCACCGCCCTGATCGCCGGGATCCCGTTGGGCGCCATCCCCCGTCCGCCGTGGTGGTTCTGGGGACTGATCGGTGTCGGCGTCGCCTTCAACGTCTCGTTCGCCGGCGTGCACGGTGGGCTGGTGTTCCTCCGGGCGGTGACCCTCGCGCTCGTCCTCGTGGCGAGTTCGATCCTTGTCATCTGGACCACCCCGATGGCCGACGTCGCACCGGCGATCGCCCGGTTGATGCGACCCCTCCGGCGGCTGCGTCTACCCGTCGACGAGTGGGCCGTCGCAATCGCGTTGTGCCTGAGGGGTCTTCCGCTGCTGATCGAGGAGTTGCGCATGCTGCGCGCCGCGCACAAGCTGCGGCCGACGGCAAAGGGGCGCAGTGATCATCCGTCGGCGGAGATGGGGATCATGGATCTCATCACGGCCGCCATGTCGTCGGCGCTGCGCCGTAGCGCGGAGATGGCCGAGGCGATCACCGCCCGCGGCGGTACCGGTCGGCTCACGGCTCATCCGGCCCGCCCGGGCCGCGCAGATCTGTTGGCGCTCATCGTGATCGCTATCGCCTGCGGTGTGGCCGTCGCCGTGACGCTGATCCTCTGATCTCCCGCTCCCGCGGAACAGGAACGGCGCCGGCCACCCGAAGGTGACCGGCGCCGTTGGTATCTGGCGAAGGGAGGATCAGGCAGGCACGATGAGGCCGTTGCCCTGGGTCTTCGCGCGACCGTAACGCTCACCGGCGTCGGCCCAGTTGACCACGTTCCACCAAGCCTTGACGTAGTCCGGCTTGACGTTCTGGTAGTCGAGGTAGAAGGCGTGCTCCCACATGTCCAGCATGACGACCGGGATGATGGCGGCGGGGATGTTGCCGCTCTGGTCGGTCAGCTGCAGGATGACCAGCTTGCCACCGATGGTGTCGTAGCCCAGGATCGCCCAGCCCGAACCCTGCAGGGTGGTGGCGGCGGCGGTGAAGTGGGCCTTGAACTTGTCGAAGCCACCGAACTGCTCGGTGATCGCAGCCGCGAGGTCACCCTCGGGCTCGCCGCCGCCGTTGGGCGACAGGTTCTTCCAGAAGATCGAGTGGTTGGTGTGGCCGCCCAGGTGGAAGGACAGGGTGGCCGACAGTCCGTAGACCTTTCCGGCGATGCTCTCGTCCTCGCGGGCCGCGGCCAGCTTCTCCAGGGTGTCGTTGGCGCCCTTGACATAGGTCGCGTGGTGCTTGCTGTGGTGGAGCTCCATGATCCTGCCGGAGATGTGCGGCTCCAGTGCCGCGTAGTCGTAATCCAGATCCGGCAAGGTGTATTCAGCCACGATGTTCCTCTCTGAGGTGCTTTCGTATTCCCTGTTCACACGTGGGTCCGCCGATTGTGTCGGCGCCACGCGGATGGTTCCAGCCTTCCCCACACCATGGGTGATTGCAACAAACAGGCCCGAAGAAATATCAAGTGCGGTTGAAGATCACGGGCGGGCGTTCACGCCGGTCCACGCGGGCGAGATGCCGGGATCGGCTCAGATCAGTGCGAGCGCAACGATGACGGCCAGCAGTGCGACGATGCTCATCGCGATGGTGCGGCAGCTTCTCGCCACGTCGTAGTTGGCGCGCGGTGCGCCGCGCGGAGTCCGGAGGGAACCTCGATAGTCTCCGGTCGCGTGCGTCGCCATTGTCGCCTTTCATCAGCGGATCGGCTCGGCATTCCGGCGTCGGCGGCCCGAGGGCCTTCGGCTGTACGTGACAGGTGTCACATGCCGGGATGTGACCGCCATCATAAACAGACTGGGACGGCTGACTCAACTCGGGAAGCAGGACACGGCCGGCGGCGCGCGTAGACTTGGCGCATGTCTTGGCTAGACCAGCTCTTCGCCGCCAGTTCGCACAAGCAGGAACTCATCGCGGCCGACTCCGCACTACCCGGACGCGACACCGAGATCACGGTCCCCGGAGTCCATCTGGTCCTGGAGACCCCCATGCGTGGGCGGCCGGAGGCCGACGGCTCCTTCGGCAACGGCGGTATCGGCTCCTTCGACGACGGTCTGTCCGCGGTGATCCTGGCGGGTGGCTGCTTCTGGGGGATCGAGGAGATCTTCTGGCAGGTCCCGGGCGTGCACACGACCGCGGTCGGTTACGCGGGTGGTCACACGCCCAACCCGACCTACGAGGAGACCTGCACCGCGCGCACCGGCCACACCGAGTCGACGCTCGTCGTCTTCGACCCGACGGTCATCGACCTCGAGGGAATCCTCAAGATCTTCTGGGAGTCGCACGATCCGACCCAGGAGATGCGTCAGGGTAACGACATCGGGACCCAGTACCGGTCGGCGGTCTACACCCTCTCCGACGACGACGCCGCGATCGTCGTGGAGTCGGCGGCGAAGTTCCAGACCGCGCTCGATGCCGCCGGTCTCGGCCCCATCGCCACCGAGATCAAGCCTCTCGCCGCCGCGGGCGACGGACACTTCTATTACGCGGAGGATCACCACCAGCAGTACCTGGCGAAGAACCCGCACGGTTATCGCTGCCACGCGGCGACCGGAATCGGCTACCCCGCCTGAGGTGTCCGAGCCGATCACACTGCGGCAGTGGAACCGCACCCTGCTGTCCCGCCAGCACCTGCTGGAACGCGTCGACGAGGACGCGATCGAGGTGCTGGACCGATGCGTCGGCATGCAATCCCAGGACCCGCGTGCCGCGTTCTTCGGATTGTGGTCCCGCGTCGAGGGATTCGATCCGGCCGAACTCGACGAGTTGCTCACCGAGCGCGAGGTCGTGCGGATCGCGTTGCTGCGCTCCACGGTGTTCCTCATCGACGCCGAGGATGCCCGGTGGATACGGCCGCTCGCCGAGCCGATCCTCCGGCGCGAGATCGCCGAGGCGCACGTCCCGAGGCTGGTGGAGGCCGATCCGTCGCGGGTGATCGCCGATGCCGCCGAACTCCTGACCGGCCGTGAACTCTCCGGCACGGACCTGGGAACGCAACTGGCGCATCGGCATCCGGCGGAGAACCCGTCCACCCTCACCGGGATCGCCCGTTGTGGACTCCCACTCGTGCAGGTACCGCCGCGCGGACTCTGGCGGGGCCGCGGGGCGCCCACCTACCGGTTGTTCGACGAATGGGCCGGTCCGGGTGCACCGGCGGTCGAGGGCGAGGACGCGCGGGCGGACCTGATCCGCCTGTACCTCCGCGGTTTCGGGCCCGCCACCGTCAAGGCCATCCAGACGTGGGCGGGCATGACCGGCCTGAGGTCACTCGTGGAGAAGATGGAGGCCGACTGGGAACTCGTCCGGCTGACCGGTCCGCACGGCGAGACCCTCTACGATCTCGACGGACTCGGCTTCGCCGATCCTGACACTCCCGCCCCGGCCCGACTCGTGGCGCCGTTCGACCATGTCATCGGCGTCTCGGCCGACCGTGTCCGCGTCGCCGACCCGGAGTTGTTCCGGCGGACCGTGACACCCAACGGCCGCTCGCCGGGGTTCGTCTTCGCCGACGGATTCCTCGTCGGCACATGGCATCTCGACGGCGACGGCGGGATACGGATCGAGATGCTGCGGGAGGTCACGAAAACCGAGGAACGGGAGATCGACGCCGAGGTCGAGAGACTGCGCGCGTTCCTCTCTGCTCCCTGAGCTCAGTCGCCCGTCCGCGGATTGCGCGAGGTGATGCAGTACGGGCGTCCCATCGGGTCGACCATCGTCGTCCAGTGCGGGTGGTGCTCGATCGCGCGAGCGCCCCATCCCTCGTGGCGTGCCACCTCGTCGGGGACCGAGTTGGTCGCGAGGTCGAGGTGCCCGGTTGCCGTCGACGAGCCTTCGGGTCCAGGCGTGTCCGGATCGGATTGCCTGCGCTGCAACAGGATTCCGGTGGTGATCGCGGGGTCGCGGCGCAGTGCCACGAGTTCGGGTCGGGATTCGGGTGGCTTGGGCGGCCAGCCGGTCAGCGCCGTCCAGAACTCGACCTCGGCGTCGAAGTCGGCTGCGGGTATGTCGATGCACAACTGGTCGATGATGCTGATGGCGTCACCTGGCCACCGGATCGGCCGGGACCGTTTTGACTCTCCCGCCCACGGCACCAGGCAGAACACGAAACCGGCGGGCGAACGGAGGACGACGTGGGTGCCGGCGTCGTGGTTCAGCGTCGCCCCGAGTCCCACCGCTTCGTCGGCCGCGGCCAGAGGGTCGTCGGTGTGGATGTCGAGGTGGACCCCGCCCGGACCGTCGTCGACCCGTTGCACTCGGAGGTGAGGGTCGCCGTTGAACGGTTCGAGGGAGGCGAACTCGCGGTGTTCGCCGCGCGGCGGCGACACGGTGCTGCCCGCGATCGCACGCCAGAAGGTCACCTCGCTGCCGAACTCGTCGGCGGGGAAATCGAGGAATGCGCTGAGCCACCTGACCTGCACGCGGGAGAGTCTACGGCGCGAGTGCACCCGGTGCGCTGCAGAATGCGTGGGCAGCCCAGCCCGAAACCGGAACCGGTGAACCGCCACTAGACTCGGGCAGATGACTGCAGGACCGCTGGCGGCGGTGGGCAAGAAGTTCGCGAAGTCGCGTGCCGAGCACGTCGCGGTGGTTCGACTCGACGGTCCGATCGGCGCGGCCGGGATGGGCAAACACGGGCTGACCACCGACACGGTCGAGCCGGTACTCAAGCCGGCGTTCGCCACCGAACGGCTCAAGGCCGTCGTCGTCGTGATCAATTCGCCCGGCGGTTCGCCGGCGCAGTCGGAGTACATCGCCGAGCGCATCCGTCAGCTGTCCGCGGAGAAGGGCGTGCCGGTCCTGGCCTTCTGCGAGGACGTCGCGGCGTCCGGCGGCTACTGGGTCGCCTGCGCGGCGGACGAGATCTACGCCGCTCACACGTCGATCGTCGGCTCCATCGGAGTGGTGTCCTCGGGATTCGGCTTCTCGGCACTTCTCGACCGGTTCGGCGTGCAGCGTCGTCTCTACGCGACGGGGGAGAACAAGGCCCGGCTCGACACCTTCTCGCCGGAGGTGGCCGAGGACGTCGAATGGCTGAAGGGCCTCCAGGGGCAGCTGCACGAGGCGTTCATCGCATGGGTGCGGCAGCGTCGGGGCAAGAAGCTGACGGCGTCCGACGAGGAACTCTTCAACGGAGACGTCTGGGTCGGGCACCGGGCCGCCGAACTCGGTCTCGTCGACGGCATCGGCGTCATGCGTTCGGTGGTGGCCGAGCGGTACCCCGATGCGGAGATCACCGTCATCGAGGCACCCAAGCCGCTGCTGGCGCGTCTGGTGGGCAACCAGATGTCCGTCTCCGGGCTGGCCGAGAGCGTCACGACGGGCGTGATGGCTGCGATCGACCGCGCGCCCGCGGTGCGGACGGGGTTTTTACACCGTGACTGAGGGGTAATACCAGACCCGGTTCGGGGGGTTTCCCCAAGGGTTTGTCCCCACGTTATCCACAGGTGTGTGCACTGTAAGAAAATGCACCACCGGTCGACGCCTGCAGTTTCGTGAATTTCCTACGCGCACATTGGCCCAAACGAGTGATGCCAGTCACATAGGGAGGGCCTTTGGCCAGGGTTTTTCCACAGTTTCCACAGCCTCATCCCCAGGTTGACGGTGAGGTGCGGATTATGGACAGCTGTCCATTCGAGGCATGTGGATAAAACTATGATGGTCAGCATAGGCCGCTTCGGGCGGTCTGTACGACATCGAAGGTGATCTTCACCGCACTGCTGAGAACTGGCTCGGGAGATGACGTGACACGCGCTGCGCCTGGACTGTGCCACCATGGAAATCGTGACCATGGGCGACATCACGCAGGTGCCGGTGACCGATTTGCCGGACGACTTCACGCAGACGGCCGACGCGGTGATGCTCGACGTCCGTGAGGACGACGAATGGGCGAACGGACACATCCGCGGCGCTCTCCACATCCCGATGGCCGAGATACCGGGTCGGTTCGGCGAACTCGACCCCGACGCCGACCTCTATGTGGTGTGTCATTCGAGCGGTCGCTCGATGCGGGTGCTGCAATACCTCGCGCAGGTGGGATACGACGGCATCTGTGTGCGCGGCGGGATGCTCGCCTGGCAGGAGCACGGCAAGCCCGTCGAGTTCGGCGTCAGGGACGGCGGGGGCGACGCCCACTGATGATCGACCTCTGTCCGCGGTGCCGCATCCAGGCGCCGCACCGTCCCGGGCGCGAGCACTGTCCTCGCTGTGGTGGCCCGCTGAGCGTCGTCGACGACGTCTCTCGTGCGATGGCGGCACCCGCGCGCCCGGCGACCCACGCGCCGCCCCGTACGGCGCCGACCGGCCGGCTGTACCGGGGCCGTAACGTGCGGTGGGTCGCGCGGCGTCCTCCCGAGGCCATCCCCAGCCGCCGCGGACCGTCGGGCCCGCGCGGTCCGCGTCTCATCCCCCGCTACGTCTACATCCCGACCTGGGGTCTGCGCGACGAGCCGGTGACCGCTGACGCGACGCACGATCGGATCGACGCCTCGCGGGCACGCCTGCTGTTCGCGCTCGTCGTGGCCGGGACGGCACTCGCGGCGTCGGCGGTCATCCACCTGTTGCGCTATATCCTGTTGGCCGTCAACCGCACGCAGCCGCTCCCGAACCCGTTGATCGTGGTCTCCGACTGGATGATCGTGTTCGTGGGGGTCGCTGCTCTCCTGGCCTATGTGTGGGCGACCCTCGCGTTCATCCGCTGGGTGATGGACCTGCGGGCCGGTGCCTATGAGGAAGCCCGACTCCTCGACCCGAGGCGTCCGCTGTGGGTCGGGGTCCTGGTGGGGGTCCCACTGGTGAACCTGGTCGGTGCGCCGCTCGTGCTGGGCGAGGTCGTGGCCCTGCGCGTGGCCCACGATCCGTCCCTCGACGCCGAACGTGTCGGCCGCCGGGTCCGCCGGCTGTGGGTCGCGTGGGTGGTCGTCACCGTCACCGCCGTACTGGCGCTGGTCGCCCGAGTCGTCGCGTTGGGTTCGGACTCGGTGCAGACCGGGGCCAACGCGCTCGCCATGGTGATCATCAGCGCGGCCGTGTCGGCCGCCTTCGCCTTCTGGACGGCGCGCCGTGTGCCGGTGCTGTTCGACGCCGCCACGGCGGTCCCGGTCCCGAAGAGAAGGTGGGTGGCGGTCGGATGAACTCAGGTGTGAACGTGGGTGCGGCCGAGAAGGTGTCGCGTTCGGGTAAGCCCGCGGTGGTCGCGCACCGCGGCGCCTCCGGGGACCGTCCGGAACACACCCTGGCCGCATACGAGCTCGCACTCGCGCAGGGCGCGGACGGACTCGAGTGCGATGTTCGGCTCACCGCCGATCACGAGCTCGTCTGTGTGCACGACCGGACCGTCGACCGCACGTCGGACGGTTCCGGCATCGTCAGCGAGATGACGCTGGCCCAGCTCCGCGAACTCGATTTCGGGAGTTGGCATTCCGCGGGCGACCCCGCGTCGATCCTGACGCTTCGGGAGCTGCTCACGCTCACCCTGGACTGGCGCCGCCCGGTCCGGTTGTTCATCGAGACCAAACATCCCGTTCGGTTCGGCAGTCTCGTCGAGCAGAAGCTCCTCGAGATCCTCCACGAGTTCGGCGTGGCCACCCCGCCGTCGGCCGATCACAGTCGCGCCGTGGTCATCTCGTTCTCCTCCGCCGGCGTCTGGCGCATCCGTCGCCATGCCCCGATGCTCCCGACCATTTTGCTGGGCGACACCGCCCGAGTACTCGGTGGCAGTGCGGCGACCGCCGTCGGGGCCACGGGGATCGGTCCCTCGGTGATGACCCTGCGGCAGTACCCGGATCTCGTCGACCGCGCCGCCGCGGCCGGACGCGTGACATACTGCTGGACCGTCGACGAACTGGTGGACGTCCAGCTCTGCGCCGACCTCGGAGTGCGCTGGCTGGCCACCAACCACCCGGCCAGGGTCCGCGACTGGCTGGTCACCGTCGACTGAGCGGCCTTCTCCTGCCCGGGCTTCTCGGCGCGGTGAGCGGCTCGTGAGAGAGTGGACCGATGGGCAAGAAGAGCAAGCGGGGCAGTGGACCCCGCCCGGGAAGCAATCGCGCCGAGCGGGTCGCCGCTCGTAAGGCTCGGCAGGCGGCGTCGATGGCACCGCCGCCGCGCCCCTTCGCGGGGCTGGCCTCCGAGTGCGACTTCGTCGCACTGCGGACCTTCGTCGCATCGGCGACCGCACGTCTCGAGCTGACGGAGCCTGCCGACACGCGCAACGACGTCTCCATCGTGACGATCCTGCCGGGTGCCGGGCCTGCACTCGCACGTGAATCCGGTGGCGCGACAGAGGGTTTGGTCGGGTTGCAGACAGAGCCCGACCGAATGGCGCTCCCCGTCGAACTGGCGGCCGCGATCGCCTGGGCAGCCCACGCAGACGCCGGTAGCGAGTTCGATCTGGAAGCCGCCGACGAATCCCCCTCGCTCGACGAGGTGCTGAAGGCCGACGCGGTCCTGGACATCACCGTGCACCAGGACTTCTCGTGGTGGTTCCCGGAGGGCACCGAGGTTCCTGCCGAGATCGCCCCGATGTTCGAGCGCGCCAACGATTCCGTGCTGCCGACCGCGCGCCTCGTCGTCGACAGCGGTTCCGGCGCCCCGTGGTGGGTCGATGCCGGCGAGCGGGCACATCTGCGGTGGATTCGTCCCGAGCCCGAGGACGACCTCATGGCCGCGATGGCCCGCCTGCATGCGGCCGGGCGTCTGACGATGGGTGAGGGCTCGCGCTTCGCGGGGTCGTTCCGCACCCACGGGCTGCTGGTCCCGGTGTTCGACCTCGACAGCGAGATGCACCACGAGGAGTGGCAGGCGGGTCTCAATCAGCTCGACCAGTGGCTGGGCGAGGCGCTTGCCGACTCCTCGGAGCTGACCATCGCCGAGCGCAGTTCGCGCGACGGCATCCGCGGCCGCCAGGTCACTCTGCGTTAGACGAGGAAACCCTCGAAAACCGTTTCGGCGGCGCGACTTCGGTGAAGTCGCGCCGCCGAGATCGTCTGCTGGTCGGAGGCTAGATGTTGCCGCCGGCGACGGGAGGTGCGGTCGGGTCGTCGGTCTCGGGGCCGTTGAACTCGCGTTCGACGAAGTTCTCGAGGTCGAACAGGTTGCCCTTGCAGCGGTCGGCGATGGTCTGCAGCGTCGTCATGGTGGCGACCTCCTCGACCTGCTCCTTGAGGAACCACTGCACGAACTGCTCACCGAGGTAGTCGCCGGTGTCACGGGCCGACTTGGCCAGGTCGACGATCTGCTGGGTGACCGTCTTCTCCTGCTCGAGCGCCAACTCGATGGGCGCCTTGTAGTCCTCGAACTTGTTGTTCGGGGCGGAGACCCCGGGGATCTCGACCTCCATGTCGCGGTCGAGGAAGTACTGCACGATGATCATCGCGTGATTGCGCTCTTCGACGGCCTGCCGGTAGAAGAGCTTGGCCAACTGCGGCATGTCGTGGTTGTCGAAGTAGGTGGCGACCGCGATGTACTGCTGCGAGGCGTAGAACTCGTTGCCGATCTGGTCGTGCAGCAGCTGGTGGAACTTCGTGAATTCGGTCATTCGCTCATCGTAGGTGCCGAAAAGCGCCTTCTACCAGCAAGTTCAGGCTAAGTAAGGCAAGTCTGACCTGTCTTTGGGCAACCTGGCCACCCCGGTCACCCGGCGTCGACGAGCAGCTCGTCGGGGATGGGCTGACCTGCACGTAAGAGACCGAAGAACTGCTCGGTCGTCTCTGTGACCGGCAGTGCCAGGCCGTCATCGGTGTAGACGCTCTCACCCGTGGGTGTGGTGGTTGTCACTGGGTCCCGGAGGGCGAACATCAGCGAGGCCAGGTTCCAGATGTGGTCGCGTTCGTCGACGGTGAGGGAGTCGATCGCGCCGCCGATGAAGCCGAACAACCGGAACGGGTTGAGCAGGACGGCCGGGCTCGTCGCGCGGGAGACCAGGGCGGCGAGGAATTTCCGCTGGTTGATGACGCGTTCGAGGTCGGCGCGCGGGAAGGCTCGGGTACGGACGAGACCGAGTGCCTGGCGGCCGTTCAGGTGGTGGCAGCCCTTGGCCAGTTTGAGTCCGGCCTTGGGGTCGTTGAGCGGTTGATCGATGCACATGTCGACACCGCCGACGGCGTCGACGAGGGTGTCGAAACCGCCGAAGCCGATCTCGGCGTAGTGGTCGATGTGGATGCCGGTCAGGTTCTCGACGGTCTGCACCAGCAGTGCCGGACCGCCGATGTTGTACGACGCGTTGACTTTCAGGCTTCCGTGGCCGGGGATCTCGACGAAGAGATCGCGGGGGATGCTGACGACCGTCGCCTTCCCGCTCCCCGGCGGATTGTGGACCAGCATGATCGTGTCGGTGCGGGAGCCGTCGGCGTCACCGGTCGACAGGTTGGTGCGCTGTGCGTCGGACAGATCGGAGCGGGAGTCGGTGCCGACGATGAGCCAGTTGGTTCCGGGGGTGTCCGACGGCCGTCCGGCGTAGGCGGGTAGCGCGTCGATGCGGTCGAGTCGCGAGTCGTAGTAGAAGAGCAGTCCGGCGCTGCCGAGTACGAACACGAGCAGCAGGATCAGCAGGATCCTGCCGACCCGCAGGGTGCGCCGCCGACGACGCCGGGGGCGTGTCGGCTTCGCAGCGGGCGGGGTGCCGACCGGCGGAGCGGGCGGACGTGCCAACGATCGGGCGCGGTCACCTCGACGCTCACCGGCCGGGATCGGTTCGGGTTTCTGGGTGGGGGCGTACTGGCCCGGGGCGGCACCCCTCCCCGGAATCGGGCCGGCTGCCGGGGCAGGGCCGGGCGCCCGACGCGGCGGCGGACCCTGCGCGGGGATTCGAGGCATCGCCTGGGGGTGTGCGGCGGGAGCGGGACCCTGCGGATGGGGTCGGTGGGGTCCACCGGGAGGAGGCCCCTGGCGTGGCGGTATGCCTCCTGCCGGCCGCCCGGACGGTACCTGTGGCCCCGGACGACCGCGCCGAATGATCGGCGGGTCCTGCTCGTTCATCCCAACCAATGTACGCATCCACGGGTGCCCGGCACGGATTCGACGCAGATCACAGGACTCGATCGGCCCGCGACGGGGTATCCGGCTCGCCATGACCGACGACGTGGCCGCCCGGCCAGACACCGAGACCGGTGACGATCGCACTCCGCTCCGGCGCGCGATCTCCGGCAAGATGCTGTTCCTGTTCATCCTCGGCGACGTGCTGGGCGCCGGGATCTATGCGCTCGTGGGCGAGATCGCCGGCGAGGTGGGCGGTGCGATCTGGGTACCGCTCGTGGTGGCTCTCGTCATGGCGCTGTTGACCGCGGGGTCGTATGCCGAGCTGGTCACCAAGTATCCGCAGGCCGGTGGTGCCGCGGTCTTCGCGCGGCAGGCCTACCGGTCGTCGCTGGTCTCGTTCCTGGTCGGGTTCTGCATGCTGGCCGCTGGTGTCACGAGCGCCGCCGGCCTGGCGTTGGCGTTCGCGGGTGACTACTTCAAGACGTTCGTGAACGCGCCCACCACCGTCACCGCCCTCGTCTTTCTGGTCGCGATCGCGGCACTGAACGCACGTGGCATCAGCGAGTCGGTGCGGGCGAACGTCGTGATGACGGTCATCGAGGTGTCGGGTCTGGTGCTGGTCGTCGTCCTGGCGGGCATCGTCCTCGGTCGGGGAGACGGCGAACCGCATCGTGTGTTCGAGTTCGACAGTTCGACGACGCCCGCACTCGCGGTTCTGAGCGGCGCGTTGCTCGCCTACTACTCGTTTGTGGGATTCGAGACGTCGGCCAACGTGGCCGAGGAGGTCCGCGACGTGCGTCGGGTCTACCCGAAGGCGCTGTTCGGCTCGCTGATCACCGCCGGTGTCGTCTACGTACTCGTGGGCCTCGCGGTCTCGACCGTGGTGTCGCCGGATGAGCTCGCCGGCTCGTCGGGTCCGCTGCTCGAGGTGGTCACGATCGCCGACGTCGGTGCCCCGGACCAACTGTTCTCGCTGATCGCCCTCATCGCCGTCGCCAACGGCGCGCTGCTCACGATGATCATGGCCTCACGGTTGACCTTCGGAATGGCCCGCGATGGTCTGCTGCCCACCCCGCTGGCGAAGGTCCTACCCGGTCGACGTACGCCGTGGGCGTCGATCATCGCCACGACCGCCATCGCGATGGTGCTCTCGGCGACCGGCTCGGTGGCGGCGCTGGCCGAGACCGTGGTGCTGCTGTTGCTGTTCGTCTTCCTCAGCACCAACGTCGCGGTCCTGGTGCTGCGGCGCGAACGCGCCGACACCGACCACTTCCGGGCGTGGACGATCGTGCCGGTGCTGGCGATCGTGACGTGCATCGTCCTGCTGACCCAGCAGAACGCGGAGACCTGGCTGCGCGCCGGCCTCCTGATGCTCGTCGGGCTGGCACTCTTCGGGCTGGCCCGTGCCACCGGATCGGGCAAGCACGCCGAGGACCGCGGGTGACCGGTCCGGGTGTCAGCCGACCCAGGAGAGGTGATCGCGTAGCAGCGCGTAGCCGATGAAGGCGACGACGTCGATGACGCCGTGGGCGATGACGAGCGGCCAGGCCCGGCCGGTGACCTGGTAGAACCGGCCGTAGACGACGCCCATCACCACGTTGCCGAGACCGGCGCCGAAGCCTTGATACAGGTGGTAGCCACCGCGGAGCACGGCACTCGCGGCGAGCGACTTGACGTCCGAGACCCCGAGCTGGCGGAGCCGGGTGATGAAGTAGGCGACCACCACGATCTCCTCGGCGGCCGCGTTGCCGATCGCGATGAGGATCAGCACCGGCCATTCCCACCAGGTGTCCGCCTGGCTGGGGACGAGGCTCGCGTTGAGTCCGAAGACGCGGGCGACCGCGACCAGTGCGAGTCCGGGGAGGCCGATGACGGCCGCGAGGACGAGTCCCGCGGGCACGTCGCGTCGCGGGGTCCACCGGCCGAGGCCGACGCGCGACAGTCCGAGCCCGCTCCGCCACAGCAGGTACACGCCGAGCGCGGCGATGGCGAACAGCCTGAGGATGCTCATCATCTGGCGCGCGGCGTCGATGAGGGCGAGGTCGGAGCGGCTGGGGTTGAGGGCGACAGTGGTCCCGCCGATGCCGCCGGCGAGTTGGGCTTCGAGGAGTGCGAGCGCGGCCGAGGCCGCGGAGAACGCAAAGGTCAGTATTCCGACGATGACGAGCTCGGCGATCAGACCGCGACGCTCGACACGGTCGGTGACGACCGGGATGCCGTGGGGCGACGGCCGCAGGTACTCGCGCAGAGGCATGCCGGTCAGCCTAGAACCCCTCGCAGCCGGCGATGCGGGTCAGTCGCGCATCGAGTTCATGAACGGGCAACCGGCGAGGTTGCGCAGTGCCCGGGACAGCTCGAAGACGTCCGAGACCGGGCGGGGGAAGGGCAGCCGGACGTCGGAGTCGCCGTCGGCGCCCTCGATGCGGAAGCGTATGCCGAACCGGTCGAGGCCGAGGGGGCGTACACGGCCCTGGCGCAGGTCCGTGGGCAGCTTGCGGGCCAACTGGCCGACGAGGTCGGCGTGGTCGGCGTCGAGGTGCTCGAGCCAGCCGGCCTCGCACTCCCAGAACGGGTCGGGGGTGGCGTCGGCCAGTTCGGCGGCCGACACCGACGTCGCACCGGAACTGGATGCCAGCACCGCGGAGTCGACCTGGAGGCGGAGCATCGACGCGCCGTGGCCGATGTCGAGCAGGCCGTCGTCGGGGTGCTCGCCGGCGATCTCGATGGCCAGGTCGCGCTCGAGGTCACGGGGCACCTCGTGGAGCGTCCCGTTGAGCCAGATCACCGACCGGACCCGTTCGCGCAGGTCGATGGGCGCCCAGTCGGTGACCTCGAGCATCGCGGGTGTGCCCTCGGCGCCGTCGACGGCAGCCACGGCGTCGCCGTCGGTGGGTACGAGGACGAAGGCCTGGGATTCGAAGAGGTGGACGACGCCGATCGGCGTGGTGTCGGCGCCCTCGATGGCGAGGATGGCGGAGCCGACTCGACGGCAGGCCGTCTGGATCATCTCGGCATCCGTGGGTCGGTCGGTCGTCGTACGCGTCATGTTGTCTCTCCGGTCGGCGCGGGCGGCTGCGGTGCTCGGCGGCTGTTAAAAGGTAACCCTAACCTAAATACGGTTGGCGTGGTCGTCAACGGGTCCTCGGACCGTCGGCTCCCGGGGATTGCGGCCTGAACGGAGTGATCACCGGCGTCCACTAGGCTCGTGTGGTGCCTGTGATCGCCTACTTCGGCCCGCCCGGAACCTTCACCGAGATGGCACTCGACGCGGCCCTCGCCGCCCATGACCCCGCACTCGGGGGTCTCGACCTCTCGAGTGACGTCACCAAGGTCGACGCCTCGAGCCCGGCTGCCACCATCGCGATGGTCCGCAGCGGGGAGGCCGACTACGGCTGTGTGCCCATCGAGAGTTCGCTCGAGGGGTCGGTGCCGGCGACGATGGACGCCCTCGTACCACCGGCGCGGTCCGGTACCGACGGGCGCGTGCAGGTGTTCGCCGAGACCGTCCTCGACATCGCGTTCGCGATCGCCGCGACCGGCCCGCTCGCCCCGGAGGACGTCCGCACCATCGCGGCCTACCCGGTGGCGGCTGCGCAGGTCCGTCAATCCGTGGCCAAGCTCTTCCCGAACGCGGAGTTCGTCACGTCCGGATCGAATGCTGCTGCGGCGCTCGACGTCGCGTCCGGCAAGGCCGACGCCGCGGTGACGACCGGTCTCGCGGCGGGGTTGTCGGATCTGACCGTGATCGCCGACGGTGTCTGCGACGCGAAGGAGGCCACCACGCGGTTCCTCGTCCTCGGACGCCCCGCGGTCCCGACGCGACGGACCGGCACGGACCGCACGTCGGTCATCCTCGACCTGTCCAACGAGCCCGGTAGCCTGATGCACGCGATGAACGAATTCGCCTCGCGGGGAATCGATCTCACTCGCATCGAATCCCGGCCGCAGCGCGACGAGGCGGAGGGGCGGGCCATCGCCGGTCGCTACCGGTTCTTCCTCGACGCCGTCGGCCACATCGACGACGCAGCGGTCGCGGAAGCCCTTGCGGCACTGCATCGCCGGTGTGAACGGGTCGTCTACGTCGGTTCGTGGCCCGCGGTACGGACCACGGGATCGGCACCTCCCGACCACGCCGAGTCGCTGGCCTGGATCGACTCGCTGCGACAGGGAGAGGTGTGATGGCGCGCCTGCATCTCGTCCGGCACGGCGAGACCACCGCGAACGTCATGCGCCGACTCGACACCGCCCTCCCCGGCGCGGCACTCACCGATTTCGGTGCGCGACAAGGCGCCCGGTTCGGGCTGGAGAACCGACCCGAGCGCGAGGCGGTCTTGTTCAGCTCGGAGGCCCGGCGCGCCCGGCAGACCGCCGAACTGATCGGCTCGGTGTGGGACGTCCACACCGAGGCCGTCGACGGCGTGCACGAGGTCCAGGCCGGCGAGCTCGAGGACCGCAGCGACCGCGAGGCCCACCACGTCTTCCACGACGTCATGGAGAAGTGGCACGCCGGTGACCTCGATGTGCGCATCCCCGGCGGCGAGTCGCTCGCGATGGTCTACGACCGCTACATCCCGACCGTCGACGACCTCGCACGCTCGTATCTGACCGGAACCGAACCACGTGATGTGTTCCTGGTCAGCCACGGTGCGGCGATCCGACTCATCGCGGCGCGCCTGGCCGGCATCGACTCCCGCTTCGCCGCGGCGACGCACCTCGGCAACACCGGCTCGATCGAACTCGAGTACGCCGACGGCATCTGGGTCTGCCACCGCTGGGGCGCCGAGACCGCACCGTTCGATCGGGTCGACGAGCCGCTGGTCGACGACCCCATGGGCTAGTTCACTTGATGATCGCGTCGACCGTCTTCTTCAACGCCGACGGCTGCGACGGGCGACGCGGTGCCTTCTCCTTGAGCCGGAGCATCTCTTCGCCGATCTCCTGGAGATCCTTGCGGCCGAGGGCCTCCCGCACCTTCGGGAACCACTCGTCCTCTTCTTCCTCGATGTGGTGCTCGACGTTCTCGATCAGCACGGTCGTCTTGGCGTCGAACCGCTCGGAGTCCGGCTTCAACGCGGCGAGCTCGACGACGAGGACGTCGGCAACGTGGTGTTCCTCGTAGGACTCGAGGATGTCGTCCTCGAGATCGGGTACGCGCTTACGGATCTCGGGGTACATGCACTCGTTCTCGATGTAGGTGTGCACGGTGAGGGCCTCGATGATCTTGTCGACGATCTTGCCCTTGGTCTTGGTGGCGTTCGGGCCCTGGGACTTGAAGTCGCGGAAGAGTTTGCGGATCTCTTTGTGGTCGTCCTTCAGGATGACGATGGCGTCGGTGGACATGGCGGAACTCCTGGATGTGGGCTGGACATCGGAATCTCGGTATTCCGCAATACGCCCGCGCTGAAACATCTCACCTGAGCCGGGGTCCCGGCGGGGTTCCTAGCCCCAGCCGTTGGCGTGCAGCCAGGCGTCGTCGATCCCGAAGTGGTGGGCGATCTCGTGCATGACGGTGACCGCGACCTCGTGCACCACCTCGTCGCGCGAATTGCACATCGCCAGGATCGGGTCCCGGTAGATCGTGATCGTGTCCGGTAGGAATCCGCCGTAGTCGTGGTCGCGCAGGGTCAGCGCCACGCCCTGGTACAGCCCGAGGATGTCGGGCTCCTCGGGGTTGTACGGCTCGACGAGGATGACCACGTTGTTCATCGCGCCGGTGAGTTCCGACGGGATGGTGTCCAGTGCGTCGGAGACCAGCCCGTCGAACTCGTCGTCGGACATCGGGACGGCCATGGGGTCAGCCCGCCGGGGCGGGGGCCTGGTCGGGGTTCGGTGCGATTCCCGGCGGGAGCGGCACCGGCGTCGGGAGAGCGCGACCGGGCGGAGCAGCGGGCGGCGGGACGGGCGCCTTGCCGTTGATCAGCAGTGCCCCGTCCTTGGCGTCGCCGACGAGGGTGGCGAATCCGCCGCGCTTGTCGGGCAGCCCGAGGTAGCAGACCACCTTTCGGCTGCCGGCGAGCCAGCTCGGCTCGCTGAGAACCGACCACTGCACGTTCAGTGTCGTCTTGTCGAGAGCGGCCGCGCCGCCGGCGAATCGTTCGGCCTGCTTCGGGCAGATCGAGCCGAGGTAGTTGTTCTGGGCGCCGGTCGCGGGCCACGGCTTGTTCGACATCCGGTCGCCGAAGCGGACCGCGAGGTCGACGATGCCGGTGGTCTGGAAGGCGTGCGGCTCGGCGCAGTTGACCGGAAATCCGGTGGGGTTGCGGTTCTCGGGGTCGATGCCGATGCACGTTCCCTCGGGCCACACATACGACTGGTTCTGGTCGGCGACGCGGCCGGAGAACTGCACGGGCTGACCGTTGGCCCCGTCTTCCTGGACCCCGCAGCGCAGCTGCCGGGCGCCCTTGTCCCACTGGGCCTGCGACGGGTACATCATGCCGACCGAGAAGCGGCCCTGCGGATCGAGGCGACCGTCGAGGTACTGGTCGACGATCACCGGACACTGCTCGTCGCGGATGGCGGCGAAACGCTCGGGCCCGGGCCACAGCGCGTCCTCACCGAACTCGACGCCGGGGATGAGCGAGGTGTCGATGCCGCCGGCCACCTCGAAGCGGTGCTTCTGCGCGCATTCGACTGCGGTCGGCTGCCCGGGGTTCCCCTCGGGCCAGTCCAGGCAGTCGCCGGCGACGGACTGGGTGAAGGCGTTCTGGACGAGTCGTTCGCCCTCGCCGACCTTGCTGCCGCCGACGCTGCCGGCGTCGTCGAAGACGCCCATCGCCAAGGCGATACCGCCGGCGACGAGTGCGCCGACGACGATCGCGGCCAGGACGACGAAGACGGGATTGCGCGTGGCGTTTCGTGGGGGCCGGCCGGCGGCATTGACCGGCTCGTCGTGCGGTTCGACCGGGTCGACGGCGGTGAAATCGTCGTCGATGGCGTCGTGCGCGTCGTGGTCGGGCTTGTCGCGATCAGGGTCGGGCTCGTTCATCGGGATCCATCATGCCTGGTCGATCCGGCTGGGCACACCCGCATCAGTCGATGCGGGCACCAGCCACTGCGGCGAGAGCTGCCTACACTCGCGGGAATGCCCGCCGATTCCTCTCCCGTGCCCGGTCCGGACGCGACCCCGGACGCCGAGGTGGTCGAACTGGCCACGCGCCTGTTCGAGATGGCCCGCTCCGGCGACGCCGCCACGCTGAGCGGCTACGTCGATGCCGGGGTGCCGGTGAACCTGCGCAACCAGTCCGGCGACTCGCTGCTGATGCTCGCCGCCTATCACGGCCGCGCGTCGGCGGTCTCGGTGCTGCTGTCCCGCGGCGCCGATCCCGACCTCGCCAACGACCGCGGACAGACCCCGCTGGCCGGCGCGGTGTTCAAGGGATTCGACGACGTGGTCCGGCTGCTCGTCGACGCCGGGGCCGATCCGCACGGAGGCACCCCGTCGGCCGCCGACGCCGCCGCGATGTTCGGCCGCGACGATCTCCGGGCGCTCTGGAGCTGACCTGCGGGCGGGCCCGGGTTTCACTTCGGTGGCGTGATCGGGTTCGCATCGCGCGCTCAAGTAGGGTTTGAAGGCGTGATCGACCTGAAGATTGTTCGTGACGACCCGGATCTGGTCCGTACTTCGCAGCGCACTCGCGGCGAGGACCCCGGCCTGGTGGATGCCCTGCTCGATGCCGATGCGGCCCGTCGTGCGGCCATCGTCGACGCCGACACGTTGCGCTCCGAGCAGAAGGCTCTCGGAAAACAGGTCGGCAAGGCGCAGGGCGACGAGAAGCAGGCGCTGCTCGCCAAGGGCAAGGAGCTCGCCGAGCAGGTCAAGGCCGCCGTCGCGCGTCAGTCCGAGGCCGATGAGGCCGCCGCGAAGGCCCACCGCGCGATCTCCAACATCGTCGCGCCGGAGGCCCCCGCGGGTGGCGAGGACGACTACATCGTCCTCGAGCACGTCGGAGAGCCCCGCGACATCGAGAACCCGAAGGATCATCTCGAACTGGGCGAGTCGCTCGGTCTGCTCGACATGGAGCGCGGCGCCAAGGTGTCGGGTTCGCGGTTCTACTTCCTCACCGGGCAGGGCGCCTTCCTGCAGCTCGGCCTGCTCAACATGGCCGCGCAGAAGGCTGCCGCCAACGGCTTCACGCTGATGGTCCCGCCCGTCCTGGTGCGTCCGGAGGTCATGGAGGGCACCGGCTTCCTCGGCGCCCACGCCGACGAGGTTTACCACCTCGACAAGGACGACGACCTGTACCTGGTCGGCACCTCGGAGGTGCCGCTCGCCGGCTACCACATGGACGAGATCCTGGACCTGTCCGACGGCCCGAAGCGGTACGCCGGCTGGTCGACCTGCTTCCGCCGGGAGGCCGGCAGCTACGGCAAGGACACCCGCGGCATCATCCGCGTGCACCAGTTCGACAAGGTCGAGGGCTTCATCTACTGCAGGCCCGAGGACGCCGAGGCCGAGCACCAGCGTCTGCTGGGCTGGGAGAAGGACATGCTGGCCGCGATCGACGTGCCCTACCGTGTCATCGACGTCGCGGGTGGCGACCTCGGTTCGTCGGCGTCGCGCAAGTTCGACTGCGAGGCTTGGGTTCCCACCCAGAACGCCTACCGCGAGCTCACGTCGACGTCGAACTGCACGACGTTCCAGGCCCGCCGTCTCTCGATCCGCTACCGCGACGAGAACGGGAAGCCGCAGACCGCGGCGACGCTCAACGGCACACTCGCGACCACCCGCTGGCTGGTGGCCATCCTCGAGAACCACCAGCAGCCCGACGGTTCGGTGAAACTGCCGCCCGAGCTTGCGAAGTTCGTCGGCACCGACGTCCTCACGCCTCGTTGATCTGAGCCTGGGTCATGACCAGCGGGATCGTCATCGCGGTGATCGGTGCGCTGGCGTTTGCCGCCGCGGCCGTTCTCCAGGCGCTGGGCGCCGAGCAGGTCTCGCAGCGCGCCGCCATCCGTGAGGAGCGTCGACGATCCGCGGCGGCCCACCCGTCGTTGAAGTCCACCGCGCTGACGATGCTGACGGTGCCGTTCCTGGTCGGGTTCGTGTTCGACATCATCGGGTTCATCGCGACGATCGCGTCGGCCCGTCTGATCCCGCTGTTCCTGTCGCAGACCATCATCTCGGCCCGGTTGGTCGCCACGGCGCTCCTCGCCATGGTCGTGCTGAAAGTCGGCCTCACGATGCGTGATTGGATCGCCGGTGCGGTGGTCGTGGCGTCGCTGATCCTGCTGGCGGTGTCGGCCGGTCGCGAGGGCGTGGACCACACTGCGTGGATGCGGTGGGCCGTCCTGGTCGCCGGTCCCGCGCTGATCTTGCTCGGCCTGATCGTGATGCGGCGCTTGAAGACTCACATCGCCACTGTCACCGGTCTCATCGCCGGCGCCGTGTTCGGTGTGATGGCGGTGGCGTCCCGCATCCTCGACGGCCTGGACCCCCTCGACCTCACCGTGCTGTTCACCGACCCGGCTCTGTATGCGTTGCTGCTCAGCGGGATCGGCGGCTTCTACCTGTTCACCGTGGCACTCCAGACCGGATCGGTGAACGGTGCCGCGGCAGCACTCGTCGTCGGGCAGACGGTTCTCCCGGGCGCGGTGGGCATCGCCTTCCTCGGTGACGTCACGCGCGCGGGCTGGGGACCGGCCGCGATCGTCGCCTTCGTCGCCGCCGTCGGCGGGGGAGTGGTGCTCGCGTCGTCGGGTGCCGTCACCGCCGTCGAGACGGCCGACGCCACAAATGCGCCTCGCGGGTACGGGCATCCGCCGCGGGAGCTGGGCCGACCCCACTAGCTCGCGGCACCCGGCAGGTTTCGCTAGCCGATTCCGACGATGAACAGCAGTCGGTGTCCCACCCGGTCACTGAGCCAGGCCGGCGGAGAGCAGCAGGGCCGCGAAGACCACCGAGTGAGGCCGCAGTGCGCACCGGGCGGATCGACGCCACGCACCGTCTCGTCGCATCTGTATCGGGTGTTCCCAAACTCGGAGTCACCTCGCGGGCAGCGCTTCGTGATGCGCTCGACGGCTGGCAGGTACCGACTGAGGTCGATGGAACCGACTGGCGCACAACGTGTTGGTTACCGGGACCTTGTGGAGGAGGATCCGCGTTTGTCGGTGGGTTGATCTAGATTGGTTGGTAACAGATTCAGCCATCCAGGTTGGGCTGTAGACGTTGTGGGGGCAGCGTGAGCAAGTGGATCGATCTTCCGGGCGGGTTCCTCGCCGGGGTCGATCCTGCCCACCCCGAATTGTCTGACACCGCAACCCATATGGAACGGTTCGGTTCGATCCGCCATGGTGAGGCTTATCTGGCGTGGTGCCGGTATGAGTCGATCGTCACCGTCTACGACCAGCTCGTGGTCAACACTCAGGGCGGGTTCTTCATCGACCGCTACACCGAGATGGTGACCCGGGTCTGCCGTGAAGCCGCCATCACCCGCTACCAGGCCGATCAGTGGGTGGGTGAAGCGCTCGCCCTGCGTGACCGGCTACCGAAGGTGCTGACCACCCTGCGCGACGGCATCCTGTCGCGGCAGTTGATCCAGACGGTCATCTCCCGCACCGACCTCATCTCCGACGCCGCGGCCATCGCGGACCTCGATACCGAGATCGAAACCATCCTGCGCACCAGGAAGGGCGCCTGGACCACACCGAAGCTGCGTGACATGGTCGACCGCCTCGTCTTCCGTCACGATCCTGATGCAGTGCGGGAGCGGCGTCGTGAAGCGTTGGACAAGCGCGGTATGTGGACCGAGAACTTCACCGACGGCACCGGTGAGATCACCGGCGTGATGGCGGCCGAGAACATTCGCATCGCCGCGAAAGCGGTGAAAGCGTTGGCCGACACCGTGTGTGCGCACGACGGCCGCAACCGTAACCAGCGCAACTCCGATGCCATGTTCGCATTGCTGACCGGCACCATCTTCGACTGCCAATGCCAGCGAGAGGACTGTGACGCCGAGATCCCCGACCCCGCCGAGGTCGTTCGGTCGGTGAGCACCGAGGTCGTCATCCACGTCGTCACCGACGCCGCCACTCTCGCCGGGGCACCAGGGATCGGTTGGGTCGACGGCCACGGGATCGTCTCCGACGAGCATGTGCGTGATCTCGCCGAACGGGTCGACGCGACCATCACACCCGTCACCCCGGTGCGCACACCCCCGGCCCGCGTTGTTGTCGAGGACGTCCCGTCGAAAGACGTCGTGATCGTCTACCCCGGTGCGCAAGCCGCCGACCCGTACCGGCCCACCGCTGCGTGTGCCGATTTCGTGCGGGTGCGTGATGGGTACTGCACCGAACCGGGCTGCGGGTGTTCGGCTTTCGACTCCGATCTGGACCACGTGACCGAGTACGACCACACCAACCCCGCCCAGGGTGGGGCGACGGCGAGTGAGAACTTGAACGCCAAGTGCCGGTTCGGGCATCTACACAAGACGTTCGGCGACTGGATAGACGTCCAGTACCGCGACGACGACGGCCACCTGGTCACCGAATACCGCACGTCCGAAGGGTTCGTCATTCCCGGTGACGCCGAGAACCTCGAGGACTCCTTCCCCAACCTGCGTCGTATCCGCTACGAACAGCCACCCCAGGCCCCACCGACACCACGGGTCATCACCGGGGACGACACCCCGCCCACCAGCAACCGGCTCGCGCACAAACACGCACGCCGGCGGGCCGAACGTGCCCGCAACCAGCGGGAACGTGAGAGGCGTCAGCAGATGGACGGACCTCCGCCCTTCTGAAGTCCCACCGGCCTGAGTCGGTGGAGGAATCGTAATGCAGTCACTTGACGGAGGCTACGAGCCCTCGCCGCGAGCGACGCTTGAGCGGTCGTCGACCAACGCCCTCACCGGCACGACCGTTGTTCCACCACCGCTGGCCCCTCAGCTTCTTCAAGAACTGAGCCACCACTCCGAACGAAAGACATGATCGTGAACTCATCCCTCCCTCTTCCCGGCGGCACCTGGACCCTGGGTGACACAACAGTCACCAGATTCGGTTACGGCGCAATGTAACTCGACGGTCCTTGGGTGATGGGTCCGCCCGCCGACCCCGTCGCGGCCCGGGCCGTGCTCCGCGACGTCATCTAACTGGGCATCACCCACATCGACACCAGCGACGCCTATGGACCTCGCGTCACCAACGAACTGATCCGCGAGACGCTCCACCCATATCCCGAGTCGCTGTTCATCGCGACGAAGGTCGGCGCCACCCGGGACGCCGAGGCACGTTCCGTCGCCCCGATCGTCTGCGTCCAGAACATGTACAACCTCGCCCATCGCGCCGACGACGCCCTTATCGACGAACTCGCCGCCGACGGCATCGCGTACGTGCCGTTCTTTCCGCTCGGCGGCTTCTCGCCGCTGCAGTCCGAAGCGCTGTCCCGGGTCGCCGGCCGCCTGGGCGCCACACCCATGTCCGTCGCACTGGCCTGGCTGCTTCAGCGTTCACCGAACATCCTGCTCATCCCCGGGACGTCGTCGGCGGCACACCTCCGCGAGAACATCGCGGGCGCCGGCCTCGCGCTGACCGCCGATGACCTGGCCGAACTCGACACCATCGGTCGCTGACAGCGGTAGCGCGTGGTCGTCGTGGTGGTTGGCAGCAAGCCGAACTGCCCGACGCCGGGGATGCCGCCGCGTGGTTCGCCGGCCGACTGCCCGACGCCTGGTTCACCGGACCCGTAGAGGTCACCGTCGACCGCGACGAGATCACGGTGATCGGAACCCTGGAGCCGCCCGAGACCAGCGACGACGCCGACGCACGGGCCGCAGCGCAGGGGCGGGCGTCGAGGTTCCGCGAGGACACCCGCGCGGAACGGATGTCGATCGCCGACGAGGCGCAGGCCCGCTACGCCCGAAAGGTGTCATGGGGTGTCGCCGTCGGCGACGAGCGAATCCTCTTCACCCACCTTGCGGTACCGGTCATGACGCGGCTCCGGTAGCCGGAACGGCGCGTTCTCGACACCCTCGTCGATGCCGGGGTCGCCCGGTCGAGGGCCGACGCGTTGGCCTGGTCGGTCAAGCTGGTCGGCGCGCACACCGAGGAGTGGCTGGGCAAATTGCGTGCCGCAATGGACGAGGTGGACAACTTGCGTGCCGAAGGTCCCGGTCTCTGACCGATTTTCGGGCCGAAGCGGGGATACTGATCCGATGCTGATCGGAATCCTCGCGGCCGTCTTCGCGGCGCTCGCCTACGGTACGGCCTCGGTGCTGCAGGCACGAGGCGCGCAGAGCGTCGCCGACACGGGTGCCGGGCCCGGTGAGGCGCCGTCGTTGCGGTCGACCATCGCGGCCATGCTGACGGTGGCGTTCATCGCGGGAATGGCGTTGGACGGCATCGGGTTTCTCGGCAACCTCGTGGCGGCGCGGATGATCCCGCTGTTCCTCGCGCAGCCCATCGTCAGCGCCAATCTGGTCGTGACGGTGGTGCTGGCGACCATCGTGCTGAAAGCAAAGCTGTCCCAGCGTGATTGGATCGCGATCGGCGTCGTCGTGGTGGCGTTGGTGCTGCTCGGGTTCGCCGCGGGCGACGAGGGACGCAAACACGAGTGGTGGCTGCACTGGGCCGTTCTCATCGCGGCGGTGATCATCCTCGGTCTCGGAGCAGCGATCCTGCCGCGGATGCAGAGCCGGGTCGCGGTGCTGGCAGGTTTGTCCGGCGGTGTGCTGTTCGGCGTTCTCGCCGTGGCGGTCCGAATCCTCGACGGCCTGGACCCCTTCGATCTCGGTGAACTCTTCACCGACCCCGCCCTGTACGCGATCATCCTGGCCGGACCGGGTGGGTTCTACATGTTCACGGTGGCCCTGCAGAAGGGCGCGGTGAGTGCGGCGTCGGCGTCGCTGGTGGTCGGCGAGACCGTGGTGCCCGGCGTTATCGGGATTGTGGTCCTCGGCGACACCGTCCGGGAAGGCTGGGGACCGGTCGCGGTGATCGCGTTCATCGCCGCCGTCATCGGCGCGGTGGTCGTCGCGATGTCGCCGGTCATCGAAGAGGTCGAACGCGCGGGGGAGAGCACGCCGGTCGGCTGAACTGTGCCGTCTATACCGTGTAAGCCGTCCAAAATCCGACAACACCGGCATCATTACTGCTCATGCGCCTGACATTGCGGTTCCTGGTGACGCTGACCTCCGTGATCGGCATGGGGGTCTCCCTGTGCCTGGTGGCTCAACCGGTCACCGCCGCGCCGCTGCCGAACCCGGTCGCGGCGCCGAGCCAGCTGCCGTCGCAGGACCCCTTCTATGTCCCGCCCCGCGGCTACGAGAACCGGGTGCCGGGTGCGGTACTGCGGACACGACAGGTTCAACTCGGTTGGCGCGCAACGAATGTGCCGATATCTGCGACACAGATCCTCTACCGCAGCACCAACAACTTCGGCAACCCGACGTCGACGGTCACCACCGTGATCTCACCGCCGGGTGTGGGACCGGGGGCACCGCGTCGTCTGGTGTCCTACCACTCGTTCTACGACGCGCTGGGCTCTCAGTGCGACCCGTCGTACACGCTGCGCGGCGGCAACATGTCCGAGCGGCCGATCGACATCAGCCTGGTCACCGGCCTGATGGCCGCCGGGTACACGGTGTCGGTGCCCGACTACGAAGGGCGTGGCCTGCGCTGGACGATTGCGCGGGAATCCGGCTACGCCGCGCTCGACGGTCTCCGGGCGACCCTGCGTCAGCTTCGTGCTCCGGCACGCACTCCGATCGGACTGTTCGGCTACTCCGGCGGATCGGTGCCGACGGGCTTCGGTGCGGAACTGGCGCCGAAGTACGCGCCGGAGCTGAACATCGTCGGGGCAGCCGCCGGCGGAGTGGTCGTCGATCCCATCCACAACCTGGGCTACGTCAACGGCAAGAAGGACTGGACCGGAGTCATCCCGGCGCTGATGGCGGTCTACGACGAGACCTACGGCCTGAACCTGGCCGACTACCTGTCCCCGAAGGGCACGCGCATCCTGCGTCAGGTGGCCGGGCAGTGCATAGAACAATTCGCCGACGCATACCCGGGGCTCACCGACCGTCAGCTCCTGAAGCCCGGGGTCGGTGGCATCCTCGACGTTCCCGGTGCACGCCGGGCACTTTCGGCCAACATCATGGGGACGCTCGGTACCCCGCGGGCGCCGATGATGTTGGGAGTCGGGAACTCCGACGGCGTCGGCGACGGCGTGATGATCACCGGTGACGTCGCGCGCCTGGCCGGGAGTTTTTGTCGTCGCGGAGTGCCCACGACGTTCACCGAGTACCGCGGCCAGTCACATACGGCGGCGTTCATCCCCTGGAGTGTCGAGGCTCTTGCATTTCTGGACAATCGGTTCGCCGGACGACCGACGGGAGGCTGCTGAAGCAACCGCCCGCCGGCCTCGGACGTCAGTCTGCGTCGGCTGAGGGGTGCTTGTTGGTGCCGCCGTCGGACACCTCGAAGTTCTTCCATTCGCCGTTGTCGTGGACCTGCATGACGGTCCCGAGGCTGTCGTCGGGCGCGGCGACGGTCTTGAACCAGTCGTAAGCACTGGTGGCGTCGTCGAAATCCTTCTCCTCGATGACCTTTTCGTCGGAATCCACGACGCGGTACTGAGCCATGATCTTCTCTCCTCACTGTCGGGTTCGACCAGGGCGCCTCTGATGTGGCGCCTCTCTCGACCGTAGTCATCTGCCTACCCAGGCCCGTCCGGCCGCAACCATCGACGTCGGATCGTGCCCGCCCGACAACGCCTCGATAACGATGGGCGTCTCGGGTTTGAGTCGTGCTCAGCCGAGCACCTCGAGAAGCCGGCGGCAGGCCTCCTCGCAGCGTCGGCAGACGTCCGCGCAGATCCGGCAGTGCTGATGCATGTCGGCGTGTTTTGCGCACTCGTCAGCGCAGGCTCCACACGCGATGGCGCACGCTTCCAAGGTCTCCCGCACCAACGCGATGCTGGCCTCGGTGCGTCGGAGCAACACTCGTTCGGTGATGGAACACAGGTCGGCGCAGTCGAGGTCGGCGCGGATGCACTCGACGAGGTGCTCGACGCCGCTCTCGCCGAGACATGCGTCCGCGCAGGAGGTGCAGGCCTGCGTACATTCGGCGCACGCCTGGATGCAGGCCGCGAGCACGGCGTCGTCGATGTCGTCGCGGACCGGATGTGCCTCGAGTATCTCGGTCACAGTTGTCATGTGGGGTGGAATACCCCCCAATTTCAGGGCTGAAACCGCCCGAGTTCCTGGTCGCTGACCGGCCTTCCGGCGTAGGTCCGTTCGGACGCCGTCATCGCGTCAGTCGAGCTTGCTCGCGCGCAGCTCGTGGCCCTTCGACGTCAGGCAGCGGCCCGAGGTCAGGTCCCACTGCCAGCCGTGGAGATTGCAGGTCAGCTTCTCGCCCTCGATGACACCGAACTTGCCGAGATCGGCCTTCAGGTGCGGGCAGCGGCGCTGGATCTCCCAGCCGTCCTTGGTGATCGACGCCGAATCGTCGTGTGCCTCGGCGAACCAGCCGTCGGCGTAGGCGATGCGCTCGTCGGTCAGGCACTTGAAGAAGGTGTAGAGGAACTCGTTGTATCCGCCGATGCGCCACGTGGTGAAACGTGTGGACAGGAAGATGGTGTTCACCCAGTCCGGCTCGTTGTCCCGGAGAACCGTGCGCACGAGTTCGGTGGCGATTCGGAAACCGTAGCGGTACTTGCCTTCTCCCTCCTTCGGCTCACGCACGATGCGGTTGGGGAAGTCGAGTACGACGGTCTCGGTGGCGTCGTTCGCCGGACCGCCGCCCGGGGTCATCACCAGGCCGACGGGGTAACCGATGCCGTCGCAGATCAGATCCGACTGGGCCATGATCGGTTCGAAGAGTTCGCGGAGGGCGCCGATCAGCGGTTCCCCCTCGGCGGGCGCCCAGGTGGCCTTGTCCGCGGCGATCACCGGCGCGAACTTCTCCTTCATCCGCTCGAGGTAGGCGCGCTTGTTCTCGCCGAACACGTCGCCCGGCGCGTACGGGTGGCTGACCTCGTTCAGCGTCGAACCGGTGAAGTCGGCGACCGATCCGGAGACCATCATCAGGCCGCGATGCTTCTCGCCGTCGTCGGTGCCGTGGATGCGCATCTGCTCCAGGAAGGTCTCCTGATCGGGGAAGATCGAGGTGTCGTCCGCGGTGTCGGCGGAACCGAAGTCGTTGAGGTGGAAAAGATCTTCGTCGAGGAACATCGGCGGACCGGCCGACGGCACGACCCAGGTCGCACCGACCTGCTCGATGTACGAGCGCGCGCGGTCCATTCCGCGCTGACGCTTCTGAGATGCGAAGTTGGCCTTCGACTTCCGCGGGATGTCGTAGACCATCGGGTACCAGATGGCGCCTGAGTACTGCAGCAGGTGCACGTCGACGTGACCGAACGCGGCGTCGATGACGTCGAGGTCGATCGGGCGGGCGTCGTTCATGTTGAAGCAGACGGTCTCGCCGTCGGAGACGACCAGGCCGCTGTCGCCGATCGGCCCGTCGGCCGGCGCGCGCAGCGCGATGATCATGACGTCGAGCGAACCCTTGTCGTTGGTCACCGTCGTCTTCACCGAGTCGGTGGTCTCGACGAACTTGGTGAAGCCGAGCTTCTCGAGTTCCCCACGCAGGTCCGGCACCGGGTAGTCGGGGAGCAGGACCGTCGCGTCCTTGTTGACGTTCTCGCGAAGGTTCTTCTCGTCGAAGTGGTCACGGTGGAGGTGCGAGACGTAGAGGTAGTCGCAGTCGCCGAGCGTCTTCCAGTCGAGCTCGGAATTGTCCGGGAACGGCACCCACGAGGCGAAGTAGGTGGGGTTGACCCAGGGGTCGCAGAGGATCGATCCGGCGTTGGTCTGGATGTGGAAACCGGCGTGACCGATGCTGGTGATCTGCACGAAGGGGGCCTTTCCTGGTGTGCGCGGGGCTGCGCGTCAAAGCACTACAGTCCACCAATGTATCGAGCCGCGCGGACCGCCCGCGTGGGCCATGAGTCCCGCCGCCCGCAGATGCGACGATGAACACATGAGTTCTCCCAAGCTGTGGCGCGGGCAGACGCTCGAGGACCGGTCCACCGACCGGCGCGAGCAGATGCTCGCCGTCGCCGAGACCCTGCTGGGCACCGGCGGTACCGCTGCGGTGACGATGCGGGCCGTCGTGCGCGAGGCCGGCCTCAGCCCCCGCTACTTCTACGAGAGCTTCTCCTCGACCGAGGAGCTGGTCACCGCGGTGTACGACCGCGTCACCGAACAACTCCTCGCTCGGATCGCCGTCATCGAGCTCCCCGCCGACCGGCGGGGAAACGTCCGTGCGCTGCTCGAGGGCTTTCGCGAGTTCTTCCAGGACGAGCCGGGGCGGGCTCGCATCCTGTTGCGCGAACCGCTCGCCGACGACGTCCTCCGCGCCCATCGTGCCGCCACCGTGCCCGGATTCGTCCAGGCCGTCCTGGCCATGGTCACCGACGAGAACTCACTCGCCCCCGAACGCGTCGCGGTGATCTCCTCGGCGCTCACCGGGGCACTCGTGGCGCTCTACCTCGACCACATCGACGGCCGACTCGCCCTCACGCCCGAACAGCTCTCCGACGCCGCCGTCGACCTCGTGTTCGCCGTCACCCGCATCGGTGCCGACCAGGCCTGACCTGCCGCGTCCGATCACTGGTTAAGCTTTCCGGCATGGAACCCGTCTACGACACCGTGATCACCGCCGCCCGCCTGCTGTGGCTGGCCGAAGGTCTCAAGTTCAAGGTGTCGGGCGTCGAGCATGTACCGGCCGAGGGCCCCGGCGTCGTCGCGATCAACCACACCGGCTACCTCGACTTCACCTACGCCGGCATCCCCGCCCATCTGCAGGGACGTCGCAAGGTGCGGTTCATGGCGAAGAAAGAGGTCTTCGACAACAAGATCTCCGGCCCGATCATGCGCTCGCTCAAGCACATCCCCGTCGACCGTACCGCCGGTGCGGACAGCTACCGGGCCGCGGTCGAGTACCTCAAGCGCGGCGAGCTCGTCGGCGTCTACCCGGAGGCGACGATCAGCCGCAGCTTCGAGCTGAAGGCGTTCAAGTCGGGTGCGGCACGCATGGCGATCGAGTCCGGTGCGCCGATCATCCCGACCGTGATCTGGGGTGCCCAGCGCGTGTGGACCAAGGGACATCCGAAGCAGCTCGGCCGCACCGGCTACCCGATCTCGATCGGGGTCTGCGAAGCGCTCGAGCCCACCGGCGATCCCGACGCCCTCACCGCGAAGCTGCACGAGGTCATGAGCGCGAAGTTGCTCGAACTGCAGGACGCCTACGGCGAGCACCCCAAGGGTGAGTTCTGGGTTCCCGCACGCCTCGGCGGGTCGGCACCGACGCTCGAGGAGGCGAACCGCATGGACGCCGAGG
Source organism: Gordonia sp. 135 (assembly GCF_009720185.1). NCBI lineage: Bacteria > Bacillati > Actinomycetota > Actinomycetes > Mycobacteriales > Gordoniaceae > Gordonia > Gordonia sp. 135. The sequence goes on from NZ_CP046257.1 coordinate 270,890, forward strand.
AGCAGGCCGAACGCGCCGCCAAGCGCGCTCAGCGTGACAACCGCTGACCGTTAACCTTGGAGGAATGAGCAGCGGGCCGCGTCGAGGACGGGAGCCGGTCTACCGGACCCTGGAGATCATCGCGAACACGCTCGTCCGCGCCCAGGCGCTCGACCTGCACTTCACCGGGGTCCAGAACATCCCGGAGGTCGGCGGCGCGGTGCTGTGCATCAACCACACGGGCTACGTCGACTTCATCCCGGCCGCGTGGATTCCATGCTCCACGAGGTCCAGGACGCCTACGGCCCGCACCCGGCGGGCGAGTTCTGGGTACCGGCACGGCTCGGCGGATCGGCCCCGACACCACCGGAGGCCGCGGTCATCGAGGCCGACGAAGCGCTCCGCAAAGCCGAGGCCCGCGCCCGCAAGGCGGCCGAGAAACAACGTGAGGCCTACCAGGCCCGAGACAGAGGAAACAGATGACATTCGGTCCACCCACCCTCATCGCCAGCGACGTGGACGGGACACTGATCGACGACGACAACCGGGTGTCGTCGCGAACCGTGGCCGCGTTGTCGGCGGCCCGTGCGGCGGGCGTCGAGTTCGTGCTCGCGACCGGTCGCCCGCCCCGGTGGATCGCCGAGATCACCGACCAGTTCGCCGACACCGATGCCTTCGTCCGGTACGCGGTGTGCGCCAACGGCGCCATCATCTACGACGCCGAGCACGACCAGGTCCTGTGGTCGGCCAATCTCGAACCCGACGCCCTCGTGAAGTTGGGTGAGATCGCCTACCAGGAGATCCCGGGGTGTGGCATCGCCGCCGAGCGTGCCGGCCGGTCGGCGCACGACGCGGCGACGCCGCCGTTCGTCGCGAGCGCCGGTTACGAACACGCCTGGCTGAACCCGGATCACGTCGAGGTCGGCGACGACGAGGTGTTCAGCGAACCGGCGGTGAAGCTACTCGTGCGCAAACCGGACATGCCGAGCGGCGAGATGGCCGCGCGGCTGCAGCCGTTCGTCGGCGACCTCGCCCAGGTGACGTTCTCCACCGACAACGGGCTCGTCGAACTGTCGGTGCCGGGTACGCACAAGGCGTCCGGACTCGCGCGTCTCTGTGAGGCCACCGGTCTCCCCGGCGACGGCCTGATCGCCTTCGGCGACATGCCCAACGACGTCGAGATGCTCACGTGGGCATCCCACGGCGTGGCCATGGGACACGGTCATCAGGCCGCGCTCGACGCCGCCGACGAGATCACCGTCGGCAACAACGACGACGGCGTCGCGAAAGTTCTCGAGCGCTGGTTCGGCTGACGCCCGCTCAGGCGGCGGGTGGGGCAGCTTCCGGTGCCGGTGCCGGTGCGGGTGCTCCCGGCTCGGCGGGAGGTGCTCCTTCCGGTGTCGCTTCGGGCGTCGCCTCCGGGGCCGGCGCAGCGCCACCTGCCAGCGCCCGGACCTGCTCCAGCGCCGAGTAGCCGTGCACGCCGGGGCAGCTGGTGCTGTTGTAGTCGCGGTGGCCGGAGATCATCGGCAGGTTGGATTGAGTCCCGGCCGCGAACTTGGTGCCCGCGAAACCCTCTGACCTGAGGTTCGCGGTGCCCGCAGGGTTCAGACCGGCCTTGCCGAGCCGCCAGCGCAGGAACCGTCCGGCCGCGGCCACTGCCGCCGCGGTGGGCGGCACCTCTTCCAGGTTGCCGATGAACGACAGGCCGACCGTGTCCTTGTTGAATCCGCCGGTGTGGGTGCCCTCCACGTTGCGGTCGAGTCCGCCGAACGCGCCTTCGAAGATCTGCCCGTACTTGTCGACGAGCACGTTGTAGCCGATGTCGCACCAGTTCAGGCTCTGCGCGTGGTAAGCGTAGATGCCCCGCACGATCTCGACCGACTGTTGCGGTGTGTAGTCGTTGCTGCCCGCGGTGTGATGCACGATCGCGCCCTTGAGTTGCGGCGAGTACACCGGCTGCGAGCAGCGGATCGCTTCGTCCGCACCCCACTGCTGGCGTGCGACCACCTGCGGTCCGCCGGTCAGCGGGGACAGCAGCGACGAGCCCAGCGACAGCAGCCCCTCGGGGCTGATCAGGGTCGCCTTGAGGGTGTTGAGAGCCGTCTCGGCCAGCTTCGTCACGATCTCGCTCGCGGAGCCGACGGCCAGCTGCGCGAGGTCGCCGCCCTGGGTCTCGGCGGCCGGGATCGCCAGACCGTCCTTCGACGCGGCGACCTGCACCTCACGTGCATCGCCGACCCACACCGGTTCGGTGCCCGCCGGCTTCTCGGCACTCGGGGCGCCGCCCTTCGAGATCTGCTCCAAGACCGTCCACGGACTCCACTTCCCGTCGGGCTGTTTCGCGCGCAGCTTCAGGTCGACGTCGACGGGGCGGTCCCAGGTGAAGGCGACCATCTTGATGGGGTCCTCGCGCACGATGTGCGTCACCGCGGCACCCACCTCGCGCCCGTCACGCATCGTCGTCACGGGAGGGGGAGTGGTGCTCGTCGGTGCGGAAGCCGGATCCGATTCGGTTGTCGGCACGGGCGCCTCGGCGGAAGTGGTCTCCGGGGAGCTCGACTCGGTGGTGCTCGACTCGGTGGTGCTCGAATCGCGGGAAGCGCTCGGCACGATCCCCTTCGGCAGCGGGACCGTCAGATCGGGGAGGGGGAACGCATCGGGATCGATCTCCGGCAGCGTGACGCCGGCGGCGGCGAGGCCCGAGGACGCGACATCGAGGATGGCGGCGGGCAGCTCACGCAGCGGTACCTGTTCGATCTCGGTGTTGGAGATCTTCTGCTTGTTGTCGACGAGCCGGGTGTCGCCGGCCTGCGGGCCTGAGGTGCTCGCGATCACCGCGAACGGACTCGCGACGACCGCCGCGGCGATGGCCGCGAGAGCGATCGAATGCTTCGGTCGGGGGTAACGCACTGGGGTCTCCTCGCCGGAGGGGGGATCCGGTCATCGATGCGATGTGTGCAGCCTCGCGCGCCGGGCGGGCGTCGAGGCGTGCTCGGTGTCGGCCGCCATCGTGATGCGGATCGGCGCTTCGTGGACATGACACACGCCGACGTCTGACCACTCGTGACTCTCTTGTTACTTATGAGGCCTGTGTTACTGGTGATATTCATGAGGTCACGATCCGGGAGACAACTCGTGATCCGGTTGTGATCTGCTCGACTTGGTGAACGCGAATGAGGTTCACTAATGTCACTTAAGTCCCAATCGTCACATCGGCCACGATTGAGTGAAAGTTGCAGCTTGCTGGAACTTCTGAGGCTGGTGTCGTCGCGACCGAAGGATGTGTTCTGCAGTGAACGAAGCCCGACCCAGACGGCTCCTGCCGGGGAGGCCGGCGACCGGCTCCCGGCCCGCACGGACTCGCGGAAAGTTGCTGACCTGGGCCGCGGCCGGGCTCGCGCCCGCACTGCTGGCCGGAGGACTCGTTGCCGCGAGTTCGACGGAATCGACCCCCGGGGTCGAGCTTTCGGTCGGGTCGACGGTGACGCTGATCGGGCACGGTCATGGCCACGGCCGCGGAATGGGGCAATGGGGTGCGTACGGCTACGCCCGTAAGGGCTGGTCGGCACAGCAGATCCTGCGTCACTTCTACGGTGGAACCACCGCGGGGAAGGTGGACAGGCCCGAGATCATTGTGGCCCTCACGGGTCAGAGCTCGGTGAATGTGCATGCGGACGCCGGAATGCGCGTCGGAGGTCAGACGGTGGCTCCCGGACAGGCGGTCAGCCTGTCCGGGGGCACGGCCGCCATTCGCAGCGGCTGCGGCGGTAACGTGCTCCGCTCCGTCCCGGCCACGTTCGTCGAACCGCTGAGCATGGCGCCGAACCGGCCCGCGGCCGAGTTCCTCAAGTTCTGTGGTTCCGAGAAGGCCTACCGAGGCGCATTGGGCCTCGAAGGTGGACGCGTGGTCAACCGCATCCACATCGACGATTACGTCAAGGGCGTCATCCCGCGTGAGAGCCTGCCCGCCTGGGCCGACTCCGGCGGCGCGGCGGCACTGCAGGCGCAAGCCGTCGCCGCCCGTACCTATGCACTCGCCGCGATCGCCGGCGGCAAGAAGATCGACGACACCCAGAACTCCCAGGTGTACGGCGGCGTCTCCGGCGAGGATCGTCGGACCAATGTGGCGGCCGACGCGACCGCAGGCCAGATCCTGCTGCAGAACGGCCAGCCCGCGTTCACCGAGTTCTCCGCCTCGACGGGTGGCTTCTCGGCCGGCGGCCGCTTCCCGGCCGTACCCGACGAGGGTGACACGGTCTCGCCCAATCACAACTGGACCGTGACCGTCTCGGCCGGCACCATCGGCTCGGCCTTCGGTGTGGGTGCTCTCCGGAGCTTCGAAGTGGTCGAGGCCAACGGCCTCGGAGCCGAACACGGCCGCGCTGTCAAGGTCCGTGCCGTGGGTTCCGGCGGAACCTCCGAGGTCTCTGGCGAAGAGGCACGCACCAAACTGAAGCTGAAGTCGTCGTGGTTCACCGTGCAGGGCCAGCCGGCGCCGCGCATCGTCAAGCCGCCCACCGGACCGTCCGGGCCCTCACTGGGACTCGACTTCGGTAGCTTCGGGCAGTTCGTCGACCAGATCATTCCCGGCGGCGCGAAGTTCCTGGAGATCGCCGCGTCGGCCATGGACGGCAAGTTCGCCGACCTAGGCGGGCTCTCCGGCCCCCTCGGAGAGGCGATGGGGCTCCCGTCGCTGACCCCGGACGCCGCGGGCGTCACGCAGGTCTACGAGAAGGGGATGATGTTCTTCACCCCTGCCACGGGACCGCGCGTGCTGGTCGGCAAGAGTCTCGAGCAGTTCCAGGAACGCGGCGGCATCCCGGCGCTGGGGTTCCCCAAGGACGACGGGCTCGGCTAGGAGCTCTCCGGCCCGGCTACGACGATCTGCGCCGCGACATCGACCAGCTTGGTGTTGGTGTCCTGTGACAGACGGGCGAGCAGCGCGAACGCGCCGTTGGCGTCGAGCTTGTAGCGCTCCATGATCATGCCCTTGGCCTGACCGATGATGTCGCGCGAGCTGAGCGCCGCCCGGAGCTGCTGCTTCTCCTGGATGGCGCCGAACGCGGTCGCGGCATGTGCGGCGAACAATTCGCCCAGCAGGCGCGCCTCGGATGGGAATGCGTGGGGACGGGTGCTGTGCAGGTTCAGCGCGCCGAAGTCGTCGCCGTCGATGTAGAGGAAGAAGCATGCCATCGAGCGGATGCCGATGTCGGCGGCCTCCGCGGCGAACCGCGGCCAGCGTTCGTCGACCAGCATGTCGTCGATCCACACGGTCACGTCGTTGACCGCGGCACGGATGCACGGCCCCTCGCCGAGCTCACGCTGCAGTTCGTCGGCCTCGCCGCCCAGGTCGCCGATGATCACCGGGGTCTCGACGACGCCGTTGGTCACGAGGGTCACCGATGCGTACTCCGCGCCCGGGATGGCGTCGACCGCATACTTGGTCATCGCCCGCACCGCAGTCTCGGTGTCGTCGCTCTGTTTGCGCATCTCGCCGGCGATGCGCGTCATCTGCGCCGAGAAATCCGTCACCTCGGTCACTCCTGCCTCCTCGAGAGACCGCGTTCCACGCGTCTCAGCCGGACCGACAGCTGAGCGCAGGAAACGAAACACTCGTTTGTCGAGGATCTATTATGCCGGATCGTATAACCCCTAGGAACTGACGAGTCCCTCTCGTTGCGCAACCGACCGTTCAGGTGACAAATGGAGAACATCGAGTCGGAAATCGGTGTCGGAGTACGACGTCGAGGCCACCATCGGAGACTCGGCCAGAGCGGCGTGGACGTCGTCACCCGACTGGGGATATTCGTCGACGGGCCAGCGCCAGTGGACGGCGACGACCTCCCCACCCGGAGCGAGGGCCGCGGGTAACCGGGCGATCAGTTCGGCGAGGGCGGTCCTGTCCAGGTAGTACAGCACCTCGCTGAGAACGATGAGGTCGAAGCGCTTCGACGGCCAGTCGGCCACGATGTCGCCGACCCGGACATCGACGTGCGGGTGCCCGGTGAGCCGCTGGCGGGCGAGGTCGACGGCGCGCGGGCTCACGTCCGTGCACATCAGCCGATCGCACCGCGTGGCCAGCCCCCCGCTGAGCACACCGATCGAGCATCCGGGTTCGAAGGCCGATCGGTAACGCGGCTTGGTCAGTGCGGCGAGCGTGAGTGCGCACTTGCGCTGTTCGTACCACCGCGAGGTGAATCCCCACGGATCGTCGTTCCCCGCGTACATGTCGTGAAAGTAGCTGTCCGGCAGTCTCATACGAACACGAACTCCCGATGGCGGAGCAATCTGGCCAGGATGCGCGGACCGAGGACGACGGCGTCCTCGGGTGCGTCCGACAGTGCATCGACCTGGGTGACGAAGGCCTCGACCGCCGCACGTTTGCGCTCGAGTGCCTCGTCGTCGAGGTCGAAGGTCTGCACCCGATGCCACGGGACGGCCGGGTCGTCGGGAGTTGCCCAGTGCCACATCCAGATCGGGTACATCCACAACGGCACACCGAACCGGTCGCCGACCCGTCGGGCGCAGCGGCCCACCGTCTCGTGGTCGGGGTGGCCGTCGTGCGCCCACACGGCCAGCAGGCCGGTGGCGACGTCCGGTTTCTCGGCGAGCACCCGGGACACGATCGCCTCGACCTCCTCCTCGTGTTCGGCGAGGGTGCCGTCGGGGAGGCCGCACCATCGCGATGGGGATAGGCCCAATAGTGCTGTCGCCGAATCGAGTTCGGTGCGCCGTCGGCCGGCGAGCTGTTCCGGTGTGAGTGTCGGCGAGCCCGGGTGCGACGCCGCTCCGTCGGACAGGCACACCGTCACCACCTCGATCCCGCGGCGCGCGGCTGTGGAGATCAGTGCCCCGACCCCGAGCACCTCGTCGTCGGGATGCGCGGACAGCACGACGAGACGCTCCACCGACAGGTCGACGCCCGGCCACCGCCCCCGGGTGGCGAACCAGCGTTGCCACTCCGCCTCCGGGGTTCCCGTCTCTGCCACCGGGGTCGCGGCGAAACGTTCCGACATGCTGCCGGCATCCGAGGTCATGAATCCTCCTCCGACGAGTCCGCGAGGGGGCCCGGGATGTTCTCGTCGACGAGAGACCCGAGAACCGCGAGGTCGGCGTCGGCGTGTGACTGCCGGATGTAGACGGTGAGGTCGGCGACCGCCTGCGCGTGATCGGGATCGGCGACCAGCGGCCCGGGGCCGAGCGCACGACCGACCCGGTCGATGACGGCGGTGGCGATCTGTTCGATCGACCACCGCAGGGCGAATGCCTCGCGCTGCGACGGAGCGGTGGGATCGGCGTCGATGTGCCGGGCAGCGGCTTCGATCGCGGCCCACCCGGTCGCGAGCTGTGCATCCACCGCACCCGCGTGCATCCGCAGGAGAGGGTCGTCGGAACGGCTCACCGCGCGGTACAGCGGTCGGGCGACGCGCCGAGCTCCGCCGAACCAGCACGCCGCGACTCCCATCCCGCCGTGCCAGAAGCCGGGACGGGCGAGATACGCCCCGACCCGACCGACTGCCGTAGCGGGCACCGAGTCGAAGGTGACGGTCCCGGTGTCGGTGGCGCGCATGCCGGCGGCGTGCCAGGACGAGAAGTCGGTGGACACGCCGGGGTGCCGCAGGTCGACTGCGAACAGGCGATTGCCGTCGGCCGTCGCGGCCGTGACGAGCGCATGGGTGCACGCCCCCGCGCCCGAGCACCACTCCTTGACGCCGTCGAGCTCGAATCCGTCCGCGACCGACCGGGCGTCGACCCCCGTCCCAGGCGGCTGAGCAGCCCAGACACCCCAGAACTCGCCCGGACGGACCCCGCCGCCGACGATCTCGCCGAGAATGGCGTCGGCGTCGGCGTGCGCCTCGACGAGCCGCCCGGTGCTGATGTCGTCGGAGCAGAGGCGGGTGAGCGCAGCGAAGCGCCCGAGCGTCCCACCGGTGCCGGGCCGCGGCAGGCCGAACCCGGCGGAGTCGACGATCCCGCGGGCGGCTTCGGTGCTCATCGGGACGCCTCGGGAGCTTGATCGGTGAGTTCACGAAGATAAGAGGCGAAACCATCGACGGTCCGGCCGATCCGTCGCGTCGACGTACGAACCGGGGCATCGGCGCCCCACACGATCGGCACGGCGGAATCCTCGAGCCGCCGGACGAGGTCGACGTCCTCGTGCGCGTCGAGCTCCCGGAATCCGCCCGCTGCGGCATACGCGGTCGCTCGTACGCCCAGATTTGCCCCGTGCACGTGACGGTGACCGGGTCGGGCGTCGTAGCGGGCGTCGAACATCGACCCGATTCCCCGCGGCCATCCGTCGAAGCCGTCCGGAGTGACTATCCCCACGAAAGCGTCCGCACCGGAGTCCGCCGCCTCCACGTGGGTGAGCAGCCAGTCGGGCGGCACCGCCGAGTCGGCATCGGTCGTCGCGAACCAGGTGGTGTCGGCCGGTGTCGGTGATGCCGCGGCGAAGCCCGCCCGCCGCGCGGCACCGACACACCTGGCGGTCACGTGCAGTGTCGTCACGTGGTCGGGTACCGCACCGGCGGAGTCGTCGTCGCAGGAGTCGAGCACCACGATCACCTGCACCGATTGCCGAAGTCCCGCGACCGCGGCGTCGAGTGCGGCGAGACAGGAGGGGAGTAGGACCTGCTCGTTGTGGGCGGGCACGACGACCACGATGTCCGTGATGGCGGACGCCACCGCGGGAGGTGGCATTGCAGCCACGGGTGCCGACAACTCAGGCGATGACGTCACGGTGCCCCGAACTACTCGAGAAGCAGAGGAACCGGCCCGATGGCTGCAGACCGACGATCGAACATTACCCGGCGACCACCGTGGCTCGGAGAATCATCAGGAAGGGTCCGTTACCCTGAGGACCCGTGGCAACCACTAGCAGCTTTGACCTGATCGTCGTCGGCTCCGGATTCTTCGGTCTCACCGTCGCCGAGCGGGCGGCCACCCAGCTGGGCAAGCGGGTCCTCGTGATCGAACGGCGCAACCATCTCGGTGGCAACGCCTACTCCGAGGCCGAGCCGACGACCGGTATCGAGGTCCACAAGTACGGCGCCCACCTGTTCCACACCTCCAACGACCGGGTGTGGGAGTACGTGAACCAGTTCACCGACTTCACGAACTACCAGCACCGCGTCTTCGCGCTGCACAACGGGCAGGCCTACCAGTTCCCGATGGGTCTCGGCCTCATCAGCCAGTTCTTCGGTCGCTATTTCTCGCCCGACGAGGCGCGCAAGCTGATCGCCGAGCAGGCCGGCGAGATCGACACCGCCGATGCCAAGAACCTCGAAGAGAAGGCGATCAGCCTCATCGGGCGGCCGCTCTACGAGGCGTTCATCAAGCACTACACCGCCAAGCAGTGGCAGACCGATCCCACCGAGCTGCCCGCGGGCAACATCACCCGGCTCCCGGTCCGGTACACCTTCGACAACCGGTACTTCAACGACAAGTACGAGGGCCTGCCGGTCGACGGTTACACCGCCTGGCTGGAGAACATGGCCGCCGACGAGCGCATCGAGGTCCGCCTGTCGACCGACTGGTTCGCCGTCCGCGACGAGCTGCGGGAGCAGAACCCGGACGCACCGGTCGTCTACACCGGCCCGCTGGACCGCTACTTCGAGTACTCGGCCGGCCGACTCGGCTGGCGCACACTCGATTTCGAGACCGAGGTACTCGACACCGGCGATTTCCAGGGCACCCCGGTGATGAACTACAACGACGCCGACGTGCCGTACACGCGGATTCACGAGTTCCGTCACTTCCATCCGGAGCGGGACTCCTACCCCGCGGACAAGACCGTCATCATGCGCGAGTTCAGCCGCTTCGCCAACGACGACGACGAGCCGTACTACCCGATCAACACCGCCGACGACCGGGCCAAGCTCTCGGCCTACCGTGAACTCGCCCGGACCGAGACCGCCAGTGCGAACGTGTTGTTCGGTGGTCGTCTCGGCACCTACCAGTACCTCGACATGCACATGGCGATCGCCAGCGCGCTCACCATGTTCGACAACACCCTGGCGCCGCATCTGCGTGACGGTGCGCCGCTGGTGTCCGACCCCGCAGGAGCCGAATAGATGACGGTGACCCCCGTGAACCAGGCCGAGATCCCCGATGCGGGCATCGGGCCGTCGAAGGCGAAATCCCTTCTGCAGCGCGTCATCTTCCCGCGCGCGGGTGAGCCGCTCGACGTGCGGTCGCTGTACCTGCTCGAGTCGGACTCCAACAACCGGCGGGCGCATGCGCCGAGCCGGACCTCGGTGCTGCTCGGCGGCGAATCGGAGGTCAGCTTCGAGACCTACTTCAACGGCTTCGCGGCCGCCTACTGGCGCCGCTGGAGCATCCTGGACTCGGTCGTGCTGCGCATCGAGGTGGTCGGCACCGCTCGAGTCGACCTGTATCGCTCCAAGATCGACGGCTCGCGCATCGGCATCGGCGGCGACCTGATCGCCACCGACGAACACGGCCGCGGTGTGGTCGAATTCGAACTCGACCTCGGCCCGTTCGAGGACGGTGGCTGGATCTGGTTCGACATCACCACTGACACCGACACCGAGATCGTCTCCGCCGGTTGGTATTCGCCGATCGACGCGCCGACCTCCGACGCCGACACCAAGCGCGTCACCGTCGGCATCCCGACCTTCAACCGGCCCACCGACGCGGTGAACGCGTTGGCCGCGTTGACCTCCGACCCGATGGTCGACGAGGTCATCGACGCGGTCATGATGCCCGACCAGGGCACCAAGAAGGTCGTCGACGAGCCGGGGTACGCCGAGGCCGCCGCGGCTCTCGGGGACCGGCTCCACATCTTCGACCAGGGCAACCTCGGCGGCTCGGGCGGCTACGCGCGCATCATGTACGAGGCGCTGCGACTCACCGATTCGCCGTACATCCTCTACATGGACGACGACATCGCCATCGAGCCCGACTCGATCCTGCGCGCGCTCGCCATGTCGCGATTCGCCAAGTCCCCCATGCTCGTCGGCGGGCAGATGCTCAACCTGCAGGACCGCAGTCACCTGCACTGCATGGGCGAGGTCATCCGCCGCGACACCTTCATGTGGACCGCTGCGCCGTTCGTCGAATACGACCACAACTTCTCCGAATACCCGCTGCGGGATCGTGAGAACTCGAAGAACCTGCACCGCCGGATCGATGTCGAGGGCAACGGCTGGTGGATGTGCATGATCCCCCGCGAATGCGCCGAGACCATCGGCCTGCCGATGCCGCTGTTCATCAAGTGGGACGACTGGGAATTCGCGCTGCGTGCGGCCAAGGCCGGGTACCCGACGGCCACCATCCCGGGCATCGCGATCTGGCACATGGCGTGGAGCGACAAGGACGACGCCATCGACTGGCAGGCGTACTTCCACCTGCGCAACCGGCTCGTCGTCGCGTCCATCCACCATGACGGTCCGATCAAGGGCATCATCCGCTCGATGACCAAGGCGACCGCGAAACACCTTCTGTGCCTCGAGTATTCGACGGTCGCCATCCAGAACGAGGCGATCCGCGACTTCCTCGCCGGGCCCGAGCACATCCGCAGCCTGCTGCCGACCGCGCTGCCCAAGGTCGCGGCGATGCGCAAGGAGTTCCCGGACGCCGTCGTGCTGCCGTCGGCCACCGAGCTGCCCCGAACCTCCGGTGAGGCAACGCATCTGGGTACCTCGATCCCGCTGAACCCGATCAGTAAGGTCAAGGCGCTGGCCGCTGCCGTCGTCAACAACGCGCGCCCCGCCGACCCGCGGCATCACGAGGTCCCGCAGGCGAACTACCCGCCGATCGAGGCGCGCTGGTTCTCCCTCGGCCGCGTCGACGGTGTCACCGTCACCACGGCCGACGGTCGGGGAGTGGTGTACCGGCAGCGTGATCGCGAGAAGATGATCGCGCTCGCGCGAGAGCATTTCGCTCTGATCAAAGAACTTCAGGACAAGTTTGGCGACATGAAGCAGCAGTACCGCGCCGCACATCGTGAGTTGACCAGTAAGGAGAGCTGGGCGGGTGTCTTCGGAATCGAGTAGTCCCGACGTGCAGGCTGAGTCGACAAAGCTCCCGGCCGACGACGCCCCCAGGCCCCTCGCGGGTGAGGAGAAGGTCCTCGTCGCCATCCAGACGGGCATCGGTTCCCGCCCGGGTGTGCGGTCGGCGGCGCGCGGTCTGTCGCACTTCGGCGAGCACGCCCTGGGCTGGCTGGCCATCTCGGGCGCCGGCTGGACGCTGGCGCGTGCCCGTGGCGATGTGCGATCGCAGCAGTTGTGGATCGAAGCCGGTGTGGGTGCCTTCGGCGCACACGCGGCCTCGGTGATCATCAAGCGCATCGTGCGCCGGCCCCGGCCGGCCCACCCGGCCATCGACATCGGGGTGTCCACGCCGAGCAAGCTGAGCTTCCCGTCGTCGCACGCCACCTCGACCACGGCAGCGGCGATCCTCATCGGCCGGGCGGCCGGCTGGGACGCCAGGGTGTTGCCCGCCGCGTTGGTGCCGCCGATGCTCCTGTCGCGTCTCGTACTCGGCGTTCACTATCCGACAGACGTCACCGCGGGTGCCGCGATCGGTGCCGCGAGCGCAGCGGCGGTCATCGCGGGCGATAAGGTGCTGCTCGAACCCACCCGGAATGCTCCGGCTTCAGGACGTGCCCGTCGCGCGGCGCGCGTCCTGACCCGGCTCGGCCTCACGGCCGCGGTGCCCGGCGGGCCGCTGCGACTCGCCGCGTCCCCCGTCATCGCACGGGTGACACGACACAGGGAGAGTGCATGAGCGAGGAGCCGATCGAGCACGGGAAGGTCGCCGGGCCCCCGAAGAACCTGACCGCCGGGCTGATCAAGGCGATCCGCCCGCGGCAATGGGTGAAGAACGTCCTGGTGCTCGCCGCGCCGCTGGCCGCGGGCAACATCACCGACGCCTCGGTGCTGGCCTCCGCGGGCATCGCCTTCGTCGCGTTCTGCCTAGCCGCGTCGAGCATCTACCTGGTCAACGACGCGATGGACGTCGAGTCCGACCGTAATCACCCGACCAAGCGGTTCCGTCCGATCGCCGCCGGCGTGGTCCCGGTGCCGCTGGCCTACGGCCTCGCAGCGGTGCTGCTGGCCGCGTCGATCGGCATCTCCTTCCTGGCGAACTGGCAGACCGCGGTGGTCATCGCGATCTACCTGGTCATCCAGCTCGGTTACTGCTTCGGCCTCAAGAACCAGGCCGTCATCGACATCTGCATCGTGTCGTCGGGATTCCTGCTGCGCGCGATCGCCGGCGGTGTCGCCGCCGAGATCGTGCTGTCGCAGTGGTTCCTGCTCGTCATGGCCTTCGGCTCGCTGTTCATGGCGGCCGGCAAGCGGTACGCCGAGCTGCAGCTCGCCGAGCGCACCGGCGCCAAGATCCGCAAGGCGCTCGAGTACTACACGACCACCTACCTGCGTTTCGTGTGGACGTTGTCGGCCACCGGCGTCGTCGTCTTCTACGGACTCTGGGCCTTCGACAAGGGCTCCGACCATGACACCAACGTCGCGTACGCGATCTCGATGGTGCCGTTCACGGTCGCGATCCTTCGCTATGCGGTCGACGTCGACGGCGGTGCGGCGGGCGAACCCGAGGAGATCGCCCTCGGCGACCGTGTACTGCAGCTGCTGGCCGTGGCCTGGTTAGTATGCGTGGGTGTCGCGGTCTATGCAGTCAATTGACGGTCTGCAGTCCACCGACGGTGTCGGTATCGATTCCGTCGACGAACCCGAGGTAGAAGGCACCCGGGCGTCTGGCACGCCCGTCATCGACAAGGCGCGCCGACGTCTCGCCGCGGTCAGTTTCCTGATCGGCGCAGTCGCCGTCAGCACGTTCTTCGCGATCGGGGCCTGGCAGCGGCGGTGGATCGCCGACGACGGTCTGATCGTGCTGCGCACGCTGCGGAACCTCTTCGCGGGCAACGGACCGGTGTTCAACGCGGGCGAACGCGTCGAGGCCAACACCTCGACCGCCTGGACCTACCTGCTGTGGTTCTGGGCGTGGGTCACCGACGGCCAGCTCGAGTACGTCGCCCTATGGGTGGCCCTGGTGTGTTCGGTCGCAGCCATCCCGATCGCGATGTACGGCAGCGCACGTCTCTACGGCAACCGCCTCGGCGGGATCACCGGTGACGGTTGGACGCTGCTGCTCCCGTTCGGTGCCATCATCTACATCGCCATCCCGCCGGCCCGCGACTTCGCGACGAGCGGTCTGGAGAACGGGCTCTGCATCTTCTGGGCCGCCGTCCTGTGGTGTCAGCTGGTCGCCTGGGCCCGACGCGGTCCACAGACGACCCGCCGGGCGTCGGCGGCAACGCTCGCGCTCGCGTTCACCGCGGGTCTCGCTCCGCTGGTCCGGCCCGAACTCACCGTGTTCGGCGGACTGGTGCTCCTGCTCGTCTTCTTCGCGCCGCTCGGCTGGAAGATGCGACTCGGCGTGGCCGTCGTCGCCGGTGCCCTGCCGGTGGGCTACCAGATCTTCCGGATGGGCTACTACGCCCTGCTCGTCCCCAACCCGGCGGTCGCCAAGGACGCCAGCGGTGCCAAGTGGGAGCAGGGTTTCGCCTATCTGACCAATCTGTTCGGTCCGTACGTGCTCCTGCTGCCGGTCGTGATGGCCGTCGTCGCCGGCGTGATCCTCGTCGTCGGTGCACGTCTGCGCGCCGATGCCGCCACGAGCACCGCGGACCCGACCACCGCCGACCCCGACCGCTCGCGTCTGGGCGTGCTCTCGGCCCGACTCCAGTCGTCGACCGCCGTGGTGTCCGTGGTCGTCGTGGCCGGCCTCATCCTGATCGTCTACTGGATGCGTCAGGGTGGCGATTTCATGCACGGCCGCGTGCTGCTCGTGCCCTTGTTCGTCACGCTGCTGCCGCTCATGGTCGTGCCGCTGACGATTCCCGCGCACCTCGGTGCCGCCTTCGGCCGACGCCGTGCCGCGCAGGAATCCGTCATCGACGACGAGCCCGAGCCCGTCGAGGTGTCGCCGGCCGAACGTCGCCGGACCCGCGTCGGACTGGCCGGTGCGGTCGCCATGGCCTGCCTGTGGATCACGGTTCTCGTGTGGGGGATCAGCACCCACGCGAACGTGCTGCCCAACGCCGGGATCGACATCGGACGCAGCGGCATCGTCGACGAGCGTCGTTTCTATGTGACCAACATGGGCAACGAGAACCCGGTGACCGCCGAGGACTACCTCGCCTACCCGCGGATGAGCGCGATGGTCGAGAAGATCGACAAATATCGCGAGGACGGCGGCGTCATCCTGCCGTCGTTCAACTACGACGAGTGGTACGTCGCGCAGCTGCCCGCGGTGATGCCCAAGGGTGCCGAGCGTCAGGTGACGGTCTACTTCCTCAATCTCGGCATGACGAGCATGAACGCGCCGCTCGACGTGCGCGTCATCGACCAGATGGGTCTGGCGTATCCGCTCGCCGCACACACCGAGCGGCTCGAGGACGGCCGCATCGGACACGACAAGATCCTGCCGAGCGAATGGGTCGTCGCCGAGGCCGGGGCCTATCCGCGCAAGCCGGTTCTGCCGGGCTACCTCGACGAGGACCTCGTCCGGCAGGCGCAGGTGGCGCTGCAGTGCCCCGAGACCAAGGATCGGTTCGCGTCCTTCGAGGGCCCGTGGTCGCTCACCCGCTTCAAGCACAATCTGAAGCAGGCGTTCACGTTCAACAGTTACCGCATCCAGCGCGAGCCGGAGTACGAGATCGCCCGGTGCGGACTCGAGATGCCGCCGCCCGTGAATCCGGACTAGTCGGACATCCGAGGGTCACGCGGGTGCGCGCGACTCTCACATACGAACCCAAACAAACCCGCAGAGAACCCGTACTCTGCCCTGAGGACTTGCCCCGGAACATCTCGGATCGGTAACGTCCCGGCGTCAGAGGTCGATAATCCGGTCGTGACCGAGGTGTCGTGGCAAGTGCCGGGGCACGCTCGGTGGCGGGGGTTGTGATCGCTATCACAAGGTTTGTCACGCTCGGGGGCATCGAATAGGCTCGCCGACGGCGAATCGCATGCGAGATCGGCTCGGAACCATCGTCGCGCCGCGCACAGCGCCGGGCGACGAGAGATGTGAGACGCACAAGAACCGGTCGGGTTCTGCGGGAGGCGAGACCTCCCCGATCCGATCGGCCGAAGAGGGAGATTCTGTACATGCGTGAAGCTGCCACTCAGGCGAACAAGCCTGCGCGCGGCCGGATGGGTAACCGGCTGGTCGCCGCACTCGTAGCCGTGCTGACAGTTGTGGGTCTCACCGGCGTGGTCGCCGGACAGGCCACCGCCCGTATCGGCGGAACGCAGGTCGGCAAGCAGGAATTCTTCATCAACGGCTGCGGAATGCCCGATGTGAAGGTCCGCGCCTGGAAGCGACCGGGCAACTACAAGACCGTCATCCTGCTCGACGGCATGCGCGCCCAGTACGACTACAGCGGCTGGGAGATCAACACCAACGTCCAGGAGATGGTGAAATCCGGCGTCAACGTCGTCGAGCCCATCGGTGGACCGGCCAGCTTCTACACCGACTGGGATGCACCCAGTAACTTCAACGGCCAGAAGTACCGGTACCGCTGGAACTGCGCCATCACCAGGTCGCTGGTCGGCGCCCTCGACAAGCGCGGTTTCCGCGTCGGGCCGTCGAACCGCTACGCGATCATGGGCCTGTCGATGGGCGGTAACGCGGCCCTCGTCATCGGCGCGCAGAACCGCCAGCACTTCGACCGTGCCGGCTCGCTGTCGGGCTACAACTTCCTCAGCGCTCCGGGTATGCGCACCGCACTGCGCCTGGCGATGTTCGACGTCGATCCCAAGCCGTGGAACATCGACGCCATGTGGGGCCCGCCGTGGAGCATCCGCTGGTTCCAGAACGATCCCTTCTGGAACATCGGCAACATGCGCGGCATGAAGCTCTTCGTGGGCTCGGGCAACGGTCTCTTCGGCCGGTACAACGCACTGCCGAACGTGTTCGACGACCTGTTCAAGGGTTCGACGCTGGAGCTGCTGGCGTTCACGCAGTCGAAGGCCTTCGAGGCAGCCGCGTTCGTCCAGGGCGTGCCGCTCATGACGTACTACGCCAATGGCACGCACGCTTGGGGCTACTGGCAGGACATGGTCTGGAACGCCAAGAACCGCGGATTCTTCCGCTGATCGGCAACAGACCGGCCTGACACGGCCTTCACGGCGCCCCGTCCGGGATTCCCGGGCGGGGCGTCGTCGTGTTCCCGGGACGAACTGCCACCGGCCCCTCTTGGTATCAACTGTCACATAAATCCCACGAGTCACAGCGTGGCGTTCGGACACCGGGGTCGGATTGCGTGTAAGAAACTCCTGAGGCGTTTGGTATTGATGATGCAGTTGTGACTGACGGGGAATCGGTCAGAACGTGCGGACGCCGTTGTACTGGGTCGAAGGAGTTCTGGAGAGTGATGCGGCGAATCAGTGGTACCCGACCGGTCGGTGCCCGAGTGGCCTGGCGAGCGGTGATGGCCGCCGTGGTGGCGATGATGGCCGTGATGACACTTGTCGTGGGTCAGGGCCTTGCGGGCGCCGAACCCGCGCCGGCACCTGCCCCGGCCTCGCCGGCTGCCCCGGCACCGGCGTCCCCGGCACCGGCATCTCCGGCTGCGCCCCCGTCATCGGCGGCGCCGGCAGCCGCACCGGCGGCGGTTCCGCCGGGCAAGGTGACAAACACCTACTGGTACACCGATCGCCGAGTCGCCCTGTGGGTGTACTCGCCGTCGATGAACACCAACATCCAGGTGCAGATCCTCTTGGCGCGCGACTGGCATGCCAAGCCCAAGGAGAAGTTCCCGCAGCTGACGATGCTCGACGGTCTGCGTGCGCAGGACGATCAGAGCGGGTGGGTTCTCAACACCAAGATCGTCGACTTCTACAAGGACAAGAACGTCAACGTCATCCTGCCGATCGGTGGTGAGTCGAGCTTCTACACCGACTGGAAGGAACCCGACCGCGGCAAGAACTACAAGTGGGAGACGTTCCTGATGCGGGAACTGCCGCCCATCCTGGAGAACGACTGGCGCTCCACGGACGTCCGCGGCGTCGAAGGTCTGTCGATGGGTGGCTCGGCCGCGATGATGCTGGCCGCGCGCAACCCCGGCTTCTACAAGTTCGCCGCGTCGTTCTCCGGCATCCTGCAGTTCAGCTCGTTCGGTATGCCCCAGGCCATCCAGTTCGCCGTCCGTGATGGCGGCGGCTACGACTCGATGAAGATGTTCGGTCCGCCCACCGACCCGGCCTGGAAGGAACACGACCCGTACGTCCTGGCCGACAAGCTGCAGGGCACGAGCCTCTACGTCTCCTCCGGCAACGGCATGGTCGGCGAGCACGACAAGCCCTCCGACATCCCGCTGCTCGCGACCAACTACTCGGGCGTGGGCCTGGAGATGCTCAGCCGCGTCACATCCCAGCAGTTCGCGGTCCAGCTGAACCGCAAGGGGATCCCGGGTCAGGCGGTCTACCGCCCGTCCGGAACGCACACCTGGCCGTACTGGGAGTTCGAGATGATGCAGGCGTGGCCGCAGGCCGCCGCGGCCCTCGGGCTTTCACGGGACGCGGTCGCCTGCCGTGTGGACGGCGCCTTCCGCAAGCTCTGGGACGCCAACAAGGGCGACCTGGGGGGTTGCCTGACCCCGGCGTACGGCGTCCCCGGCGGCAAGGCCCAGGACTTCGCGAACGGCCGCATCTTCACCGGCCCGAAGGGTCCGAAGATCGTGACCGGTGCCATCGGCGGTGCCTACGTGGCAGCCGGAGGCCCGGGTGGGCGTCTCGGCAAGCCGGTGAGCAACGAGGAGCCGACCCGCGACGGCAGGGGCCGGGTCAACCACTTCGAGCACGGCCGGATCACCTGGACGGCCAAGGACGGCACGAAGGTCCTCAAGTGAGGCCCCAACCTCGACCGCACGTGTGCGGGCGCTGAGACTTCGCTGAGGAATCGAGGTGTTCGTGCAGGTCGCGCCGGTGGGCGGGATCGTCGGGGTATGCGGGGACGGTAGCCTGACGGGGCGTGCGGTGCAGTGTCCGACTGCGCCGCGTCCGGCGGGATAGAGGTTCGACAGGAAGTGGCGATGACAACGAAGTGTGCTCGGCTGGTGCTGCCCCTGGCGGGACTCGCACTCGCGCTCGGTTCGGTCTCGGCGTGCTCCGACGATTCGACGGCCAGTGCGCCGATCACCAACAACCCGGTCACCACCACGTCGCTGTACTCGGCCGCGGGATCGTCCACGCCCGCGTCGGGTTCGGCCTCGGCCGAGCCGACAGCCAAGGTCTCGGACGCGCCGTCGGGAACCACCTCGAAGCTGCCCGAGACCGAGCCCAACCCGAGCACCAAGGTCCCGGACAACTTCCCCGGGCCCAGCGGTGCCCCGCTCGACGCCAAGGCCAAGGCCTACCTCGCGGCGCTGAAGGCGGACAACGTCACCTTCATGGGCGACAGCGACCACTCCGTCTCGCTCACCATGGCGAAGTACGTGTGCGGCGCCAAGCAGAAGGGCACCGACCCGGGCATGGTGAAGGCCTTCGTCACCGCGTCGGTCGGGCCGGGCACCAAGACCGTCGAAGAGGCGAACACCAAGGCCGACAAGGTGATTCGCGCAGCAGAACAGCACTACTGCTGACGTGATGGCCAGACGCACCGCGGGCCGCGCTCGGAAGAGCCCCGCCCGGCGGCTGGGGAAGTTCTCCCTGTTCCTCCTAGCGCTCGCGGTCATCGCGATCGTGCTCATCGTGCTGCTCATCCTGGTGTGGCTGAAGCCCGGGCCGGTCCCGCCGATCGGGCCGCAGGTCCCGTCGACGCCGTCGAAGGAGCGCCCCGAGGCGCAACCCGCGGACTGTCCCGACGTGCTGACCGTGGTGATCCCGGGCACCTGGGAGTCGAGTGCGACCGACGATCCGTACTCGCCCTCGGCGAACCCGAACTCGCTGATGTTGCGGGTCTCACGCGCGTTGTCGAAGGACTTCGACTCGTCGCGGACCGAGATCTACACGGTGCCCTACACCGCACAGTTCCGGAATCCGACGAACCTCGCCGACCGTCAGGCCGACTACAACGTCTCACGCACCCAGGGGTACAAGCGGGCCGCCGGCAAGATCATCAACACCAACAAGCGCTGCCCGCTCACCAGCTACGTGCTGATGGGCTTCAGCCAGGGGGCGGTGATCGCGGGTGATCTCGCCAGCAACATCGGCAACGGCCGGGGTGTTCTCGAAGACGGTGACCAGGATCTCGTTCTCGGGGTCGGGCTCATCGCCGACGGGCGTCGCCAGCCCGGCAAGCAGAACGACGTGGACCCGAGCCCCGACGGCGTCGGGGCGGAGATCGCTCTCGGCGGCATGGGCAACATCGTCCCCGGCATCACCATGACCGGCCCGCGCAACGGGGGATTCGGCGACCTCGAGGACCGCGTGCAGTCCATCTGTGCGCCAGGCGATCTCATCTGCGATTCGCCGACGGTCCTCAATCCGCTCGCCGCCGTGTCGAAGCTGGCCAACGCCGCGAGCAACCCGATCCACGCGATGTATGCCACCACCAAGTACTGGGAGGCCGACGGTCGCACCGCGACCCAGTGGATGTACTCGTGGGCCGAGGACCTCATCGACGAGGCCCCGCGTCCCGCGCACGAGTGACCCCTCGGCGTCCAGCGGTCGACGAACTCGGTGTAACCCTGTCGCCGACACCACCGATTCGTTTTGCGGGGCCGTCACGCTGCATTAACGTGTTGGGCTGGCCCGGGCTTCGTCCGGGCGATCGACACAGGATGCCGTACGGCGTCCCCGACGGCCGGACACGAGGAGAGGACAGCGATGACGCAACCCCCGAATGATGCGGGTGGCAGCTCCTCCGGTCTGCGCAAGTTCCGCTTCGGTGCGGGTGGCGAGGGCAACAAGGACGAAGGTGGCGCCCGCAAGTTCGTCAAGCTGGCCCAGACCGCCGAGGAATACGGCTACGACACCTTCGCGGTGCCCGATCACCTGGGCAACCAGGTCGGTCCGCTGGCCGCGCTCGGTGCGCTGACCCAGGCCACCAGCACGATCCGCCTGGCCACGTCGGTACTGGCCAACGGCTGGCGCCACCCGGCGCTGCTGGCCAAGGAGGCCACCACGATCGACGTGCTGAGCAAGGGGCGACTCGAGCTCGGCATCGGCGCAGGCTGGATGAAGGAAGAGTTCGACAAGGCGGGGATCGAGTTCGAGTCCCCTGGCGTCCGCATCCGCCGGCTCGACGAGGCGCTGACCATCCTCGACGGTCTGATGCGCGGCGAGACCGTCGACTTCGACGGCGAGTTCTACAAGATCAACGGCCTCGAGGGCAGCCCGCGACCCCGCCAGGGACCGCGACCGCCGATCGCGGTCGGCGGTGGCGGACCGAAGATGCTGGCGCTCGCCGCCAAGCACGCCGACATCATCTCCGTCGCCCCGGGCACCACGCCCGACGGCAAGATGAAGCTGTCGGACATGACCATCGAGAAGACGGCCGAACGTGTCGACCGCATCCGCCAGGCCGCGGGTGACCGGTTCGACGACATCGAGCTGAACTGGACGATCGCCGTCATCGTGATCACCGACGATCGTGTGGCAACCGCCGAGATGGCGCTGAAGGCCCTCGAGCAGGGCTACCCGCCGAACATCGCGCACGACACCGAGTTCACCGTCGACGACGTGTTGTCCTCGCCGTACATCGCGATCGGCAGTTTCGAGGAGATCGCGGATCAGATCCGCGAGGTCCGTCGCCGGACGACCATGTCCTACGTCGGGGTCTTCCCGACCCAGATGGACGCCTTTGCGCCCGTTCTGGCCCAGTTGAAGGGGGAGTAGGATGACCGTCTGTCTCGCGTGTGAACGACGAGGTGGTGGGTGTTGACCCGAGGGTGTACGTCGATGAACCGACGTACGCTCTTTCGAAGCTGAACTTGACGATCACAAGTTTTTCGTTGTGTAACTGGACGTGCGCTACCGTATCCCGCGGTCGGCACAGGACGTGGATGGCAGAAGCGCCGGGTGTTGTCGCCGAAGGACGTCACCGGGAACTGCACTCGCGTGGGGGAGTCCACGAGGGGGCCACAGGAGTAATGAATGCTGAAGACTGAACTCGAAGACTTTCTCGATGAGACGGGAAACATCTCCTTCACCGAGGAAGCGACGCTTGTCGACTACGTCGAACAGAACGTGCGTGAGCAGGCCGACACGCTGGCTTACCGGTTCATCGACTACAGCCGCGAGCGCGACGGCGAAGCCCAGGACCTGACCTGGGCGCAGTTCGGCAAGCGCCTGCGCGCTGTCGCCGCACGCCTGCAGCAGGTGACCAAGCCCGGTGATCGTGTTGCGATTCTCGCACCGCAGTCGCTCGAGTACGTGATCGGCTTCTTCTCCGCGCTGTACGCCAGCAACGTCGCGGTGCCGCTGTTCTCGCCCGACGAGCCCGGCCACACCGATCGACTGCATGCCGTCCTCGACGACTGCAAGCCGACGGCGATCCTCACCTCCACCAAGTCCGCCGAGGCGGTCCGCGACTTCTTCGCGCCGCTGCCGGCCAAGGAGCGCCCGCGCGTCATCGCCGTCGACGCGGTCCCCGATTCGGTGGGTTCGAGCTGGGTCGCCCCGGTCGCGGGCAAGGACCACAACAAGGACACCGTCGCGTACCTGCAGTACACGTCCGGTTCGACCCGCGTCCCCGCGGGCGTGGAGATCACCTACCAGGCGGTCGCCGCGAACGTCCTGCAGATCTCCGACACCATCCAGATCGACCGCAACGCGCGCGGCGTCACGTGGCTGCCGATGTTCCACGACATGGGCCTGCTGACCGTGATCCTGCCGGCGCTCGGCGGTCGGTACATCACGATCATGAGCCCGCAGGCGTTCGTCCGCCGACCCGGCCGCTGGATCAAGGAACTCGCCGCGGCCGCCGACGGCGCGGAGACCTACGCCGCGGCCCCGAACTTCGCCTTCGAGCACGCCGCCGCGCGCGGCCTGCCCAAGGAGGGCGAGGAACTCGACCTGTCGAACGTCATCGGCCTGATCAACGGCTCGGAGCCGGTCACGGTCAGCTCGATGAAGAAGTTCAACGAGGCCTTCGCGCCCTACGGCCTGCCGAAGACGGCCATCAAGCCCTGCTACGGCATGGCCGAGGCCACCCTGTTCGTCTCCGCGACCCAGCGTGAGAACGAGGCCAAGGTCATCTACGTCGACCGCGACGATCTCAACGCCGGCAAGCTGACCGTCGTCGAGGAGGGCACGCCGAACTCGGTGGCCCAGGTGTCCTGCGGCCAGGTCGCGGTGAGCCAGTGGGCGGTCATCGTCGACCCGGAGACGGCCTCCGAGCGGCCCGACGGTCACGTCGGCGAGATCTGGCTGCACGGTCTCAACATCGGCGCCGGCTACTGGAACAAGCCGGCCGAGACCGAGGAGACCTTCCACAACAAGCTCGTCGCCCCGCTGTCGGAGGGCAGCCACTCCGAGGGCGCCCCGGCCGACGGCCTGTGGATGCGGACCGGCGACTACGGCGTCTGGCTCGACGGTGAGCTCTACATCACCGGTCGCGTCAAGGACCTGGTGATCGTCGACGGACGCAACCACTACCCGCAGGACCTCGAGTACAGCGCCCAGGAGGCCAGCACCGCGCTGCGTCCGGGCTTCGTCGCCGCCTTCTCGGTGCCGGCGAACCAGCTGCCCGCCGTGGTCTTCGAGTTCGCCGGCAGCGGTCTGACCCCCGATCCCGACGACGCTTCCGAGCAGCTGGTCATCGTGGCCGAGCGCGGCCCGGGCCGCAAGGCCGACCCGCAGGAGGTCGCCGACACCGTGCGTGCCGCCGTCGCGCAGCGCCACGGCGTCATGGCCCGCGACGTCCTGCTGGTTCCCGCCGGTTCGATCCCGCGCACCTCGTCGGGCAAGATCGCGCGCCGGGCCACTCGTACCGCCTACATCGACGGCAGCCTGCGCGGCGGCTACAAGCAGACGGCGTTCCCGGACGCGGCGGAATAGCGCGTCCACAACAGTCACCCGGCACCCGGTTTCGGGTGCCGACGAGAGCAGTAGTCTGGAAGCGATGTCTGAACTGAATACCGACGAGTCACGCGGCACCGATCTGCCCGACGACTCGTCCCTCGAGACCCCCGGTTCGGTAGACGGAGCAACCGCCGACGCGACCAACGCGACGTCGAACGGTGAGGCCACACCAGGCGAGACCGCCGGTGACCTCACCGTCGACGAGCTGCGGGACTGGCTGCGCGAATGGGTGTCGCAGGCGACGGCCGTGCCGGTCGCCCAGATCGACGTCGACCGCCCGATGGAAGAACTCGGACTCTCCTCGCGCGACGCGGTGGCGCTCGCCGCCGACGTCGAGGACAAGACCGGGGTCATCCTGACCGCGACCGTGGTCTACAACCACCCGACGATCTCGTCCCTGGCACAGCGCATCATCGACGGCGACCCCGACGAAGGTCTCGACGACACCGCCGACACCTTCTGGCGGCGTGAGCGCAGCGCCGACGACGACATCGCGATCGTCGGCCTGTCGACCCGCTTCCCCAAGTCCGGCACCACCCCGGAGTCGACGTGGGAGGCGCTCGTCGGCGGCGTCGACGGCATCTCCGATCTGCCCGAGGGCCGATGGACCGAGTTCACCTCCGATCCGCGGTTCGCCGAGATCCTGGAGTCCTCGAACATCAAGGGCGGCTACCTCGACGATGTGCGCTCGTTCGACGCCGACTTCTTCCAGATGAGCCCGCGCGAGGTCGAGATGGTCGACCCGCAGCAGCGGCTCGCCCTGGAACTCACCTGGGAAGCGCTCGAGCACGCCCACATCCCGCCGAGCGACCTCAAGGGCGCACCGGTCGGTGTGTTCATCGGTACGTCGACCAACGACTACCAGCTGCTCGCGACCCTCGGACTCGGCGAGGGCGCCGAGGACACCGCGGCCTACGCGCTGACCGGTACCTCGACGGCCATCGTCGCCAACCGCGTCTCCTACTTCTACGACTTCCGCGGACCGTCGATCGCCATCGACACCGCGTGTTCGTCGTCGCTGGTGGCGATTCACCAGGCGGTTCGCAGCCTGCGCACCGGCGAATCCGACGTCGCCCTCGCCGGCGGCGTCAACATGCTGATCACGCCCGCCGCGACCCTCGGTTTCGACCGCATCGGCGCGCAGGCCAAGGACGGCCACATCAAGGCCTTCTCCGCCGACGCCGACGGCATGATCCGCGCCGAGGGCGGCGGTCTCGTGGTGCTGAAGCGCATGGCCGACGCCCGCCGCGACGGCGACGAGGTCCTCGCGGTCATCGCCGGCTCGGCCGTCAACTCCGACGGACGTTCGAACGGCCTGCCGGCCCCGAACCCCGAGGCCCAGGTCGAGGTGCTGCGTTCGGCGTACACCGACGCGGCGATCGACCCGCGCACCGTCGACTACGTCGAGGCCCACGGCACCGGCACCATCCTCGGCGACCCGATCGAGGCCGACGCCCTCGGCCGCGTCGTCGGTCGCGGCCGCACCGCCGACAAGCCGATGCTGCTCGGTTCGGTGAAGACCAACTATGGACACATGGAGTCCGCTGCCGGTGCGGGTGCGATCGCCAAGGTCGTCCTCGCGCTGAAGAACGGGATCATCCCGGCGTCGCGCAACTACAGCGGTCCCAACCCGTACATCCAGTTCGACGCGACCAACCTCAAGGTGATCCCGGAGGCCACCGAGTGGCCCCGCTACTCGGGTCACGCCGTCGCCGGTATCTCCGGCTTCGGCTTCGGCGGCACCAACGCGCACGTCGTGGTCCGCGAGGTCCTGCCGAGCGACCTGAAGCCGGAGACGGTTCCGGTCGATGCCTCGGCAGCAGAGCTCCCGGCCACGGAATCCCTTCCGGGCGAGCCGGATCTCGACGATGACGAGGACGAGTACCTGACCGAGGCCGAGCGGGCCGTTCTGGCCGCGCAGGCCGCGAATGTCGAGCCGGCGCTCGCCGAGACCGCGGCCGACCCGGCCGAGGGTTTCGCGCCGTGTGCCGTCGAGGGTTCGGTCGTCCCGCTGGTGATCTCCGGCTTCCTGCCGTCGCGCCGCCGCAAGACCGCCGCCGACCTGCTCGAGTGGCTCGAGTCCGACGAGGGCCGGGCCACCCCGCTCGCCGACATCGGCCGCGCGCTCGCGCACCGCAACCACGGCCGTTCACGTGCCGTCGTGATGGCCCGCACCCATGACGACGCCATCACCGGTGTCCGGGCGATCGCCGACGGCAAGGGCAATCCCCTGGTGTACTCCTCGGATTCGCCGGATGCGGCGTCGGCCGTGTGGCTGCTGTCGGGCTTCGGTTCGCAGCACCGCAAGATGGCCAAGCAGCTCTACACCGAGAACCCGATATTCGCGAAGTACGTCGACCGCGTGGACGCGCACATCCAGAACGAGCTGGGTTACTCGATCGCCGACATGTTCCTCGACGACGAGCAGACCTACGGCATCGAGACCAGCCAGGTCGGCATCTACACCATCCAGGTCGCGCTCGCCGACACGCTGCGCCACCACGGTGCGGAACCCGGTGTGCTGGTGCCGCATTCGATGGGCGAGGCGTCGGCCTCCTACATCAGCGGCGGCCTGTCGCTGGAGGACGCGACCCGCGTCATCTGCCAGCGTTCGCGGCTGATGGGCGAAGGCGAGTCGATGCTGCAGGGCGACGACATCCGTCTGATGGCGCTGGTCGAGTACAGCGCCGAGGACATCAACGACGTCCTCGTCGACTACCCCGACCTCGAGATCTGTGTCTACGCGGCACCGACCCACACCGTCATCGGCGGGCCGGAGTCGCAGGTCGACGCGATCGTCGAGCGGGCCGAGGCCGAGGGCAAACTCGGCCGCAAGCTGGCGACCAAGGGGGCGAGTCACACCTCGCAGATGGACCCGATCCTCGGCGAACTCGCCTACGAGCTCACCGGCATCGAGCCGCGGCGGCTCACCACCGGGTTCTACAGCTCGGTCGACCGCGAGGTGTTCTACCGCGCGGGCCACGAGCCGGTCCACACCATCGACTACTTCCTGAAGGGTCTGCGCCACAGTGTGTGGTTCAGCCAGGCCATCTCGAAGTCCGTGGAGAACGGTCACCGCACCTTCCTGGAGCTGTCGCCCAACCCGGCGGTCCTGATCTCCGTTGCGGCCGTCACCTTCTCGGCCGGCCTGCACGACGCCGAGCTCATCGAGACGCTGCGTCGCAAGGAAGACGAGAGCTTCGGTCTGGTCAACGCGCTGATGAAGCTGTACGTGCACGGCCACCCGGTCGACGTCGCGTCGCTGTTCGGCGCGGGTGGCTATGCGGCCGTTCCGCGAACCCGCTTCGAGCGCAAGGAGTTCTGGCTCAAGGCGAAGCTGTCCTCGGGCGGCTCGGCCGGTTCGGTCCCCGGATCGCATGTCGCGCTGCCCGACGGCCGTCACGCCTGGGAGGTCAATGCCGCAGCCGTCACCGACCCGCGCGCTTTGGTGCACGCCGCCGCCGCTCAGGTGCTGAAGAACGCCTCGGTGGGTGCGGCGGTGTCGCACGGTGAGGTCCCGGCGACCGGCACCATCACCACCACGTTGAGCCCGCATCCGGGTGGCGCGTCGGTGAGCCTGCACGTCAAGGCGGACAAGAATTTCCGCCTGCTCTTCGAGGCCGCTGTGACCGGCGACCTCGACGAGACCGCCGCGACGGCGTCCGCGCCCGCTGCGGCCCCCGAGTCCGGTGCCGCGGCGTTCGCCGACGACAAGGTCGTCGTCGAGGACGAGATCGTCGACGACATCGGCAACAAGTGGAATCCGGAATCCGGTGAGACCGTGGGCGATCGCCTCGCGATCATCGTCGGCGAGTCGATGGGTTACGACCCCGAGGACCTGCCGCGCGAGATCCCGCTCATCGAGCTGGGCCTGGATTCGCTGATGGCCGTGCGGATCAAGAACCGCGTCGAGTACGAGTTCGACATCCCGCAGCTACAGCTGCAGGCGATGCGCCAGGCGAACCTGGCCGACGTTCAGAAGTTCGTCGAGTTCGCGGTCACCCACCGCGACCAGCTCGACGATCTCGCCGAGAACGCCGCCAGCGGAGGCGAACTCGACACGGCAGCGCTCAACGCCTACATCGACGAGCAGAACGCCCAGGGCGCGACCCCGGGCGTGCCGGCCGTCGAGGAGTCCCCGGAGCCCAAGCAAGAGGTGGCCCGGGATGTCGTGGAGGTGGAGGACGCCGTCGCGACCTCCCCGGGCACCGATCCGGAACCGGTCGCGGCCGCCAAGCCGGCCACCGACATCACCTCGCAGAAGGCGGTCGCCGAGGCCGCGGGTTCGGATGTCCCGCCGCGTGATGCGGCCGAGCGCCTGACCTTCGGCACCTACGCGGTCGTGACCAAGAAGTCCGCGGGCGGCATCTTCAACAAGCTGCCGGTCCTGTCGGAGGAGACGGCCCAGCAGCTCACCGACCGCCTCAACGAGCGCACCGGTGGCGACATCGACGTCGAGGACATCCTCGACTCGGAGACCATCGAGGAGATGTCGAACTACGTTCGCGAGCACCTCGATGCCGGGGCGTCGACCGACGGATTCCTGCGCTACCTGCGTCTGGTTCCCGAGGGCAAGAAGGTCTACGACCCCGCTGCGGGCGACCCGGCCCCGATCCTGCTGTTCCACCCGGCCGGCGGCAACACCTCGGCCTACGAGGCGCTGCTCAAGCGGCTGCCCGACGACCAGCCGGTCATCGGTTTCGACCGCGGCGTCGAGGGAACGATCGAAGACCGTGTCCGCGAGTACATCCCGCGTCTGCGCGAACTGCAGCCGAACGGGCCGTACGTGCTGGTGGGCTGGTCGTTCGGCGGTGCCCTCGCCTACGGCGTCGCCCAGGTTCTCCGCGAAGCCGGCGAGGAGGTCGCCTTCGTCGGCCTGATCGACGTCGTGCGTCCTCGCGAGGACATGACCGAGACCCCCGAGACCAAGCGCGCCCGCCTGGAACGGTGGAAGGACTTCGCGATCCGCAACTACGACCTCGACCCCGAGGTGCCGATCCCGATGGAGAGGCTCGTCGAGGCCGACGACGAGGGTCAGTTCGCGATCATCATGGAGATGATGTCGATGTCGGGCACCAAGATCCCGGGCGGCATCATCGAACACCAGCGGACCTCGTTCATCGAGAACCGCGTGCTCAGCAACATCGCGCCGGAACCGTACGACGGCAAGGTCGTGCTGTACCGCGCGGACAAGATGCATGCCGGGGCGATCGAGCTCGAACCGCAGTGGGCCGAGATCGACGAGGACGGCCGGTGGGGCGAGGTCGTCGACGACCTGGAGATCATCCACATCGGTGGCGACCACCTGTCGATCGTCGACGAGCCCTACATCGCCAAGATCGGCGCCGATCTGGCCACGCGTCTCGGACGGCTTGGTAAGAGGTAGCCTCACGAGACATCGTGGTCGCGTAGAAAGTGAAGGACCGTGACTGACACCACCGCAGGCAAGCTCGCCGACCTCCGGCAAAAGCTGGAGGCCGCTCGCGAACCCGGAGGGGAGAAGGCAGTCGCCAAGCGTGCGGCGAAGGGGATCTGCTCCCCTCGCGAACGCCTGGCCATGCTGTTCGACCCCGGGACGTTCGTCGAGATCGGCGCGCTCGCCAAGATGCCGGGCGCCGCGGAGAGCGGGTACGGCGACGGTGTGGTCACCGGCCACGGCCTCGTCCACGGACGCCCCGTCGCCGCGTTCTCGCACGACCAGACCGTCTTCGGCGGCACCGTCGGCGAGATGTTCGGCCGCAAGGTCGCATCGCTGATGGAGTGGGCGGGCAAGATCGGCTGCCCGATGGTCGGCATCAACGACTCGGCGGGCGCCCGCATCCAGGACGCCGTCACCTCGCTGGCCTGGTACGCAGAAATGGGCCGACGCAACGATCTGCTCTCCGGTCTCGCACCGCAGATCTCGGTCATCCTCGGCAAGTGTGCGGGCGGTGCCGTCTATACGCCGGCCAACACCGACATCCTCGTCGCCGTCGAGGACAAGTCGTACATGTTCGTCACCGGCCCGGACGTGCTCAAGCAGGTCAACGGCGAGGAGATCTCCGCCGAGGATCTGGGCAGCGCCCACAATCAGGCGCGCTGGGGCAACATCCACCACATCGCGCCCGACGAGAAGGCCGCGTTCGACTGGGTCCGCGAGTACCTGCAGTACATGCCGTCGAGCGCGTACGAGGAACCGCCGGTGATCAACCCGGGACTCGAACCCGAGATCACCGAGTCGGATCTGTCGCTCAACGACTTCATGCCGGACAACGACAACGCCGGCTACGACATGAAGGACATCATCATCCGGCTGTTCGACGACGGTGCCTTCCACGAGGTGGGAGAACTGTTCGCGCCCAACATCATCACGGGTTACGCACGTGTGGACGGCCGGTCGGTGGGCGTCGTCGCGAACCAGCCGAGCGTCATGTCCGGTGTGCTGGACACAGATTCGTCGGAGAAGGCGACGCGTTTCGTCCGGATCTGCAACGCCTACAACATCCCGCTGGTGTTCCTCGTGGACACGCCGGGCATCCTCCCCGGCCTCGCCGAGGAGCAGAAGGGCACCATCCGCCGGTCGGGTCGCTTCCTCTACGCCTACGTGGAGGCCGACGTCCCCAAGGTCACCGTGGTGCTGCGCAAGGCCTACGGCGGCGCCTATGCGGTGATGGGTTCCAAGCACCTCGGTGCCGACATCAACTTCGCCTGGCCAACAGCCAAGATTGCCGTCATGGGTGCCGAATCGGCCGCCGCCGTGCTGACTCGTCGTCAGACCGAAGGGCTCTCGGCTGCTGAGGCCGACAAGGTTCGTCGTGACTTCATCGACTTCTACAACACGATGATGGCCACGCCCTACCTCGCGGCCGAACGCGGCTACGTCGACGCGGTCATCGAGCCCGCCGAGACCCGCCTGCAGCTCCGGAAGGCGTTGGCGCAGTTGCGCGACAAGCAGGTCCTCAAGACCCCGCGCAAGCACTTCCTGATGCCGATCTAGCGCAAACCCACCCCTTTTCCGTAGGCCCACCCCTTCACGAGGTGGCGGGTTTACGGAAAAAGGGAGGGTTTGCGGAGGGTGTCAGTTGCCGATCGCCCGCATCGGCCCCGGTGTCCAGAGGCCGTTGTGGGTCTCGGTGGTGATGATCAGCTCCGCGTCGGTCTGCGGCAGGATCGGGGTGAGGCCCTGGAGCGAGCCCCAGTCCTTCGCCCAGTCGTTGCGCAGGTACGACGGGTAGACGCGGCCGCGCACCTCGTTCTCGATGATGCCCAACGGACCACCGGCGTCGCCGGCCATCCAGCGCTGCGAGTTCACCCGCTCGCCCTCGCGGTCGGGGGAGATCCGCCAGACCGGCGTCTCGAGGACGCCGTACTTGACCTGAGCGGGTCGCTGGCACGGGAACGCGAGTCCGGCCTCCCAGTCGATGAGGACGGGATCCTCGCTGCCCACGAGCTTGTTGAGCGTCTCCATCGACGACACCCGCGGCGGGGTGACCGCGAGCCACTGATCGCGCAGCGGAGAGGTGTCCTCGGCGAGCACGCGGACCACGGAGGCGCCCGGAGGTGCCTGATCCAGCGGGAAACGCAGGTTGCGCCACTCGGGTGCGCCACCGATGTCGAGCGGCATCATCTGACCGGCGGGGGCCACCGTGCCGTCCGGTGCGACGCGGCCGAACTGCAACCGCACCTTCTGGCCCGGCCGGACGACCGCGAGATCGTCGATGTACTCGACATAACCGGCCACGGACATGGTCACCAGCGGCTGGGCGTCGGAACGCCCCTCGGGCAGCTGGTACCAGTCGGAGGTGAGGTTCCCGGTCCCGGTGGGGGAGTTGTAGGTGCCCAACACCGGGGTCTTGGACGGTGACAGTCCGAACGGCAGCTTCACCGTCGAGCCGTTGACGCCCGCCTGCGCGGTACGACCGCCGCTGGTGTCGGTCGACGACGTGGTGGTGTCGTCAGAGCTGCTGCCGTCCTCGGTCGGATCGGTCTGCGTGCGATCGACCTCGGCGGTCGAGGTGCCCGCGGAGTCGTCGGACTCCTCCTCGGTGTCCTCAGAGAGATCCGACGCGACGCCGTTGGGATCGAAGCCCACCATGCCCACGCCCGCGAGGGCCGCACCCGGCGACGGATTGTTCTGTCCGGCAACGCGTGCCGGGGCGAGGAGTCCGGCGGTCGGGTCGCTCTCCACGAGCACGGCGTCGGCGAGCGCGCACGGTTCGCCCTTGAGCGCGTTCACGTTCGAGCTGAGCCACGACCACGAATTGCGCTGCGTCCAGTCTGCTTTCGCGAACGAGACCAGGGTGAACACCAGCATGATCGCCGACACGATGATGATCGACGGACTCCGCAGGCGTGAGAACAGCGACGTCGACGAGCCCGCACGGACCGCCTCGTCGACGTAGTCGTCGCGGAAGTGCTGCCAGAGGCCCAGCAGTGTCAGTGCGACCGCAACGGCGAGGATGCCGGTCCACAGCGGGATGCCCTTGACATCGGGAACGGCGTCGCGCCAAGGGATTCCGTAGCTGCCGACGTACCACCACTGGTTGCGTCCGGAGAACGCCAGGGCGAGGACGTAGGCGCAGGCGGCCGCGAACAGCGTGCGATTCCGGCGGCGCCGCATGATCGTCCGGTCCGCACACGCGGTCGCCACCGCGGCGAGCGCACCGCCGATCGCCGCGTACACACCCATCTGGTGGGTCCACTTGGTGGGCAGGAACGCCATCAGCACAACCGAACCCGCGACCATGGCCAGCAGACGCCACGTCGGTGCCGTCGCGATGCCGGGCAGACGCCGCCGGTTGAGCAGCATGATCACCACGAGGACGAAGCACGTGAACACGATCAGGACACCGAAGCGTCGGGAGATGCCGCCGTCCGCGGTCGGGTTCATCAGCATGTAGTAGCGCATCGGTTCTTCCCACCACTTGTTGGTGGGACCGACCTGACCGTTGACCGACACCGCTTCCAGGATCGGGGCGAGCGGCTGGTCGGCGAAGATCTCGAACATCACCGCCAGACCCGCGGCCAGGATCGGCAGCAGCAGCGGAAGGACGCCATCGCGCTTGCGGCGCACCATGAACCGCTTGAGCAGCGGCCGGATACCGGCGATGAGCGCGATCGCCGCGATGACCCCGGTGGGGTGGATGGTCAGCGTGAACGCCGCCGAGATGATGGCGACCGTCAGCGGGAAGAACCGCCCGGTGGCGATGGCCCGTTCGACGCAGACCCACGTGAACAGGGTTCCGAGTGCGATCAGCGGTTCGACGCGCAGACCGTTGTTGTACGGCATCCACACGGCGAGGAAGACCAGGGCGGCGGCCCAGATCGCGGGCGTCGACTCGCGGACCGCACGACCCAGGCGGGGGATCGCGGCACGGGAGATCAGCCACCACGACGTCATCGCGAAGATGAACGGCAGCAGGCGGAGCCACGGGGTGGCCGTGCTGACGTCCATCCACACCGACAGGTACTGGTAGTGCCAGCCGAACGGATCCTGCGGCACGCCGAAGTAGCGGTAGTAGTTGTCGAGATAGCCGGCCTCGCGGGCGATCCGGCCCACCGTCACCTGATATCCGTCGTCGGCGGTGTTGCCGCCGACGAACAGCCAGATTCCCAAGACGAGTGCGACGAATCCGTCGACCGGGCGGACCCGCCACCAGCCGGCCGGGAAGATCTTGTGGTGCCCGCGGGCGTCACGGGCGTCGAGAACCGCCAGGGCGGCCAGCGACAGAATGGTCGCCGCCACGCCCAGCACCAGCAGCCAGAACTTGAGACTCGTGGGGGTGGAGACGAATCGGGTGTCGATGGTCGACCGGAAGGACAGTCCCTCGGTGGACACGGTCGACGGCAGTCCCGAGTAGACGCCGATGATCTGCGGACGCGCGTTCGGGTCCTGGAGATCGAACTCGTGGATCGCACCCGCGGTCTCGGGCACGCCCTGGATCGAGCCGCGGCTGCCGTCGGTGTCCGCGTCGACGACGATGCGGCAGTCCGGGGCGTTCTGGGCGGCCGTGCGAGGAGTGTTGAGCAGCACCACGTTTCGCTGGACGACCTGCAGGGAGTCGGCGGTGGCCCGGATGAACAGGCCGACCTTCCCGGCCTCCGCACCGCCCTCGGGCACCGTGGACAGCAGGACGCCGCCGGTGCGCGGGAGCGACGCACCCAGCGCACACGGGACGGAGACCTCCATCGACACCGGCACGAACGACACGTTCGGTGCGGCGACGTTGGCGACCGAACCCTGCTGCGGCCAGACGAGTTCGGACTTCGTGTAGTCGACCGGCAGGAACGGGCTCAGCAGCGCCAGCAGGATGCCGAGCGCGCCCGCCGCCATGGCGACGATGCGCGCCTTGCCCGCATCGCGTTCGGAGAAACTCTGCTCCCGTTTCGCCGGCGGCGAGTCGTCGTGCTCCGCTTCGATGGGAGCGTCAACGCGGTCAGTCATCTTCGGGCACCACCCTGATCGGGCCGGGTCGTGACCATCCCCATGTGGTCGCCGACCCGGTTGTCACGTCCGCCGGCCGCGCCTGCGGCACCAGCGGGTTGAGTCGCTGCAGGTTGCCCCACTCGCGATACCAGTCGTTGTCGAGATACGTCGCCACCGTCGACGGCCGGGTCAGTGCCTCGACGGTCGTCAGCAGGCCGCCGTCCTCGGCGGCCATCCAGGTCTTGGATTGCGAGTTGGCGATCCAGGATTCCGGCAGGATTCGCCAGTCGGGGACGTCGAAGACGCCCTCGTGGGCGGTCATCGGCCGCTGGCACGGGAACCAGGCGCCGGCGGCGAAGTCGATGAGAACCGGATCGGTCGAACCGACCACCTGCTGCAGGGTCTCCAGGACCGGAGCACGCGGCGGCGTGATCGCGAGCCACTGGTCGGCGTCGAGGTTGTTGTCCTTGGCGACGAGGCGCATCACCGTGGCATCGGCGGGCACGCGGTCCATCGGGATGCGGAGATTGCGCCACGGCCGGTTCGACCGCTCGGCGTCGATCGGGACCGCGGGTGCGCCGACCTCGACGAACTCGCCGTCGACCTCGCGGCCGAACTCGACCTGCAGCGTCTGCCCGAAGATCGGGACACCGTCGCGGTCGTAGGTGAACACGGCACCCGCGGCGGTGACGACGATCAGCGGCGAGGCGTCGCGATCCGGGAGGCGATACCACCCGGTGGTCAGCGTGGCCTGTCCGTCACTGGTCTCGTGGCTGCCCATGACCGGCGTGGTGGCCGGGTCGAGGCCGTACGGGAGTGCGGCGGTGCTGCCGTTGACCCCGCGCGGGCCCACGCCGCCCGCGGTGCCGGGGTTGGAGCCGTAGACGATGAAGGTCTTGGAGAGGTCCGCGGAGGTGTTCATCGCGCCGGGCTTCTGGGCACCGGCCTGCGGTGTCAGGTCGGGCTTCACGCCGTTGGGGCTGAAGCCGTGCGAGTCGCCCTCCAGGGTCTTCGACGCCGATCCGCCGTCAGCGGGGGCGAGTGTGCCCTTGTTGGGGTCCGGCTCGACGAGCACCGCGTCGGCCATGGCGCACGTGTTGCCGCGCAGGGAGTCGAGGTTGGCCGACAGCACGGTGAACGTGTCGGACCGGCTGACCGCGGCCTTGGCGAAGACCGCGAGCTCGCAGACGACGATGAGGACGGCGATCACCGCGATCGGTGCCGAGGCGACACCGATGCGCCAACCGGCCGGAGCGGCGCCCTGATCGTGGGCCAGGCCGGTCTCGTCGACGTAGTCCATGCGCAGGTGCTGCCAGACGGCGAACACTAGCGCGACGACGGCCAGCGCGAGCAGCACCGTGGACACCTGCATCCCGGCGATGACCGGTGCCTTGTCGAACCAGGCGATGCCGAAGTTGTACGGCCACGGCCACGCGTTCTTGCCGGCCGCGGCGGCGGCACACGCCACGAGCAGGCCGGCGATCAGGATCGACAGGTTGCGCAGCGTTCGGCTCGCCGCCTGGCCGATCGCGACACAGGCGACGGCGGCCAGCGCCGCGCCGAGGCCGGCGAAGATGCCGAACTGGATCGTCCACTTGGTCGGCGTGAACGACAGCAGCAGGATCGTCAGCAACGATGCGCCCAGGACGCGCCACACGGCCCCGGGGTCGACTCCGTCGATCCGCTTGCGACGCAACATGATCGCGAGTACGAGGAACATCGACACGGCGAACAGCAGCACCGGGATGCGTCGTGCGAGTGCACCGTCGGTGTGGTTCACGGCCAGGAAGTAGTAGCGCAGCAGCTCCTGGTACCAGGCCAGCGTCGGTCCGACCGAGTAGCGGATGCGGATCGCCTCGAAGACCGTCGCCAGCGTCTGGTCGCGGAAGACGACGATGACGACGAGCGCACCCGCACCGAGGACAGGTGCGAGGAGCGGCAGCAGACCGTCTTCACGACGGCGGCGGACAAGGATGCGCAGCAACGGCCGGGCGCTGGCGATCAGCAGAGCCAGCGCGACCAGGCCGTGCGGGGCCAGTGCGAGCGTCAGCAGCGCGGTGAGCGCGGCGAGTGCTGCGGGGAGCATCCGGCGCGTCGAGACCGTGACCTCGACCGCCCACCAGGTGAGGAGCGTGCCGAGCACGATGATGCCCTCACTGCGCAGACCCGAACACATCGGCAGCCAGAACGCCAGGAACACCGCTGCACCGGTCAGCATCGCCCACTGGGACCGGCGGACGGCGCCGCCGAGACGCGGCAGCAGCACCCGGCTGAGGATGAACCAGGCGGCAAGGCCGGCGATCAACGAGGGCAGACGCATCCACAGGCCGGTGGTCGAGATCGTCGACCAGTAGGCGAGGAAGTTGTAGTACCAGTCGAACGGCGCCTCGGGGATGCCGTAGAAGCGGTAGTAGTCGGCCAGGTAGCCCGCGTCCGCGGCGTTGCGGCCCATGTTGAGGATGTAGCCGTCATCCGGCGACCCGGCACCCAGGAAGTGCCACACGACGAGCGTCAGGGTGACGCCGATGTCGGTCGGCGTCGGCCGCAGCACCTTTCCCCAGCGGAGCCTGCCGCCCACCCGGCGGTGGTAGCCGTGGATGCGGTCGAGTCGGCCCACCGCGATCAGCGCGACGATCGCCGCGACGACGCCGATGATCATGACCAGCCACTTGATCACCGACGGCGAGGAGTCGAAGCGGTCGTCGATCTCGATCCGCACGTCGATGCCCGACGCCCGGACCTGCTCGGTGGTCAGGCCGGTGAACACACCCGCGATCTGCGGATTCGACGACGGCTCGGCCAGGCCCACATCGCCGCCACCGGCGCTCGCCGCACCCGGGGGCACGCCGACGAACTGGGCGCCGGTCGTGGTGGCGTCGGAGAAGATGCGTAGGTCGTCGCACCCCGCCAGAGCGGAACGCGGTACCGAGGCCAGGGCCTTGTTGCGGACCGACACCGTCACATTCGCGGCGTCGGCCACCACGAAGAGACCGTTCTCACTCGCCTTCGTGGCGCTCGCCGGCATCGACGACAGCACCGTCGTGGTCGCATCGCCCGGCGTGGCCGCCAGCACCCGGCACGGGATGGTGATCTGCACATCGCGTGCGGTCTGCGCGACCAGCGGTGCGGTGACCGACGCCGACTCCGCGCCCAGCTCTTGGCTCTGCGGCCACGTGATCGACGCCGTCGACGTGGTGACCGGCAGGAACGGGGTCAGCACACCGGCGGCGAGGGCGACCAGTCCGGCCACCGCGGCCACGATCGCCACGGGCCGCGAGGAACGATCGGAAGACTGCGCTACGGGGGTGTCGGCGCCGACGGTGGGCTCGTCTGATTCGGACACTCCAGGCGACTTCGGCACAGGCGCATCGTAGTCAGCGATGCTGTGACAATCCCAAATCGAGGCTCCCGTCGGGAACTCAGGCGAACCTGGCCAGGATCGAGTGAACGGCCTGCGTGACGGTCATCCGGTCATAGGTCTGGACGAACTCGAAGGTGCGCTCCAGGTCGGGGCCGGCGTCGTGCTGGTCGCGCGCGGAGAGCAGTGCGGCGAAGTGCGGGCCGAGGACCGCGACGTTCCACTCGTTGATCAGGTCGTCCTCGGGATCGAGGGGCGCCCGGTGCACGTTGCCGTCCCGCACATCGGGGAGCCCGACGCCGTAGACGCCGGCCAGGCCGGTCTGGGTCGACATCTCCCGCCACCGCTTGGCGGTGCGGGGAGTGAAGTGCTCGGCGAACTGGAAGGTGCCCAGCACGATGGCGGCGCCCCCGATCGCGGCCTGGTGTTCCAAGGCCTTGCTCATCTCGATGAGCAGGCGCTTGTTGCCCATGCGCGGCTCGATGGAGGTCGATGCGATGCGATACGGGGTCGACTTCTCCGAGTCCGGGGTCGTCCACACCGGCATGTCGGGCAGCGGGACGATGGTCCGCGTCGCCAGAGTCGACGGGTCGGACACCGGCGGGTACAGATCGCCGATACCGAAGGCCGCGCCCATCGTCTGGGCGGTCACCCGGGACGACTCGTCGTCGACGCCCTCGGCGATCACCACGGCATGACTGCGTTCGGTGTGCGCGGCAAGGGCGTGGGCGAGCTGTGCGGCATCGGCGGTGGCCTGCTTGGCGAGGAGCTCGGCACCGGTCACGATGATGTCCGGTTCGACGAGCGACAGCAGGGTGGCGGCGTGTTCGCTGCGGACCAGGCCGTCGACACAGATGATCTTGCCCGCGGCGCGGGCCTGCGCGACCCGGGCCAGCGTGCGCTGGGGACTGCGTTCGACGGAGTCGGGCAGGATCACCATGACGTGGCGCTCGAGCGTGTGAGTGGTCTCCTCGTCGAGATTGTCGATCAGTTCCAGATCGAGGTTGACCAGGAGCGGAAGGATTTTGGCCAGCGACTGCGCGCGCGGGCTGGCGGCCATCTTCCGCTTACGCTCGTCCAGCACCGGGTGCTCTTCGACGAGCCGTGCGGCCCGCTTGAGGGCGGCGGCGGTGGCGAGGCGGGTTCCGGCGGGTCCACGGAGCTGTAGTTCGACGGCAGCCAACGCTCCGTCCGACAGCCGGCACACCGGCGCGAACTGCATGTGGAGCTCCAGATCGTCGAACAGCGTGAATGATCGTGTTTCAGCCACACGTACCTCCCCGTCAGAGCGAGGGCGCCCCGATCGATCCGGCGGACGCAATTGTCTTCACATCCTGTTCACGGCCTAAGCCTGTGCCCA
Organism: Gordonia sp. 135; assembly: GCF_009720185.1. Classification (NCBI taxonomy): domain Bacteria; kingdom Bacillati; phylum Actinomycetota; class Actinomycetes; order Mycobacteriales; family Gordoniaceae; genus Gordonia; species Gordonia sp. 135. The sequence goes on from NZ_CP046257.1 coordinate 310,009, forward strand.
GAGTAACAGTGCGTCGACGGTTGGACGTGCGACAACACCCGTACCACATCGAGAGATCAACTCTCGCAACGTGTTCGGGTCAAGAGGGGGGAAACCGCGGCCGCGAGCTGGTGGTGGGGGCGGTCGCGACCGCGGTTTCGGTGCGGGACCGGGCGATGGCCCCGCACCCGGTCTAGCGGTCAGCGTGCGGCATCGGCGGCTTCCTTCTCGCTGCTGGCGCCGGCGTGACTCAGCTCGCCCGTGTAGCTCTCGAGATGGGCGCGGACGAACCACTGGAACTTCTCGAGTTCAGCGGTCTGCCCGATCAGGACGTCCTCGGTGATCGGGTCGATCTCACCGATCTTCTCGATCGCGTCCCGGTGCGAGGTGATGAAGCCCTCGTAGACGAGGTCGAGGGCTCCGAGGTGTGCCTGTGCAGTGTCGCGACCGATGGAGTAATCGCTCCACGAGCGGTCGGTCTCGATCGCCTTGGCCGTGCCCTTGGGCGACGAACCCAGGGTCGCGATGCGCTCCGCGACGGTGTCGGCGTAGCCGCGGACGAGTTCGACCTGCGGGTCGATCATCTCGTGTACCCCGATGAAGTTCGCGCCGACCACGTTCCAGTGGATGTGCTTGAGGGTGAGATGCAGGTCGTTCAGTGCGCTGAGGCGCTCCTGCAGAATCCCGGCCACCTCATCGGCCGATTCCGTGCTGAGTCCTGGTGCCGTGAATTTACTCATGACACGACGCTAGGCCGCGGTCACGGCGGGATCGAGGGTCGCGCGGGATGAGTGACGCAACCGAGATTGGAGGTCACGGTGCGGTAACGAACGGAGGTCGCCTGGTTTCGACGAGGGTGTTGCGGGTAGCACCGCGACACCCTCGTCGGACCAGGTCAGAGCCTCAGTACCCGCTGGAACGCATCGGGGCGGGGTCGTACAGCCCCGACCGTCGTGCCTCCCCGAGTTCGATCTCGGCAGGCGGGGCCGGGATGATCTCGGTGAACCGCTGCAGGCCGCCCCAGTCGCGGCCCCAGTTGTTGCGCAGGTACGTCGGTAGCAGCGTCGGACGCAGCATCGCCTCGGTGATGCCCAACGGTCCGCCCGCGGTGCCCGACATCCAGGTCTGGCTGTTCTTCCGGGTGGCCTCGGCGTCGGGCATGATCCGCCACTTCGGCACCTCGAGTACACCGTGCCGGACCTTCATCGGCTGCTGGCACGGGAAGACCAGACCGGGCAGCCAGTCGATGAAGACCGGGTCGGTCCGGCCGACGACATCGTCCAGGGTCGCCAGCCTGCTGACGCGCGGCGGGGTGATGGCCACCCACTCCGACGACGCCGCTGCGGTGTCCTCGACCAGGATGCGCACCACGGTCGACTGTGCCGGCGAATCGGCCAGCGGGAACCGCAGGTTGCGCCAGGTCGGGACCTCACCGATGTCGATGGGGAACATCTGTCCCGTCGGCACCACCCGGCCGTCGGCGCCGACACGACCGAACTGCGCGATCACCTTCTGGCCGGCGTGGACGACGCCGATTCCGTCGACGGCCTCGACCGACCCGGCGACCGCCATGGTGAGCAGCGGGGCGTCGTCGGAACGTTCGGGAAGCTGGTACCAGTCCGTCGTCAGGGAGGCGGAGCCCGACGGCGAGCCGTAGCTGCCGAGAACCGGTGTCGCAGCTGGGTTCAGCCCGAACGGCAGACGGACCGTCGACCCGTTGATCCCGCGCGCACCCTGTCCGCCCTCGGTGCCACCCTGCGCCGACGACGAGTCGGCGGGCTCGTCCGCACCGGCGCCGGTCTGCGCGGTGTTCTGGGCGGTCGTGGTGGACGAGGTGTCGCTCTCGGTGGCGTCCACCGACAGCTTGTCGGGGACGCCGTTGGGCGTGAAGCCGGTCGAGTCCGAACCCGAGAGTGCCTGTGCGACAGCGGGTGCCGGACGTCCGTTGACTGCCGCCGGAGAGAGCAGGCCGGCGGTCGGATCGGCCTCGACGAGGACATCATTGGCCAGACCGCACGAGTTGCCGGTCAGGGCACGGGCATTGGACTTCATCCAGGACCAGGAGTCCCGTTGCTCGTAGGCGCCCTTCAGGAACGAGGCGACCATGAACAGCACCATCAGGCCGGAGATCACCGGCAGCGGTGAGAACTTGAGCTTCGAGTACCACCGGTCGCCACCGAGGGTCCGGGTCTGCTCGTCGACGAAGTCGTCGCGGAAGTGGAACCACAGACCGGCCAGGGCGGTGACCACCGCAGCGAGGAGGATGAACCACGCGACGTTGATCCCGCCGACGGCCGGCGGGCGGTCCCACCACGGCACGCCGTAGCTGCCGACGAACCACCAGCCGTTGGTGCCGGCGAAGGAGATCCCGGTGATCGCGAGGACGGCGGCCGCGAAGAAGGTGCGGTTGCGACGCGACCGGAGGACGGCCGGCGCCATCATCGCGCCCGCCGCGGCGGCGATACCGGCGGCGATACCGGCGTAGACGCCGAAGTGGTGGGTCCACTTGGTCGGGGTGAACGCGATGAGGAACATGGTGCCGAGCGTGACCGCGATCAGTCGCCAGATCGGGGCCCGTGCAACGCCGTTGGGATGCTCGCGACGGAGCAGGCGCAGGAGCACGACGAACAGGCAGAGGATCATCGCCAGCACGCCGAAACGACGCGCGAGGGTGCCGTCGGCGGTCGGCAGGATCAGGTAGTAGTACCGGATCGGTTCCTGCCACCACTCCAGGGTCGGCCCCACGTCGGAGGCGACCTTGTTGCCCGCGATCAGCGGGGCCAGGGGCTGGTCGAAGAAGATCTGGAAGAGCACCGCGGTACCGGCGGCCAAGATCGGCGCGAGCATCGGCAGCAGCCCGTCGCGGCGACGCCGGGACACGAGCGTCTTGACGATCGGCCGGATGCCCGCGAGCAGCGCGGCGACCGCCATCAACCCGCCGGGGGCGAGGGCGAGGGTGAAGGCCGCGGTCACCACCGCGATCGCGTACGGCAGCAGGCGCCGCGTCGCGATCGCCCGTTCCACGCAGCACCAGGTGAGCAGCGCGCCCACGGCCTCCGCGGGTTCCGGGCGCAGTCCGTTGTTGAACGGCAACCAGATTGCGAGGAAGACGAACGCCGCCGACCAGACCGCGGGCGTGCTGTTGCGGACGGTGCGGCCCAGACGAGGGATCACCTCGCGGCTGATGAGCCACCAGCCGAGAAGGCCGAGCAGGAAGGCGGGCAGGCGCATGAACGGCGCGGCGACGCTGATGTGCGACATCGCCGAGATGACCTGGAAATGCCAGCCGAAGGGATCCTGCGGGACACCGAAGTAGCGGAAGTAGTTGTCCGCGTATCCGGCCTCGCTGGTGATGCGGCCGACGGTGAAGTTGTAGCCGTCGTCGGAGGTGTTGGCGCCGGCGAACCACCAGAAGGCCAGGATCGCGAACACCGCGACGTCCGGCCGGCGGATGGTCCACCAACCGGTCGGCAGGAAACGCTTGTGCGCCCGCCCGTCCCGGCTGTCGAGAACACCGAGAGCGATGAGCGAGAGGATCGTCATCACGATGCCGATCACGATCGCCGCGAGCTTCACCGGCGTCGGCGAGGTGACGTAGCGCGTGTCGATGGTGGCGCGCAGCGACAACCCGTCGCGGGACACGTCGGCGGGCAGATCGCTGTAGATGCCGACGATCTGCGGTCGCATCTCGTGGTCGGGGATGGCGAACTCGTTGAGACCACCATCGGCGGCGTCCGGGGCGGGCAGGCCCTCGAAGCGGCCGTCGACGCCCTCACCGTCGGCGTGCATCACGATCCGGCAGTTCGGGTTGGCCTGCGCCGCCGCACGGTCGGTGTCGAGGAGCACCACGTTGCGGTCGATCATCGTCAGCGTGTCGGCGGTGGCGCGGACGAAGAGGCCGCGAGCGGAGTCGTCCTGTCCACCCTCCGGCGTCGTCGAGAGGAGGACACCGCCTTGCGCGGGCAGGCGGGCGGCCAGCGAACACGGCACGGACATGTCCATGTCGATCGGGACGAAGGCCACCAGTGGTGCGGCCACATCCGAGACCGAATCGCCCTGTGGCCATTCGAGTTCGGCGGTGGTCTGGTTCACCGGCAGGATCGGCGTGACGATCGCGAGCAGGAAACCCAGCAGGCCGGTGACGACCGCGACGATCTTCGCGGTGCGATAGTCGCGTCCGGGCCGCTCGTCGGCCTGCGGGGCCGTGCTCGTGGGGTTGGGTTCACTCATCGGATTCGGGCTCCACCCTGATCGAGCCGGCGCGTGACCAGCCCCATTGCGTCGTCTGTGCGGTGTCGATCTGTGCGTTCGGTGCGTCGGGTACCAGTGGCGTCAGCTTCTCCAGGGCGCCCCATTCGCGGACCCAGTCGTCCTTGAGGTAGGTCGACACGGCCTGGGCCGAGGTCGTCGTCTCCGAGATGGCCAGCAGGCCGCCGTCGACCCCGGCCTGCCAGGTCTTGGACTGCGAGTTGGTCAGCGGGTAGTCACCCAGGATCCGCCACTGCGGGACCTGGGCGACGCCGTGCGAGACACCCATCGGCTGCTGGCACGGGAAGTGCGAGGCCACCCCGAAGTCGATCAGGGTCGGCGCCGTCGTCCCGACGACCTCCTGCAGGGTCTGCAGCTGCGGCGCGCGCGGCGGGGTGATCCCGATGAACTGCTTGTCGCCGAGGTTGTTGTCCTGCAACGACAGTCGCATCACGGTCGCGGCCGGCGGTGCGGCCGCCATCGGCACCCGCATGTTGCGCCACGGGCGGTTGAGGATCACCGGTCCGGGGTCGATGGGCAGGATGTCCGGGCCGACCTGCTGGAACGAGCCGTCGGGGCCGGGACGGCCGAACTGCACGACCATCTTCTGCCCGAAGTTGCGTACCCCGAAGGTGTCGATGGTCGAGACGGCGCCCGCGGTGCTGAACACGAGCAGCGGCGACGCGGCACGGTCGGCGGGCAGGTCGTACCAGCCCGTCGTCAGGCGCGCCTCGCCGTTGTATCCGTAGCTGCCGAGCACGGGCGTGGTGGCCGGGTCGAGTCCGTAGGGGAGCTTGGCGTTCGACCCGTTGACGGTTTCGGGTCCGCGGCCGCCGGTGGTCCCGGAGCCGAGTCCGCCGGTGATGGCGAACGGGCGTGCCATGCTCGCCGACACGTTCATCTGGCCCGGGCGCTGGCTTCCCGGTTCGGGCTGCAGGTCGCCGGGGATGCCGTTGGGGGAGAAGCCCACCGGGTTCTCGCCGCGCAGTGCCTCGGTCGCCGACGCACCGCCGGCGGGGGTGAGCATGCCGGTGTTCGGGTCGACTTCGACGAGCACCTCGTCGGCGAGGCCGCACGGGTTGCCGCGCAGGGTGTTCAGGTTCTCGGTGAGCACCGTCGGTGCCGGATACCGGGTGACGGCGGCCTTGACGAACAGCAGCATCTCGACGACGACGAGGAGTCCGGCGATCACCGCGATCGGCGAGGACGCGAGGAACAGGCGGCGACGATCCGCGCGGGTCTCGCCGGGGCCGGTGTCGCTGTGAGCGAGTCCGCGATTGGTGACGTAGTCGAGTCGCAGATGTTGCCACACCGCCAGGGCGGCGGCGAGGACGGCGAGGATCAGGAACAGCGTCGACGCCCCGTAGCCGGCGATGACGGGCGCCCGGTCGAACCAGGAGATGCCGTACTCGTAGGCGAACGGCCAGGAGTTGTAACCGGCCATCGCCGCGGCCATCGCGAACAGCAGACCCGACACGAAGACGGTGAGGTTGCGTGCCGATCGTGCTGCGGACTGGGCGACGGCGAGGGTCGCGGCCGCGGCGATCGCCGCCGCGAGACCGGCGAGCACGCCGAACTGGATCGTCCACTTGGTCGGGGTGAACACGAACAGCAGCAGGGTCACGCCGACGGCGCCGACGAGACGCCACACCGGGCCGGGGTCGACACCGCGAATCCTGGTGCGCCGCAGCATCACCGCGACCACGACGAACAGACCGGCGAGAAGCAGCAGCAGTGGCACCCGCCGGGTCAGCGAGCCGTCGTCGGTGACGACCGAGATGAAGTAGTACCGCAAGAACTCCTGGTGCCAGGAGATCACCGGGCCGACGGTGTAGCGGAGCTTGATGGCCTCGAGCACAGTCGCGAGCGTCTGGTCCCGGAACACGATCACCAGTACGACCATCCCGGCGGCGACGATCGGCGCGACGAGCGCCGCGGTCGACGTCCACGTCGAACCGCCGAGCTCGCTGCGTCGTCGGAGCAGGATGTGCAGCAACGCGCGGGCGGCGACGAGCAGGATCGCGACACCCACGACGCCGTGCGGGGCGAGCGCGAGGGTGAACCCGGCGAGCGCCGCGGCCAGCGCCGCCGGCAGCAGGCGTCGGGTGGAGATGGCGTATTCGGCTGCCCACCAGGTCAACAGGGAGCCGAGGACGATGATGCCCTCGCTGCGCAGGCCGCTGCAGAACGGCAGCCAGAACGCCGTGAAGGTTAGGGCGGCAGCCCAGGTCGACCACGAGCTGCGACGCACCGCCGGGCCGAGACGCGGCAGCAGCACCCGGCTGAGCACGAACCACGACACGAGGCCGGCGACGAGTGCCGGGATGTGCATCCACAGGATCGACGGCGAAATCGACGACCACATCGAGAGGAAGCTGTAGTACCAGTCGAACGGCGCCTCGGGGATGCCGTAGTAGCGGTAGTAGTTGGCCAGGTAACCGAACCCGTCGGCGGTGCGGCCCATGTTGAGGACGTAACCGTCGTCGGGCGACCCGGCACCCAGGAACAGCCAGATCAGCAGGATCGTCGTCACGACCAGGTCGGCGGCGCGCGGCTTCAGTGAGTGCCACCAGGCGTGGGTGCGGGCCCCGATCCGCCGGTGGTAGCCCTGGATGCGGTCGAGAAGGGCCAGGGCGACCAGGGCCACGATCACCGAGATCACGGCGAGGACCATCACGATGATCTTCAGGACCGTCGGCGAGGACTCGTACCGGTTGTCGATGTCGATCGAGACCGACATCCCGGCGTCGGCCGCGGCGCGGGCCTGCTCGGCACTCAGCTCGCTGAAGATGCCGGCGACCTGCGGTCGCTTCTCCGGCGGCAGGACCGTCGATTCACCGAGGCCGACGAACCGGGCGCCGGGTCCGCTCGGGGCGGAGAAGATGTGCAGCTCGCGGCAACGGTCGAGTTCGGCGCGGGCCGCGGTGGCCGCGACGCTGTTGCGGAAGGTGACGGTGACGGCCTGATCGGACTTCGTCACCCACAGCGACGAGCCCTTCGACTTCGGCGCGCTCACCGGCATGGTCGAGAGGACGATGCCGTTGCGAGCGCCGGTAAGCGTCGAACACGGGATGCGGGCGTCGAGTGTCTGCGGGGTCTGCGCGATGAGCGGCGCCATCACCGATGACGTCTCCGCCGCGAGCTCCTGACCTGCGGGCCAGGTGATGTCGGCGTCGGTGGCCTTCACCGGCAGGAGCGGGGTGAGAGCGCACAGCACGACGCCGAGAACACCCGCGACGATCGCGATCAGACGGGCGGTACGTGCGGAAACACGGGACGTCGGGGCTGTCACAGGCACGGTGCTTGATCGTATGCGACCGGCACCCGCCCACCTAGCGCCCACCCTGAGCTGCGCCGCTCCTCAGTGTCGGATCGGCGCCGGGCTCCAGAGGCCGCTGCGGGTCTGGGTGCCAGTGTCGATGTCGGCGAGGGTGTCCACGCCGCCGTACGGCTCGTAGCGCTCCAGCGCGCCCCAGTCGCGACCGATGTCGGCCATCAGGTACGTCGGCAGCGCGGTCGCCTGCTGGGAGACCTCGATCCAGCCGAGCGGTCCACCGCCGAAGCTGTTCTGCCACGCCGACACCGCTGCGGCGAGATCGGCTCCCGGCTTGATGCGCCACTTCGGGATCTCGGCGATACCCGCGTCGTGGGTGAACGGTCGCTGGCACGGGAAGCCGAGCCCCGACGTCCAGTCGACGTGTACCGGGTCGGTGCTGCCGACGACGTCCTGCAGGGTGTCCATCTGCGGAACCCGTGGCGGGGTCAGCACGATGAAGCGGTCCTCGTTGAGATTGTCGTCGGTGGCCACGATGCGGACCGCAGTGGTGTCGGCGGGCAGCTCATCGGTGTTGTACCGCAGGTTGCGCCAGGCCGGGCGCGGTCCGGGGTCGATGAGTTCGGTCTCACCGGCGGCGGTCAGGTCGGCGTCCCCGGTGTCCGGTCCGATCGGGTCGGCGGTGTATTCGAGCATCACGTTCGGGTTGTCGTACTCACCGGCCACCGACATCGTCAGCAGCGGACGGTCACGCCAGTCCTTCGGGAGCGCGTACCAGCCGGAGGTGAGGCGCGCCGGAACCTGGTCGAGCTTGGAGTAGCTGCCCATCACGGGCGTCGTCGCGGGGTCGAGGAAGAACGGCAGGGCCGCGGTGCTGCCGTTGACGCCGGGTTCGGGCAGTTCGCCGCCGCCGGTGCCGCCGGGGTTGGAGTTCAGGATCTTGGGGTCGGCCCAGACGTTGCCGGACAGCACGCCAAGCGAGCCCTCGCTGGCGGTCGACGCCAGGTCCAGCGGAACCCCGTTCGGTGAGAAGCCGGACGTGGTGGCCGACGCGCCGGGGGCGGGCGGCGGCCCGGCGAGCGGATTGGTGAGCGAGGAGTCGACCGGGCGCAGCATGTCGCGGTTCGGGTCCGCCTCGACCCACACCTTGTCGGCCATCGCGCACGGCTTTCCGGCGACCGCGGCCAGGTTGGACCGCGGTACCGAGAAGGACGAGCTCTGGTGGATGCCGGCGAAGATCGCGGTGATGATCTGGAAGACGACGACCGCCATCGCGAGGTAGGCGAGGGGGGCGGCCGCCACCGAGGCGAACAGTCGCCGATACCACCGCCGGTCGGAGGTGTCGACGGGTTCCGCGGGATGCGGATCGGTGCCGGTGAACGGTTCGCGGAAGTGGAACCACAGTGCGACGAGCAGCAGCGCGAGCGACGCGTACAGCAGGACGCTGCCCAGCATCACGCCGCCGATCGTCACCTGCTGGATGCCCCAGGGCATACCCCAGGAGGAGTAGTAGTAATAGGAGTTCGGCGCGGTGAACGCCAGACCGCCGATGAACAGGACGAGCGCGCAGAACAGGGTGCGGTTGCGTCGTGAGTGCATCGACTGCTGGCTCGCGGCGATCGCGGCGATGGCTGCCAGTGCGGCGGCGATACCGGCGAAGACGCCGAAGTGGTGGGTCCACTTGGTCGGCGTGAACATGAGGAACACCAGCGAGGCGAAGGTGATCGCGACGATGCGCCTGGTGGGTCCGATGGCCGTTCCGGGGATGCGGTTCTTGCGGATCAGGACCGCTGCGGACACCACGAGACCGAGGATCATCGCGAGGACCGCGAAGCGTCGAGCGATCGAGCCGTCGGCGGAGAAGGCGAACAGCGCCGAATAGCGACCGAGCTCGTTGTACCAGTTCATCGACGGTCCGAGCGCGGTCTTCATGCTCGACGCCTCGGAGAACGTGCGCAGGGTCAGGTTCGAGAACACCACGAAGACGACGAAGCTGCCGGCGGCCAGGATCGGTGCGATCAGCGCGACGAACGACCATCGCAGCGCGCGGGGCGAGGTCGAGTCACCGGTGATCACCCGGGCACGTTTGATCAGCGCCATGATCATCGGACGTGCGCCGGCGATCAGTGCCGCGACTGCGAGCAGGCCGGTGGGGCCGGCGGCGATGCTGAAGGCACCGACCAGGCAGGCCACCGCGGCGGGTAACAGTCGGCCGGTCGCGATGGCGCGCTCCACCGAACACCAGGTGAGCAGGGCGCCGAGGCAGATGATCGGCTCGGGACGCAGGCCGTTGTTGAACGGGAACCAGCAGGCGAGGAAGGTGAAGGCCGCGGTCCACGCGACATACGGGCGGGCGATCGCGGCGCGGCCGAGCCGCGGGATCACCTCGTGACTCACGATGAGCCACACCAGGATCCCGCAGGCGAGCGCGGGTAGCCGCATCCACGGACTGGCCACCGAGACATGGCTGAGCAGTCCGAAGACCTGGTAGTACCAGCCGAACGGCGCTTCCGGCGCGCCGTACCAGCGGAAGTAGTTGGCGGTGTAGTCGCTGTCCTGCGCGACCCGCGACATCGTCAGCAGGTAACCGTCGTCGGAGGTGTTCGGGCCGATCATGTGCCAGAGGATCAGCGCACCGATCACCACATAGTCGCGCGCGTTGAGGCGCCACCAGCGGGCCGGGAAGATGCGTCGATGACGGCGGCCGTCGGTCGCGTCGAGAGCGGCGAGTGCGGCCAGCGAGAGCAACGTCGAGGCGACACCGACGATGACGACGAGCCACTTCGAGATCGTCGGGGCCGTGTTGTACCGGGAGTCGACCGTGACGTGCGCGTCGAGACCCTCGATGGCGGCCGCGGGTCCGGACAGGTCGGTGAAGAGGCCGGTGACCTGCGGTCGCTGGTCAGGCGAGTTCTTGAAGGCCTCTTTGTCCTCGGTGGTGCCCTCGAGCGGGTCGCCGGCGTCGTTGGTCATGCCGACGAACTCGGCGGTCACCGCGTCGGAATCGGCGTGGACGACGATCTCGCGGCAGTCCTGCGTGCGCATGTCCTGGAGGCTCGCGGAGATCAGCGGGACGTTGCGGATGACCACCTCGACGCCCTGGCGGTCGGCGGGGGCGTCGGCGGCGCCCGTCTTGCGGATGAACAGGCCGCGTTCGGCGGACTTCTCCGCCTGCTTCGGTGTGGTCGACAGCAGCACCGAACCACCGGGAGGCAGGTCGTCGACCGCGGCGCACGGGATGGTGACGTCAAGGTCGACGGGGGTGTAGCCGATGAGCGGGGAGGCGACGGAACCGATCTGTCCGTTCTGGGGCCAGTTGATCTCCGCGGTCTTCTGCTCGACCGGCATCAGCGGGGTGGCGAGCGCGAGCAGAAAGCCGAGCAGGCCGGTGACGATGGCGACGATCCTCGCTCGTCGGACGGTCTGCGCTGGCACAAAGAGAGATGGTAGCCGCTGAGGTGTCTCGCCCCGGTCGGCGAGGCGGCTGAGACTATGGTGAACCCATGTCCGACTCCACGTCCGATACGGCCGGTGCGCAACCGCTGCCGATCCTGCTGCTCAACGGGCCGAACCTGAACACCCTGGGTACCCGTGAGCCGGCGATCTACGGCTCCGAGACGCTCGACGATGTCGTCGACCTCGCCGAGCGGACCGCGTCGGAACTCGGTTTCGGCCTGCGTGCGGCGCAGACCAATCACGAGGGACAGATGATCGACTGGATTCACGAGTCGGTCGGGAAGATCAGCGGCATCGTCATCAACCCCGGCGGGTGGACCCACACGTCGGTGGCCCTCGCCGACGCCCTGGTGGTGCCCGGCGTGCCGATCTTCGAGGTGCACATCAGCAATGTGCACAAGCGCGAGGCGTTCCGGCACCACTCCTATGTCTCACCACTCGCGGCCGGAGTCATCGCGGGTTACGGCATCCGCGGTTACGAGTTCGCGATCCGACGACTCGCGGAGATCGTGGACTGAGCCCGATTGCTGCAACCCAGGGGTTGCAAGTTGCCGGTAATGGTGCAACCATTGGGTTGCATCATTCGAAGTGACCCAGGAGGCGTCATGAGTGCGACCGATCCCGAAACGACAACTACGGCAATCTATGACGACCTCGATCGCATCGAACGCGAGATCCTCATCGAGGCGACCGCCGAGCGCGTGTGGCAGCTCGTCAGCGAACCCGGCTGGTACATCAACGACAGCGTGATCACCGAGCACCGGATCGACCGCGACGGAGATCTGTCGACGGTGCACGATCCGGTCCACGGCGCCTTCGTCTTTCGCACCGTGAAACTCGACGAGCCGCGCTACGCCGCCTTCCGTTGGCTCGCCGACGCATCCGATCCCGACTCGGAGTCGACGCTCGTCGAGTTCTGGATCGCCGACTCCGAGTCCGGGGTGATCCTCAAGGTCGTCGAGTCGGGATTCGCCTCGCTGTCCGGTTCGGAGGCGGAGCGACGCGCCCGGTTCGACGGCAACGCCGAAGGGTGGAAGCTCGAGCTCGAACTGGCACGCACCCACCTGACGAGCAGATCCGATGCCTGAGGTTGCTCCGGTCGAGATCTTCGGCGCTCTCGCCGACGAGAGTCGCTGGCAGATCCTCGTCAGATTGGGAACCGAACCGGCGTCGGCGTCGACCCTCGCCACCGAGTTGCCGATCAGCCGTCAGGCGATCGCCAAACATCTCAAGATACTGACCGATGCGGGCCTGGTCACAGCGACCCGTGCCGGCCGCGAAATACGTTACGAGGCAGCCGGTTCGGAGCTCTCGCGCCTCGCACGACATCTGGACACGGTCGCGCGCGGATGGGATCGGCGACTGGCGGGTATCAAGAAGGCCGCCGAACGCGACTGATCCGCGAGAGGTTGCTCGTGGAGAGACCTCTCAGAACGGCGGTGGACCGTCGGCCTGTTCACGTCGTTCACGTTCTCGCTGGTTGCGGGCACGTTCGGCCCGCCGGCGTGCGTGCTTGTGCGCGAGCCGGTTGCTGCTGGGCGGGGTGTCGTCCCCCGTGATGACCCGTGGGGACGGTGGGGCCTGGGGTGGCTGTTCGTAGCGGATACGACGCAGGTTGGGGAAGGAGTCCTCGAGGTTCTCGGCGTCACCAGGGATGACGACGCCTTCCGGGGTGCGGTACTCGGTGACCAGGTGGCCGTCGTCGTCGCGGTACTGGACGTCGATCCAGTCGCCGAACGTCTTGTGCAGGTGCCCGAACCGGCACTTGGCATTGAGGTTCTCACTCGATGTGGCCCCACCCTGGGCGGGATTTGTGTGGTCGTACTCGGCGACGTGGTCCAGATCGCTACCGAAAGCGGACTGGGCGCAGCCGGGTTCGGTGCAATATCCATCACGCACCCGCACGAAGTCAGCACACGCGGTGGTGGGCCGGTACGGGTCGGCGGCTTGCGCACCGGGATAGACGATCACGACGTCGTTCGACGGGACGTCCTCGACGACGATGCGGGCCGGTGGTGTGCGCACCGGGGTGACGGGTGTGATGGTCGCGTCGACCCGTTCGGCGAGATCACGCACATGCTCGTCGGAGACGATCCCGTGGCCGTCGACCCAACCGATACCGGGTGCCCCGGCGAGAGCGGCGGCGTCGGTGACCACGTGGATGACGACCTCGGTGCTCACCGACCGGACCACCTCGGCGGGGTCGGGGATCTCGGCGTCACAGTCCTCTCGCTGGCATTGGCAATCGAAGATGGTGCCGGTCAACAGCGCGAACATGGCATCGGAGTTGCGCTGGTTACGGTTGCGGCCGTCGTGCGCACACACGGTGTCGGCCAACGCTTTCACCGCTCTCGCGGCGATGCGAATGTTCTCCGCGGCCATCACGCCGGTGATCTCACCGGTCCCGTCGGTGAAGTTCTCGGTCCACATACCGCGCTTGTCAAGGGCCTCCTTGCGCCGTTCCCGTACCGCGTCAGGATCGTGACGAAAGACGAGGCGATCGACCATGTCACGCAGCTTCGGCGGGGTCCACGCGCCCTTGCGATTACGCACGATGCGTTCGATCTCGGTATCGAGGTCCGCGATGACCGCGTCATCGGAAATGAGGTCGGTGCGGGAGATGACCGTCTGGATCAACTGCCGCGACAGGATGCCATCGCGCAGGGTGGTCAGCACTTTCGGTAACCGGTCACGCAGGGCGAGCGCTTCACCCACCCACTGATCAGCCTGGTAGCGGGTGATGGCGCCCTCACGGCAGACCCGGGTCACCATCTCGGTGTAGCGGTCGATGAAGAACCCGCCCTGAGTGTTGACCACGAGCTGGTCGTAGACGGTGACGATCGACTCATACCGGCACCACGCCAGATAGGATTCGCCGTGACGGATCGCCCCCAGCCGCGCCATATGGGTTGCGGTGTCGGATGATTCGGGGTGGGCAGCATCGACCCCGGCGAGGAACCCGCCCGGAAGATCGATCCACTTGCTCACGCTGCCCCCACAACGTCTACAGCCCAACCTGGATGGCTGAATCTGTTACCACCCAATCTAGATCAACCCACCGACAAACGCGGATCCTCCTCCACAAGGTCGGGAAATAAACACGTTGTGGGGCAGACTGTTTGATCGGAATGAAGTCTGGCAGACAAGTTCTAACCTGCCGCGCGCTCCAGGATCTCCTCTATCGCCCTCGCGGTCTCGGTGGCGTGCGGAGCGCGGATCATCGAGATGTGGTCGCCGTCGATGTCGAGGAACTCGACCTTCCCCGACGTGAAGTGGCCCCAGAGGGTGGGATCGTCGGTGTTGGTGCGTGCCCTGATGACCGTGATCGGACCCGAGTAGGGGCTGGGCCGGTGCCGTCGGATCATCTTGGTGCCGAGGCGGAAGAAGACGACCCACTGCACCGGCGTCGACAACGGGACGAGTCCCGCGGTGAGAACAAGTGCCTTGAGGGCGATTTCCTGCACGACGCGCTGGACTGGTGAGCCGGTGGGCTTCTCTCGTCGGTTCCGGTGCGGTCCGGCAGTGTCTCGCTCGTCATCGTCAGCGAGCGCAGCGAGTTGCCGATGCGCTGCACGACGTTCGGTACGCTCCCGGAAAGGCGTTGTGCCAGAATCGGGTCGATGACCGAATCGAGCACGGCGACCGGATGGCAGGTCTCGCCGGCCCGGGTGAGGCGCGCGGCGACCTCGACGGCGATGAACCCGCCCAGCGAGTAACCGCCGATCTGATACGGGCCGTGGGGCTGCACCGACCGGATGTCGGCGATCGCCCGACGTGCCGCGGCGCGCACAGAATGATCTGCACGGCCGCGCTTTTCGACGCCACGGGACTGGATGGCGTACACCGGTCGGTCGCCGGAGAGTGCACGGACGACCGGCGTCAGGCTCGTCGCGAGACTGCCCGCCCCGGCGATGAGGAAGAACGGGTCGCCGGCGCCCTTCCGCAACGGGATCAGCGTGGCACCGGTGGCGTTCTTGGAGCGCTCCTTCGCGGCCTCCTCGATCCGCTGCGCGAACTGCGCGATCGTCGGTGCCTCGGCGAGCATGGCGGTGTTCACCTCCAACTGGAGGTGGTGCTGGACCTCGGAGAGCATCTTGGCTGCGGCGAGGGAGTCACCGCCGAGTTCCACGAAGTCGTCGTGGCGCCCGAAGGACTGAGGTTCGAGGCCGAGGATCTCGCTCCAGAAGCGGTGCAACGCCATCTCGGTGAGCCCGCGCGGCCGTTCGGGAGACGGGCGCGGTGGGGGAGGCGGCAGCGCACCACGGTCGACCTTGCCGCGCTCGTTGCGCGGGATCTCCGACACCACGACGATGTCGCGCGGGATCATCCACGGGGTCAGTGTCTTTCCGAGTTCGTGGCGGATCTCGGCGGGCGACGGCGACCACTTCTGCGGGTCGACGGCCACATGAGCGGTGAGGCGACCTTCCTCCCGGTCGGCGGTGACGACGGCGTCGGTGGCCCAGGGCAGCGAGCGCAGAGCGGACTCGACCTCGAGCGGTTCGACGAGATAGCCGCGCACCTTGATGGCGTCGTCGCCGCGACCGAGGAGTGCGAGCTCACCGTTCTCGTCGAGACGGCCGAGATCTCCGGTGCGATAACGCCTACGGCCGCCGGGCAGCGAGGAGAAGCGGGCTGCGGTCAGCTCCGGATTCGCGTGGTACCCGGAGGCGATGTTCGCGGATTCGACGACGACCTCGCCGGTGCACCCCGGCGGTAGATCCTGACCGTCCTCGTCGACGATGCGGACCGACTTGTCCGAGGCGGGGATTCCGACCGGTATCGCACCGTCGGTGACCTCGCGATCCGGGGGAAAGAGATTGAAGGCGAGGTTGCCGACCTCGGATGCGCCTGCCCAGCAACAGAAAACGCCCCAGGCAAGGACCGTGCTCCGCGCGAGTCCGACGTCCGTGTGATGCGCGGGCTCGCCGCAGGTCGACAGCAGGCGCAGCGAGTCGACGGCGTCCTCGGCGTCCAGCTCGCCCAGCCACGAACGGAGCAGTGACGGCGTGCAGTGCGCGGTGGTGGCGCCTTCGGCGGACAGCCAGTCGCGCAGCCCGGTGGTGGTGCGGCGCCGTACATCCCACAGCAGCATCGTCGCGCCGTTCAGCAGGCTCATCGCGAGCGCGTCGAGCCCGCCGCCGAAGCTCAGCGGCAGCAGCACCGCCGCGCGATCATCGGGGCCGAGTTCCATGAACCGGCGGCCGTCACGCGCGTGGTTGACGGGTGTCCGCTGGGCGAGCACCACGCCCTTGGGGGTGCCGGTGGATCCGGAGGTGAACAGCAGAATCGCGGGATCATCGGGGGCGGGTTCGATGACATGCGTCTCGAGTGGCTCGTGATTCCCGGCGGTCGCCGGGGTGAGGAGATGTGCCCCGGACAGTTCCAAGATGTTCGTGCGGCGGTCCTCGGGCAGGAACGGATCGACCAGGACGAGCGGGCGCCCGGCGCACCAGACCGCGAGCATGGAGATCACCGAGTCGATGTCGGATTCGATCTCGACGGCGACCGGGCTGCCCGTCGGGGTGGTGTGGAGGATTGCGCGGGCGAGGTCGTCCACCCGCGTGGCCGCCTCCGCGAAAGTGATCGACTGCTCCGGAGTGCGGATCGCGGCCGAGTCGCCACGGCTGCGGGCGATGGCTCGCCATCGGGCGGCGACGGTCGTCTCCGCCGACTCGGATGATCCGGCTGTGACGGACGCAAGGCCTTCCAGATGATTCTCGCCGGTCATGTCCTCGAACTCCCCAGGTGGCGGGGATGACCACGGTTGCGAGCGGGCCGCGGTTCTCGGCCCGGACGATGCGATTCCGTGCGGGACGCGGCCCCTCCTCCGGCCCCGGAAGTACTCAGGTAAAGCTACCCTTTGTTCGGCGCATCGGCACCGTTGAACGGCGAGAACGTGGCGCGGGTAACAGTAGTGTTGGGGGACAGATCCGTAGGCCCGGATCGCTAGACGAGAGGGAACGATGCAGTTCGACGACGTGATCCTGGGCCGGCGCAGCATCCGCGGTTTCACACCGGAGCCCGTGCCCCGAGAACTGATCGAGGAGATCCTCGCGCTCGCCATGCGTGCTCCGTCCTCGATGAACACCCAGCCCTGGAACTTCTACGTGATCACCGGTGAACCACTCGATCGCATCCGTGCGGGCAACACCGAGCGCAACCTGGCCGGTGTACCGCACTCTCGTGAGTTCCGGACCGGGGCGGAGAAGTTCACCGGTGTCCATCGTGATCGCCAGGTCGGCGTGGCCAAGCAGCTGTTCACCGCGATGGGCATCGCTCGCGAGGACATGGAGATGCGGCAGGACTGGGTCCTACGGGGATTCCGCCAGTTCGACGCCCCGGTCTGCGTGATCGTGACTTACGACCGCATCCTCGACGGCAGCGACGACACACCCTTCGACTGCGGTGCGGTCTCCACCGCGTTGGTGAACGCCGCCTGGTCCCGGGGTCTCGGTGCGGTGATCAACAGCCAGGGCATCATGCAGTCACCCGTCGTTCGGGAACATGCCGGAATCCCGGATGACCAGGTGATCATGAAGAGCATCGCGCTGGGCTGGCCGGATGAGACGTTCCCCGCCAATGCCGTGATCTCCGAACGCAAGACGGTCGAGGAAGCCACCACGTTCGTGGGGTTCGGAGACTAGTTCAGAGCGCCAGCGCTCGGTGGGCCGCGTCGGCGACGCTGCCTCGATACAGCGGTCCGTGTCCGGCCAGCAGCAGCTCGGCGTCGAGTTCGGTGAACCGTTCGACGCTCCGACGCGCCGTGGCCTCGTCGTGCTGGAAGAGGGACGGAATGCACTGTGGCCCGACGATCGCCGACACCTCATGGCCGCTGACCAGCGCATCGCCGGAGACCAGGGCGCGTCCGTCGCCGACCAGGTAGGAGCTGTGGCCGTCGGTGTGGCCGTGGCTGGCCACCGGCACCGGTGACCCCGGCAGGTCGAGTTTCCCCGGAAAAGACTCTGCGGCAGACAGTCCGGCTCGACTCAGCACCCCGAGAGGTGTGGTCTTCGCGAGCCAGGACCACAGGCGTCGGGTGCCGACGAGTGGTGCGAGATCGAGTGCGTTCGCCTGCTGGAGATGGTGCCGCAGGGCGTGGTCGACCTCGACGGGATCCATGTAGACCGGGAATCCGTACCGCGCCTGCAGTTTCGCGAGTCCGCCGAGATGGTCGACGTGCGCGTGTGTCAGCAGCGCGCCACGGATGTCCTCAGGGCGGCGACCGATCCGATTGATCGATTCGATCACCTGCCCGGCCTGTCCGGGGTAACCGCCGTCGATGAGGGTGAGCTCGCCGTTCTGCTCCAGCAGCACCCAGTTCACGACGTCGGTGTGGACGAAATACGTTGTCGCCGAGTCAGCGTCGAGGCGCGTGATCTCCATCGGCCGGGCGGTGCGGAAGGAGGGACGCATCGCTCACTTCCGGACGACGAGGACGAACGGGCCCACCTCGGTGACCTCGAACCGCGGGTCATCGAAGACCGAAGGATCGAAGGTGACGGTGTAACGCTTCACGTTCGGGTCGTTCGGGTAGACGTCCTCGGCGAGGCGGAGCGAGTACCCGTCCGAGCTGTATCGGAACAGGAAGACGTTCGGCGCCTTCCACGGCGACTCGTCGAGATGTCCGACCAGCTGATCGGCGTCCTCCGACTTCGCCCACCGTGCGATGGCCGCGGCGCGCTTGTCGAACTCGGCCAGCGGGTTGGCGTAGTGCGAGGTCAGTCCCTGGAAACCCCAGTACGGATAGATCGACAGGAACCCGAAATCGGCGGTGAGGACGACGTTGTCGGTCGGCGGCCGGCCGGTCTGCTCCCCGATCAGTTTGTCGATCTCGGCGAAGTACGACTCGGTGCCGGCCGGACGTGCATCGGCGCGCTTGCCGTAACCGTCGGTGTCGGTGTAGGCGGTGGTGATCTCCGTACCGAGATGACCGGGGATGCTCTGTGCCGCTGCGATTGCGGCGAGCACGGCCACCGCGCCGACGACGACGCGTACGTCACCGAACCTGCCCACGGCCCAGCGGCCGATGTCGACGACACCGAAGACGCCGGCCGCGGCGAGCGCACACACCAGGATCGGCTCGAGCCGGAAGGACAGCAGGGTGGTGCCCATCGCGGTCATGAGCATCGACAGGAGACAGAAGAGGTACACCGTGATCACGGTGGCGCCCATGGCAACCGCGACGGTTCGTGTCCGGAAACGCAGGAGAATCCACAGCAGGCCGATCATGGTGATCGCGCCGACGAGGTTGACCCCGAACATCGGCAGCGGGAACACCGCACCGCGCTCCGGGAGGTAGTGCTCGGCGGTTCCGCCGCTGGCCGGGGCGCTGGACAGCCGCTTCAGCAGATAAGGCGCCCAGACCAGCAGGGCGATTCCTCCGGCGATGACGCCCACCGAGACGAGTCGGCCGGCGACGGCGACCATGATCTCGCGGCGGTGCGCCTTGACGGTCCGGGTCGGTGTCGCCTTGTTGGTCGCCGCGATCCAGCCCTGGGCGAGGAAGTAGCAGGCAAGCAGGATCGCGGTGAGTGCGAACAGGCCGGTGTAGAGCGTGTAGGTCGCGGCCGAGATGCCGAGGAAGACACCAGCACCGACCACCGCAGGCCAACTGGTCGCACCCCGCAGTGGTCCGGCCGGACCATCGGCGGCACGCGTGCGACCCCTCAGCGCGTAGGTGAGGACGATCATCATCGGTACACCGATGATCACGAGGATCGCGGCGTACGGCTCGGGTGAGGCGTACAGCAGGGCCATCGTGGTCACCGCGAGTCCCAGTGCCACACCACGATCCGCACCGAACATGCGGTTGAACAGGATGATGCCGACCGCCGAGGCCACTGCCATCGACACGATGGCCCACGGCTTGTACGCCTCCCACCCGGGCTGGCCGAGCAGATTCGCGAACCGGCCGCCCCACCAGAACCACCCGGCCGGGTAATACGGCGGCAGATCCGGATAGGTCATGTCCGCCAGGTGCGGACTCGACGTCATCCGCGTCAGGTACTCGGTGCGGAACTCCTGGTCGACGGACAGGCCGAAGAGGTAGAGACGCGTCGCCCCCAAGGGCATCCCGATGGTGACCGTCACGAACGCCGACATGGCCGCCGCCGACAGGAACGGGATGAACACCCGTCCCTTGCCGTAGCGGTACAGCAATGCGACGACGACGAGCACCGCGATCGCGAGGACCTGGCCGGCGGTCGTCAGCGACCGGGTCACGTTCGACGAGTTGAAGGCCGGCCAGTTGACGGTCTCGATCGCCTTGAGGCCGACGATCGACACCACCGCACCGACCACCACAGCCGTCAGCAGGAGCAGCGCCGTCCGGCCCAGGCGTGATGCCGTGGTGGGACCGGAGTCCGTTTCCTGAGGCGCGGTCGTGGGGTCCTGGCGGTCAGCGCTCACAGAAGTCGTCATCGCTCGCAATCGCAGTCGGGGGCTGCTAGACGGGCAGCTTGCGGAAGATCGGGCGCGGGATGTGGCGCAGGACCATCATGATGTAGCGGAAAGGTCCGGGGACCCAGACGATCTCCTTGCCCTTGGTGGCCGCGGCCACCGCGAGGCGTCCCACGTCTTCCTTCTCGACGGTCAGCGGCGCCTCCTTGACGTGCGCCGACAGTCGCGTGCGGACCTGACCCGGACGGATCACGAGGACGCGAGGGCCGTAGGGACGCAACGCCTCACCGAGTCCGAGGTAGAAGCCGTCGAGGCCGGCCTTGGTGGAGCCGTAGACGAAGTTGCTGCGACGCACGCGCTCACCGGCGACCGAGCTCATCGCGATGATCTGGCCGTGGCCTTGGGCGCGCATCTTCTCGCCGAGCAGGACGCCGACGGAAACCGCTGCGGTGTAGTTGATCTGGGCTTCGGCGACCGCGAGGCCGTGGTCCTGCCACGCCTGCTCGTCGTCACCCTGGATGCCGAAGGCGACGATGGCGACGTCGACGTCACCGTCGGCGAAGGCCTTGTCGATCACGTCGCGGTGGGTGTCGGTGGCGCGGGCGTCGAAGTCGATGACGCTGACCTCGGTGGCGCCGGCCTCCTTGGCCTTCTCCACTGCCGCCTCGACGGCCGGATCGCCCGGCAGGGCGGCGAGGATGACCCGCGCCGGTCCCTTGCTCAGGTACTCGGCGGTGATGGCGAGCCCGATCTCCGAGCTCCCGCCCAGGACCAGGATGGACTGTGGGACGCCGACGGCGTTCATCATCTTCGGTCTTCTCGCTTTCGGTGGTCTGCGGCCGGTCGGGCCGCAGAGGTGGTATGGAGGTCGGAACCGGTTGTGGGTCAGGCGAGTTCGAGTCGGCGGCCCATGTCGGACATGAACACGCGGTTGGGGTCGATCCGCCGACGCGTGGCGATCCACTCGTCGATGCGCGGGTACATCGAGTGGAAGGCCGCCGCCGACGTCCGCGAGTCCTTCGCGGTGTAGAGGCGTCCGCCCATGCTCATCACGCGGCGATCGAGATCGTTGAGGAACTCGGCGAGTCCGGCCTTGACCGGGAAGTCCAGGCAGACGTTCCAGCCCTTGAACGGGAAGCTGAGCGGCGCCTTGTTGCCCTCGCCGAAGAGCTTGATCACGTTGAGGAAGCTGACGTGTCCCGACGCCTGGATGTGTTCGATGAGGTTGGTGAACTCGGCCTCGTTGCCGGTGGGCACGATGAACTGGTACTGGCAGAATCCGCCGCCGCGACCGTAGGCGTTGTTCCAGTCACCGAACACGTCGAGCATGTGATAGAACTGCGCCAGATTCTTGACCTTGCCCTCGCTGGGCGGGCCGATCCGGTAATACGCCTCGCCGACCGCGGCGAAACTGAGCTTGTTCGCCAGCCCGCGGGGGAAGACGTCGGGGAACCGCACGAGCGGCTTGTTGTTGAACGACAACGGGTTGTCGCGGTACTTTTCCGGCAGCTCGTCGACGCGCGCGAGGTTGCCGCGCGAGAAGGTGCCGCGGCCGAGCTTCGGGGGTGCGCTGATGGTGTCGAACCAGCCCGAGGCGTACTCGTACCCGTCCTCGAAACCGTCCTGCAGGTGCAGGTCGAGAGTCTCCTGCAGCGACCCGGTGCGCGCGGTGTCGGCGATGAAGTAGGCACTCTCGGTGCGCTTCATCTGGATCTTCGCGCGCAGCACGATGCCGGTGAGGCCGATGCCGCCGACCGTCGCCCAGAACAGTTCGCCGCTCGGGTCGTCGCCGGAGCCGTCCGGGGTGAGCGTCAGGATGCGACCGTCGGCCACGAGGAGCTGCATCTCGACGACGTGGTTGCCGAAGCTGCCCTGGCTGTGGTGGTTCTTGCCGTGGATGTCGTGCGCGATCGCACCACCCACGGTGACCTGACGGGTGCCCGGGAGCACGGGCACCCAGAGGCCGTACGGGAGCGCGGCCTGCATGAGGGTGTCGAGGGAGACGCCGGCGTCGAGGTCGACCGTCGCGGTCTCCTCATCGATGGCGTAGATCCTGGTCAGCGGGGTCATGTCGATCGTGAGACCGCCGCTGTTCTGGCCCGACTCGTTGTAGGAACGGCCGAGCCCGCGGGCGATGACACCGCGCTTGAGGTAGTCCGGCTTGTCCGCGTTGTCGTCGGCGACGCGGGCGACCGCCTCGGCGATGACCTCGGGATACGGCGTGGACAGGACGTGGCCCTCGATCGGGGTGGTGCGAGACCAACCCACCAGCTTGCGGGTCGTGATCGGCAGCAACTCTTCAGTAGACATCGCTGAAGAGAGTACTCGGCCGCGGTGGGCCGCCGATGAGAGACGACGTGCGACAGGTGTCGCACTTTCGCGAGGCTGTGGCGTCGGGCTACCGCAGCACGCCGAGTTCGGCCCGTCCCAGCACGGCGGCCGCCGCGTTCCGGCCGGGGATGCCGCTCACACCCCCGCCGCGTCGTGCGCCGGCGCCGCACAGCAGCAACCGCGGATGGCGGGTCTCGACGCCCCAGGTGCCGACCTCCGACGCCGTTTCCGCCCACGGCCACCGCAGCGACTGATGGAAGATATTGCCGCCGGGCAGCCCGAGCATGTCCTCGAGGTCCTGCGGGGTCTTCGTCTCGATGCACGGGCGGCCGTCGAGGTCGTGGGCGATGACGTTCTGGATCGGCTCGGCGAGCAGCATGTTGAGCGAGGCGAAGGTCGCGCCCACCGCGTGCTCGACGGCGCCCGGTTCGTCGAACACGTCCGGTGGCATATGCAGACCGAACAGCGTGAGCGTGTGCTTGCCGTCGAGTTCGGGTCCGAGGATGGACCGGTCGGAGAGGGTGTGGCAGTAGATCTCGCAAGGCGGCAGCTCAGGGACCTCGCCCCGGGTGGCCTGCCGCCAGGCGTCGTGGAGCTGACTCGCGGTCTCGTTGATGTGGAAGGTGCCGGCGAACGCGGCCTCGGGTGTCACTGACTCGTCGCGGAGGCGGGGGAGACGGTCGAGGAGGAGGTTGATCTTCAGCTGCGAGCCGCGGGGATGGGCCTCGCAGACGATCGGATCGTCGAGCAGTGTGTTGAGGACCTGCGGTGCGTAGGCGGCGTAGAGCATCGAGCCGCGTGCGTTGTGCGGCGTGCCGCCCGAATCGGTGAACTCGACGGTCCCGTCAGCCGGATCGACGCCCGACACCGCGACCCCGGTGCGGATCTCGGCGCCCGCCGACGTCGCGGCCTGGTACAGCGCACCCGAGACCGCACCCATGCCCCCGACCGGGACGTCCCAGTCGCCGGTCCCACCGCCGATCACGTGGTAGAGGAAGCAGATGTTCTGCCGCAGCGACGGGTCGTCGAGATCGGCGAACGTGCCGATCAGGCCGTCGGTGGCGGCGATGCCGCGCAGCAGGTCGTCGTCGAAGTACTGGCCGAGCAGGGTGCCGAGCGGCAGGGTGGTGAGCGCCTCCCACAGCTCGGCGTCGGAGGTGTCGGTGCCGACGGCGAGTTCGTGCATGTCGGCGGCGGTGCGCAGCGGTTCGATCAGGGTGGGGAAGACGCGCTGCGCGATGGTCCCGACACGGCGGTAGAAGGACTGCCACGCCACGAAACCGGCGTTGGAGAATCCCACGGCGTCGGCGCCGACGCGGTCGGCGCGCAACACCCGCCGGAACGATTCCGCGGTCGCGTCGTCGTCCTGGGTGTCGATGAGGATGCCGCGCGTCGGGTCCGACGGGAGCGGCGTGTACGAGGAGTAGCGGCGTCGGATCAGCGAGATGTCGAGGTCGAGGTCGGTGATGATCTCGCGCGGCATCAGCGAGACCAGATACGAGAACCGCGACAGTTGGGCCGCGAGACCGGGGAAGGGCATCGCCGAGACGGTCGCCCCGCCGACATGATCGGCCTTGTCCAGGACGAGGACCCGACGACCGGCGCGCGCGAGATAGGCGGCGGCGGTCAGACCGTTGTGCCCAGCGCCGATGATGACGTCGTCATAGAAAGCAACTGCGGTGCCCATCGGTCCTGTGCCCATCGTTCAAAGGGTCTCAGATCGATGGACACCGCAGCGGTGATTTCGGGTCAGCGCAGGATGCGGGCCACGAACGGGGTCGAGTCCTTCATCGAGGCCAGAACCGCGCTGGAGTGGTCGTCCTCGGGGTAGACGAACAGCTCGACGGGCTGGTTGTTGGCCTTCATCTGTGCGTAGAGCGACAGCGCCGACGGTGCCGGCACATCGACGTCACGCAGGCCCTGTCCGAGGAAGATCGGGCGGTCGTAACCCTTGTACGGAGTCGCCATGTACTCGTGCAGTGCCGGGCTCAGACCCGGGATCGACATGAGCGGTGCGCGGAACCAGGTCCGCACGTCGTCACCGGCGAGTGCCTGCTTGAGGATCGGGTAGCAGGTGGTGCGACCCTCGGCCAGGCGTGCGATGCCCTTGGGCGTCATGACCTTGGTGATGTTCATGTCGGGACGGGTGTCGTTGAACCCGGCCAGGATGTAGGCGGTGTAGGCGTTCAGGCCGCCGGGCAGGTTCACCGGCGGGACGGCCGGTCCCAGGTTCTGGTACAGGTACTCGAGGTTGGCCGGGATGCCGGTGGCGACGACGCCGCGGTAGTCCAGACCCGAGCCACGGCTGAACTCGGTGGCGTAGCGGGCGCCGTTCAGTGCGGCGGCCGCACCCTGTGACTGTCCGATGATGGCCCAGCGCTTGGCGAACGGCAGATCCATCTGATGCGACGCGACGACGATGTCGACGATCGCGTGCGCCGCGGTGACGCCGTTCAGGTAGGCCATCAGGCCCGGGGTGCCGAGACCGACATAGTCGGCGGCGACGACGGCGTAACCCTGCTGGAGCCAGTGGCCCAGGTACTTCTGGTCGCGCTCGCTGCGCGGGAACGCCGACGGCGTGCAGTCGTCGTTCATGCCGACGGTGCCGTGCGCCCAGGAGATGATCGGCCAGCCACCGGCGGGTGCCTTGCCCTTGGGCAGGAAGACCGCGCCGGTGCCCGTCGCCATCTTGCCGTGCTGGTTCAGCGACGAGTACTGGATGCGGTAGGCGTCACCGGCCGCGGGGAGGTTGAGCTCCGCGGCGAGCGGGACCCGGGAGATGAGGGTGCCCGCCTTGGCCGGGATGGGGCCCGAGTACTCGGTGACGTCCAGGCCCGACCAGTTCGGGATGCCGACGGAAACCGCGTCATCCGCGTGTGCCGGGGCGGTCGATCCGAACGCGAGCAGGACCATGCCGAGGCCGGTGATGACGGAGACGAGTGTTCGCGTGGTGCGCGACACCGGTGATCTGGACGTGAGGGCAGACATGTTCAGAACAGTAAAGGTACTCATGTGCCGCGTACACCTCAGGACGGTGAGTATTCGTGCCGTACCGGAGCGGTTTCCGTGCCCCCCTCGGTTTCCAGTTTGGTCTCGGCGGAGCGAACGGGGGTCGCGGCCGACCTATCCTTGTCGGGTGGACATCCCCTCGGTCGAGCTCAGCAACGGTCGGTCGATTCCTCTCGTGGGACTCGGCACCTACAACATGCTCGGCCGGCCGTGCATCGGCGCGGTCAGCGCCGCACTCAAGGCTGGATACCGACTCCTCGACACCGCTCCCCGCTACAGCAACGAGCTCAGTGTCGGCATGGGCGCGCACGGTTCGGGCATCGCTCGTGACGAGGTCATCGTCCAGACCAAGCTCAGCGGCGGTGACCAGGGTTTCGACGAGGCGATCAACGCCGCCAAGGAAAGCGCGCGTCGGCTCGGTGTCGGCTACATCGACGTCTATCTGATCCATTGGCCGTGCCCGAGTCTCGGACGCACGGTCGAGTCGTGGAAGGCGCTGCTCACCCTGGCCGACGAGGGTTACGTCCGCACGCCCGGTGTCTCGAACTTCAAACCTCATCAGCTCCAGGCGCTGTTCGACGAGACGGGGCGCTGGCCGGTGCTCAACCAGATCCAGTGCTCACCGGCACTGCCACGGACCGAGCTCCGTGAATTCATGGCGGAGAAGGGGATTCACGCACAGGCGTGGCATCCGACCGGCCGTAAGGAAGGTGTCCTGGGCGACCCGGCAATCCTGCGGATCGCCCGCAAGTACGGCAAGTCGCCGACTCAGATCGCGCTGCGGTGGGCGGTGCAGCACGGCATCAGCGTCGTGCCGAAGTCGTCGCACGCGGGCCGTCAGCTCGAGAACGCGGACCTCTTCGATTTCGCCCTCGACGACGCGGACCTCGCCGACCTCGCCTCGCTGGACCGCGGCGAACGCGCCGCCCGGGACTCGGACGTCGACGAGGAGTTCTAGCTCGTCCGCTAGGGTGTCAGCGTGTCTCGACCCGACTCCGGCAACGACGAACCCGCAGGTGACGTCCCTCACGATCACCACGAGGACTTCACGACGCGGCATGCGCCGATGCCGATCGAACTGCCCTTCGACGACGAAGAGGCGTCGACCGATGTCGACCTGAAGACGCAGCTGATCCGCTTCGTCGTCACCGGCGCCGGGTCGGCGGTTCTCGACTTCGGGCTGACGCTGTTCCTGCAGTACATCGTCGGGACCCCGGACTGGGTCGCCAAGGCATTCGGCTTCATCCTCGGCACCACCGTCGCGTACCTGATCAACCGGCGCTGGACGTTCCGCGCCGAGCCGAGCGCCGCCCGCTTCACCGCGGTCGTGCTCCTCTACCTGGTCACCTTCGCGGTCAACGTCGGTCTGTACAGCTGGTTGTCGTCGCTGTGGGACAAGACGGCCCTCTACTCGGCGATCGCCTTCGTCATCGCGCAGGGCACCGCGACGGTGATCAACTTCGTGGTCCAGCGGGCGGTCATCTTCAAGATCCGCTGATCGCGGCTACCGTGGCGGCATGCGAAGAGCCGTCGTAGTCGGAGCAGGACCCAACGGACTCGCGGGCGCGGTCCGGCTCGCCCAGGCGGGTCTGGAGGTGACCGTGCTGGAGGCCGCCGACGAGATCGGTGGCGGCACACGCAGCGCGGAGCTGCTCGAGCCCGGCATCGTGCACGACATCTGTTCGGCCTTCCACCCGCTCGGTGCGGCGTCTCCATATCTGCGAACCCTCGGGCTCGAGCAGTACGGCTTGCGCTTCCTCCGGCCGGAGATCGACGCCGCGCATCCCCTCGACGACGGCACCGCCGGCCTGTTCTACCAGTCGGTCGAGAAGACCGCCGCCGGGCTCGGCGCCGACGGTCGACGGTGGCGCGCGATCTTCGGGCCCGTGGCGAAACGCTTCTCCACCATCGCCGACGACGCGCTCGGTCCCATGCTGCGAATCCCGCGGCATCCGCTGGATTTCGCCGGCTTCGCAGTCCGTTCGGGACTCCCGGCGACCCTGCTGGCCCGAGCCTTCTCCACCCCGCAGGCACGCGCGTTGTTCATCGGTATCGCCGCGCATCCGTTCGTGCGGCTGAACCGGATCGGGACCGCTGCGGGCGGCGTGATGCTCACCGCGGCCGGCCACGTCGAGGGCTGGCCGGTGGCCGAGGGCGGCTCTGCCGCGATCACCCGGGCGCTCGCCGCGAAGCTGGCCGATCTCGGCGGCCGGATCGAGACCGGCACCACCGTGACCAGCCGCGCCGACCTCGATGCCGACATCGTCCTGCTCGACACCGACCCCACAGCGGCGCAACGCATCCTCGGCACCGAACAGCCGTCGCGTACCGCCCGGAGCTATCGTGGGCATCGGGGCGGACCGGGGGCGTTCAAGGTGGACTATGTCGTCGAGGGCGAGGTCGGGTGGACCGCCCCGGGATGCGACCGTGCCGGCGTCATCCATCTCGGCGGCACCATGGAACAGGTGGTGAGAGCGGAGAACACGGTCCTCGACGGCCGGATGCCCGACGATCCGTTCGTCCTCATCGGCCAGCAGTGGCTTGCCGACCCCTCCCGGGCGAAGGGTGATCGGAAACCGTTGTGGGCCTACGCCCATGTGCCGCGCGGGTACACCGGCGACGCGACCGAGGCGGTCACCGCGCAGATCGAGCGCTTCGCACCGGGATTCTCCTCGCGCATCCGCGCCTCCCGGAGCATCGGTCCAGCCGAGCTCGAGGTCGAGAACCCGAACTACGTCGGCGGCGACATCGGCGGCGGACGGAATGATCTGTGGCACCTCGTCGCCCGGCCCCGGTTGTCCCCCAACCCGTACGCCACCGGCGTGGACGGCGTGTACCTGTGTTCGTCCTCGACTCCTCCGGGCGGGGGAGTGCACGGCATGTGCGGATACCGCGCCGCGGAGGCGGCGTTGCGCGGGTAGATCACGCGCGCTGCGGAACCTCCGGCGGGACGGCGGCGAGAAGACTTCGTGTGTAGTCGGTTTCGGGGTCGTGCATGATCTGCGATGCCGGGCCGGTCTCGACGACCTTGCCCTTCTGCATCACCGCGACGGTGTCGCTGATCTGTTCCACGACGGCGAGGTCGTGCGCGATGAACAGGAAGGTCAGATCCTTCTCGCGCTGCAGGCCGCGTAGCAGTTCGAGAACCCCCGCCTGCACCGAGACGTCGAGCGACGCGGTCGACTCGTCGAGGATGAGGATCTCCGGCTCGGACGCCAGAGCTCGCGCGATGCAGACGCGTTGACGCTGGCCGCCGGACATCTCGTGCGGGTACCGGCCGAGGAACGAGGAGTCGAGGCTGACGTCGTTCAGAAGTTGCTCCGCACGGCTCCGCATCTCGTTGCGGCCCGAAGCCAGGCCGTGGGCGCGGAGCGGTTCGGCGATCGACGCGGCGACCGTCATCCGCGGGTCCAGCGGCGCGGTCGGATCCTGGAAGACCATTGCGACCCGGCGCCGGAGAAGTGCTTCGTCCGCGCCCCGGACGCCCACCGCCTCGACCTCGCGTCCGTCGACCGACACCGTCACGCTTCCGGTCACCGTCGTCCCCTGACCGGACTCGATCAGGCCGGTGACAACGCCTGCGACCGTGGACTTCCCCGAACCCGATTCGCCGACGATGCCGAGAGTCCGACCGCGCGCCACCTCGAGGTCCACCCCGTCGATCGCGTGCACAATGCTCCGGCCCGTCGGTCCGCGCACCACGTACTCGACGCCGAGCCCGCTCACCTGCAGGACGGGTTTCTCGGCGACTTCCTTCGTCAGCCCCCGGTCGGCGTCGCGTTCCTCGACCTTGCTCAGCAACGGCCGCGAGTCGAGGAGCTTCTTGCTGTACTCGTCCCGCGGGTCGTCGAAGAGTGCTGCCACGTCGCGGCTTTGGACGATGCGACCCGAACGCATGACCATGACACGGTCGGCGATCCGACCGATCACCCCGAGGTCGTGGCTGATCCACACCACCGCCATGCCGCGTTTGCGCTGGAGGTCGGCGACGAGATCGATGATCTGCGCCTGGGTGGTCACGTCGAGGGCCGTGGTCGCCTCGTCGGCGATGAGCAGGTCGGGGTCGCAGGCAAGGGCGATCGCGATCATCACGCGCTGGCGCTGGCCGCCCGACAGTTGGTGCGGGTATGCGCGCAAACGGCTTTCGGGGTCGGGCAGATTGACGTCGCGCAGCAACTGGAGTGCGCGGTCATGTGCCTCGGCGCGACCGAGGCCGAGGTGCCGGCGTGGTCCCTCGGTGAGCTGCTGCTCGACGGTGAGAAGCGGATTGAGGCTCGACGACGGGTCCTGGAAGACGAAGCCCACTCGTATTCCGTGAAGGGCACGCAGCGTCGACGGGGTGGCGCCGACGATCTCGGTGGTGCCGAGTCGAGCCGATCCGCGCACGTAGGCGCTCGGGGCGTCGAACAGACCCGTTGCGGCGAGCACGCTCAACGACTTTCCCGAACCGCTCTCGCCGACGATGCCGAGAGTCTCGCCGCGTGCGACCGTGAAGCTGATGCCGTGCACGATCTCCCGCGGTCCGACCCCGACGATGAGGTCTTCCACGTCCAGCACCGAATCCTCGGCGACTGCGCGTGCCGGCTTCGGCGTCGCCGTCGCGACGGTGACGGACGTGCGGTCGTATCCCCGGTTGCGCAGCAGCGTGCGCTGCCGTGGGTCGAGCACGTCGCGCACCCCGTCGCCGACCAGGTTGAACGCGAACACGGTGAACAGGATCGCGAGACCGGGGAAGACGCCCATCCACCATGCGGTGGTGATGAAACCCTGCGCATCGAAAAGCATGCGGCCCCATGACGGATCGGGCGGCTGGACACCGAGGCCCAGGAAGGACAGTGCGGCCTCCGACAGGATGGCGAACGCGAGAGAGATCGAGGTCTGCACGATGACCGGCCCCGAGATGTTCGGCAGCACATGGCTGAACAGGATGCGGGACGTACGCACCCCCATCGTCCGGGCCGACTGCACGTACTGGGTCTGCCGCACCCGCAACGTGTCCGCGCGGGCGACCCGAGCGAAGATCGGGATGTAGACGACGCCGATGGCGATCATCGCCGATGTGACCCCGGGCCCCAGGACCGCGACGATCGCCAGTGCCAGGAGGAGCACGGGGAACGAGAACACCACGTCGACGATGCGCATGAGCGCCGTGTCGAGCACCCCGCCGGCGAAACCCGCGACCATCCCGAGGATCACGCCGACCGTGAGGGAGATCGCCACGGCGATCACCGCGACCCGCAAGCTCACCGACGCCGCGAGCACGACCCGGGAAAAGACGTCGCGACCGAGGTCGTCGGTGCCGAACAGATGCGACCAACTCGGTGCCTGCAGCGCGTTCGGCACGTCGATCGCGTTGGCGCCGTACGGGGCGATCAGCGGACCGAAGATCGCGGCGACGACGACGACCGCGATGATGACCAGGCCCGCGACCGATGCGCGATTGCGGAGCAGCAGGCGCCAGGCCGAATCTGTGGCGGCGGGAGGGTCGGGTGCGGTGGGTGTCATGACAACCGGATCCTCGGATCGATGACGGCGTAGAGGATGTCCACGACGAGGTTCACGAGCAGGAAGATCACCGCGATCAGCAGGATGGCTCCCTGCAGCACCGGGTAGTCGCGGGCCGCGACCGAGTCGTAGACCAGCAGTCCCAGGCCCGGCCAGGCGAACACGACCTCGACGACGATGACGCCACCGAGGAGCCCGGCGAACTGGATACCGGAGATGGTGAGGACGGGCACCAGCGCGTTGCGACCCACGTGGTCGAGAAGGATCCGTCTGTTGCTCAGACCCTTTGACTCGGCGGTGGTGACGAACGGCGTGTTCACGACCTCGAGCACCGACGATCGGACGTACCGCGTCATGATCGCGCCCGTCACGACCCCGACCGTCACCGCGGGCAGGACGAGATGCTCGAACCAACCGAGCGGCCCGTCGGCGAACGGCTGGTATCCCGCCGACGGCAGCCAGCCGAGCGCGGTCGAGAAGAGACCGATCAGCAGGATGCCCATCCAGAAGTCCGGGACCGAGATGCCGAACTGGCTGATGACGCGAATGACGTTGTCGGCCAGTCGGCCTTCGCGGAGAGCCGCCCACGACCCCAGCGGGATCGCGATGAGCAGTGCCACCACGATGGCGGCGAGGGCGAGCGTGATGGTGGCGGGCAACCGGTCGAACAGCATGGTCGTGACGGGTTCGCTGTTGCGAAAGCTCACCCCGAGACCGCCGGTGAAGGCATTGCCGACGTAGGCGAACAGTTGGTTGGCGAGCGGCTGATCCAGGCCGGATGCACTGCGAAGCGCCTCATACGATTCCGGCGTGTAGCGCGTGCCGAGTGCGATGCGCACCGGGTCGCCGGGCACGATCTGGATCAGGAAGAACACCGCGACGATCACCCCCAGCAAGACGGCGACGGTGTAGGCGAGCCGGATGAGGATGAATCGCACCAGCGGGGAATGCAGCGCGGTCACATCAACTCCTCTCCAGCCGGGCGGACCGGAACCGGACGGCTTTGTCGGACCGGACCGTGTATCCGTGGAGCTCCTTCGAAAACGCCTGCGTGGCAGACGGGTTGTAGAGGTACAGGTAACTCACGTCGTCGGCGATCCGGCCGGCCGCGTCGGCGTAGATGCCCTTGCGGGTTTCGACGTCGAGTTCGGTGCGTCCCCGGTCGAGTAAGGCGTCCACCTGCGGGTTCGAGTACTGCTGCGCGTTCGACGTTCCCGCCGAATGATGCTGGGCGTAGTAGAAGTCGTCGGGGTCGATGTTGCCGAGCCAGCCGAGCAGCAGGGCGTCGAAGTCGCCGGCGGCCTGCCGGTCGAGCCACGCGCCGAAGTCGAGTTGCTCGATCTTGACGGCGATGCCGACGTCGGACAGGTTCGACGCGATGACCTGCGCCGCGGTCACGGTCTCGGGGTACTCGGTGGTCACCATGAGCCGCATGTCCATCGACCGGATACCGGCCTGGCGCAACAGGTCTTTCGCCTTGTCGACGGCTTGGGCGCGGTCGAGGCCCGCGGTGTAGCGGTCGTAGGGGGCAAACCAGGGGCTGGTCGAGGGGATCGCGAGTTCGTTGGGTGTGGCGGTGCCGTATCCGACGACCTGCGCGATCGATGGTCGGTCGATGGCGTAGGCGACGGCCTGGCGGACGCGGGTGTCCTCGAACGGCTTGGCGTCGAAGTTCATCGTGATGTACCAGTAGTCGTTCGCGACCACCGTGCCGACCTCGAGCGTGTCGTCGCGCGACAGGATGCTCAGCTGCTGCGCGGGAATCGCGTCCGTCCAGTCGATCTCACCGGATCGGAGTGCCGAGACGGCCGTCGTACCTTGCGAGATGAAGCTGTAGTTCACGCCGTCGATCGCGGGTGGGCCACCCCAGTAGTCGGGGTTGGATTTCAGCACGATCGACGCGCCGGGGGACCGGGACACGAACGAGAACGGGCCCGTACCCACGGGTTTCGTCGCGATCGCGCCTGATTCGACGTTGCGGCGGTTGACGATCGCGAGTCCTTTGAAGCCGCCGATGTTGGTCAGCAGGTTCGGGGTGGGTTCCCGGACCGTGAACTGCACGCGTCGGTCGTCGAGTGCGGTGATCGTCTCGATGGCCTCGAGTTTCCAGGCGTTCGAGAGTTCTTCGTCGAGGATGCGGCGGAAGGAGTA
Organism: Gordonia sp. 135; assembly: GCF_009720185.1. Classification (NCBI taxonomy): domain Bacteria; kingdom Bacillati; phylum Actinomycetota; class Actinomycetes; order Mycobacteriales; family Gordoniaceae; genus Gordonia; species Gordonia sp. 135. The sequence goes on from NZ_CP046257.1 coordinate 343,361, forward strand.
CTCGACGTCGGCTGCGGTCAGCGGATCGCCGTTGTGGAACGTGACCCCCGGGCGCAGGAGGAAAGTCCACTGCCTGGCGTCGGGGCTCACCTCCCAGCTCTCGGCGAGAGATGGTTGCATCTGCAGGTTCTCGTCGGGTTCGACGAGGGTGTCGAAGACGTTCTCGAGTACCTCGAAGGTGAAGTACGAGCTGGATTTCTGCGGATCGAGCTGATCGGGTTCGCCTGCTATGGCGACCCGCAAGGTATTCGGCGAGACGGACGACCCGCCGCATGCGGCGAGTGCCGAGGCGCCGAGAAGCGCGGTACCGGTGACCCCCGCGGCCTTGAAGAAGGTACGCCTGTTCAGGCGAGACGAACCGTTCACCCGACCGGCACCCTGCGTCGACCACGAGGCCGACCCACCGGGTGAATCGGTCATCGCTGTCCTCCCACCCGGTGATTGCTCACACCTGGGGTCTGCATTGTCCGTGTCTGCAGTCTGCCCCAGGGGGAGGTGCCGTGCAACAGCGCCGACCGGTGCCCCCCAGTGGCAGCATCGAAGCGCAGTTGCTGGGCGACACCAGTCGCCTGATCCGAAAGCGGCACTCTCAGAAGGACAATCATGACCTCGGAGGTGATCGCGAAGTCGCATGATGTCGGACAGCATGGGCCTCGCCGTCTTTCCGCGGATGCGAGGCGAGACTCGCCGGCCTGGCTTGGGCCGGGTGCTCAGCGCGTGCGGAGGCCGCTCAGTTTCCTGTCACCGACTCAGCAGCTGCCGCGTGGTGTCGTCCGCGGGTACGAAAGTCTCGAGATGGAGCCCACGGAGGGTGACGTCTGATGCACTCTCGATCTGGCTGGTCACGCTGAAGAGCCGGAGTACATCGTCGCCTACCTCGATCTCCATCGGGATGACAGGGTCGACCAGCGATCGGGCGGGTGGAGTTCCGTCGGAGGGGTAGGCGGTGACGTCCTCCAGGAGTGAGACCAGGTCGGGGTCACCGCCGGTGTGGGCGATGCGCTGCTCGAGTTGGTGAATCAGGTGTGTTCGCCAAGCGGGCAGGTTGCGGATGCGCGGCGCGAGTCCTCGCGGGTGCAAGCAGAGCCGGATCACGTTCAGCGGCGGCTCGATCAGACCGGGATCACAACCGGTGACCAGCGCATCGACGGGCTCGTTGGCATCGACGACGTCCCAATGGTCATCGAGGAGCAAAGCGGGGTACGGCGCGTGGGCGTCCAACAAGCGCCGCAGTCCGGCCATCACCGGCGCGAGCGCCTCGTCGTCGGTGGCACGGTGCGGATAGCGAGGAGCGTAGCCTCCGGCGAGCAGAAGTCGATTCTGCTCGCCCATGGGTACCCGCATCACCTCTGCCAGACGGACAATCATCTCCGGTGTCGGCCGGGACCGTCCGTTCTCGACGAAGCTCAGATGCCGGGTGCTCACCTCCGCCTGCGTGGCGAGGGCGAGCTGGCTGAGGGATCGCAGCTCGCGCCAGCGGCGCAATTCATTGCCGACCGATGGAGTTGTCGCCGTCGAAGTCATGCCCCGAGCGTAGGCAGTCCGGATCAGGACGACCATGACCTCGCGGGTAATCGACCGCCGGTCGACCAGCGGTGAGACTTCGGGTGCAGCTCATTCGAGAAAAGACAAGGAAGACACCATGAAAGAAATTGTCACCCGTTACCTCGACACCTGGAACGCCACCGACGAGGCGGCACGCGCCGAACTTCTCGCCGATCACTGGTCCGAGGATTGCGCGTACGTCGACCCGCTTGCCGAGGTGCAGGGCCGCGAAGCCGTCGGAATGACCATCCAGGCCGTGCATGCCCAGTTCCCGGGCTTCGTGTTCACCTCCGTGGGCGAGGTCGATGCCCACCATCAGCAGGTTCGTTTCCAATGGGGTCTGGGCCCGGACGGCGAGGAGCCGGTCGTCGTCGGTTTCGACGTGGTGGTGGTCGACGCGGACCAGCGCATCCGTGACGTTCGCGGCTTCCTCGACAAGGTGCCTGCCTGACAGCTGGTCGAGGGCCGGCCGCAACGTCGGGGACTGTCACGGAGACCGCTGCACAACCGAATCAGTCGTTGACCTTCGCAATCACGTTGTCGGCGTACCAGTTCAGATGGTCGATCTTGGTCTGCAGCGGTTCGGTGTCCTCACCCATCACGTAGGGCAGGCGGAACCCGACGATCACATCGGTGATCCCCTTGTCCTCCAAGCGCTTACATCCATCGACCGTGTAGGCGTCCATCGAGATCACGTGAATCTCGAACGGATCGTCGATCTTGCCCTCCGCCTTGCGGATCTCGTTGATGCGCTCGAGGAGTGCGTCGAGCTCTTCGGGCGGGCCGCCGCCGTGCATCCAGCCGTCGCCACGGATCACCGCTCGTTTGAGTGCGGCGTCCGCGTGGCCGCCCACGAGCAGCGGGATGGGCTCGGTGGGCGCGGGCGTCATCTTGATCTTCGGGATGTCGTAGAACTCGCCGTGGAACTCGAAGTACTCGCCCGTGGTGAGGCCGCGGATGATGTCCATACACTCGTCCATCCGCTTGCCGCGGCGGCGGAAGTCGACACCCATGAAGTCGTAGTCCTCGGGCCACGGGCTCGTGCCGACGCCGAGGGCGAGGCGGTTACCGGTGAGGAAGGCGACCGAACTGGCCTGCTTGGCGACCAGGGCCGGCGGACGGACGGGAAGTTTCAACACGAACGGGGTGAAGCGGATAGTCGAGGTGACCGCGCCCAGTGCCGCGGCCTGGATGAAGGTCTCGATGAACGCCTTGCCGTCGAGAAACTCGCGATTGCCGTCGGGGGTGTACGGGTATTTGGCGTCCGATTCCTCGGGATAGGCGAGCGAGTCGGGGATGGTGAAGCCGGCGTACCCTGCCTTCTCCGCGGCCTGCGCGAGCGGCGCGTAGTACGACGGGTCGGTCATGGCCTCGGCGAAAGTGAACCGCATCATGCTCCTCAAGGACGTCCAGACGGAACTCTCCCCACAGTAGAACACGTTCTAGTTTGCTCGGGAAGAGTCCGCCATCGACGCAGCTGGGAGCTATCGATGCAACCCGGAAAGCGGGTTGTTCTCCCGCGCGCCCGGCCCCGGGCGAACGCGGAGGTCGGCGAGTTCGACGTGCTCGCCGCAGACCGAGCAGTGCGGCTCGACGGTCATCGTGTCGCCGCAGGTGTGCGTCGACTCCACCGGCGCGCCGTCGTCGGTGGTCCACTTGTCGCCCCATTGCCGTAGCGCGGTGACGACGGTCCACAGGTCACGCCCCTTGTCGGTGAGGCGGTAGTCGTAGCGGACCGGGTTGTCCTGGTAGGGCTCCTTGGTCATCACGCCGTGCTCGACGAGGGTGTCGAGACGCTGGGTCAGGACGTTGCGGGCGATACCGAGCCGCGTCGAGAACTCGTCGAACCGAGTCACGCCGAACAGGGCATCGCGAACGATGAGCAGGGTCCACCACTCGCCGACGATCTCCAGGCTCTGGGCGACCGAGCAGTTCATGTCGGTGAAAGAGGCGCGGCGCATGCCCTCGACGATAGTGGGTTGCGTGAAGCAACTCAACCTGCTTGCATGAGTTGCATGAAACAACTCAGCAGGCAGTGGAACGCTGCCGGTGGTCTGGCGGGAGAATTCGGGGCGTTGCCGGTCGGTTCGGGGAGGTGGGCGGCAACCATCGACGAGAGTTGGTGGGGCTGGTCGGGCCCGTTCGGCGGGGCGATCGTCGCGCTCGCCGTACACGTCTCAGCCGATGCGGTGCCGGGGGCGTCGGTCCGCGCGGTGGACCTGCGGTTCGTCGGCAAACCGGCCGGCGGCGAACTCATCCTGACGCCGTCGGTCCGTGAGGTCGGCCGGCACACGCGGATCGTCGACGTGGCCGTCACGCAGGGAACCGCCGAGATCGCGATCGCCTCGGTGACGGCGGGGCGGGTCGGCGACGCCGCTGCCGATGACATCGTCGACTTCACGGCGGCCGTGCCGGGTCCGGAAGGGCTCGCGCAGTTCGACATCCCGCCGGAGATCGTCCCCATGGGCGGTCACCTCGACCTTCGCCCGGTCGATGGCCCGCTGCCGCTGACCGGCGCCGACGACCCGTGGATGCGTGCGTGGATCTCGACGCGTGCCCCCATGGCGCTCGACGCGGCCTACCTCGGCCTGCTCGCCGATTGTCTGCCGCCCGCGGTCTTCCCCACACTGACCGCACCCCTGGCCATCCCCACCGTCGCCTTCTCGATGCACATCACCGCAGCGCTCGACGATCCCGAACCGGCGCCGGTCCTCGTGCACACCCGCAACATCTCCACGTCGGGCGGCTGGTCCGTCGACGACACCACCCTCCGTGACCGCAACGGGCGGCTCCTCGCTTCCGCGCGCCAGAGCCGCCGCGTCGTGGGGTGGTCGGCCCCATGACCTCCACGCGTACCGAAACCGACTCCGCCGCAGCGTCACCGGTTCTCGCCCGTCCCGGGCTCACGCTGCTCATCCTGTCCGGCGCCGCGTTCATGGCCAGCCTGGACGTGTTCATCGTCAACGTCGCGTTCGACGACATCAGTGCCGACTTCGACGGCGCGAGCCTGTCCGCGATGTCGTGGATCCTCAACGCGTACGCGCTTCTCTATGCGGCGCTCCTCGTCCCGGCGGGCCGGATCGTCGATCGCTATGGCCGTAAAGGTGGGTTCCTTCTGGGTCTCGCACTGTTCACCGTCGCCAGTGCAGCCTGCGCTGCAGCACAGGGTGTTTGGTGGCTCGTCGCATTCCGTGCGCTGCAGGCCGTCGGTGCGGCGATCCTGACGCCGGCAAGCCTCGGGCTGGTGGTGTCGACATTGCCGCCGGAGCGTCGTGCGCGCGGTGTGAAGATCTGGGCGGCCACCGGTGCGCTCGCCGCCGCTTTCGGTCCCGCTGTGGGAGGCGTGTTGGTGGAGGCGTCGTGGCGGTGGGTGTTCCTGGTGAACATCCCGGTGGGCATCGCCGCTCTCATCGCGGGTGCGCTCGTTCTCGTCCGCTCCCGAAACGATTCTGTGACTGCGTTTCCCGATGCTCTCGGCGCCGGTCTGCTCGTGGTGGCCGTGGGTGGGCTGACCTTGGGTCTGGTGCAGGGGAGTGAATGGGGCTGGTCGGATTCCCGCATCATCGGTGCATGGCTCGTTGCGCTGGTGGCGTTCGCCGGGTTCGTGCTGAGTTCCCGACGCCACGCCGAACCGGTCATCGACCCCGCGTTGTTGCGGGTTCGGGCCTTCTCCTACGCCAACGTGGCCATCCTGCTCGTCTCGATTCCGTTCGCCGGCGCGCTGCTCGCCAACATCCTGTGGTTACAACAGGTCTGGGGGTTCTCGGCGATCACGACCGGGTTGGCGGTGTCCACCGGACCGCTGATGGTCCCGATCTTCGCGGCGGTCGCCGATCGCCTCAATGCGAGGATTCCGGTGGGCGTCATCGTGGCCGCGGGCTGTGTCCTGTTCGCGGTCGGGATCGGGATGGTCGCGCTGTCGGTCGACGCGACCCCGGACTTCGCCACCGAGATGCTGCCCGGCTGGCTCATCGGCGGTGCCGGTGTCGGATTCGCGCTGCCGTCGATCCTGTCCTCCGCGACGGCCGACCTACCCGCCCATCAGGCGGCGACCGGCAGTGCGGTGGTCAGCATGAACCGCCAGATCGGAATGTCGTTGGGTGTCAGCGTGTTCGTCGCGATCGTCGGCACCGCGGTTCTCTACGACGACGTGCACGACGGGTTCGTCTCGGCGTGGTGGGTGCTCGCCGGAATCGGGGTGGTCGGTGGTGTCGCCGCGCTCGGCATGACCCCGCGCGCCGGGCTCTGAAAAAAGTTGCGGCAGTTGGTACCGGAATACGGGACCGACTGCCGCAACAATTCGCGCCGACTCAGGGCCTTGTGAACCGCTCCCGACGACCCAATCCGCGCAGTCGTACCCACTCGGCGAACGCCTTCGGGTCACGTTGCTGCACAAGGAAGAACCAGCCGAAGCGGGCGTACTCCTGGGGGAGCAGCTTGCGCATACCGGGCTGGCTCATGAGGTAGCCGCGGTTGCGGTAGGTGAAATAGCGCTTGGTGTCGTTGTCCGGGTACTGGGTGTGCATGCGGCCACCCAGGATCGGGCGGAACTCCGCGGAACCGTCCGGATGCAGGTAGCCGGCTCGCAGGCAGGTACCGAACTTCACCCCGGAGCGAACCAGACGGCGGTGCACCTCGACCTCGTCGCCGCGGAAGAACAACCGGAGATCGGGGACGCCGACCTGCTCGAGGCATTTCGCCGAGAACAGCGCGCCGTTGAACAGCGACGCGATACCGGGCAGGAGATCGTCAGACTGGGCCTCACCGTCGGCGAAGAGCTCAGAACGCTTGCGGCGCCACACGAGCCCGCGTCGCAGCGGGAAGGCAAGGGTATCCGGGTCGTCGAGGTTGGCGACCACCGGCGACACCTCGTCGAGGTCGTGACGCTTCGCGCAGTCGAGCAGTGTGGAGAGCACCGACGATCCGTCGGGCCGGCCGTCGTCGTCGGCGCACCAGACCCAGTCGGCGCCGAGCGCGAGTGCGTGCAGCATGCCCAGCGCGAACCCGCCGGCGCCACCGAGGTTGCGCTGCGACCCCAGGTACGTGGTGGGAACGGGCTGAGCGGCAACGAGTTCGGCGACCTCGGGCTCGTCGGCGTTGTCGACGACGACAAGGTGGTCGACGGGCCTGTCCTGGCCGGACACCACCGCGAGGGATTCGGCGAGCAGTTCGACGCGACGGTGGGTCACCACCACCGCGATCACCTTCTTCGGCCGGGAACCGCTCACTCGGAAGCCTTCTGCGAATCGGCCTGGACCTGGGCGATCACCTTGCGGACGTGGGCTGCGGCGCCCGGGCCCTCATAGGCCTCGACGACCTCTTCGATGCCGCCCTCCATGCGGACCTCACCCTTGTCGATCCACAGCGCGCGATCGCAGAGCTGGGCGAGGAACTCGTTGGAGTGGCTGGCGAAGACCAGGATTCCGGAACGCTCGACGAGCGCCTGCAGACGACCGCGCGCCTTCTTCATGAAGTCGGCATCGACCGCGCCGATGCCCTCGTCGAGGATGAGGATCTCCGGGTCGATCGACGTCACGACGCCGAGTGCGATGCGGACGCGCATACCGGTGGAGTAGGTGCGCAGCGGCATCTGCAGGTAGTCGCCGAGTTCGGTGAACTCTGCGATGTCGTCGATCTTCTTCAGCATCTCCTTGCGGGTCATGCCCAGGAACATGCCGCGGATGATGATGTTCTCGTAGCCCGAGATCTCGGGGTCCATGCCGACGCCGAGATCGAAGACCGGGGCGACGCGACCATGCACCCGGCAGGCGCCGCGGGTCGGTTCGTAGATACCCGACAGCAGGCGCAGCAGCGTCGACTTGCCGGCGCCGTTGTGGCCGACGAGACCGATGCGGTCGCCGTGTTTGAGGTGCAGGTTGATGTTCTTGAGAGCCTCGACGACCACCACGTTCGACGCGTTGGATCCGATGACACCGCCGGCGGCGCCGATGACGGACTTCTTCAGCGAACGCGTCTTGGCGTCGAAGATCGGGAAGTCGACGCAGGCATCCCACGTGTCGACGCGGACCCGGTTGTCCTCGAGGTTGTTGTTTCTGGCCATCAGTTGAGTCCCTACACCCAGTACGCCACGCGGGCGCGGTAGTTGCGCATCACCAGCATGCCCAGAACCCAGCCGACGGCGGTGCATCCGAGGACGACGGCCCAGTGGTAGAACTCCACCGGTTCGCCGAGCAGCGGTCCGCGCGCGATCTCGAGGTAATGGAACATCGGGTTCAGCTCGACCAGCTTCAGCCGCGACGACGTCTCGCCGGTCGCGCTGCTCAGGCTCGACGTCGTCCAGATGATCGGCGTCATGAAGAACACCAGCTGCACCGCGGTGGTCAGGAGCTGACCGATGTCGCGGAAGCGGGTGGACAGGATGCCGAAGACGATCGTCACCCACACCGCGTTCAGCACGTACAGGCCGATGGCCGGGACGATGAGGAACACGGTCCAGTTCAGCGGCGGTGTGAAGATCGCGAAGATGATCACGATGATCACCACGTTGTGCGCGAAGATGATCAGCGACCGCCACACGACCCGGTAGACGTGGACGCTGACCGGGGCCGGGAGCTGTTTGATCAGGCCTTCGTTCTTCGCGAACACCTCCGCGCCGTCGAGGATCGAGGTCTGGATGAAGTTCCAGAAGATGAAGCCCAGCGCGACGTACGGCAGGAACACCTTGATGTCCATGCCGAACAGTTCGCCGTACAGCAGGCCCATCGCGGTCGCGGTGACGCCGGTGGCGATGGTGATCCAGAGCGGGCCCAGCACCGACCGGCGATACCGCTGCCTGATGTCCTGCCAACCCAGATGGAACCACAGCTCGCGGCTGGCGAGACCGTCGCGGAGGTCCTTGACCGCACGCGCGAAGGTGCGTGACTCAGAACTCTCGGGACGCGCGGGTATCGCGTCGTCGTCTACTACCGCTGACACGAGGAGTCAGCGTACCCGCGCCGGGACTCAGAGGTACTGGCCGGTGCTGTGGCCAGGGCCACCGCCGGGTCCGGGCATGCCCGGGGGCAGTGCACCCTGACGCATCTGTTCGAGCTGGGCGCGGGCCGCCATCTGCTGGGCGAACAGTGCCGTCTGGATTCCGTGGAAGAGGCCTTCCAGCCAGCCGACGAGCTGGGCCTGCGCGATCCGCAGCTCGGCGTCGGACGGAGTCTGATCGTCGGAGAACGGCAGTGCGAGGCGCTCGAGCTCTTCGCGCAGCTCGGGCGCGAGGCCCTCTTCGAGTTCGCGGATCGACGACTCGTGGATCTCGCGTAACCGGTTGCGCGAGGCTTCGTCGAGAGGTGCGGCCCGCACCTCCTCGAGCAGCTGCTTGATCATCGTGCCGATCCGCATGACCTTGGCGGGCTGCTCGACCATGTCGGCGACGCTCGTCGACTCCGACGACTCGTCGCCGGATTTCGGGCCGTCCACGCCTGCGCCCACCACGATCACGTTCTCGGAGTCGCCGGCGCCGAAGGGGCTGCCGGGCGTCGAACCGGGTCCTGGAGTGCCATCGATTGCCATGGCTCCCATTGTGCCCATCCAGATCGACCGAGACCTCGCCGGGCGCGGATCGTTCGGGTACCGGCACTCACCAGAGGCGGTGAACGGCGCGAGTAAGGGCGTCTATCCTCGTGCCATGGCTTTCGACGTCGCCTATGTGCGTGGATTGATTCCATCGCTCGGCGACGGCTGGATTCACCTCGACCCTCAGGCGGGTATGCAGGTTCCGGATTCGGTCGCCACGGCGGTGACCACCAGCTTCCGTCATCTGGCGGCGGCTCCCGGTGGCGTGTACCCGTCGGCCCGCGCCTCCGCGGATGTCACCGACAGCGCTCGACGCGCGATCGCCGATCTCGTGGGCGGCGACGCCGCGGGCGTGGTCCTCGGTCCGTCGCGCTACTCGCTGCTGGCCTGCCTGGCCGAGGCGCTCTCCCCGCACGCGTTCCTGCGCGGCGATGTGGTGGTGACCCGGCAGGACGACGAGCCGAACATCGTTCCGTGGGTCCGCGCGGCCGAGCGGTATGCCGGTCGGATCAGGTGGGCCGAGGTCGACGTCGAGAGCGGTGCGCTGCCCGCCTGGCAGTTCGGTGATCTCATCACTCCGGAGACCGAGGTCGTCGCCGTGACCCTCGCCTCGTCGACGACGGGTGCCATCACCGACATCGGCGAGATCACGCCGCTGGTCCGCGAGGCGGGCGCGCTGTTCGTCGTCGACGCCACCAATGCCGCGCCGTACCTGTCGCTGGACATCCACGAGCTCGGGGCCGACGTCCTGGTGGTCTCCGCCGAACGCTGGGGCGGCCCGCGGATGTCGGCGATGGTGTTTCGCGAACCCCAGGTCATCGACCGGTTACGACTGATGTCGATGGACCCGGGCGCCAAGGGGCCGGCACGACTCGAACCGGAACCCCACCAGGGGTCGATGCTCGCCGGACTGGTGGCCTCGGTCGAACACATCGCGGGACTGGACGAGGATGGCATCGGAAAACGCCGGCGCCGTCTGATCACGTCCCTCGACGGCGTCTACGAGTACCTGCAGCGGCTGACCTATTACCTGGTCACGACGCTGACCCAGCTCAATCACGTCAATGTGGTCGGCACCGAGGAGAACCGGGTGCCGCTGGTGAGCTTCACCGTTGACGGGGTGAGCGCCGACAAGGTGGTGCGTCGCCTCGCCGACAACGGGGTGTGTGCGCTTGCCGACGTCCCTCACCGAGCGCTGGTGCGGATGGGCGCACCCGAGTTCGGGGGTGCCGTCACCGTGGGTCTCGCACCGTATTCGACGCCGTACGAGGTGGACCACCTGGTCCGGACCCTGGGTTCACTCGCCTGAACAGAGGACAGCGCAACCCCGCACGGTATTCACTATTGCGCGTCCCGAATTAACAACAATGTATGTTGTCCTGTTGTGTCGGGAAACAAGGATGATCGAGCATCAGGTCCTCCGCGGTCACTCACCTCTGCCGAGGCCGAGAGTTGGTTCTACCTCGTCGACGGTGGATGGGCGTTGTTCGCGCGCGTCAACGACGAGTTCGTAAGGCGCGGCCTGTCGCTGTCGGACCTGCGCATCCTCGAGGCGATCTCGCAATCGCCGAAGCTGGGTGTCAGCGAGGTGGCCGACACCGTGCACATGCGCGTCAGCACCGTGTCGCGCATGATCGCGCGACTCAGCGAGGTCGGCGACGTCGAACGACTCGAGTCGAAGGCGGACGGGCGCCATCGACTTGTTCACCTCACCGATCAGGGCCGCGAGACTCTTGCCACCCACGTCCATCTCCGCGACCGGGTCATCCGGAGGTTCGTCGTCGACGCGATGAGCCCGGATGAGTTCGCCTGTCTCGGGATCGCGTTCCGCAAGATCAAGGAGGCGGTCGCCGCCGCCGACGAGGAGTCGGCCCCCGCTCGCTGACCTACTCCACCGTCAGCAGGACCTTTCCGATGGCGTCACCGCTGTTGAGGTGGTCGTGCGCCGCGGCGGCGTCGGCCAGGGGGAAAGTGCGGTCGACGACCGGCTCGACCTTCCCGGCTTCGATCAACGGCCACGTGCGGGCCATGGTCGCCGCGACCACCTCGGCCTTGCCGCCCGGCCCGTGAACGGGACGGGCGCGCAGCGTCGTGCCCATCACCGACAGCCGCTTGGCCAGCAGCAGGCCGATCGGGAGTTCGGCTTTCGTGCCGCCCTGCATCCCGATGATCACCAGACGTCCGTCGGTGCTCAACGCCTTGATGTTCGACGACAGGTACTTCGCGCCGATGATGTCGAGGATCACGTCGGCGCCGCCGTTGTCCTTGAGGATCTGGGCGAAATCGTCTCGCGTGTAGTCGATCAGGATCTCGGCGCCATATTCGCGGCACCGGTCGAGCTTGGCCTGGGTGCGGGCGGTGACCGCGACCCGGGCGCCCATCGCATGCGCGAGTTGTGTCGCATGGGTGCCGATGCCGCTCGATCCGCCGTGGATGAGAAGCAGCTCGCCCGTGCTCAGGTGCGCGGTGTCGAAGACGTTCGACGACACGGTGCACGCGACCTCGGGGAGCGCGGCCGCCGACACCAGGTCGACGCCACGCGGGACCTGCATGACCTGCTCGGCGGGAACCGCGACCTTCTCCGCGTAGCCGCCGCCGGCCAGGAGTGCGCACACCTCGTCGCCCACCGCCCAACCGGACACCTGGTCACCGAGCGCGGAGATCCGGCCGGACACCTCGAGACCGAGCGTCTCCGAGGCACCGGGCGGCGGCGGGTAGTTCCCGGCTCGCTGGAGGATGTCGGCACGGTTGACACCGGCCGCGACCACGTCGATCACCACCTCACCGGCAGCCGGCGACGGGTCGGGCACGTCCTGCACGGACAGGTTCTCGGATTCGACGACGATGGCTTTCACCCTGTCGATGGTTCCACATGGGGCACCAGAACCACGGTGTCCCGCGACGTCCCGGGCCGAACCGGTGTTCACTCGGCTTCGGTGGGCGGACAATGGGCTCATGTCCACTCTGTTCTGGATCATCATCACCGTGGTTGCCATCGGCACGATCGCAGGCGGGTTGCTGCGCATGCAGGCCTGGCTGCGGAAGCCGGCTCCACCCGAGGTGATCGAAGCGGCGCGGCGGGAGCGCGAAGCCGAGGAGGACTGACTCGGAGCCGCCTACCACCAGATCAGCGCGGCGCAATGGGGTGCTGACGGCCGATGTCCGTGTTTGACGTACTCTTGCTGGTCAGGGAAGCGTGGCAGAGCGGCCGAATGCACTCGCCTTGAAAGCGAGCGTGGGTAAAACCACCGGGGGTTCAAATCCCTCCGCTTCCGCCAGGATCGCCGTGTGGCGCCTTCGCGAATCTGTACGTGAGGCACGACACGGCACGCGGCGTCCTAAGATCTTCGCCGTGCAGTTCTCGAGGTTCGTCGCCATCGGTGACAGTCAGACGGAGGGTCTGGGAGACCCGCACCCGGAGTACGAATTCCGCGGGTGGGCCGATCGCCTCGCCGAGCGGATGGCGGTACTCAACCCGGATCTGCAGTACGCCAATCTGGCGATCCGTGGGAAGCGGACGCGGCAGGTTCTCGAGGATCAGCTCGAACCGGCGCTCGCTCTCGAACCGGATCTCGTCGCCGCACCGCTCGGTATGAACGACGTGATCGGCCGCTCTGACCTCACCCAGGTGCGCGCCGACCTCGATGCGATCTATCGGCGACTCGCCGATTCGGATGTCACGGTGATCGTCTCGACCTTCCCGAACATCGTCCGCACCATCCCGTTTGCCGCCCGAAAAGAGCACCGGTTGCTGGAGCTGAACGCGATGAATCGCGAGTTCGCCGCGACCTACGGTTTTATCCTCGTCGACCTCCACGCCGCACCGGTGTTGACGGACCCGCGATCGTGGTCGTCGGACCGACTGCACGCCTCGCCGTTCGGGCATGAGAGGTTTGCCGACGCTGCCGCGCATGCCCTCGGTCTCCCCGACGCGACCGACGACTGGGGCAATCCGCTGCCACCCGCACCGGTTTCGCATCCGGTGGCCGCCCTCGTTCGCGACACCCGGTGGGCGGTCGAGTTCTTCACGCCGTGGCTCATACGCAAGCTCCGCGGGGTCTCCCTCGGCGACGGCCGCGATCCCAAGCGGCCGTCACTCACCTCGATCGTCGTTCGGGATGTCTGAGGTTGAGGGAGCCGGATTCACCGTTGCGTCGTTCAACGTCAACGGGATTCGGGCGGCGCGTCGGCGCGGCTTCGACGTCTGGCTGGCACAGCGCGATCCCGATGTCGTGGGCCTGCAGGAGTTGCGGTGCGGCATCGACGATGTCGGTGAGTTCGCCGGTTACACCGCGGCAGTCGACGTCGGCACGATCCCGGGACGAAACGGCGTGGCGATCCTGACCCGCACCGCGCCCGCCGCAGTGCGTACCTGGCTGACGCATCCACCGAAGGCGCGCGGGCTGAACGCTTTCGCGCTCGAAGGGCGGTATGTCGAGGTCGATCTGGCCGACCGGCCCCTCACCGTCGCGAACATCTACCTACCCAAGGGCGGTCTGCCCGCGGAGTTGCAGCGGCCCGGTTCGATGCGGGAGAAGCCCGATGGCGGCGCCAAACATGCACGCAAACAACGGTTCTTGGCGGCGTTCGCCCGCGAACTGCAGCGCAGCCGGCTCGCGGCACGCCGCGCCGGGCGGGAGTTCCTTCTTCTCGGCGACCTCAACGTCGCCCACCTCGAACACGACGTCACCAACTGGCGTGCGGCCCGCAAGATGGAGGGCTTCCTGCCCGAGGAACGAGAGTGGTTCGGTGAGATCACCGGGTCGCGCCGGCTCGTCGACGTGGTGCGTGCGTTGCACGGCGACCGGCCGGGCCCGCTCACCTGGTGGAGCTGGGCGGGGGAGTCCTTCGTCAAGGACGTCGGGTGGCGCATCGACCACCATCTCGCGACACCCGGGCTCGCGCGTCGGGCGCGGTGGGTCGAGGTCGACAAGGAACCGACGCCGGATGTCCGGCTCTCCGACCACGCGCCCCTCGTCGTCGAATACGCCGAGGTCAACGACGGGGAGAAGGGGTCGTCAGACGGTCCGCGACCCGCAGGTACTCAGGTGGGCTGATAATCTCCCGCCGGTGACAAGCTCTGCTCCGACCACCCGCGACGGCCTGGGTGCGCGCCTCCTGTTCACTCTGGCGCTCCTGTCGGCGACCGCACCGATCGCGACCGATCTGTACCTGCCCTCGTTCATCGACGTCCAGGACGCTCTGCACACGGACGCCACGCACGTGCAGTTGACGCTGACCGCGTTCCTGATCGGTGTGGGTGTCGGCCAGGTCATCTGGGGTCCGATCTCGGACCGGTTCGGTCGGCGTCTCCCGCTGATCATCGGCTCTGCCGGCGCAGTCATCGCCGGTGTGGTGGTGGTCGCGGCACCGAACATCGAGGTGCTGATCGGCGCCCGGTTCGTGCAGGCGCTCGCGGCGGCGTCCGGCATGGTCATCGCCCGCGCCGTCATCGCCGATCTCCTCCGCGGATTCGCCGGCGCCCGGTCGATGACGCTGATGATGAGTATCCAGAGTCTCGCACCGGTCATCGCACCGCTCGTGGGAGGTGTTCTCGCAGGACATGTTCCGTGGCGCGGCATCCTCGCGGTGATCCTGGCTACGGCCGTATTGCAGCTGATCGGTGCGGTGACCTCGGTGCCGGAGACCCTGCCGCAGGAGCGTCGTGCACCGCGACTTCGGTTCGGGGACCTACTCGGTCGGCTGAAGCGCCCGGCGTTCATGGCCTACGTACTGACGCAGGCCTTCGCGTTCGGCGCGCTGATGGCCTACATCTCGAGCTCGTCATTCGTGTACCAGAACGTCATCGGAACGTCGGAGCTGGTGTACGGCTGCGCCTTTGCGGTCAACGCGCTGGGGATGATGGGTGGAGGACTGATCTCGTCGAGGCTGGCGCGTCGGCAGGTCCATCCCGCGACGACCATCAAGCGCAGTCTTCCCGTGTTGATCCTCGCCGCGTGCGGGGTGCTCGGCGCGGCGGTGTCGTCGGTGCCGGTCCTGCTGGTTGTCCCGCTGTTTGTCCTCGCCACGGCCATCGGCTTCATCTTCGGCAACGCGGCCGCCCTGGCCATGGAGCACACCCACGACGCCGCGGGCGCCGGCAGTGCCATGCTCGGCGGGATCATGTTCCTCGTGGGTGGCGCGTTGTCCCCGCTGGGCGGCCTCGCCGGCGACGACACCGCCGTACCGATGGCCTGCATCATGATCGTCTCGTCGATCCTCACCGCGGTCTGCTTCGTTATCGGCCGGCGCTACGTCGCGCGCAACCCGGAATCGGAGGCGGCGTTCGCGCACGCGTGACCCGCGCCCGGGCACAATCGCTGGTTCCGGCCAGAAGCGCCAGCCGGAAGTGGCGCATCTGAGGGGAAGTCGCGATTGTGCCACGCGGCGGGGACGGGGCTCACACGACGGTGAGCACAGCCTGCAGGTACTCCCACTCCATGCGGCCGTCGGTGATGTGCCGGTCGGCGAGCTCGGCGATGGCGGTGTCGAGTTCGGCGACGCGCGTCGGGTCGTCGGCGATGTTGCGGAAGGTCACGATCGTCGGGCCGTAGTGGGCCTTGAAGAAGTCCCGGAAGGCGGCGCCGTCGGGGAACTTGTCGATCTCCACCGTCGTGGTGGTGAACCGGTGATCGGTCACGCGGCCGTCGAACAGCGATCGCACATGGTCGGTGCTGCCCCACAGCGGTCCGGGCTGTGCTCCGGGAGGTGGCGGCGGTGCATACGGCTTCATGACGCTGAACAGTTCGCCGATGAAACCCGTTGGCGTCCAGTTGATCAGGCCGATCCTGCCGCCGGTATGGACGACGCGGACGAGTTCGTCGGCGCACCGCTGGTGGTTGGGTGCGAACATGACGCCGACGCAGGAGGTTGCGATGTCGAAGTCGTCATCGTCGAACGGGAGGTCCTCGGCATCGGCGGTGCGCCAGGTGATGCCGAGATCCTTGTGCCGCGCCTCGCCGGTCTCCAGCAGCTCGGGGGTGAGGTCGGTGGCGACGACGTGCCCACCGGCCCGAGCTGCCGGCACCGCGACGTTGCCGGCGCCGGCGGCGACGTCGAGAACCTTGTCGCCGGACCGGATGTACAGCGCGTCGACGAGTCGACGGCCCAGCGGGGCGATCAGATCGGCGACGGCGGGATAGTCGCCCGCTGCCCAGAGCTTGCGGTGCTTGGCCTTGATCTCGGCGTCGAACGGGGTGGGCTGGGTGGTGGTCATGATGGGGACTCCTCGTCGTGGTCGTGTCGGGGTTCGTTTGCGGACACCACGAGCTTCCGCCGTCGGGACGACTTCCCTCTAGACCAACATCTGTACCGGTTCCGGTTCACATTCTGTACTGGTCATCGACGTGCCGCGGGTGTGTACTGGGATTCAACGACGCAAGGGAGGATGCGATGACGTCGTATGGACAGTTCTGCCCGGTCGCCAAGGCCATGGAGCTCCTGGATGAACGCTGGACGATCCTGATCGTCCGCGAAATGCTCTTGGGCAGCCGTCATTTCAACGAACTACGACGCGGCGTACCGAAGATGTCGCCGGCGCTGCTCACCAAGCGGCTGCGCAGTTTGGAACGAGCCGGGGTCATTCGGCGTTCGGACATCGGTGGTCGTTCGGTGTACTCACTGACCGACATGGGCCAGGAGCTGACCACTGTGGTGGAGGCGTTGAGCCAGTGGGGGATTCGCTGGGTCGGAGAACTCGGAGACGCCGACCTCGACCCTCACCTGCTGATGTGGGACATGCGCCGCACCATCGCCGTCGAACGATGGCCACGGCGACGGACCATGGTGCAGTTCAGGTTTCGCGATGTCATCGGTAGGTCGGGCACCTGGTGGCTCGTCGTGTCGGGCGACGACGCGCAGGTGTGCGATTTCGATCCCGGTTACGAGGTCGACGCCACCATCGTGACCGATTTGAGAACCCTGACCGAGATCTGGCGCGGCGACATCGACTGGCGGTACGCGCTCAGCGCCGATCGAGCCGAGGTCCACGCCCCGGCGGAGATCGCCCGCGAGATCCCGTCGTGGATCGGGCAGAGCCTCTCGGCGGCCATCCCGCGTCCCGCGTGAATCAGCGCAGTCCGATCGAGCGCATCAGGATCGGCCAGGACACAGCCAGTTCGTCCTTCCAGTAGCCCCACTTGTGGGTGCCGCTGGGTCGCAGGTTGGAGGTGTAGGGGATGCCGAGTTGCTTCAAGCGGTTGCTCATCTGTCCGGTGCAGGTCCAGCTGCCGAACTCGCCGATCATGCCCTGGAAGGTCTCGTCGATCGGGTCGGAGAGCAGGTTGTTGTACTTCCCGGGGAGGCCGTTTCCCGACGACATGTAGATGGTCTTGCCGCGCAGCTCCTCCGCGTTCACGTAGGGATCGTGGGCGCTCCACTCTGGGTCGCCCATCGGGCCCCACATGTTGTTCGCGTTGCCGCCGCCGCGGCTCACGTCCCATCGGGTGAGCAGCTGGTTCTGGGGGCTCGAGATGTTGGCGCAGTCGCTGTACCCGGCCACCCCGCGGTACAGCGCGGGGCGTCGGGTGGCGAGGGTCAGGGCCGCGACCCCGCCCATAGACGCCCCGGCGATGGCGTTGCGACCGTTGCCGCCGAACTCCTCGTCGATAAGCGGGGGCAGTTCCTCGGTCAGGAACGTCTCGTACATGTACTTCTTGCCGACGCCGGGATCGACTGCGCGCCAATCGGTGTAGTAGCTGTGCGGATCGCCGACCGGCGTCACGACGTTGAGCTTCTCGCCCGCGCCCAGCTGCTGCAGGTTCGTCATCGCGTACCAGCCGGACTCCTCGTCGTGTGCTTCGGCGCCGTCGAGCATGTACAGCGTCGGTCGCTTGGTGTCCCCGGCCGGATGCTGGACGTCGACGGTGATCTCGCGACCCATCGACGGCGACCAGATCCTGAGGCGCTCGCGTCCGTCGAAGGCGGTGGTCGAGACGATGCGGGCGGTGTCCTGGTCGGCGACGGCGGACGGGACTCCCGGGGTGAGTGTCAGCGCGACGAGTGACACCCCGACCGCCACCAGTGCCCCGGTCAGCGTTCGGTGTCGTCGCATGCGGCATCCCCTCGTCGTGGGTCGAGTAACCCGTCGAGTATGGGGCAGATGTGACGGATGGGACAGGTGTTGTGACCGGATTGCAACGACGGGCTCGGCACACGCCCCGTTGATGCGGGAGCTAAGCGATGTCGCGTCGCAGCGTGGTGTACCGCCCGATCACCGCGAACGCGGCGATGTACACCAGCATCACGAGAGCACCGGCCCACTGCGGGAGCAGATCCCCGGCGCCCTCACCCATGCTGGCGTAGAAGCTCGTGCCGACCAGGGCGTCGGCCGCCGACCCGGGCAGGAACTTCGACACCGACGTGGTGGCGTCGAAGGAGGCCAGCGCGATCCGGGCGATCGGTTCGACGAGCTGGGTGAACGCCAGCAGGATGACGATCGAGGCGACCTGATTTGAGACCACCGCCCCGAAGGCGACGCCCAGCGCCGTCCACAACACCATCACGAGCATCGACAGGACGATGACCTCGATGGTCGACGTGTCGCCGAGGAAGGCGCCGTCCCCGAGGAGCGCGAGGACCGGCGCGGCGGTCGCCACCACCGCGAGCGTGCCGAGGATGCCGTACAGCGCGCCGATCGGAATACCCGCGATCAACTTGGCCACCAACAGGATTCCGCGTCGCGGTTCCACCAGGAGGCTGGCGGTGATGGTCTTGTGCCGGAACTCGCCGGTCACCGCCAAGCTGCCGATCACCAGCGCGAAGACATATCCGATCGGTGAGGTCAGTGCGTAGATCGACCGCGCGAGGTCGCCACCCGAGAGCAGCACCGGCTGATTCATCGCATCGTCAGCGGTCATCGAAAAGGCAAGGACGGCACCGATGAACGCCAGGTATCCGACCATCGCGATGAGCAGCACCCACCACATCCTGGTGGAGACGAACTTGCGGTATTCCGCGACCAGCGCCGCCTTCATCGCACAGCTCCCATCGACGGCGTGGCCGAACCGGTCAGTTGCAGGAAGACGGTCTCGAGATCGGCTCCGGCGTCGGTGAGTTCGTGCAACTCGATCCCGGCGCCGAATGCCGCGGAGCCGACGGTCGCGGTGTCGACGCCGTGGATGCGGAACCCCCCGGGGGCGTCCTCGATTCGCCAGTGGCGTTCGCGCGCCAGGGCCACAAACGACGCGGGGCTCGGCGTGCGGACCCCGACCGCGTGAACCGCGAGGTCCTCGAACTCGGTCAGTGTGGACGCGCGGACGAGTCGACCGTTGCTGATGACCACCACGTCGTCGACGGTGCTGCGTACCTCTGCCAGAACGTGACTCGACAAGAGCACCGTGCGCCCCTCGTGGGCCAGCGATCGAAGGAGTCCGCGCAACCAGACGATGCCCTGGGGATCGAGACCGTTAGCCGGTTCGTCGAGCAGGATGACCCCCGGGTCGCCGAGAAGTGCGGTGGCCAGCCCGAGTCGCTGGCGCATGCCCATCGAGTAGCCGCCGACCCGCCGGTCCGCGGCCGCGGTGAGCCCGACGAAGTCCAGCATCTCGCGACAACGCGCCTTCGAGACCCCGACCTGCGGGGCCAGCGTCGTCAGATGTCCGAGACCGGTGCGGCCCGGATGGAAGCTCGACGCCTCGAGTGCAGCCCCGACCTCCTGCGCCGGTCGCCGGATCTGCAGGTACGGGCGGTCACCGATGAGTGCTCGTCCCGCCGTCGGCTCGACGAGCCCCAGCAGCATTCGCAGGGTGGTCGTCTTGCCCGAACCATTCGGTCCGAGGAAACCCGTCACGCGCCCCGGCGCGACCGTGAAGGACAAGTCGTCGACCGCGGTGACCGCACCGAAGCGCTTGGTCAATCCATCGATCGTGATGGCGGGGGAGTTCAACGTCGGGTCACAACCAATCGCGGCGTCGGAAGGTGATGTAGAGGCCGAGCACGATTACAACTATCAGAGAGATGCTCATGATGAAGCCGGAGGTGGCGAGATACCCCGGATACGGCACATTCTGTCCGTAGAAACCGGTGATGGCCGTCGGAATCGCGATGATCGCGGCCCAGGCCGTCAGCTTCTTCATCACCGTGTTCAGCCGCGCGTCGGCGAGCGTCAGGTTCGTCTCGAAGACGGTCGTGATCATGTCCCGCAACGACTCCGTCCACTCGGACGCGCGGAGGGCGTGGTCGTACAGATCCGAGAAGTGGGGATCGAGTTCGGGCGGCGCGTGGTTCTCGAGACGGCGCCGCTGGATGCCGGCGATCACCTCACGCATCGGCAGGACCACCCGCCGCAGCACGACCAGGTCCTTGCGCAGATCGTAGGTGCGGCGCTGGAGTTCCCGGCCCGGGACCCGTTCGTCGAAGAGCAGTGCCTCGAGGTCCTCGATCTCGTCGTCGAGTCGCTGGACCGCGTCGAAATGTCCGTCGACCACGACGTCGAGCAGGCCGTGGACGAGCGCGCCCATGCCGTGTTGCGTCGCGCCGCTCTCCGACCAGCGCCGGACCACCTCGTCCATGTCGAAGTCCGGGGTCGGGCGCACAGTGATCAGAACGTTCCGTTTGACGAAGATCGAGATCCGGTGCAGGTCGAACATGCGGGCGCGCCCGTCCGACGACGCCCGGAAGTCGGTCCCCGACGCGTTCTCCGCGACGTCGTCGGACGTGGTCTCACCGGCGGCGCCGTCGTGCAGGGCGATCGCGTAGACCATGACGAACGTGTGGCCGGAGTACATGACCGTCTTCACGCGTTCGGCCGCCGCGACGGTGTCCTCGACCGCGAAGGGATCGAGGTCGAGCTCGGCGGCGACCCTCGACAGGGTCTCGTGGGTGGGGCATTCGAGGTCGGCCCAGATGAGGGTGTCGGGATCGTCGGTGTCGAGGCAGTCCGAGATCGCGTCGATGTCGAAGCCGTCCACGGCTTCGCCGTCGCGCCAGAGCTGGCCGCGTACCCGCTCGTTCGCGTGCCGTTCGGTACCGGCCTCGGCGGAATCGGTCATGCCCACATCGTGACAGCACGAACGCCTCGGGCGAGGCCGGGTGAGGAGATCGCGGTCACCCCGGCGTGTCGGAAACCGCGGGTAGCATCGAAATCGGTGTTTGCGGAAACGGGGGGCGCATCGATTCTCCCAGGTAAGGCGGCAGTGGCATGGTCGACAAGGGCTCGGAAGGGCAGGGCTCGAGAGGGTCGGGGCGGATGCCTGCGCGCAGCAGCGAGCAGATCCGCGAGTGGTGCGACCGGTCGGCACTGCCGGGTGAGCGTCGCGAACTGTCCGACACTGCCGCGCTGCTCGTCGCGGCCGGTTACCTGACTCCCGGGGGCCGCGCGATCGTGGTGCGCAGGATCTCCACCGGCCGCCCGATGCCGACGGTCCCCGCCGGGTTCGGCGACCTGCGCCGCCTGCAGCGCGCGATCGTCCAGCTCGAACACCAGCTGTCCAACCCGGTCGTCCCGAGCGTCGTCGGCGCCGTCATGCGCAACCGGCTGAACGGTCTCCAACGTCGCCGCGACGACGCCCGGAAGCACATCGTGACCGCCAAGGGCGTCCTCGCCTCGGGAACGCGCGCGATCCGTCGCGAGCGTCGCGAGAACATCTACCTCGAGATCGAGGAACGCGAGCGGCTCTTCTCCGGCCTGCTGTGCACGCCGACCCCCAACGTCAACTCCTCGGGCTATGTCCGACGCGCGGGCACGGCGGCCATCGACCGCATCGCCGGCGTCGTCGGACAGGTCGCCGCGAAGTCGGGCAACCCGCAGGCCGGGCAGTGGGCCGATCAGCTCCTGACCACCAGCCGCGACGCGGCACAGGCCGGCGCCCCGCGATCGGCGACCTTCGTCGACGGTTACGAGACACTGCTGTTCATCGCGGGCCACTATTACGACCGCATCGTCGGCAACCCCGCGTGGCGTTCGGACCACTTCGAAGTGCAGCGCACCCAGGTCAACCTCCACGCCGAGCTGGCCGAGATCGCCGCCGACGTGATCGGCCTGCGAGCTGTTCGCATCGACCTCGACCGCGCGAAGCGCAACGGCGGATTCGACCGCACCTTCGCGGCCCAGATAGACCAGCGAGAGACGACGCTCCGCCCGGTGTGGAGTGAACTCATCGATCGCGTCCAGGCACTCGGCGAGGTCGCGCACGTCGTCGAGTCGGCCGCCGTCGAACTCCAGGTGCTCGCCGAATACAACAAGGCGATGACGTTGGACGACCGCATCGACGCGCTGATCGCGCGTTCGGGAGATCGGGAGATCTCGGTCGACAACACCATGCGTCTCACCGAGCAGGTGCGCAGCGGCGAAGAGCAGCTTCGGATCTATCGGGATGTGTTGCAGGGCAACATCGCCCGGATCTCGCCGGCCGTACCGCGGGAGCTACCGGCTCGCTACGAGCCGTCGTGACCAGGCCTTGAGGTAGTCCTTCTCGCCGGGGCTGAGACGCCGGAGAGTGTGTTTC
Organism: Gordonia sp. 135; assembly: GCF_009720185.1. Taxonomy (NCBI): domain Bacteria; kingdom Bacillati; phylum Actinomycetota; class Actinomycetes; order Mycobacteriales; family Gordoniaceae; genus Gordonia; species Gordonia sp. 135. The sequence continues at coordinate 365,875 of NZ_CP046257.1, forward strand.
TCCACGTCGACGACGGCCATCTGGGTGCTCGCCACACACGCCGGGCGGCTCACCGGGTCGGCATGTGCACCGCGGATCTCGTAGCCGATGGTGAAGTCGACCGACCGGAAGTTCTTGATCCACATGCCGATTCGCAGTGGCGAGTCGTCGTGTCTGAGTTGGGCCTGGTACCGGATGTCGACGTGGACGATCATCGCGCTGGTGATCAGCGGGGCGTACTCCTCGCCGGCGCTCAGGAGCCAGGCGATGCGCGCCTCCTCCATGAGGGTGACCATGCGGGCGTGGTTGACGTGCCCGAAGGCATCCATGTCCGACCACCGGATCCCGACCTCCGCGACGAACGGGTACGCGGAGTCGTCGAGCCCGACGTCCTCGAGACCGGCCTTCGCTGCGTTCATCGTGACTTTCGCTCGGGGACAGAGATTGTGTGGCGATTGGTATCGGATCGGCCACTTCCGCGGCGTCTCGCCCTGCCGACCAGCAGGTAGTCTGACAGTCTAGATGTCCGCCACGTGTCCGGTTGTCCGGTGCGGTGCAGTTACATGGCGAACGGTGACTTCCGGTGCGGTCGGGGTTTTGCCGGGTAGGGAGTTTGACGTGATTTCGAGGCGCTTGATCGCGGGCCTTGCCAGTGTGCTGATGACGGCTGCATTGACCCCGGTGGTGGCCCACGCGGCACCGCGGACGACCGAGCCGAAACCCGTCGCACGTATCGCCAAGACCGTGAAGATGAGTGCCCTGCGCACCGATGTATGGGTGTACTCCCCGGCCATGAAGGACCGCATCCGCGTGTCCGTCCTGACCCCGCCGGGGGCGACGGGTCCGCGATCGACGGTGTACATGCTCGACGGTGCCGGCAACTACAAGGACGTCAGCGACTGGATCACCAAGGGTCGCGCCGGCCGGTTCTTCGCCGACAAGAACGTCAACGTAGTACTTCCCGCCGGGGCGTCGGGCACCTTCTACACCGACTGGAAGAAGCGCGACGCGAAGCTCGGCAAGCCGATGTGGGAGACATTCCTGACCAAGGAGCTGCCCCCGCTCGTCGACAAGCGGTTCAACGGCAACGGGCGCAACGCGATCATCGGTCTGTCCATGGGCGGGCAGGCGGCGTTCGCGCTCACCGTACGGAACCCGGCGATGTACACGGGCGTCGCATCGCTCAGCGGCTGTCCGCCGGTGTCGGGGCCGTTCAACGAGGCGTATGTGCGCTCGACGGTCGGTCGTGACGGCGGCGACGCGACCAACATGTGGGGACCGTTCGGCTCCGCCGGATGGCGCGCCCACGACCCGAGCCACCATCTGGACACACTCCGCGGGAAGAACATCTTCCTCTCCGCCGGGTCGGGTGCGATCGGCCCGCTCGATCTGCAGCGTCGGATCGAACCCGAGGAGGGCACCCGGGACGTCGTGACGGCCTCGTCGTCGGCCTTGGAGCTGGGTGCCTACCGCTGCTCGCTCGAGTTCGCGGTGACCCTGCGAGCCGCCCGCATCCCGTACACCAATGGCTTCCGCCTCATCGGCACCCACACCTGGGGTTACTGGGAACGCGACCTCGCGGTTGCGTGGCCGACCCTCGCGCGCGGTCTCTAGCCGGGTCCGCCAGCTAGGCCCGTGCTCCGCCCCAGTTCTCGGCGAACGCCAGGAAGACGTCACCTTCGACGGCATTGGTGACCGTCACGCGCACGCCGTCACCGTCGAACGGACGGATCACCACACCGGCGTCGACGCCGGCCCGGGCGAAGTCCATCGCGGCCTCGCCCAGATCGAGCCAGACGAAGTTGGCCTGCGAGTCGGGCACCCGGTAGCCGGCGGCCCGCAGCCGATCGGTCACGCGGGTACGTTCGGCGACCACGGCGTCGGTCCGGGCGACGAGCTCGTCCGCGGCCTCGAGGCTCGCGATCGCGGCCGCCTGCGCGACGCTGCTCACCGAGAACGGCACGTGGACCTTGCCGAGCGCGGTGATGACCTCGGGGTCGGAGATCGCGTAGCCGACGCGGAGACCGGCGAGGCCGTACGCCTTCGAGAAAGTGCGCAGGATCACGAGATTGGGAAACTCACGACGCAGTTCGAGTGCGTCGTAGGCCTGGCTCTCCGGCAGTCGCAGGTACTCGAAGTACGCCTCGTCGAGCACGACCAGGATGTCCGACGGCACCTTCTGCAGGAAGGCTCGGAGGTCGGCCGCTTCGACGACAGTGCCCGTCGGGTTGTTCGGGTTGCACACGAACATCAACCGGGTCCGGTCGGTGACGGCGGCGGCCATCGCGTCGAGGTCGTGGGTCAGGTCGCCGGTGAGCGGCACCTGAACCGGCGTCGCGCCCGCGACCCGGGTGGCCAGCGGGTAGGTCTCGAACGAGCGCCAGCCGAAGACCACCTCGTCGCCGGGGCCGCTGGTGATGGTGATCAGGTTCTGGCAGAGGATCACCGATCCGCAGCCGACCTGGACCTCGTCCTCGGTGACGCCGAGTTTCTTGGCGAGCGCTGCGGTGAGTTCGACGATCCCGTTGTCCGGGTAGCGGTTGACTCCGGCCGCGGCGGCGGCGATGGCGTCGACGACGCTCGGCAGCGGACCCTCGGTGACCTCGTTGCTCGCGAGCTTCACGGCCCCGGGAAACGTCTTGCCCGGAACGTAGACGGGAAGGGTGTCCAGATCGGGGCGGATTCGCAGGCTCACCAGACCAATGTAGGCCGACCCGCCAGAGGGGCAAAAACCGGCTCTGACCAAACGGTTTGCTTGTGGACGCAGCGGGTGTGTAATCTTTCGTCCGGCAGTTCGAAAGGACTCCGCCAAGGAGGCGTGCCAGAGCGGCCGAATGGGACTCACTGCTAATGAGTTGTCTCGCTAAAACGGGACCGGAGGTTCAAATCCTCTCGCCTCCGCCACCGCAGTCGGCCGACGGCGGTACAACTGAATAATACGCGCCCGTAGCTCAACGGATAGAGCATCTGACTACGGATCAGAAGGTTTGGGGTTCGAATCCCTACGGGCGCACAGAAAATGAACCCGCCACCGGCTCCCGGTGGCGGGTTCATTCGTCGGCGACGAACGTGATCTACGTGTCTGTGGTGAGCACCACCAATTCGTTCGTCGCCCGCGTCATCGCCACATACCGATCCACGGCACCTTCGATCCCCTCGCCGAACGACTCCGGATCGACGAGCACCACGAGATCGAACTCGAGCCCCTTGGCGAGGGTCGGGGTCAACGACCGGACCCGCTCGTTCTCGGCGAAGCCCGGGTCGCCGATGACGCAGACCAGTCCTTCGTCATGCGCGGACAACCATTCGTCGACGACCCCCGCGAGCTCGGATCGTCGTCCGTAACGGACGGGCAAGCCGGTGCGGCGTACCGAGGTCGGGACGTTGGCGTCGGGCAGCGTGGCGCGGATGACCGGTTCCGCGGCGCCCATGATCTCCTCGGGCGTGCGGTAGTTGATGGTCAGCCCCGCCAGGGCGACGTCGCCGAACCCGACCCGCCGCAACCTCTCCGACCACGACTCGGTGAATCCGTGACGGGCTTGTGCACGGTCGCCGACCACCGTGAAGCTCTTCGACGGGCAGCGGTCGAGGAGCATCTGCCACTGCGCGTCGGTCAGCTCCTGCGCCTCGTCGACGACGATGTGCGCGAATGGTCCGGCCAGCGGGTCCGCGGTGCCGGTGTCGGCCACGACGCCGTCGTCGAGCGCGTTGCGCAGATCCTCCCCGCGGAGCATGGTCATGAGGCCCTCGCCGTCGTCGTGCACCCCGGCTGCGATCAGGTCGTCGACCACCTGGTTCATGCGATCGTGCTCGGCCGCGACGGTCGCCCGACGGTGGCGTCTGCGCAGGGCGGCTTCGGGGTCCCCGACCCTGCGTCGCGCAGCGTCGAGCAGCGGGAGGTCGGCGTCGGTCCAGGCGTCGGGGATGTCGCGCTGTAGGGCACGCACCTCGTCAGGTGTCAGCCACGGCGCACACCGGCGCAGATAGGCGGGCACCGACCACAGATCGCCGACGATGTCCGCCGGTTGCAGAACCGGCCACGCGCGATTGAACGCCGACGTGAGTTCGTGGTCGGTGGCGAGCGCACGCCGCAGTGCGCCGAAGGGAACATCGTCGTCGTGCTTCGAGGCGATGATCGAGACGAGTTCCTCCCACACCTCGTCCCGGCCGTCGTTGTGCGGCGTGCCGGGCTCGGGCACATCGAACGCCTCGGTCCAATCCGATGCAGTGAGAGTGACTTCGGCCCAGGGCGTTTCGACGACAAGCGGCGTCGTCGGTGGTTGCTCGTAGAACTCCACCGCCGGCTCGACAGCCCCGACCATCCGCGCCGACGACTTCAGTCGTGCCACGCGATCGTCGGATTCCGTTGTCGCCGAATCCCCTTCGACGACGAGATCGGAGAGCGTGCACGTCTGGACGCTCTCCTCGCCGAGGCTCGGCAGCACATCGGCGACGTAGGCGAGGTACGGGCGATGCGGACCGACGATGAGGAGCCCTCCGCGGTTACCGGCGAGTCGAGGGTCGGCGTAGACGAGATAGGCCGCCCGATGGAGGGCCACCACCGTCTTGCCCGTCCCGGGGCCGCCGTCGACGACCAGCGCGCCGTGGGAGCCGGCACGGATGATCGCGTCCTGATCGGCGGCGATAGTGCCCAGCACGTCCCGCATCCGCGGCGAACGGACGGCGCCCAGGTCGGCGATGAACGCCGACTGGTCGTCGAGAGCTGCGTGACGATCAAGGGCAGCCGGGTCGTCGACGAAGACCTCATCCCAGTAGTCGGTGATCCGCCCTTGCGTCCAGCGGTAGCGGCGTCGACTGACCAGTCCTGCGGGATCACGCAGGGTCGCGGCGAAGAAAGGTGCCGCCACGGGTGTACGCCAGTCGACGAGAAGGGTTTGGCCGGCGGCATCGGTGAGACCGAGCCGGCCGATGTAGAGCACCTCACCGTCGGCGCCGACGATGCGCCCCAGGCAAGCCTCGAGGTCGAAGCGTTTCAGAGCTCGCACGCGGGACAGGGTCTCGTGAATCTCCAGATCCCGATCCAGGGCTCGACGTCCGCCGCCGCCATCGGATCGGCGAAGCGCCGCGATCCGGGAGTTCGCGTCGGCGATGCTCTCGGCGAGGCTCGTGGCGATCGAGGCGAAGTGTCGCTCGTCGTCGGCGATGAGAGCGGGGTCAGCCTTGACGGACAGCCTGGGCGGCAGGTCGAAGACAGTGCTGGGTTCATGGGCGAGCGGGGCGGACGGCACGGACAAGGCGGCTCCGATGGTGCGATGCGGGTAGGACTTCCGGCAGGTGGGAAGGCGATTCTGCACCCGGTAGGGGGTCTTGCGGCAAGGCCCCGTCCAGCGCTTATGGTGAAGAGGGAAAAACTTTCGGACACTGAGCGGGTCACGGATGACGACGCGCCGGCGCCCATCTGTTGCACGCTGTTTCCAGTTGTGTGAAGGTGGCATCAGTTCACTCGGTGAACTATTTCGGCGGGGCCTGTCAGGGGGCTGCCGCCCCCAGATACTGGGGGTAGGGGCGGCAGCGCGGCATCGGTCGAGGACGCCTCGACCCCCAGAGGCCGGCTGTCCGCGCGTGGGAAGTCATTTCGAGAAGCAGCCGATTTCATTTGGTCAACCGGATCCGCGTCGGATCGAACCCCAAGCGACCTGTATTTCCGGACCGCGCGGGGTCACTACCATCGCGACCCGCCGTAAGGTCGAAGACAGACGACACTTCGACCGGAGGCCGACGATGGGACAGCCGTACGGCGGGCCGAACCGCGACGCCCGCGACCCGCGGGATCACGGCAACGATCCGTATACGCAGACATCCGCGTCGCCGCAGCTGTACCCGCCGCTCGGCTACGCCCCGGACGGCACCGCCCTGTTCACGCCTGGCCAGCCGACGAATACCGAACTCCGGATCGCCGAGCAGGCCGAACGCGAAGAGGCTCGGGCCGCCGCCGAGTCGACAGCCGGGGCGGACGACGAGTCCCGCATCCCGAAGGTGTCCACGACGTCGCTCATCGTCTGTCTCGGACTCGTCGTGCTGGTGGCGGTGGCGATCGTCGGGTTCAGCGGCATATTCCGGAACGAGCCCACCGAGCCGCCGCTCGCCGACCCGCCCACCACGATCGACACGGTCCCGCTTCCCCGCACGTTCGAGCCGCCGCGGCTGACCCCCGACGGTCCCGGCCGGTCGGCGCCCGGCGGACCCGATGAGCGCGTCAACCCGCAGGACAAGCCGGTGACCTACGAGGTCGCCATCGACGGCCAGGCGACCATCCTCTACGTCGACTCGATGGGCCTGCGGTCGGAGTTCGCGCCGTCGAATCCGTGGAGTGTCGAGTTCACCGGCAGCGACAATCCGTTGCGTCTGCTCGTGATCGCCGGGACGGGGAGCGGCGCCAAGTGCTCGATCACCGTCGACGGCGAGGTGGTCGTGGAGGACACCGTGACGGCGTCGTCGGCCCGACGCACCGCCTCCTGTATCGCCTGACCGGCGTCTCCACGGTCGTCCACTTGGTGGAGTGACCAGCACGTCCGATGTGTGATCGGTCCGTCGGCTCGCTACCGTAGACGTGTGAGTTCCCCGCAGACAGCCCCCGAGAGCGGGCAGTCCTCCGCCACCACGGACGAGTTCAAGACAGTGCTGACGTGGCGTGGTGAGGACACCGATCGACTCGAACAGGTGCGCCTGGTCGTCTCCGGCGCGCGCATGAAGGCCTACGGCCGGATCATCGCCGCCAAGACCGACGACCATGAGGCCTTCTCGGCGTCGTACGAATTGCAGACCACGGAGTCCGGCGTCACCAAACGCCTCACTGTGCACCTCATCTGCGAGGCGGGGGAGACCCAGTTCGGCATCACCCGCGACAACGAGGGCACCTGGCTCATCCGGCGCCCCGACGGCGAGATCATCCGGTCGGACTTCGACGGTGCCGAAGACGTCGACCTCGCCCTCTCGCCGATGTTCAACGCGCTTCCGCTGCGCCGCAAGGCATTGACCGAGGCAGACGGGGCCGTCGACGTCCCGGTCGTGTACATGTACCTGCCGAGCGGCGAGGTCAAGGCGGCCACGATGTCCTACACCGCCACCGCGAAGGGCATCGACCTCGTGTCGCCACTGGCCACCACGACCCTCACGCTCGATGACAACGGGTTCGTCACCGACTACCCGGGACTCGCCCGACGGGTCTAGCCTAACCCACCCAGACCCTGCCCTGGTGCGCCTGGCGGCGGAGTTCCTCCTGCCAGCCCGGCTCACCGATGGTCACCCCGCTGATCGGCTCCGGCTCGCCATCGTGCAGTCGCTCGTATGCGACGCGTGCGCGATGCCCGTCGTCGACCAGGATCTCCGCGGTCCCGTGGTCGCGCAGCTCGTCGCGCGCGGCGATGAGCCGGTCGATGGTCTCGCTGAGCACATTCAGGACGGCGATGCTGTTGGCCTCGATCATCGCCCGCTGCAGCGCGGGCGCGGTACCGGCTACCCGGGTGCCGTCGCGGAAACTGCCGGCGGCCAGACGCAGGGCCAGGTCGCTCTCGCCGGCACCCACAGCCGCGGTCGCGGCCGCCGTCAGATGCGGCATGTGCGAGATCGCGGCAACGGCACGGTCATGGGCGTCGGGCGCCACCGGCACGACCCGCGAACCCGCCAGCCGGGCGATCGACGCGACGGCCAGCCAGTCGTCGGCGTCGGTGTGATCGGTCGTGGTGACCGCCCACATCGCCCCCTGGAACAGCGTCGGATCGGTTGCCGACCAGCCCGACCGGCTCGTCCCGGCCATCGGATGGCCGCCGACGTACCGCGCACCGGGATGCGCCCGCGCGATCACCTTCTCCACTTCCTGCTTGACGCTGATCACGTCGGTCAGCAACGCGCCGGGCGCATGTTCGGCGATGGCCGAGAGGATCGGCTCGATGGTCGTGACCGGCGTCGCCAGCACCACGACGGCACCCGTCTCGGCCGCCCGGCGCAGGGTGGCGACGAGATCTGTCGACGCCTGGTACCCGTCGGCGGTCGCTGCCTCGACGGTCGCCGACGAGCGGTTGTAGCCGAACGTCTCGTGGCCGGCGTCGTGCAGGACGCGCAGCAGCGAGCCGCCGATCAGACCCAGACCCAGCACGCACACCGGCGTCGTGGGCACAGAACGCGAGGACGACGAGTCAGCAGTCACGCCGACAACGTTCCCATACCTTGATCGCTGCTCGTCCCGGGACTTGGGACTGCCGGTGATAGCGGCTACGGTTTCTCCCATGGCCGGTGCCGGATTTGGGAAGTCGGGGTCGAACGCGCAGGACGTGGACGACGACATCGACGGTTTCGCCGTCGCGGTGGTCCGTGACGAGAGCGGATGGAAGGTCTCTGCGCTCAAGCCGTCGGCGCTCTCCGATCTCGAGGACGCCGAGAGGCAACTCCGCGAGCTCCGTTCCGCCGGTGCGGTCTTCGGACTGCTCGACGTCGACGACGAGTTCTTCATCGTCATTCGTCCCGCGCCGACGGGTGCTCGTCTACTGCTCTCCGACGCCACTGCGGCGATCGACTACGACGTCGCGGCCGATGTCCTCGACGCCTTGAACCTCGACGTCCCCGACATCGACCCGGACGAGCTCGACACCGTCGACCCGTGGGAAGAGGGAGACCTGGCGGTCCTCGCCGACCTGGGCCTGCCCGACGCGGTCATGAGCATCATCGTCGGCGACACCGACCTCTACGCCGACGAACAGCTCGGCATGATCGCCGCCCGACTCGGCTTCGCCGACGAACTGGGCAAGGTTCTCGACTCGCTCGGACACTGACCGGCTCCTGATGAGCGCCCCCGCCTGGGAGAACATGGTCCGCGCGGCGCTCGACGCCGCATCCTTGTCGGGTACCGACGACGTCCCGATCGGTGCCGTGGTCTTCGACCCCGAGGGCGTCGAACTCGCGCGCGCGGCCAACCGCCGGGAAGCAGACGGTGACCCGACCGCTCATGCCGAGGTTCTCGCCCTGCGCGCCGCCGCCCAGGCGTTCGGTGACGGCTGGCGACTCCCCGGCTGCACGATCGCGGTGACCGTCGAACCGTGCACGATGTGCGCCGGTGCCATCACGCTCTCGCGCGTCGACGCACTCGTGTTCGGGGCATGGGAGCCCAAGACCGGGGCGGTCGGGTCCCTGTGGGACGTCGTGCGGGACCCGCGACTCACCCACCGCCCCCAGGTGAAGGGCGGGGTACTCGAGGACGAGTGCCGGGCGCTGATGGTCGACTTCTTCGCGACGAAGCGCGAGCGCTGAGGGCGGCTGTCAGGGGCCGGCGACAAAAAGATCGGTGGGATCTCAGGGTCGCGACCGATGGTCGGCGCTGTGCTGCTCTGGCAGATTGGACTGGTACCGACCAGATCCTCGAGGAGAAGCCATGTCCGACCCGGCCGACAAGGTCACCGCAGCCTTCGACACCGCCAAGTCCAAGATCAACGAACTGGCCGAGAGCGGCAAGGTGCAGGAAGCACTGGGCACCGCCCGCGACAAGATCGACGAGTTCGTCGAGAGCAAGCAGGTCCAGGATGCGCTCGGCACCGCCAAGGACAAGCTGAGCGAACTCGCCGAAAACGAGAAGGTCCAGGAGGCCGTGACCACGGCCAAAGACAAGATCACCGAGGTCGCCCAGAAGTTCAACAACCGCTGATCATCCTCTGACCTGCGGTTCTGCAGGCCGGGGAATGTCTGTGGCACGGTGGGAACCAGGAGTCAGCTCCTTCGAGCGACGCCCGCGTCGAGCCACCGGCGCGTGACGGTCGCCGAGTTCTTCCACCTCGGCCGGCACCAGGCCGCGCCGAACCTCACCGAGGAGGCTTCATGGGAACCACTGACGACGCCAAGAACAAGGCCGAAGAGTTGAAGGGCCGTGGCAAGGAAGCCGCCGGCAGCCTCACCGACGATCAGAGTCTGAAGAACGAGGGCAAGGGCGATCAGGCCCACGCCCAGGGCAAGCAGAAGATCACCGAGGCCGCCGACGCCGTCAAGGGCAAGATCGACGACGTCAAGGACAAGCTCACCGGCCACTGATTGTCCGCTGCACCCGGTTTTATGGCTCTGACCAGCTGATTTAAGACTCAACGCCCTGCTGCGGTACAGTCTTTCGCGGTGGCGTGTCCGAGCGGCCGAAGGTGCAGCACTCGAAATGCTGTGTGCGGTAACCCCGTACCGAGGGTTCAAATCCCTCCGCCACCGCCAGGAATGACCCCCTATCTATTCAGGTAGGGGGTCATTTCATTTCTCCGGGAGCCGTTCAGTTGCCGGCGACGTCGTCCCGAAGTGCGCGCAGGCCGTCTTCGGTCTCGGCGGCCCGGTGCGCGCCGACAGCCGCCTCCCATCGGACACGGATCTGCTCGAACGCAGCACTCCCGATCGCGATCGCCTCGCGACCGTGCGCGGTGATCTGCAGACTCTTGCGGCGCGCATCGTCGGTGTCTGCCGCTCGTTCCACGTAGCCCAGTCCCTCGAGCGTGCTGATGGTCTTGGCGGCCGCCTGGCGGGAGACGCCGAGGTGCCGGGCGAGGGAAGCGGCGTTGCCCGCCCCCTCCTCGATGGCCTCCATGGCGAGCTCATTGGAAACCGTGAGGCCCGCATGCCCGGCCTCGGTCAGTTTCTCGGTGACCTCGCGCGTCATCGCGTCGAAGGTCTCGACCAGCATGCGGGCGAACTGTGCGCCATGAGAAACGTCCACGCCGGGAGATTACTGCGCGCCCCGAGATGTTGACAACCTAGTTGTCATACTCCTACCGTGTGTTGACAACCTAGTTGTCAATCTAAGGAGTCGATCATGATCATGGGCACGCAGATCCCGGTCCGGGCCACGATCCCCGGCGTCGAGCATCACGATGCAGCGGTGAACGGAACGGTGCTGCACTACGTCTCGGCGGGGCGGGAGGGCTCGCCGATCGTCCTGGTCCACGGGTTCCCCGAGTCGTGGTGGGCGTTCCACAAGCTGATCCCGCTGTTGGCGGGGACCCATCGGGTGTTCGCCCTCGACCTCCGCGGTTTCGGCGATTCGGCTGTCGCCGGCGACGACTTCACCAGTTCCATGGCCGCCGAGGACATCCACCAGTTCGTGAGACACCTCGCGGCCGGCCCCGTACATGTTCTCGCGCAGGATATCTCGGGCGGTGCGGTCTATCGGTTCGTCTCGGGGCATCCCGAACTCGTGCGGAGCCTTGTCGGCGTGGAGATGGGGCTGGCCGGATTCGGACTCGAGGGATTCGGGGATGTCACCCAGGGTGGTTCGTGGCACATCGGTGCGTTGGCCGCGCCGGGGATACCCGACCTGCTCATCGCCGGCCGCGAGCGGGAAGTGCTCGGCGAGTGGGCTTTTCCGACGATGACCACTGTCGAGGGGGCGGTTGGCGAGGAGGATCTCGACGAGTTCGTCCGGGTTTTCGCCCGAGACGGCGGTTGGCGCGGGGCAGCGGGTCTGTACCGGTCCATGCTCGCCGAAGGGGAGGAGTTCCGGGCCAGGGCTGCCGTGCCGCTCGCCGTGCCGATGCTCGCGGTCGGATCCTCCGGAGGGGCGTTCACCGCCCAGACGCTCGCGCAGATCTCCGGCGGGCCGCTGTCCGCAATGGAGTTCGACGAGGTGGGCCACCACGTCGCGCTCGAGGCCCCGGATCGGCTCGCGACAGCGGTCGCCGACTTCCTCGCCGACGTGGACGGCTGACCCCCACGTCGGCAGCGGGGATGCTGCGTCGCGATCCCGGCAGAGGCTTTTGTGCTCCGAGGACAAACGCCTCTGCCAAGTCTGGCCTCCCGGGCCGTTTCAGATCACTTTGCGGTTGCTTAGTGTTCTGAATCACATACCGGAGGACAAACGTGATCTGCCTTGGAGGCCTACCCGTGACCAGTTCCTACTTCGCCTGGGACCTGACCGAGCGTGGCGACGCACCGTGTGTTCGCGACGACGCGACCGCACTCGACTACGTGGGCTTCGCCGAGCGCGTCGACGCCGCGGCCGAGCAGTTCGCCGGTCGAGGTGTCGGCCGGGGCGATGTGGTGGCGACCTTCCTGCCGAACCGCGTCGAACTGCTGATCACGCTGATGGCCGCCTGGCGGCTGGGCGCGGTCGCTACGCCGGTCAATCCCGCCTTCACGCCCGATGAGGCCGAGTACCAGCTCGCGGACTCGGGCGCACGCCTCGTCGTCGGGCTCACCGCGGGTGGCACCGATCCCGATCGTGACTTCCTCCCCGTCGACGACCTCGCCACGTCGCCGCCCCAGCGCTGGCGCGCCCCGGCCACGCCGAGCTTCGACGACGACGCACTGCTCATCTACACATCCGGCTCGACCGGCCGTCCCAAAGGCGTGCGCCTCTGCCACGGAAACCTGCATCACATGGGTTCGGCGATGGCCCAGCACTTCTCGCTCACCGATCGGGACCACGCACTACTCGTGCTGCCGCTGTTCCACGTCAACGCCATCTGCGTGAGCTTCCTGGCGCCGATGCTGGTCGGCGGGCAGTTGAGCATTACCGGCAAGTTCTCGCCGAGCCGATTCTTCGACGACGTCGCGCGACTGAAGCCGACGTACTTCTCCGCAGTCCCGACCATCTACGCGCTCCTCGTCTCGCAGCCCGGTCTGACCCCGGACGCGGTCGCTTCACTGCGATTCGCGGTCTGCGGGGCGGCCCCGATCTCCAAGGAACTGCTCGACCGGGTCGAGCAGGCCTTCGGCCTCCCGATCGTCGAGGGCTACGGCCTGACCGAGGGGACGTGTGCGTCGGCCTGCAACCCGGTCGACGGTGTGCGCAAACTCGGCACGGTCGGGCCTGCGCTGCCCGGCCAGCACATCGCCGTCGTCGACGCCACGGGCGCCGAGGTGCCGACCGGTGAGATCGGCGAGGTCGTCATCAGCGGACCGAACGTGATGCGCGGCTACCTGAATCGTCCCGATGCCACCGCCTCGACCATCGTCGACGGCCGGCTGCACACCGGTGACGTCGGCCGTCTCGACTCCGACGGCTACCTGACCCTCGTCGACCGGATCAAGGACATGATCATCCGTGGCGGCGAGAACATCTACCCGAAGGAGATCGAGAACGCGCTCGCCACCCACCCCGACGTCCTCGAATGCGCCGTCGTCGGCGCCCCCGACGAGCTCTACGGCGAGCTGCCGGTCGCTTTCGTGGTCGCCTACCCGGAGCGGAACCCGTCGGCCGAGGAACTCGCCGACCACATCGCCGACCGACTCGCGAAGGTCAAGCAGCCCAGCGTGATCCACGTCATCGACGCACTGCCGCGCAACCCCGTCGGCAAGATCGACAAGCCAACCCTGCGCAACGAGGTGCGCAGCCCCGCGCCCATCTGACGACCCCACACGATCCACCACCTCGCAGCCGTCCCGGCTGCCGAGTCGACACCCCACGCGCCACGGACCCCCGCGACGCCCGAATCCAGTGATATTCCACCGGAAAAGGAGTGCACAGCAATGGGACTCACCCAACCCGATTTCCCCCAAGTGGACCCGGAGACATTCCTCCAGAGACCGTTCTTCGACCGAATCCGCACACTCGGCGCCCATTGGGCCGATTACGGATTCGGCACACCGAAGATGGTGCACATCATCTATCTGGTGAAGGTCTTCGTCTTCTACGTCGGCGTGGGGATCACGCTCGCGACCCTGACGTCCGGACTCAACCCGCTCCACGTCACCGAGTGGTGGAACCAACCCATCGTCTACCAGAAGGCGATCCTGTGGACGGTGCTGGTGGAGATCCTCGGCATCGGCGGCTCGTGGGGTCCGCTGGCCGGCCACTTCAAGCCGATGACCGGCGGCATCCTGTACTGGTTGCGCCCCAAGACGATCCGGCTCCCACCGTGGCCCGGCAAGGTGCCCTTCACCAAGGGTGACTCCCGCACCCCCTTCGACGTCGCGGTGTACGCCCTGATCCTCACGAATCTCGTTGTCGCGATCGCTCTTCCGGGTGTCACGTCGGACTCGCTGGACGCCGCGATGGCCGACAACCAGGGCCTGGTGAACCCGACGCTGATGTACCCGCTGATCGCTCTGCTCGTCGTCATGGGTCTGCGGGACAAGGTCATCTTCCTCGCGGGACGATCCGAGCAGTACCTGCCCGCGATCATCTTTTTCGGAATCCTGCCGTTCGTGGACATGATCCTCGCGCTGAAGCTGCTGATCGTGACCGTCTGGGTCGGTGCCGGAATCTCCAAGATGGGGCATCACTTCTCGATGGTGATCCCGCCGATGCTGTCGAACACCCCGTGGTTGCCGAGCAAGACGGTCAAGCGTGCGCACTACCGCAACTTCCCCGGCGACATGCGGCCGTCGAAGCTGGCCGGCGGCGTCGGGCACGTGCTGGGCACCATCGTCGAGATCGTCACGCCCCTGGTGCTGCTCTTCTCCACCAACAAGACGCTCACCGTGGCCGCGGTCGTGCTCATGGTGTGCTTCCACCTGTTCATCCTGTCGACGTTCCCGCTGGCCGTTCCGCTCGAATGGAACATGCTGTTCGCCTACGCGTCGGTGTTCCTGTTCCTCGGGTTCCCGGCCTGGGACGGCTACGCCCTCACCGACACCTCGACCCCGTGGGGCATGGTGTTGATCGTCGCGGCGCTCTGCTTCTTCCCGATCCTGGGCAACCTGCGGCCCGACCTCGTCTCCTTCCTGCCGTCGATGCGTCAGTACGCCGGCAACTGGGCGTCGGCGACCTGGGCGTTCGCGCCGGGCGCCGAGGAGAAGCTCGACAAGTATGTTGTGCGACCGGCCAAGAACACCCGCACGCAGCTGCTCGAGTCGTACCCGCCGGAGGTCGCCGACGTGGTGATGCACCAGCTGCTGGCGTGGCGGTCGCTGCACAGCCAGGGCCGCGCGCTGTACTCGCTGATGATGCGCCATCTCGGCTCCGACATCGACACCTACACCCTGCGCGAGGCCGAGTTCTCCTGTAACTCACTGGTGGCCTTCAACTTCGGTGACGGACACCTCCACGACGAGAAGCTGATCGCCGCCCTGCAGCGACGCTGCAACTTCGCGCCGGGTGAGTTCACCGTCGCGTGGATCGAGTCGCAGCCGATCCACAAGGGCACGCAGGCCTACAAGGTGATCGACGCCGCGCTGGGTGTCATCGAGACCGGCACCTACCGGGTCGTCGACGCGATCAACGAGCAGCCGTGGCTCCCGAACGGGCCGATCCCGTTCGACGTCGAGTGGACTCTCGACGTTGACGCTCGTCGCGCGGTCACCGATCCTGAAGTGGTGCGTGAACCGCGGATGCGCCGCAACGACAGCGGCACGTCGCCCGTGCAGGCGACAGATCAGGTGCAGCAGTGACCACTGCTGTCGTGGTCGGCGGCGGGCCCAACGGGCTCGCCGCCGCCCTGCACCTGGCCCGCAACGGCGTGCAGGTGCAGGTACTGGAAGCCGCCGACACGGTCGGGGGTGGCGCACGATCCGGCGAACTGACCGTCCCGGGCGTCATCCACGACCACTGCTCGGCGTTCCATCCGCTCGGGGTGGGGTCGCCGTTCTGGGCCGAGGTCGGACTCGAGAAGTACGGGCTCGTGTGGAAGTGGCCGGAGATCGACTGCGCCCACCCGCTGGACTCCGGCGACGCCGCGCTGCTGTACCAGTCGATCGCCGAGACCGCCGCCGGTCTGGGCGACGACGGAGTCCGCTGGCGGTCCATGTTCGGCGACCTCGCCGAACATTTCGACGACCTGGGTGAGGACCTGCTGCGGCCGATCGTCAACGTCCCCGGACACCCGATCCGTCTGGCGGCGTTCGGTCCTCGTGCGGTGCTGCCGGCGACCGTGCTCGCGCGGTGGTTCCGAACCGGACGGGCGCGTGCGCTCTACGGCGGGATCGCCGCGCACCTGTTCTCCCGCCTCGACCGGCCGCTGACGGCTTCTCTCGGTCTGATGATCGCCGCGAGCGGGCATCGATACGGATGGCCCGTCGCCGAGGGCGGTTCCGGCGCCATCATCGCGGCGGTGTCAGCGGCGCTGCTCGACGCCGGCGGCAAGATCGAGACCGGAGTCCGTGTCAGTTCCCGTGCGGACATCCCCACCGCCGACCTCGTCCTGCTGGATCTGTCTCCGGCGCAGGTGCTTTCGATCTACGGCGACGCCATGCCCGCACGAATCCGTCGCTCCTACCGGCGGTACCGCGTCGGGTCGTCGGCCTTCAAAGTCGATTTCGCCATCGACGGTGACATCCCGTGGACCAATCCGGACTGTGTTCGGGCCGGAACCGTGCACCTCGGCGGCGACTTCGACGAGGTCGCGTACACGGAGAAGCAACGCGCGGCGGGGGTCATGCCGGCTCGGCCCTTCGTCCTGCTCGGTCAGCAGTACGTCGCCGATCCCAGTCGGAGTGCGGGTGACATCAATCCGATCTACGCCTACGCCCACGTCCCGCGGGGTTTCGACGGCGACGCCACCGAACAGATCGTGGCGCAGATCGAGAGATTCGCCCCCGGTTTCCGCGACCGCATCGTCGCCACGACGAGCCTGGGAACCGAGGCTCTGCACCAGGGCAACGCCAACTTCGCGGCCGGTGACATCATCGGCGGCGCCAACAACGGGCTGCAGATGGTCCTGCGTCCCCGCCTTGCGGTCGATCCGTACTCGACAGGCGTCCCGGGCGTGTACATCTGCTCTCAGTCCAGTCCGCCGGGAGCCGGTGTGCACGGGTTGTGCGGGTACCACGCCGCGGAGTCGGCGTTGCGTCACGCCCGGGTGGGTTCGGCCCGGTGACCGGTTCGGGTGCGTTTCGCTCGATGTCGACGGCCGCGGGCGACGCAGCCCGCGACCGGCTGGCCGGGGTGCCCGCCGCGGCCGGCTCCGAACTGCTCGAACACGCCGCGCTGGTCGCGAAGATGTTGCGGGAGGGCGAGTCCGAGCTCGTCGCCGAGCTGAGCTCGATGATGACCCGCGGCATCGACCAACTCGACACCGACCCCAAGCTGATCGAACTGCTCGCGGCCAGCGTTCACGGCAACGTGTCGACGATCATCCATGTCCTGGCCAACGACATCCCCATCGAGCATCTCCAACCGGCAACTGCCGCAGTGGAATATGCGCTCAGGCTGGCGCAGCGCGACGTGCCGTCGAACTCACTCGTCCGGGCGTACCACATGGGACAGAACAGCATGATGCACCGCTGTTACCGGCTGGTCGAGGAACTCGACCTCGATGCCGAGGCCTCCATGGCGCTCATCCGGCACATCTCAGATGTCGTCTTCGGCTACATCGACTGGATAACGCTCTACGTGTTCGAGGCCTACGAGGACGAGCGCCGCCGGTGGCTCGGCGTCGAGGGCAACGTGCAGTCGGCCGCCATCCACACGTTCCTCGACAGCCTCGACGCCGACGACCGCGACTTCGAGAGCGAGACCGGATACCGCCTGGAACGGCGGCATCTCGCGCTGATCGTGTGGTCGGCCGACGACGATCCGCG
Organism: Gordonia sp. 135; assembly: GCF_009720185.1. Classification (NCBI taxonomy): domain Bacteria; kingdom Bacillati; phylum Actinomycetota; class Actinomycetes; order Mycobacteriales; family Gordoniaceae; genus Gordonia; species Gordonia sp. 135. The sequence goes on from NZ_CP046257.1 coordinate 383,290, forward strand.
CGAGCTGGGCGCGCTCACCCGCGCGGCGCGAGACCTGGCCGTACAGATCGGTGGCGGAGGGGACCCGATCGTCACCGCGATCGACCGGTCGACCGTCTGGGCCTGGATTCCCTTGGCAGTTCGCGGCGACGACGACAGCGTTGCGCAGGCAACGGTGCCGCCGGGGGTCAGGGTCGCCTGGGGCCTCCCGGCGTCGGGTGCGCGTGGTTTCCGGCGCACACACGAGCAGGCCCGCGCCGCCTATTCGGTCGCCACGACGCCGGGGAGTTCGGCCGGACAGGTCGTCGGCTTCGGCGACCGGGGTGTCGCCGTCGTGTCATTACTTGCCCGCGAACTGGATTCGACGCGTGCCTGGGTCCACGAGGTGCTGGGCGGACTCGCCGAGGACACCCCGAACGCGGCGATGCTGCGCGAGACGCTGTCGGTGTACTTCGCCACGAAGGAAAGTCACCTCCACACCGCCGAACGGCTGAACCTGCACCGCAACACGGTGAAGTACCGCGTCGGGAAGGCGCTGGCCGAGGTGCCGCGCGACCGCGACCGCCTCGACCTCGCCCTGGCCCTCAAGGTCTGCGAGTTCCTCGGCCCGACGGTGCTCGACCGCTGACGTCCGACGACACGATCCGGTGGATGAACGCGGCGCCCTTGACCGGATCGCCGAGCTGCCGCGGTCCGCGTCGCGGCTCGCACTTCAACTGCCTAGGTCAGCCGATCGCGGGCCGGTGACTCTGCGCGGTGGTCTTCCGTGCCGCAGCGACCGGAGACAGTGCGACGGCGATGGTGCCGGTCACCACCAGGTGCGACGGGATCGCGGCATGAAGGGTGCGGCGGTGCCGGGACAGATCGACGACGGTGATGTCGAGCATCGATCCCGTCGAACCGGACCCGGGGAACGCGACATCGAGGATCGACGAATGAAGGGGAAGAGCGGCATCGATGGCAACGACCGCGCGTCCATGGGAGATGACCACCGAGGTCATCCGGGTCACCAGCGTCGAGTACCACTCCGACGGCTCGCACGAGGACTGGCTCACGGGCAGACCGTCGGCGTCGAGGTAGAAGGCGACCTTGCGCCGCAGGGACTCCTCGCGCAACGAGACCTCGCCCGCGAGGATGTCGTCGCCGGCGGCGCTGAGCGGGGCTCCCCAGGTGGATGCATCGAAGGTTCTGGTCACTTCTGACCCCTCTCGGCGAAGGACTGTGTTCTCCCAGTGTGACCGATGGCCGGGCGCTGTGCACCTCGACGCGGCGGAAAAATGTTGAACAGCAACAAAATTGACGATACATCCGTACCGGATTGCACACGCTGGAGCCGGCGCCGATCCGGCGCGAACGACGATCGGGTGCTCGACCGCGATCTCGTCGTGTGCACCGATCATGGCTCAACACCCGCGCCTCCGCACCTCGGACACGCCGTTCTCGTTCGTTTGGGGGAGCACTGATATTGGCTAACCGGTGATCCCGTCACCGGGCAACCTCCGGCCGGGTTGGCGGTCAGCATCGCTACATGGAGACCTCGGTTCCCGGGTTCTTCGCGGCCGGCGACGTCCGCCGGTACTCGGTGAAGCGCGTCGCATCCGCCGTCGGCGAAGTGGCGATGGCGGTCACCTTCGTCGACAGCTACCTGGTCGACTCAGGTGCGCAGACCTAGCTGTGCACGCCGGTGTGGGTCCCGTCGGCGCGCCACGTGACCGTCGTCGGGACCTCGTCGTCCCAGGGTTGGCGGGTGACGAGATCGGCGACCCGGACGTACCCGCGTTCGAAGATGCCGGTGGCCGGATCGACAAGGCGGTACTCCTGGGTCTGGCGATGAATCGGCTGGGCGTCGAGCAGGACGATCCGGACCTCACCCGGCTCGAAGTGGCAACGCCGCTGCAGTGATTCGATCAGCTGCTCGTTCGAGAGGTGGCCGTCGCCGAAGTTCCAGCCCATCGCGGTGCTGCAGATCCGCTCACCGTCGGTGAGGACATATTGCTCCTCCGGGGTGGGGGTCATCGCCTTGTGCGCCAATGTGAACAGTGCCCGACCGTGACTGTTGAAGGCGCGGAACGCATATCCCATGTACAGCGGGATCTGGGCGGCTTCGGGACTGCCGTAGAAGCGTTCGAGCTGAGCGGCCGGCATCGAGGCGATGGCGACGATACCGGCTTCGATCTTCGCCGACGCCGACGGTTTGATGCACCACAGCCCCGTGTCCCAGTTGCCGGCGTAGTACCGCATGCCCGGCAGGAAGGACACTTTGCGCGGCATCAGATTGCCGACGACGACTGTCGTCGCCGACACTGCGAACAACAGTATCGGCCAGGGTGATTCGAGATCGGTGAGGCCGATGCCCGGGTGTCCCACGAAGATCGCCAGGATGCCGAACATCATGAAGACATTCCACTCGAGCGGGACCCCCATCGGGATCGACGACAGGATGCCGAAGTGGAAGACGAGCATGATCGCGGCGGCGATCCCGCCGACCCACCCGCCGTGCGAGAAGAACAGCACGATGGGGACGAGTCCCTCGATTGCCGTGGAGAAGTGGGCGATCCAGCGTGACCGTCGTCCGGGGCGCAGGTCGTCGGGGAAGTCCTCGAAGAACTTGCGTTTGATCTTCGGCGACCGCCAGATCGGGTTGTTCGACATCATCGTCGCGATCACGAAGGGGAAGTGCTTGTTCAGCTTCGATGTCGCCGCACCCAGCCAGATGCACAGGAACATGAGCTTGGCGCCGATGATCATGTCGACGCCGCTGAACAGGAAGGTCACCGTGAGTGCGCCGTACACCTCCCCGCGCGCTGCGAGGAAGACCGTCTTGTCGCGGAGCCCGATCGCGGCGAGGAGTGCGAGGATCGTCCAGATCTGCCACACCGGCAGAACTCCGACGGTCGTGTCGAGAGCGGGGACGGCGCCGGACCCGGGGCTGAACAGCGCGATCAGCACGACGACGATCAGCGCGCCGTAGAGCGCGACGTCGACCGGGGTTCGGGTGTCGCCCGTGGTCAAGGGGATGCGCGGCCACGGGGGCTGGCGGATCGTCTTGGGGCGCAACCAGTAGAGGATCGAACCGAAGGGCGGGAAGAAGCGGTTGTTCAACGGACCGAACCCGCAGCCGAAGCCCACGACCTCGAACAGCATCGTGTAGAGGACGACCTTCTGGAAGACGATCGGCTCGTTGTACCAGTCGGTGACGGCGAAGAAGCCGTCGATGCCGGGTGTCGAGATGACGATCGCCCAGCCGATCAGGATGTAGGCGAGGATCTTTCCGACGTAGAACAGGTGCAAGGCGACCGGGGTCCCGAATCCGACCTCGGCCCAGTGTCGCGCCATCGGTCGGATCTTCTCCGCCCGCGTGCCCTGGCTCCAGGTCGGAAAATCGATGTCCGGCGTGGTCTGCTTCAGGAATCCCATCGTCGCTGAACGTAACAAACCAAGCGATTGCTTGGGGTCGGATCGGGCTCGGCGGCGTGCGAGCGGCAGAGCGGCCGGGTCACTGGTGCGCGGTGTCGTATCTGTCGCGGGACGCGTGCACTTCGTCCATGTGGGCTTCGGCCCAGGTCTTGATCGACGCCATGACGCCGTGCAGGGACAGCCCGAGGTCGGTGAGTTCGTAGGTGACGGTGACCGGAACCGTGGGAGTCACCGTGCGGGTGAGAAGTCCATCGCGTTCCATCGACCGCAGCGTCTGCGTCAACATCTTCTGGCTGACGCCGGCCAGGCGTTGTGCGAGTTGGGAGTAGCGCATCGCCCGCGGGCCGCCCGGGCAGTCGTTGCCCGGCGCGGGACCATCGCTTCCGAGCGCGGCGAGGATGAGCGCGACCCACTTGTTGGAGATGCGGTCGAGGAGTTGGCGGCTGGGGCACTGCGCGAGGAATGCGTCGTACTGCGCGCGAGCTTCCGCCCGTCTGTCCGCCGCGGTCTGTGTCGGCATGGTGGCACCTTTCGTTCCGGTGCGTAACGCACTTCGAAGTGCGTACTTCCCAATAGAGAGTTGCTCTCTCATGGTGGTTCATAGGAGGGCTACACACAAGGAGGAGAACGTCATGAACACATACCGAGACACTTTCCGCGCCGCCGTCGTGACCACGCCGTCGGGACCCGATTCGATCGAGATCGTCGACATCCCGGTGCGGCAACCCGCGGACGGTGAGGTGCGCGTCGCCGTCGCTGCCGCGTCGATCAATCCGGTCGACCTGGCGGTCTCGTCCGGGTTCTTCCACTCGGTGGGGGTGATCAGCGGCGACACGCCCGTCGGGCTGGGTATGGACTTCGCGGGCACGGTCCTCGAGTCCGGCGTCGGCGTCGACCTCGCACCGGGTACCCGGGTCGCCGGGTCCTGCCCGGCTTCGACCATTCGACGGGCGCCTACGCCGACGAGGTCGTGGTCCCGGCTGACGCGGTGGCAGTCGTGCCGGAATCGCTGGACCTCGTCGCCGCGGCGACCGTTGCCATCAATGCCCTTGCCGCAGAGCAGATCCTCGACCTTCTCGGCGAGCCCGGGCCCGGCGGCGACCGACTACTCGTGACCGGTGCGGCCGGGGTGGTCGGTGGATACCTCCTGGTTCTGGCCCGGCGTCGAGGGTGGGACGTGGCCGGGCTCGCCCGACCGGCCGACGAGGACTTCGTGCGGGGTCTCGGTGCGGACTTCCTCGACTGGCCGCTGGGCGGCTGGTTCGCGGTCGCCGATGCCGCCGCGATGCAGGAAGACGCCCTCGCGCTGGTGCAGAACGGCGGTCGGTTGGTCGGGGTGATGCCCGGTCGGGCCCCGGCCGCCGAACGTGGGATCACGGTCGACGTGGTCGACTCTCACGCGGACGACCGCCTCGCGCGGCTGCTGGAACTCGCCGCGGTGGGTGACCTGCCGATCCGGGTCGAGGGAACCTTTCCGCTCGACTGGGTCGCCGACGCTCAGAAGGCCGCGGCGAAGCCGGGTGGTCGGGGTCGGTGGGTGATCACGCCGTGACGATGTGCGGTGCGGGCGGATCGAAGCTCGGGTTGTCGGGGAGAGGCGATTCGCCCTTCGAGTCACCGATCTCCTTCACTGTCTTCAGGTCGGTGAGCTTCGAGCCGCCGCGCCGCGCGAGCGAGTCGTCGTACCACTCGAACCACGGATAGCCGTACTGCAGATACTCCTCGATGGTGGGAGGCGCGTGGTGCGGAGCCGTTCCGGTCAGTCCCTCCCAGTCCGCGCTGTTGATGATCCGCAGGACGGCCGCGCCGGTGGCGTCGGTGTCCCAGTTGGTGCGTGGTTCGACGGGCGTCGCGATGGTCTGCGTGATCGATCCACCTGCGCCCATGCCCATCGCGCCGGTGGCTTCGGGTGCCTCTGCGCACAATTTCATCATGTCGGGAGCGGGCAGAGGCAGCGCCACGCGTCGTGCGGCGACCCGTTCGTTCCAAGTCGACGAGCGAAGCGGGGTGACCTGGATGCGGACTCTTCCGTCGTCGGCCCCGCTGAGCTGTTCCGCAGCGGTGTAGCCGCCGCCGAGTGGCATCGCGACGAACTGCCGGACGGTCTTCTCGTCCACCCGGAAGCCGTCGAGCCAGGGCTGCTCGGGGACCTCGAAGTAGTCCTCGCCCAGGAAGTCGACGGCGTCGGAGAAGTCGTCGCCGGTGACCGCGTTGATCCCGCCGACCGCGATCCGGACGAGAAACGGGTAGTCCTCGGGTGAGTTGAAGCTGAACCAGGCGGCCTCGGCCTGCCACATGGGGAGGAGTACGTCAGAGCCGGCCCAGGTGCGAGGCCGGTGGGCAACGGTGCCCGCATTGATCAGGGAAAACGAGCCGATTCCGGGCGGCAGCCCGTAGGTGGTCTCGTCGTCGGGAACGCGGAGGGTGCGATGCACGCGGATGTGCAGTCGGGCGTCGGGGTGGACATCGGGAAAAGCGAATTCCAACTGGTTCCGGGTGACGGTGGGGGACATGTGCGGCCTCCGGCTGGTGCTGATGTGTGTCGCCGACGTTAGAGGTCGGGTCCGACAATCCCCGGCGTGCGCAGACCTGAGTTCGAACCGGCGACGGGACCAGCGCGGAGTGGTTCACTGGAAGCATGATGCTCGTCGCGGTGGCCGTCTTCGTGGTGGTGGTCGCGGTGGCGCTCGTCCTGCTGATGTCCATGGCCATCGGTGCCTTCTCGGCGATGTTCAGCGAGATGAAGGCCGACTCCGCGCGTCGGCGCGCTGGGCGCGGTGATTCGCCGATCTCGGTGTCAGACCCCGTCGCGTCGAACTCGACCGACCCGCTCGCCGAGCTCGCCGACGACATGCGGCTGGCACAGGCCCGCCGATGGGCGTCGTGCCAGTCCGTGCAGAGCCGTCTGCAGGACGAGGTGAACGAGACATCCGAGTACGTCTCCCTCGCTCTCGACATCTGGGGTGGCGGCGACCTCGACAAACTCAGAGGCGACCGCGTCGGACAGATCGTCTGGACGACGGCGATGGTCGCCGACAGCGTGGCCCGTCAACCGGCCTGGCAGCTGGACTTCTTCGACCGCCATGCGGTCCGCGTCGACCTCGGCGGCGAGGTCACCTCCATCGCCACCGCCGCCGCCGGACTGCGCGACCAGCTCGACATCCTCGGCGACAAACCCGAGGGACACCTCGGCGTCGACGACGAGGTTATCGCCACCTTCGCCGAGAAGTCGCGGGTGCTGTCCGGGCGACTGGACGGCCTCGTCGAACGTCTGGAGGCATTCGCCGGCTACGAGCAGATCGTCGCCCGCATCCAACAGCGCCAGGAGAAGCAGGCCTGGCTCGACAGGGTCAGTGCGATAGACGAATTCGAGCACGTCGTCGACGCGGAGTGGGACCGCGCCGAGAGCGACCGCGTCCGCAACCTGGCCGACGAATCCGAGGTCCTCGCCTCGATCTACCTGGATGAGATCGCCCCGCTGGCGAAGTCGCTCAAGCGGAGTGACGCATCGTAGGACCTCTTACGAGGGTGTGGTGACCACCTGGAACAGGACCTCCTTCCGGACCTCGAATCCCAGCTGCTCGTAGAGGCGGATGGCGTTCACGTTGGTCGCGTCCGCGTGCAGGATCGGGGTTTCGCCCCGGTCCCGAATGCCCTGCGCGAGTGCGAGAACCAGCCGCGACGCGAGGCCCTCACCACGGTGATCGGGGTCGGTGCACACTGCGCTGATCTCGGTGTATCCCGGGAGGGTGAGTCGTTCGCCGCCCATCGCGATCAGCCGGCCGTTGCGTCGGAACCCGAGGTAGGTGCCCATCTCGATGGTCCGTTTCCGGAACGGCCCGGGACGGGTGCGGCTGACCAGGTCGGCCATCTGCGGGACGTCGTCGGCGGTCAGGCGGATCGCGGCGTCGTCGGGCCTCGCGGGCACCCCGGCGTCGATCATCTGGACTCCGGGCAGATGCATCTTCGACTGCCAGTCGGCGGGTGGGGTGTCGGCGACGACCGGGATGAAGAGCGAATTTCCCGGTCCGACCATACGGGCGGCGTCGGCCCAGTCCTGGGCGGTCGGGCCGTCGGGGAGGGCAGCCATCGGGCAGACGTCGGGGTGGTATCGCAGGGCGGTGCCGACTCCTTCGGCGAACCGCGCATGCGGGCCGGCCAGGGCGGCCCGGGCCGGGTTGTCGAGCGGGGTGTGGTCGGAACGTTTTGTCCCGCGCGCGGATTCGTCGACGCTTCCGACCACACGACGACGATACCCGGCGGTGCGGACCGGGTCGGGTCGAGTTCGCGCGGGAAACGGCCTACGCAGGACACATGGACCATCTCGGCCTTACGATCGGGCGATCAACAGCGCTGGTCACGAACGTTCCGCGTAGCGTCGCCGGCGGAAGTCCGGGCCCGAAGGAGCCGCGCGTGGCGATGAGTGAGAGGCCCCCCGATGTCGGCGTCGACCGTGAGGCGACGCGCAATCTCGCCTTGATGCTCGTGCTCACGTTCGCGACCGGCGTGGTCGACGCGGGCGGTTTTCTCGGCTTCGACACCGTGTTCCTCGGGAACATGACCGGCAACGTGCTGATCCTCGGTATGGGTGCGGCCGGTGCCGACGGACTGCCGGTCTTCTCGCTGGCCCTCGCCCTGATTGCGTTCATCGTCGGCGCCGGGATCGCGAGCCTGTTCCTACGTTCGGGGCGGCGTGGATGGAGTCCGCGGTTGACCGCGGTGCTGGTGGTGTCGGCATCGCTGGTCGCCGGCACCTCGGTCCTGGTCTGGCTGCAGCCGACCGAGCACGTCGCAGTGATGTTCGCGATCGGGATGACGGCGGGTGCGATGGGCATGCAGGCCGCCGTGGCGCGCAACATCGGTGTCGCAGACGTGACCACCGTCGTCGTCACCTCGACGATCACCGCTTGGGCGATCGACATGTTCGCCCGGCCCAGCCGGGCCACGATCCTGAACCGCCGGCTGGCTGCGATCGTGACGATTCTGGTGGGTGCCCTGGTCGGTGCGCTGTTGGTGAAGGTTGCGCTCTGGTCTGTCTTCGCGGTGGCCGCGGGAGTCAGCGCCGTCGTGGTGGTGTGCGGGCACGTGCTCGCCTCCGCGGGTTCCGGTGGGATTACCCGAACCAGTTGATGTCGACGCGGCCGAGTGACGTTATGTGGTTGCGTCCCTGCCAGATCGGCGTTCCGGCTGGTTGGGTCGAGTACAGTCCGTGACCGGCAGCGAGCACTCGGTCGTACTGACTGGGCCAATTGATCTCGGCGGCGAGACCGTCGAGCGTATCCCGGCCTCGGTTGAGTGCGCGTTTGACGTGCGCGGGCGCGGGCAACCGGTCTGACTTGCTCGAGTTGCAGCCCTGGCACGAGACAACGAGGTTCGCGAGCCCGTCGATGCCGACCCGCGACCACGGCAGAACGTGGTCGACGTGGCGTTGGCGGTAGAGCATTGTGTCGCAGTAGAAGCAGGCACGGCCAAACCGGTCCGTGAGCGCGTCACCGGCTCGCTGCAAGGACACACGATCCGCACCGAACAGGTGGTGGGCGAGATCGGGACCCTCGTCGAGGAGGTTCTTGTTCATCCTTCGAACGTCATCGACCCACGCCAGCTGGAAGGCCGGCTTCAGCAACGGTGCAAGGCGCGCGAGAGTCACGCATACGCCGGGGAACAGCGTCAGTTTGTTGCCGTGGTCAGCCACTCTTCCCTGCGAGTCCGTACCCATCCAGGAGTCGTCGTACAGGAAGCGATCCTGCTCGCCGCCCGAGGTGAGGTTCTGAAGAAGCTTCAACGGATACCGCACCAGCGTCCGTTTGACGACGGCATGCGTTGCCCTGTAGCGCTCTGACTCGTGTGCGACAACGAGATCGAGGCCTTGAGTCCGGTGAGTCGTGGCCTTGGCCCGCAAATCCGAGACTGCATCGAAGATGACTCCTCGCCCGTCGGCGGACTGTCGCAGGAGATGGCCGTCTAGGGGTCGCATCTGGCGCCAGTACAGCTCGATGACTCGGCTGGTCAGATCATCCAGGTCGACGTCGACAGCCGCGTCCGGGTTGTCGGGCACGGATTCAACTGCTAGGTCGAGCAGAGCCATCAGGACGGCTAGCTTGTACGTTGCTGTGCGCCGGCCACCCTCGATGATCGCCACCAGTTGCTGCCCGAGGGCGAGCGGGTCGGTGGGATGCGGCACGGTCGCATTCTATTCGACGAGCAGGCGACCCCGGAGTGACTGACTGTGTAAGTTGCGCTCACCTTGGGCGACGGGTCTGCAATTACAGATTGCGTCTTGTCGCGGAAAGCGGCACCGATCGCAACGTGATCTGGAAGCCACTCAAAGGAACGGTCGGCGAACACGCAGAAGCGCGCTCGCCGAACGTCTTTCAGGTCCCGGCCGAACGGTCGCCGAGCCCGAGGCCGCGGGAACTAGCTCAAGACGATCTCGACCGGCACTGCGCTGCCGAGGGTATGGCCGACGGGAGAGCTCGCCTGAACCTTTGCGTGCAGTTCGTCGAGCTTCTCGCGCGGGGCGTCGGAGTCGATGGTGACGTTCGCGGTGATCGAGTTGAAACCGGCGTGACCTTCGGCGAGGCCGAGGAAGACGCGAAGGTCGATGTCGCCCTTGAGGTCGATGCGGAGATCCTTCAGCTCGACGCCGGCCACCGTGGCGTTGGCGGCGTAACCGACCGCGAGGCAGTTGCCGAGCGCACCGAGGAGCTGCTCGACCGGGTTGGGTGCCGTGTCGCCGCCGCCCAGCGCGGCCGGCTCGTCGGATGCCACCGGCGAGAAGTTGCGGACACGGGCTTCGGAAGCGAACGCGCCATTCCACTGGACGTGAGCAGCCCAGGTCGTCTGAGCCTTGGTGTCGTCGGCCCGGATGGCTTCGACGAGCTGACCGACAACTGCGATGTCGACGTCGTTGAGGCGGGTGGCGGTCTCGGTCATGGTGCTCCTTCGCGAAGAATGTCGATCTTCGCCGAAGCTATCCGGCGACGACGCCGCGATCACCAGTCAGCGTCATCCTGAGCCGAAGTCTTGGCGGCGGTCCGCAACCGGAGCATGATGATCGGCCCGGCCGGTCAGCAGTTGTTCGGTTCGCCGATCTTCACGGCGGAGCGAACGGCCTGGCGCTCCCCGAACGATTGGGCGCGTAGGGGCACCCGCGCCCACCTATGCGTTCAGTTGGTTCGAACGAAGGAATCGAGATCTGCCTGCCGGTCGTGCGGCGGGCATGTCGCGACCGCGCGGTAGCCTGCGGCAAGGCCGGCTACCGACGACACGAGGGTGACCAGTGACTACGGACGACACCCCTGGTGGGGGCTTGGGAAGAAAGATCCCGCCATGCCGAGCGTGATCCCCGAGAACCCGCGGTTCGCGGCGGCGAGCGAGGAAGTCGTCTTCAACGCGCTGAACGAGCAGCTCCTGGACGAGGACCTGCTCGTCGTAGGGCAGCGGGTCACCGACCACTCGAAGGATCACGAGATCGACTTCGTCGTCGCGATCGAGGGCGCCGGGGTCGTGTGTGTCGAGGTCAAGGGCGGCGACGTGTGGCACGACGGCGAGTCGTGGTGGCAGGAGCGCATCGGGCAGGCTCCGAAGCGGATCGACCCGGTCGCACAGGTCAGGGACGGCTGCTACTCGCTGCGTGATTTCGTCGAGCATGATCCCCGGTGGACGCAGGGGCGGGTGCGATGGGATCACGTGGTGGTGTTCCCGCACTCGGAGGTGGATTCCACCTTCGCACTTCCCGAGTGCCCGCGATGGAAGGTCGTCGACCGCACCCAACTCCACCAGCTCATGCCCCTGATCCGGAACGTCCTGCTGAAGAAGGACGTCGAGGTTCCCGGGATCGATGCCGAGGGGATCGGTCGACTTCGACTCGCGCTGAGCGGCAGGGGTTTACCGCAACGAGATGTTGTCGCCCGTGCTCTGGAGAACGAGAGCGTCGCCGACACGCTCACCTCCCACCAGGCAGTGATCCTCCGTGCGATCCATCAGCTCAATCGCGTCGAGGTGCGTGGCGGTGCCGGCAGCGGGAAGACATTCCTTGCCGTCGAACAGGCACGACGCCTTGCGAAGGACGGGCAGAGGGTTGCCCTCGTCTGCTACTCACACGGGCTGGCGTCGTTCCTCCGTCGACTCACCGGCACGTGGAAACACAAGGAACGGCCCGCGTACGTCGGCGAGTTCCACGAGCTGGGCATCGAATGGGGTGCGCCCACCGGCCCCGACGAACAGGAACGAACCCAAGCGGCGCAGGACTTCTGGGAACACACGTTGCCGCAACTGATGGACGAACTCGCACAGGAACTCCCGCCGGGGAAGCGCTTCGACTCGATCGTCGTCGACGAGGCACAGGACTTCGCCGACGACTGGTGGAAACCGATGCTCGCGTGCCTGCGTGACACCGAGTCCGGCGGCATCTACGTGTTCAGCGACGAGGCGCAACGTGTCTTCGCCCGGCAGGGATCGCCGCCGGTGGACCTGGTGCCGCTGGTCCTCGACCATAATCTGCGTAACACCAAACAGATCGCCCAGACCTTCAAACCGCTTGTCGGACAGCGAATGCAGTTACACGGCGGTGATGGTCCGGCGGTGACCTTCGTGCCGTGCACGGCAGCAGAGGCGGTCGACGTCGCCGACGACCAGATCGACCCGTTGCTCGACAAGGGATGGCGTCCCGAGGACATCGCGCTGCTGACCACCGGGAGTCGCCACGCCGAACAGAAGGCGCGCCAGGCCGAGGGCACCAAGGAGTACTGGGAGTCGTTCTGGGACGGCGAGCAGGTCTTCTACGGTCACGTCCTCGGGTTCAAGGGGCTGGAACGGCGCGTCGTGGTGCTGGCGCTCAACGAGACGAAGGCGTGGGACCGGTCTCGCGAACGCCTCTACGTCGGATTGTCGCGGGCCCGTGATGAGTTGGTGGTCTGCGGTGATCCCGAGTTCGTGCGGGAGGTCGGCGGACCCCAGGTCGCCCGACAACTCGGCATCGCCTAACCGACCCGTACAGACGATGGCAGCGGTGAACGACGGCCTTCGACAAGGCAAACAGAAGCCGCCGACCAGGACGTTTGCCCTAATTTGGCACGAGATCGCGCGCCCTATGGGACTTTGGTCCCGAGGATAAGTGGACTTATGGCGTGTGGGTGCCGGGACCTAGTTACCTAAGGCGAGAAGATTTGAGTCCACCGGCTTCACAGCCGTTTGGTTCGGTTGAGAAGCTCCTTACGCTCCGTCGGCATGAATGCCAGACGCGCCCTCTGTGCGGGCCTCGCAGCAGTCGCTGTCCTCGTCGGTGGTGCCGGAGTACTGGCCCCGGCGGCGAACGCTGCTCCCGCGAGTCGCTGTGCCCCCGCCTCGACCCCTGAGACGACGCAGCGGCTCTCGGAACTGACCGATCCGTCCGAGATCAAGACCTTTGACGATGCACGCTCCACGATCAGCGAGACCTGCGTAGTGAGCTCAGCAAGTCGAACAACTATCTCGGCACGTTCCCGATCGCCTTCGACAACATCCTCGAGCTCGTCGGACCCAGCATCGAGTCCGGAATCTACGAGCACCCGGAGTGGGCTTCGGATCTCGCGGTGGAGGTAGTCCGCCTCTACGTCGGGAACCTCCACGAGTACGTCATCGGCGGCAAGCCGCAGGCGCATTGGGCGCAGGCGTTCGCTCTGACCACCGCGTGCGACCGCAGCCCGGGACGGGTCCTGCTCGGGCAGATCTTCGCCCATCTCCTCGTCGACTTCCCGTACGCGCTGGAGAACATCGACACGACCGTCGGCCACACCCGGGACTTCTACACCTTCGGCGGTGCGCTGGTCGACGCCACGCCGGCAATCGTCAAGGACGTCAAGCGCACCTACGGTGTCGACCTCGGGCCGCTCTTCACCGCATGGTTCGTCGGCGACCTGATCGGCGACAGCCAGGCCACGACGCTCCTCTTCCAGTCGACCCGGACCGCTGCACTCGTCAACAGTTTCGGCTTGCAGAATCCGGCAACCCGCGGCGTGACCGTGGCCGAGATCAATGCTCTGTTCCAGACGTCGAACGTCGCCCTCGATGTGATGGAGAAGCTCGGCCAGATCTGACGAAGACGCGGGCCGGTGACAACCCGTCACCGGCCCGCGTCTTGGTCCTGTAGATCCAACTACCAGGAGATCTCGATCTCGATCTCGGATTTGTCCTCGCCGCGCTCGAACTCGACCTTCAGCTTCACCTGCGCCGGGATGTCGATACGCACGGTCTTGTTGTTCTCGACGTACGACACCTCGTTGTGCCGGGCGATCGCATCGGCGAGGTCGTGAAGCCGCTGCGCCGCCTCTTCGCGGGTCAGCGTGGTCCTGGTCTCGTGTTCGAACAGTTCGTCGCTCATGTGTTCATCTGAACCGATCGGGATGCATCGGTCAAGGAAGAAGCCGGACTAGTTGCTCAGCGGCCGCAGGAACTCGCCGCTGACCTGAACTGCGGGCGCCGACGATCCGCCACCGACGACCAGCGTCGCGAAGGCGAGGTCGCCGACGATGCCGGCAAACCAGCCGTGCGGGTTCTTGTTGTCGCCGTACTCAGCCGTCCCGGTCTTGCCGCCCAGGCCAGGGATGTCCTGCAGCGCGGCGGCGGTTCCGCGGGTGACGGTGTCGCGCATCATGCTTCGCAGCGCGCGCACCACATCGTCGGGAATCGGCCGGGGTTCGGTGTCGCCGGTGGTTCCTCGTCCCTCGATGAGCGTCGGGGTGACGGTCTCACCTCGCGCGAGACTCGCCTCGGCCAGTGCCAGGCCGAACGGGCTGACGGTGACCGTGCCCTGGCCGATGCCGTTCTCGACGCGCAGGGCGGGGGTGTCGGCGTTCGGTACGGAACCGGTCACGGTGGTCAGGCCCGGAACGGTGTAGTCGGCGCCGATGCCGAACCGGCGGGCCATCGAGGTCAACGCGTCGGCGGGGAGCTTGTTTGCGAGCGCACCCATGGAGGTGTTGCAGGAGCGCGAGAAAGCCGTTGGTAGGGGGACGGTTCCGAGATCGAATTCGTCCTCGTTGGGGATCGTCCTCCCCTCGATCGTCGTCCGTCCCGGACACGGGACCTGCGATGTCGGCTGCACCCCGCCGGATGCCAGGGCTGCGGCGGTGGTGATGGTCTTGAAGGTCGAGCCCGGCGGATACAACCCGGTGAGGGAGACTGCGCCGGAGCGGTCCGCGGCGTCGTTCTGGGCGACGGCGACGATTCCACCGGTCGAGGGGGTGATCGCGACGATCATCGCGGGGCGTCGTTCCCGGTCGACGGCCCGCTGCGCCTGGGCCTGGATGTCGCGATCGAGCGAGGTGCGGACCGGAGACGTCTCGCCAGGTTGAGCTGAGTCAACGAGATGCGTTGGTGCGCCCTCCTTGTCGACGATTTGGATCGACCAGCCGGCCGTGGCGTCGATCGCGCTTCGCCAGATGTCCTCGAGGCCGGCCATCGCGGGGGAGTGGAGAGCTTTGGTGGCACTGAGGAGCGCGCCCTGCTCGGTGGTCGTGATGCCGGCGATCGACCTGATGCTGCGCTGGACACGTTCGAGATCGCTGTCGCGCAACCTGATCACGGTCTGGCTCGGGGCTTTGTTGCCGTCGAACAGTTTTCGGATGGTTGCCGTGGTGATCGACGGTTCGATCGGCCGGAGCGCGCGCGCCAGTTGACCGGCCGACGCGAGCTGTGCCCGTTCGAGATCGATCAGCGTCACGGCTTGCCATGTCATCAGCGGGCGGGCGTTGGTGTCGAGTACGGGGGTGCGGTAGGCGCGGTCGTCGCTGTAGGAGAAGGATTGTCCGTCGCGGAGCTGCCGGTGCATCACGGAGGGCTGCCACCGCACACGCCAGCCCGAATCGGTCTCGGTGAGGACGACCGACGTCTGATAGGCGGTGTTCCCGTTCCGGATCTGCCACTGGTGGTCGAGAGTCCCGGTGACCTTCTTGTCATCGACGAGGTCGGGGGTGACCGACAGCTTCGGGGTGGAGCCCATGCCCTCGAAGATCGACTTGATGGTGGTGCGCGCGGCGGCCGGGTTGTCGGTGAGTCCGGCGGCCGCGTCGACGTCACCCCGTTGGAGTGCCTCCGCGAACGACCGCAGGGTGTCCTCAGGCGAGTCCTTCGTGAGGAGACACCCCGACAACGTGCCGACCAGAACCGCGAGAACGCTCAGGATCACCAACCACCGACGCATGTGGTCAGACAACCGACCGGAGTGCCCCGATGCAAAGTCACAACGCGCGATCAAGCGATAGCGAACCAGTATCGGCCCAGATCACACCGGATGGACGGCGTCATTCCCGAGGAATGCGGAGCTCCGTGACGACGGTCCGGGCCAGCTCGCCGATCGCGCGGTCGACTTGCGGCAATGCAGGCTCCGACCGTGCACTCCTGGTGAAGACCGCAACGGCCACCGGGAGCTCGCCGGGGAACTCGACGACGCCGACCTCGTTGCGGATCGCGACCAGAGTGCCCGTCTTGCCCGCGACCGTGACCCGTCGGAACGGAAAGCCCGACGCCAGTCGGGAGGTGAAGACCTGACGACGCATGGTGTTCCTGATGAACGCGCACATCTCGGCCGACGCCGCGCGGTCGGTCCACACGGCGGTCAGGACCGTCGAGCAGTCCCGGGGCGTGGACGAACTCGTATAGGCGGCGTCGTAGGCGCTCACCGTGGTGTCGCTGTCCGGGTCGGCGAGTGCGGCGAAAGCCTCTGCCACCGTGCTCGTTCCGGTCTCGCGCTGGAGTCTTTCGTGCAGTTCTGCGACCCCTCCGACGATGCGCGTGCTCGTGGCACCGAGGCCGATGAGGTCCTCTCGGACGCGGTCGAGCCCGATCTCGTCGAGGAGGACGTCGGCGGCCACGTTGTCGGAGACGGTCATCATCGAGGTGGCGAGATCGCGTCGGCTCAGGGTGATCGGGTCGCGCAGCGCGGCCAGGCCCGTCGGTCCCTGCGCCCACCGGGTGGGATCGACGGTCACCGGCGAGGTCAGGTCGATCTCTCCGCGATCTGCGCTGCGGCACAACGAGATCAGGACAGCGAGCTTGTAGACCGATGCCAGAACGACCGGTGCGTCGGCGTCGTAGGAGTAGCTGATCTGGGGCGAGCCGATCGTCGTCGCATGAAGCCAGCCGGAACAGCCGGCGTCGGCGAGGATCTCGGCGACGTTGCGGTCGATCCGATCTCTCACGTGGGCAGGCAGCTCACCCGGGCCGACGGTCACCCGGTCGCCTTGCTGATCTTCCACAGTGCGGCCGTCGCCACGTCGGCCACCTCGCCGAGCGCAGACTCCCGGTAGACGACGCGGAGTCGCAGTGCTGTTGCGTCACGCCCGATGGGCAGGCAGCTTATGGAGTCCAGCGATGCAAGGCGTTGCGCGTCGGCGGTCAGACCGAAGGCTCCGCTGCCGGCGACGGCGGCCACCAGGTGTTCGGACGACGAGATGGGCAGAATGCGTGGATCGAGCCCGGATTCGCGGAGGCGGTCGATCAGCTGATCATGTGCGGGTGGATTCGCCGCGCGCGATTGGTGGCAGAGGTCGAGTCCGGCCAGTTGTCGCAACCGCGGACGCACCGTGGTGGTCACCGGATGGTTTGCGGGTACGACCACGTGGCGCCGAAACACGACGATCGGACCGGTGGTGAGAGTGCCAGTGACACAGGGAGCGTCGACGATCGCGAGGTCGAGCGTGCCCGCGGATACCTGCTCGACCAGACTCACCGCAGTTGCGCTCAGCATCTCCTGGCCGGAGGACACGTCACCGAGACGTTGTGCGACTGCCGCAATCGCCGCGGCACCGGCGAGAGGCACTGCACCCCAACGCAGCACCTCGGATCCGTCGTGAAGGTGTCGGGCTTCACCGAGGAACCGCGCTGCGTCGTCGATGAGAAGACGTGCGCGGGGCAGCAGGTCGCGGCCCGCGTCGGTGAGTTCGGCGCCGCGGGAGGTGCGTCGGATCAGCTGGACCCCGAGCTCCTTCTCCAGGCGTCTCAGCCCCTGCGACACCGGTGGCTGCGTCATCTCCAGCCGAGCAGCCGCGTCCCCGAAGTGGCCTTCCTCGGCGACGGCGACGAAGAACCGCAGGTGCCTGACGAGATTCACGGGTTCCAGGATGGCACGGCGGCGTCGACCGGCCTCGCAACCCACCCCTTTTCCGTATACCCACCCCGTCGAGCGGGGGCGGGTATACGGAAAAGGGGAGAGGCTGCGACGGTCAGCGCAGGAACGTCGCGGCCGCGTCGGCGAGGTCGAGCAGCGGTTGCGGGAAGATGCCGAGTACGACGGTGGCCAGGGTGCAGATCGCGATGCCCGTGGTGGTGAGGATGCTCGGCTTCACGACGTGCGGTGCGTCGTGGGTGGGGACGTCGTCGAAGAACATGGCGACGATGATGCGGATGTAGACGTAGGCGGCGATCGCGCTGCTGATGACGCCGATGACCACCAGGACTCCGCCGCCGTTGCCGGCGACTGCGGCGAAGACGTCGAATTTGGCGATGAAACCGCTTGTCAGCGGGATGCCCGCGAAGGACAGCAGGTAGACCGCGAACATGGCGCCGACCAAGGGGTACCGACGGCCGAGACCCGACCACTGGGTGAGGTCGGTGGCCTCGCGGCCGGACAAGTGCGGGTTGCGGACCGTCGCCGCGGTGCCGTGGATCGCGGCCGTGCGTGCCGAAGTGCTGGTATCCGAAGTTGTCGTGTCACAGTCGGGTTCGCGGATCACCGCCACCATGGCGAAGGCGCCGAGCGTCGTGAACGCGTAGGCCGCCAGGTAGAAGAGCGTTGCGCCGAGACCGGCGTCGTCGAAGGCGATCAGGCCGAGCAGGATGAAACCGGCGTGCGCGATCGACGAGTAGGCGAGCATGCGCTTGATGTCGTTCTGGGTCACCGCCATCACCGACGCGATGACCATCGACGCTATCGCCACTGCCCACAGCGCCGGCTCCCATTGATCGCGCAGCGCACCGAAACCGACGTAGAAGACGCGCAGTAGCGCACCGAATGCGGCGACCTTGGTCGCCGATGCCATGAACGCGGTGACCGGGGTCGGGGCGCCCTGGTAGACGTCGGGAATCCAGGAATGGAACGGAACCGCACCGACTTTGAACAACAGCCCGACGGCCAGCATCGCGAGCCCGATCAGCGCCAGCGTGGTGTCGCCGCCGGTACCGGCGACATCGGTGAGCGACGCTCCGATCGTCGACAGGTTCAGCGAGCCGGTCGCGCCGTAGACGAATGCCGCACCGAACAGGAAGAAGGCCGACGAGAAGGCGCCCAGCAGGAAGTACTTGAGCGACGCCTCCTGCGAGATGAGCCGACGACGCCGCGCCAGTCCGCACAGCAGGTAGAGCGGCAGCGAGAAGACCTCCAGCGCAATGAACATGGTGAGCAGATCGCCGCAGGCGGGGAACAGCATCATGCCGCCGACCGCGAGAAGGGCCAGCGGGAACACCTCGGTCGTCACGGCCCCGGCACGGGTCGCCTCGAACTCGGCGTCGGTGTTGGGCACCGACGCACCGGACGGCGTGAACATGTCCGCGTCTACTCCACCGCCGTTCAGACCTGTCCTGCCGGACTGATCGTCGCCGACCTCGGCGCCGGCGAGAGTACGCATGGTGACCGGCGCGACGACCCGCTCGAGCCGCCGTTCGGCCATGAAACCCACCGCGATGATCGCGATGATCAGCAGGAGTCCCTGCAGATACAGTGTCGGGCGGTCCATCACGACGGCCCCCGACATCGCGAACTGACCGTTCGCGCCGTCCGCGGTCTGTGCGGTTGTGACGGTGGCCAGCGCGGCGAGAGCGACGACGAGGCCGCCCAGCGAAAGTGCCAGTTGCAGTGCGTACCTCAACCTGCGCGGGGCAAAGGCTTCGACGAGGACCCCGATGACTCCCGCACTGAACACGATCAGCATGGGGGACAGCGCCGCATACTCGACGCTCGGGGCTTCGATCGCGGCCAGCGGCGTCGTGCTCAGGGCGACGAGAGACGTGGTCATCGGTGAGCCTCCGCGACAGGGGTCGAGCCGGCGGGCCGGTCATGGGCGGGGTCCGCCACCGCGGGTTCGGGATCGGTGACCCCGACCGTCGTCAGCGTGCTCTGCACGGCCGGATCGATCAGGTCGATCATCGGCTTGGGATAGACCCCCAGGGCGATGAGCAGGGCGAGAAGCGGGACGACGACGGCCAGCTCGCGGCCGGCGAGGTCGCGTATCGGCGTCGACCGCTCGTCGTCGGGCCTGGCCGGTCCGCCCATCATCCGCTGGTAGGTCCACAGGATGTAGATGGCGGAGAGCACCAAGGCCGAGCACGCGAGGACGGCCGCGATCGGGTAGCGCGTGAATGTGCCGATGAGGACCAGGAACTCGCTGATGAACGGGGCGAGTCCGGGCAGCGACAGGGTCGCGAGACCCGCGACGAGGAAGGTCCCGGCCAGGACCGGGGCGACCTTCTGGACACCGCCGTAGTCGGCGATCAGGCGACTGCCCCGCTGCGACACCAGGAACCCCGCGATGAGGAACAGTGCGGCCGTGGAGAGTCCGTGGTTGACCATGTACAGCGCCGATCCGGTCTGTCCCTGATCGGTCAACACGAAGATGCCGAGGATGATGAAACCGAAGTGGGAGATGGACGTGTAGGCGATCAGGCGCATGACGTCGGTCTGACCGATCGCCAGGATCGCGCCGTAGATGATGCTCACGACCGCGAGCCCGCAGATCAACGGGGCGAAGTACTGGCTGGCATCCGGGAACAGCTGCAGGCAGAACCTCAGCATTGCGAAGGTCCCCACCTTGTCGATGACGGCCATCATGAGCACCGCAGAGGTCGGGGTGGCGGCGACCGCGGCATCGGGAAGCCACGAATGCAACGGCCAGAGCGGGGCTTTCACCGCGAACGCGAACATGAAGCCGAGGAACAACAGTTTCGCGAGACCGGTGGTGTCGTCGATCTGTCCGCTCGACACCGCGGCCACGATGTCTCCCAGTGCGAAGGTCCCGCCGCCATCGGCCCCGACGCCGTTCTGTGCGGACACCACATACAGGCCGACCACCGCCGCGAGCAGGAGCAGACCGCCGAACAGGTTGTACAGCAGGAACTTCACCGCCGCACCGGAGCGGTTGGGGCCGGTGCCGAAGCCGCCGATGAGGAAGTACATCGGGATGAGCATGGCTTCGAAGAAGATGTAGAACAGCAGGATGTCCAGGGCGACGAAGCTCATCAGCACCATCGCCTCGGTCGCGAGGAACAGCGCGAGATAGATGTGCGGGCCCTTCTGTGCCCGTCCACCCGAATGGTCCAGGGAACCGTCGGAGTCGGCGTCGTGCCAGCCGGCCAGCAGTAGCAACGGCAGGAGAGCTGCGGTCAGCAGGATGAGGACCAATCCGATTCCGTCCAGCCCCAACGCATACCGGGTCCCCAGGGCCGGAATCCAGCTCACGTCCTCGGTGAACTGGTATCGCTGCCCGGCAGGATCGAAACCGACCGCGAGACCGACGGCCAGGACGAGAACACCGACGGTGACCGCGAAGGCGAACCAGCGGGCCACCGCGGGACGGCTCGCGGGAATCGCGAGGACCAGGGCCGCGCCCACCGCGGGGGCCAGCCAGAGGATCGTCAGCCAGGGGATGTTCACAGCACGTTCACCGCCATCACGAGTGCGACGATCAGGGTCGTCCCGGCGAACATCGACAGCGCGTAGGACCGTACATAACCGTTCTGCCACCCGCGTATTCGGCGTGATGCGCGGGTCACGGTCTCGCCGACCCCGCTCGTCAGCCCGTCGACACCGTCGGATTCCACGGCGACCAGGCCGGCGGTGACGCGCTGCCCGGGACGCATCAGTAGTTCCTCGTTGATCGTGTCGCCGTACAGATCGCGTCGTGCTGCGACGGTCAGCACCGACACGTCCTCGGGTGCGACGACGGGAACCGGCCGGGTGGCGTACTGCCGGTAGGCGATCGCGACGCCGACCGCCACGACCAGAAGGATGATCGCGGTCATCGCCCAGACCGGGATCAGGTGGTGGGCGGTGTGTTCGCCGACCACCGGTTCGAGCCAGCGCTCGAGCGAACCGCCGATCGCGAGCAGGCCACCGGAAGCCACCGAACCCAGTGCGATCAGGACCATCGGCCCGGTCATCACCCGGGGTGACTCGTCCGGGTGCGGTGCGGGGGCATCGGTGCCGTCGTGCCAGCGCTTCTCGCCGAAGAAGGTCAGCAGCATCACGCGGGTCATGTAGAACGCGGTGATGCCCGCGCCGAGAAGCGCTGCACCACCGAGGATCAGACCCTTCGCGCCGCCCGCGCCGAAGGCGGCCTCGATGATGTGGTCCTTGGAGTAGAAGCCCGCGAACGGTGGGACACCGATGATCGCGAGGTAGCCGACCCCGAACGTCACGAAGGTGACGGGCATGAGTGTGCGGAGTCCGCCGTACCGTCGCATGTCGGTCTCGTCGTTCATCCCGTGCATCACCGATCCGGCGCCGAGGAACAGACCGGCCTTGAAGAAGCCGTGGGTGAGGAGGTGCAGGATCGCGAATGCGTAACCGGCCGGGCCGAGGCCGGCGGCGAGCACCATGTATCCGATCTGGCTCATCGTCGACGCCGCGAGCGCCTTCTTGATGTCGTCCTTGGCGCAACCGATGATCGCGCCGAACAGCAGCGTCACGGCACCGACGACCACGACCCCGACCTGGGCGGTGGGTGCCAGGTCGAAGATGGGGCCGGAGCGCACGATCAGGTACACGCCGGCGGTCACCATCGTCGCCGCGTGGATCAGCGCGGACACCGGGGTCGGACCCTCCATGGCGTCACCGAGCCACGACTGCAGCGGTACCTGGGCCGACTTGCCGCAGGCGGCGAGCAGGAGCACGAAACCCAGTGCGGTGAGGGTTCCTTCGCCGGCCTGGGGAGCGCCGTCGAAGACCGCGGTGAACGCCACCGACCCGAAGGTCGCGAACATGATCATCAGTGCGACGGCCAGCCCGATGTCGCCGACGCGGTTGACCACGAAGGCCTTCTTGGCCGCGGTCGCCGCGGTCGGCTTGTACTGCCAGAAGCCGATCAGCAGGTACGACGCGAGGCCCACGCCCTCCCAACCGAGGTACAGGCCGAGATAGTTGTCGGCGAGGACGAGGACGAGCATCGCTGCGAGAAACAGGTTGAGGTAGCCGAAGAATCGTCGACGGTCGGGGTCGTCGGCCATGTAGCCGATCGAGTAGACGTGGATCAGCGATCCGACGCCGGTGATGAGCAGGACGAAGCACATGGACAACTGGTCCAGGCGGAAACCGAAGTCCACCTGTAGTTCTCCCACCGGAACCCAGCTGAAAAGGGTGTCGGTCACGCCGCGGTCGTCGGCGGGACGAGACACCATCCCGGCGAACATCACCAGCCCGACCACGAACGATGCGATCGCCGCGGCGGTACCGAGCAGATGACCCCAGCGGTCGGTGGTCCGACCACCGAGGAGGAGGATCACCGCACCGGCGAGCGGGAGCGCGGGGACCAACCAGAGCAGTGACGCGGTCAGTTCGGCGTTCACCAATCCTCCTCTACCGCTTCAGCAGATCCGCGTCGTCGACCGACGCCGAGCGGCGCGATCGGAAGATGGTCATGATGATGGCGAGCCCGACGACCACTTCGGCCGCGGCGACGACCATCGTGAAGAAGGCGATCACCTGCCCGTCGAAGGACTGGTTCATCCGGGCGAAGGTGACAAAGGCGAGATTCGCGGCGTTGAGCATGAGTTCGATGCACATGAACACGACGATCGCGTTGCGTCGCAGCAGCACTCCGGCGGCCCCGATGGTGAACAGCAGTGCCGCGAGGTAGAGGTAGTTCTCCGGATTCATGATCGAGCCCCACCCGGGTTCTCCGGAGCCTGCGGATTTTTCTGGCGCAGGGTGCGGGCGGCCAGGATGGCGTTCACCGAGAGGTCGGAGGGACTGCCGTCGGGCAGTCGTGCCGGGACGTCGACCGCGTTGTGCCGGGCGTAGACACCGGGACTCGGGAGCGGGGTGATGTTGATGCCGCTGCGGAATCGCGCCTGCGACAGCTCCTTCTGGGTGAGGCGTGGACCGAACTTCTCCCGGTGGGCCAGCACCATCGCGCCGAGGGTCGCGGCGATGAGCAGTGCCCCGGTGAGCTCGAACGCCCAGAGATACCGGACGAAGATGAGCTCGGCGATGGCCTCGATACCGTAGTCGCTGTCGTCGGCCAGGGCGCCGGGGGCGGTCGCGCCGGTGGTGACCGCGATGGTGGCGTTGCCTATCCCGGCGATCAGCAGGACGCCGAACCCGACACCGATGATCATCGCGGCGACTCGTTGCCCTCTCAGGGTCTCTTTCAGGGAGTCGGAGGAGTCGACGCCGATGAGCATGAGCACGAAGAGGAACAGCATCATCACCGCGCCGGTGTAGACGACCACCTGCACCACGCCGAGGAACAGCGCACCCTGTGCCACGTAGAAGACCGCGAGGACGATCATCGTGGTGGCCAGGAAGATCGCCGAGTACACGGCCTTGGTGGCGAAGACGACGCCGAGCGCGCCGGCCACCGCGATCACTCCGAGCACCCAGAACTGCACGGCCTCACCGGTCGAGGTGCGAATCACCTCGTCGGCCAGTGTCGTGGTCATCGGCCCGGGCGTCATGGTCGCGGCTCCCGGGCACCCTCGCGAACCGTCGGTGTCGGGAGCGGCGTCACCCGGCCGTCGGAGGTGACCTCACCGCGGTAGTAGTTCTCCTCGGTCGAACCGGGCGCCATGGCGTGCGGTGGTGGTTCGACGTCCGGTGCCAGTGGCGCCAGCAGTCGGTCCTTCTCGTAGATGAGGTCGGCTCGGTTGTCGTCGGCGAGCTCGTAGTCGTTGGTCATCGTCAGGGCACGGGTCGGACAGGCTTCGATGCAGAGTCCGCAGCCGATGCAACGCAGATAGTTGATCTGATAGACGCGGCCGTACCGCTCACCGGGCGAGTACCGTTCGTCCGGGGTGTTGTCGGCCCCTTCGACGTAGATGGCATCGGCCGGACACGCCCACGCGCACAGCTCGCAGCCGATGCACTTCTCCAGGCCGTCGGGATGACGGTTGAGTTGGTGCCGACCGTGATAGCGAGGCGCGGTCGGCCGCTTCTCCTCGGGATACTGCTCGGTGATGCTCGGCTGGAACATGCCACCGAAGGTGACGCGTAATCCACTGACCGGTTTGAGGAAATCAGGCATCGGTGGTCTCCCTGCTCGGCGTCTGATCGGCGGGAAGGGGCGGCTCGGGATCGATACGGACGGGCTGGGATCTGGAATCCGTCGACGGCATGGGCGGTACGGGGAACCCTCCGGCCATGGGATCGAACTCGGCCGGGCTCTCCGGTTCGGCCGGGGCCTCCGGCAGATCCGGTACCCGCATCATCCGCCAGATCGCGTAGGCGATCAGTGCCGTCACCGCGAGACCTGCGCCCGCAGAGACGAGCGGCCGGATGAGGCCTGCGTCGTCGCCGATGGAGGCGCGGATGATCGCCACGACCATCACCCACGTCAGCGAGATCGGGATGAGCACCTTCCAGCCCAGGTTCATGAACTGGTCGTAACGCAACCGCGGCAGGCTGGTCCGGAGCCAGATGAACACGAACAGGAACGCCCAGACCTTGATGGTGAACCAGAGGACGGGCCACCAACCGGAGTTCGCCCAGTCGAAGGCACTCAGCGGCCACGGCGCCTGCCAACCCCCCAGGAACATCGTGGTGGCCAGGGCCGAGACCGTCACCATGTTGATGTACTCGGCGAGCATGAACATCGCGAACTTCAGCGACGAGTACTCCGTGTGGAAGCCGCCGACCAGCTCGCCCTCGGCCTCGGGCAGGTCGAAGGGAGCGCGGTTGGTCTCGCCGACCATGGAGATCGCATAGATCACGAACGACGGGAGCAACAGCAGGAAATACCAATGATGCTCCTGCGCCGCAACGATTCCCGAGGTCGACATCGTCCCGGCATCGAGGAACACCGCCGCGAACGTGAGTCCCATCGCGATCTCGTAGGAGATCACCTGGGCGGTGGAACGGAGTCCGCCGAGAAGGGGATAGGTCGAGCCGGATGACCAACCGGCCAGCACGATTCCGTACACGCCGACCGAGGTCACGGCGAGGACATAGAGCACCCCGACCGGCAGATCGGTGAGCTGCAACGGGGTTTCGTGGCCGAACACCGACACCATCGGCCCGAACGGGATCACCGCGAACGCCATCACCGCGGGCACTACCGCGATGATCGGTGCGAGGAGGTAGATCACCCTGTCGACGCCGGACGGGATGATGCCCTCCTTCAGTGCGAGTTTCACACCGTCGGCGAGACTCTGGAGAATTCCGCGAGGCCCGACGCGGTTGGGTCCGATCCGGGTCTGCATGCGCGCCATGATCTTGCGCTCGAGCAGGATCGCGACCAGCGGGTTGACGACGAGGAACGCGAAGACGGCGACAGCCTTGACGACGATGAGCCAGATGGGGTCGTGGCCGAAGTCGGCGAGGTCGGGGAAATCGGTGGCGAGAGTTGTCATCGAACACCTCCGGCGACGTCCGCCGACGAGGCCGGCGACAGCGCGACGAGATCGCCCGCCCGGGCCCGGAGGTCGGCGTGCACTCGCGAGCAGGGAGAGTTGAGCGGGACCCACACGACGCGGTCGGGCATCTCGGCATACTCGACGGGCAAAGCGATCTCCCCGTCGGCGGTGCTGATCCGCACGCGACCGCCGACCGCGACCCCGGCTTCGGCGGCGGTCGTCGGAGACATGCGCGCAACCGGCGGGCGTGCGGTCCCGGCGAGGTGCGGCTCACCGTCCTGCAGACGCCCCAGGTCGAGCAGCATGTGCCACGTGGCGAGCACGGCCTGGCCGGACTCCGGTGCGCGTTGGGGACGCTCATGGGCGACGACGGCCGGGCGTTCACCCGACCACGCTCCGATGCGGCGCAGGTCCATGTGGATGGTCTGCGGTCCATCGCAGCGCAGTTCGACGCCCAGCCGCCGTGCGAGTGCGTCCAGGACCCGATGGTCGGGAATCTGTCCCGACTCGGTCAGCGCGGCGGTGAAACTGCGCGGACGGCCCTCCCAGTCGACGAACGTGCCCTCCTTCTCGGCGACCGTCCCCACCGGGAACACCACGTCGGCATGCGGCGTCACCGTCGACTGCCGCTGTTCGAGACTCACGACGAAGGGTGCGGCGGCCAGTGCGTCCTGCGCGGCCGCGGGATCGGGGAGATCATCGAGGTCGACGCCGGCGACGATCAGCGAGAGTCCGTGGTAGCGGGCCGCATCGAGGATTCCGGTGGTGTCCCGACCGGGCAGCGTCGGGATGCCGGGGCCCCACACCTCCGACACCGCGCCGCGCGCCGCGCTGTCGGTGATCGGCCGACCGCCCGGCAACAGCCCGGCGAGCGCGCCGACCTCGAGTGCGCCCCGCTCACCGGCCCGGCGCGGGATCCAGGCGATCCGCGCGCCGGTGCGATCAGCGAGGTCGGCGACCGCCCGCAGTCCCCCCGGAACCCCGGCCAGTCGCTCCCCGACAATGATCACCGAACCCGCTTCGCGCAGATGGTCGGTCACCTCGTCGGAGGCGAGGATCTCCGTCTCTGCGCCCGGCGTGGTGGGGAACAGTCGCGCATCGAGCTTCTGTGCGCCGCGGCTCGCGAACGGGGCCAGGGTGGCCACCCGCTGCCGGTTCGTCCGCACCGCCCGGCGAAGACGCAGGAAGACGATCGGGGACTCCTCCTCGGGTTCGAAACCCGCGAGGAGTACCGCCGGGGCGGCGGACAGATCGTCGTAGGTGGTGTCGAGACCGCGCCCGGCCACCCGGCTCGCAAGGAAGGACGCCTCTTCGGTGCTGTGAACCCGGGCACGGAAGTCGATGTCGTCCGACTTCAGGACTGTTCGGGCGAACCGTGCGTAGGCGTAGGCGTCCTCCACGGTGAGGCGTCCACCGGCGAGGACGCCGACGTTGCCGATGGCCGTCGAGAGTCCCGCGGCGGCAACGCGGATGGCGTCGGCCCACGACGCCTCCCGCAGTTCGCCGTGCCGGTCGCGGATCAGCGGAGACGTCAGGCGGTCGGCCTCGGTCGCATAGGCGAAGGCCCACCGTCCCTTGTCGCAGTTCCACTCGGAGTTGACCTCGGGGTCGTCGCCGGCGAGGCGTCGGAGCACCTTGCCTCGCCGATGATCGGTGCGCTGGGCGCATCCGCTCGCGCAGTGCTCGCACACGCTCGGCGTCGAGACGAGGTCGAAGGGCCGTGCACGGAAACGGTATTGAGCGCCGGTCAGCGCGCCGACCGGGCAGATCTGGACGGTGTTGCCGGAGAAGTACGAGTCGAAGGGTTCGTCGGAGTAGATGCTGACCTGTTGCAGCGCACCGCGATCCGCCAGTTCGATGAGTGGATCGCCGGCGACCTGTGTGGAGAACCGCGTGCACCGGGCGCACAGTACGCATCGCTCCCGGTCGAGCAGGACCTCCGAGGACAGCGGGACCGGCTTGGTGAACGTGCGTTTGACGCCGTCGAACCGGGACTCGCTGCGACCGGCCGACATGGCCTGGTTCTGCAGCGGGCACTCGCCGCCCTTGTCGCACACCGGACAGTCGAGCGGATGGTTGATCAGCAGCAGCTCCATCACGCCGCGCTGCGCGTCCGCGGCGATCTGCGAACTGAGCTGTGTCCGGACGACCATTCCGTCGGTGGCCGTGGTGGTGCACGATGCCAGGGGCTTTCGCTGACCCTCGACCTCGACGAGGCACTGGCGGCAGGCGCCGACCGGGTCGAGCAGCGGGTGATCGCAGAAGCGGGGGATGGTGATGCCGATCTGTTCGGCGGCGCGGATCAGCAAGGTGCCCTTGGGTACCCGGAGCTCGACGCCGTCGATGGTGATGCCGACCAGGTTGTCGGCCTGGGTCGCCGGATCACTGCCGTGTGTGAGGGTCATCGGGCGTCTCCCATCGGCTCGGAACCCAGGACGGTCGACAGCGAGTGGTCGAACGGGCAACCGTGATCGAGATGGGCGAGGTATTCGTCGCGGAAGTACTCGAGCGAGGACACGATCGGACTGCCCGCACCGTCGCCGAGCGCGCAGAACGACTTTCCGACGACGCTGTTGGTGACATCGGAGAGAGTGTCGAGGTCGGCGGCGGTGCCGCCCTCGTGCTCGAGCCGATGGAGTAGTTGCACCAGCCAGTAGGTGCCCTCCCGGCACGGCGTGCACTTGCCGCACGACTCGTGCGCGTAGAACTCGGTCCAGCGCAGCACCGCACCGACGACACAGGTCGTCTCGTCGAAGATCTGGAGAGCCTTGGTGCCCAGCATCGATCCCGCGGCGCCGACGCCCTCGTAGTCGAGTGGGACGTCGAGGTGATCCGGCGTCAGCAGCGGCGTCGACGACCCGCCCGGGGTCCAGAACTTGAGTTCGTGTCCGGCGCGGACGCCGCCGGCGCGTTCGAGCAGTTGCCGGAGGGTGATTCCGAGAGGTGCCTCGTACTGGCCTGGATGAGTGACGTGGCCGGACAGGGAGTACAGAGTGAACCCCGGTGACTTCTCGGTGCCCATGGACCGGAACCAGTCGACGCCGTTCCGGATGATCGGCGGCACGCTCGCGATCGATTCGACGTTGTTGACCACGGTCGGGCTGGCGTAGAGGCCGGCGACCGCCGGGAAGGGCGGGCGGAGGCGCGGCTGGCCCCGACGGCCCTCGAGTGAGTCGAGGAGCGCCGTCTCCTCACCGCAGATGTACGCACCCGCGCCGGCGTGCACCACGAGCTCGAGATCGAAGCCCGAGCCCAGGATGTCTTTCCCGAGACAGCCTGCGGCATAGGCCTCGTCCACGGCGGTACGCAGACGGCGCAGGACCGAGGCGACCTCCCCGCGGACGTAGATGAACGCGTGGTGCGCGCGGATCGCATACGCGGCGATGACGACCCCCTCGACGAGGGTGTGCGGCGTCGCGAGCATGAGGGGCATGTCCTTGCAGGTACCGGGCTCGGATTCGTCGGCGTTGACCACGAGGTAGTGCGGAATCGAGGGCTCGGCGCCGGGGGACTTCTCCTGCGGGATGAAGGACCACTTCATCCCGACCGGGAAGCCGGCGCCGCCGCGCCCCCGGAGGCCGGAAGCCTTGACCATCTCGATGACGTCGTCGGGTGGGGTGTCGAGCGCGGTGCGCAGGCCGCGGTATCCGTTGTGGCGCAGGTAGTTCGTCAGGGACCAGGACTCGGGTTCGTCCCAATGCCGGGACAGCACCGGGGTGTCCGGGGGTTCGGGTTCAGCAGGTTCGCTGGTCGTCTGGTCCGTCGGGATGTGGGGGTCGGCCGGCGAGGGCGCGGCCCCGGCGAGCTCGAGCTCGGTCCGACGGAAGGAGCACACGCTCCCGGTGCCGCGGGCGGGCTCGACCGAGACGCCGGCGCGGAGGTCCTCGATGAGTTCGATCGTCGACTCCGGGGTCTGGTTGTCGAAGAACTCCCAGTTCACCATCACCACCGGCGCGAAATCGCAGGCGGCATTGCACTCGACGTGTTCGACCGTGATGCGTTCGTCCGCGGTGGTGTCCCCGGGCCGGACACCGAGGTGGTCGCAGACCGCGCGGAGGATGTCGTCGCCGCCGAGAGTGGCGCAGAGCGTGTTGGTGCACACCCCGACGAGGTATTCACCGGTCGGTGAGCGGCGGTACATCGAGTAGAAGGTGGCCACCGACGCGACCTGGGCGGCGGTCAGATCGAGCTGCGCCGCACAGAATTCGACGCCGGCGCGGGTGATGTAGCCGTCCTCGGACTGCACCAGATGAAGCAGGGGGAGAAGGGCCGACCGCGACTGCGGGTAGCGCGCGATGACCGGTGCCGCCTGCTCGGCGAGACGTTCGGTGACCTCGGCCGTGTACGCCGACGGGCCGCCGAAGGTGATGGTCGGCGCCGGGGTGCCGGGGACCGGCGCGGCGTCCTCGGTGGGCGGTGAGGTGGAGAGCTCCACGAACACGGGATCGGTCATCGGTCCACGCCTCCCATCACCGGGTCGATACTGGCGACGGCCGTGATCACGTCGGCGACCATGCCGCCCTCGCACATCGCCGCCACCGCTTGCAGATTCGTGAACGACGGATCGCGGAAGTGGACCCGATAGGGTCGGGTGCCGCCGTCGCTGACCAGGTGGACGCCGAGCTCGCCGCGTGGGGACTCGACCGCGACGTAGCACTGTCCGGCCGGCACCCGCATGCCCTCGGTGACCAGCTTGAAGTGATGGATCAGCGCCTCCATCGACGTCCCCATGATCCTGGCGATGTGTTCGGGGGAGTTGCCGAGACCGTCGGGACCGAGGGCCAGATCGGCCGGCCAGGCCAGTTTGCGATCCGCGACCATGACCGGGCCGGGCCGGAGCCTCTCCAGGCACTGTTCGACGATGCGAATCGACTCGCGCATCTCCTTGGCGCGGATCAGGTAGCGGCCGTAGGAGTCACAGGTGTCGGTGGTGATGACGTCGAAGTCGTAGGTCTCGTACCCGCAGTACGGCTGCGTCTTCCGCAGATCATGCGGATAACCGGTCGACCGCAGCACCGGTCCGGTGATGCCGAGAGCCATGCAGCCCGTCAGGTCGAGATAACCGACGCTCTGGGTGCGCGCCTTCCAGATGTAGTTGTCGGTCAGCAGATCTCCGAGCTCGTCCAAGCGGCCGGGCAGTTGGGCGACAACCTCGGCGACCTGTTCCGGCCCGTCGGGCGGCAGATCCTGCGCGACGCCGCCGGGTCGGATGTAGGCGTGGTTCATCCTCAGGCCGGTGATGAGCTCGAAGAGGTCGAGGATCAGTTCTCGCTCGCGGAAACCGAGGAACATCGCGGTGACGGCGCCGAGCTCCATTCCGCCGGTGGCCAGGGCCACGAGGTGGCTGCTGATCCGGTTCAGCTCCATCAGCATGACGCGGATGACGGTGGCCCGCTCCGGGACGTCGTCGGTGATCCCGAGGAGCTTCTCGACGCCCAGGCAGTAGGCGGTCTCGTTGAAGAACGGTGACAGATAGTCCATCCGGGTCACGAACGTGACGCCCTGCGTCCAGTTGCGATACTCGAGGTTCTTCTCGATCCCGGTGTGCAGGTAGCCGATTCCGCAGCGCGCCTCGGTGACCGTCTCACCCTCGATCTCCAGGATGAGCCGCAGCACGCCGTGCGTCGACGGGTGTTGGGGGCCCATGTTCACGACGATGCGCTCGTCGCCGGGTTGCTGTTCGGCGCGGGTGCGGACGTCGGAGACGATGGAGTCCCAGTCCTGTCCGGAGACGGTGTAGGTGCGGGTCGGGGTCTCCTCGCGTGGCCTCGTGGAACGGGGTTTCGACGATCCGGTGGCTGTGTCGGTCATCAGCTGTACGACCTCCTCCGGTCCGGTGGGTCGACGCGGGTTCCCTTGTACTCGATGGGCACTCCGCCGAGCGGATAGTCCTTGCGCTGCGGATGGCCTTCCCAGTCGTCGGGCATCTCGATACGCGTCAGTGATCGGTGGCCGTCGAAGACGATGCCGAAGAAGTCGTAGGTCTCGCGCTCGTGCCAGTCGTTGGTGGGGTAGATGTCGCAGAGGCTCGGGATGTGCGGATCGGTGTCGGGTGCCGACACCTCGAGGCGCAGGCGCCGGTTGTGGGTCAGGGAGGCGAGGGGATAGACGGCGTGCAGTTCCCGGTCGGTGTCGCCGGGATAGTGGACCCCGTTGACGCCCAGGCACAGTTCGAAGCGCAATCCGGGTGCGTTGCGGAGGGTCAGCGCGACGGCGGGGAGGTGCTCTCGCGCGACGTGGACGGTCATCTCGTCGCGGAAGACGACCACTTTCTCGACCGCGGCGTCGTAGGAGTCGCCGAGTTCGGCCTCCAGGAGATCGGCGATCTCGTCGAAGTAGCTGCCGTAGGGTCGAGAAGAGCTGGGCGGCAGGGTGATCGGATCGATCAGACCCCCGTATCCGGAGGTGTCGCCGGTGCCCGGTGCGCCGAACAGTCCGTGGCGGACGCCGATGACCTCGGGATCGGGCGGTTTCGGGTCGGGCATGCCCAGGTCGGTCATCGCAGCAGCCCCTTCATCTCGATGGTCGGAGTCGCCTGCAGGGCAGCGCGTTCCGCTGCCCAGATGGCCTCCTCGCGATTCACGCCGAGCGGCATCTCCTGGATCTTCTCGTGCAGCTTGAGGATCGCGTTCAGCAACATCTCGGGACGAGGAGGACAGCCCGGGAGGTAGATGTCGACGGGCACGACGTGGTCGACGCCCTGGACGATCGCGTAGTTGTTGAACATCCCGCCGGACGATGCACAGACCCCCATCGCCAGAACCCATTTGGGTTCGGGCATCTGGTCGTAGATCTGCCGGAGCACCGGCGCCATCTTCTGGCTGACGCGGCCGGCGACGATCATGAGGTCGGCCTGCCGCGGAGACGCACGGAAGGCCTCCATGCCGAATCGGGCGAGGTCGTAGCGACCCGACGTGGTGGACATCATCTCTATTGCGCAGCAGGCGAGTCCGAAGGTGGCCGGCCACAGCGAACCCTTGCGCATGAAGCCGGCGAGATCTTCGACGGTGCTCAGCAGGAAACCGCTGGGGAGCCGTTCCTCGAGTCCCATGACTGACCTCCTTACAGACGGTGACCGGGTGAAAAGTCCTCAGTCCCAGCTCAGTCCGCCACGACGCCATTCATAGGCGTAGGCGACCGAGACGTTGACGATGAACAAGAGCATGGCCGCGAGGCCGAACCAGCCGAAGGAGTCGAAGGCGACGGCCCAGGGGTAGAGGAAGACGATCTCGATGTCGAAGATGATGAACAGCATCGCGGTGAGGTAGTACTTGACCGGCACCCGCTGGATCGGGCCGCTGAACGTGGGGCCCTCGCCCCCGCGACGGGAGGCGGGAGTCAGAAGACTCTGGCCGACCGGCTCGATGCCACACTCGTACGCCTCGAGTTTGGCGCGGTTGTACCGTTTCGGGCCGATCGCGATACCGATGAAGACGCTGAAAACGGCAAACGCCACGCCGATTGCCCCGAGGATCATGATCGGGACGTAGGCGTTCAAAGCGTGGACTCCTCCTCGCTCCGGGCGGCCGAAACACCTGGTGGGCGATTCCGGCTCGGCGATTGTCCTGCCCGTGCCAGGGGTTCGGTCAGAACCTCCCGACGCGGTTGTGAGCTACACCACAAGCCTAGGTGGTCGTCCCGCGGGAGTCACCCGTTTCAGGCAGTTCGGCGTTTCTC
Source organism: Gordonia sp. 135 (assembly GCF_009720185.1). Lineage (NCBI taxonomy): Bacteria > Bacillati > Actinomycetota > Actinomycetes > Mycobacteriales > Gordoniaceae > Gordonia > Gordonia sp. 135. The sequence continues at coordinate 416,899 of NZ_CP046257.1, forward strand.
GACCATCTCGACGAAGGCCTCTGCGAGGGCGATCGGATCGACCGGGAGAGTGGCGACGGCATCGGCCCGCGACCATTCGGCGAGCCAGCGGTCGTCGGCGCGGCCGAGCAGCACGAGCACCGGTGGGCTCGGGTCCAGCTCGTCCTTCATCTGCTTGGCGATCCCCATCCCGCCGGCCGGGGAGGCCTCGCCGTCGGCGATCACCGCATCGACCACGCCGGCGTCGAGCTGGGCGAAGACCATTGGAGCCGTGGCGACTTCGATGAAGCTGAGCTCGGGGATGTCCTGGGACGGCCGGGTACCGAGCGCACCGATGACCTGGGCCCGGGTCTCCGAATCGTCGGAATAGACCAGCACGCGCAGCGACCGGGCAGCCTGGGTGTGGGTCACGCGTGCGATGCTACCGCCGTTCGACGTCCGGTTCGGGTGACTTGACCCGCGCGTCGGTCGTCGGGTGGCTCAGTGCTCGGTCGAGAAGCCGGCGCGGCGCCGGTGGACCTCGAGCGCGAAGACGACGAGCTGGTCGATGAGATCGGCGTAGGGCACCCCGGTGGCCTCCCACAGCTTCGGGTACATCGAACCGGGGGTGAACCCGGGGATGGTGTTGACCTCGTTGAGCAGCCAGCCGCGACCGTCGGCCTCGTAGAAGAAGTCCACACGGGCCATACCGGTGCAGCGCATCGCCGTGAACGTCCGGGCCGCGAGCTCCTTGACCTCGGCGATCGCGGCGTCGGGGAGGACCGCCGGGATGACGAGCTTCGCCGCGCCGGTGACGTACTTGTCCTCGTAGTCGTAGAACTCGCTGCCGGGTTCGATCTCGCCGGGCACCGACGTCTCGGGGGCGGTGTCGCCGAGGACGGCCACCTCGATCTCGCGACCGGTGACGTTCTCCTCGATGATCACCACGTTGTCGTAGCGCAGGGCCAGGTTGATCGCGGCGTCCAGCTCACGCTCGTCGTGCGCCTTGGTGATGCCGACCGACGATCCGAGGTTCGCGGGCTTGACGAACACCGGGAGCCCCAGCTCCTCGACGACCCGCGGGACGATCGTGTCCGGGTCGTCGACGCCGTCGCGGAACTCGACCCAGCGGCACTGCGGGATGCCGGCCTGCGCGGCGACGATCTTCGCCATTGCCTTGTCCATGCACACCGCCGACGAGAGCACCCCGGCGCCGACGTAGGGCAGCTTGAACAGTTCGAGCATCCCCTGGATGGTGCCGTCCTCGCCGTGCGGACCGTGCAGCAGCGGCAGGACGACGGTGATCGCCTGGTCGGCGTGTCCGCGGAGTTCGGTCAGCGGGTCGACGACGGTGCCGGCCACCTCCAGGACGTCCGGGAGCGGGGTGCCGTCGGCGATCGCGGCGATGGCCTTGTCGTTGCGCAGCCAGGTGCCGTCCTTGGCGATGCCGATGGGGACCAGGTCGTATTTGGCCCGGTCAGCGGCGGCGAGAACATGCGCGGCTGTGACCCGTGACACATCATGTTCGGCGGACACCCCGCCATAGAGGACCACAAGACGCAGGAGCCGCGAAGACATGCATGTCACGATACGGCCCCCGGCAACCGAGTTCTCGGGGTGGCGTGGCCGGTTGTGGGTTTCGACACGGCTCGACCAGCAGCGCAGACGGCTCGGGAAGCCGGTCCGCGGACGTCGGCTAGCGTGAGGTCGTGCATTTCTTGGCGAGTGAGGTCGCAGCGTCCGTCGGCGGCGAGTTGATCGGTCCCGACGTGCAGATCGACGGGGCGAGCATCGACTCGCGCAATGTCCGGCCGGGTCAGCTCTTCGTGCCGATCGTCGCCGAGCGGGATGGTCACGACTTCATCCCGTCGGCCCTGGAGAGCGGCGCGGCGGCGTACTTCACCTCGCGCGCGGAGGTCTCTCGCGGCACCGCCATTCGCGTCCCCGACACCGCCCTGGCCCTCGCTGATCTCGGGCGTGCGGTCCGCGGCCGTATTCCCGACCGCGTCGTGGGCATCACCGGCTCGGTCGGCAAGACCTCCACCAAGGACCTCCTGGCCGGGGTCCTGCAGACCACCTACCGCACCGCGGCGAGCGAGAAGTCCTTCAACAACGAACTGGGCCTTCCGCTGACCCTGGCGGGCGCGGCCGACGACGTCGAAGCCGTGGTCCTCGAGATGGGTGCGCGCGGGATCGGCCACATCGACCTGCTGTGCTCCATCGCGAGCCCGACCGTCGGCGTGATCACGCGCGTCGAAGGTGTCCACCTCGAGTTGTTCGGGGACATCGAATCGGTGGCCCGCGCGAAGGGTGAGCTGGTCGAGTCCCTTCCGGCCGACGGGATCGCGGTTCTGAACGCCGATCACCGGTACGTCGCGGCGATGGCGGAGCGCACCTCGGCCCGGGTGCTGCGGTACGGCCTGTCGCCGGACGCCGACGTGTACGCGTCGGACATCGTCGTCGACGACGAGCTGCGAGCATCGTTCCGGTTGCACACGCCGTGGGGTTCGACCGACGTGCGCCTCGGTGCGCGGGGTGAGCACCAGGTCCCCAACGCGCTCGCGGCCGCGGCGGCCGGCGGCGGTCTCGGAGTGTCCGTCGAGGACATCGCCAATGGTATGTCTGCCGCCGAATTGTCCGGTCTGCGAATGGAACTCGCGAAGAACGCCGACGGCACGATCGTGCTCAACGACGCCTACAACGCGAACCCGACGTCGATGTCGGCGGCACTGAAGTCGCTCGCCGCGCTGCCCGCGGGACGACGCGTCGCCGTTCTCGGCACCATGGCAGAACTCGGATCGGACTCTCCGGCCCAGCATCACGCGATCGCACTCGAGGCACACGAACTCGGCATCGAGGTCATCGCGGTCGACGAACCCGACTACGGCGACACCGCGCGCCACACCTCCGGCGTCGACGAAGCGGTTGCCGCACTCGGCGACCTCGCCGGAGGAGATGCGGTACTGGTCAAAGGAAGTCGCGTCGCCGCACTGGAGCGGGTGGCGCAGGCCCTGCTGAGCTGAGGTCCGGGCCGGCCGCGTGTCACGCGGTCGGTGATTCCCAGTTCTCCACGGGGTCGGCCTCGGCGGCCGCGCGGGCGCGGTATTCGCTCGGGCCGATCCCGAGTTCGGCCCGGAAGCGGTTGCGCATCGTGGGACTCGACGGGAAGCCGGAGATCCTGGCCACCTCGGAGACCGCCATGTCCGGACGTGTCCGGAGGAACTCGCAGGCGGTCTTGAGTCTGCGGTCGGCGATGCGTGCGGCCAACGAGTCCTCGGTGTCCTCGAAGTGCCGGTACAGCTGACGGCGGCTGATGTGCAGGTAGCGGGCGATCGCGTTCGGGGTGAACGAGGGATCGCGATGGTGACGCTCGATGAGGTCGGAGACCGCCTCCCGCACGAAAAGGGCGTTGTCGGTGATCTGTCGATTGTCGTAGTCGAGCTGTCCGAGTGCAGCGCGAACCAATTCGATGGCGGCCATCTCCGTGTCCGGGCCGGGTTCGGTCACGCCGACCGCGGTGTCCGACGCGAACTGAAGGATGAACGATGCGGTGGCGCGCGCCAGCAGGGTGTGAGAGGCGACCGGCCGGCGGGCCTGCTCGGCGACGCGGCGCTGGTTCCCGAGGAGTTCGAGCGGGATCACCAGGCCCGCAGGGTCATTGATCTCGAAGGTCCGCTCGAGGTAGGGGGATGCATTGCTGACGAAGGCGAGTTGCCCGGGGCCGTAGGCGAAATCGCGTGACCCCTGGCGGATGATGTGCTTGCCCTCCAGGGTGTGCACCCCGATGACCAGGTCTTCGGAGGGCTGTTCGGAGATGAGGCGCGGGTTCCGCGACACCTCGAGCGGGGTGTGCAGGCTGCAGAACGTGCCGATCATCGAGAGCTGACGTACGTACATCAGCGAGTCGAACGAACCGGGGTCATCGGTCCGCACCTCGACGTGCTGCCCGTAGTGGCGCATTCCGTCGGGTCCGGTGAGCCGGATCGGTTCGGCATGGATGTTGCTGCGGTGCACGCCGACACGGCGCTCCCACGTCTCGATCACCTTCGGCGGGAGGGGGTCCGACGAGACATCGTCCCGGAACAGCTCGGTCATCCCCGGCTCCCCGGTGCCCGAGCGCCCTCGCCGGGATTCGGTTGTGTAAGTGGTCCGGTCATGCCGACTCACCCGCGGAGTTGCGGTCCCAGGCCGGGAGGACCACGAGGGACGCCAGGAAGAAGCAGATCGCTCCGATGAAGGTTCCCCAGTTCGCCATCGCCGTGTCGACCGTGACTCCGCCCTTGGACACGTAGGCGCCCACCGCGGCGACGCCGAAGGCGATGCATCCGATGAGGTTGATCTGCACCGACCACCAGCCGGCCGAACCCGGGTCGAAGAACTTGTGTGCGTGCCGGTAGCCGCGAACGGCCATGAAGCCGCTGACGAGGAAGAGGATCGATCCGCCGGCATCCGGCGACCAGACGAACTCTCTCTGGGAGGGGATCGAATGCGCGGTGAGTGCCGCGGTGGTGCTCACGTTGAACAGGATCGTTCCCAACGACTGGGTCGACGCCGCGAGCCAGTCGGCGCGCACCATGATGCCGCTGCCGTAGTCGACCTTGGTCGTCACGGGGCCGCTCAGGATCAGCTGGATCAGGCCGGCGGCGGTGAAGAACCACGCCCCGACGAAGCAGCAGAGATTGACGGCCGACGATCCAGCCGAGCTGCCGAAGCCCGGCGCCGCGCTCAACGCGAAGAGTGCGGATCCGATCATGAAGCCCCAACACTGTTTGTTCAGGGTCGGGATGAAGACCGTGCTGCGTCTGGGGGCTGACGCGGCAATACTCATTTTCTACCTGTCTGTGAATGCGACGATGCGTCCCCGGCCTGGAAGGGATGCCAGGCCGGGGACACATCAGGGGATCGCGACGATCTCGGCGATCAGTGGTGGAAGTGCGAGCGCTCACCCTCGGCCGGGATCGGGCCCTCGAGACGATCGAGGAAGTCGACCTCGGTCTGGATGTCGGCGATGAGGGCACGCGCGAGGTCGTGGCTCAGGCCGGCGCGGACGACGATGCGCTGGACGGTGAGGTCGGCGAGGTCGTCGGCCATCGGGTAGGCCGGGACCAGCCAGCCCTTCATGCGCAGGCGATCAGACAGGTCGTAGAGGTTCCAGTTGTCGGTGTGGCCCGACTTCAGGCGCCATGCGAAGACCGGGATGGTGTCGCCCTTGCTGACGAGCTCGAAGGCGTCGATCTTGGCGATCTCCGACGACAGCCACTGCGCGACGTCGAGCGAACCCTGCTGGACCTGGCGGTAGCCCTCACGGCCGAGGCGCAGGAACTGGTAGTACTGCAGCAGCACCTGGGCGCCGGGACGCGAGAAGTTCAGAGCCAGGGTGGGCATGTCGCCACCGAGGTAGCTGCAGTGGAAGACCATGCTCTCCGGCAGCGCCTCGGTGTCGCGCCACACGATCCAGCCGACACCCGGGTAGACGAGGCCGAACTTGTGGCCCGAGGTGTTGATGGAGACGACGCGGTCGACGCGGAAGTCCCACTCCAGGTCGGGCTGGCAGAACGGAGCGATCATCGCGCCCGACGCGCCGTCGACGTGGATCTTCACGTCGAGGCCGGTGTCGGCCTGGATCTGGTCCAGCTTGGCGGCGATCTGCTTCACCGGCTCGTACATGCCGGTGTAGGTCTGGCCCATGATGGCGACGACGCCGATGGTGTTCTCGTCGACGTACTTCTCGAGCTCGTGGCCGTCGAGGACCATGTGGTCGGGGCTGATCGGCACCCAGCGGGGCTCGACCTCGAAGTAGTTGCAGAACTTCTCCCAGCAGACCTGAACGGCGGTGGACAGCACCAGGTTCGGGGTCTCGGTGGACTTGCCCTCGGCCTTGCGGCGGGCCTGCCAGTGGCGCTTGAGGGCCAGGCCGCCGAGCATGCAGGCCTCCGACGAACCGATGGTCGAGGTGCCGATGGCGTTGTCGACGTTCGGGTTGTGCCAGAGGTCGGCGAGGATCTTCCAGCAGCGGTCCTCGATGGCGGCCGTCTGCGGGTACTCGTCCTTGTCGATCATGTTCTTGTCGACGGTCTCGGAGTAGAGCTTCTTCGCCTCGTCGTCCATCCAGGTCGACACGAAGGTCGCCAGGTTCAGGCGCGCGTTGCCGTCGAGCATCGCCTCGTCGTGGACGATCTGGTAGGCGGTCTCGGGCAGCAGCATGTCGTCGGCCATCGAGAACTTGGGCAGATCGGTGGCCTCGCCCGGGCGGGTGAAGACGGTCCGCAGATTCAGGTTGTCGCCGATGTTGGTCGTGGCGCGGGCCTGCGAGTTCGATTTGGGTGTCATGTATTCCTCCTGGTGTTCAGATGCTAAGGCGCTCAATACCGGAAATGGGGCGGTTGAAGCGATCTACTCGAGGTAGACGACAGTCACGGGGGCTTGCCTGTCTCGACCTCCCTAGACTTCCACCGGCGGATACAGACGGTCCATCGTGTACTGGCGGTTTCGACGGGCGGCCCACGACGAGATGAGCAGGCAGCCCAGGGTGATTCCGCTGAGGACACCGATGGCGAGCCACAGTCGGTAGTCGATGCCGCCGACCGTGAGTTGTCGGAGGCCCTCCACCGTGTAGGTCATCGGGTCTACGTAGTGGATGTACTGGAACGGCGTGGCCGTGGTCGGCACGGGATAGATACCACCCGCGGACACCAGCTGGATCATCAGGAACGCCAGTGTCACAACACGTCCGACCGCGACGTCGAAGACCGCGTTGAACATCTGGATCATCGCCATGAAGGTCGCGACCACGAGCAACAGGTACAGGAACGTGGCTATCGGGTACTCGGCACGCAGCCCGACCGCGAAGGTGACCACCGTGTACAGGACGGTCGCCTGGATGAAGCCGATGGCGAAAGCGGGTGCGTACGAGGCCAATACGACGCGCAGCGACGAGAAGCCCTGGACGATCGGGCGGGACTGCAACGGCGTCAACAACATCCAGGTGATGATGCCGCCGACGAACAGTGCCAGGGACATGAAGAACGGTGCGAAGCCGGTACCGAAGGTCGGGGCCTCGTGTGTGTAGTCCTCTTGCAGGGCGACGGGCTGTGCCAACGTCTTGGCGATCTCCGTCTTCTCCTGGTTGGTCCAGGACGGGATGGCCTTGACCCCTTCTTCCAGACCGGACGCCAGTTCGTCGGCACCCGCGCTCAGCTCACCGAGGCCAGAGCTGAGTTCGGCTGAGCCGCTCTTCAGTTCGTTGGCGGCACCGCGTGCGGCGAGGATGTCGTTGCGAAGGCCGCCGTTCTCGACGAGGGTGAGGCCGAGGCGGAGGGGGCTGTTCGGATTGCCGAGCTGCTGCGAGAGCACGTTGGCGTCGTTGTTCAGCTGGGTGAGCTGGTTGTTCGCGTCCGGTCCGAGTCCGCTGGTGCGCAGGAACTGTTGTGCGGGGGAAAGGGCATTGGCGAGAGATCGCATCGTGGGATCCGGCGACGAACTCAGCTGGGCGATGACCGAGTCGAGGCCCTTGCTGGCCTGCGACTGCTGATTCGCGGCGGTCGTGAGTTCGTTCGACGCCGCTCCGGCATTGCGGGCGAGTCGATCTGCGGCCGCATTCACCTCGGCTGAGGACAGACCGGTCTGGTCGGCGCCGAGTGCGTTGAGCAGGGGATCGGTGGCCTTGATCAGTGCGGAGTCGAGTTGGCCGAGACCGGACGCGAGCTCCTGAGCGCCCGAGTCGGCGGTCTTCAGACCGGCGGCAAGTTCGTTCGCGCCGTCGGCCGCTTCCGTCAGCTTGGGCGTGAGGTCCCCGACCTCGTTGAGGACGATCTCGAACGTCTGCGCGCCGACCTGTGCGCTGACCTTGTTGACGACCTGCTGGGCGGCGTCCTGACCGATGATCGTCGCCAGGTAGTTGTTGGCGTCGTTGTAGGTGAACACCAGCGGCGCCGAACGCGGCTTGTCGCTCGTGGGCGAGGCGATCGCCTTGCTGAAGTCGGCGGGCAGCGTGATCGAGAAGTAGTACTTGCCGTGCGCGACACCGTCGGCGGCCTCGGCGGCGGAGACCTCGTGCAGATCGAGCTGCTTGGACTCGATCAGTCCGGCCGCGACCTGGGAGCCGGCGTCGAGTTTCTGCCCTTCGACGACTGCACCGGTGTCCTCGTTGACGAGTGCGACGGGGATCTTGTCGGCGGCGGCAAACGGATTCCAGAACGCCCACAGGTACATCGCGCCGTAGAGGAGCGGCATGAGCATGATGACCACGAGCGCCAGCCGGGGCATCCGGCCCCGGTAGTAGCGCTTGATGTCGCTGCCCGGCGAGAATGCGGCAAACATGTTCCTACGTCCGATCTTCGTGCTCGAGGCCGACGAACTGGCCATCTGTGAGGTTGTCGACGGGGATGACGTCACGGACGCCGCCGGCCGGGGACACGGCGTTGATGTCGGCGGTGATCACCGTCTGGGTGCGGCCCAGGTCGACGAGGCGGTCCATGAGATGGACCTGGTTCTCGCGCCGGGTCAGGTTGTCCACTCCGCCGACGACCAGCAGTGGCGGACGGCGCAGGTTGCCCACGGCGATCCGGAAGAGAGCCGCGGTCAGCTCGGGGAGTTCCTCGACGAACGATTCCATCGCGGGAAGGGGGTAGGGGCCGAAGACGGGTCGGCAGATGCGCTCGAGGTCTTCCTCGCGCGCGGGCGTGACCCACTTGTACCAAGGCGCCGACCACCGGATCTGCTCGGTGATGACGTCGCTGACACGGATGGTCTGTTCGATCCCGTCGACCTCGTCGATCCACGCGACGGCCGCGTTCTCGAACAGGTGGTGGGCGTCGTTGGCGCGGTCGAAGGCGACCAGCTCACCCTTCGTCGGCTTCATGCGACCTGCGAGGGTGAGGAGCAGTGCGGTGCGGCCTCGGCCCTCCGGCCCGGCGATGACCGTGACCCCGCCGGTGCGGACCCGAAGGTCGACCGGGCCGTAGATGTGGCCCCAGGAAGCATCCACGGAGAGTCCGTGGCCTTCGATCAGGGTCGCGTCAGAGGGGGTGCCGCCAGGCTCCGGGGCATCACGCATCGCTGCCGCCCGATCCGAAGACCACATCGTCCAACTTTCTGTCGTTGTGTCGGCATAACCGACTCGCCTGCCGTACCGCCGGTGAGCAGTACGACAGGCTGGGGGTGAATTCAGAGGTTCTTTAAGATTCGCGCGGCGTCGCCCTCGATGAGTGGGTCTGTGCCCTCGATCAGTCCTTCGGACGTCCCGTCGAATACCCGAGTGACTCGGATGAGTGTGCGACCGTGAACAGTCACTTTGCTGGACATACGTTGGAACTTAGCCCAGGCATATCCGGCATATCAATGCGAACGCGCAGGTCACAGAGGGCGAACCTGGCACGAAATTCGCCCCGGCAACCTGTAACGGCTCCGGGGTCCGGTTCGAAGTGCCCGCTACGTCCGCGAACAGCACGTTTGGGGTGAACGGCCGTAATCCTCATGATGTGTCCGGAATCCCGCGGACTGGGTTTCGGTGTCCCCTTTCCGGGGGAAAGAATGGCTGGGCCAGGGCAATCTCCGAAGACGGCACGATATTGCCGTTACCCGGGAGTAACACCATAGTTCGCGTTAACTTCTCGTCGTCGCGACGCCACCGAAGTGCCTCACCAGGTTTGCGGTGTGTGAATCGGTGCCACATTTCGGTCGCTGGACCCAATCGTCGTCGGATCGGCCTGTCAGAATCTCTCGTCATGACCGACCTCACCCACGCCCACGCCTTGTCTCTTTCCACCGTGCCGAATCTCCGGGACCTCGGCGGATGGACGACCGCCGATGGACGCCGGGTCCGACCCGGTCTGGTCTTCCGGTCCACCGAGCTCCACCGACTGGCCGGTGACGACCTCGCCAAGTTCGACGCGCTGGGTATCACGGCCGTCTACGACCTCCGCACGGTTGCCGAGCGTTCGGCTGCGCCGGACCCGGCACTGCCCGGCGTCGCAGAGGTCCCCTTGGACGTGCTGGCCGATTCGTCGACCGCGATCCCGGCCCGTCTCAACGAGGTGGTCGCCGATCCGGCCGCGGTCGCCGCGGTGAGCGATGCGCTCGGGGGAGGTAAGGCGGCGGAGCTGATGGAGGCCACCTACCGACAGATCCTGACCCTGCCCAGCGCCCATGCGGCCTACCACCGGCTGTTCAGCGCACTCGCCGAGCCCGCGTTGCCGGGTGCGGCACTGTTCCATTGCACGACCGGCAAGGACCGGACCGGCTGGGCCGCTGCCACCTTCCTCTCTGTGCTCGGTGTCGGACGTGACGAGGTGTTCGAGGACTACCTGCTCACCAACGACGAGCTCATCCCGGCACTGCACCCGGTCTTCGCCGCGTTCCAGACGGCCGGCGGCGACCCCGAGGTGTTGAAACCGATCCTCGGCGTCCAGCGGAACTACCTCGAGGGCGCCTTCGAGGAGATGACCGCACAGTTCGGTGACATCGAGGGCTACTTCCGCGACGGTCTGGGACTGGATCCCGCTGTGCCGGAAGCGCTCCGGAAGCGTTATCTGGACGAGTGAGCAGACACCGGGCGGCGTCGATCAGATCCGTTTCTCGGCATTGGCCCGGATGACCTCGCGCAGATAGACGGCGAGCCCGGGCGCCTGTTCGTCGTAGTGCGCGGTGAAACGCGGGTCGGCGACGTACATGTCGGCGAGCCCGACGTGCATCTCGTGGGTGCAGTCGTAGAACCGGCTTATCTGTGCGCGGTGCTCCTCGGCGAGGGCATCGGCTTCGGCGGAACCGGGTGTGAGTCCGCGGAGCATCGCGTCGGCGAGGCGCCGTTCGAGGGCATCGGCGTCGGCCTTGATCTGCCGCCAGTCCTCCTTCGAGAACCGGGCGACGCGCTTGCGGCTCTCCTGCCACGCGGCGGTCTCGCCCCACCGTTCCTCGGCCTCCGCCGCGTACTCCTCGCCGCGCCAGTCGTCGCCGAAGATCTCGCGTTGCTCGGCCGCGGACAGCTGGATCCCCTGCTTCTTCGACATCATCATCTCCTCCACCGCTGCGACCATCCGGTGCAAGTGATCGATCCGGTCGGTGAGCAGCTCGTGCTGCGCGCGGAGTTGATGCAGTTCGTCAGCATCGGGATCGTCGAGCAGGGTCGCTATCCGCCCGAGTGAAAAGCCCAGCTCGCGATAGGTGAGGACACGGTAGAGCCGTGCGACGTCGGCGTCGTCGTAGACGCGGTATCCCGCAGGCGTGCGGCGCGACGGCGTCACCAGACCGATCTGGTCGTAGTGGTGCAGTGTGCGGACACTGACTCCGACCATCCCCGCGACGACGCCAACGGTCAGGTCCGACGCAGGAGTGCGGAGCGGGTGGTGCTTCTCTTCACTCACATGAGCAACCTTGGGGTCTGACGTCGCGTGAGGGTCAAGCGAGTTGGGGTCAGGGAGCGAAACCGATGACCGTCGTGTCCTTCTGGCAGGCGGCGAGCACGCCCTGTAGCGCCGACGGCCCACAGGTCCAGCCGCCCACCGACTGCTGCGTGCCGGTGACGATCTTGGGGCCGTACTCGTCGGCGATCGACTTCGCCTGGTCGCAGTCGACGTCGCCGGCGAGGACCAGAACACGCAGCGCGCCGTCGGGGCCGGGGATGCTGCCGCAGGTGGTGCCGGGGCCGCCCTGAGTCGATTCGTCCGCGTCGGCACCAGAGGTGACCGAGTTGGGACGGGCCGACGCGGGCTTGCGACCCGGGACGACGGGTGCGGAGGTCGACGGGGCGTCGGCGGGTTGCTCCGCCGAAGCGACAGCGCCGTTCCCGCCGCTCGCGGAGGTGTCGGTGACATCCTGTTCCGAACCGCACGCGGACAGTGTGAACAGGGCCAACGACAGGCCGAGTGCGGTGGTGGCGACCCTGGCCCCGGAGGCGATGGCGCGGCGCGTTCTGCACGACATGGTCCCCACCGTATCGAATGCCGGAACGCCGGAGCGATAGGTCGTCGAGGGCGCAGACGGGGCCGACGGCGGCGTCGTCGGTTTGGGTGGAGGCCACCGACCTGGGAGGATGCACCGGTGAGCAGTACCGGAACCGAAGTCGCCGACCCCGCCTACACCGTCGGCACCACCCTGCCCGGCACCCGCGGCCGCACCGGGGTGATCAGCACCCCGCACGGCGCGATCCAGACCCCCGCCTTCGTGCCGGTGGGTACCAAGGCGACGGTGAAGACCGTTCTGCCCGAGTCGGTGGCCGAGTTGGGTGCGCAGGCCGTCCTCGCGAACGCGTACCACCTGTACCTGCAGCCGGGCCCCGAGATCATCGATCAGGCCGGCGGGCTCGGTGCCTTCATGAACTGGTCGGGCCCGACCTACACCGACAGCGGCGGATTCCAGGTCATGTCGCTCGGCGCCGGCTTCAAGAAGGTCATCGCGATGGAGGTCAGCCCCGACGACTCGCTCATCGCCGAGGGCAAGGAACGTCTGTCGCGAGTCGACGACGACGGGGTGACCTTCAAGTCGCACCTCGACGGTTCGTCGCATCGCTTCACCCCCGAGGTGTCGATGCAGATTCAGCACCAGCTCGGTGCCGACATCATCTTCGCCTTCGACGAGCTCACCACGTTGATGAACACCCGTGCGTACCAGGAGAATTCGCTGGAGCGTACCCGGCTGTGGGCAATCCGGTGCCTGGCCGAGCACAACAGACTGAGTGTCGAGCGTGCACATCGGCCCCAGCAGGCGTTGTGGGGTGTGATCCAGGGTGCCCAGTACGAGGATCTGCGGCGCAAGGCGTCCCGCGATCTCGTCGCGCTGAGCGAGGCCGATCGCGAGGCCGGCGGCAAGGGCTTCGGCGGTTACGGCATCGGCGGCGCGCTCGAGAAGCACAACCTCGGCACCATCGTCGGCTGGGTCAACGACGAACTGCCCGAGGACGCGCCCAAGCACCTGCTGGGCATCAGCGAACCCGACGACATCTTCACCGCCATCGAGAACGGTGTGGACACCTTCGACTGCGTATCGCCGACGCGCGTCGCCCGCAACGGTGCGATCTACTCGCTCGACGGTCGATACAACATCACGAATGCGAAGTACCGCAACGACTTCCGGCAGCTCGATCCCGAGATCGAGAACTACACCTCGCAGTACAGCCGCGCCTACCTGCATCACCTGTTCAAGGCGAAGGAGGGTCTCGGCCCGACGCTGGCGACCCTGCACAACGTGTCGTTCATCGTCACGCTGGTAGACCGGGCCCGACAGGCGATCGAGAACGGCACGTACATCGAGTACCGCGACGAGTTCCTGCGGCGCTACTACGGTTCGACGCGGGACTGAACGCGTCCCCGACGCCGTGTGGTGGGTCACGTCCCGGAACCGCGCGGAACGGTGATTCGTTGTGACCCCATCGCAACGAGGTTGCGTACACCCCCGAACACTCGGCACCCTGTAGGGGTAATCGAGTACCAGCGAGAGAGACGATGAGACGCGCAAAGCGCCGAAAACGCCGACGACACCCGTCCGCACCCTGCCCCGAACCGGGCCCTGACCCGCGTTCCGGACACGCAGTCCACTGCGAGATCCATCCCGACGTCCCAGGCGTCGAAGCTGATCGGATGGCGACATGCTGACCGTTCTCGGAATCTTCCTGGGAATCCTGGTCGTCCTCGCGATCACCGCCGTCACCGGCTACTTCGTGGCCCAGGAATTCGGCTTCATGGCGGTCGACCGCTCCCGCCTGAAGGCCCGCGCCGAATCCGGTGACGCCGCAGCGAAGCGCGCCCTCTCCGTCACCCGGCGAACCTCGTTCATGCTGTCCGGTGCCCAGCTCGGCATCACCGTCACCGGCCTGCTCGTCGGTTACGTCGCCGAACCGCTGATCGGTTCCGGGGTCGGTGACCTGCTGAGCAACGTCGGCATCCCGGTGGGTGTCGGTGTCGCGATCGGCACGGTCATCGCGATCCTGTTCTCCACCGTCGTGCAGATGGTCTTCGGCGAACTCTTCCCCAAGAACCTCGCGATCGCCCGGCCGGAACCGGTCGCGCTCTGGCTCGCCCGGTCGACAGCGATCTACCTCGCCGTGTTCGGCTGGCTGATCGCGTTGTTCGACAAGGCGTCGAACCTGTTGCTGCGCGCACTGCGGATCGAGCCGGTCCACGACGTCGAACACTCCGCGTCGGTCCGCGACCTCGAACACATCGTCGCCGAGTCGCGCGACGCCGGTGAGCTTCCCGAAGACCTGTCCGTGCTGCTCGACCGCGTGCTCGAGTTCCCCACACGCACAGCCGAACACGCGATGATCCCGCGTCCGCACACCGATCAGGTGGACGCGTCGCTGCCCGCCTCCGAGGTACTCGCTCTGATGAGTACCGGGCACACCCGGTACCCGGTCGCCGGTGACGACGAAGTTCTCGGCGTGGTCCATCTCCACGACCTTCTCGAGTGGTCGTACGCGCTGAAAAAACAACCCGCGCAGGCTGTCCCGACGGCCACCGCGGGTGACCTCTGCCGCCGCGCGGTCGTCGTCCCGTCGACCCTGCCGCTGCCGGAGGTGCTGGAGAACCTCTCTGACGCACACGAGGAGATGGCCATCGTCATCGACGAGTACGGCGGCTTCGCCGGCGTCGTGACCGCCGAGGACATCGCCGAGGAACTGGTGGGCGAGATCGACGACGAGCACGACCCGGAGACCTCCGCGGCGATCGAGAAGACCGCCGGCGGCTGGCGTGTCCGCGGTGACGCCCACGTCGACGAGGTGTCCCGTGCGATCGGTTGGGAACTGCCCGAAGGCGACTACGAGACGATCGCCGGACTGGTGATCGCCGAGTTCGTCGGGTTGCCCGAGGTCGGGGAGACCGTCGAGATCACCATCGATCCCGATCCGGCCTCAGTCCTCGACGACGACGAGGCGCCACCCCGTGTGGTGCGCGTCGATGTCCTCGAGGTCGAGAAGCATGTGCCGGCGCTGGTGTCGATGACACTCGGAACCGAAGTGAGCACCGACGCAGCAGGATCGGACGCCGGACGGGAGGCCGACAATGGATAACCCGTGGGTCATCGGGGTGATCACCGTCTCGCTCATCGCGGCGAGTGCTTTCTTCGTCGCCGTCGAGTTCGCTCTGATCGCGGCCCGACGCCACCGGCTGGAGGACGAGGCCGCGACGAGTAGCAGTGCCCGCGCCGCCCTGCGCAGCGCATCGGAGTTGTCCGTGCTGCTCGCGGGCTCGCAGCTCGGCATCACCGTCTGCACGCTCGCGCTCGGTTCGATCACGAAACCTGCTGTCCACCACTGGCTCACGCCGCTGTTCGAGACCTGGGGCCTGCCGTACTGGTCTGCGGACATCGTCGGCTTCGTGCTGGCGCTCATCATCGTGACGTTCCTGCATCTGGTGGTCGGTGAGATGGCCCCGAAGTCGTGGGCGATCGCCCACCCGGAGCGGTCGGCGATCGTGTTGGCCCTGCCGATGCGAGCCTTCATGTGGCTCACGCGGCCGATCATCGTGCAGCTCAACCACCTGGCGAACTGGTGCCTCCGGCGGGTCGGCGTCGAACCGGTGGACCAGGTGGCCACCGGACAGGACAGCGACGCGCTGCGTCACCTGGTCGAGCACTCGGCGACGGTCGGGACACTCGACGAGCGCTATCACGCGCATCTGACCAGCGCACTCGAACTCGAATCGCTGACGCTCGGCGACGTCGTCACGCCCAGTGACACGTTGGGCGCGGTGCTGCCGACCGCGAGTGCCGACGAGATCCAGACGGCCGGACGGATTTCGGGACACCTCCGGCTGCTGGTGCGCGACGCCGACCGGGGACCGGTGCACGGCGTCGTGCACGTGCGCGACAGCCTGCGCGCGGAGCCGGGTGCCACAGCCGCCGATCTCATGCGCCCGGTGCTGCGGATCGAATCCGGGCAACCGGTCTACGAGGCGCTCGCCGCCATGCGTGAACGCCGCGCCCACCTCGCGCTGGTCACCGACTCCGGCCGGGCCATCGGGCTGATCACGCTCAACGACCTGCTGCAGAGGTTGCTGGCGACGACCGCGTAACCGTCAGGACGACCACTCCGTGGGCCCCAGCAGCCAGGGTTCGCGGGGGAGGGCATCGGGGTCGAAACGGCTTGCGAGCGTGTGGAGATCGACGGTTTCGCCGGGACCTGCGAGGCCCAGCGAGCGAGCGATGTGCGAGAGGACGGTGCCGGCCGGAACACCGCTTGCTGCGAGGTCGGCGAGGGTCACCGCTCCGTCGCGCTTGGAGAGCCGGACGCCGTCGGTGTTGAGCACCATCGGCACATGGGCGTAGGTCGGCGGGGTCTCGCCGAGCAACGTGGCGAGGTAGGCCTGGCGGGGAGCCGACGACAGCAGGTCGTCGCCGCGCACGACCTGATCGACTCCCTGCGCGGCGTCGTCGACGACGACGGCCAGGTTGTAGGCGGGGGTGCCGTCGTTGCGCTGGATGACGAAGTCGTCGACCATCCCGGTGAAGGTGCCGTGGAGCAGGTCGGTCACGGTGAACTCGGTGGTATCGGCCCGGATGCGAAACGCGGGCGGTCGGCCGGCGGCGATCTTCTCGGCGCGCTCGGCGTCGGTGAGGTTCCGGCAGGTGCCGGGGTAGGCGCCCTGCGGTGCATGGGGAGCGGACGGGGCCTCGAGGATCTCGCGACGCGTGCAGAAGCATTCGAAGGTCCGGCCGCCCTTGCGGAGACGGTCGATGATCCGGCCGTAGATGTCCCGTCGTTGCGTCTGATAGACGACGGGGGTCTCCCGGTCCATGCCCAGCGAGGCGAGGTCGGCGAGTTGCCGGGCGTCGGCGCCGGCGACCGCGCGGTCGAGATCCTCCATGCGGATGAGGAACCGCCGACCCGTCGTGCGGGCGAACAACCAGGCCAGCAGGGCGGTCCGCAGGTTGCCGACGTGGAGGTCGCCCGACGGGGACGGCGCATACCGGCCCGCTGCGTGCTGTGTCGACATCGCGTCGAGGTTACCGCGTCGCTCCGACGACCCGCGATGAGAACCGATCTCGCCGGTGGTCTGTCTCTGCGCCAGACCCGGCGGTCACCCCGGAGTTCCGGGCGGGTCGTTGCCAGCGCCCGGAGAAGTGAGGAACAGTGAAGCCATGGATCTTCCGGTCATGCCGCCCGTAGCCCCGATGCTGGCCAAGGCGGTCACCGCCGTGCCGCAGCAGCCCGACGGTGACACCGCCTGGTCGTACGAGCCGAAGTGGGATGGATTCCGCGCGCTGATCTTCCGCGACGGCGACGAGGTGCTGATCGGTTCCCGCGGCGGGAAAGACCTGGCCAGGTACTTTCCGGAGGTCGTGGCCGCGGCAAAGGCCGAGCTGCCGGACAGGGTCGTCCTCGACGGCGAGATCGGGGTGCCCGCACTCATCGGCAACACGCATCGGCTCGACTGGGATTCGCTGGCCCAGCGCATCCATCCCGCCGAGTCGAGGGTCAACATGCTCGCCGAGAAGACACCCGCGATCTTCATCGGCTTCGACGCACTCGCGCTGGAATCGACGTCGGTCAAGGACGAACCGTTCGAGGTTCGTCGAGAGGCGTTGCTGCGCGCGGTCGGACCCGGCGGCCGGGATCGGCGAATGCACGTCAGCCGGGTGACCGGCGACCCCTCGGTCGCCGAGGATTGGTTCTCCGCCTTCGAGGGCGCCGGCCTCGATGGCGTCGTCGCCAAGCGACTCGACGGCCTCTACGTGGAGAACAAGCGCGAGATGCTGAAGATCAAACACAAGCGGACCGCGGACTGCGTGATCTTCGGTTACCGAATCCACAAGTCCGGCAGGGGGATCGGCTCTATGCTGCTCGGGCTCTACGGCGACGACGGCGAGCTGCACATGGTCGGGGGAGCGGGTGCGTTCTCCGACGCCAAACGTGTTGAACTGCAAGAGATGTTCGAGCCGATGCGTCTCGACCCGGACAAGCCGTCGCCGGGTGAACCCACCCGCTGGCGGTCGGAGAAGTCGGGGGAGTGGATTCCCATTCGTCCCGAACTGGTCGCGGAGTTCGCCTACGACCAGATGGAGAACCAGCGTTTCCGCCACACCGTGAAGTTCCTCCGCTGGCGCCCCGACCGGGACCCGGAGAGCTGCGGTTACGACCAGCTAGAGGTTCCGCTCACCTACGACCTGCACGACGTCCTCGAAGGGGAATGACCATGGCATCACGTTCTCCCGCAGAAGAGCTCGACGTCGACGGGGTCGCCGTCCGCCTCAGCAACCCGGACAAGATCTACTTCCCCGAGCTCGGCGAGAACGGCGGCCGCAAGCGGGATCTCGTCGGTTACTACCGGACGCTCGCGCTCGGCGTCGACGACAGCGGTGACGGGCCGCTCATGCGCGCGACGCGCGACCGGCCGACGTTTCTGCAACGCTTCCCCGACGGTGTCGAGGGGGAGGAGATCTACCAGAAGCACATCGCGAAGAAGCGGCCCGACCACGTGCAGTCCACGCCGATCGTGTTCCCGTCCAAACGAACCGGGGACGCCATCCGCCCGACGATGCCGGCCGATCTGGTGTGGGCGGCGAACCTGGGGACGGTCACGTTCCACACCTGGCCGACCCTGCACCCGGACAACGACCATCCCGACCAGCTCCGCATCGACCTCGACCCGCAACCCGGCACGACCTTCGACGACGTCCGGAACGTGGCGATCGACGGGCTGAAACCACTGCTCGACGAGCTCGGCTTCACCGGCTTCGTGAAGACCTCGGGTGGGCGCGGGATTCACGTCTACGTCCCCATCGAGCCGCTGTGGGATTTCATCGCCACGCGGCGCTGTGTCATCGCGATCGCCCGTGAACTGGAACGCCGCGACCCGGACCGGGTCACCACCTCGTGGTGGAAAGAGGAACGTGGGGAACGGATCTTCATCGACTACAACCAGAATGCCCGCGACCGCACGATGGCCTCGCCCTACTCCGTCCGCCGCAGCGCGACCGGCCGGGTCTCGACCCCGGTGACATGGGACGAACTGGCCGATGTCGATCCCGACGACTGCACCATGGCCACCGTCCCGAAGTTGCTGGAGGATCGCGGTGATCCGTGGGCCGACATCGCCGACCACCGCCGCGGCATCGAGAACCTGCTCGAGATGGTCCAGGAGGACGACGCGAACGGGCTGGCGGACATGCCCTATCCGCCCAGCTACCCGAAGATGCCCGGCGAGCCGCCACGTGTGCAGCCGAGCAAGAAGGTCGCCGAGCACTGGGACGAGAAGGGTAACCGGATCGGGGACTGACGCTCCCTGGGATCCGATCCGCATGACGTTGTGCCCGCTTTCCGGGTTCGACGTCATACGGAAGATTCGCGGGTCAACCGCGCAGCGCCTCGGCGGCCCACTCGGCGAAGGTCTGCCAACCGACACCGGGGAACCGGCGGTGCAGTGCGGGGATGTCGACCTCGTAACCGCGATCGCCGAGGAAGCGGAACATCGCACTCATGTCGGGCGACGGGATGCGTTCGGGATCATAGGATTCCGCGCTGACCGTCGTTCCGAGTACGTCGCCGACGATCTGCGCCATCTCCAGAGGCGTCGGATGGTCGGAGGCGATGTCGATCCGTTCGCCGGTGTACGCACCCGGGTTGCGGAACAGCGTCGCGACAAACCGGCCGAGATCGCGGCGTGAGAGTTGTTGCAGCGGTTTGTCCGCAGGCATCGCGATCGGCATGACGCCGGTGGCGAACGCGTCGGACCCGGCGAGCAGGTTGTCGTAGAAGTAGGCCGGCCCGACGATCGTGTGCGGGATGTCGGTGGCGGCGAGCATCCGCTCGACCTCGAACTTGGAGTCGAAGTGGGGGACGGCGGTGTCGCGGTCGGCGGAGGCCACCGACGAGAAGACGAGGTAGGGGAGCGCGGCCGCGGTCGCCGACTCGATCAGCGCGGTGCCCTGGGCGACCTCTGCGTCGACGCCGGACTCGAAGGGCGTCGTCAGCGCGAAGGCTCCCGCCGCGCCGGTGAACGCATCGGTGAGTCCTACGCCACTCACGATGTCGCCGACGGCGAGTTCGACACCGCGGTCGGCGAGCGCCGCGGCCTTCGACGACACGGCGTCGCGGACGAGGGCGCGCACCGCGAAACCGGCGTCGAGCAGCGCGTCGAGGACGGCACCGCCCTGTCCGCCGGTCGCTCCGATCACGACGATGGGAGAGGAATCGGACATGCCCCGACCCTAGTGCCGACCGAGCGGCCGGCAAGCGGGTTTGGGTGTGGGAGTCCCCGGCGGCTATCATCTCGACGTTGGAGGATTCGCCTAGTGGCCTATGGCGCTCGCCTGGAACGCGGGTTGGGTTAACAGCCCTCAGGGGTTCGAATCCCCTATCCTCCGCCACCGAAGGTCCGTGGTGCACGACCCGCAAGGGAGTGCACCGCGGACCTTCGTCGTATCCGGGAGACGATCACCTGCCTCGCCTGCGCGGACCGGCGCCGTCGCGGGGGTGGTGACCACCCGGTGTCACCCGGCTGTGAACCCTCGCTACACTGGACGACGGATCCCGCGCGGCGTGCATCCTGTGAACTCCCCCAGGGCCGGAAGGCAGCAAGGGTCAACGGGCTCTCTCGGGTGCGCGGGGTCCCCTATATCCCCGATTTCCATTTCCAGGTCTGCGTCGTCGGACACTCGCGCCGGCGTCGAGCGCGAGAGGTCTAACGTTGAATTTCCACTCGATGAGTGTCGACCAACTACGAGACACCCAGGCGGATCTGAAGAAGCGTTACGACGAGCTGGCCGCTCTGGGTCTGAAGCTCGACCTCACCCGCGGCAAGCCCGCTCCCGAGCAGCTCGATCTCTCCAACGCGCTGCTGTCGCTCCCCGGCGACGAGTACCGCGACGGCAAAGGCACCGACACCCGCAACTACGGCGGCCTCAACGGCCTGCCCGAGCTGCGCGAGGTCTTCGGCGAGCTGCTCGCCGTCGACCCCGCGAACCTGATCGCGTTCGGCAACTCGAGCCTCGAGCTCATGCACGATCTCACCGTCTTCGGCCTGCTGCACGGCACCGCCGACTCCGACGAGCCGTGGGGCCGCCAGAAGATCAAGTTCCTGTGCCCGTCGCCCGGATACGACCGGCACTTCGCGATCACCGAGAGCTTCGGCATCGAGATGATCCCGGTGCCGATGCTCCCCGACGGTCCGGACGTGCGCCTCTGCGCCGAACTCGTCGCCAACGACCCGAGCAT
The DNA here is from genome assembly GCF_009720185.1 of Gordonia sp. 135. Lineage (NCBI taxonomy): Bacteria > Bacillati > Actinomycetota > Actinomycetes > Mycobacteriales > Gordoniaceae > Gordonia > Gordonia sp. 135. The sequence goes on from NZ_CP046257.1 coordinate 438,002, forward strand.
CAAGGGCCTCTGGGCGGTACCCACCTACTCCAACCCGACCGGCGTCACCTTCTCCGAGGCGGTGACCCGCGGACTGCTCGAGATGCCCGCGGCACCCGACTTCCGCATCTACTGGGACAACGCCTACGCGGTGCACACCCTCGTGGAGGCCCCACCGACGCCGCTGCGCGTCCTCGAGATGGCCGCCGAGGCCGGTCATCCCAACCGTGTGTACGTCCTCGGCTCGACGTCGAAGATCACCTTCGCCGGCGGCGGGGTGGCGTTCTTCGGGTCGTCGGACGAGAACCTCGCGTGGTTCAGCAAGTACCTCGGCCTCAAGACCATCGGCCCGGACAAGGTCAACCAGCTGCGTCACCTCAAGTTCTTCGGCGACGCCGACGGCGTGCGCGCCCACATGGCCCGCCACCGCGAGATCCTGGCGCCGAAGTTCAAGCTGGTGCTCGACATCCTCGAAGACCGGCTGGTCGAGTCGAAGGTCGCCTCGTGGTCGGAGCCCGAGGGTGGGTACTTCATCAGTCTCGACGTCGTCGACGGCGCCGCCCGACGCACCATCGAACTGGCGAAGGAAGCCGGAATCGCGCTGACCGGCGCAGGTTCCGCGTTCCCGTACAAGACCGATCCGCACGACCGGAACATCCGTCTCGCACCGACCTTCCCGAACACCGACGACCTGCGGGCCGCGATGGACGGGGTCGCGACGTGCGTGCTCCTCGCCTCGGCCGAGACCCTCCTGGCGGAGCGCAGCTGAGCCACTCGTCTCGCCGACACGCCGCTGTCAAACGCCGGATCGGCGTTAGATAGCTCTCATTCGGCGATGAGTAGCCGGTATGTGCCGACTCTTATGCCACTCTTGTAAATCGTGAATCTGCCCAGGCCGGTTCTTCTCGCATCCGGTTTCGCCATCGTGGGGGTCATCGCTCTTGTCCTCCAGGATGTCGTCGTGCCCTGGGGAGCCCAGTTCTGGGGTCTGCTGAACAACCAGATCGACCTGGCCGTCTATCGGCAGGGTGCTCAAGCGGTCACCGAAGGCGCCAGCCTCTACGACGTCAAGATGATCGGCGACCTCGACTACACGTACTCACCGTTCTCGGCGTTGCTCTTCACTCCGCTCGCGTTGATCTCCTTCGACGTGGCGCGATGGTTGTGGACCGCGGGCATCGTGGTCGCCCTCTATCTCGTCGTCATGCTCAGCTTCCGCAGTCTCGGCCGGCCGGTGACGTGGCCGCTGCGGGTCATCGCGATGTCGCTCGTCGCGGTCGCGATGCTGCTCGAGCCCGTCCGCACCACCATCTGGTACGGCCAGATCAACGTCTTCCTGATGCTCCTCATCCTGGCCGACCTGACCCGTCCCGACACCAGCAGGACCAAGGGCGTGGGCGCCGGCATCGCCGCCGGGATCAAGCTCACGCCGCTGATCTTCGCCGGTTACTACGCGGTGCAACGCAACTGGCGCGCGTTCTTCGGTGTCATCGGCGGCTTCGTCATGACCGTCGCGATCGGGTTCATCGTCCTGCCGCGTGACTCCTGGGCCTACTGGACCGGCAAGCTGTTCCAGTCCGAACGTGTCGGTTCGGCGCAACTGCGCGGCAACCAATCGATCCGCGGAATGCTCGCCAACCACCTCGACACCGACCACCCGTCGACACTCCTGTGGGGAGCCCTGGCACTGACCGCGCTCGTCGCCGGATTCGCGGTCGCCACCTATGCCCACCGCAGGGGCCAGGAACTGCTCGCGATCAGCATCGTCGGCATGACCGCATGCGTGGTGTCGCCGATGTCGTGGGGGCACCACTGGGTCTGGTTCGTGCCGATCGTGGTGATCGGGGTCCACCTGGCCCTCGACCTGAGGCGAACCCAGCTCGAGCGGGGCCTGGCGGCGGTGGGTGTTGCGGCGCTCGTGTTGCTCGCGTTCGCGTGGCCGACGCACGTCCCCGCGCTCGTTCCCGATGGCTACTACACCGGGCTCTACGTGAAGACGCGGGTCACCTGGCTCAACTGGTTCACCGTCAGCCCCTATCTGTTCGCGTTCGTGGGAATCCTGATCGCGACGGTCGTCGCCCTGCGGGTTTTCGGCTCCCGTTCGACCACCGCGGCCGAGCCGGCTGCGGTCATCGCCCCGGGGGTCGCGGCAGCGGTCATCGCCGACGGCGGACTGGCCGGCGAGCCGGCCGAGGGCGGGAGTCCGCGGGTCGTCGAACCGTCGGCACGAGCCGACGCCGAGCGGGTGAACGTGTCCGACGACATGGCCGATGACCTGGTCGGAACCGCCGGTGAGTCGATGGGTGAAGCACCCGAGACGGGGGCGTCGCCCGCAGTGTGAGGCAGGCGCATCCGATGTCACGGGTCGCCGGTACTCTCGACGCGTGGCTCTGTATCGCACCTATCGCCCGGCTACCTTCGCCGACGTCGTGGGGCAGGAGCACGTCACCGATCCGTTGAGCCGTGCCCTCGACTCGGGGCGCATCAACCACGCGTACCTGTTCTCCGGTCCGCGCGGGTGTGGCAAGACGTCGTCGGCGCGAATCCTGGCGCGGTCGCTGAACTGTGTCGAGGGCCCCACCTCGCGTCCCTGTGGCACCTGCACGTCGTGCGTGGCTCTCGCTCCCGGCGGTCCCGGCAACCTCGACGTCATCGAACTCGACGCAGCCAGCCATGGCGGCGTCGACGACACCCGCGAGCTGCGCGACCGCGCGTTCTATGCGCCGGCCGAGTCGCGTTATCGCGTGTTCATCGTCGACGAGGCGCACATGGTGACCAACGCCGGCTTCAACGCGCTGCTCAAGATCGTGGAGGAGCCGCCGGAGCACCTGATCTTCGTGTTCGCGACGACCGAACCCGAGAAGGTGCTGCCGACGATCCGTTCGCGTACGCACCACTATCCGTTCCGTCTGCTCGCCCCGCCGGTCATGCGCGGGCTGCTGGAGAAGATCTGTGAGCGGGAGGGCGTGACCGTCGCGCCCGAGGTCTACCCGCTGGTCATCCGTGCCGGTGGTGGTTCGCCGCGTGACTCGCTGTCGATCCTCGATCAGCTCCTCGCCGGCGCCGACGACCAGGGCGTCGCCTACGAGCGCGCACTCGCACTGCTCGGCGTCACCGACGTCGCACTCATCGACACCGCCGTCGACGCGCTGGCGTCGGCCGACGGCGCGGCTCTGTTCGGGGCCGTCGAGAAGGTCGTCGACGCGGGGCACGACCCACGACGCTTCGCGGTCGATCTCCTCGAACGGCTCCGCGACCTGATCCTGCTGCAGGCCGTTCCCGATGCCGCCGACCGCGGCCTGGTCGAGGCGCCCGGTGATCAGCTCGCACGCATGCAAAGCCAGATCGAGACGCTCGGCCCCGCCTCGTTGACGCGCTTCGCCGAGATCGTGCACGACGCCCTCGGCGAGATGCGCGGAACCACGTCACCGCGCCTCCTGCTCGAGGTGATGTGCGCGCGCATGCTGCTGCCCGGCGTGTCGAACGACGACGCCGCTCTGCTGCAGCGGCTCGAGCGTCTGGAGTCGGGAATCGGCACCACGTCGATCCCGGTGCCCGCGAAACCCGCTGAGCCCGAACCGGAACCGAAGTTCGTGCGTCCGTCGCAGCGCAAGGCGATGGAAGAGGCGAAGGCGGCCGAGGAGGCACGCCGCACTGCGGCCGAGGTTGCCGAGGCCGACACCCCGGTCGCCGCGCCCGCTCCGGAACCCACCGCGCCCGAACCGCCTGTGCCGGCGGTGAAGCCCGCGGCGGTCGAACCGGCGCCGGCCGAACCCGCCTCTGCACCTGCGGTTTCCGAGCCCGACCCGGCGCCGCCCGCCGCGGAGCCGGTCGCTGCCGCACCGCCGGTGGACGTGGTTGCCGCCGTCGAGACCGACGACGCGGACATGCTCGAGGAGCTGGGTGTCGAGCAGCCCGCGCTCGACGCCATCCCCGATCCCGACGCGCTTCCCGACCCCGACGTCCTGCCGGAACCCGAGGCGCTCGATCTCGGGGATCTCGACGCCGCCGACGCCGACACTCCCGACACCGAGACCCTCGACGCCGAGGCTCTCGAAGTCGACGCTGCGGCACCGACTCTCGACCTTCCCGGGGCAGAGCCCGAGGCAGAGAACATCGCGCCGGCCCCGGTCTCGGAACCCGTACGCCCTGGCGTCCGGAACGGCGGCACCCCGACGGCACCGGAACCGCCCTGGCGGGCACCCGTGGCCGAACCGGCTCCGGAGCCGGCCCGGGAACCCGCTGCCGAGCCGGCCCAGCCGTCCTACACCGACGACATCCCGCTGCCGGACGAGCCGGTCGACGAGTACTCGGTCCCGCCGCCCGACGCGATGCCGGTCCGGGCGAAGCGCCCCGAACCGGAGCCAGAACCGGAACCGGAACCAGAACCGGCTCCCTCGGGCGGGCTCGACGCCGACGCGATCCGCAAACGCTATCCGGAGATCCGGGCCGCGGTGCGGGAGCGGTCGAAGAGTCTCGAGCCGATGTTGTCTGCGGCGGTCATCGCCGATCTCGAGGGCACCACGGTGGTGCTCGGCCACCCGGTCGAGGTGCTCGTCGGACGACTCTCGGCACCGCACGCGGTGACGATCATCCGGGAGGCGCTTTCCGAGGTCTTCGGCACACCGCTCGACGTGCGCACCGTGCATCAGGCGCCGGGCACTGCGGTCGCGTCGTCGGCGGCCGGTGGCGCACAGTCCGCGAAGCAGCAGGCCAAGCCCCGGCAGTCGTATTCACGCCCGAGCCGGTCTCGTGACCAGTCGGCGGCTGCGCCTCCGCCGCCCGAACCGGTGGCCGAGCCGGAGGAGCCCGAGCCGCCACGCGCGGACGAGGACATCCCCGACGAGGAGCGGGCCGAGATGGTCGCCGACGCACGCACCGGAGCCCCCGAACAACGTCTCGATCCCGATCAGGTCGCGCTCGAACTTCTCAAGTCCGAGCTCGGGGCACGACCGATCGAGTGACCGTCGAGACGAAGGGCTGGTAGAACGCAGAGATGCAGATCCGATCGGTCCTACGTCTGACCACGGCGCCGGCAGCAATGGCTGCGGCGCTGACGTTGTCGATGGCATGTGCCGAGGCGGCTCCCGTCGACTCGCCGTCGCCGACGCCGAGGCACTCCGTCGACCGGCAGACACGCGCGGTCGGCCTCGTCGACGTGAAGAGCGTCGTCGCGGACGCAGTGCTGGATCTGCGCTACGCGACGACCGACAACTTCGTCGGTGAGCAGTTGTATCCGCCGGATGCTCGCTGTCTGGTGCACGAGTCGATGGCGCCGGGTCTGAGGACCGCGGCCCAGAAACTTCGGGCCGGGGGTCAGACGCTGGTGTTCTGGGATTGCTACCGGCCGCATTCGGTGCAGCAGAAGATGTTCCAGAAGGTCCCCGACCCGGCGTGGGTCGCAGCCCCGGGTCCGTACTCGACCAGCCATGAGACCGGTCGTTCGGTCGACGTCACCCTGGCGGTCCGCAGTCCGGGCTGTCCGGCCCCGCGCAAGATCGGCAACCTCTGTCGCGTCGACATGGGCACCGACTTCGACTCGTTCACCCCGCGTGCGAACGCATATGCGACACAGGGGGTCTCGGCGCCGGCGCAGGCTGCTCGGGCGCGATTGCGCCAGGCGATGGCCGACGGAGGACTGACCGTCTATTCCGGCGAATGGTGGCACTTCGACGGCCCGGGCGCGGACGTGCGCCGGCCGATCGTCGACGTCCCCCTGGTCTGAGCCGCCCTGGCCTGAACAATCCCGGGACCTCGACGACGAGACCCCGCCGGGCATCCGACGGGGTCTCGTTGGTCGAGCAGGCTCAGGCGTTCCACCAGGGCCGCAGGGGGACCTGATGGCCGCCGCGGTCGTCGAGCTTGGTCGCCAGCACGTGATGGAGCTGGATGATGTTGCGGTCGAAGCCGATCCGGCATCCCGCCATGTACAGGCCCCACAGGCGGGCGGTGCCCTCGCCGACCTCGGCCACGGCCTCGTCCCAGTGCTCGACGAGGTTGGCGTTCCAGTCGCGCAGGGTCATCGCGTAGTGCTCGCGGAAGTTCTCCTCGTGGAGCACTTCCATGCCGCCGATGTCCTGGAGCTTGGAGATGATCTTGCCCGAGCCGGTGAGCTCCCCGTCGGGGAAGACGTAGCGGTCGATGAACGAACCCGCCTTGCTGCGGCTCGCGTTGTCGGGCCGGGTGATGCAATGGTTCAACAGCATTCCGCCCGGTCGCAGCTTGTCGCGCATGAAACCGAAGTAGGCCGGGTAGTTGCCGACGCCGATGTGCTCGGTCAGGCCGATCGACGAGACCGCGTCGAAACCGGATTCGGTGATGTCGCGGTAGTCGCTGTGACGCACCTCGGCGAAGTCCGAGAGTCCTTCGTCGACGATGGCCTTCTGGGCCCACTCCGCCTGCTCGGCCGACAGCGTCGCGCCGATCGCGTGCACCCCGCGCTTGGCGGCGTAGCGGACCATTCCGCCCCAGCCGCAACCGATGTCGAGGAGCCGGTCACCGGGCTTGAGGCGCAGCTTCTCGAAGATGAGGCGGTACTTGTTGTCCTGGGCGGTCTCGAGCGACGCGTCGTGGTCGGGGTACACCGCACACGTGTAGGTCATCGACGGGCCGAGGACCCACTCGTAGAAGGTGTTCGAGACGTCGTAGTGGTAGTGGATGACCTCGGCGTCACGAGCTTTGCTGTGGCGCAGGCCCTCCGCGAAACGGCGCCAGCGCGGTACGGCCTCCTGCGGCGGCGGGGCGATCGGCTTGAAGTGTTCGATGCCGAGCGAGCGCGCGATCTGTGCCAGGGCCAGCGGCGACGGACGGTGGAAGTCCAGATCGCTCGCGAGCGCCTTCAGCGCGGGGTACGGATCGCCGGGGTGTGCGCCGATGAGTTCGAGGTCACCGGCGATATAGGCGCGGGCCAGACCGAGATCGCCGGGCGCCGTGACGAGGTAGGTGGTGCCGCGCGGAGTCTTCAGGTTGAGGCCGTACTGGGCGTCGGCCGGGCCTGCGCTGCTGCCGTCGTACGCCGAGATCCGGATGGACAGGTTGCCGCCCAGGAGGGTCTCGAAGATCTCCGACAGGGACATCTTCCCCGAATGGGAGTCCGCACCGATCGGTGCGTCTTTGAATGTCGTCATTGGCGTTTCACCGCTTTCGCATAGAGGTCCAGAAGGCGGCCGCGGGGGTCGTACCGCTTCTTCAGGAGCCGATAACTCTCTCCGCCGTAGAGTTCGTCGAACTCTTCCGGCTCGTAGAAACTTTCCGAGTACAGCGACTTGTGGCCGTCGAGTTCGGCGACCTTGCGTTCGATGATCTTGTTGGTGTGCCCGGGATCGCCCGGGGTGACCGGCACGGCCGACCAGAAGCCGACGTTGACGTAGGCGCGTTGCGGTTCGAGCGGGTAGAGCGGCCACGGGCGCACCGGATCCGAACCCGGCAGGGCCGGTTCGCGAAGGCGCAGCGGGCACAGCCAGATCGGTTCGATCGGAATGTTGTCCAGGAACCATTCGACGTAGTCGGTGGTGTGCTCGATCGGCACCTCGATGTCCTGCACGACCCGTTCGCCCGGCGGGAGGCCCTTGCGGGCGTTGAGGCGGTCGCCGATGTCCCAGCGCTGGTCGAGTCCGATCAGCTTCCAGTAGAAGCTGCTGCGCAGGTAGCGCTTCGGCCACCAGCGGCGGATCTTCGGATTCTGTGCCCCGAACGCCCGTGAGCACCAGAACCAGTCGGTGTCCCAGCGCCAGAGGTAGTCGTGGATGGTGAGACGGTCGGTGGTCTTGTTCTGAACCGACCGGTAGTAGATGTCCATCCCGGTGTAGTCGCTGACCGGGCCTTCCTCGTCGGTCTGGCGTCCGAGCGTGAGGTAGGACTCGTGGGCGGAGAACACGACTCCGTCGAGGTAGTCGACCTGTTCGCCGTCGTAGGTCTTCTCGGTGACGATCGTCTCCATCGTCGCCTGCAGCTCGGCGATCGAGGTGAATCGCACGTGCCGCAACGCGACGTAGGGCTTCACCGGTTCGAGCTCGATGCGCAGACGGACCGAATAGCCCAGCGTGCCATAGGAGTTCGGGAAGCCGAAGAACAGGTCGGCGTGCTCGTTGGTGGGCGTCGCGGTGATGATCTCGCCGTCGCCGGTCAGGATGTCGATCTCCGACACCGACTCATGCGGCAGTCCGGAACGGAACGACGTGCTCTCGATACCCAGGCCGGTCACCGCGCCGCCGAGGGTGATCGTCTTGAGTTGCGGGACCACCAGTGGTGCCAGACCGTAGGGCAGGGTCGCCGCGACCAGGTTCTCGTAGGTGCACATCCCGGCGACGTCGGCGGTGCGGGCATCGGGATCGACCGAGATCACCCGGTCGAGTCCGGAGACGTCCAGTCCGGGATGTGGATTGGCTGCGCGCTTACGGAAGAGGTTCGACGTCTTCTTCGCAAGGCGCACGGTCGCGTTCGGGGGGATGGCACGATAGCTGGCCAGTAGGGCGGACACCCCCTGGTCAAATGCCTGTCCCCCCATCTCCAAGCCAGAGCTCACCCGGTTAGCCTAGGACTTGATCAGTTCGCCCGCCAATCGTTTCGTCCCGAGGAGTGTTCCATCGTGGGTCAGGTTTCCGCATCGCAGTCGATCGACATCACCGCCGCCCCGGACGCCGTCATCGGAGCCCTCGCCGACTACACCGAGGTGCGTCCGGCGATCCTCCCGGCCCACTACCGCGACTACAAGGTCATCAGCGGCGGCAACGGCGACGGCACCGTCGTGCACTGGATCCTGCAGGCCACCGAGAAGCGGCAGCGTGACGTCCAGGCCACCGTCAGCGTGACCCCGGACACCGTGACCGAGCGCGACGCCAACTCCACGATGGTGACGACCTACACGGTCGCCCCGTCGGGCAGCGGTTCGCGCGTCACGACCACCACCACCTGGAAGGGTGCCGGTGGCATCGGCGGCTTCTTCGAGAAGACCTTCGCGCCCAAGGGGCTCAACCGCATTCAGGCCGAGGTGCTCGGCAATCTCAAGAAGCGCCTCGAGAACTGACCCCGCGCAGGAGGGGGCGGGCGCGGCCTTCGCCGCTCCCGATCCGGGACGGCGTCGACTCGACACGGGTGGTGCTGCGGTCCGGGCCGGAATGCACCGTCGCCGAGGCACTGCTGGCGTCGCCGAGCCTCGCGGATCTCGGGATCGAGGAGTTGCACGCGCGTGCCGCGGCCGGCGAGATCGTCGACGCCGACGGGCAGCCCGTCGACCTCGACGCGCCGTCGCGGGTGAACGTCTCGCTCTACCTGTACCGCGACCTGCCCGACGAGGTCCCGATCCCGTTCGACGTCCCGGTGCTCTACCGCGACGAGAACATCGTCGTCGTGGACAAGCCGCATTTCCTGTCCACCATGCCGCGGGGTCGTCACGTGACGCAGACCGCGCTGGTACGACTCCGCCGCGAACTGGGCAGCGACACGATCTCGCCGGCCCACCGCTTGGACCGGCTCACCGCCGGTGTTCTGCTCTTCACGCTGCGGCCCGAGGTCCGGGCGGCGTATCAAGACCTGTTCGCCTCCCGGCTGGCGCGCAAGGAGTACCGCGCGCTGGCGCCGGTCGACGAGAGACTCACCGAGACCGTCACCGTGCGCGACCGGATCGAAAAAACCGCCGGTGACCTGCGGGCCCGCGTCGTCGACGGGCCGGTCAACGCCATCAGCGACGTCACCCTCGTCGAACAGACCGACCGTGGCGGCGTCTACCGGCTGGTGCCGCACACCGGACGCACGCACCAGCTGCGGCTGCACATGTCGTCCCTGGGTGTGCCCATCGTCGACGATCCGCTGTATCCCGACGTACGCCCCGAGCTCGCGGAACGGGCCGATCACGGGGACTTCTCTTCCCCGCTGCGGCTCGTCGCACACGCCCTGGAGTTCACGGACCCGCTCGACGGGACGGAGCGCCGGTTCGTGAGCCGTCGCTCGGTGGTGTCCTGAAATGCCGCCCCTGGTGGATTTCGGCGGCTGACCTCGGGGCGGGCGGCAGAAGTACCCTGGCGACCGTGACCATCCGCGCGTCGTACGAACGACACCCCGACCTGGGCTGCGAGGCCGTCGTGTTCATCGACGACGAGTCGCTGGCGTGTTTCCAGATCCAGCGAGATCTCACCGGCGGCCCCCGGGCCGACGAACACTGCGTCACCACCGGGGCGAGTGCGCCCATCTACGGCGGGATCGTCGAGTGGCGGCGGGTCGAGGACCGTTTCGAGTTCTCTCTCACACGACGAGCCGGTCATCTGTTCGGCGACGAGGTGCTGTCCTTCGAGATCAGCCCGGTCGACGAGGTGAGCGTCGACGACATCGCCGCGCATGTCGATCGATTGTTGCGCTGACCCGGGGGCTACCCTGGACGGCGTGACGCAACCATTCGATCCCAGCGCATTGTTCGGCGGCGGCCAGGGCGGCGAGAACCCGATGGCGGGTCTGCTGGCCCAGGCGCAGCAGATGCAGGAGAAGCTCCTGTCGGCACAGAACGAGATCGCCGCGGCGGAGATCGTCGGGAGCGCGGGCAACGGCCTGGTCACCGTGACCGGCAACGGCACCGGCGAGGTGACCGCGGTGTCCATCGACCCCAAGGTCGTCGACCCCGAGGATGTGGAGACCCTGCAGGATCTGCTGCTCGGCGCGCTCGCCGACCTGTCGCAGAAGCGTGAGCAGCTCACGAGCGAGAAGATGGGTCCGCTGGCCGGAGGCCTCGGCGGCGGCATCCCCGGGCTCGGCGGCTGATCGCGCCCGCCGCGCGATCCTTCCCACCACACCAGAGAACCCGGGCACGCGATGTATGAAGGACCGATCCAGGATCTGATCGACGAACTGGCCAAACAGCCGGGGCTCGGTCCCAAGGGTGCGCAGCGGATCGCCTTCCATCTGCTCGCGGGGGAGAAGTCCGACATCGACCGGCTGATCGCCGCGCTCGGACGCGTGCGCGACGACGTCGTGTTCTGCGCCGAATGCGGAAACGTGTCGGCGAACCGGCTGTGCCGGATCTGCTCGGATGCGCGACGCGATGCCACCAAGATCTGCGTCGTCGAAGAACCCAAGGATGTGCACGCGATCGAGCGGACCAAGGAGTTCACCGGTCGCTACCACGTGCTCGGCGGGGCCCTTGATCCGTTGTCGGGGATCGGGCCCGACCAACTCCGTATCCGCGAGCTGCTGCGTCGGCTCGCCAATCAGGAGGACGGCGTCGACGTCAGCGAGGTGATCGTCGCGACCGACCCCAACACCGAGGGCGAGGCCACCGCCACCTACCTGCAGCGCATGCTCAAGGATTTCCCCGGGCTGTCGGTGACGCGCCTGGCGTCGGGTCTGCCGATGGGCGGCGACCTCGAGTTCGCCGACGAACTGACCCTCGGCCGGGCCCTGTCCGGGCGCCGGATTCTCGCCTGAGGAACCGAACGCGGGCGTACCTCGTGAGCCCGGCTAAGGTCGGGGAGTGATATCGCTGAAGCGGGGGCGTCGACGAGTCCGGGTGATCGCGGCGGGGATGGCCGCTGTCGCCGTCGCCGGCCTGGCGGACACGGCACGGGTCGTGGCTCCCGCCGGGGCTGCGGTGCCCGAGCTGGAATGGACGTCATGTCCCGCCGTGCACGGCGTGCCGGCGAGCGTCCGGTGTGCCGCGGTCGAGGTCCCGCTGAATCACGCCAAGCCGAACGGGCCCACGATCGAGCTGTTGGTGAGCCGTGTTCCCGCACGCGATCGGGCGCAGCGCCGCGGTGTCCTGATGGGCAACCCGGGAGGCCCCGGCGGCGACGGGATCGCGATGTTCAGCCAGTTGCGTGTGCCGGACGAGGTGCGCGATCAGTGGGATCTCGTTGCGGTGCAGCCGCGTGGGCTGGTGTCGGGCACTCCGCTCAAGTGTGACCCGATCACCGGATCGGAGCCCGAAACCTTCACCGCCGCAGGGAAACTCAATCGAGATCGGTGCGAACGGCAAACGCCGGGTGTCGGGTCGACCCTCACCACGGAGAACACCGCACGCGACATCGAGGTGGTCCGTCGGACGCTGGGCGAGTCCGCGATCAGCCTGTACGGCATCTCCTACGGGACGTTGCTCTTCGCGACCTACGCGACGCTGTTCCCCCAGCGGGTGGATCGCATGGTCCTCGATTCCGGCTTCGATCCCGGCGTCGTGTGGAACGCACTCCTGGATACGCAGACCCCCGGTTACAAGGCCCGCGTCCACGCCATGATGGCCTGGATCGCCCGGAACGATCGCATCTACCATCTCGGTGCCACTCCGCTTGCCGTGTACCGGAAGTGGAGCAACCGTGTCAGCGCCGAGGCGGGCGTCCCGCCGTCTCTGGTCGCGCCACCGGCACGGGTCGGGGACGTTCCGCCGGGGCTTCGCGCCGTCGCCGACCAGTACATCGCCGGGACCGACCTGACCGCGGATGCGCGTGCACGGTTCGAGAACTTCGTTGCGACGCTGCTGACACCCGGTTCGGTGCAGGCGAACTCGGGACTCCTGATCCTGACGCGGGCGTTTGCGCCCGATCGGAACCTCTGGCCGGTCATCGCGATGATGACGGCCGGTACCGCCCGGAAGTTCGCCGAGCCCCCACCCACGGTTCTCGAAGCTGCGACGGTCTCACAGGACATGCAGGGGATCGTCCTGTGCAACGAGAACCAGGTGCCGGCCGACCCGTCGATGAGCCTCCCGGCGTTCATCACCGGCTACGTCACCGCCGACCCGTTCGAGGCGCCGGGATTCGTCTACCGGTCGGGGATGGCCTGTGCGGGAGCGGCTCCGGTCACCCGCCCGATCCAGATCCGGAATCGGGGCCTCGCCGTACGGCCGTTGCAGATCCAGAGCATCGGCGATCCCCAGACGCCGTACCGCGGAAGCCTGGTCATGCGGCGGCAGATGGACAGCCACCTGATCACCGTCGGCGGGGGAGACCACGGTCAGTTGGGCCGTGCGAACCGGCCGCTCGACGCCGCCATCGCCGAGTACCTGCGGACCGGGCGGACCGCGGTCACCCGTGTCCCGGAGGCGCCGATCACCGCACCACTGACCACGTTCCCGCCGGGTCTGTCCGCGGGTGTGGCGGTGCGGTGACGGCGGCCGACCGCGTCGCCCCCGAGATCGGTGCGCGGGTCGCCGAACTCGCCGGGCAGCTCGACTCGGGCATCGTCGCCATCGACGGACCGTCGGGAGCGGGCAAGTCGACGGTCGCGGATCTACTGGTCGCGCAACTGCGTGAGCGGGGCGCCGGGGTGACGCTGGTGCGCACCGACGACTTCGCCTCCTGGGACGACCCGGTCGCCTGGTGGCCCGAACTGGAAGCCGATGTGCTGCATTCCTTCGTCCGGCGATGGGACTACCGCTATCGGCCTCGGGTGTGGCGCGACGGTGTCGCGACGCCCGGGCCGCCGGTGTGGATCGAGTGGCAGCCGCTGCTGATCATCGAAGGGGTGTCGTCGGCGCGGCGTCGCATCGCCGACCGGTTGACCCACGCCCTGTGGCTCGACGGCGGAACCGAGGCCGAGCGTCTGGAGCGGGCCGTCGCACGGGACGGCGAGGGGTCGCGCGCCCACCTGCAGCAATGGCAGGAGTTCGAACGCGGCTGGTTCGCGGTCGACCGCACGCGCGAACGCTGCGTCGTACTGGACTGATCGCTCCACCGCCGCTCGCGGTTACTGTCGGATATGGGCACCCGACGGCACTCTCGTGATCCGGGATTCCGTGACCTCGCGGAGCTCGATGCGCTGCTGATCGACTGTCGCGCATGCCCGCGGCTCGTCGAGTGGCGCGAACAGGTGGCCCGTGAGAAGCGTCGGGCGTTCGCCGACCAGGAGTACTGGGGACGGCCGGTCCCGGGCATCGGACCGGCGGATGCGCGGTTGCTGATCGTGGGTCTCGCGCCGGCCGCCCACGGCGGCAATCGCACCGGCCGGATGTTCACCGGCGACCAGTCCGGTGACTTCCTGTTCTCCGCCATGTATCTCGCGGGCCTGGTGAGTCAGCCGCACTCGGTGTCGATGGACGACGGGCTGGAACTGTTCGACACCCGGATCACCGCGCCCGTGCACTGCGCTCCGCCGCAGAACAAGCCGACGGTCGAGGAGCGGGACCGGTGCTCGCACTGGCTGCACGGTGAGCTCGAATTGCTCGCTCCGACGGCGCGATCCGTGATCACGCTGGGCGCCTTCGGTTGGCAGTCGACGCTGCGCACGTTCGGCGCGCTCGGCTGGACGGTGCCGCGGCCGGCGCCGAAGTTCGGGCACGGCGCGTCGACGATCCTGACCCGCGGCGACGCGGTCCTCGAGGTGTTCGGGTGCTACCACGTGAGTCAGCACAACACCTTCACCGGACGGCTGACCGTCGAGATGCTCGTGGACGTGCTGAAAGCCGCGGCGGAGTCCGCGGGGATCGTGCCGGGGGAGTGAGTGCCTACCGCCGCCGGCCGGCGGCGAGGCGTTCCTTGCGCAACCGGCTGACCTCCGGGAGGTCCAGCGGCGCAAGCGATTCGACGCCCATCGCGGTCGCGAGTAGGTGGTCGGCGAGCTCCGGGTTGCGAGCCAGCGCCGGACCGTGCATGTAGGTGCCGAGCGCGCTGCCCTGCACGACGCCCTCGGTGCCGTCGCCGACGCCGTTGCCGACGCCGTGCTTCACACGTCCGAGCGGCTTGGCATCGGAGCCCAACGTTGTTCCGCCGCGGTGGTTCTCGAAGCCGGTGAGCGGCTGCGTGAGCGCGGCGAGCGTCGGTTCGGTGACCAGTTCGCCGATGCTGCGCTTCTCCTGCGGTGCGGTGGTCAGGTCGAACAGCGAGATGCCGTCGACCCGTTCACCGGCCGAGGTCTCGTACCAGTGGCCGAGCACCTGGATGGCCGCGCAGATCGCGAGGACCGGGCGTCCCGCCGCCGCGGCCTGCTGCAGGCCGGGGTAGCGGGTCAGGTGTCGGGTGGCCAGACGCTGGGCGTAGTCCTCGGCGCCACCGAGGGTGTAGACGTCGAGGGAGTCCGGTACCGGGTCGTCGAGCGTGATGTGCACGACCTCGGCGTCGATTCCGCGCATGATGGCGCGACGCTTGAGGACGAGGGCGTTGCCGCCGTCGCCGTAGGTGCCCATGACGTCGGGCAGGACCAGCCCGATCCGCAGCGTCGACTCGGTCACTGTTCGGCCTTTCGTGCACGTGCCGCGCGTTCCATGGCGATACCCAGATCGCGGAAGGCGGTGTAGTTGGCGAGCACCTCGACGCGTCCCGGCGGACACGAGGCGATCGCCGCCATCGGGTCTGGGATGGTGGTGTGCTCGGCGCCCGCGTAGAGCAGGCGCACCGACAGGTCGGCGGCCCGCTCGCCGGCGGCGACCACCTGCATCGTCTCGAAGGCCTCGAATCGCACGTCCCACAGCCAGGAGAGGTCCTCGCCATCGGGAACCTGTCCGTTGACCGCGATGACCAGGCCGTCGGCGTCCTGGTCGATCATCGACAGGGCCTCCTGCCAGCCGGCCGGGTTCTTCGCGAGAAGCGTACGGACGGAGTGGTTCCCGACCTGGTGGACGCCGTAACGACCGGCGACCTCGCCGACCGTCCCGACCGCGGCGACGGCTTTGCCCGGGTCCGCGCCCATCGCGACGGCGGCGGCCACCGCCTGCGTTGCGTTACCGCGGTTGGCCCGGCCGGGGACGGCCAGGGTCAGGGGAGCGGAGAAGCCGCCGGGGCCGTAGATGTTCTCGTCGTCGAACCACCAGTCGGGC
The DNA here is from genome assembly GCF_009720185.1 of Gordonia sp. 135. Classification (NCBI taxonomy): domain Bacteria; kingdom Bacillati; phylum Actinomycetota; class Actinomycetes; order Mycobacteriales; family Gordoniaceae; genus Gordonia; species Gordonia sp. 135. Next base: position 453,708 of record NZ_CP046257.1, read on the forward strand.
GTGGGTCGACGGAAGTTCTCGTCTCCGGTCGACTGCCAACCGTCGCCGGACCGCACGATCGGTTCGCCGGTGCGGGGACAGCTCACCGAGTCGCCGACCCAGCCGGCGCCCGCGGCCACCCACACCACGTCGGGGGCGTCGAACGCCGCAGAGGTCACCAGGACGTCGTCGCAGTTGGCGACGACCTTGGTCTCGGGGTGGCGGGCGATGCCCTCGCGGAGCCGGCGTTCGATCATGTTGATCTCGCCGACCCGGTCGAGCTGGTCGCGCGACAGGTTCAGCAGGACCAGCACCTCGGGGTCCACCGCATCACTGACGTGCGGCACGTGCAGTTCGTCGACCTCGAGTGCACACAGCTGAGCGGTGCGGCTGAGGGTGAGGGTCGCGATGATGCCGGCGTCCATGTTGGCGCCGTCGGCCTGCGTGGCGACCTCGCCGAGTTCGGCCATTGCCGCGGCGGTCATCCGGGTGGTCGTCGACTTCCCGTTGGTACCGGTGATGATCACGGAGCGCTTACCGGCGGCGAGACGCCGCATGATGTCGGGATCGATCTTGGCGGCGACGAGGCCGCCGATCATCGAACCCTTGCCGCGTCCCGCGGTGCGCGAGGCCCAGCGAGCCGCTGCGGCCGCGGCCAGCGCGACCGAGGTGCGGGCGGGCACACGGGTGCTCGGGCGAGATGCGGATCCGGCAGACGATGGACGGTCGGGCATGGCCACGAGTGTTCCACAGGGCGGATGCCCGGGTTGCTCGTGCCGACGGGCGACCAGCAAGTAGGCTCGGCGACTGTGAGCCGCGACACTTATCTCCGCCTGTCCCTGCCCGCACGAATCCAACGTGGCGTGCTACTCGCCGCGGCGAGGATTCCCGACGCCGCGATGGCGGTTCTCGGCCGGCGTGCGCCCGTCAACTCCGATGGTGAGCGGGTGGCACCGGAATTCGTCGCGGTCGGCTGGTCCACCGAGCACGTCCCGGGGTCGAATCCGTTCGCGGGTGAGGTCCACCAGTCGCGCGCCAGTACGGATGAGCTCGGCGCCGCGATGGCCGAGAAACTGCCGCCGATGGCCGTCGAGGAAGACCTGGTCATCGACGGTCCGGCCGGTCCGATCCCGGCCACGCGCTACCGCTCGTCGACCGAGTCGGACGGGCTCGTCGTCTACTTCCACGGCGGCGGGTTCGTCACCGGCAGCCGGATCAGCCACGACACCTTCGTGCGCCGGCTCGCGCACGGCACCGGACTCGACGTGCTGTCGGTCGAGTACCGACTCGCACCCGAGAATCCGTTCCCTGCCGGAGTCGACGACGCCGTCGCGGCCTGGCATTTCGCGGTCGACACGGCACCGCGGTGGGGTCTCGATCCCGCGCGGATCGTCGTCTCCGGGGACAGCGCGGGCGGAAACCTGGCGACGGTGGTCTCCCGACTCGTCCGCGACGAGCCGGTCACACCGGTCTTCCAGCTGCTCATCTACCCGGTCACCGACGCCACCGCGGAGACCCCCTCGCGTCGTGAGTTCGCGAACGGGTACTTCCTGACCCTGGACGGAATCCACTGGTTCAACGACCGCTACGTGCCGGATGTCGCACAACGCAAGGACCCGCGTTGTTCGCCGCTGCTCGCGGACGACCTCAGCGGCCTTCCGCCGGCACACGTCATCGTCGCCGGGTTCGACCCACTCCGCGACGAGGGCCTCGCCTACGCGAAGAAGCTGGAGGAGGCGGGTGTACCCGTGACGCTGCGCCGAGAGGGATCGCTGATCCACGGCTTCATCAACATGACCCTGATCAGCTCCGGCGCCCGCGCGGCGGTGGACCGGATGTGCGCCGAGGTCCGGCGAGCCCTCGACGAGTCGCCCCGCGCTGACCAGGGGTCGATTGCCGGCTAGCGGTCGCGGGCTGCAGTCGCCGCGCACGCCAGGTCGACGTCGGCCGCCGAGTCCGTGTTCGTGGTCGCCGTGCTCGTGGTGGCTGTAGTCGTGGTCGGCGGCTTCGTGGATGCGGCCTCGGCCGCAACCCGCTGACGTCTGCGCGACCGCGGCCGGGCCATCACGCCGACCGCGCAGCCGCCGACGACGATCACCGCACCGACGATCTCACCGACGGTCGGGACCTCGCCGAGGAAGGCGAACGACGCGCTGATCCCCACGACGGGCACCAGCAGCGACATCGGCGACACCCGGCTCGCGTCGTTGCGGCTCAGGAGCACAGTCCACAGGCCCGCGCCGACGAGGGTTCCCAGGGCGGCCAGGTACACGAGTCCGCCGAGGGCGCGCAGGCCGGTCTCCGTGCCGATCGTCATCAGCGCGTCGAAGCCGGCGGACGGTCCCTCGATGATCAGGCTCGCCAGGTAGAGCGGCGGAGTCGCGACGACGGCCATCCACATGGTCATGCGGAAGGAGTCGTCGGGCTGGGCGAGACGGCCACCGATGTTGCCGATCGCCCAGCTGAGGCCACCGAGGATGGTGAGGCCGATCGGGAGGAGCGCGGCCACGCCGATGTCGCTGCCGGTCGCGCGGTCGACGGCGATCAGGCCCATGCCGCCGACTGCGACGATCAGGCCCACCACCTGTGCGACCGTCATCCGTTCACGCAGGAACAGCACGCCGAGAACCACGGTGAAGGGCGCCGACGTCTGCAACACCAGCGAGGCCAGTCCGGCCGGCATCCCCAGGCTCATCGCCAGGAACAGGAACATGAACTGCACGGTCCCGAACCCCGCCACGTAGACGAGGAACCACTTGAGGCGGACCTTGGGAAAACGCACGAACAGGATGACCGGGATCGCCATGACGGCGAAGCGCAGCGCTGCCAGAAAGAACGGCGGGAAGTGTTCGAGACTGAAGTGGATCGCGACGAAGTTCAGTCCCCACAAGAACACGACGCAGAGGGCGAGCAACCGGTCACGAGTGGACATGACCACCATCGTCCGAGGCGGCGCGATGAAGGACAATCGAATTTAAGCGGAAGGATTGTTCAGATCATCTGAACAATCCGTCCCACGTGCATCGTGGGTCACTGCTGTGCTGCGGCGACCTTCGCCCGGACGTCGTCCATGTCGAGAGCCTCGACCGCGCCGATGAGCTCCTCGAGCTGTGCGGCGGGGAGCGCTCCGGGCTGGTTGAACACGAGGATGCCGTCACGGAAGGCCATCAGCGTCGGAATCGACTGGATGCCGAGGCTACCGGCGAGCTGCTGCTCGGCCTCGGTGTCGATCTTGCCGAAGAAGATGTCGGTGTGGGACTCGGAGGCCTTCTCGAACACGGGGCCGAACATGCGGCACGGGCCGCACCAGCTCGCCCAGAAGTCGAGAAGCACGATGCCGTCGGCCTCGATGGTGGGTTGAAAGGTTTCCAGGGTCACGTCTTGTGTTGCCATGATCGGCACAACCGATTCGGGGGCGGAGACATTCCTTGTCGGCGGCTCGGCTCACCTCGCACCTGAGCAGGACCCGACCGGTTTGTCGGTACCTTTGGCCCATGGAGGTCCGCCGACTGCGATTGCTGCGTGAGTTCGCCGATCGTGAGTCGATCGGTGCGGTCGCCGACGCGATGCACATGACGCCGTCGGCGGTGTCACAGCAACTGAAGGTCCTCGCCGACGAGGCCGGCGTCCCGCTGTTCGAACCCGACGGTCGGCGCATCCGGCTGACCGAGGCGGGCCGCGCGCTGGTCTTGCGCGCCGACGAGGTGATCGCCGCCGTCGAACGGGCCCAGGAGGAGATGGCGTCATATCGGTCGGGCCGGGCCCGCGTACGGCTCGCGATGTTCCCGTCGGGTTCGACACTGTTGCTGCCGACCGTCCTCGATCGCGCCGCCGAATCCGGGATCGAGGTGCACGCTTTCCACCTCGACGTCGGATATCCGGATGCGGCACCTGCTCTCGCCGACTTCGACGTCGTCGTGACGCACCGGGACGAGCGGACACCTGCGGTCAACCAGTCGCGCGTGTGGGTTGCCGAGCTGATGCGCGAACCGGTCGACGTGATCGTCCCCGTCGACAGTCCGCTCGCCGATGCCGACGAGGTGGCGGTGTCCGAGCTCGCCGAACACGATTGGATCAGCGTCGAGGGCGGATTCCCGGTCGACGATGTGCTGCAGTCGATCTCGGCGGTGACCGGGGTCGCGCCCCGGGTCACCCAACGCATGCTGGACTTCACCACCATCGAGGCGCTCGTCGCCGGCGGTCACGGGATCGCACTGATGCCGCGGTTTGCCGTCCGTCATCCGGAGGTGAAACGTCTGGAACTCAAAGGGGTTCGGGCGGCCCGGGTGTACGAGGCGTTGGCGCGGCCACGGTCCCGATCGGCGGTCCAGCAGGTCGTCGAACACCTGACGGCTGCGGGCGCCGAACACGGTCAGTGAACGAAAAAGGCCGGTGGGTCACGCATTCCGCGTGAGCCACCGGCCTTGTGGTTCGACTCCTGGATCAGACGCCCAGGCTCTTGCCGACGATGTCCTTCATGATCTCGGTGGTGCCACCGAAGATCGTCTGGATGCGGGCATCGGTGTAGGCGCGGGCCACACGGTACTCGTTCATGTAGCCGTAGCCGCCGTGCAGCTGCAGGCAACTGTCGATGACGCGCTTGGCGAGCTCGGTGCACCACCACTTGTTCTTGGAGGCGTCGATGGCGTCGAGTTCACCGTCGAGCACACCCTGCAGGCAGCGGTCGATGTAGACCTCCGCGATGTCGAGCTCGGTGGCCATCTCGGCGAGCGTGAAGCGGTTCGCCTGGAACGTGCCGATGGGACGGCCGAATGCCTTGCGGTCCTTGGTGTACTGCAGGGTCTCCTCGAAAATCGCGCGTGCACCGGCGATCGCGCCGATGCCGATCGACAGGCGCTCGGACGGCAGGTTCTGCATGAGGTGGTAGAAGCCCATGCCCTCCTGGCCGAGCAGGTTCTCGACCGGGACGCGCACGTTGTTGAAGTGCAGCTCGGCCGTGTCCTGCGCCTTGAGGCCCATCTTGTCGAGCTTGCGACCGCGCTCGAAGCCCTCCATGCCACGCTCGACGACCAGCAGCGAGAACGCCTTGTGGCCGGCCGTGGGGTCCGGGTTGGTGCGGCACACGACCACGACGAGGTCGGAGTTGATGCCCGACGAGATGAAGGTCTTGTTGCCGTTGAGGACGTAGTGATCGCCCTCCAGCTTCGCCGAGGTCTTGATGCCGGCGAGGTCCGAACCGGCACCCGGCTCGGTCATCGCGACGGCGAGGATCGTCTCACCGGTGGCGATGCCCGGCATCCAACGCTTCTTCTGCTCGTCGTTGGCCAGGTGGACGAAGTACGGTGCGACGACGTCGTTCTGGAGGCTCAGGCCGGGAGCTGCGCCGTCGAACTTGGCGAACTCCTCGACGACGACCGCGTTGAAGCGGAAGTCGTCCATCGCGCCGCCGCCGCCGTACTCCTCCGGGATGTTGAAGCCCAGGAGGCCTGCGTCGCCGGCCTTCTTGAAGATCTCACGGTCGACCTGACCGGCCTTGGTCCACTCCTCGTTGTACGGACCGCACTCGCGGATCAGGAAGTTGCGCGCGGTTTCCCGCAGGGCCTCGTGCTCGTCTTCGAAGATCTTGCGCTTCATGGATTTTCTCCCTTTCGTAAACCGTAACTCGTTGTGTCAGTCGTTGTTGTTCGTGTCCTGCGCACCCACGACCCGCAGGGCGATCGAGGCGTAGGACGCCGCGACCTCTGCGGGTGTGCGAGCACCGGACGGGCGGTACCAGGTGGTGACCGCTTGGCAGGCGCCGAACAGATAGCGCAGGACGTCTTTGACGTCCTGGTCGAATCGGAACTCGTCCGAGTCCAGGCCTGCCTGGATGACGTCGGCGAGCATGTTCTCGGTCTCGGTCCGCATCGCGATGTAGGGCTCGCGGCGCGGGTCCTCCGGGTCGAGATGGCGGAACTCGCTTGCGACACTGGCCAGCTCGAGATCGCTGGTCATGTGCAGAACGATGGACTCGATCGCGTTCGACAGCTTCTCGCTCGGCGTGCGCCCTTCCTCGATCGCTGCTCCGACCCAGGCGAGGACCGACGTCATCGCCGCTTCGAGCAACTCCACGAGGATGCCGAGCTTGTTGTCGTGGTGGTAGTAGAGCGTCGGCAGGGACACCCCGGCGCGCGACGCGATGTCGCGGATCGAGGTTCCGTGGAACCCGCGCTCGTAGAACGCGCGCTTCGCCGCGACGAGTGTCGTCGGCAGCGGCACCGGCTCGCGCCGCCGCCAGTCCAACCCCTCGGTGTCGACCGTGAACCGTTTTCCGGCAGCGGCTTTCGCTGAGTCAGACACGTTCGATGATCGTGGCTTCGGGCATGGGTTTCCTCCGTGTGGTGTCGCGAACCGGTGCGGACCCAGCATGGCGCCCATCACTTTATCTAACGATCGTTATACAGGTGTAGCACGCATCCGTTCGGCGAATCAACAGGCTCGGAGGGATCCGGCATACGACGACGCCCCCGCCCCGTCGGAAACGGGGCGAGGGCGTCAGCGGATCAGCGGGTCAGATCGCGCCCTTGTTGGCGTCACCTGCGGGAACGGGGGAGAACGTCTTCACGTCCAGCGGGCCGGCCAGCAGCGGCCTGATCTTCTTACCGAGCTCGGTCAACGCCGGTGCGCCGCCGTGGGTGGCCAGCGCCTCGAAGGACTCCCAGCGCTCGATCATGACCAGGTCGGTCGAGTCGCCGGTGGCCTCGTGCAGTGCGTACTTGCCGCAACCGGGCTCGCCGTGCACCTCGGGAATGGCGGCCAGCACCGCGTCGCGGACAGCCTGCTCCTCGCCGGGCTTCGGCGAGATGGTGGCGACGACGATCACTTCGGACATGGGTGGGTACTCCTCGGGATGGGGACGGGATCGCTCGTGGCGTTATGGGAGTGCGGTCGTGCGCGTGGCGAAATCGACGATGGTCGAACTCAGCGCCAGCCCAGTTCTGGTGCCACATACTTCAGAATCGACTCGATGACGTGTGCGTTGTACTCGACCCCGAGCTGGTTGGGCACGGTCAGCAGCAGGGTGTCGGCCGCGGCGATCGCCTCGTCCTCGCGCAGCTGCTCGATGAGCTTGTCCGGCTCGTCGGCGTAACTGCGGCCGAACCGCGCCACGCTGTTGTCGATGATGCCGACCTGATCGGACTCGTCGCCACCGCGGCCGAAGTAGGCCCGGTCGCGGTCGTCGACGAGTGCGAAGATGCTGCGGCTCACCGAGACCCGCGGTTCGTGCGGGTGGCCGGCGTCGGCCCATGCCTTGCGGAAACGGTGGATCTGCTCGGCCTGCAACTGATGGAACGGGACGCCGGTGTCCTCGGTCAGCAGCGTCGACGACATCAGGTTCATGCCCTGTTGCGCAGTCCATTCGGCGGTGGCACGGGTGCCGGCACCCCACCAGATGCGGTCGCGGAGGCCGGGTGACTGCGGCTCGATCGGCAGCAGTCCGGGCGGGTTCGGGAACATGGGCCGCGGGTTGGGGCGGGCGAAGCCGCCGCCCTCGATGACGCGGAGGAACACCTCGGTGTGCTGGCGGGCCATGTCGGCGTCGGTGGAACCCTCCGGCGGGACGTAGCCGAAGTACTTGTAGCCCTCGAGGACCTGCTCGGGCGATCCACGGCTGATGCCGAGTTGCAGACGCCCGCCGGCGATGAGGTCGGCGGCTCCTGCGTCCTCGGCCATGTACAGCGGGTTCTCGTAGCGCATATCGGGGTTGCAACACTGGTCCACGTAAGCTTGGTTGCATGGTCGAACTGGTAGCGCTGAGGAAGACGAACGAGGTGGCGGCCTACGTCCGCGCCTCCATGGACCGCAAGGGCGACCGCTGGACGGTCGATACCCAACTGAGGAAGATCAGGGCACTGGCCGAGGCCAAGGACTGGAACGTGGTCGAGGTCTACGAGGACAACGCGGTGTCGGCGACGAAGAAGCGTCGAGCTGGTACCCGCTGGGCCGAGATGCTGGACGACGCCCGAGCAGGTCGGTTCTCGATGGTCGTCGCCGTGGACATGGACCGACTGCTGCGGAGCACGAAGGACCTCAACACGCTGATCGACCTCGGCCTGCGCGTCGTCACAGTGGACGGCGAGATCGATCTCTCGACAGCGGATGGAGAGTTCCGGGCGACGATGCTCGCAGCACTCGCCCGGTTCGAGGCACGGCGGAAGGCGGAGCGGCAGATCAGGTCGAACGAGCGCCGACGTGCCGAGGGCATACCTGCGTCCACCTGGAAGGCGTTCGGCTGGACGCGGGAGGGCGAAGTGATCGAGGAGGAGGCCGCCGCCGTCCGGCGGGCCTTCGACGCGTTCCTCGGCGAGCCATCGCTGTCGATCCGGCGCATCCGTGAGGACCTGAACAACGCCGGTCATCTCACCGCGCGCGGGTCCGAGTTCTCCGTCGATGCCGTGCGGTACCTCCTGGCGAACTCGCTCTACGCTGGCTTCATCCGCCACTACAAGACCGGCGAGCTGTACCCTGTGCAGGGCGAGGCGTTCCCGCCCATCGTCGGCGAGCAGACGTGGCGGGCCGCGGTGGCGAAGCTGGAGGACAACGTGCGGAGGTCGGCGAGGCAGGGCAATCAGCCGAAGTACCTCCTGTCCACGATCGGCCTCTGTGGGAAGTGCGGCGCGACGCTCGTCTCGGGGACGAACAGCCGCAAGCAGCCGACGTACCGCTGTGGCGAGCAGTTCCACCTCACCCGCCAGCGCGAGCCCGTCGATGCGATGGTCACCGAGGCGGTGCTCACGCGCCTGTCGTCCGTGGACGTGCACGACCTCGTGATGCCGCAGGAAGCCGCCGGGCCGGATCGCGAGGAACTGCTGACCGAACGGAACGCCCTGGTAGAGCGGGTGAAGGAGCTGAGCCCGCTGCTGCGCGACATCCATCAGCCGGTCCTGGAGATCACGGCGGCGATCAACGACGTGAAGGCTCGCATCGACGAGATCGACGCGGAGCTGCTCGACCGCTCGGTGTCGGTGGCGGCGAAGCTGCTGGCGGAGGTGGATGAGCCGGTCGGCACCACGGAGCGCCGCGAGGTTGTCGAGTCGAAGTGGAAGGCGTTGGACATGGACCGTCGCCGGATGCTCGTGGACGAGCTGGTGACCGTGACCATCGAGCCCATCATGCCGGGTCACGTGAAGTTCGACCCCGATCTCGTGCGGATCGAGCCGAGACGCGACTGACTCATGACTCGACTCGTCATTGCACTGGTGAGTCGAGTCATGGGAGAATGGTTGCAGACAAGAAGATCCCACCGGGGCCGCGACTTAGAAGCGCGGGGTTCTGCTCCCGGATGAGTAGCCGGTCAAACAGCCCAATTACCGTGGCGGGGAACCGGAAGATACTCATGTCTGAGGACTTCCGATGTCTGTCGTTATCGACGTTCCCCGCGCATCCGCGCTCGTCCGCCCTGGCCTCGATCAGGGTTCCACTCCTTCTCCGCAGGCAGACGGCCACGATCCCGTCATCGCCGCCGCCCGCGCCGCTGGCCGCCGAGCCGGTGAGCGCCTGGCACTCACTCCGCTGACCCCGCGCCAGCGCGCCGCCGTTGCCTCTGTGATGGGCGGTGGTCGCTGATGAGCGCGAACTCCGCCGCCTTCGATCACTTGACCGGCTTCCGCTGGCGTCAGGGCGACCCGTCCCTCGCCGACGCCGAGGCCCAGCTTTACGACCTCGGCGTGCTCCGCTCTGTGCTGGAGGAGGCCGTCGAGATCGCCGTCGCCGACGCCCGAGCCGATGGGGTGACCTGGGCCAGGATCGGCGACGCCCTCGGCGTCACGCACCAGGCTGTCATCAAGCGCTACGGCCGGGGCGGTGGTCGCTGATGTACGCCGACGCACGCAACCTCAGCACCGCTTCCACCGACCTGACCCCGCCCGGAGGGCCTGGCCTAGCACCCGCCGAAGGCGGGCTGCCCGTCGTCGTGATGACTGCCCGTAGCCGTGCTTCGCACTCCAAGAGTTACGAGACCCTCATTCGTTCCTACGGGCGCGGCAAGGGCTTGTCGATTGCCGCGCCTTGCAACAACTTGCCTGGTCAGCGGACTGTTCCGCCCTCGCTCCGTCGCGTGGTCCCGCGGGATCATTTGGGGTCTCATTTGGGGGTCAATAGGGGGTCATTTAGGCGCCGCACTCCCTCTGAGGCCCGCCGCGCCGTCCGCGGCGGGGGTGGTCGCCGTGGCTAAGCAGGAAAACAACCCGACGAGCATCGGGCTCACGCAGTACCTCGATCCGTCGTACTGGGCCTGGGCTGCCGAGGACCCGAACGGGGCCGCGCTGCTCCAGCAGGGTGCCGAGGCGATCCTCGCCTACGTGGTGCAGCGGCTCGAGGCCACCGGCTGCGAGGTCGTCGAGGCCTACGGCATCGTGCACGACAAGGACGAGCGCGAGGTCTGGAGCGACACGGAGAAGGCCCTGGTGGTCGAACCGAAGCCCGAGCACCTGCACGCCGTGATCAAGTTCGCCAGCCGTGCGAAGAGTGCGCCGCTGGATCGGCTCGCGTTCGGCATCGGCGTCGAGCCCCAGTACGTCGAGAAGCCTGGCCGCGGGCGGTACGCCTTCGACAACATGCTGTCGTATCTGACGCACGTGAAGTACGCGGACAAGCACCAGTACGCGCCTTCGGAGGTCGCCACCGTGCGCGGGCCTGACTACCTCGGGATCGACGCCCAGCGCCGGGAGACGTGGCAGAAGGGCCGCGCCCACGTGAAGAAGAAGATCGTCGCCGAGAACTTCGAGGACATGCGGGAGCGCGTTCTCCAGGGTGAGATCACGCGGGATCAGATCATGCTCACGGACGAGCTGTTCGACATCTACTCACGGCATCAGCGGGAGATCGACGACGCGCTGTCGGCCTACGGCCAGCGTCGCGCATACCGGGCGGCGGCGAAGCTGCGCGCCGGTGAGTTCTCGACGCACGTCGTGTTCGTCCATGGAGATGCCGGGATCGGCAAGACCCGGTTCGCCACGGACTTCATTACCGAGGCGATCAACGCGGCGAACGCGCACGGCGAGCGGTGGCAGGTCTACCGGGCCGCGACGGGGAACCCGCTTGATGACTGGCGGGGCGAGGAGGTGCTGCTGCTGGACGATCTGCGGGCCTCGGCGATGGATGCGAACGACTGGCTGCTGCTGCTCGATCCGTACAACGCCTCGCCTGCGAAGGCCCGCTACAAGAACAAGGGCGAGGTGGCCCCGCGCCTCATCGTCATCACGGCGACGATCGAGCCCGTCGAGTTCTTCTACTACGCCCGCCAGAAGGGCAACGTGGACGAGGCACTGGACCAGTTCATCCGCCGGCTGGCCTCGGTCGTGAAGGTCTATCGTGCCGACGACATCAATCGTTACCTCGTGCAGCACATCGGGAAGATCGAGCCCTACGAGTGGCACCAGTGCAGCGTTCCGGCCGCCGCGCACACGCCCGGCATGTACGGCAACGCGTACCACCAGAACGTCGGGTCGCGGGAACTGACCTACGGTCCGGAGACCTCGGCCGAACATGATGCGGATGGCGCGGTTGCTGAGCTGCTGGGTGGGCTCGCGGTGCGGAGCCCTGACGTGCCGCTGGCGCTGATCGGAGGTGCCGCATGAGCACCGAACGCGATGCGCTCTTCCAGGGGATCGAAGGGGGCGGAGCCCCCTCGCAAGCAGCCGGGGAGGACATGAGCGCCAGCGAAATGTCCGACACGGCTACTGCTTGCCATTCTGGCGTACAGGCGGAGCAGCAGGCCGACTCCCGGGTGAACACCGGTCGGGCTGATGCGGAGGCTGTGCGCCAGAGTCACGGCGGCGCGGAGCGTCGTCGTGGCAGCGGCGGGCGGCTCGATACGCGCTTCGATGACGCCACGCTCGGGGCGGTTCGCACTCGTGCGAAGCGGCTCGGGCTGGCTCCGAGCACGTGGGTGCGGACCGTCGTGCGCGATGCGCTCCATGCATCTCGGAGCGAGGAGCTGGACGCCGCCGTGGCCGCGCACCTGCTCGGGGTCGAGGAGCGCGTGCAGGCGTCTGCTGATGCTCGGGAGCTGGCCGCCCAGGTGCGCCCGCTCGCGATCAACGTCAACGACCTGGACCGCCGTGCTCGCGCGGGTGAGCCGGTGTCGCTGTCGGCGGAGGTGCCCGAGCTGATCGAGCTGCTCCGCGAGATCCGCGCCCTGCTCGGTGATCGGGCGGCCTCATGAGCACGACACATTACAGTCCGAGCGCCAGCGCCGCCGACACCGAGCGCTACATCCGGGGCAAGGAGGACGAGCGCGGCGTCGCGATCACGTGCGACGTGCCGGGAGGCCCCGGCGCGTTCTCGGCGCGCGCCCGCGCGCTCACCCAGAACACGAAGCGCGACGTCGAGGCGCTGCACTACAGGCAGTCGTTCAGCGACGAGGAGTTCGACCCGAAGAATCCGGAGGACGTGCAGCGGGTGAACGATCTGGGCTATCAACTCGCGAAGAAGATGCACCCAGATTCCGACTGCCTCGTGGTCAGTCATGTGGACGGACGCGGGAAGAAGCCGCACAACCACATCTTGGTCATCAACCACAGCAATCGGACGGGAAGAGCGCTCAGCGACTACCGCACGTTCCACGACCGCAAGGCCGGGAACCAGCGGGGCGTTCAGTCAGCGAACGACGAACTCATGCGCGAGCACGGTCTCTCGGTCGTGAAGCGTCTGGAGCACGCACCGAAGGACTGGGAGCTGCGCCGCGAGGACTTCGCCGAGGGCGGGCTCGACCGCGAGATGGGCGACCGGATGAGCGCCGCCCTGGCTGATCCCCGTGCGGTGGACAAGGCCGGTCTCGAAGCGGTGATCGAGGAGCAGAACCAGCAGCTCGGCGATGACGGGGAGCGGGTGCCGCGGATGCGCCTCCACACCGCCATCAGCAAGCGAGGGAAGAACGTCGGCAAGGAGACGTGGACGCTCTACATCGAGGACCGCCGCGGCGAGTCCGGGCGTGCCGAGCGACGCAAGCGCACGAGTGCGCTCTCGACAGATTTCACCCCGGAGGGCGCGCGGGCGTTCTTCGACTACCACCAGCAGCAGGAGGAGCAGGAACATGAGCGCAGCGCTCGACAGGCTGAAGCAGCAGAACGCGCAGAGCGGATCGCAGCAGCAGCTCGACAGTCCGGAGACGATGGAGGCGTTGACCTCGATCCTCGCCGCCGTCGAGGCGCAGAACGCGAGGCTCGACCGGCTGGCCGAGCAGCAGAAGAAGCTCGCGGGGTTCGTGAAGGTCATGGACGAGGAGACGACGAGGCGGCTGGAGCGGATCACGGCCCCGGCGTCAACCTCCTCGCCCTCCAGCGACGTGTCCGCGAGGATCGCGAGTATCGAGAGCAGGCAGAACGAGATCGCGAGCACGCTCGGCGAGTTCGCGCAGAGTCTCAACGGCGAGAGCTTAAACGCCGCGTCGCAGAGCTTGGTCGCGGAGGCGCAGAGGAACCACGTGGCTACGGCATCGGCGATTGAGGGGCTCAAGGCGCAGGCCGCGGCGAACCAGAAGCTCGTCAGACAGGTCGGCTGGGCGGTGCAGCGGATCGAGAAGCACACCGAGGAGCGGGTCCAGAAGGCCGTCGAGCAGGTCACCGGAGAGGCTTCGACCACGATGACCGCGAACCTCGACGCGTCGAACGAACGGGCCGAGCGGATCATCGCCGCCACCGCGAAGCTGGAGGCCCGGCAGCTGTGGTCGGCCGCCGCCGCGATGTGCCTCGCGCTCCTGCCGGTGGTGGTCGTCATCGCCGGGCTCTGGATGGGCATCGCCGGGCTCATCACCGGCGCTCAGTGGGCGCTGGACGTGGACGGTAGCGTGTGGCTCGGGATCGGGCGCTGGCTCGTGATCGCCGTGGGCCTCGCGGCGGCCGGCTACGGGGTCTTCGCGTCCGTCCGCTGGGTTGCTGGTCTCGTGGAGACCTGGAAGGGTCGCGGGATGCCGACGTGGCCGAGCTGGCGACGATGACTGGAGCCACTCGAACTACTGACCCCGGTCAGTAGTCGAACGATTGCCGCAGCCGCCGGTCGAGCGACGTCGGTGCCGCGGCAGTCGCCGGAGGACGATCGCCGCTGTGACGGCCACCCCGACTGCGATCCCGGCACCGATGAGCCAAGGGTTGCCGAGGAAACCTCCGATACCTGCAAGGGCTCCGCCCGCGGCGAGGAGAGGCAGGCCGCAGCAGATCAGCAGCGGAAGCGCGCAGCATGCCAACAGGAGCAAGCCCGTCCCAGCACCGACAAGCACGCCCGCGCGATGCGAGTCGTGGCCCTTATCGCCGCTCATCGTCTGTTCCTCTCCCAGCTGAGCGTTCCCCCCGATTGTCTGCGTGCGCGTTCACGCGCAGCACGACAGGAGCGACGGATCGGTGGTGAAGGCCTTGGCGGCGATCCGGATGCCCTCGGCCATGGTCAGGTAGGGGGCCCAGGCGTCGGCGACCTCGGCGACGGTCTTGCCGAGCACGTGGACCCCGGCGGCGGCGAGCTCGCCGGCGTCCTTGGCGACGGCGGTGATGCCGAGGATCTTCCCCGTGTCGGCGTCCACGACGATCTTGACGAAGCCGCGGGTGTCGCGGTTGACCAGGGCGCGGGGCACGTGGTGCAGGGGCAGGACGCGGCAGTCGCAGCGGATCCCGGCGGCGACGACGTCCTTCTCGGTCATCCCGACCGCGCCGATCGCCGGGCCGGTGAACGTGACCCTCGGCAGCCGGGCGTAGTCCACGGCCCGGTCGGCGTCGGTGAACGCGTTCTCGGCGACGAGGGTGCCGTGCTGGGCGGCGACGTAGACGAATTCGGGGTGGCCGGTCACGTCGCCCGCGGCCCAGATCCGCGGGTGGGAGGACTGCATCCGGTCGGAGACGACCACCTCGCCGAGGTCCCCGGTCTTGACCCCGACCGCGTCGAGGCCGAGCCCGTCGGTGGCCGGTCGTCGTCCGAGGGCGAGGAGCACCTGGTCGGCGCGGAACTCCTCCCGGCCGCCGGCGACGTCCGCGGTGACGACGGCCTGCCCGGTCGCGGCGTCGCGGGACACCCGCGTCGGCAGCGCGCGGCGGACCACCCGGATGCCCTCGTCGGCGAACACCTCCTGCAGCGTCCTGGACACCTCCGGCTCCTCCTTCGACGCGAGCCGGGACCGGGCCAGCACGGTGACCTGGGAGCCGAGCCGGGCGAACAGCTGCGCCTGCTCCAGGGCGACGTAGCCGCCGCCGAGCACGAGCAGGGACTCAGGGAGTTCGGTCAGCTCCATCGCCGTGGTCGAGGTCAGGTACCCGGTCTCGTCCAGGCCGTCGATCGGCGGGGCCCACGGCCGAGAGCCAGTCGCGACCAGGTAGTGCGCGGCCTCGATCGTCTCGGTGCTGCCGTCGTCCTCGGCGACCTGGAGGACCGGTGCGTCGGGGGTGCCGGCGAACGCGGCGTCCCCGCGGCGGACGGCCCACCCGTAGGAGTCGGCGACGTCGGCGTACTTCTCGCCCCGCAGCGACTCGACCAGCGCCTGCTTCCCGGCGATCAGGGCGGGCATGTCCACCGGCCCCGCCGTCGTCTCGATCCCCGGGAACCGGTCGGCGGCGTCGGCCGCGGAGTGCCATGCGTCGGCCGCGGCGATCAGGGCCTTCGACGGCACGCAGCCGGTGTTCACGCAGGTGCCGCCGAGCGTCCCGCGCTCGATCATCACCACCGACTTGCCGAGCGTGGTCGCGCGGATCGCGGCGGCGAACGCACCGCCGCCCGATCCGATGATGGCGAGGTCGTACTTCGTGGGCATCGCAGCTCCTGTCAATACTTGGACTTCCGGTCTATCTCAGCCATACTGGACCTTCCAGTGCAGGGGAAGGTCAAGAGGACTTCTGCCGAAAGAACAGGGGGCCTGCGATGCGCATCGGGGAACTCGCCGAGCGGGCGGGAACGACGGCGAAGACGCTGCGGTTCTACGAGGAGCAGGGCCTGCTGCCCCCGGCCGAGCGCACGCCGTCCGGATACCGCGACTACGCGCCCGAGACGGCCGCCCGGATCGACTTCGTCCACCGCGGCCAGGCCGCGGGCCTCACCCTCGCCCAGATCCGCCAGATCCTCGAAATCCGCGACGGCGGCGCTGCTCCCTGCGAGCACGTGCGCGACCTCCTCGACGCGCGCCTCGCCGAGATCGAGCAGCAGATCGCCCAGCTCACAGCGCTCCGAGACACCATCGCCGAGCTCAGGCACGACGCCGCGCAGCCCGACCCCGACTCGTGCAGCGCGGACCAGGTCTGCCGATACCTGTAAACGGCAGAGCCGTTCGCGCCAACGCCACAACCCCGACATGCGCTAGCGCATGTCGATGACGCCGGTGCCGATCTCGATCCGGCTGGTCTTGGCGCCGACCGCCGACAGCAACGGAAACGGCGACGCCAACTGGCGCGCGAAGTGGTGCACCCGGAAGTACGCGCCGTCGGCGCCCAGTTCCTCGGCGGCCACGGCGAGGTCGATCGACTGCAGCAACGTGTCGGCGGCCGTGCGGACCTGCGATCCGGGCGACTCCGACCAGTGACCGAACGACAGGAGACCGATCTTCTTCATGATCGGTAAATGAAACCACGGTCCGTTTTGTTCCCGCACGAGGGGCATGGGGCGCCGGTACCGGCAGGTCAGTCGCGGGCAACCACCGGTGCCTGGGGGCGCCCATCCGTCGTCACGATCTGGCCGTCACGCCGTTGCCGGGCCGCACCCGCCAGGGACTCGATGAACTGCTCGGCCGCCCACCGCAGGGCCTCACGGTCCTCGGGGAGAGTGGTCTGTTCGTATCCGGTGAGGACGAAGTTGGCCCAGCTCGAATACCGATGGGCGGCGACCCGGTCGTCGAGCAACTCCATCGCGATGTCGAAGACCACGTCGTAGCGCGACCGGTCGGCGGCCTGCTGGACCTCGCGGACGTCCGGGTTCATCGCCGCCCACGTGCGGATCGCGGCCTCCGCCTCGTGGGGGAGGGACACCGCGAACTCGATGAGCTCGATCATCCGGCGCAGCGGATCGGGTTCGGCCTGGACGGCCGCGACCTCCACCTGGGTGCGCGAGTCGAGCCAGTGGTCGATCAGCTGGGTGGTGTAGTCCGACCAGTTCTTGAAGAAGTGATAAAACGAGCCGCTGGTGACCCCGAGTCGATTGCACACCTCGGACAGCTTCAACGCGCTGTATCCGGAATCGGCGAGTACGGCGAGGCCGGTCTCCAGATACAACTCGCGGGTTGTCGTGGCTACCATGTCGCAACCGTATACAAAATCCTGAAGCGAGGGATACGGCGTTGTGCCGTCTCGACGGTCCGCCGTCACGGAGGTGCGCAAAGGGCCGGGACCCCCGACGAGGATCACCCGTCGACGTGGTCCCGGCCCAGCGGCCAGATACTCGGTTCTCGGCTACGCGAGGGTCTCTACGGAGCCCAGGTGCGCGGTGCGGCTTCGTCCTCGGCGGCGGGGGTCGAGGCGACGCGGTAGGCGCGGTTGACCGCGGAGACCACGGCACGCAGGCTGGCGGTGGTGATCGACGACGCCACGCCGACACCCCAGACGGTCTCGCCGTTGACCTCGGTCTCGACGTACGCCGCAGCGCTGGCGTCGCCGCCGGCGGTCAGGGCGTGCTCGCTGTAGTCCAGGACCCGGACCTCGTAGCCGACGGTGCCCAGGGCGTCGACGAAGGCGGCCAGCGGACCGTTGCCCGAGCCGGTGATCTCGCGCTCGTTGCCCTCGATCTTCACCACCGCGGTGATGTGGTCCTCGCCGCCGTCGACCTCGGCTGCGTCGACCTTCTGGCGGATGCGTTCCAGCGGCCAGACCGGGTGCAGGTAGTTCTGGGCGAAGACGTCCCACATCTCCTTGGGATTGACCTCGCCGCCCTCGCCGTCGGTGATCTTCTGGATCTCGCGGCTGAACTCGATCTGCAGGCGGCGCGGCAGGTTCATGCCGTGGTCGGCCTTCATGATGTAGGCGACGCCACCCTTGCCGGACTGGCTGTTCACGCGGATGACCGCTTCGTAGCTGCGGCCGACGTCCTTGGGGTCGATCGGCAGATACGGGACCGCCCAGACGATGTCGTCGACGTCGGAATCGGCGTCGTCGGCGTCGTACTTCATCTGGTCGAGGCCCTTGTTGATGGCGTCCTGGTGGCTGCCGGAGAAGGCGGTGAAGACCAGATCGCCGCCGTACGGATGGCGCTCGGGGACGTTCAGCTGGTTGCAGTACTCGACGGTGCGACGGATCTCGTCGATGTCGGAGAAGCTGATCTGCGGGTCGACGCCGCGGCTGAACATGTTCATGCCCAGGGTCACCAGGCACACGTTGCCGGTGCGCTCACCGTTGCCGAAGAGGCAGCCCTCGATGCGGTCGGCGCCGGCCTGGAAGCCCAGTTCGGCTGCGGCGACACCGGTTCCGCGGTCGTTGTGCGGGTGCAGGCTCAGGATGATCGAGTCGCGGCGGGCCAGGTTGCGGTGCATCCACTCGATCGAGTCCGCGTAGACGTTCGGCGTGGCCATCTCGACGGTCGCGGGCAGGTTGACGATCATCGGCTTCTCGGGGGTGGGGGCGATGATCTCGGTGACCGCGTCGACGACCTCCTTGGCGAAGCTCAGCTCGGTGCCCGTGTAGGACTCCGGCGAGTACTCGTAGCGCCAGTTGGTGTCGGGGTAGTTCTTCTCCACCTCGAGCACCTTGTGGGCGGCGTCGGTGGCGATCTTGACGATGGCCGGCTTGTCGGCACGGAAGACCACCCGGCGCTGCAGCACCGAGGTGGAGTTGTAGAAGTGCACGATCACGTTCGCGGCACCGCGGCAGGCCTCGAAGGTGCGCTCGATCAGTTCCTCGCGACACTGCGTCAGGACCTGGATGGTGACGTCGTCGGGGATCGCGTTGTCCTCGATGATCTCGCGGACGAAGTCGTAGTCGGTCTGGCTCGCCGACGGGAAGCCGACCTCGATCTCCTTGTAGCCCATGCGGACCAGCAGGTCGAACATGCGACGCTTGCGCGCCGGGCTCATCGGATCGATCAGTGCCTGGTTGCCGTCACGCAGGTCGACCGCACACCACAGGGGGGCCTTGGTGATGACCTTGTCGGGCCAGGTGCGGTCGGGCAGCGAGATCGTCTCGACCTCGTCGGCGAACTGACGGTAGCGGTGAACCGGCATCGCGGAGTTGCGCTGCGGATTCCATACGGGCTGGTCGGCGGGAATCGGGCCGTTCGGCTCGACGATTCGGCTGGCGCCGGAGGTGAAGGTGTCTGCTGGTGCCATGAGTGGTCATTCTCCGTGTCTGGAAGGAAAGTGACCGGCGCGTGATTGGGCCCCGCGACGGAGGGCCGGTCGTGTCAGACCCCGCCGCGGCAACCGAGAAGGAGTGCGCGCTGCATGCGCTCGACTGTACTCCTCAGTGCTATCGAGACCAAAGGTGCAGGTGGAAGCCTATTCCTGGTCCGTCGGTCGGTGGCAGGCGGGGCCCGCGTCAGCGGTCCTCGTCGGGGCCGAGGACCTCGTCGTCGAACCTCTCGCGCGCGGCGTCGATGGCCGGCAGATGCGTCGACGCCCACTCCAGGAGTCCGTCGATCGGTTCGCGAACGGTCTTGCCCAACGGCGTGATCCGGTACTCGACGGAGACCGGTCGTGTGCTGAGCATGCGGCGTTCGATGATGCCGTTTCGCTCGAGGCGGCGCAGCGTGCTGGTGAGCGACTTCTGCGACACCGCCGGGATGGCGCGGCGCAGTTCGTTGAACCGAGACGGCGCCTCGCACAGTTCGTTCAGCACGCTCAGGGACCACTTGTCCAGGACCTGACCCAGCAACTCCCGGGACGCGGCGTCGATCCTCAGTTCGTGTTCGCCTCTCGGCGAGGGCGGTGCGGCTGCAGGGGTATCGGGCATGAGACCTGGTTTCGTTGAAGTAACCGAACGGAACCAAGTATACAAGCGATACCTACAAAGACCAGGAGGAACACATGTCCGTCACGCTCTCCAGGCCCGAAGGCATGCTGCCGAACGCCCCGTACCACCACGTTGCGGTGGGAACCGGCACCCGACACGTGTACCTCGCCGGACAGGTGGCTCACACCGGTGACGGATCGCCGATCCCGGCCGACCTCGCCGGACAGGTCGCCCAGACGCTGCGGAACGTCGCCCGCGGCTTGCGCGGCGCAGGCGCGGATTTCGGCGACGTCGTGCGTCTGACGGTGTACGTGACCGACTGGGAACCGGCGAAGATCGGGGACTTCATGGCCGGGATCGGAGCCGTGGCAGACGAGGTGGGACTGCCCACGCCGATGCCGCCGGCCACGCTGATCGGCGTGCAGGCGCTGTACGAACCGGAGGTGCTGGTCGAGATCGAGGCGACAGCCATCGTGAACTGACCCCTCCGCGCCCCCTCTTCGGGGGGTGCCGTGCAGGGGCGGGCCCGGTGAAGCTATGACATGCATCTCACCAGGAGCCACGAGTGACCGAACTCATTCCCGCGCCCGGAGGGGTGTACGGGCTTCGCGCCCGGTCTTCGACAGAGCCGCTCAACCGCGACGCGGCCGCCTGCACAGAAGGACGACGCCAGTGACCACGATCCCCGCCGATCCGCCTCGCGCTGACTTACCGCCCGACCCCCAGACGCCGCCCGACGCGAAGCCCACCAGCCTCCGACGCGTCGCGGCCGCCAGCTCGATCGGCACGACCATCGAGTTCTACGACTTCTTCATCTACGGCACCGCGGCCGCGCTGGTGTTCCCGACGGTGTTCTTCCCGGCAGCTGACGAGGTGACCGGCACGATCGCATCCTTCGCGACCTTCGCCGTGGCGTTCTTCGCACGCCCGGTCGGCGCCATGCTGTTCGGGCACTTCGGTGACCGGATCGGCCGCAAGCGGACGCTCGTGTGGACGCTGCTGATCATGGGCATCGCGACCGTGGCGATCGGACTCCTCCCGGGGTACGAGACCGGAGTCTTCGGCATCGCCGAATCGGGCATCGGGATCGCGGCTCCCATCGCCCTTGTCGTACTGCGATTCCTGCAGGGCTTCGCGGTGGGCGGTGAATGGGCCGGCGCGACGCTGCTCACGGCCGAATACGCACCTCCCGGAAAACGTGGTCTGTACGCGATGTTCCCGCAGCTCGGACCGGCGTTCGCATTCTTCCTGTCGAGTTTGACGTTCCTCATCGCCACGCTGACCCTCGGCGAGACGAGCTCGGCCTTCCTCGACTACGGCTGGCGTATCCCCTTCATCCTGTCGTTCGCTCTCGTCGCAGTCGGCCTCTGGGTGCGGCTCGCCGTCGCGGAGACCCCGGTCTTCCAGGAAGTCCAGCGCCGCAAGGCACTTCAGTCCGAGGCCGCAGACGGGCCCGCACTGCCCTTCATGGATGCCTTCCGATACCAGTGGAAAGAGATCCTCATCGCCGGCGGTGCGCTGGCGAGCCTGTTCTCCCTCTTCTACATGGGCACGGCCTTCCTCACGAACTACGGCACCAAGAGCCTCGACCTGTCCCGCACGTTCGTGCTGAGCGCGGGCATGATCGCCGCGATCGTCTTCGGCCTGTCGACCGCGGCGTCGGCGATGTGGTCCGACCGGGTCGGTCGACGTCGGGTCATCCTGACCTCGTGCATCATCGCCATCCCGTGGGCGCTGGTCCTGTTCCCGATCCTCGAGATCGGCGGCGGCTTCGCCTTCGTCGTCGGCCTGATCGGAACCCTGCTGATCTTCGGCATCGCCTACGGCCCGGCGGGTGCGCTGCTCCCCGAACTGTTCGAGGCGCGCTACCGCTACACCGGTGCCGGCATGGGCTACAACCTCGCCGGGATCTTCGGCGGAGCAATCCCGCCGCTGATCGCCGCCCCGCTGATCGCCGGACCCGGTGCGATCTGGGTGGGTGTCCTGCTCGCCGGCCTGTCCGCGATCAGTGTGGTCTGCACGATCCTGATCGTGGAGACCAAGGACAAGGCCATGCGCGCCGAGGCCGAGCGGACCGAACAGGAACCCGAGCTCGTCGGCTGAAGTCCCTGACGCCGAATCGGCACACGGCCGCATGAGAACAAGGACGTCCCCGTCGCGATCATCGATCGCGGCGGGGACGTTTCACGCGTCGGGCGCGGTGAACGCGGGCCGTCCCCACCGTCCGGCGAACGCGACCTCGTCGAGCGTCAGGCGGGTCCGCGGGCGCTCGTCGCGGTCGCGGATGTCCTCGGGCAACGACGCGGTGTCCTCGACGAGTGCGCCGATCCCCAGGAGTACGAGAGGCCGCTTGTCGGCGGGGATGTCGAAGGCCGCGGTCGCGGCGGCGGCGTCGAAGCCGGCCATCGGGTGGCCGTTGAAGCCGAGTGCCTCGGCCTGCAGGATCATCTGCGATACGGCGAGACCAACGTCGACCGCCGCGTATGTGTGTTCCTTCGGGTCGTCGGGACGATCCGTGGTGCACACCAGCACCAACGCGGCCGCCCGCGGTGCCCAGCCCGAGTTCCCCCGGGTCAGGACGCCGGTGAGGGCGTCGAAGGTGGCGTCTCCGCGTCGGCCGACGACAAACCGGACCGGCTGCATGCGCCCCCAGGTGGGTGCCCACCGCCCGGCGTCGACGATGGTCGTGAGGTTCGCGACGGAGATGGTGGCGGCGGGGTCGTAACCCCGCGCGCTCCATCGTCCTTCGATCAGTTCATGCACTTGGTCGAGGGTAGCGGCGAACCCTCCTGCGGTTCGTCGGTCACGGTCCGGGCATCGGCAGTCCAGGGCGTCAGCGGCTTGCGCATCGCGAAGAACACCCCGATGCCGAGAACGGTCATCGAGATCCCGATCGCGAGCGACGCCGCGTGCATGCCGTCGACGTAGGCCTGGCGGGCCGCGGTCGCGAGTCCGTCGCCCGGCGTACCCATCTCGAGGGCGCGATGGAGCGTCTCACCGAGTGTGTCGCCGAACGACCAGCCGTCGCGATGTCCGCGGAACACCAGCGTGGCAAGCGAACCGAACAGGGCGAGTCCGAGCGCGTTGCCGAGTTCGAAGCTTGTTTCCGAGATCCCCGACGCCGAGCCCGACCGCTCCGGTGGGACCGCGCCCACGACGACGACCGACACCAGGCTGAACTGGATGCCGTAACCGATACCGGCGATGAACGTGAAGACGAGGTACACCCAGATCGGCGACGACGTGGTCAGCGCGAGCAAACCGAAGTTGCCGGCCGCCGCCAGCACGATCGACCCGAGGAACGCCGCGCGGGTGCCGACCACCGTAGCGATCCGGGAGGCGCCGATCGAGAACACCGCCACCGCGACCGCCATCGGGAGTCCGGCCACCGCCGCGGCAAGGACGTCATGCCCCATCACCGACTGCAGGTAGACACCGGTCAGATAGGACATCCCGCCGAGGGCCATCATGCCGACGAGCGCCACCGAGATCGCGCCGACGTAGTGGGCGTTCCGGAACAGCTTGAGGTCGAGAAGTGGTGCCGCGGAGTTGCGTTGCTGGACCACGAAGCCGGCGAGCAGTGCCAGGCCGGCGAGCCCGATGACGATGACGCCCGCGTCGGCGCCGTCGCTCGCGATGGTCTTCACCGCGTAGACGACGGGCAGGATGCCGGCCATCGACAGCACGACGCCGAGCACGTCGAACCGTGCGGTCGAGGGTGCCTTGTACTCGGGGATGAGTCGGGGGCCGAGGATGAGGAGGGCGGCCAGCACCGGCACGTTGATGAGGAAGGCCGAGCCCCACCAGAAGTGGTGCAGCAGCACGCCGCCGATGACCGGGCCGACCGCGGCGCCACCGGCGAAGGCTGCCGTCCAGACGCCGATGGCGCGGCCGCGCTCCCGGTCGTCGGAGAACATGTTGGCGATCAGCGACAGGCTCGACGGCATCAGCGTCGCCCCGCCGACACCCATCAGGGCGCGAGCGGCGATGAGGATTCCGGCCGTGGGTGCGAAGGCGGCGAGGATCGACGCCGCGCCGAACACCGCGGCTCCGGCGAGCAGGATGCGACGCCGTCCGATGCGGTCGCCGAGATTGCCCATCGTGATCAGCAGGCCGGCGATCAGGAAGCCGTAGATGTCCAGGATCCACAGTTGCTGGGCCGCCGACGGCGCGAGCGCGTCGGTGATCGAGGGGATCGCGAGATAGAGGACGGAGACGTCCATCGACACCAGGAACACGGGCAGCGTGAGCACCGCGAGTCCCAGCCAGGTTCGTCGGTCGGCGGTACCCGGAAGTTGCCGATCCGACGGGCCGAGGCGGGTGGACACGATGTGCTCCTCGATGGTTTCGCAGATGGGGTTTCGACAAGGTTCGTCGCAGCGGTCCTCATCTGCTCGTCCAGCGAGGGCGCGTACGGTGTACGCGGGCAAGCGTACGCCAGGTGAGTACGCTGTACGCAATCCGTTTATTCCCGCGGAGGACCAGGAGGGGCGAGCAGGTGACATCTGGCACGACCAAGTTGTCGCCGGCGGTCATCGTCGACGCCGCGATCGGGATCGCCGACGCCCGGGGACTGAACGGTCTCTCGATGCGGCGGGTCGCCGACGAGCTCGGGGTCGGGGCGATGTCGCTCTACCGGCACGTCGCCGATAAGGAGGCCCTCCTGCTGGCGATGTCAGAAGAGGTCACGCAGCGCTATCCCTACCCCTACGAGGACGCGCCGTCGTGGCAGGAGCGGGTCCGGATCGCCGTCGACGTCGACTGGGAGCTGTACCGGCGTCACCCCTGGGTGGTGCTGGCCTATTCGTCACCTCGGCTCAGTTACGGCGAGGCCTCGCTGGAATGTCTCGACTGGCTGTCCGCGGGTTTCCTGGAACTCGGTGTCGGCATCGAACGTGCCACCGACATGGCGCTGACGGTGTGGAGCTTCGTCCACGGCGTCGCGCTGATGGCCGTCGGCGACAAGCTGATCGACGATCAGGTCCAAGGCGACTCCGAGGCGTCGTCGGTCCGGCTCTCCGACGTGATCGCCGGACGGTCCGACGCCGCGGTGCCCGAACACCTCGCCCGTCTCGCCGGACGCCCCGACGCCGCACACCTGTTGGACCCGCGCGCCCGGCTCGACGCCGGGATCGGTTATCTCTGTGCGGGTTTCGAGGCCTCCGCGCACTGAGCCGCCGGAACCGCGGTCACATCGCGTGCGGGAACACCGTCAGCATGTGCGCGCCGAACCACGAACTGCCGACGACGATCGGAACGACGACGAGGCCGGCGATCACCGGCCGCGCCCGGGCGAGAGCCATCGCGAGCGGGATGAGAAGGACGAAGGCGGGCAACAGGAGTCGCGGTCTGCTCATCATCAGGCCGCTCGACAGCACGATCTGGGCAACGAGCAGCGAACCGAACAGCAACACCGGCCAGGGCAGCCGCGCCCAGACCGCCACACCGAGCATCACCAGGGTGCTCAGTACGATCCACGACGTCGCGGTCGGGGCCACCTCGGCGGAATTGACCAGCTGCTCGTTGACGAAGTTGAATGCGGCCACACCCCAGTCGAACTCGGTGTCCCAGCCCTCGGTCTGGATGCGGAACCATCCCGTCGGCGAACCGGTGTGGGCCCAGACGACGCCCAGATAGGTGAGGTATCCCAGCGGACTGAGGACGATCGCAGCGGCGGCACGCGCACGGTCCGCGCCGGTGACCTCGGTGGAGCTGCGGCCGGTCCACAGGGACACCAGCGCGGCGAGGACCACCACGCCGATGACGACCGCGGCGGTCGGCCGGCAGAACCCGCAGAGGCCCGCCATCACCCCGGCCAGCAGCCAGCGTTTCTCGAGGATTCCGATGAGTGCCCACGTGGCGAGGGCACAGAACATCGCCTCGGTGTAGGCCATGTTGAGCACGATCGACATCGGGGTCGCCGCGAAGAGCACCACCAGGAACAGTCCGGTGGCGCGCTCGGGGGCGGGGCCGATGGGGGAGCGACGGGACATCAGCCGCGCGCACACCATGCCGAGCCGGGCCGCGCCGACCGCGGCGATGCATCCGAGAACGAGATTGAGGGTCAGCGCCGCACCGAACGGCGTCACACCGGGCAGCTTCGCCAGGAACCCGACCAGGTACGGGTACCCGGGGAAGAAGGCATATGCGGTGTCGGCGGTGTGGATTCCGCGCGCATCGGTCAGGCTCGCCGGCACCCCGTCGTATCCGTGGGTGGCGATCGCCAGCATCCACTGCCCGTCCCACACGGTGAGCGCCTTGCTGAGCGTGATGTCGCGCAGGTCCGCGAACCGTGCGAGCGTGAGGATTCCGATCGCGCGGATGACCAGATAGACGACGAGGGCGTCGAGGCACCAGCGGTACCGGCGGACCCAGTCGGCGAACGGGGGTCCCGGGTCGGCGGGGCGTCGGGCCGGCGTCGAGCCGCCCGGAGAGATCGGCCGGCCGTCGACTCCACCCGTGCCCGGGTCGGGGTCGGGACGACGGCCCGGATCGTCGACGTCGGTAGGGGTGGCCACCCGTGGAATCCTAGGTCGTCGCGGACGACCACCGGCGACGTGCCGTGTGCGACGGATCACAGAACGTCGGTGACCAGGTCAGAGCTGCAACCTGCTGCCCGGTAAGGTTGTCCGAAGCAAGCTGACGTCTATCGAACCGGCGCACGAGCCGGCGGGAGGTAACTCGACGTGGCCCTCGTGGTGCAGAAGTACGGCGGATCCTCGGTCGCAACGGCCGAACGCATCCGTCGCGTTGCCGAGCGCATCGTCGAGACGAAGAAACAGGGCAACGACGTTGTCGTCGTCGTCTCGGCGATGGGCGACACAACGGACGAACTGCTCGACCTCGCCCAGCAGGTCAACCCGGCGCCCCCGGCGCGCGAGATGGACATGCTCCTGACCTCGGGTGAGCGCATCTCCAACGCGCTGGTGGCGATGGCCATCAGTTCGCTTGGTGCACATGCTCAGTCGTTCACCGGCTCACAGGCCGGCGTCATCACGACGAGCTCACATGGCAAGGCCAAGATCATCGACGTCACGCCGGGACGCGTTCGCAGCGCACTCGACGAGGGCAAGATCGTGCTGGTCGCCGGGTTCCAGGGTGTCTCGCAGGACACCAAGGACATCACCACCCTCGGCCGCGGAGGCTCCGACACCACCGCCGTCGCGCTGGCAGCGGCCCTCGAGGCCGACGTCTGCGAGATCTACACCGACGTCGACGGCGTGTACTCCGCCGACCCGCGCATCGTCCCCGACGCCCGCCGCCTCGACAAGGTCTCCTTCGAGGAGATGCTCGAGCTCGCGGCCTGCGGCGCGAAGGTCCTGATGCTGCGGTGCGTGGAATACGCCCGCCGGTACAACGTTCCCGTTCACGTGCGCTCGTCGTACTCGACCAAACCCGGCACCGTGGTGACCGGATCGATGGAGGACATTCCCGTGGAAGAAGCCATTCTCACCGGCGTCGCACACGATCGCAGCGAAGCCAAGATCACCGTCGTGGGTCTCGACGACAAGCCGGGCTACGCCGCCAAGGTGTTCCGTGCCGTCGCCGACGCCGAGATCAACATCGACATGGTGTTGCAGAACATCTCGAAAGTCGACACCGGCAAGACCGACATCACCTTCACCCTGCCGCGCGAGCTCGGCCCGCTTGGTGTCGAGAAGCTCACCAAGCTGCGCGAGGAGATCGGCTTCACCGAACTGCTGTACGACGACCACATCGGCAAGGTCTCCCTCGTCGGCGCCGGCATGAAGTCGCACCCGGGCGTCACCGCCACCTTCTGTGAGGCCTTGAGCGAGGCCGGCGTGAACATCGAGCTGATCTCCACCTCGGAGATCCGCATCTCGGTGCTGTGCCGCGACACCGAACTCGACGACGCCGTGCGCGCACTGCACGCCGCCTTCGATCTCGGTGGCGAAGAAGAAGCCGTCGTCTACGCAGGAACGGGTCGCTGATCATGGGTGTACGTATCGGAGTCGTCGGCGCGACCGGTCAGGTCGGTGCCGTCATGCGAACCCTCCTGGAAGAGCGCAACTTCCCGGCCGACGAGGTGCGCTTCTTCGCATCGCCGCGGTCGGCGGGCAAGAAGCTGCCGTGGGGTGACGGGGAGATCGTGGTGGAGGATGCGGCCACCGCCGATCCCGCCGGTCTCGACATCGCCCTGTTCTCCGCGGGCGCCACGATGTCCCGCGAGCAGGCGCCGCGGTTCGCCGCCGCCGGTGTCACCGTGATCGACAACTCGTCGGCGTGGCGCAAGGATCCCGATGTGCCGCTGGTGGTCTCGGAGGTCAACGGGGAGCTGGCGAAGAACCCGCCCAAGGGCATCATCGCCAACCCCAACTGCACCACCATGGCAGCCATGCCGGTGCTCAAGCCGCTGCACGACGAAGCCGGACTGCAGCGTCTGATCATCTCGAGCTACCAGGCGGTCTCCGGTAGCGGTCTGGCCGGCGTCGAGGAACTCGCCGGACAGGTGCGCGCCGTCGTCGGCGACGCCGAGAAGCTGGTCCACGACGGCTCGGCCGTCGACTTCCCGGCCCCGAACAAGTACGTCGCACCCATTGCGTTCAACGTTGTGGCACTTGCCGGTTCGCTCGTCGACGACGGCACCGGCGAGACCGACGAGGATCAGAAGCTGCGCAACGAGTCGCGCAGGATCCTCGGTCTCCCCGAGCTTCTCGTCAGCGGAACCTGCGTGCGTGTGCCCGTGTTCACCGGACACTCGCTGTCGATCAACGCGGAATTCGCCGAGCCGCTGTCGGTTGCTCGTGCCCAGGAGATCCTCGGTGCCGCAGCCGGAGTCGAGCTCACCGACGTGCCGACGCCGCTCGCCGCGGCCGGCAAGGACAACTCGCTCGTGGGTCGTATCCGCCAGGATCCGGGTGTCCCGGACGGTCGCGGCCTCGCGCTGTTCGTCTCGGGTGACAACCTCCGAAAGGGCGCTGCTCTCAACACCATTCAGATCGCCGAGCTGCTGGTCTAGTCGGCCTTCGAGGCTCGCACCCCAGGCAGCGAGGGGGAGACGGCTGCCGCCGCCTCGGTGATGATCTCTCGCATCGACGCCTCCGCGGCCTTCGGGTCGCGGAGGCGTATCGCTCTCGCCACGTCGTCGTGCAGTGCGATCGCGGCCGGGTTCGGGGTCGGCGGCATCATCCCGTGATGGGTTCGACCGGCGAGCACCTCGCCGACGACGTCGGCCAGCGACCGGAACATCTCGTTGCCGCTCGCCTCGAGCAGGGTGCGGTGAAAGACCTTGTCGGCCAGCAGGTACGACTCGAGGTCGCCGGTCCGTCCGTGGACGGACATGTCCGACACCGCGGCCGCGAGGATGCGGCAGTGGTGCTCGTTCGCTCGTTCCGCCGCCAGCGCGGCCGCCACGGGCTCGAATCCGCGTCGTAGCTCCGACAGGGTCGCGAGAAACTCCGCACGGTCCGCGCCGTCGAGACGCCACCGGATCAGTCGCGGGTCGAACACGCTCCACCTGGTGCGCGGCTGGATGGTGATGCCGACCCGGCGCCGCGACTCGACGAGTCCCATCGATTCGAGGACCTTGATCACCTCGCGTGCCACGGTCCGCGACACCCCGTGCTCGGTGCAGATGGCGTCGAGCGTCAGCACGCTGCCCGCCGGCTGTGCCCCCGAGACGATGCGCCTACCGATGGCGGCAAGGGTCTCGTCGTGGCGCTCCGTGGTCCCGCCTGTGCTCTGACTCACGCTTTCATCTTCTCATTAGCGGCGCAAGGAGCGAATGTGCGTACGTATTGCTCAAGAGACTTGCATAAGTATGACTATTGAGGCAGTCTCCGTGATCAGCAGCACAGCGATGTGGAGGAGTTGGCATGCGATCACCGGTGGTCGTGATGGGTGTTTCCGGGTCGGGGAAGTCGACAGTGGGAGCCGCGTTGGCGCAGCGTCTTCGCGTTCCGTTCGCCGACGCCGACGACTTCCACTCGGAGGAGAACATTGCCAAGATGTCGGCGGGTCGGCCGCTCGACGATGACGACCGCCGCCCGTGGCTGGAGTCCATCGGCGCCTGGCTCGCCGAGCACGGTGACGGCGGGGTGATGAGCTGCTCCGCTCTCAAGCACGAGTACCGTGACCGTCTGCGCGGGCACGAGTCATCGGTGCTGTTCGCGCACCTCGTCGGCTCGGTCGAGGTCATCGCCCGCCGGCAGGCATCGCGGCCGGGGCACTTCATGCCGACGGCGCTGCTGAAATCCCAGTTCGAGACCCTCGAACCCCTGACCCCCGATGAGCGCGGCCTGACCGTCGACGTGGACCAGAGTGTGGACGCCATCGTCGACGAGCTCGTCGCGTCGCTCCCCGACGGCGAGGAGAACTGAACATGTCGTCGACCACCACGATCCTCGCCGCGAGTGCGGATCTGCCCGAGCCGGTCGCGCCGGGCTGGCAGCTCGTCGTCGCGGCGCTGACCGGTATCGCGGTCATCGTCATCGCGATCACCGTCGCCAAGGTCCACCCGTTCCTCGCGCTGGTCGGCGGCGGTGCCACGGTCGGCATCGTCGCGGGGGAGTCGATCCCGACGGTGCTGGATTCGTTCACCACCGGATTCGGTTCGACCGCAGCCGGTGTCGGCATCCTGATCGCTCTCGGTGCGATGTTCGCGAAACTCCTCGCCGATTCCGGGGGCGCCGACGAGATCGTGGACACGATCGTCGGCCATGCCTCCCCACGGATGCTGCCGTGGGCGATGGCGCTCGTCGGCGCGATCATCGGTCTGCCGATGTTCTTCGAGATCGGCCTCGTCCTCCTGATGCCGGTGATCTATCTGGTGGCCAGACGCTCGGGCCTGGGGCTGATCCCGATCGGCATCCCCGCGCTGGCAGGCCTCTCGGCCATGCACGGCTTCGTGCCACCGCACCCGGGCCCGCTCGTGGCGATCGACGCCCTCGGCGCCGACCTCGGCCTCACCCTCGCACTCGGTGTGGGCGTGGCGATCCCGACGATCATCGTCTCGGGCCCGCTGTTCGCCACCGTCGCCGGAAAGTGGGTGACGGTCGAGGCGCCACACACCTTCGACGTCGACCCCGACGACGGTCCGACCACCAAGAGGCCCTCCTTCGCCGTCACCATGTTCAGCGTCCTGCTGCCGGTCGTCCTGATGCTGGGCAAGGCGCTCGCCGAGATCTTCATCTCCGACGAGGACCAGCTCCTGCGTCGCGTTCTCGACATCCTCGGTACGCCGCTGATCGCCCTGCTCATCGCCGTCGTCGTCGCGATGTTCACCCTCGGCCGCGGCTCGGGGATGGACCGCGAGACGATCTCGAAGTGCACCGGTGCGGCGTTGCCCGCCATCGCCGGCATCCTGCTGATCGTCTCCGCCGGCGGCGGTTTCAAGCAAGTCCTCGTCGACACGGGAATCGGCACGCTCCTGGCCGACTGGGCCACCGGCGCGAACGTCCCGATCCTCGTCCTCGCCTGGGTGCTCGCCGCGCTGATCCGCCTGGCCACCGGCTCCGCGACCGTCGCGACGATCACCGCGTCGTCGCTGATGCTCGGACTCGTCGACGGATTGAGCTCGGGTGAGGTCTCGCTGGTCGTTCTCGCGATCGGTGCCGGCTCGGTCTTCCTGTCGCACGTCAACGATGCCGGCTTCTGGTTGGTCAAGGAGTACTTCGGCATGACCGTCGGCCAGACCTTCAAGACCTGGTCGATGATGGAGACCCTGCTCTCGGTGAGCGGCCTGGTCGTCGTGCTGGCGCTCGGTCTGGTGATCTGACTCCACCAGGACTTCGGTGCACGTCGCCGGCGCTCCTCGCACCTCGGGCATCGAGGGTTACAGTGCGCGCGCAACCCTTCCGCACTTCGGTTCGTCCCGGTAGCTTGACCACCCATGAAGCGAACCCGGCTGTGGATGGTCGCCCTCGCGCTGGTCGCGTCCGTGGCCGTTGCGTATCCCGCAGCAGCCCAGCCTGACTCGCCGCCAACCGGCCTCGGCCCGTCGGACACCTCGCTGATGCACGGAGACCTGGCGTCCACCGACACAACCGGGCATCGAGGGCCGGGACGCGGTGCGCGACTCGCCGCGTCGTCGATCCCCGGCGGTGCCTGCGCGGCGACCTTCGTCGGCCGCGACGGGATGCCGGTCGCGCTGTGCACACAGTTCGTCGCGGTGGCGCCGCCGGCGTTCGCGGCGCCGACGGTGGTCCTGTTCGATCCCCGCACGGCGCAACCGCTGGCGTCGACGCAGCTGACGAAGGGTGGCCTGCTCGGCGGCGTGTACGGCTACCTCGACGACCGCGACCGTGTTGTCGTCGCCGACGGATCCGGTTCGGTTCTCCGTGTGGCGCACCGGAAGACGGCATCGGGCTGGCGGGTCTACGTCGATGACCGCGTCGATGTCTCGGACCACATCCCGGCCGGTGATGCGATCACCGGTCTCGCTCCGGATTTCGACGGCCGGATCTGGTTCGCAACGACGCGCGGGGTGGTGGGGACGGTGGACGGGGACAAGCGGGTCCGATCGACGCGACTGCCGACAGGGGAGGCGCTCGGCAACGGCCTCTCCATCAGACGATCGGGCGCGTCGATCCTCACGACCCATGCGCTCTACGAGATGCGCGCCGAACCCGGAGCCGCGCCGAAGGTCGTCTGGCGCCGCGGATATGACCGTGGTCCGGGGCGCAAACCCGGTCAGCTCACCTGGGGATCGGGCACCACGCCAACGTATTTCGGACCCGGTGGGGATGGGTGGGTCGGGATCGTCGACAACGCCGACCGGCCGGACCTTCGGGTCTTCCGCAGTGACGACGGGTCCGAGGTGTGCCGCATCCGCGCCTTCGGCCGATCGGGGCCGGGTACGGAGAACTCGCCGATGGCCTGGGGGAATTCGCTCGTCATCCCCAGCACGTACGGTTACCAGTATCCGCCGATGGCGGTCAACGGCCCCGCGGTGCCCGCGGACGCCCCGTTCGTCGGCGGCATGACCCGCATCGACGTCGACGACGGCGGGTGCGAGCGGGTCTGGGAGAACTCCGACCGGATCGCGACGCTGCCCAAGCTCTCGCGCGCGGACGGCCTGATCCATGCCCTCGGATACGGCCCGCTGATGGCGGGGCTACCGCAGCAGTTGGGGCCCGTGGACTACATCGCAACGGATTTCACGACCGGACGCCGCGTCGAGACCCGCCATCTCGGGCACGCGCCGATCGACGAACCTCTCGAACTCACCGGCACCATCACCGCGGATGGGACCCTGTGGCAGGCGACCGTCGGGCGGATGCTCAAGATCGCTCCGGGCGGTCGGTGACGGTCAGCTCTCCGGCACGTCATAACCGCGAGGGGAGGCAGACGTCGAGCTGGACGCCGATGCATCGGGTTCGGGCTCGGCGGCGGCCGGGGCCGCGGTCGTGGGTTCGGTTGTCGTGGATGGTTGTTCGTGCTCGCTGGGCGATTCGGTGACTTCCGGTCTACCGGGCGTCGTACTTGTCGATGGCCCGACTTGGGGGGATTCACGAGTCGAGCTGGATGGGTCGTCCGGTGTGGTCGAGTCGGATACGGAGGGGCCGGCGAACGAAGGAGTCGGACTAGTCGATTGAGCGCCCCGCGCCGTGGCGGCCGTCCCCGCGGTGGTCACGGTTCCGGAGGTGTCGCAGCGTGACTGAGCTGCGGTCTTGTCGATACGCCGGGTCAAGCCATCCACCGAGATCCAGTTGGTGCCGACGAGGGTGTACACGACGACGTTGAAGATGAGGATCGGCGGCAGCCCGGTGAGCACAGCAGGAGTGAGGCGAAGCGTGAGAGTTCCGGAAGCCTGAGCGGGGACCTCGTATGTTCCGAGGTTGATTCCTGTCAACCCGCGATAGGCGAGGCGGTAGCGATAGTCCGCTCCCACGACGGGCCACGTGAGAATCGCGGTATTGATCTCGAAGATGTTGCCCTCAGTGGTGCATGTGAGCGACGCGATCCTCGGGGCCGTGCCCATCGTCAGGGTGACCTGACCTGCGGTCGTGTCGGTGAACGCGGCGCGCGCGGGTGACGGTTCCGCGAAAGTGAGGACGGCCGCGAGTGTGAGGGCGACAACCGGTGCGCCCGTCCGCCATTCACCGAGCGCGTGCCGTGGCCCGTCGGGTCGGGCGGGGCCGATCGGAGTGTTCGCCGGGTCGGGACCATCGGGCGTGTCGCCTCGCGGCACGCGGCGCCGCGGCCGGAATGTCACCACGAGAAGCGTTGCAGCCAAGATGATCCCGGCTGCCAGAGCAGTGGGCGTCGACGACCACGCGATGAGATAGCCGAGGTAGGGTGCGTCGAGGAGTACACGTTCGACGTCGGTGACCACGTAAGGGGCCGCGTCGGCGACGTCGTTGGCGTCGCCCTTCAGAACGAGCGGCACGGAGTTGCCGGTGGGTTCACCGACCGATTCCACGCGATGTGTGATCCGATTCCCGTTGTCCGCGAACACACTCACGACGTCGCCGGGCACGATCTCCGTCGCCGGTACCGTGCGGGCCACCGCCAGGGAACCGGTCGGTATCGCCGGGGCCATCGAACCGGAGCGGAACACGAGCGGTGTGACGCCGAAGATCAACGCCGCCAGGGCGACCAGGATGCAGACGACTCCGGCCACGGCGGACACACTGAGCGCGACGTCGGCGATCCGCGTCGCCCGGCTCCGTGGCGTCTCATGGTCAGACACCTGCCACCGCCGTTCCGGTGAACGTCACGACCACGGTGACCGGTGCGCTCTGCAGGGTATTGGCGGCTGCGGTCGGCAGCGTGAGCTGCATGCACAGGGGGTCGGTGCCGGTGGTGGCGGCCAGTTCCCCGCGGTTCCCGAGGATCGGTGTGGCCGAGGCGGTGATGGCCTGTCCGGTCAGGACCGGTGACGCCGTGCAGGTGTTACCGCTCACCGAACCCCCGACGGCCACCGACAGGGTCATTGCCCGTGCGCCCTCGGTGGCCCCCCGGATCGTCGTCGTGTACATCGCCGCCGACGGCCCGCGGTTCTGGACATTGATCATCACCGCTCGCGATTGCCCGGGGAGAACGCCTGTTCCGAGATTCAGCGCCAGCGGTGCAGTTGTCGTCGCATTGACGTTGTTGAGCCACAGATCGACCGAACCCGTGGTGAACGTGCCCGATGTGGTGGTGTTGGTGGCCGACCACGCGGCCATCGTGCCGACGGTTCCGAGCCCGAAGACGATGCCGCAGGCGAGCACCGCTCGAACCCGCGTCGACCGCAGGACGGTGGAGACCCGGCGCACCACGTCGGTCATGGATTAGGCCTCGCACGTGCACGCCTGACCTCGACCACCGCGCCGATGAGTTGGAACAAGGCGTACACCCCGAGGGCGCCGGCGAGAACGGACACGACCAGAACCCGGGTGTCACCGGTCAGCCAGTTGTTGACGTATCCGAGATAGGGGATCGAATACCACACGGTGCCGCGGATCTGTTCGGGTTTGACCGGTGCGGCGTCGGCCCGAGGATTGTTGTCCCCCTTGGTGATATAGGTGCGCGTACCGTCGCTGTTCATTCCCGACGCGATGATCCGATGCGTCACGACCTCCGGTTCGCCCGACCGGAGTTGGTAAGTGACGACCTCTCCGGTGGCCAGCCGGTTCATATCCCCGTCGCGGGCGACCACCAGGGTTCCGGGCGGGTAGGTCGGGCGCATGGATTCGGTCAGCACGGTATACGGCTGCGCACTACCGAGGAACGGTACGACGATGAGCGCGAGGACGAAGGCCGTGGTGATGATCAGGAGCATCCACGTCACGATCGTCGAGACCCACCACCAGGGGCCGGTGCGCTCGGATTCGTCGGTGGACCGGCCGGCCGTGTGGGTGTCCCTCATACGGGTTGGGTTGGCGCTCATAACTGTTCCGCTCGGAAGACGAAGGTGTGGGTGTAGGTCGCCGGCTGGGTGCCGGTCACCGTGTTCAACGTGCTCCGGATGCACCAGGTCTCCTGAGCGCCGGGGTTCAGCGTTCGGAACGTCGACGTCACCGCGGTCGGTCCGGTGATCGCGGACAGCGTGGCGAATGCACTGACCGACCCGAGCGCTGATGTGGCGGTGCAGGTTCCGCCGACCGCCCCGGCGAGTGTCACCCCAACCGTCGACGCCGTCGACGGTTGGGGCCCGGCAGAGGTGAGCCGATACTGCAGGCGGGTCGTCCCGGTGTTCACTATGACGAGTGGCGCCTGTTTGAACTGGCCTGGGATCAGTCGCGCGCCGGTGAGTTCGGGGAACGTGTACGTGCTACCGGAACCCGACCCCGTCGACAACGACAGTCGGCCGGTGGTGACTTGACCGGGGGCCGCGGATGCCGTGTCGGTCCAGTAGGCGCCGGTCGACCGCACCGATGCGGCGATGAGAATCACCACTGCGACGAGAACGGCTGACCCGGCAACGGGACCGAGAAGGTGACGCCTCATTTCGGGCGTGAGGTCGGCGAATCGAGGCCTAGGCGCGTTCCTGCTGCAGTGTCACCTGCAGTTGAGAGAGGTTGATGGTCTCGTTGATGCCGACCTGACCCGGTGTGTCCCGGCTGAAGTTGACGGTGACCGTGACGTCGACGGTCTTGCCGTTGTCTTCTTCGGTGATCAGATTGGAGGGGATGGCCTCGCCGTCGAAGGTGGCGATGTTCGTGATTGTGACGTGCGGAATCAGGGCCGCAGGTATCACATTCTGACCCTGATTGGTCGTCGTGATCCGCGCCGCCAGATTGTCTCCGTCGGCGGACACGAGGTAGCTGGCGGTGTACTGGAGAACATCGCCCGGCACCATCCGGAACGTGACCGGATCAATGGTGACCGGAGTGGTGGGATTCGAGATATCCTGCCACTGACCGGCATTCACTGCTTCCAGATCCAGTGTGCCGGTCTGGACGTCACCGGAGTCGGTGGTCTCAGTGTCGCTCCAGAGCGCAAAAGTTCCGAGGCCGCCGAGTAAGAGCAGGACGGCCGCGACGGCGGCAATTATCCCGTTACGAGCTTTCTTGTTCATGTCACACCTCTGGTCGATTGGTTCATCGATTCCGAGAGGCAACCTGTGCTCGATTGTCGGAATCACCGCAATGCGGGCTGAATCTGCAGCCAATGGTATTGGTCAACGGTGCGTCAGAGAAGGTAAACGACGCTAAATTTCGCACTATCACGTCACACTCAAATCCCTCTATAACGGATTTGTAACGTTATTCCCTAATGGATGACAAAAAGGCGTTGTTAGTTCTTGTTTCGCCGATCGTCGCACCCGGCCCGGGCGATGAGGTGCCACCGCGCGGCCTGGCTGCACCCATCCCTGATCACAAGGCACCGGCCGCTGCCGACCCAGTCACCTGACTCAACTTACTGTGGGGTAGGTTACTCGCCCATGAAGCTGAAGTCGGGAATGAGCGTGGGGTGGCGCCGCAGGTCACGCCTGCGAAAGACCACGATTGCGGGTGCGGTGGCAGCTGCTTGTGCGGCTGCCGTGATGAGTCCGGCGCCGGACGCGACTGCGGCCGATTTCTACACACCGCCGGCATCCTTCGCCACCGAGCCCGGCTCGGTGATCCGGAGTCAGCAGATCCCGCTGCTCCTGCAGATCCCAGGTGCTCCCGGACAGTGGCCGGGTACGGCCCGCAAGGTCATGTACACCTCGACCTACCAGGACGGAAAGCCCGCGGCGGTCACCGGCACCGTCGTCGAGCCGACCGCGCCGTGGGCCGGGAAGGGTCCGCGCCCGACCGTCGTCGTCGGCCCGGGCACCATCGGTCAG
Source organism: Gordonia sp. 135 (assembly GCF_009720185.1). NCBI lineage: Bacteria > Bacillati > Actinomycetota > Actinomycetes > Mycobacteriales > Gordoniaceae > Gordonia > Gordonia sp. 135. The sequence goes on from NZ_CP046257.1 coordinate 491,250, forward strand.
GGTGACCAGTGCGCGGCGTCGAAGCTGATGAGCCGGCCGATGTCGATCGACATCACCAAGCCCAGCATCGGCGTCAACTACACCGCGCCGGAGATGTTCTACATGCTGCTCAACGGTGTTCGGGTGTTCGTCACCGACTACATCGGCATGGGCACCCCGGGAATCCACACCTACGTCAACCGCTCGGAGACCGGCCACGCCATGCTCGACGGCGCCCGGGCGGCGTTGCGCGCGTCGGGAGCCCCGGCCGACGCGCCGGTGGGATTCGCCGGCTACTCGCAGGGCGGTGGCGCGGCCGCTTCGGCGGCCGAACTCGCCGCGACCTACGCACCGGAACTGAACGTCCGTGCCAGTTACGCCGGTGCGCCGCCAGCCGACCTGGCGAAGGTCATCCCGGCCATCGACGGGAGCACCATTGCCGGGGCCATCGGCTTCGCCATCAACGGCCTCACCCAGCGGTACCCGCTGGTCGCCGACGTCGTGCAGCGGGAGACCAACTCCTCCGGAAAGGCTGCGCTGAAGCACATCTCGACCAGCTGCATCGGCGACATCATCCCCGCCTTCGGTTTCCAGCAGACGAAGAACTGGACCCGCACCGGCGAGACGCTCTCCTCGGTGATCGCACGGTCGCCGGTGGTGCAGAAGGTCGTCGGCGAACAGCGCATCGGTCGGCTGAAGCCGAACGCTCCCGTCTTCCTCGAAGGTGGCCTCCACGACGACGTGATCCCGTATGGCCAGGTTGCGCAGCTCGCCGCGGACTGGCGGGCCCAGGGCGCCGACGTCCGGTTCGTCACGAACCCGACGCCGCCGATCCTGACCAAGTCGATCGTCAACCACGTGGTCCCGATGCTCGGCACCTTCCTGCCCGGCATGGAGTTCGTCCTCGGCGAGTTCCGGAAGTAGTCGAAGCGCAGAACCACTCGACGCGGATCCACTCGACGCAGGACCACCCGAACCGCAGACAGGGTCCGCCGGCATCGCTCCGGCGGGCCCTGTTCGTACCGGTGGCCCGGATGGCAGGATCGAAGGATGACCGATCCGCACGGGCCGGGGGACCCCCACGATCGGGACCCCGAACGCATCCCGACTCAGGCAGAACTCGACGCCGAAGATCTCGCCGAGTTGGAACGATCGTCGCGCGACCGCGACCAGGCGGCGCTCTACCCGCCGCGGCCGGCCGACCCGGGCAGCCCGCCCGCGGCCCTGGCACTCCACGCCCGCGTCGTCTGGTGGGGTGCGGCGGTCATCGGACTGGTCCTGGCGGTATACGGCTTCTTCAACCTGAGCACCATCACCGACGACCTGCGGCAGCGCCTCCTCGAGGGGGTCGTGACCGACCCGGCCAACTCCGCACCGGAGGACCAGGTCGAGACGCTCGCCGGATTCTTCCCGCCGTTCATGCTGGTCATGATCGTTGTGGTGCTGGTGATCGAGTACCTCCTCCTCGTGGCCGCGGTGACCCACCACAGCCGCCACTGCCGCAACTTCTTCCTCGCTGCCGTGGTGGTCCACCTCCTCTGCATCCCGGTGGGCGTCGACCTCCTCTTCCGCTATCCCGACATCTCGTCGACGATGGTCGTCATCAGCTGGGTGCAGTTCGTACTGCTGGTGATCGCCGCCCTGCTCACCGCGCGCCGGTCGGTCAACATCTGGCTGCCGGAGTCGACCCGGATGAAGCCGACCCGCATGCTGCGCGGTCGCTGACACCGTGGAGTGTCGTATCGCTGCCGACACTCCACGGCCGGTTTGTAACGCCCGCCACCAGGCGGTTTGGTCGGAATGAATACGGGTACAGGCCGGTTGGAAAGAACGTTGGTTCTACGCAGCTGAACATCCACCCACCTGAACCCAGGAGGATCTCCGATGGCAATCGAACCCGTGTACACCATTTCGTCCAAGGCATCCGGCGGAGGACGCGACGGTGAGGTGGTCTCGGCCTCGGGCCAGATCGACCTCGACCTCCAACCGCCGAAGGAGATGGGTGGCAGCGGCGACGGTTCCAACCCGGAGGAGCTCTTCTCGGCCGGCTACGCGGCGTGCTTCCTCGGAGCACTCCGAGCGACGTCGAAGGCGGCAGGAAGCCCGGTGCCCGACGACTCCACCGTCAACGTGACTGTCGGCATCGGCAAAGACCCCGCCGACGGTGGCTTCGGACTGACCGTGGCGATCGATGTCTCGATCCCCGGCGTCGACGAGGCGAAGGCACAGGAGCTTGCGAACAAGGCGCATGAGTTCTGCCCGTACTCCAAGGCCACCCGCGGCAACATCGAGCAGAAGGTCACCGTCACCGTCTGACGCGTCGCCCACCAGAACCAGTCGTTTCTTCCATCCGACGGGGCGTAGAACTCTGTCCGACACAGCCCTGCGGTAGCACCCCAGATATGACAAGAAAGGACGCTCTTGATCATGACCACCCCCATCACCAGCACCCTCACCGACGAGCAGCAGTCCGTGGCCGGTAAGGCCCTGCAGGACACCCTGGTCGACCTCATCGACCTCACCCTGATCGCCAAGCAGGCCCACTGGAACGTCGTCGGCAAGCAGTTCCGGTCGGTGCATCTCGACCTCGACGAGCTCGTCACCGTGGCCCGTGAGTTCACCGACGCCGCCGCCGAGCGCGCGACCGCCATCGGCGTCAGTCCGGACGGCCGTGCCGAGACCGTGGCCAAGACCGCCAACACCAAGGGCTTCGGCGAAGGCTGGACCAAGGACACCGAGGTCGTCGACGCCGTCGTGGCGAACCTGAAGGCGGTCATCGCCGGTCTCCGCGAGCGCATCGAGGTGACCGAGGAAGCCGACCCGGTGACGCAGGATCTGCTCATCTCGTTCGCGTCGAAACTCGAACAGCTGCACTGGATGTGGCAGGCGCAGTCCGCCTGATCAACCGGATGAGCCCTCAATCGGGGCCTCTCACAGCAACGGACCCCGCCACCGGCGGGGTCCGTTGTATTCGACTGTCTCGGTGGCTCTTCGACGAAGGCGTCAGTCGCCCGCCGGCTCGCCGGTCTTCTTGTCGGCCACCTCGGCAGCGGGCGTGGACACGCCCGCGTCGTCGTCGGCGTAGGAATCGCGGAAGGAGACACGCGGGGTCGACGCCGAGTGGTACAGGGCGATGCCGGTGAAGACGAGTGCGGCCAGGATGAAGATCGCCGAGGCCGCGATCGTGACGATGTGGACCACGGTGGCGTACACGCCGTCCAGCGGCCCGACCGCGACTGCTCCCGCGGCGGCGAGGACTGCACCCAGCAGGGCCCAGGCCGCCGAGCGAATCCACGGCGCCACCACCGATGCGTAGAAGAGACGCTGATAGATGGTGAGCGAGAACTCGTCCACCGCTGCCAGTCGGACCTCGTCATCGCCTGCGAGCTCGCGCAGCTCGCGCGCCAGTGCTGTTTGTCGTTGCAGGGTTGTGGACTCCCGTTCGCGGTAGCGCACGAATGCAGCCGCACCGAACGCCGACGCGAGAAGACCCAACCCGACCATCACACCCCAATAGTCCACGGCACACACGCTACAACGCGGTCCGACACCGCTCGTGAACCAGGTCACATGCCCGCCGGTCGGTGCCGGTCACGACGGTGTGGGCCGAGGACGGGTGCTTGCCGGAGGTCGTAGGGACGTGCTGCCGCTGATACGTTGGGCGACCGTCTGCGCCAACGCTGGTCGAGACCCATCCGACCCCTGGTCGAGCGGAGCCGAGGACGGGAGGAATGCACTGGTGACGATTCGGATGATCGGGGCGTCGATCGTCTGCGTGATGGTTGGGCTCTTCATCAGCGCATCGGCGGGGCAGGCCGAAACCGACCGGGTCCTGGCGTTCGCCGACCCACGGCCGGGTGCCGCCGTTCTGACCGGCGCGGAACCGGATTCGGTCCTCGTCAGCCGCGAGTTCTACTCCCGATCCGACGAGGCGATCCTCCTCGGGCCGGGTGCCCTCGACGATCCCGAAACCCGGCAGCGCGTCGCAACGGCCGCCGGTGAAAAGCACGTCCCGGTGCTCACCGTGCGCCCGGAGACCGCGCACAGCGTCGATGAGGAGTTGCGGCGGCTCGGTGTCCAGCGGGCGGTCCGCGTCGGCGAGATCGACGGGCTCGACAACCGCAGGTCGATCGACCTCGAGGACCTGCGCGGCAACCTGCGCCCGAGCGCGGACGAGCCGATCGTGATGGTCGCCCGCGGTATCCCGATGGACGCGATGCTGACCGCCCGTTCTGCGGGGCGCGTCGTCGAGGTGCCCGTCCCCGACCCCAGGGCAGGTGCCGACGCCGTCGCTGCGGTGAGCGGCGCGTCGTCGGCGACCCCGATCCGCGCGGTCGGTCCCGGCTTCGGCGACGACGAGACGTTCGCGGCCCGTGTCGATCAGGCGCGTCGGACGCCGGAGCTCCCCGGCGGTGGGCAGATCGTGTTCCCGGGCCGTCGAATGGTCGCGCTGTACGGTTCGCCCGATGCGCCGGCGTTGGGTCCGCTCGGCCGGCAGGGCATCGAGGCGTCGATCGACCGCGTCCGGCGACTGGCCGCCGACTATCAGCAGGTCAGCGCCGAACCGGTGGTCCCGGCGTTCGAGATCATCGCGACCGTCGCGTCGTCGGAGCCGGGCGAGGGGTCCCGGTATACGAACATGATCGACCCGGAAGTGCTGCGGCCCTGGGTCGAGGCCGCCGGCCGCGCCGGGGTCTATGTGACCCTCGACCTCCAGCCCGGACGCATGGACTTCCTGGCGCAAGCCCAGCGGTATGCGGACCTCCTGGCGCTGCCGCACGTCGGGTTGGCGCTCGACCCGGAGTGGCGTCTCAAGCCGGATCAGGTGCACCTCACGCAGATCGGGTCCGTCGAGGCCGACGAGGTCAACCGCACGTCGGATTGGCTCGCGGGGCTGGTACGCGATCGGGGACTGCCGCAGAAGCTGTTCGTGCTCCACCAGTTCGACGCCGGCATGCTCGCCCAGCGGAAGAACATCGTCACCGATCGACCCGAACTGCAGGTGGTCCTGCACGCCGACGGGCACGGGACGCCGCCGGTGAAGATGGAGACCTGGCGCAGATTGCTACACGATCTCCCCGCGGGAGTGTGGATGGGCTGGAAGAATTTCTACACGGAGGACAAGCCGACGTTCTCGCCGGCGACGACCATGGCGGTCGCGCCGACACCCTGGTTCGTCTCGTACCAGTAGCGCCGGGAGGCCCACCTCCGGGCTCCGACCGGTGCCCGGGACACGCTCCACAGGGAGGAGCCCCGGTGACCACCACCCCCGCCGACCTGGCCGCCTGTCCGACGCGCGGCGAACGTGCCGACCCGCTGACGATCCTCGCCGCACAGGCGCGCAACCGCGTGCCCGAACTCATCCCCGTCCGGCACGCGCGGATGGCGGCGACACCGTTCACCTTCTATCGCGGCGCCGCCGCGGTCATGGCCGACGACCTGTCCCGGACCCCCGACACCGGCATCATCACCCAGCTGTGCGGGGATGCCCACCTCAGCAACCTCGGCCTGTTCTTCAGTCCGGAGCGTCGAATGGTGTTCGACCTCAACGACTTCGACGAGACCCACATCGGTCCCTTCGAATGGGACGTGAAACGACTGGCCGCGAGTTTCGCGATCGCGGGACGTGACAACGGGTTCGACGACACGACCAACCGCAAGATCGCCAAGACGGTGGCGAAGGCGTACCGCCGGACCATCAGACGGAGCGTCTCGATGACGACCCTCGAGTGCTGGTACGCCGGAATCGATGTCGAGTCCATGTTCGCGGATCTGGGCGATCGCCTGGACACCTCGATGACCGAGCGGACGCAGAAGGCATTACGCAAGGCCCGGCACCGCAACAGCGCGCAGGCCCTGGCCAAACTCTGCGAGATCGACCCGGATGGCAACGCGCACATCCGCAGTGAACCGCCCTTGTTGGTCCCCCTGACGGAACGCTTCACCGACGAGGACGCCGCCGTGGTCGAGGAACGGGTCCGTGAGCGCGTCGACAGTTACCGGGCGACACTGCCGTTGCATGTGCAGACCCTGCTTGCCCAGTTCTCGCTCGTCGACATTGCGTTCAAGGTCGTCGGTGTGGGCAGTGTCGGAACCCGCGCGTGGATCGTGCTGATGATGGGCAGAAATTTGGAGGACCCGCTCTTCCTGCAGGTCAAGGAGGCACAGCGGTCGGTCCTTGCCGATCATGTGCCGTCATCGGGTTTCGACAACCAGGGACAGCGCGTCGTCGAGGGCCAGCGGCTCCTGCAGGCAGCCAGCGATCTCTTCCTCGGCTGGTCGACGGGACTCGACGAGAACGGCGATCGCCGTGACTTCTACGTGCGCCAGCTCCGCGACGGCAAGGGGTCGGTCGTCGTCGAAGCGCTCGGACCCGATGCGATGAAACTCTATGCGCGCCTGTGCGGGATGGCACTCGGTCAGGCGCACGCCCGCACGTCGACGCGGTTCGACATCGCGCGGTATCTGTCCGAGACAGCGGGTTTCGCCGACGCGATGGCGGAGTTCTCGATCTCCTACGCTGATCTCAACGACGCCGACCACGTCCAGATGACGGCGGCGATCAACCGTGGCGAGCTGAGTGTGCACGACCTCGCCGCGGAGGGAAAGAGCTGACGCGTGCCCGGCTGTGGTACACAGACCGCAGGGCGAACCGACAGTGAGAGCCGACAGGGAGACGTGTGCATGGACGACGCGACATTGCGGGATCGGGTGCGGGAGTTGATGGCTCGCGCGAAGTCGGATCTGGCGGAGATGGTGCGGTTCCGGTCGGTCCACGACCCGCAGCAGTTCCCGCCGGAGGAATGCGACGGGATGGTCGACTGGCTGCTGACGGCCTTCCGTGAGCTGGGCGTCGACGATGTCGCCGCGCATGTGACCAGTGATGGTTCCAAGGCGGTCACCGGACAGATCCCGGGCCCCGAAGGCGCGCCGACGGTCCTGCTGTACTTCCACCACGACGTGCAACCTCCGCTGGGTGACGACGAATGGGATTCCCCGGTTTGGGAGCTGACCGAGCGCGACGGTCGCTGGTTCGGACGCGGAGCCGCCGACTGCAAGGGCAACATCGCCGTACACCTCACCGCGTTGCGTGCGCTCGCCGGCGACCTCGGCGTCACCGTGAAGATCATCGGCGAGGGGTCCGAGGAACAGGGGACCGGCGGACTCGAGCACTTCGCGGTCGAGAACCCCGACCTGTTGCGCGCCGACGCCATCCTGATCGCCGACTCCGGCAACTTCGCCGTCGGCAGACCGAGCCTCACCACGACGCTGCGCGGCATCGCCAACATCGACGTGTCGGTCGAAACCCTGGAATCGGCAATGCATTCCGGGATGTTCGGCGGAGCCGCACCCGATGCGCTCGCCGCCCTCATCTCGATGCTCGCCACCCTGCGCGACGAGCACGGCAACACCACGATCACCGGCCTCGAAGCCGACGCCGAGTGGCCCGGCGTGTCCTATCCACCCGAGCAGTTCCGTTCGGATGCAACGGTTCTCGACGGCGTCGAACTCGTGGGGTCCGGGTCGGTGTCGGACATGGTGTGGGCGCGGCCGGCGGCGACGGTGCTCGGTATCGACTGCCCACCGGTGGTCGGGTCCTCCGCGGCCGTCCAGCCGCGGGCACGGGCGCGCATCAACCTCCGCGTGCCCCCGGGAATGGACCCGACCTACGCCCAGGACGCGCTCATCGAACACCTCAAGGCGGTCACCCCGTGGAATGCGCGGGTGTCCTTCGAACGCGAGGCGGTGGGTTCGCCGTTCGTCGGCTCGACCTCCGGCCCGGCCTACGAGGCGCTCACCGACGCGCTGGCGACCGCCTACGGCAGCGAGGTGCTGATCCAGGGGCAGGGCGGGTCGATCCCCCTGTGCAACGTCCTGCAGAGCACCTTCCCGGACGCCGAGATCATGCTGTTCGGCGTCGAGGAGCCGCAGTGCCTCATCCACGCGCCGAACGAGAGCGTCGACCCGACCGAGATCGAGCGGATCGCGCTCGCCGAGGCTCTCTTCCTGCGTGATTACGCGACGCGCACGGCGCAGGCGCAGAAGTCGGACGCCACTACCGGCGAGGTCTAGCGGGGGTCGGGTGCGTCGGCGAACCGTCGGACGAGGAGGTCCTTCAGCTCGGGCCGGCTCGCCGCGACGAGGATGAACGAGGCCTCACGGAACAGGCGCTCCGCGTCGTTGCTGCGGCGCAGTGCCTCGCCGCCGCGCGCCGCGACCAGGGCGGCGACCGCGTCCAGGGCGAGTCGGGCGGCGTCGGCGCGGGCCGCCAGCAACGCCGCGGCGTCGTTCATCGCCGAGTCGAGGGTCACCCGTGCCTCGTCAGCGCGCTCGCGGAGTCGTCGTGCGGCCGGCGCCTGTCCCGCGACGTCGAGGAGTGCCGTGCAGCGTCGGACGAGTCCGAACGGCAGCGTGCCGTTGAGGCGTACGCCGACGTTCTGATTGGCGAAGAACTCGTCGAGCGTGACCCGGCTGACTACCCGGGCGTCGGGAACCGCGAGGCCGCCGACCTGCAGTGACACAGTCGCCGTCGCCGCCGCGGCCGTCAGCTCGACCGGGGATGCCCGGACGTCGGTCGAAAGGTCTGCGGTGGGCAGGATCGCGGCGATGACGTCGTCGGTCGCCGTGTCGCGGGCGGAGATCTGCAGGAGGTCGACGACACCCCAGCCGCTGACGAACGGGGCATGCCCGCTGAAGATCCAGCCGTCGTCGGTGCGGGTGGCGGTCATCCGGGGCGGAGTCGGCACGACGCCGGCGTAGGCGACCCCCGCCCGCAGTCGGCCGGAGACGGTCGGCTCGAGCAGTTCGTCACGTAGCGACGGGTTCGCGGTTCGCGACAGCGAGATGACGACACCGTGGTGCTGGAGCCAGGTGAACGCGGTTGACAGGCAACCGCTGACCAGTACCTCCAGGATCTCCGTGACCTCACCAAACTCGAGCCCGGGTCCGCCGGCCTCGACCGGGGCGGCGATTCCGTAGAGGCCGGCGTCGGCGAGCGCCCGCCAATGGGATGGGGGTACGACGCCGGTCCGGTCGACCTCGGCGGCGGCCGGGAACAGGACGTCGTCGGCGACGCGAAGCGCCGCTGCTCGCAGGGTGCTCCGGCGCATAACCGGGTCCTGGTTGCTCACGGCGTCCACATTACGTCGCAGGAGAAGTGGACGTCTGACCCACTCCCTGAGCGAAGTGGATAGGGAAAGTCCGCGTCCCGCAGCACAATCCCGTGACAAGGACCTGTCGATTTGGGACCAAAGGCCCAAGACCGGGGATCGGCCCGTCGGTAACCTCTGATGTGGGTTGGAGGAGACTTTCGTGAAAGGAATCAGGTGGGCCCAGGTCCCAATGGTGGTGACGGGCAAGTGATGGACATTGCGCCGGAACGTGTTTCGCCTAGCGAGCAGGTTTCTCGTGTCGGAGTGTCTGACTTGCGTACCAGTGAGCGGTATCTACGCGCCGCAGTCACCGACCTCATCGAGCGTAATTTCCGCGACCCCGATTTCAGTGTCGAGGTGGTCGCACGGCACCTTCACGTGAGTCGACGGCACCTCTACCGGGTCCTCGCCGGCAGCCCGACGTCGCTGGCCGAGATGATCGCCGACCGTCGTCTGGAGTGGGCGCGTCGCCTGCTGACGGGTCCGGGGAACCTGAAACTCGAAGCGGTGGCGCATGCTTCGGGCTTCGCCTCGACGGCGACGATGCGCAACCGCTTCCGCGCCAAGTTCGGTCTCACGCCCGACGAATTCCGGCGCACCGCACTGGCAGCCGACGCAGAAGCCAGTTAATTGATTTCGGCGCAAGCACTTTGGTGCTTGCGCCGAAATTGCGTAGCGGCATTCGGGGCCCATCGTGAGTCAATGCATCCCGGCTACCTGGTGCCGGAATTGTCGGGATTGGGCACGGTGACGTCTCTCGCGTGATACGACTACATCGCACGTCCGTCATGGAACGGGCCGATGGAAGGCGTACAGCGTGAAGAGCTTCCGATGTCGGCCGCCGGGACGGACGCGCGGCCGTGCACCGCTCGTCTCCATCGTCACGTGTGGCCTGGTCCTGTCCGGGTGCTCCTTCGATGGCTCGGCAACGGAATCGAATCCCGAACTCAAACAGGTCGATGTCGCAGCGATGAGCGCAACCCTCGACGACACGATCGAGGAACTCCTGGTACCCGGTGCCCTCGCGCTGATCCAGACCCCGGCAGGCACCTACACCGTCTCGGCCGGCACCACGACAATGGGCGATGACATCGCGCCCGCGGCCGCCGACCAGTTCCGGATCGGATCGGTCACCAAGACGATGACCGTCGCCGCAGTTCTACAGCTGATCCAGGAAGAGAAGATCGGCGTCAACGACCCGATCGACAAATCCGTCCTCGGCGTTCCCGAGGGTTCCGAGATCACCATCGCGCAGTTGATGAGCATGCGCAGTGGATTGCACAACTACCTCGACACAGACGGATTCCGTGCTGCCTTCGGATCGGATCCGACGAAGGTGTGGGCCCCGTCCGAGCTCCTGGCCCTCGGCTTTTCCCAGCCCTCGGGCTTCGCGCCGGGCACGCAGTTCGACTACTCCAACACCAACACCGTCCTGCTGGGCCTGGTCGTGGAGAAGGCGGAGGACAAGTCCCTCGCGCAGGTGTTCGCCGACCGGTTCTTCGGGCCTCTCGGCCTGACCCGTACCTCGCTTCCCGCCGCGACCGACACGACCCTCTCGGCGCCGTTCTCGCACGGATATCAGTATGGCCCGCTGCAGGTCTCGGACAAGCCGATGACGCCCGAGGAGACCGCGGCGGCGAGAGCCGGGTCCCTGCTACCCAACGATGTGACGGTGATGAGCCCCTCGTGGGCCTGGGCGGCCGGTGGCGTCGTCTCGACCGCCGACGACCTGATGACCTGGATCAAGGCGTTCGTCGGCGGAGATCTTCTCGACGACGCCAACCAGCAGCTGTGGTGGGACAGCATTCGGATCCAGCACGACGAGGATCCCCGGGTGTTCTACGGCTACGGGATCACCGAGGTCCGGTTCGGGGAGAACCGCCTCACCTATCACGAGGGCCAGCTCCCCGGTTTCAACACGATGGCGGTCCATGACGAGGCGAACGACGTCAGCATGGTCGTCTGGACCAATCTCTCAGTCACACAGGACGTCGACAATGCGTTCACCGTGATGGCGAGACTGCTACAGCACATCTACAACACCCCGGCGGACACACCACCAGCACGGTGAGGGGCCCGCCGACGGCCTATGGGACAGATCCTCAGATCGTGCAGAGCGGGGAGTAGTCGCTGCGGCCGCCGGTGGTCGGTGAGACGAGGAACGTGCACGGGTTGAATCCGACCTTCTCGATCTCCTTCGTCAGGCGACGCAGTTCGGCGTCGGTGACGACCTTGTCGCGGGAGAGCAGGAATCCCGAGGCGCGACTGGGATCGCCGACGATCGAGTACTTGTAGGGGCCGTTCGGGTTCTCGCCGTCCTCGATGTGGGCGATGATGTAGTTCGGCGCCCCGTTGGGGTTGATGCTCGCCGGCGTCTGCGGGAACCGAACACTCAGCTGGGCGTTCGACTTCGTGTCGACGACGGTGGCGCGGCCGAGCACTCCGCCCTTCATGCCCGTCGGTCCGGTGCACTGGTTGTCGACGCCGATGGTCTTCTCGTCGATCCGGGTGTAGAAGGCGTTGGTGTCCTTGGCGCAGGTGACTCCCCAGAACGAGGGAACTGTGGCGAGCTGCCACCACTTGCCGAGGTAGCGGTCGATGTCGACCTTCTCCACCGGGGCGAGGGGTGCGGCCTGTGCCGAACCGGTTCCGATGACGAACCCGAGACCGACGACGATGCCGGCCACGAGGGCTGCGAGGGTGCGTGTGACGCGCATGCTGTTTCCTTTCGTGGCCCGATCATCTCCGTCGAGCCCCAACGGGCTGTTGACCAGGGGTTCGGACCACAGCGGGTCACGGATGGGTCGTGGGCATCCTGCAGGCCTCGTCGGCCGGCGTCGTCGCTGGTTGAGCGGGAGATTACAGGTTGTAGGCGTTGTTCGGGTTCCAGGTGGAGACCGCCCAGATGACGATGAGGTCGAGGACGATGATCAGGATCGCCCACGCCGGGTAGTAGGGCAGCCACAGGAACTGGGCGATGATCGACAGCGAGGCGATCACGATGGCCGCGATGCGCGCCCAGTCAGCGCCGACCGCGAGACCACCGGCGATGAGGATGCCGATTATGCCGAGGATCAGGTGGATCCAGCCCCACGCGGTGAGGTCGAACTCGAAGACGTAGTTGCGGCCGACGACGAAGAGCTCGTCGTTGGCGATCGCCGAGATGCCCTGGAAGACCGAGACCAGGCCGGCGACGAACAGCAGGGCCGCGGCGACGATCGAGATCCCGAGGGCGAAGCCCTGCTTGGCGGACGAGTTCGCCTGCTGATCGGGGGAGGCGCTCATGATGGCGTCCTTTCGTGTGGGGTGAACGCCGGCGCCCAGTGATCCTGAGCGACGGCGCGGGGGGTTGTTGCGGGTGGACCTTAACCAAGAATGGGACGTCCGACCCGGATACCACAGCGTTTTGCTCACTTCGGGCACATCTTTGACCAGGCGATTTAGTACTCGGCGGGGGGCCGGTATAAGCTATCGCAGGCTACACACGGGGTGTGGCGCAGCTTGGTAGCGCGCTTCGTTCGGGACGAAGAGGTCGTGGGTTCGAATCCCGCCACCCCGACAGAGATCGACCACGGTCGGTCACCAAGATGTGTTGGTTGAGACACAAGCAGTGAGACCCCGGTCCGCAGAGATGCGGCCGGGGTTTCCTCGTTTTCCGGGTCCTCAGGCGTCCTGCTCGGAGGAGGTGCGACCGCCGACGTGCGCGACGATCGTCGGGTCGTCGCTGACGAACCGGTCGACCTCTTCACCGCCGTCGCAGCGCAGCAGACTCACCGTGATGCCCTCCGGGCCGCGGTGGACGACCCGCCAGCCGGCCCCGGAGTCCTCCCAGCGCCGCAGATCGTCGAGGGTCATGTCGGTGCCGCTCAGCAACCCAGCTGTCGGGCGAGGTCCAGCAGATCCGACGCGTGGAAATCGTTGTCGGGTGACCCGGAATCGTCCTTGGGTTCGCCGCCCCACTCGTCCGGACGCTCGATGAACGCGGTGCGCAGGCCGAAGGATCGTGCGGCGTCGAGGTCGGCTTGGTGCGTCGCGACCATCATCACCTCGTTCGGTTCGACCTCGAGGAGTTCGGCCAGGCCGCAGTAGGTCTCGCGCGCGGGTTTGTAATGCCGCCAGAGGTCGGAACCGCCGATGACGTCCCACGCGAAGTCGTCGTGCCGGGCCATGTCGGTCAGCAACGCCACGGTGCCGTTGCTCAGCGCGCACACGATGAAGTCCCGCTTGAGTCGACGAATCCCCTCGGCGGCGTCGGGCCAACCCGGGATGACCCGCCACGCACGTACGAGCGCGCGGCTCTGATCGGCGTCCAGCGTCACGTCGAAGGCCGCCGCGACCTCGTGGAGGGTGTCGGTCTGTAGATCGTCCAGACGGCGCCAGGGGAGCTCTCCGGCCTCGACGCGCGCGAGGATAGGTGAGTAGCGACGACGCCACTCGCGGGCGAAGTCGGCGGCGGCGACGTCAGGCACGGTGTGTGCGACGGCACCGGAGATCCCGGTGAACCAGTCGGTGACCGTCCCGAAGGTGTCGAACGCAAGGACCTTCACCCCGAGGGAGTTCACGAGTCGGCGCGCTCCCGGCGTGTTCGCTTGCCCGTCACAGGGTTTCGCGGGCCAGCTGCGGCAGCGACTGGTCGGCGTCGTAGTCGGCGTCGCCGTGCGAGACCGGGGTGAGGGTCAGCAGGCTGGCCTCCGGACGGCAGCAGAAACGTGCGGGCGCATACGGGGAGGTACCCAGACCGGCACTGACGTGCAGCTTCATCGACGACCCCCAGTTCGACGGCCCCTTCACCCGGGAACGGTCGATGTGGCAATTCGTGACGAGCGCGCCGAAGAACGGTAGGCACAGCTGCCCGCCGTGGGTGTGGCCGGCCATCACGAGGTCGTAGCCGTCGGCGGCGAAGCGGTCGAGAACCCGGGGCTCGGGTGAATGCGTGAGGCCCAGGCGCAGGTGTGCGAGCGGGTTGGGGCGTCCGGCGACGGTCTCGTAGCGATCCCGTTCGATGTGCGGATCGTCGACACCGGCCGCGACCACGCGCACGCCGCTGACCTCGAGCTCCCGCACGGTGTGCGTGGCATCGAGCCAGCCGCGCTCGGTGAACGCCGCCCGCAGGTCCTGCCAGGGGAGGGGTTCGCCGTGCGTGCGCTGGTGGTCTTTCCGGAAGTACTTGAACGGGTTCTTCGGCTTGGGGCCGAAGTAGTCGTTGGAGCCGAAGACGAACAGACCCGGCCGTGACAGGAGACCGCCGAGCGACTGGATCACCGCGGGCACCGCCTGCGGGTGCGCGAGGTTGTCCCCGGTGTTGACCACCAGGTCGGGTTCCAGCGCCTCGAGCTCGGAGATCCACGCCTGCTTGAGTCTCTGGCCCGGCATCATGTGCAGGTCGCTGATGTGCAGGACCCGCAGGGGAGAGGCGCCGGGCTCGAGGACCGACAGCGTCGTGTGCCGCAGGGCGAAGGCGTTGCGCTCGATGACGGTCGAGTAGACGAGGCCGGCGGCGGCCAGCCCCGCGGCGCCGACGAGTGCGCGCGAACCGACCCCGGAACCGGCCGAACCGAGGCGTGAGCGGAAGTCGAGTTCGGAGTGCTGCATCTGTTCAGAATACGCACCTCCGAGCGCATGCCCACCCCCTTCGGTGGGCCGCACGGGCGACCCACCTCAGAGATGGAGGCGCTCAGCCGGGCAGCTGGATGACGACAGGCCCGACGCCCGGAACCACCACGGTGGTCTCGGTGGGACCGTTGCCGCTGTCGCCGCCTGCCCGTCGACCGTTGCTCACGTAGATCGTCACGGTGCTGCCGGGCATCGCGGAATCCGACGGCGCGGTGAAGACGACCGTGCCCTTCGGGCGGCCGCTGTCGACCTCGAGCTCGTTGACCTTGAAACCGTCTCGCTGGAGCCGCGAGGTGGCCTCACTGGCGGTCAGGCCGCTGACCTGCGGAATTCGGCCGCGATCGCTGCCGCGCCAGTATTCGCGGTCGACCGGGGGCAGCCGGACCGGACCGAACTTCGTGGCCACCGGCTTGACCGCCTGGAACCACGTGCGTGCGGGTTCCATACCGCCGAACACGTTGCCGTCGTAACAGGACCGCAGCGGGCTGGTGCACACACCCTGCGGGTTGGGGCCGTCGCTGTAGACGTAGGCGGCACCCGCGATCTGGTTGGTGAACCCGACGAACGCCGACGACCGGTAGGCCTCGGTGGTGCCGGTCTTGCCCGACATCGGCAGCGTCCAGCCGGCCGAACCCGCAGCACCCGCAGCGGTACCCGCGCCCACGTCGTCCTTGCTCATGGTGATTGCGAGGGTGTCGGCGAGTCCCTTGTCGACGACCTGTTCACAGCCCGGCGAGTTGAAGGGGACCGAGGTGAGGGCACGCCGCCCGTCGGGTCCGATCACCGGGTTGCCGTACTGATCGCGCTTCACCCGGCTGATCGACTTGATCGGGTTGGGCGGGCACCAGACACCGCCGGAGGCGATCGTCGCGGCCACGTTGGCGAGCTCGAGCGCGTTGATGGGCAGCGGCCCCAGGGTGAACGAGCCGAAGTTCCCGTCCTTGACGTACTGGGCCATGCTCTTGTCGCCGTAACCCGACGAGCCGGGCACGGTGTAGGAACGCAGGCCGAGGCGGACGGCCATGTCGACGGCCGGCTTCACGCCTACCTGCTGCAGCAGCTTGACGAAGGCGGTGTTCGGCGACTGCGCGAGCGCATCGGTCACCGACATCGCCGCCGGGTAGCGCCCGGCGTTCTTGACGCAGTAGGAGTTCTCCGGACACCCGTTGGCGCCCGCGCTGTTTCCCATGCCCTCCACTGCGACGAACCCGGGCACCGGGATCGTCGACCCGGCGCCGAGGCCCTTCTCCAGCGCTGCGGCCACGGTGAAGATCTTGAACACCGAGCCCGCGCCGTCGCCGACCATGGAGAACGGCTGCGGCTGCATCGTCTCGCCGGCGGCGAGGTTCAGACCGTAGCGGCGGCTCGACGCCATCGACAGCACGTCATGGGACTTGTCCCCGGGCCGGATCGTGCTCATCACGTCGGCGACGCCGTCGGCGGTGGGGCTGGCCTGGGCCTTGGCCGCGCGATCCGTCGAGCGTTGTACCTCGGGATCGAGGGTGGTCTGGATGACGTAGCCGCCCCGCAGCACGGAGTTGCGCGACATCCCGTTCTCGGCGAGGAACTGCAACGCGTAGTCGCAGAAGAAGCCTTCGCTGTCGGCGGCGATGCAGCCCTGCGTCGGCGTTCGCGGACGCGGCAGCACGCCCAGCGGCTTCTCCTTGGCCGCGACCAGCTCGGCGCGTCGTTCCGGGAAGTTGTCGATCATCGTGTCCAGCACGAGGTTCCGGCGGGTCAGCGTGCCCTCGGCGTTGCTGTAGGGGTTGAGCGCCGAACTGGACTGGACCATGCCCGCCAGCATGGCGGCCTGCTCGACCTGGAGATCCTTTGCCGGGATGCCGAAGTAGGTCTGCGCGGCGGCTTCGATGCCGTAGGCGTTGTTGCCGAAGGGGACGACGTTCAGGTAGCGGGTGACGATCTGCTTCTTCGCCTCCTGCTTGGCGGCGGCGTCGTCGAGGCCCTTGTCGCGCTTGGCCTGGTCGATGAGGGTCTGCTCGAGCGTGAGCGCCATGCGCACCTCGCGCAGCTTGCGTGCGGGGGTCGTCTCGACCGCGGCCTGGCGATCGGCCTCGGTGCGGGCCAGGACGAGCAGTTGATAGTTCTTGATGTACTGCTGGTCGAGCGTCGACGCGCCCTGCTGGACCTCGCCCGACGACGAGTTCTTCAGCGCGGCGCGGATCGTGCCCTTCCAGTCGACGCCGTCGTGCTCAAGGAAGCGCCGGTCCTCGACGGAGATGATCGCGCGGATCATGTCGGGCGAGATGTCGTTGTATCCGACCTGGTAGCGGTACTGGTCGAACAGCACCGCGATCGGCTTCCCGTTGACGTCGGTCATGGTGGTGACCTCCGGCAACGTGCCGTTCAGGAGTTCGGAGGAGACGTTCTCGACTGCCGCTGCCGCCCGGTTGGAGACGACGCCGACCCCACTGGCCACCGGGTAGAGAAGGCCCGCGACGAGAATGCCGGCCAGCAGGCTCGCCCAGGCCAGTGACCACAGCTTCTTCGACATCACCCCGACAGGATACGTGCGATCGGCCGGAACATCGCCCAGCCTCGCCCTCGGGATCCGTGGGGGACCGTTGTGCCTGGACACGATCCGACACCGGGTCGGCGCGACCCCGACCGCGCGTCGGCGCTACCCCGACCGCGCGTCAGCGCAACCCTCCGATCGGATGAGTTTGCACGGTGGTCCCACTTTGTTGCGCTCCAGGGGTTGCGCACACAAGCACAGATCCCTAGATTGAGTGCAGAATGTGACTCACTTAACAGTGAGTTGTAAATGTGGTCTGAGCAGCGAGTTGAGTCCCGAGCTCGGGGCTATGCGGAACACGACAAGTAGGGGTGGCGGATGGCGACAGCGGCAGTTTCTACCGGAGAAGATCGCTTGGCCTGGGTGGCCAAGGCACGATGCCGAGGCGGAGACCCGGACGATCTGTTCGTGAGAGGAGCAGCTCAGCGCAAGGCCGCGACCATCTGTCGGCACTGCCCGGTACAGCTCGAATGCGGTGCAGACGCCCTCGACAACCGCGTCGAATTCGGTGTGTGGGGTGGCCTGACCGAGCGTCAGCGTCGCGCTCTCCTGCGCCAGCACCCCGAGGTGACCTCGTGGTCGGCGTTCTTCGAAGCCCAGCGACGTCGCCAGCGCGCCGACGCGGTCTGATCACCGAGACCTCTTCAGCCAAGGCAATTCGGCTCGACCGGCAGATGCCGGCCGAGCCGAATTGTCGTTGGTCGATGATGAGGGAATTCAGCCCCGTCCGGTGATCTGCTCCGCCACGGCGCGGAGGGCGGTCACATCCGCGACCTCGAACGGCAGTGCCGGGACCCCGACGATCGGCACCCGCGGATGCGCAGCCGTGAACCGCTGCAGCAGATGGAGTTCGCGCTTTCCGGTGGCGGCGCGATCGGCGTGGATCTGCAACACCCCGCGAGTCAGGTCGTCGGTGACCGACTCGAGCGCCACCAGTGCGGCCTCCTCGTGGATAGAGGTGAGATTCGGGTGGGTCCGGTTGAGGATCAGACCCGCGAGCGGCATCGTCTCCTCCGACAGCCGGTCGACGAAGAACGCGGCCTCACGCAGGGCGTCGGCCTCGGCCGCCGCCACCACAGCGAACTGGGTGCCCGGCTGCTTCAGCAGT
Source organism: Gordonia sp. 135 (assembly GCF_009720185.1). Taxonomy (NCBI): domain Bacteria; kingdom Bacillati; phylum Actinomycetota; class Actinomycetes; order Mycobacteriales; family Gordoniaceae; genus Gordonia; species Gordonia sp. 135. The sequence continues at coordinate 509,635 of NZ_CP046257.1, forward strand.
TCGTAGGTCTTCAGCGCCCGATCCTGGAAGCCGCCGAACATCGAGTCGAGGGACTGCACGAACATCGCGACGTCGCGCAGCATGTCGCCGCCGATGATGGTGGAGACGCCGCGCATCGCCAGGCTCATCGCGCCGGTGACCATGCGGCCCACGCCGCGTCCGCCGCCGACCAGCACCTTCATCAGACGGCCCGACAGGAACGAGCCGAGGCGCTGCGGGGCGTCGAGGAAGTCCAGTGCGTTCCGGGACGGCGGGGTGTCGACGACGATGAGGTCCCAGTGGTCCCGCTCGAGCAACTTGCCGAGTTTCTCCATCGCCATGTACTCCTGCGTGCCGGAGAACGACGACGCGACCGTCTGATAGAAGGCGTTCTCCATGATCGCCTCGGCGCGTTCCGGAGTGGAGTACTCGAGCACCATCTCGTCGAAGGTGCGGCGCATGTCCAGCATCATCGCGTCGAGCGTGCCCTTGCCCTCGATCGGCACGGGCTGCGGCTCGTTGGTGAGCTCGGACATCCCGAGCGACTGGGCGAGCCGCTTGGCCGGGTCGATGGTGAGGACCGCGACCGTGCGCCCCTGCTCGGCCGCGTACATCGCCATGGCGGCCGCGGTCGTGGTCTTGCCGACGCCGCCGGCGCCACAGCAGATGACGACGCGGGTCGCGGGGTCGGTCAGCACCGCCCCCATCTTTAGATCGAGTGGCATCACGCACCCGCTTTCTGGAGAAGGTTGGCCAGCTCGTAGATGGAACCGAGATCGACGCCGTCGCCGAGGGACGGCATTTCGAGCGTCGGCAGTTCAACCTCGTCGAGCTGCGCCTTCGCGATCTGCTGCGCCTGCAGGCGGGTCGCGTGTTCGATCGTCTCGGTGAGCAGGCCGGACAGATCGCCGTCGGCGAGCTTCACACCGGCGGCCTTCAGGTTCTCCTCGATGCGCCCGGCATCGATCTGGCCCTCGGCGATCTCGTCGATCGCGTCGGCGGGCAGGTGCGGGGCACTGACCCGGTTGATGATGAGGCTGCCGAGGTTGAGGTTCTTGCCGCGCAGCTCGTCGATCGCCTCGATGGTCTCCTGGATCGGCATCGCCTCGAGCAGCGTCACCAGATGGACGACGGTCTCCTCCGAATGCAGCAGGCGGACGACGCCCTCGCTCTGATTGCGGATCGGACCGGTCTTGGCGAGGTCGGCCATCGCCTGGGTGACGTCGAGGAAGTTGCCGATCCGGCCGGTCGGCGGTGCGTCGACGACCACCGCGTCGTACACGCGGTCACCCTGCTTGTCGGTGTGGATGATGCGCTCTTTGATCTTGCCGGTGAGCAGCACATCGCGCAGACCCGGTGCCACCGTGGTCACGAAGTCGATGGCGCCGATGCGCTTCATCGCCCGGCCCGCGAAGCCGAGGTTGTAGAACATGTCGAGGTATTCGAGCAGTGCATGTTCGATGTCGATGGCGAGCGCCGACACCTCGCCGCCGCCCTCGGCGGTCGCGATCTTGGTGTCGGTCGGCGGCAGCGGCGGGATGTCGAAGAGCTGCGCGATGCCCTGCCGACCCTCGGTCTCCACGAGGAGGACCTTTTTGCCGTCGGCGGCCAGCGCGAGTGCCAGCGCCGCCGCGATCGTCGTCTTACCTGTTCCGCCCTTGCCCGACACGAAGTGCAACCGGGCGCGCGATGCCGCGTCCGGCCACTCGTTGTCGACAGTGACTGAAGACTTGTCTGTCACGCCGGAATCGAGACCTTCCCCCGCCCCGGAACGTGCGCCCTGTTCATTGGCCACCGCAACACCTTATCCATTGATCGTCGGCAGTTAGGGTGAGTCCATGAGTGAAGTGACTGCGTGGGAATACGTGACGGTGCCGCTGCTGACGCACGCAACCAAACAGATCCTCGATCAGTGGGGTGCCGACGGCTGGGAACTGGTGTCGGTGCTGCCCGGCCCGACCGGGGAGCAGCACGTCGCCTACCTGAAGCGACCGAAGGGCTGAGCATGGCTGCGACCTGGACAGATCGACTCGCCGAACTCGGCATCGCGCTGCCCGACGTGGTGCCGCCGGTGGCCAGCTACACGCCGGCCGTGCGGACCGGAAACCTCGTCTACACGTCGGGCCAGCTCCCGATCGTCGACGGCGAACTCTCGGTACACGGCAAGGTGCACGAAGGTGCCGAGGGCGTCGTCCGGCCGGATGAGGCCACCGACGCGGCACGGGTCTGCGCACTGAACGCGCTCGCCGCGGTGCACGCGCTGGTCGGCATCGACTCGGTCGTGCGCATCGTCAAGGTGGTCGGCTTCGTGGCGTCCGCCCCGGGCTTCACCGGGCAGCCGAAGGTCATCAACGGTGCGTCGGACGTGCTGGGCGAGATCTTCGGGGACGCGGGCGTGCACGCCCGTTCGGCCGTCGGGGTCGCCGAGTTGCCGCTGGGTGCACCCGTCGAGGTGGAACTGATCGTCGAAGTGGCCTGACGTCTCCTTGGACGTCGCGCTACTGATCGTCGCGGCCGCCGCTGCCGGCTGGGTCGACGCCGTGGTCGGCGGCGGGGGACTTGTGTTGATCCCCGCGATGCTGATCGCGCAACCCGGCCTGCCGACGGCGACGGCTCTCGGCACCAACAAACTCGCCGCCGTCTTCGGTACCGCGTCGGCCGCGTGGCGCTACGTGCGGCATGTACGCATCGACCTGCACAGGCTCGTGCCGGTGTTCGTCGCCGCGCTCGTGTTCTCGGCTCTCGGCGCGCTGGTGGCGATCTCGCTGCCGACGGAGATCTTCACGCCGATCGTGCTGGTGATGCTCGTCGGCGTCGGGTTGTTCGTCGCGCTGAACCCCGGTTTCGGGGGTGACGCGTCTGCGGGACCGCGTTCGCGGCTGTCCACGCTCGCCGGTCTGGTGCTCGCCGGTGTCGTCATCGCGTTCTACGACGGGGTCATGGGGCCCGGTACCGGGACCTTCCTCATCATCAGCCTCACCGCGCTGGTCGGGACGTCGTTCCTGGAGAGTTCGGCCATGGCCAAGGTGATCAACACCGGCACCAACCTCGGCGCGCTGACGGTGTTCGGACTCCAGGGGAATGTGCTGTGGCTCTTGGGCCTCGGGCTCGCGGCGGCCAACATCGTCGGCGCCCAGATCGGCTCGCACATGGCCATCGGACGCGGCAGTTCCTTCGTCCGGTGGGTCCTGCTCGCCGTCGTCGTGGTGATGGTCGGGAAGCTCGGGTACGACCTGATCACGGACTGATCCGCCGACCGGACGACCGAACGCCGACCCGGGGGCCGCCCGCGGACCTATCCTCGGTATCGGGTCGGTCGCATGCGTCACCCGATGCTTCGCCGGCCGGCCGGCGAGGCGGTGCGGAATGACCGATGCCACGGTTCCCGGTACCGCCGCGCCGCTGTCGGGAAAGCAACGGGTCCTCGCGCTCCTGCTCGCGATGGCGATGTTCGTGCTGGTCGTCGACACGTCGGTCATGAACGTCTCGATCTCGGCCGTCGTCCGAGACCTGGGGACGACCGTCAGCGGGGTGCAGTCGGCGATCGCGCTCGAAGCCCTGGTGTCAGCGGCGTTCATCCTGATCGGCGGCAAGATCGGCGATCTCATCGGCCGGCGCCGCGCGTACGTCCTCGGTCTGCTCGGCTACGCCGTCGGCGCGATGGCGATGGTGTTCGCCCAGGGACTGACGACCGTCATCGTCTTCTGGGCCATCATCGGCGGAATCGGGGCGTCTCTCCTGTTGCCCGCGATGCAGTCCCTTGTTCACGGGAACTTTGCCGGGGACGACCAGAAGCGGGTCTACGCCCTCGTCGGCGCGGCTGCGGCGATCGCGGCGGCGGTCGGCCCGCTGCTCGGCGGATTCGTCACGACCTACCTCTCCTGGCGACTCGCGTTCCTGAGCGAGGTCGTCATCATCGCGATCGTGTTGTGCGGCATCGGACTCGTCCGCGATGTCGAGTTCACCGGACCGCGCGGCGTCGACCTCGTCGGCGCCCTGCTCTCGGTGATCGGCATGGGTGGCATCGTTCTCGGAATCCTGGTGTGGCAGGAGGGAGGGGAATCCGTAGGTGCACTGCTGGTGGTCGGGGCCGCCGCGCTCGCGGGTCTGACCTGGTGGCTGATCCGGCGGCGGCGAGCCGGTCGGCCCACCCTGCTCGACCCGGAACTGTTCCGCTCCAAGCCGTTCCGGATCGGGGTGAGTCAACAACTGCTCCAGCAGATCGCCCTGGGCGGCATCATGATCGCGCTGCCGATCTATCTGCAGATGGTCCTCGAATACGACGCGATGCAGGCCGGCCTGTCATTGGCGCCCTTGTCGCTCAGCATGTTCGCGGTGGCGCTGCTCGCCGGCCGGAAGGCGGGCGAGCGGCCCGCGTCGACCATCGTCCTCCTCGGCTTCGCGCTTCTCACCGCGGGTATCGCCGTGCTGATCCCGATCGTGCCCCGCGCCGAATTCGGTTGGGGACTGATCATCCCGCTCCTGGTGGCCGGATCCGGGCTGGGACTGCTCGTCTCCCAACTCAACGACTACACGCTGGGGCCGATGAGCGAAGAACGGGTGAGCGAGGCGGCCGGGACGAACTCCGCCGCCGGCTCGTTCGGACTCTCCTTCGGCCTGGCCTGTGCGGGTGCGGTCCTGCTGGCGTCTCTCGCGTTCGGGTTCACCGCCGAGTCGGAATCGAGCACCGTTCTGGAACCTGCTGAGCAGCAACGTGTCGCGCAGGTGCTCGACGACGACGCGCAGGTCATGAGCAACTCCCGACTGTCAGAGCTGCTCGCCGGACAACCACCGGAAGTCCGCGCCGAGATCATCCGGATCAACACCGACGTCCGTCCGGTGGCGTTGCAGGTGGCACTGGTGATCCCGCTGGCCGCGGGTGCACTCGGGACCCTGAACGCGTTGCGCATGCGGCGCACGGGTTGAGATGACGTGGCGGTGTCGCGCCGGAACGTCGATGCTGTGGGGGTGAACGCCCCGAGTGAATCCGTCGCCGAACCGATGCACGCCGCGATCCAGCGGCGTACCGTCGTCCTGCTGTGCCTGGTCCAGGTCCTGGGTGGCGTGTCCATGGGCGGGGCACTGGCACTCGGCGCTATCCTCGGTGAGGAACTGTCCGGGACCGAGTCGCTGGCCGGATTGCCGGCCACGGTGCTGACTCTCGGTGCCGCGGCGGCCGGTCTGCCGCTCGCCGCGCTGGCATCGGCGCGGGGGCGGCGACCTGCGCTCACCACCGGTCTGCTCGTGGCCGCCACGGGTGCCCTGATCGTGGCCTTCGGCGTGGATCAGGGCCGGTTCCTGCTGATGCTCGCCGGAATGATCGCACTTGGTTCGGGCACCGCGGTCAGCCTCCAGGCGCGTTTCGCGGCAACGGATCTGGCCGCACCGGAGACCCGCGGACGAGACCTGTCGCTGGTGGTGTGGATGACGATGGTCGGCGCCGTCGTCGGCCCCGCGTTGGTGCCGCTGGGGGCGACGGTCGCGGGATGGGTCGGGATGGCCGACATGGCAGGTCCGTTCCTGCTGGGTGCCGTCGGATGCTTGTGTGCCGCAGCAGTACTCCTCGTCGGGCTGCGGCCCGACCCGCTGATCGAGGCCAATCGTGGGACTCCGAAGTCGACGTCGAGACCGTCTCTGGCGGATGGGTTCTCGGCGATCGTGCAATCCCCCTCCGCCCGAGCTGCGTTGGCGGCGGTGGTCTCGGCACACGCGCTGATGGTCGGGGTGATGGCTCTGACGCCCGTCCACACGCACCACGGTGGCGCGTCGGTGACTCTCGTGGGGTTGTCGATCAGCGCTCACATCGCCGGGATGTACGCGCTCTCGCCGGTCATGGGCGTCCTCGCCGACCGTGCGGGACGCGTGCCGGTGATACTCGGTGGCCAGGCGGTGCTCGTGGTCAGTTGTGTCCTCGGGTTCGTCTTCGTCGACTCGCAAGCCGGCCTGGTCGCCGCGCTGGTCGTGCTGGGCATCGGATGGTCGGCGTCCACGGTTGCCGCGTCGACGCTGCTGACCGATGCCGTCGACGTGACGAGACGCGCTGCTGCACAGGGGGTCTCGGACACGTCGATGAGTCTCGCGGGTGCCGGGGCGGGCGCGCTCGCCGGGGTCGTGGTGGGAGCTTTCGGCTACGCGACTCTCGTCCTCGGTGCCGGGACGATCGCTGTCGTCACCGCGGTATACGTCGTCGTCGACGGTGCGCGCGGGCGACGACAGGCGGCGATGGCCTAGAGTTCGAGCGACGGCAGTGCCGAGGGCGTGAACGAGGCGGCCGATGAGTAGTCCGTGAAAGGTACCCCGGTCGTCGGGGGTCGAGGAACAGGAAAAGATGACCTTCTCCGAACAGCCCATCCGTGATCAGGCCGTACCGCCGAGCTGGCACAGCCGGTTCGCCTTCTACGACGCCTACGGACCGCCCGCCGACCCGCCCGCCCGAGAGGCGATGAAGCGGCTGTCATTCGGGCAGCGCGCGCGGCTCGCGTTCAATCCACTGGCGTTCTTCTTCGGACCGATCTACTTCGCCGTGAAGGGTATGTGGCGCAAGGGTCTGATGCTGTTCGCACTGACGCTCGTGTTCAACTTCGTGCTGTTGACCCTGAATGTCCCGAGCAGCTTCGACCTGGCCATCGCGTGTGGTGTCGGTGCGCTGTACGCGACGACCGCGAACTACGCGTGGTACCTGCACGTCCGGAACGACAACCGGTCGTGGAACGTCTTCGAGGGCATGGGGCGCAGTAAGAGCTGACCGCGGATCGACTCACCGTGGTCGGATGCGCGGAGCAGTGTGTCCCGGGTCGCCGGCAATGGATAGGCTCGGAGTCATGAGCGACTCCGACGATGCCGTTCCCCCACACCCCGCCTACGGGGTGCTGCGGGAGGTCACGCCCTTCGCCTCGGTTCTGTTGTGCGACAACTCGGGGATGATGGAACTCGACGGCACCAACACCTACGTGTTGCGGGCGCCGGGCAGTGACGAGTGCGTCGTCGTCGACCCCGGCCCGCCGAAATACAAGCACCACGCACGACGCCTCGCCGAACTGCCCGGGGTCGCACTGACCCTCATCACCCACCGGCATTTCGACCACACCGGTGGGGTCAAGCGTCTCCACCAGCGCACCGGTGCGCCCGTGCGTGCGCGTCTCGACAAGTTCTGCCGGAACGCCGAACCCCTACGCGACCGCGAGGTCATCGAGATCGCGGGGCTGCGGATCACCGTGCTGCACACACCCGGACACACCGGCGACTCGGTGAGCTTCCTCGTCGAGCACGACGACCAGCGCGCGGTGCTGACCGGAGACACCATCCTGGGAAGTGGCACGACCGTACTGGACCCCAGCGACGGTGGGCTGCGCGACTACCTGAACTCCCTCAACCGGCTGATCGTCGAAGGTGACGGTGCGGCACTGCTTCCCGCACACGGCCCCGATCATCCCGATCTCGTGCCGGTCGCCCGGTTCTACAAGGCCCACCGCGAGGAGCGGATCGACCAGATCGTGGCCGCCCTCGACGACATGGGCGTGTCTCCCCACGAGGCGAAGCCGATGAAGGTGGTGCGCCGGGTCTACTCCGACGTCGACAAGAAGCTCTGGCCGGCCGCGCGGATGTCGGTGAAGGCGCAGCTGGAGTATCTGCGGCACGCCTGACCCTATCTAGGCTCGCTCCGCTCGCACCTCAGTAGGCGAGTATGGGTCGAGAAGTGCGAGAGCCGCTCGTCCCTGAGGAACGAGCGGCTCTCGTCGTACTAGCTCCCTGAGGAACGAGCGAAGCGAGTGTCACGAAGGGTCAGCGTGCGCGGCGCGCCAGACGCTCGGAGTCGGCGATCAGGACGCTCTTGCCCTCGAGGCGCAGCCAGCCGCGCTGGGCGAAGTCGGCGAGTGCCTTGTTCACGGTCTCGCGCGAGGCGCCGACCAGCTGGGCGATCTCTTCCTGGGTCAGGTCGTGGGTGACGCGCAGGGCGCCGCCCTCCTGGGTGCCGAAACGCTGCGCGAGCTGCAGGAGCTGCTTCGCGACGCGACCGGGCACGTCGGTGAAGATCAGGTCGGCGAGGTTGTTGTTGGTGCGGCGCAGACGACGCGCGAGCACGCGGAGCAACTGCTCCGCGATCTCGGGACGGTCCTTGATCCACGCGCGCAGGGCGTCACGGTCCATCGACACCGCGCGGACCTCGGTCACCGTCGTCGCCGACGAGGTACGGGGGCCCGGGTCGAAGATGGAGAGCTCGCCGAACATGTCCGACGGTCCCATGATCGTCAGCAGGTTCTCGCGACCGTCCGGGGAGCGACGGCCGACCTTCACCTTGCCGGACATGATGATGTAGAGCCGGTCACCGGGCTCGCCTTCATGGAAGATGACGTGTCCACGAGGGAAGTCAACGGGCTGAAGCTGCTTGGTCAGCGCCGCGACGGCAGAAGGCTCGACACCTTGAAATATGCCTGCCCGCGCCAGTACTTCTTCCACCTAGGGAACCTTTCTCGAAATCTTTGCTACAGCCACGTGTGAGATCGCGCCCTTGGATACGCTACCCCGCGAACCAGCATAGGTGTTGAATGGGTCACTGACGGCGCATTACGGGTGTGTCTGACGGACTAGATGCGGCGATTCGACGATCATCGGCCGCCGATGGGCTGTCGACACCGAGAAAGAGGCGTCGGGAACGGTGTGCGCTTGCTGCTCGCGGATCAGCTGGCCCGCTGCGGCGAGGCGGCGTGCTCGGCGGATGCCGGATCGTGGTCGAAGCGATGGAACCGCAACTCGTGCAGTTCGGCGGGCGCGGAACCGTGCGGCGGCTTGCCGGCGTTCTGGGACCCCGTGCGGTCGATGAATTCGTCGACCTCGTCGTTCGAGACGGACACGCGGTCGACCCGGGCCTGCAACTTGTCCATGCCCATGGCGAAGAGCATGAGTACAGCCGGGAACAGCAGTGCTGCGAGACCATGCATGGGGACAAGTAAACACAATCGACCCCGCAGAATCCTCATCGGACAAGGCGACGTCACTGACTTGTTACCTGACCGTAGGTTGCGTCCCTCATTTCGCCCGATTGAGCCGGGTAGCTCACACCGGAACCGGAGCAACGCCCTTGACCTGCGGTGATGGGCTCGGGCGTGCGGGTCGGGGCGGCCACCGACGGCCGTGGTGAGCGGAGTTCGTGCAGGACATCGCTAACCTGAATCACGTGAGCGCACGTAAGGCTGCGTCCGTGGGTCAGGCCCCGGCCCGCAAGCAGGAGACCCACCTCGGGCTGGTCCGACGCGCGCGCCGGATGAACCGCACCCTCAAGGTCGCGTTCCCGCACGTGTACTGCGAACTCGACTTCACCAACCCGCTCGAGCTGTCGGTCGCCACCATCCTGTCGGCTCAGTGCACCGACGTGCGGGTCAACCAGACCACCCCGGCGCTGTTCGCGAAGTACCGCACCGCCCGCGACTACGCCGAGGCCGACCGCACCGAACTCGAGGAGATGATCCGCTCGACCGGCTTCTACCGGAACAAGGCGAACTCGATCATCGGACTCGGCCAGGCCCTCGTCGAGCGGTACGACGGTGAGGTCCCGAACAAGTTGAAGGACCTGGTGTCACTGCCCGGGTTCGGCCGCAAGACGGCCAATGTCGTTCTCGGAAACGCGTTCGGGGTCCCGGGGATCACCGTCGACACGCACTTCGGTCGCCTGGTCCGACGCTGGCAGTGGACCGAGGAAGAAGACCCGGTGAAGGTCGAGCACGCCGTCGGTGAACTGATCGAACGCAAGGAGTGGACCGACCTGTCCCACCGCGTGATCTTCCACGGTCGGCGTGTGTGCCATGCCCGCAAGCCTGCGTGTGGGGTCTGCATCCTCGCCAAGGACTGCCCGTCGGTGGGCACGGGTCCGATGGACAAGGCCGAGGCGGCCGCACTGGTCAAGGGCCCCGAGACCGAGCACCTGCTCCGACTGGCGGGACTCGCCGCCCCGTGAACGACAACGCCACCGAACCGGCGACCCCGCAACCCGCCGATTCCCCCGAACCCCCCGCGCCGCCGACCTCTCGCTTCCCGGCCGCTGCGCGCTGGACCCTCGTCTTCGTCATCGTGATGATCGCGCTCATCGTCGCGATCTGGCCCCGCGGCGACGCCCCTTCGCCGACCACCGGGTCGCCGCCGTCGGTCAGCGGGCCACGCCCCTTCGACGCGCCGGTCGACGAGGCCCGCGTGGCGCAGGCACGGGCCGACGCAGAGCTCGCCGACTGCCCGGTCACGGGCCTGCCGGAGAACCCGGACTCGGTGCTGGCCGGCATCGTCGAACCGTGTCTGGGGACCGGCGCGCCGTACGACCTCGGCGCTGCCACCGCGGGAAAGCCCCTCGTCGTCAATGTCTGGGCGCAATGGTGCGGCCCCTGCAAGACAGAGTTGCCGTACTTCGAGGAGTTCGCCGCTCGTGCCGGCGACCGCGTCACGGTGCTGGCACTCCATGCCAAGGAAGGCGGGACCAACCCGTTCTTCCCGCTGACACTGCTCACCGAGATCGGAGTTCGCTTGCCGTCCGTGCTCGATCCCGACGGCCGGGTGGCCGCCGCCATCACCGCGCCACGGGTCTTCCCGTCGACCGTCTTCCTGCGTCCCGACGGCACGATCGCCAAGGTGTACCCCGGAGTGTTCGACAGCCCGCAGGAGATCGCCGACGCGGTCGAGGAGTACCTGGGCGTGACCGTATGAGCAACGACTCGCACGTCGGCCCGCTCGTGCATCCCGACGAGATCCCGCCGTGGATGCATGCGATGACCGGCGACGTCGGCGCTGTCTCCGAGAGCGTCAACAATCGGGGCGGGGACCGGACCCGTTGGGCCCAGATGTTCCGGCGCGACCGCCGCGCAGCCGCGGTCCTGGTTCTGTTCTCCGGTTCCTGGGAGGCCGCCGACGATCATCCCGGCGGCGTTCCCGCCGACGCCGAGGTGCTCCTGACCGAACGTGCGTCGACCCTGCGTCAGCACAGCGGACAGGTCGCCTTCCCCGGAGGTGCTGCTGATCCGGGCGACGACTTCCCGGTAGGCACCGCACTGCGCGAGGCGCGTGAGGAGACCGGTCTCGACGCGTCGGGTGTGCACATCGTGGCAAACCTGCCGACCTTCCCGGTTCCGCCGTCGGGCTTCGACGTCGTGCCGGTGATCGGCTACTGGCGCGAGCCGAGCGAGGTCAGGGTCGTCGATCCGGGTGAGACCGCCCGCGTCGACCGCATCAACCTGCGTGAGCTCCTCGCTCCCGAGAACCGCTTCCAGGTGCGTCGTTCGGTGATGGGCGGCCGCCTCTATCAGGGTCCGGCCTTCTTCGTCGACGGTCTGCTGGTCTGGGGCTTCACCGGCGGACTCATCGCGGCCATCAGCGATGCATCCGGCTGGGACCGCCCCTGGGACAAGAACGATGTCCGACCGCTCGACGAGATGATCGAACGTGCGGGCAACCGTCAGGAGTCGGGTTTCAGCGCGGTCCATCCGCGTGGGACCACCGACCCCGACGCCCACGCCGGACCCGGTGCGAACTGATGACCGGGTCCGCGTGGGTCGACGTCATCGTCATCGGCATCGCGCTCCTCGCCGCGATCAGCGGCTACCGGTCCGGTGCGGTCGCCTCGGCGCTCGCGTTCATCGGCGTCGCGCTCGGGGCGGTCGCGGGACTGCTCCTTGCGCCGCATCTGATCGAGCGTTTCGACGACCTGCAGGTCCGGGTGCTCGTCGGGATTGCCGTGCTCGTCGTGCTGGTGGTCATCGGTGAGGTGGCCGGCATGGTGTTGGGCCGGGCCGCGCGAGGCGGCATCCGGTCGCCGGGACTGCGGGCCATCGACAGTGGCGTCGGCTCGATCCTGCAGGTCGTGGCCGTGCTCCTGGCCGCGGGACTGCTGGCGATCCCGTTGCGCGGTTCCGCCGACCCGGCCATCGCCGGGGCGGTACGCGACTCCAAGGTCCTGACCGGCGTCGAGGTGCTGTCGCCGCAGTGGGTCAACGATCTGCCCGGCGATTTCAAGGCGCTCCTCGACAGTTCCGGGCTTCCCAAGTTCCCGTTCGTGAGCACGCCGTCGACCAATGTCGACCCGCCCGACCCGGCGCTGGCCGACCTGCCCGTGGTCCGCCAGGCGCGTCCGAGCGTCGTCAAGATCGAGGGTGTCGCGCCCAGCTGCCGCCAGGCCCTCGAGGGCAGCGGCTTCGTCGTCTCGCCCGAGCGCGTGATGACCAACGCCCACGTGGTGGCCGGCACCGAACGCCTCGAGGTCGAGACCTCCACCGGGGCACGGCTCCCCGCGAAGGTCGTCCTCTTCGACAGCGACACCGACATCGCCGTCCTCGACGTCCCCGGCCTCCGCGCGCCCGCACTGAGATTCGCCTCGCGGCCGGCGTCGACCGGCGACGACGCCATCGCGCTCGGCTTCCCCGAGGCCGGGCCGTTCTACGTCAGCCCGCTACGTGTCCGGTCGACGTTCAACCACACCGGCGACGACATCTACCGGTCCGGTCAGGTCACGCGTGAGGTCTATGCCGTGCGCGGATCGATCCGGCAGGGCAATTCCGGTGGACCGCTGCTCAACTCGGACGGCGAGGTGCTCGGCGTCGTGTTCGGTGCGGCGGAGAACGTGGCCGACGAGACCGGCTTCGTGCTCACCGCCCGTCAGGTGCGCGCCGACTTCGACGAATCCGAGCGACGAAGCGAGCGGGTGAGTACCAAGAGGTGCGTGCTGGCCTGATCCGCCGCGCCTTCTCGGTGGCCACGTCGTTGGTCGCCTCCGGTTCGGTCCGGAGGAACTCGAGGATCGCCTCGGTCACCGCCGCGGGCTGCTCCTGGTGCACGAAGTGCCCGCTGCCCTCGATCTGCCGGTAGGTCTGGTGCGCCGCCCACCGACGGCCGTCGGCGATGGCGTCGCTGAGGATGTACGGGTCGTCGCGGCCGCGCAGGGCGAGGACCGGCAGGTGTAGCCGCTGGTCCATGAGCTCCATGAAACGCAGTCCGTCGGGCCGGAACTGGGAGCGGAACGCCCAGCGTCGGTACTCCAGACTGCAGTGCGCGACGTAGGGGATCAGCATCGCCGACCGGTTCAGTTCGACGGTCTGCGCGTAGTCGGGTCCGGAGCGCCAGGACGACGACGAACGCTGCGCGAAATAGTCTGCGATGAACGCCGCGTCGTCCCGGGTGACCTGTCGTTCGCCGACGCGCGGGATCTGGTTGCGCAGGAAGAGGTTCAGGAACTGTTCCCGCTGAGCCCGGTCACGCAGCGCGCGTCGACGCAGTGCCCGCGGGTGAGGCGACGCGACCACGACGATCCGGTCGACGACGCGGGGATGCAGGGTGGCGGTCGCCCAGCAGACCAGTCCGCCGTCGGAGTGGCCGATGAGTGTGGCGCTGGTGTGCCCGAGGGCGCGGACGAGACCGTTGGTGTCACCGGCCAGGGTCCAGCCGTCGTAGCCGCGAGGCGGTTTGTCGGTGTCGCCGTAACCGCGGAGGTCGACCGCGACGGCCCGGAAACCGGCCTCGGTGAGCGCGGTCAGCTGGTGTCTCCAGCTCCACCAGAACTCGCCGAAGCCGTGGAGCAGCAGTACGAGCGGTCGGTCGCCGGCGGGAACCCCCGCCGGTTCGACCGCGTGGAACCGGACACCGTTGGCGCGGACGTCGAGGTGCTCCCAGTCGCCGGGAAGACGAACGCTCGACGGGTCAGGTGCCTCGCTCAAGACTCACCCCTCGCGGGCGGGAGGGATCCTCGGGTGCGCCGGGGCCTGCGGATGGCCGGGGCCGCGGTGGGGCAGCACCGTCGACAACTCGTTGACCGATTCCATCGTCTTCTTCGGTCCACGGACTTTCTTGAAGAAGATGTAGCCGACGAACGCCGCGATGCAGGTGACCACGACGAGGATCAGGAAGACGATCAGGAACGCCAGCCAGCGCCACACGAACTCGTCGAGCAGTTCGGCCAGGAAGAAAAAGAAGAAGAAGCTGGAGTACAGCGCCATCACGCCGGCGACGATCAGCAGACCCGTACCCGCGCCGGCCTTCTTGGCCTCACCGACGAGCTCGGCCTTGGCGAGGGCGACCTCGGACCGGAACAGGGTCGAGACGCTCGCGGTGGCGTCCTTGACCAGGCTCCCGATGCTCGGCTCGCCGTTGGGACCGGCGTTCGCGTCCGAGAGTGGGATCGACGGGACGGAGTCCCGGCCCGCTTCGGGCAGGCCGTGCTCGTTGGGGCTCACAGAATCCTCCGTTGTTCGGCTGATGGCCATATGTTGCCATGTGTGGGCTCACGAGGTGGCGGCCCACCCGGCGAGATGCCGGTGAAAGTCCGCCGAGAGCCCGATGCGCCGCCGGTGAACTTGTCACCGGCGGCGCATCGACGCAGTCGTTCCTGCTCCCTGAGGAGCGGGCTCGCGAGCGTCAGGACTTCTTCGAGCGGATCGCCTCGAACACCGACGGATCGACGAGCGTCGAGGTGTCGCCGAGCTCGCGACCCTCGGCCACATCCTTGAGCAGGCGGCGCATGATCTTGCCCGAACGCGTCTTGGGCAGCTCCGGCACGACGTTGATCTCGCGCGGCTTGGCGATCGGGGAGATCTCCACCGACACCTGCATGCGGAGCTCGGCGATCAGCTCGTCGCCGGTGTTCTCGACGCCCTCGCGGAGGATGACGAAGGCGACGATGCCCTGGCCGGTGGTCTCGTCGGCGGCGCCGATGACCGCGGCCTCGGCCACACCGGAGTGCCCGACGAGGGCCGACTCGACCTCGGCGGTGGAGATGCGGTGGCCGGACACGTTCATCACGTCGTCGACGCGGCCGAGGACCCAGAGGGCGTGGTCCTCGTCGTAGCGGGCGCCGTCACCGGCGAAGTACCAGCCCTGCTCGGCGAAACGCGACCAATAGGTGTCGCGGAAGCGCTCCTCATCGCCCCAGATCCCGCGCAGCATCGCCGGCCACGGCTGATCGAGGACGAGATAACCCTGCTCGCCGGCGCCGACGGGGTTGCCCTGGTCGTCGACGATGTTCGCGCTGATGCCGGGCAGCGGCTTCATCGCCGAGCCGGGCTTGGTCGCGGTCACGCCGGGAAGCGGCGAGATCATGATCGCGCCGGTCTCGGTCTGCCACCAGGTGTCGACGATCGGTGCCTTGCCACCGCCGATGACCTCGCGGAACCACCTCCACGCCTCGGGGTTGATCGGCTCGCCGACGCTGCCGAGCAGGCGGACCGACGACAGGTCGTGGGCCTCGGGGATCTGCTGGCCCCACTTCATGAACGTGCGGATCAGCGTCGGGGCGATGTAGTAGATCGTGACGCCGTACTTCTCGATGATCTCGAAGTGGCGATGCTCGTTGGGGGAGTTCGGGGTGCCCTCGTAGACCACCTCGGTGGCGCCGTTGGAGAGCGGCCCGTAGACGAGGTACGAGTGGCCGGTCACCCAGCCGATGTCGGCGCCACACCAGAAGACGTCGCGGCCTTCCTTGTGGTCGAAGACGTAGTGGAAGGTGTAGCTGACCTGGGTCAGGTAACCGCCCGAAGAGTGGACGATGCCCTTGGGCTTGCCGGTGGTGCCGGAGGTGTAGAGCAGGAACAGCGGGTGCTCGGAGTCGAAGGCCTCCGGTTCGTGGACGTCGGACTGCTGGTCGACGGTGTCCTCCCACCAGACGTCGCGTCCCTCGACCCAGTTCAGGTCGGGGTCGTGATTGGTGCGACGCACCACGAGGACCTTCTCGACCGACTTCGCGGCGTCGTCGCCGGTGCCCAGCGCCTCGTCGACGTTGGTCTTGAGGGGGGCGGGCTCGCCGCGTCGGTACTGACCGTCGGTGGTGATGACGAGCTTGGCCTCGGCATCGTCGACGCGGGAGCGCAGGGCGCCCGAGGAGAAGCCCGCGAACACGACGGAGTGGGTGAGGCCGAGGCGCGCGCAGGCGAGCATCGAGATCAGGGCCTCGGGGACCATCGGCATGTAGATGGCGACGCGGTCGCCGGCCTGCAGGCCGATGGAGGTGAAGTAGTTGGCCGCCTTGCTGACCTCGGTGAGCAGCTGGCTGTAGGTGAGGTCGCGGGTGTCGCCGGGTTCGCCGACCCAGTGGATGGCGACGCGATCGCCCTTGCCCGCGGCGACGTGCCGGTCCACGCAGTTCACGGAGACGTTGAGCTTGCCTCCGACGAACCACTTCGCGAACGGTGCGTTCGACCAGTCGAGGGTGTCGGTGAAGTCGGTGGCCCAATCGAGTCGACGCGCCTGCTCCGCCCAGAACTCGAGTCGGTCCGCGTCTGCACGGTCGTAGATCTCGGCGTTGGCGTTGGCCTGCGCGGCGAACTCTTCGGATGGCGGGAACGCCTGGACGGTGGTGGAGGACATCAGTGAAATGAGCCTTTCGCTTCTCGACGGCGGATCAACCCAGAGTAAAGGTGACACGACGGGATGACGGATCGCTGGTGTGAGCGTAGTCACGCCACGTTGCAACGGGGTACCGGTGCTCCGATGAGCGTGGTCGATTCGCGACGAGCGGTGGCTCTTTCGCGACGAGCGGTCGTCACCCATTGTTCACGCATGACCGCGGCCTTGTTCAGGCGCCCGCAAGAATGGGCGGAGGGCGAATATTCGAAACCATCACTAACAATAAGTGTCGTCATGGTTCGTTCGTGAGGCCTTTCGATCATCGACCGGTTGGACTACATCGATGTCCGGGTTGGAGCGAGGCGCCGTGGGTATGGTCCGACCGGGGTCGGGGGAGCACGCGACGAGTTCGCGCAACTATCGTCAGGGCGTGACCAACGATCCTTTGGCTCCTCTGCTGGACCTCCCCGGCGTGGCCGACGCTGCCGATCGAGCGCGTGACGCGCTGTCCGCGGTGCATCGGCACCCCGCCAACCTGCGCGGATGGGACAAAACGGCCACCGAGGCGTCGTGGCGGGCGGGCCGGTCGTCGGCTGCGATCGACGGCGGAAGCGTGGAACTACGCCGCGACGGGGACTTCGACGATCCGATTCTCGCGGGGGCGATGCGCGTGTCGCAGGCCCTCGACGGTGAATCGCTCGAGACCCTCACCGGCGTGATCCGACGCGCCCCTGCTCAGGCACTCGCTCGTTTGCACACGCTCGCCGCCGCCGACCTCGTCGCGAATCCCGACGAGCTGGGCCGCCCGCGACCCGAGACGGATGTGGCGAATCGTCTCGATCTGTTGGGGCAGTTGATAACCGGTGCCACGTCGGTGCCGGCGCCGGTGCTCGCCGCGGTGGTGCACGGCGAGCTTCTCGGGCTCCAGCCCTTCCCGACTGCGAACGGAGTGGTCGCGCGTGCCGTGTCCAGGCTCGTGGGCGCCGCGACGGGACTCGACCCGCATTGTCTGGGGGTCCCGGAGGTCACCTGGTTCAAGCGCGCGGGTGAGTATCGGTCGCTGGCGGCGGCCTTCGCCTCGGGTGGTCCGGACGGGTTGCGGGACTGGCTCGTGTTCTGTTGCGAGGCGCTCGAAGCCGGTGCGGCGGAGGCGAAGTCGATTGCCGATGCGGCGCGGGCGGGGTAGTTCGAACCGACCCCGGACAACACTGCGGGCGGCCTCCCTGTCGTTACCGACGAGGTTGCCGCCCGCGTAGCACGGACTCAAGTTACCAAGCGTGCTTGGTGGGTTGTGGTCACCGCCTCGGCGATTGAACGCGGGTCAGGTCGCCCGTACCGTCCACGTGCGGCCATCTTCAAGGCCATTCTCCCCGGGCTCCTCGCCGGCGGGGGGAAGGCAGTGGCGCAACTAATGTGGCGGTCGTTTCTCCTGCCGCGATTTCGCAGGCGCACAACGCTTTTGCCTTTATGCGGCGTGCTCCGCGTGGGTGCTTGCCGCCCGTGCTGGGAAGTGCTCGGAGCGGGGACTCGGTCCTTCTCTTCCGGATCGGGCTTGGCCCTCCGAACTTCCGTACCACTGTTGTACACCGTGATCGCGGTCACATCAAGTGATCGGTGTCCAAATGTTGAACGACTTCCCGGAATCGACGGGAAGTACTGCGGGGCAGGGTATTCGCGATCCGAGACGGTGCTGTCCGGCGCGCGGCGTGCGGTGGCCGGCGTGTCGCGACGCGGGTCTCGGGGTCCCGATGGGTTCCGGGTTCGTCATGACGATTCGACCTTCGGGGTCGTCCGCAACCCCGGCGGACGGCCCGGATGTCCGAGATTCACCAACTGCAAGTTTCCTTGAGAAAATGTGTTAGCTGGAGCGCTGTGTATAAGCCTCGTCGGTCTCCCGAGGATCAGAACGGACATTTGCGAAGAACGATTGTTGTACTTGCAAAGAATCAGAAGCCGTGTGTATAGTCGTCGGTACCCGGTTCTGATACCGGCGTCTTTCAGCCCGACCCCCCGGGGCTGAAACGCGACAACCCCGGCCTCCTCCCCCCTGGCCGGGGTTGTCTTCTATCTAGGGGCAGCCTCCGCCTTTGCGGACATTCGTTCACTGCCAGTTGTAGTCTGCTCGGCCATTGTCCTGTGGATTCTTTCCACAGCCCGCCGACGATGTCCACAGAGGCCGCGAGCGGGCTCCTGAGGGACCTTCTCCGCCTCATCATCGACGCCATGCCCGATGATCTGCTCGTTCTCGTCGACCCGGATCTGTATGACGACGTCGCGCGCTGCGCGGCGGCCGCCGGATATCGCACCGTCGCCGCCCGGCCCGACGACTGTCGCCGTGAATGGCTCACCAGCCGCGCCGTGGTGGCCGATCCGGCGGCGATCGCCGTCCTCACTCTGATACATCCACCGCGTCGCGACGGTCTGATCCTCGTCAGTGCGGAGGAACCGCGAGCCGACACCTGGCGGATGGCGATGGACCTCGGGGCCACCGACGCGGCCGCGCTGCCGTCTGACGAGAATCGCCTGGTCAGATCGTTGACCGACGTCCGCGTACCTCGCCGCCGGCCCGCGGGTGTCCTCGCGGTGATCGGCGCACATGGTGGAGCCGGCGCATCGACGCTGGCCGCGGCGGTGGCTCTCACCAGCGTCGGGAACGGATCGTCCACCCTGCTCCTCGATCTCGACGACGTCGCGCCCGGTGCCGACCTGCTGCTCGGGATCGAGCAGCGCCCGGGCTTGCGCTGGCAGGACCTGTCGCTGGACGGAGGCGTCGTCGGTGGCACGGCGTTGCACCACGCCCTGCCACGTGCCGGGAGTGGTCTCGCGGTGTTGACCTCGGAACGTCTCCCCACGCGGGCGCCGGGCTCTGACGCGGTGGCCGCGGTCATCGACGCAGGTCAGGCCCACGGAGATCTTGTGGTGGTCGACCTTCCGCGCGCCGACACCCCGGTCGTCCGTACAGCGATCGCTTCGGCGGATCTCGTCGTGCTGGTCTCCGCCCCGTCGGTCGGTGGCTGCGCCGCGGCACGTCGGGTGGTCGGCCGGCTCATCGGTGACGAGGTCTCCGTCGAACTCGTGGTCCGGGGTCCGTCACCGGGTGGTCTGCGGCCCGCGCAGGTCGCCGACGCGATCGGGGTCCCCTTGATCGCCGCGTATCGGCCTGACCCGCGTCTTCCGGTCCGGCTGGAGGGTGGACCGCTCCGCGTCCGACCCCGCAGTCCGCTCGGACGTGCGGCCCAAGCCGTCCACTCGAGGGTGGCAGGACAGGGGAGAGCGGCGTGACAGTCGATCGAACTGACGACGAGCTGCTCGAACGCGTCCGGTCTCGGCTGGCCTCAGATGCCGCGGAACCGAGCCCGGCGGTGATCGCCGAGGCGATCCGTGCCGAGGCCGGCGGTGTCCTGGGCGACACCGACCTCCTCGCGGCACTCCGTTTCCTTCAAACGGAGCTCACCGGCGCCGGAAAGCTGGAGGCACTGCTCGCCGAACCAGACATCGCCGACATCCTCGTAGCCGGTCCCGACGACGTATGGGTGGACCGCGGACGCGGACTCGAGCCGGCGACGATCCGCTTTCCCGACGAGGCATCGGTCCGGCGCCTGGCGGGACGTCTCGCGCTGAGCGCCGGACGTCGCCTCGACGACGCGCAACCGTGGGTCGACGGCCAGCTGTCCGACGTCGGCCGGCGCGGATACACGGTGCGACTACACGCGATCATTCCGCCGCTCGCCGCCGACGGCACCTGTATATCGTTGCGGGTGCTGCGTGCAGCGTCGAAGGACCTGCCGAGTCTGATCGCCGGCGGCGCCATCCCGGCAGAGGTGGTCGGGATCATCGGTGACATCCTCCGACACCGCTTCTCCTTCCTGGTCATCGGCGGCACGGGCTCCGGAAAAACGACGCTGCTGAACGCGCTGATCGGCGAGATGAACACTCGTGAGCGGCTCGTGTGTGTCGAGGACGCCCTCGAGCTCGCGCCCCGCCATCCCCAAGTGGTTCGACTCGTGGCACGCGCGGCGAATGTCGAAGGCGTGGGCGAGGTTCCGGTGCGTGCGCTGGTGCGGCAGGCGCTGCGCATGCGGCCCGACCGGATCGTCGTCGGGGAGGTGCGAGGCGCCGAGGTGATCGACCTGCTCACCGCACTCAACACCGGACACGACGGCAGCGCCGGGACCGTGCACGCCAACTCGACCTCCGAGGTGCCGGCGCGGATGGAAGCCCTTGCCGCGCTGGGCGGGATGGGTCGCGATGCGTTGCACAGCCAGTTGGGCGCGGCCCTGCAGATGGTGCTCGGTGTCGCGCGCCGAGCGGACGGTTCACGTGGGCTCGTCGAGATCGGCGTCGTACGGCGTGCTCCTGACGGGCGAGTCGACATCGTGCCGATCTGGTTGCGAGACAGTGGTTTCACCGACCATCGACCGTTCTTCGACACGATGCTCGCCAGACATCGACCGCCCGGCGGTCGGTCCGCTGACGACCCCGGGACCTCCGCTGGTCCGCGCCGGCTGTCGGCATGATGTCCGGGATTCCGCCGATGGCCCCGGTCCTGGTGGCCCCGGTCCTGGTGGCCCTCGGGTTCGGTGTCCTGTTGTGGTCGCCGCCGCGGGCCTGGCAGCGCCTGCAGATCGTCGTGGGGAGGCCGCGCGTCACCCGATCGTCGAATCGGATGGCGTTTCTCGCCGCGGGTGCACCGGTGGCGGCCTTGGTGCTCGGTGGGCTCTCGGCCGCGGTTGCGGCGGGCATCGTCGTGGCGCTCGTGATGTGGATTCGACGACGTCGACAGGCGGAGAAGAGGTTCGATCGTCGGTTGGACGACCTGCTGCTGGCGCTGTCCCTGATGATCTCGGAACTTTCGGTCGGCGCGCCCCCGGTGCACGCCTGCGAGGTTGCGGTCGCCGAGCTCCGGCGGCGCACGGCCGACGGTGGTCGTGGCTGTTCGGAGATCGCCGATGGGCTCGAGGCGATGGCGTCGCGAGCGTCGCTCGGTGGGTCGGCGATCGCAGATCCGGAGCCGACACCGGGTTCGGAGGACGCGTCGGGGGCGGCGTCGTGGCATCGGATCGGAGTGGCCTGGCAGACCGCCGAACAGTACGGCCTGCCGATGGTGGACACGCTGGCGGCGTTGCGGTCCGATCTGCGGTCGCGCCGCGGATTCGCCGACCGCACACGTGCCGGCCTGTCGGGGCCGCGTGCGACGGCGATGGTGCTGGCCGGTCTGCCCCTGCTCGGTATTGCACTGGGCCAGGCGACCGGCGCCGGGCCGATCCAGGTACTCCTCGGCGGTGGTCTCGGCGGCGTCCTGCTGATGGTCGGAACCGTCTTGGCCGCCGCCGGAGTCGCGTGGTCGGAACGCATCACCGGGAAAGTGCTGGCCCGTTGACCGGGGTGGCGATCGCGATGGCGTCCTTGGCCGCGGGGTTGCTGGTCTGGCCCGCGCCGCGCTGGCGGCTGTACCGGGTCGTCGACCCTCCGCCGGGCCCCGACCGCTCGCCGAGATGGCTGGGTGCGGGTCCACCGCGGGAGGATCCGTTCGCCGTGGCATCCGCCTTCGATCTGTTCGCCGTGTGCCTCCGGGCCGGGTTGCCGGTGGGTGTCGCCGCGGCGGTCGTTGCCGGCCGTGCCCCGCCGTCGCTCGCCCGGCCGCTCGCGCGTGTCGCTGACCTGCTGCAACTCGGTGCCGACCCGGACACCGCATGGGCGGCGCTGCTCGAGGATTCATCGGAGGCGAAGAGGTCGGCCGACGACCATCTCGAAGCCCTCGCGGCGCTGGCCAGACGCTCGGCCCGAGCCGGTTCGTCACTGGCGGGCGGACTCGCGGAACTGGCGGACGATGTTCGACGCCGCGCTCATGACGATGCGCTGGCCGCGGCCGAGCGCGCCGGAGTGGCGATCAGTGGTCCGCTCGGGCTGTGCTTCCTGCCTGCGTTCATCTGTCTCGGGATCGTGCCGGTAGTGGTCGGTCTGGCGTCGACGGTGCTCGGCGCGTTTTGACTGCGAGCGCGGAAGTGCTCACGAACTGTCGGTGCCCACGAGCACACTGGAGACATGGCTGAGACCGGACACCGACACCATGCGATCGACTACGTCGAGCTCACCGTCACGGACATGGCTGCGGCGCGGACCTTCTATTCGGGCGCGTTCGGCTGGGAGTTCAACGACTACGGACCCGGTTACTCGGGAATCGTCGGGCCGGGAGGGGCAGGGTCGCCGGAGGCGGGCGGCCTCGCGCTCGGCGACTCGGCGCCCACCCGGGGAGGCCCGCTGGTCCTGCTGTACTCCGATGACCTCGACGCAACGGTCGAGAAGGTGCGTGCGGCGGGAGGTCAGATCGTCGACGGTCCCTACGACTTTCCGGGCGGCCGACGGTTTCACTTCACCGACCCGAGCGGTAACGAGCTCGGCGTCTGGTCGTCCGCCTGAGGTGTCCGCTCGCAAACCCACCCCTCGAGGGGTGCGGAGTCGAAAACTCGATGGATCCCAGCGGGGCTTTGATGCGTCCAAGTAGTGCAGAACTCGAAGGTCGCTCGTCCCGACAGGAGAACCCATGACCCACAACCTTTCTCGTCTCATCGATCGTGCAGGTGCGCACGCCACGCGGCTGATCACCGACGAGGACGGCATGTCCACGGCGGAATACGCGATCGGCACAATTGCGGCCGCGGCGTTCGGGGCGATCCTCTACACGGTGATCACCGGGGACAACATCGTGAGTGCGCTGACCGGCATCATCGGGAAGGCTCTCAACACCTCGGTGGGCTGATGTGCTTGCGTGCGCTGAGGATTCGGATTGCGGAGATCGGTCGGGATGAGGCGGGGATGGTGACGGTCGAGGCGGCATACGCGGTCGCTGCGATCGTGGTCGCGGTGCTGCTCGCCGTCGGAGCGATCGGTGGCGTGACGGCCCAGATCCGTTGTACCGACGCTGCGCGGGAGGCGGCACGGCTGACGGCAGCGGGTGACGATTCGGCGCGCGAGGTCGCGAAGCGGATGGCGGGGGATCGGGCCGTGGTGTTGGTGTCGGTCCAGGGGAAACGTGTCGTCGCGCAGGTGCGCACCTCGGTGGCGTTGTTGCCGGGCCTCACGATGTCGGCACAGGCCGTGGCCGCCAAGGAACCGCGAGGCGAGGATCAGGTGGTCTTCGCGCCCGGCGTCGAACCGTGAGGGCCGTCCGCGGTCTCGTCGCAGATGACCATGGCAATGCGACGGTGCTGGGTGCGTTCGCGATCGCCGCTCTCGCGGCAGTTCTCGTCATGGTCATCTACGTCGGCGCGGCCGTGCTCGCCCGTCACCGCGCTCAGTCGGCAGCTGACCTGTCCGCGCTGGCCGCAGCCGCAGATCACGTGGCGGGGGAGTCCGAACCCTGCACCGCTGCGCGTGCAGTGGCGACGGCACAACGGCCTTCGGTCGAGGTGGTCGCGTGCCGAACGGACGGTGAGGACGTGCTCGTGTCGGTGCGGGTCCCGGTCGACCTGGGCACCTTCGGCGTCCGGGCGGCCACGGCGTCCGCGCGGGCCGGTCCGGTCGAGTAGCGGTGTCGAGCTACCCGCGACTGTCCTCGTCGACGACGATCCGTTTCGGATACACCCGTACCGATTGCATAGGGGCGAACCACAATTGGTGAAAGTGAACGTCCGTGTCGCCGCGGTAGGCGAGTTCGAAGGCTTCGGTCCCGGTGTTCAGCGGGATCCACGGTCGAACCGCCCGCACGAACGACGACCAGTGGATCAGTTCGCCCTCGGTCAGGAACCCGCCTGCAGCAGCCCAGGTTTCGCCGGACTGCGCGTCGGACGACGCCAGGTACACCTCGCCGAGCGACGGCGTGATCCTCGGGCCGATCATCGCGGCTTGCAGGTACCACTGGGCGGTGGTCACCACCGGGGTGAAGCCGCCCGACCGGGCCGCGCACCACCCGTAGTGCAGGTCGAGGGCATCGAGTGCCGCCTCCTCGGAGAAGAACACGTCGCGTTCGCCGATGGAGGCCGGCAGGTTGTCGGTGTCCTGGGTGGGCCGGGCAAGCAGGAAGAAGGCGCGCGAGGGCCGGGACACCAGCCGCTTCGTTCCGATCCCCCGATCGGATGCCTCGTCATGCATGAGCCAAGTATTGCCGAGACAACAGTTCGAGGACGGTCACTGCGCCATCTTTGTCCAACGGATCATTGCCGTTGCCACACTTGGGGCTCTGCACACACGACGGGCAGCCGCTCTCGCATCCGCAGCTCGCGACGGCGTCCCGGGTGGCGTTGATCCAGGTGAGGAAGGCAGAGTGCCCGCGCTCGGCGAAACCCGCCCCGCCCATGTACCCGTCGTAGACGAAAACGGTCGGCAATCCGGTGTCGGGATGGAGGTCGGTGGAGACGCCGCCGATGTCCCATCGGTCGCACGTCGCGACGAGGGGGAGGAGTCCGATCGCCGCATGCTCGGCCGCGTGCAGGGAACCGGGCAGCCTCGTGTCGTCGATTCCGGCCTCGGCCAGCACCTCCGGTGTGAGCGTGTACATGACCGCCCGGGTATGCAGGGTCTGCTCGGGCATGTCGAGTTCGACGGCGTCGAGCACCTCACCGGTCCGCAGTGTCCGCAGGTAACCGACTACCTGATGCGTCACGTCGACCTCGACGAAGGCCACGGTCAGCGGACCGAACTCACGGCTCTCGATGACGGAGGTGATCGAGATGTCGGTGGTCTCGCGTGCCGACGTGGTCCAGTCGGGGTCCTCGGGATGTGCGAGCGCCAGGCCGTCGTCGAGGTCTAGTTCATCGACGAGGTACGTCTCGCCCTGGTGGATGTGCACCGCGCCGGGGTGCACCGTCGACATCGCGCGCCCGGTGTCGACGGTGCCCAGGACCTGCGAGGTCGTGGTGTCGACGATCAACACCTGCCCGCCGATCCCGCCCCGGATGTCGATCTCGGCGTGCGGTTCGACGCCGGCGGCGACGTACCAACCCGACTTCCGTCTGCGCAGCAGGCCTTCCGTGGCCAGGTCCTCGGCCACCGGCCGCGCATCCCAGGCGTCTATCTCGGTGTCCGAGAGCGGCTTCTCTGCGGCGGCGCACAACAGATGCGGCCCGAGGATGTACGGGTTGGCCGGGTCGGTGACGGTGGCCTCGACCGGCTTGCCGAGGAGCGAGTCGGGATGGTGCACCAGGAATGTGTCGAGTGGGTCGTCGCGGGCGACCAGGACCACCAGCGAGTCCCCGGACTCCCGTTGGCGTCCGGCCCGACCCGCCTGCTGCCAGAACGACGCGACCGTCCCGGGGTAGCCGCTGACGATGACAGCGTCCAATCCGCTGATGTCGACGCCCAATTCGAGTGCGTTGGTGGTCGCGACACCGAGCAGCTCGCCGTCGGAGATCGCCTTCTCGAGCTTGCGCCGGTCATCGGCGAGATAGCCCGCACGGTAGGCCCCGATCCTCGACTCGAGTTCGGGCGCACTCTGCGACAACAGGTTCCGCGCCGACAGTGCCGTCAGTTCGACGCCCCGCCGACTGCGCGCGAAACACAGTGTCCGCGCACCCTCGACCACGAAATCCGCGAGTAACCGTGCAGATTCGGCGCCGGCGGAGCGTCGGACCGGCGCGCCGTTCTCCCCGGTCACCGCCGGCAGGAAGTCCGGCTCCCACAATGCGACGGTGCGCTCACCGCGCGGCGAGCTGTCCTCGGTCACCGCGACCGCGGGCTCACCGATCAAGCGGCCCAATGCCTCCGCGGGTTGCGCGACCGTCGCGCTGGCACCGATCACCGTCGGATTCGCGCCGGCCGCACGGGCGATCCGGAGGAGCCTGCGCATGACGAGTGCGGTGTGGGAGCCGAAGACGCCACGGTAGTGGTGGCATTCGTCGACGACGATGAAGCGAAGATGCCGGAAGAACTGACGCCACCGGGCGTGATGCGAGAGGATGCCGATGTGCAGCATGTCGGGGTTGGTGAATATCCACCGTGAGTGCACGCGCGCCCACTGCCGGATCTCGGGGTCGGTGTCGCCGTCGTAGGCGCAGGGCTGCAGGTGCCCGAACTCCGGCCGCCCGGCGATGATCGAGGAGACCGCCCGGATCTGGTCCGCGCCCAACGCTTTCGTCGGCGCGAGATATAACGCTGTCGAATTCTTTTCATTCAACAGAGTCGAAAGAATTGGCATCTGGTAAGACAGTGATTTACCCGATGCGGTTCCCGTGCAGATGGCGACATGATTACCGCGGAATGCTTCGTCGGCGGCCCGGGCCTGGTGTGTCCAGACGCGTTCTATTCCGTTGTCCGCGTACGCGTCGAGGAGTGCTGTGGGCACCCATTCCGGCCACTCGGCGAAAGATGCAGGGCGCGACGGGATTACCGACAGGTGCGTGAGTGGGGACTCGTCGGGGTCGGTGCCTGCGAGGGACCTTGCGAGGAGATCTGTCCCGAATGTGGAGTACTGCATTTTATGGTGGAAACTCTTCAAAGTGGTGTCGGCGCGGGAGGTCTGGGAAGGTCGGGATGTTACCGATGGATGTCGTGCTGCTGAAGTTTGGCGAGGTTTTTGCTCATCTTGGTTGATGTGACTATCGCAAGTGGGCCGGACATGATTGACTGGGTGCGGCCGCAGCTTTCGCAACCCGTCGAGGCGGGCGACAAGCGTGTTGCAGCCGTGGTACTGAGGTTAGTTTGGCGGATCGAAGCAGATCTTCGCGGGGCTCTTTGAGGTATGGCGGTCAACCGGCCACGACGCGATGACCCATCGTGTCGCGACAGTTGATATGTAAAGGATTGCAAGACATGGCACAGGGAACTGTGAAGTGGTTCAACGCGGAAAAGGGCTTCGGCTTCATCGCGCCTGACGAGGGCTCCGACGACGTGTTCGTCCACTACTCCGAAATCCAGGGAGCCGGTTTCCGCACCCTCGAGGAGAACCAGCGGGTGGAGTTCGAGGTCGGCCAGGGCACCAAGGGCCCGCAGGCCACCGGCGTTCGCGCCGTCTGAGACCACCTGCGCAACTGCATACGCAGCTTGCCGACAACCGCTCCCGTCTCGTTCAGTCGAGACGGGAGCGGTTTGTTTTCCGGGGGCCGCTGAAGCGGCGGCGCGAACCGCCGCGGGAAAGACCGGTTTCGGGGACCCGGACCACCTAATCTCGGCTTGTGGGCCAGTTGTCGTTCTTCTCCGCGGAGACAGAGGAGCCCGCGTACTCCGATCTCGCGGGCCTGCTCGCGGCGCACGGTCAGGCCGTCCGTTCGGACTCCGGTACGCGGGTCTCGATCGTCGTCCGCGATCGCTGGCGCGCGGAGCAGATCGTCGAGGAGATGCGGGCCTCCGGTCTCGACGCCGAGGTCACCACCTCCGATGAGGGCACCCCGTTGGCCCGCACCGCGGCGTGTCATGAACTCGACGCGCTTCACCTGGCATGGTCGGCAGGCGCGGTCAAGGCGATGCCCACCGGCTGGATTCCGTCATACCGTGCGCTGCGGCTCTGGGTGATCGCCTCCGGCCACTCCGACGAAGGCCGCTACCAACTCGGTCTCGACCCGCACGCCCCCGACACCCACGCGGCACTCGCCACCGCACTGATGAGGGTCGGGATCGCGCCCACCCTGGTCGGCACGCGGGGTCATTCACCTGCACTTCGCATCGCCGGCCACCGTCGTCTCGTTCGTCTGCACGAATACGTGGGTCCGCCGCCGAATGCAGCGGCGGTGCCGGATTGGCCACCTGCGGACATACATTAGCGATCTCTTCTAGATCGTTCTGACCTGGGAAAACGCTGACCGAAAGCGCGGTATGGGTCACATCTGACAGCGTCACAAGGAATTCGGATGTGCAAACGGCGCTATACATAAGGTACAAACCCATCGAACACACCTGTTCAGACATGCAGGTGGTTCTCCACCCAGTCAACCGAAGGACGCCCCGGTGGCCGAGACCAGCACCGCATCCCGCTCTAGTGGGGGAATCCGACGACTCGTGATCGTCGAGTCCCCTACAAAGGCGCGCAAGATCGCCGGTTACCTCGGCTCCAACTACGTGGTGGAGTCGTCCCGCGGCCACATTCGCGACCTGCCGCGCGGCGCCGCCGACGTCCCCGCCAAGTACAAGGGCCAGCCCTGGGCGCGCCTCGGGGTGAACGTCGACGACAACTTCGAGCCGCTCTACGTCGTCTCGCCGGACAAGAAGACCACCGTCAGTGAGCTGAAGTCGCTGATGAAGGACGTCGACGAGCTCTACCTCGCCACGGACGGTGACCGCGAGGGGGAGGCCATCGCCTGGCATCTCCTCGAGACGCTCAAACCGAAGATCCCGGTCAAGCGGATGGTGTTCCACGAGATCACCGAACCCGCGATCCGCGCGGCCGCCGAGAACCCGCGTGATCTCGACATCGACCTGGTCGATGCCCAGGAGACCCGACGCATCCTCGACCGCCTCTACGGCTACGAGGTGTCTCCGGTGCTGTGGAAGAAGGTCATGCCGAAGCTGTCGGCGGGCCGCGTGCAGTCCGTCGCGACGCGCATCATCGTCGAGCGTGAACGTGAGCGCATGGCGTTCGTGTCCGCCGAGTACTGGGACATCGCCGCGACCATGGACGCCGGCGCCGAGGCCAGCCCCTCGACGTTCAAGGCCCGCCTGGTCAACGTCGACGACGCCCGTGTCGCCACCGGTCGCGACTTCGAGGCGACCGGTGAACTGAAGAAGCCCGACGGGGTCGTCGTGCTCAACGCCGACCGTGCCGAGAGCCTGGCTGCAGGCCTTCGCGGCGCCGCCATGACGGTGACGTCGGTCGAGGAGAAGCCCTACACCCGTCGCCCGTATGCGCCGTTCATGACGTCGACGCTGCAGCAGGAGGCCGGTCGTAAGCTGCGCTTCACCTCCGACCGCACCATGCGCATCGCGCAGCGGCTGTATGAGAACGGCTTCATCACCTACATGCGTACCGACTCGACGAGCCTGAGCGAGTCGGCGATCAACGCCGCCCGCGCCCAGGCACGCGAGCTGTACGGCGACAACTTCGTCCACCCGACGCCGCGTCAGTACACCCGCAAGGTCAAGAACGCCCAGGAGGCCCACGAGGCGATCCGTCCCGCGGGCGAGACGTTCCGGACTCCCGGCCAGGTCGCCGGCCAGCTCGAGGCCGACGAGTTCCGCCTGTACGAGCTCATCTGGCAGCGCACCGTCGCCTCGCAGATGGCCGACGCCAAGGGCACCACGCTGAGCCTGCGGATCGCGGGCACCGCGTCGTCCGGGGAGCGCGCGACGTTCGCCTCGTCGGGCCGCACCATCACGTTCCCCGGCTTCCTGTCGGCCTACGTGGAAACCGTCGACGAGCAGACCGGTGGCCAGGCCGACGACGCCGAGAACCGCCTGCCGCAGCTGACCGAGGGGCAGTCGCTCACCGCGACCGAGCTCACCGCCGACGGTCACTCGACCAACCCGCCGGCCCGCTTCACCGAGGCGTCGCTGGTCAAGGTGCTCGAAGAGCTGGGCATCGGCCGTCCGTCGACCTACGCCTCGATCATCGGCACCATCCAGGATCGCGGTTACGTCGTGAAGAAGGGCAACGCCCTCGTCCCGTCGTGGATCGCCTTCGCGGTGGTGGGACTTCTCGAGGCGTACTTCGAGAGTCTCGTCGACTACGACTTCACCGCGACCCTGGAAGACGATCTCGACCAGATCGCCACCGGCAACGAGAACCGGACGAAGTGGCTGTCGGAGTTCTACTTCGGCGACGAGCGGTCCGGCGACGCCGAGGCACGCTCGGCGCACTCGGCGATCGCCCAGTACGGCGGACTCAAGAAGCTCGTCGGCGTCAACCTCGAGGAGATCGACGCCCGCCAGGTCAACTCGATCCGCTTGTTCGACGACGAAGAGGGCCGGCCGATCTATGTGCGCGTCGGCCGCTTCGGTCCGTACCTCGAGCGTGACCTCAACGCGAACAAGAAGACCGACGCCGATGCCGAACCCGATCTGCAGCGCGCCAACCTGCCCGCCGACATCACGCCGGACGAGCTGACGCTGGAGATCGCGGAGAAGCTGTTCTCGACGCCGCAGGAGGGTCGCTCGCTGGGCGTCGACCCGCTGACCGGCCACGAGATCGTCGCCAAGGAAGGGCGTTTCGGTCCGTACGTGACCGAGATCCTGCCCGCCGACGACGATGACGACGACGGCGAAGCCCCGATCACCATCCCCGCGGGTCCGACGCCGCGCGACGGCGGATCTCCCGGCACCGGCGGCAGCGACGCCGGCGACGCCGATGTGGTCCCGCTCGATTCCCCGGGCGGCGGCACCACCACCAAGACCAAGCCGGCGGCGAAGAAGGTCGCCAAGAAGGCGGCGAAGAAGGCCGGTCCCAAGCCGCGCACCGGTTCGCTGTTCAAGTCGATGGACATCTCGACGGTCACCCTCGACGAGGCTCTGAAGCTGCTGTCGCTGCCGCGCGTCGTCGGCGTCGACCCGGAGTCCGGCGACGAGATCACCGCGCAGAACGGGCGCTACGGTCCTTACCTGAAGAAGGGCTCGGATTCGCGGTCCCTCGGCAGTGAGGAACAGCTCTTCGAGATCACCCTCGACGAGGCCCTGAAGATCTACTCCGAGCCCAAGCGTCGTGGACGGCAGGCGGCTGCGCCGCCGCTGCGTGAACTGGGCAAGGACGACGAGGTCAGCGGCAAGCCGATGGTCATCAAGGATGGCCGCTTCGGTCCGTACGTGACCGACGGCGAAACCAACGCGAGCCTGCGCAAGGGCGACGAGGTCGACTCGATCACGCCGGAGCGCGCGATGGAACTCCTCGCCGATCGTCGCGCTCGCGGCCCGGCCAAGAAGGCGGCGAAGAAGGCCGCCAAGAAGGCCCCGGCAAAGAAGGCTGCGAAGAAGACGGCCGCCAAGAAGACCGCGAAGAAGGCTGCCGCCAAGAAGACGACCGCCAAAAAGACCGCGGCCAAGAAGACGGCCGCGAAGAAGACGACGGAGTCGTCGGAGGATTAGCGGGCCCCAGCCGCTGCTTGAGGTGCGAGGAGCGCGAGCGACGAGTCTTGAAGGGCCCTGGTGAGTCGACCTCGGGGGCCGCTCAGTCCCTGCGGTAGGGCTCCATGTGCGGGCGGGCGAGGAGGGTCTCGATCCCGCGGCCGCGGAGTTCGACGCCTTCACCGATCTCCCAGTGCTCGGCCTCTTCGTGCGAGGCCAGGAACACGGCACGGGCCGAACCGAGCACGCGGGTGGGCTCGTCCTTCGCGAGTTCGGTGAGGCGCGCGGCCTCGTTCACCGGGTCGCCGATGACGGTGTACTCGAGGCGCTGCTCGGCGCCGATGTGCCCGGCGATCGCCTTGCCGGCGGAGACACCGATGCCGATGTCGGTGTCACCGAGGGTCTGGTACAGCTCGGCCCGTAGCTCACGCGCGGAGGCCAGCGCGCGGCCGGCGAAGTCGTCGAGGTCGAGGGGGGCGCCGAAGATCGCGAGCGCCGCATCACCCTGGAACTTGTTGACGAAGCCGCCGTGGCGTCCGACGACGGCCACGACCACCCGGAAGAACTCGTTGAGCAGCTCGACGATCTCGCGCGGCGGGCGGTTCACGGCCAGGCGCGTCGAACCGACGATGTCGACGAAGAGCACACCGACGTAGCGTTCCTCGCCGCCCAGCTCGGTGCCGGTCTCGATGGCGCGTCGGGCGACGTCCTCGCCGACGTAGCGGCCGAACAGGTTGCGTAGTTCCTGTCGTTCGCGCAGGTCGGCGACCATGTCGTTGAAGCCGGCCTGAAGCAGGCCGAGGTCGCTGCCGTCGTAGATCTTCACCGCGACGTTGAGGTCGCCGTCACTGACCTTCGACTGGGCGCGACGCAGCTGTTTGATCGGGTCGTTGATCGCGGCCACCACACGGACGATCGCGATGACGCTGAACGCGAGAGCCGACACCGCCATCCACAGGATCGGACGTTCCAGCCCGGTCGAGTCGCCTTCGAAGATGCCCAGCCGGTGCAGCACGATGAGACCGATGATCACGACCATCGGTGCGACGACGCTGATCACCCAGAACGCGGTGATGCGGGTGGTGACGCTGGGGGCGATCGCGTGGTTGGGGTTGTTGGCCATCGCGGCGACGGTGATCGGCCGCATGACCTTCTCGGCCTGCATGTAGCTCAGCGCGCAGGTGACCATCGCACCGATGGCGCTCGCGATGGCGACGATGAAGGCGTTCTTGGATGACACGGTCAGGTTGACGAGGGTGAAGAGGGTACCGCCCACCACCCACAGTGCGGCGTTGACGACGGTCAGCAGCGTCGGCAGGGCGAGGGCGCGGCGTCGGGCGGCCTCGTTGTCGAGCCGGGTGCGTCGGCGATGCCACACGAGGACGGGTAGCGACAGCTGGATGCTGGCGTAGCCGCCGATGACCATCGCGATCAACAGGTAGCCCGCGAAGATCGCCTGGTTCAGGGCGGTGATCTCGTCGAGGCTGATCGAGTCCTGGAGCGGCATCCCGAAGCGGAGGAAGGCGAAGGTGAACAGCGCGCCGACGAGGTTCGCGCGGAGCATGTCGAGCGCGAGGATCGGCCACGGCGTATGAATCAGCCATCGGCCAAGGTGCAGGACCTTGGACCATCGCGACCGCTGTTCAACCACGGAGACTACGGTAGCTGTCTGCTTGCAATCGTTAAACACGGTTCCGCCCCGTTGGCGTGTCCGAACTGCGGTTTAGGGTGTCGTTGTGACCAATGTCTTTGATCGGCTGACCGGCCAAGAGGCGATCGCGGACGATCTGCGTGCCGCCGCGCGTGCTGCGCGGGTCCTCGCGCAGCAGCTCGACGCCGGCAGCAGCGAAGGCCTGTTCGTGCCCGACGACGAGATCCCGGGCGTCGACGCGGGGTGGTCACGCGCATCGATGACGCATTCCTGGCTCTTCACCGGGCCGCCCGGAAGCGGTCGCTCGGTGGCCGCGACGTGTTTCGCCGCCGCCCTGCAGTGTCAGTCGCCCGAGTCGGCGAACGTCGGGTGCGGCGAGTGCCGTGCCTGTGTGACGGTGATGGCCAAAACCCACGCCGACGTCCGGCACGTCGTGCCCGAGGGTCTGAGTCTGGCGGTCGGTGCGATGCGCGACATCGTGCAGGCCGCCGCCCGACGCCCCGGAACCGGCCGCTGGCAGATCGTCATCGTCGAGGACGCCGACCGCCTCACCGAACAGGCCGCGAACGCGCTGCTGAAGGTCGTGGAGGAGCCGCCACCCCGCACCGTGTTCCTGCTGTGCGCGCCGTCGGTGGACCCGGAGGACATCTCGGTGACCCTCCGATCGCGATGCCGGCACGTCGCGCTGGTGTCGCCGACACCCGCGGCCATCGAACGCGTCCTGATCGAACGCGACGGCCTCGACCCCGAGCAGGCACGCTGGGCGGCGTCGGTGTGCGGCGGCCACATCGGCCGCGCCCGCCGCCTCGCCACCGACCCCGACGCCCGTTCCCAGCGCGAGAAGGCGCTCTCGCTGGCTCGGGCCGCTTCCCGGGATTCGACGGCGTACGCCGCGGCCGAGGAGCTGGTGCGGTCGGCGGAGGCCGCGGCCAAGGCGATCAGTGCCGAACTCGACGAAGCCGAGACCGAGGAGATGAGGACCGCGCTCGGTGCGGGCGGCACCGGCAAGGGCACCGCCCGGATGCCCCGCGGGAGTGCGGGCGCGCTGAAGGAGCTCGAGAAGCGTCAGAAGTCGCGCGCCACGCGCGTCGGACGCGATGTCCTCGACCGCGCCCTCGTCGACCTCGCCGCACTCTTCCGCGACGCGCTCGTCGTCGGGGTCGGGGCCGAGGTGACCGCGATGCATCCCGACAAGTCCGACGACATCTCGATACCCCTGGCCGGCTACGCCCGCCCCGAGCAACTGCTGTCGTGCGTCGAGGCCGTCCTCGACTGCCGCGAGGCGCTGGACATGAACGTCAAACCCAAGTTCGCGGTCGACGACATGGTCGCGCGGATCGGGTTGGCGCTCAAGCGCAGGGTCGACGCCTAGCAATCGCGGGGCCTCCCCAGTCTCGCAAAGCACCCACTATTGGTAACTGATGTGTTACCAGTAGTGGGTGGATGCATTCGAGGCGATCGCCGACCCGACTCGTCGGGCGCTCGTCGAACGTCTCGCGCAGCGTCCCGCACGCGTCGTCGATCTCGCGGCCGAACATCCGATCAGCCGCCCGGCGATCTCGCGCCACCTCCGGGTCCTCGGCGAGGCCGGCGTCGTCGCGGCCGTCGACCATGGCCGTGAACGGCACTACGAACTCGTGTCCGGGGGACTGGCGCCGGTACGCGACTGGCTGGACGGACTGGCGTCGGGAGCAACGCAGCCGTTCGGCGAGCATCATCTCGACGCCCTCGACCTCGAGGTTCGACGCACCGTGCGGGAGTTCGCCGACCCGAGCATCCAGACCGGCGAACAGAAGGAGACAGGATGAAAGCCGAAGTGACGGCCACCGGGCGCCAGGAGATCCGCGACGGGGTTGCCTATGTGGTCCTCGAGCGCACCTTCGACGCGCCGGTCGCCGCGGTGTGGGCAGCCATCACCGAACCGACCCGGCTTGAACGGTGGGTGGGGACCTGGGATGGGGATCCGACACACGGTTACGTCGACTTCCGGATGACCGCCGAGGGCGAGGACGCGGAGGCGGAGCGAATGGCCATTCTGGAATGCGAGCCGCCGAACCGGCTCGTCGTCGAATCGAAGAGCCCGGACCCCGACGGCGGGGCCGACGACGTGTGGCGACTGGAGTTGGATCTCACCGAGGCCGACGGTACGACCACACTCACGTTCGCGCAGGGGCTCTCACGCCCCGAGATGGCCGAGAACGTCGGTCCCGGGTGGGAGTACTACCTCGACCGGCTCGTCGCGGCCGAGTCCGGCAGCGGCGTCGACGCGGTGGACTGGGATGCCTACTATCCGGCGCTGTCGGCTCCTTACGCGCAGATGTTCGCCGGCTGAGCACGTCGCGACTCTTACGCGACGGTAATCGGGCGGCAACACGGCCTCTTTAACGGGCTCTTCCTGATTGACGGTGCGTAGAACGGGTTCTACCGGGCACAAGATGTAGGTCGGGTTCGGCGGCGGCGAGCCGGGGATGCGGGCGGGTCCTGTGGTGTGAAGATGAAAGCCCCTACACCTCATCACTCACACCGACAGGACCCTCGTTGCAGCGTAGCGCCATTGCCGACACGATTTGCCGCACGATCGAACTCGGGGTGACGATCACCGATGCCGCTCTCGACGGCGAGGATCGCACACACCTGTTCTGCGAGGTCTTGGCCCCGAAGAGTAGCTGCCCGAGGTGCGAGCGGGCGGGTCGGTTGCGTGATCATGTCGATCGTGAGGTGGCAGATCTACCGATCGTGGGCCATCCGACCCGGTTGCATCTGAGGGTGCCGCGCTACGCCTGCGAGAACGGCGCGTGTGGTCAGGGCATCTTTCGCGCCGACATCTCGGCGATCGTCGCGCCGCGCGCGGCGGTGACGCGCCGCACGATCGCGTGGATTCTTCGGCGGATGATTCTGGACAAGATGAGCGTCTCTGCGGTCGCCGCGTCGGTCGGGTTGGGCTGGAACACCGTGAATGCCCTCGCGTTGCAGGCGGCGCGTACGGTGGCTTCGGCGCCTGGCCGACTCGACGGTGTCAGGGTTCTCGGTGTTGATGAGCACAAGTGGAAACATGTTCGCGGCAATGGTGATTCGAGTTTCGTGACCGTGCTGGTCGACCTCACACCGATTGTGGATGGGACCGGGTCGGCGCGCTTGCTGGATATGGTGGGCGGCCGGTCCAAAGCGGCGTTGAAGGACTGGCTCGATGCCCGCGATGACTCCTTTCGGGACCGGATCCGGGTGGTCACCATGGACGGATTCACCGGGTATCGCACCGCGACCGCCGAGGCATTGGATAAGGCGCGGGCGGTGATGGACCCGTTCCACGTGGTCCATCTGGCCGCCGAGAAGCTCACAGTGTGTCGTCAACGCGTGCAACACGATACGTGTGGGCACCGCGGCCGCACGGGTGATCCGCTCTACGGTATCCGCCGACCACTGCTGACCCGGATCGCGTTGCTGACAGACAAGCAGAAGGCCCGGCTACGTAGCGGGTTGGAGGCTCACGAGGAGCACGTGGCCGTCTCGGTCACCTACGCGATCTACCAAGAGCTGATCAACGCCTACGGCCAGGAGAACAAGCGTGACGGCAAGATCGCGATGTACAAGCTGCTCAAACGGATTCATACCGGCGTTCCGTCCGGGCTGGCAGAGTTGGCCCAACTCGGCCGATCATTATGGGCGCGGCGTGCCGAGATCTTGGCCTACTTCGACACCGGCGCCTCCAACGGACCCGTCGAAGCGATCAACGGCCGCCTGGAACACCTCCGCGGGATCGCGTTGGGCTTCCGCAACCTCAACCACTACATCTTGCGGTCACTCATCCACTCCGGCGGCCTCGCACAACACCTCGACGCACTCTGAATCAGGAAGAGCCCTTTAACGTCTCCGGTCATGACACGACCCCTGGGTACGGGGATCAACATCTCTGGACTGACCAAGACGTTCACCTCTCGTTCGTTGCGCGGGAGTTCGACGGTGACCGCGTTGTCCGACGTCTCGTTGAGCACGTCGGAGGGTTCCTTCCTGTCGTTGCTCGGCCCGTCGGGCTGCGGCAAGTCGACGGTGCTGCGTATCCTCGCCGGCCTCGAGGACGCCACCTCGGGGACCGCGCTGATGAACGGGCAATCGCCCCAGGACCTCCAGCGAAATCATGAGCTGGGCATCGCCTTCCAGGATTCGGCGTTGCTGCCGTGGCGCTCGGTCGAATCCAACATCAAGCTGCCGCTGCAGGTCGGGGGAATGCCGGCCGACGACGACCTCGTCGCCGACCTGATCGAACTGGTCGGGCTCAAGGGCTTCGAGAAGTCCAAGCCCGCGATGCTCTCCGGCGGTATGCGCCAACGTGTTTCGATCGCCCGTGCTCTGGTGGTTAAACCGACCGCACTGCTGCTCGACGAACCGTTCGGCGCGCTCGACGACATGACCCGGCAGCGGCTCAACGTCGAACTGCTGCGCATCTGGACCGAGAAGCCGGCGACCACGCTGATGGTCACGCACGGTATCGCCGAGGCGGTCTTCTTGTCCGACGTGGTCGCGGTCATGAGTCCGCGGCCGGGCACGGTGGCGGAGGTGGTCCCCGTCGATCTGCCGCGGCCCCGCATCCCGGAGATGATGCGCACGCCCGAGTTCCACGCGATACACGACCACCTCTCCGGCCTCCTGTTCGGTAAGCGGGCGACCGCGCAACCGGCCGAAGTCGTAGCGCCCGAACCTGTTTCGGAGGGCGTGAGTGGCTAGATTCGGATCGGTCCGATGGGTGGCCGGTCTCGGGGGGATCGTCGGACTCATCGTGGTGTGGTGGATCGCCGGTGCGTTGGACCTGTTCGGCGGAACGATCCCGACGCCGTGGTCGGTGCTCGCCGAGATCGGCGAGACCGGGTCCACCTATTACGTCGACAACTTCTCGCTGACAGTCGAACTCGCATTCCGCGGATTCCTCTGGGGCAACGGGCTTGCGATCGCCCTGGCCGTCACCGTGATCCTGTTTCCGCCGGTGGAAGGACTGGCCACCCAGCTCGCGATCCTGTCGTACTGCACGCCGATCATCGCTGTCGCGCCGATCATCCAGGTGGCCTTCGCCGAGGTGACGACGATGATCGTCTTCCTCGCCGCCATCTCGGTGTTCTTCACGACGATGATCGGGACGTTGTCGGGTCTGCGCGCACCGCACTCGGGAAGTCTCGACCTCATCAAGGTCTACGGCGGCGGCCGCTTCGCGCAACTGTGGCGGGTGAGATCCGTCGCCGCACTGCCGAACACCCTGGCCGCCATCAAGATCGCCGCTCCGGCCGCAGTTCTGGGTGCCGTGCTCGGCGAGTTCCTCGCGATGCCCGAAACCGGTGCCGGACCGGCGATGATCATCGCCCAGCAGAGCGGCGACATCCCGCAGGTGTGGGCCATCGCCCTGATCAGCGGGGCGATTGCCGGCCTCGGCTACGCCGTGGTCGCGGTGATCGCCAAGTATGCGACGGCCTGGTCGAACGGAACGGCGGCGGGACGATGAGCACTGAGGTGAGAACTCTCAGGGCGGGGGGCTTCGGAACCGGTGGTCTGTGGGCGGCAGGACGTTTCCTCGGATCCCTGCTGCTGTCGTTCGCGCTGATCCTGGTGATCTGGTGGTTGTTCCTCCTGGCCTTCCCCGACATCGGGCCGATCATCGGGCGCACGCCTGTCGACGTGTTCGATTACCTGTTCGTCGACGCCGACGCGCCGGCGGCCCGCGCCGAGATCTTCGGCAACCTCTGGATCACCCTGCAGGACGCGGCAATCGGGTTCGTCGCCGGTATGCTCGCGGCGATCGCCACGGCGGCGATCTTTGTCGTGTCCCGTTCCGCGGCACAGACGTTCATGCCGATCGCGATGCTCCTCCGGTCGGTGCCGCTGGTCGCGATGACACCGCTGATCACCGTCATCGTCGGTCGGGGAGTCGCGGTGGTCGCGGTGATGGGCGGGATCGTCGTGTTCTTCCCCGCGCTCGTGATGATCATGACCGGGCTGTCGAATGCGCCGCGTCAGATCACCGATGTGATCAGTGTGTACGGCGGCGGGCGCTGGACGGCATTGCGCCGCTCTGCGATTCCGTCGGCGGTGCCGTCGCTGTTCGGCGCGGCCAAGGTTTCGGTGCCGGGCGCGCTCATCGGCGCAACCGTCGCCGAGTGGTTGGGGACCAACAAAGGCCTCGGTGCGTCACTCCAGCGGGCCCTGCCCGCGGCGGCCTACGACGAGCTGTGGGCCTCGGTCCTCGTCATCACCGTGGCTTCGATCGTCATCTACGCCGTGGTGGGTGTCATCGAGACTGTCGTCCTGTCACAGATGGGAATGCAGCACAACTGAGGTCGGGCGCACGCTCGACCGCATCTGCTTCTGGCGAAAGGTAATTCTCACATGGCCAACTCCTTCGACCGTCGGTCGTTTCTCCGCTATTCGATGATGGGCGGCGCAGCCGCCGGTGCCCTCGGTCTGACCGGCGCGTTGTCGGCGTGCAGTTCCGGCGGTACCGCGAGCGGGGGCACGAGCTCGACCAACCCGAAGGTGCAGCTGTCGTGGCAGAAGAACATCGAGTTCGCGGGTGAGTACTTCGCCATCGAGAACGGCTACTTCGAGGAGGAAGGTCTCGGCACGCCCGAGCTGATCACCGGCGGTGGTGCGGGTACGGGCGTCGAGAACGGTCTGACGTCGAACAAGGTGTGGATCGGAATGTCCTCGCCGCAGCTGACCGCGCCGGTGATCCTGCAGGGCGCAAAGCTGATGACCGTCGCCGCGACGTTCCAGCGCAACCCGTTCTGCATCGTGTCGTCGGCCGACAAGCCCATCCTCGGTCCCGAGGACATGAAAGGCCGCAAGATCGGCGTCCAGGCGACCAACGAGAACGTCTTCCAGGCGCTGCTCACCGCCAACAACATGACCGAGGCCGACATCCAGAAGATCACTGTCCAGTACGACCCGACGCCGCTGAAGAACGGTGAGGTCGACGGCTGGGTCAGCTATGTGACGAACGAGCCGATCACCTTGGAGGAAAGCGGCTTCCCGAATGCCAACTTCCTGTTCGCCGACTTCAACCTGCCGCTCGTCGCCGAGACCCTGGTCGTCCGGCAGGACACCATCGACAACGAGCGCGACAAGGTGAAGGCGTTCCTCAAGGCGGACATCAAGGGTTGGTACGACGCGGTCGCCGACCCGGCGGGGTCGGCGCGGCTCGCGGTCACCAAGTACGGCAAGGACCTCGGTCTGGACGAAGCCGAACAGACCAAGGAGGCCATTGCCCAGAACACCCTCGTCGTCTCCGCGGACACCAAGGCCAATGGCCTGCTCACGATGACCGACGAACTGATCGCGCAGAACATCGAAGCCCTGGGCAAGGGCGGCTTCGCCATCAAGGCCGAGCAGATCTTCGACATGTCGCTCGTCAAGGAGGTCTACGAGGAGAACCCCGACCTGAAGAAGTGACCCGCCCTATCATTGGTGCACGGTCGATGGCCGTGCAGCCGATGAGCAAGGGAGCAGGCGATGTCGGACTTCATCCGCAAGATCAAGGAAGAGGCCAGGGCCGTCTCGGCTGCCATCGACCAGGAACTGACCGTCCTCGAAGGAGTCCCCGGGTACGACCCGCTCGCGGATGACACCGACGAGTCGTCCGACGAGTCGGCGTCCGTCGAACCTGCGTCCGTCGAATCAGGGGACGAGACGACCAAGTAGAGACGACGCGGCAGACACGACGCAGCGGCCGTCGGGCGGGTGGTCCCGCCCGACGGCCGTCGGGCGTTGCGCTCATTTCCTCACGAACCGCAGCAGCGCTTCGTTGACCTCGGCGGCATGCGTCCACAGGAGGCCGTGAGGAGCGTCCTCGATCTCGACGTACTCGGCCTCCGGAACGGCCTCGTGGAAGCGGCGGCCGGTGGCGTCGATCGGCAGGATGTTGTCGGCGGTGCCGTGCAGGATCAGCGTCGGCTTCCCCGAATCACGAACTGCGGCAACGTCGGAGCGGAAGTCCTCGATCCATGTCGGGACGACGGCGTAGGCCGCGACCGGTGCGCTGCCGACAGCGGTGATCCAGTTGGCGTCGACGACCTCCTGGG
The DNA here is from genome assembly GCF_009720185.1 of Gordonia sp. 135. Classification (NCBI taxonomy): domain Bacteria; kingdom Bacillati; phylum Actinomycetota; class Actinomycetes; order Mycobacteriales; family Gordoniaceae; genus Gordonia; species Gordonia sp. 135. The sequence continues at coordinate 550,549 of NZ_CP046257.1, forward strand.
TGATGCGCGTCCCGAGGGTGTCGTCGAGGTTGTAGAAGTCCTTGTAGAACTGGGTGAACCAGGCGTACCGGTTTTCCTTGGCGGCCTGTGCGATGCCGTCGAAGACCGCGGCGTCGACGCCGTCGGGGTTGTCGTCGGTCTTCACCAGGAACGGCTCGAGCGCTGCGAGGAATGCGAACTTGGCGATCCGCTCGGTCCCGTACTTTCCGGCGTAGCGTGCGAGTTCGCCGGTGCCCATCGAGAATCCGACGAGGATCACGTCGCGCAGGTCGAGGGTCTCGAGCACGGTGTTCAGGTCCGCGGCGAGGGTGTCGTAGTGGTAGCCGGTGCCGACCTTGCTCGACTTGCCGAAACCTCGACGGTCGTAGGTGATGACCCGGTGGCCGGCGTCGAGCAGCTCGCGAGCCTGCAACTCCCAGCTGGCGCCGTCGAGCGGGTAGCCGTGGATCAGCACGACCGGCTGACCGGTCCCGTGATCCTCGTAGTACAGCTCTATGTCGGTGGTGTTCTCGGTGCCGACGTTGATGTAACCCATGGCAATCACTTCTCTCTTCTGCAGCGACCCGAGGGGGTCTGATCGGAGCTGCGGAGAACGGAGGTTCTCTGAGCTGGTTGCTACACTAGAGAACGATCGTTCCCCACGCAAGGGGTAACCAGGAAATCGGGTGAGGATGGTGCGTCGTGGCAGCTTCGGAGAACACCGCGGTCGACCCGCGAGAGCGGGTCATTCGGGCCGCGGATGAACTGTTCAACGCCTATGGGGTGCATGCGGTCGGGATGGACAAGGTCCGTGACGCCGCAGGTGTCTCGCTCAAGAAGATCTACTCGCTGTTCCCCTCCAAGGAGGCCCTGATCCTCGCGGTCCTCGACGATCGAACCCGGCAATGGAATGCGGGTGTCGCCGCCCGCACGGAAGGTTTGTCGACGCCGCGGGAGAAGCTGCTGGCCATCTTCGACTTCCTGCTCGAATGGTTCGGTACCGACGAGTTCCGGGGGTGCGCGTTCATCAATGCCTATGGGGAGCTGGGCGGGGAGTTGCCGTCGGTGGTCGAGGCGGTGCGCAAGCAGAAGTGCGCATTCCAGGACTACGTGGCCGGCCTGGTCGAGGAGCTCGGCGGGCCGTCGCAGCTGGCTGCTCAGCTGGCGATCCTGGCGGAGGGGGCCCAGACGACGGCGGCGATCGCCGGCACTGCGCAGGCGGCCGGTGACGCGCGGAGTGCTGCGGAAACCCTGATCGACCAGGCTCTCGGCTGAATTGTTCGTTCGATTGAAGGAATGTCACCAACCGCATTGTTAGTGGGTCATCTGAACCAATTCGTGAGACATTATTCGCAATAAATCTCGCGAGAACAAAATTGAGCCATCATCTTGACCTGGGGAAACAGAATCGTTCCGAATCTTCGATTTGGTCTGCTAATGTCCCGGCGTAATCAATTCGTTGTGAAGTGCTTCGGGGGGGCATTGGAACACAGCGGATCTCGGGCTGGGAAAGGTGCACAATGCGATTCACCAAGGTGGCGACGGCGGGATTCGGGCTGGCAGCGGCAGCCGCGATGACATTCTCCGGATCGGGAGGCGCGTCCGCGCTGCTGTTGATTCCGGCCTCGTTCACCCACACCCAGTCGCTCAGTGATGGAACGCTGACGGTGAAGGTGAACAACAACACGTCGTCGTCGGTGAAGTGCAATTTGTCCGTCCACGAGGCGAGCAAGGAGACGCAGGTCAACCTGGCAGTCGCCAAGGTGAACACCCACCTCGCCGGCGGGGTCAGCGATACGCTTCTCGCCGCGGCGCGCCAGGAAGTCGAGGCCGACGCGCTGAAGGTGGTGTGGACCAAGAAGTCGATCTCGTCGAACGGTTCGGCCACGGCCACGTGGAAATCCGGGCGTGCCGACACGTCCTACGTGATCTATCAGGATTGCTCTTCCGATTCGCTTTTGGGTCTGACGTTCAGCGGCCTCGCGCAGGTCTACAAGGTGACCGGAACCGGCAAGTCCCCTGACTCGCCGGACGCGGGCAATGGCAGCCTCGGCGGCCTGTTCGGCGGTCTGCTCGGATAGTTCAGCGGTCGTTGGGGAGGCGGGCGGGGCTCGTCGGCTCACCGTCGATTCGGCGTGGTGACTCGCGCGCCGGTCATGTTGCGGCTCTGGGCACATCGTCGTGCCCGCTTGAACCAGAACAAACAGTTCCCCGACGTCGTCGATTCGTCGGGCTCACCCGACGACACATGTTGTGGGGCAATGAATCATGCGTAGGAAAGGGATCAGATGCGGTTTTCACGCTTGGCACTGACGGGAATCGGAATGGCGGCCGGCGCCGCGGTGGCATTCACCGGAAGCGGAGAGGCGTCGGCGGCACTGCTGTTGCCGTCGTCGTACCCGCACACCCAGTCGCTCACCAACGGCACGCTGACAGTGAACGTGGGCAATGAGACGTCGAAGACGGCCACCTGCTGGCTGTCCATCCACGACGCGAGCAAGGAGACTCAGCTCGGTCTGCGCGTCGCCGCCGTCAACGCGATCATCGCCTCAGGTATCGAGTCCACGGTGCTCGACAATGCCCGGGCCGACGCGGCCGCCGGGGCGCTGAGGATCGTGTGGTCCGGCCAGTCCGTCGCCAAGGACTCGTCGGCGACCGGCACCTGGGTCTCGAACCGGTCCGACACGTCGTACGCGATCTACCAGGAATGCACGACGCCTGATCCGATCACCGGCCTGACGATCAACGGCCTCGCGCAGGTGTACAAGGTCACCGGCACCGGCAAGCCGGCCGACAACGGCGGTGGTGACAACGGCGGTGGTGACAACGGCGGTGGTGACAACGGCGGTGGCGACAACGGCGGCGGTGACAACGGCGGTGGCGATAACGGCGGTGGTGACAACGGCGGCGGCGACTCGGGCAACGGAAGCCTGGGAAATCTGTTCGGCTCCAGCTAGTCCCACGGTCGGTGGGGGATCAGGCGGCCTCGTGGTCCGCCGAATCCCCACCGGCCGAACTTGTTTCGGCGGAGTCGGACTTTTCCCGATCGTTGCTGGAACTGCTGCTCGGTGAGTCGTCACCACCGGTCGACGAGTTGGAATCGCCAGCTCCGCCGTCGCCGGAGTCCGGACCCGCATCCGAATCCGATTCCTGGGAATCTGGCTTGTCCGAGTCGTCGGGTCGATCGCCGGGAGTTTCGGTACCAGACTCGCGCTCGTCGCGATCATCAACGGACGCACGATCATCCGTGGGAGTCTCGTCTACAACAGGCGGTACGGCGCCGACCGGGACGATTCCCCGGGTGTCCGGCGGACCTTCCGGCTTCTCCGCGCCGGTCGCCACCTCGGACGGCACGGTGACGGTATATCCGTCGCCGTGCTGGTCCTGCTTCACCGAATCCGCGGCCGTGACCGGCACCGCCGCGGTGTCGGGATTGGGTGCCTGGGTCGGGTAGTAGGCCTCGGCGAGTTCATCCCAGCGGGCGAGATCGTCCTTGTCGTAGGCGATTCCGAGTGTGTCGTAGACGGTTGCCGCCAGTAGTGCCAGGGGATGTGCCGCGTCGTACACGAGGTATGTTGTGTTGCCGCTGGTGTATTCGGTCGGGTCGCCCAGACGCTCGACGTCGCCGTAGGTGTGCGGTCCGTTGCCCGAGTGGATGGTGAGGAACCCGGCCGCGTTGACGACGAGCGACGTGACGGGGCGGTACGCCACCCACTGGAAGTTGCTGACCGGGTCGCCGACGACGATCACCGACACGATCTTGATCTTGCCGGTGGCTTCCGGGTCGCGGGCGCCGTTGGCGTCGATCCCGGCGACCGCCACGAACGGTTTCAGCCACGGCATCGTGTCGAGCCAGGCCTTGATGCCCCATGGGCTCCGCGGGTCGGCGACCAGGACGACCATGTCCTTGCCCGGAACGAGGAAGTCGTTGTCGTAGGCCCGAGGATCCTCGGCGGCGTCGCCGAGCGCGTCGGCGCCCTGCGAAAAACCGGTGTAGACGACGAACGGGCGGTCCTCACCCATGTCGACGAACGCGGCCATCACGGCCAGGTTCTGGTTCATCGCATGCTCTTTGGACTCGTCGTAGCCCGGAGCGAACGGTGCGAGCGTGTTCGAGCGGCCGGCGATGACGGGTCCGAAGGACTCGGGGTAGTTCACGATCAGGGTCTGCCGGTGGCCGACGTACGGAAGGTTGCGCGGGATCAGCGTGGTGTCATTGGTCCCGGGGGTGACGACCATGATCGTGCTGTCGGGCAGGTCGGTGAAGATGTCGCTGGTGTTGTCGTGCTGCGTGGCCTCCCGCACGATCTCGCGATCGATGAGGGATTCGACGACGGCGGTGACGTTCGTCGACGCGACGGCGATCGGCACGACGGTGCCGAGAGACAACGCGCTGAGCGTCAGCGAAGTGGTTGTCGCGCGCGATGGTCTACGAGAAGATGTGGCGGTTCGCGCCGGTTGAGACCGGTGCTTTCCTCCCCGACGTGCCCCCAATTGACCTCCTACAGTCGGATGGAGTCTAAGGAGCGGGGGGCTCGGGATGTGTCATCCGAATGGATTAACACCGACATCCTGACACGCATTTATCTTTGCGTCGCTAAGAGGCTGGTGTAGGCGGTTCGCCGTCGGATGAAAGCTCGGTGTGAATCCGGGGGATCGAGGGACGTCGTACGGGTCGGAGATCGCACGATCCTGGTGGAGCCGCCCAGGGGAATCGAACCCCTGACCTATTCATTACGAGTGAATTGCTCTACCGACTGAGCTAGGGCGGCGTGCTACGCGAGGCAGCGCAGACGAGTCTAGCGAGTCCATCGCCCGCAACAAAAACCGGCTCCATTCGAGTGCCTCGACGTGACCCCGCCCAGAATCGCCACCTTCGCCCAGGCGCGCTGTCTGCGGCTCGCGAACCTGATCTGACCTGGCGATTCCGGCGAGCGCTCGGGGCTCAGAGCGGGTAGTCGGAGCCGCACACCAGCGGCACCCGATGAGCGGGGTCGAGGGCGTTGCGGACGAGCGCGGCGACGGTCGGGGAGTAGGCCATGCCGACGTGACCGATCTTCGACGCCGGGCACACGTCCTGGATCAGCGTGTTGACGACGTTCGGGCCGGGCGTCATCAGGGTGTTCGTGTACGGGGTGGAGATCTCGTCGAAGCGGGTCGCGAAGTTGACGTAGTCGATCGCCGGGTGCCGGGGGCCCCAGTAGCTCTGGCCGGGAGCCCGGGCCGGGAGTCGGTCGGTGATCGAGCCGACCCGCGAGGTTCCCTGGTGCGATGCCGACAACGCGATGATGGTGTCCACCTGCGTGGCGCGGCCGGGAAGCTGTGTCACCAGCTGGGCGATCGCTCCGCCTTGGCTATGGCCGATGAGGTCGACCTTGGCGGCGCCGGTCGCGGCGAGGACCTTGTCGATGAACGGCGCGACCTGCTGCGCCGCAGACCGTTCCTTGTTGCCGAGACCGCCGGTGTTGCCGCTCCACGACGCCTGGCCGTAGGTGAGGCTGAAGACGCAGTACCCGGCGTTGGCGAGGGTCGGAGCGAGGTAGGCCCAGTTGGCGCTCTGGTTCATCGCGGTCGCGTGCAGCAGAACGATCGGGTCTCGTCCTTCCCGATCCCGGCAGTCGAACCGGTTGCTGCCGGCGGGTGACTCGGTGGCCGGACTGAGGTAGTGCTCGGCGATCGCCTTGTTCACATCTGTGGTGACGGCGAAGGGCGCGGCCTGCGCGGTGCCCGGGGCAAGCAGCACGCAGGCCGCGGCGAACGCGGCCGCGGCGGCGAGGCCTGATCGGAGACGGTTCATAGGGGACATTGTCGCCCATGACCGTCAGGGCGACAGGCGGTCTCGCGCCCTACGCCAGGATTTCCGCCATCTGCGTCAGACGGATGCTGTTGCCCGACGGGTCGCGGAAGCCGGCATCGATCCCGTACGTCCTCGGGGCTGCGTTTCCCTCCGGTGGAAATCAAGCTACGCGCGGACGGGTGTGACGGTCTTCTTCCCGGGTGCTGTCTTCGGGAGCTCTTCGGCCGGCGGTTTCGGCCGTTCGACACGACTGGCCGGCCCCGGCCGTGAACAGACGCGGAGCACGCATGCGGGAACGTGCGCGTACGTGGCGGCAGGCGGGAACGAATCCCGGTACGCGGTCGGCGTCTTGCCGAAGGCGCGGGTGAAGCTCGTGGTGAACGATCCGACACTCGACAGTCCCACCGCCACGACCTCGCGACCGGCGCGCGCCATGTCCGGCGGTGGCTAGGTGTTGTCGCGACGGAGGAACTCGACGCCGCGTGGTGAGAGTGCGTAACCGACCTCGAGGCTTTCGGTCAGTCCCAGTTTCTTCAGCTTCGTGACGTCGTTCTTGAAACCGGCTCGGTCCCTGCCGAGTTCGGCGGCGAGGTCGGTGGACACGACGCCGGGCCGCCGGCCGATGAGCGCGAGGATGTCATGCGTCCAGGGCCCGTTCTGGGATCGAGTGTCCATCCGGTCGAGCCGCGAGCGGATGTCCGCGACGTCGTCGTCGGAGAGATCGTCATCGGCGCGGAGTGCGATGCGCGGGTCCTCGCCGATGCATCGGAGTCCGAGTCGATAGGTCGGGTTGTGGGTGTTGACGCACAGGGTCGCCCGCAGGTCGTCGACAGTCTCGTAACCGGCCCGTCGCGCCTGTTTCGCGGTGATCTTTGCGGGATCGACGCGCTCCATCGACGTCACCTCGATGACGTGTGTCAGTGCGATGAAGCTCGACCCGGGTCGGATGCGGGGATGTCCCCAACGTCGGAAGGCGAGGTCGACGGAACCGTCGGCGATCCCGCGCGCCACTGCAGCTGTGAGAAGCACATCTTCGACGGTAGCGAGGGCGCCGCGGCTGCGCAGCCAGTCAGAACCGGTGCAGGTGATGCCTGTGGAGGATGTCTGAGATGTTGCTGAGAGCTGTTGTAGGGTGACCCGAGATCAGCGACGGCAGTGCCGGCGCCCGGGGGGTCTTCCTTTTGGTGTCGTGTCGTCGCGTGCACAACTGACGACGACGATCACCAGCCGGGGGAGGGGGTCTCATGGTGCTGCCGCGTCCGCAGTCCCTGTGGTTCCCCGACGTGCCCGCGTGGCCGTCCTCCGGTACCACGCCGGCGGCCGATCTGGCCGCTCACCTCGCCCGATTCCGTTCCGTTGACGCAGCTCAGGGCGATGTCGGCGGCACCGCAGTGGCCGTTCTCGACGCTCCAGCATTGCCCGTCGAGCCCTCGGCGCCGAGGTTCGAGACCCCGGTTGCCGAGATTCCGGGGAAGCCGTCGTCCGATCTCGATTCCTTTCTCGCCGAGGCCGAGAAGTCGGTCCGCGCGAAGCGAAAGACCATGTCCGGCAGGGCTCCCGGCTGGCGTCGGTTCTTGGGTTCGAGACCGCGAATCGCAGGTGCGGCAGCCGCGATCCTTGTGATCGTGGTCACGGTGGTTGTCTCGATCTCTCTCGCCGGTGGCGGTTCGGACCGCCCCGGGGTCACCGCGGACGCCACGGCGTCCACGGCACCGACTGAGGTGCCGTCGACGTCGGGCGTCGTCGGTCACCCGGCCTGCGCGCAGCGTCCTATCGGCTCGGGGACCACCGTGTCGAACGACGACGAGACGGGCGATCAGGAGTCCGGTCCGGGCGCGATCCGCGCGTTCAACCACGCCTACTACGTCCTGCGCTCGGCGAAAGCCGCACGCGCCGTTGCCGCCCCGGGTGCAGTCGCCTCCGAGTACGTGATGCAGCAGTACATCGATCAGCGCCCCATCGGCACGCGGCACTGTCTGAAGATCACCGAACGGGCGCCCGGCGAGTACTCGGTGGTGCTCACCGAATTGCAGCCCGACGCGGCGCCCATCACCTATCGCCAGGTCATCCGCACGTCCACGACAGGCGGCCAGACCTTCATCCAGTCCATCAAGTCCGTCGAATGAGTTCAGACAGAAAGCCATTCAGATGGCGCAGAAAGGTAGTCCTGAGATGACCCAGAGCCGAGGTCGGCATCGTAGGCGTCGGACCCCGAGTGGTCCGTTGTTGTCGGTGACGTCTGCTGTTGTGGCGGTGTCGATCACTGCGGGTGCGGGTGCGGCGTTCGCTGTTCCGGAGCAGGGTGGCACCGATCCGTCGGATTCGGCGCCGGGTCAGGGTGGTACGAGTCCGTCGGATGTGGCGCCGGGTGCTCCGGTTCCGGGTGATGCGGTGGTGCAGCCGGTTGTTGTTCCGGGTCCGGGTTCGATTCCGGGTCCGCCGGTCGAGGCTCCGTATCAGTCGTATGACCAGTCGTTGTCGCAGAGTTACCAGCAGCCGTATTCGCCGGCGATCACCAATCCTGTTGCGCCGCGGGTTGCTCCGCCGGTGCGTCCGATTGCGCCGCCGCCGGACAAGATCCGTGTGGGTAACTTCGTCACCGACATCCCGAAGGGCCTGTCCGACAGGGATGTGAACTCGATCAATGCGTGGTCGGCGTATGGCGAGGCGAAGATCGCTCAGGGTTTGATCTCGGTGGGTGTGCCGGAGGACGAGGCGAGTCGTCGTGCTGCTGCCACGATCATCGGTGTGATGGCCGGTGGCACGGCTGGTGCTGTCGCGCTGGGTATTCCGGCAGCGGTTGTCGGAGCCGTGGGTGGTGCAGGTGTCGGCGCGGTCGCAGGGGCACTCATACTCGGTATCCCTACTTTCGGTGTCGAGGCACCGTACGGGGCTGGTGTTGGCGCTTTGATCGGCGCGGGAGTTGGTGGCGTTGGCGGTGCTGCGGCAGGCGCTGCTCTCGGTTTCGCACTCGGCGGCACTGCAGGCGGTCTCCTCGCGTACTCGCTCGGTGCCGGTGATCCGGGGGCGGATCCGGATGAACCCTGGCAACAGAACGGGCCTCGGCGTGCGGCGCCCGAGGCTGATGGGCCGAGCCAGTTCGAGTTCCACCTTTCACCTGAGGAAGCACGCCGCTCTGGTCTTCCTGCTGTCGATTATGTGGTCAACCACCGCGGGAACGTGAATCTCAAGCTCGGGACTTCAACCCATAAGTGGTCAGGTGAAGAGGCGCGAGCACCGTACGCGGTTCTAGGTCCGGGGGCTGAAAAGTCTGTTCGAGACTGGACCAGGGCGCAATCAGACAGCGTGAAGAAGGCGATTCCGGGTAGCGAGGTTCTGTGGCCGGCGGAAAGCACACGGTAGTTCGGGTGGCCATTGGTTCGGCCCTCACGAAGCCTGACGGACGCTTCCTGAGACGAATCAGCGCATAGAGACAGGCGGAGAGAAGATATGAAAAGATTGGCAGTGGCCGCGGCGGCGTCTGCAGTTGCTGCGACTGCAAGTTTGGTCGGGGCGGGGCAGGCGTCCGCCTCTCCTATACCTCACTTTCCTGCGTCGACTTCCTTCGGGACGTTCGGCGACCACTCCTTTTGTCATGGTGTCTTGAGGGTCGATGTCGACGCGCCGCCGCAAAAGCGCGGTGTCGTGCGGGTGACCGTTACCTCTCTTGGGTTCACAGGCAATGGGGCAACGTGGAAGCGAAACCCAAACTGTCGCATGCGAATTAGCACGCTCTACAACGGTTCCGCGGGGCTTGGTCGGGAGAAGTGGGTCACCGCTTCGTTCGGTCCTCGTAGCGGCGCGAAGAAGGTTTGGGAAGTCGCCACGGGATCAGGTCCCGCGTCTATCGGTTTGACGACCTATTCGGTAAACAGTCCCGTCCGCGTGCGGCAGGGATACAACGGTGGCGCCTACGTGCTCGTTCCGTAGGGCGCGCCGTAATCCGGGTTGACTAGTGAAGTTCGCTGGGAGAGGGAGCGCAGCGGTGACCCAGAGTCGAGGTCGGCATCGTAGGCGTCGGGCGCCGAGTGGTCCGTTGTTGTCGGTGACGTCTGCTGTTGTGGCGGTGTCGATCACTGCTGGTGCGGGTGCGGCGTTCGCTGTTCCGGAGCAGGGTGGCACCGATCCGTCGGATTCGGCGCCGGGTCAGGGTGGTACGAGTCCGTCGGATGTGGCGCCGGGTGTTCCGGCTCCGGGTGATGCGGTGGTGCAGCCGGTTGTTGTTCCGGGTCCGGGTTCGATTCCGGGTCCGCCGGTCGAGGCTCCGTATCAGTCGTATGACCAGTCGTTGTCGCAGAGTTACCAGCAGCCGTATTCGCCGGCGATCACCAATCCTGTTGCGCCGCGGGTTGCTCCGCCGGTGCGTCCGATTGCGCCGCCGCCGGACAAGATCCGTGTGGGTAACTTCGTCACCGACATCCCGAAGGGCCTGTCCGACAGGGATGTGAACTCGATCAATGCGTGGTCGGCGTATGGCGAGGCGAAGATCGCTCAGGGTTTGATCTCGGTGGGTGTGCCGGAGGACGAGGCGAGTCGTCGTGCGGCTGCCACGATCATCGGTGTGATGGCCGGTGGGACGGCTGGTGCTGTTGCGCTGGGTATTCCGTCGGCGGTGGTTGGTGCTGTTGGTGGGGCCGGGGTCGGTGCCGTCGCCGGTGCGATCGTCGGGTCCTTGCCTCCCTACTACATCTTGGGTGGTCCGGGCGCGGCGATTGGGGCCGGAGCCGGTGCTGCGATCGGAGGCGTCGGTGTTGGCGTGGCCGGAGCTGCACTTGGATTCGCAATTGGTGGCACCGCAGGCGGTCTGCTTGCGTACTCACTCGGTGCAGGCGACCCCGGGGCTAATCCGGATGAACCGTGGAAGAACGACGGCCCCCGACACGCGTTGCCGAAGAACGACGGCTCGAACCAGTTCGAATTCCACCTATCGGCGGAGGACGCTCGTCGTTCAGGTCTTCCGGCAGTCGATTACGTCGTGAACAACCGTGGAGATGTGGACGTTAAGGTCGGGTCTTCGGTCCACAAGTGGTCCGGTCAGCAGGCTCGCTCGCCGTATGCCGTGTTCGGTCCGCATGCTGAGAAGTCCGTTCGGGACTGGACTAGGGCGCAGTCGGACAACCTGAAGAAGACCATTCCGGGGAGTGAAGTTCTCTGGCCCGGGGAACTGTCCAGGTAATAGTTGCTCCGTTTCGCGTAAAGCTACTCGACCAGGTCGCAACCGTGTTGTCCGCACTGAACGAAATTGCAAGCGAGGAAGACACGTTCAACGCGCCCGTGAAGGGCAGTCGAAGGGAGATCGATGAAGAAGTTACTTGTGGCGCTTGCCGGGGTTATTGCGGCGGCGATGGGTCTGGTTGGTGTTGGGACGGCCTCGGCCGCACCGGTTCCACAAGTCTCGCCGACCGGGTACGACTTCGGAACGTTCGGTGACCATGCCTCGTGTCGCGGTGCGATCAATGTGACGGTGGATGCACCAGCGAAGAAGCGTGGAGTTGTGCGGGTGACGGCGCGATCGCACGGCTTTACCGGAGACGGTGCCGGATGGAAACGAAATCCCAAGTGTCGGGTACTCTTCGGGAATTTCTTTACCAGCGTGCGCGGGTACAACCTTGAAAAGTGGGTAAGCGGAACGTTTGGGCCGAGGCCAGGGGAGAAAAAGGTCTGGGAGATTGCCACGGGATCCGGTCCCGTCAGTCTTGGGTTCGGCGGTTTCTCGCCTAATAGTCAGGTTCGGGTGCCCGCCGGTTATGGGGCGACGATCTACATGCTGGTTCCCTGACTTCTTCCCGTGGTGCCGTTCACTGTTCGTGGACGCGCGCCGAATGGCCCGGCGGGCGCGCCTCAGTCGATTGGGTACGGCGCCTACCTTCTGGTTCCATAAGGACCGATGACTGCTCCAACACCTCGCGACGGCGACCCGCAGATCTGGGATGAGCGGGCCGTCGTCGTTTGTGGAACTGCCGGCGGGGTCGGCACGTCTGTCGTGTCGGCCCTTCTCGCCGAACATCGCGCCGCGTCGGGTCTCGGCCTGCTCTCGTGGTGGGTCGATGCCTCCGGCAACGACTGCGACATCGAACTCCGCCTCCGCGGGACCGGCAACGAAGAGTTGCTGCGCACCGCGTCGGGCACGGGCCTGTGGCTGCCGCCCGACGAGGCGGCCGTCACCGACGCCGTCGTCGAGGTGTGGCGGCAGGGAGCAGTGCCGGTGATCGACGCCGGGGCGCATCCGCTGACGCTGCTGCCCGAACTCGCCGAGGACGACGTCCCGAACCTCACGCCCGTCCTCGTGATCAGCCCACGCCCCGACCTGCTCAACCGGGCACGCGTGATCTTCACGGAGTGGGACCGCGCCGGCGTACTCGAGAACACCGTCGTGGTGATCGACTCCCAGCTGCCGGTACAGCAGCAGACGGGCCTCGCGGACATGCTCGTCGGTGTGGTGTCCGGGGCGGTCGGCCCGGTGATCGGCCTCGATTACGATCCGGTCCTCGGCGCCGGGACCTCACTCGACCAGGGCGCTCGACGCGGGTTCCTGCCTGCAACGGTCGAGTCCATCGCGAAACTCGCGGCAGCTACGTCGAACCGGCACTGACAGCGATTCCAGAGTGCGGCCTGAGTGCCGGAAAACGGCACCCAGGCCGCACTCTGGGAAACCGGGCCCTTTCGAAACAGTTCTCGAAGGTGCAGCATGGGGCAGTATGACCGGGTCCACGCGCACACCGCTCAACGCCAAGCAGGCCACCGAGGTCGTCGCCGACCCGTGGCGCGTCGTCGCCGACAAACTCGTGGCCGGCTACCGCACCGGTTCGATGGTGCGGGGTCTCGAGTTCGTGACCAGGATCGTCGACGCGGCAGAGGAAGCCAACCATCATCCCGACATCGACCTGCGTTACGGGTCAGTGCATCTCGCTCTCACGACACACAGCGCGCATCAGCTGACCGAAGCCGATGTGGCGCTGGCCAACCGGATCACCGGGATCGCCGCCGAGATGGCGCTCGAGAAACTCGTGGGCCCGGTGACGGCGATCGAACTCGCGATCGACGCCCTGGACATCGGTGCGATCCGTCCGTTCTGGCAGGCAGTCCTGGGTTACTCCGACGGGAATGACAGGGAACTCGCCGAACTCGCCGACCCGACCGGGCGGCTGCCGTCGGTGTGGTTCCAGCAGATGGATGAAGCTCGCCCGCAACGTAACCGGATTCACTTCGACCTTTGCCTACCGCACGACGAGGTGCACGAACGACTGCAAGCGGCGATCACCGCCGGTGGGCAACTGCTCTCGGACGAGTTCGCACCGGCGTGGTGGATTCTCGCCGACCCCGAGGGCAACGAGATCTGCTTGTGCACCTGGCAGGAACGGGACTGAAACACCTGCGGAAAAAGAAACAAGCCGGTTCGATCGAGATGATCGAACCGGCTTGTGACACAAAATTTTACGAGCAGAGGCCCTCGTCCTGCGCCGCCTTGGCGACCGCCGCCGCAACGGCCGGTGCGACCCGGTCGTCGAGCGGGCTGGGCACGATGCGATCGGCCCGCAGGTCGTCGGCGGCCACCGAGAAGATCGCCTCTGCTGCAGCGATCTTCATGCCCTCGCTGATCCGGCGTGCACCCGCGTCGAGTGCGCCCTTGAACACGCCCGGGAAGGCGAGCACGTTGTTGATCTGATTCGGGAAGTCGCTGCGACCGGTCGCGACGACGGCCGCGTACTTGGCGGCGGCCTCGGGGTGGATCTCCGGATCGGGGTTCGACAGCGCGAACACGATCGAGTCGTCGCTCATCGACGCGATGATCTCCTCGGGGATCAGGCCGGCCGATACGCCGATGAAGACGTCGGCGCCGTCGAGGGCCTCCACCGCTCCGCCGGTCAGGCCGCGCGGGTTGGTGCGGCTCGCGAGCTCGGCCTTCGACTCGTTCAGGCCGTCGCGGCCGGCGGAGACGATGCCCTTCGAGTCGAGCACGATGACGTCGGTGATGCCGACCGCGAGCAGGATGTTGGCGCAGGCGACACCCGCGGCGCCGGCACCGGAGATGACGACCCGCAGGGTGGTGATGTCCCGGCCGAGGTGGGTCACGGCGCCCTTCAGGGCGGCGAGGACCACGATGGCGGTGCCGTGCTGGTCGTCGTGCATGACCGGGCAGTCGAGCGCCTCGATGACGCGGCGCTCGATCTCGAAGCATCGCGGTGCCGAGATGTCCTCGAGGTTGACCGCGCCGAAGCTCGGACGCAGACGGATCAGGGTCTCGACGATCTCGTCGGGATCCTTGGTGTCGAGAACGATCGGGATCGAGTTGAGTCCGGCGAAGCTGCGGAACAGTGCGGACTTGCCCTCCATGACCGGCAGCGACGCACGCGGGCCGATGTCACCGAGGCCGAGCACAGCCGATCCGTCGCTCACCACGGCCACCAGACGGTCGGTCCAGGTGTACTTGTTCACCAGGGTGGCGTCGGTGTCGATCGCGCGTGACACCTGGGCGACGCCCGGGGTGTAGGCGATCGACAGGTCGCGCTGGGTGTCGATGGGCGCGCGAAGTTCGACGGACAGCTTGCCGCCGGCATGCGCCAAGAAGATCTCGTCGTCGGTGATCGGCAGATCGGCAATGGTCGGTTCGGTGATCGGGGTATCGCCCATACGTGTGTCCTCCGTGCTTGTCACGGTCGGGTCCTCCTGAATGCCGCGAAACGCGGGTTGCATCGTCTCGCCGGCCACGCTGCCCGCGAGCTGTAGAGATCCGCATCGACGCGAGAGCGGATGGCTCAGCGGACGCGATCAGGGCCCGCGAGCGAGGTGACGCTCGTTACGGCCACATTAAGTGTCTCACTGCTTGGGATCGTCATGGAAGGCGGGTCGGCCCAGGTCGCAGCCTCATCGCCTATTGGTAAGGTACAACTTGTGTCTATGTTGCATACCTCTGCTGAATCCGCTGCTGAGCGGGTATATGCCGAGGTCAAAGAGCGAATTCTCACAAACGAGATCGCCGGCGGTGAGCTGATCAGCGAGGGCGAGATCGCCTCGAAGTGCTCGGTGAGCCGCACTCCCGTGCGGGAGGCTTTTCTGCGTCTCGAGACCGAAGGGTGGATGCGGCTCTACCCGAAGCGGGGAGCGCTCGTGGTGCCGATCGGCGACCGCGAGAAGCGTGACGTCGTCGACGCGCGCCGCCTCCTCGAGGGACACGCCGTCCGGTCGGTCACGTCCCGGCCCGCCGCCGTCGCCGAGCTGGCCGAGCGACTCCGCGACAACCTCGCCGCCCATCGACGCGCCGACGCGACCGACGTCGCCGAGTTCTCCCGGCTCGACGCCGCGTTCCACCAGCTCATCGCCGCAGCCGGCGACAATCCGCTCCTCGCCGACTTCTACACGACGCTGGGCGAGCGGCATCGACGCATGACGATCGCCTCGGTGCATCGTGACGCCGGGGTTGCGGCGCGCATCCTCGCCGATCACCTCGATCTCCTCGGCGCCATCGAAGCCGCCGACGCCGACCGTTTCGACCACCTCCTGGCGGGGCACCTCGCCGGTGTTCACGACCTCCCGGGGGAACCCGCATGACCGACAACCGCAACCGCTTCGGATGGCCCGCCGTCTCGCTGGCCGTCTTCGCGGCCGCGTGGGGCGGCAACGAGTTCACCCCGCTGCTGGTCATGTACCGGCAGATCACCGACCTGTCGCCGGTCGTCGTCGACGCCCTGCTGTTCGCCTACGTGCTCGGCATCGTGCCCGCCCTCCTGATCGGCGGGCCGCTGTCGGACCGGTTCGGTCGGCGGCCGCTCATGCTGCCGGCACCGGTGTTCGCGGCGCTGGGCTCGGTGTTGTTGGCCGCAGGGTCTCAGTCGGCGGCCCTGCTGACCGTGGGACGCATCTGCAGCGGCATCGCACTCGGTCTGTCGATGGCGGTCGGCGGAAGCTGGATCAAGGAGCTGTCCGACCGCGACGGTGCACGGGCCGGAGTCGGCGCCGGGCGCGCGGCGATGAGCCTCACTGCCGGCTTCGGTGTCGGCGCAGGCGTCGCCGGTGTGCTCGCCCAGTGGGGCCCCTGGCCGCATGTGCTGCCGTATCTGGTGAACATCGCGATCGCGGTCTGCGCGGGAGCCCTCCTGACGGTCGTGCCGGAGACGCGATTCCGCAGTTCGACGCCGGGCCGTCTGATCGACGACCTGCGCATCCCGGCCGCCGGTCATCGACGGTTCATGTTCGTCGTCCTGCCGGTCGCGCCCTGGGTCTTCGGCGCCGCGGCGTCGGCGTACGCGATCATCCCGGCGTTGATGTCGGCACGGACTTCCGGAGCGCCGATCGCCTTTGCCGCCCTGTGCTGTGTCCTGGGACTCGGCGCCGGGTTCGGCATTCAATCGGTGGGTCGACGCATCGACGTTCCGGGGAGCTCGCGTGGCGTGGTTGTCGCCCTCACGACCCTCGTTGCGGGCATGCTCGTCGCCGCACTGGCGGCACACGTGCTGACGGTCTGGCTGTCCCTGATCGCCGCGACCCTGCTGGGTTGCGGCTACGGCATGGCGCTGATCGCCGGGCTCCTGGAGGTGCAGCGCATCGCCGGGCCCGACGACCTCGCCGGCCTGACCGCCGTCTTCTACAGCGTGACCTACCTGGGCTTCGCCGTCCCGGCGCTCCTGGCATGGATCACCGAGAAGTGGACGTCGATCACCTACACCGAGATGTTCACGTTCGGTGCGGTCGCGGCGCTGGCCTGCCTCGCCGTCGCCGCGTCGGGGCACACCAGGCATCGCCCGGAAGTCCGGCCGGTGTCCGGCGAGCGGCCGATGCGCGACGAGAGCGTCGTCACCGGACAGTCGCACTGAGACGACGCCGGGTACCCTGCTGAGTGTTTGGTCGGGGCCCGGAAGGGAGTGGAAACCGGGTCTCACCGTGGGTGTGACAAGCGAGTGTGGAAAGGCGCGGGGTGATGGTGCTGGCTGCGTGGGTCGTGATCGTGTCCGCGCTGGTGCTGATCCTGCCGGGCGCCTTCGTGGGTCGGCGGATGAACCTGCCCTGGCCGGTGGCGTTCGCGGCCGGACCGGCCATCACGTTCGCCCTGGTCTCCATCCTCACCGTCCTGTACTCGGCGGTCGGCTTCGAATGGAACGCGGTCTCGGCGCTTGTCGGCTTGGTCCTGGCCCTTGCCGGCGCCTGGCTGTACTCACGGCTGCTCGGCACGGGGATCGGACGTCGTCTCGCGCCGGTACCCACTGACACCGGCGAACCTCGCGTCGGCCGCACCGCGATCCTGCGTGCGGCTGCAGGCCTCGGGCTCGGTGGACTCATCATCGCGATCACCTGCATCCGACCGGTGGCCAAGACCGCCTTCGCGGGACTGAACAACATCTCGCAGGTGTGGGACTCGTTGTGGCACGCCAGTTCTCTGCGATGGATCGACGAGACCGGGATCGGTTCGGCCATGCGCATGGGCGAGCTGATGAACTACGACACCCAGGGGTTCAACTACTACCCGAACACGTGGCATGCGCTGGGTGCCTTGCTGTTCCCGCTGACCGGCGCGAACCCGGTCGAGCTGTACAACACGTATTCGCCTGCGGTGCTGGCCGTCACGGTCCCGCTGGGTGTGGCGTCGTTGGCCTACTGGTTCGCCCGGCACCGCTACGGCGTCGACAACTCTGCGTTGATCGCCGGCACGGCCGCCGCCGTCGCCGCGCTGTTCCCGTCGCTGCCGTACGTCGAGGTGCAGCTGACCTCGGTGCCCAATGCCGTCGGCGTGAGTCTGGCTCCGGTAGCAGCGGTCCTGGTTCTGAGCGTCGTCCGAGACCGGTCGCGAGTGGCACCTGCGGCCCTGGCCGTGGCCGGCGTGACCGCAACGCATCCGTCCGGTCTGATTCTCGTCGGCGTCATCGTCGGCCTGTGGTGGCTGTGTGAGGGTCTGTGGCGTCCGGCGACGAGTCGTTTGGCAGATCTCGCGACCCTGGCTGTCACCGCCGTCCTCACGATGATCTTGATCTCCCCCGTGGTGATCGGCACGATCCGCGTCGCCGACACCAACGAACTCCCGTTCTTCGACTTCCGGGAAGAAGGGATCGGAGTGCTGCGCGGCCTGGCGCAGGGCGCGTTCAACGGCACGATCCCGCTGGAGCTCAACCACTTCCCGATCTGGCCGCTGATCATCGTGACCGTCCTCGGCCTCGGGGTGCTGGCCTGGCTGCGATGCTGGGCGGGACTCGCCGTCTGGCTGGTCTTCGCGCTCGTGACGACCAACTCGGTGGTCTCGCTCGGTCTGCTGTCGTACCCGCTCGGCGCCATCGGCGGCTACTTCTACAACTCGCCGCACCGCCTCACCTTCGTCGTCGCCATCTTCTCGGCCGCGGCCGCGGGTGTCGCGATCGGCGTCGCGGTGATCGCGCTCATCGGCGTCATCGGACGGCGATTCGGGCAATCCGACGAGACGTCCGTCAAGGGCAACGCTCGCGCGGGTTGGCTGGTCGCGTCGACATACGTGGTGCTACTCGCATTGATCGCCGGTGCCGCGGTGGTCCGCTACCCGCCGAATGCGCAGATCGCCTCGAAGGAACGCGGCGGCAAGTACGTCGGCCCCGACGACCTCGCCGCCTACGCGTGGCTCGCCTCGCAGCCCGACGCCCGAGACGTGCTCGTCCTCAACAACCTCGACCAGGGCACCGGCTGGCTGTACCCGGTCACCGGCGTCACCCCGATGTTCCCGTTCTATCGGGCCAACGAGTTCTCCGAGCGGCAACGCGACCTTTTCTGGGGTGTCGCGAAGATCGGCGCCGACCCCGCGATCGACCAGATCGTCCGGGACATGAACGTGCACTATGTGATCGACTCCCCGACGAGTTACTGGGAGTTCCAGCGCGGCCGACCCGATCCGGCGAACGGCCACCAGGGCGACCCGTTCCTGGAGCTGCGCGAGAACGGCGCTCCTGGACTGACAGAGGTGTTCCGCCAGGGCGAGGCCGTCGTCTACCGCGTCAACGACCTGGTCTACCCGCCGCCACCGCCTGTCGAGGGTGCACCGGCTGAAGGCGTGCCGCCAGTGGAGGCTCCGCCGGTTCCGGTCCCCGCTCCCTGAGCTGTGAGGAGTGCTCCTATCCTGAGTGCCCGTACGCGTGGTTGAGAAGTGCTGAGGCGACTACGAGTTCGACGGGTGTGGCGTGACGGAGGTCGATGACTTCACGCAGGTGGAGGCGTGGGGTATCGCCGGACGCCTTGTCAGGTCCGTGGATTTCGGTGCGCACGTGTTGTAGGTGTTCGGCGAATCGGCGGGGTATGTCGGGTCGCCGGTTGATGCGTTCGGGGTTGGGTGGGGCGCCGGGTTGGGTGTTGAGTCGCCAGGCGCAGCGGCCTTCGTCGGGTCCTTCGCGGACCATGCGGGTGGTGTATTGGCCGGGTTGGTCGCCGACCATTCGGTTGTGTTTCGGGCAGGCGGGGGTGAGGTCGGTGATGTCGGTGAGTCCGCCGAGTCCCCAATCGAGTTGGGCGTGATGCATTTCCACGTGTGCGGCGGATTGGTCGCAGTCGGGTGTGGAGCAGTTTTCGCCGTCGGGTCGGGCGAAGGAGACGAGGCGTTGTTCGCGGGTGGCGAGGCGTTTGCCGCGGCCGAAGTAGAGCGGGACGGCGGTGGCGTCTTTGAACACGGCCAGCCAGGGTTGGGCGTCGGCGGCCATGCGGATGACATCGTCGATCGGGATGAGGGTGCCGGTGGCGGTGGTGGCGAACCCGGCTTCGCGGAGTAGATCGTTGAGGTCGGCTTTGAAGATCATCTGCATCGGCAACCCGCGGTGGCTTTTGCCGAGCATGCCGTCCTCCAACACCGCTTTCAGGAGGGCGTTGAAGGCGTCGTGGTTGAGCTGGGCCGGGGTGCGGTCATCACGTTCGGCAGCAGCGGCAACGGCGTCGGGGTCGGCGTCCTCGATCGACCCCCGCGGGGAGTCGGGGTCGTCGGGGTTGTTCATGCCGGGTTTCGCCCAGACGGCGAGCAGCATGGTGACCCGGGCAAGGAGTTCAGGGGTGAGGGTGGCGGTGAGTTTGGCGGTGCCGTCGGCGCGTTGCCGGTTCACGTACAGATTCCGGCGACGTTTGCGGTCGGTGTCGTCGGTGAGTGTGCCGTCGGGGTCGAGGTGGGCCAGTAGCCGCGAGCCGAGGGCGGTGATGTCGGCGGGGGTGTGGTCAACGGCGATCTCGGCCATCTGTCGTTCGGCGGCGACTTTGACGTCGTGGTCGGTGGCGTGCGGGATCTGGTCGAGTACATCGAGTACTGCCCGGACGTGGGAGGTGCTGACCTTGCCGTCGGCCAATGCCTCTGCCAGAGCAGGGCGTTCGGGTTCGAGTGGTTCACCGGTCGGGCTGAGGTGGGTGGCGGTCGCGTGGCGTTGTCTGGTGCGGCGCATGGGGTCGGCCACGCGCAGGCGGTGGGTCATGAACTGGGTGATGCTGCGGTGGCCGGTCTTGTGGGGCAGGTCGCGGTCGGCGATCTCGACGATTTGCCGGTCGCCGGCGAAAGTCATTCGGGCGATTGCCCGTTCGGTCTCGGCAGCGACGTCGACGAGCTCGGCATCCGAACACTGTGTCAGATCAACAGTCTGCAGCTCGGTGGTGATCCGGTGCAGTTCACTCAGAAGTTCTTCTGCGCGCGAAGTGGGACCATCAGCCTGAGAGATCTCGGTCAAGACGGTCACCCCCCCCGGAAACATCGTGCGAATATATGTTCGACAGTACACCCGATTAGCCAGTGCTGCAACGATTGTCGCCAGAAATACGTCGCAAGGGTTTTGTCGGTGTCGCCTGGTATTGTCCACATCTCGTCGGTTCGCCGTCCGAATCTGTGCGGAACCACTGACCTGTTGACCGGGCCCGCGTTAGCGTCGAACCATGCAGCCGTGGATGTGCGTTTTCTGCGCAAACGAGTTCGCTCCCGACGCCGACCTACCCGAGGTCTGCCCGATCTGTGACGACGACCGGCAATGGATCCCGACGAGCGGGCAGCAGTGGACCCGGCTTGACGAGAACGCCGACAACGCGCTCGATGTTGCCGAAGAGGAGCCGGGTCTCATCCGGCTGTCGCTGCGACCGGCGGTCGGCATCGGGCAACGAGGATTCCTGGTGGCCACCCTGAACGGCAATATCCTCTGGGAGCCGCCGGGGTTCATCGGTCCGTCCCTCGTCGGCTGGCTGGAAGAGCACGGCGGTGTCGAGGCCATCGCCGCCAGCCACCCGCACCTCTACGGCGCGAGTGTCTCGCTCAGTCATCGGTTCGGCGGGGTCCCGGTCTTCTACAACGATCTCGATCGTCGATGGCTGACCCGGCCGGACCCCGTGGTCGAGTTCTGGTCCGGCGAAGCCGAGGTTCTCGGCGGAGTGCGACTCATCCAGTGCGGCGGACATTTTCCCGGCAGCGCTGTGCTGCACCTACCGGACGCCGCCGACGGTCGGGGAGCGCTGCTGACCGGCGACACCGTCAAAGGTGTCATGCAGCCGGGAATGGTGACGTTCATGCGCAGCTATCCGAACATGATCCCGTTGTCGCCCAGGCTCGTTCGTCAGATCGTCGACCGGGTCACGGCCCTGCCGTTCGACCGGCTGTACGACGCATTCGGCGTCGTCGTGGACAAGGACGCACGCGAGGTCGTCGAGACGTCGGCCCGGCGCTACATCGGGTGGGCCACCGACGAGATCATCGATCCCGACGATTCGTACGCGGCTCGGTGACGGTTCAGGCGTCGGGGTAGCCCGTCGGGTTCTCGGACTGCCATCGCCACGTGTCGACGCACATGTCGTCGATTGTCTTGGTGGCGTGCCAGTTCAGATCGGCGTTCGCCCGGGTGGGATCGGCATACGACGCGGCGATGTCACCGGGTCGGCGGGGTGCGATCTCGTACGGGATCGGCTTGCCGCTGGCCTTCTCGAAGGCGTGGACGACCTCGAGGACCGAGACACCCTGCCCGGTACCGAGGTTCCACGTCGACATGCCGGTGTCGCCGGTGCTGATCCGGTCCAGAGCGGCGACGTGTCCGGCGGCGAGGTCGTCGACGTGGATGTAGTCGCGGACGCCGGTGCCGTCAGGGGTGTCGTAGTCGTCGCCGAAGACCGACAGCTTCTCGCGCCGGCCCACCGCGACCTGCGCGACGAACGGCATCAGATTGTTCGGGATGCCCGACGGGTCTTCGCCGATCTGACCGCTCGGGTGCGCGCCCACCGGGTTGAAGTAGCGCAGCGCGGCGATCCGCCAGGCGTCGGAACTGGCGGCGACGTCGCGCAGCACTTGCTCGATCATCACCTTCGTCCAGCCGTACGGATTGGTGGCCGACGTCGGGAGGTCCTCGGTCATCGGTAGCTCGGGGTCCGCACCGTAGACGGTCGCCGACGACGAGAACACCAGCGTGTGGACGTCGTGGCGTTCCATCGCCCGCAACAGCGAGAACGTGGTGCCGAGGTTGTTCTGGTAGTAGTCCAGCGGCTTGGCCACCGATTCGCCGACCGCCTTGTACCCGGCGAAATGGATGACCGCGTCGACGTCCTCGTGAGCGAAGAAGTGTTCGGTCTTGTCCACGTCCGCGAGGTCGAAGGCGTGCACCGGGATGGAACGACCGCTCAACGCCTCGAGCCGACCGACCACGGTGGGCTTGGCGTTGCTGAAGTCGTCGACGATGACGACGTCATGACCGGCGGAGACCAGCTGGATCACGGTGTGCGAGCCGATGTAGCCCGCGCCGCCGCTGACGAGTACGCGCATGAAACCACCGTAGGCGGCGGACCTGGGAGAACGCCAAACGACCGGCAGCGGTCAGCCCGTCACCCGCTCGGTGGCGGCGTATTTCTGTTCGACGGCGTCCTTGGCGGGCTGCCACCAGTCGGTGTTGTCGCGGTACCAGTCGATGGTGGCGGCCAGGCCGGCGCGGAAGTCGTTGTAGTTGGGTTGCCAGCCGAGTTCGGTGCGTAGGCGGGTGGAGTCGATGGCGTAGCGGCGGTCGTGGCCGGGGCGGTCGGTGACGAAGTCGAACGCGTCGGTGGGTTGGTCGAGGAGTTCGAGGATGGTTTCGACGACGGTGCGGTTGTCGACCTCGCCGTCGGCGCCGATCAAGTAGGTCTCGCCGATCCGGCCCTGGTCGATGATGGTCCACACCGCGTCGTTGTGGTCGTCGACGTGGATCCAGTCGCGGACGTTGCGGCCGTCGCCGTAGAGCTTGGGGCGCTCACCGGAGAGGACGTTGGTGATCTGGCGGGGGATGAACTTCTCGATGTGCTGATACGGGCCGTAGTTGTTCGAGCAGTTGGAGATGGTCGCGGCGACGCCGAAGGACCGCACCCACGCCCGAACGAGAAGGTCGGAACCGGCTTTGGTCGAGGAATACGGGCTCGACGGGTTGTAGGCCGTGTGCTCGGTGAAGCGGGCCGGGTCGTCGAGGTCGAGGTCGCCGTAGACCTCGTCGGTGCTGATGTGGTGGTAGCGCACCTGATGGGCGCGCACGGCTTCGAGCAGCGTGTAGGTGCCCACCAGGTTGGTGTGTACGAAGGCCGAGGGGTCGGCCAGGGAGTTGTCGTTGTGGGATTCGGCGGCGAAGTGCACCACCAGATCGGCCTCGCTCACCAACCTGTGGACCAGGGCGGCGTCGGCGATGTCGCCTTCGATCAGTTCGACGCGGTCGGCGACCGGGGCGAGGGTTTCGGGGTTGGCGGCGTAGGTGAGTTTGTCCAGGACCCGAATTGAGACGTCGGGGCGGGTGGCCAGGGTGCGCAGCACGAAGTTGGCGCCGATGAAACCGGCACCACCGGTCACGAGAACACGCACGTCGTTCCTTCCGCCAGAGGTATTCGTGGACGTCACTCTACCGAGGCGCCGGGTGTGCACTCGGTGAGCCGGATCGTCGGGCACTAGGCTGAAGCGCATGCGAGGGATCATTCTGGCCGGTGGTACGGGCACGCGCCTGCACCCGATCACGCAGGGTGTGAGCAAGCAGCTCGTCCCGGTCTACGACAAGCCGATGATCTATTACCCGCTCTCGACGCTGATGCTCGCCGGTATCCGCGACATCCTCATCATCACCACTCCGCACGACGCGCCGGCCTTCCAGGGGTTGCTCGGCAACGGTGACCAGTTCGGCATCAACCTCACCTACAAGACCCAACCCTCACCCGACGGACTCGCGCAGGCCTTCACGCTCGGCGCCGACCACATCGGCGACGAGTCGGTGGCACTCGTGCTGGGCGACAACATTTTCTACGGTCCCGGTCTCGGCAGTCAGTTGCAGGGCTTCGAGAACGTCGACGGCGGTGCGGTCTTCGCCTACTGGGTGTCCAATCCAGAGGCCTATGGGGTGGTCGACTTCGACGCGAACGGTACCGCGATCTCGCTGGAAGAGAAGCCGGCACAACCGAAGTCGAGCTTCGCCGTGCCCGGTCTGTACTTCTACGACAACGACGTGGTCGAGATCGCCCGAGGTCTCGAGCCCAGCGCCCGCGGTGAGTACGAGATCACCGACATCAACGCCCACTATCTCGAACGCGGCAAACTGTCGGTGACGGTCCTGCCGCGTGGCACCGCCTGGCTCGACACCGGAACCTTCGACAGCCTTCTCGACGCCGGTAACTTCGTGCGTACCGTCGAACAACGCCAGGGTCTCAAGATCGCTGTGCCGGAAGAGATCGCGTGGCGTCGGGGCTTTCTCGACGACGACGGGCTCCGGTCCCGCGCGGAGAAGCTGCGCAAGTCCGGCTACGGTGACTACCTGCTCGAAATCCTCCAGCGAGGCAAGGGGTTTTGAGTACACATCCGACGCGAAAGGCTTATCCATGAAGGTGCGACCGCTCACGATCGACGGCGCGTGGGAACTCACGCCGGTCCAGCACGGTGACGCACGCGGCCTGTTCGCCGAGGCCTTCAAAGGGGACCTGCTCGCCGAGGTGATCGGCCATCGCTTCGACCTTGCCCAGGTCAACCTGTCGGTGTCGGCGGCGGGTGTGCTGCGCGGTGTGCACTTCGCCGATGTGCCTCCCGGACAGGCGAAGTACGTCACCTGTGCGTCGGGCGCCATCCTCGACGTCATCGTCGACATCCGCGTGGGGTCCCCGACCTTCGGCACCTACGACACCGTCCTGCTCGACGACGTCGACCGCCGTGCTGTTTATCTGTCGGAGGGGCTCGGACATGCGTTCTGCGCGCTGGCCGACAACTCGACCGTCACCTACCTCTGCTCCACCGGGTACAACCCGTCCGGTGAACACGGCATCAATCCGCTCGACCCCGAACTCGGCATCGAGTGGCCGACGCACGCCCGCGACGGGTCGCCGCTGGAGTACGAACTGTCCGAGAAGGACACTGCCGCACCGGGTCTCACCGAGGCACGCGAGTCGGGGCTGCTTCCGGATCGCGACGACGTAACCGCATTCCTGCGGGGGCTCGCCGGCGATCAGCTGTAGTGACCTGACGCGTGTCGTCAGCCGCCGTATGCCGCTCGGTCACTCACTGATCTCGACATCGAAACGCATGGTCGTGGCGTAACGGTCGGCGGGGTGAATTCCCTCGAAGACCCCGATGAGCCCGTCCTCGGTGATGAATCGCCGCGTTATCGCGAGTGCCGGGCTGCCGGCTGCCGCCCGAAGATGCTCGGCTTCATGGTCGTCCAACAGGGTGACCGCGATGGACTGTTCCAGACTCTGCAGGGTCAAGCCGAACTGGCGGGTGATGCGAGGGAACACGGCAGTTTGCGCATCTGCAACACGGTCTCGGACCGCGACGGCGTATTTGGTGGGAATGTAGTAGGTGTTGAAACCCATGGGCAGGGGATTGTCGACGGTTCGTCTCAGCCCCGTCCACTTGAGCCAGTCGCGCGCGTCGCCGAGGAGGAGACGACGACTGTCGAACACCGCGGCCGGTCCCGGCTCATCGATCAATTCGAACCGGGTGCTCTCGGTGTACTGCCGCACAGCATTGTCCTCGTCCGATGCCCGCAGGATGTAGCGTGCCTGCGAGACGTACGACAGCACCGTGGTTCCGACGCCCCGCTGGCGGGAGATCAGTCCGCTCTGTCGCAGATCTGCCATCGCGGCACGGACCGTGTGGCGCGAGACGCCGAATCGGGCGCACAGTTCCATCTCGGTCGGGAACTTGCTGCCGATGTCGTATTCGCCTGCCGCGATCTCTGCCCGAAGCGTTCGCGAGAGCTCGCGATGGAGCGGGCCGCCGCGCCTGTCGCGTGGACTGTTCGGCTCGCTGTCTGAGTTCTCGGATTCGGTCACGGAGTTCCTTGATGTAGAGCGTCGGTCGACTGCGTACCGTCCTATCAGAAGTCGTCCCCGTTGGGGTGTGTGGCGCTGGTTTCGGACGTGCGTCTCCCGCAATGTCCGGACTTGGATGAGGACCAGCGGCGCCGCAGTGGACGGGTTGAGCGTTCTCGTGCACGCACGCCAAATGGGTCGCGTCGGCGTCCGAGTTCGTCGCCGTGCAAACCGCCGAGCACGCCCGACGATGGTACGAAAGCCCAGTGAGACAACATTTCCTGTCTGTCTCCCAGTAGCCTGCCGGCATCGGTGGCATCCCGGCGACCTCGCCTTTTGATGATCGTACGCGCGGGCCGATCGCCGTGCCTGGTGGTAGAAGGTGGGATGCGTCACTGGACGACCCTTGTGGAGATCTGGGTCTCTGGGCTATACATTGTCCGTACAAATGAACGGCATCACGAAAGGCAGTGCGCGCTCGCGCGTGCGGTGCCGGCCGAAGCCGGACTCGCCACGCACCTGAGTCGGCCGTCCAGAGCATCGCGTGGAGGTGCGTGCGGCGAGTTCTCCGATCCGTGCAAGTGAGGTCGAAAGATGCTGTCCGGGTAGCGACTTCATCACTGAACACGTCGGCCTCGACGAGAAGTCGGGCTGCTGCGTGCGTTCGACAACCGTGGCTTGTGGGCCGTCGGTCTCTTCGGCGTGCGTCCGTGCCCGGTGATGTCCGAACAAATGTCCTGCGAAGAAGGGTTCTAGGAGTGAAACAAGTAGGTATGGCGGTAGCGGCGGCGGCGTTGGTGCTGCTGGCATCGGGAACCTCACCGGCTTCGGCGGCTCCGCTGCCGAACGGGTACAAGAAGGTGTCCGAGGGTGCCGTGACGGTGCAGACCTGGCGTACGGGCGAAACCGCGATGCCCGCGACGTCGATGGCCGCCAACGGCATCGGGCGTTCAGCGGTGCTATCGGGCGAGGTCACGACGCGGGTGTCGAAGGGGGAGGGCCGGCTGAGGGTCGGGTACCTCGTCGGCTGCCAGGTCTCGGTCGGCAACCTGACCGCCGGGGTGTCCGGGACGCTGTCCGCGGCCCCGACGGTCTCTGGCAGTATCTCGTTCCCGCTGGCGCCGGGCGAGATCAAGGCCGTCCAGTTGTCCGTGCAACCCATCGTCGACGGACTGGCTCGGTATCAGTATTCCGGGCTGGAGGTCGAAGTGCAGGGTTGTGGTGGATTCGCGCAGGCCCGTTCCTTCGCGAAGGTGGAGGCAGTCGAGGGATACGCCGTCGATGCAGGCACCACGGCGAACAACATCGGCGGCGAGGGTGCCTACGTGCAGTCGACCCTCTACGGCAAGCCGTTCAGCCTCAACTGAGCCGAATTACCCAGCGAGAGAGAAGAACACAGCGGATGAATAACAAGAGTCTGGCCGTTCGCGGAGTAGTCGCCCTGGCCGTCGTAGCCGGGGCAGGTTCTGCCCTGGGGGCGGGTTCGGCCGTCGCGGGACCACTGCCGGGCGGTTCGGCATACGAAGACCTCGGCGGCGGCACGTCGATGACCGCGAAGCTGGCCGAGGAGCGGGTCTCCTACCAGCGATCGGGTGTGGCCGCGGTGCCGACCAGCCGCGAGGTCTGGGTCAGTGGCAAGGTGCGCGTGTCCCTGACGGGCAAGGCGACCGGTGGCATCATCAAGGGCGGCTACGTGGTGGGCTGCCAGGTCAATCTGGCGGGTGTCGGATTCTCGGGCAATTCGACGGCGAACCAGTCCGGCATGGCGTCGGCCGGCGCCGGTTCCACGCTGTCCCTGGGACCCGGTCAGGCGGCGTATGTGCCGATCATCAACCAGACCAATTCGCTGGTCGATGCCGACAACGAGCTGTACCGGATCAACGGGTACAAGTTCGCCGGCACGAGCGCATCCGTCGCCTACAGCCAGGAACCGTTGCGGGTCAACGGATGCGCCGGGTACGCCCAGGCGCGGGCGCGGATGTCCATCCAGGTCACGGCGGGCGGGCTCAAGAGCGAGACCGTCCTGTGGGGCAAGCCGTTCAGCTTGGGCTGATCAAGGTTCCCTCTCACGGGTGAGGCGGTTCCCACTTCGGACAGGTGCGTCGGAGTGGGGACCGCTCGCCGTGGTCGAGAGCCGTGGTCGAGAGCCGAGGCGCCGCACTATACGAGCCCTCAGTCCTGAACGCCGTCGGTCTCTCCCGGTCGGTGCGGCTTCTCGGCATTCTGCAACGCGATGGCGCGGGCGAGGCGGGCGTACTTGACCTCGAGGTCGCGGAACCGCAGGTATGTGGACACCGTGGTGAACGCGAACGCGATGACCAGTAGGAACAGCACGAGGTCGAGGCCGCGTTGGATTCCGATCTTGTTCGCGACCCAGGTGACGTCGTCCTGGCGCAGCATCGCGTAGAGGCCGAAGCCGACGAAGGCGACGAACAGGATCTTCACACCGGCCGACGACCGGGCGGTGCCGCGGTTGACGACAAAGAAGCCGACGAGCGCGAGCAGGCCGATGATCGCGAGGATCTGGAACCAGATCATGCGTTGTTCACTTCCTCATCCGGGTGTGGAACAGGCCGTCGGCGACGATGTTGACGCCGTTGATCAGCGATTGTCCCTTCGCGCGTGAGTATTCGGTGTAGAGGATCGTGACCGGTTGCTCGGCGACCCGCCACTTGTGGTGGTCGATCAGCGCGATGAACTCCGATGCGTGACTCATCCCGCTCATGAGGAGGTCGAGGTCGTCGGCGACCTTTTTGTTGAAGACACGAAGTCCGTTGTGCGCATCGGACAATCCGAGCCGCCGCGTGCGCGGGCTGAGGAAGACGATGGTGCGCAGGGCCATTCGACGCAACACCGGGACGGACTCGCTGCGGCCCTCGGCGAAGCGGGTGCCGACGATGATGTCGACCGGTTCGGTTCGCAGGCGGGCGACCATCGCCGACACGTCGTCGACCTGATGCTGGCCATCGGCGTCGAAGGTGACGAAGAAGCGCGCGCCGGGCTGCTTGCGGGCGTACTCGACGCCGGTCTGGATGGCGGCGCCCTGCCCGAGGTTCACCGGGTGCCGCACGAGATGGACGCCGGCGGCCCTGATCTCCTCGGCCGAGTTGTCCGACGAGCCGTCGTCGACGCAGACGATGTTGGGAAATGTCTCGCGCGCCTTGGCGGCGACCCCCCGGATCACCTGTCCCTCATTGAAGACGGGTACCACCAGCCAGACGTCGGCATTGGTGATGGGGTCGGCCATGGTGAACAACCCTAACCCGGCCGGTCGCGGTACTCATCGCCCGGCACGGCCCGGCTAGTCTTGTCGGGTGCCGATCGACGTGATGATGCCCTTCTACGGCGACGTCGCGCAGTTCCGCGAGGCGGTGACCAGCGTCCTCGACCAGGGTGACCCGGATCTGCGGCTCGTGGTGGTCGACGACTGCTATCCCGACCCCACGCCCCGCGAATGGCTCGCCTCGCTGAACGACGCCCGCGTCCGCTACGTGCGCAACCACACCAACCTCGGCGTCAACGGCAACTTCCGGCGCTGCGTCGACCTCGTGACCGCCGACTGGTTCGTCGTCATGGGCTGCGACGACGTGATGCACGCCGACTACCTGGCGACGGTCCGCACCCTGGCCGGGCACCACCCGGACGCGTCGGTCATCGCGCCCGGAGTCGACGTCATCGACGAGAACGGCCGTGCGGTGCGTCCGCTGGGGGACCGGATGAAGAACGTGCTGGCGCCCTCCCGGGCGACCGTGCTGTCCGGTGAACGCCTCGCGACCAGCCTCTACCACGGCAACTGGACGTACTTCCCGTCGTTGCTGTGGCGGACCGCCGCGGTGCGTGAGGTGGGTTTCCGGCCGGGACTGGAGATCGTCCTCGACCTTGCGCTCCTCGTCGACCTTGCCGCCGCCGACGGCTCACTGGTCTACGACCCCGAGGTCGTGTTCTCCTACCGCCGCCACAGCGCGTCAGTGAGTTCGGTGCAGGCCGTCGACGGACGGCGCTTCGACGAGGAGAACCGCTTCTTCGCGGAGGAGGCGCAGCGGTGCGCGGAACGCGGCTGGCCCAAGGCGGCGCGGGCGGCCCGGCTGCATGTGACCTCGAGGATGAACCACCTGCAGGCGCGGGTTGGTGCGCAGGTCGGCAAGGTTTCGACGGGGCTCACCCGGCGACAGGGGCACTAGGCCGCCGCAGCACCCCGACCATGTGCACGCCGAGGCCCACGAGTGGTCCGACGACGAGGGCGACGCAGGTCCGGACCTCGACGTCGGCCGGGATCAGCAGCATCCCGACCGCGACCACGGTCGCGACCCACCACCCGGCCGCATACCAGCGGTGCGCGCCGGCGGCGATCGCGGCGGCACCGGTGACGGTCAGCAGGGCCAGGCACGTGGCACCTGCGGTGAGGAGTGCGACGACGTAGCCGTCGAGGTCGAAGTCGGCGCCGAAGACCGACCGGAGCAGCCAGGGCCCGACCAGCCACGCGGCCGCGACCCCGACCCCGCCGACGATGCCGACGATGCCGAGCGGAGCGGCCAGCGCGGCGATCCGCCGATCGCGGCCGTCCACGAATCGCGAGATCAGCACGCCCTGGAAGCTGTTGAGCGGCACCAGCAGCGGGGCACGCGTGAGTGTCACCGCCAGGATGAGTGCGCCGATGATCCGGGCCTCGTCGGCGTCGGGGGTGCCGCGCAGGTTGGCAGTCAGGTTGATCAGCACCGGGAAGCCCATGACGAGAACGGCACTCGCCGCGGCGGCGGCCATCGCGGTCAGGGTGTTGGTGGTGAGTCGACGCGGCGACACGTCCCCGCCGATCCCGACCGCCCGGCGGGCCGCCGATGAACCGAGCAGCAGCAGGCCCCACGACGCGGAACCGATGACGGTGATGACCAGGAATGCTGTGGTGCCCCAGCCGGCGGCCACCGCGACGACGGCACCGGCGAGACGGATCAGCGCGTCGACAGACAGCAACACCGCGAACGACGACCAGCTCAGCATCCCGGACAGGGCGCCGCACAGGTGTGCGTACACCGCGAAGCTCGCCACCCCGACCGACAGCAACGCCACCGACAGCCAACGCTGATCGGTGAACACCTGACCGCTCCACAGCGGCGAGGTCGCGGCCACGAGCGCGGCCAGGCCGACTCCGATCCCGACGTTCACGGGCAACGGTCGCGACCGGACGGCATCGTCGGAGGCCGCGCGCACGGCACGCGTCGTCTCCTGCAGCTGACCGTTCTGCGCACCGGTGACGAGGCCGTAGGCCGCCCAGAACACCGCGAAGACTCCGTACCCGATCGCGCCGAGATGTCGTGCGGCCAAGAGCAGCACGACATAGCCCGACGCGGCGGCGATGAGCGTCGCGATCGTGACGCGTCCCAGCGACCGCGCGTCGGTGTCGGTTCCCTCGGCCGCGCCGGAAGGGGAGTCCGGCGTCGGTGCCGGCGTGTCCGTCGTCATGAGGTGCCTCAGGACGGAGTGGGGAACGGCGGTAGCTCGGGGGTGAACAGCCAGGCGTCCCACAGGTCCTTGAGCGGCTTCGACGAGTGGTTGGCGGCGAGCGACATGAAGTCCTCGGTGGTCACCGACCCGTAGCGGTACTTCTCGGTCCAGCGGCGAAGCAGGGCAAAGAAGTCGCCGTCGCCGATCCGCAGACGTAGGGCGTGCAGCGTCAGCGCACCGCGTTTGTAGACCCAGTCGTCGAACATCTTGCGCGGGGTGGGATCGGCCAGCGGCACCTTCACCGGCGCGGCGTCGAGCTTCTCGTAGTAGTGGCGGGCCCACTCGTCGGCGCTTCGGCCACCGGATCGCTGGCTCCACAACCACTCGGCGTAGCAGGCGAATCCCTCGTGCAGCCAGATGTCCCGCCAGCGCGCGGCGGTCACCGAGTTGCCGAACCACTGATGTGCGAGCTCATGGGCGATGAGGCGGTCGGCGTCGCGGCTGCCGTCGCAGTGATTGGCACCGAAGGTCGAGAAACTCTGTGCCTCGATGGGGATCTCGAGTTCGTCGTCGGTGACGACGACGGTGTACTGCGGGAACGGATAGGGCCCGAACATCTCGATGAACGCCGAGATCATGTCCATCTGTGGTCCGAAATCGATCCCGAAGTTCTCCTCGAGACGGGACGGGATGAGCCCGGTAACCGGAAAAGGCTTGTCGGCCAACGGGATCTGCTTGTACTGGCCGATCTGGATGGAGGCCAGGTAGGTGGGCATCGGCTCCACCTGCTGGTAAACCCAGGTGGTCTGTGCGGCGCGGACCCGCTTGGACTCCAGCACGCCGTTGGCGAGCGCGTGGTACGGACTGTCGGTGGTGATCGAGATCCGGTACGGCGCTTTGGCACTCGGGTGATCGTCACACGGGAACCACGATGCGGCGCCGTTGGGCTGGTTGGCGCACAGCGAGCCGTCGGTCAGTTCCTCCCAGCCCACCTCGCCCCACGGGCCTCGAATCGGACGGGGGCTGCCGTGGTAGCGGACGGTGATCGTCATCGCGCCGCCGGGCGGCACCGGGGTGTCGGGGGTGATGGTGAGTTTGTTGCGGCGATGGCTGAAGCGGGCGCGCTTGGCGTTGACCGAGACCCGCTGCACGGACATCGTGCCCGCGAGATCGAGGGTGAAGCGCTTGAGCTCGCGCAACGACGTCGCGGTCAGGACCGCGGTGCCGTCGAGGCGATTGCTCGCGACCTTGTACTCGAGTTCGAGGTCGTAGCGCGAGATCCGGAAACCGAGATTCCCGTTGTCCGGCACGTACGGATCGAGGACATCGGACGGTGCGCCCAGGACGGGCTGCCCGGTATTTGCTCGCGACCCCAGGCCAGACTTTCCCGGCACTCTCGACTCCTACTCCGTTCTGCCGTATGGCATGTTCGCCGGCGGTCGGATGGCCGTGGCCCCCGGGCGCCGGTACGGTGCCTTTGGTCACGACGCGGTTGCGTTTGATGACTCGATTTCGGCGTAACACCCGCGACGAGGTGATGTCGTCGCGGACACTGTGAGAGTACCTGGCGGCGGGGATCCGGGCCCGCCCGACGATGCGAGGAGCAGGGTTATGAGCGGATTCGGCAGTGTCGCGCAGTTTCTCGCGCGATTGATACTCGGCATCATCTTCATCGCCCACGGCTGGCAGAAGCTGGTGACGCAGGGGATGGACGCCACGAAGGTGGCCTTCGGTCCGGCCGGCATGGACGTGCCGTACCCCGATCTCGCCGCGTACTACGCGACCTGGGTGGAACTGGTCGGCGGCATCCTGCTGATCCTCGGCCTGCTGCTTCCCATCGTCGCCACGCTGCTGATCGCGGACATGATCGGCGCGATCGTGTTCGTGCACTGGGATGCGGGATTCTGGAACGCCGACAGCGGCTACGAATGGCCGCTGGCACTGATCGCCGGTCTCCTGGCGGTCGGCTTCACCTCGGCGGGGCGTGCCGCCGCCGACAGCTACATCATGCGACGGCGGCGTCGAACCGACGTGGTCTGACCTCGACTCTCGTCGGGTCAGGCGAACGCGAGGCCGTCGATGGTGGCCGAACTCCGCGAGGCGGTGTCGTTGTCGGCGAGCTGAGCCACCAGGCGAGCGATCACCGTGCGTTCCTCGTCGGCGTGGTGCAGGCCCACTCCGTCGATCTCGCCCGGGGTGAGGATCTCCAGGGGATCGGTGTCATGCCGGTGGATCACGGCGGCACCGAGAAGGCGCTGTGCCTGACCGGGGTCGATGTCCCAGAGAGCGTCGGCGGTCACGAGGTAGAGGCGGATGGCCGTCGGGTAGTCGTGGAGGTTGACGAGCGCCCAGGCCCAGTGTTTGGCGACGTCGACGGTGTCGGCTTCCCCGCGGCCGTGGGTGCGCACGTACTTGCCGTGCAGCTCGCTGCAGAGGTAGTTGGCGTCGGTCCACAGCTGCAGGTGCGACATGCATCGGACGCAGTCGTGCAGGTTGGACAGATACTTCGTCGAGTACGGTCCCTCGCGTCGTGCCCTGACCTCGCGGAGGACCGAGAATGCGGCGAGCGCATGCTCGTATTCGCCCGCGGAGAGGAGAGCTTCGGCCTCGACCTGCAATTCCTCGATCATCTTCGTCATTCTGGTCGATTCCGCTGACGGTTACCGGCGTATTGACCGAACTGGGACAACCCGCGCCGATCTCTGGCACAGGCCACGACGGGCTGGCATCGTGACAAGGATGAAGGACGACATCGGCAGCACCCCCGAAGGCTCCGACGGCGAGTACAGCCTTGACGAGGACGATCAACTCCAGCCGGAGGACACCCTGGTCGACCGCGGCGTCGACGACGTCCTCGACGAGGGATTCTCACCACCCGACTACCGGCCCAAAGGTGCTGTCCACGGGCTGACGGCCCAGGAGCAACGCGAGGGCGAGAGCCTCGACGAGCGGCTGGCCGAGGAGGAGCCCGACGTCGGGGCGGTCGATCCGCTCGACGAGATCACCGCCGACGAGCGCGCCAAAAAGGATTGGCGCGCACATGATTCCGACCGGAGCGAGGAGTTCGACGAAGACCACGAGGTCGGTGACCGACGAGCCGGTCGGCTGATCGCGCCGGACGAGGGTTCGGGCATCGACACCGAACCCGAGGCCATCGCCGCCGACGCGGGTATCGACGGCGCGGGCGCCTCGGCCGAAGAAGCCGCGGTGCACTACATCTCTGACCAGGAGTAGCTACTCGGCCGGCGGGGTGAACTGCGCGAGCGTCACGATGATCGTGTCGCGGATCGCGGGCTTGTCGAGCCCGAGGTCCGTGAGCGTGGCGGCCACCGAGTCGTCGGCGAACAGCCCGAGCAGCAGGTGTTCGGTGCCGACGTAGTTGTGCCCGAGGTCGACGGCGACGCCGACGGTCGCCTCCAGGACGGCCTTGGCCGCGTCGTCATAGGGCACGACGGTCGACGCCTCGGAATCCGGGATGTCCCGCGGCGCCGGGACGAGGGGCGCCATGGCCTCCGAGAACGCCTCGACGTCGACGCCGAACTCCCGCAGCACCACGAAGACCAGGGCCTGCGGATCGACGCTCATCGACGCGGCCACGTGGGCGGGGGTCACGAATTCGGCCCGATCCGCGGCCGCCGCACCGTTGGCCGCCATCAGGACATTCGCCGCGCGGGGCGTGAACCTCGAGAACGGGTCCGACGCGTCGGCCGGTCCGGCCCCGGCATCGCCGGTCGTCGACACCCGGTCGACGAATCGCTTCTGAGCTGCCTGTTTGCTGACGCCCATGCTGGTTCCGATCGCGGTCCACGAGGCCCCGGAGCGGCGAGCCTGGTCGACGAAATGGCCGATCAGGCTGTCGGCGACCTCGTCGAGGTGGGCCGCGGCGAGGACCGCATCGGACAGTTGGTCGAGCGGGTCGTCGTGCACCTTGCGGATCGCGGCGATCAGGTCGTCGAGGCGAACGGGAATGCGGTTCTTTGCCATGCGTCAACCGTAGATTGACGAGACTCGGCCGTCAACCCTCGGTTGACGATTGGTGTGTTAGGGGGCCGGACGCAAGACCGACCATCGTTGACAGAGATGGAAACCGTCGTGACGATGGATGCGGAGATTCGCCCAAGACGCCGCCGCACACTCCTTCGTTTGCCACGGGAGGCTTTCCAGTGAGCATCACCGAACCCACCGTCCGCCCCGATCCGCGATCGGGAGCGGGGTCCCCGGATGTCGAACCCCCTGGAGTGGACGCGGGCGGTTCCGACACCGTCCGCCGCTTCCTCGACGTGCGATCGCGGACCGATGCTCTCGCCGAACGGCTCTCGCCGGAAGACCAGACGCCGCAGTCGATGACCGAGGCGAGTCCCGCGAAATGGCATCGGGCGCATGTCACCTGGTTCTTCGAGGAGTTCATCCTCCGCCGGGACCCGGGCTACACGGTCTACGACGAGACGTTCCGGTACCTGTTCAACAGCTACTACGAGACGGTGGGAGAACGGCATCCTCGTTCCGATCGCGGCCTGGTGACCCGACCGGGCGTGCGCGACGTGACGCGGTATCGCGAACACGTGGACGCGGCGATGGTCGCGGCCCTCGAGTCCGGCCGACTCGACGACGCCGCACTCGACCTCGTCGAACTGGGCTGCAATCACGAACAACAGCACCAGGAACTGCTGCTCATGGACATCAAGCACCTGTTCTCGACGCACGCGTTCGGGCCGGTGTACGTCGACCGTGAACCCGATGTGCCCGGGGAGGTCGCGCCGATGGGCTGGCGTGAGTTCGCCGGCGGTGTGCACGAGGTCGGTGCTGTCGGAAGCGGATTCGCCTACGACAACGAGGGGCCTCGGCACCGTGTGTATCTCGAGGACTTCGCGGTGTCCGACCGGCTCGTGACCAACGCCGACTGGCTGGAGTTCATGGCCGACGACGGATACCGACGCCACGAGTTCTGGCTCTCCGACGGGTGGGGCACGGTCAACCAAACAGGCTGGCATGCACCGGGTTACTGGCGCGAAGAGGACGGTGGCTGGACCACTTTCACCTTGTCCGGGCGCCGCCCGGTCGTGCCCGACGAGCCGGTGACCCATGTGTCCTTCTACGAGGCCGACGCCTACGCCCGCTGGGCCGGCGCGCGCCTCCCCACCGAATTCGAATGGGAGGTCGCCGCGGGAACACTCGGCGACGCGCGTGGCCGGCTCCTCGACCCTGGCCGATGTCATCCCGGTCGGGCCGGTTCGGCGATGGTCGGTGACGTCTGGGAGTGGACGGCCAGCGCGTACCTGCCCTACCCGGGATTCGTCCCGGCGAACGGGGCGGTGGGCGAGTACAACGGCAAGTTCATGTCCGACCAGCACGTCCTGCGCGGCGCGAGCGCGGTGACCCCGGCCGGCCACGAGCGGATCACCTACCGGAACTTCTTCCCCGCTGCGTCGCGGTGGGTGTTCTCGGGACTGCGGCTCGCCCGATGACTCTTGCCGCGGATGCACTTTCGGGGTTGTGGCAGGACCCGCCGACGCTGCCCACCAAATGGCTCTACGACGAGCGCGGGAGCAAGCTCTTCGACGAGATCACCCGGCTGCCCGAGTACTACCCGACGCGTCGTGAGACCGCGATCCTGCGCGCGCGTGCGGCCGAGATCGCCGATGCCACACAGGCACAGGTGATGGTCGAACTGGGTTCGGGCACCTCCACCAAGACCCGGCTGTTGCTCGATGCCTTCAGCGCCGCCACCCCTGACGCCGAGCGATTCACCTACGTACCGGTCGATGTCAGCACCGAGATGCTCACGACCACGGCCGACGTGCTGTCCGCGGACTACCCGGGGATCGACGTCGTCCCGGTGGTCGCGGACTTCACCGAACCCGATCTGCGTCTGCCCGACGCCGACGGCCCCCGCCTCGCCGTGTTCCTCGGCGGCACCATCGGGAACTTCGACCCCGACGCGCGGCGCGCGTTCTATCAAGGCCTGGCGAAGGCGCTCTCGCCCGGCGACTTCTTCCTGCTCGGCACCGACCTCGTCAAAGACACCGGCCGGCTCGTCGCCGCCTACGACGACAGGGCCGGTGTCACAGCCGATTTCAACCGCAACCTCATCGAGGTCCTGCGGACCGGGCTCGACGCCCGCGGCCTGTACGCCGACGACTTCGAACACATCGCGCGATGGAACCCGCGCGAACACCGCATCGAGATGTGGCTGCGCGCCCGCCGGGACATCGACGCCTACTTCGAGGTCCTGGGCCGGGCGTGGCGGCTGCCGGCCGGCACCGAGATCCACACCGAGATCAGCACGAAGTTCGAGCCCGACGCACTGCGCGACGAACTGGAATCCGCCGGACTCCAGGTGGTCACCGTGTGGACCGACCCGGCCGGGGATTTCGCGCTCACGCTCAGTCGGCGCTGAGACCGCTCACCCCTCGGCGAGCAGCTCGCGCACCCGCGGGATGACCTTCGTGCCGTACAGCTCGACGCTGCGCATCAGCTGTGTATGGCCCAGGGTGCCGTGGGAGTACTTCATGTCGAAGCGACTCAGCCCGAGAGCCTTCGATGTCGAGGCGATCTTGCGGGCGACGGTCTCCGGCGATCCGACGAACAGTGCGCCGTCGGGCCCGGTGGACCGCTCGAACTCGAAACGGCTGGGCGGTGGCCACCCTCGTTCGCGCCCGATCCGCGCCACGTATCCCCGATAGTGCGGCCACAACTCCTCGCGTGCCTGCTCGTCGGTGTCGGCGACGTGTCCCGGGCAGTGCACGCCGACCGGGAGGGCGTCCTTCTCCAAGTCGGCGAGAGCGCGGTGGTAGAGGTCGACATAGGGGCGGAAGCGGAGCGGGTCGCCGCCGATGATTGCCAGCATCAGCGGAAGCCCGTACGACGCTGCGCGCACCACGGATTCGGGGCTGCCGCCCACTGCGATCCACGCGGGCAGCGGGGGATTCTCGAGCTGGGGGAACACGGGCTGAGCGCGTAGCGGGCCGCGCGTCGAGCCGGACCAGGTGACGGGGTTGCCGGTGCGCAGTTCGGCGAAGAGGGAGAGTTTGTCGGCGAACAGCTCTTCGTAATCGGAGAGGTCGTAGCCGAAAAGAGGGAACGACTCGGTGAACGAGCCGCGGCCGAGGATCACCTCGGCGCGGCCCGAGGAGAGGGCATCGACGGTCGAGAACCGCTGGAACACACGGATCGGGTCGTCGGAGCTCAGGACGGTCACGGCCGATCCCAGGCGCATCCGGCCGGTGCGCGCGGCGATGGCGCCGAGGACCACCTCGGGTGCGGACACGGAGTAGTCAGCGCGGTGATGTTCGCCGACGCCGAGGAAGTCGACGCCGACCTCGTCGGCCAGGACCGCCTGGTCGAGCACGTCGCGCAGGGTCTGCGCGTCGGAAAGCGGGCTGCCATCGGGTGCCGCGGTGATGTCACCGAAGGTGTCCAAGCCCAACTCGAGTTCATGCCTGGCCGTGTGTGATTCCATCGCGTCTCTCTGTTCGTCCGGTTCTGCTCCGAGCCGGAACTGCTTATGGGACACATTCTCATATGCGGCAAATGGTGCACCGCTGACTCGTGCTAATAGTTCTCACGGCCACTTTGGCCTGACAGAGCAGTACCGAGGGTATTGCTGTGCCATGCTTCTATCCGTCAGGGGGCCATTGTGAAGTGGTCCTTTTCTTCTAGAAAGAGGAGACCTTCATGTGGGACTCATTCTGGGACTTCATCTGGTACACCATCGTCATCTTCGCGTTCGTCGCGTACCTGATCGTCCTGTGGCACATCATCACCGACCTGTTCCGTGACAAGAAGGCGTCGGGGTGGCAGAAGGCGGTCTGGGTGGTCTTCCTGATCATCTTCCCGTACATCACCGCCATCGTGTACCTGCTGGCGAAGGGCAAGGGTATGGCCGAACGTCAGCGCGAGGCCTTCACCGAGGCCAAGCAGGCGTCGGACGAGTACATCAAGTCGGTGGCGGGAACCTCTCCGACCCAGCAGATCACCGAGGCGAAGGCTCTCCTCGACTCCGGTGCCATCACCCCCGAAGAGTTCGAGCACCTCAAGGCGAAGGCTCTCGGCGGAGCGGCTTGAGTCACGCTACGGTCGGGTGACACCGACCTGACGACGACCTGGAGCCGCGGTGATCGGATACCTGTGTAAACGCATCGCGGCCTGGGCTGTCCTCGTCTTCCTCGCAACCAATCTGACCTATTTCCTGGCCACCTGGTTCCTCGACCCCCGATCCAATTACGCCGTCCGGCGACCCCCGTTGCCGGAGAGCGTCGTCGACGCCACGCTGTCCTCCCACAACCTCAACGACAAGACCCCGCTGGTCGAACGTTGGTGGAACTGGCTGACCGGCGTGGTGTTGCACTGGGATTGGGGGTCGACGCCGGTCGGTGAGAGCGTCAACAGCGAGATCGGTTTCCGGCTGGTCTCCTCGGTGCAGCTGCTCGCCGCCGCCACCGTCATCTCCACCCTGCTGGGTATCGCCCTGGGCGTCTACACGGCCCTCCGCCAGTACAAGCTCGCCGACCGTGCGTGGCAGTTCA
The DNA here is from genome assembly GCF_009720185.1 of Gordonia sp. 135. Lineage (NCBI taxonomy): Bacteria > Bacillati > Actinomycetota > Actinomycetes > Mycobacteriales > Gordoniaceae > Gordonia > Gordonia sp. 135. Next base: position 590,479 of record NZ_CP046257.1, read on the forward strand.
TCTCGATAGCGATGATCAACCTGCCGGTTCCCGTCGTCGGCCTGGGCATCGTGCTCGCCGCCATCTCGCTCAATCAGTCCCTCGGCCACAGCGTCGTCTACGTCTCCGGGGCCGCCAGCGTGGGGGTCGAGGGATTTTTCCCGGTGCTGCTGGACCGCATCCAGCACCTCATCCTCCCGACCATCACCCTGGTCGTGATCCAGTACGCCGGACTGCATCTGCTCCAGCGTTCGATGGTGCTCGACACCATCAACGCCGACTATGTCCGCACGGCACGTGCGAAGGGACTCACCCGTGGGGTGGCGGTTCGACGACATGCGTTGCGCACGGCCATCATCCCGGTTGCGGTAGGCATCGCCTTCGCGATCCCCGCGGTGTTCACCGGCGCGGTCCTCACCGAGACCATCTTCGGCTGGGAGGGGATGGGCCGGTACTTCGTCACCTCGATCAACACCAACGACATCCACGGCGTCGTCGCCGTCGCCGCATTCGGTGCCCTGGCCACCGCGGTCGGTGCGATCCTCGCCGACCTCGCCGTGGTCTACCTCGATCCGAGAGTCCGGGTGAGCTGAGATGGCGATGATGCCGCCGGAACCGCGCGGGCCGCAGTCCGGTCACCTCGACGCGACCGCCCCGATCATGGGTGAGACAGGCGGTGTCCTCGACGAATCGGACACCGCGTCGGCGCCACTGGCCCGGCGGCGCAGCGGCCGGGTCAAGATCTTCGCCAGACGGTACGCGCGCAACCGGTCCGCGCTGCTGGGCCTGGCCATCTTCGTCCTGCTCGTGCTGTTCGGCGTCTTCGGCGGACTGTTCACCGCGTACTCCTACACCGACACCGATTTCCTGGCGATCGGCTTCCCGCCGTCGACGCACGGGTCGGATGGCGCCCACTGGTTCGGTACCAACGACGCCGGCAACGATCTGTACGCGCAGGTGGTGCACGGACTCCAACGTTCGCTGACGATCGCCCTGGCCGTGTCGATCGGGACGACCGCGATCGCCGCGTTCCTCGGCGGGCTCGCCGCCTACTTCGGCGGTTGGGTGCAGCGCGTCGTGCTGGGCGTTGTCTACCTGCTCCTCGTGGTGCCGACGTTCCTCATCCTCGCCCTGGTCTCCAACAGCACCGGTGGTGACTGGCGGTGGTTGATCGTCGTGCTCATCGCGTTCGGCTGGATGATGCTGGCGCGCGTGATCCATTCCCTGGCGCTGACCGTCCGCGAGCGCGACTATGTCGCCGCCGCAAAGTATCTGGGCGTGTCCCCGGTGACCATCATCCTCCGGCACATCCTGCCCAACATCGCGTCGTTGCTGGTCATCAACTTCGCCCTCGGCGTGGTGGCCGCGGTGCTCGCCGAGACCGGGCTGTCGTTCCTCGGGTTCGGTGTGAAGATCCCCGACGTCACCCTCGGCTCACTGCTGCAGGCGGGTGCCGGGACGCTGGCCGCGTCGCCGTGGCTGTTCTGGTTCCCCGCGGCCGCGCTGGCGCTCCTCACGGTCTCGATGGCGCTCATCGCCGATGGCCTGCGCGACGCCTTCGACCCGTCGTCGAGTGGAGGTGCCCGTCGATGACGAATCCCGATGCGGTGCTGACGGTCCGGGACCTGACAGTGGATTTCGGCAGCGAGGCAGGCGTCGTCGCCGCCGTCCGCGGTCTCGACTTCGACCTGCGGGCCGGCCGGACCACCGCCATCGTCGGCGAATCCGGATCAGGGAAATCGGTGTCGGCACTGGCGGTTTCGGGACTGCTATCGGACAGTGCGCACATCAGCGGATCGGTCGCACTGCGGGGTCGAGAACTGATCGGGTTGTCGGACAAGAAGATGTCCGCGGTCCGGGGTTCGGAGATCGCGATGGTCTTCCAGGACCCGCTGTCGTCGCTGACCCCGGTGTTCACCGTGGGAGCGCAGATCTCCGAGGCGCTGCGGGCCCATCAGTCCATCACCGCCAAACAGGCCTGGTCGCGCTCGGTCGAACTGCTCGACCTGGTCGGGATCGGCGATCCGCAGCGACGCGCCAGGGCTTTTCCGCACGAGTTGTCCGGCGGGATGCGGCAGCGTGTGATGATCGCGATGGCGATCGCCAACGACCCGTCGGTGATCATCGCCGACGAACCGACCACCGCGCTCGACGTGACCATCCAGGCACAGATCCTCGATGTGCTGGCCACGGCGCGACGGGAGAGCGGCGCCGCGATGCTGTTGATCACGCACGATCTCGGCGTCGTCGCGGGTCATGCCGACGATGTAGTGGTGATGTACGCCGGGCGGGCGGTGGAGACCGCCGACGTCGACACGCTCTTCGGCGGACCGCGGATGCCGTACACGATCGGATTGCTGGGAGCGGTGCCGCGGGTGGACCATCGGACCGATGCGCTCATCCCCATCCCGGGGACGCCTCCGCTTCTCATCGACGTGGCAGACCGATGTCAGTTCGCGCCACGGTGTCCCGTCGCGATCGATGACTGCCGCGGTAGCGAACCGGCGCTGGCGGAGGTGGCCGGCGGCCACCGGGCGGCGTGTATCCGCGTGGAGGAGATCGACGGCGACGGCCGGATCAGTGGTGAGCCGGTGTTCCCGCCGCCCGATGTGCCGGCGGCGTCGCCGGCAGTGACCGACCGGCAGGAACGTGCGACCGTCCTCGATGTGGTGGACATGACCAAGGTCTTCCCGCTGACGAGCGGTTTCCTCAAGCGTCGGGTGGGTTCGGTGCGGGCCGTCAACGGGATCAGCTTCGACATCCGGAGCGGTGAGTCGATGGCCCTCGTCGGAGAGTCGGGCAGCGGCAAGTCGACGACTCTGCTGGAGATCATGGACTTCGCGCAGCCCGAGGGCGTCGTCCGGATCGGCGGGGTGGACCCGGCGGCGGTCCGTTCACGCGAGGCCCGCGCGTTGCGCCAGAAGACGTCGATCGTCTTCCAGGACCCGTCGGATGCGCTCGACCCTCGGTTCACCGCCTTCGACATCATCGCCGAACCGCTTCGCGCGCTGGGGGTCCCGAGAGCGGAGACGGAGGAGAGGGTCACGGGTCTCATGCGGCGCGTCGGGCTGGATCCCGTTCACGCCGACCGTTTCCCCGCCGCCTTCTCCGGCGGCCAGCGACAACGTCTCGCCATCGCGCGGGCACTCGCCACCGACCCCGATCTGATCGTCCTCGACGAGCCGCTGTCGGCCCTCGACGTCTCCGTGCAGGCGGACGTCGTCAACCTGATCCGCCACCTCCAAGCCGACGGCGACGTGGCGTATCTGGTTGTCGCCCACGATCTCTCCGTGGTCCGACATCTCGCCGACCGCGTCGCGGTGATGTATCTGGGTTCGATCGTGGAGTCAGGGCCCACCGAGGCGGTCTTCGCCGAACCCGCGCATCCCTACACCCGGGCACTCTTGTCGGCAGTGCCCATTCCGGACCCGCGCGTCGAACGCGAGCGGCAGCGCATCGTCCTGACCGGCGAACAGCCCAGTGCGACAGACGAGATCGTCGGATGCAGTTTCACCACCAGGTGCCCGTTGCACGCCCGGCTCGGCGAGGAGCGTCGCGAGCGGTGTCGGACGGTCGTACCCCTACTGCGGCCGACGGATCAGCACGGTGCTCCTGCTGTCGACCACAGAGCGGCATGCCATTTCCTGGAGGTGGACCGGTGAAGCGCTGGTCGGTGATCATCGCCGCCATGGCCGTGACCATCGCCTGCATCACCGGTTGCGGTGCCGCGATCGACACCGGGGCGGTGAAGACCGAAGGAGCCTCGCTCAACCTGCAACCTCGGGAGAATCTCGAGGACGGCGGCAGTCTCACGACCGTGCTCGCGGAGGTATCGGCCCAGTGGAACACCTTCCACGCCGACGGCAACGCCTACACCCTGGCCTTGTGGCGCTGGTACAACCCGGTGCTCGCCTACTTCTCGCCGGACGGGCAGTACGCGCCGAATCCCGACTACCTCACCGACGTCCGTACCGAGGTCGTCGGCCGGGACACCGTGGTCACCTACACCATCAACCCGAAGGCCTTCTTCAACGACGGCACACCGATCGACTACCGCGCCTTCGTCGAGACCTGGCGCACGAGCCGGGGCATCGACGATCGCTACATCGTCAGCTCCACCGACGGGTACAGCCAGATCGCCTCGGTCACCCGCGGCGCCGACGACCGTGAGGTCGTCGTGCGCTTCGACGGCGTCTACGCCTGGCCCGACGGCCTGTTCAACGTCGTGCTCCACCCGAAGGCCGCCGATCCCGACGTCTACAACGAGGGCTATGTCCGGAAGCCGCATCCCGAATGGGGCGCCGGACCGTTCACGATCGCCTCCTACGACGCCGACAACGGGACCGTCGTCTTCGAACGAAATCCCAAGTGGTGGGGAAAACCCGGCAAACTCGACCGACGGATCTTCCGGCAGATGGAGTCCCAGGCGGCGCTCAACGCCTTCCAGAACGGCGAGATCGACGCGACCGGGGTGGCCGCCAAAGACGCGCGCGCGCGGGCACTCACGATGAACGGCATCGACATTCGCACCGCGGCCGCACCGCAGCAGTCGTTGCTGGTGCTCAACCTCGACACCCCGATCCTGTCCGATCGGCGCGTCCGTGAGGCCGTGCTCTCCGCCGTCGACCGGGAGACGCTGTCGCGCATCAGGTTCACCGGCCTCAACTACACGGAGGAACTCCCCGGTTCGTTGTCGCTGTACCCGTTCCAACCGGGATACGAGGACAACCTGTCGGACGTGTTGTCCTACGACCCGGTGAAAGCCGAGGAACTGCTCGACCGGTCGGGGTGGACCGAGGGTGGGGACGGCATCCGCAGCAAGGACGGGAGACGGCTGTCGCTGGAGTTGCCCAACATCGGCGACGACACCACGACCCAGAACCTGTCACGCGCGCTCCAGGCGATCCTGAAGAAGGTGGGCGTCGACCTCGCTGTCCGCCAACGCCCGTCGGCCGACTTCTCACAGGTGGTGGTCAACAAGGAGTTCGACGTGCTCCTGCTCGGCTTCTCGTCGAGCGACCCCTTCGGCATGGCCTACTTCTGTCAGGTGTGGTGCATGGGGTCCCAGCTGAACCCCGCCGGTGCCGGGTCCCCGGAACTCGACGCACAGATCCGTGCGATGTCGAGGATCGGCGACCCGATGGCCCAGATCAAGGCGGGGAACGAACTCGAGCGCGAGGCCTTCGCGCAGTTCTCCAACCTTCCCCTCTTCAACGGTCCGTCCATGGTCGCGGTGAAGGAAGGGCTCGCCAATTACGGAGCGGGACAGTTCTACGTCGGTCCCATCGAGGACATCGGCTGGGAGAAGTAGGTCTGCGCCTACTCTCCCGCGGTGCCGTTTCCTTCCCGCGGGCGCTAGCCGGCACGCGGGAAGGAAACGGCACCGCGGGACCGAAGTGCGTATCGGCGAGATCGTTCGCTCGGCGGTGCGTCAGTAGGGGCCGCTCACCCGCCACAGCGGGTTCACCGGGCCGTGGCCGGCGCCGAGCGGATAGGCGGCGGCCAGGCCGCGGGTGACCCACTTCTTCGCGAAGCAGACTGCGTCGGGCACCGAATAGCCGTGTGCCAGGGCGCAGGTGATCGCCGCGGCGAGGGTGTCACCCGCGCCGTGGTCGTGGGCGGTGTCGATGCGCTCGTGGTTGAGCTCGATGAACTCCGCGCCGTCGTAGAGCAGGTCGGGGGAGTGGTCGCTCGACCGCAGGTGGCCTCCCTTGACGAGCGCCCACGCGGGTCCGAGATCGAACAGCGCCTTCGCTGCGTCGCGCTGGGAGCCGGTGTCGACGACGTCGATGCCGGTGATGAGGCGCACCTCGTCGAGGTTGGGTGTCACCACCGTCGCCAGCGGGAAGAGGTTGTCGCGCAGGGTGTCCAGGGCGGAGTCGGCGAGTAGTTGATTCCCGTGCATCGAGGCGCACACCGGGTCGACGACCAGCGGCGAGGAACCGTCGCGACCGATACCGCTCGCCGAGCACTGCGCGACGACGGCGTCGATGATCGGTGCAGACGCCAGCATGCCGGTCTTGGCGGCGCCTACGCCGATGTCGTCGGCGACCGTGGCGATCTGGGCGGCGACGGTCTCCGGTGCGATCTCCTGGAAACCGGTGACGCCCAGCGAGTTCTGCACGGTGACCGCGGTGACCGCGACACAGCCGTGCAGGCCGAGCAGCGCGAAGGTGCGCATGTCGGCCTGGATGCCGGCACCACCGCCGGAATCCGATCCGGCGATGGTCATCACGCGGACCGGGGTCTCTCCCGGTGCTGCGACGGGCAGCAACTCGACGTCGGTCACGCAGAACCTCCGGGACCGGTTTCGAGCGGCAGGTACACGCGGTTGCCCGCCTCGGCGAACTCGGCCGACTTCGCCGCCATCCCTTCGGCGATCTTGCGGTCGATGTCTTCGGCGGTCACCAGGTTGTTCTCCTCCGCGTAGGCGCGCACGTCGGCGGAGATCCGCATCGAGCAGAACTTGGGACCGCACATCGAGCAGAAGTGCGCGGTCTTCGCAGGCTCGGCCGGCAGGGTCTCATCGTGATACTCGCGGGCGGTGTCCGGGTCGAGGGCGAGGTTGAACTGGTCGACCCAGCGGAACTCGAAGCGCGCCTTGCTCAATGCGTCATCACGTTCCTGCGCCCGCGGATGTCCCTTCGCGAGATCCGCCGAGTGGGCCGCGATCTTGTAGGTGATGACGCCGACCTTCACGTCGTCCCGGTCGGGCAGCCCGAGGTGCTCCTTGGGTGTCACGTAGCAGAGCATGGCCGTGCCCGCCTGGGCGATCATCGCCGCGCCGATGGCGGAGGTGATGTGGTCGTAGGCGGGTGCGATGTCGGTGGCGAGGGGGCCGAGCGTGTAGAACGGCGCCTCCTCGCAGAGTTCTTCTTCGAGACGCACGTTCTCGACGATCTTGTGCATCGGGATGTGTCCCGGGCCCTCGATCATCACCTGCACGCCATGGGATTTCGCGATGGTGGTCAGTTCTCCGAGGGTGCGCAGTTCGGCGAACTGGGCCTCGTCGTTGGCGTCGGCGATCGACCCCGGACGCAGTCCGTCGCCGAGGGAGAAGGTGATGTCGTAGCGGCGGAAGATCTCGCACAGTTCGTCGAAGTGCGTGTACAGGAACGATTCTTCGTGGTGCGCCAGGCACCAGGCGGCCATGATCGATCCGCCCCGCGAGACGATGCCGGTGACCCGCCGGGCGGTCAGCGGCACATAGCGGAGAAGCACTCCGGCATGCACCGTCATGTAGTCGACACCCTGCTCGGCCTGCTCGATCACGGTGTCGCGGTATATCTCCCACGTGAGAGCGACGGGATCGCCGTTCACCTTCTCGAGGGCCTGGTAGATCGGCACGGTCCCGACGGGGACGGGGGAGTTGCGCAGAATCCACTCCCGGGTGGTGTGGATGTCGGCGCCGGTGGACAGGTCCATGATGGTGTCGGCGCCCCATCGGGTGGCCCACACCATCTTCTCGACCTCGTCCGCGATCGAACTGCGCACCGCAGAATTGCCGATGTTCGCATTGATCTTCACCGCGAACCGCTTGCCGATGATCATCGGCTCCGACTCCGGATGACGATGGTTGGCCGGGATGACGGCGCGGCCGATGGCCACCTCGGAGCGGACCAGGTCGGGGTCGACGCCCTCCCGTGCCGCGATGAACCGCATCTCATCGGTGACGATCCCCGCTCGCGCCCAGGCGAGTTGGGTGCTCGCGCCGTCGACGGGTTCCGGGCGGTGCCACGCGTCCCGGGTCGGTGGCAGGCCGCGCTCCACGTCGATCACGGCATCGGGGTCGGTGTACGGCCCGGAGGTGTCGTAGACGTCGAGGTGTTCCCCGTTCGTCAGGTGGATTCGGCGCTGCGGTACACGGAGGTGATCGACGGAGAGGTAGTGCTTGGAGCTGCCCTCGATCGGCCCGGTGGTCAGACCGCCGTCTGTGAATGTCGCAGTGGTGGGTGCGGTGGATACACGTGTGCCCATGATGGTTCTCCCTACGCCGGCATTACCCGGACAGGTTCGAGCGGTCGGCGACCGCCCGTCGCCATCTCAGCCCTCGGTCATCGTGAGAGCCCCCGCGTGTGTGATTGTGTTGCGTTCGCCACCCTACAACGTCGGTCAACACCTGACGATGCGCCCAGATGCTCACTGCACCGGATCACCGGGAGGTCTCGGCAGTTACGGAACCGTAAGGTAGGGTGTGACCCTAGTCACAGGGGCCCTTGCGTCGAGCCGCGACGTCCTGCCGGTGACCCGCCACAGTGATCACGTGAGGAGATGTAGGTGTTACGCAAGAACCGGCATCGGCCGCCGCAGTCGGCGCGATCCATTCTGCAGCAGATCGCTCAGGTGGTGCACAATCCCGACCGCGAGAGGTTCGAACTCTGGGTCGCGGGGGATCTCGTCGGGGTGCTCGGCTACTCGATCGAGACTGTCGACGGTCAGACCACCATCACCGTTCTGCACACGGTTCTCTACGACGAATACAGCGGTCACGGGCTCGCCACCCGTCTCACCCGGTCGGTCATCCACTTCGCCCGGGAACGCAACGCGCGGCTTCGGCCGGTGTGCTCGTTCACCAAGAACTATCTCGACCATCACCCGGGGATCGTCGAGCTCGCGCCGGTGTGAGCAGGCGGCTTCCGCGCGCCCGCGGTGCCGCTTGCCGGCGTTGGCGTTCTTGTACGCCAGGGTGACCCGCGGTCGAGGTTTTGTACCCTCGGGCGACGACCTTGCGTGCCGATGCGGACGTATTGTTCGGCGGTGATCCCGCCCGGTTGTCGGGCCGACTGCTGCCACGGAAGCGAGAACGATGACCGAGACGGTCGAGTCCCTGTACAACCTCATCGACGGACAATGGGTCGACGGCGAGGACGCGCCCTTTACCAGCGACAGTCCCGGTGACCCGAACGTCGTCGTGGCCGTGGGGCGTCGGGCGAGCATCCGCCAACTGGACGCCGCGGTCACCGCGGCCGGACGCAGCCTGGCCGAGTGGTCACGCCTGTCCACGCACGAACGCGGTGGGGTACTCGTGCAGGCTGCCGGCGTCCTGGAGCGCAATGCCGAGGAATGGGGCGCGGAACTCGCCCGCGAGGAGGGCAAGACGCTCGCCGAGGGTATCGGCGAGGTGCGGCGCGCCGCGCAGATCCTCCGCTACTACGGCGCCGACGGCGACCGCGAGGCCGGCGAGGTGTACTCGTCACCGCGCAAGGGTGAGCGAATCCTGGTGACGCGCAAACCGATCGGCACCATCGGTGTCATCACTCCGTTCAACTTCCCGATCGCGATCCCGGCGTGGAAGATCGCGCCGGCCCTCGTCTACGGCAACACCGTGGTGTGGAAGCCGGCCGGCACCGTTCCGCTGCTCGCGTTCCGTTTGGCGAGGCCCTGACCGAAGCCGGGCTCCCCGCCGGCGTAGTGAATCTGACGTTCGGCGACCGTGAGATCGGCGACCCCATCGTCCATCACACCGGCATCGACGCCATCACCTTCACCGGGTCGACCGGGGTCGGACGCGGTATCGCGGCCGCCGGCGCCGCGCGCGGCGTGCCGGTGCAGGCCGAGATGGGTGGCAAGAACGCCGCGATCGTCCTCGGTGACGCCGACCTCGACCTGGCGGTCCAGCAGATCCCGTTGGGAGCGTTCCGCTCCTCGGGTCAGAAGTGTACGGCCACATCGCGACTCGTCGTCACCGAGGCCGTGGCCGACGAACTCCTCGCCGCACTGAGCAAGGCTGCCGCCGACCTGGTCGTCGGTGATCCCTTGGACCCCTCCACCGAGATGGGTCCGGTGATCACGGCCCCTGCTCGTGACACCATCAGGGCCGGCATCCTTCGCGCAGTCGAGCAGGGTGCGACCGTGCTCACCGGAGGTGACCAGCCGCCCGTAGGTATCCCCGAAGACGGATACTTCTTGTCCCCGACGATCCTGGAACTACCGTCCACGGACCTCGACGTGTGGCGCGACGAGCTCTTCGGTCCGGTCCTGGCGGTGGTCCGTGTGCCCTCGGTCTCCGAGGCGTTCCGGGTGGCCGGCGACGGCGAGTACGGGTTGTCCGCTGCACTTTTCACGCAGGATCTCACCCGTGCACTGGAGGCGGTCGACGACCTCGACGTCGGTATCCTGCACGTCAATTCGGAGTCGGCGGGCGCCGATCCCCATGTACCGTTCGGCGGAGCCAAGAAAAGCGGGTACGGGCCCAAAGAGCAGGGACGTTCGGCGCGCGAGTTCTTCACCCACACCACCACGGTCTACCTCCGTGGTGGCGCGCCGCGCATCTGACGGCCGTCGACACCGACGACCGTGCGTCAATCGGTCTCGAGGACGTCGAGGAGTTCGCGCGCTTTGACCGCTATCCACAGCTCGACCCGGACCTCGGCCGAGTCGAGGTCGCGGCCGAGGAGTTGGCCGACCTTGGCCATCCGACTCCGCATGGTGTGTCGGTGTACGCCCAATTCCCTTGCGGCGCTCTCGATGTGTGCGTCGTTCCGGAGCCAGGTCCGTAGCGCGGTGACGAGATCCACCGACGAACCGTGTGCGGCGTCGCAATCCTCGAGTGGTCCCAGGACGATTCGCGACATCGCGGACAGTTCGCCGGGTGACCGTCCACCGAACAACATCGAGAAGGTACCCGTGTCCGAGAAGTCGACGACCGTCTCCTGCGTCGGGCCGAGGTGGAGGGCGGCCCTGGCCTGGCGGAGGCTCACGGCGGTTTCGGCGATCACGGCGGTCCCGCCTCGCCCGGCCCGCAGCGTCCGTTCCAGCCGGGCGCCGAGCCGCGCGACGAGTTCGACAACCCAGTCCCGTCCGCGGTCGTCGGACACGACGAGCAGCAGACCCTCCCGTATCGGCGACAAGAGGTACGGAACTGATTGCCGTGTGATCACATCGGCCGTTTCCCGAAGAGCCGGCAACGCCGGCCCGACGTTCGTCACCGTGATTGCGACGACGCGGGTGTCCTCGTCGAAGCCGAAGTACCGCAGCAGGCCCGCGTCGAGTTCGGGACCGAGGTTCACGAGTGCTTGCGTCACGACCGTCCGGAGCCGCTGTTCGGCGTCGAGCACCTTCGCCGGCTTGCCCAGTTCGATCGACAGCAAGGCCATCGCGTGGGCCACGAGGAGTCGTTCCTCCGGCTGCAACGCCGCCGGCGACGCCACCGCCAGATATCCATGCGGCTCCCGGGCGACGGACACGCTCTGCACGAGGTACGTGGCGTGTTCGTCGGCGAAGGCAGAGCCGGCCTGTCGGCGGCGTCCCGAACCGCGTGACACCGAACGCGCATGTTCGAGTGCTCGCCCCGCGTCAGGACCGTGGACCGAGAGTGCCCCGCCCTCGGCGTCGACGAGGACGACCGAGCACGAGAGGGCACGCCCGAGGGCGGTGACCAGATGCGGTATGCCGCCGCGGAGAAGATCGCGGGCGAACTTGTCCTGCTGGTCGACGACCTGCTGCACCGCGCGCACCCGGTCGGCGGTCAGATCGTCGATCACGGCGCGGGTGACCGCGATGAACGGAGTGTGCGGTGGCACTGCGAGGACAGGCAGACCCAGTGCGTCGCCGGCGGCCCGGATGCCGTCAGGGACCGCGTCGAAGGTCATGCCGGTGTCGACGGCGAGTGCCGCCGCCCGCGCCCGCACCAGGCGGGTCACGTAGTCGAACTGTTCGGAGTCGGAAGGTCCGATCGCCAGGCCCGTGGTCATCACCAGTTCACCGCCGGTGATCCAGGGAGCGGGATCGGCGAGTTCGATGGCGTGTGCCCACTCGATGACCCGATCGGCGCCAGAGTGACCTGCCACCAGCGTCAGGCCCAGGTCGGCGTTCTGGGACAGGCGCTGCACGGTCAGCGCCACGGCGACTCACTCCTCACAGGTCAGCGGACGTTCGACACCCGTCCGCAGGTGCGTCAAAGCATAGCGAGGGTGCCGGGTGTCGAGGTCATCCCGCTGTGGACACCAGCTGCTCTCGTAAGACCTTCTTGTCGATCTTGCCGACGGCGGTGACGGGGAGGGTCCGGATGACGCGGACCACGTCGGGCAGTTTGAACGATGCGAGGCCGCGGTCCGCGAGGAACATGCGCAGCGTGGCCAGTTCGAGCGGTTGGGCCGGCGGATGGTCATGGGAGAGCACGACCGCGGCGCAGATCTTCTCGCCCAGTGCGTCGTCGGGAAGCCCGACCACCGCGACCTGGCGTACCGATGGGTGCGCGAGCAGGTTCTCCTCGACGTCGTCGGCGGCCACGTTCTCGCCCGCCCGGACGATGGTGTCCTTGATGCGACCGGTCACGGAGAGATGCCCCGACGGCAGCCGGGTCACCTTGTCGCCCGACCGGTAGAAGCCGTCGGGGGTGAAGGACTTCTCGTTGTGCGCGTCGGCCCGGTAGTACCCGCGGATCGTGTACGGGCCGCGCACCAGCAGCTCGCCTTCTTCGCCGTCGGGAACGTCCACGCCCTCCTCGTCGACGACGCGCACCTCGTCGAACTCCGACATCGGCGAGCCCTGGACCTCGTGGACGAGGTTCCGCGGCTCGTCGGGCCTGGTGTAGCAGATGAGGCCCTCGGCCATGCCGAACACCTGCTGAACCACGTCGCCGAGCGCTTCGTCGAGGGCGACGGCGTCCGGGTGGGCGAGCTTGGCGCCGCCGACCTGCAGGAGTCGCAGCGAGCTGATGTCCGCGGGCTCCCACTCGGTCGCCGCGCACCACAGCTGTGCGAGGGCGGGGACCAGGGCGGTCACCGTCACGCGGTGACGTTCGATGAGGTCGAAGGTGTTGTCGGGGCTCGGGTTGTCGGTGAAGACGACGTGGCCGCCTACCCCGAAGACGCCGAGGATGCCCGGGCAGCACAGCGGGAAGTTGTGGGCCGCCGGCAATGCGACGAGATAGGTGTCGTCGGCGGTCAGCTTCGCGACCTCGGCCGACAGTCGTGCGTTCAGGTCGTAGTCGTCGTGCGTGCGCGCGATCAGTTTGGGCAGGCCGGTGGTGCCGCCCGAGACCAGGAAAAGGGCCGGGAGGTCGGAGTTCGGCGAGGCCGGGAGGTCGACCGATGCGGGATCCGCGTCGGGTGCGGTCGCGAACGGACCGGGATCGCCGGAGACGAACACTTGCGTGACGGCCGGGACGCGGGACTGCAGCTCGGTGGCGAGGTCCCGGAAGTCGAAGCCGCGTCGCCCGTCCTCACCGATGTAGGCGACGGCCCCGGCACCGGCGGCGAGATGTGCGATCTCGGTGATCCGGTGTGCGGGCAGGGTCATGACGGGGGCGACGCGCGCGCGGAGCAGGCCGAGCAGATTCACGACGAACTCGAGCGAGTTGTTCTGCTGGAGGACGACGCGCTCTCCGGGGCGGAGTCCGGCCGCGACGAATCCGGCCGCTCGACGCAGCGAGGCCTCGCGCAGTTCGGAGTAGGTGAGCGTCCGCGGCCCGTCGATCGAGGCATCGGTGACGGCCGGGGCATCGGGGGTGCTCTCGGCACTGGCGTCGAAGCCGGCGAACAGTGGGAGTCCGCGGAACAGTTCGGCGTCGCGGTAGCGGGCTGCCTGGGCGTCGGCGTACGGGGTGAAACCGTCGAGCAGGTCGGTCGCGTGGTCCAGAGGCGTCGGCATGGAACCCATTCAAACACAGGCAGGGTAGGGTAACCTTACCGGTCGGTCTGGTGGTGTGATCCACGCCATCGACTCGCCAGAACATTTGCTTAGGCTGTCCTAAAATCCCTAGGATCACTGGTGCTGCCGCCCACGACCGGAGGACAAGGACATGTCGCTGACGACCGACTCGCCGACATCGAGGCTCGATGCCGCGGACCTCGGCCTCGAGGGCGCCGCCGGCCTGAACGCTCCGACGACGCGGTTCGACGACGCGGACGCCGCCCGGATCTCGGCGGCCTGGGCGGGTTCCGGCGAGTTCGGCGACCACGTCGTCTACGAGCGCAACGGTCGCTGGACCTTCGCTGCCGGCGTTCACGTGCGAGTGGTGGTCACACGTGGTGAGGTCATCGTCGACGACCATGGGCGCCGGTCGACCACCGCATGGCACGGTGACCCGGCCGACGCACTGGCCGCGGCGACGGAGTCGCTGTCGATCCCCGACTGGCGCCTCTACGGGTGGGTCGGTTTCGACTTCTGCGCGCCGTACCACGGCATCCTCGACCGCGTTCCCGACGACACGGTGCTCGCGCATCTGATCGTTCCCGAGTTCGAGGCGTTCGTCGACGCGGACGGGGTGGACACCGGCACCGCCGATTCCGACCGAGCTCGTCGTCTCCTCGAGATCGCCGCCACGGCAGGTGATCCCGGGGCGTCGCGCCCCGTCGACGTGCGGGTCGACACCGAGGACTACCGCGGCCGCGTCGCGGCCGCCGTCTCCGAGATCGCGGCCGGTCGCTACCAGAAGGTCATCCTCTCCCGCGCGGTGGACATCCCCTTCGCGGTCGACATCCCCGCCACCTATGCCCGCGGCCGTGCGGACAACACGCCGGCTCGCTCCTATCTGCTGTCGCTCGGCGATCTCGCGGCCGCCGGGTTCAGTCCCGAACTCGTGGTCGCGGTGCACTCCGACCGCACCGTGGTCACCGAACCCCTCGCCGGGACAAGGGCTTTCGGGGTGTCCGCCGACGACGACGCGGCCGCTCGGGCCGAACTTCTCGGCGACGCCAAAGAGGTTGCCGAACATGCGATGTCGGTGCGCGCCTGCTATGACGAGATCGCCTCGATCTCGGCCGCCGAGACGACCGCGGTCAGCACGTTCATGGAGGTGCGTGAGCGCGGCAGCGTCCAGCACCTGGCGTCGACCGTGAAGGGAACCCTCGCGGAGGGGGAATCTCCCTGGCGTGCACTCGAAGTCGTCTTCCCGTCGATCACCGCTTCGGGAGTACCCAAGACCGCGGCCGTCGACGCCATCGACCGGCTCGAGTCCCGGCGTCGCGGGCCGTACTCCGGTGCGGTCCTCGTCGCGTCGTCGTCGGGGGAACTCGAGGCAACCCTCGCGTTGCGCACCGTCTTCTCGTCCGGGGGCGCGGCATGGTTGCGGGCGGGCGCCGGCATCGTCGCGCAGTCGACGCCGGAGCGTGAGTTCGAGGAGACCTGCGAGAAGCTGGGCAGCGTCGCCCCGTACGTCATCCCGCGCTGACCGGCCGTTACGTTCGAACCACCACCGATCCCATCAGGAGCCATCACATGTCCGACAACATCACCGAAGCGCTGCACGGCATCCTCACCGAGGACCTCGACCTCGCGCTCGGCCACGTCACCCGCGACTCGCGGCTCATCGACGACCTGGGCCTGGACTCGGTGGCGTTCGCCATCGGCGTCGTCGCGATCGAGGAGCGTCTGGGTGTGAAGCTCTCCGAACGCGAGCTCTTCGAGTCGAAGACGGTCGGCGATCTCGAAGACCTGGTCCGCGCGAAGGCCGGGACACCGGCCTGAACCGGGTGGGACGCGAGTCGGGGCGGGGGATGAGTGTGGACACCGGAGTGCAGTCGTACGCCGAACTGCTCGACGACGCGTTCGACGAGAAGGTCACCGCGTGGACGGCACAGGCCGAGAACGATCATCGATTCCCTCGGCCGCTCCTCGAACACCTCGGCGAGGCCGGGGTTTTCACCCGCAAGTGGGAGGATCGCAAACTCACCGACCTGCACGACCACTTCGCGCTCGGCCGTCATCTCGGATCGCTCGGTTCGGCTGCGATCGGTGTCGGCGTCAGCCTGCACGATTCGGCGATCGCCATCCTCCGCCGCTTCGGCCGCAACGACTTCCTGAAAGACCTCGCGCAGCGGGCGATGACCACCGATGCCGTCCTGTGCATCGGCGCCTCCGAGGAACAGGGCGGCTCGGATCTCCAGAACTCGGAGACACGCATCTTCGCCGAGGGTGGCGGATACCGGGTCGTCGGAGCCAAGAAGTTCGTCTCGCTCTCGCCCATCGCCGACTACATGCTGGTCGTCTGCCGCAGCATCGAGGACGGCGACGAGAACGGCGCCGACACCGGGGGCAACGTGGCGCTGGCCGCCGTGCCGATCGACCAGGTCCGGGTCGGCGCGCCCTACACGAAGCTGGGCGCCGGTCCCCTCGACACCGCGCCGGTCACCATCGACACCTGGATCCCCGAGGAGGCGCTGATCGCCCGCCCGGGAACGGGTCTGGCGATTATCAGCTGGGGCCTCGCGCACGAACGCTATTCGGTCGCCGCGCAGATCGCGGCCGCATGCGACGTGATGCTCGGTGTGACGCTCGCCCGCATGATGGACCGCACCCAGTTCGGCAAGAAGCTCTACGACCATCAGGCACTCCGCCTGCGGATCGCCGGTCTGCAATCCCGCGTCGACGTGCTGAGCTACTCGCTCGACGGCGTCGCCGCCGGGGGAAAGATCAACCTGCGCACCGCGGCTGCGCTCAAGGCCACCGCGGCCAACCTGGGCGAAGAGGTCGCCTCGGAATGCCTGCACATCTTCGGCGGGATCGGCTATCTCGAGGCCGAGACGCCGATCGGACGCTGGTGGCGCGACATGAAACTCGCGCGCGTCGGCGGCGGCACCGACGAGGTGTTGTGGGAACTGGTCGCGGCGGCCATGAAACCCGACACCGAGCGTTACCAGCTACTCTTCTCCGGTTCTTCCACCCAGGCGCCCTGAGCGTCCTTCATCCAGGCGGTCATCGATGAACAACACTGTCACTGCTCCGGCCGACGCTCGCGTCACCGAGCTGGCACCCCCGGACCACACCTACCTGCACATGGACACCGACAGTCGGCCCATGCACTGGTCGATGTTCCTCCAACTCGACACGGGTGGAACGCTTCTCGGCATCGACGAGGTCCGTGCGCGCGTCCGTGACCGGGGCCGGCTGTTCGAGATCTTCCGGCTGGGCGTCAAGAACGGCCGATGGCGGAAACCCGAGGTGGTGCTCGCCGACGAGAAGTGGGATGCGGGCGCCCACGTCTCGGAACTCGGCTTCACCGACCGCGAGCACCTGCAGCGACGTGTCTCCAAACTCCTGGAGACGCCGTTGCCGCGTCCGCGCCCGTTCTGGGACATCACACTGTTCACGCCCTCCGCGGGCGCCGAGGGGGTCGGTCAGTGGGTCCTGCTTCGCGTGCACCACAGCATCTCCGACGGCATCGCCGGCGCGGCCTTCGCGGCACTGCTCGCCGACGGTGAGCCCGAGGACCTCGCCGAGTTCGAGCGCTTCGCCACCAGCCCGCGATTCCACATCAGCGGCATCGACCCGGAGAAGCTGGGTGAGGCCAAGGCGGCGTTCAACGACCAGCATGCGGCCGGCGGGGGCAAGAAGCGCGCCTGGCCGAGCCTGACGAAGTCGGGGCGTCGTGAACATGCGCTGTTCAGCACGTCCACCCGCGCCCTGCGCAAGGCGGCCAAGGCCAACGACTCCACCGTGCACGAGTTCGTCCTCGGGGCCATCGGCCGCGCGCTGAGCATCGACCCGCCCGCGTCGCCGCAGGCCGAGGTCCTCCGCGTGACCCTGCCGGTGACCCTCGACCAGGAGTTCCGGCACACCGGCAATGCGGTCTCGGTGGCACTGCTCAACCTGCCCGGCAACGAAACCGACCTGTCGCAGCAGATCGGCCGGGCACGCAGTGAGCTGGCGACGATCGCCGAGCGTCGGCCCGAGCTCTACCTCGCCGCGGCCGATGACCTGCCGCGGGCGCCGCTCTGGGGCCTGCAGCGGGCGATCGTGAACGCCTCGATGGGTCACATGCATCCGGACATCCACATCGGGATCAATCCCGGCTTCTCCCGGGTTCGGTCGGTCCTGGGCAGGTCCATCGTGAGCTTGACGCCGCTGTCGCCGCTGGCCGGTTACTCCTTCTCGGTGACCGTGCTGATCCTCGGCAACACGACGTCCTTCGGCATCGTCACCGACGCCCAGGCACTCCCCGGCTACGCGCAGAAGTTCGTGGAGACGTTCGACAAGGTCCTCACCGAGGCCCTACCGTCGGCGTGAAGAAGAGGCGAGCTTAGGCTTGCCTAGGCAGTCGTTCCCCGACGGGGACGATCCAGACCGTGGAGACGCGCAACCAGGCGTTGCACGGCACAAGTGAACGACATACAGCAGAAAACACGGAGAACACCATGCAGAACGATGTCGGCTACCAGGACCCGGCTTACGTGGATGAGACCCACGAACCGGTGGCGGGTCCGGAGAAGCGCTCGGGTGGGATCAACATCCCGACCGTGCTGGCATCGGCAGGTGTTGCGGCGGTGATCTCGGCGATCATCGTCACCATCGGTGTGGTCGGTCTGATGGTCGGCGACCGCAACGACTCGGCGAACGCGGCCCAGCCGACCGTCGTGAACCTCGGTTCCGCGCAGACACCGCAACAGCAGCAGGGCTTGGTGGGTCCGGCCGCCAACCAGCCGCCGGCTGCCGCGCCCGGTGAGCCCGCCCCGGCCGTGGCGCCCGCACCCGCGGTGACCGAGAACGTGCCCGAGAGCGGCGGCACGGTCGGCGCCGGCCCCGACGCCGCGCCCGCACCGGCTCCCGCGCCGGGTACCTCGGCCGCGCCGTCCCAGCAGCAGGCTGTCGCAGCCCCGACCGCGCTGACGCCCGGTCAGCTCAACACGAAGGTCAAGACGGTCATGAACTCGCGCGGCAATCGCGCCGCACGGGCCGCCGAACTCCAGGGCGGCGAGCGCGCCCTGCGTCAGCTCGACGCCGTCGCCCAGGCGATCACCACCTACGGCAACGTCGGACTCAGCTACCAGATGGTCGGTCCGGTGCAGGTCAGCGGCACCAAGATGACCGCCCCGCTGCAGATCAGCGTCGTCGGCCGGGGCAGCCAGAATCGTGCGATGACCTGGGTGTGGAGCGGCGACAAGTGGAAGCTGTCGAACAGCAGCGTCTGCCTCATCGCCAGCTTCGTCCTGCTGCCCTGCTCGCTCTGACCCCCGACCGTTCTGGAGAACTGACGTGAAAACACGACTTCGTCTTGGTGCGCTTCTCGCGGGTGCGCTCATGTCCGCCGGCCTCCTCGCCGGATGTTCGAGTTCGGATGACTCGACCGGTGGATCGGTGCAGCTGAACCTGCCCGACGGCCGCTCGGTGACGATCCCGGAGACACCGAAGCGCATCGTGACCCTGGGTGACCAGTGGACCGACGTGGCGCTCTCGTTCGGCGTGACCCCGGTCGGCTACTACGACTACTCCAAGTCGGCGACCGGCGAACTGCAACCCTGGTACGGCCAGAAGCTCGCCGACTCGACGTTCATCGACCCCACCAAGGGCGACGATGCGACGACGATCGCCAAGCTCGACCCCGACTTGATCTTCGCTCCCGGATTCGCCTCCGGCAGCCCGGAATTCGAGCAGATCGCCAAGCTCGCGCCGACGGTCAACGCGATCAGCGGCCAGGAGATCGATCCCTGGCAGGACATGGTCACCGTCATGGGCACCGTGCTGCACCAGCCGGACAAGGCGACCGAGATCATCGACCAGACCGACGCGAAGGTCGCCGCCGTCGGCAAGGAGTTCCCGGATCTCGCCGGCAAGACCTACGCGCTGGCCTTCATGTACGGCAACGACCAGCTGTCGGTCCTCGGCGACCCGAACGACGGCGCGGCAAAGCTGTTCAGCGAGTTGAAGATGCAGATGGCGCCCAAGCTGGTCGCCGAGTACCAGCGCACCCGCAACCCCCGCTTCGGACTGAGCACCGAGAACATCCCGATGCTCGACGCCGACGTACTGGTCGTCGCCACCGCGACACCGGAACAGGCCGAAACCCTCAAGAAGCTACCGGGTTACAAGAACCTGAAGGCCGTCAAGAACGGTGCCGTCACGTTCATGACGCAGTCGCAGATCACCGGCCTCAACGCACCGACGCCGAACTCGGTGCCGTACGTGCTGGACCTGCTCAAGCCGAGCTTCGAGGCTGCGACGAGCTGATCCCTCCGCTGGCCGAGTGGGCGAGAGCCTGCGACGAGTCCCATCGAAACCGGTCTCAACACACACGACGGCCCGTCCCCTCCATGCGGGGACGGGCCGTGTCGTCTCGCCGACCGGCCTCGGGGCGGACGACGTCACCGTGAGACTGTCGCCTCCACGTTGGAGGTGGCCTGAACGAGGCCCGGATGCCCTCACGCGTTCACGTGCCGGCGAGAAGGGTGGCTCACCCGTCCGCGGTATCTCGTGTGCAAACCCGGTT
The DNA here is from genome assembly GCF_009720185.1 of Gordonia sp. 135. Classification (NCBI taxonomy): domain Bacteria; kingdom Bacillati; phylum Actinomycetota; class Actinomycetes; order Mycobacteriales; family Gordoniaceae; genus Gordonia; species Gordonia sp. 135. The sequence continues at coordinate 610,604 of NZ_CP046257.1, forward strand.
CCGTAAACACCTGCGCGATCGATGAGACGCACGATACTCTTCTCGTACCATGAGTATCACGACCCCACCACATGCCCGACTCGTGATCGAGGGCCTGACCAGCGCACCCTCCACAAGCGACGCAGTGGACAGCGCCATCCTGGAGTCGACCCTTCGGTGCATCGCGCTCTACGGAACCGCGCGACTGACGATGGCCGACGTCGCCCGAAGTGCGGGGGTGGGACGAGCGACGGTATTCCGTCGATTCGAGTCCAAGGACGAACTGATCAGACGGGCGTTCTCGTTCGAGTTGGCTCGCATCGTCGAGGGATTCGCGGAGACTGTCGCTGCTGTCTCTCATCCGGGTGAGCATTTGGTGGAGATCATCGTCGCTGCCGTTCGTACTGCGCGGACCCATCCGATCGGGACCCGGCTCGTGGAGGACGGGACGGCTGTCGCAATCCATCGCGATCCCGACCTCGCCCAACTGCAGCTACTCATGCTGACCGATCGGATTTCCGACTGCGCCGAACAACTCGCTGTCGACGTCGACACGACGGGCACGGCCGAGGTCTTGCTGCGCTTCATCGGCAGCGTCTGGTTGACGCCCGACATCGGCCTACCGACCACGGACGACGATGCGATCCGACGGATGGTCCGTGTGATTCTGCACCCGCTCATCCCCTGAACGCCCACCTGACAACCAGGCACCGCTCCCGAGGAGAATGAAGATGGCACAATCAATTTCCACAGCGTCTCCCACCGATATCACCGTCGACGGACCGCCGCTCGAGGGACACGCACAGAAACGGTATGAACAGTTTCGGTGGTTCTGCGGGTCACGGCTGGTGGGACTGTTCGCGGCTGCATACGTCGACCAGGGCATGCAGCACGATGTATCGGACGCGACGTGGGCCACCGGCCGGTACGAGAACCGGCCACTCGAGCGCAACATGCGCACCTTGGCGGCCGGGCAGCTCGTAATGTGGGGCGACGCGGAGGTCAACGCCCGGCACCTCGATCGCCTCAAGACACTTCATCGCGAGGTCAAGGGAAAGGGCCGCGATGGCAGGCCGTACAGCGCCTACTCGCCTCGAGCCTGGAACCTGGTGTACCTCAGCATGTTTCTGCTGTATCGGAACTCGTACACTCCTATCACCGGTGATCCCCTCACCGATGAGGACAACGAGATCTTCTACCGAGTGGTCTGGGACAAGATGGGGTCGTTGTCGTTCTCTGGCAGGTCATCCGGGCTGCCGCGCTCATACGCCGAGGCGATGGAGTACTACCAGGACCTGCTGGACAACGAGTTGACGGACACCTACATGCTCGAAGTCGGGCGGAAGCTGTTCGCGACGCCGCCGGCCCCCGAGGACCTGCCGACCGCACTGCGACCCGTCTGGCCGCTGATCTCACGCGTGGCAGGAGAGGTGGCCATCACGTGCGGGATGGCCATCAGTCGACCCAAGGTGCGCGACGTCTTCGGCTTTCCGTTCAACAAGGTCCGCCGGATCGAGTACGCGATCATCTGTCGCGTACTTCCCGTCCTCTATCACCGCCTCCCGAAGCGGATCAGCATGGCTCCCTTGGCATACAACCGCTGGCAGTACGAGCAGCTCGTCAGCGATCTCGAGGGAACACAGCTCACTTCGTTCCGTCCCGATCCTGAACTTGCACCACAACATCCGGCGCCCGCAGGTGCATAACCTCGGGCGGCAGTCCCCGCGCCGCCTCGGGCGATGAGGTCCCTGTCACCCCCGTCGCCGCGAGATCACGGTCGCAGCTCGCGCTGGGAGATCCTGGTACGAACCTTGGTGTGTGTGATCTGTGCCGCTGATCGCGATGCCTCCCGGAGGCCGCACGATAAGAGTTGAGTCGGCACCTGCGGCCCGTCCGCGTTCGGAGCGACCCGGGCACCCGATCAACCCTCAACGGGAGAACGGCCCGACCCGCACTGCGGGCCGGGCCGTCGTTGCTCGCGGAACTCCTCAGCCGACGACGCCGTCGGAGTCGTCGATCCCGAAGCTGGTGAAAGCGGTGTCCTTCGGCAGTCGATACACCTCGCGGCCCATGACGGCGTTGAGAATTCGGGCGTTGCGGACCGCGCCGATGTCGAGGTTGGGGGCCGAGACGCCGACGGCGTGCTCCTCGGCGTTCGCCACGAACAACCGATTGGTCAGCGCGGGCTCGGTTTCCACCTGATGCGCGGCGCCCACGACGAGGCGGCCGCGCGAATCACGGTGCAGCTGCGGCTCGATGGGGGCCAGGAACGGGGTCTGGCGGGGCTGGTAGCCGGTGCACGCGATGACCATGTCGGTGGTGTGTGCGAGTTGGGTACCGGTGTCGAGGTGACGCCCACGGACCCTGAGCTTGCCGTCGGCAAGGGTGTCGATGCCGTCGACCTCGGTGGAGATGCGCAACTGGACCGGGTTGAGCTTCTCCCGCAGCTGCCGCTGGTACATCAGCTCGTGCACCCGTTCGAGGGTGTCGCTGGAGACGCCCTTGTGGAACTGCCAGTGTTGCGGGCGGATCCGATCGCGGGCCGCCTCCGGCAGACTCTGGAAGTAGTCCATGTACGCCGGGGTGGTCATCTCGAGCGACATCTTGGTGAAGTCGAGCGGGGCGAACCACGGCGTACGGGTCCACCAGCGGACGGACGGGCCGCCGCGGAGATTGGCCTCGAGCAGGTCGATGACGATCTCGGCGCCCGACTGTCCCGAACCGATGACGGTCACCGAGTCCGCGGCATGGGCCTTGTCCTGGTGGTACAGGTAGTCGGAACTGTGGACGACCGCCGGGGAGCCCGACGACAACGCCTGCGGCACAAACGGTTCGGTGCCGACGCCGACGACGACGTGGCGCGCGATCACGGTCGTGGTGGTGCCGCCGGAGACGATCGTGACGGCGAAGGCGTCGGCCTCGTCGTCCCATGTGACCTCGGTGACGGTGGTGCCCCAGCGCAGGGTGTCGAGTCGACCGATACACCAGTGCAGGTACGCCTCGTACTCGATGCGGGTGGGATAGAAGTTCTCCCGCACCAGGAACCGGTACATTCGGTCGGTGTCGGCCATGTAGTTCAGGAACGACATCGGATGCGTCGGGTCGACCAGGGTCACCAGGTCCGACAAGAATCCCACCTGGAGTCGGGCCTCGTCGAACATGAGGCCCGGATGCCAGCGGAACTCGTCACGGGAGTCCACGACGAGCACGTCGAGGTCATCGACGGTCGATGCCAGCGCGGCGAGCCCCAGGTTGAACGGACCGCAGCCGATCGCCAGGACATCCACGTTCTCTACACGGGTCATTCCGATACCCTCACCATTTCTTCACTGCGGGCCTGGTCGCCGGCGACCGAGGTGCTCTCGGACTCCACTTCGATTGCGAGACGCAGGAGTTCGTCGAACAGCTCGTCGATGTCACTCTCGGAGGTCTCCGGATTCAGAAGGGTCAGCTTCAGGCAGGTCTGGGGTTCGTCCTGGCCGGGCACCCGCACCTGGGTGCGCCCTATCAGGGCCTTGCCGTCGGTGATGAGACGGCGTCGCAATTCGCCGTTGACGGCGTCGAGGTCGGCGCAGCGGTAGCGGAAGACGATGGTGGTCAACGTGACCGGGGCGATCAGTTCGAGTTGCAGTTCGGTGGCGACGCGCTGTTCGGCGTACACCGCGAGGTCGTTGCACCGCTCGAGCATCCCGCCGAGTTCGCGGCGTCCGTACGCCAAGAGCGTGGCCGCGACCTTGAGCACGTCGGGACGACGAGTCGTCTGCAGGGTCTGGCCGAGCAGACCGCTGTAGCCTGCCTCGACGTCGTCGTCCGGGTTGAGGTAGGCGACCGAACGGTTCAGTGACACGAAGCGGTCGGCATCGGACAGCAGCATGAGGCTGGCGGCGGCCGGCTGCCAGCCGACCTTGTGCAGGTCGAGGGTCACCGAGTCCGCGCGGTCGACGCCTCTCAGGAGTCCGGACAGGCGATCGGAGAACAGGGTGCCGAAGCCGTAGGCGGCGTCGACGTGCAGCCAGATCTCGTGTCGTTCGGCGATGTCAGCGATCTCGGGCAGCGGGTCGACGGTACCGAAGTCGGTGGTTCCGGCCGTGGCGACGATGGCGAGCGGGGTGACCTCGCCGGCCTGTCGGATCGCCCTTTCCAAGGCCTCGGGGATCATCCGGTGGTGCGCGTCGACCTCAACAGGGATGACCGCGGACTCGCCGAGACCCAGTGCGGCACACGCTCGGTGCACCGAGAAGTGGGCGACGCGCGAACAGAAGACCACTGGCCGGCGCAGCGCGCCCACACCGTCCTGGCGGACGTCGACGCCACGACGGGCCGCGGTGTGATCGCGGGCGATCATGAGCGCAAGCATGTTCGAGATGGAACCGCCGGGACTGAAGACGCCGCCGGCCTGTTCGCCGAAACCGGCCATGCGGGCGAGCGACTGCACGGTCCAGGTCTCCAGGGCGAGGGTCGCCGGCCCCGAATCGTATGTGTCCAGCGAGGCGTTGGTGGCGCTCGCGAGCGCGTCCGCGGCGACCGCGACCGACAGGGGTGCCGGCTGCAGATGAGCTGTGGTCAGCGGATGGGTGAGGTCGAGACCGAACTCGGCGACGAGCCGCGCCAGCCGCGACAGGGCCGCGGACTCACCGATCCCGGATTCGGGGATTCCGGGTGCACCCAGCGAGCCGTTGACCGCGGCGAGTACCGACACCGGATCCCCGGCGGGCAGTGGCGCTCCGTGGTGGTGGTCGGTGACCGATTCCGCTGCTTCGGTCAGACCGCGACCGATGTTCGCCCAGCCCTGTCCCGGTCGGGCGAAACGGGAAGCCCCCCAAGTAGACTCGCGGTCTTCGGTCACTGAGTTCCCCCCTGGATCTTCGGTGGTTGTCCGGTTCTGTGCTGAGTTGCTGTGCGAGTGTCGTTCCGTCACGCCGGGACTCGTCTCTCGAGGTTCGCGAGGAGTTCGGCGACGGTGCCGTCCAGCGCGGCGGGGATGAGATCGACGAGTGCGGTCAACACCCCGGTGGAGCGTACGGCGATGTGGTCCGGAACTATTCCGGGCTGGTGGTCGACCTCCACATGGGTGGAGTGGTCGTCGGCTTCGAAGGCGATCGACAACGGATAGTTCGCGATGCCGTTAAACACCGATCGACAGGTGACCGGCGCGTGGTCGGGTTGCGGGATGCCGCGCAGCGGAGCGGGCCGCACCGAGGCCATGATCTCCATGATCGGGAACCGTCCGCCCTGCTGACGGAGTGCGGTCAGGATCGGCCCGAAGTCGGTGCCGGAGTGCTCCATCGCCCGGTAGATCACCGCGGCCGCGGTGCGCAGGGTCTGCTCGACGGTCGCGGTCGGATCGACGCGGAAACGCATCGGGATGATGTTGCCGCAGTAGCCGATGTGATGCGGCGACTGCGAGCGTCGTCGATTGTCGGCCGGGACGACGAGCACATGGTCGGATGCGCCGGTCAGCGCGTAGGCGGCCAGCGAGCACACGCCGATGAGCAGCGCATTCGGCGTCGCGCCGACCGTCTGCGCGACCCGGTCGAAGGCGGTCAGCGATTCGTCGGCGACCGGGGCGGCGACTTTGAGGCCCGCACGATCGTCCATGGGGGAGAGCCAGCTCTCCGCGGCGCTCTCGGCGGGCAGTTCGCCGGAGAGCGGGTGACGCACGTCCTCGGCGGCCCAGGTCGACAGCGCATGCCGCACAGCGGACTCGGCAGCCTCGGTCGCGGCGGCGGCATCCGGGGTTGCCGGGCGGGAATCGGCGTCGGCGTCCCCCGCCCATTCGCCCGACACGAGCGTGCCCAGCAGCAGTGGCCAGGAGGTGTCGTCGACCGCGAGGTGATGGACGACCAGGATCATCGTCACCTCTCCGTCCCGTCCCGACACACGCAGGCGCAACGGCACCTCGGAGAACAGGTCGAATGGTGTACGCGTCATCCGCGTTGCCACGGTGTCGATTTCTGCTGGGTCGATTTCTGCCGGGTCGGTGTCGGCCGACTCGTCCGCGACATCCTCGGAGCCCCAGGACCATACCGAATGCTCGGTGTCCCACTGGCCTTCTCGCTGCACCTGAACACGATGGGGCACATCCGCGTCGTCGACCTCGACGACCGACCGCAGCACCTCGAAACGCTCGACGAGCAGTTCCGCCGCGGCGACCACGGATTCGACGGTGCGACTGCCACCGAACTCCAGGACGAGACCGATGTTGTGGGACACCGATTCCGGGTCGAGCTCGTAGATCTTCCACATCCGGCGCTCGGCGATCCCGAACTGTCCGAACAAGGCCGGGGTCTCGGTGCGCGTGTCGGGCCGGGTTTCATCGGCCGGACCCGACAGCGCCCCGCCGGACTCCGCGATCCGTCGGCGCAGCAGTGTGAGTCGCGCTTCGGTCAACGTGGGCACGATTCCCCCTTCGTCGGAGTGGCAGTGGGAGTGGCGGTCGAAGTGGTCTGGTGGGTGGCTTCGGCGTCCTGTGCGCGCAGGGCCGCCCAGTCGCGGGCGACAGGGATCAGCCGGCCGTCGGCCCACAACCGGGCCTGGTCCTGGAAGTGTTCGGAGTCCGGGTCGCCGGAAGCGCCGAGCGGCACCACCCAACGGCTCGCGTGCGGATCGGCGAGATCCCAGACATAGCGGGCAGCGGAGCCGGTGATGCACACGTGGGTGCCGACCGCAGATGCGTTGGCGAACACGCACTCCGAATCCCCGGCAAGGGGCAGGGGGGTGGGTCGCAGCGTCGCGAACAGCTCCGGATGGCGAGGCGACGCGCCGACGAGATCGAACCCGTGGATCGGGGCGAGCACATGCACGGTGCCCCAGTCGGGGACGTGTCCGATCGTCTCGGTGCGGGCGACGACGGCGTCGAGCGCGGCGGCTGCGACCTCGTCGATGTCGATCCCGATCAGTGTGCAGTTGGCGATCATCGTCGTGATCGCGGTCGCGAGGCGGGGTTCCGGGACGAACCACGGCTGGAACACGGCGGGGAAGCCGTGCGGACCGCGCAGTGGCGCAAGGGCATCGGTGCGCGCGACGCCGAGTACGAGCTGGCTGCGGAACTCGGCGAACAGGAAGGCGTCGGTGCTGTCGGCAGCCATGGTGCGGTCCCAGGCCAGGATGCGCTGCCGGATGCCCTCGGCGGCCGGGGAATTGCCCACGACCCGGGCGAGGAGTTGCTGGACCACCGCGGCCTGGTCGAGGACGACGTCGCGGTGGATGTCGGCGCAATCCTCGGGATCGACAGTGTCGAGAGCATCGAGGCGGGTGGTGATCCGATCGGCGCGGAACGCCTCCACACACTCCGTCGTGATCGGTTGCAGCGCAGGAACCGCGGAAATCCGTTGGTTCGCGGTCACACTCACACCGCCGTCGGCGACTTTCGGATCGAAGCCCGGGTCGCCGAGCGAACCGGCTTCGTAGCCCTTCCACTGGTAGCGCTCGTCCCAGCCGGGAACAGGGAGCCAGTAGTTCTCCGGGGCGCGGACGGGAACGCGGCCGGCCACGTGGGTGACCGTGGTCCCGTCGCGGTGCGCGATGACGGCGCGGTTCACCGGTTCGACCCACGACGACAGTGCGGCTTCGACGTCGGAGACCGAGCGGGCGAACAGGAGGTCGAGTGGGGCGTCGAAGGTGACGTCCTCGGAGAGCAGCGGCGACCGCAGGCTCATCGCGAACGGCTCGTCCGGACCGCCGAAGACGACGGCACCGTTGTGGGTGGTGATCACCTCGACGGCAACAAATGCGGAGTCGCGGACGGCGATCTGCTCGGTGTGGACGGTCGCCGGGACGCGGTGTCCGCCGGGCACCTCGACGAGAAGTGTCCCGTCCTCGTCGCGGGTCAACCGCTCGACGTAGAGGTCCTGGTAGTCGGCCATCGCATTCGTGATGCCCCAGGCGATCTCGGGGCCCTGCGCGAAGTGTGGAACGCCGGGGACACCGGCGAAGGCGAAGCCCACCACGTCGAAGGACTGTGCCGGATCGGTCGAGGCGAGATGGAACTGCTCGTAGATGCCGGGCAGCTCGAGGAACCTGTGGGGATCGCCGGCCACGATCGGGGACCCGGTCGTGCTGCGGGCGGCGGACACCCCCCATGCGTTGCTGCCCGACATCGGATCACCCAGGTTGACGGTCTCACCGACGGGGGAACCCGCGGCAGGCGTGGGCCGCGTGAGGTCGAGGATCTCGCGCAAGAACTGTTGGTCCGGCATCGGCGGCACGGTCGGATCGTGCTCGCTGCCCTCGAATGCCCAGAACCGCAGCGCATCCGACCCGGTCGCGCGGCAGGCGTGCAGCCGGAACAGTTTCGTCGTGAACCGGCCGAACAGAACGTGGTGCATGATGAAGACCGAGATCGGGGTCCACGGCCGCCACGGTTCCGGCTCGTGGTCGAGTGCGGCGAGTTCCGGTGCGGGCGGCGCGGTCTCGGCAAGGGTGCTGTTCACGCCGTCGGCATAGGCGCGTAGCAGGCGTCGGGTGCGGTCGGACGACGCGTGGTACATCTGCTCGGCAACCGCGTCGAGCCGGGCGCGCCGCGCGAAGGTGTCCCATTCGACGCAGGATTCGCCGAACACCTCGGCGGTACGCCCCTCGGCGCGCAGACGCATGAACTCGATCTGCCAGCGGCGGTCCTGCCCGCAGGCGCGGCCCTGTCCGTACAGCGCGTCGGCCGGTGTGACGGCCAGAACATGCGGGATGCCGTGCGCGTCGCGCAGGATCTCCGCGGGGGACGTGTCGGGTGCCGGGGTCGTGACGGTCACTGGCGTCCCCGTTCGGCGACGGGATTGACGAGCCGGTGTCCGGCGTCGACGAGGGATGCGTAGGAGTCCTCGATGTCGACCATGCGCTTGTTGTTCCGCAGCTGCAGGCCGTTCATGTGTACCGCGCCGAACTCCGGTGCGAAGAGATCCCATTTCGCGAACTGGTCGGCAAGATCGGGATGCGTGTCGACGAACTCGCGCAGACTGTCGGCCACCAGGTCCCACAACTCCTCGTCGGTCACGAGTCGGTGGGTGTGGAGGACATCCGCCAGCGGACGCAGGTAGTCGTCGAAGACGTCCGAGAGCACGCCGAGGTTGCGGATCTCGTCGGGCTCGGTGGTGAGGACGCGAGCGCAGCTCTCCGGCAAATCCTCCGGCTCGCCGAAGACCGACACCTCCTCGCCGATGTCCTTGAGGATCGCGCGGACCGGAACCCCTTCGTCGAGAACGAGGATCAGGTTCTCGCCGTGGGGGGAGAACTTCAGCTCGTACCGGTACAGCAGGTAGGCGATCGGGTGGAGGTATGTGCGCAGGTAGCGCCGGATCCATTCGGCGGCCGGTATCCCCGACCGCGCGATGAATGCGCCCACCAGTGGGTCGCCGTGGTGGTCGACGTGCAGGAGCGCGGCCATGGTGGAGAGCTGCTCGCCGCCACGCACCAGTGTGACCGGACTCTGGCGCCACAGCGCCGAGAGGATCTTGCGGTACTCCGACCCCGGCTGGGTGATCGGGGTGAAGGTGGGACTGCGGTAACCGATGGCGGCGACCTCGAAGATCATCTCGAAGCCGATTGCGGCGAGATACGGGTCGTCGGCGACGAGTCCGCGGACCCAGTTGTTGATCAGCGGGGTGGTGCGCATGTAGTCCGCCGACATGCCCCGGGTGAAGCCCATGTTCACGATCGACAGGGCGCCCTTCACGTAGTGACGGGTGGGCGTAGTCGCGTTGAAGACCGTGCGGATCGACTGCTGCGCCTGGTACAGATCGGGGCTCTCGCCCACGAACACGATGCGGCGGTCGGCGAGATCGGCCGAGTAGAGCTTCCGGACCTTCTCCGTCCACTGCCACGGATGAACGGGCAGATAGCGGTAATCGTCGGGATCACAACCGGATTCGCGAAGCACTGTATCGAACTCCGCCAGGGTGTCGGCGCCGAGTTCGTCGACGAGCATGGCGTCGTAGTCGACGCCGCTCACCGTCGCCACGTCGCAGTCCTCACGGCGGGCGGCGACCCAGACGAGCCGGAAGTGGTTGCCGACCTCCGGTGCGTAACGGTCGATGTCGTCGGCGCTGAAGCCGAGGCGCCCGGCGTTCGCCACGATGCACGGGTGACCCTCGGTCATCGTCCTCTCGATGGTCTGGAAGTCCGCGTGCGCGAGATCGGCTGCGGTGATGCGTCGTTCGTCAGGCCGGTCGGCACTGATCGCGAGAGTGCTGATGAACTCCTCGAGGTACTCCGGTAGCGCCTGCGGGCCGATGCCGAGCATCGGGGCGAGGTCGACGACCAGCGCGACGGCGTCGACGGGCAGTTCCTCCCCATCGCGCACCCGGCGCAACGAGGACTCCTCGATCGCCCAGTTCTCCAGGGACAGGACCTCGGCACGGAAGTGATAGTCGGTGCGGCCGTCGGCGGAACCGACCACGTAGCGACCCGGGCCGGTCTCGACCGGACTCAAGGCGCGTTCGTGGGAGAACTCGGCCAGGATCTTCCGCGCGATCCTGCGGTGATACACCTGCCGATACGACACGGTGTCCGTCTGCCCGGTCCGTGCGGGACGGATCTGTTCGATCGTCAACGGGCTACGCTCCCAGGTCCGTAACCTCGACGGCGCCGACACTGGTGCCGCCGGCGGTGACGCGGAGGAAGTCGTCTCGCGTGCAGTAGCTCAGGTGTGCGGTCTTGTTGCCGACCGGGTAGTCGCCGTCGACCCGGAAGCCGACGCTCGCGTTGAGGCGGTGCACCGCGGTGTTGCGGACGTCGGGTTCGACGACCACCCGCGCGGCGCCGACCTCGAGGATCGCCGTCCGCATGATGTGCAGCATCACCGTGCCGGTGAAGCCGGGCAGGGCCTGCTCGGAGTGGGCCACGAGCAGATGCATCCCGATGTCGCCCTCGGCGTGGACGTAACCGCTTGCGGGGTCGGCGAGTTCGCTGGTCTGCAGATCGTACAGTTCGAACAGGAACTGCGGCCGCCCGTCGTGGTAGCCCAGGCGCATGCCGTAGGGCGTACCGGCCGTTGCCGCCGCGGTGTCCCGGATCATCTTCTCCACGTCCGCGACGGAGCTCTCCAGCATGTCCCAGTACTTGGCCTTGGGATGGGTCAGCCACCCGTGGACCGTGATGGCGTGCGACACGTCGTCGAGATCGACCGAGTGCAGGTCGTACGTGGGTGCCGATGAAGTGGTCATGATGCCTTTGCTGTCGGGGTGTCTGGTGGAAGCGGGCCTGCTGGATGCGTCAGGTGCCGGCGAGTTCGGCATCCACCTGTTGGTCGGAGAGGGCCACGACGTCGAGGAGGATCGCGGCGACCCGCTCGACCCGGGTGCCTTCGAGGGCGGTGAGCCGCTCGGCGAGACCCGCGATCGTCCGGTGACCGAAGATGTCGGCGACCGACAGTCGCGGGGCGTCGAGCCAGGTGCGGGACAGGGCCACGAGTCGGGTGGCCTGCACCGAGTCACCGCCGAGTGAGATGAAGTCCTCGGTGACGCCGATCGGCCGGACGGGCAGCACCTCGGAGAAGATCACGACGAGCGCCTCCTCGAGCGGGGTGCGCGGTGCGACGACCTGTGGGCCGCCCTCGGTGGTGTCGACGAGTGCCGCCAGGGCCTTGCGGTCGTACTTCCCGTTCGCGGTCAAAGGCAACGCGTCGAGGACGGTGACAGTCCGCGGGATCATGTGCGGCGGAAGGGACTCGGACAGACGGTCCCGGATCGCGTTCTCGTCGATGACCGTTCCGGCGGCAACGACCGCGGCTTGAAGATCCCGGCCGTCGGACCAGGCGACCGCCGACGCGACCTCGTCGAGAGCGAGCAGGCCTGCTTCGACCTCGCCTAGCTCCACGCGATAGCCGCGGACCTTCACCATGTGGTCGGCGCGGCCGAGGAAGTCGAGGAAACCGCCGGGTAGGTACCGGGCGAGATCGCCTGTGCGATACCACTTCTCGCCGTCGTGATGAACGAAACGATCGGCGGTGCGCTCGGGATCGCCACGATAACCGTCGGCGACGCCGGCGCCACCGATCCACAGTTCGCCGGGGACGAGGTCGGGCCGATCGCGGCCGGTCTCGTCGACGACTCGGCAGCGAACGCCGCGCAGCGGAACACCGTAGGGCACGAACGCCATTCCGGCCGGGACGTCGTCCGCCTCGCAGATGGTGGAGTGGATGGCGGTCTCGGTGGTACCGCCCAGTCCGGCGACGCGGCAGTCGGGCAGTTGTGTGGCGACTCGTTCGAGCAGCGAGACGTCGACCTTGTCGCCGCCCATGATGATCATCCGCATCGATGGCGGCAGTGAATCGATGTCGAGGATCATCCCGAGGATCGACGGCACGCAGTTGAGCACGGACACCGAGTGTTCGGCGAGGAGTCGCACCCAGTCATCGACCTTGGTGCGTTCGTCGTCGCCGGGTACGACGACGGCGCCGCCGACCGCGAGGAGACCGAAGATGTCGAAGACGGAGAGGTCGAACTCGAGCGAGGAGACCTGCAGGCTGCGGTCACGGGCGTCGATCGAGTAACGGTCGACGAGGTCGGAGATGGTGGCCACCGCGGCGCGATGGGGGACCTGGACGCCCTTGGGCAGTCCCGTCGATCCGGACGTGAACAGGATGTAGGCCAACTCCTCGCCGGTGACCTCCACCGGGTCGACCGGTGCTGAGGTGCGTGCCGCGTCGAGGTCGATGACGGTGGGGCCGTTGGACTCCGTCCAGGCGTCGACATCGGCGGTGAGCACGGCGCGTGGTCCGGCGATGGAGACGATGCGGTCTCGTCGGGTCGCGGGCTGCGTCGGCGCGATCGGCACGTAGGCGGCGCCCACGGCCAGGACGGCGAGCGCGGCGACGACCTGGTCGCCACCCTTGGGCAGGTTGACGACGACGGTGTCGCCGGTGCAGACGCCCGCGGCGGCGAGTGCGCCCGCCACCCGAAGTGCCTCGTCGGTGAGTTCGCCGTGCGTCCACGTCCGGGAATCGGTGGTGACCGCCGGGGTCGTCGGCCGTTGCGCCGCGCGACCGAAGATCGTGCCGTGCAGTGTCCCGTCGAAGGTGTCGGTGTCGGGCAGCGGTCGCTCGACCGAAAGTCGCTGTGCACGGACGTCATCGGCGACCGGGTCGGGTGCCGGGACATCCCATTCGCCGTCGACGAGGAGACCGAGAAGCCGGACGTAGTAGTCGAACATCGCGCGGGCAGTGGACTCGTCGAGGTCGGACACCCGGACGTCCCAGTTCAGGAGCAGTCCCCCGGCGATCTCGGTGACCTGGGCGTCGAGCAGCACCTGGGGCCCCTGCGACACGATCCAGGCGGGGTCGCCGAGGACGTCGGTCGCCTGAGGGGAGAACAGGTCGCCGAGCCCGAGCGCGCTGGTGAACACGACCGGCGAGATGACGGATTCGCCTCGGGCTCGGCCGAGTTCGCGGAGGACGTCGAGACCGCTCATCGATCCGTGAGCAGCGGCATCGTGCATCGCCGAGCGCATCTGGCGTGCACGCTCGGCGAGCGTTGCCGATTCGCTCAGGTCGGCCTCGACGAGGATCGACGAGGTGAAGTCGCCGACCACACGCTCGACGTCGGCATGGATCCGGGGACGATCGAACAGCGGAACGGTCAGCAGGAAACGGGAATTCGCCGCATGGGTGCCGACCGCCTCGGCGAAGACCGCCGCCACCGCGGCCGCGGGGGTCACACCTCGACGATGGGCGTGCTCCTCGAGACGCTTCCATTCCGAGGCCGAGACCGAATGGTGCAAGCGGACGCTGCGCGGCTCCACCTCGCCGCGGGCGGCGCGGTCGTCGAGCGGGAGTTCCGGCGGTCCGGGCAGGTGCGGGATGCGCTCCCGCCACCAGGCGAGGTCTTCGTCGCGGATCTCGCGGGAGGTTCGGTCGGCGGTGATCGTCGCGAAGGTGACACCCAGTTCGGGCAGGGTCTCCCCGCGGTAGAGGCGAGCGAAGTCGTCGACGAGGACGCGGTAGCTCATGGCGTCGGCCGCGATCATGTCGACGTCGAGGTGCACGCGGGTGGACCCGTCGGGCAGCAGACTCAGTTCCGCGCGGATGACCGCGCCCTCTTCGACGGGCAGGGTGCGATGCGTTCCGTGGGAACGCGTTTCGGCGAGTATCTTCTCGACCATCTCGGCCGACTGGCTGCGCAGATCGTGAACGGCGATCGCGTCCGGGTGTGCGGGCCCGACGACCTGCGTGCCGTCGGGGAGCACACGGACCCGCAGCATCGGATGACGCTCCATCAGCTCACCCATGGCGGTGGTGAAGCGGTCGGGATCGAGGCCGTGGCCGTCGAACTCGATGTAGAGGTGCGCGGCCACATTGCCGAACGCATGGCTGTCGGACCGTCCGATCCAATAGGCGTGCTGCATCGGCGCCAGTGGGAAAGGTGCTGTGGGATCGACGTTCTCCGGCGATGCGCTCATCTCCGCGGGAGTCGACGGTCCGCCGAGGAGCGCGGTCCAGGCGTCGAGGGTGGGGGAGGCGGCGAGGCGGGCGAAGTCGATGTCGATGCCGCGTTTGCGCCAGGTGCCGGCCAGTCGCATCATGCGCAGGGAGTCGAGGCCCTGGGCGATGAGGTCTCCGGTGGGGTCGAGGGACTCAGGTGTGACGCCGAGGGCGGCAGCGACCTGGGCCCGGATGTCGGCGGGGCTGACGAGGTCCGCGATGGGGGGAGTCATCTCAGGATTCGTGGCCATCAGCCGATTGCCTCTCGCGGGTCGGAAACGTCTTTCACTCGAGCACTCTGCCCAATTTAGGGTAGGTTATACTAACTAGTCGCTGTACGAAACGCCCGCTCCGGGCACTAGACTTAGGTAAGCCTAAGTTGCGGACCGTCGTCTGGCCAGATGATCTGAATCACGCCGCCATCGACGGTGGACGGGCTCTTGTGCGCTATGAAGTTTAGGCTAACCTATCCAAGGGTGGCGGGCCGACACCGGGCGCCGCGACCCGCGCGATACATGCGAACCGGACGCATCCACACGAACACGACAGCCGACACACGCGGTCGGCGAGAACGGGGAACGAACATGTCGCAGAGCAGCGTGGTTCTGGAGGAAACAGGCTCGACCAACACCCTCGCGGCGACCGTCCGCGAGGCGATGCTGGCCGGGGACACCACGCTGTCCGTGCTCGACTCCGAATCCGGCGAATGGGTGATCGCGCCCTGGCGCGAGGTTCACGCGCGCGCCGAACAGATCGCGGTGCAGCTCCTCGCCGACAGTGACCTGCACGAGCCGCTCGCCGTCGGTCTCATCGGCGATCCCACGGTCGACCTCATCGCTGCGATCCAGGGCGCATGGCTCGCCGGCGTTCCGGTGAGCATCCTGCCCGGACCCATCCGCGGAGCCGACGAGAGCCGCTGGGCGGAGACCACCTACAGGCGATTCGTCTCGATCGGCGTCGGCACCGTCCTCGGGAGCGGCTCCCAGCTCGATCTGCTCACCAAGGTCGACGGGCAGCTCCGCATCGCTAGGGTCGCCGAATACGGGATCGCCGCCGACACCAGCGGCTTCGTCGCCCGCAATGTCAACCCCAACAGCGTCGCGGTCCTGCAGGGCACCGCCGGATCGACCGGTGATCCGAAGACCGCGGTCCTCACGGCGTCGGCGGTGTACTCCAACGCCATCGAATTGGTGAGCCGCCTGGGTATGCACCGCACCCGCGACACCGGGTTCACCTGGTTGCCGCTCTACCACGACATGGGACTGATGTTCCTCCTCGCCGGAATGACGACGGGCATCCCCGCCTACGTGGTGCCGAACACGGCCTTCGCGGCCGCGCCGTTCAAGTGGATGCAGTGGCTGACCGAGACGAAGGCCACCGTCACCGCCGCCCCGAACTTCGCCTACGACATCCTCGGACGCTACGGAAAGCTCCTGCGCGACATCGACCTGTCGAACCTCCGTGTCGCGATCAGCGGCGGCGAACCCATCGACGCCGACGCCTTCGACAAGTTCCTGGAGGCCACGGCGCCGTTCGGCTTCGAGCCTTCGGCCGCCGCACCCGCCTACGGTATGGCCGAATCCGCCTGTGCCGTCACGATGCCCGCGGTCGGCGAGGGCGCGCACTACGACGAGGTCACCGTGACCCCGCCCGGCGGTGGCGAACCCATCCGCCGGCGATACGCGCTCCTCGGAAAGCCGCTGGGCGGCATGCAGGTTCGGATCGTCGAACCGAATGTGGACGTTCCGGTCATCGACGGGCGTTCGGTCGGGCACGTTGAGATCCGGGGTACCTCGATGATGCGCGGTTATCTCGGCGGCCCCGACCTCGGTGCGGGGGAATGGTTCGCCACCGGAGACCTCGGTTACCTGATCGACGACCGACTGGTCATCTGTGGACGCGCCAAAGAGGTCATCATCGTCGCCGGCCGCAACCTGTTCCCGATCGAGATCGAGCGTGCCGCCGCGGAGGTCGCGGGCGTGCGCCGGGGCGGTGTGGTCGCGATGGCCCGCGGTGAGGGCTCGTCGCGCCCGGGTCTGGTGATCCTCGCCGAGTACAAGGGTTCGGACCCGGACAAGGCTCGCGCCGAGGTCAACTCGGAGGTGGCGTCGGCGTGCGGGATCATGCCCGCCGAGGTGATCTTCGTGGCACCCGACGCGGTTCCGCGCACCACGTCGGGCAAGATCCGTCGCCTCGAGACCCGGCAGATGGTCGAGGACGGGGCGTTCGAAACCATCGGACAGAAGTGAGTCAAGTCGCGACGAAGGGCCGCGGCTGGCAGGGCGCCGTCCTCAAACTCCTCGGCGGCGACGACTTCGAGCTGACCGTGACCGGCACCCAGGTCGTCACCGATCACTATGTGCGCCTGACGTTCACCGGCGGCGGTCTTCTGGCGAAGCGGGCACTGCACCCCACTATGTGGATCCGGATGTGGTTCGACGACGCGGGCAAACTCCACCAGCGCGGCTACACCCTGGTCGACGCCGATCCCGCAGCCGACACCTTCGGCATCGAGTTCGCCCTCCACAACGGCATCGCGGCCCGCTGGGCTCAGCACGCGCGGGTCGGGGACACGATCACCGCCACCGTGATGGGTT
This sequence comes from Gordonia sp. 135, assembly GCF_009720185.1. Classification (NCBI taxonomy): domain Bacteria; kingdom Bacillati; phylum Actinomycetota; class Actinomycetes; order Mycobacteriales; family Gordoniaceae; genus Gordonia; species Gordonia sp. 135. Next base: position 627,590 of record NZ_CP046257.1, read on the forward strand.
CCAAGTTCACGATGCCCGGCGACGAGGTCCGCGGCTGGATCATCGCCGGCGACCCGGCCTCGCTCCCGGCGATCAACTCGCTGCTCGACGCGATCGGTGCCTCCGGCAGACCGGAGACGCCCGCGACGTTGTGGTTGGAGTACCAGCACGAGAGCGACAAGGCCCTGCCGGTGCGGGCCCGCGCACATGACACCATCCACTGGATCGCGCGTGAACACGACGGCGTCGCCCTCGTCGACGCGGTGCGGTCCTCGGCATTCGCCGCGGGCGACCACTTCGGTTGGGTCGCACTCGATTCGGTGAGCACCCGTGCGGTCGCGGCGTCGCTGAAGGACGAGTACGGCATCCCCAAGAAGTCGGTGAAGGCACAGGCCTACTGGATTCCGGGCAAGTCCTTCGCCTGACCCTTCGAGACGCTCGCAAGCTCGCTCCTCAGGGAGCGGGTTATCCGAGGTCGAAGACGACCGGCGCGTGATCGCTGGCGCCCTTGCGTTTCCGCGCCTCGCGGTCGATGTGCGCGCCCATGACACGCGTGTCGAGTGCAGGTGAGCAGAACGCGTAGTCGATGCGCATGCCCTCGTTGCGGGGGAACCGCAACTGCGTGTAATCCCAGAACGTGTAGCCCGGGGCATAGGGGAGGGCGGAGTCGACCAGGCCGCCGTCCAGGAACCGCTGCACCGCAGCGCGTTCCGGTGGCGTGACGTGGGTGCGTCCCTCGAAGTACGTGCGATCCCAGACGTCGTCGTCGGTCTGCGCGACGTTCCAGTCGCCGGCCAGCATCATCTCGGCGGCGGGGTCGTGGGCCAGACGCAACGCGATGTGGTCACCGAGGGCGTCGAGCCAACGGAGCTTGTACTCGTAGTGCGGGTCCTCGGGTGTCCGCCCGTTGGGCACGTACAGGCTCCACACCCGGATTCCCGCGCACACCGCCGAGATCGCGCGGGCCTCACGGATCGGCTGGTTGTCGACCGGATACGTGGGTACCCCGTCGAAGGCGATCTCGACGGCGTCGAGTCCGATTCGCGATGCGATCGCCACACCGTTGTAGGCGCCCTGCCCGACGTGGGCGACGTCGTACCCGGACGCAAGGAAGCTCATCAGCGGGAAAGCGTCGTCGTGACACTTGGTCTCCTGCATCGCGAGGACGTCGATATCGGCCGATTCCATCCACTCGACCACCGATTCCGATCGTGCGCGGATGGAGTTGACGTTCCACGTGGCGAACCGCATTCAGCACTCCCCGATGCTGTCGAGGTCGGCGACCGGCACACCGGCGCCGTCCCAGCGCGTGCGTACGGCCGAGGCGCGTGACGAGGAGGTCGACAGGACCAGTGCGAAAGTCCGCCCCAGGTCGCGATAGTGATCGCGGTAGAAGCCGATCGAGTCGGCGAACCAGGTGAAGGTCGCGTCGTCCTCGTCGAGCAGGCGGTGAGCCTGGGTGACGTGGGTGACGATGGAAGCCGGAGTGCGGCCGTCGGCATCGGGGGCGTCGAGATCGCGCATGCAGTCGTCGAAGGCATCTCGGTTGCGGCCGAAGTGATCGGGGAAGTCCCACACGCGCGCGAAGGCGGTGTACATGGCCCCGGTGGTGGTCGCCGCGGTGCCGCTGATGGTGCGCAGGCGGACGCCTGGACCGAGGTCGGGCAACTCCGGGGAGAGCGTGAGTCCGACCGCCGGGCCGTCGTTCCCCGCGCCGTCGAGGAAACGGCGGAGGCGACTGCCGAAATCGTCGTGCGAGGTCATGACGGTCCTCGAATCAGGATGAACGAGCGGTAGTGATCGGCTGTGTACCAGGCGGTTCCGTCGCTCCCGGTGACGATCCGCTCGGCGTCCCGGCTGCGGCCGGGCTCCTTCGGGTTGACGTCCCATTCCCGGTATGCGACACGGCGGCCGTCGGCATCCGTGGCCGGCAGACGACGCTCGTTGTTACGGAAGGTGATCCCGCCCTTCGTCCCCGGTGCGCGGGCGGCCTCCGGCCACTCGCCGGCGTCGATGAGCGCGAGGGTGCGCGTGACGTGCGCGGGGGCCGCCGCGGGTGCCGGCGTCTTCGCCGTGGAGGTCCTCGTCCTGCTCGACTTCGGGGCCGTGGTCTCGGAAGTTGTGTTGCGGGCCGTCGACTCGGCTGTGGTCGACGTGGCAGCAGTGGTCTTGCCGGCCGACGTCCGGACGGTCGAACTCTTCGACGAGGCCGAACCCGCGGTGACCGACTCGTCGGCGCCGGAATCGCTGCCGCTGTTGATGAACCAGGTGATCGCGAACACCAGCGCGATGACGACGAAGGCGGCCGCGGTGATCACCGCCTGCCGGCGGCGTTGGGCAACGGCCGGCGTCGAGCGTGAACGGCTTGGCATCAGAGTTCCTGGGGTGCGGGGTCGGGGGTGACGTACCGGTAGCTGTGGTGCAGGCCGAAGCCGAGTCGGCGGTACCAGGCGCCGGCGAGGCGGTTTGTCGTCTCGACCTGCAGGTACGCACGAGCGGCGCCCTGCTGAGCGCCCCATGCCACCAGCTCGGCGAGGATCTGCGAGGACAACCCCCTCCGGCGTCGTTCCGGGTCGGTCCACAGTGCCGACAGTCCCAACCACCGTCGGCCGTCCGGGGATTCGGTGACCACGCCGCGGCCGATCGCGATGACCGCCGATGACTCGTCGCGGATCGCGGCGAAGACCGGCGGCCCGTCGCCGGCGGTCACCACCTGCCGTACGGCGTCGGTGGCGTCCTCGACGTCGGTGTCTTCGCCGGCACGGTGCCCGGTGTAGGCGGCGAGCCATTCGGCATGCGGCTCGTCGGATAGACGAACTGCGTCGGAACGGGACCCGGCCAGCCGTGCCGTCAGCGGCGCCGCGTCGCAGGTGAGCATCTGCACCTCGATGTCCTGGACGCCGCCGACGGTGGCGGCCTTCACCAGGCGCTCGGGAAGTGCGAGAAGGGGCGGCAGGTCCCGTTCGGCGTACCACCGCGCGATCCGGGCGAGCGTCGTCGCGTCCGGGTGGGCCGACATGTCCAGTGGGATCGCGGAGTTCGCGCGGCGGCTGAACCCGTGTCCGGCGCGGACGAACCACCCGGCGATCCACGCGGTCTCCACTCCCGGCCAGGATCGTGCCGCGACACCCTCCAGGGCGCGGATCTCCTTGTTACGCACCGGCGTCGCCGAGAGGAGCCGCACCGAGGTGACGGTGGCAGCGGGGATCGACACCACCTCGCCGTCGCGTTCGAGGCGAAGCGGATCGGTGTCGTCGAGCAGGACGCCGGTGACATCCGATTGCGCCGCATCGGGATTGCCGCGCCAGTCTGCGGGCGTCGAGTCACCCAGCAGATAGCGCACGACGACCCGGTCGCCGATCACGGCGCCCGACTTCGTCGTGTGCAGCTGGGACACTGTCGCCCGGTGTGGCCTGATCAGTGGCGGTCAGTCGTCGTCGTCATCGTCGTCGTGCCCGAACGGGTCGGCGACGGCGCCCGGCAGCCAGGTCAGTCCGGGGACACCCCACTTGTTGCGCTTGATGGCCTTCTTCGCGGCGCGCGCATTGCGGCCGACGAGCACGTCGACATAGAGAAAGCCGTCGAGGTGGCCGACCTCGTGCTGCAGCATCCGGGCGAAGAAGCCGTTGCCCTCGATGACGATCTCGGCGCCGGTCCGGTCGACGCCGGTGACGCGTGCCCAGTCGGCGCGGCCGGTGGGGAACTGCTCGCCCGGCACCGACAAGCAACCCTCGTCGTTGTCGTCGGGATCGGGCATGGTCTCGGGGATCTCGGAGGTCTCCAGGACCGGGTTGATCACCTCGCCGCGGCGTCGGGTCGCCATGCGGTCGCCGTCGGGGCAGTCGTAGACGAACATGCGTGACCCGACCCCGACCTGGTTGGCGGCCAGTCCGACGCCGTGGGCGGCATCCATGGTCTCGAACATGTCGTCGAGGAGGGTGATGACCTCCGGCGACGGACGGCCGTCCGCGTCGAGTGGGACCGGGGAGGTGGGCTGGTGCAGCACCGGCTCGCCCACGATGCAGATCGGGAGAATCGCCATGTCGATCACCCTAACGCTGCTCAGAGCGCCGCAACGACGCCGGGTACGGCGTCGCGGACCGGCCGTGCGTCGTGGCGAGTCACAGCACGATCGGACGCCCTGACCGTGGTTAGATTGTCTGCGAACCACACTGTTGTGATTCGTCGCCGTGCCGCCGATGTCCGATTCGTTCCGTCTGGATCGGCCCGCCGGTTCCGTGCACGTCAGCGACGGTGTGAGGGTCATCAGGTTTATCGGTGAGGGAGTGAGATGGACGGCGCAACCGCGCGTAGCCAGAACGACGGCGAGCAACCCACCCCCGACAACGGAGCCCAGCCCGACCCGCACGAGGTCGGTGCGGACGGTCTGTCGCGCCGAGAACACGACATCCTGGCCTTCGAACGTCAGTGGTGGAAGTACGCCGGCGCCAAGGAAGAAGCCATCAAGGAACTGTTCGGCCTGTCGGCGACCCGGTACTACCAGGTGCTCAACGCGCTGGTCGACCGGCCGGAGGCACTGGCCGCGGATCCCATGCTCGTCAAGCGACTCCGCCGCCTCCGTGCGTCGCGCCAGAAGGCCCGCGCCGCGCGCCGTCTGGGCTTCGAGATCACCTGAGACGCTGACCCCGGTCAGCCACCCGAGGTGCGTTAAGGTCGTCGGTGATGAATGCAGACCGTGAGCCCAATCGCCTGCCGCTGCGCGCGGGGGCGATGATGCTCTTCGCAGTGGCCGTCGTCTTCATCGGGCTCGGCTGGCATTCCGCGGCGACCTCGGGAAGCGAACCCCAGGCCACCGAGACCACCGCGACCGCCACCCCGACACCCGCCTCCACCACGTCGTCGACCTCCGCGTCGTCGACGACGAAGCGGGTGTGCGTGATCAACGCCGGTCAGGTGTCCGGACTCGCCTCGGATGTGAGTGACCTGCTGAAGGAGAAGGGCTACACGATGGCCCAGCCCGGCAACTACACCGCCGGCGGTTTCAGCGAGAACACGATCTTCTACGACTCGGACTCCGACAAGGCCCAGGCCGACGAGCTTGCGAAGGCACTGGGCGGCACGGTCTCGGTCGAGGAGCGTCCCAGCTCGTTCACCCGATGCAAGGGCGGGGTCCCGGTGATCGTGGTGACCGCGGTCAGTGGATCGTGACGCACGCGGCCGGACTATCGTCGAATCATTCGCACAACTTCAACAGCGCGCAGTGCAGTCGTCGCGCACCGTTGGGCCGACGCCCAGTGAACCGCCCACAGCCGGGCGAAGCCCCGGTGACAGTGATCAAGGAGTGACATGTCCGGACGTTCGAAACTCACCGCGTCGCGCGCCCTCGCCGCGCTGGCTTCCGCGGGACTGATCGGGGTCGCCCTGGCCGGGTGCAGCCCCGACCAGAACCCCACGGATGTCCCCGGCACGACACCGCCGGTGATCTCCGACAAGCCGCTGCCCCCGGGTGCCGCGGACAACGTCGACGACGAGCCCAGCGGTCAGGTCGCGACCGCCGAGATCAAGGACACCTCCGGCAAGGTCGTCGGCGAGGCCACCTTCTCGGCCGAGTCCCAGGGCGACGGCCCGGTCACGGTCAGCGTGCGTGTCACCGACGGTGACCTACCCGCAGGCTTCCACGGCATGCACATCCACGAGAACGGCACCTGCGACGCCGGTTCCGGTGGGGCACAGGCCTTCACCTCGGCCGGTGGGCACCTGCAGGTCGACGGCAGCACCAGCCACCCCGCAAGCGGTGACCTGGTCTCGATCAACATCCTCGAAGACCACACCGGTCGTACCGTGACGACCACCGACGCGGTGAAGCTGGATCAGGTCTTCGGCAAGGCCATCATGATCCACGAGAAGCCCGACAACTTCGGCAACATCCCGGCCGACAAGTACCCGGGTGGACCGAAGGAAGAAACCCTGAAGACCGGTGACGCCGGCTCGCGCATCGCGTGCGGCGTCATCGAAGAGCGCAGCTAGGCACCCGCGATCCGGCACCGGGCGCGGCCGCCCATGTCACCGATCGAGTTCGACGGGTCGCCGACCCCCACGCTGGGGGTCGAGTGGGAATTCGCTCTGACCGACAAGGTCACCGGCGATCTGTCGAACTCGGCGGCGGCGCTCTTCGCCGCGGTCGGTGAGCATCACCCCGACCGTGAGGGGAAGATCCACAAGGAACTGCTCCGCAACACCGTCGAACTCGTGACGGGAATCTGCCGCACCACCGGTGAGGCGATCGCGGATCTGACCGACACCCTCGGCGTCGTACGGGTCCTGACCGAGGAACTCGGCGTCGACCTCTACGGCGCCGGCACGCATCCCTTCGCCGAGTACTCGACGCAGTTGCTGACCGAAGGTCACCGCTACGCCGAGCTCATCGAACGCACCCAGTGGTGGGGTCGGCAGATGCTCATCTGGGGCGTCCACGTCCACGTCGGGATCAGCCACCGCGACAAGGTGCTCCCGATCCTCGACTCCCTGCTGAACTTCTATCCGCACCTGCTGGCGCTGTCCTCGTCGTCGCCGATGTGGGCCGGTCAGGACACCGGTTACGCCAGCAACCGCGCGATGATGTTCCAACAGCTCCCCACCGCGGGACTGCCGTTCCAGTTCGAGACGTGGGACCAGTTCGAGGCCTTCGTCGCCGACCAGAAGACGACCGGCATCATCGACCACCTCAACGAGATCCGCTGGGACATCCGCCCGTCACCGCATCTCGGCACCATCGAGGTCCGCGTCTGCGACGGCATGACCAACCTCGACGAGCTCTCCGCGATCGTCGCACTGATCCACTGTCTCGTCGTCGACCTCGACCGCCGGTTCTCGGCGGGGGAGACCCTGCCGACGATGGCACCCTGGCTGGTCCAGGAGAACAAGTGGCGCGCAGCGCGATACGGCCTCGACGCCATCGTCATCCTCGACGGGCAGTGCCGGGAGGAACTCGTCACCGACGATCTGCATCGGCTGCTCGAACGCCTCCAGCCGATCGCACGCGACCTCGGCTGCGTCGACGAACTCGCCGGCGTGGAGCGCATCATCACGCAGGGTGCCAGCTATCAGCGGCAACGCGCGGTGTACCGCGACACCCACTCGATGCGCGATGTCGTCGCATCGGTTGTGGCCGAGCTGGATTGACCCCTCGGTACGCCCCTCCGCACCGCCTGAGGACCGTGGACCGGGGCTCCATCGGCGGATTCGCGGCGAGAAGCAGCGGCAAGTGGCGGCTTGGTTGAACTCGGCTCAAGGTAGGCACGGTGTGCGACGGTCCTAAGCCGTGAACCGGCGAACTCTCGACTCTCGTCCTTGTTCCCTATGACGACAGGGCGCGATACTAGCGCGACTAGGTGGCCAGGGCCGGGATCGAACCGGCGACCTTTCGCTTTTCAGGCGAACGCTCGTACCAACTGAGCTACCTGGCCGCGGGCACCCGTTTCGGATGCCTTGCGCAAATCGCCGGATTCTCCGGCGTCAACTGCGACCCTGACGGGACTCGAACCCGCGACCTCCGCCGTGACAGGGCGGCGCGCTAACCAACTGCGCCACAGGGCCTTGCTGTACTACGTCAGTCCGAAGACTGTACCCCCTACGGGATTCGAACCCGCGCTACCGCCTTGAAAGGGCGGCGTCCTAGGCCGCTAGACGAAGGGGGCTCGGTGCGACTCGCCCCATGGTTGCAGCGCAAGCCGAACACGTTACATCAGCTTAGGGTAGGTCCCCGCCGGAGCCAAATCGCACAGCAGGAACCACAACTCCAGTCTGTTTGTGGAGGCGCGTTGGAGAGCTGCCGGTCACGGCGCACTTCACCTCCGAATTGCGGACTGAACCTGTTCCAGCACGCGCTGCGCCAGGAGAGGTGGCACGGAGTTACCCAACTGATACTGAACGCTCGCACGCCCTCCTACGAACTCGAATTCGTCGGGAAACGTAAACAGGCGCTTTACCTCGGGAACGCGCAGTCTTCGGTTGTCCCAGTGGAATGGTCCGACATTGGGGCCTGGTTGCGCCTGGATCGTAGGCGATGGCTTGCCGGGGTCAAGCTTCAACAAGAATGACCAGTAGCGGCTCCGCCACTTGAAGAGCGGCTGGGGATGGCCCCTTTCCTCGGTGTAATGGAGGTAGTTGCCGCCTGGCGGAATGTCCTTCAGTAACTTGCCGTATTGTCCGCCGAGGGTCTCTTCCCGCTCTGGCTCTGTGACCAGGCCTGCCAGAGCCTCGCCTGCCGTGACGTGCGGTCTGTCGGCGGTTCCTGTCGCCCTCCGCTCCCACTTGCCGCCGTGCGTAGCCTTCGGCAGCGTTGGTGTTGGCGTGCCTTTAGGGGTTCCGACAATGAATAGTCGTGGGCGGGCCTGTGGCACACCGTAGTCCGCAGCATTGAGAACCGCCATATTGCAGTCATAACCCGCTTCGTCGATCTCCCGAAGTAGACGCGTAAGCGCAGGTCTGCTGGCTTGGTTGTTGTAGGTCAGTGCATATACATTCTCGAGCACAAACGCTCGCGGCCGAGACTCTCGGAGAACGCGGGTGTACTCCTGCAGAAGGGAGGCGTCAGGGTCGAGTCCTGAACGCTTCCATTCGAGCCAGAACCCGCTCTTCGAGAACGGTGTGCATGGGGGCCCTCCCACGAGCAGGTCTGGTCTCTGCCCTTTGCGAAGACCAGCTGCCTTAAGGATCTCAGTCGTGGAAGTTTCTAGGATGTCCTTGTGGATCACCGGAGCGCCCAGCTTGGGGAAGTTCTTCTCCATTGTCATCGCAGCATCTGCGTGGCGTTCAACAGCAGCCCGGACGTCAAATCCCGCGAGTTCGGCACCCAGGTCGAGGCCTCCGGCCCCTGAGAACAGTGAGATTGCTACGCCGCGGGTGGTCGCCATGCTAGAAAGCTTCTCACGGCTGTCCGACACCCACGTATGGGACTCACCCACAGGATGCGATCTACTGGCGACGCATCTTGTCTAGCAGCTGAACAACTACAGGTGCTGTCTTGAACTTGTACTTGCGCCAGTAGGTGTAGAACTCTTCGGGTGTCGCGAACGCACCTCTGCCGTCCCGAAGCGCATCGATGTCCTTAACTGCTCCGATGTACTCGCGTGTAGTGGAGGAACGTTGCTCGCTGGCGATCTTCCATGGTTGCTGAACGATCAGTTCCAGGTCCCGAACCCTCCCGGAAGCTTTGTCATCGAGAGTGTAAATACCGAGAACGTCGAGGTGCGAAGTGTAGTCGGCGAAGGGACGAAACGTACCAGGAAACTGCAGGTCAGGGTGCTTAAAGTAAGTGTTACCTGTGTAGAGGGTTATCGCGCTCTGGGTCTTGTTCGCTGGAGTGCCGCTCTTGCGGACAGCGCGTCGAGCGACTTTGATGTCGATGGCGTGATACCCGCCCCCGAAAGCGTCGCCGCTGATTTCGAGGTCTGGGTAACCGCGCTCGGTCCCTCGCTCCGCGAAGGCGCTGGTTAGGCTCGATATGCGGTCGATAAGGAACCCGACGATGCCGACCTCAAGAACGTTCGCGAGCGCGGCCGGCTCCTTCGGTAAGGGGAGGATGTGCCCACCAGCTGCTAGCTGCTTCAGTAGATCGACTTCATCCTTCGCGGTCAGCGGCCACGCGTGGTCGCCTTCTATACGATATGCGCCTCCGAGGCCGAAGGTGTATTCCGAACACTGGGCTCGTAGCCAGTTCTCCAAGTCGAGCGATTCCGTCACAGACGCAGCATCTCATGAAGGATTTCAGCAGCGACAGAGCGTAACGTCGCGAACTAGGACGGAGGTGTTCGTGGCTTTAGTGGCAGAACGAAGAACAGGCAGAAACAGTCGTTGATCCCGTCCGACGACTTATCGATGGCTTATGATCTCGACACCGACCGATACGCGGAGATGTCGGCAAGTTGTCCAATAGATCTCAAACGAGCCTTTTCGTACGGGATGCAACTTGACCACTGCGGCCCCGAACTCTCCGCTAATCCCGGTCGGGTGACTCCATGTCGCGCTCCTCCATGAGGCCGTCGCGGGCGCGCTGTTCCTGATAGGCGAGGCGTCCGATCCGGTGGGCGACCACCGGTGCCGTGATCAGCGCGAAGAGCCCGGCCAGGATGAGCATCCCGCTGTCGACGTTGTCGCCGAGGCGGACCACCGCGCCGAGCAGGATCAGCAGCAGCCCGAAGGTCTGCGGTTTGGTGGCGGCGTGCATCCGGCTCAGCGTGTCCGGGAACCGCACCAGACCGATGGCCGCGGTGACCGCCATGAGGCAGCCGATGAGGATCAGCGTTCCGCTGACGATATCCACGATCATGTCTGGTCATCCCGGACTCGGAATCGTGCGATCGCCACCGATCCGACGAAGCTCAGCAGCGACAGCGCGACGATGGCCGGCACGACCGTCGAGTCGAGGCTGTAGGCCGCCCACACACCGAGACCGCACATGCACAGCGCGATGAGGACGTCGAGCGAGACCAGACGGTCCAGCGTCGACGGTCCGCGCAGGATGGCGATCATCGTCAGGATCGCGGCGATCAGGAGCATCGTCGCCGCGATCGTCCACACGACGCTCATGACTCACCTCGATCCGAGCGGGAGGTCTCCGCCGCCGCGGTCGGGATGTCCGCCGACTGCGCACCGGCGACCGGTTGGATGGGCCGCACGTGATGGAAGTCCTCGTCGATGCCGTGGTACGGGCTGGGATGCCATTCGCTGTCCCGCTCGAAGGCCTTGATGAACATGCGCTCGACGTAGGCGACCTGGTCGTAGAACGCGCGCACCTTCTTCTCCGACCGGACGTCGAAGACGTGGACGTACAGCATGCGACGACGGTGGTCGATCTCGAGCACCATCGTGCCGGGCACGAGGTTCAGGTAGTCGACGGCAAGGGTGAGGACCATGTCGGACTTGATCGCAACCCGGACGCGCACGACGGCACCGAGTGGCGGTCGGCCGGGTCGGATGGCCATCCAGCCGATCTGCAGGCTCGAGACGAAGAAGTCGACGACGAGCCGGACGACGAGCCGGGCCAGCGACAGCGGGTGGATTCGGCCCTCGACGGGTACGCGCGGTAGGGGCAGCACGGTGAGCACCGCAACCGCGAGGACCACGCCGCCGATGATGTTGGCCCACGAAACGGTGCCCCACAACAACACCCAGACGAAGGTCAGCCAGGCGATGGTCCACAGCCGGACCCCGACCTCGCGGCTGTCGCTGCCGAGCCACTTGGGCAGGCGCGTGTGATTGCGCAGCCACACCAGAGCACTGACGAAGTGCCAGAAGATGAACAGCAGTGACACCCGCCAGGTGTTGATCACCAGCGAGAGTACGGGGCCCTTGGTGGACACCACCGGGGCGCGTCGCTTCATGGTCCGTTCGCCACCGTCGGGCTGCTTCCCGCTGGGCTGTTCTCCGGTCGTCATCGTGATTCACCTCCGCCCAGTACGGCCTCGACGTACACGCCGCGGTGGACGACGTCGGTTGCGGCGCTGTCGGTGAAGTCGAAGATCGGGCCGGCCCACAGTGTGAGCACCAGACCGGCGACGACCATCGCGAACGTGGGGAGGACCATCATCGCCGGCATGCGGCCGACGTCCTCACGTTCGGAGAAGGCGCCGTCGTCGCGTTCGTCGATGAGTGCGGACGGTCCCTGGTCGGCGAGTTCGCCCTCGGGGGCGTCGGCGCGGGGCCGCCAGAAGCCCTTGGTCCAGATTCGGGCCACCACGTACAGCGTGAGGAGGCTGGTGACGACCGAGCCGGCCACCAGAATCCAGGCCAGCACCGATCCGTTCTGGACGCCGGCCTCGAGGAGTGCGACCTTGCCGATGAACCCGGAGAACGGCGGGATACCCCCCAGGTTGAGGGCCGGGACGAGGAAGAGGACGGCGAGGACGGGGCTGGCGATCAGGCCGCCGAGCCGACGCAGTGAGGCCGATCCCGCCTGACGCTCGATCAGGCCCACCACCAGGAACAACGTGGTCTGGACGAGGATGTGGTGGGCGACGTAGTAGATTGCCGCCGACATCCCGAGTTCCGACGACAGCGCGACGCCGAAGACCATGTAGCCGATGTGGCTGACGAGGGTGAACGACAGCAGACGTTTGATGTCGGACTGGGCGATCGCACCGAAGATGCCCACGATCATCGTCAGCAGACCCGCGACCATGAGCACCGTGTCCATCGACCCGCCGGGGAACAACAGGGTGTGGGCGCGGACGATCGCGTACACACCGACCTTGGTGAGGAGGCCCGCGAACACCGCGGTGACCGGGGCGGGCGCGGTCGGGTAGGAGTCGGGCAGCCACGTCGACAGGGGGAAGACCGCGGCCTTGATGCCGAACGCCACGAGCAGTACCGCATAGAGGGCGTTGCGGGTGCCGTCGGGCACGTCGTCGAGGCGGACCGCCATCTCCGCGAGGTTGAGCGTCCCCGTGGTGGCGTAGGCGAAGGCGATGCCGGCCAGGAAGATCAGCGACGACAACATCGACACCATCACGTACGACGCGCCGGCGCGGACGCGTTCCTCGCTGGCGCCGAGCGTGAGCAGCACGAAGCTCGCGGTGAGCAGCACCTCGAAGGAGACGTAGAGGTTGAACAGGTCGCCGGCCAGGAAGGCGTTGCAGACACCCGCGGTCAGGATCAGGTAGGTCGGCAGGAAGATCGACGTCGGCTGCTGGGCCGTGCCGTCACGGATACCCTGACCGATCGCGTACACGACGACGCACAGCAGCACGATCGTCGAGACGACCAGCATCAGCGCCGCGAGCTGGTCGACGACCAGCGTGATCCCGAGTGGGCCGTTGGGGAAGCCCTTGTCACCCCAGCCGCCGATCGCGACCGCGAAGGTACCGTGCCGGTCGGTCAGGTAGAGCAGCAGACACGACGCGATGAACGCCACCGAGATCGCCGCGATGGCGACCACGCGCTGGAACCGCGGGCTGCGGCCGAGTAGCAGCGACAGCGCGGCGGCGCCGAGGGGGACCAGCGTCGGCAGCGTGATCAGGACGGGAATCCAGGACGGCTGCGGAGTCATCGGTCACCCCCTTCGGAATCGTGTTCGGCGTCGTCGGTGGCGACCTTCTCCCCGGAGCTCCCGATGACCTTCGGGTGGTCGGAGTCGTCCTCGGGGATCTTGTCTCCCACGAGGTCCGGGTCGTCCTCGGAACTGTCGGACCCGATCTCGTCGATGACGTCGGAGTCGGTCGGCATGATGTCGGTCTCGTGCAGCGCCGCGTGACGTTCGGCGACCTCCTCGGGGGAGAGGGGGTTACCCGAGTCGTCGAAGTAGTCGCCGCTGGCGGTATCGGACAGCGTGACCGGGTCGTCGCTGCGGTCGCGATCGGGGGCCGTGTCGAGTGTGCCCGTCTTGATCTTGACGTCCTCGACGTCGTCCTCGAGATCGTCGTCGTCGCGGTTGATCACGAACAGCCGGTAGACGAGCGCGAGCACGAACGCCGCGACGCCCATGGTGATGACGATCGCGGTCAGGATCATTCCCTGGGCGAGCGGGTCGGCATCCGTGGCTCGGTTCTCCGACGACCGGCCCAGGATCGGCGGATTACCCATCCCGCCGGACACCACGATGATCATCAGGTTGAGCGAGTTGCCGGCGAGGAGCAGGCCGAACAACATCCGGACCAGGCTGCGTTCCATCAGCAGGTACACGCCGCACGCGGCCATGACCCCGACGACGAGGAGGAGTGGGAGATTGGTGCTCATCGGACCACCTGTCCCTCTCCCGCGGGGACGTTCTCGGCCGTCGGCTCGTCGGATTCGGCCGGGATCGCCGCCGGATCGGTCTGGGTGCGGACGGGAGTGCGCGCCATCGTCGTCTCGACGTCGAGGCGGGCCCCGAGGCTGCGCAGCACGTCGAGTACCAGTCCGATCACGATGAGGTAGATCCCGAGGTCGAAGAACAGCGCGGTGACCAGCTTGATGTCGCCGAGGACCGGGACGGTGATCTCGAAGACGGCGGACGAGAGCGCGGGCGCCCCGAGGAACAACGACGTGATCGCGGTGGCGGCGGAGATCGCCAGACCTGCGCCCAGGATGCGGCCCGGTTCGATCGGCAGGGCCTCCCCGAGCTCGTAGCGGCCACCCGCCAGGTACCGCAGGACCAGCGCGAGACCCATGGTGAGGCCACCGGCGAATCCGCCGCCCGGCGAGTTGTGTCCGGCGTAGAAGAAGTAGACCGACAGCACGACCATCGTCGGGAACAGCAGTCGGGTGGTGGCCTCGAGGACCATCGATCGATGCCGGGGGTCGCGCAGACCAGACCCGAGCAGCCAGGTCGTGCGGTCCGGTGGGATCGGATCGTCGTCGTCATCGGTGTCGTTGTCGCTGATCCCGGCCTGCAGGCGAGCGGCGTCGGCGACGCGTGGTACCGCGCCGAAGCGCCGGTTGCGGAACACCATCGAGGCGACACCCGTCGCCGCGGCGATCAGCACGGACACCTCGCCGAGTGTGTCCCACGCGCGGATGTCGACGAGGATGACGTTCACCGCGTTCGCGCCCTGACCGAACTTGTAGGCGGCCTCGGGAAGGTCGACGTGCAGTGGCTCGGTCGAGCGTGCGGAGGCCGCGTACAGGCCGATCACCACGAGCATGGCGCCGAAGGCGAGGCCGATCAGCGCGCGCAGGGGCTTGAAGCCGGTGGCGTGCCGCTTCTCCGGCTCGGCCGGCAGCTTACGCAGGACGAGCACGAAGATGACCAGCGTCAGCGTCTCCACCAGGAACTGGGTGAGCGCGAGGTCGGGGGCGCCGTAGAGGGCGAACAACATGCCGCAGCCGTAACCGGTTACGCCGACGAGCAGCGTCGCGGCGAGACGATTGCGCAGGACGACCGCTGCGATCGAAGCAGCGATCATGATGCCGCCGATGACGAACTGGGGAGCGGTGGCGTCGTAGTCGATCTGCAGCTGGTCACGGGCGCCGAGGAACAGCACGATCGTCGGCAACAGGATCGCCGTGCAGAGGATGACGCCCTGGGTGACGGGCAGCGATCCGCGCTGGGTGTTGCGTGTGAGCAGCAGTGAGACGGTGTCGGCCGAACGCAGCGCGGCGTCGTAGATCCGGTCGGCGTTGAGCATCGGCCGGAAACCGAAGACACGGTCGCGGATCTTGCGGATGCCGAGGAAGGCGATGACACCGCCGACGATCACGATGATCGAGAAGATCACCGGGAGTCCGAAACCGTGCCACAGCGCGAGGTGTTCGAGCTCGTGTCCGTAGCTGTTCAGGGTCTCGGCGTAGGGCTCGAAGAGGGCGCCGATCGGCCCGCTGACGAAGCCGGCGACCACACCGGCGACGGCGAGGACGACCGGGGAGATGTAGAAGGCCCAGGCGGGGGCGTGCATCTTCGCCACGGCCGGGCTGGGTGTGTTGCGGACCTTGCGTCCGAACGCGCCCCACAGGAAGCGCAGCGTGTACGCGCAGGTGATGATCGATCCGACCAGCAGGACGATGTCGACGGTGTGGGCCTGCCAGGAACTGAGGGCCCCGGTGTCCCAGACCGACGCGAAGGCGGTCTCCTTGCCGATGAACCCGAAGGTGAACGGGATGCCGGCCATGCTCGCACCGGCGAGCGCCGCGGTGACGGCGAGCACCGGCAGGCGGTGCCCGAGACGTGCGAGCTTGCGGATGTCGCGGGTACCGGTCGCGTGGTCGATGATGCCGACGACCATGAACAGCGACGCCTTGAACATGGCGTGCGCGACGAGCATGGCGAGGCCTGCCATGGCCACGTTCGCATCGCCGATGCCGACGAGGACGGCCATGAATCCCAGCTGGGACACGGTGCCGAAGGCGAGGATGAGTTTCAGGTCGAGTTCACGGAGTGAACGCCAGCCCCCGAGGACCATCGTCAGCGCACCGAGGCCGACGACGGCGATCTGCCAGCTGGCGGTGGCCGAGAAGCCCGGGGCCAGACGCGCGATCAGGTAGATGCCGGCTTTCACCATCGCGGCAGCATGCAGGTAGGCGCTGACCGGCGTGGGGGCGGCCATCGCGCCCGGGAGCCAGAAGTGGAACGGGACGATGGCCGACTTGCTGAGCGCGCCGATGAGCAGCAGGACGATCGCGATGTCGACGTAGACGCCGGTCGGCGGTGCCGCGATGATCTCCGAGAGCAGGTAGGTCCCGGAGCGTTCGCCCAGCATGATGATGCCGACGAGCATGGCCAGGCCACCGAAGGTGGTGACCAGGAGAGCCTGGGTGGCCGATCGCCGGGCCGTCGCACGGACGCCGTAGAAGCCGACGAGCATGAACGACAGGACGGTCGTGAGCTCCCAGAACACGTAGAGCACGAGCATGTTGTCAGAGATGACCAGACCGAACATGGCCGCCGCGAAGGCCACCATCTCGCCACCGAACAGCGCGACGCGCGGGCGGGCGTCGTCGAAGTAGTGGGCGCAGTAGCAGAGCACGAGGGCGCCGACGCCCAGGATCAGGACCGACAGGATCGCCGTGAGGGTGTCGAAGCGGGTGACGATGTCCATCTGCAACGACGGAACCCAGCTCACCGTCTCCACGACGGCGCGGTCGGCCTCGGGGGCGGGCCAGTGGGTGATCACCCAGATCAGGGCGCCGAGCGGCGCGAGCGCGAGGATGTAGAAACCCCGGGTGCCGATCCAGTGGATGACTGCGGGCGCGATCAGTGCGCACACTGCCAACGCAGCCAACACAGAAATCAAAAGGGCACTCCGTCTTTCTCCCGGCGGGGTGTCACGGGCGAACACCCGCGGGAACTACTTTACCGTTGCCCGTATGTTCCGGTTCGACTGGCTCTGGCGTCTCGTTGTGGTACTGGCTTCGATCGCGGTGGTCGGTGGCGCGCTGGCCGGGTGCAGCGAGGAGGAGCAGGCGGGCCCCGATGGGGTTCCGCTGCCGTCTGATTTTCCCGTCACGCAGGTGCCGCTGATCGACGGGCACGTGCTGTCGGCGAGCGGTACGCGCGCCGACGGCTGGGAGGTCACCGTCCAGGGTCCGGCGAACGGCGGCAACCAGCTCGAGGCGGCGACGAAGAAGCTGACCGACGCCGGTTACGTCGAGTCGCATCGTTCCACCGAAGGCGGACAGTCCGTTGCCGTGCTGTCCGCGGCCAAGGGTGGGTCGACCTACTGGGTTCAGGTCGGCGCCTCCCCGCAGGCCGCCGGTGGCGGATCGTCGGTGTTCTACCTGGTCAACGTCGAGTAGGTTCGTCCGCGGCACCTGCGTGGTCCCGGACAGCGCCGTACAGGAAATCCCGCAGCCGCGTCTCGAAGAGCCGGCGCGGGGTGAGGTGGTTGGCCGACAGCGCTCGGGACAGGTGCGGCTGTGTGTCGGGCGAGACATGCCCCGCGGCGGACGACCGGCTGTGCGGAGGCTGCGACGCCTCCATCAACACGGCGCCGACGACGAGGCTCTGCACGCCTTCCAGGATTCGGACCTGGAGCTCGGTGGGGACACCTGACGCGGAGAGAAACGACGCACAGTCCTCCTGAACGGAGACGAACCGCACGCGCGGAAGATGCGTAACCAGGAGCGGTGCCGCGTTCCGATGTCGGAGGACCGACTGCCGGAAGTTCAGGGAGATCCCGATCAGGTAGTCAGGCCAGTCCGGTCCCGGCTTCACCCGAGGTCTCCGACTCGGTCCGGCGACGCGGAGAGCGACTTCGGCGAGCAGCTCGTGCTTGTCCCTGAAGTGGTGATAGAGCGACGGGGCGCGGACTCCCAGCTGCTCTGCCAGTCGCGGAAGGCTGAACGCATCGAGTCCTTCGGTGTCGATGATCTCGAGCGATGCCTGCACTGCCGCGTCACGGTTGATCAACGGTTTGGACGGCCGTGGCATCAGTCACCCCTTTGGTTGTCTCGCCTTCGCGGACAGGACGAGAACGGCCGTGCGAACCCTCACTCCAACCGGCGCTCGGCATACGCCCGCAGGTTCTCCACCTGGTCGGGGTCGAGCGACGGACGGACCCGGCTCCTGGCCTCGGTCACGTCGTCGGCGGTGACCACCGCGGCGTTGATGTCGCGTCGCATCGCCGACAGTGCGGCCTCGCGGAGCAGCGCCGAGCAGTCGGCGGCGGAGTAGCCCTCGAGGTCGGCGGCGAGTTCGTCGAGGTCGATGTCGTCGAGCGGGACGTCGCGGCCGCTGGTGCGCAAGATGTCCCCGCGGGCTGCGGCATCCGGCGGCGGCACGAAGACCAGGCGTTCTAGGCGGCCGGGTCGCAGCAGCGCCGGGTCGATGAGGTCGGGGCGGTTGGTCGCGCCGAGTACGATCACGTCCTGCAGCGGTTCGACGCCGTCGAGTTCGGTGAGAAGCGACGCGACCACACGGTCGGCGACCCCGGAATCGGTGGATTGCCCTCGACGAGGTGCGAGCGCGTCGACCTCGTCGAGGAAGATCAGCGACGGCGCCGACTCGCGGGCGCGGGCGAACAGGTCACGGACCGCCTTCTCCGACGAGCCGACCCATTTGTCCATCAGCTCAGCACCTTTGACGGTGTGCACCGACAACTGGCCGGATGCGGCGAGCGCGCGGACGACGAAGGTCTTGCCGCATCCTGGCGGGCCGAAGAGCAGCACACCGCGGGGCGGGTCGACGCCGAGCCGGGCGAAGGTGTCGGGATGCTGCAGCGGCCACAGGACCGCCTCGGTCAGCGCCTGTTTGGTCTCGACCATGTCGCCGACATCGGCGAGCGTGATCGAACCGAGTGCCACCTCGGGGGAATCCGACCGGGACACCGGCCGGATCACGTCGAGCGCGCCCACGAGATCCTCGGTGCGGAGTGCGGGTTCGGATTTGCTGCTGCTGGCGCGGGTCGCGGCGCGCAGCGCGGCCTCGCGGGTGAGCGCGGCGAGGTCGCCGGCGACGAAACCCGGGGTGCGTGCGGCCACCGACTCGAGGTCGAGGTCGCCCTCGGTGGGAACCGTCGACAGGATCGCCGCCAACAGCCGTCCGCGGGTGGCGGCGTCGGGCAGTCCGATGATCAGTTCGCGGTCGCACAGCGACGGGTCGCGTAGGCGCGAGTCGAGGCGAACGGGTTCGGCGGTGGTCGCGACGAGCGCGATACGGCCATCGGAGATGCCCGAGCGCAGCTCGTCGAGGACAAGGGTGGCGACCGGCTCCGGCTCGGATGGCAGGAGGGCGTCGATGTCGGTGATGAGCAGGACCCCGCCGGTGGCGCGGGCGCGGGCCACCGCGTCGGTGACCGTGCGCAGGCGGGTGTTGGGTTCGGTGGCGCCGGTCGTCGGGCCGTCGACGGTGACGAGGGTGCGCTTCGCGCAGACCGATCGGACCAGCGTCGCCTTGCCGCCACCGGCCGGCCCGGTCACCAGGACGCCGAGACGAGGCGCGGCGCCCAGGGTGCGCAGGACGTCGGGCTCGTCGAGCGTGATCGCCAGCCATTCGGTGAGCTTGGTGATCTGCGAGTCGACGCCGACCAGCTCGGACACCGGCCGGACCGGGACGTCGGGCTCCTCGACCGGGACGCTGCCGACGGGAGCCGGGATCGTCGGCGGTGCGTTGACCGGGGTGTCGGGCACGATGCCGAGCGCACCCGGAATCCGCGGCGAACCGAGACCGGCGCGGTCGCCGAGCGGGGGCACCTCGCCTGCGGTCGTCGACCACAGCACCGCGGTGTTGGTCTGCACGCTGACGGGGGAGCCCGGATCGGTACCCGTGACGGTGAGCAGTTCGGTGGTCCAGGTGATGCCGACGGACCGGGCCAGGGCGCGCGTCGCCTCGGTCGCGGCGAGTTCGGGCCCGAGGTCGCGGGGCAGCAGCGACACCGCGTCACCGACCGAGAGCACCTTGCCGAGCAGCGCGCGCCGGAGCGTGGACTCGGTGATCGACTGGGTGGCCAGCACCGAGCCGTTCACGACGACCCGGCTCGCGCCGTGCACGACCACCGGGGCCAGCACGACCGGGGCGTTCTCCTTGACCCCGGCGTTGGAGAAGAGGATCTCGTCGAGCAGGACGGTCCCGGTCGGCGCCGACGCATCGGTCGCCGCGACCACCGCGGCGGTCACGCGGGCGCCGGTGATCGACACGGCATCCCACTCCCGCAGCGACAACGCGGTCAGCACCTCGGGGTGCACCCGGATGATGCCGCGGCGTGCCTCGGCCGCGGAGGTGTTGAGTCGGGCGGTCAGGGTCAGGGACACCCGTGAGCTCATTCGGTCTCGCTTCCGTTCTGATCGGCAACCGGTTCGGAGCTCTGCACGGCGACCGGCGCACCGGTGGGACGGTTGAGGCCCAGCCTGCGCTGCGACTTCAGGACGGGGCGTCGTCGACGGCCACCCGGCGCGGTCTTCGACGCCTTCCGCTGCGCACGGCGCTCGGCGGGCTTGTCGTCCCAGTGCTCCGGCCGCGAGGCGACCCACCGACGCGAACGCCACGCGAACGGGATGTGGATCGCGTAGGCGGCGATGCCGATCATCATCAGCAGGTAGGGGTAGGTCAGCAGGAGAGCGGCACCGACCGCGACGAGGACGAGCAGACCGGCGACCGCGCGCGGCGGGATCGACGCGGTCTTCAGGGACGCCGTGGGAACGCGGCTGACGGCCAGGAACGCGACCAGGACCAGCCATCCGCCCACGGCGGGCACCGATGTCCACCAGCCCTCGCCGAACTGCTGGGCCAGACCGATCGGCAGCAGCGCGCAGATGGCGGCCGCCGGTGCCGGGACGCCGACGAAGAAGTCCCTCGTGTACCCGGGTGCCTCGTCGTCGTCGAGCAGGGTGTTGAACCGGGCGAGGCGCAACACGATCGCGCAGCAGTAGATCAGCGCCAGCGCCCAGCCGAGATCCTGGCCGTCGAGCAGGAAGAAGTAGACGATCATCGCCGGCACCACGCCGAAGTTGATCGCGTCGGCCAGGGAGTCGATCTCGGCGCCGATACGGCTCGTCGCGCCCATCAGCCGGGCCACCCGTCCGTCGATGCCGTCGAGGAACGCGGCGGCGACGAGGAGACCCATGGCGACGTCGATGTCGCCGGTGGTGGCCGCGCGCATCGCCGTCAGTCCCGCGCAGATCGCGAGGATCGTGAGCGACGACGGGATGATGATGCGTCCCGCCTGCGCCTGCTTGCTGAGCCGGCGACGTTCGGGTTCACGTGGCTTGGACGGTGCGGGGCCATGGGCCTGCGCCTGGCGTCGTGCTGACCGCGCGGTGGGGACGCGGGTCTTGGAGGAGCGGGACGGCCGGCGGAGACCGGGGTCACCGGCCCGGCGTCCGGCGGGACCGTCGGATGAATTCGCAGCCTGGGGGTTCACGGGCCGGATCAGAGGTCGAGGTAGGCGAAGGGGGTCTCGCCGCCGACGGCGCGCTGACCCACCGAGACGCGGGGTGTGGTGCCCTTGGGGAAGTAGACGTCGACCCGGGAACCGAAGCGGATCAGTCCGTAGGTGTCGCCGAGCCGCAGGGTGTCGCCGACCTTCGGGTCGCAGACGATCCGGCGCGCGATGAGCCCGGCGATCTGCACGACCGCGAGGTCGGGTCCGGCGCCGCCGCCGGTCGCCCCTCCGCTTCTTCTCGTCGTACGGATGGTCATGGTGGTGCGTTCGTTGTCACGGCTGGCCTCGGGGAGGTCCGCGGACAAGAACGCGCCCGGGGTGTGCGTCACCGCGGTGACCGTACCGGCGATGGGCACACGCTGGACGTGCACGTCGAAGATCGACAGGAAGGTCGAGACACGGGGCAGCGGATCGCTGCCCAGACCCGCCTCCGCCGGTGGGACGGCCTCGTCGACGAGTGCGATCGTGCCGTCGGCGGGTGCGACGACCACGCCCGGCTCGGTCGGTGGGACACGGCTCGGGTGCCGGAAGAACGCGGCACAGGCGCCGGCGGTCAGTGCTGCGGGCCGCGCGATCCAGCGGTGGCGGCGTCCGAGGAACGCGACCGCCGCGGGGGCGGCGACGAACGGGATACCGGCCGGATGGATCGGCGGGATGGTCTCACGGGCCAGGTCTAGGAAATGGGCGACACGGCCGGTGTTGCCCTCGTCCGGACGCGGACGTCTGGCCACGATCTACCTCCTGTTGTGCCCGATGCGGGCCGTTCGATGAAACCTTGCGCACCACGGGTCGGGTACGACTTCGGTCCAGCTTAGAGCTCAGCGCAGAACGAGCACGTCGACCGGAGTTCCCACGGCCAGACCGTCGGTCTCGGTGGGCACGTCGATCAGTGCGTCCGCCTCGGCGAGAAAGCGGAGGTGATGGGAGCCGGGCGGGCCGATCGGGTCGACGACGACGCCCGATCCGTCCTCGTCGGTCCGGAGGACTCCGCGGAGGAACTGCCGCTTGCCCTGCGGTGAGCGGATGTCGGCGCCCAGCCGGGCGGTCACCCGACGTCGTTGCGGTGGCAACCCCATCGCGGCGCGGAGTGCGGGCCGGATGAAGACTTCGAAGGACACCAGGGCACTGACCGGGTTGCCCGGGAGTGTGATGATCGGCACGGTGGGCCCGGGCGTTCCGTCGGGCCGGTCGGACGCGGTGTGGTGACCGCAGCCCTGCGGCATACCGGGTTGCATCGCGACCTTCACGAACTCGACGGACCCGGTGGCCGACAGCGCGTCCTTCACGACCTCGAAGGCGCCCGCGCTGACACCCCCGGACGTGATGATCAGGTCGGCCTCGCCGGCGACCTGGTCGAGCCGGTCGAGGAAGTCGCCGGTGTCGTCCGGGACGAAGTGCACATGCCGGCCGATCGCGCCGGCCTCGATGGCGGCGGCGGTGAGCATCGCTCCGTTCGACTCGTAGATCTGGCCGTGCTGCAACGGTTTTCCGGGTTCGACGAGCTCGGAGCCGGTGGACAGGACCACGACGCGCAACGGCCGGGCGACGGTGACCTCGGCGATCCCGAGCGCGGCCAGCAGACCGATCTGCGGCGCCCCGATGACGGTCCCGGCGGGCAGGGCACGGACGCCCTGCCCGATGTCGGAACCCGCACGCCGGATGTGTTTTCCGGACTCGACCGGTGCCGTGAACGTGACCGTCTCCGCGGCCGCGACCGGGCCGACCGCCGCGTCGGTCAGCTCCACCGGGACGACGGCGTCGGCGCCGGCCGGCAGCGGGGCACCGGTCATGATGCGATGCGCGGTGCCGGGGGTCAGTGCGAGAGCGTCGGTGCGTCCCGCCGGGATGTCCGCGGCGACGGGCAGCGTGACGGGGGAGTCGGGGGAGGCGTCCGCGAGATCGTCGGCGAGGACGGCGAATCCGTCCATCGCCGAGTTGTCGAAGCCGGGCAACGAGAGCGGCGCGTCGACGTCGGCGAACGTGGCCCTGCCCAACGCCTCCGGCAGGGACAGCCGGACGGGAACGGGTGGGCCGAACAATGCGGAGACGACGGCCTGATGCTCTGCGACGGTACGCATGCGCCTCAGGATGCCAGGTGAGCGGACGCGTCTCGTCGGGGTACCCGGTTCGAGGGATGCCTGCACTGCGTCGCCGGGGACCGCGGACTACATTCGTGCCCATGGCATTGGGTCTGCTTCTCGACATCGACGGGGTGATGGTCACCTCGTGGAAGGCTCTGCCCGGCGCGGTGGAGGCCGTCTCCCGCCTCGCCGACCGCAAGATCCCGCGGATGTTCCTCACCAACACCACCTCGCGCTCGCGCAACGAGATCGCGGAGCTGTTGAACGACTGCGGCTTCTTCGTCGATGCCGACGAGATCCTGACGGCCGCGAAGCTGACCGCCGAATACGTGGGGTCGACCTTCCCGGGCAAACGGGTCTGGGTTCTCAACCAGGGCCCGATCGCCGAGGACATGACCGGGGTCGAACTGACCGACGACCCGGCGGATGCCGAGGTCGTGGTTCTGGGTGGGGCAGGTCCCGTGTTCACCCACGACGCGCTGTCGAAGGTCCTCGAGATGCTGCTCGACGGAGTGCCGGTGATCGCCATGCACCGGTCGATGACGTGGTCGACGGCCGACGGGCTGTCGATCGACACGGGCGTCTATCTCGAGGGCCTCGAGAAGGCGTCGGGCAAGAAGATCAAGGCGATCGGCAAACCCTCGCCGCTCGGATTCCGCGCCGCCACCGACATGTTGGGGCTCGAGCCCAACCAGGTGGTGATGGTCGGCGACGACATGCACAACGACGTCCTGGGTGCACAGGCGTCGGCGCTGATCGGTGTGCTGGTGCGCACCGGCAAGTTCCGCGAGGAGGCGCTCGATGCCCTCGCGCGTGACGAGTTCGGGCCCTTCCCGGACCACGTCATCGACTCGGTGGCCGACCTCCCCGAACTGATCGACAAGATCAGCGGAACCTGACGGGTATCACGGGGTTTCAGACGCGGTCGAGCTGGCTCTCGGCCGCGCGCTTGATCTTGCCGAGGGTCTCGGCCATGCCCAGCTGGAGTTCGGCCTCGAAGGAATCGGCGCCGCCGAACAGCTTGTCGACGAGCAACGACGACACCTTGGTGGTGGAGCCGTTCACCTCGCGGCGCTCGGTCACGGTCACGCCCGAACCGTTCGGGGTGATGGCGTAGCTCCACACGGTGTGGTTCTCGGCCACGCGGAAGGCGATCTCCTGGTTGGGTGTGAAACGCACGACCTTGGAGGTGGTCGGCCACACCAACGGGCCGCGGCGGTTGATGTTGATGGTCTTGGTCCCCAACCCGACGGTGCCGCCGCGGATGATCATCTTCTTGCACTGCGGGCTCCACTCGCCCATGCGCTGGAGATCGGAGATCACCGACCACACCTGCTCGGCAGATGCGTCGATGTCGATGGACTCTTCGATGAGTGATGCGGTCATGGTCGCCAACAGTATGGGCTTGTTGGCGCACCGTCAATAGGTTGCTGGCGGACCGTCAATAAGCCTGGTGGTCGCGCCGGAAACCGCTCAGACCAGCAGGGTCATGCCGATGACGGCACCGATGCCGACGAAGACCGCGGCGGTGATCCAGCCGGCGGGGTGCTCGTCGTTCTCCAGCAGCAGCGTCCCCAGCTTGCCCGGGGTCAGCCAGTCGATGAGCACGAACGACCACATCATCACCGCGATCGTCAGGACCACGTAGGCGACGGTGTAGAGCAGCGCGCGCCACAGTTCGAGGAGTTCGGTGTCGATGACCGAGCAGACCAGCACGATCGACAGTCCGATGACCATCGAGGTGGCGAGGATGACGGCGTTGCGGTTGTGGTCGACCCACACCAGCTGCCGAAGCCGGCCGGGGGTCACCACGTCGAGCGCCACGAACCCGACGACGAGCAGGGTGATCCCGACGAGGCTGAACGACGCCCCAGCGGCCAGATTGTCACGCAGCAAATCCATCCGAGTCCCTCTCTCCTCACCGAGCTGTGCTGAGGAAACAGTATCGGTGGGCCGGCGTGCGGGGTGGGAGGTGCCGGGATCCGTGGCGGTACCTCTTTGCTCCCTGAGGTGCGAGCCGAAGCGCACCTCAGGGAGGGAGAAGAAGTGTCAGCCGACGCTGAGCATGTCGTAGGACGCCAGGTCCTTCGACAGCTTGGTGACGTGGGCGTCCGCGTCGCCGAGGGTGTGGCTGATCGCGGTCAGGCGACTCACGTAGTGCGCGATCGGGTACTCGGCGGTCATGCCGATGCCGCCGTGCATCTGGATGGCCTCCTGGCCGATGAGGCGTGCCGAGCGAACGGTCTGCAGCTTCACCCGCGACGCGATGGCCGCGTCGGCGATACCGTCGGCGAGGGCGGTCGTCGCGTACAGCACCAGGCTCCGGGCGAGCTCGAGCTGGACGTACATGTCCGCGGCGCGGTGGGTGAGCGCCTGGAAGGTGGCCAGCGGAACACCGAACTGCTTGCGCGACTTGAGGTATTCGACGGTCAGCTCGAGGCTGCGCTCCATGGCGCCGAGGGCTTCGGCGCACAGTGCGGTCTGGATGCCGATCTCCGCGTTGGCGATGAGCTCCGACGCGTCACCGCTGCCGAGGCGGGTGGCCTGGGCGTCGTTGAACGTGAACTCGGCGCCGCGTCGACGATCGTGCGTGCGGTACGCGGTGCGGGTGACGCCCTCGGCGTCGGCGTCGATGAGGAACAGGCCCACCTCGTCGCCGACACGTGCCGAGACGATCAGCTTGTGTGCGGAATCGCCGTGTCCGACAAGGGTCTTGGTGCCGTTGAGCACGCCCTCGGCAGTGGCGGTGGTGGACACCGCGGCCACCGGCCAGCGGTCGCCGGGCTCGTTGTGGGCGAAGGCCATCAGCAGCTCACCGGAGGCGAGGCCGCCGCGCAGCTCGGCGCGGGTCGCGTCGTCGGCGGCGTCGAGCAGCGAGCCGGGGACGAGCACCGAGTCCAGGTACGGCTCGGGGGCCAGGGCGCGACCGAGTTCGGTCATCACGCTGGTGAACTCGACCGGTCCGGCGTCCATGCCGCCCTCGGACTCGGGGAAGGTCAGGCCGAGGATGCCGATCTCCGCGAGCGACTTCCACACCTTCTCGCTCCAACCGAGATCGGTGTCGGTCACCTTGCGGAGGGTCTCCACGTCGTAGGTCTTGGTGAGGACCTCGCGCACGGTGTCGCGCAACATCCCCTGTTCTTCGGAAAGCTCGAAATCCATTGTTGTCCTTGGTCTGTGAAGTCGAAGTGAGGTCAGAGGGGTCGGCGGTCAGAGACCGAGGACCGCCTTGTCGATGATCTGGCGCTGGACCTCGGAGGAACCGCCGTAGATCGAGACCTTGCGGTAGTTCAGGTAGGTCGGGGCGGCGAGCTGGGCCCACTCGGGAGCGGTGACCGCTGCGCTGCCGTTCGCGGCGTCGACGTCGACCTCGGCGACCGGGAGCGAGTCCGGTCCGGCGATGTCGGCGATGAGTTCCATCGCGGCCTGCTGCAGCTGGCTTCCCTTGAGCTTCAGCAACGACGACGCCGGGTTGGGCTTGCCGTCGGCCGACGACGCGGCGACGCGCAGCTGGGTGATCTCCAGGGCGAGCAGCTCGTTCTCCAGTTCGGCCAGGCGGGTGGCGAACAGCGGATCGTCGAGCAGGGTGCCGTTGGCGGTCCGGGTCTCCTTGGCGAGCTCCTTGGCGCGCGCCAGCTTCGACTTGGTGTAGCCGACGCGGGCGATGCCGTTGCGCTCGTTGCCGAGCAGGAACTTGGCCTGCGTCCAGCCGCTGTTCTCCTCGCCGACCATGTTCTCGACGGGCACGCGGACGTCGTTGAAGAAGACCTCGTTGACCTCGTAGCTGCCGTCGATGAGCTGGATCGGGCGCAGCTCGATGCCCGGGGTGTCCATCGGGATCAGGAACATGCTGATGCCGGCCTGCTTCTTGACGTCCGGGTTGGTGCGGGCGAGCAGGAAGATCCAGTCGGCGTACTGGCCCAGCGTGGTCCAGGTCTTCTGGCCGTTGATGACGTAGTGGTCACCGTCGAGGACCGCGCGGGTCTTGAGCGAGGCGAGGTCGGAGCCGGCCTCGGGCTCGGAGAAGCCCTGGCACCACCAGATGTCGAGGTTGGCGGTCTTGGGCAGGAACTTCTCCTTCATCTCCTGCGACCCGAACTGGGCGATGACCGGACCGATCATGCTGACGTTGAACGGCAGCGGGTCGGGGACGAACGCCAGGCTCATCTCCTCGCGGTAGATGTGGTGCTGGATCGGCGTCCAGTCCTTGCCGCCCCACTCGATCGGCCAGCTCGGCGTCAGGATGCCGTGCTCGTTGAGGACGCGGGATGCCGTGACGATGTCGTCGGGGTAGTTGAGGCTGCCCTCTTCGTTCCGCTTGCGGAGGTCCTCGGGGACCTTCGCGAAGATGCCGCGCAGTTCCTCGCGGAACGCCTCTTCCTCCGGACTGAACTTCAGGTGCATGGGTTCTTCTCTACTCCTGTCGGGGGTTGCCGTGTGTTCGGCGACACCAATCACGGACCGTCTGCCTGGGAAGACCTGGAAGACCGACCGCTGACTAAGCGCTTGCTTAGTGATAAGTTGCACTATGCCGCGCATCAAGGGCGGTGTCAATCGGCTGGAGAAGGCGCGAGGTCGCCGAGCGAACGAGGGGGTGAACGTGGTCTCGTCGACCGAACCGACGACCCGGATACAACCGGTCGCGGCCCGGGAGCGGTTGCTGCTGGCCGCTGCCGAGGCGTTCGCGGCGAAGGGCTTCAACGCCACGACGACCCGGGACATCGCCAACGGCGCGCAGATGAGTTCGGCGGCGGTCTACGTGCACTTCCGGTCCAAGGAGGAGCTCCTCTTCGAGCTCTCCGAGGCGGGGCACCGGATCATCCTGGGCATGATCGACGAGGTCGACGACCCGGCGGTGGCGCCCGCCGAACGCCTGGCAACGGTCGTCGGCGCGTTCACCGAGCACCACGCGCGCGAGCACGTACGCGCCCGCGTCGTGAACTACGAGTTGGGGTCGCTGGCGCCCGATCACCTCGAGACGGTCATGGAGTTGCGGCGGGAGATCACCCGCCGGGTGCGGGCGATCGTCGATGCGGGAATCGAGAACGGCGACTTCGACGTCGCCGATTCCCAGGCCACCACCAACGCGATGCTGTCGATGGGCATCGACGTCGCGCGCTGGTACCGCGCCGAGAACTCTCTCCCGCCCGAGGAGATGGGGAAGTTCTACGCGGAGCTGGCCACCCGGATGGTGGGGCTGCGGGACCGGGGCTGACCCCGGCGTCCGTTCAGGATTCGCCGACCGCAATCGGTTCCGGCGCGTCTTCCGTTGCAGTGGCGGCCACCTCGGCCCTGGTCGCGGTACGCCGCATGACGACCGCGAGTGCCGCGCCGAACAGTGCGACGGCGAGGACGTAGCCGACGTACCCGATGACCGTCGCGCGAAGTCCGATGTGGGACACGACTATTCCGGCTATCACCGCCGGCACGCTGAACGCGAGGTAGCTGGCGACGAACACCGAGGAGAAGACCTGTCCGCGTTGGGCGGGAGGCGTCGCGGCGGTGATGTTGTCCATGGCGCTGAGGAAGGTCGCCGCCCATCCGGAGCCGGCCACGAGCGAGCCGAGGATGTAGAGCGGCAGGACCTCGGTCATGACGCCGGACAGCGAGATCAGCACGCCGATCGCGAGGGTCGGGTAGCCGTAGGCCTGTTTCACCGTCGCCGGCCGTCCCGTGATGAACAAGGAGGTGACCGTCGCGCTGGCGAAGAAGGTGAAGAGGATGAGCCCGGCCTCGCCGTGATTGGTGACCCCGAAGACGCGTGCGACGACGGAGGAACCGAGCGACAGGTACAGCCCGCCGAGGGACCAGGTGGCCACCAGGGTGGGGGCCGACGCGAAGAACACGGGGCGGACCTCGCGGGGCACCCGAACCTGGGGTGCGAGGGTCGTGGCCAGGTGCCGGCGTGAGGTGAAGGCCACGCGCTCGCGGGTCTCGGGGACCACGAGGAGTGCGATGAGCAGCGCCGCGAACAGGCCGAGGATGACCTCGTAGACCAGGATTCGGGGCGCGGGTGCGTACTCGACGAGCAATCCGGCGACGCCGACGCCGGTGGCGAGGCCGAAGGCCGGGGCGGCGCCGATGATCGTCGAGCCGAGTCGTGCGGTGGGCTGGAGGTCGACGGTGGTCGCGGTGAGGGTGCCCATGGCGGCGCCGGTGGCGAGGCCCTGCAGCGCGCGGGCGGCGAGCAACGTACCCACGTCCTGGGCCACGACGAAGAGCACCATGCTGGCGATCAGCAGGACGAGCGCGACCGCGAGCACGGGACGTCGGCCGATGTGGTCGGACAGCGACCCCACCGTCAGCAGGCTCACCAACATCGTGACCACGTAGACGGCGAAGACCAGGGTCAGGGTGAGCGACGAGAAACCCCAGAGCTCCTGGTAGATCGGATACAGCGGCGACGGGGCGGCGGAGGCGAAGAGCACCATCACGTACGTGGCCGCGATCAGCCAGAACGCACGGTGGGGATGTAGTGGCGCCATGTCGTCTCCTTAACGCAAATGCGTTTGCATTTAAAACGACGATAGGCGCGGATGCCTTCCAAAAGCAATTGGATTTGCAATAATGGCCGCATGGCTATGGGAAATGCAGCGTCGCGGGCGGACGCAGCGATGGCACCTCGCGCGACGCGGCCAGGCGGTAGGAGCGCGCGCGTGCAGTCGGCGGTCTATGCCGCGGTCGGGCAGCTGGTCGGCGCGGGCCAGCGCGACACGATGACCATCCCGGAGGTCGCCGACCTCGCCGGCGTCAATCCGACCAGCATCTACCGCAGGTGGGGCTCGATCGACGCGCTCCTGGGGGAGGTGGCGGTCGCCGCACTGACGCAGGGCGAACCGTTGCCCGATACGGGTGTGCTCCGCGACGACATCGCGGAGTGGGCGAGCGTGATCGCCGCCGACGTCGGCCGGCCGAAGCGTCGGGCGTACCTGCGTGCGATGGTCGCAGCGCGCGACGACGTCGTCGAGGCGTGTCCGTGCTGGGAGGTCCGCCGCGAGCAGGCGGAGGAGATGATCGCGCGGGCCTCCGAGCGCGGCGAGGCGACGCCGTCGGTGCGCCAGCTCCTCGACCACGTGATCGCACCGCTCTACCACCATGCGGTCTTCGGTCTCGCCGTCGACGACGCCTACGTCGCCGAGCTGGTCGACGATGTTGTCGCGATGCTCGGAGCGGCCCCGGGGTCCGCCGGAGGGCGATAGGGTCCGGGCATGAAGAAGGTTCACGCGTTCACAGACGACGCACTCGGTGATCTCGACGCCGTCGGCATCGCCGACGCCATCGCCGCCCGGGAGATCTCGGCCGCCGAGGCGGTCGAAGCGGCTCTCGCCCGGATCGACGCGGTCAATCCGCAGCTGAACGCGATCGCCTTCGACGACCGCGAGCGAGCTCGCAAGCGCGCCGTCGACAGCGACTTTCCGGCCGGGTCGTTCGTCGGGGTGCCGTCGATCATCAAGAACAACACCGATTTCGCAGGGCTGCCCACGTGCCACGGGTCCGCTGCGGTCGCGCCGAACCCGGCGTCGGCGAACGAGGCGTTCACCAACCAGTTCCTGGCGACCGGGGTCAACCTCGTCGGGGCGTCGAACATGCCGGCCTTCGGGCTGACCGCGACGACCGAATACGTCGACCGGGAGCCGACCCGCAATCCGTGGGACACCGACTTCTCCGCCGGCGGCTCCTCGGGTGGTTCCGCCGCGCTCGTGGCGGCGGGTGCACTGCCGATCGCCCATGCCAACGACGGTGGCGGATCGATCCGAATCCCCGCTGCCGCATGTGGTCTGGTGGGGCTGAAGCCGAGCCGGGGCCGTACCGCGCCGGCGAAGCAGACCGAGGATGCGCCGATCGACCTGGTGTGCAACGGGATCGTGAGCCGATCGGTGCGGGACACGGCACGGTTCCTCGACGACTCGCAGGGTTTCCGGCCCGGCCCCGGCCTGCCGCCGGTCGGTCTGGTGGAGGGGCCGGGGGAGAAGCGGCTGCGGATCGCGCTGATCACCGAACCGATCACCGGGCAGCTGCTCGACAGCGACACCCAACGGTGCGTCACCGATGTCGCCGAGCTCGTCGAGTCGCTCGGCCACCGAACAGAGATGGTGCCGCTGCCGGTCGACCGCGTCTACATCCGGCAGTTCATCGACTACTGGTCGTTGCTGGCCTTCGCGCTGGACCGCACCGGTAAGCGACTGCACGACAAGGGTTTCGATCGCAAGCAGTTGGACTCGTTCACCCGTGGGCTGTCGCGCAACGCCTTGCGACACTTCTATCGCATGCCGTCGTCGATCCGCGGTCTCCGACGCTCCACCGCAGCGTTCCGATCGCTGCACGAGCAATTCGACGTGATCTTGTCGCCGACCCTCGCGCACCTCCCGCCGGAGATCGGCTACCTCGACCCGGGTATCGATTTCGGTGAGGCTATGGACCGTCTGACGCGCTATGTCGCGTTCACGCCCGCGAACAACACGTCGGGTACCCCGGCGATCAGTCTGCCGCTGGGACAGTCGAAGTCGGGGCTGCCCGTCGGCATCCAGCTCTCCGCCGACCTCGGCGACGAGCGCACCCTGCTGGAGCTCGCGTTCGAACTCGAAGCCGCCCGGCCGTTCGCGCGGATTCAGGACGCCTGACCGGCGATTCCCGCGCTGACAAACCCACCACTGATCGGCAAACCCGCCACCTCGCAGGGTGACGGGTTTGCCGAAAAGGGGTGGGTGTGCGAAAAGGCTAGTGCTGCACGGCCTTCTCCGCGCCGATTCCGGTGAGGGAGCGAACCTCCATCTCCGCGTTGCGTTCCGGGGTCCCGACGTCGCTCGGCGAGGTCAGGGTGCCGACGATGCCGAGGACGAAGGCCAGCGGGATCGACACGATGCCCGGATTGGCCAGCGGGAACCAGGCGAAGTCGGCGCCGGGGATCATCGCGGTCGACGAGCCGGACACGGCCGGCGAGAAGACGATCAGCAGGATCGTGGAGATCAGGCCGCCGTACATGCTCCACAGGGCGCCGCGGGTGTTGAAGCGCTTCCAGTAGAGCGAGTACACGATCGTCGGCAGGTTCGCCGCCGCGGCGATGGCGAAGGCCAGGGCCACCAGGAAGGCGATGTTCTGACCGTTGGCCAGGATGCCGAGCACGATGCCGAGCACGCCGAGCACGACGACGGTGTAGCGCGAAACGCGGACCTGGTCGTCCTCACTCACCTTGTTGCGCTTGATGACCGACGCGTAGATGTCGTGGGCGAACGATGCCGACGCGGTGATCGCCAGGCCGGCGACGACGGCGAGGATCGTGGCGAAGGCCACCGCCGAGATGATGCCGAGCAGCACCACACCGCCGATCTCGAACGCCAGCAGCGGTGCCGCCGCATTCTGTCCGCCTGCTGCGGCGAGGATCTTGTCCGGTCCGACCAGCGCGGCCGCGCCGTAACCCAGGATCAGGGTGAACAGGTAGAAGGCGCCGATGAGCGCAATCGCCCAGACCACCGACTTACGAGCCTCTTTCGCGGTCGGCACGGTGTAGAAGCGCATCAGCACGTGCGGCAGGCCCGCGGTGCCGAGGACCAGGGCGATGGCCAGCGAGAGGAAGTTGATCTTGGACTCGAGCGAACCGCCGTACTGGGCGCCGGGTGCGAGAACGTCACGCGAGGCAACCTTTTCGCTGCCCGAGCTGCTGATGGCGTCCTGGGCGGCACCGAGGATCGACGACAGGTTCATGCCGAACTTGGCGAGCACGATGAAGGTCATGATCGCCGCGCCGCTGATGAGCAGCACCGCCTTGATGATCTGCACCCAGGTGGTGCCCTTCATGCCGCCGATGAGCACGTAGACGATCATCAGCGCGCCGACGACGGCGATCACGATCGACTGGCCGACACGACCCTCGATGTCGAGGAGCAGGGCGACGAGGCCACCGGCACCGGCCATCTGGGCCAGGAGGTAGAACAGCGAGACCGCGAGGGTCGAGATGGCCGCCGCGAGACGGACCGGTCGCTGCTTCAGGCGGAAGCTGAGGACGTCGGCCATCGTGAACTTGCCGGTGTTGCGCAGCAATTCGGCGACGAGCAGCAGCGCGACGAGCCAGGCGACGAGGAAGCCGATGGAGTAGAGGAAGCCGTCATAGCCGTAGACCGCGATGGCGCCGGCGATGCCGAGGAAGCTGGCCGCCGACAGGTAGTCACCGGCGATGGCGATGCCGTTCTGCGGGCCGGAGAAGCCGCGGCCGCCGGTGAAGAAGTCCGCGGCCGAGTTGTTGTTCTTGCTGGCCCGGATGACGATGTACATCGTGACCGCCACGAACGCGGCGAAGATCGCGATGTTGGCGACCGGGCTGCCGACGGTGGCGGCGAGCGTGGTGGTGTGGACGGAGGTGTTCACAGTGACGGGCCGCCTTCCATCTCGTTGCGGAGGGCCTCGGCACGCGGGTCGAGTTCGCGGTTCGCGAAGCGTACGTACAGGCCGGTGATGACGAATGTGGTCACGAACTGCAGCAGTCCGAGGATCAGACCGAGGTTGATGTTGCCCCACACCTGGATCGCCATGAAGTCATGCGCGAAGGCGCCGAGCAGCACGTAGATCGCGTACCAGATCAGGAAGAACGCGGTCATCGGGAAGATGAACTTGCGCAGGCGCGCCTTCAGTTCCTGGAACTGAGGGCTGTTCTGCATCTCGATGAACTGCTCACCCGCCGGCGTATGCGGTGGTGCCGCTGCTGGTTGGTCGATGTTCGACACGCTGTCCTCCAAGTCGATGGGGGCCACGGCGGTGGAGGCCGCTGTGATGGCACTTCGGAGAACAGCCTGATTGAGGCGCAGATCACACCGCAACTGGTGTCGTGGGTCACACGCCGAAGGTTGTGCACTGTGCGACGGACGGTCGATCAGATCCGACGAACGGTGAACGGTCAGCCGCCGGGAAGCCGGTCGACGCCCATCCCGACGCGTTCGGGGACGTGCATCCGCGCGAAAGTGCGGGCGAGATCGCCGGGCAAGCGTCGTCGGGTCGCGAGGCTGACCAGCACCATCGTGCCGAAGGCGAGTGGCACGGTGACCGCGCCCGGATAGCCGACCAGCGCGGCCGGCCAGCCGCCCAGGGCGTCGTCGTCGATCACCCCGGCGATCGCGAGCGAGGTGGCTGAACCCGACGACACCCCGCCGACGATCAGCCCGGCGATCGCACCGGTCGACGTCAGGCCACGCCACCAGATGCCGAGGACGAGCAGCGGACACAGCGTCGACGCGGCGACAGCGAACACCAGCCCGACGGTGCGCGACAGTTCCAGTGAGCCCGCCGCGAGCGAGAGCGCGATCGGGATGGCGCCGCCGATGATCGCGGCGATGCGGAAGTCGCGGACGCGCCCGCGGAAGACGTCCGTCGCCAGCGCGCCGGCCACCGACACAAGCAGGCCCGACGACGTGGCGAGGAAGGCCGCGATCGCACCGGCCGCGACCAGCGCGGCGAGGATCTGCCCGGCCAGGCCACCGATGGCGGCGCTCGGGAGGAGGAGGACAGCTGCGTCGGACGTCCCGGTGATCAGCAGTTCGGGCACGTAGAGACGAGCGAACACCCCGAGCAGGACGGGGAACAGATAGAACAGCGACAGCAGCGCGATCGCGGCGAGCGCCGTTCGACGGGCCGTGCGGCCGTCCGGGTTGGTGTAGAAGCGCACGAGGACGTGCGGCAGGCCCATCACGCCGAGGAACGTGGCGAGGATCAGGGAGAGCACCTGGAACAGCGGGTGGCGACCGCCGAGACCGCCGCCGGGCGCCACCCAGTCCGACCCGTCGACCGGGGCTCCCGTCACGACCGGGGTGGCCGCGCCGGCGTCGAGGAAGATGACGGAATCGGCTGAGATGACATGACCGCCGGGGGATGGGATCGGAGCATCGACCACCGGCGAGCCGTCGAGCGTGCCGGTGACGCGCACCCCCTTGGTCTCGGCGACGGTGACCGAGACGTCGGTGGTGACGTCGACGGTGGTGGCGGTCGTGACCCGCGGCGGTGCGGGCTCGCCGACGTTCGCCGGGTCGTTCGCGAACACCCCGATCAGCACGAGGGTGGGGATCGCGATGGCGGTCAGCTTGAGCCAGTACTGGAATGCCTGCACGAACGTGATCGACCGCATCCCGCCGCCGACGACGTTCACGATCACGATGAGGCCGACGCCGACCGCCCCGGTCCAGACGGGTGCGCCGAGCAGGATGTTGAGAGTGAGTCCCGCACCCTGGAACTGGGGGATGAGGTACAGCACGCAGACGACGACCACGACCACCATCGCGGTCTTGCGCACGGCGGTCGAGGAGAGCCGGAACTCGGCGAAGTCGGGCACGGTGTAGGCGCCCGAACGACGCAGCGGTGCAGCGACGAACAACAGCAGACCGAGGTAGCCGGCCGTGAAACCGACCGGGTACCAGAGGGCGTCGGCGC
This sequence comes from Gordonia sp. 135, assembly GCF_009720185.1. Lineage (NCBI taxonomy): Bacteria > Bacillati > Actinomycetota > Actinomycetes > Mycobacteriales > Gordoniaceae > Gordonia > Gordonia sp. 135. The sequence goes on from NZ_CP046257.1 coordinate 663,312, forward strand.
CGTACTTCGCGACAAGCCCGGCGACACCGAGAAACGACGCCGCGGACAGGTATTCACCCGACACGGCGGCGGCATTCCACCGCGACCCGACGGCACGCGAGGCCACCAGGAAATCCGACGTCGTTCGGGAGAATCGGCCGCCCCAGGCCCCGACCGCGATCGTGGCGACCGCGGCGGCGAACAACGCCACGGCGGTCAGCATGTCGACGCCGCTCACGTCCGGCCCGGATCGCCGGGATCGTCGTCGACGAGACTCATGAAGTCGCGCTCGGCGTGCTCGGCCAGCCGCACGTACAGCAGTCCCGTCAGATACAGCACCGGATAGGCGAGGAGTCCGAGGACGAGCCAGGTGATCCGGATGCCGAAGAGGGTCGTCTCGGCCACGCTCGGGACCAGCACGGCGAGCAGAGGTATCGCCACCACGACGACGAGCAGGCTCCCGCCGAGGCGCAACGCCAACCCGAGCTGAGCCCGCATCAGACCGCGCACCAGCGCGTCACCGACCTCGGTCTGTTCCTGGACCTCTACGCGCGTGCGCACCATCCGGGCGCCACGCCGTGAGGCGAGGACGACCCGTTCGCGCTGCGGCGGATTCTCAGACATCGCCGCGACCGGCGGGGGAACGATACTGGCGCAACGGGTCCCGGATGAGCCGGTCCTTCAGGTCGCGGACCTGACGCCGGCTGACCGGCAGCTCCACCGCTTCCGACGCCCCGTTCGCGCGCACACTGACAACGGTCCCGCTCCCGGTGGTCCGCAGGCCGGTCACCATGGGCAGGGCCACCAGGTAGGAACGGTGAACTCGGGCGAAACCCTTGTCCTGCCAACGTGATTCGAGGGTCGACAGTGGGATGCGGACGAGGTGCGCGCCGGACTCGGCGTGGAGTCGGGCGTAGTCGCCCACGGCCTCGACCCACGAGATCGAGTCACGCCGGACCAACGAGGTCACACCGCTCATCTCGACCGGGATCACGTCGTCGGAGGCGGCTCGTGGCGCACCCGATGGCGCCGGGGGAGGAGTGCTCGCGGCGGGTTTGGCGCGGGCGTCGAGGCTGGCGCGGACCCGTCCGAGCGCCTGGGCGAGGCGCACCTCGCGGAGTGGCTTGAGCAGATAGTCCACGGCGCCGACCTCGAAGGCGTCGACCGCCTTGTCCTCGTGCGCGGTGACGAACACGATCGCGGGAGGCTGTGCGTACCTGGCGAGGACGCCGGCCAACTCGAGTCCGGACAGGCCCGGCATGTTGATGTCGAGGAAGATCGCGTCGACCCGGCGGGAGTTGAGTTCACGGAGTGCGCCGGTCGCATCCGTCGCGTCATGTACCTCGGCGACCTCGTCCTGCCGGTCCAGGAGGTAGCGGAGTTCGTCGAGAGCAGGGGGTTCGTCGTCGACGGCGAGCACCACCAGCCCGGACATCCATCTCCTCCCGACTGCTGCGCTGATGCGCGACGGCGGACACGAGGATCGTACCGCGTGGGCCGCGTCACACAGCAGATCCGGCCGCCCCGTCCGCCTGCTGATTCTCTGATTCCGGAAAAAGTCCGGTCAGGTGGGTGTGCCCGTCGGCTGCCTCGATACCCTGTCCACGGCCATCCCGACGTCAGACGGACTCACCGAGGAAGTCGCTGCACAGCGTCGCCTCGATGCGTTGGACGCAAGATAGGAAGAAAGTCACTGTGTTCTCCCGGTTCAAACCCAAGAACGATCTCTTCTACGGGTTGTTCACGTCCTCGGCCCAGTGCCTGGCGGATGGGACCAAGACCCTCACCGGCCTGCTGGAGCCCGAACCGGACTTCGAGGGGATCGCGCGCCGGATGGTCGACCTCGAACACGACTGCGACCGCATCACCCACGAGATGTTCCGCACGGTCAACTCGAGCTTCATCACGCCGTTCGACCGCTCCGACATCTACGTCCTCGGTTCGAGCCTGGACGACGTCATGGACCACATCGAGGCCGCGACCCACCTCATGGCCCTCTACGGAGTCACCGAGCTCCCGCAACACCTGCGCGAGATGATCGAGATCCTCGACACCTCGGCGAGCGTGACCGCCGACGCGATGCCGCGACTCGCCGGAATGAAGGACCTCGAGCGGTACTGGATCGAGATCAACGCGCTCGAGAACCGCGCCGACCACACCTACCGGACCTTCCTGGCCTACCTGTTCGACGGACACCTCGACGCGCTGACCGTGATGAAGCTCAAGGACGTGGCCGACGAGCTCGAGGACGCCGCCGATTCCTTCGAGAAGGTCGCCAACATCGTCGAGACCATCGTCCTCAAGGAGTCGTGACACACCCGTGTTCGCACTTCTCGTGGTGATCGGTCTTGCCATGGCCTTCACGTTCACCAACGGTTTCCACGACTCTGCCAACGCGATCGCGACCTCGGTGTCGACCCGCGCCCTGACGCTGCGCGCGGCGCTGGCGATGGCCGCCGTCGGCAACCTGATCGGCTCCTTCTTCGGTGCCAAGGTGGCCAGCACCGTCGGCTCGGGGATCATCGACCTCAAAGCGGGACCCGACGCGCTGATGCTCGTCGGCTGCGCCCTCATCGGTGCCATCACCTGGAACCTCATCACCTGGTGGTTCGGCCTGCCGTCGTCGTCCTCGCACGCGCTGATCGGCGGCATGGTGGGCGCGGCCATGGTCGCGGGGGTCACCGTGCTCTGGGCCGGCGTCGTGGAGAAGATCCTGCTGCCGATGGTGCTGTCGCCGCTTGCCGGCTTCGCGCTGGGCGCCGCGGCGATGCTCGCGATCATGTGGCTTTTCCGCAACGCCTCGCCGGCGATCACCGGCCGGCGATTCCGGCACGCACAGACCGTGTCGGCCGCGATGATGGCGTTCGGCCACGGCATGCAGGACGCGGCCAAGACGATGGGCATCGTGGTTCTCGCACTCGTCGTCGCCGGATACCAGGACGACTACTCGATTCCGCTGTGGTGTTTCCTGCTCACCGCCGTGGTCCTGGCCATCGGTACCGCCACCGGCGGCATGCGGATCATGCGCACCCTCGGCCGCAAGATCATCGAACTCGACCCGCCGCAGGGCTTCGCCGCCGAGGCCACCGCCGCCTCGGTGCTCTACGTCGCCTCGGCCGGCCTGGGTGCACCCATCTCGACCACCCACGTGATCTCCTCGGCGATCATGGGCGTGGGGTCGACCAAGCGCACCAGCGCCGTGCGGTGGGGCACCGCGGGCAACATGGCCGCCGCCTGGGTGACCACCTTCCCTGCGGCCGCCGCTTTCGCCGCCGCCACGTTCCTGCTCGCGAAGATGGTCTTCTAGCTCTCAGGGTCGGATGCCCGCCCGGAACTTCGGTACCCGCATGCCCACCTTGGTGCCGGCACCCACGGCCGTCTCGACCACCAGTCCGTAGTCGTTGCCGAACGCGGCGCGGAGGCGATGGTCGACGTTGGTGAGCCCGACGTGCGCGCCCTCGCTGTGGTCCAACGCGTCGAGCGCGCCGCTGCGCAGGAGTTCGGGATCCATGCCGACGCCGTCGTCCTCGACGGTGATGACGCAGTCGGTGCCCTCGTCGGCCGCGGTGATGGTGATGGTGCCGCCACCCTTCGACGCGAGTCCGTGACGGACCGCGTTCTCCACGAGCGGCTGAAGCGCGAGGAACGGTACGACGACGTTCAGGACCTCCGGCGCGACGTGCAGCCTCACGTCGAGTGAGTTGCCGAAGCGGGCGCGTTCGAGGGTGAGGTAGCGGTCAATGTTGCGCAGTTCGTCGGCCAGCACGGTGTACTCGCCGCTCGCGCGGAACGAGTAGCGCGTGAAATCGGCGAAGTCGAGCACGAGTTCGCGGGCTCGGTCGGGGTCGGTGCGGACGAACGAGGCGATCGTGTTGAGGGCGTTGTAGATGAAGTGCGGGCTGATCTGCGCGCGGAGCGCGAGCACCTCCGCCCGGTCGAGGCGGGCGCGGGAGGCGTCGAGTTCGGCCAGTTCGATCTGGCTCGAGACGTAGCGGGCCACCTCGGCGACGGCACCGAGCATGCCCGGGCCAGGCCGGCGGGTCGTGGCGACGACGAGGACGCCGACACTGGCGTCGCCGGCGACGAGAGGCTGGGCGATGAGGGCCCGCACCGGCGACTCCGCGCCGCACGGGTCGGAGACCAGGACCCGACGCTGGTCGCCGGTCGCCGAAGCCGCTGCCCTGGCGGCCTCGCGCAGCATGTCGGGGTCCCAGATCTCGTCGTCGTCCGGGTCGTGGGCGAGCCGCCGCGGCTCGTCGTCGAACAGGGCGACGGCCTCGGCGGAGGTCAGCGTGCGCAGATGGGGGAGGGCTTCGGCCGCCGACTCCTCGGTGAGTCCGGTGCGCAGCGATCGCGCCGCCAATGACGCGGTGTGCAGCGCCATGTGCACCGTGCGTTCGGTGGGGGTGGTGACCTGACGCCGCGTCCGGACCAACGCGACGAGGCCGAGCACCATGACCAGCAGCAGGATCGACCCGATGATGGCCACGTCGCTCGACATGGTGTCACCCTAGTTGACACCATCGGTCACAAGCGGTGTCTTCGGTTGACGCCGCCGCTGGAACCGGGTGCGTGAGATGTCGCGAATCGTGTTGCCGCGCGCGACGATACGCGACATCTACGACGTGAACCGTTCAGTAGATCGCCCACTCGCCCTGTGCGTATCGCAGGATGCGCGGGTCCATCAGGGTCGACGGTGGCAGGTCGAGCGGTTGCCGATCGAGCGAGAAGACGGTCGCCGCGGTCAGCTGCTCCGGACTCAGGAATCGCAACGGCCCGGGAGCGTCGACCGTCGGGCTGATCGGCCCGTCGGCACCTGCGAGGTGAAAACCCCAGTCGCCGAATGCCGGGACGTCGACGTGGTACGGCGTGGCCGGCAGTCCGGCCTCCCTCATGGTGGAGGCGATGCACCAGAACGACTTCGGCGCGAAGTACGGCGAACCCGCCTGCACGACGACGCGACCGTGCTCGGCGAGGTGGGCGCGGACGAGTGCGTAGAACTCGGTGGAGTACAGCTTGGCGGTGGCGGAGTCGTCGGGATCGGGCATGTCGACGATGATCACGTCGAAACGTCGGTCCGTCTGACGCAACCAGCTGAAGGCGTCGGCGGTCACAACCTCGGCACGCCGATCGGTCATCGACCCCCGGTTGAGCGAGGTCAGGCGGGAGTCGGTGCGTGCCAGCCGGATCATCTCCGGGTCGAGTTCGACGAGGGTGACGTCGTGCGCGTCGGGGTATCGGAGGACCTCACGCAGCGCGAGGCCGTCGCCGCCGCCGAGCACGAGCACCGACGAGCGCTCACCCGACATCGCGGGATGGACGAGTGCCTCGTGATAGCGGTGCTCGTCGATCGACGAGAACTGCAGGTCGCCGTTCAGGTACAGCCGGGTGTCGGGGCCTGCGCCGGTGGATCGCTCGGTGATCACGATGTCCTGGTAGGCGCTCCGGGCGGCGGCCACGATCGGGTCGCGGTAGAGCGCCTGCCGGGCGGTCACCTCGAAACGGGCGGACAGCATCAATCCGGCCACGAGCGCCGCGACCACCGCCAGCGCTCCGGCGGACAGCAGGGCGAGTTGGCCGCGGCTCAACGACTTCCGGAAGATGACGAATACGAGGAAGCAGCCCGCCGCGGCGTTGACGAGTCCGACCACGAGTGCCCCGCGCAGCTGACCGAACAGCGGCAACAACAGGAACGGGAAGCAGAGACCGCCGAGCAACGCGCCGATGTAGTCGACGGCGAACATGTCCGCGACCGCCGCACCCGGCTCCTGGCGTCGAATCCGTTGCAGCAGCACCATCAGCAACGGGATTTCGGCCCCGATGAGGACGCCGAGGACGAAGGCCACCACGATGAGCGCCGGCGTGTAGAGCTCCAGGTAGGCGAAGGCGGCGTAGAGAGCCATCACCGACAGGCCGCCGAGGAGTGCGAGCAGTAGCTCGATGACCGCGAACGCGGCAACCGAGTGGGGTTGGAGCGGTTTCGCGGCGAGGGAGCCGACCCCCATGGCGAACACCATCACCGCGAGGACGATCGACGCCTGCGTCGCGGTGTTGCCGATCAGGAAGGACCCCAGGGACACCAGCGCCAGCTCGTACACCAGACCGCATGCGGCGCAGACGAACACCACGGCCAGCAGAGCGGACCGCGCGAAACGTGGCCGCGCGGAGAGCGGTTCGGTGGAGGTGTCCGTGAGTGTCACAGGTGGAAAGTGGTCACAGGATGGAGGCGGCGATGATGACGGCGACCCCGATGTGGGCGACGCCCTGCACCCACACCGCCGGATGGCTTTCCGGGTTCACGAGGATCTCGCCGAGCTTGCCGGGGGTGAGCGCGTCGATGACCAGGAACGTCACGCTCATCACGATCAGGCCGATCGCCGAGTAGACCACCGTGTAGGTGAGGCCCTCGAGCAGCCGGCCCTCACTGGCGACGATGGCGGCGGTCACGATGATCGCCACCGCGAAGAGGTTGGAGCCGACCAGGATTCCGGCGTTGCGGTTGCGTTCGGCCCAGAGCTGGTGACGCAGCTTGCCGGGGGTCAGCAGATCGACGATGGCGAACGACAGGATCATCAGGATCACTCCGACACCCGCGTAGGCACCTGCGGCGTAGGCGTTCTCGGTCATGTCAGCGAGCATGGTCATCTCCGTGGGTTCGGGCCGTGGTTTCGGTCTGGGGGGATCGATCGCGAGAACTCTGGAGGGCAGTCATTTGCCGCCACCTCCGCTGCCGCCGCCGCGGTTGCTGCTCCCGCTGCCGGAATAACCCGGCGTCGGAACCCAGAAGGCGCCGACGTAGTTGTGGTACCGGTTGTAGCCCGACCGGTAGTCACGGCTCAGCATCACGCGGGTCTGGTTGGCGGCGTACGGGAACAGGGCGACCAGGTAGTCGGGGTACTGGAGGAACTGGGTGTCCGCGACATTGCCCGTTCCCGACGCGCCGGCGCGCTGATCGGTCGGGCGCTCGGCGTCGCGGATCTCCTCGGCCACCTCGGTGGGCGTTCCCTGCGCCACGTAGGCGTCCACATCGCCCTCGTCGAGGGCGATATCGCGTTCGTAGTTCTGCGAGATGTAGTCGCGCGCCGAGCCGCCCAGCCCGCCGCCACGCAGGGCACGCGCACCGCATGCACCGAGCAGCGCGAAGATCGTGATCACCACGATGACGCCGATGATGATGTTGCGGATGCGGTCGAGCCGGCGGCGCGGGTCGGGCTGCGACTGGCCGGGGGACGGGGGTGGGTAGTCGCCGGGAGGGGGCGGATCGGTCATGTGCGCGTCGCTCCGCGGTGGATCACGCTGGTCGTGATGACGACCTCACCGGCCTGCGGGTACGTGTGCCAGGTGTGCCACGAGATCTCCTCGGACGACGAGTCGGAGATGATCGCGGTCACCGCGTGGGGATCACCGGGGAACACTCCCATCACGCTCGGTTTCCCCGACGTCATCTGTTCGGTGACGCGGACGCCGAGTTGTTCGATCAGCGCGGCCAACTGGTCGTCGGTGGCCCGCTCGACGCGGGAGCTGAAGAGATAGCCGCTCTCCTGGAATGTCTCGGGCAGCGCCGAGGTCACGTCGGGCAGGCACGCGACGGTCTCGCAGATGCGCTGGGCGCCGTCGTCGACGACGACCTGATGGCTCGCCCCCAGCAGACGGACCGACACCGTGATGCCGTCGATCTCACCGTCCTCCTGGGCGAGCGGCTCCTGGAGCGGGGCGTCGAGTGAGAAGCCGAGCTGGCCAGCGCTCGTGTCGGCGTATGCGACGGAGAGTCGGGCGACGGACGCACCGGGTTCGTCGGGCTGTTCTGACATGTGTCTCGCAGTCCTTCGTCGCTCAGATGTTCTGATCAGAGGGGTTGCTGGGGAAGATGCGGTAGTCGGCACGGGTGAGAAGTTCGCCGCGCGCGCATTCCCAGCCGCTGCCGTAGTCCTCGAAGGACAAGCGTTCGTCGCCGGCCTGGTAGTCGTGGTACGCCATCCGGCCCGACGCCGCGACGCCGGTGGTGCCCGCCGAGGTGAACCGGGCGCTGCCGGCCTCCTCGGAGTGGTAGCGGCGGCCGTCGACCTCGACCGTGTCGGGTCCGGGCTCGACGACGACGCCGGACAGTTCATGCCACAGCACGACCTCGAGGTCGGGATCGTCCTCGACCGAAATCCAGGCCTTGGTGCCGAGTCCGGTGTCGAGGAAGTTCTCGGTCCAGACGTATCCGTCCTGGGTCAGCCGCACCGTGCCGCGTACCGCATAGGTCTCGCCTCGTAACTCCACGAGGTCGCCCGGTTTCAGTTGGCGCGGGTCGCCGTAGACGGAGTCGTCGTCGGCCGAGGAGAACGGATCTCCGGGCCGGTACGTGCGGTTGCGCAGGGCGTCCGCCTCGGCCTGCCGGGCCTTGCGGTTGCCCAGGTAGTTGAAGATGACGACCACCGCGATGATCGCGAGCAGTGCCACGACGATGATCAGCAGGAACTCCACTCCGCCGACCCTAGTCGACCGATGGGTCTCCTGAGGTCACTCGTCGGTGATACGGATGACGAGGGGCTGTGGATGACATCGGTTGGTGCGGAGGTGTCCGTCAGGGCCGTCCGATCTGTGCGACAGCCTCCTCGGTGTCGGGGGGCTGTCCGTAACAGACGGCGATGCGCACGCTCATTGCCGTGCCCCCTTGGCAACAAGGGTCAGGACGTCGTAGGTGGCGACGATGTCGTCGTTCTGGTTGGTCACCAACGCATCCCAGCGCACCTCGCCGTAGTCGGCGCTCGGACGTGGGGTCAGCTCCTTGGCGGTGAGAGTGACGGTGAGGCTGTCGCCTGCCTTGACCGGGGTGAGGAATCGGAGAGTGTCGACGCCGAAGTTGGCCAGCACCGGACCGGGATTCGGTTCGACGAACAACCCCGCGGCCAGGGACACCACAAGATAGCCGTGGGCGACGATGCCGCCGAAAAGGGGATTGGCCGCGGCCGCCCGGGCGTCTGTGTGCGCATAGAACGTGTCGCCGGTGAACTCGGCGAAGTGGCTGATGTCGGCGAGCGTCACCTGTCGTGGACCACCGACGACGGTATCCCCGATTCGCAACTCCGCCAGATTTTTCCGGAACGGATGGACATCACCGAGGTGGCGCTGCGACCCGGTGACCCAGCTGTTGCCGACCGCGGCGAGTACATCGGGTGTGCCCTGGACGGCGGTGCGCTGCATATGATGCAGCACGCCGCGGATGCCGCCGAGTTCCTCACCGCCACCGGCGCGACCGGGTCCGCCGTGCACCAGGACCGGCAGAGGAGACCCGTGTCCGGTCGACTCCCGGGCGTCCTCGCTGTTCAGCACCAGTATGCGTCCGTGGTAGGGCGCGAGGCCCAGAACGATCTCCTGTGCCACACCGGAGTCTTTGGTGACCAGCGAGGCCACGAGGCTGCCCTGTCCGCGGGCCGCGAGTGCGATGGCGTCGGCGGTGTCGGCGTAGCCGATGACGGTCGAGACCGGACCGAACGCTTCGATGTCGTGGGGCTCGTCCGCATTGTTTCCGTTGGCGCGCAGCAGGATAGGGGAGATGAAGGCGCCGGACTCGGTGCCGGTGCCGACGGCATCGACGTGTTCGGGGTCGCCGAAGACGATCTCGGCGGACTTGGTGAGACCCCGAACGGAGGTGCGGACCTCTTCGCGTTGCGCGAGACTCGCGAGGGGGCCCATCGTGACCCCGTCGGCACGGGGGTCGCCGACCACGACCCTCGCCAGAAGCGCGCTGGTGGCGTCGATGACGGCATCCACGCGGTTTGCCGGGACGAGGGCGCGCCGGATCGCGGTACACTTCTGGCCGGCCTTCACGGTCATCTCGGTCACGAGTTGCTCTACGAACAGGTCGAATTCGGGATCATCAACGGCAACATCGGGTCCCAGAATCGATGCGTTGAGTGAGTCGGCCTCGGCGGTGAAGCGGGTTCCGGCGGCGACGATGCCCGGGTGTGAGCGCAACAATGCGGCCGTCGCGGCCGAACCGGTGAACGCGACCGTGTCCTGTCCGTCGAGATGATCGAGCAGATCATGTGTGCTGCCGCAGATCAGCTGGATCGATCCCTCGGGCATGATGCCGCTCTCGATGATCCGGCGGACGACGAGCTCGGTCAGGTAGGCGGTTTGACTGGCGGGCTTGATGATCGACGGGACACCCGCGATGAACGCGGGTGCGAGTTTCTCCAGGAAACCCCAGACCGGGAAGTTGAAGGCGTTGATCTGTACGGACACCCCGCGGCGCGGGGTGTAGATGTGTCGTCCGAGGAAGGTGCCGTTTTTGCCGAGTCGTTCCACGTCGCCATCGAGATAGACGCTGTCGTTGGGCAGTTCGCGACGGGCCTTGCTCGCGTAGCTGAGTACCGTGCCGATGCCGCCGTCGATGTCGACCGCTGAATCCCGCGTCGTCGCGCCGGTGGAGGTGGACAGCTCGTAGAACTCCTCTTTGCCCGCCATGAGGGTGAGTCCGAGTTGTTTGAGCAGCCCGGCACGCTCGTGGAAGGTCAGGCTGCGCAATGCGGGGCCGCCGACCGCCCGGGCGTGGGCGACCATCCCCGCCACGTCCAGTCCCGACGACGAGATGCGCGCGACGTCGCTGCCGTCCACCGCGCTCGTCACCACCGTTCCCGCGTCGTCAGCGGTGAACCATCGTCCTTGCGCGTAGCTCTCGAGCAGTCTGGTCACATCAACTCCATCCACCGTACGTTCGGTCGGTTATTACCTTCACCGGGAGGATGACGAGTTGTCAAGAGGGGGTGTGGGCGTCAGCTACGACGGAGGCCGTCGAAGGTCAGTGCGACGACGGCATCGCCGAGCTCGGTGGCCGAGCCGCCGGACCGGGGGCGGTACCACTCGATGAGTGAGTTCACGGTGCCGAAGAGCAGGCGCGCGACCAGTGCGGGGTCGATCTCGGGGTTGAGGTCGCCTTCGTCGGCTGCCGCCGAGACGAGCTCGGAGACGAATGCGTCGAACTCGCGCCGGCGGGCCATCGCGCGGCGTTCGACCGCGGAGTTGCCGCGAACCCGCAACAGCAGGGTGACGTACGGGAGCTCGGCCACCAGAATGTCGACACTGCGTCTGACCAGGTATTCCAGCCGGTCGATGTAGCGACCCTCGGTCGCGCGGGCCTCGACGGTGACAGCGAACAACGCGTTGAGGGCGCGGTTCAACGCCAACTCCAGGAGTTCTTCCTTTCCTGCCACGTGGTGGTAGATCGAGGACTTGCTGATGCCGAGGCGCTCCGCAAGGGCGTCCATGCTGGTGCCGTCGTAGCCCTTGTCGTTGAACACCTTGACCGCCACCGCGAGGAGTGAGTCGAGGTCGTACCCGGGTCGGCCCGGCCGACCGGTCTTGCGGGGGGCGCGAGTGCTGGCCATGTCGATCATCTTGTCATCTCGTCCCGCATGCATCGGTCAGCCGGGCGAGCGTCGGGGTATTGATTACCGACCGAAAGGTTGGTTACTGTTGCGACACCACGGAAGGAGTCCAGATGCCCGATGCGCACACCGTCGAGGTCGAGGAGCGCGATGACCGATTCGTCGTGACGCTTGACCGGCCCGCTCGACGCAACGCCATCAATGCCGCGATGGTCGCCGAACTGCACGACGCGTGCGCCCGGATCGAGCGTGACCCCAAGCCGCTCGTGCTGATGGGCCGCGGTGACGACTTCGCCGGCGGCGCCGACATCGCCGAACTCCGCGACCGTCGCCGCGAGGACGCCCTGGCCGGTATCAACCGGTCGCTGTTCGATCGCGTCGCATCGCTGCCGCTGCCTACGGTCGCCGCGGTGAGCGGCCGCGCCCTCGGTGGGGGCGCGGAGCTGTCCTACGCCTGTGACATCCGGATCGCCACGTCGACCGCGGTGTTCGGCAACCCCGAGCCCGGGCTCGGCATCCTCGCGGCCGCGGGGGCGAGCTACCGGCTGCCGGCCCTGGTCGGCATGTCGGTGGCCAAGCAGGTGCTCCTCGGCGGGCTCACTCTCGACGCGGTGGCCGCGCGGGAGGTCGGGCTCGTTGCGGAGATCGCCGATGATCACGTTGCCGCCGCGCACCGGCTCATCGACCGGATCGTTCGGCAGTCGTCGCTGGCGCTGAGGCTGACCAAGACCATTCTCGATGCGGCGGGGACGCATTCATGGGCCGACGACATCGCGCAGGCGGTTCTTTTCGAGACCGAGGACAAGCAGGAGCGGATGACCGCCTTCCTGGAGAGGAAACGATGACCGAGATTCCCGCACGCGTCGGAGTGGTGGGCGGTGGCCGTATGGGTGCGGGGATCGCGCAGGTGTTCGCGACGCTCGGGTCGGCAGTGACCCTCGTCGAGACCGCCGACCGGCAGGCCGCACTGGACCGCGTCGTGGCCGGGCTGCGTCGTGCAGACGAGCGTGACAAGCTCGACGGTCGAGACGTCGACGAGGTGGCGGGCCGGGTGTCCACGGCCGCCGCGGTTCACGACCTGGCCAGGGACACCGACCTCGTGGTGGAGGCGGTCCCCGAGGTGCCGGCCCTCAAAGTCGCCGTCCTGACGGCCGTCGAGGTTGCGGTGGGGACGCGGACTGTCATCGCCTCCAACACGAGTTCCATCTCCATCGCCGAACTGGGCGCCGCACTCACCGATCCAAGCCGATTCGTCGGTATGCACTTCTTCAACCCCGTGCCGGCCTCGTCCCTGGTGGAGATCGTACGGTCGCCGACGACCTCGACGTCTGCCGTGGACGTGGTCCGCCGATGGGTGGCCATGCTCGGGAAATCAGAGGTCCTGGTGAATGATTCGCCAGGCTTCGCCACGAGCCGGCTGGGGGTTTGCCTGGGGCTCGAGGCAATTCGGATGCTGGAGGACGGCATCGCGGACGCCGAGTCGATCGACCGCGCGATGGAACTGGGATATCGGCATCCGATGGGCCCGTTGCGTTCCACCGACCTCGTCGGTCTCGACGTGCGTCTGGCCATCGCCGAACACCTCGAAGGCACCTTGGGTGGTCGATTCTCGCCGCCACAGTTGTTGCGTGACAAAGTCGCCCGCGGCCACCTCGGACGTAAGTCCGGCCGCGGGTTCCACGAGTGGGAAGGCTCGACATCATGACCGTGACCATCGACATCGCCGACGGGCTCGCGACCCTGACCCTGGCTCGCGCGCAGGCGAACAACGCACTGGATGCCGCGACCAAGGTCGCCTTCCTGGACGCGGTGGCCGCGGCGGCTGACGACTCGTCCGTCCGGGCAGTCCTCCTCACCGCGGAGGGGAGGAACTTCTGTGTCGGACAGGATCTCGCTGAACATCTCATCGCGCTCGAGTCAGACCCGGCGACCGCGATGAACACGGTGGCCGAGCACTACAACCCGCTGGTGCGTGCCCTGGCGGCGCTGCGGGTGCCGGTGGTGTCAGCGATTCCCGGTGCGTGCGTGGGCGCGGGCTGGGGTCTGGCGCTGGCCACCGACATCCGTATCGCTGGCGGCAAGACCTCGTTCGCGACCGCGTTCAGCGGCATCGCCCTCGCGAGCGATTCTGGCCTCAGTTACTCGCTGGTGCAGCGTCTCGGTGCCGACCGCGCCCGCGCTCTGCTGCTCCTCGGCGAGAAGATCGGTGCGCAACAGGCGTTGGACTGGGGTCTGGTCCACCGGGTCGTCGACGACGAGGACGTCGTCGACGTCGCTCGGGAGATCGCCCGTGCCCTGTCGGAGGGCCCGACCGCGGCCTACCGCGAGATCAAATCGCTCGTGGCCGCATCGGCCGACGGCCTCGACGCCGCACTCGATCGTGAGCTCGACGCGCAGGTCAGGCTGGGCGCCGGCGCCGATCATCGAGCCGCCGTGTCGGCGTTCGTCGCCAAGGATAAGCCGGTCTTCATCGGGTCCTGAGACCGGATCGGTTGTGCCCGGCTCACTGCCATACACACTAATCCCGACTGAACAGTCGGTTTTGAAAGCAGAGTGAATGACCACGTCAAAAGCCATAACCTACGACGATTCCGCTCGCCTTGACGAGTTCGACCGGACGGTGGCGGACGACCTGAGGATCGAGCCGCGGGACTGGATGCCCGATGGCTACCGCAAGACCCTGGTTCGCCAGATCGCCCAGCACGCGCATTCGGAGATCATCGGCATGCAGCCCGAGGGCAACTGGCTCACCCGGGCGCCGTCTCTGCGGCGCAAAGCGATCCTCATGGCGAAAGTCCAGGACGAAGCCGGTCACGGCCTCTACCTGTACTCGGCCGCCGAGACGCTGGGTGTCGAGCGGGCCGACCTCACCGAGAAGCTGATCGAGGGCAAGCAGAAGTACTCGTCGATCTTCAACTATCCAACCCTCACCTTTGCCGACGTCGGCACCATCGGGTGGCTGGTCGACGGAGCCGCCATCTGCAATCAGGTTCCGTTGTGCCGCAGCTCCTTCGGCCCGTACGCGCGCGCCATGATCCGGGTGTGCAAGGAGGAGTCCTTCCATCAGCGGCAGGGTTACGAACTGCTCTCGACCATGATGCGCGGGACCGATGCGCAGCGCGCGATGGTCCAGGAGTCGGTGGATCGCTGGTGGTGGCCCGCGCTGATGATGTTCGGCCCGCCCGACGACCGATCGCCGAACACCGAGCAGTCGATGAAGTGGCGGATCAAGCGACACACCAACGATGAACTGCGCCAGCGGTTCGTCGACATGAGCGTGCCGCAGGCCGAGGCGCTCGGCGTGACCTTTCCCGACCCGGACCTCATCTGGAATCCCGACCGCGGAGCCTACGACTTCGGTGAACCGGACTGGAGTGAGTTCACCGAGGTCATCAAGGGCAACGGCGCGGCGAACGCCGAGCGCCTCGCCAATCGCCGAGCCGCACACGAGAACGGCGCATGGGTGCGCGAGGCCGCCATGGCCTTCGCCGCACGTGGACAGGAGGACACACGGTGAAAGACCACACGACGAGGGACCACACGACGAGGGACCGCATGGTGAGGGCGGACTGGCCGCTGTACGAGGTGTTCCTGCGAGGCAAGCGCGGACTGAACCACGTGCACGTCGGCTCGCTGCACGCCGCAGACGGCGAGATGGCGTTGCGGCATGCACGCGATGTCTACACACGCCGCAATGAGGGAGTGAGCATCTGGGTGGTGCCCTCGACCGCGGTGGTGGCGTCGAGTCCGTCGGAGAAGGACCCGTTCTTCGACCCCAGCGGTGACAAGGTCTACCGGCATCCGACGTTCTACGAGATCCCCGACAACGTCCCCCACATGTGAGGTTGCAGGACAGATGACAGATCACGAGAGCGCCTACGACGGCCTCGTCGACGAGGACTCGCACGGGCAGTGGGCTTTCGGCACCAGCTTCGACGACCCGCTCGCCGGCGTGGACACCACGGTCCCTGCAGACATCTACCCGAGCACACTTGCGGAGTACTGTCTGATGCTCGGTGACGACGCACTGATCAGTTCGCAGCGGCTGACGCAATGGGCCACTCGCGCACCTGAACTCGAGGAAGAGGTCGCACTGGCGAACATCGGTCTCGACCTCCTCGGCCAGGCCCGGTTGCTACTCGCACGGGCCGCGGCCGCCGACCCGAAGGTGGTCCCGGTCATCTCCGAGACCTCCCCGGCGCCCGTCGAGGACGCGCTCGCCTTCTTCCGTGACGAAACGGCCTTCCGCAACGTTCGGCTCGTCGAACTGGACAACGGGGACTTCGCGGTGTCGATCGTCCGCCTGCTGGTGTTCACCACCTGGCGGTTGGCGATCTTCGACCGGCTCCGCATGTCCCGCGACCCGGTGCTCGCTGCCGTGGCGCAGAAGGGCGTCAAAGAACTTACGTACCACCGCGACTACGCGGCGCGCTGGACGGTCACACTCGCGTGCGGCACCGCCGAGTCACGGCGTCGTGTCCGCGAAGCGCTCGTGCGGGTGTGGCCATACGTCGAGGAACTCTTCCGGCCGACCGGCGAAGAGATCACCCTGGCCTCAGCCGGGGTGGGCGTCGACCCGCGGACCGTCCGGGACGAGTTCGACGCGGTCGTCGATCGGGTCCTGCACGCCGCCGAACTCGATCGTCCCGCGGGCGGTTCCGTCGGCACAGTGGGGGGCCGCGAAGGGCGGCGCGGCCTGCACACCGAGGCGATGGGCCTGGTGCTGGCCGAAATGCAGAGCGTCGCCCGCGCACACCCCGAAGGTGTGTGGTGAGCATGACCGGAGCGCTGAGCGAGACCGGCGCGGAGACCGCGCGGGAGATCGTCGCATCGGTCACCGACCCGGAGATGCCGATGCTGACTCTCGCGGACCTCGGCGTCCTGCGCGACGTGGAGATCGACGACGACGGTTCGGTGGTCGTGACGATCACCCCGACCTACTCGGGTTGTCCCGCGATCGCGACCATGCGCGACGACATCGAGTACACCCTTGCGCAAGAGGGTTTCTCACGCGTCGCGGTGCGCACACAGCTGCAGCCCTCGTGGTCGACCGACTGGATCTCGCCGGAGGGTCGGCAGAAGCTGGCCGAGAGCGGGTACTCGGTTCCCGGCGCGGTCACCTCACGTCCGAGCGGACCGATTCCGCTCACCCTCACCGCACGCCCCCGGGCCCTGACGTGCCCCCGATGTGGTTCCCCTCACACCCAACTCGTCTCGGAGTTCGGCGCGACGCTGTGTAAGGCGCAGTACCGCTGTCGCGGTTGCCTGGAGCCCTTCGATCATGTGAAGGAGATCTGACATGACCAGCACCGCCGAGGCGGTCGTCTCACCGTCGCGCACCAGGTCGTTCCACAGCCTGACCGTGGCCGATGTCGAGAAACTCTGCGACGATGCCGTAGCTGTCCGCTTCGAGGTCCCCGCCGACCTCGCCGCGGACTATGACTTCCGTCCGGGACAGTCGCTCACGCTGCGGCGCTTCGTCGACGGCGTCGAGCATCGCCGCTCGTACTCGATCTGCGCGCCCACCGGTGCCGCGCCCCGGATCGGGGTTCGCGAGGTCGCCGACGGACTCTTCTCCAGCTGGCTGGTGCGCGACGTGCGGTCCGGCGACCGCATCGACGTCGCGCCGCCGGCCGGGTCGTTCGTCGCCGATGCTGCGGCAGGCGGTCGGCATGTGCTCATCGCCGCGGGTTCGGGGATCACGCCGATGCTGTCGATCGCCGCGTCGGTCCTGGACAACCCGGACGCACAGGTGATCCTGCTCTACGGCAACCGGCGCACGAGGTCGGTCATGTTCGCCGAGGAGATCGCCGACCTGAAGGACCGGTTCGGCGCACGGTTCGAAGTTATCCACGTGCTGTCCCGCGAACCGCGTGAGGTGGAACTGTTCAGCGGCAGGCTCGATGCGGATCGACTGCGCACGATCCTGGACACCCTGGTCCCGATTCCCGACATCGACCACTTCTGGCTGTGCGGACCCTACGGAATGGTGACCGATGCCCGAGATGCGTTGAGTGTCAGGGGCGTCGCGGGAGATCAGGTCCACTTCGAGCTGTTCTACGTCGACGACGTTCCGCCGCCGCAGGAGACGCACCGCGAGCCCGGTGTCACCGGACCGAGCAGCGATGTCACCATCGTCCTCGACGGCCGATCGGTCAGCGGACGACTGTCGCGAGAGGTATCGATCCTTGACGCGGGCGAACAGTTGCGCTCGGACCTGCCGTTCGCGTGCAAGGGTGGAGTTTGCGGAACGTGCCGGGCCATGGTGACCCTCGGCGAGGTCGACATGCGCCGCAACTATGCTCTCGAAAATTCCGAGGTGGCAGACGGATTCGTCCTCACCTGCCAGACTTTCCCTGTCAGCGACAGCGTCACTGTCGACTTCGACGCCTGACACGATCCTGGAGTACGACGATGACCAGCACCCTTTCTCGACCCACCGCGGAGCGTCCCGAGTCGAACCTGGAGTTCGCCTCTCGTGACGAGATCGCGGCAACTCAGCTCGCACGGCTCAAGTGGTCGTTGCAGCACGCCTACGACAAGGTCCCGCATTACCGCGCGGCGTTCGACTCACGAGGTGTGCGCCCCGACGACCTGCAGGAACTGTCCGACCTGCGACTGTTTCCCTTGACTGCGAAAAACGATCTGCGGGAGAACTATCCGTTCGGAATGCTGGCGGTACCGCACGAGCAGGTATCGCGGATCCACGCGTCATCGGGTACCACCGGCCGGCCGACGGTGGTCGGGTACACCGCCGGCGACCTGGACACCTGGGCGGACCTGGTGGCCCGCAGCCTGCGTGCAGGCGGCGTGCGGCCGGGGGACAAGGTGCATGTCGCATACGGGTATGGACTGTTCACCGGCGGTCTCGGCGCCCACTACGGCGCAGAACGTCTGGGTTGCACGGTGATCCCCATGTCGGGAGGGATGACCGAACGACAGATCCAATTGATCGAGGACTTCCGGCCGGACGCGATCATGGTGACGCCGTCGTACATGCTGACGATCGTCGACGCGATGCTCGCCAGGGGAATCGACCCGGCCACGACCTCGCTGCGCCCCGGAGTCTTCGGTGCCGAGCCGTGGACCGAACAGATGCGTAGCGAACTCGAGCAGCAGCTCGGGATGGACGCGGTCGACATCTACGGTCTCTCGGAGGTGATGGGGCCCGGGGTTGCGCAGGAATGTGTGGAAACCAAAGACGGACTGCATATCTGGGAAGATCACTTCTATCCCGAGATCATCGATCCGATGACCGGTGAGGTGCTTCCCGACGGGGAGGAGGGCGAGCTGGTGTTCACCTCTCTCACCAAGGAGGCGATGCCGATCATCCGGTACCGTACCCGAGATCTGACCAGGTTGCTCCCCGGAACCGCGCGTTCCATGCGCCGTATGCAGAAGGTCACCGGCCGGACCGACGACATGATCATCCTGCGCGGGGTGAATCTGTTCCCCACCCAGATCGAGGAACTCATCCTGAATGTCCCGATGCTGGCCCCACAGTTCCAGTGCGTGCTGGAACGGCCCGGACGCATGGATCAGTTGACGGTGAAAGTCGAGTGCCGCCATGACGTTTCCGGCGACCACCGCGGAACGGCAGCCGTCGAGCTGCAGTCGCTGATCAAGGACCGGATCGGCGTCACAGTGGCGGTGGACGTCGTCGAATCCGGTGCCCTGTTCCGCTCGACGGGCAAGGCCAAGCGACTCGTGGACAACCGTCCCCAGGGCTGAGTAACCAGCTCCCGGGCGAGGAGTCACGAATGCCGTGCAGGCGTGCGTGACTCCTCGGTCCGGGTCGATGCCGCGACAGCTCTGCGCAACTCGGTGATGACGGACGACGTGTCGGAGTTCCGGGTGCAGAGGGACAACGGGCACGAGGGCACGTCGTCGACCGGGACGAAGGCCACGCCGGGGTTCCGGTAGCTCTGCGCCACGAACTGCCCGGTGATGGAAGGGGCCTGGCCGGCCGCCACCACCTCCAGCAGTTCGTCCATGGTGCGGACCGACGGCCCGTATCGCACGACTGCGCCACTCGGCCGTGGATCGCAGGCCCACCAGCGCACCCAAACGGGGTCGGCGTCGTCGTTGGTTACGTGGATCTCGTCGTCGAGGTCGGCGAGGTGGACCACCGAATGGTCAGCCAGCGCATGAGTTTTCGGCAGAGCTACGACTCGACCTTCGTGGCGGATGACGTCGAGTCGCAGGCCGCTGGAATCGGCGAAGGGCGGCCGCACCAGTGCGGCGTCGACCTGGCCCTCACGCACCGCGGAGGTCTGGTGCGACCACGGGAGTTCGACCATCTGCACCGTCACGTCGGGTACCCGGCGCCGCAGCTCGTCGAGGATCTCGTGGGTGCGGCTTCCCGTTGACGCCGTCATGAAGCCGATTCGCAAGGTGGGACAACTCTCGGCGGTAGCTGTCCACCGCGGCGACAGCCCGGTCCGCTGCCGAGACCGACTCTCTGGCCTCCGCGAGGAACCGTTCACCCGCCGGGGTCGGACGGACGGGGCGTGCCGTCCGGTCGACCAGCTCCGCACCGAGGGACCGTTCCAGCTTCCGGATCTGCTGACTCAGCGATGGCGTGCTGATGTACAGACGCTCCGCAGCGCGTCCGAAATGCCCTTCGTCGACGACGGCGATCAGGTAGCGCACCAGGTGCAGGTTGAGGGTCACAGGGACAGACTCTATCAAGTGGATGTGATGTAGACCACTAGTCTACGAGCCGCTCATCTGCGATGTTAGGCAAAAGGCTAACGGTAGCGAGTGGATATGTCATGGACGCGACGTTGTGCCGAGGTCGATGATTGACCTCACACCGAAGGTCTGATCAGTCCCGCCGATCGCGGGCTCGGGCATCGGTGCCGGAGATCATTCCGGCCGACTCGCCGCCATCTTTCGCGGCGACTTTCTCACTCCTCGTACGACGGGAAATCATGTCCAATTCTTCAGCACCCAAACGGTCGATCGTCACCGGAGCCGCATCCGGAATCGGGTACGCGATCGCCGAGCGCCTCATCGCCGACGGAGGGTCGGTGGTCGCCTTCGATCTCGACTCCGGTGGTCTGGACGACGCGGCAAAACAGCTCGGCGACAACTACATTGCCCAGCCGGGGAGTGTGACCGACGCGGGCGACATCCAGGCGGCGGTCGCCCGTGCGGAGTCCGACCTCGGCGGCCTCGACAGTCTGTTCAACGTGGCCGGCGCGATCCGTCCTGGTCCGATCACCGACTTGGACGTGGAAACATGGGATTTCACCGTCGACATCGTGCTGCGCGGTGTGTTCCTCTGCACCAAGTACGCGGCGCAGAGCATGATCCGTGCCGGTAACGGCGGATCGATCGTCGTCGTGTCATCGGTCAATGCCCACATTCCGCTGTACGGCGGAAGTGCGTATGCCGCAGGCAAAGCCGGTGCAGACATGTTCGCCAAGAACGCGGCCCTCGAACTGGGGCGCCACGGAATCCGCGTCAACTCGGTCCTGCCCGGTCTCGTCGACACCCCGATGGCCGGCTTCATCCTCGAAAACGAGGGAATCATGGCCGAATTCGACGCCAACGCAGTCCTCAAGCGGCCGGCCAAGCCGTCGGAGCTCGCGGCCCCCGCGGTGTTCCTGGCCTCCGGTGACGCCAGCTACATCACCGGTTCCAGCCTCGTCGTCGACGGCGGTTACGAGATCGGTAGTTACCCAGACCTCAGCAAGTACCTGTGAAGGAGAGAGCACAACAATGAGTACAGCCCACGTTTCCGTTGCCACCCGTACGTCGTATGAGGAGGAGTTCGTCCACATGATGGACGACGTCGACGACCTCATAGACACCCTGGAGAATCCCAAGCACCGCAAGATCCTCATCAACTATCGCAGGCATGGACTGTTGGAGGTCTCCGGTCGCTACGAGGAACTGCTCGCACCCAACATGACCGTCCCGCATCCGCACTACCGGCTCTTCGAAGGTGGGCAGGGGACCATCCTCGACGGGATGGACACGGTTCGCGCCTTCTATCAGCAGCTCGCTGCGATGGACATGCTCGTGATGTGGACGGGAAAGCAGAAGATGGCCGTGCACGACTGGGGCTTCGCCGGAGAGGCCGAGTTCAGCCAGTTCGTGCCGGGTGCGTTGCTCGGCGACAACGTCTTCGATTCGGTGAACAACGATCCGGGCGCACCCTCGTCGTCACAGTACGACGCCGACTCGTTCTACCTTGTCCGCCGGACGCTCGCCTTCTTCTGGCCCTACGACGAGGACGGCAAGATGATCGGCGAGCACGTCTACGAGGACACCGAGTCCAAAGTAGTCACCAAGGTCGGCAACGACGAGGTCATCACCGGCGCGCGCGCCGCCGAACTGTTGGCTCCGATCATCGACAAGTACGGCGTGCCGCAGTGACCGGTTCGAGGGTCTGATTCGCTTCGGTCGACGAGCCGCCGCGGGGGAACCACCCCCGCGGCGGCTCGTCGTGCGGGGTCGTGGGAATCAGCGGTCGATGTCACGCAGCAACCCGATCACCGGCGCGAACTGCTCGAGGACCGGTTCGAGGACAGTGAGGTAGCTGATCCCGGTGCGCTTCCGGAGTTCGACGAGGCGTGCGGCGATGTCGGCGGCGGAGCCGATGAGGACCGACGGTAGGTCGAGGAACTCCTCCGGACTCATCGGCAACTCCCACTTCGCGATGTTCTCCTCGGCGATGCGTCGCGGGTCGTCGGTGACCACGACGATCTGCATCAGCAGGTTCCACTCGACATCGCCGGACCTGGCGCCGGCCGCGTCGCGTGCGAACGCGACCCGTTCGTCGAAGTCCGTGGCCGATAGCGGCTCGAGGTCACCTTTCCGACCGGTGCGCGCCGCGGTGAACCCCACGATGTCGGCGTGCTCGGCGGCCATCCGAAGCACACGGTCGCCGTTGCCGCCGAGAAGCAGAGGCACGCGCCCCTGTACCGGACGTGGGGTGTGCTCGGGGGCGGAGAGCAGTGAGGTCACCCGGGCCACGGTGTCGCCCAGATGGTCGACGCGGCGCCCGGCCGTTGGGAATTCGATTCCGGCCGCCTCGAACTCCTCCTTGACGTAGCCCGTGCCCAGGCCGAGCTCGACACGGCCGTCGGACAGCTGGTCGACGGTCGCCACGTCGCGGGCGAGCAGCACCGGGTTGGTGAATGCCGCGTTGAGGACGAAGGGCCCGACGCGGAGGCGTTCGGTGGCGGCGGCGGCCGTCGCGAGCGCAGGCCAAGGGCTCGGGATGCCCAGGTGGTCCGGGACCAGCAGGACGTCGAAGCCGAGCTGTTCGACGTGTCGCGCGCGGCCTTCCCACGACGCGCTGGAGTCCACTGCGAGCATGTTGACCCCGAACCGGAACGCCCTGGACGCGAGAGACATGTCCTCAACGTAACCAGGGTCGCCGCGGCCGGCCGGGCGAATGCGGTGGCCCCGGTCCGGTGCAACCTTGCACTCGGCAGGGTCGAGTGCTAAAACGGACCTTGGCACTCGCGAGCTGTGAGTGCCAGGTCGGGACGGTGAGATCGGTACCGAATGACACACCGGTCGTCCGTCGCGGGCACCGAGTTCCGGCCATACGAACCTAGTGTCACCCCCTTCGGAGGATCACTTACCCATGGCCAAGCAAATCGCGTTCGACGAAGAGGCCCGTCGCGGCCTCGAGCGGGGCCTCAACAGCCTCGCCGACGCAGTCCGAGTGACGTTGGGACCCAAGGGTCGCAACGTCGTGCTGGAGAAGAAGTGGGGCGCCCCCACGATCACCAACGATGGTGTGTCCATCGCCAAGGAGATCGAGCTGGAGGACCCGTACGAGAAGATCGGTGCCGAGCTCGTCAAAGAGGTCGCCAAGAAGACCGACGACGTCGCAGGTGACGGCACCACCACCGCTACCGTTCTGGCCCAGGCCCTCGTTCGCGAAGGTCTGCGCAACGTCGCTGCCGGCGCGAACCCGCTGGGTCTGAAGCGCGGCATCGAGAAGGCCGTCGAGGCCGTCACCGAGTCGCTGCTGAAGAGCGCCCGGGAGGTCGAGACCAAGGAGCAGATCGCTCAGACCGCAGGCATCTCGGCCGGCGACCCCTCGATCGGCGAGCTCATCGCCGAGGCGATGGACAAGGTCGGCAAGGAAGGCGTCATCACGGTCGAGGAGTCCAACACCTTCGGCCTGCAGCTCGAGCTCACCGAGGGCATGCGCTTCGACAAGGGCTACATCTCGGGCTACTTCGTCACCGACGCCGACCGCCAGGAAGCCGTCCTCGACGACCCGTACATCCTGCTGGTCTCGGGCAAGGTCTCGACCATCAAGGACCTGCTGCCGCTGCTGGAGAAGGTCATCCAGGCCGGTAAGCCGCTGCTGATCATCGCCGAGGACGTCGAGGGCGAGGCCCTGTCGACCCTGGTCGTGAACAAGCTCAAGGGCACCTTCAAGTCCGTCGCCGTCAAGGCTCCGGGCTTCGGTGACCGCCGCAAGGCCATGCTGGCCGACATCGCCATCCTCACCGGTGGCGAGGTCATCAGCGAAGAGGTCGGCCTGTCCCTCGAGGGCGCCGGCGTCGAGCTGCTCGGCACCGCCCGCAAGGTCGTCGTCACCAAGGACGAGACCACCATCGTCGAGGGCGCGGGCGATCCCGACGCCATCGCCGGTCGCGTGGCGCAGATCCGTGGCGAGATCGAGAACAGCGACTCCGACTACGACCGTGAGAAGCTGCAGGAGCGTCTGGCCAAGCTGGCCGGCGGTGTTGCGGTCATCAAGGCGGGCGCGGCCACCGAGGTCGAGCTCAAGGAGCGCAAGCACCGCATCGAAGATGCCGTGCGCAACGCCAAGGCTGCCGTCGAAGAGGGCATCGTCGCCGGTGGTGGCGTGGCCCTGCTGCAGTCGGAGCCGGCCATCGACGCACTCTCGCTCGAGGGTGACGAGGCCACCGGCGCCAACATCGTCCGCGTCGCTCTCTCGGCTCCGGCCAAGCAGATCGCGATCAACGCCGGTCTCGAGCCGGGCGTCGTCGCCGACAAGGTCCTGAACTCGCCCACCGGCACCGGCCTCAACGCCGCCACCGGTGAGTACGAGGACCTGCTGGCCGCCGGCATCAACGACCCGGTGAAGGTCACCCGCTCGGCGCTGCAGAACGCAGCCTCGATCGCGGCTCTGTTCCTCACCACCGAGGCCGTCGTCGCCGACAAGCCGGAGAAGAACGCTGCTCCGGCCATGCCGGGTGCCGACGAGATGGGCGGCATGGGCTTCTGATTCAGAACCCCTAGCTTCACCAGCTCTACATCTCACGAGCCGGCCCACTCCCTTCCAGGAGTGGGCCGGTTTCGTGTGTTGGTTCTCGAGTCGCCGCCGGAATGGTGCGCGGCAGAAGGTTTCACCCAGGTCCTGGAGAAGGTGCACGCCGACTGACCCGTCGTGTGTGAACAGTCGGGTTTGGGTATGGCACTCCGGATGCAGACGTTCCTCGTGGCAAGACTCTCGCTCCACATCTCCGGCGCGTCCGGTGGACCGGCACGGTGGCACGGTCATCGGTGATCCCGCCGGCGCTCCTGCAGAATCCGCGGCGGATGTTCCCGGGGCCGGTGGACGCCTAGGAAACGCCACGCCCGCCGACGACACGCCGCGGGTCGTCCGACCGGTCGAATTCTTGTGCGTGCATGTGCCGAAGGCGATGAGACATTCGTCGAATCCGATCTCCAACGTCGGTGACGCGATTTGCAGAATGCCCGGTCACAACGTTTTTGGCCGAGTGAGGACGGTCGTCCTAATGATCACGAACTCGTGATTGTGGATTGCTATTCGCGATTGCGTTCTCGAGGATTCGTGTCGGAATCGCTGAACAAACCGATGCTGTCGTCGCGGGTGAGTATGGTCGCGAATGTATTCGGATCGATACCCGAGCGTTGGAAATCTGTTGTCCGGGCAGGTTCCACGCGTCGACATATGAAGGGACGATGATGTCCGTGACGAGCGGCAACCTCCATCGCCGTACGGTCCAGGCGTTCATCGCATTCGTCGTAGCCGTTGTCTCGATTGGCTTTTCCGTGACAGCGACGGCGGACACGGGGGCCAAGTCCAAGCGGGCCGACCGGCTCGCGGAAGCGATGGCCGAGGGGCGGGCCCTTGACCTGACTGTGCACTCGACGTCGATGAACCGTGATGTGCCGATCCGGATTCTCGTCGCGGCCGACAGGTCGGTGCCCCGGCCCACGCTTTATCTGCTCAACGGATCCGGTGGTGGGGAGGGTGATGCACACTGGTTCGCCCAGACCGACATCGTCGAATTCGCCGCCGACAAGAACGTGAACATCGTCGTTCCGATGAGTGGCGGATACAGCTATTACACGGATTGGGTGAAGGTCGATCCGGTCTTGGGCCGTAACAAGTGGACGACATTTCTGACCCAAGAGCTGCCCCCGGTCATCGACGCGAAGCTGAACGCTACCGGGGCCAACGCCATCGCGGGGATCTCGATGGCAGGAACATCGGTGCTCGCCCTGGCCGAGGCGGCGCCGGAGCTGTATCGCGGGGTCGCGTCCTACAGCGGATGTGCCGAGACCACCACCAGGCTCGGCCAGTTGGCCGTCCAGGCGGTGGTCGGCGGGAACGGCGGGGACATCACCAACATCTGGGGACCCCTCGATGCGCCCGGCTGGCGTGCTCACGACCCAGTGGTCAACGCCCACAAACTCCGTGGCAAGGCGATTTATGTCAGCAGCGGCACCGGCATGCCCGGAAGGCACGATCACCTGGCAAACGAGGCGATCGACGGTGACGTGGTTGAGTACGCCAGGATCGTCGGCGTAGGCGGCCCTCTCGAGGCGGCGACCTACTACTGCACGCAGAACCTCGACAAGAGGCTCAAGCAGCTACGCATCCCCGCGACGATCGACTACGAGCCCGGGACGCATTCGTGGCCGTACTGGCAGGACCAGCTGGCCAAGTCGTGGCCGATGCTCGAGCGCGCTCTGACCCGCTGATCTGCCGGCTGGACGCCGGTGAGGCGTGTTCATCTGCGACGATGAGTCGCGTGACTGTGACACCCGGTGCGCCGAGCCCGATCGGCAGCCTCCCGAATCTGCGTGACCTCGGCGGCTGGCGGACCGCCGACGGGCGAGTGGTGCGTTCCGGGTTGCTGTTCCGGTCGACGGACTTCTCGTCGCTCACCGACTCCGATGTCGCCGCCCTCGAGAGCCTCGGCCTGCGCACGGTGTACGACCTCCGTTCGGTGCACGAGAGGGAGGCCATCCCGGACCCGTCCCTGCCCGACGTCACCGAGGTCGGGCTCGACGTGCTCGCCGACGCGCAGATGTCGATCCCGGCCAACATCGGTGCCGTACTCGCTGATCCGGCCGTGGTCGCCCAGGCCGACAAGGTCCTGGCCGGGGGTAAGGCGCGGGAGATGATCTCGGGTACCTACCGCGAGATGATCACCCTGCCGAGTGCCACGGCCGCCTACTCGGAGTTCTATCGCGGGCTCCTCGGCGACGCGCCGAGCCCGATCCTCTTCCACTGCACGACCGGCAAGGACCGCACCGGTTGGGCCGCCGCGGCATTCCTCACCCTGGTCGGGGTGGGTGAAGAGGACGTCTACCGCGACTACCTGCTGACCAACGAGCGCCTCATCCCGGCGCTGAGGCACATCTTCGACGGCTTCGCGGCCGCGGGCGGCGACCCGCAACTTCTCGTCGGCGTGCTCGGCGTCGACGCGGGATACCTCGACGCGGCCTTCGATGAGGTGCGGACCAGATACGGCGGCATCGAGGGGTACTTCAGCGAGGCGCTCGGTATCGGTACCCGCGAGCAGGACAAGATCCGCGAACGTTTCCTCGTGGAGGCCTGACCCGGGTCCACCGGAAGACGATGCGCGTGGTCATGCCGTGTGCGACCACGGTCTGCGTACCCGGTCGGACACGCCTCCCGGGCGATCGGGCTATGTATAGTTGCATAGACCACCCGGACGAGATGAAGGAGCAGGTCATGGCGCCGCATTCCGCCGAATCCGTCATCTCCGGATCGGATGAGCGTGGTCCGCGTGAGCGGATGATCGTCCATGCCGCGGACCTGATCGGTCGCGACGGTGTCGCCGCGACCTCGATCGGCGACGTCATCTCCGCGAGCGCCGCGCCTCGCGGGTCCATCTACCACCACTTTCCCGGCGGCAAGACGCAGCTCATGACCGAGGCGGTCCAGTACGCGGGAGACTTCATCGCCGAGCGGCTCGCGCGCCGGGTTACGCTCACCCCCGCCGAGACGGTTCGCGAGATCGGCGGCGTGTGGCGGCGCATGCTGGTCAACACCGACTTTCAGTTCGGCTGCCCGGTCATGGCCGGCGGCCTGGCGCGTCGCGGCGAGCCCGAGGTGGCCGACGCCGCCGCCGAGATCCTCCGCCGCTGGGCCGATCTGATCACCGCCCGGCTCGTCGTCGACGGTGTGGACAGCGAGCGCGCCGATTCGCTGGCGAACCTGATCGTGGCCGCCATCGAGGGGGCGGTCGCACTCTGTCAGACGCAGCGCAGCGTCGAACCGCTCGATCGGGTCATCGCCGAACTGGCCGCCCTCTGCGACGCCGCGGTCTACCGGTAGGCATTCCCACCGGTTCTGGCGAACCCGCAGACCTGGTCATCTGTACGTCGTTGGCTTGCGGCGGGCTCCGTAGTAGGTTCACGGTGGCGCCACCTCGGTGGCAGTACGCCGTGTGAACGACGCTGGGCCGAGTTCGGGAGGGGACACGATGACGCCGGTCTTCCGGCATGAGCTGGGCTCGGACTTCGACCGCCTCCACCCCAACGTCGCATGGCGTTACGGCATCGACTCCACCTCCGGGGTCGCCCAGATCTGCCACGGCATGTACGAGTCGGTGTACGTGTCCTCGGTCCTGCCCCCACCGGCTCTCTGGCACTACGCCAAGCGGAACGCCCTGCCGTCCAAGACCAGTCGGATGGTCCCGTTCACCCAGGCCTACTACTGCTACGTCGATGAACTCGAGCGCGAGTCCCTCGCGGTACTGCGGACCTTCCGGTACACGACCGGCCCGCGCAAGCTCAACTCCCTCCTCGTCGCGGGACGCAGCGGACTCGTCGACTACTTCGGCGACGGACCCGAGTTCCTCTATCCGATCGAGCCGTCGGTGACCCCGGCCGGCGAGCTGCTCCTCGAGAGCGGACCGATGCGCTGGCTGGGGCGCGGACCGAAGGTGGGCATGAAGGGCCTCTTCACCGCGCAGATGAAATACATCGAGGGGTGGGACGAGAAGCGCGAACGCTTCCGCTGTGACATGACGGTTCGCAATCCGGTCATCGGCGAGATCATGCATTTCCGAGGATGGTTCACGGCGGCGGACCAGGCGTGCACACTCCGCGACATCCCCGACGAGGCGTGGCCGGTGAACCTCGTCGACCGGGAGAGCTGATCCCCGTCGAGGCGCGAGCTGGGTGAACCTGGTCACCCGACCAGGACGAATCCCGACGGCGCACGGTTCGGTGTGTGCCCGCGGAGGCCGGACGGTAGGTTCACCCCATGGCTGTCTCCGCGAACATCGAATTCCACATCGCCGCCCCGGTCTCGGTGGTGATGGAAGTACTCATGGACATCGAGTCCCTCCCCGAGTGGTCGGGCCCCCACAAAGAGGCCGAGATCATCGACGAGCACGACGACGGCGCACCGAGGACCGTGCGCATGGTGGTCACCGCGGCGGGTATCTCCGACGAACAGACCTGTACGTACGAGTGGACCGACACGACCTGCGAATGGCGCCTGATCAAGTCGAATCAGCTCAGTGAACAGCGCGGCAAGTACACCGTCACCGCGACCGACACCGGTTCGCACGTGCACTTCGACCTGGAGGTCGATCTCAAGATCAAACTGCCCGGATTGATCGTCAAGCGCGCCCAGAAGATGGCCGTCGACACCTCGCGCAAGGGGCTCACCGCCGAAGCCGAGAAGCGCGCCGCCGGCTGAGCAAACCGCGCCCGAACCGGGTCGCCGTCATCCGGACGGTGTCGACCCGACGATCCCCCGGGTGGCCCGCGCGGACCGCGGGTACCCTGGGATCGTCATCAGCCCAGCCGTTGCACCATGGAGGCCAAATCCCTTGAAAATGAACAAATTTGCCGTCCGGGCGTTGGTCTTCCTCGCCGGTGGCGCCGGTTGTGTCGCATTCGCCGGGTTGTCCGGTGAGGGTGTCGCATCGGCTGTTCAGTGCACGGCGTCGAACGGGCAACAGATCGAACGGGTCGTAGGTGCGAGCGGTTGCGGCGCCAAGGCCGGATTGGGTAGCCGCGCGACCGCCGAGGACCGCAGTGGCAACGGCACGGCCATCTCCGTGTCGGACAACGGCGGCAACGCCTCGTCGTACAACCTGCAGCCGGGCTCGTCGGCCCTCGCAGGTGCCAACTCGCGCGGCGTGGCGTACTCGGTGACCACCGGTCCCAAGGCGCTGTCGATCGCGCAGGCGCGGCGCGGCGGCACCACGGTGGCGGTCGGCGGCTGGGGTGGCCAGGCCTACGCCGGACCCGACGGCGCGGTGTGCAGCGGCGGCTTCGCGGCGGCCTTCGATTCGGTTACCGGTAAGGCCTGCCTGCATTCGGGTTCCATCGATCTGCGCAACTGACCGGTCGGCTCGTCCACCGATCTGAGACCAAACCCGCCCGACGCGGCGCGTCGTTCACCGGCGCGTCGGGCGTGGTCCACCCGGTCGTCCTATCGTTGGGATCGTGACCGATCTACACGACGCAGACCCCCACGTCGGCCCGGACTTCAGTGTCCTGAACGGCCGAGAGGCACTTCAGCAACTCGTCGACCTGCACGATGTCACCCAGTTCACCGTGAACGACGACGATGACGACGACCCCGTCCTGCTGACGCTGCCGCATCGCAACGTGGTCGACACCTGGCGTCAGGACTACCCGTACTCCGAGCGCATGAGCCGGCGCGAGTACGAGGTCACCAAACGTCGCCTGCAGATCGAGTTGCTCAAGCTCCAGAAGTGGTCCAAGCAGACCGGGCAGCGCCACCTGCTGGTCTTCGAGGGTCGTGACGCCGCCGGCAAGGGCGGCACGATCAAACGCTTCAACGAACACCTCAACCCGCGTGGTGCTCGCGTGGTCGCCTTGGAGAAGCCGAGCGAGCGCGAGGCGACCGAGTGGTACTTCCAGCGCTACGTCCAGCACCTGCCGGCCGGTGGCGAGATGGTCTTCTTCGACCGGTCCTGGTACAACCGGGCCGGCGTCGAACGCGTCATGGGTTTCTGTAATCCGCAGCAGTACACACAGTTCATGTCGCAGGTCCCGGCCTTCGAGAAGATGCTCGTCGACGACGGCATCAACCTGGTGAAGTTCTGGTTCTCGGTGACCCCGCTCGA
Source organism: Gordonia sp. 135 (assembly GCF_009720185.1). NCBI lineage: Bacteria > Bacillati > Actinomycetota > Actinomycetes > Mycobacteriales > Gordoniaceae > Gordonia > Gordonia sp. 135. The sequence goes on from NZ_CP046257.1 coordinate 694,006, forward strand.
GCAGCGCACGCGGTTCGCCATCCGCCAGATCGATCCCGTCCGGCAGTGGAAGCTCTCGCCGATGGACCTCGCCTCGCTCGACAAATGGGACGCCTACACCGAGGCCAAGGAGGCGATGTTCGCCGCCACCGACACCGACCACGCGCCGTGGACGGTGGTGAAGTCCAACGACAAGAAGCGTGCCCGCATCAATGCGATGCGGTACGTGCTCAGCCTGTTCGAGTACGACGGCAAGAACCACGACTTCGTCGGTCGACCGGATCCGCTGATCGTCGGGCGTGCCGCGGACGTCGTCGGGGAGTAGCAGTCGGGGCTCGGTAGCCTCGTGGGGTGCGAAGCTTTCTGAGTGCTCTGATGACGCTCGTCGCGATGGCGGCGACCGTGCTCGCGGTCCCGGCTCTGTGGCTGGACCTGCGTATCGTCGACCAGGACGGATTCGTCTCCACCGTCGCGCCGATGGCCGAGAACCAGAAGGTGAAGGACTACCTCGCCGACGAGATCGCCGCCCAGGCCACCGCCCGCACCGATCTCCCGATCGCGGGTGCGCTGGTGCGTCCGCTGGCCGCGACGTACACCGACAGCGAGCAGTTCCGGCTCGACTTCGCCGATGTGGTCGGCCAGCAGCACGCCTGGCTGTTCACCGAACCCGCACCGGGTGAGGACACGTCCGTCATGCAGCTCGACATCACCGCGATGATCAACCGGGCGCTCAATCTGACCGGCACCCCGAACGAGATCTCGGGACCGGTCGTCGTCGAATTGACCAACGGGGCTTCGGGTCTCGAGGCCGGTAGATACGCCGAGGTCGGCAGCCAGATCACCATGCTAGCCCGGGGTGCGGCGGCGGTCGCGGTCATCGCCGGACTCCTCGCCCTTCTGCTCGCGCACCGGCGCAGCACGGTCTTCGCCTGGCTCGGGCTGGGCGCTGCCGCGGCCGGGGTCGCGAGCTGGGTCATCGGCCTGTTCTTCGCCGACCGCGCCAAGCAGGAGGTCGCGGGTGCCGAATCATCGGGTCGGCAGGTGGCCGAGCTGATCATCGACGGGGCCTACTCCGACCTCACCCAGGTCGCGCTGATCGTCGGCGGGGTGGGCGTCGCGATGGTCGTTGTCGGGCTCATCGGCCGGATGGTCTTCGCGGGCCGGCGCTGAGCCGTCCCGCTCCCTCCAGCCGCGAGCGAAGCGAGCCTCTCAGTGCCCGGCGAAGGCCTCGGCGAGCCACCAGGATCCGCCGTCGTTCGTGATCTTGGCGTCGATGACCAGCGGGCCGGACGGTTCGGGGGAGTCGAGTGAGGCGACCCAGCGTCGAACCTCGTCGAGGTCGTCGAACCCGGTGACCGTCACGCCCGTCGCGCCGTGGCCGCGGGCGATGGCGGCGATGTCGGTCTCGGGGAAGGTCACCGTCGTCATGTCGGCGTCGCCGAAATGGTGTACCTCGGCGCCGTACGCGGAGTCGTTGTAGACGATCACGACGAGCGGAAGTGCCAGGCGGACGGCGGTTTCCAATTCGGAGATCGCCATCAGGAAACCGCCGTCACCGGTGCCGAGGACAGGCAACCGGGCGGGTTGGGCGATCGCCGCGCCGATGGCCGTGCCCAGTCCGACGCCGATCGACTGGAATGCCTGGGTGAAGCAGAAGCCGAACTCGTCGGGCACCGACAGATGCGTCGACGGGTACCCCATGAAATTGCCCGAGTCGATGGACAGGATGCGGTCGGCAGGCAGGATCTCGTCGAGAGCAATGCTCAACGCGCGCGGATCGATTCGGCCGTCGACAGGCTCGGCGGTGACCGGGACGTCCTGCCACCGCGCCGACGCGGCGATCCGTTCGGCCACATCATCGGTCCGGTATCCGTTGTGCGACAGCGGATCACCGGAAAGTGCGGCGAGCGCGTCGGCAGCGGTTGCTGCGCAGTCTCCCACCACGCCGACGTCGACCGGGCGGTGCGCGCCGATCGCCTCGACCTCGACATCGACCTGGGCCACCACGGTCTGGTCGCCGATGAGCCGGCCGTGCCGCATCGTCCACATGTTGAGCGCGCATCCCCACCCGACGATGAGGTCGGCGCCGGCGATGAGCTCCGCGGTCGTCGGCGACGAGAAGCCGCCGGAGATGCCCAGCGAGAACGGATTTCCGGCGAAGAGGCCGTTGGCGACCGCCGACGTGGCGAGCAGCGCACCACTTGCCTCCGCGAGCTCCGCGATCTGCGGACCGGCCTCACGACCGCCCCGTCCGGCGACGAAGACCGGCCGGCGGGCCGCGCGAATCGCCGCGACGAGGGTTTCCGCCGACGCGGCGTCGGGCCGGATCCGCGGTGCCCCGAACGAAGCGGCGACCGGCCCGGGCACCTCGACCGGTGCCGCGGCCACGTCGATCGCGATGTTGAGCACGACGGTCCGGCGCTGGGTCACTGCGGTCCGGTACGCCCGGGTCACATCGGCGACCACGGTGTTCGGGCCGTAGACGCGGTCGCTCACCGCGCCCACGCTCGTCGCCAGTTCGTCCTGGTCGATCCGGAAGTTCGACTGCAGCGCGGCAGCCGGGGCGTCGGCGGTCAGCACGATCATCGGGGTACGACTCTTCGCCGCCTCGCCGATGCCGGTGACCGCGTTGGTCAGACCGCAACCCTGGTGCACCGTCAGCACACCCACCCGTCCAGACATGCGCGAGTAGGCGTCGGCCATGGAGGCCGCGCCACCCTCGTGGCGTGCCGCGGTGAATCCGACCCCGCCGGCGCGCAGCGCGTTGGTCATGACGAAGTTGCCGCTGCCGACGACCCCGAACGCGTGACCGACGCCCAGATCGGCGAGAACACGGCCCGCGACGTCGGCGACCGTCGGGCCGTACGTTGTCGCTGAGGCCGTCACGCCGATCAGCTCTCGACGATGGCCAGCACCCGCGACGGGCTGCCGGTACCGCCGACGATCGGGAGCGGACTGACGACGATCACGGCACCGGTGGCGGGCAGCGCACCGAGGTTCCGCAGCGAGGTGAGGCCGTACTTGTCGTTTCCGAGGAAGTGGTAGTGGACGGGGAAGGCCGGCTCGAAACCACCTGCGAGACCTGCGTCGACACCGACGGTCTCGACGCCGAGTCCGGTGATCTGCCGCTGCACGGCCAGCCACTCGGCGCATTCGACCGAGACGCCCGGGGTGTGCGAGCCGGTCTCGTCGGCGTTGAGGAACTCCGCTTCCGACCCACCTCGTGATTCCCATCCGGTGCGCAGCAGGAGCCAGGCACCCGGCAGCAGTTCGCCGTGCTCGGCCTCCCATGCTTCGACGTCGGCGACCTCGAGCAGATAGTCGGGGTTGTCGGCGACCTTCGCGGTCAGGTCGAGGACGGCTGCCGGACCGATCAGCCGCTGCACGGGGATCTGGGAGACGTCGTCACCGTCGCGACCGCTGATCCAGTGGATCGGTGCGTCGAGGTGGGTGCCGATGTGCTCGCCGGTGTGGATGTTGTTGTGCCGCCAGTATGGTCCGGGTTCGTTGTAGGCGCTGACCTCTTCGAGGCTGAAGTCGATCAGGTTCGCGAACGGGGCCGGCAACCGCAGGGCTGGGGTCGAACTCGACAGCGGGGTGGTCAGGTCTATCACCCGGAGGGATCCGTCGGCGAGGCCGGTGAGGAAACCGGGCAGGGCGGTGGCGGTCACTTGCGCGCGCCCCGCCAGTTCATGCCCCAGCCGTAGGCCTCGTCGATCTTGTCCTGAGCGCCTCGGATGTAGCGCACCTCGCGGTTGATCACCAGTTCGCCGCCGCGGTTCTCGAGCAGCGCGATGGCGCAGGAGATCGCGGACTGGTCGGCCTCGTCGAGTCGGACCTCGATCTGCGGTCCGCTGACCGGCGACAACGTGACGACGCCGTTGGCGCTGGCCCAGTTCGGCGTGCCCTCGTAGATGTAGGCGAAGATCAGGATTCGACGGATTCGGTTCGTGGCGGCGAGGTCGATGTACATGTTCTCGCCGCCGGCGCCGCTCCGGTCATCACCGTCGAGGTAGATGATCGGCTCCCCGTCGCGGGGAGCCCGGAACGAATTGCCCAGGGCCTGGACGATTCCCTTGCTGCCGTCGGTGAATTCCCACAGGCAGGCGAGGTCGAGGTCGATGCCCTTGGCCTTGCGGAAGAAGCCGCCGCCGGAGGAGTTCGCGGTCCAGCTGAGGTTGACGCGCACCTGACCGGTGGCCGCGCCCTGCTTGCTCAACGAGATGCTCGGCGCCGACTTGGTCAGCGTGATCTTGGAGAGCGACACCGGCTGGGCCGGCGGCTGCTGGCCGTGACCCGGAGCCGGAGGCTGTGCGGGCGGTTGCGGGGGTTGGGCTTTCGGGCGCTTGGTGTAGTCGATCCCCATCAGGTTTCCTCATCTCGTCGTGGGCGGCATCGTTGTCGGTCGCGGTGATCTGCTGCCCAGGGTAGTGGAGCTGCGACCTCAATCCGCCTGAGGAGCGAGCGTCCGCCACAGGAACTCGAACGCGAGCGCGGACTTGAACGCTGCCTGTTTGTTGTCCGCGGCGCCGCCGTGGCCGCCCTCGATGTTCTCGTAGTAGAGAACCTGGTGACCGCTTTCCTCCAGCCGCGCAACGAGTTTGCGGGCGTGGCCGGGATGGACGCGGTCGTCGCGGGTGGACGTCGTGACCAGGATCGGCGGGTACGAGGCGCCGGGATCGATGTTCTGGTATGGCGAGAACGGCTTCATGAACTCCCACTGTTCGGGATCGTCGGGGTCGCCGTACTCGGCCACCCACGACGCGCCGGCGAGGAGCAGGTGATAGCGCTTCATGTCGATCAGCGGGACCTGACACACCAACGCGCCGAAGAGTTCCGGGTATCGGGTGAGCATGACGCCCATGAGGAGTCCGCCGTTGGAACCGCCCTGTGCGCCCAGCTGTTCCGGAGTGGTGAGGCCCCCGTCGACGAGGGCACGTGCCACGGCGGCGAAGTCCTCGTACACCTTGTGGCGTCCGGCCTTCTGCGCCTGCGTGTGCCACGACGGACCGTATTCGCCACCGCCGCGGATGTTCGCGATGACGTAGATGCCGCCGCGCTCGATCCAGTTCTTGCCCGATAACGAGAGGTAACTGGGTGTGAGCGAGTTCTCGAACCCGCCGTAGCCGTAGAGCAGGGTGGGACCGCTGGTCACCTCCCGTCGACGGATCACGAAGTAGGGAATCTGTGTTCCGTCGTCGGAAGTGGCGAAATGCTGCTCGGCGATCACCGATTCGGAGTCGAAGTACGTCGGGCTGCGCTTGATGACCTCCGGCGCGGTCCCGTTGCTGTGCAGGAGGCTCGGCGGATCGGTGAACGAGGTGGCCATCCAGAACACCTCGTCACTCTCGTCCGGATCGGTGTCGAGCACGGACACGGTGGCGAGGCCCGGGAGGCCCGGGAAGTCGATGACCTCCCAGCTGCCGAGCTTGCGCACCTCGACCATGGTGTGCACGTCGTGCAGCGTCACGATGATGAGTTGCGAACGCGTGTAGGCATAGTCGACGAGACTCGTGTGGGCATCCGGGGTGAACAGCACGGTCGGCTCGCGGCCACCGGCCCGGTAGTCGTCGTAGTCGAAGGCCAGCAGGGTGCCCGGCGCATGGGTCGTACCGTCGACCGTCCACTCCGACCGCGTCATCACCAGCAGCCAGTTCATCCGCACACCGGCGTGGGCATCGGTCGGGACGTCGATGAGTTCCGTTTCGCCGTCGCGTAATTCGAACATGAGCGAGTTGAAGAAGTCCGTCGAACGCAAGATGAAATGTCGCTCGAAGCCGGGGGTGTCGTCGTAGATCGCGTGCACCGACACGTCGCTCTTCTCGCCGGCGAAGACGGTGGTCGCGGCCTCCAGCGGGGTGCCCCGCGACCAGCGTTTGACCACGCGGGGATAGCCGGAGTCGGTCAACGACCCGACGCCGTCCGGTTGATCGCCGAAATCGGTTCCGACATAGACGGTGTCGCGGTCGATCCAGCGCACACTCGACTTGTTCTCCGGCAAGGAGAAGCCGTCGGTGATCCACTGCCGCGTCGGGATGTCGAACTCGCGGATCACGCTCGCGTCGGCACCGCCCCGCGACAGCGAGACCAGCGCGCGTTCGTACTCGGGACGGAGCACCGTGGCCCCCGACCACACCCAGTTCTCGTCCTCGGTGCGCGCGAGTTCGTCGACGTCGAGGATGATCTCCCACTCGGGCGCATCGGTCACGTAGGACTCCAGCGTCGTCCGCCGCCAGAGCCCGCGGGGATTGGTCGCGTCGCGCCAGAAGTTGTAGAGGAACCCACCGCGACGCCGGACGAACGGAATCCGGTCGTCGGTGTCGAGGATCGCCAGCGCCGACGCCTCCATGTCGCGGAAGCGGTCCGACGACGAGAGCTTCTCGACGGTCGGGTCGTTGTGGGAGCGTACCCAGGCCAGCGCGTCGTCGCCGGTGACGTCCTCGAGCCAGAGGAACGGATCGTCGGTGTCGGTGCTGGTGGAGATGCCGTCGGCGTGCTCGGTCATGGCGTCCAACTTACGCGGGACGGGTGCAGGTCACCGCCGGTGCGGGACCCGCCCTCGTCACGTCTGTGCCCATCCAGGCCGAAATCGTGCCGGTGGACCACGGAATGTGCACGTCAGGGCGTCTTCGCGGTATCTTTCTCCGCGAGGATGAGGAGATCCGCATGCCCACTACCGATTCGGTCCCTGTCCGACGCTCCGGCCCCGACACCGACTCCGCCGCGGGGCGACAATCACGATGGCGCGGCCCGGGATGGGGACGCGTGTCACTCGCGGCCTGCTCGGCCCTGTCGGTGATCGCCCTCGTCGCTGCGTGCGACACGGCCTCGTCCGGCACCGGCAACCCGCCGACCGAACCGTCGGGGGCGTCGGCGCTGGTGAACCCGAACGCCGTGGACGCGATGCCGCTACCCGACGGTGCGGTGGACAAAGCGGTCGGGCAGCTCGACGGGCTCGCCGAGTCGTTGATGTCGTCGACGGGTCTGCCCGGACTCGCGGTGGCGGTGGTGTCGGGCGGAGAGACGAAGTATGCGAAGGGGTTCGGGGTCAAGGACCTGACGACCGGGCAGAAGGTCGATCCGAACACGGTCTTTCAGCTCGCGTCTGTGTCGAAGTCGGTCGGATCGACGGTGGTCGGCGCGGCGGTCACCGACAAGACGGTTGCCTGGGGCATGCCGATCGTCGAGGGGCTGCCCTGGTTCGCGCTCGCCGAACCGTACGTCACCCGGACCGTGACCGTCGGCGACATGTACTCGCACCGATCCGGTCTGCCCGATCACGCCGGCGACAAGCTCGAGGACATGGGCTACTCGCAGACCGAAATCCTCCAGCGGCTTCGGTTCATGCCTCTCGACCCGTTCCGGATCAGCTACGCGTACACCAACTTCGGTGTCACCACCGGTGGTGAGGCAGTCGCCGCGAAGGCGGGCAAGGACTGGCCGACGCTGTCGCAGGACCTCATCTACGGGCCGCTGGGCATGACCAGCACCAGTTCCCGCTACGCCGACTTCGAGAAGCGGGCCGACCGAGCCGTCGGGCACATCAAGATCGACGGCAAGTGGGCCAAGACCGACATCCCCCGTGACCCCGACGCCCAGTCGCCGGCCGGCGGGGTGAGCTCCACGGTCAACGACATGGCCGTCTGGCTGAAGATGGTTCTGGCGCAGGGCAAGCACAACGGCGCCGAGATCGTCGCGCCGGACGCCCTGCTGCCGGCGGTCTCTCCGCAGATCGTGTCCAACCCGCCGGCGTCGCCGGACGACCGTGCCGGGTTCTACGGGCACGGCTTCAACGTCGGCGTCACCACCGATGCGCGCACCCAGTTCAGCCATGCCGGCGCCTTCGCCTCGGGTGCTGGAACCTCGTTCTCGATCCTGCCGTCCGCGGACACGGCGATCGTGGTGCTGTCCAACGCCGCACCCATCGGGGCGGTCGATGCACTCGCCGCGGAGTTCATGGATCTCGTGCAGTTCGGTGAGATCCGCAGCGACTGGCGTGCGCTGTACGCCAAGGCATATGCGCCGCTGAGTGTGCCCAGCGGCGACCTCGTCGGAAAGCAGGCACCGGCGAATCCTGCTCCGGCCCAGCCGTTGCCGACATTCGTCGGCACATATGCCAACGCAGTCTACGGACCGGCCGAGGTCGTCGAACGGGACGGCAAGCTGTTCCTCGAGATGGGTCCCGGTGGAGTCCGCAAACACGAACTCGCACACTGGGATCGGAACATCTTCACCTTCACCCTGCACGACGAGAACGCCGAACTCGGCAGCATCTCCCAGGTGACCTTCGACGGCCCGAAGATGACGATCGAGTACTACGACGACGAAGAGAGCGACGGGGTCTTCCTGCGCAGCTGAGGCCGGTTCAGCGGCCCGTCCGGCCGTCGACGCCCTCGCGGATGATGTCGAGATGGCCTGCGTGGCGGGCGGTCTCCTCGATCATGTGGGTCAGCGCCCACCGCATCGACGGTGAGGATCGTCGGCCGGCGGCCCTGGGCGCGGGCTCGCCGAGGTCAGCGTAGGCCTCGATGACCGCGTTCGCCTCGGCCACCGCCTGCCGGTAGCCGGCCTGGATGCCGGGCACCGTATCCGACTCCCCGCAGGTGAACGTCGCCTTCCAGTCGGCGGTGTCCTCGCCGAGGAAGAAGAACCGTTCGACGAAGGTCAGGTGCCGCACCAGCCCGAGGAGGTTGGTGCCCGACGGCACGGCGGCTGCGCGCGCGTCGGCCTCGTCGACACCGTCGAGTTTCGACACCGCCGACGAGCGCAGGTAGTCGAGGAAGCCGACGAGAACTTCCTTCTCCGTTCCGCCGGTCGCCGGCGGCGGTGTGTCCTTGCGGCGAGGAGCCATGGGGTCACCATAGGCGGGAGCACGGCGCACTTGTCGCGTATCGGTGCGGTCGGCGCCACGACACGCGACAGCTACCGCGGCGTCAGCTGGCCGGGCCGCTCACCGACGACGAGACCGCGAGGGGATCGGGCACCTCGCCGGTGCGGATCGGGCACCGCGTGTGCGAGTAGATCGTCGGCATGCAGAGGTTGCAGTGCACGCACTTCGACGTCGTCGACGGGTCTGCGGCGATCCGCAGCGGCAGATCCGGCTCACGGAGGACCGCCCGGCCCATCGCCATGAATTCGAACCCCTCGGCCATCGCGGTGTCCATCGAGGCCCGGTCGGTGATTCCGCCGAGCAGGATCATCGGCAGGTCGACGGCCTTCCGCAGTTCCCGCGCGAGCGGCAGCAGGTAGCCGTCGTGGTACTGATAGTGCTTGAGGAAGATCGGCGCGAAAGCCTTGAGCCCGTACTTCATCGGACCGGAGAAGGCGGCGGCGAACTCCTTGCGCGGCGCCTCGCCGTGGAACAGGTACATCGGGTTGAGCAGCGAGCTGCCCGCGGTGGGTTCGATGGCGTCGAGATGGCCGTCGGACTCCAGCAGCTGCGCCACCTGGCAGGCCTCGTCGACGTTGAAGCCGCTGAGCTTGGCGCGGCCCTTCGTTCGTGCCTCCGGCGACCGTTCGATGTCGGGCTTGCCGACGCCGTCGTAGGTGTTGAGCTTCACCCAGATCGCGGCCTCGTCCCCGACCTCCTCACGCACGCTCTCGACGACCTCGCGTGCCATACGCGCGCGGTTGACCAGGCTGCCGCCGTACCCGTCGCGGCGGTGGTTGAGCAGGGGAGACAGGAAGCTGGAGATGAGATAGTTGTGGCCGCAGTGGATCTCGAGCCCGTCGAAGCCGGAGTCGACGGCGATGCGGGCGGCCTGCCGGAACTTCACCCGCAGCTCGGCGATGTCGGAGACGCTCGCCTTGTGGGTCAACGACATCCCCATCGGCGCGGGGATTCGGCCCGGACCCCAGGCCTTGGCACGGTTCGACACCGAGTTCGCGACCGCGCCGGCGTGGCCGAGCTGTGCGGCGGCGAGTGCGCCTTCGGAGTGGATGGCGTCGGTCAGCTTGCGCAGTCCGGGCATCGCCTCGGGACGCATCCAGATCTGGTGGCGGTCGGTGCGGCCCTCCGGTGAGACCGCGCAGTAGGCGACGGTGCTCATCGCGACACCGCCGGCCGCGACCTCACGGTGGAACTCGACGAGTTCGTCGGTGACGAGCGCGTCGGGCGTCATGCCCTCGAAGGTGGCGCACTTGATCAGTCGGTTCCGCAGGGTGAGCGGGCCGAGCTGTGCTGGGCTGAACGGTCCGGCGTCGGGGCTGTCCACGTCGGTTCCTCTCAATCGGTTTCTTGTTCGGACGGGCTGGGGTCTGGTGGCGCCGACAGTCCCGCGGTGACGAACCCCGCGAGGGCGTCGACGGCCTGGGCGTCGAGTGGCTCGGAGCTGCCGAAGCGCAGGAGGATCAGCTGGAAGGCGAGTGCCCAGCGGCGCCGTGCCGCGCGGGAGGGCAGTCCGGGGATGGCGTCGAGCAGGAGGTCGGCGAACGGATCGAGGCCGAACCACCGGGCGGTCCAGCCGACCGTCGGGTGGGTCAGCACGAACCGCGACAGCAGGCGCAGGTGTAGGTGCCCGGTCGGATCGCACTGGAGATCGACGAACGGCGCGAGCAAGACGTCGACGACGTGGCGCACCGAATCGTTCTCGGGATCGATCGAGGCCAGCGCGTCTGCCCAGCACGGTGCCAGCCGGGATTCGAGAAGGGCGATGGTCAGATCGTCCTTGGTCCCGAAGTGGTAGTGCACGGCCGCGGGGTTTGCGTCGGCGGCGGCGCAGATCGCGCGGACCGACACCTTGTCGTAGCCCTCGGCCAGGAACAACCGTTCGGCGACGACGAGCAGGGTCTCGCGGGTACCGGGCGAGCCGGTCCCGGACGGCGTCGCGTCGGTGGTCTGGGTCACAGTGGGATGGAACCACAGATCAAACAGCGTTTCAAACAGTGATTGAAATCGTGGTGGTGTTACCAGGGAGTAGCGGGACGGACTGCGACGGACCATCGACGGGACGTAGGGTGGCAGGCGTGGCTGAACACTTTCAAACAGTTGTATTGGGTGCAGGTCCAGGTGGGTACGTAGCCGCGATCCGGTCGGCTCAACTGGGCATGAAAACCGCTGTCATCGAGGAGAAGTACTGGGGCGGTGTGTGTCTCAACGTCGGATGTATCCCGTCCAAGGCGTTGCTCCGTAATGCCGAACTGGCACACATCTTCAATCACCAGGCCAAGACCTTCGGCATGAGTGGCGACGTGTCCTTCGACTTCGGCGCGGCGTTCGACCGCAGCCGCAAGGTCTCGGACGGCATCGTCAAGGGCGTCCACTACCTGATGAAGAAGAACAAGATCACCGAGATCGACGGTTACGGCGTGTTCACCGATGCCAAGACCATCAAGGTCCGCGGCGGAGACGCATCTGATTCCACAGATCAGGAGATCACCTTCGACAACGTCATCATCGACACCGGCTCGACCGTGAAGCTCCTGCCGGGCGTCGAATTGTCGGAGAACGTGGTCACCTACGAAACCCAGATCCTCACCCGGGAGCTGCCCGAATCCATCGTCATCGTCGGCGCGGGTGCCATCGGTATGGAATTCGGCTACGTGCTCGCCAACTACGGCGTCGACGTCACCATCGTCGAGTTCCTCGACCGCGTCCTGCCGAACGAGGACGCCGACTCGTCGAAGGCCGTCGCCAAGGAATACAAGAAGCTCGGCGTCAAGCTGCTCACCTCCACCAAGGTGCAGTCGGTCACCGACAACGGCGACAGCGTCACCGTCAGCTACAAGGACGCCAAGGACAAAGAAGGCGAGCTGACCGTCGACAAGGTCCTCATGTCCGTCGGTTTCGCCCCCCGCGTCGAGGGTTTCGGTCTGGAGAAGACCGGCGTCGAACTCACCGATCGCGGCGCGATCGCCATCGACGACCACATGCGCACCAATGTCGAGGGCATCTACGCCATCGGTGACGTCACCGCCAAGCTGCAGCTCGCCCACGTTGCCGAAGCGCAGGGTGTGGTGGCTGCCGAGACCATGGCCGGCGCCGAGACGATGACCCTGGGCGATTACCGCTTCCTGCCGCGTGCCACCTTCTGCCAGCCGCAGGTCGCGTCGTTCGGTCTCACCGAGGCGCAGGCCAAGGACGAGGGCTACAACGTGAAGGCCACCACGTTCCCCTTCACCGCCAACGGCAAGGCGCAGGGTCTCGGTGAGACCGCGGGCTTCGCCAAGCTGGTCACCGACGCCGACACCGACGAGCTGCTCGGCGGCCACGTGGTGGGTGACGGTGCGTCCGAGCTGCTCCCGGAGATGACGCTGGCCCACAAGTGGGATCTCACCGCCAAGGAGTTGGCCCGCAACGTGCACACCCACCCGACGATGTCGGAGGCGCTGCAAGAGACTTTCCACGGCGCGATCGGGCACATGATCAACCTGTAGAAGTCCACTTCGCAAAGTGAGGGATTCGTGCCGGAAAAACGGTATGAATCCCTCATTTTGTTTGCGTGGTTCCGGCGAGTGGCAATTTCGTGCCTATTCCGAGGAACAAATCTGCGCATGAATGCGGGACCCGGTGTGAGGTTCTCCCTCGGATGCCGGGAAAAGAATGAATACACGGTATAACCAAAAGTCATGACCACAACGATCCTTCACAATGCTCGCCTGATCGACGGGACCGGCGCCGACCCGATCGCCGACGCGGTCGTCGTGATCGACGATGGCAAGATCGCCTACGCCGGTGCGGCTTCCGGTGCCCCGCAGATCGACGAATCGGCGAAGCCGGTGAAGGTGGATGTCGGGGGCAACACCGTGACCCCCGGGTTCTTCGACTGCCACGTGCATCTCTCGCTGCCGGGCACCAAGGGCTCGCCGATCATGGCCGCGATGGTGCCGGCGTCGTACCGTTTCTTCGAGCTCATCGACCGGCTCAAGACCACCATCGAGGCCGGTGTCACCACCGTCCGCGACCTCATGGGTGTCGACGTGGGCGTCCGCGACGCCGTCGCCCACGGTCTGGTCGCCGGCCCGCGTCTGCTGGTCGCCGACAAGATGCTCAGCCAGACCGGTGGTCACGCCGACTTCCACATCCCGTCGGGCCTCAGCGGAACCGGCCTGATCGGCGGTGAGCTGGTCGACACCGTCGACGAGGCGCGCAAGGCCGTCCGCGAGCTGCTCCGCAGCGGCGTCGACGTCATCAAGGTCGCCTCCAGCGGCGGTGTCTCCTCGCCCAGCGACGATCCGGACTGGCTGGGTGCCCGCACCGAGATCGTCGCCGCGCTGGTCGAGGAGGCCGAGAACTACGGCGGACGCAAGGTCGCCGCGCACGCGATCGGTTTCCTCGGTATCCAGGCCGCCGTCCAGGGTGGCGCGCACTCCATCGAGCACGGGTACGCACTCACCGACGAACTCCGGACGGAGATGGTCGAGCGCGGTCAGTTCCTGGTCCCCACTCTGATCGAGACCCTGAAGCCGGACACCGCGACGCCGCAGGCGGTCGCCAAGTCCGAGAAGTGGCACAAGCTGGCTCACGAGTCCATCGCGGCGTCGGTCGAGGCCGGGATCAAGGTCGCCGTCGGCACCGACGCCGGTCTGGTCCCCGACCACGGTGCCACCCTCGGCGAGCTCGGCTGCCTGGTGAAGTTCGGTGGCATGACCCCGATGCAGGCGATCGTCGCCGGCACCAAGACCTCCGCCGAGCTCTGCGACGTCGCCGACAAGCTGGGCACCCTGGAGGCGGGCAAGCTCGCCGACGTCGTCGTCGTCAAGGGTGATCCGCTCGCCGACATCGACTCGCTCGCCGACCACGACAACATCCTTCTGGTCCTCAAGGAGGGCAAGACCGCTTCCAACCGTGGCGGTTACGCGGTCTGATCGGTTTCGACCGACGCATCTCGCGAGAGCCGTCCATTCGCTGAACGACAGACGAATAGGACGCACGTCAGCGAGTGCATTCTCGGAGAATTCGACGAGAAACGGACTGCGCGGGGGCGGGCTACGCTCGGAACGGTGAGTGCCGACGAGCGTGCCCGGGAATGGGAGTTGCCATGGCAGCTCGACGTCCGTGGCACCGTCGGCCATCTCCGACGCGGAGCCGGCGACCCCACGTTCGTCTACGGCAACGACGGGTCGATCTGGCGTTCGGTGCAGACCCCCGACGGGCCCGGCACGGTGACGCTGCGCATCGACGGTTCGCGGGTGCTGGGACGCGCCTGGGGGCCCGGCGGCGACTGGTTGCTCGAGCAGTTGCCGGACTTCCTCGGCGCCTCCGACGAGCCGGAGGCGATGGCGGTGCACGACGACGTGGTCGCCGGACTCGTCCGTCGCTCGGCGGGCCTGCGGATCGGCCGCACCGATCGGGTGTGGGAGGCGCTGGTACCGGCGATCCTCGAGCAGAAGGTGGTCGGGGCGGAGGCCTTTCGCGCCTGGCGATATCTGGTCCGACGCTTCGGCGAGCCGGCGCCGGGTCCGGTACCCGGCACGATGCGTGTACCGCCGCCGCGGGCCGCGTGGGCGGACATCCCGTCGTGGGAGTGGCACCGTAGCGGCATCGAACCCGTGCGCATGCGCACGATCCGCGGGGCGACCGCGATGGACGTCGAACGTCACCACGATCGGCTCCGGCTCCTGCGGGGCGTGGGGCGCTGGACCGAGGCGGAGACGCGCGCCCGGGCCGTCGGCGACACCGATGCGGTGTCGGTCGGCGACTATCACATCCCGACGCTGGTGGGCCTGACCCTCATCGGCGAACCGGTCGACGACGCGGGCATGCTCGAGCTACTGGAACCCTATGCCGGACAACGGCGTCGGATCATCAGGATGGTGGAGCTGCACGGCGTCCGGCGAGAACGGCGCGGACCGCGGATGACGGTGCGCGACTACCGGTCCTTCTGACCCGGAACGTCAGCGAGACACATCCGAGGACGAAGAGGGCCACCGCGACCGCGCCGCAGTAGAGCAGCCCGCCGGTGGGACCCCACGGCGGCATGAATGCGAGTTCCTGCCCGGTGCCGAAGGTTCCGTTGAGGAAGGGCATGTACTGCTGCAGCGTGTAACCGTCGGGAACCAGGCTGATCGCGTTCTCGATGACGTACGTCCAACCGAGGAGGGCCACAACGGTTCCTGCCGGGTGTCCGATGATCGCTGCGAGTCCGATGCCGATCCCGACGGTGAACACCGCGAAGACGGGTACCGCGATCAGGAAGCGGAGGCCCTCGGGTGAACCGATGTCGACGCCGCTGTAGACCTTCGGGAAGAAGGTGGGCAGGATCGCCATGACCAGCGCGACCAGTGCGGCGCTGCACAGCGCGGCACCGACGCCGTAGGCGATCCACCGGGACACCAGACCGGTCCAGCGCCGCGGGTAGAGGTGGCGGGCGAGTTCTCCCAGCGCGCCGCGCTCGGCGGTCGCCTGTGCGTAGGCGGCGACGACGGCCCAGATCATCACGGTGAAGGTGATGACCCAGTAGACCGAGTTGGTGGTGGTGACCGAGGTGACCTGGATGCTCCCCGAGATCGACGCGAATCGTTCGGCGACGGTGGCGACGCCGAGGGTGATGACAAGGGGTAGCAACACCGCGCCCGGGATCAATCCGTAGAGCAGGATGCTGCGTGCACCGCCGACGCGGGTGAGTTCGGCGCGTGTGCCGCGACGTATCTGGCCCGCGACGCCGGCGAGTGTGGTGGTCATGCGATGACTCCTGCCGGGGTGTGCCCGCCCACCGCGGCGAGGTAGGCCTCCTCGAGATCGGCGTGCCCGCCGACGAACTCGGTCAGCGGCGCATCGGCCGCGATCCGGCCGGAGTCGAGCACGACGACGCGGTCGGCGGTGCGGGCCACCTCGTCGAGGTGATGCGAGGCGATGAGCAGGCGGCGGCCGTCGCCGGCGAGATCCTGCAGAAGTCCTCGCAGCCAACGGATGCCGTCGATGTCGAGACCGTTGACCGGCTCGTCGAGTATGAGGGTCCGCGCATCGCCCAGGAGGGCGGCAGCGATCCCGAGTCGCTGGCGCATGCCCAGGGAGTAGTCGACGACGCGGCGGCCGGCGACGTCGGTGAGTCCGACGAGGTCGAGCACCTCGGCGACCCGGCCGGTCGGGATCCCACCGGCCCGTGCCAGCCAGGTCAGGTGACGCCGTGCGCTGTGGCCGGGGTGGGCGTCGTCGGTGCCCAGGTGCATACCGATCACCGTGGACGGTGAGTCGAGTTCGGTGAATCGCTTGCCGTCGATCAGGATTCGGCCCGACGCGGGAGGTATGACGCCGCAGATCGTCCGTAGCAGCGTCGTCTTGCCGGTGCCGTTGCGGCCGAGAAGGTAGACCAGCTCACCGTCGTCGACGCGGGTGGTCACCCCATCGAGAACGGCCTGCCCGCCCACTCGGACGGACAGGCCGCTGATGTCGAGCACGGCTACTAGGCGTTGCAGTAGATGTTCAGGCCGACGGTCTTGACGCCCTGGCACAGCGAGCCGGCCGCGAGCTTCCAGTTGCCGTCGAGCTTCTTGAACTCGATGGTCATGCGGATCGTGGGACGTCCGGCGGAGCCGCTGTTGAGCGTGGCGGTGGCGCTGTTGCCCTTCTGAACCAGCGGACCGGTCACCTCGTTCCAGCCGCGCGGCGCGCGGAAGAGGCCGAGCGAGTAGACGGTCTTGGGGACGATCACGGCATTCATCCCGCCCTCCACGTTGGCGGCCTTGGCCTGATCCGACGCCGGGGTCTCGACCAGGAACTCGACGATGTCGTTGAGGTCGGCGAGCGTCGGGCGGTCGGTGGTGACCTTGAAGTCCGGTGGGAAGGTCTTGGCGGCCGAGGCACCGCCGGTGGCCGCGACGAGCCCGACGACGGCCACGAGCGTCGCGAGCAGCGTGATGGTCATCCTGCGGATGAGATGCATGACGTGGGTCCCTCCTGTGTGGCGGTGGTCGTTCGCCAACGCCTTTGGAGAAACTTAATCCTTCAAATTAATTAAGGCAAGCCTCACCTGAGTGGGGCTTCAAGGCGGGTTGTACTGCGCCGCAACGGGGCCAGGCGCAGCACGATCTCGCAGTCGCCACCGGCGGGGTCGGGGGCGACGGTGACGGCATACTGCGAACTGAGCGCGGGGGAGCTGGCGGCGAGCGCCTGCTCGATGACGCCGCGGGCGACGCCGCGGGCGACCTCGGGATGCGTACGGGCGACGTCCCGCAACGGGCACGAGCAGAGCCGCAGCTCGTGAGAGCCGAAGGCGCTCATGATGTTCGAGACCTGGAATCCCAGCGCGCCGAGAGTCTCCGCGGCGACGGTCACCGGGTCGGGCAGATCGGTCGCCGACACCGGGCGCGCATGCTCCTCGGCCCAGAGGCGACCGGCCTCGGCTCCGGCATGTTCACGCGTGGCCTGCGTGCTGCCCAACTGGCCCAGGAGATGGCCCAGGAGTGCACCGGTGGGCGCCTGGCGGACCACCTGATAGCCGACGCGGGGGCGGCCGACGCCCGGCGTCGGAACGGTCGTGGTCTCGACCCGCCCCTCCTCGATCAGCTTGGCGAGGTGGAACCGGGCCGTGGTCACGTGCAGGTCGAGGCGCGTCGAGACCTCTCCGGCGACCATCGGTTCGACCGATTCGGACAGCAGGGCGATGATCTTGTCGCGCTGCTTGGCCGCCATGGTTGGTCCTCTCGATCTCGACGCGCCCCACGCCTGCTCTCAGTCCCCGGAGGGTTGCTCTCCGGTGGGATTCTCCAACACGACCAGTGTGACGACCGCATCGGTCCGCGCTTCGAGCGCATGCGGGATGTTGGCGTTCACGTGGATCGCGACGCCCGCCTCGAGGCGGGTGGTGGTCTCCCCGACGGTGAAGTCGATCTCGCCGGTCTGGCCGATGACCAGTATCGGCCGGCCGGCGCGATGGTCGGGCATCGTCTGCCCGGACAGGAACGACAGGCGGATGACGTTGCCGCCGTCGTTGCGGGAGAGAACGGAGATGTCGGGCCGGTCGCCCGCCTTGCCGGTGTTCTCGGTCAGGCCGGTGATCACGGTCGAGTCGCTCATTTCGTGGTCTCCGGCTTGGTCGCGATGACCTCGATGGCGGCCATGTGCGACTTGTACTTGGTGAACGTCGAACGCATGGCGAGGACGCGCTTGCGTGCATCGCCGTCGCGGATCACGTTGCCGACGAACTTCAGTGCGCCGAGGAGTCCCTCGTCGGCGATCACGCGACGCGGCTCGAGCAGCGCCATCTTGGCGAACTTGACCGTGGTGACCTCGAAGCCGGCGTCGGTCAGCAGCTTGCGCCACTCGGCCTCGGTCAGCGGGCGGGCGTTGACCTTGATCGATCGCGCCAGCGACTTGCGGATCTCGGTCTTCTCCTCGTCGGGGAGGGTGTCGGGATTGATCGCGAGCTCATGGATCGCGTAGCGGCCGCCGGGACGCAGCACACGGAAGGCCTCCTCGACGATCTTGGCCTTGTTTCGGTCGGACTGCATCGTCAGCATCGCCTCGCCGACGGCGACGTCGGTGCTCGCGTCGTCGAGTCCGGTGGCCGAGGCGTCGCCCGCGACGACCCGACCGCGCTCACCGATGACGCCCTTGGTGAGGACGACGGCGCCCGGGTCGTCGTCGACGCCGACGTAGCTCTTCGGCGAACGCTCGAGGATCGCGGTGGCCGTCTTGCCCAGGCCGGGGGCGATCTCGAGGACGTCGGCGCCGCTGATGCGGGCGTCGTCGAGCAGGCTCTCGGTGAGTTCGAGTCCGCCCGGCCGCAGGACTCGTTTGCCGAGTCGGGCGAGGAGCCAGTGGCCCGGCATGTCCGCGGTCTTGCGCTGGCCGAACGGCAGCAGATCCCCGGACGTAGTTTCGTTAGTCATACCTAACCTCCCTATTTCGAGGAGGACTTTACTGTAAATCCCCTGAAGTGCTCATGGACCCCGGTTTCACGGCCAGCACGTACTGTCCGTGGCCGGTGATCGTCTGCTCGATGCCCACCGCGCCCGCGGCGCGCAGGCGGTCGGTGATCGTGTCCTCGTCGAAGATGCGGAAGCCGGTCAGTCCGACGACCCGCTGGACGCCCGGAAGGGAGGTCACCACGGTCGCGACGGAGGTGAAGATGACGATCTCGCCGCCCGGCCTGGTGACCCGCACCAGTTCGTCGACGACGGGGAGCGGGTCGGGGATGAGATACAGGGCGGCCAGGCAGGTGACGACGTCGAAGGTGTTGTCCTCGAACGGGATCGAGTGGGCGTCGGCGCGGAGGAAGGCGGCGCGGTCGACGGCGTTGGTGCGGGCCGCGCGGGCGAGCATCGGGGCGGAGAAGTCGATCCCGATGCAGCGCCCGTCGCCGGTCAGGCCGTCGGCGATGAGTCGCGTGTAATTGCCTGGGCCGCAGGCCACGTCGAGGACGAGTCGGTCACCGGGGCGGGACAGGTAGGCCCGGAGTGCACGGTCGTAGTCCTCGGTGGCACGCCCACCGAGACTGAACAACCTCGTGAACGTCGGTCGCCAGAGGTTCTCGTAGATCTCGGCGAACGCGGCGTTGCGCATCAGGCGCTGGCTGATCGACTCCATCGCTCATCCCTCGTCAGGGGTGACCGTCAGGTGTGATGATCGCGCTGGATGCGGAGCGTGTGGATCGTCGTGGCCAGGCTGTCGTACTGGCCTACGAGCAGGGTGAACTCGATCAGGCGGCGATTGTCGAGATGCCGCGCCAAAGCGGCCCAGGCGATGTCGGAGACGTCCTTGGTGTCGACCAGTTCGTCGACCGCGCGGAGGATGGCCCGCTCGCGGTCGCCCCACCCGGCGTCGGGGTCGGAGAGGATGCGCTCGAACTCGGCGTCATCGATACCGGCCCGGCGCCCCAACCGGCGGTGATGGTCGAGTTCGTAGTCGCAGCCGCGGAGATGGGCCACCCGGATGATGATCATCTCGGAGTCCTTGCGCGGCAATGTCCCGAAGGGCATCAACCGGCCGCTGTAATGCAGCCAGCCGCGGAACAGTCCCTTCGCCCGGCCGAGCGTGGAGAAGATGTGGGCGTCGTCTACTCCGATGACCCGTGCAGCCCCACGCGCGAAGACGAAATTGAAGGGTCCGAGATCTCGGAGACCACCCGGTGTGACTCGCGGTGCGCTCATGGGGCCACGGTAGACTACGGCCACTATGACGAACAGCACACGGACGTTCACCAGTGTCGAGGAACTCAAGGCCGCGATCGGCGAAGACCTCGGATCGGGCGAGTGGCTGGAGATCACGCAGGAGCGGATCGATGCATTCGCCGACGCCACCGGTGACCACCAGTGGATCCACACCGATCCCGAGCGCGCGAAGTCGGGTCCGTTCGGCACCACGATCGCCCACGGCTACCTCACCGTGTCGCTGTTGCCGATGCTCGCCGGCCAGATCTTCACGATCGACGGCCCCAAACTGGTCCTCAACTACGGCATGAACAAACTGCGCTTCCCGAACCCGGTGAAGGTCGGCGCCCGCATCCGCTCCAACGCGGTGATCACCTCGATCGAGGAGACCCCCAAGGGCGTCAACATGGTCGTGACGAACACGGTCGAGATCGAGGGCGAGTCCAAGCCCGCATGCGTCGCCGAGAACCTGCGCGTCCTCGTCTACTGATCCACTCCCGACCCGTCACGCGGCGCTCGGCCTCACCCGGCCGGGCGCCGCGTGCATTCGTTCGGGGCCGGGCGGCCGGCGAGCCGCTCGTTCAGCCATTCCAGCGCGACCGGGAAACCCAGGATCGCGCCGGTGAGGTGTTCGCCGAAGATCTCCCGGTAGGCGGCGGTGGCGCCGTATCCGCACTGCTGCCGGTACAGCGCACGTGCGCCCGCCGCGGGAATCCACCACTCGTGGGTGCCGTGGTAGATCAGCAAGGGCACCACCGATTTCCGGTCGGCCATCGCGGTGAGCCGGTAGATGCGCTCGGCGACGGGCGAGTGGAACGGATCGGGGTCATTCGACATCAGCTGCATCGGCATGAAGGTCCCGCCGCCCAGTGCTTCGGGGATGACGCAGACGTTCTTCAACGGTGACGTGGCCAGCCACCGCGCGGGGCGATTGGCGAGCGCGAGGATCTCGGTGCGTTCGCGGGCGATGCCGAAGGTCGCCGCGTGGAACAGCCCGGAGGCCAGATTCGCGTTCATGCTGCCGACGAGCATCCGGAAATCCGCGGGCACCCCGCCGAGGGCGGCGCCGACGATCCGGTCGGACAGTTCGGGTGCGTACTCGCCGACCAGCTTCGACGCCCCGTGCGTCGCGATCGCCCCACCCGAGTAGCCTGTCATCGCGATCCTGCTGTGCCGCAGCGTTTCCGGGCGCACTGACAGTCCGGCTCGGATCGCATCGAGAACGACGTGCCCGGCGAGCACGGGCTCGGCGTACGCCATCCGCGGCCCCTGGTGGTCGGGGACGAGGACTGCGTGACCGTCGTTCAGGGCGAGCTGGGTGGTCGGCGGGATCAGGTCGGTGAGGTTCGTCGCGATCGAGAAGCCGTGCGCCAGAGTGTATCCGGGTGTGCAGGCGGCGCCGAGCGAGTCGATGGGGAGGTTGTTGACCAGCAGGGGGCGGGGTCCGCGGGTCGGCCGGTTGGGGATGAGCAGTGTCGCGGTGCCGAAGATCGGGGCGCCGGTCGCGTCGGTGGTGGCGAACTTGATCAGGGTGGCCGACCGGAGGGGAACGGTGACGACCGGGCCCGCGGTGGCGGTGACGTCGCGGACCGCGATGACCTGCCCCGGCCGCAGCGCCGGCAGATCCGCGGGCCAACGGTCGAACAGCGGATCCCCGGTGGGCGAAGGGAGCAGAGCCTCCCGCAACTCCAGTGTGCGGTGGTCGAATCCGGCTGCCCGTGCCCGTGGTGGTATGTCCCGCAGGCGCGGGATCGGAGGAGGTGGCACGGCCGCGTCGAGTGCATCGGCCACCGGCGGCGGGACCGGCATCATGTTCGGTGGTTCGCCGGCGGCGTACCCCGGTGCAACAGCACACCACGCAGCCACCAACCCGGCGGCGATCCCCACGATCAGCGCCCGGCGACCGTTCCGGTGTCGTCGACCGTTCGCGGTTGTCGCCATCGGGTGCCTCCGCAGCGTGTGAGTGCATCGTCGTCTCACTGCGGTCGACACTAGGACGAGCGACCAGGTGTCGATGTCCGGCGCCCCGATGGTCGTTTCTTCGAGATCGAACCGTGATCCACAATGAGCCGGACGATCGGATTTTCCGGCGTGAACAAGGGTGTGTCCTGCCGAAGTCCGTGCGGCCGTTTAGCATGACGGAATCCGGACCGGAGGAGCGAGTCGGGCTGACCATCGGGGGTGAGCTGACCCGGAATCGCCCGCATGACAGGAGTGTTGGTGATGCGTTCGATGGGCAGGTGGCGACCACGGACGCTGCGCGCGTTGGTGATCGTCGGCGTCGCCACGGCCACGCTGGTCTCCGGTCTCGGGGAGTGGGGACGGGCGCCGTGGCGAGTGCCGAGCCCCCGAACCTGACCGCCATCCAGCCGAACATCCCGGGCGAGATCGACGCGGTGGTGCCGCCGCCCCCGATCAAGAAACTCAAGCGCATCCCGCAGCGGTCGAGGATCGAAGGCGGTTCCCGTGAGCTGCAGGAACTACGTGAGGCGGTCATGCCGTCGCCGGTGGGCGACCGATTCTTCGATCACTGGCCCGCCGACCTCGCCGGACGCAAGCCCGGCGACCTGATCGCGACCCGGGACGTGACTCCGGTGGCCGGCTTTCTCGTCACGGTGCCCTTGCGCTCGGCTCGGCAGGTCAAGTTCCGCACCACCGATGCCACCGGCGGGCCGCTGTTCGGTACGGCGACCCTGTTCGTCCCGCGAAAGCAGTGGACGGGTCCGGGGCCGCGACCGGTCGTCATCAACAACACGCCGATCGTCGCACTGGGAACCACCTGTACGCCGGGGTACACGTTCTCCCACGGGTACAACGACGACACCAACAGCACCGACCTGTTCCCCCCGCTGACGCAGTTGGCGCTCGACCGCGGATATGCGGTGATCGTGCCCGACCACACCGGCGCCCGGATGGCCTACGCCGAACCGTATGTGGGCGCTCATGTCGTCCTCGATTCCGTTCGGGCCGCCGCGAAGCTGGACCCGAAAGAGTTCGGCCGGGGTCCGATCGTCATGAACGGGTACTCCGGCGGCGCGATCGCGACCAATGCCGCCTCGAGACTCGCCTCCTCCTACGCGCCCGATCAGGCGGGACGGTTCGTCGGCGCGGCCATCGGCGGTGTGCCGGCGGACTACCGGGCCCTGGCCGGCGCGATGAACGCCAACCTGGCCTCCGGGGTCTACCACTCCGCGATGCTGGGCGTGGCTCGGGAGCGTCCCGAGATCCTGGAGATGTCGAACCACGCCGCGCGCTGGCTCGCGACGTCCCCCTTGCGCGATCTGTGTACCGGCGACATGGGCAAACTGGGTATCTCCCACATGCCCACACAGTTGCTCTCGGTCGACCCCGACCCGTTCCATACACCGGTCGCCGAGCACATCTTCGACGTCACCTCGATGTCGGGGCAGAAGGCGACGATGCCCCTGTTCATCTACCACGGGGCCTATGAATGGTGGATTCCCGCGGCCCAGGCGCGGGCACTGTTCGAGGAACAGTGCGAGCTCGGTGCGACCGCGAGCTACCGCGAGTACCCGATCGAGCACATCACCGCGGTGTTCACCTCGTTCCCGGACGTGGCCACCTGGCTCGACCGTCGACTTCAGGGAATCCCCGCCACGAACGAATGTCGCTGATCGTCACCGGGTCTCGGTGATCGCCATGTACGGCGACACCGTGGAGGAGTGCTCGTTCACGCGCAGCGTCGCACCCAGCGCCGGGAACGCACGCTGCGCACAGTTGGTGCGCTCGCAGACCCGGCAACCCGCACCGATCGGGGTCACGTGCGCCTGCGGGCCGATCTCGAGGCCGTCGGAGTAGATCACCCGGCCGGCATGGCGGAGTTCGCATCCCATGCCGATGGCGAAGGTCTTGCCGGGTTGTCCGTAACGCGCCGCCCGTCGTTCGACGGTCCGTGCGACCCAGAAGTAGTTGCGGCCGTCGGGCATCTCGGCGATCTGGGTGAGGATCTTGCCCGGCGAGGCGAATGTCTCGTAGACGTTCCACAGCGGGCAGGTGCCGCCACTGGAGGAGAAGTGGAAACCGGTGGCGGACTGACGTTTCGACATGTTCCCGGCACGGTCGACGCGCACGAACGACCAGGGGATGCCGCGCAGGTTGGGGCGTTGCAGGGTCGAGAGCCGGTGGCAGATCGTCTCGTAGGAGACCGCGTAGAACGCCGACAGTCGCTCGATGTCGTAGCGGAAATCCTCTGCGGCGCCGTGGAACTGGCTGTAAGGGAGGACGACGGCCGCGGCGAAGTAGTTCGCCAGTCCGAGCAGCGCCAGCGATCGGGCGTCCTCGCTGGTGAAGTTGCCCTGGTCGACGAGTTCGTCGAGCAGGTCGTGGTACTCGAGGTAGCAGAGCTCGCTGGCGAGTTTGAAGGTTCGCTGTCCGGCGGAGAGGGCGGCGGAGAACTCGAGCCTGCGCTCCTCGGCGTTCAGGCGATGCAGGGTGTAGTCGCCGAGGTCGACGCGGCGCACGATGCTGATCCCGTGCACGTTCTCGATGCGGTTCATGATCTCGCGCCGGATGTCCGCGGAGTGCATGCGCATCCGGTTCGTCATCTCCTCGGCGGCGATGTCGAGCTCGTGGATGTAGTTGCGGCGCTGATAGAAGTAGTCGCGCACCTCCTCGTGCGGCGCACTGATCGTGCCGCGCATGCTGCGGTCGCCGCGTTCGTCGGTGGCCGCGGCGAGCTGGTCGGTCGCGATCCGGTAGCGCCGGTGGAGGTTGACCATCGCCTGCGCGATCTCCGGATGTGCAGCGACCATCGTGCTGATCTGCGAGGCGTCATGCGCGCCCGGCGCGGCCTCGATGTCGTCGTCGAGCAGCACCTCACGCAGTTCGGCGACGAGTCGGAGGTCGTCCTGGGAGTCGAAGAACCCGGCGTCCACGCCGAACGCCTCGGTGATCTTGCGCAGCACCGAGGTCGTGAGCGGTCGGGCGTCGTGCTCGATCTGGTTGAGATACGACGCGGAGATCGACAGCGTCTGTGCGAGGGCCACCTGCGACAGTCCGCGCTCGGAGCGCAACTGGCGCAGCCGAGATCCGACGTAGGTCCTGCTCACTCGTCACCTCCGGAACAGGGGATGCCAGATCGATGATCCCCTTCAGGGTACGGTGGCCGCGTGCGCTCACCCCACGGCCGACTCCGCACCCCGATGCGGGTGACGGCCGCGACGTTCGTGCTGGTGACCGGGATGATCGCGAGCGTCGGGTGCTCGACCGGGTCGGCCGGGGCGCCTGCGCCGCGCACACCGTCCGACCTGCTGCTCCCGACATCCGACCTGCCGCCGGGATTCGCCGCCGAGGCGCTGTCCGTCAGCGACCTGGTCGCCGGGAACCGGGCGGGTATCGACGCCGCGCGCACCACCCGCGTCACCCCTGAGTACTGCGTCCCGACCGCCGACGCGGACCTCAACGGAGAGCTGACCGCGGACAACTCGGCGGTCCTCGCCGGTCGAGGTGGCAGCGGGGTGCTCGTCGAGCTGGTCACGAAGGCGCGGCGCGACATCGACGCGGACCGGCTCGCCACCACCGGACGCTGTGCGCGCACGACCACCGAGATCACCACCGGTAACCTCGCCGGCAGTCGCGTCGTCACCGAGTACACCGAGATCGCGCCACCCGAGATCGACGGCGGGCTCGGTGCAGGCGAGCAGATGCTGCTGACGCGGTCCGAGGTCACCACCACGCTTCCCGACGGCGGGGTCCGACGCCAGGTCGGCTTCGCCGGATACGCCGCCCTGGACCGACCGGCGTCGGGTCCGGTCACCGTCCAGCTGACGGTGTCGGGCGCTGCGACCCCGGCCGCCGATCCGCCCACGGACCCGACCGAACCGGTCGACTCCGCTGCCATGGCGGAGCTCTTCGGCGACGCGATCGGCCGCGTCACCGTCCCCTGATCGAGCCCCTCGAAGGGCTCATCCGGCCGTCTGCGCGGTGTGAATGTCGTCACTCCGTGCCCGGTCTGCGCCGAGCGCGGTCTCCTCGATACCTCGCATCGCGGCCGGGGAGTGTGCTGTACTCCTGAGTAGGAAATCCCAGTACGCGCGTACTTTTTTCGACGGACCGCGGGGGTTTTCACACGACAAGATTTGCAGAATTTGCAAACCCTCGTCAAAAAATAACCCGGATTTGCACTCGCTGAGGGTTGGACCTGCGGGTTTGTCCTGTGGCACCCTTGCTGCAGGCACCACAGACGGAAGCCCAAGAGTTCGCAAATCCGGCCGACACCGCCGCCGGACGCGCGAGTGTAAAGCTCTCGGGGTTCACGAGGGATGCCGGTCAGCACTCCAGGCCTCGGCGGCGCGCCGGGCCGGTCGCCCCGATCCGACCCGGTCGGGACGAGCAGGACAACGAAAGCGAAGTAGCCAATGAGCAACGTCGGAAAGCCCCGCACCGCCGCGGAGATCCAGCAGGACTGGGACACCAACCCCCGCTGGAAGGGCATCAAGCGCGACTACACCGCCGAGCAGGTCGCTCAGCTCCAGGGTTCGGTCGTCGAGGAGCACACCCTCGCCCGCCGTGGCGCCGAGATCCTGTGGGACGGCGTGACCAAGGGTGACGGTTCCTACATCAACGCTCTCGGCGCCCTCACCGGCAACCAGGCCGTGCAGCAGGTCCGCGCCGGCCTGAAGGCCGTGTACCTGTCGGGTTGGCAGGTCGCCGGTGACGCCAACCTGTCCGGCCACACCTACCCCGACCAGTCGCTGTACCCGGCGAACTCGGTTCCCAACGTTGTTCGTCGCATCAACAACGCGCTGCTCCGCGCCGACGAGATCGCCCGCGTCGAGGGTGACGACTCGGTCGACAACTGGGTCGTGCCGATCGTCGCCGATGGTGAGGCCGGCTTCGGTGGCGCTCTCAACGTCTACGAGCTCCAGAAGGCCATGATCGCCGCGGGTGCTGCCGGTACCCACTGGGAGGATCAGCTCGCCTCGGAGAAGAAGTGCGGCCACCTCGGTGGCAAGGTGCTCATCCCGACCCAGCAGCACATCCGCACCCTGAACTCGGCCCGCCTGGCCGCCGACGTCGCCGGTGTCCCCACCGTCGTCATCGCGCGTACCGACGCCGAGGCCGCGACCCTCATCACCTCCGATGTGGACGACCGCGACAAGCAGTTCGTCACCGGTGAGCGCACCGCCGAGGGCTACTACCACGTGAAGAACGGCATCGAGCCGTGCATCGAGCGTGCGAAGTCCTACGCTCCGTACGCCGACATGATCTGGATGGAGACCGGTACCCCGGATCTCGAGCTGGCTCGCAAGTTCGCCGAGGCCGTCAAGGCCGAGTACCCCGACCAGCTGCTGTCCTACAACTGCAGCCCGTCGTTCAACTGGAGCAAGCACCTCGACGACAGCACCATCGCCAAGTTCCAGAACGAGCTGGGCGCCATGGGCTTCACCTTCCAGTTCATCACCCTGGCCGGCTTCCACTCGCTCAACTACGGCATGTTCGACCTTGCCTACGGTTACGCCCGCGAGCAGATGACCGCCTTCGTCGACCTGCAGAACCGCGAGTTCAAGGCAGCCGACGAGCGTGGCTTCACCGCCGTCAAGCACCAGCGTGAGGTCGGCGCCGGGTACTTCGACAGCATCGCCACCACCGTCGACCCGAACACCTCGACCGCAGCTCTCAAGGGCTCGACCGAAGAGGGCCAGTTCCACTAGGAGCTATTCCGCCTGCCCGGAACTTTGGCGAACCCCTTCAGGCGGTCCGCGGCTTTCGCTGCGGGCCGCCTGCTGGCGTATCAAGGGCTTTGGTCGTACCCCGGGAGTTACCCGTGTTCTTACGAGATCAGTTGTCACATAGGCGTTTCCCGGAGGATCTGACATGACAAGCCAGAAGATCACCCGAGTCGGCATCGTCGGAGCCGGACAGATGGGCGCCGGGATCGCCGAGGTGTGTGCCCGGGCCCAAGCCGACGTACTGGTCTACGAATCCACCCGCGATCTCCTCTCCGCGGGGCGCGCCCGCATCCTGAGTTCGCTCGATCGGGGAGTGTCGAGCGGCAAACTGACCGAACGCGAACGCGACCAGGTGGCCGACCGACTCACCTTCACCTCGGATTTGAACGACTTCGCCGACCGTCAGCTGGTCTGCGAGGCCGTCGTCGAGGACGAGGCCGTCAAGACCGCGATCTTCACCGACCTCGACAAGATCGTCGACGATCCGCACGCGGTCCTCGCGTCGAACACATCCTCCATCGCGATCATGAAGCTGGCCACGGCGACTCAGAGCGCCGCCCGCGTGATCGGCCTCCACTTCTTCAATCCCGTACCCGTGCTCCCTCTGGTCGAGCTCGTCACCACGCCGGTGACCGCTCCCGAGGTGACCGCGCGGGCCGAAACCTTTGCGCACGACGTCCTCGGCAAGCAGGTGATCCGTTCCGCCGACCGCTCGGGCTTCGTCGTCAACGCCCTGCTCGTTCCCTATCTGCTCTCCGCGATCCGCATGGTGGAGAGCAGATTCTCGACGGTCGAGGACATCGACAGGGCCATGATGCTCGGTTGCGCCCATCCGATGGGGCCGCTGAAGCTCGCCGACCTGGTGGGTCTCGACACCGTCAAGGCCATTGCCGACAAGATGCACGAGGAGTTCGACGAGCCGCTCTACGCGCCGCCCCCGCTGCTG
Organism: Gordonia sp. 135; assembly: GCF_009720185.1. Taxonomy (NCBI): domain Bacteria; kingdom Bacillati; phylum Actinomycetota; class Actinomycetes; order Mycobacteriales; family Gordoniaceae; genus Gordonia; species Gordonia sp. 135. The sequence continues at coordinate 722,653 of NZ_CP046257.1, forward strand.
GTGCAGATGGTCACCTCGGGCCGTCTCGGCAAGAAGGCCGGTCACGGCTTCTATGAGTACGAGCGGGTTCTCGCCGGCAAAAGGTGAGCTGAGACACAGGTGTTAGCAGAATGCTTGCATTTGCTAGCACGGCGTGGATACTGGACTTCGGAAACACCAATACCGATGGCGCCGCGGTTCCCTAATCTCGCGCGGTGACGAGCCGGAAGATCATGGCGGCTTGCGACACCGGACATCGGGTCGAACCGACGACAAACCGACATGCGCCCGGCAATGATGCCGAGATCGGCGAGACCGCATGTGCTGCAGCGCGATTGGTGCCAACAGAAGGAGTCACTCGTGACCACCACCCGTAACTACGCCCCCCTCTACGCCGCAGTCGGCGCCGGTGACTATGCCTTCACGCAGGTCACCGAGAAGCTCACCGAGCTCCGTGAGCGCACCGAGGCCGCCGCCGAGACCGCCCAGACGCGTCTCGAGGCTCGCTACACCGAGACCAAGGCCCTCATCACCGACCTGCCCGAGACGGCTCAGAGCCGCTTCGATGAGGCCAAGACCCGCATCGAGTCGCTCTCCGAGGAAGTTCCCACCGAGATCGACGAACTCCGCGGCAAGCTGACCGCCGACGAGCTCAAGAAGCTGGCCGACCCGTACGTCGAGAAGGCCACCGACTTCTACAACACGCTCGCCGAGCGTGGCGAGGCCACCCTCGAGCGCCTGCGCAAGAAGCCGGTCGTCCAGGAGAACCTGTCCCGTGTGGAGAAGGTCTACAACGACGCGGTCGACATCACCGAAGACGCCCTCGGCGTCGTGTCCTCGCAGACCCGCCTCGTCGGTGAGCGCGCCGCCAAGCTGGCCGGTCGCGTGAGCGAAGAGGTCGAGGACGTCGCCGTCGCCATCGAAGAGATCGGCGGCGACATCAAGGAGCAGGCCGACGACGCGGCCAAGGAGATCGACGGCGCCGCAGGCACTGTCGAGGCCAAGGCCCGCACCGCCCAGGCATCGCCGGCCAAGAAGGTCGCCGAGGCCAAGGACGAGTCGGTTCCCCCGGTGAAGAAGGTCCCGGCCAAGAAGTCGCCCGCCAAGAAGGCTCCGGCCAAGAAGGCGACCACCGCGAAGTAAGCACTCGCGCAAGTCACTACGACGCCCCCGCTGTCCGGCGGGGGCGTCGTCGTGTGTGCGCTCGGGTGTTTCCCCCGCGCGGGCTGGATTCCTTCCCGCGGGGAGGACTACCTCCCGCGGGCGCCAGCCGATAAGCGCGAGGGAATCGGGCCGGCGGCAAGGAAACAGTCACGCGGGAATGGTCCTCGACGACAGCAGCTTCAGACTTTCCAGCCACGGACGAAGCATCCCCACCACCGCACCCTTCTTGAGATCCGTCCACGTCCATCGGACGACGATGGCACCGAGAGCGCGCAGGTCATCCTCACGACGCTTCTCCCGCATCACGGCATCTTCGACGGTGGTTCCGGGTTTGCGCAGCCGGCCGTACTTGACCATCCCGTCGAACTCGCCGATGAGCCGCTCGTCCCAGTCGAAGTCCGAATAGTAGGTGCCGCGACGGCCGCGGAACTCGTGCTGGAGTCTCGGTATCGGCAACCCCGCCTCGATCATCTGCGCGCGACTCCAGGATTCGGCCACGTTCTCGGACAGGGGGTCGGCGAGTCGCAACGCCCGTCGGGCGGTGCGGACACCTCGGCGTCGACGATCCGCCAGGGTATGTGCGAGCTTTTCGGCGTTCGCGCCGGTACGCAGGGCCTGATCGAATGCGGCCAGCGACTGGGCGAAAGTGCCGCTCGTTGCGACATCGACCGCGGTGCGTTCGAGGGTCGTGACCAGCATGCCGTCGACCTCGACGATGTCGTCGTCACCGAATGGTGCTGCGTGGACGTGGCGGTGCCCCTGGATGAATCCACCCGACTTCTTCCCGTTCACGACGTGCACGGACTCGATGTCCGGTTTGAGGAGTGGGAGTCCGTGGACGGCGGCAGCCGACGCATGACTCAGCGGCATTGCCTGCGCACCGGCGTCGCAGTTGGTCGCAACCGCGATCGCTTTGAACCGGTGTAACCGTTGGGCGCCCTCATGTCCGACGAACTGTGTCGATGCCGGTACGAACACGCCTGGCACGAGACGTATGAGTTCGCGGCGGCGGACGGCGGCCGCGAGCTCGTTGTCGGAGATCGCGGCGTCGAGCGCTGCGGCTCTCCTGACGAGACCGTACTGATCGATTGGGAAGGCCATCATCCTTCTTTGACGCACCGAAACGCATTTCGGCTCCCACCGATCTCATCGCCTTCCCGCCGCGTGTCCGTTTCCCTCCCGCCGTACCCCTGCCCTCCCGCTTATCGGCTGGCGCCCGCGCAAAGGAACTCCTCCCGCGGCGACGAAGCGCTCACGCGGGAGTGGCTCTTTTCGCGACGTTCAGTCGCTGGCGGCGAGCCGCTTCTTCTCGGCCTCGACGTCGAAATCCGCTTTCGGCCAGTCGAGATCGAGGCCGGCGAGTGCGGTGGTGAGCAGCTCGCAGACAGCGAGGCGGGCGAACCACTTCCGGTTCGCGGGGATCACGAACCAGGGTGCCGAGTCCTTGTCGGTCAGGTCGAAAACGTCCTGGTAGGCCTCGAGGTAGGCGTCCCAGTGGGCGCGCTCGTCGATGTCACCCGGGTTGAACTTCCAGTACTTGTCCGGACGGTCGAGACGTTCGGCGAGACGTGCCTTCTGCTCGTCCTTGGACACCACCAGGCAGCACTTGATGATCGTGGTGCCGTTGGCGACCAGTTCGGACTCGAACTGGTTGATGAGATCGTAGCGCTTCTCCCACTCCGACTTCGGGACGAGGTTGTGTACCCGTACGGGCAGGACGTCCTCGTAGTGCGACCGGTCGAAGATCCCGATCCGGCCGGCGGGCGGGAGCGCCTTGTTGATGCGCCACAGGAAGTCGTGCTGCAACTCTTCCGGCGTCGGCTTCCCGAATCCCTTGATGGACAACCCCTGTGGGTCGAGGAGACCTCCCACGTGCCGGACGATGCCGCCCTTGCCCGCGGTGTCCATGCCCTGCAGGACCAGCAGTACCGACCGGTGGTCGCCGGCACGGCCGTTGGCGTACAGCAACTCCTGGAGGCCGGCCAGCTCCTCACCGCGTTTCACGAGAAGCTCTGCGCCGGAGATCTTGTCACCGTCGAACCCGGGCGTCGATCCGGGGTCGAAGGAGGCGATCGGCCCGACCGCACCTGCGCGGAGGGCTCCGGCGGCGGGAATGGACCAACCGTTCCTCATGACTCGTCCTCTCGTGGCTCCACTGCTTGATCGGTCTCGATCGCCGGCGGGAACAGCGGCCCGCCGCCGAATGCGCCGCGATGCGAATCCGGTGGTGTGCCATCGTTGTTGACGATCCCGTAGCGGGCGCCCAGTTCGGCGGTGACGAGGGTGTGGCCGCTGTGCGCGGCGAGGTCGGGGTCCTGCGCGAGGCGGGAGATCACGCGACCCACGAACTCCGGGTCCTCGGCTCGTTGCAGCGAGAAACCGGCGAACTCGTCGAGGCCGAGCGACAGCAGTAGCTCGGTGCGGATCAGGCCCAGCCACAACGAGATCGCGCTGACCCCGGTGCCCTTCAGCTCGACGGCCATGTCCGCGGCCATCTTGTCCAGCGCCGTCTTGCTCATCCCGTACAGCACCGAATGCAGATGGCCGCGGGAACCGAACGACGAGATGTTCGTGATCAGACCCCGACCGGCCTCGGTCATCAGCTGCGCCGCATGCACCGAGGCCACGTAGTGGGCACGCAGACCCACGCCGATCAGGGTGTCCCAGTCGTCGACCGGGCGCTTCCAGAACGGGTCCGAGAACCCGCCGAATCCCTTCGGCGCCGCCCACGCGTTGTTGACGAGGAGGTCGAGTTGCCCACTGGAAGAGGCGATCTCGTCGAACACCGCGGCCACCGCGGCGTCGTCGGTGTGGTCGCACGCAAGGGCGATGGCGCCCTCCGGTCCGGTGCCGTGACGTGAGGTGACGTAGGTGGTCCAGCCGTCGTCGACGAGCGAACGGGCGACGCCCTGGCCGACGCCCCGGCTACCGCCGGTCACCAGCGCGACCCGGCTCATGAGCCGCCTGTCGCGTCGGACGGCGCCTCGCGTGCTGGTTCGGTCAGCGGCGGGGGAGAGGCGAGGAAGGCCTCGCGCGAGCCGTCGACGGCGGCGACGCCCACGACCGCGCTCCACACCATCATCGTCAGGTAGTCGACGACCTGGTCGGCGTCGAGCGTGCGGCTGGTCATCCACCAGTCGACGACGTGCTGGATACCGCCGACGAGAGCGTGCGACCACAGCTCGGCGCCGGTGGTGTCCGCGCCGCGCTCGGTCATGCGCATCACGATGCTGCTCATGACCAGCTGCGACACCAGGCGTACCGAGTCGGCGGGAGCCGGCGACGAGGTCGGCGAGCTGGCGAGTGCGAAGCGGTACAGGTTGGGTTCGTCGTCGACCGCGTGGACGTACACACCGATGATCGTGTGGGTGAGCGTGTACTCGTCGACGTCGTCGGAGAGCGCCTCCGTCAGTCGCGGCCAGATCGTGTTCTCGAAGAAGCGCACGGTGGTCGCGACCCCGAGGTCGCTCTTGTCGGTGAAGTACCGGTAGAGAACGGTCTTGGAGACACCGATGTGGGCGGCGATCTCGTCCATCCCGACGTCGGCGCCGAGCTCGCGGACAGCGGTGATGACGCCGTCGGTCAGCTCGGTGCGTCGGGCGAGCTTGTGCTTCTCCCAGCGCTGCTTGCGGCCGTCCGGTTTGGCGCCGGTCTCGGTGACCGTGGTCAGAACCTGTTCGAGGCCGCGCGTCACGTTGGCCGCAGCCGCCATCGCTGCACGCGCAGCAGCTGCGGGATTGGGGCGGTTGGCCATCACGACGCCAGCGTAGTCGGTTGATGGGTGACACTGGTGCCATGGCATCGAGAGTGATCGAAGGAGTCGCCGGGCAGCCCGAGGGCAAGCCCGATGCGCCGTCCGCCCCTGGATTCGGAGGGGACAGCGCCGGGGATGCCGGCCGACGCAGGGATCTCCGCAGGATGAAGGCGGTCGCGACCGGCTTCCTGGTCTTCGCGGCGGTGGTCTACCTCTTCACCCGCTACCTCGAGCACCGCGACGGCGCCGACGTCGCCGCGTGGGTCGGCTATGTGCAGGCCGCATCCGAGGCCGGCATGGTCGGCGCGCTGGCCGACTGGTTCGCGGTGACGGCTCTCTTCCGGCATCCGCTGGGTATCCCGATCCCGCACACCGCCCTGATCCGCAAGAAGAAGGACGACATCGGCGACCAGCTGGGCGGCTTCATCGAAGAGAACTTCATGACGCCCGAGGTCGTCGTCTACCGCGCACAGCAGATCGATCTGCCGCGACGGTTGTCGACGTGGGTCGCCGATCCGCGCAACGCGCCGCGGATCTCCGGCGAAGCGGCGCGCGCGATCCAGCTCGCGTCGGAGATGCTCCGCGACGAGGACGTCGAACAGCTCATCCAGGCCGCACTGAAGTGGGTCGCCGAACCCCAGTGGGCACCCCCGACGGGCCGCATCCTGGAACAGCTCATCGCCGAGGACCGCCTCGAACCGGTCTTCCAGATGCTGTGCGATCGCGCGCACGAATGGGCGATCGGCAGCCAGGACCTCATCGACCGCCTCGTCGACCGCGACGGCCCGCAGTGGACGCCGAAGTTCGTCAACACACTCGTCGGCGACAAGATCCACCGGGAGCTCGTCGAGTTCACCTACAAGGTGCGCTCCGACCCCGACCACGAATTGCGCCGGGCCATGCACGAATTCGTGGAGAAGTTCGCCGACGACCTGCAGAACGATCCCGAGATGATCGAGAAGTTCGAGGCGATCAAGATGGAACTGGTGGGTCGCGACGAGGTCACCGGCGCGGCGTCGACCGCCTGGAAGACCGGCAAGGCCGTCATCGAGCAGATGCTCGACGACCCCAACAGCACGCTGCGGAACACCCTGTCGGACTCGATCATCCAGCTCGCCACCAGGATTCGCGACGACCGTCCGCTGCAGGAGAAGATGAACGGCTGGGTCGCGCGGGTCGCGCACCACATCGCCGCGAACTACTCGCAGGAGATCATCTCGGTCATCACCGAGACCGTGCGCGGTTGGGACGCCGACGACACCAGCCGCAAGATCGAACTGCAGGTGGGACGCGATCTGCAGTTCATCCGGATCAACGGCACCGTGGTCGGTGCGCTCGCCGGCCTGGTCATCCACACGACGTCGGTGCTGATCTTCCACTGACGTCGAATCCCGGTGATCCGCCCACGATCCGACGCCCGGATTAGCTGTGTGCTTGCACGTGCTAGCAGCGACGTCGATACTCGGTAGAGATGATCCACCCCTGGAACGGAGCGTGATGAAGCGCGACAAGGACGAGGCTTCCGTCGACGCCGTCGTGAACGGCGAGGCCGAGTCCGTCGACTCCGCGGATCATGCGTCCGACGACGGCGACGGCACGACGGCGATGGCGGTCGAGGCCGTGGAGGCCGTCGCGACGGCCGCGCAGGACGCGGTGGCGAACGCGGCGCAGGACATCGGTGCTTTCATCCGGTCCCAGCGAGTGGCCGCAAAGGTCTCGCTCCGGCAGCTCTCCGAACGTGCCGGGGTCAGCAATCCGTACCTCAGTCAGATCGAGCGAGGCCTCCGGAAACCCTCCGCGGACGTCCTCGCCCAGATCGCCAAGGGCCTACGGGTGTCTGCGGAAGTGTTGTACGTGCGCGCAGGAATTCTCGAAGAACGCCCCGCGAGCCCGGTCCGTGATGCTCTTATCGCAGATGACTCGATCAACGAGCGTCAGAAACAGATGTTGCTGGAGATCTACGAGTCCTTCCGCAAGGAGAACGCGATCTCCTCGACTGGTTCCGAGAAAGACGAGTTCCGAGAGAACTGAGGCAGGAGAGCTGAATGAGCGAGAACCCGTTGACGACAGCCGTGGGACAGGTGGCCGCCTTGCTGGCCGAGGTCCGGCAGCGCGGGGAGGCGGCGAGCGAACAGGCCCAGTCCAAGCTCGCCGAGACCGTCGAAACCACCCAGTCGAGGCTCGCCGAGACTGTCGAGACCACCCAGTCGAAGTTGGTCGAGACCGTCGGCTCGACGCAGGCGAAGATCACGGGTTCCCGGGACGACGCCCAGGCGAGGATCGACGAGGCGCTCGCGACCGCGTTGGCGCTCTTCGAGGAGGCGAAGTCGAAGCTGTCGACGCTTCCGGTCGAATTGCCCAGCGAGATCGAGGAATTGCGCGCCCGGTTCTCCCCGGAGGAGCTCCGCAAGGTCGCCGAGGCCTATCTCGCCGTCGCGGCCGGGCTGCTGACGTCCCTGTCGGAACGGCGTGACGAGGCCGTCGGGAAGCTCTTGTCGCAGCCGGTCGTCGGGGAGAACCTGCCGAAGCTCGAGAAGGTCTACAGCGACGCGGTCGGTCTCACCGAGGAGGCGCTGGGGACGATCTCCGAGCAGACTCGCGCGGTTGGTGAGCGGGCGCTGCGCCTGGCCGGGCTGGCCGACGGCAGCGGACCCGACGGCACGATCCGCGACGCCAGCGCCGACGCTCCGGTGCGGGCGGTCGCTGCGGCGCCGGCTCCGGCGAAGAAGGCCCCCGCCAAGGCGACCCCTCCCGCGAAGGCTGCCGCGGACAAGGCACCCGCGAAGAAGGCACCGGCCGAGAAGGCGGCAACGAAGAAGGCCCCCGCCAAGACGACCCCGGCCAAGAAGGCTCCCGCGAAGAAGGCGCCGGCGAAGAAGGCCGCCGCGGTGAAGGGCGCCGCCGAACGCGCCGCGGCCAAGAAGGCCCCGGCCCGCAAGACCACCCCCGCCAAGGCGACGAAGGCCACACCGACCAAGGCGGCTGCGAAGAAGACACCCGCGGCGAAGAAGGCCGCAGCGGCGAACAAGGCGACCGCGGCGAAGAAGACGACCGCAGCGAAGAAGACGGCCGCGAAGAAGGCTCCCGCCAAGAAAACTGCTGCCAAGAAGGCCACTCCCCGCGCCGACTGATCCCTCGGCGCACGTTCCGCCCGCGCGTGGCGTCGTGGGCTGCTGCGGCAATCGGGGCGCACGGGACTAGAGTGTTCGGCGTGGACGTCTTCAGCGTGTTGGCCTACGGGCAGAGTCTGATCATGTTGGTCCTGACTGTGGTCGCGGGGATCGCGGCGGTCGTCGCGTTGATCCACGCGGCCATTCAGCGGCCCGATGCCTTCCCTGCGGTCGACCGGCAGAGCAAGGTGATCTGGGTTGCGATCCTGGCCGCCGCGTCGCTGTTCATCTGGTTCTTCGGCGCGGTGAGCTTCCTGGGCATCATCGGCGTGGTCGCGATGCTCGTGTACCTGGTCGACGTGCGCAAACGTGTGGACGACATCCAGGGCAAGTCCTGGTTCAGCAAAAAGGCCTGAGGCATCGTGGCGGAGTATCGGATCAACGACCTCGCCGAGGCGTCGGGGGTCAGCGTTCGCAACATCCGGGTCTACCAGGACCGCGGACTGCTTCCGCCACCCACCATCCGCGGCCGTGCGGGCTGGTATTCCGACCAGCACCTGGTCCGCCTGAACCTCATCTCCCGCATGCTCGAACGCGGGTACACGTTCGCGACGATCAGCGAGTTGCTGCACGCCGCCCACCACGGCATGCGCGTCGAACAGATCCTGCGCGGGTCGCCGAAGGGCGGTCGATTCCGCAACTTCAAGCGCGCCGCGACGATCACCATCGCCGAGCTGAAGAAGACGCTCAACGCGTCGGACAGGTCCATCGCGCTCAGTCAGAAGCTGGGTCTGCTGGCCAAGGACGGCACGCACTATGCGATCCGCAACCCCGAGCTCCTCGAGGGTGCCGAGGTCCTGGTGAAGGCCGGTGTCGACCTGGAGTTCCTCCTCGACCGGTGGGTTCGTGTCCAGGACGATCTCGAGGACGTGGCGTCGAGCTTTGTGTCGATCATCACCGACAAGTATTTCGACGAGAACCTTCCCGACCTGGGCGAGGCCGGCGTGAGCGAGATGGCTGACCTGATCCAGACGGTTCGTCCGATGGCGCACGAGATCGTCGAGACGACGTTCCGCCGGGCCCTCGACGAGCAGATCTCCCAGGCGATCGGGCGGGCGGCGACCTACTTCGATGCCACCACCGGGGATGACGAACCTGACTCCACGACGCCGAATTCGTCCGGTGACCAGCCTGACCCCGGCTATGAGACAACGGATATTGGTACATTGAACACCGACACGGGGCGCTGAACGCGGCGCCCCCCTCGGGTCTCCCTTGCGGACGACCCGTCCGAGGCTGGAGGAGTGCCGGTGAACAAGAGGTCGTTGGTGAACGTCGGGGGAATCGCGACCGTGATCGGTGCGGGCGTGGTCGGGGTCGGCGTGGGCACCGTGCTCGCCGGTATCGCCCGAAGTGCGCTGCGCGCCGAACTCGCGGTCGACGACGGTCCCGACGACCTGCTCACCGCGCCCGACTCGGCGCCGCACCGGCTGCCGGTCCGCAGTTCCGACGGGACCGTCCTCAATGTCGAGATCTACGGCTCCGACGACGCAGCGGACGACGACGGTGACGTCATCGTCATGGTTCACGGTTGGACCTGCAACACCGCGTATTGGTATCCGCAGATCAATCACCTCGCCTCCTCCGAGGGCGGTCGCCGACGCGTGGTCGTCTACGACCAGCGTGGTCACGGACTCAGTGAGCGAGGCCTCCGGCGTCCGACCATCGCGATGCTCGGACAGGATCTCGACGCTGTGCTCGAGGCAGCCGTGCCCGCCGGCCGGCGCGCAATCCTGGTGGGGCACAGCATGGGCGGGATGACCATCATGTCGTGGGCGGGGCAGTACCCGGAGAAGGTCGGCTCGCGGGTCTCGGCCGTGGTGCTCGTCTCGACCGCAGCGAAGGGCGTCCTGGAGAACCACACCCTCGTCCCGGTTGATCTGCCCGCGTATGCGCGGCCGTTCGCGCCCGTGGTGGCCAAGGCGTTCACCTCGATGCCGGTGCCGATCCCCAAGACTCCCTACGGCGTTCGCATCTCGCATTACATCGCACTGGGACCCCACGCGCGCAAGGCGCACGTCGACTTCGTCGACGAGATGATCGGAGCCTGCCCCCCGCGCGCACGGGCCGGCTGGGGTTCGGCGATGGGCAAACTCGACGTCACGCCGGGGCTGGCCGCGCTGTCGGTGCCCACGACCGTGGTCGTCGGCACCGAGGACCGGCTGACCCCGCGCACTCATGCCGAACAGATGGCAGAGGTGTTGCGGCGCAATGGTTCGCTGCGTGATCTGGTCGTCTACCAAGGCGTCGGCCACATGACGAGCATCGAGGCCGCGGAGCGGTTCAACGAAATGCTCGACGACCTGGTGGCCGAGGTCTCGCGAGCCGAGCAGCGGGTCAGCTGAGTCGCGACATCCGACCCGGCGTCACAGCGCGCAGTTGACGAAGACCGGCTCGGGTCGCAGGGTGACGCCGAAGGTGTCGAGAACGCCGTCGCGGACCTCGCGCGCGAGCGTCAGCAGCTGTTCGGTGGTAGCCGCACCCCGATTGGTCAGCGCCAGAGTGTGTTTCGTGGACAAGCGGACCGGGGCGTCGGCGGACGGGTAGCCGCGTCCGAAGCCGGCCCGTTCGATGAGCCACCCCGCCGACAGTTTGATCGCGGTGGGGGCGTCGGCGTTCGGGGAGTCGCCCGTGTTCGGCTGCGGGCCGGCCGGGTAGGACGGGATCGCCACGTCGTCGCCGACCCTCGCCGCGATGCGTTCCAGGACCGCGGGGGCGTCCTCGCCGTCGACGATCGGGTTGGTGAAGAACGAACCGGCACTCCAGGTGTCGAAGTCGTCGGGGTCGAGGACCATGCCCTTGCCGCGACGCAGTCCGAGCACCGCCTCGCGGGCGGTGACGGCGTCGACGCGGTCGCCGGGCTCGACACCGACCGTCGTGGCCAGCTCGCGGTACCGGATCGGCTGGCTCGCGCGATCGTCGTTGAGCCAGAAGGACACCGCGACCACCACGAAATCGTTGCGGTGCTTCAGATTGCTGGTGCGGTAGCCGAGTCCGAGCTCGGCGGGGGAGACCCACCGCAGGGTGCCCGACCGGCGGTCGAGGACCTGGACCGACCGCAGGATGTCGGCGACCTCGACTCCGTAGGCCCCGACGTTCTGCACCGGCGTCGCACCGGCCGCGCCCGGAATCCCCGACAGGCACTCCAACCCTCCGAAACCCGCCTCCACGGTCGCGGCGACCAGGTCGTCCCAGCCCACGCCGGCGTCGGCGACGACATGCGGACGACCCGACTCGCGGCCCGAGCCGAACTCGATGCGGCTGCTCGCCAGCACGACGGCGGTGCCGTCGAAGCCGGCGTCGCCGATGACGAGGTTGGACCCGCCGCCGATCACCAGCACGGGTTCGGACCGTTCGTCGAGCTCCTGGATGGTCTCGACGATGCTGCGCGTGTCCGGGCAGCGCACGATCTCGCGGGCCGGGCCGCCCAGACGCAGGGTGGTCAGCTCGGCGAGGGGCGCGCTCAGCGGCGTCTGCGTGTCGGTCACGCGTTCAACGGTAACCGGCGAACGGTAGCGTTCTCCTCATGGCGAGCAAGCTGCAGCACTCGGTGTCCTACCCGTTCTCCACCGAACGGCTCTGGGCGCTCTACACCACTGAGCAGTACTGGCACGATCTGGTGGAGCGGATGAACTCCGGTCACGGCCACGTCGAGAAGGTGAACATCGCGGGCGACACCGTGTCCGTCGAGATGAGTCAGGGCATCCCCTCGGAGAAGCTCCCGTCGGCGGTCACCAAGATCATGCCCGGCGACCTCCGGATTCCGCGGAAGAACACATTTCGGCTGGTCGGAGACCGGATCGAGGGTGAGATCCACGCCACGGTCGAGGGCGCCCCGGTGCCGGTGAACGTGTACGGGACCATCACCACCGCCGGCGATCCGGCGACCAGTGACTGCTCCGCCGAGGTGTCGGTGAACCTGCCGATGTTCGGTGGGAAGATCGAGAAGGCCGTGGTCAGCGAGCTGGTCGGCCTGCTCGATCACGAGTGTGGGCACACCGTCGATTGGGAGTCGGGAAATCCGCTGACGTAGCCTGGTCGTCATGGCACGACGGCTCAGCTACTCCGCTCGCTACACCCACCCTGCGGAGAAGCTCTACCAAGCGCACAGCATCAAGCAGTACTGGGACGACATGATGGCGGGATTCCAGATGATCTCGCCGCACTGCGAGGTCGCCTCCTTCACCTCCGACGAGAACGGGGTCAAGGTCGTCCTCAGGCAGACGATCGGTCGCGACCAGCTGCCCCCGCTCGCGCAGACGGTGATGATGAAGGACATGGTCATCACGCGTGAGGAGACCCTCGGTCCGTTCGACCCGGACCACACCAAGGGCACCTACAACGCGTCGATCCCCGCGGGTCCGGGCAGCCTCAACGGCTGGCAGGAACTGTTCCCCACCGACGACGGCTGCACGATCCGCCGGACCAGTGAGGCGAAGGTCTTCGTCCCGTTCGTCAACGGCAAGCTCGAGCAGATGATCCTCATCAACCTGGTCGATCTGTTCCGGGCCGAGGCCGAGTACGCCAAGGACTGGATCGACAAGAACTTGTGAGTCGCACCCCCGGACAGCAGTCCGGGCGACGGCCGTCGAACAGTCCGATCGGCCGGGTGACGCGCGGAACGACCAACATCAACCGTCTCCGTCGGGTGGATCGGTGGATGGCTCATGAACCGGCCGTGATCGCGGCCCTCGATGTCGCCCGTCCGCTGGTCGTCGACCTCGGCTACGGCGCACGCCCCGACACCACCGTCGAGATGGCCGGCCGGCTCCGCCGCGTAGCCCCCGACCTGGAGATGGTGGGACTCGAGATCGACCCGGCCCGCGTCGTCGACCCGCGCGACGGTGTGCGGTTCGCGGTCGGCGGCTTCGAGATGGCGGGCCTGCGTCCCCGGGTGGTGCGCGCCTTCAACGTCCTGCGGCAGTACGACGAGACCGAGGTCGACGCCGCGTGGTCGCGGCTGCGTGCGGCTCTGTCGCCGGGCGGGGTGATCGTCGAGGGCACCTGCGACGAGATCGGCCGACGCTGTACGTGGGTGCTGCTCGACGTCGCGGGGCCGGTCAGCCTGACGCTCTGCTGGGCTCCCGAACACTCCGAGCGCCCATCCGATCTCGCCGAACGACTGCCGAAGGCGCTCATCCATCGCAATGTGCCGGGCGAGAAGATCCACGACCTGCTGACCCTCGCCGACCAGTGCTGGGACATCGCCGCCCCGCTGGCGCCGTACGGGCCACGCGTCCGCTGGCGTCACGCCCAGGACCTGCTGCGCGAACGCGGCGTCGACTGTGTCGTCACCCGCCGTCGGATGTCGGACAACGTGCTGACTGTCCCGTGGGAAGCCGTCGCCCCCTAGACCGCGGGCACTACTGTGGCGGCTATGCGTGTGGCGATGGCTCAGATCAGTTCGACCGACGATCCGAGCGAGAACCTGGTGACCCTACGCGCGGCGACGCAGGACGCCGCATCGCGCGGGGCGCGCCTGGTCGTGTTCCCGGAGGCGACCATGTGCCGGTTCGGCGTTCCGTTGAAGCCGGTGGCGGAGGATCTCGACGGGCCGTGGGCGAGGGCGGTGTCGGAGGTGGCGGCGTCGGCCGGCGTGACCGTGGTGGCCGGGATGTTCACCCCGTCGGACGACGGCCGCGTGTTCAACACGGTGCTCGTCGCACACCCCGACGGGTCGCGTCAGGGATACGACAAACTGCACCTGTACGACGCCTTCGGGTTTCAGGAGTCCAAGACCGTCGCGGCCGGTTCGGAACCGCTGACCTTCGAGGTCGACGGGGTCACCGTGGGGGTGGCCACCTGTTACGACATCAGGTTCCCCGCACTGTTCACGAACCTCGCCCGACGTGGCGCGCAGATCGTCGTCGTGCCGACGTCCTGGGGTGCCGGGCCTGGCAAGATCCATCAGTGGAAGGTGCTCGCGACGGCCAGGGCACTGGATTCGACGACGTTCGTCGTCGCCGTGGGGCAGGCACTTCCCCCGGATGAGGCGGTCGCCGGGTCGGGGGCCCCGACCGGGATCGGACACAGCCAAATCACAGACCCCTTCGGTACCGTGGTCGCCGCGTACCCGGAGAGGGTCGGTGTCGATGTCCACGACCTCGACCTGGCACTGGTCGAGAAGGCTCGTAAACAACTGGCGGTCCTCGCCAACGAGCGAGAGCTGCCTGCCGGCGGTGCGGTGTCCAGCAAGGTCGCACCCACCGGCGAACGGCTTCGAGAGTCCGACGACCGAGGACGGAATCCATGAGCGACAGCAAAATTCCCGGTGGTGGCCCCCGAGACCAGGGTGAGTCGCACGATCCCACCGAATCCGCAGGACCCACCGATCACACCGAATCCACCGGCGACGACTGGCGTCCGGTGGAGGACGCCGACCCCACCAGGTCCGCTGAGCCAGTCGAGCCCTCCACCGGTACAGACGTTCCCGAGTCGGGGGAGACCGAACAGTTCCCCACGACTCCGATCGCGCCCGGGGCGCAGGCGTATTCGAACGTGCCGCCCTCGGAGGCCGACACCTCCGACCTGAGCGGCGGGCCCGGCCGGCCGGGCACCGCGCAGTTCGCGCCCGGGGAGACGCCCTACCACGACGACTCGAGCGCACCCCTGGCGACGCCGGGCAGCGGTCCGGTGCTGACCTCGCCGCGAAAGAGCCGCAGCACCAAGAAGATCGTGGCGCTGAGCGCCATCGCCGTGCTGCTGCTCGTGGTCATCGGCGCGGTCGGCAGCGAGCTCTATCTGCGCAACAAGGTGACGAACTGCCTCGAGGAGTCGTTCAGCGGTCTCACCGGCGTGCCCACCTCGGTGTCGCTGAGCCGCAAGCCGATCATCCTGCAGGGCAGTGGCGACGTTCCGTACGTCCAGGTCGACACCAAGGACGGTGCCGATGCCGACGGTGTGCGTCTGCACATGCGGGCCGACGGCATCTCCGGGAACAGCAGCAGCACCGACATCCGCACCCTCAACGGCGACGGCTTCATCCCCTACGAGCGGATCGTCGAACTCAGCAAGGAAAGCGCTCCCGCCGGTGCCGGCGGCCAGAGCACCGGCAACGGCGCGAGCCCGGTCGGCTCGGTCGAGGAGATCACCGGCAATGCGGCCGACGGCACCTTCGAGGTGCAGGCGGCCTTTCCGGTGATGTTCTTCGCGGTTCCGGTGTCGGCGACGATCAAGCCCGTCCTCACCGACGGCCGGGTCGACTTCGAGGTCGTCAAGGCCAGCGCGCTGGTGTTCGGCATCCCGCCGGACTTCGCACAGCAGATCGTCGACCAGGTCACCACCTCGGCGCTCGGGCCGTTCTTCGACGAGGTCCGGGTCGATCAGCTGAAGGTCACCGACACGGGTCTCGAGTTCGCGATCAGCGGCTCGGACGTCCAGCTGACCAACGAGATGACCGGGAACGAACAATCGAGTTGCTCGGTCTGATCGATGGTCGCTCGGCTATCGGCGTTCTCCGGGCGGGTCGATGCGGTGAATCCACACCGTCGGCCCGCCGGTGAGCGTGAACTCGCCGCGGACCGGCGCGTCCCATCGGCGGACGTAGACCTCCGACATGGTGGCGTCGGCGGTCCCGGCGACCACCGGTAGATCATCCCGGCGTCCCATCTCGATCACCTCGTCGAGGAGGCCGGCCAGCGTGCCGCCGCGTCGATGTCCGGGATGCACGAGCGCGAAGAGGATCTCGATCGCGCGACCGTCGGTCACGGCGTCTTTCTGAGTCCGACGCAATTCGGTGAATCGATCGGCGAATCCGTCGAGTGCTCCGACGAAATGACGAATTCGTGCCATGAGTTCGTCGTCGACACCTCCGGCCGGACGGGTCGGATAAGAGAGTGCGATCAGCGCGATCAGGGTGCCGGTCCCGTCGAATACACCTCGGAGTCCGTGGAAATTCTCGGCGACGAGGACTTCGCCGTACCACCGATAGGCCTCGGTAGGTGCATCGTCACCGAGTAGCCACTGATACATCGGGGTTTCACGCAGACCGTTCTCGAGCAGGTCGAGTGCACTTTCCCGATCGGACTCCGTCAGCGGGCGAGAGCCGTTTCGGGCTGCCTGGATGCCTTGCGTCACCGCTACATATCAGCACATCGGCGAAACGGTGAGGTGTTCCTCCGCCGCGTTGGGGCGGTGGGCGAGACGTCGATATGTAGACTTCACAACCGCCTGGCGACCTTTCCGGTATGTGAGGCAGCAATGGATCGGCGACGATATCCGACGCCGATTTCTTCCTGTTCCGCCGTCGTAGTTCGGAGTGGTCTCGCCCGATGCCCGTCCCACCGTCGTTGAACAGAGGTCAGGTGCGAGCGCTCGTCGGCCTCGTCGGCACCGCGCTGAGGGCGTCACCGTGGGTGGTCGCGGGATTCGTCGTCTTCCAACTGGCCAGCGTGTTCACGTCGCTGGCCCAGCCGGCGCTGAACGCCGCGATCATCGACGACGGAATCCTGCGCGGCGACGTGGGGACCATCAAGGTCGTGGGGCTGCTGATGGTCGCGGTGGCCGTGGTCAACCTCGCGGTCTCGCTCGGTGCCACCTACCTCGCCTCGCATCTGTCGGCGAGCTCCGCCCGCGATCTGCGCGGCCGGGTCAACAGCCGGATCGGCATGTTCACCGACCAGCAGGTCGCCCGGCTGGGCCTGTCCAGCCTGCTGACCAGATCCACCGGCGACGTGGGACAGATCCAGGGCTTCCTGTTCATCTTCCTCACGGTCGTCGTGACCGCGCCGCTCATGCTGTTCGGTGCGCTGGTGCTCTCCCTGTCGCAGGCGTGGCAGATGGCCCCGGTGATCTTCGTGGCCGGGCTGGTCCTCGTCGCGCTGGTCGGGGTGCTCGTGCGGCGCATCGTCCCGTGGGCCGCGCGCCTGCAGCGTCGGCTCGACACCATCAATCGCGTGCTGCGCGAACAGTTGCGCGGCATACCCGTGATCAGGACGTTCCGGCAGGAGGCCCGCGAGCGTGCGCGGTTCGCGGTGGAGAACGACGAACTCACCGACGTCGCCTTGCGGCTGGGACGGACTCAGGTACTGCTCCTCCCGACCGTGACCGTGGTGTCCAATCTCGCCGGGGTCGCGGTGGCCGCCCTGGGCGCGATCTTCGTGGACCGCGGCCAGATGCAGATCGGCCAGATCGCGGCGGCGGTCGGATACCTCGGCCAGATCCTGCTCGCCGTGTCATTGCTGACCGTCATCGCCGGCGTCATCCCGCGCGCGGTCACCAGCGCGGACCGCATCGCCGAGGTCCTCGTCACCGAGGTGCTCGATTCCGGCGACGCCGAGGCCGGGGTGACGTCGTCCGCACCCGCGGTGGTCTTCGACGCCGTCTCCGTCGGCTTTCCCGGCGCCGACGCGCCCGCGGTCGACGCGATCTCGCTGACATGCGCCGCCGGCACGGTCACCGGACTCCTCGGCGGTACCGGCAGCGGGAAGTCGACATTGCTGTCGTTGCCGTTGCGCTTCGCCGACCCCGACTCGGGCGTCGTCCGGTGGGATGGCACGGACGTGACCGGCCTGGCGCCGGCGTGGGTACGTGCGCGGACCGCGTTCGTCGGGCAGGGTGCAGCGCTGGTGACCGGCACGATCGCCGACAACCTGCGGATCGGTCGTCCCGACGCCACGGACGAACAACTGTGGAAAGCGCTCGAGGTGGCCGCGGCCCGTGACTTCGTCGAGGCGCGGCCCGAGGGGCTCGACGCTCGCGTCGCGCAGGAGGGCCGCAACTTCTCGGGAGGCCAGCGACAGCGCCTGGCGCTGGCCCGCGCCGTCCTCCGACGTCCCGCGCTGTACGTGCTCGACGATCCCTTCAGCGCCCTCGACGTCGACACCGAGCGCGAGGTCATCGCCAATCTGCGACGAGCCCACCCGGAGGCAACGGTGCTGATCGCGGCCCAGCGGGTCTCGTCGGTCCGGCATGCCGACGCCATCGGCGTGCTGGAGGACGGCCGTCTCGTCGCCGTCGGCACCGACGAGACCCTGCGCACCGACAGTGAGATCTACCGCGAGATCGCCTACGCCCAGGCGGTGACCGATGCCTGATACGAACCGGCGCGACGGTTCACTGCGATGGCTGATGCGGCAACTCCACCTGAGTCGGGGTCGCGCCGTCGCGATCTCGCTGTGCGCGATCGTGGCGTCGCTGGGCGCGGTCGTCGGACCGATCCTGTTCGGTGTGGTCACGAACGTGATCGTCGACGGGACGATGGGCGCGGAAGGCATGGACTGGCGGCGACTCTGGACAGTGCTCGGCGTGCAGGCGGCGATCTATGTGGCGGTCGCCTGCCTCGCGTTCACCCAGGGGCAGATGTTGACCATCGCGGTGCAGCGGTCGGTGGCGGGGTTGCGCGCGCGCATCGAGGACAAGGTCCATCGGCTCCCGCTGCGCTACTTCGAGTCGAACAACCGTGGCGTGCTCGTCAGCAAGCTCACCGCGCACACCGACAATGCCGCCACCGTGATCGCTCCGGTGCTGGTCACCGTGCCCACCAACGTGCTGACCCTTTTCGTGGTCACCGTCGTGCTGTTCGTCGTCTCGCCGCTGTTGGCGACCGTCGCGCTTGTCGCCGCGCCGGTGTCGGCAGCGGTGTCGGTCGTCATCGCGCGGCGGGCACGACCGTTCCTCGAGACCCGGTGGACCACCACGGCCGCCCTCACCGGGCACCTCGAGGAAGAGCTGAGCACGCGCCGCATGCTGCAGGCGTACAACGCCGAACCCATCGCCCGGCGTCGGTTCGACGCCCTCAACGAGAAGCTCTTCGGTTCGACGCGTTCCTCCCAGTGGGCCGCCGGCACACTCGCGCCGGTCCTCACTGCGATCAACGCCGTGGTGTTCCTGACCCTGGCGGTCCTCGGCGGCCTCATGGTCGTCGACGGAACCCTGAGTCTCGGTGCCGCCCAGGTGGCCGTGATCTTCGCCCAGCAGCTGTCCTCGGCGGTACGTGAACTCGCTGGTTTCGTGACCAAGGTGCAGTCGGGCACGGTGTCGGCGGGCAAGGTGCGCGAGGTGCTCGACGAGCCGGAGGACGGCGCGTCGGAGACCGGCGAGGTGGGGCCGGACCAGGCTGGGCGTCATCGTCGACCGCCGGAGATCGTGTTCGACGACGTCGCCTTCGCCTACGAGGAGAGCATGCCGGTGCTCGGCTCCGTGAGTTTCCGGATGGAGCCGGGTACGACGACGGCGATCGTCGGCTCGACCGGCGCGGGCAAGACGACCATCACCAACCTGCTGCAGGGCTTCTACCGTCCGACCGGCGGTTCGATCACCATCGACGGTGACGATGCCGTCGACCTCGGCCCGCAACGGGTGCGCGACGGAATGGCGGTCGTGACCCAGGAGCCATGGCTGTTCACCGGGACCGTCCGCGAGAACATCGCCTACGGGATGTCCGACGACGACGCGGTGGACCGTGCGGTCCACGACGGACATCTCGACCAGATCGTCGCGACGCTGCCCCAGGGCATCGACACCGTCATCGGCCAGGAATCGGAGAACCTCAGCGCGGGGGAGAAACAGCTCGTCACCGTAGCTCGGGCCATCGCGGCATCGCCCCGCATCCTCATCCTCGACGAGGCGACCAGCGCCGCCGACCCCCGCACCGAGCTGCTCGTGCAGCGGGCGCTGCAACGTCTGCGCGCCGACACGACGACGCTGCTGATCACCCACCGGATGGCCACGGCCGCGCTCGCGGACCAGATTGTCGTTCTCGAGGAGGGGAAGATCGTCGAATCGGGAACGCACGATGAGCTGATCAGCGCCGGCGGGGTCTATGCGCGACGATGCGGCGTCGATTCGGCATCGCGTGCCGAATGAATCGCCACAGGTCAGGGTCCTTTTGCGTGCATAACAATCCGTTTCGTGAAACGCATTGGCGTATTCGTCCCATTTGAACAAGCGCTTGACCCACTTACCGATGGAGTATGGAATCGAAACCTACCGATCGGAAAGTTACGGTGACGGAGGTTTGGCGCGATTTTGAGTCGATACGCCACCGAAACGGGCTCTTCCTGATTGACGGTGCGTAGAACGGGTTCTACCGGGCACAAGATGTAGGTCGGGTTCGGCGGCGGCGAGCCGGGGATGCGGGCGGGTCCTGTGGTGTGAAGATGAAAGCCCCTACACCTCATCACTCACACCGACAGGACCCTCGTTGCAGCGTAGCGCCATTGCCGACACGATTTGCCGCACGATCGAACTCGGGGTGACGATCACCGATGCCGCTCTCGACGGCGAGGATCGCACACACCTGTTCTGCGAGGTCTTGGCCCCGAAGAGTAGCTGCCCGAGGTGCGAGCGGGCGGGTCGGTTGCGTGATCATGTCGATCGTGAGGTGGCAGATCTACCGATCGTGGGCCATCCGACCCGGTTGCATCTGAGGGTGCCGCGCTACGCCTGCGAGAACGGCGCGTGTGGTCAGGGCATCTTTCGCGCCGACATCTCGGCGATCGTCGCGCCGCGCGCGGCGGTGACGCGCCGCACGATCGCGTGGATTCTTCGGCGGATGATTCTGGACAAGATGAGCGTCTCTGCGGTCGCCGCGTCGGTCGGGTTGGGCTGGAACACCGTGAATGCCCTCGCGTTGCAGGCGGCGCGTACGGTGGCTTCGGCGCCTGGCCGACTCGACGGTGTCAGGGTTCTCGGTGTTGATGAGCACAAGTGGAAACATGTTCGCGGCAATGGTGATTCGAGTTTCGTGACCGTGCTGGTCGACCTCACACCGATTGTGGATGGGACCGGGTCGGCGCGCTTGCTGGATATGGTGGGCGGCCGGTCCAAAGCGGCGTTGAAGGACTGGCTCGATGCCCGCGATGACTCCTTTCGGGACCGGATCCGGGTGGTCACCATGGACGGATTCACCGGGTATCGCACCGCGACCGCCGAGGCATTGGATAAGGCGCGGGCGGTGATGGACCCGTTCCACGTGGTCCATCTGGCCGCCGAGAAGCTCACAGTGTGTCGTCAACGCGTGCAACACGATACGTGTGGGCACCGCGGCCGCACGGGTGATCCGCTCTACGGTATCCGCCGACCACTGCTGACCCGGATCGCGTTGCTGACAGACAAGCAGAAGGCCCGGCTACGTAGCGGGTTGGAGGCTCACGAGGAGCACGTGGCCGTCTCGGTCACCTACGCGATCTACCAAGAGCTGATCAACGCCTACGGCCAGGAGAACAAGCGTGACGGCAAGATCGCGATGTACAAGCTGCTCAAACGGATTCATACCGGCGTTCCGTCCGGGCTGGCAGAGTTGGCCCAACTCGGCCGATCATTATGGGCGCGGCGTGCCGAGATCTTGGCCTACTTCGACACCGGCGCCTCCAACGGACCCGTCGAAGCGATCAACGGCCGCCTGGAACACCTCCGCGGGATCGCGTTGGGCTTCCGCAACCTCAACCACTACATCTTGCGGTCACTCATCCACTCCGGCGGCCTCGCACAACACCTCGACGCACTCTGAATCAGGAAGAGCCCCGAAACGTTGCATCAACGTTGCTAATGGCCATTGTTTTCGCGGGTTTGATGGACGACCGTCCCACTGAATTCCATTGTTCGTATTAACGCAGTGGTGTGAGCTGGACTTTTGTGACATCGGTCGATGGCGAAAGAAGTATTCGTGACAAGTCCCCGGGAATAATGGAGACATTGTCGAGACGGATATGTAATCTCTGTCTCGAGCCGCCGCACAGGTGGGAGCAGGCGCTCACATCGAATCTTTCCCCCACGAACGAAGGAGTTCCCATGAGCTTTGGAATTGGCGATGCAATCGAAGGTGCCGTCACCGACGCGATCACCGAAGCGATCCTCGGTGTGTTCACCGGCTCGCTCGAGAGCGGTTCCGACACGCCGGAGTAGTCCGACCAGTCTTTTCGAATCGCCTCACGGCCCCGGCTGTGAGGCGATTCGTGTTGAGCGGGGCCGAACAGTCGTCAGCGTGGAGTCCGGGCGGTTGAATGATCCGCGGTGCGTGTCCGCCCGGCAGCCCGACACGATACGGTCCATCTGACAAGACAAGACCCATGCCCGCCCCGGGGCCTGTCGGGGACTCGACGAGGAGGAATGCATGAACCAGCGTCTGCGCAGGTGCGGCGCCGCGATCGCGGTCGCTCTGGGCATCGGGCTCACGCTGTCGGCCACCGGCACCGCCGGCATGGCAGCCGCGGCGCCGAGTCTCGTGACCGCGGGTTCGCCCACCGAACGGGTCACCGACATCGTCGTGCATTCCGATGCGATGAACAAAGACATCCCGCTGACGGTGATCAAGCCGGCCGACGAGTCCAAGCCACGTGGGGTCCTCTATCTCCTCAACGGCGCGGGCGGCGGCGAGGACGGCGCCAACTGGCTGGCGAAGACCGACATCGTCGAGTTCACCAAGAACAAGAACCTCTACGTCGTCATCCCCAACCAGGGGCAGTTCAGCTACTACACCGACTGGGAGAAGCCCGACCCCGAGCTCGGCGTCCACAAGTGGTCGACGTTCCTGGGCAAGGAACTGCCTCCGGTCTTCGACGCGAACTTCAACACCTCCGGGCGCAACGCGATCGGTGGCATCTCCTCGTCGGGAACCTCGGTCCTGAACCTCGCGATCGAGCATCCGGGTCTTTACGAGGCAGTCGGTTCCTACAGCGGCTGCCCGACCACCGCCGACCCGTTCGGCCAGAACAGCATCCGGCTGGTCGTCGAGGTCCGCGGCGGCGGCGACGCCAGGAACATGTGGGGCCCGTACAACGGACCCGGCTGGCGTAAGCACGATCCGGTCATCAACGCCCACAAGCTGCGTGGCACCAAGCTGTACATCTCCAATGCGACCGGCCTGCCCGGGCAGTACGACAACCCGGCGTACGTGAAGAAGACCGACACCCTCGCCGATCAGATCCTGGTCGGTGGCGCCATCGAGGGCGGCACCATGACCTGCACCCTGCAGCTGGTGAACCGGCTGCAGCAGTTGAACATCCCGGCGACGGTCGACCTGCCGCCCACCGGCACCCACTCCTGGGGCTACTGGCAGGACCAGCTGCACCGCTCGTGGTCGTTCTACGAGCGGGCCCTGAACTAGTCGAAGTTCCGAACTAGTTGAAGATCACGGTCTTCCGGCCGTGAACGAGGACGCGGTCCTCGAGGTGCCAGCGCAGTCCGCGGGACAGGACCAGCGTCTCGATGTCGCGTCCCTGACGCACCATGTCGGTCACCGAGTCGCTGTGATCGACCCGGATCACGTCCTGTTCGATGATCGGTCCGGCGTCGAGATCGGCGGTGACGTAGTGGCACGTCGCACCGACCAGCTTGACGCCCCGGGCGAATGCCTGGTGGTACGGGCGGGCCCCGATGAAGCTCGGCAGGAAGCTGTGGTGAATGTTGATCGCGCGGCCGGCCCAGGCGTCGCACAGTTGCGGCGGCAGGATCTGCATGAACCGCGCGAGGACCACGGCGTCGGGCCGATAACCGTCGACGATCCGGGCGAGTTCGGCGAAGGCCTCGGCCTTGCGCTCACCGAACGGGACGTGGTGGAACGGGATCTCGAAACGCGTTGCCAGCTCTTCGAGTTGGGGATGGTTGCCGACAACGGCCCGGATGGTCGCCGGTAGCTCGCCGCGATGCGCACGACCCAGAAGGTCGATGAGGCAGTGGGTTTCCTTGCTCACCAGCAGCACCACGGACTTGGTGTCACGGGTGTCGGTGAGGCGCCACTCGGTCTCGGGGCCGAGCTCGGCGGCGACCTCCGCGGCGAAGCGTGCGCGGAGTTCATCCGCGGTGAACGACACCTCGTCGGCGCGGATCGCCTGCCGGGTGAAGAACCAGCCGGTGTCGTCGTCGGAGTGGTACGCGGCCTCGGTGATCCAGCCCCCGACATCGGTCAGGAAGGTCGAGATGCGGGCGACGATGCCCGTGCGGTCGGGGCAGCCGAGCGTCAGCACATAGCGATGCTCGGTCTGGTCGGTCGGGGTCAGCTGTCCGCTTGTCACGCCCCTCAGTGTGCCAAGCTCGTCGATGTGACGAACACGGACCTGCGGCGTAGCGACGTCGCCGCCATCATCGACCACACACTTCTGAAGCCCGAGGCCACCCGTGCCGACGCGGAGGCCACCGTCGCCGAGGCCGCCCGTCTCGGCGTGTTCGCGGTGTGCCTGTCGCCGTCGATGCTCCCGATCGACACCGGTGAGCAGCGGACCTGCGTGGTCGCCGGTTTTCCCTCGGGCAAGCACCACTCGCTGGTCAAGGCCGCCGAGGCCCGGCTGGCGGTGGATTCCGGGGCGCATGAGGTCGACATGGTGATCGACGTCGGCGCCGCGGTCGACGGCCGATACGACGAGGTGTTCGCCGACGTCCTGACCGTGCGTGAGGCGGTCGGGGATTCGACACTGCTCAAGGTGATCATCGAGTCGGCAGCGCTCCTGCAGATCGCCGGTCCGGACACGGTCACCGAGGTGTGCCGCCGTGCCGAGCAGGCCGGCGCGGGAATGGTGAAGACGTCGACCGGTTTTCATCCCGCAGGTGGCGCGAGCGTCGAGGCGGTGCGGCTGATGCGCGCCGCGGTCGGCGACCGCGTCGGGGTGAAGGCGAGCGGCGGCATCCGGACGGCCGGGTTCGCCGCCGAACTCATCGCGGCCGGCGCGACGCGGCTGGGCCTGTCGTCATCGGCGACTGTGCTCGACGGCTTTCCCGAGTAGCACGTCGGCCATCACGAGGTCGGCGTTGATCGCCGCGCCCGCCGAGACCCCTTCGCCCATCGCGACGGTGACCACCGCGTTGAGCGTGGTGTTGTTCCCCGCCGCCCAGACGCCCGGAACCGCGGTCGCGCCCATCGGCCCGGTCTCGATGACGCCGCCCATCGGGGTCTGCGACAGCGTGCCGCCGAGGCGCTCGTAGAGGTCTCCGCGCACCAGGAATCTCGGTGCGACGACGACGGCATCGGCCTGCAGGACCGTGCCGTTGGAGAGCTCGACTCCGTCGAGACGAGCTGTACCGGCGTCGTCGCGGGTGCGGACCCGCTCGACGGTCTCGTCGATGACGGACACCCCGGCGGCGGCCAGGTTCGCGCGGTCCTCGGCGACAATGGCATCCCCGGCATGCGCGACCAGGGTGACGTCGCCGGAGAGTTGCGCGAACAACAGTGCCTGATGGGCCGACATCGGGCTCGTCGCCAGCACCACGACGCGCGAACCGCGGGCCTCGTAGCCGTGACAGTACGGACAGTGCAGCGCGTCGCGTCCCCAGAGTTCGGCGACGCCGGGGA
The DNA here is from genome assembly GCF_009720185.1 of Gordonia sp. 135. Lineage (NCBI taxonomy): Bacteria > Bacillati > Actinomycetota > Actinomycetes > Mycobacteriales > Gordoniaceae > Gordonia > Gordonia sp. 135. The sequence goes on from NZ_CP046257.1 coordinate 747,944, forward strand.
TCTCGGGCAGTTCGTCGACGAGGCCCGTCGCGAGCAGGAGACGTCGCGCCCGGACCGTGCCGCCCGACGCCAGGGTCAGGGTGAACCGATCGTCCTCCCGGCGGGCGTCGACGACGGTGCCGGAGCGGACTTCGCCGCCGTAGCCGCGGACCTCGTCGCGTCCCCGTGACAGCAACTCGAGTGGGGAGATGCCCTCCTGACCGAGCACGTTGTGTGCGCCCTCGGCCGGTGCGTTGCGCGGTTCACCGCCGTCGATGACGACGACCGAACGCAGTGAACGGGCAAGTGTCGTCGCGGCGCTCAACCCCGCGGCGCCGCCGCCGACGACGGCGACGTCGTGATCGGTGGCCGGCCGGGCGATCCACAGCCGGCGTCCGGCGGTCAGGGTGAGATCGGCGCGTCGATGCAGCGACGCGGGATCATCGGGGTCGATGAGGGAATCGAGAAGTGCCACATCCGAATCGGAGAGCACATCGGCCAGCCGGTGCCGGAACTGGCTGAACCAGTGGACCGCGTACCGGGCGATGGTCTCGTTGGGTCCGGTGCGTGCGATGCGGATCGTGTCGCGGTGGACGACGTCGAAGCCTGCCTCGCCGAGGGTTTCGGTCCAGTCGGCGAGCGCCTCCCATCCGGCACCGGCCGCGGCCTGGTGGCAGCGGTCCTCGAGCGTGCCCAGGGCCGAGTCGGCATCGGGCGCGAAGCGAGGGAGGCCGTCCATCTCGACGATCGCGACGACGCCGCCCGGAGCGAGCGCGGACGCGGCCTCGCGCAGGAGAGCCGCGGGGTCGGCGACATGGTGCAGCGACAACGCGGCCCAGATGACGTCGGGGGAGTGCAGCGGTGGCAGACCGTCGTCGAGGTCGGCCACCACGGTGGTGGTTCGCGACTCGAATCCGCCGGCGCGGGCCCGTTCGCCGACGCGAGTGATCATCTCCGCGGAGCTGTCGACCGCGATGAGGTGGGTTGCACCGAACCGGCGGGCGAGGGCCTCGGTGCCGGTGCCGGTTCCTGCGCCGAGGTCGACGATCCGTTGCGGTGCCCGTCCGAGATGTCGGGTGATCACGGTGGCCGCGTCGTCGATGTAGCTGCCGAGGAGTTCGGCATCGAGGTCGAGCGCCGACGCCAAGTGGTCGTGGTCATGGTCGTGTCCATGGGAGCGGGAATGCGAGTGGGTCATGGCGTCGACGGTAGCGCACCCATGCTCGATGGGCATATATTCTTGCCTATGACGCAAGAACTCGACGCGGTGGTCCGGCAGCGCATTCGTGGTCTCCGGCTGGCCAAGGGCTGGACCCTCGATGCGTTGGCCGCGCGGTGCTACCTCTCCCCGTCGACGCTGAGCCGTATCGAGACCGGTCACCGCCGGGTCGCGCTGGACCAGCTGGTCCCGATCGCACGGGCGCTGGGAACGACACTGGATCAGCTCGTGGAACCCGCCGATGACACCGACGTCGTGATCCGTCCCCAGCCGCACACCGCCGAGGGGATGACGATATGGCTGCTGTCCCGGGAGAACAGCCCGCAGGGGGTGACGGTCGCGAAGATGCGCTTCGAGCGTGAACAACCGCTCGGGGACCTGCGGGTTCACCCCGGTCGGGAATGGTTCACGGTGCTTTCCGGGACGGTGCGGCTCCTGCTCGGCGACCGCGCGATCATCGTCCCGGAGGGGGATGCGGCGGAATTCTCGACAATGATCCCGCATGCGATCTGCGCTCACGACGGCCCGGCCGAGGTGCTGTCGATCATGGACCACGCGGGCGAGCGCGCCCACATGCCGTCCGCGACGACCGCCGCCGACGATCCGCAACCGTGAGTCGTCAGCTCCGCGAACGACAACCGCAGATCGGTAGGCTTGTTCGGGTGATGACTTCTCAGGCCCCGGTGAACCGACGTGCTGTGCTCGCCGCGGCCGGGGTCGGCGTACTCGGGGTCGCGATCGCGGCGTGTACGGGTTCCGGTTCCGGCCCGGGCGACGACAAACCTGCCGAGCCGAAGGTCCAACTGACCTTCACCCCTCCGCTCGACGGTGAGGCGCCCAGTCCGATCGCCGAGATCGGCGTGCAGGCCGAGGGCGGCACGCTCAACCCGGACGTGAAGCTGACGAACCCCCGTGGGCGGGTGGTGAACGGGCGATTGTCGGAGGACCGGACGAGCTACACCATCGCCGAGCCCCTGGGATACGGCACCGAATACACCTGGAGCGGGACGGCCATCGGGACCGACGGCAAGACCGAGCCGGTCGCCGGGAGCTTCACCACCCTCGAACCGTCGAGCCAGCTGAACGTCGTGGTCAACATCGGCGATGGTCAGGAGGTTGGTATCGCCGCGCCGATCATCCTGAAGTTCAACGGAACCGTCGAGGACAAGGAAGCGGTGGAGCGGGCGCTCACCGTCACGACCACGCCGCCCACCGAGGGGTCGTGGGCGTGGCTCGGCGAGGACAACGGTTCACGTGTCCACTGGCGTCCCCGCGAGTACTGGGCACCCGGCACCAGAGTCCACATGGACGCCAAGCTGTACGGCCTCGATCACGGTGGCGGCGCCTTTGGGGCCGCGGACGTGACGAGCGACTTCTCAATCGGCCGCGCGCAGGTCGTGAGGGCCGTCGAGTCCTCGCACCGCATCGACGTGCTGCGTGACGGCGTCGAACTGATGTCGTTGCCCTGCAGCTACGGCGGCGGCGACCTCGACCGCAACGTCACCCGTTCCGGCATCCACGTGGTCACCGAGAAGTACGAAGAGTTCTTCATGAGCAACCCGGCGGCCGGTTACTTCAACATCCGGGAACGCTGGGCCGTGCGCATCTCCAACAACGGCGAGTTCATCCACGCCAACCCCGAGACGGTCAACGTCCAGGGCACGGCGAACGTCACCAACGGGTGCATCAACCTGTCCGAGGCCGACGCCGAACGTTACTTCCGGGTGGCCGTCTACGGTGACCCGGTCGAGGTCTCGGGTACGCGAATCCCGTTGTCGGAGGCCGACGGTGACATCTACGACTGGATCTTCGACTGGGAGACCTGGCAGGGCATGTCGGCGATCAAGGGTGAGGTGACGGAGTCGTCGGTGCCGGCGACGCCGAGCGGCGCCCCGACCTCCAACGTTCCCGCACCCCGCTAGCCGGTCTTGATGTTCCGGCGAGCCGACGCCTGATCGCGCGGCATGAGGACGATCTGGTCGAGGTTCACGTGCGGCGGCCGTGACGCGACGAAGCCGACGACCTCGGCGACGTCATCCGCGGTCAGCGGGGTCAGGCCCTGGTAGACGGCGTCAGCGCGTTCCTTGTCGCCCTCGAACCGCACGAGGGAGAAGTCGGTCTCGACCATGCCCGGGCAGATCTCGGTGAGACGCACCGGCTTGCCGAGGAGTTCGTATCGCAGAGTGCGGTGGGTGACCGCCTGGGCGTGCTTGGCCGAGGTGTAGCCGGAGCCGTTGTCGTAGGCCTCCAGCGCTGCGATCGAGGTGATCGCGACGATCAGTCCGTCCCCGGATGCGATCAGTGCGGGGAGGAGGGCCTTCGTGATCCGCAGGCTGCCCAGGACGTTGGTCTCCCACATCCAGCGCCAGTCGTCGAGGTTCGCGGTGGACACCGGGTCGAGGCCCTTGGCGCCGCCGGCGTTGTTCACGAGCACGTTCACGCGGTCCAGGCCTTCGACGAACGCGGCGACCGAGTCCTCGTCGGTGACGTCGAGCTGCTTTCCGGTTCCTCCGATCTCGGCGGCGAGCGCCTCGACGCGATCGACGCGTCGTGCGCCGAGCACCACGTGGTAGCCCTGCTCCGCCAGTTGGCGAGCAGTGGCGGCACCGATCCCGGAACTCGCGCCGGTGACGACGGCGATCGGTCGCTGGTCGGTGGTCTGGGCGGTGGCGTCGGTGGCGGTGTCAGGGCTCATGGGCCCACCTTACGATGCGTGCCAACCTCGCCCATGACACCGCCGGAAGCCTCGGCGTGCACTCGCGCACTGCTACATTCGTCCCATGCGTGGGGGAGTGATCCCGGCGGCGCTGCAACTGACGTCCACTCCGGCGGCCGCGGTGTTGCACGCGATCCGGGTCGGTGGGCCGGTGACCAGGGATCAGCTCGCCTCGACGACCGGGCTGTCCGCCGCGACGATCAACCGTCAGGTCCATGCGCTCGCCGCCCACGGTCTCATCACCGAACGTCCCGATCTCGTGGGGCCGAAAACCATTGGCAGGCCGAAGAACCCGCTGACCATCGACCGGGATTCGCTGTGCGTCGCGGGACTGCACATCGGTGCGCGGCGCGCGGTCCTGGTCATCGCGGATCTCGGTGGACGCACCCTGCACAGCCATGCCGTGCTCACCCCGTCGGGTGACCACCAGGAGGCGATCGAGCAACTGTGCACGCAGCTCGCCGAACTCGCCGGCCGGTTCGGCGGACGCCGTCTGCTGTGGGGCGGTGTGGCGCTCGGCGGTGCGGTGGACGCGGAGACGGGTGTGGTGGATCACCGGGTTCTCGGGTGGCACCAACTTCCGGTGGGCGAAACCCTTGCGGACCGACTCGACACCCCGGTGTCGGTGTGTGAGCACGTGGAGGCGATGGCCGCCGCGGAACTCCTGCTGGCCGGATCGCGCGACGAATCAGGCACCGGACTGTTCTTCTACGCACGCGAGACCGCCGGTATGGCAATGACTCTCGAAGGCCGGGTCCACGTCCCCGAGCGAGGGGCCGGGACCATCGCGCATCTGCCCGTGTCCGCGCCGGTGCTCGCCCCGGGACACACCCGGGTGCGGCTGCAGAACGTCATCGGCGACGCCGCCGCACAGGCGGCAGCCCACCGCCTCGGCATCGATCCGGACTCGTCGCGCATCGTCGACGAACGCGCGCGGGTCCTCGGGGAGGCGGTCGCGATGATCCGCGACGTGATCAACCCGGACACGATCGTCGTCGCCGGCGACGCGTTCTCGGCGCACCCGCACGGACTTGCCCCGGTGCAGGCGTCGTTCGACGAGGCGTCGACGCTCGACCGGCCGCTGGAGATCGCGCCGTCGAGATTCGGTGTGCACGTTCAGGAGAGCGCCGCGGTCGTGGTCGCCCTCAGCGTCATCTACGCCGATCCGATCGCCGCTGTCGCCACACTCTGAAACGGCATGTCGTTCGCGTGCGGCACCGCCGTATGTGCCGGGCGGGAAGTCATCACCTACGGTGGGGACATGACCCTGCCCCGCGATGTGTCCGCCCGACTCGAGGTGAGCATCGACGACCCGACCGAACTCGAGATGCAGATCACGGTGGCGAAGCTGCCCGGCCTGCAACTGCAGGAGGAACTCAAGATCGAGCTGGGCGGCAGTCCGGTCGCCGTGGAGGAGCTCGTCGCCGATCACGGATCGCGAATCCACCGGATGCAGCTCGACCGCGGACTGCTGACGATCGACTACACCGCCGAGATCCTCACCCCCGCGGACCCGATCCCGGTGGAGAGCACCGACCGGTCGCGATACCTGCGCCCCAGCCGATACGCCGAGTGCGACAAGTTCTTCGGATTCGTGGCCGGCCAGTTCAATCTGTCGCTGCCCGAAGAGGAGCTCCTCAACCAGGTGGTGGCCTTCGTCGAGCATCGGCTCAACTACCTGCCCGGGGCGAGCGATCCCATCGACGGTGCGGTCGACGCCCTGCTCGCCGGGGCGGGTGTGTGCCGCGACTACGCGCATCTCGTCGTGGCGCTCCTGCGGGCGCTGAACATCCCCGCCCGGCTCGTCGCCGTATACGCGCCGGGGTGCTCCCCGATGGACTTCCACGCCGTCGCCGAGGCGATCATCGACGGCGAATGGGTGGTCGTCGACGCGACGCGTCTGGCGCCGCGGCAATCGCTCGTGCGGATCGCCACCGGGCGCGACGCCGCGGACACCGCATTCCTCGACAACCACCGCGGCACGATCACGCTCAACAACTACGAGGTGACCGCGACCGTTCGCGGTGCGCTGCCCTACGACGACTCGACCGCCCGGGTCATGATCGGCTGAACCGGCTCAGGCGTCGAGCGCGGCTCGGCGTTCGGTGGCCACGTAGTCGAGGACGGCTGCGACGTCGTCGGTGTCCTCGATGCGGAATCCGGCTGCGGTGGCACCGTCGCCGACCTTGATGCCGATGTCGCCGGCCTCGGGCCGCAGGTGTGCGAAGGCTTTCTCGTCGGTCACGTCGTCGCCGAGGTAGATGACTACGTCGCAGTCGAGCCGTACCCGCAGGGTGTCGAGCGCGTGCCCCTTGCTGGTCTCGATGACCGCGAGTTCGAGCACGCTCTTGCCCTCGGTGGAATGCACGCCGTCCCAGGAGCCGGGGCCGGTCCGCGCGCCTTCGAGTGCCGTCACGGCGTCGTCGGGATCGGCGTTGCGCACATGCAACACGGCGCTCGCCGGTTTGGTCTCGACCGTCGAACCCGGGAAACGAGCCGAGATGTCACGCAGTTCGTCGACGATCCGGACGAGCAGGGCGCGTGCGGCGTCGGTCACCTCGACCGCGAACCCGGTGTCGAACTCGCTGCCGTGGCTCCCGACCAGCGTCACCGGTGCACCCAGGCCGGAAAGGCTTGCGAGCACGGCGAGTTCACGACCCGAGATGACCGCGACCTCGGTGTCGGGCAGTGCTGCGGCCACTTCGAGTGCGGTGATCGACGCCGGGTTCGGGACCGCGTCCTCCGGGCGCGACACGATCGGCGACACGCATCCGTCGTAATCCGACGCGACCAGCAGCCGACGAGCACGTGCGGCCGCGCCGAGAGCGGCCCGCAGGTCCACGGGAATCCCGTTGTCGCTCATGTGTTGTCGAGGGAGTCTTCGACCAGGTGCACACCACGGTTGGGTTCCAACTCGGTCTCGGAGTTCTCGCTGAGCGTGCCGAGGAAGCTGCGTGCCCACTTGTCGACGTCGTGGGTGAGCACCTGACGACGCAGTGCCCGCATGCGGCGGCGGCCCTCGTGTTCGCTTTGGTTCACCGCGGCCTCGATGGCGTCCTTGACTCCGTCGAGGTCGTAGGGATTGGCCTGATATGCCGAGCGCAGTTCGGCTGCGGCACCGGTGAATTCGCTGAGAACCAGAGCGCCGCCGAGATCGCTGCGGCAGGCGACGTACTCCTTGGCCACGAGGTTCATGCCGTCGCGCAGCGGGGTCACCAGCATCACGTCGGCGGCCACGAAGAAGGCGATCAGCTCGTCGCGCGGCACCGGACGGTGCAGATACTGGACGACCGGGCGGCTCACCGTGTGGCTGTGGTTGCCGTTGATGTTGCCGACCAGCTGCTCGATCCCGGCTCGCATCCGCTTGTAGCTCTCGACGCGTTCGCGGCTCGGCGTGGCGAGCTGGATCATCACCGTCTCGGAAGCGTCGAGCCGTTCCTCGTCGAGCAACTCCGAGATCGCCTTGAGGCGGACGTCGATGCCCTTGGTGTAGTCGAGCCGGTCGATGCCGAGCATGATCGTCTTGGGATTGCCGAGTTCCCGGCGGATCTCGGCGGCCCGGTCACGGATCTTCTTGGTCTTGGCCTTGGCCGCGAGTTCGCCGGAGTCGATCGAGATGGGGAACGCGCCCACGCGCACCGTGCGGAAACCGACCTGCACCACGCCGAAGCGGGAGCGGACGCCGACGGTGCCCTTGCTGGTGGCCTGGCCGGCCAGCCGGCGGGCGAGGAAGAGGAAGTTCTGTGCGCCGCCAGGGAGGTGGAACCCGATCAGGTCGGCGCCCAGGAGGCCTTCGACGATCTCGGTCCGCCACGGCATCTGCATGAACAGTTCCACCGGCGGGAACGGGATGTGCAGGAAGAAGCCGATCTTCACGTCCGGCCGCAGCATGCGCAGCATCTTCGGGACCAGCTGCAGCTGGTAATCCTGCACCCACACGACAGCACCCTCGCCGGCCGCCCGCGACGCGGCCTCGGCGAACCGACGGTTCACCTCGACGTAGGTGTTCCACCATTCGCGGTGGTACTCGGGTTTGACGATCACGTCGTGATACAGCGGCCACAGGGTGGCGTTGGAGAAGCCCTCGTAGTATTCGGCGATCTCCTGGGTGGACAGCGGCACCGCGTGGATGTCGATGCCCTCGATGTCCGGGGGATTGTCGTCGGAATCGGGGATACCCGACCATCCGACCCAGGCGCCGGTGTTGGCGCGCAGGATCGGTTCGAGGGCGGTCACGAGACCGCCGGGACTCCGCTTCCAGTTGATCGTGCCGTCGGGCAGGATCTCCTTGTCGACGGGGAGACGGTTGGCGACGACGACGAACTCTGCGCCATCGTGCGGGGCAGCCCGGTTCGGCCCCTCTCCGGACGCGTTGTCTCGGATGGGGTCGGTCCCGGTTCCAGCCGGTCGCGGCGTCACCGGATCAGGCGTTCTCGCCCGGTGCGATCCCCAGCATTGCGAGCAGCATCCGGCATTCGTCGGCGTCGGTGGCGTAGGCGGCCACGACGCGTCGCGCCGAATTGGCGGTCTCGTCGGCTACCGGTTCCAGTTCTTCGTCGGCGATGTCGGTGGTCTTCGCGGGCATGTGAGTCCCCTCGTAGTGCGTGCGGTGTCGCGGTGTGGCTCGAGGCCGTGCGGGCTGGAGCGGCCGATGGGTGGCGCGCCCGATTCGCCATTCTACCCGGGTCGCGGGGGTGCTCAGAACCGCCGCGGTGGCGGCGGCCAACGACGGTTCTGACGGATCGCCCGGCCCTCGCGTGCCTCGCGCTGGGCGAGGAGTCGACGCCGCAGACTCCAGTTGGGTCGCGGAGCTAGCTGGGGGCGGCGCAGCGACCGGGCGACGAACTCACCGAGGGTGACGCCGGCCGCGAGCGCGCAGCCGATGGCGAGGGCGTTGGCGATCCAGGTGAAGCCGCTGAGCGTCTGTTCGCTGAGGATGCCGTACAGGCCGCGGTAGACCGCGAGACCCGGGAGGAGCGGGGTGATGCCGGCGACCGCGACGACGAGCGGCGGCGTCAGCGCACGACGGGCCAGGAGGCCGCCGACCAGGCCGACGAAGGCCGCGGCGAGACCGTTGGCGATGACGTCGCCGATCGAGGTGAAGGTTGCCGACGCCGCGACCGCGGTGCCGATCAGGCCGCCGAGGAAGGCGACGCCGAGCGCGCGTGTCTCGGCGTAACTGGCCAGTGCGTAGGCGCAGGCGGCGACGGCGCCCGCGGCCACCCGTACCGGCAACTCGACCGCCTCGAAGCTGGTCGAGGTGGTGATCGTGGGCAGGAAGATGCCGCCCGCCTCGAGCAGTCGGATGGCGATACCGACGCCGGCGATGATGCCGCCGGTCATGAGCAGGAGTTCGAAGAACCGGGCGACGCCGGTGATCGGGGCGCCGGTGATGGCGTCCTGCACCGAACCGACGAGCGACAGCCCCGAGAGCAGGACGACGATGCCCGCGGCGATGACCTGTGAGGGTGCGATCTCCACGCCGAGTCTCTCGGCCGCGCCGAAGACGAGGGCCGCGGGGACGACGGCGATGAATCCGCCGGAGAGCTGTTGGAAGAAGACGGGCGTACCGATCCGGTTGAGGTTCCGGTTGACCAGGACGATGGCGACCGTGGTGACGAAGGCCAGCGCGGCGACCAGGTACTGGCCACCGAGCAGGACGGAGATGCCCGACGCCATCGCGCCCCAGGCGACCGTCGCGACCCAGTGCGGGTACGGGTGTGGGGCGGTGATGATTTCGTCGACCATGCGGTGAGCGGTCGAGGGCGTGATGCCGGAGTCGCGGATGCGCCGGACGAGCCGATCCACCTGGGCGAGCCGGGTGAAGTCCATCGAGCGGTAGTAGACCTGCTCCATCGTGGTGATGGGCGGGAGCGTCGCGCCGCGACGTGCGCTGACGACGATCGTGTTGTAGGTGACGTCGACGTCCACGTCCTCGAGGCCGTAAACACCTGCGACGAACTTGATCTGGGTCTGCGTGTCGATCGCACCGGTACCGGAGTCGAGCAGCACGGCGCCGATCTTGGTGGCGAGGTCGAGGACCTCGGTGATCGCCGCGACGTCGAACGGTTCGATCGGCTTGCGCGGCGACACCATGATGCTGCCGGGCTCGATCGTGTCGATCGTCGCCTGCCGGGTTCCGGTGAGTCGACGAAGCGCGCGGCCGAGGAACTCGCGCACCCATGCCTCCTTTGTCAGTCGAGCATTCGCGTTCGGTCGGGAGTCGTCGATCATCGGTGACTGCCGCTTCGATCTTGGCACCGAATCGATCTCAGATGTGAACTACCCGGACACGGCCGATGTCACGCTGCGTGCGGCGTGCCCGCCGCCCTCTAGGATCGCGGCATGTCATCAGTGCAGATCAACGGTCCCCTCGACGGTCACACCCGCAGTGCGGCAGTGGCCCCCGGCAGTCTCGTCTTCACCGCGGGTGCCGCGCCGATCGACGAACAGGGCGCCACCGTCGCCCCGGGGAACGTCAGCGAACAGGCACGGCAGTGCATGGTGAACCTGGAGGCGGCGCTGGCCGAGGCCGGGGCGTCGTTGTCCGACGTCGCCAAGGTGACCGTCTTCGTCGCCGAACACCTGCAGGCCGACCTCGTGGTCGCCTGGGATGCGGTGACGGCGGCCTTCGGCGATCACAAGCCGGCCGGCAGTCTGCTCGGCGTCTCGGTCCTCGCCTACGACGACCAGCTGGTGGAGATCGAGGCGGTCGCCGCGATCCCGGGCTGACCGGGTCCGCTGGGGCAGGCGCATGCGCGGTGGCTATACTCGCGCACGCACGCCTCCTTAGCTCAGTGGTAGAGCACTCGCCTTGTAAGCGAGCGGTCGTCAGTTCAATCCTGACAGGGGGCTCCACGAGGGCCCCGGCCCGCGGGGGGAGCCAGATGACGAACGGTCACACCGGACCCGAGAGTCGATGGCCCCGCCCGCCTGCGCGACACCGACACCGACGCCGCACGAGGTGGTGGCTGGTGGGTTTCGTCGCGGCGGTGGCCCTGCTGGGGCTGGTCGAGCAGTTGCGGCACTCGGGCGCCGGGTCCGAGGTCAAGGAATCCTCGATCGGTCAGATCGTCGCGCACACACCGGACGGCGACCGGGTGGTGTCCTTTCGGGTCATCACCCATGTCGGCGCATTCGGCCGTCCCGCCGAGAAGACGAATCACGACCTGGTCACCGTCCGGCCCGAACCGACGATGTGTGTCTATCGCCTGGAGATGGTCACCAGATGACGGCGAGTCCGGCAGCGAGCAGCGACAAGGCGCCGGCCGTCCAGAACAGCGCCCGCGGAACCGGTTCGCCGGTGCGCTTCTGACGGGCACTGCCGATGCCCAGGATCGCGCCGAGCACGAGCAGGATCACCAGCTTGATGCCGATCTTCGGGTAGTTGAGATCGATTCCGGCGGGCCACGGTGCCGCCAGTGCCAGGCCGGTGAGCAGCGAGAGCAGGATGCCGTAGTCCATGGCCCGGGTGAAGCGGAACTCGCGGGCGACCACCTGTGAGAACCAGGCACCGAACGTCACGGCGAAGCCGACGATGTGCAGCAGAATTACGACGTTGCGTAGTACATCCATGGCCGTACTCTACCCAGCCGGTGCCCGACATTCCCGCCGCGGGGAACGCGTGCCCGGAAACGGGTTCTCGGTGCACGATGTATGGATGGAACACGACGAACCGGGTACCTCGGCCGTGGCCGAGGCGGCCTCGGCATCATCGGCCGCGGACCCGCTCGCGCGTACCGCCCTCGGCACCTACCGCGGAATCGCCGGTGAGCGCGCCGACGTGTGGCGCGGCATCCGGTACGCGAGACCTCCGCTGGGTGAACTGAGATGGCGTCGCGCCCAGCCGTTGCTCCCCAACCGTGGCGCTGCCGACGGCGACGGAAGCTCCGACACCGTCATCGACGCCTCCTCCTTCGGGGCCGTCTGCCCCCAGGAACTCAATCCCGCGGTCCGGCTCGGTCCGGATGTCGTGATGGACGAGGACTGTCTCTACCTCAACGTGTGGACGCCGCCGGGTGCCTCGACACACGCACACGACGCTGTCGCACTGCCGGTCATGGTCTGGCTCCACGGCGGGGCATACGTACTCGGCTCCGGCAGTCAGCCCTACTACGACGGCGCGGCGCTCGCCTCCACCGGCGACGTGGTGATCGTGACGCTGAACTACCGGCTCGGTGTCCTCGGGTTCGCCGACCTCTCGTCGATCGATCCCCGCTTCGAGTCGAACGTCGGGCTCAGCGACGTCCTCACCGCGCTGGCATGGGTCCGCGACCACATCTCGGCCTTCGGCGGAGACCCCGACAAGGTGACAGTGTTCGGCGAGTCGGCGGGCGCCGGCCTCGTCACCGCGCTGCTGACGGTGCCCGCGGCCGAGGGGATGTTCGGCCGGGCCATCGCCCAGAGTTCCCCGGTGACGTCGATGTACGGCTCCGACCGGGCCGCCCGCGTCGCGCGCATGTTGCTCGACGCCGCCGGGATCGAGGACCCGGGCGACTCGGCGGAAGTGGTGAAACGACTCGAATCCCTCGACGCCGCACGGTGTTCGACGCTCACCACCGAGCTGTTCGAGAAGGTGCCCACCGAATCTCCCGGCACCATCGCCTTCGCGCCGGTCGTCGACGGCGACCTGCTGCCCGACCATCCCCTCGACGTCATCCGTAACGGCCGGGCACTGCCCGTACCGCTGATCATCGGGACCAACCGCGACGAGGCGAACCTCTTCAAGTACATGAAGTCGCCGCTCATGCCGATCACCGCCGAGGAGATCGAGCGGATGTTCGCCGGCATGCGCGAGGAGTACCCCGACATCGTGTTACCCGAACGCGCACAGGTGCTTTCGGCGTACTCGGGCCTGCGTCCCAAGGTCACCGGGCTCGGCGTGGCCCGCGACGTCGCGTTCCGCATGCCGACGCTGTGGCTCGCCGACGCCCACGCCCGCCGGGCTCCTGTCTACGTGTACCGCTACGACTGGACCACCAGGATGTTCCGGCTGCTGGGTCTCGGTGCCGCACATGCCACCGAGGTGCCCTACGTGTGGGGGAACCTGGGTTCGGGTCCGCGCGACATCACCTTCCTGCTCGGCGGACGCAAGCACGGAGAAGCCGTGTCGCAGAGGTTGATCCGCCGGTGGACATCGTTCGCGCACGGTCGCGCACCCGATACCGGATCACCCGGCGACGAGTGGCCGACCTACGACACCGGCCGCCGTCCGGTGTTGCGCATCGACGCCGAGGACCGGGTGGTCCAGAACCTCGACGGCGACCTCTGGGAGGCGTGGGGCGACGAGGTGCTCAGCTTCCGCTGACCGTTGCGTCGCAATCGCTTCGGAGGTAGGCGCGGGGCAGGTACGTCGACCGTTGTTCCTCGGTCATGGGAGTCGAGGTCCCGCAGATCCATTCGCGGGCGTCGGGCACGTCCAGGGTGTGCACGTAGACGTTGCCGGTGGTGTCGCCACCGGCGATGATCTCGTCGTCGGCGGGGAGCCGGACCGGCACCTGCCACGTCGTGGTGGTGTCGGTGGAGTCGAGCAGTGTTCCCACCGCCTGTCGATCACCGAGCGTGCCGTCGTCGGCGAGCGCGAAGCTGATCAGGTCGTGCGTGGAAGTACCGACGGCGATCCGGTTGGGCGACATCGACAGCGTGTTGGCGAACATGTCCTCGTGGCGGTCGATCAGTTCGGGTTCACCGTCGGTGTGCGTCGCCGGCAGTCGCCAGGTGGACAGGTCACGGGCCGCCACGACGAGGACCTCTCCGCCGTCGTCGAAGGCCGCCTGCGTGACGGGAGCGTCATCGGAGATCACCGTCACCGGGTCGGGGTTCCCGGACTCCAGGTCGTAGAGGTACACCCGCTTGTCGTCGGAGGTCACCGCGACGCGGGAGCCGTCGGGGCTGAAGGCGACGCTGCGGATGAGGTCGGCGGGACCGCGCAGGGAAGCGCCGATCCGCCTCGGCGAGGTGGGATCGGCGGTGTTCCACAGCGCGATCGTGGTGTCGGTGTCGCCGGTCGCGAGGACGTCGCCGGTGGGCGCGAAGGCGACCGGGAACGAGTACCGCGTCGAGACGGGCAACCGGGCCGCTGCCCGCGGGGCGTCCGGGTCGCCGATGTCCCACAGTTCCACGAGGCCGCCGTTGTTGTTGGCCGTCGCCGCGAGGGTGCCGCGTTCGTTCACCGAGACGCGCGGGTGGTCGTTGACCCGACGCTGGATGGGAGTGCGGGAGCGCAACGACATCTCGCCGTCGTCGAGGGTCCACACGTTCAGGGTGGTGTCCGAGCCGACGGTCGCGAGGATGCGCTGCGCCGGATCGGTGGCCACCCCGCTGATCGTGCCGCCGCGGTCGGGGACCGAACGGTCCGGCAACGACCAGACGTCGATCGTCCCGTCGGAACGCCCGGACACCAGGCGGTCACCGGTCGGGTCGAAGGTGGCCGAGAAGGTGCGGACCGACCCTTGCTCCGATGCGGTCTGCAGCGCCCACTGGGCCGTGGGTGAAGCCGGGTTGGTCGTGTTCCAGACCCGCACCATGCCGTCGGCGCGGGCCGAGGCGACCTGCGAACCGGTCGGGTCGAAGGCGATGGACCAGGAGCCCGCGGTCGCGGTCGGGAGAGAGGTGCTGAGCGGCCGCGGGGACAGCGGCTTGCTCACATCCCAGAGCTGCGCGTTCGGGCTGTCGCCGGTGACGGCCAGGGAGCGGCTGTCGGGACTGAACGCGACCGCGTGCGTGATGCTGGGGAACCCGGTGACGGGTTCGCCGAGCGGCGCGGGGTCCGGTCCGGTGGTCCACAGCCGCACGACGCGGTCGTCCCCGCCGCTCGCGAGCAGCCGCCCGTCGGGGCTGAAGGACAGTGTTCGTGCGGCGGCGCTGTGGCCCCGGAGCACGGCGGTCTGGAGCAGGGTCCCCGTCGGCGACACCGCGAACACGGTGATCGAACCGTCGTCCGACGACGCGGCGAGTGTCCGCCCGTCCGCGGAGAAGCGGGCCATGTAGACGGTGCCGCGGCCGAGTGATGCGGTCTCCCGCAGCGCCGGCCGGCGGGGATCGGAGAGGTCCCACATCCGGACCGCACCGTCACCGCTCGAGGAGGCCAGCAACGGTCGGTTGGGGTGGAAGGCGGTGGAGGTGACGTAGTTGCCGAAACCGTGCAGGGTCGCCACCTCGCGATACTGCGGGGTGGCGTCGGTGCTCTCCCAGACGCGGACCGTGCGGTCGCCGCTCGCCGAGGCGAGATAGCGGCCCGTCCGGTCGAACGCCAGGTCGTAGACCGGTCCGGTATGGCCGGTGACCTGCGTCGCGAGCGGGCTGGTGGCCGCGCCACGCAGATGACCGACGACCGTCGGATCGTCGGGGTAGAGCTGATGGGCGACGAGCAGGAGACGCGCGGCCAGCGACGGGTTGGAGTGCTCCATGCTGTCGATGTGGGACAGCAGGGCCGCGCGTTCGGCGGCGTTGCGCTGTTGTCGCAGGTCGTGCGCCTGCCGGAACCCGAAGACCGCGATGATCGATGCCGCGATCGCGAGGATCACGATGACCGAGACGGCGCCCAGTTGCAGCAACCGGCGGCGTCGCTGCATCGCGACCGCTGAGTCGAGGAACTCGTCGTTCTCCCGGCTCAGCAGGTGGACGTAGTTGCTGCGCAGTGCTTCGCGGTGGCTCTTGGCGTCGTCGAGTCGCGAACCGGTGTAGAGGAACGAGCGGCTGCGGCCGTTGGCCACCCACGACTGGGTGTCGGCGTCGAGTTGCTGCCACCAGACGTGGGTGTCGGAGTCGTCGGCGATCCACGTGGCGAGTCGCGGCCACGCGGTCAGCACCACGTCGTGCACGAGCATCACCGACTCCGCGGACACCGTCAGCAATCGGGCCTGCGCGAACTCGTCGATGACGGTCGAGACCTCGGGAGGGAAGCGGCTGCCGATGGTCGAGGTCGACAACGGCACCCGCAGCGCGATCCCGGCCGGACCGACGTGGACCAGCGACAGCAGGACCGCGCGGGCGAGGTCGCGCTGTTCGGGGGCGATGGCCTCCCAGGCGGCTTCCGCGGTGTCCGCGACGGCGCGTGCGATGCCGCCGGTCGCGCGATACCCGGACAGCGTCATGCGGTTGCCGGAGCGGCGTGCCCAGGTCGCCTGCAGGACGTGGGCCAGCAGCGGCAGCCGGCCGGCGCGGTCACCGACCGTCGACGCCTCGTAGAGGTCGGTGATCATCACGTCGGCGAGGCCGGCTTCGATGCGTCCGCCGGCGAGGCGAACCGGGGCGGTGATGACCTCGCGGAGCTGGGTACGCGTCATCTCCGAGACGATCACGCAGCGGTGCTGCCAGGCATCCGCCAGCACCGGGTACTTCACACACTGGCTGAAGAAGTCCGCGCGTATGCCGACCACCACGACGGTGTCGGCGGCGAGTTCCTCGACCTCGCGCATCGTCGTCGCCCGCAGTTCGTCTTCGAGCGAGAAGACGTTCTCGAACTGGTCGATGACGATGACCGCGTCGTTCTCGCCGTCGACCGGCGGCGCGATGGAGAGACCGTCCGGGATGATCTCGGCGAGACGCGGGGTCGAGATCCGCGGATCGCGGGCCAGGCCGGCACGCAGCAACGACGACTTGCCCGACCCCGACACCCCGGTGACGACGACGAGCCGGGAGGCCGGCGACAGTGGCGCGGACTCCGAGCCGGCGGCGAGGATCGTGTCGACAAGCGTGCCGACGAGGTCGTCGCGTCCGAAGTAGAGCTCACTGTCGGCGGCGGTGAGGGTCGCCAGTCCGGCGTAGGGGCGGGCGTGCTGGGCGGGCGGCTCCGGGGTCCCGGGCGCGTCCTGGCTCAGATGGCTGTCCCACAGTTCTTTCCACCGGGGAATCGTGAGGACGTCGGTGACGCCTGCGGCCACCGCGCGGGATGTCAGCCAGACGAGGAGAGGCTCGACGGTCGCGAAGTCGCGGGGGAGATGGCGGCCGTTGCGCCAGTCGCTGATCCGTTGCGCGGAGACCTTGGCCCGGGCCGCCGACGCCCGGAGGGTAGGGCGCCCCGCTTGCACGAAAAGGCGCGCGAGCGCTTCACCAAAATCCACTCACCCGACTCCACGCTCAGACCGCACGACTGATCGACCGATCCATCATGCGACAGGTGACCCCGGTGCGCCACCGTCGGAGGGCAAAGGTGGCGACGGACACGTCCGGATCCGGATTCGGATGTGTCCGGTCCGGATAGTCCGTTTGCCGCCTGACCTCGGTGTTCGCCCCTCGATCCGGAACGGGGCTGTACTCCGGACGCGGGGTGGGGTCTCCTGGGTGGGCGTTCCTGACGGGGGTCGGGAGCGTAAGGATGCGTTGGTCGCAGGACACACGGAGGTGTTCTCAGGCACTGCCCGTCGGGGGCTGTGTGTCGTCCGGCCCACGCAACCGGGCGGGTGCCGGAACACCGGGTCGATGGGGGTCGGCCGGACGCCGGCACCCGCTTCCCCTCTTCTTCCTCTCCCGGCTTCAACCGCCTCGTCGGCTCACTAGGATCGCGGCATGCCAGTGCGCCCCCGGATCACCGACACCACGCGCCGGTCCCGGCTGATGCGCCGCATGCACCTCGACGCCGCGTCGCGAGCAGGGTCCGCCGTCGACGTTGCCGCGACGATGGTCGGTCTCCACGCCACCACCCCGTCGACGGTCTACCTGTCCGCGTGGGCGCGCGTCGACGGTCTGGCCCGCGCCGACATCGACACCGCGCTCTACGACGACCGGACCCTCGTCAAACACCTCGCGATGCGCCGAACCCTCTTCGCCTTCCCCCGCGACGTCCTCGCCGAGGCGATCGGTGCGCTCGGGCCCCGGATCTCTGCCTCCGAGCGCACCAACATGCTTCGCGATCTCCGCCGCAGTCCCGACGTCGACGACCCGGAGGGCTGGATCGAGACCGCGCGGGACGCGGTCCTCACCGAACTCGCCGGCGGTGAATCGCTCACGTCGACCGAGCTCCGCGCCCGGCTGCCCGTCCTGGAGGGCTCGATCACCTTCGGCGAGGGCAAGTCGTGGGCGGGGAAGAGCCATTTCGGACCGCGAGTGCTGAACATGCTCGACGCTTCCGGAGACATCGTCCGCGGACCCAACCGATTCGACTGGCACCTGTCCCGTCCGGCGTGGACGTCGATGAAGGTGTGGCTCGGCGAGACCCCGGACGCGCCGAGTGTGCACGACGGCCACCGGGCGCTCGTCCAACGCTGGCTGCGCACCTATGGACCGGGGACCGAGACCGATCTCGTGTGGTGGCTCGGTTCCACCAAGACCGCGGTGCGAGCCGCCCTCGCCGACCTCGGCACCGTCGAGGTCGAACTGGACGGCGGCGGCGTCGGACACGTGCTGCCCGACGACCTCCCCGGCGAGGCCGATGACGAGGCCGGCGACCAGGACTGCGAACCGCAGGCGGTTCTGCTGCCCGAACTCGACCCCACCACGATGGGGTTCAAGGAGCGCGGCTTCTACCTCGGCGATCACGGTCCCGAGATCTTCGACTCCGTCGGCAACGGCGGCCAGACCGCGTGGTGGGACGGCCGGATCGTCGGCGGCTGGTATCGCCGGGATGACAACTCGATCGCGATCCACCCGCTCGAGCCCCTGCCCGCCGACGCCCGGAGGAAACTCGGCGCGCGGGCCGAGGAGCTCGCGGCGTGGCTCGGCGACGGCTCCATGAAGATCGGGTACGCCGCGCCGTACATGCGGCGGCGTTGAGTCGAGGCGATGAGTTGGGCTCCGAGTCGCGGTCTGTCTCTGCAGAACACCCGTATCGATCGAAAGGCGCCGCGATGAGCGATCAACTCCCACCCGTGACCGACCACGACACCTGGGCGAAGGCCCTCGCGGAACTGCGGGTCCGCGAGAAGGCGGCCACGCGCGAACTCGACGCGATCGCGGCGCAGCGGCGGCGGCTGCCGATGGTCGAGATGCCCGACCACACCCTGACCGGACCCGACGGGCCGATCCGTCTCGTGGACGTCTTCGACGGGCGCTCCCAGCTGATCGTCTACAACCACATGTGGTTTCCCGGCGAGACCTATCAGTGCCCGGGGTGCACCGGGTACACGACGCAGTTCAGTCGACTCGACTACCTGGCCGACTACGACGCCCGGTTCGTGATCATCACCCACGGCCCGATCGAGGAGGCCCTTGCCTACAAGAAGCGCGTCGGTAACCGCATGGACTGGTACTCGTCGGCGGGCACGACGTTCTCCGCCGACGTCGGCGCGGGGCCCGGCGAGGGATTCGCGATCAACGTCTTCCTCCGCGACGGAGACAAGGTCTACCGCACGTGGCACACGGCCGGCCGCGGCACCGAGCAGCTCGGGTTCACGTTCGGGCTTCTCGACGTCCTCCCGTGGGGGCGTCAGGAGGAATGGCAGGACTCACCCGACGGCTGGCCCCAGAGCCCCACGTACTCGCGCTGGCGTGACTCGGAGGCCATCGCCGCCGCCTATGGAGACCCCACCGCGTGAGGTTTCACCGATCGAACCGCAGGTCGGCACTCACAGGAACCTCCCAGTGTCCGGACAGTGAGGTCCCAGGCCCCTCTGGAACAGTGGAAGAGTGACCAGACCGGCCCAGGACGACGCAACCCGAGGAGCGAAGGTGCTCGTCGTCGACGACGAGGAGAACATCCGCGAGCTGCTGTCGGTGTCGCTGAAGTTCCAGGGATACGACGTCGAGACGGCCGCCGACGGACCGGCAGCGATCGACAGGTGCCGGAGCCGCAAGCCCGACGTGCTGATCCTCGACGTGATGATGCCGGGCATGGACGGTTTCGGACTGCTGCGCCGTCTCCGCGCGGACGGGGTCGAGGCGCCCGCCCTGTTCCTGTCGGCCCGCGACTCGGTCGAGGACAAGGTCAACGGCCTGACGATCGGCGGTGACGACTACGTCACCAAGCCGTTCAGCCTCGAAGAAGTCGTCGCCCGGTTGCAGGTGTTGCTGCGCCGCAGCGGTTTCGGCGAAGCGGAGCAGTCCTCGTCCCGGATCACCTTCGCCGACATCGAACTCGACGACGAGACGCACGAGGTCTTCAAGGCGGGGCAACCGGTCCAGCTCTCGCCGACCGAGTTCACCCTGCTGCGGTACTTCATGGTCAACGCGGGGACGGTGCTGTCCAAACCCCGCATCCTCGACCACGTCTGGAACTACGACTTCGGCGGCGAGGTCAACGTCGTGGAGTCCTATGTCTCCTACCTGCGTCGCAAACTCGACAACGGCGAGCGGCGCCTCATCCACACCCTGCGCGGCGTCGGCTATGTGATGCGCGAGCCGCGCGACTGATGGCTGCGTCCGACGTCCGCAGGCGCGGTGTGCCACTGCGGTTCTCCCTGGTCGCTCTCACGCTTGCGCTCGTGGTCGTCGGGTTGCTGGCCTCGGGAGTGGCGGTCACGTCGTCGATGCGGCAGGACCTGATCTCGCGCACGGACGAGGGTCTCGTCAACGCCACGCGCACGTGGGCCGATCCACGCTCGCCGGCCAACGATCCGCGTCCCGGCCCGCCGGGGCCGCGTCGTCCGCCGTCGCCGTACTACGTGGAGTCGACTTTCCGGGGTCCGGCCGGCATCTCGGCGACCAACGTCTACAACCAGTTCGACCATGCGCCGAACCTCGACGGGGTCACCGGCGACAACGTCGGCCCGGTCACCGTCGGATCGGTGGAGCCGCACGGACCACGCTGGCGGGTGATCAAACGCAGCAACATGTTCGGCACGACGACCGTGGCCACCCCGATGACCGACATCGACGCCACGATCAGTCGACTCATCTGGTTGCAGTTCGCCATCGGTGCCATCGTCGTGGTCCTCATCGGGTTGCTCAGCTATCTGCTCGTGCGGACCAGTCTCCGGCCCCTGCGCAGGGTCGAGGAGACCGCACACGCGATCGCGGCGGGCGATCTCACGCGTCGAGTTCCGTTGGCGGCTCCCAACACCGAGGTCGGCAGTCTGTCGGTTTCGCTGAACACCATGCTCGGCCAGATTCAGCAGGCCTTCGCGACCACCGCGGCGTCGGAGCGTCAAGCCCGCGCCTCCGAGGAGGAGATGCGGCGCTTCGTCGCCGACGCGAGCCACGAACTCCGCACTCCGCTGACGTCGATCAAGGGCTTCGCCGAACTGTATTCGCAGGGCGGGGTCTCCGACGTCTCCGATGCGATGCGCCGGATCAACGACGAGGCCGGTCGGATGAACCTGCTCGTCGAGGACCTGCTGATGCTGGCACGCCTCGACGCGCAGCGTCCCCTCGCGACGGCACCCGTCGACCTACTCGGCCTGGCCGCCGAGGCCGTCGCGTCCGCGCGCGTCGGCGCGCCCGAACGCGACATCCGGCTCGAGGTGACGACCGGTGACCATCCGCCGCTGGTCTCCGGCGACGGGCCGCGGCTGCTGCAGGTGCTCCGCAACCTGATCGGCAACGCGATCAACCACACGCCGGCCGAGGCGTCGATCACGGTCGGGGTGTCGGTCGAGGCCGACCCCGACGGCACGTCGGAGGCGGTGCTGAGGGTCGCCGACACCGGACCGGGGCTGACCGCAGAGGATGCGCAACACGTCTTCGAGCGGTTCTACCGCGGCGACCAGTCACGCCACCGGGGTTCCGGCGGCGGAAACGGTCTGGGGCTGTCCATCGTTGCCGCGCTGGTCGAAGCGCACGGCGGACGGGTCGGCGTCGAGTCGACGCCCGGCGAGGGCGCGACCTTCTGGGTGCGACTGCCGCTCCTCAGCTGATCAGCCGTCGCAACCTCGCGAACTCGGCCACGTCGGTGCGGAACTGGTCGAGCGTGACGAGGGTGTACATGCCGTCGATCTGGCGGGTGGCCCAGAGCTGGTGGATACGTCGGAGGTCGGATTGCCGTGATTTCCAGCCGATTCCGTCGATCACCGCGAGCACGAGCTGCGTCGGGAGACGGACCTCGGCCATCTCCTCGATCTCGCGCACGGCGTCGGTGAGCTTCGAGCCGGTCGAGTCGAATCCCTTGGCGGCCACCACGATGTCGGCGGAGTTCGGATCGCCCACGATGAGGTCGGCGGGGGCGGTGCGTCCGTTGCGGCCGACGAATCGCGATCGCGTCGTGTAGTCGAGGCCGAGATCGCGTGCGATGTCCTCGATCTCGTCCTCGATGCGACGGCCCGACGCGCCGGCACGGGTCGCGGTGGCACGGGTTCCGGCGCGCGCCACGAGGATGTCGGCGAAGGTGTAGGTGCGTTCCAGCTGGGTGCGGAGCATCCGGACGAGGTCGAATTCCGCGTCGAGCCAGGTCACCAGGTCGACGGGCTGGGTGCGTGCCAGTCCGTGCCAGCCGCTGGTGTCGAACCGGTCGCGCAACGCGTTCTTGAGCTTCTCCTGCGACAACCCGACCGCGAGCCCGAGCACCGGGACGTCGTTGGGATTGTCGCGTACCCACGCGGCGAGTCCGGTGATGTCGGTGTCGAGGAGACCGCCGAGACTCCCGGTGGCCTCCACGATCCGCTCGGCCTCCGGCGTGGAGGCGGTGGGGTCGACATGAGAGGTCAACCGTCCCAACGACTTCAGATAATCCTCGAAGTCAACTGCGTCACTCATGTGCTCGGCGTCAGTCCCGTCCGATGAACAGGAACTCGCTGACGTCGCGGCGAGTGGCCGCGGCGTGCGTGCCGAAGCTGTACTTGTGGTCGATGGCGATCACCTCGACCGAGGGTTTGACCTTGCCGAGGAGGTCGACGATCCGGTCCTTGCCCGGCAACGCGTTCGACGAATACGACAGCACGATCGCGCCCGCGTCCTCGAAGTGCTCGAACGTCCGCAGCAGCGCGTCCTCGATCGTCCTCTTGTAGGCGAACGGCGTGAAGCGCTTGGGCAGCTTCTTGGTCTTGGTGTTCTCCATGATGGTCATCCCGCGCCAGTACGCGGAGAGGCCCTCGAGGAAGTGATAGCGCTTGATGTAGTCGTTGTCGTCGGTGGGCGGCGCGTACGGGGGGTCGAGGTAGACGAGATCCGGCGGCGCCGACCACGGCAGGGCGAGGTCGAAGATGTCGCCCTGGACGCTCCGACTGCTGCAGCCGTTGCTGAACACCGTGCCGTTGTAGTCGGCGGCCGCGCGCAACCGGAAGTGGTCGCGCAGCGACATCGTGAGGTCGCGGCGCCCATCGGCATAGCGGGTGGAGTCGGTGAAGGTGAACACCCCGCGCGGCTGCTTGCGTGCGGCGGAGAGGACCAGCGCGGAGATGGCCAGGTCGCGGCGGTAGCCGCGCAGCGCGTCGATGTGCGACCACGCCGAGTCGAGGAATGCGCGGTCCTCGGCGGTGAAGTACAGGCCGTCGAAGGTGCGGGAGATGTAGTCGCGGTCGTCGGCGGCCGGCCCGCAGATCTGCTCGACGAGCTCCGGCTCGAGGCGGACGCTCGAATTCGCCACCGACGCTCGCGTGATGACATGCGGGAAGTGGAGGAAGTCGTTGCTGAGAACCTCGAATCCCTGCGCCTTCAGCAGGTACGACACCACTCCCGACCCCGAGAAGGCGTCGACCGCCGTCGACCCGCCGATCTCGGCGAAGGTGCGTTCGAGGTGGGGGAGCAGCCGGTACTTCGACCCCATGTATCGCAACCGCGGAAAGCGCTGAGCGCGGGCCAGGACGTCGCTGGATCCGACAGGTCTGCCGATGCTGCGTCCCGGTCGGGAGGATTCTGGCCCACTCACACCGAAAAGAATGTCATGGACCCCCGACAGCGCCGTGGAGAACACGGTTGCGTCCTCGGTGCCGAACCCCACAACATCTAGACTCGGGCCCATGGCATCGGTCTTCAGCATGATCATCAACGGCGACATCCCGGGTCGATTCGTCTGGAAGGACGGCGAAGCCGTCGCGTTCCTGACCATCGAGCCGGTCACCCCCGGCCACGTTCTGGTGGTGCCGCGCAACGAGGTCGACCACTGGGAGCAGATGGACAGCACGCTGTTCGCCCATCTCAGCGGCGTCGCACAGAAGGTCGGCCGGGCCGTCAAGGACGCCTTCGACGCTCCGCGCATCGGCCTGCTCATCGCCGGCCTCGAGGTTCCCCACGTGCACATCCACGTGTTCCAGGGACTCTCGCTCGAGACCTTCGACCTCGCCAACGCGAACAAGAACGCCAGCCCCGAGGACCTCGACGCCGCGGCCGAGAAGATCCGCGCCAGCCTGCGCTCGCTCGGCTACGGCGAGTACGTCGCCGACTGACCCTTCGATACGTTCCTCCGCGAGCTCCGGGGCTACTCAGGGAGCGGGTTTCGCCGCCCGGGGCGCAGAGGTACAAAGTCCTCTGGTGAGCCGAAACGGCAACGTGTGATCGGCGGCTGAGTACCGTCATGACCGGAGGCAGTCATGACCGAGTACATGCGCAACAGCGACGCTTTCACCTGGTCGATGGAGTCCGACCCGCGCCTGCGATCGACGGTGGTGACGGTCATCCTGCTCGACCGCACACCGGACTGGGATGCGATGCGCAGCCGGTTCGAGACGATCAGCGCCGACCTGCCGATGTTCCGCGAGCGCGTCGTGTACTCGCCGCTGTCGGCGCCGCCGAGGTGGGTCCCGTACCAGGATTTCGATCTCGACTTCCACATTCGCCGAGTCGGGGCACCCGCTCCGGCCACCTTCGACACCGTGCTGGAGATGGCGCGGATCGCGGCGATGGAGGACTTCGACCGTGCCCGGCCGTTGTGGAAGGCGACGCTGGTGGACGGGCTGGCCGACGGCGGTGCCGCGGTCGTCTGCAAGTTCCACCACGCGCTGACCGACGGGGTGGGGGCCATCGAGATCGCGATGCGGCTCTTCGACCTGACCGAACAATCCGACCATCCGCCGGGCACGCCCGACGCCATCACGCCGCCGAACGGTGAAGCCTGGTGGCGGGACTACCTGGACTCGATGCGATTCGACGCCGAGCGCGCCTCGAACACCGTGATGGAAGTCGTGAAATCGGTACCCGGCTTGGCGTTCAACACGATTCGCCATCCGATCGCGACCGCCGGTGACGCCGTCGAGACAGCTGCATCGGTGTTCCGCACCGTCCGGCCCGTCAACGAGACGGGATCGCCGCTGATGACGGAACGCTCGTTGGTACGGCATCTCGACGTCCACGAGGTTCCGCTGCAGCAACTGCGCGACGCCGGGCACCGTGGTGGAGGTTCACTCAACGACGCCTTCGTCGCGGGCGTCGCCGGAGGGCTCCGTCTGTACCACGAGAAACACGGCGTCGAAGTCGGTGACCTCCATCTGTGTATGCCGGTGAATCTGCGGACCGAGGAGGACGCCCCCGGCGGCAACCGGATCACCTTGATGCGGTTCGACGTGCCGGTCGCCGAAGTCGATCCGGCGCAACGGATCGCTCGAATCCACCGGCGGACCTCACGTGTCCGCGACGAGCGCTCGTTGCCGTACACCCAGCTCATCGCCGGCACCATGAACCTGATGCCGCGCTGGTACATCGGTTCGGTCCTGCGTCACGTCGACTTCCTGTGCAGTGACGTGCCGGGTATTCCGGTGCCGCTCTACCTCGGCGGCGCCCGGATGACCGCCCAGTACGCCTTCGGTCCCACGATCGGGGCCGCGGTCAACGTCACCCTGCTCAGCTACATCGACACGTGTGAGCTGGGGATCGATGTCGACACCGGCGCCATCGCCGATGTCGACGTCTTCCACTCGTGCCTCGTCGACGGGTTCGACGAGGTGCTCTCGCTCGCCCGACCTGCTCCCTGAGGGACGAACGAGCATGCGAGCGTCTCGAAGGGTCAGACCGTCCGGTGGATCAGCAGCGGTAGGACGGCACCGGCCCCGGCCTCACGGAGTGCCGCGGCGGCGAGGGTGATCGGCCAGCCCGAGCTGTTGGCGTCGACGACGAGCATCACGTTCTGTCCGGCGACCTCGGGTGGATCGCCGAGGTGGTCGCGCCAGTAGGCGGCCTCGACTGCCCCGGTGGCATCGGTCGGCGGATCGCCCAGGTGGACGGGGAAGGTTCCGCCGCCCCGTTTCCCGACCGTGCGCAGATGTTCGGCGAGCGTCTCGGCCAGATTGGTGCCGGTCAGGCGGAGCGACACGATGACGTCGGCGCGGATACCCGTCTCGCGGACCCAGGAGGACAGCGTCGCGACGGCGGCGTCGCCGAGTTCGGCCAGTGCGCGTTCGTCGCCGTTGCGGGCGGCGGCCAGCACCTCCACCCATTCGGGGGCGTCGGCGTGTGCGAGGACGCGACCCGGCTGGGCGAGGAGGTCTGCGGGAATCCTTCCGCGACGGCCGAATTCGCCGCCCGGCCACATCTTCCGCGGATCGAGGGTCGACGCCTTGCGGCGCAGCGTTGACGTGACGGTGCGGACCACCTCCGCATCGACGGAGTCGGGGAGTCCCTCACTCAGCGCGCCGCGGCAGACCGAGCAGCGACCGCAGTCGGCGGCCTGTGGGTCGTCGAGCGATTCGGTCAGCAGCCGCATCAGACAGGTGCGCCCGGCGATGTAGGAGCGCATGATGTCGGCCTCGCGGCGACGGACCGCGAGCACGCCGTCGTAGTGCGCGGCGTCGTAGGTCCAGGGTTTGCCGGTGGCAACCCAGCCGTCGGGGGTGCGGTCGGTGATGCCGTCGACGGCGAGTTGCTTGAGCATCAACTCGATTCGCGTACGGCGGAAGCGGGTGGCGGCCTCGAGCTGGATGGGCGACTGCGGTTCGTCGGCGGCCTCCAGTGCTGCCAGCAGATCGCGCATCTTGTCGGGATCGGGGATCGTCGCGGTGGCGAAGTGATCCCAGATCCGGTCGTCGGTCTGCGAGGCCAGCAACATCACGACGGCGTCGTCCAGGGAACGCCCGGCACGACCCACCTGCTGGTAGTAGGAGACCGGCGACGGCGGCGAACCGACGTGTACGACGAAACCCAGGTCCGGCTTGTCGTAGCCCATCCCGAGGGCCGACGTCGCGACGAGCGCCTTGACCTTGTTGTGCAGCAACGCATCTTCGAGTTCGTGCCGGCGGTCGGCGTCGAGCTGGCCGGTATAGGCGGCGACTTCGACCGAATCGCCGTGTACCGCGCGGATGGCCTCGACCAGCCGGTCGGCGTCGGCGACGGTGAGAACGTAGACGATGCCCGAACCCGGGAGATGGGGGAGGGCCTGCGCCACCCAGCCGTAGCGCTGGACGGGTGAGAGTCCGTCGAGAACGTTGAGATGCAACGACTTCCGGGCGAGCGGTCCACGGAGGACGAGTGTCGGTGCGTCGGAACCGGCGTCGAGCTGGGCGGCGACGTCCTCGGTGACGCGCGCGTTGGCGGTCGCGGTGGTCGCCAGGACCGGCGTCGTCGGGTTGACCGAGCGGAGCACGTCGGCCACGCGACGGTAGTCGGGCCGGAAGTCGTGACCCCAGTCGGAGACGGCGTGCGCCTCGTCGATCACCAGGAGTCCGAGGTTGCCGGCCAGTGCGTCGAGCACACGTCGTCCGAAGCCGGGATTGGCGAGGCGTTCCGGCGAGACGAGCAGGACGTCGAGGTCACCCGCCCGCAACTGCGCCTCGATCGCCGACCACTCGTCGACGTTCGACGAGTTCAGCGTCGCCGCGGACAGGCCGCCACGAGCCGCTGCGGACACCTGGTCGCGCATGAGGGACAGCAGCGGGGAGACGATCAGCGTCGGTCCGCCGCCACCGGCGCGGATGATCGCGGTGGCCGACCAGTAGACCGCGGATTTGCCCCATCCGGTCGCCTGGACCACGAGAACCCGCGCGCCGGGTGTGCCGGGCTCGCCCCCGGCCAGCGCGGTCACCGCGCGCAGCTGGTCCTCGCGCAGCGCGGCGCCCTCACCGGCCAGGCTGGTGATCACGCGGTTGGCGGCGGTCAGCTGGTCAGGGGAGAGGGTGGCGGTCATGAGCCCCAATGTAGTGGCGACGGCCGACAGTGGAGATCGACGGTTCACAGGAACCCTGCAGCCGGGTTCCAGAGTGATTCGAGGGTGCGAGCCGATCGTGGTCCTCATGATCCCGCAAGCACCGCCGGTCCGGACGGCGCAGGTGTACACGCTCGCCGACAGCTCGGCGTCGACCCCGGTCCTCGACATCGTCGTCCCCGTCCACAACGAACAGGCCGACGTCGCGTCGTCGGTGCGCCGGCTCGCCGACCATCTGCGGCAGCACGTCCCGTA
The DNA here is from genome assembly GCF_009720185.1 of Gordonia sp. 135. Lineage (NCBI taxonomy): Bacteria > Bacillati > Actinomycetota > Actinomycetes > Mycobacteriales > Gordoniaceae > Gordonia > Gordonia sp. 135. Next base: position 775,988 of record NZ_CP046257.1, read on the forward strand.
TCCGGCGCGCATCACCGTCGCCGACAACGCCAGCACCGACGACACGCTCGCGATCGCCCTCGGTCTGGTCGACGAACTCGAGGGCGTCCGCGTCGTCCACCTCGAGGAGAAGGGGCGGGGGCGTGCGCTCAACGGGGTGTGGCAGTGCAGCGACGCCGAGATCGTCGCCTACTGCGACGTCGACCTCTCTACCGACCTCAACGCGCTGATGCCGCTCATCGCCCCGCTGGTGTCGCGGCATTCCGACATCGCGATCGGCACCCGGCTCAGCCGGTCGTCGCGGGTCGTCCGCGGACCCAAGCGGGAGTTCATCTCGCGCTCCTACAACCTCATCCTCCGAACCGCCATGGGCGCCAGGTTCTCCGACGCCCAGTGCGGGTTCAAGGCCATGCGCACCGACATCGCACGCGGGTTGCTGCCGTTCGTCGTCGACACCGGCTGGTTCTTCGACACCGAGCTGCTCGTTCTCGCCGAGCAGATCGGGTTGCGGATCGCGGAGGTCCCGGTCGACTGGGTCGACGACCCGGACAGCACCGTCGACATCGTGCCCACCGCACTCGCCGACCTGAAGGGTTGTGCGCGAGTCGGTCTCGCGCTGGCGATGGGGCGGCTGCCGATCGCGCAGCTCCGCGTCTCCATCGGTCGCGACCGGGCGGCCGGCCCCCGGATCGACGGTGTGCCGAAGGGTTTGGTCGGTCAGCTCGTGCGGTTCTGTGTGGTGGGTGTCGCGTCGACGATCGCCTTCGCGGTGCTGTTCCTGGCGTTGCATTCGTTCCTGGGAGCGCAGGTGTCGAACCTGGTCGCCCTCGCGATCACCGCCGTCCTGAACACCGCAGCCAACCGCCGGTTCAGCTTCGGCGTCCGCGGGCGTGACAACGCACTCCGCCACCAGTTGTTCGGTCTCGGGGTGTTCCTGTTCGGCTGGCTGGTCACCGCCGGCTCCCTGTTGTTTCTGCACACCGTCGCGCCGGACGCGACCAAACACATCGAACTGATCATCCTGGTGGTCGCGAACCTGGTGGCCACGCTCACCCGGTTCGTCGGTCTCCGCTGGGTGTTCCGCAAGACCCCGGAGGTTGTCGCATGACGACACTGACCATCGACCCACCCCTCGACTCCGCTCCGCAGACGCATGCACACGCGAAGAACGTGCTGTGGGAACGTCTCTCACTGGCCACGCTGCTGATCGGTACCGGTGTCCTCTATCTGTGGAATCTCTCGATCAACGGTTGGGCGAACTCCTTCTACTCGGCGGCCATCCAGGCCGGTTCGGAATCGTGGAAGGCCTGGTTCTTCGGATCGAGCGACATGGCGAACTCGATCACCGTCGACAAACCACCTGCCTCGCTGTGGATTCCGGGCATCAGTGCCCGGATCTTCGGCGTCAACTCCTGGTCGATCCTGGTGCCCGAGGTCCTGATGGGCGTCGCATCGGTCGCGTTGCTGTACCTGATCACGCGAAAGTACTTCGGCCACTGGGCCGGAATCCTCGCCGGCGCGGTACTGGCGCTGACGCCGGTCGCGGCGTTGATGTTTCGCTTCGACAACCCCGAAGCCCTGCTCATCCTGCTGATGATCGCGGCCGTGTGGTCGCTGATGAAGGCCGTCGACGACGGCCGGTGGCGGTGGCTGATCCTCACCGGCGTGTTCATCGGGTTCGGATTCCTCACCAAGCAGTTGCAGGTGATGTTGATCGTGCCGGCACTGTCGGTCACCTATCTGGCCTTCGGTCCGCGTGGTTGGTTGCGCCGGCTGGGTCAGCTGTTCGCCGCGCTCGGAGCGATGATCGTGAGCGCCGGCTGGTGGATACTCGCCGTCGAACTCTGGCCGACGTCCTCGCGGCCGTATATCGGTGGTTCGCAGAACAATTCGATTCTCGAGCTGACTCTCGGCTACAACGGGTTCGGCCGACTCAACGGCAACGAGACCGGGGCCGTGGCCCCCGGCCGTTCCGGTATGGGCGAGATGGGTGGCCCCCGTGGCCCCGGCGGTGGCCCGTGGGGTGAGACCGGATGGCTGCGGATGTTCGAACCTGCGCAGGCCGGTCAGATCGCGTGGCTCATCCCGACCGGGCTCCTACTCGCCGTTGTCGCGGCAGTCCTGATCGGCGGTGCGCGACGGACCGAACCGCGTCGCGCCTACCTCGTGGTCTGGGGAATGTGGCTGCTGGTCACGATGGGTGTCTTCAGCTTCATGGCCGGGATCTTCCACCAGTACTACACCGCAGCCCTCGCCCCGGCGGTCGCTGCTCTCGTCGCCAGTGGTGGGGCGGTCTGCTGGAGTCACCGCGGCCGACTGTGGGTCCGGATCGCTCTCGGCGCATCCGTGTGGATCGCGGCCGGCTGGGGCTTCGTCCTACTGAACCGCACGCCCGACTTCGTGCCGTGGCTGCGTTACGCGGTCCTCGTCGTCGGTCTGCTGGCCGGGGCCGCGATGATCTTCGCCAACGTCCGCGGCGTCGCCGCTGCCGCGGTAACGGGTGCGATCCTCGCCGGACTCGCCGGTCCGGTCGCGTACACGATCGACACGGTGACGACCGAGAAGAGCGGATCGATCATCACCGCCGGCCCGCGGGTCGAGGGCGAGTTCGGCCCTGGTGGACGCGGAGGCCCCGGAGGCCCCGGCCAGGGGATGCCCGGCGGTCGCGGCGGCGACGGCCCCGGTGGCCTGCTGCGCGGTTCGACCCCCACCGCAGCCGTCGTCGAGAAGTTGAACGCCGACGCCGACTGGTACACGTGGGTGGCCGCGGCGGTCGGGTCGATGTCCGCCTCGGGCTACCAGCTCGAGAGCGGCCATTCGGTGATGCCGATCGGCGGGTTCAACGGCAGCGATCCGTCGCCGACCCTCGCCGAGTTCCAGAAACTGGTCGCCGAGAAGAAGATCCACTGGTTCCTCGGCGGTGGTGGCGGGCCCGGGATGGGCGGGGACGGCATGGGCACGGACTCCGAACGTCCGGCGTCGTCGATCAGCGCGTGGGTTCAGGAGAATTTCACCGCGGTGACGGTCGACGGGGTCACGATGTACGACCTGACCCAGCAGACCGGGTGATGCGCTCACCGGCGCGTGACGCGGGCCGTGTACGCAGTCGTTTAGAGTCATGGTCGTGCGAGTACTCGTGATCGGCTCGGGCGGCCGCGAACATGCCCTTCTCATCGGCCTCAGGAACGATCCGTCGGTCACCGACCTGCATGTCGCTCCCGGTAACGCCGGCACCTCGGCGATCGCCACCAACCACGCCGTCGACGTGGTCTCCGGTGAGGCGGTCGTGGCCCTGGCGCAGAAGCTGGAAGCCGACCTCGTGGTCATCGGACCCGAGGTGCCCCTGGTTCTCGGCGTCGCCGATGCGTTGCGCGAAGCGGGCATCGCAACCTTCGGTCCCAGCGCGCAGGCCGCGCAGATCGAGGGCTCCAAGGCTTTCGCCAAGGACGTGATGGCCGCGGCCGGCGTCCACACCGCACACGCGGAGATCGTCGACAACCCCGCGCACCTCGACGCCGCACTCGACCGCTTCGGGCCCACCTGGGTCGTCAAGGACGACGGTCTCGCCGCGGGTAAGGGCGTCGTCGTCACGGCCGACCGCGACGTCGCCCGCGACCACGCCGCCGAGTGCCTGGAGAGCGGGCACCCCGTCCTGCTGGAGAGCTTCCTCGACGGACCCGAGGTGTCGCTGTTCTGCCTCGTCGACGGCGAGACCGTGGTGCCGCTGCTGCCCGCGCAGGACCACAAGCGGGTCGGCGACAACGACGCCGGACCCAACACCGGCGGCATGGGTGCCTACACACCGCTGCCGTGGCTGCCCGCCGAGATGACCGAGCGCATCGTCGACGAGGTCGTCAAACCTGTTGCGGCCGAGATGGTCAAGCGCGGAATCCCGTTCTCGGGTCTCCTGTACGCCGGTCTCGCCATCGGCAAGGACGGGCCCGCGGTCGTCGAATTCAACTGCCGCTTCGGTGATCCCGAGACCCAGGCGGTCCTCGCGCTGCTGAAGTCCCCGCTCGGTGCGGCGCTCAACGCGACCGCAACCGGGACCCTCGCCGACCTGCCGGCACTCGAATGGCACGACGGCGCCGCGGTCACCGTGGTCGTCGCCGCCGAGAACTATCCGGGCACGCCGCGCACCGGTGACGTCATCACCGGCGCCGACGCCGAGGGTGTGCTGCACGCCGGCACTTCCACGAATGCGGATGGTGCGATCGTCTCCGCCGGGGGTCGTGTGCTGGCCGTCGTGGGTACCGGCGCCGACCTCGCCGAGGCCCGCGCCCAGGCTTACGACCGGATCGCGAAGATCAAGCTGCCGGGCTCGCACTTCCGCACCGACATCGGTCGCAACGCCCTCGAGGGCAAGATCAGCATCTAGCCGCAGACCCGGGCGGGTCGGGGACTCAGTTCGCGAGATTGCGGCCGAGGAACTCGATCTGCTCGGGAAGCACGCTGCGCCAGTACCGATTGGTGTGACCACCGGCGGCGGTCCCGAAGGCGGCCGGCGGGTGGAGGCCCGCGGCCCACTGGCGGGTGTAGGTGTAGAACTGGTCGCTCGAACCGATGTTGATGAGCAGCGGGATCTTCGCGAAGCTCGGCTGCGCGCCGAACAGCGAGTTGGCCTGGTAGTCGGCGAGGCCGTCGAAGGCGCGCGGGGGGAAGTTGCGCGGATCGGCCCACATCGCGGGCGAGCTGACCGCCACCGCGGCGACGCGCGGCGCACCGAGCATCGACGCCAGACGCAGCGCGCCGTATCCGCCCATCGACCATCCGAAGAGACCGATGCGGTCGGTGGACAGGTCGAGCCGCGGATCGTTCGCGAGCATCGGCAGGAACTCGTCGAGGATCATCGCGCCACCGTCGGTGCCGTCGGCCCGTCGGTGGTAGTAGTTGCGGCCCACGTCGGCGGCGGCCAGCGCGAACGGGGCGTTGCCGTTGTCCACGTACTGCTGCATCACGGTCTGCATCTCGAGTTTCGACCCGAAGATGGTCTTCTCGTTGGTGTTCAGCGCGTGCAGCACGACGACGACGGGCAGCTTGCCGGTCACGCCGTTGGGTCGGGCGACCGCCCAGCGGGTGTCGCGGCCGCCCATGCGGGCGGACTTGAAGCTGCCGGTGATCAGCGGGGGGCCACTGGTGACCGGGGGCGGCGAGGTCTCGATCGGCAGTTCGTCGTCGGCGGCACGGCCTTCGAGGTTGCGCGGCTGCACCGACGCCGACGGTGCCTTGTCCGAGCATGCGGCCAGTCCGAGCGCGGCGGCCCCGACGCCGGCGGCGAGCACGGCACGACGGCCCACGCGCGGAAGGTCGCGGTCGGCTGCATCGGAGAATCGGGATCGCACGCTCGTCATCGAAGCAACAGGGTAATCGCGGACCCCGGGCTCGACGCAACGTCGAGTCGGCCGACTCGCCGACGCTGTGAGAAATCTGTCTCGGACTTGACGTTCAGTCGAGCGACGCGATGGCCTTCTGCAGGAGTTCGGCTGCTCCGGACGCCACGTCGGGCAGGCCCGGGGCGTCGGTCACCGCGACCATGATGTCGGGGTTCATCGCCTCGACGATGACAGTCCCGGCGTTGTCGGTGTCGTCGCGCACCACCACATTGCAGGGGAGCAGCAGGCCGATCTGCCGCTCGATCCCGAGCGCGCGATGGGCGAACTGCGGATTGCAGGCCCCGAGGATGAGGTAGTTCTCCATGTCCTCGTCGAGCTTCTTCTTGAGCGTCGCCTTCACGTCGATCTCGGTGAGCACGCCGAATCCGACGTCGCTGAGCGCTTCCCGCGTCCGCGCGACCGCGTCGTCGAAGTCGGTCTTCAGGGTCGTCTGGTAACCGAGTTTCATGATCACTCCTCTCGTGGTGCTCCTCGCGTGCGTCAGGCGAGCGCCAGGAACAACTTTTCCATCTGATCGATCGTCATCGGCTCCGAGTCCTTGGACTGTTCACCGGTTATGCATTCGCGGAGGCCGGTCGCGACGATCTTGAAACCGGCACGATCCAGTGCACTCGACACCGCCGCGAGTTGGGTCACGACGTCCTTGCAGTCGCGTCCCTGTTCGATCATCGAGATCACGCCCGCGAGCTGTCCATGGGCGCGGCGTAGCCGATTGAGCACGACGCCGATCGATTCTTCGTCGCCGACCATGACGACCTCCTTGTGGTTCTGCACGCGTGTGGTTCTGCACGCGTGGACTTGCCCGACAAACGTCGATCATACCCCTTGGGGTATGAGGAGCGGTCTGGTCCGGTCGGCATGTGCGTGGCGAAGCCGGCGAAGGTCGGCCGCGGAGGCGATCCGCCTGTCCGATGACCGACTGGCACGTGCCCTGAACAGGGCATTCACCACGCTTGTCAGGGTCTTATACGGGAAATCGACTGTGCTTGTACCGCTTTGAGCAAAAGCAATACGGCGGTACGGACGCCTTTGGCAGCATGAACCACATGATGACGTCGGCGGCGACACCCAAGGGTGCGCGACGGCGGTCTCGCTTGATCGAGGCCGCCGGCGAGCTGCTGCTCGAAGGCGGCTTCGACGCCGTGCGTCATCGTGCGGTGGCCGAACGTGCCCAGTTGCCGCTGGCGTCGACGACGTACTACTTCGCCTCCCTCGACGACCTGATGGCCGAGGCGGCAGCCAGCCTCTGCAGCCACGACGCGGAGGCAGTCACCGAGCGCTGCAACGCACTTCCGCGTCGACGCCGCGGGAAGACCGCGACCTCGACCGCCCTCGCCGAGGTCGTCGTCGGCGACGACACGATCCAGCAACTGTCGGCCCGTTACGAGATGATCGCGCTGTCGGCGCGGTACCCGATGCTGCGCGAGGTGGTGAGCGACCGGTGGCAGACGCTGTCCATGTGTCACCTCGACGTCCTCGCCAAGTCCGGCCGGGTTGCCGACCCCGCCCACATCGCCCAGCTGATCGGGATCGAGGACGGCGCCATCGTCGGCGCGCTCGGACAGAACGGTGTCCGGCCCATCGACGCGGTACGCGACGCCCTGTTCGAGGTGATCGACGTCCTGGCACCGCGGGCGTGACAGCAGAGAAAGAAAGGGATCGGATGTCGGGGGATTCGATGAGTAGGCGCCGTACCCGCGCGGGTGTCGTCGCCGCGTTCCTGTCCATGCTCTTCGGGGTCACGATGCTCGTCGCCCCCAGCGCGCAGGCCGCTCCGGCCGGTCGCGTCGACGCGGGGGTCCCGTTGTCGTCGGTGGTCTACGGAACCGGCTGCACCTACCCCGTGACCGTCCCGGTCAACTCGTCGGGTTGGGTCGAGTTCTGGGAGGTCAAGCCGGGTCTTCCGGCTCGATTCATCGGCCGCGATCTCCCCTCGGGTGCCCTCGCCTCGGTCACCTGGGTGCCCCGTCGGATCGGTGACAAGTACCTTTACGCCGTCCAGAACGGCAAGGCCTCGCAGCCCACCCTCGTGAAGGTACGACAGGGCTACGGGTCCAACGGCACCTGCTTCGCGTTCTGAGCGGCGTGTGGGTCGGCAGGTGGAGGAATTCGGGATCCGCTCCTGAGCGACCTACACTGAGCGGGTGTCGAAGCCCGTCATCGCCAACGTCCTGGCCAGCCGCTATGCCTCCACCGACCTCGCCGAGCTGTGGTCGGCCACCACCAAGATCGCCCTCGAACGGCGACTGTGGATCGCGGTATTGAAGGCGCAGGCCGACCTCGGGATCGACGTCCCGGCCGACGCCATCGCCGACTATGAGCGCGTCGTCGACCAAGTCGACCTCGCCTCGATCGCCGACCGCGAGCGCGTCACCCGCCACGACGTCAAGGCTCGCATCGAGGAGTTCAACGCCCTCGCCGGTCACGAGCAGATCCACAAGGGCATGACCAGCCGCGACCTCACCGAGAACGTCGAGCAGCTGCAGATCCTCCGTTCCCTCGAGCACGTGCACGCCCACGGCGTCGCCGTCCTGGCCCGCATCGTCGAACGTGCCGCCCAGTACTCCTCGGTCGTCATGGCCGGCCGCAGCCACAACGTCGCCGCGCAGGCCACGACCCTCGGCAAGCGTTTCGCCTCGGCCGCCGACGAACTGATGATCGCGCTCACCCGGCTTCGTGAGCTGATCGACCGCTACCCGCTGCGCGGCATCAAGGGCCCGATGGGCACCTCGCAGGACATGCTCGACCTCCTCGGCGGCGACGCCGCCAAGCTCGCCGACCTCGAGGCCCGCGTCGCCGATCACCTCGGATTCGCGCGATCGTTCACCTCGGTCGGCCAGATCTACCCGCGGTCGCTGGACCACGACGTCGTGTCCGCGCTGGTACAGGTCGCCGCCGCGCCGTCGTCGCTGGCCCACACCATCCGGCTCATGGCCGGCCACGAGCTGGTGACCGAGGGCTTCCAGCCCGGCCAGGTCGGCAGCTCGGCGATGCCGCACAAGATGAACACCCGCAGCTGCGAGCGCGTCAACGGTCTCGCCGTGGTCCTGCGCGGCTACGGCTCGATGGCCGCCGAACTCGCCGGTGCCCAGTGGAACGAGGGCGACGTCTTCTGCTCGGTGGTCCGCCGCGTCGCACTGCCCGACGCGTTCTTCGCGATCGACGGCCTGATGGAGACCTTCCTGACCGTCCTCGCCGAGTTCGGCGCGTACCCCGCGGTCATCGCCAACGAGCTCGACCGCTACCTGCCGTTCCTCGCGACCACCAAGGTGCTGATGGCGTCGGTGCGTGCGGGCGTGGGTCGGGAGACCGCGCACGAGGCGATCAAGGAGAACGCCGTCGCGGTGGCCCTGGCCATGCGCGAGGAGGGCCGCGAGCCCGACCTGCTGGACCGCCTCGCTGCCGACGACCGCATCCCGCTCGACCGGGCCCAGCTCGATGAGCTGCTCGCCGACAAGTCGGTGTTCGTCGGAGCGGCCGAACAACAGGTCGCCGACGTCATTGCCGCGGCGGAGAAGATCATCGGCCAGTACCCGGAGGCCGCGGCCTACGCACCTGCCCCCATCCTCTAGGGGTCACTCCGGCGCGGAGGCGTCGGCGTGCCCGAGCTTCCAGTCGGGGAGCGCGACGTCGCGCACCAGTCGCTTGAGTTCGGGAGCCCCGGGGAATCCACCGTCGCGTTTGCGCTCCCAGATCTGCGTCCCGTCGACGTCGATGTGGAACACGCCGCCGGTCCCGGGGACGAGCGTCACCGAACCGATCTCGGTGCCGAAGGTGTTGAGCAGCTCCGATGCCATCCACGACGCACGCAGCAGCCAGTTGCACTGGGTGCAGTAGGTGATGGTGATGTGCGGTCCGGTCATCGGTCAAGAATGTCAGAGCCTGCTGTCCCGTGCCGCCCGCCGAACCTCTAGGGTCGAGTCCATGCGTCCTGAACTGCAGTCCTACCGGCATCTGGCGTCGGGAAAGGTCCGTGAGATCTACGAGATCGACGCCGACACCCTGCTGTTGGTGGCCTCCGACCGGATCTCGGCCTACGACCACATCCTGAGTCCCGCGATCCCCGACAAGGGGCGCATCCTGACGGCGATGAGCTTCTTCTGGTTCGACGAGCTCGGCGTCCCCAACCATCTCGCCGGTGGACCCACCGACGAGCGCATCCCGGGTGAGGTCGTGGGTCGCTCGATGGTGGTGAAGCGACTGCCGATGGTGCAGGTCGAATGCGTCGCGCGCGGCTACCTGACGGGTTCGGGTCTGCTCGACTACCAGGCGACCGGTGCGGTGTGCGGCGTCGAACTGCCTGCGGGACTGTCGGAGGCGAGCAAGTTGCCCGAGCCGATCTTCACCCCGGCGACCAAGGCCGATCAGGGTGAGCACGACGAGAACATCAGCTTCGAGCGCGTCGTCGAACAGGAGGGTGCCGAGCTCGCCGAGGCGCTGCGGTCGGCGACCCTCGACATCTACGGACGCGGCGCGGCAGTCGCCGCCGACCGCGGGATCATTCTGGCGGACACCAAGTTCGAGTTCGGCCGGGGCGCCGACGGTGAACTCGTGCTCGCCGACGAGGTTCTGACCCCCGACTCGTCGCGCTACTGGGAGGCCGCGACCTACGCGGCCGGCAAGGTCCAGCCCAGCTTCGACAAGCAGATCGTCCGGAACTGGCTCACCAGCGCCGAATCCGGTTGGGACCGTGCCTCCGATGTCGCTCCGCCATCGCTGCCCGACGACGTCGTCGAGAAGACGCGCCAGCGGTACATCGATGCCTACGAATGGATTTCGCAGAAGTCCTTCGCCGACTGGCCCACTGCGGAGGTGGCCTCGTGACCGACGAGCGAAACACCGCGACACCGCCGGTCGCCAAGAAGGTCCCGAAGGAACGCACCCACCACGGCGACACCTTCGTCGACGACTACGAATGGTTGCGCGACAAGGACGATCCGGAGGTGACCGCCTACCTCGAGGCGCAGAACGCGTTCACCGAGGCGCACACCGGTCACCTGTCGGATCTGCGCAAGCAGATCTTCGACGAGATCAAGAGCCGCACCAAGGAAACCGACATGTCGGTGCCCGTCCGACGTGGACGCTTCTGGTACTACGCCAGAACGCAAGAGGGCAAACAGTATTCGATGTCCTGCCGGTGCCCGATCGCCGGCGATGACGACTGGACCGCGCCGAAGGTCGACGACGGTGTGACGCTGCCCGGTGAGGAGGTCCTGCTCGACAGCAACGTCGAGGCCGAGGGACACGATTTCTTCAGCCTCGGTGCGCTCACCGTCAGCGACGACGGCAACTGGCTGGCCTACAGCACCGACGTCGTCGGCGACGAGCGATACACGCTGCGCATCAAGGACCTTCGTACCGGCGAGGTCCTCGACGACGTCGTCACCGACACCTCGGGTAGCGCGGTGTGGTCGGCCGACGCCCGCCACGTCTTCTATTCGACGGTCGACGCCGCATGGCGGCCGGACACGGTGTGGCGACACGACATCGGTGCGGGCACCGAGGACGTCAAGGTCTTCCACGAACCCGACGAGCGGTTCTGGGTCGGCATGGGCACCACCCGCAGCGACAAATACCTCGTCATCGGAGTCGGCTCCAAGATCACCTCGGAGAGCTACGTTCTCGAAGCCGACAACCCGACCGGTGAGTTCCGCAGCGTCGTGCCGCGCGTCGACGGCGTCGAGTACAGCGTCGAACATGCCGTCATCGGCGGCGACGACTACTTCGTCATCGTGCACAACGAGGTCGTGGACGGTCAGAAGGCGGAGAACTTCGCCATCGACATCGCGCCGGTGGACAGCCCCGCGGACCGGCGTCCGCTGATCGCACACGATCCGGCCCGCCGCGTCGAGGACCTCGACGCCTTCGCCGACTACCTGGTGCTGTCATACCGGCGAGAGGCGCTGCCGCGCCTGGCCATTGCGGACCTCCGCCGGATCGACGGCATCCCCGCCGAATCCGACTTCCACGAGGTCGACTTCGATCAGGAACTGAGCACGGCCGGGCTCGGCGGCAACCCCGAGTGGTGGTCACCGAAGCTGCGCATCGGCTACGGCAGCTTCATCGAACCCGCGGAGTTGTTCGAACTCGACGTCGCCACCGGCGAACGCACCCTGCTGAAGCGGCAGCCGGTGCTCGGCGGCTACGACCCCGCCGACTACGTCCAGTCCCGTGAGTGGGCGGTCGCCGACGACGGCACCCGGATCCCGCTGTCGGTGGTGCGCCGCAAGGAGACCGACGCAGCGAAGCCTGCCCCGCTGCTGCTGTACGGGTACGGCTCGTACGAGGCCAGCATCGATCCCTATTTCTCGGTGTCCCGGCTGTCCATGCTCGATCGCGGCATGGTCTTCGTCCTCGCCCACATCCGTGGCGGCGGCGAGATGGGTCGCTACTGGTACGAGAACGGCAAGGACCTCAGCAAGAAGAACACCTTCACCGACTTCGTCGCGGCCGGACACCATCTCGTCGAGACGGGATGGACGACGCCGCAGCAGATGGTCGCCGAGGGCGGTTCGGCCGGCGGTCTTCTGATGGGTGCGGTGGCCAACCTCGCGCCGGAGCTGTTCAACGGCATCCTGGCGTCGGTGCCGTTCGTCGACGCGCTGAACTCGATCCTCGACCCATCGCTGCCGCTGACGGTCATCGAATGGGACGAGTGGGGCGACCCGCTGCACGACCCGAAGGTCTACGAGTACATGAAGACCTACACGCCGTACGAGAACGTCGACGCGAAGCCGTATCCGCCGATCCTCGCGTTGACCTCCCTCAACGACACCCGGGTGCTGTACACCGAGGCGGCGAAATGGGTGGCGCGGCTCCAGGAGAAGTCGACGTCGGGCAACCCGATCCTGCTGAAGACGGAGATGACGGCCGGCCACGGCGGCGTCAGCGGGCGCTACAAGCAGTGGGAGGAAGTCGCTTTCGAGATCGCCTGGATTCTGCAGCAGTCCGGCGCACTCGACCGCTAGAAGGTACAGAGAGATCAGAAGAGCCCCACCACCCTCGCGGGCGGTGGGGCTCTTCCGGTTTGGACCCGGAGGTCGATCAGTGCATCATGATCGGACCGCGATCCATGTCCTCTTCGACGAGAGGGGACGCGATCTTCTTGCGCGGCAGGAAGAATGCCGGGATCACGGTGAGCGCGATCAACACCACGGAGATCAGGAAGGTGTTGGAGAACACGTCGGCGGCGGTGTCGAAGAACGACTCCGGCAACGGGTTCGGGACACCCGGGGGCAGCGGCTTGTCGGAGGTGTTCGCCATGATCGCGAGACCGGCCTCCGGCTTGCCGGCCAGGCTGCTGGCGAGGATCACCGAGATCACCGCGGTGCCGATCGAGGTGGCCGTCTGCTGGATGGCGTTCATCAAAGTCGAACCGTCCGGCACCTGGGCGTTGCTCAGGGTGGCGAGCGCCGCGGACATGATCGGCATCATCGTCATACCCATACCGAGGCCCTGGACGAACAGCGAACCGCAGATCAGCCAGTACGAGGTGTCCGAGCCGAGCATGGTGAACGCGGTCATGCCGAGGAGGATCAACACGATGCCCGCGAGTACGAACTTGCCGGGGCCCATCCTGTCGGTGAGTTTGCCGGCGATCGGCATCGTCAGCATGGCGCCGAGACCCTGCGGGGCGAGCAGCAGACCCGCGGTCAATGTCGACTCGCCGCGCACACCGATGAAGTACTGCGGGAACAGCAGTGCGGCACCGAAGAACGCGATCATGAACAAGACCATCGTGATCACCGCGATGCTCAGCGTCCGGTTCTTGAACAGACGCAGGTCGAGGAGCGGCTTCTTCGCGCGGAGCGCATGGACGATGAACGCGACGATGAGAAGTGCGCCGATGATCGTCGGGATCAGCACCGAGCCGCTGACGAAGGTGCGGTGTTCGGCGCTCGAGGAGATGCCGAACAGGAACAGCGCCAGACCCGGCGACAACAGCAGCAACCCGACGAAGTCGATCGAGGACCGCTTGGTCTCGGCGTCGTCGCGCAGGACGATCCAAGCGAAGACGAAGGCGATGATGCCGATCGGGACGTTGATCAGGAAGATCCAGTGCCAGCTCAGCTGCTCGATCAGCACACCGCCGAGGATCGGGCCGGAGATGGGGCCCAACAGCATGGGGATACCGAGGACGGCCATCACCGATCCGACGCGTTCGGGGCCGGCCGCCTTGGTCAGCATCATCATGCCGATCGGCATCAGCAGGCCGCCGCCGAGACCCTGGACCACACGGAACGCGACCAGCATGCCGATGCTCGGTGCGAAGGCACAGAGAATCGAACCGAGGGTGAACAGGACCAGCGAGGTCAGGTACACCTTCTTGGTGCCGAAGCGCGATGCCGCCCAGCTGGCGAGCGGGATCACCGCGGCGAGGGCCAGGGTGTAGCCGGTCGCGGTCCACGCCGCGCCCGCGGCGTCGGTGTTGAACTCCTGCTGGAAGGTGTTCTGGGCGACGCCGACGACGGTGACGTCGAGGATCGACATGATCGCACCGAGTACGACCACACCGGCGACCATCAGGACGTTCTTGTCCAGCTTGGTGTCTGGTGGGCCTTCGTGGAGATGGCCTCCGGTGGAGGATGTCATGCGGTGTTTCCTATCGGTCGGGATGCGACTGAGAAGTAGGTGTCGGGAGGTGTTCGCGGTCAACGGGTGACCAGATTGCAGAAGTGGTCGACGGCGTCGTCGACGATGGGTTGCAGTGCCGAACACAGGTTGTCCCGGAGTTCGGCGGGGAGACCGGCCACGAACCGTCGTACGGTGTCGTGCTGCAGTGCCAGGTGCGTCTCGAGGTAGCGCATGCCGTCGTCGGTGAGAGAGACGCGCTTGATCCGCCGGTCTGCCGAGTCCTCACGACGATCGGCGAGACCGGAGCTGACCAGCTTGTCGACCGTCCGGCCCGCGGCCGCGAGGGACAGCTGGACCTGGTCGGCGATGGCGTTGACCGGCATCGGCCCGTCGTGGCTGCCGAGCGCGCACAGCACCCGGAGCTGCGAGAAGGTGATCTCGGTGGCGGCGAGACTCTCCATGGTCTCGGGCCGGCCGATCTCGAGGAGCCGGTCGAGGAATGCGACGAGCGCCGCCGACGCGGACTCGATCGACTTGTCGGCGCTCGATGCGCTCAGGAGTTCCTCGGACACCCGGAAATAGTAACTCCGACGCAACTATTGCAGAAACGCAATAGGTGTGAGATCGCACATGAGCTGCGAGATGGTGTGACCCCCGTCTCAGGCGCAGGGTGTGCAGCCGATCACAGACTGTCGGCGACGGGTTAATCTCTCCCCATGGGCAACATCAAGGACATCCCGGTCACCTCTCTCGACGGCTCCGACGTCTCGCTGAAGGACTTCGGCGGACCGCTGCTGATCGTCAACGTCGCAAGCAAGTGCGGCCTCACCCCGCAGTACGAGGGCCTCGAGCAGCTCGCGAAGACCTACGGCGACAAGGGTTTGACCGTTGTGGGCGTGCCGTGCAACCAGTTCATGGGCCAGGAGCCGGGCACCGCCGAGGAGATCGCGACCTTCTGCTCGACCACCTACGGCGTCACGTTCCCGCTGCTCGAGAAGACCGATGTGAACGGCGACGCGCGCCATCCGCTGTACGCCGAGCTGACCCAGGCCGCCGACGCCGACGGCGAGGCCGGTGACATCCAGTGGAACTTCGAGAAGTTCCTCGTGAACGCCGACGGTGAGGTCGTCAACCGATTCCGTCCTCGCACCGAGCCGACCGATCCGACCGTCGTCGCCGCAATCGAATCCGTGCTCTGAGTCGATTTGGGGGCACCCGGTAAGCTGACCAGGCGAGAACTGATCAGCAGAGATTGAGGAGCGGTGCCATGGCGCGAGTGGTGGTCGACGTGATGCCCAAAGCCGAGATTCTCGACCCGCAGGGGCAGGCCATCGTCGGCGCACTGGGTCGGCTCGGATTCACCGGGATCGGCGACGTCCGTCAGGGCAAGCGCTTCGAGCTCGAGGTCGACGACACCGTTGACGATGTGACCCTGGAGCGGATCGCCGAAGAGTTGTTGACCAACACGGTGATCGAGAACTTCAACGTCTCCCGGGTCTCGGAGTAGGCGGCATGACAGCTCGTATCGGTGTCATCACCTTCCCGGGCACCCTCGACGACGTCGACGCCGCCCGTGCGGTCCGGCTCGCCGGCGCCGAACCCGTCGCACTGTGGCACGGCGACGCCGACCTGAAGGGCGTCGACGCGGTCATCGTGCCGGGCGGCTTCTCCTACGGCGATTACCTCCGTGCCGGCGCCATCGCGCGCTTCGCGCCGGTGATGGGGTCGGTCGTCGAGGCAGCGGGCAAGGGCATGCCGGTCCTGGGAATCTGCAACGGATTCCAGGTCCTGTGCGAGGCCGGGCTCCTGCCGGGCGCGTTGACCCGCAACGAGGGTCTGCACTTCATCTGCCGCGACGAGTGGCTGCGCGTCGAGAACAACACGACCGCGTGGACGACGCGTTTCGAGCGCGGCGCGGAGATCCTGATCCCGCTGAAGTCCGGCGA
The DNA here is from genome assembly GCF_009720185.1 of Gordonia sp. 135. Classification (NCBI taxonomy): domain Bacteria; kingdom Bacillati; phylum Actinomycetota; class Actinomycetes; order Mycobacteriales; family Gordoniaceae; genus Gordonia; species Gordonia sp. 135. The sequence goes on from NZ_CP046257.1 coordinate 791,880, forward strand.
GGGCCGCTACGTGGCGTCCGAGCGCAAGCTCGAGGAACTCGAGGGCGAGGGTCTGATCGTGTTCACCTACCCGGAGCGCAATCCCAACGGGTCGGCACTCGACATCGCCGGTATCTCCAGCCCGAACGGCCGGATCGTCGGTCTCATGCCGCATCCCGAGCACGCGACCGAGGCCCTGACCGGCCCGAGCGACGACGGGCTCGGCCTGTTCTACTCGGTGATCGACTCGGTCCTCGCCTCGGTGTGAGTGCGTCCGGATGAGCGACGCAGCGCCGAAGATCCCGACGAGTGCGTCGGCGACCGGGCTCGGTGAGTTCATCGACGCCTCGCCGTCGCCGTTCCATGTCTGCGCCACGGTCGCCCGCGAGCTCGAGAATGCTGGATACACAAGGCTTTTCGAGGAGCAGGCGTGGCCGGCTGCGGCCGGCGCGGCGTCGTCGAAGTCCTATGTGATGCGCGGCGGCTCGATCATCGCCTGGGAGACCGGCGACGGTCCCGCCTTCCGCATGGTCGGCGGCCACACCGACAGCCCCAACCTCCGGTTGAAGCAGCATCCCGACCGCACGTCGGCCGGGGTGGCCATGATCGCGCTCGAACCCTACGGCGGCGCCTGGCTCAACTCCTGGCTCGACCGAGATCTCGGTCTGTCCGGTCGGCTCGCCTATCGGGCGGGTGATCGGGTGGCGCACACTCTCGTCCACGTGACCGAGGCGGTGGTGCGGGTGCCGCAGCTGGCGATCCACCTGTCGGAGGACCGCAAGGGCGTATCACCCGATCCGCAGCGGCACGTCAACGGTCTCTGGGGTCTCGACGACGCCACCCCGGACGTTCTCGGCTGGGTCGCGGAGTACGCGGGCCTCGACCCAGACACCCTGTTGGGCTGGGAACTGATGACCCACGACGTCGCGCCGTCGGCGGTGATCGGTGCGGCCGAGAACCTGCTCAGCGCACCGCGTCTGGACAACCAGGGCACCTGCTACGCCGGACTCCGCGCACTGCTCGACGGCTCGTCGTCGACGCATACGCGAGTGTTGGCACTGTTCGACCACGAAGAGGTCGGTAGCGGCTCCGAGCGTGGTGCCGCATCGGACTTCCTGGCCTCGATCTGTGAGCGGATCGTGTTGTCGCGCGGCGGTTCCCGCTCCGATTACCTGCAAGCGATGGCTGGGAGCGTGTGCCTGTCCGGCGACATGGCGCATGCGACGCACCCGAACTACCCGGAACGCCACGAGCCCGGCCATCGCATCTCGATCGGCGGCGGCCCGGTGCTCAAGGTGAACCAGAATCTTCGTTACGCCTCGGATGCGTTGGGAGAAGCCATCTTCGCGGTGGCGTGCGACGATGCGGGCGTGCCGATGCAGCGATACGTCCACCGCGCGGATCTGCCCTGCGGCTCGACGATCGGACCGATCACCGCGACCCGCACGGGACTCACCACGATCGACGTCGGCGCGCCGCAGCTCGCGATGCACTCCGCGCGCGAACTGATGGGTGCCGCCGACGTGCCGATGTATTCCGCTGCGTTGCAAGCCTTCTTGGCTCGGAACTGAATCAGTAGGAGCGGGCGAACCCGAGCACGTTGTTCACGTACTCCATGGAGTTGTTGTAGCGCAGGATCGCGGTGGTCAGCGACGCCGGGTTGCGCAGGTCGAGACCCTCGTCGCACAGGTAGCGACCGGTGGTCAGCGCGGCGTCGAAGATGTTCTGCGGGTCCGCTTTGCCGTCACCGTTGCCGTCTGCGGCGTAGGCCTTCCAGGTGGACGGCAGGAACTGCATGGGGCCGACCGCGCGGTCGTAGGCCGCGTCGCCGTCGAGCTCACCGCCGTCGGTGTCGCTGATGACCTCGTTGCCGCCGAGCGAGCCGTCGAGGACGGGGCCGAAGATGGCACTGCGCAGCACACCGTCGGGATTGACGTTGCCCTGGTCGGCGTGGTGGGACTCGACCTTGCCGATGCCGGCGATGACCTTCCAGTCGATGCCGCAGCGCGGGGTGGTGTCGGCGAGGGTGCTCGCGGCCTTCTTGTAGGCGTCGTAGTTGGTCACGGGGACCGCGCCGGAGGTGACGCTCGCCGGGCGGATGACCGGGGCGGGTGCCGGCGTCGGGGCCGGGGCGATCGGATGCGCCCGCGCGACGGGGGTGAGCGCGGGGGCCGCGGTGGCCGTCACGCCCGTGGAGAGGCTGCTGGGCTCCGGGGCGGCTGTCGGGTGCGACAGCTCGGCTCCTGCGGTGGCCGCGCCCGCCAGGACTCCGACGGGGAGGAGGGCCGTGGCCCACAGCGGTGTGCGTGTTTTCTTCCGTGGCTTGGAATGCTTACCCAAAACTTACTGACCTCACGTGTACTGCTCGTGGTTCGTGCTCTCGGAACCGAGCCGACCGTACACGTGGTCGTGAGCAAAGCGTTATCTTCCCGTGACCAACAAGGGTATGGACAGCGGGTCAGGTTTGTGTCTTCGCAGGTAGTCGGGGGCAGCCGGTCTCCGATGTGAGACGGCCCACACGCGCCTCAATTCGGACGCAGAACGGACATCGTGGAACCCTCGCTGAGCACGATGTAACCCTCGACGACCTTGATCAATCCGGGCGAACCGACGCCCTGTTCCCAGGCCACACTGTTCTCAGGTGTCAGGGCAGTCAGCTGGCCCTGGTTCGACAGGATCATGGTGGTGCCCGTCGATCCGATGCAGGCCGGATTGGCCAGGATTGGTTGCTCCGGACCGGGCGGCGGACCGCTGCCGATGTGATCGCCGTCGGCGAGCGCGTACGTCGTCCGCGACCCGTCGAGGCGTCCGAAGTTCACCAGTGAGCCGCAGGCAATGGCGCCCGACTTCGACAGTTCGCGGTCGCTGATCCGCCACAGTGCGCCCTGCCGAGCCGGATCGCGCACCTCGTACTCGCCGCGATCGGCGAAGATGCGGTTGGAGGCGGTCAGCAGCGGCAGCGTCGACGGCCCGGATTCGACCTGCAGGCCCTCCGAGTCGTCGACGGGGTCGGGGTCGACGCGTCCGTTGATCGTGGCGTACGTGGTGACACGCTCGGCGTTGTAGTCCTGGTGCTCGACGGTGACGCCCGTCGGATAGAGGGCGATGTCGCACTGGTCGCAGGCGATGCGGTTGTCGCCGTTCGTCGGGTTGACCAGGAACTGGCTGGCATCGGCGGTCTTGACGACGACGATGTCGCCGGTGACCTCGATGTCGACGACCGGTGCCGCGAAGGTGCGTGCCCAGATGGTCTTGCCGGCCGGCGTGTTCAACGAGAGCTGGTGACCGACCCGGTTGACCCGTAGGAAGTTGTTGCCGAGTCCCACGACCTTCTTGGTGTCGAGGTATCGGGCCGTCTGCGTCGGGACCCCGGCGTCGTCGACGAGATAGAAGCCGTCGTCGAGCGGGGTGCCGAGTTGGACAGCGCACCCGACCTGGCCGGCCTCGTTGAAGGCGCAGTCGCCCTGGCCGGCGTTGACCGGGGAGTCCCAGAGGAGACGGCCGTTGCGGCGGTCCACCATCGTGAACGAGCGGCCCAGACCCGACGGGTAGGCGATGAGCCAGCCCTCGTCGGAGGTGTCGACGACCTGAATGGTCACCTCGTCGCGATAGTCGGGGAGATCCTCGTGGCCGACGATGGTCCAGGCGATGGACGGCGCACGGTGGTAGTCGCGCAGTTCCCCGTAGGCGTACTCGGCGTCGTCCACCTGGTACTTGCCGCCGGAGAGCACCACTCCGACGGTGACGAGCATTGCTGCGCAGAGGATCAGTACGACCGTCCCGATGCCGAACGGCAGGCGCGCGGAAAGCGCCCGGGCGCGGGAGCGTGAGGACATGGCTAAGAGTGAACCATGGCGTTTCCGCGGGCCACGAGGTGCACTGTTCTCTATGGACCCACTGCAGGATGTACTGGTGACCCTCACGGTCGTGACCACGGGACTCAGCGCTGGTGTGCTGGCAGGTTTCGGCTACGCCGTGATCCCCGGACTGACCCGCGCCGGCGCCGACGTCGCGGTCGTGGCGATGCAACGAATGAACACTGCCATCCTCAATCCGCTGTTCGCGGTCATCTTCGGCGGTGGCGTCGTGTTCGGTGCCCTCGGTACCTGGGCCGCATGGAATGACGGGCTGCGCTGGTGGGTCCTCGCCGCGACCCTCCTCACGCTGCTCGGCATCGTCATCACCATGACGGTGAACGTCCCGGCCAACAACCGCCTCGATGCCGCCGCCGATGTCCACGGCACGGAGGCAGACCGGGTCTGGGCGGAATTCACGTCAGTGTGGATGCCGTGGAACATCGTTCGATCGGTGCTCACCACCGCTGCGGTCGTCGTCCTGGTGGTCGGGTTGCTCGTGGGTTAGAACGGGGGCGGGCCGTCCGCGGCCTCGCGGCGTTCGCGCTCGCGGAGGTTGCGGGCACGCTCCGCCCGCCGGCGTGCGTGCTTGTGCGCGAGCCGGTTGCTGGTGGGCGGGGTGTCGTCCCCGGTGATGACCCGTGGGGTCGGTGGGGCTTGGGGTGGCTGTTCGTAGCGGATACGACGCAGGTTCGGGAAGAAGTCCTCGAGGTTCTCGGCGTCACCGGGGATGACGAACCCCTCGGACGTGCGGTACTCGGTGACCAGGTGGCCGTCGTCGTCGCGGTACTGGACGTCGATCCAGTCGCCGAACGTCTTGTGCAGGTGCCCGAACCGGCACTTGGCGTTCAAGTTCTCACTCGATGTGGCCCCACCCTGGGCGGGATTGGTGTGGTCGTACTCGGCGACGTGGTCCAGATCGGAGTCGAAAGCCGAACACCCGCAGCCGGGTTCGGTGCAATAGCCGTCACGCACCCGCACGAAGTCAGCACACGCGGTGGTGGGCCGGTACGGGTCGGCGGCTTGCGCACCGGGGTAGACGATCACGACGTCTTTCGACGGGACGTCCTCGACGACGATGCGGGCCGGTGGTGTGCGGACCGGGGTGACGGGTGTGATGGTGGAGTCCGACCGTTCGGCGAGATCGCGGACGTGGTCGTCGGAGATGACGCCGGCGCCGTCGACCCAACCGATCCCTGGTGCCCCGGCGAGGGTGGCGGCGTCGGTGACGACGTGGATGACGACCTCGGTGCTCACCGACCGGACCACTTTGGCGGGGTCGGGGATCTCGGCGTCACAGTCCTCTCGCTGGCATTGGCAGTCGAAGATGGTGCCGGTCAGCAGCGCGAACATGGCATCGGAGTTGCGCTGGTTACGGTTGCGGCCGTCGTGGGCGCAGACGGTGTCGGCGAGCGCTTTCACTGCTTTCGCGGCGATGCGAATGTTCTCCGCGGCCATCACGCCGGTGATCTCACCGGTGCCGTCGGTGAAGTTCTCGGTCCACATACCGCGCTTGTCCAACGCTTCACGACGCCGCTCCCGTACCGCGTCAGGATCGTGACGGAAGACGAGGCGGTCGACCATGTCACGCAGCTTCGGTGTGGTCCAGGCGCCCTTCCTGGTGCGCAGGATGGTTTCGATCTCGGTATCGAGGTCCGCGATGGCCGCGGCGTCGGAGATGAGGTCGGTGCGGGAGATGACCGTCTGGATCAACTGGCGCGACAGGATGCCGTCGCGCAGGGTGGTCAGCACTTTCGGTAGCCGGTCACGCAGGGCGAGCGCTTCACCGACCCACTGATCGGCCTGGTAGCGCGTAATGGCGGCTTCGCGGCAGACCCGGGTCACCATCTCGGTGTAGCGGTCGATGAAGAACCCGCCCTGAGTGTTGACCACGAGCTGGTCGTAGACGGTCAGGATCGACTCATACCGGCACCACGCCAGATAAGCCTCACCATGGCGGATCGAACCGAACCGTTCCATATGGGTTGCGGTGTCAGACAATTCGGGGTGGGCAGCATCGACCCCGGCGAGGAACCCGCTCGGTAGATCGGTCCACTTGCTCACGCTGCCCCCACAACGTCTACAGCCCAACCTGGATGGCTGAATCTGTTACCAACCAATCTAGATCAACCCACCGACAAACGCGGATCCTCCTCCACAGGAAATTCGAGGTAACCGGTTGTGCGGCAGCAGGTCTCCTCGGATTGAAGTCTGGCCGTCGGGCCGCTCAGAACAACTGACCGAGGTAGAACTCCGCTCCCTGGTCGTCGGTGCATCGGGCCGAGACGCCGTATGGCGCAGTGCGGGGTTCCTCGAGGACGCCGCCGCCGGCGGCGCGGACACGCTCGACCGCTGCTTCGACATCATCGGTCACCCACATCGGTACTGCGACGGAAGTGTCGGCGCCACCGGCGATCCCGACCTGGGGTCGTCCGTCGTCGACCTCCCAGCCGTCGTCGATCCGCCCGCCGTGGAACGTCCAGCCGAGTACCGAACCGTAGAAGTCGCGGAAGCGGGCGCTGTCCGGGGTCATCACGGTGAGGTAGCTCATCGCTCCGATGCCGCGCGGGTGTTGGTCGGGTCGGACGTCGCCGGGTTCGGGGGCGAACACTGCGAAACGCACGCCCTGCGCATCGACGGCATCGACGACTCGGTGACCGTCGGGGCTCGTCCCGAACTCGCCCTGTCCGCCGGCCGCGACGATACGGGCTTGTGCTGCCTCAAGATCGTCGACGGCATACGCGCAGAACACGGTTGGTTCGCCGTCGGTCTCGAAGATCCCGAGCCGATGCCCGACGTTGATCACGCGACGCCCCTCGGGATCGAACTCCCAGCCGAGGGCGGCGGCGTAGAAGCGTCGGGCCCGCGCGGCGTCGGGGATGTTCAGAGACATGTAGCCGATGTCGCCCTGACGAATCCGATCGGAGAGCTGCGCCTTCGACGGCCCGGTCAGCATCCAGCGGTGACCGAACGGGTCGACGATGACGCCGGTGCGTGAGCCATACGCCTCGTAGGGTTCACGGGTCACGGCGGCGCCCGCGCGCGCGGCGGTGGCGACCGCGGCGTCGGTGTCGTCGACGGCGAGCATCAGGCTCACCGAGACGTGGCCGGGATCGGGCGCCCGCAATCCGAGGTCGGGGAACTCGGCGGCGAGATAGATTACGCCGCCGCCGATCTCGAGCTCCGCATGGCCGATCGCGCCGTCGTCCATGACGATCGGTTCACCGCGGAGTCGTGCGCCGAGGTTCGCGGTGTACCAGTCGATGGCGGCCTGCGACTCTGCCACGGTGAGGTAGGGGAGCGCTCCCGGTCGCTCGACCACGGGCACCGTGCTGCTCGTCGCCTCTACGGTGGCGGCCTCGTCGAATTGTGTTGCGGTGGACATGATGACTCCTTGCGATAGTGTCGCCCCGCGTTCGAGTCGGTCGCGCAAGGACGCGGCGAAACCGCGGTCGGGTTCGACGGGATCGTCGAAGCCGGGCGTATCGGCTGCGCGCAGGACGTGCAACGGATCCCGTGCCTCGCCGAAGCGTGTGCTGTTCCGGGGGCTCATGCGTGACCTCCTCTCCCGCTGCTCTGGCGTTGTGGTTCGGGGTAGGCCGCGCGGAAGGCGCGCTTCGCGCGGGTGAGAAGCGCCTCGGTCGCACCGACCGTGCGGCCGAGGGTCTCGGCGCATTCACCGACCGGCAGGTCGTCGACATAGCGCAACGTGAGCACTGCACGGTGGATCGGCGACAGTTGCCCCAGCGTGTGGTGGGCGACCATGCGGTCGAGTTCGGCATCCCACGGGTCGTCCCCGCGATCGGGGACGTCCTCGACCGGTTCCGGCGTACGTTGGGCGCGCCGCCAGTGATCGGCGAGCTTGTGCCGCGCGATCCCGATCAGCCACGGAGTCGTCGGTTCGGTGTCCCGGTGCCGACGGACGGAGTCCATCGCCGCCAGGAAGGTTTCCGAGGTCACGTCCTCCGCGGTCCGGCGATCCGCGCAGCGACGGACGACGAACCCGTAGACGGCCGGCAGTGCCTGGTCGTACACCGCCAGCAATCCCTCTGGTCCAGAAGACGCCGCTTGGTCGCTGCTCACGTCTACATCGTCGTGTGCGGGCACCGGAATCCGACGCCCTTCGGCGAAGAATTTCTCCTAACGGTTCGACGCTTCCGTCGCGAACGCCGCGATCGCCGAGGCAACCGCGTGCGGCTGGTCCAGCGAGACGAACGTCCGGGCGCCGGGGATCTCGACGAACCGGGCGCCCTCGCCGTCGGGTCCGGGGAAGACCGAGGCGAACCGCCGGCCGTGTTCGGGGGTGAAACACCGGTCGTCACGACCCCACACGAACCGCACGGGCAGGTCGACCCGCGACATGCGGGCGGTCACCGTGGCGAGCTCCGCCGGGTTGATCTCGCGCAGGAATGCGATGAAGTCGTCGCGGATGCGAGCGTCGCTCTGCAGGGGAGCGAACACCGAAGCGGTGAGGTCCGGGTCGGGGTCGTGGAGGAGCAGGCCGACGCCGAGCGGCGAGTGCCGCAGGGCCTTGAGCCGCATCGCGTCGACGAGCGGCTTCAACAGCAGCCGCTGGCGCATCAGCGCGAAGTACAACCGAAAGGGTTGCGGCGGAAACAGATCGAAGGCATCACAGTTGGTGAACACGAGACGACGCACAAAATGGGGATCCTCGTCGAGTGCGAACTGAGTGACCGCGCCGCCGGTGTCGTTGGCCACGAGGACCGCCGACGACAGGTCGAGGTGTCCGACGAACTCGCGCAACAACCGGCTCGCACCGCGCGGCGAACGATCCGCGTCCGGCCCCCAAGGGATTCGGTGTGAACCGAGCGGCATCAGCGGTACGTGGCACCGGTGACCGCGTTCGGCGAGGAGCTCCGCCACCGGTTCCCACAGGCGGTGGTCGACGACGGCCCCGTGCATGAAGACGATCGGCGGCAGGGTGGAGTCCGCGGGACCGTAGGTGGCGCACTCGATGACACCGGAGGGGAGTTCGACTGTCGGCAGCGTATTTGCCATGGCGAGGTCCGCTTCTCGTAGACTCGGATAACTTACGAACACTGAGTATGAAAGTTACGTGCAGACTGTATGAAAGTCAACCGTCGGACCCAGGCCGAACGCACCGCGGCGACCCGCGCGGCGCTCATCGCTGCAGGTCGCAAGCTGTTCGGCGAGCGCGGTTTCGCCGACGTCGGTACCCAGGAGATCGTCGACGAGGCCGGCGTGACCCGTGGCGCGCTCTACCACCAGTTCGACGACAAGAAGGGGCTGTTCACCGCCGTCTACGACGCCGTCGAGCAGGACGTCGTCACCCAGATCGCCGAGCGATCCGCCGAACTCGCGGCCGACAACCCGATCGCCGCCCTCAAATCGGGTATGCGGCTGTTCCTCGAGCTCTGCACCGAGCCCTCGGTGCACCGGATCACGCTCGTCGAGGCGCCGTCCGTCCTCGGCTGGGCCCAGTGGCGCGCGCGTGGTGAGGAATTCGGCTTCGCCCTCGTCGAGAGGCTGATCCAGGCGGCGATCGCCGCCGGCCAGGCCGTCGACCAGCCGACCAGACCCCTTGCCCACGTCGCCATCGGCGCGCTCGACGAGGCGGCGCTGTACGTCGCCGCGGCGCAGGACCGAGACGCGGCGACCGCGGAGGTCGCCGCCGTCCTCGATCGCATCGTCGACTCGTTCCGGAGCTGAGCGGCCTACCGCTCCGCAGCCACCAACTCCGCACACCGTTCCCCGACCAGCATCACGGTGATGTTCGGGTTCACGGTGGTGTGTTCGGGGAAGACCGACGCATCGGCGACACGCAGGCCGGCGACTCCCTTGACGCGCAGGTCGGGGTCGAGCGGCGACATCTCGTCGTCCGGCGGTCCCATCCGGACCGTGCCCACCGGGTGGTAGACGGTGTTGTGGGTGCGCCGGATGTAGTCGGCGAGCTCCTCGTCGCTGCCGGTGTCGGGTCCGGGATAGAGTTCGCGCGCAACCCATTCCTGCAATGGTGCGGCTGCGGCGATCTCCCGCGCCTTGCGCAGACCGGCGGTCATGATCCGCATGTCGTAACCCTCGGGGTCGGTGAAGTACCGGGGGTCGACGCGCGGCTTGTCGCGGAAGTCGCGAGATCGCAGCTTCACCGTGCCCCGCGACCGTGCGTGGGTGACGTTCGGCGTCAGGCAGAAGGTGTTCTCACTGGTGGGGTAGCCCTGACGCAGCGTGTGCATGTCGAAAGGCACGCTGCCGTAATGCATCATCAGGTCCGGCCGGTCGAGTCCGTCGTCGACGGTGGTGAAGATTCCGGCCTCCCACCACTGCGTCGACTCCTGCGTCATGGGCTTCTTCGTCTCGAAGCCGATGACGCCCTCGGGGTGATCCTGCAGGTGTTCGCCGACACCGGGGGAGTCGACGAAGACGTCGATCTCGTGCTGACGGAGATCGTCGGCGGGCCCGATCCCCGAGAGCATCAGGAGTTTCGGGGTGTCGATGGCGCCGGCCGAGACGATCACCTCGCGTCCGGCATCGATCCTGGACGTGCGTCCGAACGCGTTGTCGGTGATCTCGACCCCGACGGCACGAAGCTCGCCGTCGACCTTCTCGATGACGATGCGCTTGGCCCAGGAGCCGGTGCGGATGGTCAGGTTCGGGCGGTCGAGGTGGGGGTGCAGGTAACTCACCGACGACGACGCGCGGACTCCGTCGGGCCGGCGGTTGATCTGGAAGAAGTTGGCGCCGTTGACGACCGTCTTTCCGCTGTTGAACTCCGCCCTCGGGATGCCGACCGCCTCACAAGCGTCCAGCACGGCGACACCGCACGGGTCGTTCGGCGGGACCGTCATGATGTGGACCGGCCCGCTGCGGCCATGATGATCGCCGGGGGCGTCGTTGGTCTCGATCTGGGGGAACAGTCGGTACAACTCCTCCGAACCCCAGCCCGCGCAACCGAAATCGCGCTCCCACGAGTCGAGGTCCTCACGCGGCGCCCAGAAGGCGATGCAGCTGTTGTGGGAACTGCAGCCTCCCAGGACTTTTGCGCGAGCATGCCGCATGAAGTCGTTACCGTTCTCCTGCGGTTCGATGGGATAGTCCCAGTCGTAACCGGATTCGAGCAGTTCCATCCAGCGATCGAGGCGCAGGATCGCGTCGTCCCCGACGTCGGACGGACCGGCTTCCAGGAGACACACCGTGACCGACGGGTCCTCGGACAGCCGGGACGCCACCGCCGCACCCGCCGAACCGCCTCCGACGACCACGTAGTCGTACGACTCGCTCACTGCTGCTGCCCCTTCCGGTCTGCAAACCAACCGGTCACGCCCGGCCGAAGATTCTCGTAGACGTGCTTTGCCTCGCGGTACTCGGCCAGGCCCGACGGCCCGAGCTCGCGGCCGAAGCCGGACTGGCCGTAACCGCCCCACTCCGCCTCGGGGAGGTACGGTCCGAAGTCGTTGACCCACACCGTTCCTGCCCGGATACGGCCGGCGATGCGGCGTGCGCGGGCGGCGTCGGCCGACCACACCGCGCCGGCGAGGCCGTAGACGGTGTCGTTGGCCAGCGTCACTGCCTCGTCCTCGGTGGTGAAGGTCTCGACGGTCACGGTCGGCCCGAAGGCCTCGTCGTGCACGCAGGCCATCGAACGGTCGGCGCAGTCGATGACGGTGGGCAGGTAGAACCATCCGTCGTCGAGCTTCCCCGAGCCCTGGTCGCCGGTCGCGAAGGCGCCACCCGTGCGGATCACCGCACCGTCGGCACGCGCCTTCTCGACGTAGGCGTGCACCTTGTCGCGGTGGGCTTCGGAGATCAGCGGCCCGGTCTCGGTGCCCTCGCTGTAGGGGAGTCCGAGACGGATCTCCTCGGCTCGACGAACCAGCTCGTCGACGAACCGGTCGTGGGCCGACTCCTCGATGATGAGTCGCGCGCCCGCCGAACAGACCTGGCCGGAGTGCAGGAACGCGGCGTTGAGCGCGTTGTCCACCGCGGCCGCGAGCAGCTCGTCGGTGGCGCAGGCGTCGGCGAACACCACGTTGGGGTTCTTGCCGCCGAGTTCGAGTGCCACCTTCTTCACCGTCGCCGCGGCCTCGCGGGCGATGACTCGCCCGGTGACGAGTCCACCGGTGAACGACACCAGATCGACGTCGGGATGCGACGACAGCGGAGCGCCCGCATCCGCGCCGGCACCCAACACGAGGTTCGCGACCCCGGCCGGAAGGCCCAGGCCGTCAAGCACTTCCAGGAGCAGGATCGAGGTGTGCGGCGTCAGCTCGGCGGGTTTGAGGACGAAGGTGTTACCCGCGGCCAGCGCCGGTGCGACCTTCCACGCCGCCTGCAGCAGCGGATAGTTCCACGGCGTGATGAGACCGCAGACACCGACCGGCTCGTAGACGATGCGTGAGTCCGCATCGGGTGACCCGGTGTCGACGACACGGCCGGCGTCCTGGGCGGCCAGCTTCCCGAAATAGCGGAAACAGTTCGCGATGTCGGTCATGTCGATGTCCGATTCGTACGGCCGCTTGCCGGTGTCGAGTGTCTCGGCACGAACGAAATCGTCTCGGCGGGCGTCGATCTGATCGGCGACACGGAGCAGGAGATCGCCGCGTTCGGCAGCCGGGGTGGCGCTCCACTCCCCGGCATCGAAGGCGCGCCGGCCGGCGGCGATCGCCGCCTCGGTGTCCTCCGCGGACGCCTCGGCCACCACGCCCACCACCGAATTGTCCGCTGGGCAACGAATCTCACGAGTCTTGCCGGACTCGGCGGCGCACCACCGGCCGTCGATGTAGAGAGTGTCACTCATGGAGCGGGTGCTCCTTCCGGGTCGCTGTCGGGTATGTCCGTCTCCGCGACGGTACCGGCGCTCGCGGAGCCGGCGGCGGGGCCGCTGGTGTCGGGGTCGTGGTCGACAGCGGTGTGGTCGTGATGATCGGACGCCGAGTCACGCAGATGGAGGTAACCGAGATGCCGTTCATACTGGTCGAGGATGTCGCCGATGATCTGTTCCCGGGTGTATCCCGACAGCGAATACCCCTGCGAGCCCTCGGTCAGATACACCTCGCACCGGAAGTACCGGTCGTCGGAACGCTGGGAACGGACCGCGTAGGTGGGCGTCGGCGCGGACACCGGCCACACGCAGTACTCGAAGGCCGGGACATCGGCCAGCTTCACGATCAGACGAGGAGACGGCAGGCCCTCGTTGGCGGCCGACTCGTCCACCGTCGCCGAAACGCCTTCGCGACCGAACTGTTCGGCGACCTCGTGCATCGCCGGGACCACCGTCGCCGTGATGTATCTGCGGGTTGCGATCCGGCCGGGGAAGCGGAGCGTTCCTATCAGGCGGTGTCGCCAACTGCTCTGCTCGGTCGGCCCGCGTCCGACGGCGATCACCTTCGGCAGCGTGGTGCGGTAACTGTCGAGCTTGTACGACTCGGTGCGGACGGCCCGCAACAGCGAGATACCGATCAGCCCCAGGACGAACGAGAACGGCAGGCCCATGATGACCGTCGCGGCCTGCAGGGTGAGGATCGATCCGTCGCCGCCGCCGGCGAAGAGCATCGACAGCGTCAGCAGGCCGATGGCGACCGACCAGAAGATGCGGAGCGACCGTGAGCAATCCGCCATCGGATCGTCGAGGCGGCTGGTGAAGTTGCCCATGACCAGCGACCCCGAATCGGCGCTCGTCACGTAGAACAGCAGGCCGGTGATGGTCGCGATGCCGATCAGCAGTGTCGCGCCCGGGTACTGCTCGAGCAGCGAGTAGAAACCGGCCTCGGGGGCCGATGCCGTCGTCTCGGCGAAATCCTTGTCGCCGCGGGCTGCTTCCAGGGCGCTGTTCCCGAAGATCGAGATCCACACCAGGATGAAGCTGAACGGGACCACCAGAACGCCGAAGACGAACTGCCGCAGCGTCCGTCCGCGGGAGATTCGTGCCAGGAAAAGCCCGACGAACGGCGCCCAGGCCACCCACCACGCCCAGAAGAACAGCGTCCAGCCGTCGACGAAGGCGCGGGCGTCGTTGCCGGGCTGTGGATTCACCTGATCCCAGGCGAACGTGTCGAGGGTGCGGTCGGCGAAGGTCGACACGTAGTCGCCCGCGTTCTGGACCAGACCGTTGAGGAGGAAGTCCGCGTCCTTCGCGACCGTGATGTAGATCAGCATGCCGATGGCCAGGATCACGTTGATCTCCGACAACCGCCGGATGCCCTTGTCCACCCCGGAGGTCGCCGACGCGGTGGCGATCACCACCGACAGGGCGATCAGACCGATCTGCGCCGCCTTGCCCTGCTCGATGCCGAAGATCTCGTTGAGACCGAAGTTCAGCTGCACCACACCGATTCCCAGCGAAGTCGCGATGCCGAAGATCGTGCCGAGTACGGCCGCGACGTCGATCGCGTCGCCCCACCGTCCCTCGACCCGCTTGCCGAAGAGCGGGTAGAGCGCCGCACGGATCGTCAGCGGCAGGTTGTGCCGGAACGCGAAATAGGCCAGGGCGCCGCCCATGAGGGCATACATCGCCCAGCCGGTTATGCCGTAGTGGAAGACGGTCCACGTCACGGCCTCACGTGCCGCGAAGTTGGTCTCCGCCGCGCCCGTCGGCGGGTTCAGGAAGTGCGTGACGGGCTCGGCGACCGAGAAGAACATCAGGTCGATGCCGATGCCCGCGGCGAACAGCATCGACGTCCACGTGAAGAGGCTGTACTCGGGACGGGATTCCTCCGGTCCGAGGCGGTACCGCCCGTATTTGCTGACGCCGAGGAAGACGACGAGACCGACGATCGCGGTGGCGAGGATGAAGTACCACCAGCCGAACCAGCGGGTGATGAAGTTCCGCACCTCGTTGATGACGGTCTCCGCGGTCTCCGGCGCGGCGAGCGCCCAGATCGCGAAGGCGAGCACGATGGCAGCCGACGCGACGAAGACGGTCAGATTGACCGAACTCGGGCGTCGTGTCGGTTCCCCGGTGTCCGGGGTGTCAGGAGTGGACGGGATTGCAGGTCTTTCGCCGACACTCATGGCTTATGACGCTAGCCTCTCCGAACTCGTGTGGTCGGGTGAATTGCCCGACTCGCCGATCGCGGCGATGAACTCGGATGGTTCACCGACCCCTCGGGCGACACCGCTGTCGGTACTGTCGGCCGGAACCCGCCTCGTCCCCCTTCGGCGGTGACCCGACGCCCCGTTCGCTCTGGGCGTAGCGAAGCGGGAACACCGCCCCGGCCTGCGCAGTTGTACTGTGCACATCCCCGCCATCGCGGTTGATCCGTGCACTCTGCACGGGCGTTAACTGCAGGTACATCCACGACGACCTCTAGAGTGGAAGCAGGCTGGTCGTCGCCTACCCGCACCGCGTTGTCCCGACCGGACACACGAGGTGGTTTTCGCGGCGGCCGGGGCGCTAGCAATGTGAGGGAGAACAATGTTCGAACGGTTCACCGACCGCGCGCGACGGGTTGTGGTTCTGGCCCAAGAAGAAGCGCGGATGCTCAACCACAACTACATCGGTACCGAGCACATCCTCCTCGGCCTCATCCACGAGGGCGAGGGTGTGGCTGCCAAGGCGCTCGAGTCTCTCGGGATCTCCCTGGAAGGTGTCCGCAGTCAGGTCGAGGAGATCATCGGCCAGGGCCAGCAGGCACCGTCGGGACACATCCCGTTCACCCCGCGTGCCAAGAAGGTGCTGGAGCTCTCGCTGCGCGAGGCCCTGCAGCTCGGCCACAACTACATCGGCACCGAGCACATCCTGCTCGGCCTCATCCGCGAGGGTGAGGGTGTCGCCGCGCAGGTCCTGGTCAAGCTCGGCGCCGACCTCAACCGGGTCCGCCAGCAGGTCATCCAGCTCCTGAGCGGCTACCAGGGCAAGGAGCCGCAGGAGGCGGGCACCGGCGGTCGCAGCAGCGAGTCCGGCACCCCGTCCACCTCGCTGGTCCTCGACCAGTTCGGTCGCAACCTGACCGCTGCCGCCGCCGAGGGCAAACTCGACCCGGTCATCGGCCGGGAGAAGGAAATCGAGCGGGTCATGCAGGTCCTGAGCCGCCGCACCAAGAACAACCCTGTTCTGATCGGTGAGCCGGGCGTCGGCAAGACCGCCGTCGTCGAGGGTCTTGCGCAGGCCATCGTCAACGGTCAGGTTCCCGAGACGCTCAAGGACAAGCAGCTCTACACCCTCGACCTCGGTTCGCTGGTCGCCGGCAGCCGCTACCGCGGTGACTTCGAGGAACGCCTGAAGAAGGTCCTCAAGGAGATCAACACCCGCGGCGACATCATCCTGTTCATCGACGAGCTGCACACGCTCGTCGGCGCAGGTGCCGCCGAGGGCGCGATCGATGCCGCCAGCATCCTCAAGCCCAAGCTGGCCCGCGGCGAGCTGCAGACCATCGGTGCGACGACCCTCGACGAGTACCGCAAGTACATCGAGAAGGACGCCGCCCTCGAACGCCGCTTTCAGCCGGTCCAGGTCGGCGAGCCGTCGGTCGAGCACACCATCGAGATCCTCAAGGGTCTGCGTGACCGCTACGAGTCACACCACCGCGTCTCGATCACCGACGGTGCACTCGTCGCCGCCGCGACGCTGGCCGATCGCTACATCAACGACCGATTCCTGCCGGACAAGGCGATCGACCTCATCGACGAGGCCGGTGCACGCATGCGCATCCGCCGGATGACCGCGCCGCCAGACCTGCGCGAGTTCGACGACCGCATCGCCGACGCGCGCAAGGAGAAGGAAAGCGCCATCGACGCGCAGGACTTCGAGAAGGCCGCCAGCCTCCGCGACAAGGAGAAGCAGCTGGTCGCCGAGCGCGCCGAGCGCGAAAAGCAATGGCGCAGTGGCGACATGGACATCGTGGCCGAGGTCGACGACGAACAGATCGCCGAGGTCCTGGGCAACTGGACCGGTATCCCGGTGTTCAAGCTCACCGAGGAGGAGACCACCCGTCTGCTCCGCATGGAGGAGGAGCTGCACAAGCGGATCATCGGCCAGGAGGACGCCGTCAAGGCCGTCTCCAAGGCGATCCGCCGCACCCGTGCCGGCCTGAAGGATCCGAAGCGTCCGTCGGGCTCGTTCATCTTCGCCGGCCCGTCCGGTGTCGGTAAGACCGAGCTCTCCAAGGCGCTGGCGAACTTCCTGTTCGGCGAGGACGACGCACTCATCCAGATCGACATGGGCGAGTTCCACGACCGCTTCACCGCGTCGCGTCTGTTCGGTGCACCTCCCGGCTACGTCGGCTACGAAGAGGGCGGCCAGCTCACCGAGAAGGTGCGCCGCAAGCCGTTCTCGGTGGTGCTGTTCGACGAGATCGAAAAGGCTCACTCCGAGATCTACAACACCCTGCTGCAGGTCCTCGAGGACGGCCGTCTCACCGACGGTCAGGGTCGTACGGTCGACTTCAAGAACACCGTCCTGATCTTCACCTCGAACCTCGGTACGAGCGACATCTCCAAGGCCGTGGGCATGGGCTTCTCGTCGAAGGACGACACCAAGTCCGGCTACGAGCGGATGAAGCAGAAGGTCAACGACGAGCTCAAGAAGCACTTCCGGCCCGAGTTCCTCAACCGAATCGACGACATCGTCGTCTTCCACCAGCTGACGCGTGACGAGATCATCCAGATGGTCGACCTCATGCTGACCCGGGTGGAGAGCGCGCTGAAGAACAAGGACATGGCGCTCGAGGTCACCGACCGCGCCAAGTCGCTGCTGGCCAAGCGTGGCTTCGATCCGGTGCTGGGCGCACGCCCGCTGCGTCGCACCATCCAGCGCGAGATCGAGGATCAGCTCTCGGAGAAGATCCTGTTCGGCGACATCGCTCCCGGACAGATCGTGCTGGTCGACGTCGAGGGCTGGGACGGCGAAGGCGACGGCGAAGACGCCAAGTTCACCTTCACCGGCTCGGAGAAGCCGCGTGCGGTTCCGGACGCACCGGTCGAGCTGTCCAAGGCAGGCGACGGCGGCTCGGACGCGAGCTGACCTGAGCTGATCTGACACAATCGGCGGCGTCACCCGAAAGGGTGGCGCCGCCGTTTTGTGTTGCCTGCCCGAGTCATCTGTGACGGGGGTGGATACCATCGATCACTGTGACGAGCGATACATCAGAGGTTGGCCGTAGGGCCACCCAGGCCGAGCCCACCATCACCGTCGAGCGGGACGGCGAGATCGCCCTCTTCCGGCTGAACCGCCCCGACCGTCTCAACGCCTTCACCGTGCAGATGGGCGAGGAGTTGCGGGCGGCGTTCGACGAGACCGACGCCGACGACTCGGTGCGTGCTGTGGTGCTCACCGGTACCGGCCGGGCATTCTGCGCCGGCGCCGACCTCGAGGCCGGCGGCTCGACCTTCGACGCCTCCTCGGTGGTCGAGGGCGACGAGGTCCCGGCCGACGAGGGCGGCAAGCTGACGCTGCGCATGTTCGCCTCGCTCAAGCCGATCGTCGCCGCGATCAACGGCCCCTCGGCCGGCGTCGGCGTCACCATGACCCTGCCCGCCGACGTGCGAATCGCCTCCGAGGACGCGAAATTCGGCTTCGTCTTCGCGGCCCGAGGCCTCGTGCCGGAAGCGGCGTCGAGCTGGTTCCTCCCGCGGCTCGTCGGTCTGCCGACGGCTCTCCAGTGGACGGTCGGCGCCAAGATGGTGCAGGTCGACGAGGCGCACGAGCGCGGACTGATCCAGCAGGTCGTCCCCAAGGACAAGGTCCTCGAGACCGCGATCGCCGTCGCCCGCGAGATGACCGCGAACAGCGCCCCCGTCTCGGCGGCACTGACCCGCCAGCTGTTGTGGCGGATGGCCGGGGCGCCCAGCCCGCTGGACGCCCACCACGCCGATTCGAAGGCGATCTTCTACCGCGGCCAGTCCGGCGACGTCTACGAGGGTGTCATGTCGTTCCTGGAGAAGCGCCCGGCGACGTACCCGAACAAGGTGTCGGAGGATCTGCCCGACATCTTCTGAGCGTGGTCGCGTTCCTGCTGCAAACACCCTGTGTTCAGCACGTGAACTTCGGCGAACACGCGGCATGAACGGTGGCAGGCTGCGCTGACCGCGGTTATCGTGGCGAACAGCAGGCCAGAAGAGAGCGGAAAGGAGGTGGCGCAGATGTCGATCGGTATGGCGGTGTTCGTTCGCGAGTGGCGGATGACCGACCCCGGCTGCCGGTACGGGCTACCAGCCCGAACCCGGTCCGGACCAATCACATCCAGCGCCACCAGTTCCTGAGGTCGTGAACCTCGATGGTCGGCGCGCTCACTCGCCCACGCATCGAGGAGTATCCATGACCATCTTCGTCACGAATGCGGGATTACAAATCCTCGCGCGCGTCACCTGGCGTCGCGCTGCCGTCCTGCTGACCACCGAGGTCGCACGCAACGTCGAGGGCACCCCCTTGGTGCGCGTCGTCCATTCGCCGACCGTGTCGCTGCCCATCCACAAGGTGGTGGCCATCAAGCGGGACGCCTACCGTCCGTACGCGGGCAAGACGATGGATTCCTACGCCTCCAATGCGACGATCCTGCGTCGCGACCAATGGATCTGCGCCTACTGCGACGGTCCGGCCGACACGGTGGACCACATCGTGCCGGTGTCGCAGGGCGGCCCCAGCACGTTCGGCAATCAGGTCGCGGCATGCAAGTCCTGCAACGGTTTCAAGGCCAACCGCACCCCGCGGAAAGCGGGAATGGCCTTGCGGCACGCTCCCTTCGTCTACGACCCGTGGGCCGTGGACCAGAAGGAGGTCTGGGAGATGTTCATGTTGCATCCCAAGACCGACTGAGAGGTCGGACCGTCAGAGCGTGAGAACCGCTCAGGTGGGCAGGGGTTCGGCGCCGCGTTCCTTGAGGAGCATCGACATCTGGCCGATCTCGTTTCCCTGATCGCTGAGCATGTTCAGGGCGAGCTGCTTGGTCGCCGACCCGGAACGGTCGTCGTTGTACGCCGCCTGCGCCATCTCGAGTCCGCCGCGATGGTGCCGGATCATCAGCTGCAGGAACAGTTTCTCGGCCTCGTCGCCGCGAAGGGTGCCGAGTCGGCCGAGTTCGTCGGTGCTCGCCATGCCCGGCATGAGCGGTGCGTCGGGCGTGGTCCCCGAGCCAGCACCGTGGGAATGTGAATCACCGTGGGACATCCACGACATCGGTTCGGCGGAGGTCAGCGGCAGCTCGAAGAACTGCAGCCAGCCGCGCATGGTCGCGCTCTCCGCGGATTGGGCGACGACGAGCTGGTCGGCCAATCCGCGGATCGTCGGATCCACATCGGGGGCGGCGAGAACTGTGCGGGCCATCAGGAGGGCCTGATCGTGATGCGTCGACATGTCCTGGGCGAAACCGATGTCGGAGGGGCTCATCGTCTTCAGGTCGTCCCGCGAGCCGGGTGACCACACCGAACCGATGACCACGCCGACCGCCACGAGCAGGACGGCCAGTGAGGTCAGTCCGGCGATCTGCGTACTGGTGTGCCGGTCGGTCATCCGAGGAAGGAATCCTGATCCGGCGGTGGGGTGTAGACCCGGTTGCTCAACTCGAGGGCGTAGAAGCCCCCGTCGGCGCAGGTGGTGAGGATCTTGTTGCCGTGGAACTCCGGCGGGGAGAAGCACCAGTCGGTGGCCATGTCACCACCCACGACCATGCCCATGCGCGGACCGATCATCTCGTTCAGCTTGGCTCGTCCGTTCACGAGAGACATTCCGAGGCTGAGGAATTCGATACCCGGTGCGCCGATGACCGACCCGAGCACATGCGGTGAGTTGGGCCGGGTCAGTGCGGTGGCGCCCTTCTGTGCCGGCGGGTTGTAGTAGGCGATCTCCTTGATGGCGGAGAAGTCCCGGATGTCGAACACGCGGATACCGGACGATTCCCAGGCGCAGGCCAGCGCCGTCGGATCCTTCGGACGGTCGACCGCGCAGTAGTGCGGGTTGCTGCCGAACAACGAACCGCCCATGGACGAACGGAACTGGGTGTCCAGGTGTTCGGGCAGGTTGATCTCGAGTTTGAGCTGTGCGGCGTAGCGGGGTTTGTTGACCCGGGCGACGTCGAAGATCTTGACGCCGCCCGAGCCGCCCTCGTCGGCCGTGATGATGTGGGGCGTGCCGCGGTAGGTGATCGGGATCGAGTGCTGATTGAGCTGGCCGTCCGGCCACAGGTACGCGGCCACGTGGGGGACCTGCGGATACGGCGCACGACGCTGTACCGCGCTGATGTCGAGGACCGTGACGCCCGCCATGTTCGACAGGTACATGCGATTGCCGTCGGGGGTGATGCCGAAACCGTGACCGAGGAAGCTGTGCAGTCCCTGCCAGATCACCCGCGGGTTTCGCGGATCGGCGACGTCGATCGCGCTCAGGTGACCGGGAGCGACACCCGACGCCCAGTAGGTTCGGCCATCCGGTGACCAGCCGCCCTCGTGCGAGGTGAACGGGATGGGGTAGGCGATGCCGCCGCCACGGGCGTTGAGCAGCTTGGGTCGGGTGCAGTCGGAGATGTCGTAGACCGCGAAAAAGCCTGCACCCCAGAGGAGCGGGACCCCGGTCGCGGCGAGGAGTTTGCGTTTCTTGTTGACCTTCAGGGTCTCCCACGTGCCGCCGCGCATCGCGGTGTCGGTCAGCGACCCGACGACCTTCGGGTTCCGGGGATTCGAGGCGTCGATGACCTGGACGCCCGGCTGAGGCAAGAAGTTGTTGCCGGGGAAGAGACTTCCGGTGTAGCTGCAGTGCTCGAAGGATGCGGACACGATGCCGCCGCCCGCACCCGTCACATTGCCGAGTTCGGTCAGGTTGCAGTTGTAGCCCTGCTTGCTCCGGCCCGACTGTCGGTCCTCGGCGCTGACGTCACCCTGCAGGCCCGGTTCCGGCTTGGAGCCCGGACCGCAGTCGGCCTTGGGAACAGAAGTGTCGGAGATGTCCGGGAACCAGTGGTTCGCGGCGGTCGCCGGCGCCGACACCAGCATCGTCGACGCGAGCACTGCCCCCGCGGCAAGGCAGGTGATCGCGTGTAGTCGCCGTCGTGCTGTGGACACATTCCATCGATCTGGCGTCATCGCCCCTCCGATCGTGACCTGAGTCACGCTAACGGCCGGACTGAGACGGTGGGGGCGATTCGTCGAAAGAGGCATGCCGACGGCCAGATCGACCTGATCGAGGCGGACAGCGACGGCGACGGCTACACCGACATCTCGGTCGCCGACACCGACTGCGACGGCACCTTCGACACCGCCGTCGACGATCAGGGCAACGTCTCGGTCGGCGACTTCGGGAGCATCGACGGAAGCGACGCCGTCTGACCCGCCTCTGAGTCCCGAGCCCCCCGCACGCAGCCGGTCAGCACAGCTGACCGGCTGCAAGGCGTTTCACCGGTCAGTCGGTGACAGGTTCGGGCCCCGGGCGCGGTCGGCTTCTGCGGTCGGCGACGAAGGCCAGACACGCGGCGGCCAGACACGCGGCCGCGCCGACGCCCAGGCCGACACGCGGATTGGTGGCCTCGATGACCGCGCCGATCAGTGGACCGCCGATCGGCGTCGATCCCATGAACGCCACCGACCACAGGGCCATGACGCGTCCCCGCATCTGCGGTTCGGCGTTGAGCTGCAGGGTGGCGTTGCCGGTCGACATGAACGTCACACTCAGCCAGCCCACCAGGAACAGCGCGCAGATGGCGGTGATCAGATCAGGTGCCAGCGCGGCCGCGGCGATCGTGATGCCGAATCCGAACGCGGCCAGCGTGAGCGGCCGCAGGCCGATGGTGCCGCGCGCCGCGACGACCAGACCGCCGACCACCGCGCCGACACCCATGGCCGAGGTCATGAAACCGAGAGCCTGTGGGCCGCCGTCGAAGACGAAGTCCGCGGCGGCCGTCAGGGTGACCGGGAAGTTGTAGGCCAGAGTGCCGACCAGCGCCATCGTGGCGAGCGGAATCCACAGCGAGGGGATGCCGCGGACGTAGCGGATACCCTCGCGCAGCTGGCCTTTCGCACGGGGAACCGGGGTCTCCTGGGTGATCTTCGTGCTGTCGAGCGCGATCAGCGAGGCGACCACCGCGACGAAACTGACCGCGTTGATCGCGAAACACCAACCCGCGCCGACGAGTGTGAGGATGACACCGGCGACGGCTGGACCGACGGCGCGAGCGGCGTTGACCATCACCGAGTTCAGCGTGACAGCATTGCGGATCAGCGATTTCCCGACGATCTGGTGGATGAACGCCTGTCGCGCGGGTTGCTCGAAGGCGTGTCCGAGGCCGAGCAGTACCGCCAGGATCGCGACATGCCACACCGCCACGACTCCGGCGAGGGCGAGCGCGGCCAGCACCGCCGCAAGCAAGCCCATCATCGCCTGGAGGATCGTGAGCAGTCGCCGACGGTCGACGCGGTCGGCGATCACACCGGCATACGGGCCGATGAGGAGAACGGGCAGTGCCTGCAGCGCGACGATCAGACCGAGAATCGATGCCGACCCGCTCAACGTCAACACCAGCCAGGCCTGGGCGGTTGCCTGCATCCAGGAACCGGTCATCGACACCGTCATACCGGCGAAGAAGATCCGATAGTTGGGGATGTGCAGCGACGCGAAGACGCTGTCACGCGAATCAGAGGACGTGGTCGATCACGTCCATCAATGCGAGGGGCTGTTCGAGCGGGATGTGATGACCGGCGCCGGCGAGTTCGACGACGCGTGCCGGTTCGTCGAGGCCGGCGGTGACGATGTCGATCATCGCCGGGGTCACGACCCCGTGTTCGCCGTAGACGACGCTGAGCCGGCAGCTGCTCGGCGGGTGCGAGGGGAGATCGGTCAGTTCGTCGGCGAATCCGCGGTCGAACTTCCACCGCCAGCCGTCGTCGTCGCGGACGACCGACTGCCGCGCCACGTGGGTCCTGGCGTAGTCGAGGCTCGGGTGGTCGGGCACGAGCCGGAACCGTTCGAGGGCCGCCTCGGGTGACGGGTAGTGCTTGCTGCCTCGGGGGATGCCTTCCTCGGGCTGGTTTCGCTGGATCTCGTCGAGCATCTCGGCGTCGAGGATGCGGGAGTCGACGAGCACGAGGTGCTCGGTGAGATCGGGGTGGGCGACCGACGTCCGGATGCCCACGAGCCCGCCCAGGCTGTGCCCCACGAGGACTGCGTCGGTGGTCGCTTCGGCAGCCGTGGCGACCGCGGCGACCTCGTCGGCCCAGATGCCCAGGCTGTAGGCGTCGCGCCAGTCGCTGTCGCCGTGTCCGGACAGATCGAGGGCGACGACGCGACGGTCCTGTGCGTACCGCGGGGCGATGTGGTCCCACCATCCGGCGTGGGCCGCACCACCGTGGACCAGGATCAGGCCGGGGGCGC
This sequence comes from Gordonia sp. 135, assembly GCF_009720185.1. Lineage (NCBI taxonomy): Bacteria > Bacillati > Actinomycetota > Actinomycetes > Mycobacteriales > Gordoniaceae > Gordonia > Gordonia sp. 135. The sequence continues at coordinate 815,982 of NZ_CP046257.1, forward strand.
CGGGTTCGCCCCAGCAGCGATAGGTGATCCGCGCGCCGTGGACGATGATCGACGAGTGCTCGGGTTCCGTTTCGACTGCTGTGCGGAACCACTCCGGAGCGTCCGCGGTGACGTTCGTGCTCATCGGCATAGCCTTTCACGCATAGGGTGAGATGAATACACACAATCAGACTGGACGGATCGGGTGATGGTGCAAACGGTGATCGTGTCGGGCGGTACGGGCGGATTGGGTTCCGCGGTCACGAGGAAGCTGCTCGACGACGGTTGGCGTGTGGTGGTGCCGTGGGTCGTCGAGGCCGAGCTGTCGCGCCTTCCCGACTCCGATCGACTGGTCGCTCTCCAGGCCGACCTGTTCGACGAGTCGTCGGTGGCCGAGGTCGTCGCCGCTGCGGCAGGTGATCCGTCGGCTCCGGTGAAGGCCGTGGTCAATCTGGTCGGCGGGTTCGCGATGGGGGAGCGTGTGGACGCGACCCCGGTCGACGAGTTCGAGCGACTCCTCCGACTCAACCTGCGTCCGCTGTATCTGCTGTCCGCGGCGGCGATCCCGAAGCTGATCGACGCCGGCGGCGGATCGATCGTGGGCGTGTCGGCGAAGGCCGCGTTCGCACCGTTCCCCGGTGCCGCCGGCTACATCACGTCCAAGGCCGCCGTCTGGGCGTTCATCAGCGCCCTCGCCGCCGAATACAAGGACGACGCGATCCGAGCCAACGCGATCCTGCCGTCGGTGATCGACACCCCGGGTAACCGTGAGAGCCAGCCGGATTCGTCCCGCAAGGGCTGGGTGTCGCCGGAGACGATCGCCGAGACCGTCGCCTTCCTGGTGTCCGACGCCTCCGCCGCGGTGACGGGTGCGCAGGTCCCGGTGCCCGGCGTCGGCTGACAATCGGCTCACTCCCCACGCCGGTACGCCACGCTCCCTCGGATCATTGTGCAGCGCACGGAATCCGCGCCTGTCCGTAGTGCGGATTCGAGAGTGTCATCGAGTAGGACGAGGTCGGCGGGTTCACCGGGACGGACCGTCCGTGGCGCTGCGCCCGGGGTGCTCAGCGGCGTCAGATAACAACCCAATGCTGTTCCGCGGCTGACCCGTTCGTCGGCGCCGACGGTGCGGCCGTCCGGTGCGAGACGGGTTGCGGCAGCGGCGATCACCGTCCATGGATCGACCGGTCCGTAGGGGGCGTCGCTCGACATCGCGACGGGTGCATCGCGTTCGACGAGTGATGCGCAGCGGTACAGGTCGGCGACATCGGAGGTGTCGAGGCGATCCAGGTAGTCGTCGCCCCGCGCGGTGATGAAGCCGGGTTGGGTGACGATGGGGATCTGCCTGTGGTGCAGCTCCTCGACGGTGTCTGCGGCGATGATCGCGCCGTGTTCGATCCGGTCGTCCGGGTGGCCGCCGACCTCGTCGAGGGCCGCGAGCAGGAGGAGCAGCGCTTCCCGGGTGACGCAGTGCGCGGCGACGCCGCGCCCCCGCGAGTGCGCGGTCCGGATCTGCTCGCACAGGGTGGGGAAGTCGGGGAGGTCGGAGTCGGCGAGGACGATCTTGAACGGGCCGACGGTCACGGTCGGTGGGAGGTCTGGTGTCGCGTCGAGCGGACTTCCCAGCAGGTGGAGTCGTTGTGGCACTGCTCCGTTCGTGTGCGAGGAGACGAGCGCGATGAGGGACTCGTCGGACAGGTTCGGCGTGGCGTCGGTGACCCCGGTGACGCCGTATCGGGCCAGCTCGGCACCGACGCACGACAGATCCGGCGGCCGGGCGTGCCCCATCCGCTCCCGAAGCCAGTCGTCGGCGCGCCACACCCGCCCGGTCGGTGCTCCGGAGTCGTCTCGCTCGACGCCGGGATGATCGGCGGTCCGCAACCCGACGGCCACGGCGGCGGCGCTGTTGAGGAACCACACCGCTCCGCTGCGGTGCTGGATGCGGACCGGCCGGTGGGCGTGGAGCTGATCGAGGGCGGCGGAATCGAGAAGTCCGGCAACGGTCTCCACATAGCCGATGCCGCGGACCCAGCCGGAGGTGTCGGGAGCGTGAGCCAGGACGGCGGCGAGGTCGTCGGCACTCGTCACCTGATGCGGACCGCACTGTACCGACGCCGAGGCCGCAGCCAGCGCGTGGAGGTGAATGTGATGGTCGTGGAGACCAGGGATGAGTGCACCGCCGTCGGCGTCGATGACGTCGAATCCCGTTGCCGCGTCGCCCGTGAGGTCCACGCCAACCGTGGTGATCATGCCGTCGACCACGGCCACGTCGCGGATGCCCTCGGGGAGTGACACCCCACGGAACAGGGTGCCGATCATCGGGTTCCTCCACCGTCGGCGCGTGCTCGGGGAGGATCGAGGGGCACTGTGCCGGAACCGGTGTCGACCACCCATTGATCGCCGTCGCGACGCGTGGGCGGGGACGGTGGACCGCCGAGGGTCGAGGCGACGGTGGCGCGCATGGAGATGTCCCACAGTGTGCCGTTGCCGGGCTCGCACATCGCCAGCGCGGCGGCGATCAGACCGGCCAACGGATCGGCGATCGCGTCGCCCACGAACATCGGGCCCGCGTCGTCGGCGGCGACCAGACCCGCCGAGGCCGCGACGTCGTCGCCGAAGCCGATCCGGTGGGAGTCGCGTCCGGCCGCGGTGATGGACAGCCAGGTGATCCCGTTGGCGACGAAATCCTCGGCGCGCAGACCGAATCCGCGTAGCGCCCGTGGTCGGGATGCCTCGATCACGATGTCGGCCGCGGCCACGAGTCGGCGAAGCGCTTCGCGTTCAGCGGCGATGGACGGGTCGAGCACGGCGGATTCGTGGCCGTCGTGGAGCAATCGGTAGAAGTCCTGGTTTCCGCGTCGCGCGCCGTCCGGACGTTGCGGTGTCTCGACTTTCACCACCCGCGCTCCCGCGAGACCCAGCAGGTGTGCGCACAGTGGCCCGGCCCAGAGGGCACTGAAATCGACGACGAGCAGACCGTCGACCGGACGGGGAACACCGTTCGGCCGCAATGCGTCACGCGCTGCGTCAGCGATCGCGGCGCCATGTGCGACACCGCCGCCCGCGATGCCCAACAGTGCAGCACGTTCGTCGAAGTCCGCTCGGGAGTGTCCGGCGAGCCAGGCGGCGACCTTCGGCCAGAGATCGTCCCCGGTGACCTCGCCCTCGATCAGCGCGCCCAGCAGGAGGGGGTCGTCTGGGCGTGCGCAACTCACCGCGACCCAGCCGTCCGACGCGGGAAGCAGACGCCCCGATCCGCCCGGGGTGAGGTCTCCCTGGCGGCGGTGACCCGTCAGTGCCGCGCGCTCTCCCAGCAGTGCGGCACCGTCGACGTCGACCGCTCCGGCGCTTGCCGTGCGGATCCAGTCGGTGAGTTCGCGCGCCCGTGCCGCAGCATGGCCGGGCGGGATGAGCGGCGGGCCGTCGGGCCTGCCGGTGAGATGCGGGATCCCGCTCTCCGCCCAAGCGCGCACCGGATCATGGGACGCAGGGCTGGACACGGGCGAAATGCTACCGTCCGCACGTAAAGCTCAGGAGGTTCACCGTCATGCACGCCCGCCGCATCTCGATCGCCGATCTCGCCGCCGAACCGGTCGTCGGCGGCGGAGGCCTGTTCGGGGAGGGTGCCGCTGTCTCACTCCCGCTGGTGCTGGTGGACCTCGACACCGCGGATGGCGTGACCGACGGTGACCTGACCCGGGCCGTCGACCGTGCCTCGGCGTCGGACGTGATCCTGATGGGAACTGCGACGGGCCCGCTCGACGACGCGCTGAACCCGCTGCTGGAGGCACTCGATCTCACCTGTGCCCCGGCCGGAACCGGCCACCGGAGTGTGGTGGTCGCCGACGACGTGGACGCGACTGTCGCAGTGTTCACCGATGCCGTCTCGCGCTGCCCGCAGGCATCCCTCGTCGCCGCGCAGATCGTGCGTGCCGCCGAACCGCTCGACCCCGTCGCGGCCATCGACGTCGAATCGCTGGGCTACTCGACACTCCAGGGCGGCGACGAGTTCGGTCGGTGGCTGGAGGAGCGTCGAGCGAAAGGACGACCTCTTCCGCCGCCCGCCGTCGACCCGGTGCTGCTGGACCGACAGGGCGACACTCTGCGGATCACCCTCAACCGGCCCGAACGCCGCAACGCCTACGGCACCGCGCTCCGCGACGCGCTCGTGGAGGCATTGCGCCTCGCGGTCCTCGACGACTCGATCGACCGCATCATCATCGACGGCGCGGGCAGCTCCTTCTGTGCCGGCGGCGACCTCGACGAGTTCGGCCACATGCCCGACTCGTCGACCGCCCATCTGATCCGCACGCGCGGTGGGGCCGGCCGGTTGGTGTCCACGCTCGCTGACAAAGTCGAAGTCCGGCTGCACGGGCACTGCGTCGGCGCGGGTATCGAGATCCCCGCGTTCGCCGGGCACATCGTCGCCGCCCCGGACACCCGCATTCGTCTGCCCGAGGTGTCGATGGGTCTCATTCCTGGAGCGGGCGGAACCGTGAGCGTTCCCCGGCGCATCGGACGGTGGCGTGCGCTGTACCTGTTCGTCACAGGTGCCGAGATCGACGCCCAGCAGGCACTGGACTGGGGACTGGTCGACGAGATCCGGGAGTAGACGCGGACGGGGTCGTGGAACTTGTCTAACTCAGTTGGTTCATTTTCCCCATTCGGCGACCGGTCTCTGCTTACGATGACCCCCGAGCTGCGGCCGACGCCGCCCGATTTCGCGTGAGCGCGTCCGCAGCGATCGTCGAAAATCGGTGAGGGGTCAGCGACACATGTCCGACGCAGTTCTCGTGGAGCGCCGGGGGCGCATCCTCGTCATCACGATCAACCGGCCACAGGCGCGCAACGCGATCAACCACGAAGTGAGCCAGTCGCTCGCCGACGCGATGGACGAGCTCGACGACAGTCCGGAGCTGTCGGTCGCCATCCTGACCGGCGCGGGCGGGAACTTCTGCGCGGGAATGGATCTGAAGGCCTTCGCGGCCGGCGAGTCGGTGGCCATCGAGGGTCGCGGTCTGGGCTTCACACAGAAGCCGCCGGCCAAGCCCGTCATCGCCGCCGTCGAGGGCTACGCACTCGCGGGCGGAACCGAGCTGGTTCTCGCGACCGACCTCGTCGTCGCGTCGAAGTCGGCGAAGTTCGGCATCCCCGAGGTCAAGCGCGGCCTCGTCGCGGGCGCCGGTGGACTTCTCCGCCTGCCCAAGAAGATCCCGTACCAGAAGGCCCTCGAATTGGCGCTGACCGGTGACAATTTCACCGCCGAACAGGCCGCCGATTGGGGATTCGTCAACATTCTCACCGACGAGGGTGGTGCGCTCGACGGTGCCCTCGCGCTGGCGGAACGCATCACCGAGAACGGTCCACTGGCCGTCGCGGTCACCAAGCGGATCATCGCCGAGTCGGAATCGTGGAGCGACGACGAGAAGTGGGACCGCCAGGGTCGCCTGCTCGCGCCGGTCTTCACCTCGAAAGATGCGATCGAGGGCGCCCGCGCGTTCGCCGAGAAGCGCAAGCCCGAGTGGAGCGGCGCCTGAGTCAACTGCATGTGCCCAACCGATCAGCACGTGAAATCGATGTGAGGAGAACAGATGTCGTTCGAGGGTGAAGTCGCGGTCGTCACCGGCGGTGCAGGTGGACTCGGTGCGGCGACGGTGCGTCGGCTGCACGCCGCCGGTGCGTCGGTCGTGATCGCCGATCTGGCCGACCAGCCGGCGAAGGAACTCGCGGAAGAGCTGGGGGAGCGGGCGATCTATGCGCGCACCGACGTGCTCGACGACGACTCCGTGAACGCCGCGCTCGAGCAGGCGGGGGAACTCGGCGACCTGCGCTACGCGGTCATCGCGCACGGCGGATTCGGTGTGGCACAGAAGATCGTCGGCCGCGACGGCTCGCCCGCCGAGATGAAGGGGTTCGTCAAGACCCTCAACCTGTATCTCACCGGCACCTACAACGTCCTGCGGCTGACCGCGGCCAAGTTGGCGGCCGGTGAACCCAAGGATTCCGGGGAGCGCGGCGCGATCGTGATGACCAGCTCGATCGCCGGCTACGAGGGGCAGGTCGGCCAGACCGCCTACGCCGCCGCCAAGGCCGGGGTCATGGGTCTCACCCTGTCCGGCGCGCGCGACCTCGGCTCGGTTGCCGTGCGCCTGAACACCATCGCCCCCGGCACGATGCGGACGCCGATCATGGAGTCGATGGGGGAGGAGGCGCTCACCAAGTTCGCCGCCGGCGTGCCCTACCCCAAGCGCCTCGGTCTTCCCGACGAATTCGCCGCGCTGGCGCAACACCTGCTCGAGAACAACTACATCAACGGAGAGATCGTGCGCCTCGACGGTGCGCAGCGGTTCCAGCCACGCTGACCGGGCCTGCCGCACATCACAAAAGCACAACGACGACCGTCTCGGCTTGGGGTGCTCCGTCGATCCCGGTTACCTTTGTTAAGTCTGAGAACATTGTTAACCAAAGGGGCTATTGGTGCGTTCCTCGTGGAAGAGGCGACTGGCTGTCGTCGCGTGTGCCGTCGCGGTTGCGGCGACCGGATGGGCGCCGGCGGCTCTTGCTGCGCCGGCACCCGACCCCAATCGCGCACGAATCGACACCGTCATCCACGACTCGGCCCAGCAGACGACGCTGATCGTCTACTCGGCCGCGATGCGCCGGCTGGTCCCGGTCAACGTCCTGCGTCCCAAGGACCTCACCAAGCCACGCCCGACCCTGTACCTCCTCAACGGTGCCGGCGGCGGCGAGGACTCGGCGACCTGGGCGGCGAAGACGCAGTACTCGAAGTTCTTCCGCGACAAGCAGGTCAACGTCGTGACGCCCATCGGCGGTGCGTTCTCGTACTACACCGACTGGCAGCGTGACGACCCGGTGCTCGGCCGCAACAAGTGGACGACGTTCCTGACCAAGGAACTCCCGCCGTTGGTGGACAGGGAGTTCAACACCACTCGCAAGAACGCGATCGCGGGCATCTCGATGGCCGGCACCTCCGTGCTGAACCTCGCCATCTCCGCACCGCGGCTCTACAAGTCGGTGGCCGCTTACAGCGGTTGCGCCCGAACCAGTGATCCGTTGGGGCAGACCTACATCCGGATGGTCGTCGCCGACCGCGGCATGGGCAACGTCGACAACATGTGGGGTCCGATCAACTCGTCGGGATGGCGCAAGAACGACCCGTACGTCAACGCCGCGAAGCTGCGGGGCACCAAGGTCTACATGACCAGCGGCACCGGCCTCCCCGGCTGGTACGACCGCCTCGAGGCCCCGCTGGTCGCCGGTGATCCGGCGACGCTGGCCAACCAGGTGATCCTCGGCGGAGTCATCGAAGCCGCCGTCAACGAGTGCACCAAGCAGATGGCGCAGCGTATGCGCGCGCTGAAGGTTCCGCACAAGGTCCTGTTCCGGCCCGACGGCACCCATTCCTGGGGTTACTGGGAACGCGATCTCAAGACCACCTGGCCGATGATCGCCAAAGATCTGAAGTGAGCGAAGCCGACCGACTGTGGGCTGACGATCTCGAGGCCGGACAGGTGTTCCGTTTCGGCACTCACCACGTGACCGAGGACGAACTGCTCGACTTCGCCCGCACCTGGGACCCGCAGGACTTCCACACCGACAAGGCCGCGGCCGAGGCCGGCGTCTACGGCGGGCTGATCGCCAGTGGTCTGCACACGATGTCGATCTATCAGAAGCTCGCGGTGACCGGGGTCCTGTATCGCTGGAAGGTCATCGCGGGCAAGCGACTTGCCGATGTCGTGTTCCTCCGGCCGGTGCGTCCCGGTGACACGTTGACCGGTTCGCTGACCATCGACGCCGTCGACTTCGACGACCGCAATCGTGCGCTCGTCAGGTCGACGTCGGAAGTGGTGAACGACGCCGGGAAGCCGGTGATGCGCACCGTCGTAGAGGCGTACGTACACGCTCGGCCGGCCGGCACCCCTCTGCCGGCCGACCGGGACGACTGAATTCAGCTCAGTTGGCGCGGTCCTTCAGCAGCAGCCGGACCGTGAGCTCGAGGCGATTGGTGACGTCGGTGGCCGACGCGCGTCGGGTCAGCCACTGCACGAGGTTCGACATCCACACGTCGGAGAGCACGCGGGCGATCGCGAGATCCTCTTCGGTGGGTTCGCCCACGCCCACGATGGCACCGGCGAGGAGCCGGTCGATGATGCCGGCGACCTGATCGACCTCGGCGGTCGCCGACGCGTCGGCGAACATGAAGGCGCGGGTCATCGCCTCGGTGAGCAGCGGGTCGCGCTGCATCGCGAAGGTGATCATGTCCAGTACGTGGCGCAGGCGGTCGATCGCGGTGTCGCCCCGCAGTTGTGAGCGGTCGACCTTCGATTCGACGCGTTCGAACTCACGCGCCAGTGCGGTCACCAGCAGGTGGACCTTGGACGGGAAGTAGCGGTAGAGCGTGCCGACCGCGACGTCGGCCTTGTCGGCGACGGTGCGCATCTGGACGGCGTCGTAACCGCCCTTGGAGGCTAGAGCGAGCGTCGCGTCGAGGATGCGGCGGCGGCGTTCGCGCTGCGCGGTGGAACCGGCTTCGGGCGACGCGGCAGGGGTCGCGGCCCCCGCTGGGGCGTCGACCGCGGCGTTGCCTGGTGCAGAGCGGGCCATGTGTTAACGAACATCCTCACGTGATCGGCGACCGGGGAGGTGGGGATTCACGGGTGGCTACCCGATCACCTCCACCCATGGCATATTAGAACAGGTTCTAATTATTCCTCACAACTCGACATACAGAGGATCACTCGTGACAATCGCCACGTCTCCCGAACAACACGCGGTATGCCACAGCATCGAGTCCTGGGCGCGCGCCGCGAAGGTGACCGAACTCGTCCGTTCCGACATCGACAAACCGCGCGACCAGTGGACCCAGCTGTTCGGTCAGCTCGCGGAGTTCGGCGTGTTCGCGGCTGCGGTGCCGGAGGCGTCCGGTGGTCTCGGTGCGGAGTTCGTCGATGTGGCGGCGATGGTCGAGCAGTGCGGCATCGAGCTGGTCCCGGGGCCCGTCGCGCCGACGGTGACCGCCGCCATCGCACTCTCCACCAGCACCGATGCGCGGGCGCAGGCGCTCCTGGACCAGGTTCTCGAAGGTGCGGTACCCGTCGTGACGCCGGTCCTGAGCCACGCCGGCGGGGCGGCCGCGCCGCTGTCCGACGCCCTCGACCTCGGACTCGTCGGCGGCTACTCCGAGGGGGTCGCGGTCCTGGCCGCGCTCGACATCCCCGGGCGGGAGGGTCGCTGGTGGATCATCCCGCCGAACACCGGCAGCGCCGACATCGCGCCGCAGACCCCGCTCGACGGCACCACCTCGGTGGCGCGCGTTCGGCTGACCGGTGTCACCGCCGACGACCCCGTCGAACTACCCGACGCGCCGCTCGTCGAAGGGCTGCTGTCGGCGACCCTCTCCGCGTATCAGAGCGGGGTCACCCGCTGGGCGCTCGACACCGCGGTCGACTACGCCAAGGTCCGCACGCAGTTCGGTGCGCCGATCGGATCGTTCCAGGCGATCAAGCACATCTGTGCCGAGATGCTCTGCCGCAGTGAGGAGGTCACGGCCGTCGCATGGGACGTGGCCGGCGCGGTCGACGAGGTGCTCGGTGCATCCTCCGATGAACTCGCCTCTGCACGGGAACAACTCGAGATCAGCCGACTCGCCGCGGATGTCGTGGTGGCCGAGGCGCCCGTCGCCACGGCCAAGGACTGCATCCAGGTGCTCGGCGGGATCGGGTTCACCTTCGAGCACGACGCGCATCTCTACCTGCGGTCCGCGCTCGCCGCGCAGGCTGCTCTGGACCACGCGCACAGTGCCGCCACCGCGCTTGCCGACCGAGGGCTCGCCGGTGCGCGCCGCCGCTTCGCACTCGATCTGTCGCAGGTGGAGGACAAGCGCGACGAGGTGCGCGAGACGGTCGCCCGTATCGCGGAGGCCGACACCGACGACCAGCGGCGCGTTCTCGCCGAGACCGGCTACCTCACCCCGCACTGGCCGGCACCGTACGGGCTCGGGGCCGATGCGGCCCTGCAGCTGTTGATCGACACCGAACTCGACGCGGCCGGCGTCGTCCGCCCCGACCTCGTCATCGGCGCCTGGGCGATCCCGACGATCCTGTCGCACGGCACCGACGCCCAGCGCGAACGCTTCGTCGCCCCGACCCTCGCGGGCGAGATCGTCTGGTGCCAGCTGTTCAGCGAGCCCGAGGCCGGTTCCGACCTCGCCGCGCTCCGCACCAAGGCGGACCGCGTCGACGGTGGCTGGAAGCTCTCGGGTCAGAAGATCTGGACCTCGCAGGCGCACAACGCGCAGTGGGCCATCTGCCTGGCACGCACCGACCCCGAGGCCCCCAAGAACAAGGGGATCACCTACTTCCTCGTCGACATGTCCTCGCCGGGCATCGACATCCGGCCGCTCCGCGAGCTGACCGGCCGCGCCAACTTCAACGAGGTCTTCCTCGACGACGTCGTCGTGCCCGACGACTGCGTGGTCGGCGAGGTGAACAACGGCTGGCGGCTCGCCCGCACCACCCTCGCGAACGAACGCGTGGCGATGGGCGGCTCGGGACTCGGCAAGGAGATGGAGTCGCTGCTGCGGCAGGTGCAGGGCATGGCGCGCGACCTCTCCGACGCCGAACGCGTCGCACTCGGCAGCCAGTTCGCCGACGCGCACGTCGGCCGGGTCCTCGACGCCCGTGCCGCCACCCAACAACTCGCCGGACTCGACCCGGGTGCGCTGTCCAGCGTCCGCAAACTGATCGGAGTGCAACACCGCCAATCGGTGCCCGATCTCGCCCTGCGGCTCCTCGGTGTGCAGGGGATCGCGGCCACGGATGCGTCCGACGCCGTGCTGCAGAACCGCTGCCTGTCGATCGCCGGTGGTACGACCCAGATCCTCAAGACCGCGGCGGCTGAACGCATTCTCGGTTTGCCTCGCGGCTGACCGGTCGCGGCTGCGCGAAACCGCAGATAAAGCCGGATCTCTACCCTCTGATGCGCCGACTCTGATACAACTAGAACAAGTTCTAGTTCTGTAGTTCGCGCACGGTGAGGAGACGCAGGGTGGACTTTGCCCTGGACGGCACGGCGATCGCGGTTCGCGACGTCGCGGAGGACGTGTTCGCACGACGACAACCCGACTGGGAGTCGACCTTCGGCAGGCGGGATTCCGGTGGGTCGGGAGCAGGTGATCAGATCGGTGGCTTCGACACCGAGACCTGGCAGGCGCTCGTCGACGCCGGGCTGCTCGCGTTGCCGTTGCCGGCCGACCGCGACGGTGACGACGTCGACGAGGCGGGGCTGCTGCCGCTGTTCCGACGGATGGGGCGAGCCGCCGCGGTGACCCCCGCGCTCGGCACCCTGACCGCCGCGCTCGTCTTCGCCGAGGCCGCCGGGAACGGTGCGGACGTATGGTCGCGCTGGGGCGAGTCCCTGACCGCCGGGCGCTGGGCCGCCATCGCGATCGGTGAACACGGCGACCCGCTGACGCCGACTCCGCAGACCAGTGTCCGTGGCGGTCGCCTCAACGGCACGAAGGTCGGGGTCCTGCACGCCGAGGGTGCCTCGGTCCTGCTCGTCACGTCCGACGCCGGCGTCGTGGCCATCTCCCCGACGGCCGACGGTGTCACGCTCACGCGCACCCCGTCGTCGAGCGGTTGGGGCGAGTGCACGGTCACCTTCGACGACGTCGCCGTCGACGATGCCGATGTCGTCAGTCGTGAGCTGTCGGTCCTGCGCGACCGGTACCGGCTCGCGCTGTGTGCCTACGCCGACGGTCTCGTCGCCGGGGCCACCCGGCTCACCGCCGACCACGTCTCGACGCGCGAACAGTTCGGCAAGCCGATCGCACTGTTCCAGGCCGTCGGTCAGCAGCTCGCCGACATCTACGTCGTCGGTCGCTCGATGGACCTGTCCACCACCGCTGCCGCGTGGCGACTGTCCGAAGGCCTCGACGCTGCAACCGATCTCGGCGTCGCCGCGTACTGGCTCGCCGAGGAGATCCCGCCGACCCTGCGGGCGATGACCCACCTGCACGGCGGAATCGGCGTAGACATCACCTACCCGCTGCACCGGTACTTCTCCGTCGCCAAGGACCTCGCCCGCCTGGTGGGTGGGGCCGCCGTGCGGCTCGACGAACTCGCCGACATCACCGAGGGCACTGCCCCGGCCGACCGAGTACAGGGGTGAGCATGTTCATCGATCTGACGCCCGAGCAGCGCGCGCTGCGTGAGGAACTCCGGGAGTACTTCGCCGACCTGGTGACCCCGGAAGAAGCGAAGGTCATGCTGACCGAGCGGCACGGGCCCACCTACCGCAAGGTCATCAAGCGCATGGGCGACGACGGCTGGCTCGGCGTGGGCTGGCCGAAGGAGTTCGGCGGCAAGGGATTCGGGGAGATCGAACAGCAGATCTTCACCAACGAGGCCGTCCGGGCCGATGTCCCGCTGCCGTCGGTCACCCTGCAGACCGTCGGTCCGACCCTCCAGGTCCACGGGACCGAGGAGCAGAAGCGCATCTTCCTGCCCGCGATCCTCGCCGGCGATGTGCACTTCGCCATCGGTTACACCGAACCCGAGGCCGGTACCGACCTGGCGTCGCTGAGTACCACCGCAGTGCTCGACGGCGACCACTACGTGGTCAACGGCCAGAAGATCTTCACCACCGGTGGGCATGACGCCGATTACATCTGGCTGGCCGTGCGCACCGACAAGGACGCGCCCAAACACAAGGGCATCTCGATCCTCATCGTGGACACGAGGGATCCCGGGTTCAGCTGGACGCCGATCATCACCGCCGACGGTGCCCACCACGTGAACGCCACCTACTACCAGGACGTGAAGGTCCCGGTGACGATGCGCGTGGGCGAGGAAGGCGACGGTTGGAAGCTGATCACCACGCAGCTCAACCACGAGCGCGTCATGCTCGGACCGGCCGGACGCATCGACGGTCTGGCGGCCCGACTGCGTGCCTGGACGCAGCGTCCGGGTCCCGACGGCACCGTGATCGCGAAGCAGCCCGACGTGCGCCGGGCGCTGGCCACCATCGACGCCTACGGCCGGATCAACGAACTGCTCAACTGGCAGGTCGCCTCCACCGGTGAGGCGATCTCCATGGCCGATGCCGCCGCGACGAAGGTGTTCTCCACCGAACGCATCCAGTCGGTGTGCCGGATGGCGAACGAAATCATCGGCCGCTACGGCGATTTCACCGATCCGGAGACCGCCGCCCTGGTGGACTGGCTCGACGTCCAGCAGAAGCGCCACGTCGTCATCACCTTCGGCGGCGGGGTCAACGAGGTCATGCGCGACATGATCGCCACCGCCGGACTCGGACTCCCGAGGGCCAAGCGTTGAGCACCCCCGAGCTGACCGGTACCGAATTGACCGAAGACGAGGCGATCCGCGCTGCCGCGCAGACGATCATGGACGACGGTGCGAGTGCACCGGTGCGTGGGCGCGATCCGATCAACCAGCCGATGATCAACAACTGGGTCGAGGCGATGGGCGACGAGAACCCCATCTACGTCGACGATGCCGCGGCACGCGCTGCCGGACACCCCGGCGTGGTGGCGCCGCCGGCGATGGCCCAGGTGTGGACCATGCGCGGCCTCAACGGCGTACGCACGGCCGACGATCCGCTCGGACGCGCGACACAGCTCTTCGACGACGCGGGCTTCACCTCGGTGGTCGCGACCAACTGCGACACCGTGTACCACCGCTACACCCGGCCGGGCGAACAGGTGTCGTTGTCGGCCGAACTCATCGAGATCGTCGGCCCCAAGAACACCGCGCTCGGTGAGGGCTGGTTCTTCACCACCCGCAACGTGTGGTCGGTGCCTGACGAGAACGGTGCAGCCGAGGTCGTCGCGGAGATGCGGTTCCGCATCCTCAAGTTCCGCCCGGCCGCGAAGGACGCTGCACCCGAGCCGGTTTCGTCGGTACCCGACGATCTCGACCCGGCCCGGTTGCTCAAGCCGAGCGTCTCGCGCGACACCGCCTTCTTCTGGGAGGGTGTCGCCGCACACGAACTGCGCATCCAGCGCGACGGCGACGGCGCCCTGCGTCATCCGCCGGTCCCGGCGACCTGGAAGCCCCGCGAGGCCGACGGTTCGGTGCCGGCGACCGACTACGTCGTCGCCTCGGGAACCGGAACCGTCTACAGCTACGTGGTCCATCGTGCCCCCAAGGTCCCCGGCCGGCAGCTGCCGTTCGTCGTCGCCCTCGTCGAGCTCGACGAAGGCGTGCGGATGCTGGGTGAACTGCGCGGCGTCGAACCGGAGGACGTCGAGATCGGCATGCCGGTCCGGGCGACCTTCCTGGACTTCCCGGCCCGCGACGATGCGGGAACACCGGCGTGGACGCTGTACGCCTGGGAACCGGCGAGTGAAGGGGGAGAAGCATGACCGGTGTCGCCACTCCGGCGGTGAGCGTCGGAACCACACTGCCGCCTTTGGTCGTCGACGCGACCCCGACCTTCGTCGTCGCGACGGCACTCGCCACCCGCGACTTCCAGGACGTGCACCACGACCGCGACCTCGCGCAGGCCAAGGGGTCCAAGGACATCTTCGTCAACATCCTGACCGACACCGGTCTGGTCGAGCGCTTCGTCACCGACTGGGCGGGTCCCACCGCCCGAATACGTTCGATCGCACTGAAACTGGGCGTGCCGTGGTACGCCTACGACTCGGTCACCTTCACCGGTGAGGTCACCGAGGTCGCAGACTACGGCCTGCTGACGGTCGCCGTCACCGGAACCAATTCGCTGGGCAAGCACGTCATCTCGACGGTGACCCTCACCATCGGCGAGGGTGCCTCGAATTCGTCGCAAGGGGAGGGGCACTGATGGGCGGGTTGTCCGGACAGGCGGCTATCGCCGGCATCGGGGCCACCGAGTTCTCCAAGGACTCCGGGCGGAGCGAGCTGCGGCTCGCGGCGGAGGCGGTGTCGGCGGCGATCGCCGATGCGGGTCTGACCCCGGCCGACGTCGACGGACTCGTCACGTTCACCATGGACACCAACAGCGAGATCTCGGTCGCCCGGGCCGTCGGAATCCCCGAGCTGACCTACTTCTCGCGGATTCACTACGGCGGCGGCGCAGCGTGCGCGACCGTGCAGCAGGCCGCGATGGCGGTGGCGACCGGGGTCGCCGACGTCGTCGTCGCCTACCGTGCGTTCAACGAACGGTCGGGACTGCGGTTCGGACAGGTGAATTCGGCGGTCGCCAACCAGGAGAACTCCTCGGGCACGGAGAACGCCTTCAGCTACCCGCACGGGTTGTCGACGCCGGCGGCGTTCGTCGCGATGATCGCCCAGCGGTACATGCACGACTACGGCTCCACCAGTGAGGATTTCGGCCGAATCGCGGTCGTCGACCGCAAGCATGCCGCGGTCAATCCAGACGCCTTCTTCTACGAGAAGCCGATCACCCTGGAGGACCACCAGAACTCCCGGTACATCGCCGAGCCGTTGCACCTGCTCGACTGCTGTCAGGAGTCCGACGGCGGTGTCGCGCTGGTCATCGTGTCGGCCGAGCGTGCCAAGGACCTGCCGAACACACCGGCCGTGATCGCTGCGGCCGCAGCCGGTTCCGCGGCCGACCAGTTCATCATGACCAGCTACTACCGCGACGAGCTGGCATCGCTGCCCGAGATGGGTCTCGTCGGACGGCAGCTGTGGTCGCAGTCCGGCCTCGGTCCCGAGGACATGGACATGGCCGTCCTGTACGACCACTTCACCCCGTACACGCTCCTCCAGCTCGAGGAGCTGGGTTTCTGCGGACGCGGTGAGGCCAAGGACTTCGTCCGTGAACCCGGTGCCCTGGAGGTGGGCGGCCGCCTGCCGCTCAACACCCACGGTGGCCAGCTCGGTGAGGCCTACATCCACGGCATGAACGGCATCGCCGAAGCCGTCCGTCAGATCCGGGGTACCTCCGTCAACCAGGTCGACGACGCCGAGAAGGTCGTCGTCACCGCCGGAACGGGCGTCCCCACAAGCGGGTTGGTGCTCACCGCATGACCGGAACCGCAGCCACCACCCACATCAGTCCCGACCAGCCAGTCCAGTGCAACAACTCTCTTGAGAACGAGGAGCGCGCAGAATGAAGTTCAACCTCGCCGATGTCTTCGAGACGGTCGCCGATTCGGTGCCCGAGCGGATCGCGCTCAGCTATCAGGGCCGCCAGATCAGCTACGCCGAACTCGACAAGCTGTCCAACCAGGTGGCACACCTGCTCTCGGGTTCGGGTATCGGCGCCTTCGACAACGTTGCACTGTTCCTCAAGAACAGCGTCGAACACGTCACCAGCCTCCTCGGCCTGCTGAAGGTCCGCGCGGTGCCGGTCAACATCAACTACCGGTACACCAACGCCGAGCTGCAGTACATCTTCGACAACTCCGATTCGCGCGCGATCATCGTCGAACTCCCCGAGCACCAGCGCAGCGTCGCCGCGCTGCTCGCCGAGACGCGCGCCGTCCGAACGGTGTTCGTCATCGGTGACGTCGTCGAGGAACTCACCGCGGCCGTCGCAGACCTGCCCGATGGACGCACCGTCGAGATCGTGTCCTTCGCCGAGGCCGACTCCAAGCCGGACAACCGCGACTTCGAGCCACGCAACGGCGAAGAGCTCTACCTGCTCTACACCGGTGGCACCACGGGTTACCCAAAAGGCGTCATGTGGCAGCACGACGACTTCTTCCGCAAGCCGCTCTCGGGTGGCAACCCCTACGGTGATCCCCGCAAAGATCTCGAGGAGATCGGTACGGCGGTCAAGGATTTCCCGTCCATCGCCTTCCTGCTGGCGGCTCCGCTCATGCACGGCGCGGCATCGTACTCGCTGTTCACCTTCTTCACCCTCGGCGGTCGCCTGGTGATCCAGCGCGACTTCGACCCTGAGGCCATCGTCACCGAGGTCGAGAAGGAGAAGGTCAACATCGTCCTCATCGTCGGCGACGCCATGGGCATGCCGCTGGTGGAGGAGTTGGAGAAGCGGAAGGACTCCGTCGACCTGTCGTCGATGTTCTCCATCACCTCCGGTGGCGCGATCTGGTCGCAGCACGTGCGTGACCGCATGCTCGCGGTGAAGCCGGATCTGGTGCTGCGCGACAACTTCGGTGCGTCGGAGTCGGGCAACGACGGCGAGATCATGATGGACGACAACGGCAACCTGAAGGTGCCGCCGACCGACCGCATGATGGTCGTCGACGAGAGTCTCAACAAGATCGAGCCGGGCTCGGGCAACGTCGGGTACATCGCACGCATCGGCAACGTCCCCCTCGGCTACTACAAGGACGAGGAGAAGACCGCCAAGACCTTTCCCACGCTGCCGGACGGCACCCGGATCTCGATCTTGGGTGACATGGGCACCGTCGAGGCCGACGGTTCGATCGTCTTCCTCGGCCGCGGATCGCAGTGCATCAACACCGGTGGCGAGAAGGTGTACGCCGAAGAGGTCGAGGCCACCCTGCACGCGCATCCGGCTGTCGCCGACGCGCTGGTTGTCCCGGTTCCCGACGAGAAGTACGGCCAGCGGGTCGCCGCGGTGATCTCGCTCGCCGAGGGCGCCGAGGAGCCGTCGCTCGAGGAGATCCAGGAGCACTGCCGCGAGACCCTGGCCCGCTACAAGGTCCCGCGCACCGTCGTGTTCGTCGACGAGGTCAAGCGCACGCCGGCCGGCAAGGCCGACTACCGCTGGGCCAAGGCGGCCGCGGCCAAGGAGAGCACTCCGGTCTAGCCGCTCAGCAGAGGGGCGGGGGCTCAGGTGAGCTGCAGGCTCGCCCACAGCGCGAGCGCGGCGACGCCGAGCGTCGCGGGGACGGTGAGCGCGCCGAGCCGTAGGTACTCGCGTGAGGTCGGCGCTGCGACATCGCGGTGCATGATCTCCCGCCACAGCAGGTTGGCCAGCGACCCGAAGTAGGCCAGGTTGGGGCCGATGTTGACGCCGAGCAGCATCGCCATGACCAGTCCCGGGTCGTGGGCCACCAGCGGGATCAGTAGAAGCGTCGCCGGGAGGTTGTTGACGAGGTTCGCCAGAACCGCGGCGAGCACGGCGACCGCCAGGATGCCGAGCAGCGTCGACGACGACGGGATGAGCCCGCCGATCCAGTCGCCGAGGGGGCCGTCGCGCACCGGCAGGATGACGACGCCGAGCGTGGCGACGAAGGCCAGGAACGGCAGGTTCAGCGCGGTGATCGTGGAGCGCAGGGTGGCGATCGGAGAGCGGAGTAGCTCCGGCATGGTGAATCCCACCGCACCCGCCCCGGCGACCGCGGCGAGCGGCACACCGAACGGTTCGGCGATCACGAAGGCCACCAGCAGCAGCGCCAGCCCTATGAGCAGCAGGGTCGGGCGCCGAGCGTGCGGTTGAGGTTCACGGTCAGCTGCTTCGGGTGTGGGACTGCGCAACTCGCCGGCGAAGTACCACCGGAAGATCAAGTACTCGACGAGGATCGCCGCGATCCACGGCGCCAGCATCACGCCGGTGAAACCGAGAAAGCCGAAGCCGGTGGCCGAGAACGCCAGCAGGTTGGTGAGGTTGGAGACCGGCAGCAGCGTCGACGCGGTGTTCGCCAGATGGGCGCTGGAGAAGGCGATCGGGGTCACGCGCGCGCCGATGTGCCGCGCGGTGGCGACGGCGACCGGAGTCAGCAGCACGATCGTCGTGTCGAGGCTCAGGATGGCCGTGGTCACCGCAGCAGCGACGAACACGATACGCAACAGGCGATGCGGCGAGGACCGGCTCCAACCGGCGAGCACTGTCCCGACCCAGGTGAAGACGCCTTCGCGGGCGCACACGTCCGCGACCACCAGCATCGCGGCGAGGAAGCCGATGGTCGGGGCCATGGTCATGACCTCGTCGGCCGCGGCCTCGAGGTCCGTCAGACCGAGCGCGATGAGCAGTCCGGCCACCGGTGCTGCCACCACGACCACCGGAACACGCTGCGCGGCAAGGGTTGCGATGATCACCACGACGAGGCCGGCGATGCTGACGATGCAGCCGGCGATGCTGTCCACGGTGAGCACCGCAGACAGGTTACGCGTCAGTCGTTGGCGTAGGTGTCGTCGAGGTCGGGATCGGCCTCGAGGTCACCGGTTCGGCTCGTGATGACCGGACCTTCGACGACGCGGCGGGGAGTGATCCACAACAAGACGACGGTGCTGGCGAGCATGATGCCGCCCAGGATCAGCGACGCCTGCTCGAACGGCACGTCGAAGGCGGCCTGGCTGCCCTGGGCGATCTTGTCGGCGAGCTCGCCGGACTGCGCGGACAGATTGTCGACCACGACCCTCGCCTCGGCGAGGGACCGCTCGATGAGCGTGCCGGCCTGTTCGGCCTGGGCGATGGTGGCCTGACCGCCGGTCGGGTCACCCGCGGCTATCTGCTGTTGTCCGGCGGCGGTGAGCTGCTCCCGGGCGAGGTCTGCGGTCTCTCCGATCCGTGCCTTGTAGCCGGCGGCCACCATGGAGCCGGCGATCGCGATGCCGATGGCCGCCCCGATCTCGCGGGCGGTGTCGTTGATCGCCGAACCGACGCCCTGGTTGTCGAGCGGGGTGTTGGACATGATCGCGGTGGTGGCCGGGGCGGAGGCGAGGCCGATGCCGATGGCGATGACCGCCAGAATCCAGGCCAGGGTCCAGTAGTCGTCCACCCGGATCAGGCCCAGCAGTGTCAGGCCGATCCCCGACAGCAGCGCACCGCCGGCGATCACGAATTTGAGTGAATCCAACCGCACCGCGAGCCAATTCGACAGCAGCGAGAAGACGCCCACGCCGGCGACGAACGGCATCAGCGCGACGGCGGACTGCAGTGGCGAGTAGCCGAAGACCAGCTGCAACAGCTGCAGGACGAGGTAGAACATGCCGAACGAGGCGAGGAACTGCACCGCCACCGACAGCGAACCCGATCCGAACGCCCGGTTGCGGAGCAGTCGTACGTCGAAGAGCGGTGAGGCCGAACGCAGTTCGACGACCACGAACAACACGGCGAGCAGGATGCCGCCGATCAGACAGCCCAGGACGAGCAGATCGTCCCACCCGCGGTGCGGCGCCTCCAGGAGCCCGAAGACCACACCCGCGATCGCCAGCACCGAGCACAGCGTGCCCGGGATGTCGAAGCGGCCCGGGTCGGTGTCCTTCGACGTCCCGATGGTGAAGCAGAGCAGCGCCGACACGGCCGACGACGCGGCGAAGGTGATGAAGATCGAATGCCAGGAGAAGAACTCGAGCAGGAGGCCGGTGACGAGGAAACCGGCGATCGCACCGCCGCCGGCGATGGCCGACCAGATGCTGATCCCGACCGCCCGCTGGCCGTCGGGCATCCCGGAGGTGATGAGCGACAACGTCGTCGGCATGATCAGCGCGGCGGCGGCGCCGGCGAGGCAGCGCGTGAGGATCAGCTGCTCCGGGCCGTTCACCCAGATCGCGGCGAGCGATGCGATACCGAAGAACACCAGCCCGACGATGAGGACCTCGCGTCGTCCGAACCGGTCACCGATCGCGCCGGCCGGCAGCAAGAGCGCGGCGAGAGCGAGCGTGTAACCGTCGACGATCCACGTCATCTGGCCGGCGTCGGCGCCGGTGTCGACGGCGATGTCGGGCAGTGCCGTGTTGAGTGCCGCCATGGCGGCGACGACCATGCTCACGGACAAGCAGGCGACGAGGACGAGCCACGCGGAGCGCGCATCCATCCGGAAGCCGTTCGGCAATTTCATCTTCCGTCCCCGATTTCGGTGTGTGACTCGTAGGATCGCAGGGTTGCCGTCCGTCGCGTTGCGGTTTCGTTATCGCGACACGCGTGGGGGCTACCACCGCAACGTGGGTAACTTGTGACACATTTATCACTGCAGTACCAGAGGCCGTAACGGTCGAAGTTGGCCCCGGACAATCGAAAGTGGTGAAAGGTCATGGCCTCACCCCACATCGCGTCAAACCCCGTCGCGTCCGCCACTGCAGGTCCCAGTACCGGCGCGGCCCCGATCGCTTCTCCGAACAGTAGCGACGTCTCGCCTGCACGCCTCCACATCTGGCGGGTGCTGTCGATGCTCGCGGCGCTCATCGGCGTCATCGTGACCCTCGTGGTCATCGCGTCGTCGGCGGTGTGACCGCCGACGACGCGTGACCGGGTGACTACCCGGCGTGCTTCTCGATGGCAGTGCCGAGTCGCGGCAGTGCCGCGACCACATGGTTCTTGGCCTTCCCGCGCAGCGAGTTGTAGGCCTTCGCCAATCCGGGCTTGGCCGAATCGGCCTGTGCGTCGGTGACCGCCAGCAGGGCCTCGGCAGCGGCGTCGCCGTTGGCCGAGAGGTGATCGCCGAAGGCGACACCCGCAGGCTTCGAATCCCACAACGGCGCGAGGGCCGTCAGGAAGTCCTCCGCCAGCTGATCCGTGGCGCTGCGCACCACGCCGGGCTTCACCTTCTGGACCGCCGAGTAGGCGGTCTTCACAGCGGCGCCGCTCAGACCCGACTGGTCGGCCACCTCGGCATCGATGACACCGACCAGGTCGGTCACCAGTGCGCTGCGGTTGTCGGCAAGTAGGGGCGTCAGCGAATCGCTCATGCGGTCTCCTTGTGAATATGCGACGTGGTTCACGCGGACCGGTCGTTCCCGGTCCGCGTGTAGAGCGTACTGGCCGCCGCTGACGGGCCGGCGACTCAGTTACGCGCGCACACCACATTGGCGAGGGCCTTCGCGCCCTCCCGTTCGATGACACTCGCGGTGGCCAGGAAACGGGCGCCGTCGTCCCAGACCGCGACCTCGAGGGTCTCGCCGGGGAAGACCACGCCGGCGAAAGATGCCGAGAACTCCGCGACGGCGGCGACGTCTCCGTCGAGCAGTTCGTCGGTGATGGCGCGGGCGACCGTGCCGTAGGTGCACAGCCCGTGCAGAATCGGGCGCGGAAAGCCTGCGCGCGAGGCGAACTCGGGATCGGAGTGCAGCGGGTTGCGGTCGCCGCACAGCCGGTAGAGCAGCGCCTGGTTGGGCAGCGTCGGGATGCGGAGCCGGTGATCGGGTTCGCGGTCGGGGTACTCGACCTTCTCCGACGTGCCGCGCTCACCGCCGAAGCCGCCCTCGCCCTTGGCGAAGATCGACGACCGTGCGGTCCACAGCGTCTGACCGGCGTCGTCGGTGGTCACCGACTCCTGGACGATGACGGCGGCCGATCCCTTGTCCTGGACCTCGGCGATGCGGGTCCGGGTGGTCGCCTTGCCGGCCGCCGGCAGCGGACGATGAGCGGTGATCTTCTGGCTTCCGTGAACGACCTTGGCGAGGTCGATGTCGACGCCGGGGAAGGAGACCTTCGGCGGCTCGGTGGTGTGGAAACCCGCGGCGACGGTCGCGAAGGTCGGCAGGACCTTGGGCGCCGAATCATGAACGTAGCTCAGCGACTCGGTGTCCATCGGGTCGGCCGCGGCACCCACCGCGAGGTGATAGAGCGCGACATCCGATGCCGACCACTCGAACGAGACCTCGGGCAGTTCCGCTCCGACGGCGACGGTGGGATCGATCGGCATGGTTCAGGCTCCTGTCTGGGACGTCGGGGTGGTGGCCGACGCCTTGGCGGCGATGTCGGCGGCAGCGAGGTAGCCGAAGACGATCGCCGGGCCGATGGTGGCGCCGGGACCGGCGTAGGTGTGGCCCATCACCGGTGCACTGGTGTTGCCCGCGGCGTACAGGCCCTCGATGACCGATCCGTCGGCGCGAAGCGCGCGACCCGCGGCGTCGGCGTTGATGCCGCCCTTGGTGCCGAGGTCGCCGGGGACCATCTTGACCGCGTAGAACGGGCCCTTGCTGACCTCGCCGAGGCTCGGGTTGGGCTTGTTGGTGATGTCACCGTAGTAGTGGTCGTAACCGCTTGCGCCACGGCCGAAATCCTCGTCGACGCCGGCGCGGGCGAAGCCGTTGAATCGCTCGGTGGTGGCGACGAGCGACTCGGCGGGAACGCCGATCTTCTCCGCGAGTGCAGAGATGCTGTCCGCCTTCACGACCACGCCCGACTCATACCACTTCTTCGGGAGCGGCTGTCGCGCATTGATTCCGGCGAAGAGGTAGCGGTTACGGCAGCGCTGATCGAAGATCAGCCACGACGGCACGTTCTCGCCCGGACCCTCGCCGTGACCGAACTCGCCGCCGTACATCTGGTGCACCGCTTCGACATACGGGAGTGACTCGTTCATGTAGCGCTTGCCGCGCAAGTTCACGATGAAGGTGCCGGGGACCGACCGCTCGGACAGCGCGAACCACGGTCCGCGCGGCAGCGGGATCGTCGGACCCCACCAGGCGTCGTCCATGAGGGAGACCGCGGCGCCGATCTTGAGCCCGGCGTTGATGCCGTCGCCGGTGTTGCTGGGTGCACCGGTGGTCCAGTCGGAACCGATCGGTTCGCGCTGGTACTTCTTGCGCATCTCCTCGTTGTGCTCGAAGCCGCCGCAGGCGAGGATCACGCCCTGGCGCGCGTGGATCTCGAACTGCTTGCCCTCGGACTCCGCGATCACGCCGACGACCCGGTCGTCGGCGGTGATGAGGTCGACGAGGCCGGTGTTGAGGCGGACCGGGACCCCGGCCTCGCGCACGCCGATGAGCAGCTCGGCGGCCAGTGCCGCGCCCATCGCGATCAGCTTCTTGCCGCGGCTGCGGGCCCAGAAGAACCGGCTGCCGACCTTCGCCATGCGCAGCGGCCCACGCCAGTGGCGGAGACCGGTGTTGAGCCAGCGGTAGTCGGACTGCAGCACGACCATGTTGAGCGGGGCCTTGGTGTACTGCGGGTGCAGCGTCTTGAGGTCGTCCCCGAGGCGGCGCGCGTCGAACGGCCGCGGCTCGATCGACCGGCCGCCGAGACGACCGCCCGGCGCCTCGGGGTAGTAGTCCGAGTAGTTCTTCACCCACTCGAGGTCGAGGGGTGCGTGCTCCAGCAGGAAGTCGAGGGCCTCGGGTCCGCGATCGATGTAGGCGTCGATGCGGTCGGCCGGGGCGTGCTCGCCGATGATCGCGTGCACGTACTCGCGGGCCTTCTCCGGCGTATCGCTGACGCCGTCGCGCTTCAGCACCGAGTTGTTGGGGATCCACACGCCGCCGCCGGACCGGGAGGTCGAACCTCCCCAGTAGGGCGACTTCTCGATCAGGACGGTCTTGAGGCCCTTGCGGGCCGCGGTGATCGCGGCGGCCAGACCGGCACCACCGGCGCCGACGACGATGACGTCATAGGTCTCGGGTTCGGTGCTGGTCTGTGGTTGATCGGACGAGCCGGCCATGGGGTCCCCTTCGTGCGCGCAGCTGTAACGTGTTCTACCTGAATTAGAACACGTTACAGAAACGTGCCGCCAGGGTCAGTCGCCTCATTCCCGCGAAACCGTCAGGACGAGGCGCTGACCTGCACGGTCATGACGACCGGCTTTCCGCTGGATGGGAGTAGCGTCGCGCTCAGGGTGGCCCGGGATCGCTCCGACCTCCCGCTGAGCGGAAGCGGTCCCATTCCTACCGCGGCGGCCGGGCCTAGCGTGCCGGCATGGCACACAACACATGGTCCAGGCAGGAACTCGAAGAGGCATACCAGCGGTGGTTCATCACCATCAACCGCGCCGGGTCGGGGGAGGGGAGCTGGCGGGACTTTCTCGACCTGTTCACCGATGACGTCGTCTATCACGAGCAGATGGCGGGTGAGCTGAAGGGCAAGGAAGGGATCTGGGCGTGGGCCGAACCCAGCCTGGCGCAGTTCCCGGGCTCGCACACCGAGAGCTTTCCCGAGCACTGGCATGTCATCGACGAGACCAACGGGACCATCGTCGCCCGCCTCGACAACGTGATGAGCGATCCCGGTGACGGGAGCCGATTCGCGGCGCCGCACATCAGCGTCCTCGACTACGCCGGTGACGGGAAGTTCTCCCAGCAGCGGGACGTCTACGACGTGACGACCTTCCTCGACCTCATCAAGGCGTGGGGGCGTCGTGCGATGGAGCTGGGAACCTTCGACGCGGAGCAGCGGGCGTGGTTTGCCGCGGTGTACCCGGAGACCGTCCCCGGCTGACCGTTCAGGTGGGGGTCCACTGAATGGGAAGGTCCCGACCACTCGGCCGCCGAGCACTTAACGTACCTCTGTACGCGGCCCTGTGATCCAGCTCACGACCATTCTGGGCCGTCTTCCCCGTTGTCGCACAACACAACTCAGCCTCTCACGCTTCGGAAGGTTCACCGATGACCACTCCTGTCGACACCGTCGCAGCGGCCGTAGCCGCCGCGGACGCACCCACATTCGAGGCCCGCAAGATCGCGTCCGGGTTCTCCTGGCCGGAATGTCCGCGCTGGCACGACGGAGCACTGTGGTTCTCGGACATGTACACCGGGACGCTCAAGACCCTGGACGCCGACGGCAATGCGACCGTGGTCGTCGACGCAAACGGACGCGCCGCGGACACCGATGCCCCCATCACCCTCGGCGGGTTCGGTTGGCTGCCCGACGGTCGGCTGATCGTCAACTCGATGCACGAGCAGAAGGTTCTCGTCCACGGCGGCAACGGGATCGACGATCTCACCGTCTACGCCGATGTCGGCGAGTTCGCGATCAAGGCCGTCAACGACATGGTCGTCGACGCCGATGGTCGTGCCTACATCACCCAGCTCGGCTTCGACATCTTCCACGGCGAGACCCCGATCACCTCGGCGCTGATCATCGTGGAGCCCGACGGTACTGCACACGTCCCGGCCGGCATACCGGAGCTGAACTGCGGCAACGGCATCGGGATCAGTTCGGACGGCTCGAAGCTCTTCGTCGCCGAGGTGATGGCGCAGAAGATCACCGTGATCGACCGTGCCGCCGACGGAACACTCTCCAACGCGCAAGATTTCGCCACCTGTCCGTTCATGCCGGACGGCATCGGCCTGGACGAGGAGGGCGGGGTCTGGGCGGCAATGCCCGGTGGCGGATACGTGGCCAGGTTCACCGAAGAGGGCTTGACGGACGCGGTGCCGATGCCGCTCGAAGGCGGCATCGCATCGGCCTGCCTGCTCGGCGGACCCGATCGCAGCACTCTCTACATGACGGTCGGTTACGAGGTCTTCGACTTCGAGAAGTCCGCGCGCGAAGCACTCGGCGGGATCTGGGTCGCCGACGTCAAGCACCACGGCGGCCAGACGCGCCCCTGAGCCCCGACCACCCATCTGTTTCGAACCGATTCGAGGACGACACCATGACAGCACCACTCGACTTCACCGATCGCGTCGTGATCGTGACCGGCGCGGGCCGCGGTATCGGCCGCGCACACGCCCTTCTCCTGGCTTCGCGCGGCGCATCGGTCGTGGTCGGCGACCTGGGCTCGACCACCGACGGCTCCGGCGTCGAGTCGGGCGATCCGGCTGCCGACGTCGCCGCGGAGATCACCTCCGCCGGCGGCAAGGCGGTCGCGGTCGCCTCCGACATCACCACCGACGAGGGCGCGCTGGCTCTTGTCGACGCCGCGATCTCGAACTTCGGTCGGATCGACGCGGTCATCAACAACGCGGGCATCGTGCGGGCAGCGCCCTTCCGAGAGGTGCCCGACGCCGAGTACCAGCGACACCTCGACGTCCACTTCCTGGGTCCGATGCGCCTTCTCCGTGCCGCGTGGCCCCATCTGCTCGAGTCGCCGGCACCCCGCGTGGTCAACACGATCTCGCAGGCGATGCTCGGCAACCCCGGGATGGCCCACTACGGCGGCTCGAAGGGCGCGCTGTTCGGCCTGACCCGTAATCTCGCGCTCGAGGGCCTCGAGGCGGGCGTGAAGGTCAACGCCATCGCACCGGGTGCGGGTACCCGCATGGCCGAAGCGGCCGCCGACACGTTGTCGCCGGAGATCATGGAGTACATGCGGACTCAGCTCCGGCCGGAGCACGTCGCGCCTGTCGCGGCGTTTCTCGTCCATCCGTCCTGCGAGGTCACCGGCGAGGTGTTCAACGTCGCGGGCGGGATCGTCAATCGGCTCGCGCTGGTCAACACCACCGGCATCCACGACCCGGCTCTCACCGTCGAGACCGTGGCCGAGCAGTGGGACCAGATCATGTCGATCACGCCGGAGGCGATCCCGCAGGTCGTGGCTCCGGCGCAGATGCCGGTCTGACCCGCCACCGAACGTCCCCACAGCCCTGGAGTCCTGACATGAGTACCGAAACCACCTCCGACACAGCCGAACTGGACGAGGCCTACACGGTGTACCCGTTCTCGCCGGTGTCCCCGTCCGAGGCGGCCCTGCGCTACCAGGCGATCGCCGAAGACCGGCCGATGACCAAGATCACGATGCCCTACGGCGGCGAGGCCTGGATCATCCATCGCAACGCCGTGGCACGAGAGATGCTCGGCGACCCGCGATTCGTCCGCGAGCCCTTCCGTACCGGTGAGCGTGTGGTGCCCTACTTCGTGGAGTTCCCCGACTTCCTCAAGACCACACTGCAATTCGAGGACCCGCCGCAGCACATTAAGCTGCGCAAACTCGTGCAGAAATCGATCTCGCCGAAACGTGTCAAGGCGATGCGCGACTCGGCGGTCGAGTTCGCCAACAAGCTGATCGACGACATGCTCGCCAAGGGCGCGCCGACCAACCTGGTCGACGACTACGCGGTGGCATTGCCGATCCAGATGCTGGCCAACCTCATCGGCGTCCCGCCGGAGGACCGCCCTAAGTTCCAGAAGTGGAGCTCGGCGACGCTCGCGGTCGCGAACATGCCCGAGGAGGAAGCCACCGCCAACATGACCGAACTGGTCATGTACATGCTCGCGCTCATCGAGGAGCGCCGGAAGAATCCGCGCGAGGATCTGCTCAGCGACCTCACCAACGCGCAGGACAAGGACGACACCCTCACCGATGGTGAGATCCTCTCCGTCGCGCTGGTTCTCATCATCGGCGGCTTCGACAACACGGCGAACTTCATCTGTGCCGGGGTCCTGTCGCTTCTACACAACACCGACCAGCTTCGGGTGCTGCTCGAAGACATCGACGGGGTGACACCCACTGCGGTGGAGGAGATCCTGCGGCACGGGCGTTTCGAACTCAACGGCAAAGTCGGCGGGCCCAGCGGACTGGTGCCCTTCGTGGCCACCGAGGACGTCGAGCTCGACGGCCAGCTCGTCCGCAAGGGTGAGGCGATCATGGGCGACCCGGCGTCGGCCAATCACGACGGGTCGGCGATCGAACATGTCGACACCTTCGACATCCGGCGGCAGTCCAACCCTCACCTGACACTGAGTTACGGCATGCACCACTGCCTGGGCGCTCCGCTGGCCCGGATGGAGATGCAGGTCGCCATCGCCGAGCTGTTCCGTCGACTTCCCGACCTGGAGCTCGCCGGCGACCCGCTCATGAACAACGACAACCTGACCCAGCCGATCGTCGACCTCCCGGTCAGCTGGTAGGAGGTCCGCATGCCCAAGGTGTTCTACACACAACCCGACGGGGCGGTGAAGGTGATCGACGGTACGGCGGGAGACTCGGTGATGGCGACCGCGGTGAAGAACGGGGTCAGCGGGATCGTCGGCCAGTGCGGCGGCACGCTGTCGTGCGCGACGTGCCACGTCTACCTGGATCCCGAAGAAGCCCAGCTGTTCCCCGAGATCAGCGAGGACGAGGACGACATGCTCGACTGCACGTCGTCGGACCGCGAGGACACCTCGCGCCTGTCGTGCCAGCTCACCCTGGCCGACACCGACCTCCACGTCACCATCCCCGACGAACAGGTCTGAGGTGACGCCACACAGCGTCGCGGTCGTCGGAGCCTCGCATGCCGCAGTACATCTCGCAGACCGGCTGCGCACGAACGGCTTTGCCGGCCGGATCGCATTGTTCACCGACGAGCCACACGTGCCCTACCATCGGCCGCCGCTCTCGAAGGGACTGCTCAACGGAGCGGTCGACTCAGCGACCCTGGCGCTTCGTGCGGAGTCGTACTTCGACGATCAGTGCATCGATCTGCATCGGGGAACCCACGTCACCGGGGTGCGCCGTACCGGTGACGGTGTGATGGTGGATCTGTCGGACGAGAACAGCAGCCGGAGTGAGCAGTTCGAGCGACTGGTCCTCGCCACGGGCGCCCGCGCGCGGCGCCTCACGCTGCCGGGCGCGGACCATCCCGACGTTCTCGTCCTCCGCGACCTCGACGATGCCGATCTGCTTCGAGATCGGGCCACGGCCGGTCCGGCCGTGGTGATAGGCGGCGGTTTCATCGGGTTGGAGGTCGCCGCCGGTCTCCGTGCCGCGGGTACCGACGTGACGGTCGTCGAGACGGCCGACCGTCTCCTGGCCCGAGCGGTCGGGAAGCACACGGCGTCAGCGCTTCTCCGTGCGCACGAATCGATGGGGACATCCGTCTTGTTGGGCCGGCGACCCGTCGAGATCGTCCACGGCGGCATGGACAACGACGGCGACAACGGCATCGGGCGGGACTTCATCCGCGGCGTTCGCCTCGACGACGGTGGCGTCGTCCCCGCGGCGACGGTGATTGTCGGGATCGGTGCCGAGCCACGGACCGAGCTCGGTGAGATGCTCGGACTGGAGTGCGACGGTGGAATAGTCGTCGACGACAACTGTCTGGCCTCCGACGGATGGACACTCGCGATCGGGGACTGCACGGTCCACGTTTCCGCGAGCGGGCGGCGCTATCGGCTCGAGTCCGTGGACAATGCCACCGAACAGGCCACCGCCGCGGCGGCAGTCCTCCTCGGAACCGAACCACCCGTTCGACCGGCCCCGTGGTTCTGGTCCGACCAGGGGGCGCAGAAGCTCCAGATCGTCGGATTGTCCGGCGGGCACAGCGAAGTCGTGCACCGTACCGATCCGAAGCGGCCTGACCGTCAGGTGTCGTTGTACTTCTCCGACGGTCGACTGGCCGCCGCGGAATGCCTCAACTCACCGGCCGATTTCATGACGTTGCGTACCGCACTGAACCGCGGCCATCGTCCACCCCCGGAAGTGTTCGCGGACGAGAGCGTCCCGATCAAGATGCTCTTGGCGTCCGCACGCACCTGATCGGAGGGGTCAGTCCCGCACCGGGTGCGCGAAACGTGCGGCGACCAGGGCCCCGACTTCGGCGAGCGCCGCACGACCCCGCGCCACCGACGGGGCCTGCATCGCGAACCCGTGTCCCACACCGGGATAGCGCAACTGGGCGGTGGTCACACCGGCCTCTCGGAGACGATCCCCGAACTCTTCGATGCCATCGCGGAGCGGATCACCGTGTCCGACCGCGATGATCGTGGACGGGAGACCGGACAGGTCGGCGGCGAGCGCAGGTGTCCCGTATTCGTCGTCGAGTGAAGCGTCGCTGCCGAGGTAGAGATTCTTCATCCAGTCGATGTCCTCGGCGGTGAGGAACGGGCTGTCACCGAACTCGCGCATCGATGCCCGGTCACGGCGTCGTTCCACGCCGGGGTAGAACAGGACCTGTTGTGCAATGGCCGGGCCCCGCTCATCTCGGCTGCGCAACGCGGTCGCGGCGGCGAGCCCGCCTCCCGCGCTGTCGCCGCCGACACCGATCTTCGCCGGGTCGATGCCGAGGTCGGTTGCGACCCGGTGGGTCCACGCGAGCGCCGTGTACGCGTCGTCGTTGCCTGCGGGATAGGTGTGTTCGGGTGCGAGCCGGTAGTCCACGTTGACGATGACGGCGCCGGTGGCCTCCGCCAGGTCGCGGGCGAGGCGGTCGAAGGAGTTCAGCGACCCCATGATCATCCCGCCGCCGTGATACCAGACCAGCGCTGCCGCACCGGTATCCGGTGCGGTGTGCGGACGATAGATCCGCACCGGGACCGGGGTACCGAGGTCGTCGGCCACGGCGTCGGTGACCGAGGACATGTCCGGGCCGGGCGGGCGGACGATCGATTCCAGACTCTTCCGGATGCCGGCGACACCCTGCTCGCGAACAGGC
Source organism: Gordonia sp. 135 (assembly GCF_009720185.1). Lineage (NCBI taxonomy): Bacteria > Bacillati > Actinomycetota > Actinomycetes > Mycobacteriales > Gordoniaceae > Gordonia > Gordonia sp. 135. The sequence goes on from NZ_CP046257.1 coordinate 846,842, forward strand.
CTCGCACCCGCGGCGGCCATCCGTTCGACGATGACCGCCAGATCGGGATCCCATGATGACGTCACGGCCGACCTCCACCCAGGATCATCCCCGTGTTGGCCTCGCCGCCGCGCCGGTGTTCGTCCATCAGCTCGACGAGGCGGGTGTTGTCACCCTCGGCCAGGGCGTCGATCATCGCGTCGTGTTCTCCGCACACGCGCTGCCGTCCGGCCGGATCGTACAGATACGCCGCATGATAGGGCATGGCGAGCTTCCAGAGGCGACGCAGTTCGGCGACCACCAGGTGAAGCCCCGAACGCTCGAACATCGCGAAATGAAAGCTCTGGTTCTCGGTACGCATCGAGACGATGTCGCCGTGGTCTGCGGCCTCGGTGATCCGCACCGCGATGGCGCGTACCTCGTCGAGCGCAGCGGCGTCGAACCGGGGGAGCCGGGTGAGGACCTCGCGCTCCAATGCCGAACGCATCAGATAGATCTGGTCGAACTCGCCCTGATCCAACCGGACGACGGTGTATCCGGCATTGTGCTGGTGCCCCACAAGTCCCTGAGCAGTCAGTTCGCGCAGGGCTTCGCGGATCGGCAGCCGGCTCACACCCAGGCGTTCGGCCATCCACTCCTGTCGGATCGGCTGTCCCGGCAGCAGCTCTCCGGTCGCGATCATCCGCTCGATCTCGGCGATGACACGTGTAACCGATCGTGACGGTGCCGGCCCGGATGACGCGGTCGTCGTGCGTCCCATGATGTCTCCCCTCACCCGTCGCCGAACACGCCGGACGATCGGAGCTCGGCCAACCGGCGCGGGCCGTAACCCAGCGCGGCGAGGACTTCCTCGGTGTGCGCGCCCCGACGTACCGCTGGACGGGGAGAACGGTGAGCCGACCTGCTCAACGAGATCGGCACGCCGACACCGCGATACTCGTCGGTGTCCAGGAACAGGCCGCGATGGCGGACTTGCGGCGAGGTGAGTGCCTCCGCGACATCGTTGACCGGGCTCGCCGGGACGCCCGCCCGCTCGAGCCGTTCCGCGAGATCGTCCCGGTCCCACTGCGCGATCCGCGCGCCCAGGACGGCGGCCAGTTCGACTCGATGGCGCGACCGCTCGCCGTTGTGCACGAATCTCGGGTCGTCGGCGAGCTCGGGCACCCCGAGGACCCCGACGAGCGAACGGAATTGACGGTCGTTGGCCGCACTGACGAAGAAGTCACCGTCTCGAGCGGAGAAGACCTGATAGGGCACCACGGTCGGGTGGAAATCGCCGGTCCGCTGCGGTATCGCACCTCCGGAGACCCAGTTCGCGGCATGCGGATGCAACAGGGAGATCACCGAATCGAGCAGCGTCATGTCCACCAGCTGCCCGCGACCGCTCCGGTCTCGCTCGTACAGCGCCAGGAGTATGCCGCTCACCGCCATGTTGGCGGCGACGATGTCCACGATGGGGATACCCACGCGCAGCGGCGCGCCGTCGGGGTAACCGTTCACGCTCATCAGACCGCCGAACGACTGGAGAACCGCGTCGTATCCGGGTAGTCCGCCCATCGGACCGTCGACGCCGAAACCCGTGATGCGGCAGTACACCATCCGCGGATGTCGGTCGGCGAGAACGGTGTCGTAGTCGAAACCCCACCGCGCCATCGTGCCGGCCTTGAAGTTCTCGATCACGATGTCAGCACCTGCCAGGAGGTCGCCGAGGACCTCCCGTCCGGCGTCGGTGCGAAGGTCGAGGCAGATGTTCTCCTTGCTGTGGTTGAGGCTCTGGTAGTAGGCGCTCGTGGCGCCCTCGTCCTCGAACGGTGGTCCCCAGCCTCGGGTCTCGTCGCCCGCGGGCGCTTCGACCTTGATCACCTCGGCGCCGTGGTCGGCGAGGATCTGGGCTGTGTAGGGACCGGCCAGGACCCGACTCAGGTCGAGAACCCGCAGGCCGCTGAGGATTCCGTGGTCGGCGGCCGCGTCGGCGGCGCGCCATGCTGCTCGTGGCTCCACCCGCTCGTCCTCGTCACGGAGCTGGTCACCCACCAGATCCGCCGCACTCATCGGACGCTCCGCGGCGAACTCTCCGGCGATGTCTCCCCGGCCTGCGGCGCTTCGGTCCCGGTGATGACCTCCCATGGATCGCCACCGTCGTCGAGTATCCGTCCGGCCAGGACATCGGCCCATTCGGCTTCGGTCCCGTGCCGGTCGCGCCATGCCCACAGCGCCGTCGTCGACCGGCCGAGGCGGTGCTCCGAGGTGAAACCGATGGCACCGTGGATCTGGTGTCCCGCCGCGGCCACCTCGTCGGCGTATCCGGACGTCACCACCTTCGCCGCGGCCACCGCGGCCCGGGCACCGGCCGGATCGTGCGATGTCGCATCGGCGGCCACCCGTGCCGCGGTCTCCATCATGGTGGTCCGGGCCGCCATCACCGCGAGGCGTTGCTGGATGGCCTGGAACTTGACGAGGGGCCGGCCGAACTGGATGCGTTCCGAGGCGTACCGCACGGACAGGTCGTGGACCGCCCCTGCTGCCGCCGCCAGGGCTGCGGAGTACGCGAGTGCGCCCCGTTGACGGACCTCGGCGGCATCGACCGGTGAGTCGGCGTGGAACACGGTCGCCGCCTCGTCGAATCGGAGGTCGCCGAGCGACACTCCCAGGAGGTCCGTGCCGTCCTCGACGTGGACTCCGGCGCCGCTCAGGTCGACGATCGCCACGAGCGGAACGTCGGAGGTGGGTACGAGTACGACCACGGAGTCGGCGGAGGCGGCGTGGACGACGTCGCGTGCGACCCCGCTGAGAATCAATCGCTCCTCGCCCTCGACACCTCGCTCGATGCGTGTTTCGACGTCGTCGGCGACCGCGATTGTCGCGGTGGTCCCCTCGAGTGACCGTCCGACCGTGCCGGCGAGCCATGCGGCCAGGAGCGCATGTTCGACGAACGGCGTGACCGCCCCGGCCGCGGTCACGGTCGACATCACGGCGAGTGCATCGTCGAGATCGGCGTCCTCTCCACCGGCGGCGTCGGGCACATCGAGACTCGCGAAACCCGAGTCCGCCAGGACTGTCCACAGTTCCGTGTCGACGCCGGTCGGCGGCGTCTCGGTGCCGACCGGAATGCGGTCCAGTATCGAGGTCGTCGCCGCGACCAGTTCAGCGGCCAGTTCGCTCATCGAATCCCCATTCCCCGCGCCACGATGCCGCGGAGGATCTCGTTGGTTCCGCCCCGTAGGGTGAAAGCCGGTGTGTGCAACACGCTTTGGCCGAGGAGACGCTCCAGCGAGGTGCCTCCGCTCCGTCGTGCGACGATGCCCGACGCCGCGCGTACCGCGTCGACGAGGTCGCCCTCGAAGATCGAACCGAGGTCTTTGACCATGGCGGCCAGCACATCCGGCTTGCCGCCGGCCGACAACTCGGCAGCGACCTGCAGGGACATCCGTCGTAGCGCCCAGGCTTGTGCGGTGAGCGTGCCGAGAGTTCGGCGCTGTTCGGCGGTGGCCCCGGTCTCGCGGAGATGATCAGTCCACGCCCGCAACAGTGGCAGTGTGCTGAGGTAGCGCTCGGGACCGGACCGCTCGAAGGCCAACTCGCTCATCACCTGTTGCCACCCGTTGCCGCGTCGGCCGAGGAGTGCCGACTTGTCCACGACGGCATCGTGGAAGACCACTTCGTTGAAGTGGGCCTGGCCGTCGATGCTCCGCAGCGGACGTACCTCGATATCCGGATGGGACAGGTCGACGAGGATCTGCGACAGACCCTGTTGACGATCTTCCGGGGTGCCGTCGGTGCGTGCGAGCAGAACCATCGCGTGGGAGACGTGGGCGCCGGTGGTCCAGACCTTGGTGCCGGTGATGGTCCAGGTGTCGCCGGTGTCTCGTGCCCGGGTGCGGACGCTCGCGAGATCCGAACCGGCATCCGGCTCGGACATCCCGATCGCGAAATAGATCGAGCCCGAGGCGATCCCGGGAAGGTAGCGGCGCTTCTGCTCTTCGGTGCCGTTCGCGAGGATGCCCGGCGCCATCTGCCGGTCGGCGATCCAGTGGGCGGCCACCGGCGCGCCGTGGGCGAGGAGTTCCTCGGTGATGACGAATCGCTCGACGGGAGTGCGTCCTCGGCCGCCGTACTCGGTCGGCGTGGTCATACCGAGCCAGCCCCGCTCACCCAGTCGTCGACTGAATGCCGGGTCGAAGCCGGTCATCCAGCTGTCCACGTCGGGAGCGAATGCGCCGCGGTCGATCTCGTCGCGCAGGAACTCGCGGACCTCGGTGCGCAATTCCACCAGGGCGGCGTCGTCGACGCCCGTCGACGAGCCGCGGGGGTCGTGCAGTGCCGTCATGACCGGCCGGGCCCGCGGGACGACCAGTTCTGTCCCTTGCGGGCCATCGACCACATCTGGGTGCCGCGCTCGATCTCGATCGCCGAGTCCCAGGTGACCGCGGGCGGGCCGAGTTCGAGTCGGACGCTGGACATCACGCGGCGGGTCAGCTCGGGATCGCGCGCGGCGGGTGCGGTGAGACCGTCCACGATCGCCGGGATGTCCTCGATCGGGGCGGCCGCGTACGCCAGACCCTGTGCGACGGCCTCCTCGCCGGTGAGTGACTGACCGCACGCCGCCAGGGCGATGGTGTTTGCCCGTCCCACCGCCCGGTTCAGCAGTGTGATGTGTCCGCCTCCCGGGTGGATACCGCGAGCGAGGAAACCGCTGTCGAGGACGGCATCCGGGGTGGCGACGAGCAGGTCGACGGCCAGCGCCAGGTTGAGGCCGGCGCCCACCGCACCGCCGACCACCACGCCGACGGTGGGTACGGGCAGCGACCCCACACGCACAAAGGCCTTGTACACCGCGGACAACTGCACGACCGACTTCGGCGATGCGGGATCGGCCGATGCGGATGCGAGGATGCGGGTGTCGGCGCCGCTGCAGAAGTAGGAGCCGGCGGCGTCGACGACCACCGCGCCGATGGTCTCATCGGCGGCGACCTGGTCGCAGAACTGCTCGATCGCCGCGGCCATGTCGAGGGTGATGGCGTTCTTGCGGCGCGGGTTGTTCAGGGTCAGCCGGGCGACGCCGTCGGTGAACGACGTGAGGATCGAGGGTGCGTCGTCGTCGGAAGGCTGCGCGTTAAGGGCTGTGTCGGACGTCATGAAGGGCAGCGTAGCCGATTGGATACAAAAAGCGATCCAAAATCATTGACTTGCCGGAGTCGCTGCGGTGAACTGCGTACCTGAGTATCTGACGGTGACCCGATCGCCTACTGGAAGGCCGCAGACACGATGGTGCAACGTGTTCTAAACTAGAACACGTTCACATTGGGAAGGTGAGGGCACGATGGCGGTTGACCAGGCTGTTCGCGAGCAGATCGCGGCTGAGCTGTGGAAAGCGGAGACGTCGGCCACCGCGATCGACCGGCCCACGGACACCCATCCCGACCTCGACGTGGTCGACGCCTACGAGATCCAGCTGATCAACATCCGCAAGCGACTCGAGGCCGGGGCCAGGGTCGCCGGGCACAAGGTCGGCCTCGCTTCCGAGGCGATGCAGAAGATGATGGGCGTCGACGAGCCCGACTACGGACACCTCCTCGACGAGATGCAGTACTTCGAGGAGACCCCCATCGACGCGAAGAAGCTGTGCTTCCCCCGGGTCGAGGTGGAGGTCGGCTTCATCCTCGGCGAGGACCTGCCCGGCGAGGGGTGCACCAACGAAGACGTCATCGCCGCGGTCGAATGGGTGGTGCCCTCGATCGAGCTCATCGACTCCCGCATCAAGGACTGGAAGATCACGCTGTGCGACACCATCGCCGACAACGCGTCGTCGTGCGGCTGGATTCTCGGACAGCAACGTGTCCCGATCGGCGAGATCGACACCGGGGACATCGACGCGGTCCTGCATCGTAACGGGGAGATCGTGGCGAAGGGCAATTCGTCTGCGGTGCTGGGCCATCCGCTCAATGCGGTGTCGTGGCTGGCACGCAAGGTCGACAGCTTCGGGGTCCGTCTCCGCAAGGGGGACGTGATCCTGCCCGGCACGGCGACGCGGGCGATCGACATCTCCTCGGGTGACCACTTCGTGGCCGAATTCGCCGGCCTCGGTTCGGTCACCCTGGATTTCACCTGACACGACTTCACCTGACATGCAACAGACTTCACTAGCAAGAGGAGGGTCCACGTGGCGGCAAAACTGACCGCGGCGATCATCGGATCGGGCAACATCGGCACCGATCTGATGTACAAGCTGGAGCGTTCGGAGGTCATCGAACCCCGATGGATGGTCGGCATCGACCCGGACTCGGAGGGCATGAAGCGCGCCGCCGACCGCGGACTCATCACGATGAGCGGTGGTGCGGACGAACTCCTCGGGTCGCAGGACAAGCCCGATCTCATCTTCGAGGCCACCTCGGCCTACGTGCACCGTGAGTACGCCCCGAAGTACGAGGCCGCCGGTATCACCGCGGTGGACCTCACCCCGGCGGCGGTCGGGCCCGCCGTGGTCCCGCCCGCCAACCTGCGTGAACACCTCGACGCCCCGAACACCAACATGATCACCTGCGGCGGGCAGGCGACCATCCCGATGGTGCACGCGGTCTCGTCGGTCGTGCCGGTCCCGTACGCGGAGATCGTCGCGTCGGTCGCCTCGGTCTCGGCCGGTCCGGGCACGCGCGCCAACATCGACGAGTTCACCCGCACCACCTCCGCCGGCGTCGAGTCGATCGGTGGCGCGCAGCGCGGTAAGGCGATCATCATCCTCAACCCGGCGGACCCGCCGATGATCATGCGCGACACCATCTTCTGCGCCATCCCCGAAGACGCCGACACCGACGCCATCGCGGAATCGATCCACCGGCGAGAGAAGGAGATCCAGCAGTACGTGCCGGGCTACCGTCTGCTGCAGGACCCGCAGTTCGACCCGCCGAGCGTCCTGAACGGCGGCTATGCGCGGGTGTCGATCTTCGTGGAGGTCGAGGGTGCGGGCGACTTCCTGCCGCCCTACGCCGGCAACCTGGACATCATGACCGCCGCCGCGACCAAGGTCGGCGAAGAACTCGCAAAGAAGAAGCTGGGAGTCCCCGCATGAGCACCAACGTGGTCACCACCCCGCGCGACCCGAAGCTGATGGCGAACGCGCGCAAGTACTCCGACACCCTCGACATCCGCATCACCGATTCGTCTCTGCGGGACGGCAGCCATCACAAGCGGCACCAGTTCACCGAAGAGGAGGTGCGCGCGATCGTCGGTGGCCTCGACGAGGCCGGTGTGCCGGTCATCGAGGTGACCCACGGCGACGGCCTCGGCGGCTCGTCGTTCAACTACGGGTTCTCCAAAACCCCTGAGCAGCAGCTGATCAAAGCTGCGGCCGAGACCGCGAAGCGGGCCAAGATCGCCTTCCTCATGCTGCCGGGTCTGGGCACCAAGGACGACATCCGCGCCGCGCAGGACAACGGCGGCCAGATCTGCCGCATCGCCACCCACTGCACCGAGGCCGACGTCTCCATCCAGCACTTCGGTCTCGCACGGGATCTCGGACTCGAAACCGTCGGCTTCCTGATGATGAGCCACAGCCAGCCGCCGGAGGTCATCGCCAAGCAGGCTCGCATCATGGCCGACGCCGGATGTCAGTGCGTCTACGTCGTCGACTCCGCGGGTGCGCTCGTCCTCGAGGACGTCACCGTCCGCGTCGAGGCGCTCGTCGCCGAACTCGGCAACGACGCCCAGGTCGGGTTCCACGGACACGAGAACCTCGACATCGCGATCGCCAACTCGGTCAACGCCATCCGTGCGGGCGCCCAGCAGATCGACGGCTCCATCCGACGCTTCGGCGCCGGCGCGGGCAACACGCCCACCGAGGCCTTCGTCGGTGTGTGCGACAAGCTCGGGATCACCACCGGGGTCGACTTCATGAAGATCGCCGACGTCGCACAGGACGTCGTCCGACCGGCCATGCCGTCGGAATGCCTGGTGGACCGCCCGGCGATGATGATGGGTTACGCCGGTTGTTACAGCTCGTTCCTCAAGCACGCAGAGGGCCACGCCGAGCGCTACGGCGTCTCGGCCGCCGAGATCCTGCTCGAGGCCGGCGCGCGCAAACTGGTCGGCGGCCAGGAGGACCAGCTCATCGACATCGCGCTGGAGTTGAAGAAGAAGCAGGACGCGAACGCCGGCGTCTGAGCAGAGCTCAGGAGCGGCCGATGTGGGCCAGGAAGTCCCGCGCTGCACCGGCACCGGGCTGGGGACCGGACGACCACACCGCCCGCAACTGACGTCCGAGGTCGAGGTCGTCGATCGGGATGCGGACCAGCCGTCGGTCGAGATCGTCGGCGACCGACAGGTTGCTGAGCACCGCGGGTCCGGCCCCCGCGATGACCGCGGCGCGCACCGATGCCGTGGTCGACAGTTCCAGCACCGGTGCGGTGACCTCGCGGGACGGTCCGAGCGCCCGGGTCAGGGCGCGTTCGAAGAACTCGCGAGTGCCCGAGCCCTCTTCGCGGGTCACGAGTGCGGTACCGGCGAGGTCGGCGGCCCCGATCCGACGGCGGCTGCGCGTCCACGGATGATCGGGTGGCACGACGACGACCAGCTCGTCACGCGCGATCGTCCGGCTCCGGAGCCCGGGTGCCACCCGAGGCCCCTCGACGAACCCGAGTTCGACCTCGCCGTCGCGCACCAGCGTGCAGACGTGGTCGGAGTTGGCGGCGGTGAACGACACCTTCGGCGCGGGGTCGTGCTGGGCCGCGAAGGAGACGAGCCAGCGGGGGAGGAGATGCTCCGCGACGGTGAGGCTCGCGGCCAGCCGCAGCCGATCTCGTCGTTCCAGCCGTAGGGCGGAGAGTCCGGCGTCGAATTCGCCTGCCAGCGTAAGTAATCGGTCGGCCCACTCGGCGACGAGCCGGCCGGACTGGGTCGGTACCGATCCGCGCGGCGTTCGCGTCAGCAGTCCGACGCCGAGCTGCGTCTCCATCGCGCGGATACGCGCCGACACCGCCTGCTGGGTGACACCGAGTTCGGCGGCCGCAGCATTGAGACTGCCCGTGCTGACGACCGACTGCAGGGTTTCCAACGATGCGAGGTCGGGCATCCGCGGACTGAGGACCATCGCCCGAGGGTACAACCAGCGTTGGTACCCCGGCTACAAGCGCAGTTTGTGACCTGCCAACGATTCGGGCTCTACCGGGGGCGCGGCATCCACGCGATCGTGGTGGACATGACCACGATGACCGTTCGCCCGACCCCGTCCCGGACCGGTTCCCTGCCCGGGACCGGGCCCGGAGTGCGCGTCCGTGTCACCTACTTTCCGCCGAACTGGTTCGCGGCGGTGATGGGCACGGGGATCATCGCGATCGCCGCGCACGGCCTGCCCTGGCAGCCGGCCGGCCTGAGCGTCGTAGCCGTCGGGTTCTGGTTGCTGGCCTGCCTCGTGTTCGTGGCCGTGGCCGTCACCACGATCGGCCACTGGGTGGCGGACCCCGCCGTCGCTCGCAGCCACCACGGTCATCGCGTCGTCGCGCACTTCTACGGTGCGGTGCCGATGGCGATCATGACCGTGGGGACCAGCACTCTCCTGGTCGGCGGCGGGCTCGTCGGCCGAGACGTTGCCCTCGGCGTCGACGTCGTGTGCTGGATCGTCGGCACACTCGGCGGCGTGGTCACCGCGCTGGTCATCCCGTACCGGCACCTGATCGTCGGGCGCGCTCGCGTCGAGGATGCGTTCGGCGGCTGGTTGATGCCGGTAGTGCCGCCGATGGTGTCGGCGTCGGCCGCGGCGATCCTGTCGGGGCAACTCGGTGCCGGGTGGGCGCGGGACCTGGTTCTCGGGGTCGGGTGCGCGATGTTCGGTCTGGCGGTGGTCGCCGCGACGCCCATCCTGGTCGCTCTCGTCCGGCGCTTCCGGACGGGCGATCACGGTGCCACGAACATGGTGCCGACCTGGTGGATCGTGCTCGGCCCACTCGGGCAGTCGGTCACGGCGATGTGCATGCTCGCCCATGCGGCACTCCACGTGGTGCCCGCACCGGTCGCGGGTGCCATCCACGAGTTCGCAATCGCCTATGGGCTGGTCGTGTGGGTGATCGCCACGGCCTGGATCGGTGTCGCCGCACTGCTCACCCTCCGCACCGCGCGGGCCGGGATGCCGTTCGCGATGACCTGGTGGTCGTTCACGTTCCCGGTCGGTACCTACGTGACCGGCTCCTCCGCGTTGGCGCTCACCCTGGGCCGGCCGGTCTTCGAGGTCGCGGCGGTGACCGGCTTTGCTGTACTGGTGGCCGCCTGGGCCGTGGTCGCCGCCCGCACCGCCCGCGGCATCGTCTCCGGCGATCTCCTCCGACTGCCGGTCTGAGGATGTTGACGCTCGCGGGGTACGTCAGGATGATCGGAAGCGCACCACCGGAAGATCGAGCCCAGGCACGCCCGTGCCGAGCGCCCAGCTACCGGAAGGAGTCGCCATGGCAGACGCCCAAGCGTGGAGCGGAGGGGAAGCGGACGACGCCGACGTCGTCGAGCAGACGATGCCGGCGGATCCCGTCGACGACGAGGCTCCCGCCGAGTCCGAGGGGCCGGTCATCGCTCTGGAAGCCAACGACGCGGACGTCGTCGAACAGGCGACCGACGTCGGGTCCGACGACCCCGACGAGTACCCGCCCGAGGACGATCGGTAGACAACACACGCATATCGCGCGTTTTTCTTCTACCGATCGGTGGTGTCACATCCCGGCCGGCGGATGTCCGAGGCAGATCAGCGCGCCCATCGGGTCCTTGATCGCCGCGAGCGTCCCGTACGGGGTGTCCTCGCCGGGCATCAGGATCTCGCCGCCGAGGGACTCGACCTGCTTGACCGTCGCCGCCACGTCGTCGACGGTGATGTAGATCTGCCAGAACGACGGCACCTCCTCGGGAAACAGCTTGGAGGCGTCCATGATCCCGGCGTAGGACTCCTCACCGTAGAAGATCTGGCCGTAATGGTCAGGACCTACGGCGTCGGGGTCACCGCCGGTGCCGACCTCCTCGATACGCGCGCCGAGCACGGCGCGATAGAAGTCGAGTGACTTGGCGTAATCCTTGGACTGGCATTCGAACCAGTACGGGGTGCCGTGATCGCCGAACTCCGAATAACCCTTGTGCTGCTTGGGCTGCCAGAAACCGATGACCGCTCCGGCCGGATCGGTGGCGACCATCATCGTGCCCTCGTCACCGATCGGCATGGGCGGGACCATGATGCTGCCCCCGGCGGATTCGACGGCGTTCACGGTGGCGTTCGCGTCCTCGGAGTGCAGGTACACCGACCAGATGTTCGGCGGCCCGGCCTCGTCCATGGCGGGGCTGAGCCCGGCGACCGGTTTGCCGTTCTTGAGGAAGTTCCGGTAGCCGCCGAATTCCTCGTTCGGTTCCTCCGTCTCCCAGCCGAAGATCTCGCCGTAGAACTGCTCGGCCTTCGCCGTGTCGCTGCTCATCAGGTCGAACCAGATCGGCGCCCCGGACGGGGCTGCGTACTCGGCCATGTTCGTATCCCTTCGTTGCCTTGCGGAATGTTGCTGAACGACTGAGGTGGAGACTCTCAGCGTCGCGCAAACTCATCGGTCCGACAGCGTGTTGGGGCGCTTGGGTGGGATCGATACCGGCGCGTGATTTCGGCACCGGGTGAATGGCAGTCTTGTCGGCATGACCGCAGAACCGGGCATCGTCGACAGACTGCGCACCTTCGTGTGGCCTGCCGCCCTCGTCGGTGGACTCCTCCTGGTGCTGTTCGCACAGGTGGAGTGGGGAAGCACCGACGAGGGCGTACAACCGTCCATCACCGGTCTCGGACGGGTGACCGTCCCGGGGGCGAGCGATGAGGACGTGGCCTTCTTCTTCGAGGACAACACCGACCGGCCCGGTCTGAGTGTGGTGATCCTCGGTGCGGTCATCGCGGTGGTCGCCGCGTTGGCGTGGTGGCGCGAGCGTCTCCGTCCGGCGGCGATCGGGGTAATCGGCCTGGCCGCGGTGGTCGCGTCGGTCGTCGGGATCCGAACGCTGAGTGATCCGGCCGCGCACCTGTTCTCCGACCGGGTCACCGAGGCCCTCGACCTCGAACTCCCGACGATGCAACCGGGTTACGGGCTGCTCGGCACCGTGGTGGTCGCGGTGCTGCTGCTCGTCGTCGTGGGGTTCGCGACGGTGACCTCGGTGTGGCCCGGACGGTCGGTCGACCCGGTCAGCCGAAACGACGAATGGTCTTGATGGTGCCCATGTCCTTGACCTTGGTGAAGCCGATTGGCTTGCCCGTGGTGTAGGCGTTGAACAGGCGGCCGCCACCGGCGTAGATGCCGACGTGCCCGGCGTCGCGGCCGAAGATGATGATGTCGCCGGGGGCGAGGGCGCTGAACGGGATCGCATTGCCGACCCTCGCCTGTTGCTGGCTGGTCCGGGGCAGCTTCACGCCGGCGGTGTGGAACGCCCACTGGACGAGACCAGAACAGTCCCACGAGTGCGGACCGGTGCCGCCCCACCGGTACGGCTTGCCGATCTGGGTCATCGACGCCCCGAGCGCGGCCAGGCCGGTGGGGGTGGGGATGGGGAGGTAGATCGGCACCGAACCTGTCGAATCGCTGGAGCCGGAGCTCGAACCGGCCGCGGCGGCGCGTCCGGCATCGGCAAAAGGTGAGCCCAGGAACGGCGCCGCGACGGTGAGTGCGGCGGACAGGGCGACAGCACAGGTGACCCGCGTACAGCGGGTTCGCAAAACGGACATGACGACCAGATTGGCCGACCGCATACCCGCTTGTCGCCGCTATTCCTAGACGTGTGATGAAGGTGTGACCGTTGTGATGCGTGAGGCTAGTGTTGATTAATGTTGCAGACAGTGCTCAAATTCGACACTCACCAATAGCCGTCGGGATCGGTGGCGGGTGATTCCGGAGGAATGATTCCCTCGGCCACACCGTGGTCGATACTCGCCGACAAGCGGACACAGGTCGGCATCATCGCACCCGGGAGCAGTGGCCCGTTCCCGTCGTCGCCGCCGGCGCGCATCTGCTCGAGGCCGTGGCATCGGCTCCGGGCGTCGGCGTTCCACTGCACGCTCGTGTGGTGCGTGCTGGTCTTCTTCACCAGCACGCACGCGTGGCAGGCGCGGCATTCGATCTCTCGCATGCCGCCCTGCAGGTAGTGCTCGCGGTCGCGCTGGGTCGCCGCGTGGACCCGGGCCGCCCGGTCGGGATCGTCGCCGAAGTCGGGCGCCTTGGCCCAGTGTGCTCGTGACGCGGCCCGGGTCATCGTCAGACCTGCGCCTTCTCCGAGGAATCCGCCGCGCCGTCCGGCGACTGCTCGGCCGCTGCCTTCTCGGCCTCTTGGCGTCGGAGGTTCTCCTGGATCTCGGCGTTCCAGCTCTCGACTGCCTTGGAGGTGTCGATCTCGTACTCGAACCGGCCGGTCATCTCGTCGGTGACGTCGGCCTTGTCGACATAGAACTGCTCGTACCAGCGACGGAGCTGGTACACCGGGCCGTCCTCCTCGACGAGGAGCGGATTGTCGATGCGGGTCTTGTTCTTCCAGATCTCGACGTCCTGCAGGAAGCCGACCTCGACACCCGCGCTGATCTTGGTGGCCATCTTCGAGGCCTGCTCGGCGGTGAGGCCCTCGGGAACCTTCGCCATGACGCCGTACATCAGGACGAACGAATTCTCGTCGATCGGGTAGTGGCAGTTGGTCAGGATGGTCTCGACCGCGAAGCCGCCGTAGTACTGGACCATCGGGTTCAGCATGTAAGACGGACCGTAGTAAGCGGCGATCGATTCGAGCCGGCTGTCGCCGTAGTTGGTGCCCAGCGTGACGTCGGGGCGCCCATGCGAATTCATGTACTGCGCGGCGATCTCGCCCTCGAAGACATTCTTGAAGTAATCCGGCAGCGCGAAATGCACATAGAAGAAATGCGCCATGTCGACGACGTTGTCGATGATCTCGCGGCAGTTCGAGCCCTCGATCACGATGCGGTTCCAGGTCCAGTCGGTCCACTCCTCGGACCCGACCTCGGCCAGCTCCGGGATGATGACCTCTTCCGGCGGCGGGTTGCCCTCGGGGTCGTTGTAGACGAAGACCTGGCCGTTGCGGACCATCGACGGCCACGAGCGGGTCTTGGCGAGCTTGGGGTTGCGCTTGGCGTACGGGACGCCGGCGCAGCGACCGTTGCCCTTCCACAGCCAGCCGTGGAACGGGCAGGCGACGTTGTCGCCGGACAGCTTGCCCTGCGACAGGTCACCGCCCATGTGGCGGCAGTAGGCGTCGAGGATGTTCAGCTCGCCCTTGGTGTCGACCCAGACGACGAGCTTGGTGCCGAAGATCTGCACGGAGTGCGGTTGGCCGTCGTCGAACTCGCCGAACAGGCCCAGGCAGTGCCACCCGCGGGCGAACCGGGTGGGCGGCGCGCCGGTGTCGATCTCCCGGATACCCACCTCGGCGTCGTTGGACGAACCGGGGGTGTTCGGGGTCATCGTGTCGGGTGCTGGTGACATGTGCCCTCTCCTGTCTGTGGCTGGTGTCGCGTCGAACCTCTGCCGCCAATACTAGAACACGTTTCAAATCCTTTGGGTGGATCGCCGCCCAGATCGCCGATCAGTGCTGTACATGGGCATAAAGTCCCAGTGCTCGACAGAAATGAGAACGTGTTCTAATCTCGAACTCGATGAGTAAGCGGCCGGCGCCGTCCGGCCGAGGGAGAGACAGGTAGGAGCAGGCGAGATGCCAGCACAACGGAGCGAAGCCGCCGAGCAGGTCCTGGAGAAGATCAACGCACTGCTCCCGGAGATCGAGCAGCGGGCGCAGTCCACCGAGGATCTGCGTCGAATCCCCGAAGAGACCGTGTCCAGCCTCGAGACGGCCGGCTTCTTCAAGCTGATGCAGCCCGAGCAGTGGGGCGGATACCAGGTCGACCCGGTGACCTTCTACGAGGCCGTGCGGCGGATCGCCTCGGCCTGCGGGTCGACGGGTTGGGTGTCGGGCATCATCGGCATCCACAACTGGCACCTCGCGCTCTTCGACCAGCAGGCGCAGGAGGACGTCTGGGGCAAGGACCCCAACGTCCGCATCTCGTCGTCGTACGCGCCGATGGGTATGGGTGAGGTCGTCGACGGCGGCTACAAGGTCAACGGTTCGTGGGCCTGGTCGTCGGGCTGCGACACCGCCGACTGGGTGTTCGTCGGTGGACCGGTCATCAAGAACGGCAAGCCGGTCGACTTCGTCAGCTTCCTGATCCCGCGTGAGGACTACACGATCAAGGACGTGTGGAACGTCGTCGGTCTTCGCGGCACCGGGTCCAACACCATCGAGGTCAAGGACGTCTTCGTCCCCCGCCACCGCATGCTGAGCATGCGCACCATGTCGATGGGCCAGAGCCCGGGACTCGAGCAGAACACCGCACCGGTCTACAAGATGCCCTGGGGCACAATTCATCCCAGCACCATTGCGACCCCGATCGTCGGCATGGCCTTCGGTGCCTACCACGCTCACGTCGAGCACCAGGGCAAGCGCGTCCGCGCCGCTTACGCCGGGGAGAAGGCCAAGGACGACCCCTTCGCCAAGGTTCGTATCGCCGAGGCCGCCAGCGACATCGACGCCGCATGGCGTCAGCTGTCAGGCAACCTGCAGGCCGAGTACGACCTGATCCTCGCCGGTGAAGAGGTCCCCATGGAGCTGCGTCTGGCGGCCCGTCGCGACCAGGTGCGCGCCACCGGCCGCGCGATCTCCGCCATCGACCGTCTCTTCGAGAACTCGGGTGCCCACGCGCTCGAGAACGGCACCCCGATCCAGCGGTTCTGGCGCGACGCCCACGCCGGACGCGTGCATGCCGCCAACGATCCGGAACGAGCCTACGTCGCATTCGGCAACGGCGAGTTCGGGATTCCCATCGGCGACACGATGGTCTGACCCTTCGAGACGCTCGCAGGCTAGCTCCTCAGGGGGCCGGGGACACTTTCACACGCTCCTCAGGGAGCAGGAAACAGGAGATCGTGGAGATGAGTGACTGTCCGATCCGTTCATTGGGATACATGAGGATCGAGGCGACCGACATCGAGGCGTGGCGCACCTACGGCCTCAAGGTTCTCGGCATGATCGAGGGCTCTGGACTCACCGAGGGCGCGCTCTATCTGCGGATGGACGACTTCCCCGCCCGCCTGGTCATCGTGCCCTCCGAGCACGACCGCCTGGCCTGCGCGGGCTGGGAGGTCGCCAATGCCGCTGCGCTGCAGGAGGTCCGCGACCGCCTGGCGGGCGCGCACGTCGTCTTCCGTGAGGGCAAGGACGAGGAGATCGCCGACCGTCGCGTCGCCGAGATGATCGTGTTCGACGATCCCGCCGGCAACACCCTCGAGGTGTTCCACGGGGCCGCGCTCGAGCATCGTCGCATCGTCAGCCCGTACGGTCACCGCTTCGTCACCGAGGAACAGGGTCTCGGCCACGTCGTGCTCACCTGTGAGGACGACAAGGCCGCGCTCGAGTTCTACCGGGACGTACTGGGATTCAAGCTCCGTGACTCGATGCGCCTGCCCCCGCAGGTCGTCGGACGCGAGGAGGGCGACGAGGTCCCGTGGCTGCGATTCCTCGGCTGCAACCCGCGACACCACTCGCTGGCGTTCCTGCCGATCCCCAACAGCACCGGCATCGTCCACCTGATGGTGGAGGTCGAGAACTCCGACGACGTCGGACTGTGCCTCGACCGCGCCCTGCGCAAGAAGGTCCCCATGTCGGCGACCCTGGGTCGGCACGTCAACGACCTGATGCTCTCGTTCTACATGAAGACACCGGGCGGCTTCGACGTCGAGTTCGGTTGCGAGGGACGGACGGTCAAGGACGAGGAGTGGATCGCCCGGGAGAGCACCGCGGTCAGTCTGTGGGGGCATGACTTCAGCGTCGGGTTCAAGAACTGACATGGCCCAGACGCCTTACGGGTCCGCGGAGTTCGACTCCCGGCAGTTCCGTACCGCGATGGGTCAGTTCTGCACCGGCGTCACGGTCATCACGACCGTCGACGACGACGGCAAACCCGTCGGCTTCGCCTGCCAGTCCTTCGCGGCGCTGTCCCTCGATCCGCCGCTGGTGCTGTTCTGCCCGATGAAGACGTCCCGGAGCTGGAAGGTCATCGAGAAGGCCGGGAAGTTCTGCGTCAACGTCCTCTCCAACCGGCAGCAGGACGTGAGTGCGGCTTTCGGCGCCCCGGGTGACGACAAGTTCGCCAACATCACCTGGGACCCGTCGCCGGCGGGCCTGCCGGTGATCAGGCACGCGCTGACCTGGGTCGAGTGCGACGTCGAACGGGTCACCGACGGGGGCGATCACCACATCGTCATCGGCCGGGCGCTCACGCTGGGCGAAGTGCTGCAGGACAAGCCGCTGCTCTTCTACCGTGGCGGCTATCTGTCGACAGAACATCCGCGGGTGACGCCGGCACAGGCCGAACTCGAGAACTTCCTGACCTGGACGGGCGGAGACACCTGGCTATGAGCTCGCGCGAGATCGCTGTACCGCAGGACCTGACCAAGCCCCTGACCGATGCGATCGCCGAGGCGGAGAAGCTGGTCGCGTCGGCGGAGTTCGCCGAGACCGAGCAGGATCTCGCCGAGGGGTACGACTATCTCGCGGGCAGCATCGCCGCGATCATCCAGCTGGTCCGCGGCCGGTCGTTGTCGCACCCGAACTTCGTCACCTCGACCGGGCCGTCGACCAAGATGGGCCTCGACAACCCGGACACGCTGTACTACCACGCCGACGTCGAACCGACCGGGACCTACGTGGTCCGCGGACGCCGTGGCACCACAACCGATCTCAGCTTCCAGGTGCTGCGCGGCGACTACACGCCGTCCGCGGTGCCCGGCGGCGAGGACGCCTTCGACGACCGTCGCCTGACCATCGCCGACGACGGCACGTTCGAGCTGACCTTCGGACCGGGGATCGCCGACCCGCCCGACAACTACTTCGCCCTCGGCGAGGGGGCGTCGATGCTCGCGGTCCGCGAGGTGTACTCCGACTGGACCGAGCGCAAGGGTTCGATCACCGTCGAACGCGTCGACACCGTCGGAACCGCGCCGGAGGAAGCCGATCTCGCCCGCGTCGCACGTCGGTACGCGACGGCGGGCAAGATGCTCACGGCACGCATCAACACCTGGTTCAATTTCCCCAAGTGGTTCTACCTCGACGAACCGGTCAACACCTTCACCCCGCCCCGGCAGACACCAGGCGGGCTGAGCACCCAGTTCTCCTCGGTGGGCCACTACCGTCTGGGTCCCGACGAGGCGATGGTCATCACGATCCCGAAGTCCGATGCGCCTTATCAGGGATTCCAGCTCGGGAGCATGTGGTACATCTCGCTCGACTACGTGAACCACCAGACCAGCCTCAATTCGGCTCAGGCGCAGGTCGACCCGGACGGCATGATCCGCATGGTCGTCTCGCACCGCGACCCCGGCGTCGCCAACTGGATCGAGACGACCGGCCGGGAGAAGGGCATCCTGCAGTTCCGCTGGCAGCGCAGCGATTCGCCGATCGGTCCCGAGCTCGGGCCGACGGCGACGGTCGTGGGCCTCGACGACGTGGCCGCGCACCTGCCGCACTTCGAACACAACAAGATCGACGCCGCCGGCTGGTCCGACCGGATCGCGGCACGGCAACGCGCGTTCGCCGAGAGGATGCTGGGATGAGTTCTGGAGCGGGTCTCCTCGACGACAAGGTGGTCGTCGTATCCGGCGTGGGACCCGGGCTGGGTCGCTCGATCTGCCTGCGCGCCGCCGCCGAGGGAGCTCGTGTCGTCCTCGCTGCGCGCACCGAGTCGCGTCTCAAAGAGGTGGCCGCGGAGGTCGATTCGGCCGGAGGGACGAGTCTCGTCGTGCCGACCGACATCACCGACGACGCCGCCGTCGACAATCTGGTCGCCACCACGCTCGCCGAGTTCGGCCGGGCAGATGTCCTGGTCAACAACGCCTTTGCCCTGCCGTCGATGAAACCGCTGGGCCGCACCGACTTCGAGCAGATCACCAGCAGCATCGAGGTCACCGTCGTCGGGACCCTGCGGGTGATCAAGTCGTTCACCGATGCGCTCGCCGAGGCGAACGGGTCGATCGTCAACATCAACTCGATGGTCATCCGGCACTCCGAACCGCGATACGGCAGTTACAAGATCGCCAAGTCGGCGCTGCTCGCGATGTCGCAGACGCTGGCGTCGGAGCTGGGGGATCGCGGTATCCGCATCAACTCGGTGGCGCCGGGTTACATCTGGGACGATCAGCTGAAGTGGTACTTCGGCGAGGTCGCCAAGAAGTACGGCATCACTCCCGAGCAGGTGTACGAACAGACCGCGTCGAAGTCCGATCTCAAACGCCTGCCCGAGCCGGACGAGATCGCCGACGCCGTGATGTTCCTCGCCTCGCCGATGGCGCGGGCGATCTCCGGGCACACCCTGGACGTGAATTGCGGTGAATACCATGACTAGTACGGCGCGGACCGACGTCGGGACCATCGCGGACCTGCACGCCTCGGCCACCCGGGCGACGGGCCTCGAGGACTTCGGTGACACCGACTACCTGGAGCCGTTGGGCATCCTGCTCGACTCCTACCGCTCCGAGGCCGGACTCACCGAACTCGGCAGCAAGATGTTCCGGTTCTTCCTCAAGGGAGCACTCGTCGCCCGACTGCTGAGTGAGGCGTCGTGGAAGGCGAACCCGGAACACGCCGAGGTCGAGATCACCCGGCCCATCTTCGTGACCGGTCTGCCGCGCACGGGAACCACTGCGCTGCACCGGCTCCTGGCCGCCGACCCGGCGCACCAGGGGTTGGAGATGTGGCTCGCCGAGTTCCCGCAGCCGCGGCCGCCCCGCGACACCTGGGCCGACAACCCGGTGTACCAGCAGATCCAGGCCGGCTTCGAGCAGCACCACGTCGAGAACCCGGAGTTCATGGGGCTGCACTACATGGATGCGGGCGAGGTCGAGGAATGCTGGCAGTTGTTGCGGCAGAGCGTCACCTCGATCTCCTACGAGTCGCTCGCCCATATCCCGACCTACTCGCGCTGGCTCGCCGAGCAGGACTGGACGCCGGCATACCTGCGGCATCGCAAGAACCTGCAGCTGATAGGCCTCAACGATCCGGGCAAGCGGTGGGTGCTCAAGAACCCGAGCCATCTGTTCGCACTCGACGCGCTGATGGCCGCCTACCCGGACGCGCTGGTCATCCAGACCCATCGCGCGCCGTCGACCATCATCGCGTCGATGTGCAGCCTCGCCGAGCACGCCACTCCCGGCTGGTCGACGACCTTCACCGGTGATCAGATCGGACAGGACCAGCTGGAACTGTGGTCGCGTGGATTGCGTGAGTTCTCTCGCGCCCGCGAGAAGTACGACCCCGCCCAGTTCCTCGACATCGACTTCGCCGACCTCCGCTCGGACCCGATGGGCACCGTCGAACGCGTCTACGCGGCGCTCGACACCCCCATGTCCGAGGCGGCCCGCGCGGCGGTGACCACGCTCGACGAGGAGAGCAGGTCCGGTGCGCGGAAGCCGCAGCACCGCTACCAGCTCGCCGACTACGGACTCGACGAGGCAGTGGTCGAGGCGGCGTTCGGGGAGTAGCCGGGAACGGGCGCGCGATCCGGGACCATCGGGTCGATTGTCGCGCGCGCCGACCGCCACGGTTCTACATTCAACCAATGGCCGCACCGGAGAATCGGAAGTCGGAAGAGGGTCTGAGTCGGCTGATCGCGTTCGCGGACGCGGTGGTGGCGATCGCGCTCACGCTGCTGGTGCTCCCGCTGGTCGACATCGCCAACGACCTGCGTGAGGAGACCTCGGTCGCCGAGGTGGTGTCCGACCATGCGCTCGAGCTGACCAGCTTCTTCGTCAGCTTCGTGGTGATCTGGGTGCTCTGGCGGCAACACCATCGGGCGATGGAGTACTTCCGTTCCTACGACTCGGTTTTGATCAATCTCACCTTCGTGTGGCTGCTGACCATCGTGGTGCTGCCGTTCGCGACCGCGATGGTCGACGACAGCCGGGTTGAGTGGGCGAACGTGCTCTACATCGGCGTGCTCGCCATCTCGGTGGCGTCGCTCGTCGGGATCGCTCAGTGGGGGCATCGGCACCGGGAGCTGCTCGTCGACGACGAGGCCACCGACCGCTGGGCCAGGTCGTCGGGTGGGTGGGGCACCCTCCTGGCCCTGGCGGTGGCGCTGGTCATCGCGCTGGTCTACCCGAAGAGCGGGAACTGGCCGCTTCTGCTGCTGCTCTTCACCGATCCGATCGAGCGGACGCTGGACCGCCTCCGCAACCGCGCCTGAGAGCCGACTATCGCAGGCGCGCAGCAGCTTCGGCGACCGCGAGATGCGGGGCGCCCAGCAACTGCGACGACGCCTGTGCGCGCTTGAAGTACAGCTGGATGTCGTGTTCCCAGGTGATGCCGATGCCGCCGTGCAACTGGATGGCCTCGCCGGTGATTCGCCGGAAGGCATTCGAGCAGTACACGTGGGCGGCGAGGGCCAGTTCGGACGCTTCGGGGTCGTCGCCGGCGACCGCGGCGACCGCCGCACGCGAGATCGAACGAGCGGTCTCGACGAGAACGTACATGTCGGCCATGCGGTGCTTCAGCGCCTGGAACGAGCCGATGGTGCGGCCGAACTGCTTGCGCGACTTGGTGTACTCGACGGTGAGGTCGAGGGCGCGCTGGGCGCCGCCGACCTGCTCGGCGGAGAGCATCGCCCACCCGAGCGTCCGCAGGCGTGCGGCGAGGTCGGCCGGTGCGGGGATCGCGGTGGACACGACCTCGTCGAACCGCACCGAGGACAACGCACGCGTCGGATCGAGAAGAGGCAACGGCGACACCGTCACACCGGCCGCATCAGCGGCGACCGAGTGCATTGTCACGTGCTCACCGGGCCCCGATGCCAATACCAGGAAGGTGTCCGCGGACTCGGCATCGACGACGAAGTGTGCGGTGCCGGAGAGCAATCCGGCGTCGGCGTGCACGCCGGGGGTGTCCCAGCCGCGTTCGCCGGCCCAGCACAGGGCGGCCGTCTGCTCACCGGCGGCCAGCGCGGGAAGCAGCTGCGACGCGGCGTCGTCGTCCTGCGCCAGCAGGATCGCGCCGGTCGCCAGCACCGAAGACCCGAAGGCGGGCACCGGACTCAGGGTCGCACCGAGTTCTTCGAGGACAGCGGCCAACTCGGCCCACGACGCCCCCGCACCGCCGGCGTCCTCCGGGATGGGAAGTGCCGCCACCCCGATCTCGGTGCACAGGGTCTCCCACAGGCCGCGGTCGACGCGTCCGGTCGACGCCATGGCCGTGCGCACCGAGGCGATGTCTCCCCGGCGTCGCAGCAGATCACGCACCGCCTCGGCCAGTGCCTCACGTTCCTCGGCGGAGATCGCGAGCGTCTCGGTGGTCACAGTGTCTCCAGGATGCGTCGACGATGGACTGCGGGCGAGCCCCAGGCGGACAGGAGCGCGCGGGTCTTGGTGATGTACAGCGAGATGTCGTGTTCGGCGGTGTAACCGATCGCCCCGAGCACCTGCAGCGAGCGGCGGGCCGAGAGGTGCGCGGCGTCGGCCGCCGCGACCTTGGCCGCCGACACGTCCCGCGACACGTTGGTGTCCTCGGGCACCTGGCCGTCGATGCCGAGTGCTGCGGCATGGACCAGGGGACGGGCCATCTCGAGTGCGATGGCCACATCGGCGAGGTGATGCTTCACGGCCTGGAAGGACCCGATCGGCCGGCCGAACTGCTTGCGGGTCTGTGCATATTCGCTGGCGAGGGCGAGCATCGCCTGACCGAGTCCGAGGAGTTCGGCTGCGGTGGCGAGTGCCCCGGCGTCGACGGCGTCGGACGGGTCGATGCCGGTGGCCAGGGTCTTGTCCGGAGCCACCCGTGACAGTGTGCGGGTGGTGTCCACCGAGGGTTCGGTGCCGAGCACGGTGGCCGTCGACAGGACGCCGTCCTCCACGACGTACACGTCGGCGGAATCGACATCGGGCGCGAGCGGCTGCAGCGGGGCGATGGCACAGGTCGCCAACCGCCCCTCGGCGAGATCCTGGAGAGGGCCGTTCACGTCCGCGTCTCGCAACAGGATCGGCAGGACGGCAACGCTTTCCACGATCGGTCCGGGAGCGCAGTGGCGTCCGAGCTGTTCGACGGCGACGATCATCTCGACGGCGCCGGCACTGCTGCCGCCGTGGGATTCGTCGATGAGGAGGCCGCTGATCCCGGCGTCGGCGAGCTGGGAGTAGACCTTGGTGACCGCGGTCCGGTCACCGGCCGCCCATGCTCTAGCCGCGGCGGGCATGTCGGCCTTGCCGAGCATGGCGTCGACGGTGGCGGCGAGGTCCGTGTGGATGTCGGAGAGTTGGAAGTCCATGTGGTATCAGCGATCTCCGCGAGGAAGGCCGAGGAGTCGCTCGGCGATGACATTGCGTTGGATCTCGTTGGTGCCGGCGTAGATCGGGCCGGACAGGGAGAACAGGTAGCCGTCCATCCAGGCGTCGTCGAGTTCGGCGTCCGGTCCCTGTAGATCGAGGGCGGTCTCGTGGGCGGCGATGTCCCACTGCGACCAGAAGACCTTGTTGATCGAGGACTCCATGCCGAGCTGTCCGCCTGCGGAGAGCCGGCTCACGGTGTGCCAGGTCGACAACTCGTAGGCGCGCGCCCCGATCCAGGCGTCGGCGACCCGCGCATCGGCGTTGGCCGTCGAGGGCACCTCGTCGCGCTTCGACCGCCACAGGTCGACGAGGCGGTCGGTGGTGGCGAGGAAGCGGCCCGGTGCTCGCAGCGAGAGTCCGCGCTCGTTGGCGGCCGTGCTCATCGCCACCCGCCAGCCGTTGTCCACCTCGCCGATGACCCCGGACTCGCCGGGGTTCGCGGGGTCGTCGGGCACGAAGACGTTCTCCAGGAACAGCTCTGCGAAACCCGCCTCGCCGTCGAGCTGCGCGATGGGACGGACGGTGACGCCCTCGGCACGTAGGTCGAACATGAAGTAGGTGAGGCCCCTGTGTCGCTGGGCCTCCTTGTCGGTGCGGAAGAGGCCGAAGGCCCGGTCGGCGAAACTCGACCGCGAACTCCACGTCTTCTGCCCGTTCAGCAGCCAGCCGCCGTCGGTGCGGACCGCGGTCGAACGGAGCGAGGCGAGGTCGCTGCCCGCCTCCGGCTCGCTCCACGCCTGGCCCCAGATGTCGTCGGCCCGGGCCATCCGCGGCATGATGCGTTCCAGCTGAGCGGGATTCGCGTGCTCGAAGAGGGTCGGGGCGAGCAGGAAGATGCCGTTCTGGCTCACCCGGCCCGGTGCGCCCGAGCGGTAGTACTCCTCCTCGAAGATCACCCAGTGGAGGAGGGGAGCGTCGCGGCCGCCGTACTCCTCGGGCCAGCTGACGACCGACATGCGGTCGGCGGCCATCGTGCGCTCCCACTCGCGGTGGGCCTCGAAGCCCTCCGCGGTGTCCATGGACGGGAGGGGTTCGCGCGGAACGTGTTCGGCCAGCCAGGAGCGGACCTCGGCCCGGAACTGCTCGGCCGCGTCGTCGAAGAGCAGGTCCATGTCAGCTACCCGATCCTGCCGAGGCCTTCATCGACTTGGCGTCCATGCCGCCGAGCGAATCGCCGCCCGACGCCTCGGCATTGGCCGAGTGGGCGAAGTGGTGCCAGCCGAAGACCGAGTCCATCGAGTTGCGGAGTCCCATCTGGTCCTCGCAGATGTTGACGGCCTTCTTGCTGAGGAACAACCCCTGCATCGGCATCGAGACCGCCTTCTCGACGATCTCGTTCACCTTGGTCTCGAGCCCGTCGCGCGGCACGACGTGGTTGACCATGCCCCAGTGGGCTGCCTGCGTGGCGGTGAAACGCTCGCCGGTGAACAGGATCTCCTTCGCGCGGCGGGTGCCGAGGGCGTATGCGTGCGCGAAGTACTCGACGCCCGGGATGCCCATGCGTGCCACCGGGTCGGAGAAGAACGCATCGTCGGAGGCGACGATGAAGTCGCAGATCCAGGCCAGCATCAGGCCGCCGGCGATGCAGGCGCCGTGGACCTGGGCGATGAGCGGCTTGGGGATGTCGCGCCAACGGCGGCACATCCCCATGTACACCTCCATCTCGCGGGCGAGGCGCTGATCGGCACCGGTCTTGTCGGTGTGATCCCAGTGCAGGACGGCGGCGTTCTCGTAGTAGGTGTCGAAGTCGCGCTCCGGGGTGCCGATGTCGTGTCCGGCCGAGAAGTGCTTGCCGTTCGCGCGCAGGACGATGACCTTCACGGTCGTGTCCTCGACGGCCTTGCGGAAGGCGGCGTCGAGCGAATACGTCATGACCGAGTTCTGTGCATTGCGGTACTCGGGACGGTTCAGTGTCACGTACGCGACGGCACCTTCGGGCCCGCCGACCTCGTAGGCGACCGGAGAGGTGTCCGGGCCGAGATCGTCGGGGCCGAGTGCGGGCGGGATGGCGGCATCACTCATGCCCACGAGCCTAACCTAGCAAGTGCTTGGTTGGTAGCCCGGCGTCAGGGAACGACGATCGTCCCGCTGCAGCTCGTCGACGGCACGCTCCACAGCGCGTTGCGGTTCGTCGCGCCGAAGGTCACAGCCACCCGGCCCTTGCCGATCGTCTTCACCGGGATGACGAAGTAGTGGACACCCTGGTAAGGCGGGTTCACCTTGGTGTTGCTGACCTTGAAGCCACGTTTGCCGGTGGACAGGTTGTGCCAGTCCATCCGCAACGACGACTGGTAGCCGCCGGGGAAGTAGCTGGGGAAGTCCGCGGCGATGTAGGCATCGCCACCGTAGGTGCTGACGATGGCGCGTCTCACCATGAACGGGAGGTCGACGATGTTCGGGCTCGGGCCGATGCAGTGCGAGACCGGGAACTCGCGCGCCGCCTCGGCTTGTCCCGTGCCGGCGAGGCCGAGTCCTGCTGCGGCTGCGACCGACAGGGTCGCCGCGGCCAACCTGGTGAACGTCTTCGTCCGGACCATGCTCGAACTCCTCGTGTCGTGGGAACGATCGGCCCGCGGCCGACTTCCGGCGATTGTCGCGAATCCAGTGGGGTTTCGTTGCGGAGTACCGGAATTCATCGCAGATGCGAGGAGATCTCTTCGGCCGCTGCGCGGGTGGCGTCGGCGATCGAGTGCAGATCCGCGACGTCCAGTGTGGAGTTCGGGCACGCGACCATCGCGGCGACGACCCGCCCCGTGTGGTCGAAGATCGGCGCACCGATGGTCACCACCGGAACGCCCTCGCGGGCGCCGGCGTCGAGCTCGTCCGGCAGGTAGTCGATCACCGACAGTTCGGTCAGCAGGTCTCCGACCCGGCTGCGCAGGTTCTCCGACATGGTGTCCAGGGAGTTCAGGGCGTCGATGATCGCTACGTGGTCGTCGGTCATCCGCTCGATCGAGTAGCCGCGTTCGGCGATCACGTCGAGGATCATGCGCAACCGGGTGCGGGTGGGCTCGGCGGCCTGAGCGATCCAGGCATCACGTGCCTCCGCCGGGTCCCAGGCGACGAATTCGCGGCAGATCGGCGGGCGGATCCGGATGCGGCTTCCGTTGCGAAGCCACGGATGCGGTTCGGAGTCGGCCGCGAGATGCGGTGGGAAGGCGTGCGCCGCGAGCGTGACGACGTCGGTCGAGGATCGGCGGGCCACGAAGAAGGGGATCGAGAAGCGTCCAGACAGGTCGTGCGCGGCTACCGCCGCCCATCGGTCGAGGTGATCGGCGTCCGCGGCTGCCCGTGCGAGGGCTCGGAATTCCGGGCCGATCCCGTATTTCCCGGTGGCGGGATCGCGGCTCAACCAGCCGTGTTCGGTCAGTTCGGCGACGATCGCGTGTGCCGTCGCACGCGAGAGCGAGGTCTGCCGGACAATCTCGGCGAGGGTCAGTGCCGGTTGATTGGCACCGGCCAGCAGCTGGACGATGTGGACGACCCGCGAGGTGGGTGGCGACGCCGCGCGCGACGGTTGACGCGCATCGGAGAGGTCGCCTACGGTCGGTGTCACATTGTCAACACTTAGTGTCGAATATTCGACATGTCAAGGGGGGTTGCGCACGGTGACGAGCATGACCGAAGCGAACGGCGGCAGCGCCGGCGACCGGCAGGCACACCGACCGGGCCGGCACGGGTACGAGTTGTCGCATCTCGCGGCTCTCGAAGCGGAGTCCGTGCACATCTTCCGCGAGGTCGCGGCGACCTTCGAACGTCCGGTGCTGCTGTTCTCGGGCGGCAAGGACTCGGTCGTCATGTTCCACCTGGCGCGCAAGGCGTTCTGGCCCGCGCCGATCCCGTTCCCGCTGATGCATGTCGACACCGGACACAACTTCGACGAGGTGATCGCCTACCGCGACCGGGTGGTCGCCGAGACCGGCGTCCGACTGATCGTGAGCTCGGTCCAGGACGACATCGACGCCGGACGCGTCGTCGAGCAGACGGGTCCCGGAGCGAGCCGCAACCGCCTCCAGACCACGGCTCTGCTGCGGGGTATCACCGAGAACCGCTTCGACGCCGTGTTCGGCGGTGCGCGTCGCGACGAGGAGAAGGCGCGCGCGAAGGAACGCGTCTTCAGCTTCCGGGACGAGTTCGGCGCGTGGAACCCGCGGGACCAGCGGCCCGAACTGTGGCGGCTCTACAACGGGCGCCATGCGAAAGGGGAGCACATCCGGGTCTTCCCCCTGTCGAACTGGACCGAACTCGACATCTGGCAATACATCGCCGAGGAGAGCATCGACCTGCCGTCGATCTACTACGCGCACCAGCGGGAGGTGATCCCCCGCGACGGCATGCTGCTCGCGAAAACCCGTTTCCTCCAGGAACTCCCGGGGGAGGAGATCCGAACGGAGACGGTGCGCTTCCGGACCGTGGGCGACGCCACCTGCACCGGGTGCGTCCTGTCGGCGGCCGACGACGTCCGCAAGGTGATCGAGGAGATCGAGGTGACCCGGGTGACCGAACGCGGGGCCACGCGCGCCGACGACCGGATCTCCGAGTCGGGCATGGAGGATCGCAAGAAGGAGGGGTACTTCTGATGAGCGGGGTCAATGCTGCCGGGGGTGCCACCGAGATGTTGCGGCTCGCCACCGCTGGTTCCGTCGACGACGGCAAGTCGACACTGATCGGCCGGTTGCTGTACGACTCCAAGGCGATCTTCACCGATCAGCTGGAGTCGATCGAGCGGACCAGCGCGGAGCGGGGCGACGAGTACGCCAACCTCGCGCTCCTGACCGACGGTCTGCGGGCCGAGCGCGAACAGGGCATCACGATCGACGTGGCGTACCGCTATTTCGCCACTCCCAGGCGGAAATTCATCATCGCCGACACCCCTGGCCACGTGCAGTACACCCGCAACATGGTGACCGGGGCGTCGACCGCGGATCTGGCCATGATCCTCATCGACGCCCGCAAGGGGGTGCTGGAACAGACCCGGCGACACGCGTTCCTCTCGACACTGCTCGGGATTCCGCACCTGACGGTCTGCGTCAACAAGATGGACCTCGTCGACTGGTCGCAGGAACGCTTCGACGAGATCTGCGCCGACTTCATCGATTTCGCGGCCAAGCTGAACGTCGTCGACCTCACCTTCATCCCGATGTCGGCGCTACGCGGCGACAACGTCGTCGAACAGTCGACCGCGATGCCGTGGTACGAGGGCAGGCCGCTCCTCAACCACCTCGAGCACGTCTACATCGCATCCGACCGCAACCTCATCGACGCCCGCCTGCCGGTGCAGTACGTCATCCGTCCGCAGCGCAGCGATGGCGCCGACCACCGCGCGTATGCGGGTACGGTCGCCGGCGGCGTGTTCGCCAAGGGCGACGAGATCGTGGTTCTGCCAAGCGGATTCAGTACCACCATCACCGAGATCTGGGAACCGGGCGGGGCCCGTGTCGACGAGGCGTTCGCATCGATGGCCGTGTCGGTGGAGCTCGCCGACGAGATCGACATCGTGCGCGGCGACATGCTCGCGCGGCCGAACAACCGGCCGTACGTCGGGCGCGACATCGACGCGATGGTGTGCTGGTTCGCCGAAGACGCGGATCTCCGCTCGCACAACCGCTATCAGCTCCTGTGCGGAACGCGACTGACCCGCGCGCAGATCACCGGCCTCAACTACCGGCTCGACGTCAACTCGCTGCACCGCGACGAGAACGCCGAGGCGCTGTCGCTCAACGAGATCGGCCGGGTGACCCTGCGTACGCAGGAACCGGTCATGTTCGACTCGTACCGGCGCAACCGGGACACCGGCAGCTTCATCCTCATCGACGAGGCCACCAACCGCACCGTGGGCGCGGGCATGATCAACGCTCCGGTCAGCCACGACAGCCACATCGTCTGGCAGGCCAGCAAGGTCGACCGCGAACACCGGGCGCACCGCGGTGCCACCATCTGGCTCACCGGACTCTCCGGTTCGGGGAAGTCGTCGCTCGCCGTCGAACTCGAGCGGCGATTCGTCGCCGAGGGCCGGCCCGCCTACCTGATGGATGGTGACAACCTCCGGCACGGGCTGAACTCCGACCTGGGCTTCTCCGACGACGACCGGCGCGAGAACATCCGCCGGACCAGCGAGGTCGCGGCGCTCTTCGCCGATTCGGGTGCGGTCGCGATCGTGTCGCTGATCAGCCCGTTCGACGAGGAACGGCAGCGCGCCCGCGAGATCCACGCCCAGCGGGGTCTGCCGTTCTACGAGATCTTCGTCGACACCCCGATCGAGGAGTGCGAGCGGCGGGACCCGAAGGGGCTGTACGGCAAGGCTCGCCGGGGCGAGATCAGCCAGTTCACCGGCATCGACTCGCCGTATGAACGGCCGGCCGACGCAGAGCTCGTCATCACCCCCGATGACGGCGCGCCCGCCGAGGTCGCCGACATGGTCCTCCGTAACCTGGGACTGTAAGAAACGCCGGTTGGCCGGGGGTACCCCTGGGTATGCAGCGACTGATCAGCACAACGCCAGAGAGGGAACCCCGTGACCGACGATCGAGCACTCGCAGGCGAACTGGCCACCGCGGCAGGAGAACTCCTCCTGGACATTCGCAAGACCAGTGGGCTGACCGGCAAGGAGCTGGGAAACGCCGGCGATGCGCAGTCCAACGATTTCCTGCTTCGACGGCTCGCGGAGGAGCGACCCGACGACGCGGTGCTGTCGGAGGAATCGGCGGACGACAAGTCCCGACTCCAGGCGGAGCGGGTCTGGATCGTGGACCCGGTCGACGGCACCCGTGAGTACGGCACCTACGAGCCGGGAGCCGGCCGCGCCGACTGGGCCGTTCATGTGGCGCTGTGGTCGGCGACCGACGGTCTGATCGCCGGTGCGGTGGCACTCCCGGCGCTCGGCGTGACCTACGTCGACGACGAGACGGTCGTCGAACCCACCGAGGGACTGGCCTCGCGGCCGCGTACCGGTGTGCCCCGCGTCGTCGTCAGCTCGTCGCGCCCACCGGCTTTCGCCGACGAGGTCGCCGCCGCGGTCGGCGGTGAACTCCTGCCGATGGGTTCGGCCGGCGCGAAGGCGATGGCGGTGGTCCGCGGTGAGGCGGACGCGTATGTGCACGCCGGTGGTCAGTACGAATGGGATTCGGCCGCACCGGTGGCCGTCGCGCAGGCGAAGGGTCTCTGGTGCGGACGCATCGACGGCTCGCCCCTGGTCTACAACAACGACGACACGTATCTGCCCGACCTGGTGATCTGCCGACCCGAATACGTCGAGGCGATCCTCACCGTCACGACCGAGGGTGCGGGCGGCTGACGCACGGCCGCGTGTTCCGGGAACCCCGGCTCAGTGCGTCAGCACGACCTTGATGACGACGATCGCGGTGGCCACCACGGTGACCGCGCCGGCGCCGATCAGCGTCGCGCGATTGGGCCGTTCGTTGTTCAGTCGGTCGATGACGAAAACCGTTCCGCCGATTCGTAAGAGGATCACGATCTCCGCGGCGAGCTGGGCGGTGCGCGGATCGATCCAGCCGACCCAGGCCATCGCCAGGATGAGACACGGGACCGACGCGGAGGACAGGATCGGCACCGAGTCCCGCAGATTGTGAAGAACCATCGACTTGTTCGGATGGATGGCGCCCTCGTGCACGCGGCGTCCCACGGCCTCGGCGAAGACATGCGCGACGAAGGTCGACGCCGCCGTGCCGAGCAGGATCAGGATGCCGACGAAATCGTCGGTGAGGTGCAGCGGGATCAGCGCCGCCAAGATCAGGATGTTGCCGTAGATGTAGGCGCTGATGCGGGGGGCGGCGTGTTCACGGTCCAGCGGATTGCTGCGCGAGAACAACGGGCCGTGCAGCACTGTCCACGGGCGAGCGGTCATGGACAACGAAAGTATCAGCGAGTGGGCACGAGTTCACCGACAACGTCGGCGACCTTGTCCTCGAGGCGGGTGAGGCAGACCGTCGCCGCGACGGTGGCGACCTGGTCGGCGTTCGACTTCACCCCGAGTGCTGCCACGGCGGCCGCACGCCCCTCGTCCTCGAGTGCGCGGAATTCGCGGCAGCTCAGGGCCTTGGCGTCGCCGGCGTCGGCGGAGCCCGTCGGCCGGGGTGTGCCCGTCGACGGCCGGGCCGCCGAGCTCTCGGCGGTGCCCGGTGCTGCCGGAGTGGCCTGCTCGGTGCTGGTCTGCTCGACCGAGGTCTGTTCCGAGACCGTCGTCGTCGGCGCGGGTTCGGCGTCGTCGGACGAGCAGCCGGCCAGCGACAACGACAGCGCGGCAGCCCCGGCGAGCAGGGCGGGACGGAACAGACGAGCGCGGGACATGAGGAAACCTCTCTGGGGATTCGAGTCTCGGTTATCGAGGACGGTACGGCCGGGGCAAAGGAGGACTGCTAGCGGCGGAGTCCGGACAGCACTCCGGAGATCGCGGACCGGATGTCGTCGAGTTCGATGCGCATCAGGTCGTCGGCGGACAGGGAGGCGAGGTCGCCGGCGGAGCTGAGCCGGAACTCGCGTTCCTCCTCGGCGGCTTCGACGATGTTGCGGATGAATCGGCCGTTACCGGCCAGGTCGGTGGCCCGGCGCGTGCCGCCGTCGTCTCCGCGGACATCGTGGTACAGCGGCGCACACGCCTGCTCCAGTTCGGCGACCGCCTCCGGGGTGAGGACCGAATCGCGTTTGCGGGCGATGAACTCGCCGATCTGCGCGAGCTCCTGCGGGGTGTAGGAGTCGAATCGGACGCGACGGGCGAAACGCGACGAGAGACCGTCGTTGGCGGCGAGGAAACGGTCGATCTCCGAGTCGTAGCCGGCGATGATCACGACCAGACGGTCGCGGTCGTCCTCCATCCGCGCCAGTAGGGTGTCCACCGCCTCGCGGCCGAACGCGTCGCCGCCGGACAGGCCCTTCTGGATCAGGGTGTACGCCTCGTCGATGAACAGCACACCGTCCATGGCCGAGTCGATGAGCGCCGACGTCTTGATGGCGGTGGAGCCGAGGTGCTCGCCGACGAGGTCGCGCCGCGTCGCCTCGACGACCTTGTCGGACTTGATGAAGCCCAGCCCGCAGTAGATCTTGGCGACGATCCGGGCGACCGTCGTCTTGCCGGTTCCGGGAGGACCGGTGAAGGCCAGGTGCAGGCTGCGCGCCGACGTCGAGAGTCCGCGGTCGGCGCGGACCCGGGCGAGGGTGGCGGCCGACTGCAGTTTTGCGACCTGCTGCTTGACCGACTCGAGTCCGATCTGTTCGTCGAGCTCGCGCCGGGCATCGGTCACCAGCTCGTTCTCGGCGACGCCGTCCGAGCCGTCCTGCGACACCAGGGTCTCGGTCCGGTCCGGCACGGAGGCGGGGTCCCACGGGTCGGTGCGGGCGGCGATCTGCTCGGGGGTCGTGACAGCCAGGCGGATCGACGGAGACTGCAGAGCCTGTACCGCGGCGGTGTGCGCCGGGTTGCGGGCGTAGACCTGTTCGAGCATCGCCTTCGCCTTCTCCTCATGCCCCTGCTGGCGGAGTGCGAGGGCATAGGCGTACATAGCGCTCGTCGAGCAGGCGGCGATCGGACCGTCGATGGCGTTCTGCAGGCGCCGCATGCCCTCACCGAGCATGCCGAGGCTCACACACGCCGAGCCGGCCATGTAGTCGGCCACCGACTGCATGACGGTGTCGCCCCACCGGTCCGAGCGGGTGAGGGCGGTCAGGACGTCGGGCCACCGCTGGGTCTTGAAGTGGAGGTGAGCGCGGACGAACTCGACGATCGGCAGTCGATGGGCGGGCGGGACCTCGTCCAGCGCCTCCTCTGCGCCGGTGTGGTCGGCGCCGCGGATCAGGCTGGACGCATATGCGGCGGTGGCGTCGACGGCGTTGATCGCCGGGTACTCGATGTACAGCCCGGTGTCCCAGCGGCCTGCGATGGTGCCCGGGGGGAGGCCGAGGCGCCGCTGTTCGGCGCCGATCGTGGCGCGTGCGCGGTACAGCCCCAGGAGCACCTCGTCGCTCGTGTCCCCGCAGGCGAGCCGGCCGATCCAGGCGTCGCCGAGCGACGGGTCCCACTCGGTCGCGCGAGTGAATGCTTTCGCGGCCTGGGCCGGATTGTTGATGGGTTCCTGACCGTCGACCGGGATGTTCAAGGACAGGACACCCAGCTCGAAGAGTGCCCTCGCCTTGCGGACATCGGCCATCTCGTCCCCCTGTGTCAACGTCGTCCCCCCGCGCGGCGGCGGCGTGCGGCGCTCCCCCGCGCACGTCGCGCACACGGCGCGGCTCGAGTGAACAGACTATCCCGAGACAGGCCCGGTCCCCGGAACAGATCTCCCAGGGGAGGACCCGTCGAACATCGGATGGTCCGCCCCGTCGCCTCCGACCGCCCGGGCCCGCCTAGACTTGTCACCGTGAGTGCCCAGGTGGATACCGTCTCAGCCGCTTCCTCGACCCCGGATCATCCGCAACCGTTCCGCGAACTCGGACTCAAGGACGACGAGTACGCGCGGATCCGCGAGATCCTGGGCCGTCGACCCACCGACGCCGAGCTCGCCATGTACTCGGTCATGTGGTCCGAGCACTGCAGCTACAAGTCGTCGAAGGTCCACCTCCGGTATTTCGGGGAGACCACCACCGAGGAGATGCGGGCCAACATGCTCGCCGGTATCGGTGAGAACGCCGGCGTCGTCGACGTGGGCGACGGATGGGCGGTGACCTTCAAGGTCGAGTCGCACAACCACCCCAGCTACGTCGAGCCCTACCAGGGTGCGGCGACCGGTGTCGGCGGCATCGTCCGCGACATCATGGCGATGGGCGCGCGCCCGATCGCGGTCATGGACCAGCTGCGTTTCGGCCCGGCCGACGCCCCCGACACCCGACGCGTCGTCGACGGTGTGGTGCGCGGCGTGGGCGGCTACGGCAACTCCCTCGGCCTGCCCAACATCGGCGGCGAGACCGTCTTCGACGCCAGCTATGCGGGCAACCCGCTGGTGAACGCACTCTGTGCGGGTGTGCTCCGCGTCGAGGACCTTCACCTGGCCTTCGCGTCGGGAACCGGCAACAAGATCATCCTGTTCGGTGCGCGCACCGGTCTCGACGGCATCGGCGGTGTCTCCGTGCTGGCGTCGGAGACCTTCGACGACGACGAGAGTGCGGGCCCGAGCCGCAAGAAGCTCCCCAGTGTCCAGGTCGGCGACCCGTTCACCGAGAAGGTGCTCATCGAGTGCTGCCTGGAGCTCTACCACGCGGGACTCGTGGTGGGTATCCAGGACCTCGGCGGTGCCGGATTGTCCTGCGCCACCAGTGAACTCGCGGCCGCCGGTGACGGAGGCATGCACATCGACCTGGAGAAGGTGCCGATGCGCGCCGAGGGCATGACCCCGGCCGAGGTGCTCTCCAGCGAGTCGCAGGAACGCATGTGCGCGGTCGTCGCCCCGGAGAATGTCGACGCCTTCCTCGAGGTGTGCAAGAAGTGGGACGTGCTGGCCACCGTGATCGGCGAGGTCACCGACGGTGATCATCTGGTCATCACCTGGCACGGTGAGACGGTCGTCGACGTGCCGCCGCGCACCGTCGCGCACGACGGTCCGGTCTACGAGCGCCCGGTGGCGCGTCCGGACTGGCAGGACACCGTGGTCGCCTCGACCACCGAGCCGCTGAAGCGCCCGAGCACGCCGGATCAGCTGCGCGAGACCTTGCTGCAGATGTTGGCCAGCCCCGCGCTGTGCAGCCGTAGGTTCATCACCGATCAGTACGACCGGTACGTGCGTGGCAACACCGTCCTGGCCGAGCACGCCGACTCCGGCATGATCCGGATCGACGAGAAGACCGGCCGCGGAATCGCGCTGGCGACCGATGCGTCGGGCCGCTACACCTTCCTCGACCCGTACCGCGGTGCCCAGCTGGCCCTGGCGGAGGCCTACCGCAACGTCGCCGTCTCGGGTGCGACGCCCAAGGCGGTCACCAACTGCCTCAACTTCGGCTCGCCCGAGGATCCGGCGGTCATGTGGCAGTTCCAGCAGGCGGTCCGCGGACTCGCCGACGGTTGTGCGCAGCTGGGTATCCCGGTCACCGGCGGCAACGTGAGCTTCTACAACCAGACCGGTGCGACCGCGATCCTCCCGACGCCCGTCATCGGTGTCCTCGGTGTGATCGACGACGTTCATCGTCGTATCCCCACAGGTCTCGGCACCGAGCCGGGGGAGACGCTGATCCTCCTCGGTGAGACGCGCGACGAGTTCGACGGTTCGATCTGGGCGCAGGTCGCCTACGACCATCTCGGTGGCGTGCCCCCGGAGGTCGACCTCGAGCGTGAGCGGCTGCTGTCCGAGATCCTGACCGCGGCTTCGCGCGACGGATTGATCTCGGCCGCACACGATCTCAGCGAGGGTGGACTCATCCAGACCGTCGTCGAGGCGGCGCTGGCCGGCGAGACCGGTTGCCGCCTGCTGCTGCCCGAGGATGCCGACCCCTTCGTCTGGCTGTTCTCCGAGTCCGCCGGACGCGTGCTGGTCGCAGTGCCGCGCACCGAGGAGTCCCGCTTCTCCGCCATGCTCGACGCCCGCGGCATGCCGTGGACGCGCATCGGCGTGGTCGACCAGGGCAGCGACGAGGTCGAGGTCCAGGACTACTTCTCGGTGCCGCTCGCCGAGCTGCGCGAGGTGCACGAGGCGACGCTGCCGCGTCTCTTCGGCGATACCGCGTAGCGAGCCGAATCGTTGTAGCGCCGTTCCCCTTCTGCGGGAACGGTGCGCGTATATCGTTGAAAGCAATCTGATTCACCGACCCGACGAATACGGTCGGGGTCGGATACGCTCCTTGGGTTCTCAACGAGAGTCGAAAGGGCGCAGATGAGCTATCCCCACGATCCGAACCAGCCGCCGAACTACGGCGCTGCGCCCGGCTACGGACAGCAGCCGTACGGCGCATACGCGCCCGGTCCCGAACCGGACAACAACCTCGTGTGGGCGATCCTGACGACGGTGCTGTGCTGCCTGCCCCTGGGGATCGTGGCGATCGTCAAGTCCACCTCGGTCAGCAAGCTGTGGGCCGCCGGTGATTTCGCCGGTGCTCAGAAGGCGGCCGACGACGCCAAGAAGTGGGCGATGTGGGGCGCGATCATCGGGGTCGTCGGCTCGATCCTCATCGTGGTCGTCTATTTCGTCTTCGCGGCGTTGATCATCGGTGCAAGCGCCACCACGTCCACGTACTGAACGGTTCGAGCAGGCCGTCCTGGGGCGGGTGTCGGTCCTCTCGAACCATCGGGTCCTCGGCCCGGCGACCGTCATCGTCGGGGCTGGGATATGTTGTGCCGCAGTGTTGCTGGGAGATCCCACCACGCCCGGCGGGGTGCTCCCGATGTGTCCCACCAAGTTGATCCTCGGTGTGACCTGTCCGGGCTGCGGGTCGCAGCGTGCGCTCTACTCACTCCTGCACGGTGATCTGGTCGCGTCCCTGCACTACAACGCGGCCTTTGTCCTCGCGACCGGGTTGTTGCTCTTCGCATTCGGCGCCTACTGCCTGCGGCTGTGGACCGGGCGGCGTATCCGCAGCTGGCAGAACATGCGCTATTCCGCCGTCGTGTTGCTCGTCGCCGTGCTCGGCTGGTTCGTGGTCCGGAACATCCCGGTGCAACCGCTCTGGTCCCTACACGTCTGACGAACCGCGGCGTCCGGTGCGCCGGACCCATCGGACCAGTCGTGACCCGCCGGCGTCGGCAGCTGCGTCGAGATCGAGAGCGGCAAGCCCCTCCGGGTCGTCGGTGGTGATCTGGTCGATCCGCAACTCCAAGAGCCGCCTGATATCCGGGACCGAACGAGGTCCGACACGGGTCACCGTGTAGCCGTCGACGAGTCGATCGTGGCGATGGAAGGCGTCGACGAGATCGACACCGCGCCGGTCCGCGGCCAGGATCAAGCGGTTCTCCAGATAGACCATCTCCGCGTTCGGCGACGCGGCCAGCGCACGCGCGACGAAACCCTCGAAGTCCCCGGACCGGATCGCGGCGTCGGCGGCACCGTGATGGCAGGGGTCGTAACCGACGCGAATCCCGGGGGCCGCCGACGTCAGGCGCGCCACGGCCGCCGCATCGCCGCAGGACAGGATGTAGTGCGACGCCAGCGGCTCGACGCTGCGCGCGAAGGTGTGCACCGCACGTGGATCGAGGGCGGCGTCGTCCTCCTTGAAGTCGAGCTGGAGGATCGACGACGGTGCGATGTCGACCGTCGAGAACAGCTCGGTGAGGTCCTCGAGTAACAGGACCGGCTCGTCGAGCGCCTTGCCGTGGTTGTCGCGCAGGGACAATCCGCGGAGGTAGGCCGCGGGTAGCGCCGAGATCGCTCCGGAGCCGGTGGTGGCGTGATCGACGACGCGGTCGTGCAGGATCGCGAAACCGCGGTCGGCGTGGATGACCAGGTCCACCTCGATGCTCGCGCCCAGCCGCATCCCCTCGATGATGCGAGAAGCGGTGAAGGCCGGGTCGTCGGCGCGCCGGCGACCCCGGTGCCACTTGAGCATGGTCCGGTGCCCGTCGAAGTCGACGTACAGCGGCGGACGTGCCGGATCGGGCGCTGATGGTGTGCTCGTCTGGGACATCGTCTTCCGAGACTAGTCCCGGTAGGGTCTGGCAGATGGCGGCGTTCTCGATGCCCAGGTGGGTCGGTGCGGTGACGATGGCCGAGTCGGCCGGATTCCTCATCCCGGTCGCCGGGTTCGCGATCTCCGCCATCACCGGGTTACCGGTCGGATGGGCCTGGCTGCTCATAGTTGTGTGTGGGGCCGGCGAGGGCGCGCTGCTCGGTCTCGGTCAGGCAGTCGCCCTCCGCGGGACGTCGTGGCAGGTCCCGACCGCGCGATGGGTTCCGGCGACCGCGGTCGGCGCGATGATCGCCTGGTCGTTGGGGATGGCGCCGTCGAGTCTTGTCGATCTGGGTGTGGACATCGACTTCGGGAATCCCCTCACCTGGATCGTGGCCGGCGCGGGTGCGGTGGCGCTGCTGATCAGCATTCCCTCGGCGCAGTACGTCGTTCTGCGGAACCGAATCCCCCACGCATGGCAGTGGAGACCGGTGAACGCGGCCGCCTGGACGGTGGGACTGGTCTTCACCTTCCTGCCCGGTCCGTTCATCGACGAGTCCACCCCCGGTATCACGATGGCGGTCGCCTTCGTCCTGGCCGGCATCTGTATGGCCGCGACCGTCGCGGTGGTCACCGGACTCTGGTTGCGGTCGCGACCTGTTCTCGCCGAACCGGCCCTGCAGAGTTGAAACGTGTTCTAGTTTGAGGGGCATGACTCTGCGCGTGGTCGAGTGGTCGACCGGAACCGTCGGAAGACATGCGATCGCCGGGATCGACGCCCATCCCGACCTCGAACTCGTCGGGGTCTGGGTGTCGAGTCCGGACAAGGTCGGGAAAGACGCCGGCGCACTGGCGGGCCTCGATCGTGACCTCGGCGTCGCCGCGACCGACGACCGCGACGCACTGATCGCCCTGAAGCCCGACTGCATCGTGCACACCGCGATGACCGACGACCGGGTGATGGAGTCGATCGAGGATCTGATCTTCTTCGTGGAGAACGGGATCAACGTGGTCTCCAGTGGTCCGGTCGTGTTGCAGTTCCCGAAGGGAATCCTGCCGGACAGACTGCTGGACCGGATCGCCGCGGCCGGCGAGTTCAG
Organism: Gordonia sp. 135; assembly: GCF_009720185.1. NCBI lineage: Bacteria > Bacillati > Actinomycetota > Actinomycetes > Mycobacteriales > Gordoniaceae > Gordonia > Gordonia sp. 135. The sequence continues at coordinate 885,867 of NZ_CP046257.1, forward strand.
CGGTGCCAGTCTGCACGTCAACGGCATCGACCCCGGTTTCGCCAATGACGTTCTGCCGCTGTCGTTGACGAGTCTCTCCCAGCGGATCGACGAGGTGCGGTGCCAGGAGATCGCGGACTACTCGACCTACTACCAGCCGGTTGTCATGCGGGACCTGTTCGGCTTCGGGCAGCCGATGGACACGACGCCGTTGCTGCTGTCGCCGGGCATCCTGTCGATGGGCTGGGGCAGCGTGGTGCGGCAGATCGCCGCCGGACTCGACCTCACCCTCGATGAGCCGCTCGTCGAACGGGTGGAACGCGTCGAGGCCGACCGTGACTATTCGACGGTGTCGGTGGAGATCCCGAAGGGAACCATGGCGGCGTTGCGATTCGAGGTCGCCGGTCAGGTCGACGGAGTGGATCGTGTTGTGCTGGAGCACTACACGCGCACGCACGCCGACCAGTGCCCGGAGTGGCCGACCCCGCACGAGGGTGACGGTTGCTACCGGATCGCGATCTCCGGCGAGCCGGAGATGACCGTCGAGTTCGGTCATCACGGGGAGAACGGCGACCACAACGTCTCCGGGATGATCGTCACGGCGATGCGGCTGGTGAATTCGGTTGCCGCCGTGGTCGATGCGAAGCCGGGCCTGGTGACCGCCCTGGATCTACCGCTCATCACCGGGCGGGGTCTGGTGACGCGGGGCTGACCCCTCACATGTCCCACGTGTGCACGGGTTCGCCCTCGTGCATGAGAGTCACGTAATCGGCGAGCATGCCGCTCAGCGCCGCCGACCGGCTCTCGCCGGCCTTCTCGCGGGCGGCGACGGCCTCGCGCTGCCACACCGACCCGGTCCGGCGGGTGACGCAGCGTCCCTCGATCACCGACAGATACCGCTTGCGGGCCTTGTCCGAGACGCCGTATGCGCGAAGGCCTTTCTCGGCGAGGGTCAGCAGGCGCCGGAGTACGAGTTCGTCCGGTCGGACCCAGCCGACGTCGGGCCAGTAGAGCTGCGACTCCATGCCGAAATGCGCACCGGACTGTAGGTTCTCCGCGGCCGCGTTGAACGACATCTGCGACCACAGCGGCCGGTCGGCCTCGACGAGCCCGCGGACCACCCCGTAGTAGAAGGCGGCGTTGGCCATCGTGTCCACGACCGTCGGTCCGGCGGGCAGCACCCGGTTCTCGACGCGCAGATGTGCCTGCCCCTCGTGGATGTCGTACACGGGCCGGTTCCAGCGGTAGACCGTGCCGTTGTGCAGCCGCAGCTCGTCGAGCGTCGGGATACGTCCGGCATCGAGTTCGGCCAGCGGATCGACGTCGGTCGAGACGGGTAGGAGAGCAGGGAAGTAACGGGTGTTCTCCTCGAACAGGTCGAAGATGGTGTTGATCCAGCGTTCGCCGAACCAGACGCGTGGCCGGACGCCCTGGTTCTTCAGCTCCAGCGGCCGGGTGTCGGTGGCCTGCTCGAAGACCGGGATGCGACTCTCGTGCCACAGTGCGGTCTCGGCGAGGAACGGGGAGTTGCCGGCCAGCGCCACCTGTATCCCGGAGATCACCTGGGCGGCATTCCAATGCGCGGCAAAGTCTTCCGGGGCCACCCTCAGGTGCAGCTGCAGCGAGGTACAGGCGGCTTCGGGGAGGATCGAGTCGGTGGACGTGTGGAGGCGTTCGGTGTCATGGCCGTCGCCCAGCGGCACACCGCTGATGTCGATCTCGAGGTCCTCGCCGCGGGCGTTGAAGATCTGCTCGTTCAGCAGGTCGTAGCGGGGGTTGGCCGAGATCCACTGATGGGCAAAGTGTTCGGCCTTCAGGGTCGGGAGCATCCCGATCATGACCAGGTGGTTGTCCGTGCGGGCGGCGCGTTCCTCCGCGCGGTTCAACGACGTCCGCAGCGCCTGTTCCAGCGAGATCGTGTCGTCGGTGGTGAAGGGCCGCGGCGAGACGTTGATCTCGATGTTGAACTGCCCGAGTTCGGTCTGATAGTCGGGGTCGGCGATCGCCTCGAGGACGGCGGCGTTGGCCATGGCCGGACGCATCTGCTCGTCGACGAGGTTGAGTTCCACCTCCATGCCGAGGAGGGGTTTGGGTGGCCGCCCCTGATCGGTGAACAGCCCGTCGGCGAGCATCCGCGCGATCGCGTCGGTACCACGACTGACCTGCCGGCGGAACCTCACGCGATCCTCGCCGGTGAACTCCTGTTTGGTCACTTCCGCGCCCATGCGTCACATACTGCCCCAATTCGGGCGGCGTCAACCGCCGTTGCAAGATGACTGACGTGCCCCCGCGTAAGAGACCCGACCCGGCAGAGGTCCGCGCCGCAGTCCTCGCGGTCGCGGACTGGCTCGGCGACGAATCGGCCCCCGCGCCGTCGCGGCCGGCTCTCGCCGCCGCCGTCCGCCTCACCGCCCGCACGCTCGAACACCTCGCCCCGGGCAACTCGGTCGAGGTTCGCGTCCCACCGTTCGTCGCGGTGCAGTGCATCGAGGGCCCGCGCCACACGCGCGGGACGCCGCCCAACGTCGTCGAGACCTCGCCGCGCACGTGGTTGCTGATGGTGACCGGTCTGCTGACCTACGACGCCGCGCTCGGCGCCGGTGAACTCGACGCATCGGGCCACCGCGCGGACCTGGTGGCGGGGCTGCTGCCGCTGGTTCCGCTGGGCCCGGGCGCGTCGAGAACCGAGTGATCCGACGAGTGTGATCCGTCACTCCTGGCGTTCACGTGGAATTACGGCGCTTCGGACACCGCTGGAAGATTCGCTCTGTGAGGCAACGGGCACGTAAACTCCGAAACTGTCTCCCAGCACATTGACGTGTTAACCGATTCGCAGCCCAGGGGAGCTAGTCGATGACTGATCGCTCGATCGCCAACGTGAACCTGCTCGCTCCCACGCCGGCCGGTGGATGCTCCGCAGCCGGTGGGTGCGCGCCCGAACCCGCTCCGCTGGACCAGCCCGAGAACGAACCGCGCGAGGAGTGCGGGGTATTCGGGGTCTGGGCACCCGGCGAGGACGTCGCCAAACTCACCTACTACGGCCTCTACGCGCTGCAGCATCGCGGACAGGAGGCGGCGGGCATCGCCGTCGGCGACGGCAGCCAGGTCGTCGTCTTCAAGGATCTGGGCCTCGTCAGCCAGGTGTTCGACGAGCAGACACTGGGCGCGATGAGCGGCCACGTCGCCATCGGGCACTGCCGCTACTCCACCACCGGTTCGACCACCTGGGAGAACTCGCAGCCGATCTTCCGCACCACCGATGCCGGCACCGGCGTCGCGCTCGGTCACAACGGCAATCTCGTCAACACCGCCGATCTCGCCGCCCGCGCTCGGGAGAAGGGCATCAAGAGCTCCGCGGCGACGTCGGACTCGGATGTCGTGGGTGCGCTCCTGGCGCACGGCGCCGCCGACAGCTCGATCGAGCAGGCCGCGATGGAGCTGCTGCCGACTCTCAAGGGCGCCTTCTGCCTGACCTTCATGGACGAGCACACCCTCTACGCGGCACGTGACCCGCACGGTGTGCGTCCGCTCTCGCTCGGACGCCTCGACCGCGGCTGGGTCGTCGCTTCGGAGACCGCCGCCCTCGACATCGTCGGCGCCTCCTTCGTCCGCGACATCGAACCCGGTGAGCTGCTGGCCATCGACGCCGACGGCGTGCGCACCAAGCGCTTCGCCGAGCCGACCCCGCGCGGCTGCGTCTTCGAGTACGTCTACCTGGCCCGCCCGGACTCCAACATCCACGGCCGGTCGGTGCACTCCACCCGCGTGGAGATCGGCCGCCGCCTGGCCAAGGAACACCCTGCCGAGGGCGACCTGGTGATCCCGGTCCCGGAGTCGGGTGTGCCCGCGGCCGTCGGCTTCGCCCAGGGCTCGGGCATCCCCTACGGGCAGGGCCTGATGAAGAACGCCTACGTGGGCCGCACCTTCATCCAGCCGTCGCAGACGATCCGTCAGCTCGGCATCCGGCTCAAGCTCAACCCGCTGCGCGAGGTCATCCGCGGTAAACGACTCGTCGTCGTCGACGACTCGATCGTGCGCGGCAACACCCAGCGCGCCCTCATCCGCATGCTGCGCGAGGCCGGTGCCGCCGAGGTGCACGTGCGGATCGCCTCCAGTCCCGTGCGCTGGCCGTGCTTCTACGGCATCGACTTCGCCTCCCCGGCGGAACTCATCGCCAACGGCATGGAGTCCGAGGAGGGCATGGTCGAGGGCGTGCGCCAGGCCATCGGCGCCGACTCGCTCGGCTACATCAGCATCGACGAGATGATCGGTGCCACCGAGCAGCCCGCGTCGAACCTGTGCGCGGCCTGCTTCGACGGCAACTACCCGATCGAACTGCCCGAGGAGACCTCCATGGGCAAGGCGGTCCTGGAGCAGATGCTGGCCTCCGCCGCACACGACGGAACGGTCGACCCGCTCACCAAGCCGAACGACAACGTCAGCGCAGTGATGCGTCCCTGAATCCGGGGGCAGGGCACTCCGGTACCGTGTGATCGTCGGCGAACACGTCGAGAACAACTTTTGACAAGGGGTGCTTGCGGAGATGACGGAGCGGGATGCGGCGGCCGACGAGACGACGGGCGCTACGCCGCCGGCCTCGTACGCGGCGGCCGGAGTCGACATCGACGCCGGTGAACGAGCCGTAGAGCTGATCACCCCGCACGCGAAACGTGCCTCGCGCCCCGAGGTCCTCGGCGGGCTCGGTGGCTTCTCGGGCCTCTTCGCGCTGAAGGGCAACTACCGCGAGCCGGTCCTCGCCGCCGCCAGCGACGGCGTCGGAACCAAGCTCGCCGTCGCGCAGGCCATCGACAAGCACGACACCGTCGGACGCGACCTCGTCGCCATGTGCGTCGACGACCTCGTCGTCTGCGGCGCCGAGCCGCTCTTCCTGCAGGACTACATCGCCGTCGGCAAGGTCGTCCCCGAGACCGTCGCCCAGATCGTCGCCGGCATCGCCGACGGCTGCGTCGAGGCCGGATGTGCGCTGCTCGGCGGCGAGACCGCCGAACACCCCGGACTCATGCAGGACAACCACTACGACCTGTCGGCCACCGCCGTCGGTGTCGTGGAGGCCGACAAGGTCCTCACCCCCGACCGTGTCCGTGCCGGTGACGTCGTCATCGCCATGGGATCGTCGGGCCTGCACTCCAACGGCTACTCGCTCGCCCGCAAGGTGCTGCTCGAGTGGGGCCACATGGATCTCTTCGGCCACGTCGAGGAGTTCGGCCGCTCGCTCGGCGAGGAACTGCTCGAGCCGACCCGCATCTACGCCCGCGACTGCCTGGCGCTCATCGCCGAGGCGGACGTGCGGACCTTCGCGCACATCACCGGCGGCGGCCTGGCCGAGAACCTGGCCCGCGTCATCCCTCAGGGCCTCGTGGCCGAGCTGGAACGCAACACCTGGACCCCGGCCCCGATCTTCGCCCTCATCGGGCAGCGCGGACGCGTCGAGCAGCTCGAGATGGAGCGCACCTTCAACATGGGTGTCGGCATGGTCGCGGTCGTCGCACCCGAGGACACCGACCGCGCACAGGCGGTCCTGACGGCCCGGCACGTCGACAACTGGGTGCTCGGCACGATCAAGCGGTCCACCGACCCCAAGAGCACCGAGGCAGGCTCGCGCGTCTCCCTGGTCGGCGAGCACCCGCGCTTCTGAGAGTCACGGGCGCACAGCGCCTCTCGCACCGACGCCAAAGCGGCGGGGACCTTCGGGTTCCCGCCGCTTTCTCGTTGTCAGACGCGTCGATCGCACCCTACCGCTGGACACCACAGAGCAGCGATGCTCATCGCCGGTTGTCGCCGCGGCGAGCACCGCTGGATGTCGAGAAACGACTCCGCACGCATCAGACGGCCGCAGTCACCTGCGGCCGTCTGATACCTACGAAAACATCAACCCGCGTTACCGCGGGTCCGCTGAGCGGAGAGGTCGTGGCGGGGTGAGATCTGGTGTCGCCGATGAGGCCGGCACCCACGAGTGGTGCGCCTCAGGCGCGTCGCCACTCGTCCTCGTCCAACCACTCATCCACCGGATCCGGACGATCTACCGAGCTGGTCTGCCCGGACAGCTCACGCTGCAGGCTTTCGAGATCGGTGTTCGGAGTGGAGTACTTCAGCTGACGAGCAACCTTCGTCTGCTTTGCCTTTGCCCGGCCGCGGCCCATACGGGACCCCCTCGCAAAATGACGGGGCGGCCAACGATTTGGCGGCCCCGTTCTCTTGAAGTAATTCTGTCGTGCTGACCAGTCTAGCGCGCCTTCAGGACTTGTGTGCCGCGCCCTGCCTCGCCGCGCCGCCCGATCTCTTCACCTTGCTCATAATTCGCTGCGCCTCGCGTCGGACCTTGACCGGCAGATCGTCGGCGGCGAGCAGCGTGGCGATCGACTCGGGGTCGGCGTCGACGAGCAGTTGCCGGACCCGCACACCGTGATCGGGACGGTGGATCACTGTCACCGAATCGCCCGCGGCCACCGTACCGGGCTGCAGAACGCGCAGGTAGGCGCCGAAATCGGCCTGGTCCATGAACCTCTTAACCCACCTGGGCTCATCCGCCCACACCGCGAAGGTCCGGCACGGTACACGAGGGATGGTGGTCTCGAGGAGGAGTCCGTCGTCACCGACCTGCCACCGCTCACCCACGAAGGCGTCGGTGACGTCGATCCCGTCTATCCGGAGGTTCTCGCCGAACCAGCCGTAAGGAAGCTCACGTCCGAGTTCCTCGGACCAGCGTCGTGCGTCGGGTTCGGCGTAGGCGTACACCGCCTGATCGACGCCGCCGTGATGCCTGCGGTTGCGCTGGTGATCGGCGGCCAGTCCGAGCTCGTGCACGTCGGCGCGGCCGGCCAGAGGGCGCTTGTCGATCGCGGACGGGCCGATCTTGTCGAGGACGACGTCATGGCCGGCCGCGCAGACGGCCAGCACGGTTCCGGTGTCCACGCGTCAGGTGCCCGGGGTGGCCGAGCCGCTGCGCAGCCGCTCGACGGCGGCGCGACCGGCCTGGACATGATCGTCCTCGCGGACGGAGTCCGGATCGATGCGCGCGCTCAACGGTTCCTCGGCGCCGATCGTCAGTTCGACGTCCGCACCGACGTTGCGTTTGACGAGCGCGAGCGCGATGGGGCCCCACTCGTAGTGGTCGATGACGGTGCCGAGACGGCCGACGGTGCGGCCACCCGCGGTGACCGGGTCGCCGGTCGTCGGACGCTGATCCGAGCTGCCGTCGAGATGCAGAAGTACCAGGCGTCGCGGCGACTTGCCGAGGTTGTGGACACGGGCGACCGTCTCCTGGCCGCGGTAGCAGCCCTTGTCCAGATGGACGGCGCCCTGCTCGGCCGGACCACCGATCCAGTCGACCTCGTGCGGGATCGTCCGTTCGTCGGTGTCGGCACCCAGCCGGGGGCGGCGGGCGGCGACGCGCAGCGCGTCGTACGCCCAGCTGCCCGCCATCCGGGCGCCGGCCTCGACGAGTGCGTCCCACCAGCGCAGCAGGACGAACTCGGGCAGGACGAGGTCGACGACCGGCAGGTCGCGGTTCTCGCCGAGGGGTGGCATCCGTCGCCAGAATCCCAGCGGCTCGTCCTCGTGATGCGTCTCCGGCAGGTTGCCCGCCTGGTAGACGTCCGCGTCGGCGGGGATCTCGAGCAGCTCGACGACCGGTCCGGTCACCGCGCCGGGACCGACGAGGGTGAGTACCTTCATGTCTGTTCGCGGGGCCGGCTGCGCCTTGGCCCAGAACACCATCTTGGCGAGGAACCCGGCGAGGGCCTCGCCGCGTACGCCCTCGGTGTCGACCCAGGTGACGCCGTCGATGTCGGTCAGGACGAAGTGTTCCTCGACGCGGCCGTTGGCGTCGAGAGACAGATTCTCCGCGCTCCGGCGGTCGGGGAGTGCGGCGACGTGCTGGCTCGAGATGGTGTGCAGCCAGCTCAGGCGTTCCTCGCCGGGGATCTCGACGACGGCGCGGTCGGAGCGGTCGACGACGATGACCCCGGTGGCGGCGGCTCTCTGTTCCCCGAGTGGATCACCGAAGTGCCACGGGGTCTCCGATGAGTGGAACTCGCCGGGGCCGGGGACCGCCCCGCCCTCGGAATGCCTGGTCAGGATGGGTGAACGGCTCACGGGTCGATTCTACGGGTCGCTCGCGCACCAGGGGTGTGGAGCCGGGGCCGGGCGGTCGTGGGAGCCTCTTATCCATGTCGGATTCGATCCTGCTCACCCTCGACGGCACCCAACACGATGCCGATGCACCGTTCCTGCACGCCGACGACCTCGCGGCGGTGCGCGGCGACGGCGTCTTCGAGACCCTGCTCGTCCGTGCCGGCCGGGCGCGTGGGGTGCGCCTGCACCTCGAGCGCCTCGCCCGTAGCGCGACCGCGATGGAGCTGCCGGCACCGGACCCCGACGAGTGGCGCGCGGCGGTCGAGAACGCGGTCAAGCTGTGGACTGCCGAGCACGGGACGTCGGACGAGGCGTTGCTGCGTCTGGTCTACACCCGTGGGCGCGAACACGGGTACGCCCCGACGGCCTACCTGACCGTGGAGCGGGTGCCCGAACGCGTCGCCTCGGCGCGCGCCGACGGTGTCTCGGTGGTCACCCTCGATCGCGGCTTCTCCATCGACCTGGCCGCCAGGGCGCCATGGCAGCTGCTCGGGGCGAAGACGCTGAGCTATGCGACCAACATGGCCGCGCTCCGGCACGCCGCATCCGAGGGCTACGACGACGTCATCTTCGTCAGCAGCGAGGGGGCGGTGCTCGAGGGGCCGCGATCGACGGTGGTCGCGGTGTACGGGGACTCGCTGGTCACCCCGCCGACGGAGATCGGCATCCTCGCCTCGACGACTGCCCAGGCCGTCTTCGATCTCGCCGATGCGGAGGGCTGGAAGACCAAGGTCGAGATCCTGCGCCCGGAGGATCTCGTGGCGGCCGACTCGGTCTGGCTCGTCAGCAGCGTGACGCTCGCGGCCCGGGTCACCCATCTCAACCGGTACGTGATGCCGGTGCCGGCCGACGCCGACCGGTTTTCCGATTTGGTGGACCGAGCCATCGCCGCGGAAGACAATTGATCCCGGTCACTCACACATGATCCCGGGCCCGCGTCACACCTGTTCGCGGGTGAGAGCGAATGCACCAGCGACAGTGCAGTGATGGGACTTTTGGCGCTTGAACAGGGTCGGTGACCAGGCGTAACGTCGCGCCCAGGGCCTACTACTAAAAGTAGTAGGCGACGTCGGCACCCGCCGGCTCAGCCGGTGACCTGATTCGAGGCATACATGGACGCTCTGGACGTCTCCAGATGGCAATTCGGTATCACGACCGTCTATCACTTCATCCTGGTGCCGCTGACCATCGGTCTCGCACCGATGATCGCGGTGATGCAGACGGTGTGGCACGTCACCGGCAACGAGCAGTGGCTGCGCGCGACGAAGTTCTTCGGCAAACTCTTCCTGATCAACTTCGCGTTGGGTGTCGCGACCGGCATCGTCCAGGAGTTCCAGTTCGGCATGAACTGGAGCGAGTACAGCCGATTCGTCGCGGACGTGTTCGGCGCCCCGCTCGCGATGGAAGGGCTCGTTGCGTTCTTCCTCGAGTCCACCTTCATCGGACTCTGGATCTTCGGCTGGGATCGGCTGCCGCGCAGGGTGCACCTGGCGTGCATCTGGCTCGCCTCGATAGGCGTCATCGCCTCGGCGTACTTCATCATCGCGGCGAACTCGTGGATGCAACACCCGGTGGGCGTGGTGTGGGACGACACGCGAGACCGGCCGAGGATGAACGACTTCTGGGCGGTGATCACGAACAGCACGACACTGGCGGCGTTCCCGCACGTGATCGCCGGTGCCTTCCTCACCGCAGGCACCTTCGTCGCCGCCATCGGTTGTTGGTGGATGGCCCGGAACATGTGGCGCGCCAAGAAACTCCGTGTGGCCATCGACACCGGTGACACCTCGGAAATGCCCAAGACGACCTCGCCGAGCCACATCGACGCCACCCCCGAGGATCTCGAGCTCGACGCCCGACGCTTCTGGCGGCCGGTCACCCGGTTGGCTCTCTGGATCGTGATCGCCTCCGGTGTGGGGTTGTTCATCACCGGCGACATCCAGTCGCAGATCATGTTCAACCAGCAACCGATGAAAATGGCTGCGGCGGAATCTCTGTGCGAGACCCAGACCGGCGCCGGATTCTCCGTGCTGGCCATCGGGCGGCAGAACAACTGCGACAACATCGAGCACGTCATCGAGATCCCGAAGATGCTCTCGTTCCTGGCCGACCACAGTTTCGACAGCACCCTGCAGGGCGTCGAGGAACTGCAGCAGCAGTACACCGAGGCGCTCGCGGGACAACCAGGTGTGCCCGCAGGGCAGAACTTCGCCCCGAACCTGTTCGTCACCTACTGGAGTTTCCGGGCGATGATCACCTGGGCTCTCGGGTCGGTCGTGGTGGCGCTCGGGGGACTCTGGCTCACGCGTCGCAAGCGAGTCGTCGAATCCCGCAAGTTCGGCACTCTCGCGCTGTGGATGATCCCGACACCGTTCCTGGCCAACAGCTCTGGCTGGATCTTCACCGAGATGGGACGTCAGCCGTGGGTCGTTGCGCCCAACTGGGAGAACGACCTCGACCCGATGCGGATCAACATGCTCGTCCAGAACGGGGTTTCGAACCACTCGGCGGCGACGGTGTGGGTGACGCTGATCGGCTTCACCCTGCTCTACGGCGCGCTGGGTGTCGTGTGGTTCATGCTCCAGCGGCGATATGTCATCGAGGGGCCGGCGACCTATGACTCCAGACCGCCGGGACATTCCGACCCCGACGCGGACAGCGGTGAGCCCAAACAGCTCTCGTTCGCGTACTGACGGCCGACCCAACCATAGGAGAGACCAGTGGGACTTCCGGAAGTCTGGTTCCTGATCATCGCGGTGCTGTTCGTCGGCTACTTCGTCCTCGAGGGGTTCGACTACGGCGTCGGGATGCTGATGCCCTTCCTCGGCCGCAGCCACACCGGCGGCGATGCACGGGTGGCGTCCGATGAGCCGGCCGCCGACCCCGATACCCGTCGGCGGGTGCTGCTCAACACGATCGGACCGGTCTGGGACGGCAACGAGGTGTGGTTGATCACCGCGGGTGGAGCGTTGTTCGCCGCCTTCGGCGGCTGGTATGCAACCATGTTCTCCGCCTTCTACTTCGCGCTGTTCCTGATCCTGATCGGCCTCATCACGCGGGTCTGCGCCATCGAGTGGCGCGGCAAGATCGACAACCCGCGATGGCGGATGTGGTGCGACGTCGGGATCGGACTCGGCTCCTGGATTCCGGCCATCGTGTGGGGCATCGCCTTTGCCAATGTCGTACGCGGTCTGCCGATCGACGCCGACGCGCAGTACACGGGCGGATTCTTCGACCTGTTCAACCCGTATGCGCTGTTGGGCGGGCTGACCACGTTGCTGGCCTTCCTGACCCACGGCGCCGTCTTCTTGTCGTTGAAGACCGACGGCGCGCTTCGCGAGGACTCGATGCGCTACGCATCGCGGCTGTCGATCCCGGCGCTGGTCGTCGCGGGGGCGTTCCTGTTGTGGACGCAGTTCGCCTACGGCAGTGCGTGGACCTGGATTCCGGTGCTGACCGCCGCGGTCGCCGCCCTGGTGATGGTGGGTGCCACCCAGGTGCGCAAGGAGGGCCTGGCGTTCGCCGCGACCTCGATCGCCATCGTGGGCACCGTGGCGGCCCTGTTCGGGTCGCTGTACCCCGACGTGCTGCCGTCGACGATCAATCCGGCGTATGACCTCACCATCGACAACACCTCGTCGAGTCACTACACCCTCGTCGTCATGACCTGGGCCGCCGTTCTGGTCACACCCGTCGTGATCGCCTACCAGGCCTGGACCTATTGGGTGTTCCGCAAGCGCCTGTCCGTGGAGATCATGCCCAAGCCGGCGGGGCTGCGATCCCTGCGCGCCTTCGGCGAGTGACGCCGCTGGAACGGTCGGCGGCCACGCGGCGGGGTGCGGCCCGGCCGCCGGTCGATCCGCGCCTGCTGCGGTATTCACCGACGACCCGGCGCTACGTCGCGGTCACCGCGGCGTTCGCCGTCGCGCAGGTGATCGCGATCATCGTGGCCGCGGGTACGGCCGCCTCGATCCTGTCGGAGCTGATCGTCTTCCCGGAGGAGCGGTCCTTCGACGCGCAGTGGGTGCACCTGGTCGTCCTCGCGGTCGCGATGGCGGCCCGTGCCGCGATGGCTTATGGGCACGACCGATATGCGCACCGCGCGGCCGAACAGGCGATCGCGGAATTGCGGGCCGAGGCACTCGATGTGCTCACCGATCCGCGTCGGACCGCACCGCGAACGCTGCTGACGCTGCGTGAGCATGCGGCGACCGTGCTGTTGCGGGGACTCGACGCGCTCGGGCCGTATCTGTCCGGATACCTGCCGGCGCTCGTGGCCGCGGTGATCCTCACGCCTACGGTGACCGTGGTGATCGCCTTCGCCGACTGGCCGTCGGCGCTGATCATCCTGATCACGTTGCCGCTCATCCCGATCTTCATGGTCCTGGTCGGGCTCATGACCCGGGATCGCACCAGCCGCAAGCTGGCGACGATGAGCAGGCTGACCGCGCAGCTGCTGGATCTGATCGCCGGCCTGCCGACGCTGCGGGCACTGAACCGGGCCGAGGCCCCGGCCGCCCAGGTGGCCGAACTCGGTGAGGCACACCGGCGTTCCACGATGAGTTCGCTACGGGTGGCGTTCCTGTCCGGGGCCGTCCTCGAGCTGCTCGCCACCCTGTGCGTCGCACTGGTCGCCGTGGGCATCGGTCTGCGCCTGGTGTTCGGCGAGATGTCGCTCTACGCAGGTGTTTTCGCGTTGATCCTGGCGCCCGAGGCGTATCTGCCTCTCCGACGCGTCGGCGCACAGTTCCACAACTCCGCCGACGGCGTCACCGCCGCCGGGGAGGTCTTCGAGCTGATCGACTCTCCCGAGGACGCGGCGCCGATGCCGGTCAGCGGTGGCCGGGGCATCACCGTTGCGGGCGCGCCGATCACCATCCTCGACCTCGGGGTGCACGGTCGTGACGGCTGGGCGCCGGAGTCCCTGCGCGCGACCATCGCGCCCGGCTCGCTCACGCTCTTCACCGGCCCGAACGGGTCGGGGAAATCCACGACCCTGGCCGCCATCATGGGTTTGGTGACACCGGACGACGGGTCGGTGCTCATCGGGTCCATCCCGGTCACCCATGCCGATCCCGAGTCCCTGTACGAACAGATCGCCTGGCTGCCGCAGCAACCGGTCGTCGTGCCGGGCACGGTCGGCGAGAACGTGGAACTGTTCGGCGCCCTCGACCGCGACGCCGCCGACCGGGCCGCGACGGCCAGTGGATTCGACTCCGTGGTGCTCGAGCTGCCGAACCGTCTCGACACCCGGCTCGGCGCGGGCGGCGTCGGACTGTCCGCCGGCCAGCGCCAGCGACTCGCGCTGACACGAGTGCTTGCATCCCCGGCTCCGCTGCTGCTCCTCGACGAGCCGACCGCCCACCTCGACGAGGACTCCGAACGTGCGGTGCTCACCGCGCTCCGCGAGCGCGCACGCGCCGGTGACACGGTCATCGTGGTGGCCCATCGGGGGATCGCGCGTGAATTCGCCGATCAGGTCGTCGAATTCGACGGAGGTGTGCCATGCGCGACGACCCACTGATCCGGGCGCTCGGATTCCTCGGCCTGCGCCGTGGCGCGGTCGCCAAGGCCCTGCTGCTCGGCGTCGGCGGTTCGCTGTCGGCGCTCGGCCTCGCGGCGCTGTCCGCGTGGCTGATCACCCGCGCGTGGCAGATGCCGCCGGTGCTGTACCTGTCGGTGGCGATCACCGCCGTTCGGGCACTCGGCATCTCGCGCGGCCTGTTCCGCTACCTCGAACGGCTCGCCACCCATGATCTCGCCCTGCGTGCGATGACGACCGCCCGCGAACGGGTGTACACGGCCCTCGCGACCGGTTCGCCCGCCTACTCGGTCACTCTCCGGCGCGGAGATCTGTTGACCCGCACGGGCGATGACATCGACGAGATCGGCAACGCGCTCATCCGCGGACTCATCCCCATCGGCGTCGGGGTGACGACGGCCGTGGCCGCGGTCGTCGTGATGGCACTGGTCTCGCTGCCCGCCGCCGCAGTGCTCGCCGTCGCGCTCGTCATCAGCGGTGGCGTCGCCCCGTGGCTCGCGGCGCGCGGTGGCGCCTCCACCCTCCGGGACGGGTCGCGCGCGGCCACCGAATCCGCCGAGGCGACGACGACCACACTGGGGCACGCCTCCGAACTCGTCGTCGCGCGTCGGCGTGGAGAGCTGCTCGAGACCGCTGCAGACGCCGACCGCCGGCATCTCGCGGCCACCGATCGGGGGCGTCGGCTGGAGGCGGCAGCCGCTGCGGCCACCCCACTCGCGATGGGTGCGTCACTCGTCGCGGCATGTGTGATCGCCATCCAGTTGGCATCGCAGACAACCGGTTCCCTCGCCGGGATCGCCTCCGGCGAGGGGCTCACCCCGATGATCCTCGGCGTGCTGGTCCTCCTGCCGCTGTCGGCCTTCGAGTCGACCGCGCCGCTGACCGAGGCCGGATTGCAGATCGAGCGCAGTCGCCAGAGCGCCGCTCGGGTCATGGCTCTCGTCGACGGTGCGCACGCCGCCGACGGCACCGGGCCGTCCGGTGCGGATGTGGCGGTCCACCGTGGGATGGTCGAGGTGTCGACCGACGGACTGCGATGGGGGCGCGCGGAACGGAACGTCCTCGGACCCGAGGACGGCCTCGACCTCGACCTGCGGCCGGGATCGAGGCTGGCGGTCGTCGGACCCAGCGGAGTCGGCAAGTCCACGCTGCTGCTCACCCTCGCCGGCCTGCTCGATCCCGTCGACGGGGACATCACCTGTGTCGACACGTCGAGCCGTGGGCCCGTCGAACTCCGTTCGGCCGGTTGCTACTTCGCCGAGGAGGCACATCTCTTCTCGACATCGGTCCGCGAGAACATGCGCGTCGCGCGCGGTGACGCCACCGACGAGGAGATCCTCGCGGCCCTGACGACCGTCGGCCTCGACGGTTGGGCCGCAAGGCTTCCCGACGGTCTGGACACCACCCTGACCGGCGGTGCCGACGCCGTCAGCGGCGGCGAGCGCCGACGCCTGCTCCTCGCTCGTGCACTACTCCACCCGGCACCGATGGTCCTGCTCGACGAACCGACCGAACACCTCTCCGCCGACGATGCCGCCGGCCTGCTTAGACGCCTCCTCGGCGTCGAGGACGACCTCTTCGGACCCGATCGCATCGTCGTGGTCGTGACCCACCAGCTCCCCGCGGACGTCGGCGACGCGCGGGTGGTGGAACTGGCGCCGGTCGCCGCCCACTGACGGGGGTACCCCATCGCTCCTCGCACCTCAGGCAGCAGTGGGACAACGGAATCGGGGCCGGACGCCTGGCGTCCGGCCCCGGTACTTCCCCCTGTGAGAGGTGAGGGTCTAGTTGCTGGAGACCTCGTAGCCCATCGGCAGCATCGTCGACTTGTGCTCGAGGAAGGACTCCAGGCCTTCGCGGCCGTTCTCGCGGCCGATGCCGGAGTTCTTGTAGCCGCCGAAGGGGGACTCGGGATCGATTGCGTACCAGTTGATCCCGAAGGTGCCCGTGCGGATCTTGGTGGAGATCTCGATGCCGCGCTCGACGTCGTTGGTCCACACCGTGCCGGCGAGTCCGTAGTCGGAGTCGTTGGCGATGGCGATGGCCTCGTCGACGTCGTCGTAGGCGATGACCGACAGGACGGGGCCGAAGATCTCCTCCTGGGCGATGGCCATGTCGTTGGTGACGCCGGTGAAGATGGTCGGGGTGAGGAAGTGGCCCGAGTCGAGACCGGCGGGACGTTCGCTCTCGAGAACCGGTGTGGCACCGGCCTTCTTGCCGAGTTCGATGTACTCCTCGACCTTCTGGCGCTGCTTTTCGGTGATCAGCGGCCCGAGCTGGGCCTCCGGATCCGACGGCAGGCCGACCTTCATGGCCTTCGCCGCCTCGACCATCGCCGCGACGATCTCGTCCTGGCGGCTGCGCGGCACCAGGATTCGGGTCTGCGCGACGCAGGCCTGGCCGGTGTTGAACAGGCCGAGGAACGTCAGCATGAAGGCGTTCGCGGCGATGTCGACGTCGTCGAGGACGATCGCCGCCGACTTGCCGCCCAGCTCGAGCGAGCAGCGCTTCAGGGTCTCGGCGCAGGCGGCGCCGATGGCCTTGCCCGCGGCGGTCGAACCGGTGAAGGTGATCTTGTCGACGTCGGGATGGGCGACGAGGGCCTGGCCGGTCTCGGTGCCGCCGGTGACCACCGAGATCGCCTCGGCGGGCACGCCGGCCTCGATGAACAGCTGGGCCACGTAGTTACCGGTGAGCGGGGTCTCCGGGGCGGGCTTGAGGACCACCGAGCAGCCGGCGGCGAGGGCCGCGCCCATCTTGTTGCAGGTGATGAACAGCGGAACGTTCCAGGCGCAGATCGCGCCGACGACGCCGACCGGCTCGCGGGTGATGCGGGTGGTGCCGAACAGGCCGGTCCGGTACTCCTCCCACTGGTAGTCGCGGGCGGCGTTGGCGTAGGCGCGCAGGACACCAGTGCCGGGCAGCTGCTGCAGGGTGGCGATCGCACTCGGCGGGGCGCCCATCTCGGCCGAGACCAGCGCGGTGATCTCGTCGCCGCGCTCGTCGATGAGGTCGGCGACCTTGGCGATGATGTCGGCGCGCTGAGCCGGGGGCGTCGAACTCCAGACGCCGGAGTCGAAGGCCGCGCGGGCCGCCCCGACGGCGGTGTCGACGTCGGTGGCGTCGGCGTGCGGCACGGACCCGACACGCTCCCCGGTGGCGGGGGAGAAGACCTCGAGGGTCTCACTGGAATGGGGGTCGACCCATCGGCCGCCGATGAGCAACTGGGGTTGATCCCCGCCGCCGGTGACTGTTGCGGTGTGGGACTCCACGGTCTCGGTCATTACGCGTGTGCTCCTCAGGAGGACGGGTCCTTGCCGGTCAGCGGCGGATTTCTCTCCGCACGCGGGCAAGTGTGAACTACGGCACACGCAATACTAGAACACGTTCTAACTTCGCCGCCAGGGGTGGCGCGAATCAGCCCCGCCCGAACGCCGCGCGGGCCTCCAGTCCTTCCATGACGTCGTCGAGTACATCGAGCTGTCCGGACGGGTCGGCGGCCTCGAGGAGGCGTTGCTGATCGTGGGGCTCGACCTGGAGTCGGTTGGCCCAGCGGTAGAGGGGCGAGATGTCTGCCATCGCGGGATCGGCGTCGATGATGTCGAGTGCGGCGAAGATCGTGTCGACGTCCTTGCCGGCGGCCTCGAGAGTCTGCCGCATGATGACGCGGAGGCGCTGGTCGATCGAGTGCAACCGCTCGAGGTCGACCTCGGAAGGGGCCGGTTCGGAGAGCACCTCGATGCGGGCGAGGGGATACGGATCGTCGGGAAGCCATTCGACGATCCGGAAGCGATGAGTGCCGGTGCCGGACAACAGCGCCCGACCGTCCGGGAATCGATCGGTGACGTCGGCGAGTGTCATCGTGCCGACCTCGCATCGCACCTCGCCGCCGCCGACCTCGGAGCCGCGGGCGATCAACACGACGCCGAAGCGCACGGTCGATCGTCCGTCGGACTCCTCGATGTGGTCGCCGACCATCTGCCGGTAGCGCGGTTCGAAGACACGCAGCGGCAACTCGCCACCCGGCAGCAGGGCGGTGCCGAGCGGGAACATCGGCGAGACGAACTGCTCGCCGGCGGGGATCGACGAACTCAGGGCTGCTCCGTCAGGCCCTGGGGCGCGCGTCGAGGACGACCTCGAACTCGAGCAGATCGGCACCCGAGGCGACCGGCTTGGCCCGCTCTCCGGCGTGCGCTTCGCGTGCCGGGCCGGATGCCCACGCCTGGAAGTCCTCTTCGGACTCCCACTGCGTCACGACGAAGTAGCGGTCGTCGCCCTTCACCGGACGCAGGAGCTGGAACCCGAGGAATCCCTTGGAACCGTCGACCGAGTGGGCGCGGTTGGCGAACCGCTTCTCCAGTTCGGGTCCGGCGCCCTCGGGAACGGTGATTGCATTGATCTTCACAACAGCCATGCGTCCACCATAGGCGTTGCGAGTGCGGTCGTGACGGTGTTGCCGGGCTCGAGGCACGGGTCCTGCGGCTACAGTTTCGGCCATGTTCGACAGCCACGCGATCGGCGAGATCGGGTTCCGTGACCACGGGGGTCCGGTGATCGTCGACGACGCCCGCGGTCCGCTCGACGGCGGCACGACGACGCGGCCGATCGTCCTGCTGCACGGGCTGATGGGGCGTGGGCGCACGTGGCGGCGACAGGTGCCGTGGTTGCGCCGGTACGGCCGGGTGTTCACCTACGACGCGGCCTTTCACACCGGCGCCGATGTCGAGGAGCCGGACAGCGCAACAGAACTCGCGACCGAGCGGTTCGTCGCCGACCTCGCCGAGATCCTCACCTGGATCGACCGCGGACCGGCGGTACTCATCGGGCACTCGATGGGGGCCCTGCACGCCTGGTGCACCGCCGCCGCCTATCCGGAGCTCGTGGCGGCGCTCGTGGTCGAGGACATGGCACCGGACTTCCGCGGTCGGACCACCACCAACTGGACGCCCTGGTTCGAGTCCTGGCCCGAGCGTTTCGATTCCGTCGACGACGCGGTCGCGATGTTCGGTCCGGTGGCCGGCCGGTACTTCTACGAGGCATTCGACGACGGTCGACTCCATGGCCGGATTCCGTTGTGGGGCGCGATCGCCGACGAGTGGGGCGTTCGCGACTTCTGGGCGGAGTGGGAAGAGGTCGCGGTGCCGTCGCTGGTGATCGAAGCCGAGTACACGGTCACCCCGCCCGGGCAGATGCGCCGCATGTACGAGGTCAACGAGCATGCGCAGTATCTACGGGTCGAGGGGGCCGGGCACCTCGTCCACGACGACGCGCCGCACGTGTATCGCGGTGCGGTGGAGGCTTTTCTGTCCGGGCTGGACACCTGCCCCGAATAGATCGGGGCGCACACGATGTCTCGTGCGCGCCCCGAATGGGTGGACTGTGGATCAGGCGGGATCGGCGGGTGCGATCGGTGCGCCGTTGAGTCGACGCCAGCAGTGCACCAGGAACAACTGGGCGACCGGGGCGGCGACGATCAGGCCGACGTAGCAGACCAGGACACCGACCAGGTTGATGGCGTAGGTGACCAGCAGGGTGATGATCGAGTCACCGACCTTCGACTTCGTCAGCTCGAAGGAGTTCTTCATCGCGTTGATCGGCGAGAGGCTCTTGTCGATGGTGGCGACCACCGAGAACATCAGGAAGAACATCGCGATGATGCCGGGGATGATGCACAGGGCGTAGCCGATTCCGGTGATGATGCCGACCAGGATCGCGGTGCCGACGACCGGCCCGAAGCGGATCGGGGTCAGGAACGACTTCGCCGTCACCGGTTCGCCGTTGGCGACGCGGACCGCGCCCGAGATGATGCTCGCCTGGATGTAGAGCAGGCCCACGATGAAGACGAGGTACACCAGGCCGAAGAGGATCGAGCCTCCGAAGCCCAGCGACGTCTCGGTGTATTCGTTGCCGAAGCGGTCATAGGTTGTTTCGGTGGTGCCGAAGAGTGCGACTGCCGAAAAACCCACCGCGATGAGTGCGGCCCCCAGCAGGAACACCGCCAGACCCGGCAGGATCATGGCGCCGACGTTGTTCTTGAACTTGTTGAAGGCCCAGGAGAACGCCTCGCCCACATCGACCTTGGTGCCTGGGGCGCCGGGAGCGCCGGGGTACGCGCCCGCGCTCCCGTACTGCGGCGCACCCGGGGGCGGCGGAGGCGGCGCCTGGCCGTACTGCGGCTGTCCGTGATCAGGCTGCTGGCCGTACTGGGGTGGCTGCTGCCCGAAGCCGGGCTGTTGACCGTACTGGGGTGGGGGAGGCGGCTGCTGCCCGTACTGGGGCGGCTGCTGCCCTGGTTGTCCACCCGGCTGATTCGGGTCCGACGGCGGGACAGGAGGATACGGCGGCTGACTCATGGATCGGGACATTAGCAACGATCCGGGTCCAGCGGGAGACTATGCCCGAACGATCAAATGACTGGTCATCGACCTTGGCACGAATTATGACCTGCGGTGTCGCCCGTCGGTCGGACGGCTTCAGCCCTCGCCCGCAAGGCAGTAGCGCCCGTCGGTGGTGATCTCCACGAGCCCGTCGACGAGCAGGGAGTCGAGGGCACGGTCGCGCTGGGCGGTGTCGCTCGTCCACACCACGTCGAGCTTCGCCCGGTCCACCGAACCGGTGGTGCCGCGCAGGACGTCGAGCAGCAGGCCGCGGACCTGCCGGTCGGTGCCGGCGAACTTCTGGGCCTTCCGCGGTGGGCCGGTGTGCGCGGGACGGCCGCGCCGGACCCAGGTGCAGTCGACGAGAGGGCAGTTGTCGCACTTGGGGTTTCGTGCCGTGCACACCAGTGCGCCCAGTTCCATCAGGGCCGCCGAGAACCGCGGCGCGCCGGACCGGGGGAGCAGCGCCTCGGCGTCGTCGAGGTCGCGGCGTGACGGGTTACCGGGCTGCTCGCGACCGTGCACCGCGCGCGCGATGACGCGGCGGACGTTGGTGTCGACGACGGGTACCGCCCGGCCGTAGGCGAAGCACGCGACCGCCCGCGCGGTGTAGTCGCCGATGCCGGGCAGCGTGAGCATCGTCTCGACGTCGTCGGGCACTCGGTCGCCGTGATCACGTGCGAGGACCTTGGAGCACTCGTGGAGGCGCAGGGCGCGCCGGGGGTACCCGAGCTTGCCCCAGGCACGTAGGACCTCACCGGCAGGCTCGACGGCCATCGCCGACGGCACCGGCCAGCGCTCGACCCACATCCGCCACGGCTCCAACACCCGGGAGACCGGGGTCTGTTGCAGCATGATCTCGCTGACGAGGATCTGCCATCCGGTACATGCCGGGTCCCGCCACGGCAGGTCGCGCTCATGGGTGCCGAACCAACCGATCAATCGCTCCGGTGGCACACTATTGGTCATGATCGGAAAGACACCCCGCGAAGCCTGGCGCGTCCTGCGCAACGGAAACGACCGATTTGTGGCCGGAGAATCTCAACATCCGAGCCAGGGTATCGAGGATCGGGCGCGGCTCGCCGACGGGCAGCACCCGCATGTAGTCCTCTTCGGCTGCGCCGATTCCCGTCTGGCCGCCGAGATCATCTTCGATCAGGGTCTCGGCGACATGTTCGTGGTCCGCACGGCCGGCCACGTCATCGACTCCGCGGTCATGGGTTCGCTCGAGTACGCGGTCGAGGTCCTCGACGTGCCGCTGATCGTGCTTCTCGGCCATGACAGCTGCGGCGCGGTGAAGGCGACCCTCGACGCCCTCGACGATCTGCAGATCCCCGGCGGCTACATCCGCGACGTCGTCGAACGAGTCACCCCGAGCATTCTCGCCGGACGCAGCGAGGGCCTCACCCGGGTCGACGAGTTCGAGGCCCGCCACGTCGTCGAGACCGGGCGCCTGCTCATGCAGCGCAGCCGGATCATCGCCGACCGCATCAGCACCGGGAGACTCGCGATCGTCGGCCTGACCTACAAGCTGAGCGAGGGCCGGGTGAGCCTGCAGGGCGTGTACGGCGACATCGGCGAGCAGCCGCAGGCCCACGTGGTGGCGGAGACCGCCTGAATCGCTCCGGACGACCCGGAACCTGAAGGCGAACTCTAGACTTTGCCTGTTGGGGACTGTTTTTCGGCCGCGACACGCCGCACGTGATCAACCGGAAGTCAAGATCCGGCCGTTAGCGTTGTGGTCGTGATCGAACCCCAGGGCCCGCTGCCCCCCGAGATCTACTGGCGACGACGCGTTGTCGCCGGGGGTGCTGCACTGGTCGTCGTGGGGTTGGTCGTGGCTCTCATCGTGTGGATGACGTCGGGTGGTGACGCGCCGCAGAACACCGCGGCCACCTCATCCGTTCCCAGCAGTGCGGCTCCGTCCTCGGAGTCGGCGCCGCCGTCGTCCGAACCGCCCGCCGCCGGAGACGCCGGCGCCGGTGGCGCTCCGGGCGGCAATGCTGCCGGTGCCGGAGCCCCGGGTGGTGCGTCCGCGTCGGCGTCCTCACCTCCGGAATCGGCGAGCCCCGCAGGAGTCCCCGGTGGCCCCGCCGGCCCCAACCTCTGCCCGGACCAGGCGATCTCGGTGGTCCTCTACACCGACAAGCCGACGTACACGATCGGCCAGCAGCCGGTCTTCACGATCGTCACCACGAACGCCGGTCTGTCCGACTGCACACGCGATGTGGGCAAGGCCGCTCAGAACGTGATCGTGCGGACGCTCGACGGGTCGCGCACCCTGTGGTCGGCGCGTGACTGTTCGCCGATCGAAACCGTGAACAACGTCGTCCTCAAGCCCGCACAGCAGGTCAAGGACACGATCACCTGGTCGGGTACCACCAGCAGCCCCGGCTGTGAGCGTCCGCGGACGCAGGTGCCCGCCGGTTCCTACTCGGCGATCGGCAAGATCGGGGAGCGCGAGTCGTTCCCGATCACCTTCAACGTGGTCGCCCCGGCGCAAGAACCCTGATCGTCAGAAAACCCTGATCGTCTGAAGCCCGATTCGTCGGGGCTCTAGTCGTATCGCTCGATGCTTGTCTCCGCGAGCCGGGAAAGGCCTTCGCGGATGTGCCGCGCCCAGATGCTGCCGATGCCCTCGACGGCCTGGAGGTCGGCCGAGGTGCTGGCGAGCAGAGCCTGCAGGGTGCCGAAGCTGCGGACGAGCCGGTCCACGTGCGCGAACTGCAGACGGGAGATGCGAGCGAGCAGCCGGTAGCCGCGCGGACTCATGGCGTTGTCCTGGGCATCGATCGTCGTCGGGTAGCCGAAGGCGCCCGCGAGCTGCGTGAGGTCGAGGAGATCGGCATCGCTGAGTCCCTCGATCACCTCGAGCGCCTGCCGCACGTCCTCGGCGGTGGCGGGTTCGGGACTGGCGTAGTAGTCGCGGACGAGGAGTTCGCGCATGGTGTCGTTGTCGCTGATGAGCTCCTCGAGCTGCAGGCTCACCTGCCGGCCGTTGGTGCCCAGTTCGAGGACGTACTCCTCGATCTCCACCGACACCCGGCGCACCATCTCCATGCGCTGTGCGGTCGACATGGCGTCGCGCAGCAGCACGTAGTCCTCGATCTCGGCGCGCGAGAGCGCGGCGATGACCTCGTCGAGGCGTGCCTTGTAGCGCTCCAGGGTCGCCAGGGCGACGTTCGCGCGCGACAGGATGGGGTCAGGGCTCTCCACGACACGACGAGCACCGTCGACGTAGACGCTGACGATCGACATCGAAGCGCTGACCGAGATGACCGGGTGGCCGGTCTGGATCGCGGTGCGCTCGGCGTTGCGATGCCGGGTGCCCGATTCCTCGGTGGGGATCGACGGGTCCGGCACGAGCTGGACGTTGGCGCGCACGATGCGCTTGCCGTCGGTCGACAAGACCACCGCGCCGTCCATCTTGGCGAGCTCGCGCAGCCGCGTGGGGGCGAATTCGACGTCGAGGTGGAAGCCACCGTCGCAGATCTTCTCCACGTCGGAGTCGTGACCGAGCACGATCAGGGCGCCGGTACCGCCGCGCAGGATCCGCTCCAGGCCGTCGCGCAGCGGGGTGCCCGGCGCGACGCGCGCCAACGTCTCACGCGTGAGCTCGGACTTCACCACTTCGGCAACCATGTCTCCCCTTCGGCACCGGGACACCCCGGGCGGACGACGCCCGTCGAAGCAGGTCGTCACAACGGTGACTAGGGTACCGGGATGTGAAGAGCAGCAGTTTTGTGGTGCCCGACGAACTCGACGTGCTCGAGCGTCACCCGAAGACGTCCGAACCGGGCGAACTCATGCGTCCGCACAACATGACGTGCTTCGGTTGTGGCCCAGAGTCCCCACACGGCCTACACCTCGAGATGTACGCGGGCGAGGGCTTCAGCGTCGACGCGAAGATGCCCGTCCAGCAGTGGATGGAGGGCGGGCCCGGCGTGATCCACGGCGGCATCCTCTCCAGTGCGTTCGACGACGTCATGGGTATGACGCCGCGGCTGATCGGTCCGGCGGCGGTGACCGCGCACCTCCAGGTCGACTTCCTGCAGCCCATCCCGGTGGGCAAGACCCTGCACCTGCATGCCGAGATCCTGGGCAAGCAGCGACGCAAGATCTACGTCGAAGGTGTTGCGCACCTCGGTGATCCGGACCGGCCGGTGGCGCGGGCGAACGGCCTGTTCGTCCAGATCGACGTCCGGGCGCACTTCGCCGATCACGTCGAGAACAGCGCCAAGGCGGCGGAGTACCTGGGCGGTAAGCCTCAGCTCTGAGGTCGGCTCAGAACGGCGCGTCCACCGGGTCGGAGTCGCGGAGGTGGACGGCGTCGCCGAGGTTGGCGACCCGGAGGATGCGGATGCCCTTCGGAAGTTCCTCGTCGGTGGCCGCGGGGATGATGGCCTCGCGGAAGCCGAGCCGCTTGGCCTCCGCCAGGCGTCGCGCCACCGCCGACACCCGACGGATCTCGCCGCCGAGTCCGACTTCGCCGATGACGACGGTCGACTGGGGGACGGGGCGTTGGGTCAGGGTCGAATAGACCGAGAGCGCGATGGCGAGGTCGGCGGCGGGTTCGGTCACGCGCATGCCGCCGACCGTCGACAGGTAGACCTCCGACTTGCCCAGTTCCTTGCGGCCGGCGCGCGCCTGCAACACGGCGAGGACCATCGCCACCCGGTTGAAGTCGAGGCCCGACACCGCACGACGGGGGTTGGACATCTCGGTCCCGTTGGCGAGCGCCTGTACCTCGCCGACGAGCGCCCGCTTGCCGTCCATCGTCACCATCGTGACGCTGCCACTGACGTCCGAATCCCGTTGGTGCAGGAAGATTCCCGACGGATCGGGCACCTGGTGGATGCCGTCGTCGCGCTGTTCGAAACAGCCGACCTCGTCGGCGGCGCCGAATCGGTTCTTCACGCCGCGGACCATCCGCAGCGTCGAGTGCTTGTCGCCCTCGAAGGCGAGTACGACGTCGACGAGGTGCTCGAGTGAACGAGGACCCGCGACCGCGCCCTCCTTGGTCACGTGGCCGACCAGGATCACCGCGATGCCCCGGTCCTTGGCCAGCGAGACCAGTGCGGTGGTGACGGCGCGGATCTGCGTCACGCCACCGGTCACGCCGTCGGCGCCGGACGCGACGACGGTCTGCACCGAGTCGATGATCATCAGCGACGGCCGCACGGTGTCGACGTGGCCGAGGATGGTCGCGAGATCGGTTTCGGCGGCGAGGTAGACGTTGGCGTGCACCGCGCCGGTGCGCTCGGCGCGCATACGGACCTGACCGGCCGATTCCTCGCCGGTGATGTAGAGCGCGACGCGATCCTGGGCCGCCCAGTGTTTGACGGTCTCCAGCAGCAGCGTCGACTTGCCGACGCCGGGTTCTCCGGCGAGCAGGATGACCGACCCCGGGACGACGCCGCGCCCGAGGACGCGGTCGAGTTCCCCGATGCCGGTGGGCACCGCCGCGGTGGACTGGGCGTCGACCTCGGTGATGCGCAGGGCCGGGCTCGACGGCGCCACCGCGGCGGTCGTCCGGGAGGACGTGGGTGCGCCGGCGACCTCGTCGATCGATCCCCACTCGCTGCATTCGGGGCAGCGTCCGACCCACTTGGCGACCTGATGACCGCAGCCGGTGCAGCGATACGAGGATTTGGGTTTTGCCACCCGGTCAGCCTAAGCGGGCGGACCGACAGAACAGACGAGGCCCGGCGGATGCCGGGCCTCGTCGTGCGTCTTCAGGGGAGGGGTCAGTGCCCGCCGCCCTCTTCGTGTCCGGTCTCGGGTGTGCCGCCCTCGGAGTCCCCGGGGCCGACCGCTCCGTGATGCTGGTTGTAGAACGTCGGCTCCGCGTTGCGCGCGACGTCCTGGCGCTCGAGTTCCGCGCCGGCGTCTACCGGGGTCTGCACGGTGGTCTCACCGGCGGGGACCCACGAGCCGTTGCCCTCGCGCTTCTCGAAGACGAAGGTCAGGTCGGTGGTCAGGCCGGCGGCGACGGTGTCGCCCGCGTTGGTGAGCTCGGCGGTGACCTTCTTCTCGCTGTCCCGGACGGAGCCGACGGGCGTGCCGCTGCTGAGGGCCTGCCCCGGCGCGATGACGCGAGCCGCGGAGTCGCTGCCCTCGACGAACTCGACCGAACCCTTCTCGGGCTTGATCTCCTTAAGGCGGTAGTACGCGGTCTGGTCGGAGTTCGCGACGACGAACGCGAGCTCGAACGGTCCGCCGTTGCCGAAGACGGTCGGTGCGTCCTTCTCCGGGTAGAGGATCTGCACGTCCCGCAGCTGCAGCGTGTCGATGTTGACGTTCGCACCGTTCACCGCGGGCAGCTGGTTGGCGGTCTGCGAGATCTGTCCCGCACCGCAACCGGTGGTGCCCAGGGCAACGGCGATGCCGATCGTGGCTGCAGCGGTGGCCAGACGAGACGGCCGAACCGCCGACCGCCGTGCGGATAGTGGAAGCACTGACACCCGATCCTCCCAGGTCAAACGAAGTCGAATTGCAGCGCGCGAAACCCTGCACTACGCAGCGTAGTGGGCGTCGTCCGGAAAAGTCCGCCCGGGTGCCCGATTCGTGTCCGCGAGGGCATGTTCCGGGGCTCGGGAGGGGGGTCTCCACGGGGCTCGCCGGAGAGGTGTTGCGTGACGTCGAACACGCTGCTACGGCACCCCCTGCCACCTCGGAAGAGCCTGCACTGGAACCGGTTCACCGCGTTGACCTGCACCGTTGGGTGGGGCCCTCGGAACGCCCGTGCTAGACTGGGTTCACTCGAAAGGGGCAAGGAACATTGAATTTCAAAGTTGGCGACACCGTCGTTTACCCCCATCACGGTGCTGCTCGGGTCGAAGACATCGTTACCCGGACCATCAAGGGTGAGCAGATCGAATACCTTGTTCTCAAGGTTGCCGACGGTGACATGACCGTTCAGATTCCCTCGACGAAGTTGGAATACGTGGGCGTCCGCGACGTGGTCGGGCAAGAGGGTCTCGACCAGGTATTCCAGGTGCTGCGGGCCCCGCACACCGAAGAGCCGACCAACTGGGCGCGGCGATTCAAGGCGAACCAGGAGAAGCTCATCTCCGGCGACATCATCAAGGTCGCCGAGATCGTGCGCGACCTCTGGCGCCGCGAGCAGGACCGTGGACTCTCGGCCGGTGAGAAGCGCATGCTGACCCGTGCCCGCCGAGTCCTCGTGGACGAACTGTCGCTCGCGCAGAACACCGATGACGAGAAGGCCACCATCATCCTGGACGAGGTCCTCGCGGCGGCTTCCTGACATCGGTTCGTACCTGATCAGGTAGAACATTGACCACTACGCCGGAGGATTCCGGCGCGGAAGTCTGCGTCATCATCCCGGCTGCCGGGTCGGGAACCCGACTCGGCGAGCCGGTACCGAAGGCGTTCGTCGACCTCGATGGCGCAACGATCATCGAGCGCTGCGTCGACAACATCCCCGAATCGCTCGGGGCGTCGATCGTCGTCGTGGTGCCGGCCGACCTCGTGGAGCATGCTCGAGAGCTGCTCCCCGGGGTCGCCGTCGTTCCCGGCGGTGCTCACCGGTCCGATTCGGTGCGCGCGGGAATAGCCGCGGCCGGCGATGCCCGGATCCTTCTCGTGCACGACGCGGCACGTCCCCTGACGCCCGCTCATGTCTTCACGAGAGTGGTCGACGCCGTCGCGGCCGGGCATCCGGCCGTGGTGCCCGGGGTGCCGGTTGTCGACACTCTCAAGCAGGTCGCACCGGATGCGAGCGGACACGAACTCGTGACCCGCACCGTCGACCGCGAAGAACTCCGCGCGGTGCAGACCCCACAGGGCTTCACCCGCGAGGCCCTGCTGCGAGCGCATGCCGACGATTCCGGTCTGGCGACCGACGACGCCGGCCTCGCCGAACGCTGCGGAATCCCCGTCCACATCGTCCCGGGAGACCCTCTCGCCATGAAGATCACCACCCCGTGGGACCTCCGCATCATCCGAGACGTCGTCCGTGAGACCGCGGCCGACGCCGAGGCCCGGTCATGAGGGTCGGGATCGGCACCGATGCGCACCGTATCGACGCATCCGCCGACTGCTGGATGGTCGGCCTGCACTTTCCCGACGAGCCCGGCTGTGAGGGTCACTCCGACGGCGACGTCGGTGCGCACGCCCTGTGCGACGCGGTGCTCTCGGCCGCCGGACTCGGCGACGTCGGGTCGGTGTTCGGCACCGGTCGACCCGAGTGGGAGGGCGTCTCCGGCATCGCGATGCTCACCCATGTGGCCGAGCTGATCGCTGACGAGGGACTCCGCGTCGTCAACGCCGCCGTGCAGGTCATCGGCAATCGTCCCAAGATCGGACCCCGTCGTGCCGAAGCTCAGGAAGTGCTGTCCGCGGCGGTCGGCGGACCGGTGTCGGTGTCGGCGACGACCACCGACGGTCTGGGCATGACCGGACGCGGCGAGGGGATCGCGGCGGTCGCCACCGCCCTGCTCGACGACGCGTGACCGCGGCTCGACGACGCCCGGGTCAGCGCGCGGCGGCGTCCAGCAGGATCTCGCAGGCGCGGTCGACGGCGTCGGCCGGTGGGGTGAGGTCCCTCCCCAGACGCGCGGCCGCAGCCGCCACCGCCGGATCGGTGAGCGGGTCGAGATCGGATGGCTCGAACCGGGCCAGCTTGTTGCCGGAACCGGCACCTTTCCGTCGAAGAGCTGCCGCCCACATCGGCTGATCCGCGCTGAGCCACGCGATCACCGACGGGATGCCCGCGCGTGCTGCCGCTGCCGTGGTGCCGGCGCCGCCGTGGTGCACCGCGCCTCGACATTCCGGGAGCAGGGGCTCGTGGTCGACCGGCTGTTGGAGGTGCAGGAGCCGATCATGCTGGGGGAGTTCGTGATCGGTGTGTCCGATGACCCGAAGCCCGCGATCGAGGAGCGAGCTCACGATCCCGCCGATCTGCTCGGCGGTGATCTTCATGCTGCCGAAACCGACGTAGACGGGTGCCTCACCGCCCGACGCCCACTCGACCGCGCGTGACGTCGCATCGTCGCCGTTGGCGAGTGCGGCGCGAGTTTCCTTGTCCGGCAGAAGGAATCCGACCAGCGGCCGCTGTGGTCCCCAGTCGTTCGCGAGTCCGGGGAACAGGGCGGCATCGTAGGCCTGGATCTCGGGTACCCCGCGCCGCCGAAGTCGGTTCCCCAGTGGGCCTTTCGCGGGCGGGAGGCCGAGTTCGGTGCGCAGCCTCCGGTCGGCGCCGCGCAGCGTCAGCCAGTAGGTCTGGTCGGCGAGACGCCACATCGCGCGCGAGACCGGACGCGGGTACTCGCGGTAGCGGACGGCGAGGCTGGCGTTCGGGCGCAGCGGACAGTAGTGCAGCGGAACGAATCCGATGCCACGGCTCTGGGCGATCGCGTCGGCCCGGTCCTGCGCCAGCGGCCCGGTCACCAGGAGATCGGAGACGTCGGCGAGTTCGGCCATGACCTGTTCCGAGGTCGCGCGACCGTGGTCGGCGACCTCGCCCAGCGCCTTCAACCGGACCCGTGGGTTCTTGGACTTCAGGCGCTCCTTGACCAGTGGACCGGCCAGCAGCTCGGCCGTCGACGGCGCCAGCATCCGCGTCGGCAACCCGGACGCCGCGGTCAGTTCGACGAGATCCTCGGGCACGGCGAGGCGGACCTCGTGTCCGCGACGCGCGAGTTCGGTGCCGATCGCCACCGCGGGCTGGACATCTCCCCGGCTGCCGTGGACGGTGAACGCGATCCTCATGCGCCCCAGCGGCTTCCGTGCAGACCCCACGCGGCGAGCTCGGTGGTCACCAGCTCGCGCAGGGTGGCCACGTCCGGGATGCGCACCGGGTCGAGCGAACTCACGCTGAACATGACGTCGTCGGCGCCGAGCGCGAGCCAGCCGCTGATGCCGCCTTTGCGGTCACGCAGATTGCGGGGATCGTCGGTCGCGGTGACGGCGCGGATGGAGAGTGCGGCGCGTTCTCCGGTGCCCAGCGTCGCGAACTCGTCGGGAACCAGTCCGACGTTGGAGGCGAGGCACAGCGGTGTGGTGACGTTGGCGGCGAGGCGTCGGGTGAGGGCGGCGTTCAGCGCCTGCAGGACGACTGCTCGCTGGGCCACTTTGCCCGAGTTGGCGGCCAACCGGTTGTAGGCGTCCTTGCACGCCGTCCGGACCGCGGACAGGTCCTCGTAGCGGTCCGGGGAGACCTCGACGAAGGCGGTGGCGCCCGACGTCGCGTTCGCGCGGCGGTCGTCGTGCGTGCGTGACGAGACGGGCAGCGACACCGGGACGACGTCGCCGGGGGAGACCCGGCCGCACCGCTCCAGTACACCCACCATGAGCGCCGCGAAAAGGCTGTTGTCGGTGCCGCCCCGGGATTCGGCCGCGGCGGTGAAGTCGGCGGCCGGGATCAGGACGGTCACGTTCGGTGCGATCTCGGCGGTGGCGACGTCGGTGTCGGGTGCCGGCCGGCCGGTCACGCGCGCCGGCGAGGCGGGCGGTCCGGACCTACTCGCGCGCGCCATCCGGATCGCGGTCTTCCCCGCGGTCCAGAGCAGGTCGCCGGCGTCGACGACGTTCGACACCAGGCCCGGAGCGGTGCCGGGCGTGTAGTCCAGGCCGTGGACGGCCTCGAGGACCGCGACCGCGCCCGTCCCGCCGTCGGCGATGACATGGGAGATGACCAGGGACACGAGCACCGAGGCGTCGTCGGCGGTCCGTGCGACGACGAGCCGCCACGCGGGTCCGTTCTCGATGTCGAGGTCGGCGTCGGCCTGTGCCCGGCCCCACTGCTCTTCCTCGCCGACCGCGACCGGCTCGGCCTGCACGGAGAAGTGGCCGGCGTCGGGGGTGTACCGCCAGTAGGCGCGCCCCGGACCCCGGTGGGTGGCGACGAGCCGGCTCAAGCGACCGCGACGTAGCTTGTCTGCCAACGAGGCGATGGCGTCGACGTCGACCGTGCCGGGGAACCGCCACAGCGTCTGGTTCACGACGGGGAGGCCGAGGATCACATCCATGCGCACGAAGAGGTCGTCGTCCGCGGTGAGCCGATCGACGGTCGAGTCGGTGGACACGCCGGGCACGTGTCCGACCAGGGAAGCGAAGTTCATGACTGCACCTGCCGTTCGTCGAGAGTGATTCTTTCCACAATCCACCGGGCGGAAGGGCTCAGACCGTGCCCTGGCGCCATGTGTGTTGTGTCACACCGGGTTTCCATTGTGAGCACCGCCCGAGGTGTCTTCCGCGGTGCCGTACCGCCGGTCCGATCCGGTCGGACCGCCGGAGCGGTGCGGGCCGGACGCCGGCGACGGCCGGACGGATGAACACGCGCAGCTGCGGATTCGGTGATCGTGGTCGACCGCGCCTCGCGAGCCGCGTCAGGTGGCGTCGAGACCGTGCAAACCATACCCGAGGAGCCGGTGGTGGCCCGATCTTCGGGCGACGGGCCCGAACGGTGGCCCGGGAGTGCCCCGAAACCGCCAATATCATGGATCTTTAAGGGTCGCCTTGTTGACGCGCAATTCGTACGGCGAACTATCCAATCGGATGAATTCGGGTTACTGTCGTGACCAATGTGGACCGGCCCCCCCGGAAATCGGGAAGCCGGCGAATCTGGTCAATTGACTGCCAAGTCTTGGAATTCGGAGGACGCGACGATATGACGGGTGCTGCCCGCCGGAACACGTATCGCCGTGTGAAAATGCGCGCCACAGGCGTTCTCGCGACCACTGTGGCTGCGGCGATCGTTGTCTCGGGTCTGGCCACAACAGTGTCGGCGGGGCCCGCGTCCGCGGCACCGGGCGCCTCCGTGATCGAGCGAGTGGTCGCCGAGGGCCCGCACCTCCACGCCGTGTACGTGCATTCCGCGTCCATGGACAAGACCATCAAGGTGCAGGTCCTGACCCCGCGTGCGGACACCGGCCCGCGGCCGTCGCTGTACCTGCTGGGCGGCCTGAACGAACAGGATCCGAACAACAGCGTGTGGACGCTGAAGACGGATCTCGCCGGTTTCTATGCCGACAAGAACGTCAACGTGGTCATGCCCATCGCGGGTGACGGCAGTTTCTACACGGATTGGCAGCGCGACGATCCGAAGCTCGGCCGCTACAAGTGGGAGACGTTCCTGACCCGCGAACTGCCCCCGCTGATCGATGCGCAGTTCTCCGGCAACGGTGTGCGGGGTGTCGCCGGACTCTCGATGGGTGCCGGTGCCGCGCTCGTCCTGGCGGCCCGCAATCCCGGCTTCTACGACGCGGTGGCCGCCTACAGCGGATGCTTCACCACGACGGGCCCGGCCGGCCAGGCCTACCCTCGAGGCATCGTCGCGGCGTTCGGCGGCGACGCCAACAACATGTGGGGCGACCCGAACGACCCGGATTGGGCTGCACACGATGTGCTCGCCCGGGCGGGAAACCTCCGGGGCGCTGCCGTCTACGTCTCCACCGGGACGGGCCGCTCCGGAAAGTACGATGCCCCCGGCTATCCCGGCAACGAGAACCCCACGGACCGACAGGTCGTCGGTGGCGTGATCGAGGTCGGCTCGATGTGGTGCACGCAGCAGCTGCAGTCGAGGCTCGCCGCTGCCGGTGTTCCGGCCACCATCCGCTACGTCGACCCCGGCACACATTCGTGGCCGTACTGGGTCGACCAGCAGCGGGAGTCGTGGCCCACGCTACGACGTGGATTGGGGCTGTGACCATGGCGAGACAACCGAGGACACCGCAGCTCTCGGCGTCGAGGACGCCTGCCCGCGTCGACTTCGATCCACAACACCGCTAGCGCAGCGCAGCGCACCGGCCTCAGGGGAGGGGCCGGGAAAGACCATCAGTCGGGGGCCGACACGTGTAAACACGGGAGGTTTCGATGGAATACACCGAACTCGATGACTATTCGATGCCCGGCGGTACGGTCACCGCTTGGGAGCCGACGGTCGAGGCATCGGAATGGCAGACCGATTCGCGGCAGCTGTCGTACATGCACCTCGAGCACGCCCGTCGTGCGGTTCGCGAGAGGGACGACTGGTACAGCCAGTGGATCGGGACGGCCTTCCGCATCCAGCGTCCGCTCGACCGGGAAGCGTTCTCGCGCACGCTCCTCGCGTGGTACCGCCGGCACGAGGCGTTCCGGACCTCGGTCCGTGTCCACGACGCCGGCAACCCGCAGGGCGACCTGACGCGCATCACCGTTGCCGCCGACGCGATCTCGGTGCGCGAGCGGGCCTTCGGGTCCGACCTGGCACCGGCCGAGGTCTCCGAACTCGTCACCGAGTACTTCAACACCACCGTCACGCCGCTGGCTTGGCCGCACTGCATCGCCGTGACCGTCGAGACGCCCGGCGACGACGAGGGCTTCCTCGTCGTGTTCGCCGCCGACCACACGGTGATGGACGCCTACACCCAGGTGTTCGCGATCCGCGAGCTGACCGCGCTGTACCTCGCCGAGGTCACCGGCGACCCGCACGGACTCGCCGCCTTCGGCAGCTACCTGGACTTCAGCGACGCCGAGCGCCGACTCGGTGAGCAGATCGACGCGAACAACGCCGCGGTGAGCCAGTGGCGCAACTTCTTCGACGACACCACCACTGCCGTCCAGCCGGAGCCGATTCCGCGATTCCCGCAGTTCGCCGTCCCGGCGGACGCGCCGCGCACCATCACGGCCCAGCGGTCCCCGGCGGAGGGGTTCCAGACGACGCTGTCGCACTGGCTGCTCGATCCCGCCGAGACCAAGCGGTTCGACGCGATCTGCAAGGCAGCCGGATCGTCCATGACCGCAGGCATCTACACCGCGCTGTCGATGACCGCGGCGGCCCTGACCGGTTCCGCGGATCTGCGTTTCATCAGTCCGGTCCACACCCGCAACGCCATCGAGTGGGGCGAGGCCGTGGGCTGGTTCGTCGGCATCATCCCGGTGGCCGTGCGTCCGGGCCGGCCGCTGAGGTTCACCGACGCGCTGACCACCGTGGCGGCCACCTCGGCCCAGTACAAAGACGTGGGCGGTGCCCCGTTCGCGCCGGTCGCCGAGCTGATCGGCGGGGATGTCACGCCGCCGGGATTCGTGGTGTCCTACATCGACCTTCGCCACGCCGAGGGATCGACCGAGTGGGAGCCGCGCGCGGCACGCGTGCTGCGCAGCGCGACCCGCGACGCCGACGAGGTCTACTTCTGGATCAACCGCATCCCCACCGGTGTCAACGTGTCCTCGCGTTTCCCGGCCGAGGGCGCACCCGCGGTCGAGACCTTCCTGTCCGTGTTCCACGCGATCCTCAAGCAGATCGTCACCGACGGTGATTGCGAGTACACCTACCGCACTGCGGAATTGGTAGCCGGAGGGTCGCCGGTCGTAGCGGACCGCTGATGTCCGGCACCCTGCATTCCCCCCGCGTGTCACCCGGGTTCGGTGTCCCCGGGTCGCTGACCGTCCGGCTCCGACCCCACCTGCGTGGTGGGCGGATCGTCGAATGGGAACTCGGCGACCCGGCAGGCGTCGCCCGGGCAGCGCACCGGTGGGGTGACGGGGTGTCGTTTCTGCAGTCCGATCACCTGGCGACCATGGCGGACAAGCGATCCGACGGTCGGCCGCACCACGGTTTCCTGCTCGCCGCCGCACGCTTCGACGGTCCACTCGACGAGAAGGCGATGAGCGGTGCTCTCACCGCGTTCGTCCGCCGACACGAGGAGCAGCGCGCCCACTACCGCAGTGGTGACTCGGGTCCCGAGCGATGGGTGGCGCCGCCGGAGGCGTTCGAGTTCCGGGTGGCCCGGCGCGCCGGGGAGGCGCTGGTCGTCGAAGATGACGATCTGGGCCTCTGGGTGGGTCGTCGCGCATCGGAAACTGCTCGCGCAGAGCTGATCCCGGGCACCTGGTGTGCCGCCGCGGTCGACGACGACGCCTTCACGTTCTTCTTCGCCACCGACCACGCCCACGGTGACGGCTACTCGTCGGCGCTCGCGCTGTCGGAGATCGTCGCGCTGTACCGGGAGCGAAGCTCCGGTGTACCCGCCGAACTCGGCCCTGCCGGTGCCTTCGGTGACTCGATCACGGCCGAGCGGGCCGCGGCGGCGGCGCTGACCTCGGCGGACGAGCGCGTCGCTCTCTGGCGGGATGCGTTGTCCGCGAACGATGGTCGACCTCCGCGGTGTCCACTCGAACTGGGACTGACCGACGGCACGCCGCAACCGGCGGTCGCGGTCGAGCACTGGTTGCTGACCCCCGAGCAGCTGGCCCGCTGCGACACCCGGCTCGCCGCGACCGGTGGCGGTTTCGCGGGTCTTCTCTACGCCGCTCTCGCCCGGCACCATCGTGAATCCACCGGAGAGGCAAGGTTCTTCGTGTCCACCGTGCTCGCGAGGCGAGACGCCGGGCACGAGCGGACACAGGGCTGGCTGTGCAACTTCGCGCCGGTCATCGTGGACGCACCGCAGGGTCCGGATGCCTCGTTCGACGACCACGTCCGGATCGCAACCGGCAGCGTGCGTGCGGCTCGCCGTGCCGCCTCCGTGCCGGCCCACGGCGCACTCGGTCTGCTGGCCGGCGAAGGGGTCTTCAAAGGACTCGACGGAAGTCCGTACATGGTGTCCTACACCGATGTTCGCCGGTTGGGACTCGGTGCCGACCCGGTCCTGTCCACGATGCAGACCTCCAGCGGGGTCGGTCCGACCCGCAACGCCAATCTGTGGTTCACGCGCACCGACGCAGGCCTCGTCATGCGCTCGCACGTCCCCGACAACGAGGTGGCGCGCAGTTCGGTGCTCGGGCTGTTCGAGCGGGTCGAGTCCATCGTGGCCGACTACGCCGCGGGCGCTCCCGAGTCCACGTCCGCCGACCCCCGCCAACCGACCGACCCCCGCCGATCGTCAAGGAGTGTGCGATGAAGCTCTCGAGTTCTGAATCGTGGGAGGTCGAGCCGGGTGAACTGGTGCGCTGGCGGGCGGTGCCGGGCGGGGCGGCCAATCAGTCGAGCGCTCCGGTGTCGGAGAACGAGCGGTTCCATCTGGCGTCGCTCGCCTCGGGGCAGCCGGGCTGGATGGCGCTGACCCTCGACTTCCCCGAACAGATCGACGCCGACGTGTTCGGCGTGGTGGTCGGGACGATCATCGCCCGCCATGACGCGCTGCGCAGCCACTACGTGCGGACCGGTGACGGTGTCACGCGGTTGCTGCATCCGGGCGTCGACGTCAAGGAGGAACTCCGCGAGACGGTCGACGGGCTCTCGGCGAAGGCGTTCGCCTCGCGCCTGACCGAGTACATCGGCGCGACGTGCAATCCGTTCGAGCCGATGCCGCACTTCCTGGCCGCGGTGACGCGTCCCGGTGGCACGACCCTGATCTGCGCCTTCGACCACTGTTACGTCGACGCCCGCTCGCTGGCGGTCGTCGCCGCCGAGATCTGTGAGCTGGTGGCCGGTCGTGGGCCGGCCCCGGCGGAGTCCGGCCTCGACGCGCTCCGTGCCATCGCGGAGTGCGAGGCATCGGTGACCTCCGACGATCCGCGGCTCGGCGGCTGGGAGCGGTTCCTCACCGCCACCGGCTGGACGGTGCCGGAGTTCCCGCTCGACCTCGGCATCGCGCCCGGGGACGCTCTGCCGGTGCACACGATGGTCCGGACGCTGCTGTCCGGCGACGACGCCGCGACCTTCAGCTCGACGGTGCACCGTCGCGGGGCGCGTACCTATCCGGCCGTCCTCACCTGTGCGGGGATGGCCATCAGCGCCGCGGGTGGACCCGACGAGGTGGCGACCGTGGTGCCCACCGGTTCCGGGGCGGGACCGGGCTGCGTGAGCTGGTCGGTGGGAAACGCCCCGCTGCTGATCAGTGCGACCGGCGACCTGTTCGCCGCCATGTACCGGAACACCCGACGTCTCGCGGCCGCGCTGCCGTTGGCCGAGATCGGGCTGACACCGGTGTACGCGGCCTTCGGTGATCGACTGCGTCCCGGTCGTAGCGACGTCTTCATGATGTCCTACGTCGACTACACGCGGTTGCCGATGCCGCGCGGGGACGTCGTCGTACGGCAGATCTCGAGCCAGAAACCGACCGACACGGCGCAGTGGTGGTTCTGGCGTGATCGCGACGGTATCCATGTCCGAGTGCGGTATCCGCACACCGAACGGGCCGTGGCGGTCCTCGGGGACACGCTCGACACGATGCAGACGCTGCTCGACTCGGTCCTCGACCCGGTCTCCGCCGCCGACGCGGGCTGATGGCATTCCGGCTGCGGAACGGGCCTCGTCAGCGCGCTCGCGTGGTCGGGGGCCCGATCGTGGTCCGGTAGGATGGCCGGTCGTGACCCTGCGCCTTTTTGACACCAGCTCCCGAGAGGTGCGCGACTTCGTGCCGCTGCGCCCAGGCCGGGCATCGGTGTACCTCTGTGGCGCGACTGTGCAGGGTGTTCCCCATATCGGCCACGTCCGCAGCGGTATCGCCTTCGACATCCTGCGCCGCTGGTTGAGCCATCAGGGCCTCGACGTGCTGTTCGTCCGCAACGTCACCGACATCGACGACAAGATCCTCCGCAAGGCCGCCGACGCCGGGCGCCCGTGGTGGGAGTGGGCGGCCACCCACGAGCGCGCCTTCGACGACGCCTACCGCGCCCTCGGCGTTCTGCCGCCGTCCGCGGAACCGCGCGCGACCGGCTTCGTGACCCAGATGGTCGAGTACATGGAGCGGCTGATCGAACGCGGACACGCCTACGTCGCCGACGGCAACGTGTACTTCGACGTCCGCAGCCTCCCCGACTACGGTGCGCTGTCCGGGCACAAGCTCGACGACGTGCACCAGGGTGAGAGCGCGGGCACCGGCAAGCGCGACCACCGCGACTTCACCCTGTGGAAGGCGGCCAAACCCGACGAGCCGTCATGGCCGACACCGTGGGGGCCGGGACGCCCCGGCTGGCACCTCGAATGCTCGGCGATGGCCACCAGCCTGCTGGGTGCCGAGTTCGACATCCACTGCGGCGGAATGGATCTGGTGTTCCCGCATCACGAGAATGAGATCGCCCAGGCGCACGGCGCCGGGGACCCGTTCGCGCGCTACTGGCTACACAACGGCTGGGTCACCATGGGTGGCGAGAAGATGAGCAAGTCGCTGGGCAACGTGGTGTCGATCCCCGCGATGCTGCAGCGCGTCCGTGCCGTCGAACTGCGGTACTACCTCGGCAGCGCGCACTACCGGTCGATGCTGGAGTACTCGCCCGGTGCGCTCACCGAGGCGGCCGCCGGCTACCGGCGGGTGGAGTCGTTCGTCGAGCGTGTCGCCGCCCGCGTCGGTGACGTGGTGATCGGCGACATCGACCCCGAGTTCGGTGCCGCACTCGACGACGATCTCGGCGTCCCCGCGGCTCTCGCGGTGGTGCACAACGTCGTCCGGCAGGGCAACACCGCACTCGAATCGGGTGACGGGGCGGCCGCTCTCGCAGCCGCGTCGTCGGTGCGGGCCATGATGGGGATTCTCGGCGTCGACCCGCTCGACGACCAATGGGCCGGTACGGCCGACGACTCGGCCGCCACCTCCGCGCTGGACGTGCTGGTGCGCGCCGAACTGCAACGACGCGCGGACGCGCGTTCCGCCAAGGACTGGGCGACCGCGGACGCGGTCCGAGACCGCCTGGCCGAGGCCGGCATCGAGGTGACCGACACCCCCGATGGTGCACAGTGGGCATTGAAGGGTGAGGCGTGATGGCAGGAAATTCGAAGCGTAAGGGTGCGATCCGGAAGTCGGGCACCAAGAAGGGACAGGTCGTCGGGTCCGGCGGCCAGCGTCGCCGTGGACTCGAGGCCCGCGGCGCCACCCCGAAGGCGGTCGACCGCCCGTACCATCCCGCGCACAAGAAGGCCAAGGCCGCGGCGAAGTCGGGTGCAGGACGCAGCGGTGGCGGCGCGGCGCGAGCCAAGGACGAGGGTCCCGAGTACGTCCTCGGTCGCAACCCGGTGGTCGAGTGCCTGCGCGCCGGCGTTCCCGCGACGGCGCTCTACATCGCCACCAACTCCGAGCCGGACGAGCGCGTCGCCGAGGCGGTCAAGATCGCCGGCGATCAGGCGATCTCCATCCTCGAGGTCGGCAAACCGGAGCTGGATCGGTTGTCCACCAACGGAATGCACCAGGGCATCGCCCTCCAGGTGCCGGAGTACCGGTACACCCATCCGGACGATCTGATGGCCGACGCCAAGGCCAGCGGCACCCCGCCGCTGCTGGTGGCCCTCGACAACATCACCGACCCGCGCAACCTGGGCGCGGTGATCCGCTCGGTGGCCGCGTTCGGCGGGCACGGTGTGGTCATCCCGGCCCGTCGCAGCGCGAGTGTGACCGCCGTGGCCTGGCGGACCAGTGCCGGCGCGGCCGCCCGTCTTCCGGTCGCACGAGCCACCAACCTCACCCGCACCCTCAAGGACTGGGCGGACTCCGGTGCCCAGCTCGTGGGTCTCGACGCCGGCGGCGATGTGACCCTCGACGACTACGACGGCACCGGCCCGACCGTGATCGTCGTGGGGTCGGAGGGCAAGGGGCTGTCGCGCCTCGTGCGCGAGAGCTGCGACTCGATCCTCTCCATCCCCATGGCCGGAGACGTCGAGTCACTCAACGCGTCGGTGGCCGCGGGCGTCGTGCTCGCCGAGTTCGCGCGTCAGCGGCGTCGGTAACGACCGGCAACCCTCAGGCCCGGTGGAGCGCGACCTCGACGCCGGCCCGGCCGAGGGCCTCGCGGACCGCGCGGGCGTGGTCGACCGCGCCCGGGGTGTCGCCGTGCAGGCAGATCGAATCCGCGGCGACGGTGATGACCGAGCCGTCGACGGCCGTGAGTCGTCCGCTCGTGGTCATCTCGACGACGCGGCGCGCGATCTCGGTGCTGTCGGAGAGAACCGCCCCCGGCTCGGTGCGGGGGACGAGTGTGCCGGCCGGGGTGTAGGCGCGGTCGGCGAAGGCCTCGGTGATGACCGCGAGTCCGGCACGTTCGGCGCGGGCGAGGACCTCCGAGTCCGGTAGGCCCATCACCGCGAGGTCGGGGTTCACGTCGCGCACCGCGGTCACGATCGCATCGGCCTGCTGCTGGTGGTGGACGACCGTGTTGTACAGCGCGCCATGGGGTTTCACATATGTGACCGCCCCGCCGACGGAGTGGGCGAGAGCGTCGAGCGCGCCGATCTGGTAGACGAGGTCGGCGATCAGGTCCGGCGTCGACATCTCCATGAAGCGGCGGCCGAATCCCGCGCGGTCGGGGTAGGAGACCTGGGCGCCGATGCGTACACCGGCGGCGACGGCCGCCCGGCACGTCGCCAGCAGGTCCGCGGGCGTCCCCGCGTGGAAGCCGCATGCGACGTTGGCGCTGGTGACGATGGTCAGCATCGCTTCGTCGTCGCCGACACCCTCGCCGAGATCGGCGTTGAGATCGATGCGAGGAGCGGGCGCCGGGTCGGTCGTGGCCCTGTCGGGGGTCATGGCCACATCCTAGTTCTGCCAACGGTTGAACAGACGAAACGTGCGATTCGTCTACAGTGGGGGAATGGCACTGCTCGACACCAAGGTCACCACGGTCAACGGCGTCATCGGTGGCGCCCGGGGGAAGCGGCTCCGCCGCGGCACGATCAGCTGGCGGGGCATCCCGTTCGCCGCACCCCCGGTGGCTCACCGCCGCTTCCGCGCTCCCGAACCGGTGCACGACTGGCCCGGCGTCCGGGACTGCACCAAGATCGCCAAGGCGGCCATCCAGGAGAAGCGGTTCACCGCGGTTGCGCCGGGCAGGTTCGCCCCGATGGCCGAGGACTGCCTGACCCTCAACGTGTTCTCGCCCGAGGTGGAATCGAGCAGGCCGCGCCCGGTGATGGTCTTCATCCACGGCGGAGCCTTCATCCTCGGCACCGCCGCGACGCCGCTCTACGACGGCGCCTTCCTGGCACGCGCCCAGGACGTCGTCGTGGTGACGATCCAATATCGCTTCGGGCCTTTCGGTTTTCTCGACCTCTCGCAGTTCGCCACGGACGACCGGCCGTTCGACACCAACGCGGGTCTGCGCGACCAGATCGCCGCGCT
Organism: Gordonia sp. 135; assembly: GCF_009720185.1. Lineage (NCBI taxonomy): Bacteria > Bacillati > Actinomycetota > Actinomycetes > Mycobacteriales > Gordoniaceae > Gordonia > Gordonia sp. 135. Next base: position 926,915 of record NZ_CP046257.1, read on the forward strand.
GCGCTGGGTGCAGGAGAACATCGCCGCGTTCGGCGGCGACCCCGACAACGTGACCGTCTTCGGCGAGAGCGCCGGCGGCTCCTCGGTCCTCGCTCTGCTGTCCGCGCCGGAGGCCACCGGCCTGTTCCACCACGCCATCGCGCAGAGTCCGGCTCCCGAACTCGTGGTCGAGCAGGATGCGGCGACCGTCTACGCCGACGAGTTCGTCCGGATCCTCCGCGACCCGCAGCGCCGGAACACCACGATGGAGCGGACCGAGGATCCCGTCGACCCGGCCGAGGCGCAGCGCCTCCTCACCACACCCAACCCGGCCCTGTTGCTCGAGGCCGGCAACCGGTTGATGCGGTTCGCGACCAAGTCGTCCGGCGGGGCCATCCCGTTCGCGCCGGTCGTCGACGGTGACGTGCTGCCGCGCTCGCCGCTGGCCGCGGCAGCCGAGGGACTGACGGTGCCGGTGCCGCTGGTGATCGGGAGCAACAAGGACGAGGGAAAGCTCTTCGCGAAGCTCTGGAACGTACTACCCGACTCCGAACGCATGCTGATGCGGGTGGAGGACGAGGAGGTCCGCCGCGAGATCGCCTCGCAGTACGGCAACGGCGACCGCGACCGCATCCGGCTGGCCGGCGACTCGATCTTCTGGGCGCCGATGACCGCCTTCGCCGACGGACACAGCAAGGTCGCGCCGACCTACGTCTACCGCTACGACTACCGGACGAAGGTGCTGGACGCGACGGGCTTCGGTGCGACGCACGCGACGGAACTGTTCACCGTGTTCGGTGCCTACCGGGCGCCGATGGGGGCGGGGCTCGCCATCGCCGACTGGCCGGGCACGCGCCGCGTGACCGAGAGCGTGCAGGGTCGCTGGGGTGCATTCGCCCGCACCGGCGACCCCGGTCTGGGCTGGCCGGTCTACACCACCGACGAGCGCAAGGTCCTGGTGATCAACGACCCCGATCGTGTGGTCGCCGATCCCGACACCCTGCGTCGCCGGGCCTGGTACCGGGTGCACGCACCGTCCGAGGCCTGAGGTTCGGTGTGCGGCCCGCTCACTCGGGTAACCACTCGGTGGGCGGATCGGCCGCGAGGAACGACAAGACGAGCGGGTTGAACAGCTCCGGGGCCTCCACCGGCATGATGTGCGTCCCGGGTAGAACGGCGAACCGGGCGTTCGGCAGTGTCCGGACGATGTCGAGGGCGTGCTCCATCCGGACCAGTCCGCGATCCGCCGCCACCACCAGGGTCGGGGTCCGGACGTCGGCGAAATCGGCCACCGCATAGTCGGGCTCGGCCGACAGCATCAGGATCGTCTTGTCGTAGACCACCGAGAAGTGTTCCGGCCCATCGGGAGACGTCTCGTCGTGGTGGGTACGCAGGTATTCGACGGTGGTCGGGTTCCGGTTCAACACCAGGTCGACGAACCGATCGGTCCGGCGCCCGTCGCTGTTGAGGTAGCCGCCGACGTATACGACCCGGTTGACCAGGTCGGGGCGATCACGCGCGACAACGAGCGCGATCGCCGCGCCGTCGGCCCAGCCGACGATGTTCGCCGGCCGTCCGACGACCGTCTCGAGGTAGGCGATCGTGCGTGCGACGATCGAGGCGCAGGTGAAGTTGCCGTCCACGTCGGGACTGTGGCCGTGGCCGGGCCGTTCCGGCAGGAAGAGTCGCAGGCCGGCGTCGAGGAAGTCGGGAATCTGTGCTCCCCAGGACGCTGCGGACGCGAAGATGCCGTGCAACAGGACGGTCGGGGTGCCCTGCGGGTCACCGGCGGAGAAATGCCAGAGCGTGGTCCCGGCGACGTCCACGTACGTTCCGCCGTCGACCTCGTCGCCGACGTGAACTGTGCGCATGGGCGTTCCTCGGGTTGGCGTGGACTCCTCCGCTCCGCCATGGTTGCAGACTTCGCCGTGGCGCGGGGAGACCTTCGGCAATCGAGACCATTGCTTCGCCGGACAAAGATGTACCCGGCAGGGGCATGGGATAGGTTGAACGCCGAGGCGATGGGGTGTTGTCCGGGGGTCATTCGGAGGGTGAAGTATGTGCACGTCCTGGGCGCTCCAGGCATTTTCGCCTGTCCGGAGCCGTCGCAGCGTGAGCCTGCTGCTGGCGGGTCTGCTGTTGGCCGGGATCGTCTCGACCGGGGCGCTCACCGCCCCCGCAACCGCGGCGCCGGGTGATCCGCCACCACCGTTGAGCATGCGCGAACTCGGGTCGTCGCCGACCGTCTCGTTCCCCGGACAGCAGGGCGAGGTCAGCCTGTCGCTCGCGGTGCCGCCGGGGCTGATCCCCACCGAGATCCGCGGGACCGCGCAGTTCCCGACCTTCGTCACCGGTGGCACCGTCGACGTGCTGCAGGAGGGGCGGCTGATCTCGCGCACCCCGATCGATGCCGCGGTGAACTCGCCGATCGCGTTGTCGCTGCGTGGGATTCGCGTCGAGCGCAACGCCGTCGACCTCGTCCTGCGGACCTACCTGCGTACCGCGGGCTCGCGTACCCGTCCGCCGCCGGGGCCGTCGTCGTGCTGATGGCCGTCGCGATCCCGGTGACCGCGATGGGGATGACTTCACCCAAGTACGCACCGCAGGAGTTCGCGGTGGGTTCGGTGGTCGATCCTCGACCGCAGTCGGTCGAGAAGAAGTACCTCGACGAACAGCGCGTCGTGCGGTCGTTCTCCACCGAACGGGCGTTGGCGAAGTACCTGGACTCGCTCGAACTGCCCGACGGGGCCGTCCTGTGCGACACCGTGTACGGCTTCGCGGTGGTCGCCCAGTCCGAGCGGCCGCGACAGTTCGTCATCCCGTCGGACCGCGACTTCGCGCAGTTGCTGAACGACCCGGTCGGCGGCGGGGTGCAGTACTTCCTCACCGTTCCGGCCGAGGGGCGCGGGGTGTCGGACGCCATCAACCAGCGCTACCCGACGATGTACGAGAACGGTGCCCAGATCGGGGTCCGCGTTCTCGAGGCCCCCAACGACGGTGCCGATCTGCCCGATTGGCGCGTCTACCGGATCACGGGCTGAGGGCCCCCTCAGCCGGTCGGCTGAGGGACGTTGGCGCGCAACACATCCCATGCGGGGTCGCGCGGCCCGATGTCGTAGGTGCATTCGGAGGTGCGGGGGTCGGGGACGAAGGACCAGAGCAGGACGCCCGCGACACCGGCGTCCCGCCGGCGGGACATGGCGGCGTCGACGCGCCGGGCGCGGGTCCCCAGGGACAGGCACGAACCTGCTTCGATGCCGATCTCGTTGACCACCAACGGTTTACCGAGTCGTCGGGCCTGATCGATCCGGGTCGACAGGTCGCTGCCCTGCGGTCCGGGGTCGGGGTCGTCGGTGGAGCTGTAGTCGTGGAAGTCGAGGACGTCGATCCCGTCGGAGCGAGCGACCTCGAGGTAACCGTCGCCGGCGATCCCGCACTGGTCGCCACCCACGAGTCCGGAGAAGATCGGGCGCGAGTCGTCGAACGATCGCAGATGCGCGCCGGCCCGGTCGAAGAACGAGCGCAACACGGCCGTGGCATCGCCGGGACACACGCGTCGCCGCCAGTCGCAGGATCTGCCGCAGACTCCGGGTTCGGGCTCGCCGACGAGCTCCCATCCGACGATCGACGATTCGTCACGCCAGCGGGACACTGCGGTCTCGACCCATTGGGCATACGTCAGATGACCTCGGGAGGTCGTCGCGGAGGCACCCTTCGACAGCCACCCGTCCACATAGAAGGCCCGCTCCTTGAACCTGCCGTCCTCGCAGTCCCCCGAGCCGCCGGCAAGGACCGGCAGCACCAGCTGTGCGTGGCGCTTCGCGGCTTCGAAGACCCGGTCCAGTGGTTCGAAGTTCAGCAGTCCCGTGTGTTTGTCGGAGGCGAAGGACGAGTAGAGGTCGAACCGCGTCAGGGCCCCGGGTGGCAACGCCGCGAAGTATGCATCGAGATCGACCTCGGCGCCGCAGCCGACGTTCACCGACCAGTCGGTGCCCAGCTGGTAGGCGTTGAAACCCACCGGCCACCACGGTTTCCCGTCGAGGGTGAGGCCGTCCGAGGTCGCGCGCACGCGGGGACGAGTCGAGTCACCGGCGTGCGGTGCGGAATCGCGGTCGCCCCCGCTGAGACCGATGAGCAGGACGAACACGGTGACGATGAGCACGGTCGTCCCCGTGCGCACCGCCCGACCGAATGTTCGCCGGTGAATCACAGATGCAGGCTACTCGTGCCCTACGGTGGCCGTATGAGCGCGGGAGGCTTCAGGAAGACAACGGCGCGAATCTGTGCTCTGGCCGGAGTGGGAGGTGTCTCGACCACGTTGTTCCTGGCGGGTTGCAGTGCGGAATCCGGCGAGGCCGGCGAGTCGGTCGGCGCGACGTCGACGACCACTCAGGTGAGTACGGATTCTGCCCCCACGTCCACCATCACGACAGGTCCGGGACCCGCGAGTAGGTCGACCACTCCGACGGTGGTCTATCGGCCGCCGTTCATCGACCACGTCGAGTGGACGGAGACGGAAGTGGGACCGAGCCTCTCCGTCTTCCCGACGACCTCGGGTCGGTACACGCAGGACCCGGCGGCGATGGCCGCGGCCTGGCGTGAGGTCGTCGGACTCGACGCGAACGCCGACACCCCCGGCATGCAGGCACAGTTCGACTGTCACTGGCGGTTCGCGCGGATCATCGAACCGGAGAAGCCGAGCTGGAACCTGGAACCCGGACGGCCCGTCGTCCCCGAGGAGGACATGATCGGCGCCCGATGCAATCCGGGATTCGCCGAGGAGTACTAGCGCGTCGTGTGCACGCGGCGCGAGCCGATGATGCGGCAGACCACGTAGATCACGAACGAGATGATCGTGACGAACACCGAGACCGGGAGTTTCGGCGCGAGCGACATCAACAAGCCGCCGACCGCGGCGACCTCGGCGAAGACGACCGACAGCACCAGCGCCCGCATCGGGTTGGCCGTCACCCGTGCAGCGGCGGCACCCGGGGTGATCAGCAACGACATCACCAGCAGCGCGCCGATGATCTGGACGCCCTGGGCGGCCGCGAGTCCCATGATGATCGCGAAGACGACGGACAGCGTCCGGACGGGCACGCCGTGCGCTTGTGCGACGCGCGGATCGGTCGACGCGAACAGCAGCGGCCGGTAGATCACCGCGAGCACCGCGACGACGATGGCCGTCGTGATCGTGATCGCGACCAGGCCGTTCAGTCCGACGCTCACGACCTGTCCGGTCAGCAGCGCGAAACCGGTGCCGATCCGGCCGTAGAGGGCCAGGAACAGGACACCGATGCCCAGGCCGAACGCCATCACGACACCGATCACCGAATCGCGTTCCCGGGCCTTGTTGCCGAGGATGCCGAAGACCGCCGCGGCGAGGACTGCGCCGATGACACCGCCGAGGTTCACGCTGACGCCGGCGAGCAACGCCGCGGCCGCGCCCGTCACCGACAGCTCACTGCAGCCGTGGACCGCGAACGACATCTGCCGGGCGACGATCAACGGCCCGAGCAGTCCGCCCACCAGGCCGAGCAGGACCATCGCGAGCAGCGCCTGCTGCATGAAGTCGTAGCCGAGCAGGTCGATGGTCGTCGAGAAGTCCCAGAGGTCGCTGAACTGACGTTCGGCGGCCAGCGGAGTCACGCTCATAGGGGCTGACTCCCGGTTTCGGCGATGTCGACGCAGTGGTGTGCATCCTCGCCGCCGATCACGACGAGGCGACCGTTGACCCGGAGCACCTCGACGTCGCTGCCGTACAGCTCGCTGAGCGTCTCCGTGGTCATCACCTCGTCGGGTGTGCCGACGCGGAACCGTCCGCCGACCAGATAGAGCACGCGGTCGACGTAGGGGAGGATCGGGTTGATCTCGTGCGTGACGAACACGACCGCCGTTCCCGCCTGCTTGCGGCGCTGGTCGATGAGGTCGACGACCACCTGCTGGTTGGTCGGGTCGAGGCTCGCCAGCGGTTCGTCGCACAGCAGGAGGTCGGGATCGCTCACGACCGCCTGGGCCACGCGCAGCCGCTGCTGTTCGCCTCCGGAGAGGACACCGAGCGGGGCGTCGGCGTAGGGGAGCGAGTCCACCGCGGCGAGTGCCTGGTCGACGAGGTCGCGGCGGCGGGACCGCCCGCGCAGTCCGAGTCCCCACCGGTTGCCGTCGACGCCGAAACCGACCAGGTCCCGGCCCCGGAGGGCCATCGGGTCGCCCTCGTCGGCGTGCTGCTGCGGGATGTAGCCGATCTTGTCGGTGGTCGTGACGGTGCCGCGGTCGAGTGAGTACTGACGTAACAGGACGCGCAGGAACGAGGTCTTCCCGGACCCGTTGGGGCCGAGCACGGCGACGAACTCACCCGGTCGGATCGTCAGGTCGAGGTCGTCCCAGAGCACGCGGTCGCCGAAGCCGAGTCGCGCACCCGAGAACGTGACCACCGGGTCGGTTCCCGCCGTCATCGCGGTCACCCCTTCTCGGCGTCGAGGGCTGTCGCGAGCGCGTCGATCTGTGCGCGCTGCCAGACGAGGTAGTCGGTGACGCCGTCCGGGAGGGTCTCGGTGAACTCGACCACGGGCACCTTCGCGGACTTCGCGACGTCGAGCATCGCCTGGGTCACCGGGTCGACGGCCTGGACGTTGTAGATCAGGACGGCGGCGCCGCGGGAGGCGAGCAGATCCTGCATGGCCGCGCGGTCCGCGGCGGACGGCGACTGGCCCTCCTCGACGGCCTGGGTGAACCCGGCCGGAGCCGCGTCGATCAGGCCGGCCTCGGTGAGCAGGTACCCCGCGAGCGGTTCGGTCTGGGCCACCTTCGTGCCGTCGTGCGCCTTGCGGATGCTGGCGACCTCGGCTCGCAGTTCGTCGATGCCGGTGGTGAAGGTCTCGGCGTTCGCGCGGTAGGTCCCCGCGTTCTCCGGGTCCTGCTCGGCGAGGGCGTCGGCGACCTTGTCGGCGACCTCCGCGACGACGGGCAGGTCGTAGAAGACGTGCTCGTTCTCGTCGCCGTGGTCGTGATCGGCGTGATCCGCGTGGTCGTCTGCGCTCTGTCCGTCGGCATCGTGATCGTGCGCGTCATGGTCGTCGCTGCGGGTGAGGGCGTAGGCGTCGACGACGGTCGCGCCCGAGGACTTCGCGGCCTGCTCCATGTAGGCGTCGTAGTGGCCGCCGTTCATGACGAGGATGTCGGCGTCGGCGATCGTCGCGGTGTCGGCGGCGGACGGCTCGAACTCGTGGGGGTCGCCCTCGGTGCTGGTGTAGACGGAGGCGACGGTCGCCTTGTCGCCGGCGACGGCCGAGGCGACCGCGCCCCAGACGTTGGTCGACGTGACCACGGTCGGGGTGCCGTCACCGTTTCCGGAGTCGCTCGAGCAGCCGGCCAGCACCAGCGCGGCGGCGGACAGGACTCCGGCCGCGGCGAGAAGCGTTTTCCTCATGACACCCTTTACGCAAATGACAATCGTTACCGAAAACAGTGTAGGGGATGGCCGGGCCCGACGCGAAGCCGCGGGAGAACTGCGGTGTGCGCTGGTCGACGCGGAGGGCGCGCGCCACCGTCTGCGCCATTTCTCTAAGGTGGAGACCATGACCTCCAGCCCGTTGCCGCGGCGTGTTGCGCTGATCTCCGTGCACACCTCGCCGTTGGCGCAGCCGGGTACCGGCGACGCGGGCGGGATGAACGTCTACGTCTGGCAGACGGCGATCCGGCTGGCCCGACGCGGCATCGAGGTCGAGATCTTCACCCGGGCGACCTCGTCGTCCGACGCGCCGTCGGTCGCGGCCGCGCCGGGGGTCACCGTCCGCCACGTGATCGCCGGGCCTTTCGAGGGTCTCGACAAGCGAGACCTCCCCGCCCAGCTCTGCGCGTTCACCGCGGGAGTGCTGCGCGCCGAGGCGGCGCAGGCGCCGGGCCACTACGACGTGATCCACTCGCACTACTGGTTGTCGGGGCAGGTCGGCTGGCTGGCGCGCGACCGCTGGGGCGTGCCGCTGGTGCACACCGCCCACACTCTCGCCGCGGTCAAGAACGCCGCCCTCGCAGAGGGTGACACCGCCGAGCCGCAACTGCGCGTCATCGGCGAGCAGCAGGTGGTGGGCGAGGCCGACCGGCTGGTCGCGAACACCGAAACCGAAGCGGCAGAACTTCTCTCGATGTACGACGCGGACGCCGACCGCATCGACGTGGTCACGCCGGGCGCCGACCTCGAGTGCTACACGCCCGGCTCGTCGGCCGAGGCCAGGTCGGTCCTCGGCCTCGATCCCGACGAGACGATCGTGACGTTCGTGGGACGGATCCAGCCGCTCAAGGCTCCCGATCTCCTGGTCGCCGCGATCGCGCCGCTGATCAAAGAAGTCGGGTCCGGGCGGAAGCTGCGACTCCTGATCGTCGGCGGGCCGTCGGGTTCCGGACTGCAACGCCCCACCGCGCTCATGGATCAGGTAGCCGAACTGGGGATCTCCGAGTCCGTCACCTTCCTCCCGCCGCAGCCGTCGGATCGGCTCGTCCAGGTGTACCGCGCGTCGGACCTGGTCGCGGTGCCCAGTCATTCCGAGAGTTTCGGTCTCGTGGCCATCGAGGCGCAGGCCTGCGGGACGCCGGTCATCGCCGCCGATGTCGGTGGTCTCGGCGTCGCCGTCGACGACGGACGCACCGGTGTGCTGGTCAATGGTCATGTGCCCGGCGACTGGACGAATGCACTGGAAAAGCTTCTGGCGCAACCCGATCGGCTGGCCGAACTCGGCCGCAACGCCCGACGCCACGCCGAGAAGTTCTCCTGGGAGCACACGGTGGACCAGCTGATCGAGAGCTACCGCTGGGCGATGGAGTCCTTCGCCGCTCAGACCGATGCCGCCCACCGAGACGCCGAGCAGGCGGCGGCACAGACACCGGGCGGCCCCGCCCGGGCTCGCCGGCGCTGGCGTCGGCGGCGCAATCGGGTGACCGTCTGAGGGTCTCGCAGTACCCGTTCCCCACCGAGAGGATGTCGTGAGTCGCACCGAGGTCGTCGACCTGCTCGAGAAGACACTGACCGAGAACGAGATCGCCTACTCGCGTAAGAGCGGTGGTGGAGCCGACGTCGACCACGTCATCCTGGAACTCCCGGGCGAGCAGAAGCTCAAGACGACGGTCCTGCTCACCGCCAGCGAACACGGGGTCAGGGTCGAGGCCTTCGTGTGCCGCCGACCCGACGAGAACCACGCGGGCGTCTACAAATACCTGCTCAAGCGGAACCGTCGGCTGTTCGGCGTCGCCTACACCATCGACAACACCGGCGACATCTACCTCGTCGGCCGGATCTCGGCCGACGCACTCGGCTCCGACGAACTCGACCGCGTCCTCGGGCAGGTACTGGAGGCCGCAGACGGCGACTTCAACACCCTGCTCGAACTCGGCTTCCTCTCCTCGATCCAGCGCGAGTGGGCCTGGCGCGTGTCGCGCGGTGAATCCCTGCGGAACCTCCTGGCCTTCGAGCACCTCATCGACAAGGAGGCGCTGCCCGAGGCCGGCGCCCCGCTCGAAGGACGTTACGTCCCAGGCGAGTCCGTCGTCGAGGGCGCACAGACCTCCAGCGACGAGCCTGCGTCCGACGACTGAGAAACGCTCCCGACCAACCGCCCTGGGCAGCTGCTCGCAGACATATATCGTCGGTGGCCGCGATCTGGGGTCGATTCGAGGGGCGGTTCTTGTAGGTGGTGTCCCACCGGGCCGGGGGAGTTTGATTGGATGGAGAGGTCCAGGTCACACCGCGGCAACGATTGTTGATACGGTGTGCGGGCAGAACCGACCCATCACCGGAGGTGCCATGAGCTTCACCAGTCCTTTCCCCGACGTCGAGATCCCCGATGTGAGTGTCTTCGACTACCTGTTCGGGTCGGTCGCCGACGAGGACCGCGAACGGATCGCCCTGGTGGACCCGAAGTCGGGTTCGACGACCACTTACGGCCAGCTGATCGGCCAGATCGAGGCCGCGGCCGGCGCCTTGGCGTCGCGGGGGATCGGGGTCGGGGACGTGGTGGGCATCCTCTCGCCGAACATCCCGGCGTTCGCGACCGTGTTCCATGGCATCCTGCGCGCGGGCGCGACGGCGACGACGATCAATGCGCTGTTCACCGCGACTGAGATCGCCAAGCAACTCCGGGATTCCGGCGCCAAGATGCTGGTCACCATCTCGCCGATGTTCGAGCAGGCCAAGGCGGCCGCCGACGAGGTGGGGCTGGCCGCGGAGAGCCTCATCGTCCTCGACGGTGAGGGGCAGGACGCCTCGGGTCACCCGAACGCGGTGGATCTGCTGGGTCCGAACCTGCCCGCGCCGGACGTCTCCTTCGACCCCGCCACCCATGTGGCGGTGTTGCCCTACAGCTCGGGAACGACCGGGAACCCCAAGGGTGTTGCGCTGTCTCACCGCAACCTGGTCGCCAACGTCGCCCAGCTGAAGCCGTTGCAGGGCATGACCGCCGACGATGTGGTGATCGCGGTGCTGCCGTTCTTCCACATCTACGGAATGACGGTGCTGCTCAACGCGGCTCTCGCGGCTCGCGGTTCGCTGGTCATCATGCCGCGATTCGACCTGGTGGAGTTCTTGGAGAACATCCAGAACCACAAGGTGACGATGGCCTACATCGCGCCGCCGGTCGCGGTGGCGCTCGCGAAGCACCCGATCGTGGACAACTACGACCTGTCTTCGCTGCACACGATGATGTCGGGGGCGGCCCCGCTCGACGACGAGCTGGGTCAGGCCGTGGCCAAGCGTTTGGACCTGCACATGTTGCAGGGCTACGGCATGAGCGAGCTGTCCCCGGTCTCGCACATCATCCCCTTCGACACCCAGGCCACGCTGGGGCGTGAGGATCCGCCGCTGTCGTCGACGGGCTGGCCGGTGCCGAACACGGTGAACAAGGTCGTCGATCCCGCCACCGGTGAGGACATCCCTCTTCCGCAGGAAGGGCTCTCGGAGCCGGGTGAGCTGTGGGTGAAGGGGCCGAACGTGATGCTCGGTTACCTCAACAACGAGCAGGCCACCGCCGACACCATCGATGCCGACGGTTTTCTGCACACCGGTGACATGGCGCAGGTCGATCCGACGGGGTGTGTCTACATCGTCGATCGGCTCAAGGAGCTCATCAAGTACAAGGGCTACCAGGTGCCGCCGGCGGAGTTGGAGGCCCTGCTGCTGACCCATGACAAGATCGCGGACTCGGCGGTCATCGGTGTGATCGATGCGGAGTCGGGGGAGGAGATCCCGAAGGCGTTCGTGGTCCGGCAGCCCGAGGCGGAGCTGACCGCTGACGAGGTGATGGAGTTCGTGGCGTCGAAGGTGGCCCCGCACAAGAAGGTTCGTGCGGTGGAGTTCATCGAGGCGATCCCGAAGTCGGCGTCGGGCAAGATCCTCCGCAAGGACCTGCGCAAGTAGGTCCGGGCGCAGGACAAGGACCCGTCCGAGCTGCCGATTTGGTGCAGGACGCACCCCGCGGATAGTGTTGCTCCTTGCAACGCGGGGTGGAGCAGCTCGGTAGCTCGCTGGGCTCATAACCCAGAGGTCGCAGGTTCAAATCCTGTCCCCGCTACCAGATACGACCCCCGACCAGGTGATCACCTGGTCGGGGGTCGCTTCATTTCCGGGCTCTCCTCGAGGCCGTCAATTCATCTGATGCGGCGGCACCTCGTCGTAGCTGATCGCATGGTCGCCGGCGCGTCTGTTCCACCAATAGGTCAGCGCCCACAGGAGTACGCCGATCAGCAACAGCCAGCCGGCGATCACATACTGCTCGGGATCGCGGCCGGTGACCGGCAGGGTGAGGTATCCGCACGTGACGGCACCGAGCACGGCGACCGGTGTCGAGGTGCGGAAGTGCTTGTGCTCCACCGTGTCCCGGCGGAGCACCAGCACCGATACGTTGACGACCGTGAACACCGCGAGCAGCAGCAGTGCAGTGGTGCCGCCGAGGAGTCCGACGATGGAGCTCTTCGGGTCGGAGCTCACGTAGGTGAGCAGCAACAGCGCGATGACCGTGGTGAAGATGACCGCCGCGAACGGGGTCCGGCGTCCCGGGTGCACATACGACAGGAATTTGGGCAGCACGCCTCGTCTGGCCATGCCGTAGAGCAGACGACTCGCCATCATCATGTTGATCAGGGCGGTGTTGGCGACCGCGAACATCGAGATCCACGGCAGCAGATCCGACATCGGGAAGTTCGGTGCCGCGGCCTGGACGACGTCGACGAGCGGGGTCTCGCTCTCGGCCAGCACGCCGACGGGCACGATCGCCACCGCGCAGATCGCGATGAGGACGTAGATCGCGGCGGTGATACCCAGGCCGCTCAGCATGACCTTCGGGAAGATGCGGGTCGGCTCCTTGCACTCCTCGGCCATGTTCACCGAGTCCTCGAAGCCGACAAGAGCGAAGAAGGCCAACGAGGTCGCGGCCGTCACCGCGATGAAGACGTTCTTGTCGTCGGGACTCTCGAAGGCCACCACCGCATCCCAGTGCTCGGCGTTGCCGCCGACGATGAACCAGTAGCCGATGAACAGCACGAGCAGCAGACCGGTCAGCTCCACGAGGGTCAGGACGACGTTGGTGCCGACGCCCTCGGCGACGCCGCGGAAGTTGATGAACATGACGAGCAGCAGGAAACCGACGGCCACCGCGTACAGGGCGGGGTTCGTGGCGTCGGGGGACTCGCCGCGGAACGCGGTCAGCATGTTCACCGCGAACGCGCGGGAGGCCGTGGTCGCCGACGTGATGCCCGAGCACATCACCGTGAACAGCACGATGAAGGTGATGAAGTGGATGCCGAAGGCCTTGTGCACGTAGAGCGCTGCCCCGGCGGCCTGCGGGTACTTGGTCACCAGTTCGAGGTAGGAGAACGCGGTGAGCGTCGCAACGGCGAAGGCGATGAGGAACGGCAGCCACGCCGCGCCCCCGACCTCGCCGGCCACCTGGCCGGTCAGCGCATAGACGCCGGTGCCGAGGATGTCGCCGACGATGAACAGGAGCAGCAGCTTCCAACCCAGTACGCGTTTGAGTTCGGGCTGCTGTTCCGCATTCTTGCCGGTCTCGCCGGCGTTCGTGCTGGCTGTCATGCGACAACGCTAGACCTCGGATGTGGGGGTCGCCGGGCGAATGGAGGCGTCGGACGTCAAATGGCCGGGCGGTGGGAAGAGGCCTCGGCGCGACTGTGCGAAACTATCGCCCATGAGCAACGGCACCCTGATCCTGATGCGTCACGGCGAGAGCGAATGGAATGCGTCCAACCAGTTCACCGGATGGGTGGACGTGGCGCTCACGGACAAGGGCAAGGCCGAGGCCGTACGGGCCGGTGAGCTGCTCGTCGAGCACGATCTGCTGCCCGACGTCCTGTACACCTCGCTGCTGCGACGCGCCATCTCGACGGCGCAGATCGCTCTCGACACCGCCGACCGCCACTGGATCCCGGTGGTCCGCGATTGGCGTCTGAACGAGCGTCACTACGGTGCGCTCCAGGGCCTCGACAAGGCCGACACCCTGGAGAAGTACGGCCAGGAGCAGTTCATGCTGTGGCGTCGCAGCTACGACACCCCGCCGCCGGCCATCGAGCCCGACGCCGAGTACAGCCAGGTCGGCGACCCGCGCTACGCCGACCTCGACGAGGTGCCGCTGACCGAGTGCCTCAAGGACGTCGTGGCGCGGATGATCCCGTACTTCACCGAGACGATCGCCGCCGACATCCAGGCAGGCAAGACCGTGCTCGTCGCCGCCCACGGCAACTCGCTCCGGGCGCTCGTCAAGTACCTCGACGGCATCTCCGACGAGGACATCGCGGGTCTGAACATCCCCACCGGCAACCCGCTGCGGTACGACCTCGACGAGAACCTCAAGCCTCTGAACCCGGGCGGCACCTACCTCGACCCCGAGGCGGCCGCGGCCGGCGCGGCCGCGGTGGCGGCCCAGGGCCAGAAGTAGCCTCTCCGACACGCCTTCGCCGCCCGCAGACGCCGGGCGGTGAGCGCGTAACATAATCGTCATAGCTTCTTGGGTGTGACGCGCGCTACATTAGACGCTATGGCGGATGTGGGCACCCTGCGGATCGATCATTCACCTGCTCGGGAACGGTATGAGGCGATGCTCGCCTCCGATTCCTTCGGCGAGGACGAGGTGGTCGGGTACCTCGACTATGTCTCCGAGCCGTATCAGGTCGTGCTCACGCACACAGTGATCCGCGAGCAATACAGCGGGCACGGCTATGCGGGACAACTGGTTCGGTTCGTCCTCGAGGACATCCGGGCGAGTGGCAAGCAGGTCGTGCCGGTCTGCTCGTATGTACAGCGTTTCATCCAGCTCCATCCGGAGTTCGCCGACATGGCGGTGCCGGTCCCCCAGTGATCCGCGCCGCCGGCGTGGGCTCCACCCGCCGACGGTCCGACCCGGCGGCCGCAAGGCCTTCGGCGAACGGCACGTGAACAGCTGCCCAACAGCTGCGACACGTGTGCAACTCGCGTTGGTTCCGCCGTAAGCTGGGCCTGTGACCGCCGCAATCTCAGCCGCGACGATCGCGTTCGTACTCGCGCTCATCCTCGGAGTCATCCTGGGTCGCTGTCTCGGCGCCTCCCGGTGGCCCCGACGCTTCTCGCTCGGCTCCTTGTTCGGCCGGGGTAGCACGTCCATGCAATCCGACGCCTCCGGCGCCGCGGCCCTGCCCGTCCCGGCCACCGACCGCGCGCAGGTCCCGAGGGCTGTGCCCGCCTCGGCCGAGATCCGCGATTCCGATGTCGCGTCGACGACCGCCGACGGCCGGATGACCAAGGCCGGCCTGCTGAGCATGGTCGTTCGCAACTCGTCGACCGCCGTTGCGGTGGTCGACGAGTTCCGCGACGTCGTGATGTTCAATCACCGGGCTGTCGAACTGGGGATCGTCCGCGACATGTTGCTCGCCGACCCCGTCTGGGATGCCGTCAAGGACGTCCTCGACACCGGCGTCGAGCAGAACTTCGAGTTCAGTCCACCCACCTCGACCCTCGGCTTCGTCTCCACCGGCCGCACCCCGCGGCCGACCGTCGAACATGTGCGCTGCCTGGCCAAGGTGGTGGCGCAGGACGACGAGCGGTACGCCGTGGTCTACGGCCTCGACGACACCGAACACAAGCGTCTCGAGGCCACCCGCCGCGACTTCGTGGCGAACGTGTCGCACGAACTCAAGACACCGGTCGGCGCGATCGGGCTGCTCGCCGAGGCTCTCCTGGAATCGTCCGACGACGTCGAATCGGTCCAGCACTTCGGCCAGCGGGTTGTGGGGGAGACCAAACGTATGGGCAGGCTGGTGAGTGAGCTGCTCGCGCTGTCGCGCCTGCAGGACGGCGACACCCCCGAGTTCACCCCGATCGACGTCGACGAACTGGTCGACGACGCCCTCGCCGCGGCGACGCTCACCGCCGAGGCGGCGTCGATCGAACTGCGTTCCGACGATCCGCTGGGCGCGACGATCCGCGGCGACCGGCTGCTGCTGTTGACTGCCCTGAACAACCTCATCTCGAACGCCATCGCCTACTCGCCCGCCGACACCGTCGTCTCGATCAGCCGACGCATCATCCGGATCGACGGCCGTCCCATGGTGGCGATCGCCGTCACCGACCGCGGTATCGGCATCGCCCGCGCCGACCAGCAGCGTGTCTTCGAGCGCTTCTTCCGGGTCGACCAGGCGAGGTCGCGGATGACCGGTGGCACCGGTCTGGGCCTGGCGATCGTCAAACACGTGGCCGCCAACCACGGCGGCACGATCAATCTGTGGAGCGAACCCGGTACGGGCTCCACCTTCACTTTGTGTATCCCCGAGGACCTGTCCGACGTGGGCTGGTCCGCTGACGACAAGGAATCCGAGAGTTGACCCACGTGCTGATCGTCGAGGACGAGGAATCGCTGGCCGATCCGCTGGCCTTTCTGCTGCGCAAGGAGGGGTTCGAGGCCAGCATCGTCAACGACGGTGCCCAGGCGTTGCCCGCCTTCGACCGCGTCAGCCCCGACATCGTCCTTCTCGATCTGATGCTCCCCGGGATGTCGGGGACGGAGATCTGCAAGGCCCTGCGTGCCCGGTCGAACGTGCCGGTGATCATGGTGACTGCCCGGGACACCGAGATCGACAAGGTCGTCGGACTGGAGCTGGGCGCCGACGACTACGTGACCAAGCCGTATTCGGCGCGGGAGCTCATCGCCCGCATCCGGGCGGTCCTGCGCCGCGGGGCGGACGCCGGCGACGACGACCTCGATCTCGGTGTCGTCGAGGCGGGCCCGGTCCGGATGGACGTGGAACGACACACCGTGGCGGTCAACGGCGAGCCGATCACGTTGCCGCTCAAGGAGTTCGATCTTCTCGAGTATCTCCTGCGCAATGCCGGCCGCGTGCTGACCCGCGGGCAGCTGATCGACCGGGTCTGGGGAGCGGACTACGTCGGCGACACCAAGACCCTCGACGTGCACGTCAAACGCCTGCGCTCCAAGATCGAGCCGGACCCGGCCAGCCCCAAACACCTCATCACGGTCCGCGGTCTCGGGTACAAGATCGAGGCCTGAAACGGGTGCGCGGTCTCCCGCGCACCCGGCTCACTCCGGCGGCTGCAGCTCGTATTTGACGTCGGTCTCGCGGCGTGCGGTTGCGGCGGTGGTCGCCGGGTGAACGGCGATGAGCCCCAGACCCTTACGGCGCCGGCAGGCGGCCGCGAGTGCCTCGTAGGCGGGGGCGCCGAGGAGCTCGGTCAGCTCGGGCGCATAGGACTCCCACACCTGCTTCGCGCCGACGTGGGCGTCGGGTGAACCCGAGCAGTACCACTTGAGGTCGTGGCCGCCCTCGCCCCATCCGCGACGGTCGAACTCGGTGATCGTGGTCTGCAGGATCTGGGTGCCGTCGGGCCGTTCCACCCAGTCCTGCTCACGGCGCACCGGCAGCTGCCAGCACACGTCGGGCTTGACGGTCAGCGGTTCGAGTCCCTTGCGCAGGGCCATCGAATGCAGTGCGCATCCGACGCCGCCCTCGAAGCCCGGACGATTCAGAAAGATGCACGCGCCCTTGTGGAGTCGCGTCTTGAGCGCCGGCTCGTCGTCGAGGTCGCCCTCCTCGAGATACCCCTTGGGGCCGAGCGGGTTCTTGCCCGAGCCCTTCTTGTAGAACTGCCAGTCCTCCGGGGTGAGCATGGAGACGCCGTGGGCGAGACGTTCCCGATCGTCGGAGTCGGACAGGTAGGCGCCGTGGCTGCAGCAGCCGTCGGTCTCGCGTCCGGGCAGGATGCCCTGGCAGGCCGGGGTGCCGAAGACGCACGTCCAGTGCGACAGCAGCCAGGTGAGGTCAGCTCTGATGAAGTGTTCGGGATCGGCCGGATCGACGAATTCGTACCATTCACGCGGAAAGTCGAGTTCGACCTCCGGGGCGGGCGTGATTCGTGGCGCGGACGGCGAGAGTGCGGTCACGACCACAACGGTAGCCGGGATCGTGCCGACACGGAGCCTGCACTACCGTTGACGCGTGCGCTTAGGAGTTCTGGACGTGGGCAGCAACACTGTTCACCTCCTGGTGGTCGACGCCCATCGCGGTGGCCACCCGACGCCCATGAGTTCGACCAAGGCCGTTCTGCGCCTCGCCGAACAGATCGACGCCGACGGGCGGATGAGCGACAAGGCGGTGTCCAAGCTGATCGACTCCGTCACGGAGTTCACCCACATCGCCGGCACCTCCGGATGCGAGCAGATGATGGCTTTCGCAACGTCGGCGGTCCGCGACGCCACCAACTCCGACGATCTGCTCGACGAGGTCGAGCAGCGCACCGGGGTGCGTATCACGGTCCTGTCCGGGCGCGACGAGGCGCGGCTCACCTCACTCGCCGTCCGACGCTGGCGCGGGTGGAGCGCGGGACGCATCCTCGCCCTCGACATCGGCGGCGGTTCGCTGGAGATGTCCAACGGCGTCGACGAGGAACCCGACGTCGCGCTGTCGCTGCCGCTCGGCGCCGGACGACTCACCCGCGACTGGTTGCCCGACGACCCGCCGGACCGGCGTCGGATCGGTGTGCTGCGGGACTGGCTCGACGCGGAACTGCGCGCCCCCGCCAGGGAGCTCCTCGCGCCCGGCGCACCCGACCTGTGTGTCGGCACCTCGAAGACCTTCCGCAGCCTCGCCCGCCTGACCGGCGCGGCACCGTCGAGCGCGGGCCCCCGTGTCCGGCGCGAGCTGACGACGAGCGGACTCCGTCAGCTCATCTCCTTCATCTCCCGCATGACCCGCTCCGACCGCGCCGAACTGGAAGGCGTCAGCGCCGATCGTGCCGGTCAGCTGGTCGCCGGCGCGCTCGTGGCGGAGGCGGCTATGCGGGCCCTCCAAGTCGATACACTGGAAATCTGTCCGTGGGCTCTGCGGGAGGGTGTTATCTTGCGTCGACTCGATGCGGAACCAGCCGACTCGTTCGAGCCCTCACAGACGACTGGCGCCCGGGGCGGCGTCGGCTGATCCGGTCTGCGACGCCCACGGGCGCGCGGGATGGGGGAGACGGTCGACGGTGCGTCCACGAGCGCCGAGAGGTACCCAAGCGGATGCGCTCGACCGGCATCCGGTGACGTTCGAGGACGGAGAGCCACTTCATGTCGAAGGATTCGGAACCCGAATCTCGACCCATTTCGGTATCGGAACTACTCGCCCGGTCGCAGGCGGCCGGCGGCACGACGCCCACGCGGCGTGACGGTCGCGGGCGGCGACGCGCAGGTCGCGACGGCTCGGTCTCGGTGTCCGAACTGACCGGCGAGATCCCGAAGATCACCGACGCGCCCGCCACGCAGGCCGACGAGAAACCCGCTTCTGCGGACGAGAACGCGTCCGCGCAGACCGAACCCGCAGTGGTGGAGGCGTCCGAGGTCGAAGCGCCCCAGGCGAAGACCGCCGAGGTCGAGCAGCCGGAGGCCGAGCCGGCCGAGACCGCATCGACCCCGGAACCGTCCGCATCGGAACCTTCCGCACCCGAATCGTCGGCGAGGACCGAGAGCCCGAGCGGTCCGTTCCCGCGGTCGGGGAACCCCGTCGCGCGTCGCGCCGCCGACGACCGCCCGGTCGCCGACCGGTCCCGCCCGGACCGGCCGTTCGCATCGTCCGGTCGCAACGCCAGCGGTATGCCCGGTTACGGCGAGGCACCGCCGGCCACCCGTGACTTCAGCTCGGATTCCGTCGCCCGGCGCATGAGCCCGCCGCGCGACTCGGAACCCGTCGACGAGGAGTCGGCGAACGCGGTCACCGGCATCATCCCGGTCGTGGAAGGTTCCGACGAGGGTCTCGTCGTCGTCGAATCCGACGACGTGGTGACCTATGACCTCAACGAGGTCGACTCGGGTTCCGATCCGCGCGAGCGGGCCGACGCCGGGTTCTCCGACGTCATGGACTTCGATGCCTACCGCAACTTCGCCGACGTGGAGGGCGACACCGACACCGGTGCCCGGCCGGCGGCCGGTACGAGTGGGCCGAAGAAGGGCGCCAAGGCGCTCGGCGGGCTCGCACGCAAGCTGTTCAGCCGCAAAGCGGCCGGCGCCGCCGCGGGAACAGCCGCTTCGGCCGCCGCCTCGACGACCGGCACGGATTCCGCGACGTCGTCCGCGCCGGGTGGTCGCGCACGAGCCGCCGCAGCACGGGCACGTGACGACGAGAACCCGACCGAGATCATCGAGCCGATCGCGTCCCCGGGGGACGCCGCCCACGACGAGGCGGCAGCGGGGGACACCCGCGTCGAGGAGACCCGTCCCGCAGAGACCGACGAGACAGAGGCATGGCAGGCGTCGGCCCAGTGGTACGACACCGAGGCGTGGTCGGCGCCGGTCGTCGACGAGGAGGACGACCAGCCTCGCGAGACTCCCGAGCCGGCCGCGGAACCCGAGCCCGTCGACAAGCCCGACACCGCCCGCCTCGCGGAGACCGCCGACCTCGACGAGACCCCCGGCAGTGTCGCCGACGGGCCGGCGGAGGACACCGCCACCGTCGCCGGTACGACGCCGCCTGAGCTGGAGGAGGCCGCGAAGCCCGCGGTCAGCGTCGGTGAGGCCGACGAAGCCGAGACCGACGAAGCCGAGACCAGGGAAGCCGAGACCAGGGAAGCCGACACCGAGGACGAGAGGTCCCCGGCCGCCGCGTGGCTCCTGATCTTCGGTCAGGCGGTCGTGGGTCTGGTCGTCGGTATCGGCCTGTTCTGGGGCTTCACCGAACTGTGGCGCTGGAACCCGTACTTCGCGCTGGTCCTTGCGGTCCTGGTGATCTTCGGGATCGTCACGCTGTCGCACGTGGTGCGGCGCACCAAGGACCTGACCACGACGCTGCTCGCGTTGGGGGTCGGCCTGTTGGTGACCATCGGTCCACTGGTACTGCTGGCCACGTGACGACGCCCGGGACGACTCCGCTCCCCAGACCGGAGATACCCATCGGTCTGTCGACCGCCTCGGTCTATCCGCAGAACACCGAGGCGGCCTTCGCCTACGCCGCGGACCTCGGCTACGACGGTGTCGAGCTGATGGTCTGGGGCGACCCGGTCAGCCAAGACATCCGACGCGTGGGATACCTGTCGGACCACTACCAGGTGCCGGTGCTGTCCATCCATGCCCCGTGCCTGTTGATCACCCAGCGGGTGTGGGGTCGCGACCCGGTCGTGAAGCTCGCACGATCGGTGCAGGCGGCCGAGGACCTCGGCGCGTCGACCGTCGTGGTGCACCCACCGTTCCGCTGGCAGCGCGGCTACGTGTCGGCCTTCGACGACCTCGTCGGCGAGCTCGAGGACGACAGCGGCGTCGCCATCGCCGTGGAGAACATGTTCCCGATGCGGGCGGACCGCTTCTTCGGCTCGCGCGAGCCATCCGTACGCCGCCTCCAGAAACGTGGCGGTGGGCCCGGTCTCGCCGCCTCGGCGTTCGGCAAGTCGATCGACCCCACCGACGACGGGTACTCGAACTACACGCTCGACCTGTCGCACACCGCGACGGCCGGTGTAGACGCCCTCGACCTGCTCGATCGCATGGGACCGAACCTCAACCATCTGCATCTCGCGGACGGTCACGGCGCCGCCACCGACGAACACCTCATCCCCGGTGACGGCGGACAACCGTGCGCCGAGGTGTGCCGTCGAATCGCGGAGAGCGACTTCGCCGGTGCGGTCGTGCTGGAGGTCACCACGGGCAGCGCACGCACCAAGCCCGAACGCAGTGCACTGCTCGCGCGTTCGCTAGATTTTGCGCGGCAGCATCTCAAACGGGAGCTGCACCCCGAGAGCGCCGGCCGGCTCGACACCTGACCCCGGAGATCGTCGCGTCCCGGTCTTCCGCCGGCGTCGGGGTCGGCACGACGAAAGCGGGACGATGACCAGCAAGATCACCGAGGTACTGGCGCTGACCGAGGTGGAGCGCGGTGGTCCCGACTCCATCACCTTGCGAGCGCACATCGACGAGACCTTCACCATCGGACCCAAGGTGCACGGCGGAAGCCTGCAGATGGTGGTGGCGAAGGCGGCGCGCACCGCACTGACCGCCCTCACCCCGGCCCCGCGACCGGACGGTGACACGAAGGACGGCGACACGAAGGCCACCGACGCGGCGGCCGCGATGATCCCGGTCGCCATCGCCAGCGACTACCTCACCGCACCCGACGCCGCCGACGTCGACCTCGCGATCTCTGTGCGCAAACGCGGCCGGACCGTCACGGTCCTCCAGGTCGACGCGGTCCAGCAGGGTCGCACGGTCGTGTCCTCGTCGGTGACGATGGCCCGCCCCGACTCCGGGACCCCGCATCACTCCGGCCCCAACGTGCTCGACGGCACGCCCGCCGAACCACCGTCGACCGGGATCTCGCTGGACGGTTCGCCGATCGCCGAGATCAACCATCTCGGTGCGGCGGTCGACCTGGTCCTCGACGCCGAGACGTTCCCGATGGTCCGCGGCGAGACCGGTGAGCCGCTCGTGCGCGGGTGGATTCGTCCGAAGGGCCTCGATCCCGACGAGTACTTCGCGGTCCTGGTGTGCGACATCTCGCCGCCGGTGGTCTTCAACCTCGCGATGTTCGGCTGGGCGCCGACCGTGCAGCTGACCACCTACGTGCGTCGGCATCCCGCGCCGGGATGGCTGCGGTTCGCCGCGACGAGTACCGAGGTCGGGCCCGGAATGTTCGAAGAGGATCATCTCGTGGTGGACTCGACCGGGACAGTTGTCGCCCAGTCGCGTCAGCTGGCACTCATTCCCGCAGGAAGGTAGACATTCGTGACCGAACGCATCGCCATCATCGGTGGAGGCAAGATCGGGGAGGCGCTCCTGGCCGGCCTGATCGGCGCCGGAACCCCGACGAAGGATCTCGTCGTCGCGGAGAAGCTCGAATCCCGCGCGTCCGAGATCGCCGACGAATACGGGGTCCTGGTGACCGACGTGAAGACGGCCGCCGAATCCGCGCAGTACGTGTTCCTCGCCGTCAAGCCGGATGCCGTCGACTCGGTGCTGCGGGAGCTGGCCTCGGCCGAGGACAACGCGCAGACCGAGCGCGTGACCGTGACCCTCGTCGCCGGCATCCCGCTGGCCCGCTACGAGAGTGCGCTACAGGCGGGTTCGCCGGTCATCCGCGTCATGCCGAACACGCCGATGCTGGTCAACGAGGCGATGTCCGCGGTGTCAGCCGGACGCTACGTCGGCGATGAGCAGCTGCGCGCCGTCGTCAACATCCTCAAGACCGTCGGCCGGGTGGCCGTGGTGCCCGAGAAGCAGATGGACGCGGTCACCGCCGTGTCCGGGTCCGGTCCCGCCTACGTCTTCCTGCTCGCCGAGGCGATGATCGACGCCGGCGTCGGTCTGGGTCTGACCCGCGCACAGGCGTCGGAGATGACGATCCAGACCATCCGTGGCGCCGGGGTCCTGCTGAGTGATTCCGGGATGTCACCGGTCGATCTGCGGGCCGCGGTGACCTCACCGGGCGGCACGACCGCGGAGGCGATCCGGGAATTCGAGGCGAACGGCCTGCGGCACGCCGTCTACCAGGCCACACGCGCCTGTGCGGCCGCCAGCGCCCGCGGCGGACGTCGAGTGGAAGTCGAGGGTTTGGCGGCGGGACACGCGGTGTCCGACACCCCATGAGTTGTGGTCGACAGGCCGCTAAACCCCAGCATGTTGGGGTCGAGTCCCAGGAATCTCAGAAATCACGGTCCCTCACGTCGCTTTTTTCACATCTGCCACGCTAAGCTGCTTTAAGCACGTGCGTGTCTGATGTCCGCAGGAGGGGAAGCCTGCGGCCGCGACGCGTGCACCGGAGGTATGAGTGATCAATGGCACCTGCAGACACTCCTGGTGACAGGGCGGCCTCGGTGAGCAACGCGACCTCTGCGTCGCAGTTCCTCACCGTCGCCGAAGTTGCGTCGCTGATGCGCGTTTCGAAGATGACCGTTTACCGTCTCGTCCACAACGGCGAACTGCCCGCGGTTCGGGTCGGACGCTCGTTCCGTGTGCACGCGAAAGCGGTGCACGACTACCTGGAGACGTCGTACTTCGACGCCGGCTAGGTTCGGTCTCGGCTGACGCGCCGATCAGCAGTTCTACCCAGCACTCCCGAGGGTGGCCGCACGGCCGCCCCGGGAGTGCTGTGTCTGGTGCGGGTGTCCACCCGGGCCGGCAGACCGTCCCGGTGGTCATTTCGGCCACCGCGATTTCCCGATCCGATACACCGCCCGGTAGGCTCAGTGGTCGCGTACCTGGATGTACCGGTGAGCTCCTCGAGCCGGGTAGTCGACGCCAGTCGACGACCACTGACGAAGCCGATCGAGTGCAGGCCAGGGTCGGTCAAGTACATCAGTGTCAATCGTGAGGAAGCGCCCCCATGGGTTCAGTGATCAAGAAGCGCCGCAAGCGCATGTCGAAGAAGAAGCACCGCAAGCTGCTGCGTCGAACCCGGGTGCAGCGCCGCAAACTCGGCAAATAAGCACTCTCATGGCACCAGGACCCGCCTCGGCGGGTCCTTTTGCTGTTTGAAGGACCCGATCCGGGGCCCTCGACGGGCTGAAACGGGCCGATGACGTTAGCCTCGACGCCATGGCCGAATCCTCCGCAGTGCTGCCCCGGGTCGTCCTGGTGACCGGGGCGTCGACTTTTCTCGGCGGGTACCTTGTCGCAAGGCTCGCGGCCAATCCGCAGATCGAACGTGTGCTGGCCGTGGACTCCCGGGTGCCGCGCAAGGACCTCCTGCGCCGGATGGGGCGTGCAGAGTTCCTGCGTCTGGACATCCGGCGACCCACCATCGCAAAGGCGCTGGTGTCGTACGAGGTCGACACGGTGGTCCACGCCGCGACGTCGATCGCCGACACCGCCCCGCACTCGGCGGCCATCAAGGAGTTCAACGTCGTCGGCGCGATGCAGGTCTGTGCGGCCTGCCAGCGGACGCCGTCGGTGAAGCGGCTCGTACTTCGGTCGACCGGGATGGTCTACGGCTCCAGTGCACACGACCCGTCGCACTTCTCCGAGGAGACCCGCGCACGCCGCGAGCCCAAGCGGGGTTACGGCCGCGACCTCCTCGACGTCGAGGGCTACGTCCGCGGACTCGGACGCCGCCGCCCGGACATCGACATCACGATCGTGCGCCCACAGGCGATGCTCGGACCGCGGATCACCACGCGCATGGGTTCGTACCTGTCGGCGCCGGTCGTCCCGACGGTCATCGGATACCAGCCGCGCCTGCAGTTCCTCCACGAGGAGGACGCACTCGCGGCGATGGAGCACGTGACCCTCGCCGGCAAGCCCGGCACGTTCAACCTCTCCGGTGAGGGTGTGGTGACGTTGTCGCAGGCCATCCGGCGGGTCGGGCACGTCGAACTGCCGGTGCCGAGTGGTCTCCTCGCGCCGATCGCCGGAGTGTTCCAGGACCTGCGCTCGGCGAAGCTCCGTTCCTCGCAGACCGAGTTCCTCACCTACGGCAGGGTGCTGGACACCACCAGGATGCGCACCGAGTTGGGTTTCGTGCCGCGGTACACGACCATGGAAACCCTGGATGACTTCGTGAAACGCAGCGGCGTGACGCCGGTGATCGGGACCGACGTCTGGCGGGCTCTGGAGCAGCGTGTCGTCTCGGCCGCACATCAACTCCAGTGAGTTGTGGATGAGATTGGTGCGAGGTGTGGCCGTCGACGTGCGCAACGTCGGTGCAACCTCTAGACTTGGTCGCCAGACCCACATCGCGCGCGGGGGAGTCACTCCACCGCGGGCGACGGGTGAGACTTCGGGAACATGCTGACGATCACACGGGGAGATCGCGGGTCGTTCCCGGGTTCTCGTTTCATGTCATCGACGACGCAGCGTTACGTCTGCCGGTCTGGGGGGATGGCTTGTGACGGAACGACGGCCAGTAGTTCAGGCACCCCGGTTCAGACGTCGAGCGGGGGGTTCACCGACACGGACGATCCACGGGACAGGAACAAGGGGTGAGCGCCTTGCCAGGTAGCGGAGCGACGGATGCACGTACCGCCAAGGTCATACAGCTCTACGCGTCACCGTCGGGTCCGGACGCCTCTGCGGATCGCCGCGGTGCACGTGATTCGGGGCGCCGTCGACATCCGAGCCAGCAGGTTCCGGGACAGCGCACGAATACCGGTGTCATGCAAGGTGATTCGATGCTCGGCCATCCCAACACCGATGGATTCGGCCGTCCGCCCGCGCGGGTGACCCCGATCAGCAACGAGATCGCGCTGTCGGATGAGGCGCTCGGTGTCGAGCACCGCGGCCCGTCCAAGTCGAGCCCGCTGTTCGGTCTCGGGGGCATCCGGAACGCCGTCGCCGACACCCTGACCTCCACCGCGGGTTTCATCCGCGAACGGATGGCGGGCGAGTACGAGGTCGACGAGTTCGGATTCGACCCCCATTTCACCGAATCGGTGTGGTTTCCGGCGCTCCGCCAGGTCTACGAGAAGTGGTTCCGCGTCGAGGTCACCGGTATCGAGAATCTGCCCCTCGAGGGCGGTGCGCTGCTCGTTGCCAACCACGCCGGCACCATTCCGGTCGACGCGATCATCACCTCGCTGGCCGTCCGCGACAACCATCCCGACAATCGGTATCTACGTGTCCTCGCCGCCGACATGGCCTTCGACTCACCGGGCATCAGCGAGGTCGCGCGGCGTATCGGCGCGACGCTCGCCTGCAACAACGACGCCGACCGACTCCTGCGCGCCGGTGAACTCACCGCCGTATGGCCGGAAGGGTTCAAGGGCATCGGCAAGCTCTACAAGGACCGGTACAAGCTGCAACGGTTCGGCCGGGGCGGCTTCGTGACGACCGCGCTGCGCAACGCGGCGCCGATCATCCCGGTGTCGATCGTGGGCTCGGAGGAGATCTATCCGATGCTCGCCGACCTCAAGCCGCTCGCCAAGGTGCTCGGCCTGCCGTACTTCCCGATCACGCCACTGTTCCCGTGGCTCGGGCCCCTGGGCATGGTGCCGTTGCCGTCGAAGTGGCACATCCACTTCGGCCGCCCGATCGAGACCGGTTCCTACGACGAGTCGTCGGCGGACGACCCGATGGTGGTCTTCGACCTCACCGACCATGTACGCGAAGAGATTCAGCAGACCCTGTTCCGGATGCTGAGCCGCCGCGGAAGTGTCTACTTCGGCTGACCCCGCATTTCGGCTGACCCCGCATTTCAGCTGACGCAGCGCCCGTCGGCTGCTACCCATTGAGGCATGCGTGCAGTCGTGTGTCGAGCCGGTGAGCTGACCGTCCAGGACGTCCCCACCCCCGTACCGGAAACCGGGCAGGTTCTCCTGCGTGTTCTGCGGGCGGGCATCTGCGGTTCCGACCTCCACGCCCGCGTGCACTGCGATGCGACCGCCGATGTGTCCGGCGAGGTCGGTTACGACGCGTTCATGCGGTCCGACCAGTCGGTCGTCATGGGTCACGAGTTCGCCGGCGAGGTGGTGTCCTACGGTCCCGGATGCCGCAAGCTGTGGGCGCCGGGGACGCCGGTGGTGGCGGTGCCGATGATCCGCCACGGCGACGAGGCGCACCTGACCGGCCTGACGGCGTCGGCCCCGGGCGCCTACGCGCAGTTCGTGCTGGTGTCGGAGGACATGACCTTCGAGATCCCCGACGGGCTGTCGGTCGACCACGCCGCCCTCACCGAACCCCTTTCCGTCGCCCATCACGCGGTCCGACGCGGCGAGGTCGGCCGGCGCGATGTCGCCGTGGTGATCGGGTGCGGGCCCATCGGCCTCGCGGTCATCGCCATGCTCAAGGCGTCGGGCGTGCGCACCGTGATCGCGAGCGACCTGTCCGAGGGACGCCGGGCGCTGGCCGGCCGCGTCGGCGCCGACATCGTCGTCGACCCGGCCGTGGAGTCGCCGTTCGACCGGTGTGCGCAGGAGGGGAAATACGTCACCGCCGCGCAGGACCTGCTCGGCACCGCATTCGATGCCATGCACACCCTGCGTCGAATTCCGTTGGCCCCGTGGAACTCCCTGTTCCGGATCGCCGATCGGCTCGGCGCGACGCCGAAGGGGCCGGTGATCTTCGAATGCGTGGGCACCCCCGGCATGATCGAGCACATCGTGTCCAACGCCCCGTTCCGCTCACGTGTCGTCGTGGTCGGTGTGTGCATGGAACCGGACACATTCCGCCCGGCGATGGCGCTCAACAAGGAGATCGAACTGCGATTCGTGTTCGTCTACGACCCGGCCGAATTCCACGAGACGCTGCAGATGATCGCCGCGGGCAAGGTCGACGTCGCGCCGATGATCACTGCGACGGTCGGACTCGAAGGGGTCGCGCCGGCGTTCGATGCGCTCGGGTCGGCCGCCCACCACGCGAAGGTGCTGATCGACCCGATGAGTGAGGTTGCCTCGCTCTGAACAGGATCAGGTCGCGAGGTCGAGGGCGGCGCGGACGATCGAATCGGCGTCGATGCCGTGGAGGCGATACACGTCCTCGAGCGAGCCGACCTGACCGAACCGGCTGACCCCGAGCGCCGCACCCGGCACGTTGTTGATGCCGGTCAGGAAGGCGAGGGTGTGCGGATGTCCGTCGAGGACGGTGACCATCGGTGCCGCGCGCCCGGGCGGGAACACCTGGTCGAGAATCCACGACGCGGCCTCGGCGAGCCCGCGTCGGGCCTGTAGCGCCTCGAAGATCAGTCCGGGGCTCGTCACGCAGACGACGTCGGCGGCGACGCCCTGATCCGCCAGGCGGTCGGCGGCGGCCAGTGTCTCCGTGCTGACCGCACCCATCCCGACCAGCGTGACCTGCGGGGATTCGCTGCGACGCAACAGGTATCCGCCGGCCACCACCTGACGGCGGCGGCGTTCACGGGCGGCCGGGTCGTCGGGGACCGCGGCGAGTCGCTGGTCGACCGGCCGCGTCGACAGCCGCAGGTACGACGAGGTCCCGTCGGGGCGTCCGAGCCGGCCGATGCACGCCAGCAGCGTCCACTCGACGTCGATCGCGAAGGCAGGTTCGTAGCTGACGCACCCGGGTTGTTCCAGGCCGATCGACGGTGTCGTGATCGATTGGTGCGCTCCGCCTTCCGCTGCCAGCGTGACGCCGGACGGGGTACCCACCAGGATCGACTGGCCGCCGGCGTAGATGCCGTAGGACCACGGCTCGAGTGTGCGCTCCACGAACGGGTCGTAGAGCACGCCGATCGGGAACAGCGGTTCGCCCCAACGACTCCAGGTGGCGCCGAGCTCGCCGATCAGTCCGGCCAGGTTCGTCTCGGCGATACCGAGTTCCATGTGCTGGCCGGTCGGTCGTTCCCGCCAGTGCATGATCGTCTCCGCGTCGTCGGCGAACCAGTCGCGGCGTTCGTTCGGCGACCACACCCCGACCTTGTTCAGCCAGCCGGCGAGATTGGTCGTCGAGCTGACGTCGGGGCTCACGGTGACGACCCGGGCGGAGGCCTCGGGAGCCTCCCGGGACAGGGCGAGGAGCGTACGGCCCAGTGCGGCTTGCGTTGTCGACGTTCCCGACGGTGTCTTCCCGGTGTCGGTCGGGACCGCGGGCGGTGCCGTGGGCGCGACGGGTTCGCGCCGAAGTCGCTCGGCCGTCGCGGCACACAGCCGGCCCTCGTCGGTGTCCTCGTCGAACCGTCCCCACGGATGGCTCGGGTCGAGCCCAAGCGACGCCGCCAGCTCGTCGTACTGTTCGACGGTGAGCAGCGACGAGTGGTTCTGCGGGTGGCCCTCGATCGGCAGTCCGTTGCCCTTGATGGTGTAGGCGAGGATGACCGTCGGACGGGTGTCGTCGATCTGCTCGTAGGCGCCGACCAGGGCGTCGAGGTCGTGGCCACCGAGGTTGCGGATGGCCTCGAGGAGGGTCTCGTCGTCGACCTCGGCGATGAGCGCGGCGACGGCGTCCGAGTCGGGACCCGATCCCGGCAGGCGTTCGCGGACCTCGCCGGCGTCGCACCGCAGCAGGCGTTGATATTCGGGGTTGGGCATGTCGAGGATGCGCGAACGCAGCGCGGACCCGCCCGTCCGCGCGAACAGATCCTCCAGCAGCCGGCCGAACTTCACCATGATCACCTGCCACCCGGCGGCGGCGAACATGGCCTCCAGGCGTCCGGCGGCGATGTTGGGGACGACCCGGTCCAGGGACTGCCGGTTGAGGTCGACGATCCAGACGATCTCGCCGAGCTCGGCCACGGAGGGGTCGAGGATCGCCTCCCAGACCGCGCCCTCGTCCAGTTCGGCGTCGCCGACGAGCGAGTACTGCCGGGCGAGCACCGTGGGCGAACGCCGGTCGGCGGCAACCGCATCGGGGCCGCCGACCGTCGTGTCGAGATAGCGGCGTGCCACCGCACCCCAGATGGGCGCGGTCGCACCGATTCCCACCGACCCGGTCGAATAGTCCACCGCGTCGGGGTCTTTCGTGCGGCTCGGATACGACTGGAGTCCGCCGAACTGCCGCAGCGTCGTCAGATACGACTCGTCGAGACCGCCGAGCAGGTAGTTGATGCCGTGCAGGACCGGTGACGCATGGGGTTTGACCGAGACCCGATCACCCGGCCGCAGTTGCGAGAACCACAGCGACGTCATGATCGACACCATCGAGGCGCACGACGCCTGGTGCCCGCCGACCTTCAGGCCCGACGGGTTCGGCCGAACCCGGTTGGCGTGGTGGATCATCGACGTCGACAGCCAGAGCACGCGCTGCTCGATCGTGCGCAGCGGATCGGGTGTGGCGGTCGCGCCTGCTCCGGGTCCGGGATCGGTGAGGGTCTCGTCCGTCATGGTGGTCCTCTCCGGGATGGGGTCTCTCCGGGCGGTCACCGATGTCGCGACGAGGCGCCGGGGTCAGCGGTGTCGTAGGAGCCGTGCGGCGGCCGCGGCACCGCCGCCGGCGGCGCCCAGCACGATGGCGGTACCGGCACCGTACTTCGCCGCCTTGCGCGCTGTCCGGAAGTCGTACATCTCCCATCCGCGGACCTTGGCGACGTCGCGCAGGTCGGTGTCGGGGTTGATGGCGACGGCCTTGCCCACGAGCGACAGCATCGGGACGTCGTTGTGCGAATCCGAGTACGCGGTACAGCGTTTGAGGTTGAGGCCCTCACGGATGGCGAGTGCGCGCACCGCGTGGGCCTTGCCGGGCCCGTGCAGGATGTCGCCGACGAGACGCCCGGTGAACACGCCGTCGACGCTTTCGGCGACCGTGCCCAACGCACCCGTGAGTCCGAGACGGTCGGCGATGGTCTGCGCGAGTTCGACCGGCGTCGCGGTCACCAGCCACACCTGCTGACCGGCGTCGAGGTGGCGTTGCGCGAGAGCGCGCGTGCCCGGCCAGATCTTGTCCGCGATGTAGTCGTCGAAGATCTCCTCGCCGAGTTCGGCGAGCTCCGAGGTCTGGCGTCCGGCGATGAACGAGAGCGCCTTCTCCCTGCCCTCGGCGACGTCGCGGGCGTTTTCCTTGCCGGTGATCCGGAACTTGGCCTGGGTCCACGCGAAATCCATGATGTCGCCGTAGGTGAAGTACTTGCGGGCGGCGAGGCCTCGAGCGAAGTGCACGATCGACGCGCCCTGGACGAGGGTGTTGTCGACGTCGAAGAAGGCGGCCGCGGTCAGATCGCGCGGGGGTTCGCCGGGCTCGATGTCGGACGGTTCGCGCAGCCGGAGCGAGTCGACGGCGGCTTTCGCGCTCGCCTCGCCGGCGAGGGTCTGACGGAGTTCGTGGGCGGTCTGGCGGAAACGGCCGGTCGCCGCGCTGGCCCGCTGGGAGATCCACGTGGTGACCCGGTGGGTCTCGTCGTCGGCGGCGATGTCGTGGAGTTCGGCGTCCTCGTCGAAGTCGTCGTCGAACTCGATGCGTGCTGCCTGCGACTCCCAGTCGTCGCCGGTGTCGAGCGGGGTGGCGCCGGAGTCGGCCGGTGCGGAGCTTCGCGCCGCGGGGGTTTCGGGACTGGATGCGCCGGGCACAGGGGTGTCGGACGAGTTGTCGGGTCGTTCGTCTCCCGGGCCCGGGGTGTTGCCCACTGCCCACCTCCCACGTCGCGTCTGGCGCCAGCACTGCCTGCGCGGTCCAGCCTAGCGGCCACCCACGACGATCAGCGTCGCCGCGGGGCCGTTGCGGCGCGCCCGGGCCGTGGTTCTCGTCACCGGGCCGGGGTCGCGTCGGCGGGGGAGCGGAGCGCTGCGAGTATGGACCTCATGACCGTGGAACTGCTGACCCGTGAGGGATGCCAGATGTGCGCGACCGCCCGTCGTGACCTGACGCGGATCTGTGGCGAGCTGGGGGTGGAGTTCACCGAGGTCGACGTCGACCGGGCCGCGGCCGACGGCCGTCCCGAGATCCGTGCGGAGTTCGGGGACCGGCTGCCGGTGGTGTTGCTCGAGGGTGACGAGCACAGCTACTGGGAGGTCGACGAGCCCCGGCTGCGTGCCGACCTCACGCGTCAGGGCTGAACCGGCGGTCCGGCCCCGATCCGCCATCGCGGAGAAACGGTGGTGCTTAACACAGCTCCGCGAATCATGAGGGTCCATGTGAAGAGATTCACAGAGGGTTATATCCTCGATGGATCGTGCTGTGCGTAGGGGAGTGGAGGTGAGCGTGGGCGCCGATCGTCAGAAGTCCGGCGACGCCGACCCTCCCGCGTCTGCGCTGCCGCCGCCCGCCGCCACGGTGGCCACCGACATCCCGGCTCCCACAGTGGCCCGGCTGGCCACATATCTGCACGTCCTGCGCTCTTTCAGCCAGCGCGGCGTCCTGGTGGCCTCCAGCGGCGAACTGGCCACCGCGGCCGGGGTGAACCCCGCCATCCTCCGCAAGGACCTCTCCTATGTCGCCGCGAACGGCGTCCGCGGCGTCGGATATGACGTCGGTCGTCTCACCGCGCGCATCTCGATGACCTTGCACACCGACAGCATCCACACGGTCGCACTGGCCGGGGCCGGCCAGCTCGGACGCGCTCTGCTCGCCCACACCGGCTTCGGTCGCGGCTTCCGGGTGGCCGCGATGTTCGACGCCGATCCGGCTCTCACGGGCACATCGCTGGAGGTCGGCGGCCCGCGGATCGCCCCGCTCACCGACATCGCGGCGGTCTGCGCCGAGGTCGAGCCCGCGGTGGAGATCGGGGTCGTGGCCACCGCCGACGACGACGCCCGGCCGGCCTTCGACGCCTTCGTCGGGGCAGGTGTGCGGCAAGTGCTCAACGTCACCCCGGTGGCGCTGACGACGGAGGCGGATGTCGTCGTCAGACAAGTTGATCTAGCCTTGGAGCTACAGGTGTTGACGTTCCAGGCCTCTCGTGGCAGTGCACAGGCCCCACGGAACGACCTCAAGATCTCCTCACGCAGCGACGTCGGTGCGCCTCGCGAGGTGAAGGCGGCCGACGGACGCCACGGAAAAGCAATGGGTGAAGAAACGGTGACAGCGTGAGTGTTCTGTTGTTCGGGGTGTCGCACCGCAGTGCGCCCGTCGAGGTGCTGGAGAGGTTGACGGTCTCCGACCACGACCGTCCGAAGCTGGTCGACGAGTTGCTGTCGTCACGGGCGATCTCCGAGGCCATGGTCGTCTCGACATGCAATCGCGTCGAGATCTACGCGGTCGTCGACGCCTTCCACCCGGCCCTCGAGGCGGTCGGCGAGGTTCTCGGCGACCACTCCGGCATGACCGTCAACGAGATGACCCGGCACGCCTACGTGCGCTACTCCGAGGCCGCCGTCGAACATCTCTTCACCGTCGCCGCCGGTCTCGACTCGCTCGTCGTCGGCGAGCAGCAGATCCTCGGCCAGATCCGCAACGCCTACCTGAGCGCGGACGCCAACGACTCGGCCGGCCGCGTCCTGCACGAGCTCGCGCAGCAGGCATTGCGCGTGGGCAAGCGGGTGCACACCGAGACCGGCATCGACCGTGCCGGCGCATCGGTCGTGTCCGTGGCCCTGCACCGCGCCAAGTCCCTCCTCACCGACCCCGCGACCGGGGCGCACCGGCTGCGCACCGCGGTGGTGGTCGGCGCCGGCGCCATGGGTGGCCTCGCGACCGCCCAGCTGGCCCGTGAGGGCGTCACGGAGATGTCCGTGGTCAACCGCACGGTCGAGAACGCCCGCCACCTGGCCGACAACATCGCCGCCAACCACGGGATCACCGTGCACGGGGTGGGACTCGACGACCTGCCGGCCGCGATGGCCGCCGCCGACGTCGTGGTCAGCTGTACCGGCTCGATCGGCTCCGTGGTGAGCGTGGGTGCGGTGCATTCGGCTCTCGCCGAGCGAAACCGCAACGGCGAGTCGACCCCGATGGTCATCTGCGACCTCGGACTCCCGCGGAACGTCGATCCGGCCGCGGCCCGCCTGCCCGGCGTGCACGTCGTCGACATCGAGGGTCTGCGCGGCCACTCCGAGACCCAGGCCGCGGAGAACGACACCCTCGCGGCCCGGTCCATCGTCGCCGCCGAGCTCGCCGACTACCTGACCCACCAGCGCCAGGCCGAGGTCACCCCGACCGTCGCCGCTCTCCGCCAGCGCGCCGCCGATGTCGTCGAAGCCGAGATCCTGCGCCTCGAGACCCGGCTCCCGGACCTCGAGAACAACCAGCGCGACGAGGTCGCCAAGACCGTCCGCCGCGTCGTCGACAAGCTGTTGCACGCACCGACGGTGAGGGTGAAGCAGCTGGCGTCGACGCCCAACGGCGATCACTACGCGGAGGCCCTGCGCGAATTGTTCGAA
Organism: Gordonia sp. 135; assembly: GCF_009720185.1. Classification (NCBI taxonomy): domain Bacteria; kingdom Bacillati; phylum Actinomycetota; class Actinomycetes; order Mycobacteriales; family Gordoniaceae; genus Gordonia; species Gordonia sp. 135. Next base: position 961,029 of record NZ_CP046257.1, read on the forward strand.
CTCAAACCAGGTGCGGCCGAGTCGGTTTCGGCGCCCGATCGACTGGGGACCACCGACGCGACCGGCGAGCAGGGTGACCGATGAGTGAAACCCGGACCGCGCCGATCCGTATCGGTACGCGGGGTTCGCTACTGGCCACCACCCAATCCCAGACGATCGCCGATGCACTCACCGCCGCCGGCCACCCGGCCGAACTGGTGATCATCAAGACCGCCGGTGACGCCTCGGCCGCACCGGTCGCCGAGATCGGCGTCGGCGTCTTCACCACCGCCATCCGCGTCGCGCTCCGCGACGACGAGGTCGACGTCGCCGTGCACTCCTACAAGGATCTCCCCACGGCCCCCGAGGACGACCTGACGATCGCGGCCGTCCCGACCCGCGTGGACCCGCGAGACGCGCTGGTCAGCCGGGACGATCTGGTGCTCGGGGAATTGCCGCCGGGATCGGTGATCGGCACCTCGGCCCCCCGGCGGGCGGCACAGCTTAAGGCATTGGGTCTCGGTTTGGAAATCCGCCCCCTAAGAGGCAACCTAGATTCTCGGTTGGGCAAAGTCGCCAGCGGCGAACTCGACGCAGTCGTGGTCGCCCGCGCCGGCCTCGTGCGGATCGGACGGACCGAAGTGGTCTCCGAAGCGCTCGATCCGGTCGTCATGCTGCCGGCTCCGGCGCAGGGTGCTCTCGCTGTGGAGTGCCGCTCAGACGATGCCGAACTGGTGAGAATACTCGCCGAGTTGGACGACAAGTCCACCCGGGCGGCCATCGATGCCGAGCGGGCAGTACTCGCGGCCCTGGAGGCCGGGTGTACTGCGCCGGTCGGAGCGATCGCCGAGGTGGTCGAATCGATCGACGAGGACGGGCGCATCTTCGCCGAACTGTCGCTTCGTGCGGCGGTGGCGGCCGAGGACGGATCCGATGTGATCCGCGCTTCGGCGGTGGGTCCGGTCGATCGTGCCGTCCAACTTGGTAAAGATCTTGCCGCCGAACTGCTGGAGCTGGGAGCGGGCGAACTCGTCAACTCTCCCTAGCAGAGAAAGAACTGCAGCCCTCGACGCGAGGGCAGGAGAGTGCGAACCCATGAGCCGTACGAAGAAGGCAAATCCCGGACGGATCCTGTTCGTGGGGTCGGGTCCAGGTGACCCAGACCTGCTCACCGTGCGGGCACGCACCGTGATCATCAACGCGACCACGGCCTACATCGATCCCGATGTCCCGGCCGCCGTGGTGTCGCTGATCGGCAGCGCGCACCGCGAAGAACCCGCACCGAACACCCGCCGGTCGACCAAGAAGGCCGACAAGACGGCGGAAGACAAAGCCGACGGCACCGATGCGGCGGACACCGCGGCCGCCGCGGATGCATCCGCGGCGGAGGCGGACAAGGCCGACGAGGAGTCGGTGGTGCGCCCGGCGCTCGGTGACCCGACCGAGGTCGCCAAGACCCTCGTGGCCGCCGCCCGCAACGGGGACGACGTGGTCCGCGTCGTCGCCGGTGATCCGCTCACCACCGACTCGGTGCTCGCCGAGGTCAACGCCGTGGCGCGTCACTCGGTCACCTTCGAGGTGCTGCCGGGCCTGCCCGCCGCCTCGGTCGTACCGAGTTACGCCGGCATGCCGCTGGGTTCGACGCACACCGAGGCCGACGTGCGCGGTGAGGTCGACTGGGCCGCCCTGGCCGCGGCGCCCGGCCCGCTGGTCCTGCACGCCACGTCCGGCCACCTGGCCGAGACGGCCAGCGCGCTGACCGAGCACGGGATGGCGCCGCAGACCCCGGCGGCGATCACCATCAACGGCACCACGTGTGCACAGCGCACCATCGAGGCCACTCTCGCGACACTGAACGAGCAGGGCAACGCCCTGACCGGCCCGCTGGTCGTGACCGTCGGCAAGGTCGTGGGTTCCCGCAGCAGGCTCTCCTGGTGGGAGTCGCGGTCGCTCTACGGCTGGACCGTGCTGGTGCCGCGTACCAAGGACCAGGCCGGCGACATGAGCGACCGCCTCGTCAGTCACGGCGCGATCCCCAAGGAAGTGCCCACGATCGCCGTCGAGCCCCCGCGCAGTCCGGCGCAGATGGAGCGCGCGGTCAAGGGACTCGTCGACGGCCGCTACCAGTGGGTGGTGTTCACCTCCACCAATTCGGTCCGCGCCGTGTGGGAGAAGTTCGCCGAGTTCGGTCTCGACGCCCGCGCCTTCTCCGGCGTCAAGATCGCCTGTGTCGGCGAGGCCACCGCGGACAAGGTGCGGTCGTTCGGCATCAACCCCGAACTCGTGCCGTCGGGTGAGCAGAGCTCGCTGGGTCTGCTCGACGAGTTCCCGCCGTACGACGACGTCTTCGACCCGGTGAACCGAATCCTGCTGCCGCGGGCCGACATCGCCACCGAGACCCTCTCCGAGGGACTGCGTGACCGCGGCTGGGAGATCGACGACGTGACGGCGTACCGCACGGTGCGCGCCGCGCCGCCGCCCGCCGAGACCCGCGAGATGATCAAGACCGGCGGCTTCGACGCGGTCTGCTTCACCTCGAGCTCGACGGTCCGCAACCTCGTCGGCATCGCCGGAAAGCCGCACGCCCGCACCATCGTTGCGTGCATCGGTCCCAAGACCGCCGAGACCGCAACGGAATTCGGTCTGCGCGTGGACGTGCAGCCGGAGAACGCGTCGGTTCTCGAACTGGTCGACGCGCTCGCCGAGCACGCCGCCCGGCTCCGCGCCGAGGGCGCACTGCCCCCGCCGCGCAAGAAGTCCCGTCGATCGCGTTCGTGAGCCGGGTGCATCGATGGCACCGCTGATCCGGCCCCGCCGGCTGCGCACCACACCGGCGATGCGTCGGCTGGTCGCCGAGACCACCCTCGCACCACGGCAACTCGTGTTGCCGATGTTCGTCGCCGACGGCATCGACGAGCCGAAGCCGATCTCGTCGATGCCCGGCGTCGTCCAGCACACTCTTGCCTCGCTGCGCACTGCCGCGGCCGAGGCCGTCGAGGCCGGTGTCGGCGGGCTGATGCTGTTCGGCGTGCCGCGTGCGGAGGACAAGGATGCGACGGGCTCGGGTGCCGATGCGGACGACGGAATCCTCAACCGTGCCCTGCGCGCGCTGACCGACGACCTCGGTGACTCGACGGTTCTCATGGCCGACACCTGTCTCGACGAGTTCACCGATCACGGGCACTGCGGTGTCCTCGACGGTCGCGGGCGCGTCGACAACGACGTGACCCTCGACCGCTACGTGTCGATGTCGCTGGCACAGGCCCGCGCCGGTGCCCGGCTCCTGGGGCCGAGCGGGATGATGGACGGCCAGGTCGCCGTCATCCGCGAGGCACTCGACGCCGAGGGCTTCACCGACACCGGAATCCTGGCCTACTCGGCCAAGTACGCGTCGGCCTTCTACGGTCCGTTCCGCGAGGCGGTCGGCTCCTCGTTGCAGGGGGACCGGCGGACCTACCAGCAGGACGCGGCCAACCGGATCGAGTCGTTGCGGGAGGTGCGCCTCGACCTCGAGGAGGGCGCCGACATGGTGATGGTCAAGCCCGCGATGAGCTACCTCGACATCGTGCGCGACGTCGCCGAGATGAGCGACGTCCCCGTCGCCGCATATCAGATCAGCGGTGAGTACGCGATGATCACGGCCGCCGCCGAGCGGGGCTGGATCGACCGCGACGCCGCGATCATGGAATCGCTGACCTCGATCCGTCGTGCCGGCGCGTCGGTCATCCTGACCTACTGGGCCACCGAGGTCGCGAACCGGCTCTCCTGAGCTGACCGCGGCGGCCTCCGGGACGCGTGCACGGGACCGGGGTCGCCTCCGATTAGGCTGGTGCCATGTCCGCACCGTTCGACCCGATGCGCGCCTCGTCAGAGCCCGACGCAGACCTGCGCCCGACGATCCCGGATTCGATCTCGATCGCCGTCGAACTGTGGGTGGTGGTCGTCGTCGGACAGATCGTCGCGCTGTTCGCCCAGACCGGCACCTTCGTCGACCTCGTCCGCGACCAGATCCGCGCCAACCCGCAACAGGGTGTCTCCGCGGACCAGCTGCAGTTCATGACGTCATCGGGTTTCGTCGTCGGCGTCCTCGTCGCGATGTCGGTCTTCCTGACCGCGATCACCGCGCTGGCCGTGTGGTTCACGCGCAAGGGCTACAACTGGGCGCGCATCGTGCTGGGTGCGATGGGCGTCTATATCGTCGTCAACCTGGTCTTCTCGCTCTTCGGCGACCTCGAACCGGCGTGGGCGATGGTGCCGTTGGTCATCAGCGGCGTCGCCGCGCTCGGCGCGACGGTGCTGTTGATGCGTGGTGACTCCGAGAAGTACTGCCGGCGTATGGCCGAGGAGCGCAAGCCGCGGCCCGTGCCGCCCGCCGCGGCGCCGTACCCGTACGGACAGAACCCGTATGGCCAGAATCCGTACGGCCAGAATCCGTATGGCAGCAATCCGTATCCGTCACCCCACGAGCCGACACCGAACCCGTACGGGTCTGCGTCAGAGCCGGGGACGCAGTCCGCGGGCACACCGTATGGTGACAATTCACCCGGCGACGCGGCTCGCGGTGGAACACCCGACCTCCGCAAACCCGAGACCCCCGACCCCGACAGCGAAGGACCGAAGAAGCAGTGACAAGTCCCGACCCGGCGCAGCGTCCGAAACTCGTCGTCTGGGCCTACCGGTGCTGGGTGGTGTCGGGAGCGCTCCTGGCCGTCCTCGGTGTCCTCGTGGTGATCCTGTCCGCGATCGACGACTCCGGGTCGATGTCTTCGGCGACGCTCGGCGTCCTCGTCCTGATCGTCGGCGTCGCCTACATCCTGCTCGGCAGCAAGGCCTTCACCGGTGACGCGCGCTGGCGGTCGTCGCTGTCGGCCCTGACACTCGTCGTCGTCGCGATGCTGCTGTTCCTCAGTGTCGGTCTCGGATCGCCGGTGTTCGCCCTGGCGTTGCTGGCGGCCATCATCGGCCTGTTCGGCTCGCTGCTGGCCTACCGGCCGGACTCGGAGACCTGGTACACCGGCAAGGCCCCCGAACCCAAGAAGCAGCGCACGCCGCGCAAGAAGAAGCCGTGACCGACGAGACCCCCGACCCAGCCGACGGGGTCGATCCGGTCGAACCCGAACCGGCTGCACCCCAACCGGAAGTGGACCCGGGCGAGGTTCTCTTCTACGAACCCGGCGGCAGCAGGTGGGTGGTCCTCATCGGGCCGGTGCTCGTCCTCGCCGTCCTGATCATGGAGATCGCCGGGCCCGGGCAGGTGCACTGGCCGGTCCTGATCATCTTCCTGGTGATCCTGTTCGGCTTTTCGCTCGTCCAGGTGACCGCGGCACGACGCCACGTCAGCGTCGAACTCACCGAGACGACGCTGCGTCAGGGCGCGGTGACGACGCCGCTCGCCGACATCGAGAAGATCTACCCGGCCAACAACTCCCCGACACCCGAAGACTGGGAGAGCGCTCCGGCGCTCGGCGAACTCCACGGCGTGCCGCGGCGTCGTAAGGGGGTGGGGGTGCGGCTCACCTCCGGCAATCTGGCCCAGGCATGGGCCCGCGACGTCGAGGTGTTCCGCAGTGAACTCACGCAGGCGCACGCCGCCGTACGGATGGGACTACCGCCCTCCACCAGGAAGAGCAAGTCCACCGAGAGCGACGAATCCCGGAAGACCGATCCGGAAGAACCCGAGAAGAAGGATCAGGACACCACCGAGTGACGGCCCTTGCGGCTGTCGCGGTAGGCGCGCCGGCGCAGGTCGCCCAGCCACGACGGCGCGAACTCGACCCCGTCGGGACGATGCAGGATCGGATCGAAGTCGATGTCGAGCCCGGTCAGGACGTGGTCGAGTTCGATCCGGGCCAGGGGTACGAACCGTTTGAACCCGGCTTCGAGGATGATGACGACCGGTTTCTTGGTGCGCAGGCAGGCGGCGAGATCCTCGACATTCAGACCCGACGGCCCGGTCGGCTCGATGATGCGGGCACGAATCCAGTAGAGCTCGCCGTCGTAGCGATAGGGAGTCAGGCTCGAGACGGCGGTGGGGGCCCAGTGCGTGGCCGGCAGCGGCACCGGTAGACGACCCGACAGCGGTGCGGGGCCGGCCAGCAGCAGATCCCAGGCACCGGACGCGGTGTCGCCGGTGACGGTCGGGGTCGGGGCGTCGGCGGGGGCGTTCGTCGGGGCCACGGCGGGGAACCGCACGGCCACACCGACGATGTCGGGCAGACCGCCAGGGGTGCCGATCCCCTTCGACAGGCGGACCGTCACCGGGCCGGAACGGAACGGCAGCGGGTGGTCGCCGGACACCGACGCCCGGCCGCCGCACAGCAGGCCGTCCGGATGGAACACGCGGGCGTGCCGCAGAGCGCCGAGCCAGCGGAACGGCGTGGTGATGAGGTCGGGCAGGTCAGGCATGGCACCTCCGTAGATGAAGCGGCGGGTCTCCCATGGCGCCATCGTAGGTCGCGTAGAGCTTCGGATCCGGCGGCGGACCGGATTGGCGGTCGCCGAGCGGTTGCGGATCGGCGAGGAACTTGAACTCGTGCTTCCCGTCGGGGTGGGACCACTGGCCCAGCCGCCCTTGTCGGCGTCCGCGCCGTCCGAGAGGTGCTCGATGCAGCACGTGGCCACATCCCTGGACGCGTCGCAGCGGGTGGTTTCACAGCGGCGTCGAGGCAGTAGTGCCCGAGTTGTGCTCTTTCCAAACACGAGCGCACACAAGACTGCGCCCGGCCTGAGGGATACAGGCCGGGCACAGTGTCAGATGAATTACCGGTCGGGTCAGCCGTTCACGAGCATCGGTGCGCGGAGAAGTTCCTCGGGGACACCGAAGGCGTCGACCAGCGACCGTGCGTGCGGGCGCAGTTCCTGGCACAGCTCGTTCACGCCGCGCCGGACCGCCTTCGCGCGCTCCACCGAGATGTGCCGGTGCATCATGAACCACGACAGGTCGGCTTCGAGGGCGGAGTACACGAACAGGTCGCACACCTTGCCCAACAGTTCTGCGGCGGAACGGGAATCGCAGTTCTCGATCGCCTCGACGAAGGCCTCGAGCACCACGCGCTCGATGTGGGCGTGCCCGACCTTCAGCAGGTGGTCCTGCGCGTTGTTGAAGACGTCGAAGGCGTCGTTGTCGTCGTCGAGGGCTCGGCGCAGACGCTGCGCACACGTGCGGACGAGGTGGTCCTCACGGTTGCGGAACAGCCGGATCTGCGTGCTCCGGTCGGTGAGTGCCGACTTCTCGGTGTCCTCGTCGGAACTGTCGAGCAGTGTCTGCACCACCTGGCGGACGGCGGTCTTCTCGGCCACCACGTCGCGCGCCATCCCGGCGATGAAGCGGACCCAGCCGCCCGCCGAAAGACCTTGCACATCATCGGAATACGACGAGAGGAGTTCCTTGGCGATGAGCTGCATCATGATCGTGTTGTCGCCCTCGAAGGTGGTGAACACGTCGATGTCGCCGCGGATGATCGAGAGCTGGTTCTCGTCCAGGTATCCCGCGCCGCCGCAGGCCTCACGACTGACGTTGATCGAATGCGAGGCATGCCAGGTCGCGTAGGCCTTGAGGCCCGCGGCCTGTCCCTCCAGCTGGCGCTGGCGTCCGGCGTCGGAGTCGTCGGGTGCCACCGATTGGACGTCGTGCAGTTCGGCGACGATCTCGTTCTGGGCGAAGGCGATCGCGTAGGACTTGGCGATGAGCGGCAACAACTTTCGCTGGTGGCCGAGGTAGTCCAGAACGGTGATCTCGTCGGTGGCCTCCGGCGCCTCGAACTGCTTGCGGATCAGGCCGTACCGGGTTGCGAGTGTCAGCGCTTTGCGACCGGCGGCACCCGCGGTCGCGGCCACGCTCACGCGTCCGCGGATCAGCGTGCCGAGCATGGTGAAGAAGCGACGGTTGATGTTCTCGATCGGCGAGCTGTAGCTGCCGTCCTCGGCGACGTCGGCGTAGCGGTTGAGGAGGTTCTCCGCCGGTATGCGCACGTTGTCGAACATGATGCGACCGTTGTCGACGCCGTCGAGACCGCCCTTGTAGCCGCAGTCGCTGGTGGTGACGCCGGGTAGGTCGTTGCCGTCCTCGTCGCGGATCGGTACGACGAAGCAGTGCACGCCTCGACCCTCCGGCTCCTCGCCGGGTCCGCCGGTGATGAGCTGGGCGAAGACCGCGGCGAACCGGGCGTGCTCGGCCGCCCCGCCGATGTAGTCCTTGCGCGACGACGGGGTGGGGGAGTGGATCACGAACTCGCGGGCGTCGCGGTCGTAGGTGGCGGTGGTCTCGATGGCCTGCACGTTGGAGCCGTGCCCGGTTTCGGTCATCGCGAAGCAGCCCAGGACGTCCAGGTCGATGATGCCCGGCACGTACTTGTCGTGGTGGCGCTTGGTGCCGAGGTTCTCGACCGCACCACCGAACAGACCCCACTGCACGCCGGCCTTCACCATCAGCGACAGATCCGCGTAGCCGAGCATCTCGATCGCGGTGATCGAGGCGCCGATGTCGCCGGTGCCGCCGTGATCGGCGGCGAATCCGGCGGCGGCGAAACCCTGCGACGCCAGCTCGCGCATCACTTCGAGGGTGTGGGCGCGTGCCTCCTCCAGCGTGCAGGAGGGATCGGGGAGCAGGTCGGCGCGGTTGGAGTTCTCGCGGACGGTTTCCCTCGTGGCCCGCCACCGGCCGTCGAGGACGAACCGGAGGTTGTCGACGAGTAGCGCGCGCTCGTCGGCGGACAGGTCGTCGTCGGCGGAGACACCGGCCGGGGTGACCGGATCGTCGACGGTCGGTTCCTTGGCGATCGGGGTGCGCCCAGATGAGGTGGGACTCGACGGGGTGGGACTCTCGGTGGGAGTTGCCATGGAACCACCGTACGTAGTGCGCAGGCCTCCGTCCCACCTTTTGTGGTGCCCGCTACGGGCTCGGGGAGTGCACCAATCCGGTCACGGTGTCGGCGTCGAACCCCCACTTCGGAGGGTGCAGGCACTTCCATGTGATCAGTACCCTAGATCGCCGTCGCACGTATGGGCCGTCACAAACCCCACGGCCCTTCTCACACGGTCGCGAGAAAACGGAGGAATGATGTCGGTCTCCACCCCCGATGTGTCCGGGACTGGCGCAGCCCCGTCCCCCGATGTGTCTGCAGGCCCGGGCCCCTCGACCACGGATTGGGGCGGCGCGAACCGCTCCGAGCTGAGCCCCCTGCGATTCCTGGAGCGTTCGGCGGCGGTCTTCCCCGACCGCGCGGCCATCATCTACGGGCAGCGTCGGCACACCTACGCGGAGTTCGCCGACCATGTTCAGCGGCTCGCCCGCGTGCTCTCCGCCAAGATCAAGCCCGGTGATCGCGTCGCCTACCTGGCCCCGAACATCCCGGAGATGCTGATCGCGCACTATGCGGTGCCGCTCGCCGGTGGCGTCCTCGTCGCCCTCAACTCGCGACTCGCCGGACCCGAGCTGGTCTACATCCTCGAGCACTCCGGGGCCAAGGCACTCTATTTCGACGCGGAGTTCCGCGACACCGTCGCCGCGATCATCGGGCAGGTGCCGGAGGTCGAGACGGTTGTCGAGATCGCCGATCCCGAGTTCGGGGTGACACCCGGTCCGGTTTCCGACGCCGGCATCGACGGGCTCGTCTCCTACGACGACCACCTGGCCTCCGCCGACGACCTCGATGCGACGCCGATCCCGTGGACGGTCGACGACGAGAACGCGATCATCTCGATCAACTACACCTCGGGAACCACCGGAAAGCCCAAGGGCGTCATGTACACCCACCGTGGCGCGTACCTGAACTCCTTCGGCGAGACCTTCCACAACCAGTTCACCGGTTCGTCGCGGTATCTGTGGACGCTGCCGATGTTCCACTGCAACGGGTGGTGCACGCCGTGGGCGGTGACCCACGCCGGTGCCACCCACGTCTGTCTGCGTGCCGTGCGCGCGGACGCGATCTGGGATGCCATCGACGATCTCGGTGTCACCCACATGTGCGGAGCGCCGACGGTCTGCACCACCATCGTCGGCTCGCCGCGGGCACATCGGCTGGACCGGCCGCTGCACATCACCACTGCCGGCGCGCCGCCGTCGCCGACCGTGATCGGCTCCCTCGAGGCGATCGGCGTGACCGTGGTCCACGTCTACGGCCTCACCGAGGTGTACGGCCCGTACACCATCTGCGAGTACCAAGATGCTTGGAGCGCACTGGAACCCGGCGATCGTGCGGCGAAGCTCTCCCGCCAGGGCGTGGGTATGGTGCAGGCCGAGACGGCCCGGGTGGTGGTCGCCGATCAGGTTCCGCTGGTCGACGTCCCGGCCGACGGCGAGACCATGGGCGAGATCGTGCTGCGCGGCAACAACGTGATGGCCGGATACTTCCGTGACGAGGACGAGACCCGAAAGGCGTTCGCGGGCGGCTGGTTTCACACCGGCGACCTCGGCGTCATGCACCCCGACGGCTACATCCAGCTCCGCGACCGCGCCAAGGACATCATCATCTCCGGCGGCGAGAACATCTCCACCATCGAGGTCGAGCAGGCCTTGGTGAGCCACGACGCCGTCGTCGACGTCGCGGTCATCGGTGTCGAGGACGAGAAGTGGGGCGAGCGGCCCCGCGCCTACGTCCTGCTGCACCCCGGGGCGACGCTGACCGGTGAGGAGCTCATCGAGCACGGCCGTCGCCTGCTCGCCGGTTACAAGGTGCCGCGCGACATCGTCTTCGCGCACGAACTGCCGCGCACCCCCACCGGCAAGGTCCTGAAAGGCGAGCTGCGTGCACAAGCCCGCGCCGAGTGACCCGGCGCCCAGTGACGTAGGGCAGGAACCGAATCCGTACCCGAAGCGCAGGAGCGCCGGTGGCCTCGCGGCCAGGCGGTCCCGTCTCGGGCCCCGGCGTGGGATGTTGGTCGACGAGCAGGTGGAGGTGACGCCGCGCGCGACGGGCGCCTTCGGCCGGCAGGACCTCGGTACCGCCGACCACTGATCGGGTCGTGCGCCCATGCGGACGCTCATGTGGTGATACTTGACCCATGTCAGTTGCCGATGTCGACAGCACGAGCTTCCGCATGCTCGTCGTCGCCGAGTCGATCCGGCTGTTCAGCGAGCACGGCTACGAGTCGACGACGGTCGAGCAGATCGCGTCGGCCGCCGGGATGTCGCGTCGCACGTTCTTCCGGCAGTTCGGGTCCAAGGAGGACGTGATCTTCGCCGATCACGAATCCCTGCTGGCGCAGGTCGATGACACCCTGGCCGGCTTCGAGGGTGATCCGTGGTCGGCGGTGTGCGCCGCCGCGGAGGTCGTGTTCAGCCATTTCCGGCGGGACCGCGACCTGGCCGTCCGGCGCGCCCAGGTGGTGCAGGAGGTCCCCGCGCTGCGTGATCGCGAGCTCGTCACCACCTACCGCTACCAGGGCGCCTTCGAGGAGTTCCTGCGCCGGCGCCTGCCCGACGAGCCGCCGGTCCGCATCGTCGCCTACGTCGCGGCGATCACCGGCACGCACAACTACCTGCTCCGGCAGATGATCCGCGGCGACGCCGACGCAACGCTCGAACGCCTACGTCGTGAGCTCGCCCGGGTGGCGGTGGCACTCGGTGCCGAGGTCGACCGAACCGACGCCGAGGACCTGCCGCAACAAGTCACCGTCGTGACCTATCCGGCGGGCACCTCGCCCGACGAGGTGGCCCGTCGCGTAGCCGATGAGCTGCGGAAAGCCTGACCGGGTCGGTCAGGTTCGGGACAACAACGGAACCGGCGAGGACAATCGGTGACGTGGGTCGCATTCCTGCGGTGCCGCGGTGCGTTGACATGGCACTGAGTGCCGTGATGCACTGGTCAATAACCACCAATTTGGCACCCCGTGCCGTGAGGAGTTGTCATGGGTTTCGGAAATCCCGACTTCGACGTCTTCCAGCTTCCGGAGGAGCACGTCGCTCTGCGTGAGGCGATCCGAGCGCTCTCCGAGAAGGAGATCGAGCCGCACGCGGCTGACGTCGACGAGAACTCGCGCTTCCCGCAGGAGGCCCTCGACGCGCTGAACGCCTCGGGCTTCAACGCCATCCACGTCCCCGAGCAGTTCGGCGGCCAAGGCGGCGACTCGATCGCGGCCTGCATCGTCATCGAAGAGGTCGCCCGCGTGTGCGCCTCGTCGTCGCTGATCCCCGCCGTCAACAAGCTCGGCACCATGGGCCTGATCCTCCAGGGTTCGGACGAGCTCAAGCAGCAGGTGCTCCCGGGCATCGCCTCCGGTGAGGCCATGGCCTCCTACGCGCTCTCCGAGCGCGAGGCCGGTTCCGACGCCGCCGGCATGAAGACCCGTGCCCGCAAGGACGGCAACAACTGGGTTCTCAACGGCTCCAAGTGCTGGATCACCAACGGCGGCAAGTCGACCTGGTACACCGTGATGGCCGTGACCGACCCGGAGAAGAAGGCCAACGGCATCTCCGCGTTCATGGTCCACAAGGACGACCCCGGCTTCACCGTCGGCCCGCTGGAGAAGAAGCTCGGCATCAAGGGTTCGCCCACCGCCGAGCTGTACTTCGAGGACTGCACCATCCCGCTCGACCGCATCATCGGCGACGAGGGCACCGGCTTCAAGACCGCACTGCAGACCCTCGACCACACCCGCCCGACCATCGGCGCACAGGCCGTCGGTATCGCGCAGGGCGCCCTGGACCAGGCCATCGCCTACACCAAGGACCGCAAGCAGTTCGGCAAGTCGATCAGCACCTTCCAGGGTGTGGAGTTCATGCTCGCCGACATGGCGATGAAGATCGAGGCCGCACGCCTGATGGTCTACACCTCGGCCGCGCGCGCCGAGCGGGGCGAGAAGAACCTCGGCTTCATCTCGGCCGCTGCCAAGTGCTTCGCCTCCGACGTCGCCATGGAGGTCACCACCGACGCCGTCCAGCTCTTCGGTGGCGCGGGCTACACCCGCGACTTCCCGGTCGAGCGCATGATGCGCGACGCCAAGATCACCCAGATCTACGAGGGCACCAACCAGATCCAGCGCGTCGTCATGAGCCGCGCGCTGCTTCGCTGATCGCCTGAGTCTCAGCTGAATCGCCCCGTCGGCAATGCCGGCGGGGCGTTTTCGTTCCCGCGGGACCATTTCCTTCGCGCGGTGCCATTTCCCTCCCGCGGGTGCTAGCCGGCAAGCGGGAAGGAAACGGTCCCGCGGGAAGGGCGACTCACCGAGGCATTCTAGAGTCGTCTCGTGTCTGAGAACTCCACTGCCCGAGGTCATCTGTTCGTCCTGCACGGCAGGATCGAGAACTTCGATTACGACGCCGTGATCGTCCCGACGGACCACTCGTTTGTCGTCGAACCGCATTGGAAGGCGGTTGCGGGAGATGTCCAGCGGGCGTGTCCGGAAGATTGGCCCCGACCGCCTTTCGGTCGCAGCGCAACCGGGGACCCGGTGTGGTTCATCAGCGTCGCCGATGATGTCCCGGTGGAGGGGCCGAACTCGTCGACACGCTTCGAGAGACGTTGCGCGACATCAAGGCATCGGACCTGCCGGAGCCTGTCGGCCGCGCCCTCCGACGCGTAGCGCTACCTGTCCTGGGGATCGGTTGCGGCGGACTCGGCGACCGTCGGGGTGCGATCCTCGCGGCGCTGCTCGACGCACTCCAGAGCGAAGCGCAGACACTCGAACTCGACATTCTTCTCGTGACGCCCGACCCCGCCGTCTTCAGTGCTGCTCAGCCGACTGGCGATGGAGGTCGACGAGTACCTTCAGCAAAGTGAAGACCGGTCCGAACAGGGCAGCTTCGTCGACGTTTCCGGTGTCGAGGCGCGGAAGCAACTGTGGCGCAGCCAATTTCGTTGGTTCGGTGGGTGAGGGGTGGCCAGAACTACGCCGAGTCCGCTGGATGGAGGTTTTCCTCGACGCGATCGCCGCGTATGCGGCGAGCGACGCACCGTGGCTCCTGGACCAGCGGTTCGATGGATTGCTCCCGGAGTGGGACCGGGATGTCGTCGCTCAGGCCAGGGAACTCGCTGCCGCAACACACTCGGCGTCAGGCTTGCTCGCGCCGATGCGGAGTGTTCGTCGTTCGCTTGGCGGGGCGTAGGACTCAGGCAAGAAGTCGCCGTGCGGCGGACGGTGTCTGGCACAGGCTCTACACTGCACACGTAATCCGCTACGGCCCGACAGACGCGTCTCCACGACAAGGCTCCAACCCGAGCGGGAAGTCCTTCGTGTCTTCCTGGAGCCGCTTTGTCGCTGTTTCGAGCCTCGGTGTCGGGCGTACGCGCCCAGATCACCGCGAACACCCTGATCCCCACATTGGTCGAACAACACTTTTTCGAGTACGGCTACCACGCTTCCAAGGCGGAGGTGAGGTCTTGGGAACGCAGTGTCGCGGTGCTCGTCGGCGACCTGGAGGACGCCGGCCTGGAGCAGGCCGAGCTTCTCCTGGAATATCGGCTGCCCCTCACCAGTAAGCGTGCCGATGTCGTCGTCTGCGGCGTGCACCCGAAGACGGGCGAGCCGTCCTATGTCGTCGTCGAACTCAAGCAGTGGTCCTCCGCCACGCTGCTGGACGGCACCGAAGACGTCGTTCTGTACGACGGAGACCGTGAGCGTCTCCACCCGGTTGAACAGGTCAGGCGGTACTGCTCCCATATCGCGGACTTCATCGCGAGTCTGGCGGGCAGCTCCGATCAACTCGCGGGTGTCGCGTACCTCCACAACGCCAGCGACGACGGGGTTCGCACGCTGTGGGGATATCCGGAATCCCAAACGGGGCGAATGTTCACCGGACAGCGTCGCGGCGAACTCGTCGACTTCCTGAAGTCCCGGATCGCCGACAAACCCGGCTCCGACGCCGCCGACCAGCTGCTGTCGTCGGCAGTACGACCGAGCAAGCAACTCATGGCACTAGCGGCCGACGAGGTCCAGCGCCGTGAGCAGTTCGTGCTGCTCGACGAGCAAAAGGTCGCCTACTCGCTCGTGATGCGCGCTGTCCAGCAAGCGGCCCGACAGAACACCAAGCAGGTCATCGCAGTGGTGGGCGGACCGGGTTCTGGAAAGTCGGTCATCGCTCTCAGTCTGCTCGGCGAACTCGCCAGGCAGGGCAGGAGCGCTGTACACGCGACGGGCTCGTCGGCGTTCACCAAAACCCTCCGCAAGGTGGCGGGCGCCCGCGCACCGCGCGTGCAAAAACTCTTCACCTACTACAACAACTTCATCAATTCCGAGCCCAACGACCTCGATGTCCTGATCTGCGACGAGGCTCACCGCATCCGCGAGACCTCGACCAACCGGTTCACCCGCGCCATTCACCGCACCGACCGGCCTCAGGTCGAGGAGCTCATCGATGCCGCTCGTGTTCCGGTGTTCCTGCTCGACGAGGACCAGATCGTCAAGCCGACCGAGCGCGGAAGCGTTGAGGAGATTCGTCGAGCGGCCGAACGGATGGGCTGCACGTTCAAGGTCGTATCCCTCGACGGCCAGTTCCGTTGCGGCGGAAGCCAGGCCTATGACTACTGGGTACAGCGTCTCTTGGAACTCAAACCAGGCGGACCCATCACGTGGGAAGGTGACGAGGCTTTTGAGGTCTCGGTTGACGATGGTCCGTCGATCATCGAGACGCGCCTGCAACGGATGCTCGAAGACGGCTACTCGGCACGCATAGCCGCCGGATACTGCTGGAGTTGGAGCACTCCGGAAAACGGGGAGCCCCTCGCCGAAGACATCAGCATCGGTGGCTGGCGGCGTCCATGGAACAACCCGAAGTCGACCAAGCACGGCGAGGCGCCCGGCCGCGAGTTCTGGGCGACTGACCCGGCCGGCTTCGGACAGATCGGTTGCGTGTACACGGCGCAGGGGTTCGAATACGACTACGGCGCCGTGATCTTCGGCCCCGACCTGGTGTGGCGTACCGACCACTGGGTTGCGCGACCCGAATACAGCCACGACAAGCAGGTCAAGAAGGCCGACCGTACCGCCTTTGACCGTGCGATCCGCAACACCTACAAGGTTCTGCTGACCCGTGGGATGCGTGGAATGCGGATGTACTCAACGGATGCCGAGACACAGGAGTTCCTCCGTTCGCTGGTTGAGGCGAACTGATGCTGGCATCGGTGCTGACGACATACTCGGGTAAGTCCAGCGATGTTCAGCGAAATCTTCAGTTCGGGATAGCGAACGGACGATGGGGCCTGAAGCGGCAGCCTGTGGATTGGAACAAGGACTCGAGGTTCGACTGGCAGGTGATCGGCGCATGTGCCACCGGTCTCAAGCGAGGCCCCCGCTGCCAGCCGGAGGAATGGGTGACTGCTCTCCTCGACGTGTATGTATTCAAGGTGACATCCCCGCTGGTGCTTGAGTCGGGTGCCTATTGGCCGGACGAAGTTACTGAGTCGGCTGTGAAGTATCCGTTCCGCTTTGACATCGAACTCATGGCGTCTGCGCGGGCAGTTCCGACTGCATACGGCGAGGTGCTACCGCGCGATATCTCAGAGGGGATTCGCCGGGCTGCGACGCCAGGGGCCGAGTCAATTGCGATCATCGGCGATAGTGTGTGGTCCGAGTTTGTGGACCGGATTGCACACCGTGGTAGACGACATTCCTAACCGCTGGTCTTGACGAACAGGCCGAGTTTGTCAGACAGGATTGGCATCATCGGGCCTATGACCGCCGATGTCGAGAGTCTGAACGTGGGCGTCGCGATCGCCAAGTCCGGCTCACCGCTGACCCAGGTCACCGTCGTCGTGCCGAGCCACGGCTCCGGCCGGGACATCCTGCACCACCTGGCCCGGACGCAGGGGGTGGCCAACACCAGCGTCCTCACGCTTGCGCAGGTGGCGGACAAGCTCGCCGCCCCCGCGCTTGCGCCTCGCCAACCGTTGCCGTATCCGCTCCTGGAGGCGGCGATCCAGCGAGTTCTCGCCGACGCACCAGGTGTCTTCGCCGAAGTTGCCGACGAGCCCATCACGTCACAGGCTCTCGCGAGCGCAGCCTGGGAACTCACCGGTATCGCCGAGCCCGCGATGCAGTCGCCGACGCCACTCGTCGCCGACCTGCTGCGCATCCATCGCACCACCACAGCGCGTTTGACCGGCTCGTATTACCTTCAGCACGAAGCGTATTCGGCCGCCGCCGAACGACTCGACGAGCTCGGGGCGGTGATCGTCTATCACCCGGCCGCTCACACGCCCGCTGAGCAAGCCCTTCTCCGTGAGCTCCAGCGCCGCGGCGAGACCATCGACGCGAACACCCACGTCTCACCCACCCAGGTCATCCACACCTCCGACGCCGACGACGAGATCCGCGCTGTCGTCCGGCTGGTCCGCAAACACCTCGCCAGCGGGGTTCCCGGTCACCGCATAGGCATCTTCTACGGCACCGAAGACCCCTACCTTCCGCTGCTCCACGAGCACCTGACCGCCGGCCACATCGCGTTCACCGGACCCGAATGCCACACCCTCGTCGACCGTCCCACCGGTCGCGCACTACTCGGTCTTCTGGCACTCGACCACGACGCGATGCCCCGACGGGAACTGTTCACCCTCCTCGCCGAAGGCGCCCTCCGACGCCCCGAACTCGACGACACGCCGATCACGCAGCCCCAACTCGAACGCCTCACGCGCAGCGACGAACCCATCGTCGGCGGCGCCGACTGGGAGCGCCTCACCCGCGTCGGTGCGCACGAGAAACACCACGCCAGGGCCGCGGCCGTCCACTCGTACGTGCGTCGGCTGCAGGCCGACCTTCGCGCTCTCGTCGACGCGCCGGACTGGGCGACCGTCGCCGAACATCTGAACACCCTGCTCGACACCTACTTTCGCACGCCGAAACGCGAGACCGCGGCCGCCGACCTCGCCGCGATCCGTGGCGACTGCGCGGGGATCGCCCTGATGGACGGCATCGCACCGCAGCGCACCGCGGCTCGGGTGCTCGACGCGGTTTCGATCCGGCTGAACGCGCACCGAGGCATGCACGGGACGTCGGGTGCAGGCGTGACGGTCGCACCGATCTCATCCGGCGTCGGCCGCGACCTCGACGTCTGCGTCGTCATCGGTGCCGCCGAAGGCATCGTGCCAGCACCCCGCCGCGACGACCCGCTTCTCCCGCCGGAACTGATCGGCATCACCGCCCGCGATCACATGGAGCGTCAACGCCTCGCCTTCGCCGGTGCCGTGAGTGCCGGGCGCGCCGAACGGGTCGTCACCTTCCCGCGCGGCAACCTGCGCGGCGGCGCCGAGAAGGTACCGTCCCGCTGGCTGCTGCCGGCGCTGGCCGACCTCGCCGGCCGCGACGTCGACGTCGTCAACTGGCAACGCGCGACGGAGAATTCACCGCAGATCGTCGCAGTCGACTCCTTCGACGTCGCCGCCCAGCGCGCCGACGAGCGCATCGGCGCCTCCGCCGCCTCCGCCACCGAGTGGCGTCTCCGCGAACTCGCCGCCGTCCCAGCAGACAGTCGTCGCGGCGCGCTCGACGATCCGATCATCAACCGTGGCATGCACATGCGCAGCGACCGCCTCAACGGCCGCTTCACCCGGTTCAACGGCAACCTGTCGTCGGTCAGCGAACTCATCACCACCTTCGATCAGCCGGTGTCGCCGACCGGCCTCGAACTGTGGGTACAGAGCCCCTATCAGTACTTCCTCGAACACATCCTCCGCCTGCGTGCCCTCGACGACCCCGATGAGATCGCCCAGATCGACGCATTGACGCGGGGGACCCTGATCCACACCATCCTCGAGCGGTATGTCCGCGAGACGATGGACGGCGCAGAGCTCGACCTCGCCCGCCTACGGATTGTCGCCGCAGAAGTTCTCGACGAGGCGCAGGCCAACAGTCCGGGCTGGCTCGAACAGCTGTGGGCCAAGGACCGCGGCACCATCATGCGCGACCTGGACGAATGGTTCACCCACGACCACGCCGACGCCGCCGACGGCTGGCGGCCGACTCACGCCGAGGCGGACTTCGGTCTCGACGCGCAAGGCAGTCACGAGGTCTCACTGGCATTGGGTGAAAACAGGATTCGCTTCCGCGGGCAGGTCGACCGCATCGATCGCCACCATGGCGGCCGCATCCGCGTCACCGACTACAAGACCGGCAAGGCCGACAAATACAAGGACCTCGCCGAGAGCACACCCACCAACTCGGGTCTGCAATTCCAGCTCCCCGTCTACGGACTGTTCGCCCGCACCTTCGGCGCCGACGTCGAAGCCCGCTACTGGTTCATCACCAGCAAAGGCAAGTTCGCATCGGTCGGCTACCCCGTCACCGACGACGTCGTCGCCACCCTCATCGACGACATGACGCTCGTGCACAAGTCGATCCGGGCCGGCTACTTCCCGCCCAAGATCGAAGACACCCACTGGGACCTGCCCGTCATCGACCTCCTCGGACGTGCCGGGCTGCGACGCGCCTGGGCCGCACTGGAACACGTCGACGAACTGTCCGACTACGTGCAGAAGTACGGAGGCTGAGATGACCGCAGCACAACTCGCCGACCAGGCCGCGCGCGATCGCATCACCACCGACACCGACGCCACCCTGTTCGTCGAAGCCGGCGCAGGCAGCGGCAAGACCCATTCGCTGGTCGGCCGCATCTGTCACCTGGTGCTGCACGATGGCATCGAACTCGATGCCATCGCCGCCATCACCTTCACCGAGAAAGCCGCAGCCGAACTCCGTGAACGCGTGCGTGTCGAGCTCGCCACACACGTCACCGACCGTGCGCGAGCCGCTCTCGAACAGATCGACACCGCAGCCATCGGCACGCTGCACGCGTTCGCGGCCCGCATCATCGGCGAGCATCCCCTCGAAGCCGGTGTGCCACCGCGCATCGCGGTTGTCGACGCCATGGGCTCCCAGCTGTCCTTCGAACGCCGCTGGCGCCGCATGCGCACCCGACTGTTCACCGACGACGCCCCACCCATGCTGGTCGACGCCATGGGCATCGTGATGGCCGCCGGCGCATCACTCGACCAGATGCGCACACTCGCCGATGCGCTGGACCGCAACTGGGATCGCCTCACCCTCGACGACAACCCCCAGGGCATCGCACCCGCCGACATCGACCGCATCCTGTGGGAGACCGACGCCATCATCGACAAGCTCGACGATTGTCTCGATCCGGAGGACAAACTCGCGGTCAAACTCGAGGAACTCCGCGAATGGCGGATACTGGTTGCCGCGGAACGTGATTCCTTCGGATGGGTTCCGATGGTGGACCTGTGCCCGAAACTCGGCAACGTGGGTCGGGGGTCGGCGTGGCGCGGTGGTGTAACGCAGTGCAAAGAGATCAAAGCCGCCGCCAAGGCGCTGCGCGAGGAGATCTGCTCCGACGTGGTCGGCACCTACGTCGACGGCGCGGTGCGCGTGGTGGTCCGTCACCTGTCGGAGATCGTCCTCGACGAGGCGCGCGAGCGGCAGCGCAGCGGACAGCTCGAGTTCCACGACCTGCTCGTCCTGGCCCGCGACGTACTCGGAAAGCCGGAGGTCGCCGCAGCCGCCCATCAGCGCTACCAGCGCGTCCTCCTCGACGAGTTCCAGGACACCGATCCGCTGCAACTCACACTGGCACAACGCATCGTCGCCGGTCGAGACGAAGCCGGCCGGCTCTTCACCGTCGGCGACCCGAAACAATCCATCTACCGCTTCCGGCGCGCCGACATCGCGGCCTACATGTCCGCGCGGGATGGCACCCCGCCCGCCGACGTCGTACAGCTGACCACCAACTTCCGGTCCACGCGACCCGTCCTCGACTGGGTCAACGCCGTCTTCGGCCGGCTCATCGTCGCCGAGCATCACGTGCAGCCCGAGTACACGCCGCTCGACCCGGCCCCGGGCCGACCCCGCTGGGACCTCTCCTGGGGACCGAAGCCGTTCGTCTTCCCCGACACCGAGGAACCCGTCCACGACGAGGACGCACTCTCGCCCGCCGAAGCCCTCCGCGCACGCGAGTCGCGCGACGTCGCGAGGATCATCGCCACCGCCATCGAGAACGGCTGGCGCAAGGAGACATTCGACGGGGATGCGTACCAGCACGTCCCTTTGCGCTGGAAGGACATCTGCATCCTCATCCCGTCGCGCGCGGTACTGCCGTTCCTGGAGAAGAGCCTCGACGCCGCGGGCATCGAGTTCCGTTCGGAGGCAGCGAGTCTGGTGTACTCGACGCAAGAGGTGCACGACCTTCTCGTCACCTGCCGCGCACTGGCGAACACCGCCGACGAGGCCGCACTCGTCGCCGCCCTGCGTACCCCGCTGTTCGGCTGCGGTGACGACGACCTGCTCCGCTGGAAGGCCGCCGACGGCCGATGGAGCATCTACGCCGATGCGCCCACCACAGAGTTGGCCGAGTCGCCGGTGGCGGCCGCATGTGCATACCTGGAGGCTCTGTCTTCGGAACTGGGGGACCTGAACCCGGGCGCACTGCTGAGCCGCCTGGCCACCGACCGTCGGGTGTTCGAGGTGTCTATGGACTCCCCCCGTCACCGCGACGTCTGGCGACGGCTCCGCTTCGTCATCGACCAGGCCCGCGCCTGGTACGCCGAAGATCGTGGGTCGCTGCGCGACTACATCGACTGGGCCGCCACCCAGGCCGACGAGAACGCGCGTGTGGCCGAGACCGTCCTCCCCGAGATCGGTGTCGACGCCGTGCGCATCATGACCATCCACGCCGCCAAGGGTTTGCAGTTCCCGATGGTCGTCGTCGCCGGTATGAGCGGCGGATTCCGCACCCAGCCCGAACCGCTGCTGTGGGACGAGGACGAGAAGCTGCAGGCATGCGCGTCGAAGAACGTGGCGTCGAAAGGGTATGCGGCAGCGGCAAAGATCGAGAAAGCGCATGCCGAGGCGGAGAAGAAGCGCCTGTTGTACGTCGCCTGCACGCGCGCCGAGAGTCACCTCGCGGTCTCCGGATACGTCGGGAAGAACGCATCCTGGGGAGCCGCGCTCGCACCCGCGCTGGAGGGATTGCCCAACGACGTTCCGGAGCTCGTCGAACCGGTCAGGCGCGACGACGAAGCGATCGCCCAGCACGAACGACAGGCCTGGGTCGACTGGTCGGCAGAGACCGCCGCGATCGAGACCGCCTCGACGCTCCGCGTCTCCTACTCGGCGACGCGGATCGTCCATGGCGTCGATGACGCCGAAATAGTTGTGCTGCAGGGGTACCGGGATTCCGGACGGCTGACAGCGCCGGTAGCCGAACAGATCCCGGTCGGCGCCGCGAGCCCCGACAGCGGCGCGACGCTGGGTACCGCCCTGCACGCGCTTCTCGAACAGGTCGCCTTGGGTACCGCGGTCGACGATGAGTTCGACGAGATCGCCCGGCGTGCGGCCGCACTCGCCGGCGTCGTCGACGTGGATCATTTCGTGGCGCTGGCCCGGTCGGCGTTGCAGTCGGCACCCGTTCAGCGGGCTGCCGTCCGCGAGCACTGGAAGGAAATGCAGCTCGCCGGTTCCGGGCCCGACGGTGTCACCGTGGTCGAGGGCATCGCGGACCTGGTGTACCGCGACGACGACGGTTCGTTGGTCATCGTCGACTACAAGACCGACGTCGGGGTTTCCGCCGACACCCTCGAGGCCTACTGGGCGCAACTCGCGATCTACGCCGATCTGTTGCGAAATGCGACTGGGGAGAAAGTGTCTCGGCTGGAGCTGGTGTTCTGTCGGCCCGGGCAGGCGACCGTCGTCGAACGAGGTCTGCGCCTGGCAGGACGCTGAGAACCTACCTGTCGTCAGACGGCTGCTGGGTCTCCCACGTATGGGGCTCCGCAGACCTCACCGTCGGCGGGTCGACCAGGTAGATACGCCCGTCCTGCCCGACGAGCTCGTGGTGGATCGCGTCGCCCCAGGCGGCGGCGTGGGGTCCCGGCCCTCGCCGCGCATACCGCCCGATGACGACCCGACCGGGCTCGCCTGTGCGTGAGTACGGGCGGTAGACCCCCTCGGGGATCGGCGCGATGCGGGCTCGAACCACCACATCGTCGTCGAATTCTGCAGGCAACGGCTGGTAACCATCGTCGTCATCGGTCCACTCGTACTCGCATGAGTCGCAGCGATACTCGAAGGTCACTGGGTCAGATATGACGCAACCGGCGAGGAGGGTTCCCGGTCCCGGTGGTCCCGCAGGGAATCCCCGGTCCACCTGGCAGGTGCGTATCGCCGAACAGCGTGGGCACAACGGGCGGAAACCGAACATGAGGTCGTCGGAGCTCGGCGCGAGTGGACGATGAAGCAGGTCGTGGCAGGTGAGGCACACGACGATCGGGCCGTAACCGAAGAACTCCAACTCCTGGATATCGACGAGCAGGTGATGTACGAGGACCGGCTCCTCGTCTGCCCACTTCCCGCAGCATGCGCACCGCGAGTACGGTTCGACAGGTTCAGAGTGAGCAACGCATCCCCGCTCGTCCAACTCACGCCACGGCGTCGGAGACTTCTCCTCGGCCGAGATCGCCGCGATCAACCGTTCGCTCGACGCCGTGTCGAGGGTTGCCGGGGCGCTCGGTAGGGGAGTGCCGAGCCGGCGTTCGACAGCTCTCACCGAGAGTCCGTCGAACGGTCCCAGATACTGGTCGTACGAGTCCGGACCCGTGGAGTCGTGGTGGGTTTCCTCCACCACGACGACGGCCGACGCCGGGCTGTCCGTCGTCACGATGACAAACAGATCTCCCGCGGCCCAGCGCGCGGGAAACGTGAACCCGAGATCGTCGAGGTCCAGATCGTCGTCGGGGTTGTAGTAGAAATCGACGGCCTGCTGCCACGGCGCCACGCCGACGAGGTGGACGCGTCGCTCTTCGGATTGTCCTCGGACGGGCATCAGCCGAGGTTCTTGCGCGCGTACTCCCACACGGCGTGATCCAGCGCGGTGGCGCTGACATCACGCATCGTCGCGACTGTGGCTAGAAGTTCACGGGCTTCCTCAGTCCGCGCGGGTGGCGCCAGCGCTTTCTCCACGAAGCGGACAATCCACGTGTCTGCCTTGACATCAGCCTCACCGAGCAACATGCCGAAGTATGACCACGTCACCGATCCGCAGCCCTTAACTGATAGGTAAGCGTTCTTCTGCTCTATCGAATTGGTGAAGTCGCTCGCGTGACGGAGTCCAACGGCAGTGAGTGCGTTCGCCGCGTCGACGACGATCTCGCCCTTGAGGCGCCCGCTCGCCTGCGCGGAGTTGTTGACCGTTCTCACGAACTCCACTGGATCAGCGGCGGCGAGTGCCTCCAGGTCGTCGATCTTTCCGGTGCGTCCGTCTCGCTCGCGCCACCTCTTGACGACTCCACGCACACCGCTCTCTGGTCCACCGTACCGGGCGCGGATCGAGAAGACCGCGTCGACCAAGGCGGCTTCGATCTCACCCGGCCATCCCCCTGGCCACGCTTGAAAGCCGTTGCCCAGGGCGGCCGTGATGTAGTCGTCCAGTCTGCCCGCTTCGTTCATTTCGACCTCCGCTCACTACTCGGGCATTCACGAAACCCAGGTCTTCGTGGCAACTCGAAAGCCGAGCCGGTGTGTGAAGTCCGGGAAGTTCTCAGTGACGCGCTTGTACATCGACCGGGGTGGTTTGGTTCCGAAAGGCATTGCGGCCAAGTACCCGAAAAGGATCATCTCGAACGCCGCAGCTTCGACGAAGTCGACGTTCTCAGTGTATCCAACGACCGCATCGGCATCTGCCTTCTTGCAGAACTTCTTCAAGGACTCGTCTGAACTATTGAGCGCGCCGCATGACGAGAGGAAGACCACTCTTTGCCAGCACTGGTCCTGCAGCCTGGCGCCCAAGGTGTCGAGGCCGAGGGGGTCGCCGCTGATGTCCAAGACTTCCGGTTCGCCGTGGAAGCCGAGGTAGAGGAAGCGGTACGCATCAAATGCCTTGGTATTCCAGTTGTCAAGATGACGCCACAGTTCGGCATGCGTATTGACGTTCCGGTGGTGGAGCTTCAGAACACCCACCCGATCGAGCATCTCGAGCGCAGGCTCGATCGTCAGCCGGTCCGCCGGATCCTCGACGTTCCAATCGCCTTCGAGACAGAAGACCCCAAGTGTCGATTTTGTTCCCATAGGCTCCCTCCGACCGCGAACTAATCATCAACACGATTACTGATACCCATCACGCAAAGCGCTACACCTCGGGGGCGATTCGCGCAGCGAATCGCCCCCCGTCGGCATATCGAAGCCGGCCTTCAGCCGCCCGCGCACTTGTTCTGTGTCAGAACGGTGGCGGGTTGTTTCGGTCCCACTCGTCTTGTTGTCGACGATGGGTGTCGGTGCGGTGGTCGCGCTCGTCGGTGAGTCGTTGCCGCGCCGGGTGGTCGGGTGGCTGGGTTTTCAACGACGCGAACAGGTCTCGCCCGGTGTACGGGTTGCCCAGGTAGGTGTGGCCGGTGGGGGCTTCGAACCACACGGCGAGGTACTCGTCCTGGGAGTCGCGCCACCTGCCAAAGGTTTTGATGCGGTGGTGGAACCGGCACAACGGTTTGAGGTTGTGTTGGAGGGTCTTTCCGCCGCGGTCGGGGTGGCGGTGGTCGTATGGGTGGGTGTGGTCGAGGTCGACGGTCCACACCGGTTGGTTGCAGCCGGGGAAGGTGCAGCACAACTCGCCGGCGCGGACGAGTGCTTGCAGTTTCTTGCTCGGCACGTAGGTGCTGGCGGCTGCCGCGGCCCGGGCGTCGGCGTCGGCCGGGTCGGTGCGCACCCCGGTGGTGATGAAGGTGTGAACCGCGTCAGCGAAGAGCCGGCGCATGGTGTGGGCGTCGATCAGCCCGTGGCCGTCGAGCATGCCGGGTGCGTTGTCGAGCCCGACCAAAGTCGTCAGGTTGCCCACGATGTGGTAGGTCGGTCGGGGTGCGCGGCAACTGGTGCAGGTGCAAGTGCAGTCGCCGGTCGGCTCCGAGACCGGCGCGTTGTCTTCGGGTTCGGTTGCGGCGGTGTCGGTCACGGCCGGTACAGCAACGGGGGTGGGCTCGGGGTCGGGTGTTGCCGCGTCGGCGGGTTCGGCGGGCTCGGGGGTGTCGAGGTTCTGCTCGGCTGGTGGGGGTGTGCAGTCGGCGCACCGGCAGTCCAGGGTTTGTCTGCCGTGGGCGAGGGCGAGTAGGGCGTCGGCGCGGCGCTGGGGCATGGTGCGCGGGTCGCCGGTGTGCACGCCGGTGGCCATGGAGGTCAGCTGGGCGTTGAGGGCGGCGGCGTCGGTGTGGGGGAAGTGTCCGGTGATGCGCGACTGGCCGGGCTGGTGGCGGTCGGGTCGGATGTTGACTCCGCGGTCCCGGGTGGCCTGGTCGTTGCGGCGCTTGACCGCATCAGGTGCCTGCCTGTGCACGATCTGGTCGACCATGGTGGTGAACCGCGCCGTGGACATCGGATCGCGCGCCAGGATTGCCTCGGCCAACGCGGCGTCCACTATAGGCATGGTGGCGTTGTCGACGAAGTCTGTGCGTTTGAGTGCGATCAGGAACCGGTCGAGGTCGATTCGTCCGCAGGCCAGGGTGGTGCCGGTCAGCGGAAGTCGGTACCGCATGGCGTCGCCGGTGCGGATGAGATCGCGGGCCTCGGCGGGGGTGAGGTTCAGGGCGGCGCCGAGTTCGGCGGTGGCTTGTTCGAATCCGTTGGGCCCGAACTGTTCATACGGGTCCGCACCGGTAACTGCTTGTGCTGTCCTGTCGAGGAGTTCGTCGATGGAACCTGCCTCGCCGGGGTGAATCGCACTGCGGTGCAGTAGGTATTCTTCTTCGCGTTGTTCGTGGAGCAGGCTGGCGGTGATCAGTGTGCGGCAGGTGTTGGCGGCGTTCATCGATGCCGAATAGACGGCGGTGCTGATCAGGGCTTCGGGCGAGAGGCCGGCGAGTGATCCGAACACGTCGAACCCCGCGTCGGGGAGATCCCCGCCGGGGTCGATGGTGCCGAACTCGAAAGCCATGACACCACCATACGAAGGGGGTCCGACAAAACCGTCGGCACGACTCCGACGGATCGTCAGGCGCCAGAACTACTTTCGGTAGTAGACGTGGGTCAGCGGTGTCGGATGGCGCGCCGCGCGATCTCGATGGCCGTCGAACTCAGCGTCACCCCTCGGAGTCCCCGTTCCGGGGGCGAGACGGCTCCGAAGAACTCGTAGATTCCGTTGTCGAGGTCATAGAGGTCGTACTTCTGGATCGGGCGCCCGCCCGGGCCCTGCCAGCGATACGCGGTGAGCAGCGCGCCGATCGTCTCGAGTGGCATCTCGTCGCCGGGTTCGGAGGCGGCGGCGAAGAAGAGCATCAGCAGACTCGCGTCCTCGCTGAATTGATCCATCTTCTGGTTCAGCAGCCGGTCTGCGAGATGGTCGGCCAGTGCCTGCGGATCGTCGGCGAGGTTCGCTCCGGCTCGGGTCGGCAGGAGGCGGCCTTTGTACTTGCGTAACAACCCCATCCGAAGCATGGACTCGCGGAAGTGCAATACCGGCGCGCTCTGGACTTCTCGATTCTTGGCGCCGAAGAAGTACTTCATCGTCGGCAACACCTTGGACGCCGCAACCACGTCAGCAGGTTTCAAGTAGCCAGCCGAGGTGAGTGTGAATCCTTCATCACGTGCGCGACGCAGGAACCACAGGTACGGGTTCAGGTCGGCCTCGAGTTGCTCACCCGTCGCCATTGTTGATGAACTCGCCAGCCGACCTGCGCTCGCCGTCAGAGCTCCGGACTCGTCGAACGGTTGAATCCGGCACAGCAGAACGCCGAGACGACCATCGATCCCGGCATCGACGAGCGAGAGGATGGGATCGCTGAGTGCGGCGTTCACCTCGTCGATGTCGAAATGTGCGGGGTCGTCGACGACCTCGGCGAGTGACTCCGCGTCGGTGATCCCGCCGCAGTCCTCCGGCGGTGCAGCTCGCCGACCGCCGACGCAGCGGGCCCACGGGGTGTCCTTCGACGCCTCGTGGACGCTTTCGACCTGCAATGTCAGTTCCCAGCTGTCGCCGTAGTCGTAGACGTAGCGCAGGACGTCGCCTTGTCCGTGGAGCGTCTCGTCGAGGCGAACCTCGGCGACGGGTGTGCCCACCTCCTCGCCTTCCTGGGCGTCGAACGGGCACAGGAACAGTTCACTCCTGCGGTCGAATGGGCTGCCGCCCAGGGCAAAACGATAGAGGTGGTAGTCCAGCCATCCGAACGCCGCTTGAATGATCCGGTGCAGATCTCCGAGAGAAACATCCGAGCGGACGTCGAGGCGGCGCCAGATGGGAGGACGCGCCTCGTCGAGATCTACGCGGATGCGGAACACCACGGTCTCGGCGAGCGGTTCCTTGCGATGACGAACCGACGGAGGTCGCATGAACCTGTCCGCGGCGGCAGCGCTGAGCTGATTCAACAGTGTGGGGAGTTCGTTCGGTTGTAGGCCGGCAATCATCGACTCGAACTGGCGACGCAGTTCTTCGGCATCGGGCGATTCGTGGCCAGGATCGTGCATGCTGCCCAGCGTAGGCCAGGCCCCCGTTTCCCGCGGTGTCCGTTTCCCTCCCGCTTACCGGATCCGGCAAGCGGGAGGGAAACAGTCGGGCGGGAGGGGGACCGCCCCGCGGGGAAGTGTCTATGCGTACGCCGGCCGGAACGTCAGCCGGGCTCCCTGGGCCTTGGCGGCGTCGCGGAAATTCTTCATCGCGCGTTCCATGTGGAAGCCGTTCGTGACGATGAGAGCGCCGGTCCCGCCCATCCGTTTCAGCATCGCCACCGTGTTCTGGGCGTTCTGCACAGTCGAGGTCGACGCGACCTCGTTGACCATCTGCCACGGCGGGATTCCGCGTCGGATCAAGCCGATGTTCATGAACTGTGCCTCGGCGATGGGTAGCCAGTGGGTGTCGCCGCCCGAGGCGATGATCCGGTTGAACGGATGCTTCTTGGCGAGGTTCGCTGCGACGTTCAGTCGCTGGGTCATGATCTGCGGTGTCTGCCCGAACTGGCCGAACCTGGCGCCGAGGACGACGATGTAGCGGGTCGGCGGGCTTTCCCAGAGGAACGTGCTGTTGGGGGTGCCGAGCTCGGAACTGCCGAGGTCAACGCTCCCGAAATCCAAACTGGTGGCGGCTGATTCGATCTTCGCTGTGCTGTTGTCCCCGGTGGTGGTGACGGCAACACCGGCCGTCGTCACCGCCGCGGCGACGGCGATCGCGGGCATCATTCTTCTCAGACGCATGCTCTCGAAGTGTACGGATGAGCACGGCCGTGCAGGTTTCGGCGCGATAACATCTGCATCACCAGTCACATACGTAACAGGTTGAATCAGCGTCGAACCATCGTCGGATCATCAGGTCGCGCAGGGTTCAGGTGAGCGCGATGTACTTCACCGAGAGGTACTCGTCGATTCCTTCGCTGCCGCCCTCGCGGCCGATGCCCGACTGCTTGATCCCGCCGAACGGCGCTGCGGCATCGGAGATCACGCCGCGGTTCACCCCGACCATGCCCGAATCCAGTCGGCTCGCGACGCGCATGCATCGTTCCAGGTCGCGGCTGTAAAAGTACGCCGCCAGGCCGTACTCGGTCGAGTTCGCGGCAGCGATCGCGTCGTCCTCGGCGTCGAAGGTGCTGATCACCGCGACCGGGCCGAAGATCTCCTCCCGGGTGACCGGGGCATACGGGTCGACGTTGTCGAGAACCGTTGCCGGGAAGAAGAATCCGCGACCGTCGGGTCGTTCCCCACCGAGCCGGACCCGTGCTCCGTCGCTCACGGCCTGCTCGACGGCGGCCGCGACCTTGTCCCGCTGATCGGCGTTGACCAGCGGCCCGAGGGTCACGCCGTCCTTGTAGCCCGGCCCCATCACGACGTCGGACATCTTCTCCACCAGCTTGGTGGTGAACTCCTCGGCGACACCGGATTGCACGAGGAATCGGTTGGCCGCTGTGCAGGCCTCGCCGCCGTTGCGCATCTTGGCCGCGAACGCTCCCTCGACCGCGGCGTCGACGTCGGCGTCGTCGAAGACCAGGAACGGTGCGTTGCCGCCGAGTTCCATCGAGGTGCGTTGCACGCGTTCGGCCGCCTGCCCGAGCAGGTTGCGGCCCACCGGCGTAGAGCCGGTGAAGCTGATCTTGCGAATCCGGTCGTCGGTGATCAGTGCGGTGGACACCTCGCCGCTCGAACTCGTCGGCAGCACCGACAGCACACCGGGCGGCAACCCCGCCTCCGCGAAGGCCTCGGCCAGCGCCAGCATCGTCAGCGGTGTCTCCCGCGGCGGTTTCACGATCATGACGTTGCCGGCGGCCAGCGCCGGCCCGATCTTGCGCGTTCCCATCGCGAGCGGAAAGTTCCACGGCGTGATCGCCAGACACGGTCCGACCGGCTGATGGGCGACGAGGATCCGTCCGTTGCCCGCGGGGGC
Organism: Gordonia sp. 135; assembly: GCF_009720185.1. Taxonomy (NCBI): domain Bacteria; kingdom Bacillati; phylum Actinomycetota; class Actinomycetes; order Mycobacteriales; family Gordoniaceae; genus Gordonia; species Gordonia sp. 135. The sequence continues at coordinate 991,291 of NZ_CP046257.1, forward strand.
CTGGGTGAACCGCCCGCCGATGCGGACCGCCTCCTCGGCGAACCAACGAAGGAACTCGTTTCCGTACTTGGTCTCCGCCCGGCTGTCGGGGAGTGCGCGGCCGAGTTCGAGCGTCATCAGCAGGGCGATGTCGTCGGCGCGGTCGGTGAGCAACTCGAACGTCCGGCGCAGGATCTCGCCGCGCTCGCGGGCGGGCGTCGCGGCCCACTCGTCGGACACGGCGACCGCGTGGTCGAGCGCGGAGCGGGCATCGGCGACCCCGGCGTCGGCGACCGAGGTCAGCGACTCCTCCGTGGCCGGGTCGTACACCTCGAAGGTGGCGCCGTCGGCGGCCGGCGTCGAGCGGCCGTTGATCCACAGTCCGGTCGGCACCCCGTCGAGAACCGCCTGGGGATCGATCACATCCCTGTCGCCGACATCGCTGGAGTTCATGCGGTCTCACATCCTCGTCTGTTCGAGTTGCAGCCTCGGCATTCGCACGCCGTTTTCAACGCTACCGGCCGGGCGGTGGTTGCCGACCGCCTTCGCGCGGACGCACGATGGGTTGGTGGACACACGACACCGATGCGGTCGGACCAGCTCCCTGTTGCGCGGTCTCGGCCTGCTCGCGGTGGCCGCGACCCTGGCGACTGGTTGCTCGAGCGACGACGCCGCGGGCAGCCCAGGCCCGCCGCCCACATCCGCCGAGACCCAGACCGCCGACAACCGCACGGATTACGTCAACCTCGGCGACAGCTTCAGTGCGGGGACCGGCGTCCAGCCGCTGGTGGAGGACTCGCCGATCCTGTGCTTGCGCTCGTCGAAGAACTTCGCGCACATCGTTGCCGCGGAGGAAGACCTCTCGCTGACCGACGTCAGCTGCGGCGGCGCCGAGACCGCCGACTTCCGGAACGCCCAGCACGAGGGGGTGCCGCCGCAGCTCGACGCCCTGACCGCTGACGCCGACATCGTCACGGTGATGATCGGCGGCAACGACAAGGGGACCTATGGGCGGACGATCGAGCTCTGCAGCCGAGCGGCGGACACCAATCCACTCGGCTCGCCGTGCACCGATCGGTACGGACGCTCTTTGATCGAGCCGGTCGCCACCGACATCTATCCGGCCATCCGTCAGGCGCTGCGCGACGTGAAGGCCAAGGCGCCGGACGCGAAGGTGCTGCTCGTCGGCTATCCGTGGCTGATGCCGCCGACCGTCGGCTGCTACCCCGAGATGAAGCTCGCCGTCGGCGACGCCCCCATGATCCGCGAGCTGCAGACCTCGCTCAACGAGTACGGCCGACGCGCTGCCGAGGACGAGGGTGTCCGGTTCGTGGACATGCTGCCGGTGTCGGTGGGGCACGACGCCTGCGCCGGTCCGCAACGCTGGATCGAGCCGATGACGGCGCAGGGACCCGCCCGGGTTCACCCGAACGAACGGGGCCAGGCAGCGATCGCGGAGCAGGTCCGCAAGGCGCTCGCGAACTGACCGTCGACGGCCCCATCTGACACCCCCGCGTGATCCGGAGCACCCTCTCACCAGCGGCGATTTGGGTCACCCGGTGCCATTTGGAACACTGTAGGCCGTGACCCCTTCCGTTGACGGCCCCATCGTCGAGCATTCCGACTCCTCCGCTGCGCTGTTCGCCCGCGCCGCCGAGGCCATCCCGGGCGGCGTCAACTCTCCGGTCCGTGCCTTCTCTGCGGTCGGCGGGACCCCGCGCTTCATCTCCAGTGCCCAGGGCTGCCGCCTGACCGATGCCGACGGCAACACCTACGTCGACCTCGTCAGCTCGTGGGGACCGATGATCCTCGGCCACGCGCATCCGGCCGTCGTCGAAGCCGTGCAGCGTGCGGCGACCAGCGGTTTGTCGTTCGGCGCGCCCACCGAGGCCGAGATCGAACTGGCCGAGGAGATCATCGGCCGCGTCGATCCGGTCCAGCGTGTGCGCCTGGTGAACTCGGGTACCGAGGCCACGATGTCGGCGATCCGGCTCGCCCGCGGATTCACCGGTCGTTCCAAGATCATCAAGTTCGCCGGCTGCTACCACGGTCACGTCGACGCCCTGCTCGCCGCCGCCGGTTCGGGTCTGGCGACGCTCGGTCTGCCGACGAGCCCGGGCGTCACCGGTGCGTCGGCCCACGACACCCTGGTTCTGCCCTACAACGACCTGAAGGCCGTCGCGAAGGCATTCGAGGAGCACGGCCACGACATCGCCGCGGTCATCACCGAGGCGGCCGCCGGCAACATGGGCGCGATCGCGCCGCACGCGGGCTTCAACGCCGGTCTCCGCGAGGTCACCCGCCGCCACGGCGCGCTGCTGATCATGGACGAGGTCATGACCGGCTTCCGGGTGAGCCCGAGCGGCTGGTATGGCCTCGAAGGAGTCGCGGGAGACCTCTACACCTTCGGCAAGGTCATGAGCGGCGGCCTGCCCGCCGCCGCCTTCGGTGGTCGCGCCGACGTCATGGAACGCCTCGCGCCGACCGGCCCGGTCTACCAGGCGGGCACCCTGTCGGGGAACCCGGTCGCGGTGGCCGCCGGCCTCGCCACCCTGCGTCACGCCGACCACGAGGTCTACAACAAGCTCGACGCCAACGCCGACCGTCTCGCCGGACTGCTCACGGAGTCGCTCACCGCAGCCGGTGTCAGCCACCGCGTGCAGAAGGCGGGCAACCTCCTGAGTGTGTTCTTCACTACCGACCCGGAGATCCCGATCGTCGACTACGCGGGGGTGAATGCGACGCAGACCTGGCGATTCGCCCCGTTCTTCCACGCGCTGCTCGAACGCGGGGTGTACGCACCGCCGAGTGCCTTCGAGGCCTGGTTTGTGTCCGCCGCACTCGACGAGGATGCTTTCTCGCAGATCGCCGACGCGCTGCCCGCGGCAGCGCAAGCAGCCGCTACCGCAGCCACCCCGGGGGACAACGCCTGATGCACACGATCGTCCACATGATGCGCCACGGAGAGGTCGACAACCCGGAGGGCATCCTCTACGGCCGACTCCCCGGTTTCCGGCTCTCCGGCACCGGCCGCTCGCAGGCGCAGACGGTCGCCGACGCCCTCGCCGACCACGACGTCAAGGCCGTCTTCGCCTCGCCGCTGCAGCGTGCGCAGGAGACCGCGACCCCGATCGCGGCCGCCCACGGGCTGTCCATCCAGACCAACGACGACCTCATCGAGGCCGACAACGTCTTCGAGGGCCTCAAGGTCTCCGTCGGCGACGGCGCGCTGAGCAAGCCGCGGCACTGGCCCAAGCTGCGTGACCCCTTCACCCCGTCGTGGGGCGAGCCGTACATTCAGCTGGCCCACCGCATGCTGGCCGCGGCCAACAAGGCCCGCGACGCCGCACGCGGCCACGAGGCCATCTGCGTCAGCCATCAGCTGCCCGTCTACACGCTGCGTCGGTTCCTCGAAGGTCAGCGCCTCTGGCACGACCCGCGTCGGCGGCAGTGCTCGCTGGCCTCGCTGACCAGCCTGATCTACGACGACGACGCCCTCGTCGACATCATCTACTCCGAGCCGGCCGGTGCATCCGACCCGCTGGCCACCGGTGCGTGAAGCCAGAGGTAGAGAAGCAGTGCGCAAGTTCCTCCTGCCGGCAGTGCTGTCGGCCCTGATCCTGCTGATCAGCGGCTGCAGCACCGGTGACGACGCGGTGGCACAGGGGAACACCTTCCAGTTCGTGTCGCCCGGCGGGCAGACGGTCATCACCTACGAACCGGCCGACCGCAAACCGATCGCCGGCCTCGAGGGCGAGGACCTCGTGAGCGGGCAGCCGCTGTCGCTGTCCGACGCCCGGTTCGCCGACAAGGTCGTGGTCATCAACGTCTGGGGTTCGTGGTGCGGGCCCTGCCGTGGCGAGGCCGACGACCTCGAGCGCGTCTACGAGGACAACCGCGACGACGGAGTCGAGTTCCTCGGCATCAACCTGCGCGACGACCGGAACTCCGCGAAGGACTTCGTGATCGACCGCAAGGTCGGGTTCCCGTCCATCTACGACTTCCCGGGCCTGTCCCTGGCGGCACTGACCACCCCGACCTCGGTGGTCCCGACGACGATCGTCCTCGACCGTCAGCACCGGCCGGCCGCGGTCTTCCTCAAGGCCGTCTCCGACAAGGAACTCGACGAGGTCGTCAAGCGGGTCGCCGCGGAACCCACGGGTGCCGCCTGATGTCCCAGCCCACCACGGCCGACCTGACGACGACCGTCCTCGCCTCGTCGATCGGCGACACCTTCGCCGACACGGTGACCAGCGGCCCGCTACTACTCGCCCTCGCGGCATGTCTGCTGGCCGGTCTCGTCTCGTTCGCGTCGCCGTGCGTGGTGCCGCTCGTCCCCGGTTACCTGTCGTATCTCGCGGGACTCGTCGGCGCCGAGGCGCCCGCGGTGAAGGCGGGCGAGGGAGCCAAGACCGGACGCTCACGGGTCGCGCTCGCCGCCGGCCTGTTCGTACTCGGTTTCACCGTCGTGTTCGTCGCTGCCACCGCGACGGTGCTGGGGGTCACCAGCACGTTCGTCCTCAATCGTGAACTGCTGCAACGTATCGGCGGCGTCGTCACCATCGCCATGGGCCTGGTGTTCATCGGCCTCATCCCGGCCCTGCAGCGTGAGGTCCGCTTCGAGCCGGTGCGCGTCTCCAACATCGTCGGCGCCCCGCTGCTCGGCGCGGTCTTCGCGCTCGGCTGGACGCCGTGCCTCGGACCGACGCTGGCCTCGGTCATCGCGACCGTCAGCGGCACCGAGGGTGCGACCGCGGCCAAGGGCGTGACCCTCATCGTCGCGTACTGCCTGGGCCTCGGCCTGCCGTTCGTCGTGCTGGCATTCTCCTCGGCGTGGGCCCTGCGCAGCCTCGGCTGGCTGCGCCGCAACGCCCGGACCATCCAGATCATCGGTGGCGTCCTCCTCATCGGCGTGGGCGTCGCACTGCTGACCGGCTGGTGGGACCAGTTCATCGTCTGGGTCCAGGTCCGCTTCGTCACCGACACCCAACTACCGATCTGAGCGTGTTGCAGCCATGACCGACGTCTCCGACCGTCCCCAGGTGGACACCCCCGAACCCGGCGCGCCCAAGCCGCACTGGGCCCGACGCCGGGTGCTCTGGCCGCTGCGCAACCTGTGGCGTTCGCTGACCTCGATGCGCACCGCCCTGCTGCTGCTCTTCCTGCTCGCACTCGCGGCGATCCCCGGAGCGCTCCTCCCACAGCGCGAGCTGAACGAGACCAAGACGCTCGAGTACATCGCCGAACGCGGCACGCTCGGCACCTGGATGGACCGACTGCAGCTGTTCGACGTCTTCTCCAGCGTCTGGTTCACCGCCATCTACGTGCTGCTGTTCGTCTCGCTGGTCGGTTGCCTCACGCCGCGGATGATCGAGCACTTCCACAGCCTGCGTGCCAAACCCGTTGCCGCGCCGCGCAATCTGTCGCGGCTCCCGCGGCACGTCACGCACACCGTCGACGGCACCCCCGACGAGATCGCCGAGCGCATCAACGGCCGGCTCCGCGGCTGGCGGCGCGAGGTCGTCGTCCGCGAACCGTCCAAGGCCTACCCCGAGGGCTGCGTCGAGGTGTCCGCGGAGAAGGGTTACCTGCGGGAGTTCGGCAACCTGGTCTTCCACTTCGCGCTGCTCGCGCTGCTGGTGTCGATCGCGGCCGGAAAGATGTTCGGCTACGAGGGCACGCGAATCCTCGTCGCCGACGGCGAGCAGGGCATGTGCAACACCTCGACCGCCGTCTACGACTCCTTCCGCGCCGGCAACCTCGTCGACGGCACCGACCTGTCGCCGTTCTGCTTCCGCGTCGACGACTTCTCGGCGACCTTCCTGCCCAGCGGGCAGCCCGACATGTACGACGCGACGATCCGCTACGCGGAGGGAACCAAGGTCGGCTCCCCGGACACCTGGACCAGCACCTCGGTCCGCGTGAACGAACCGCTGCGCGTCGCCGGCGACCGCGTCTACGTGCTGGGCAACGGCTTCGCCCCGACCTTCACCGTGACCTTCCCCAACGGGGAGAAGCGCACCCAGACCGTCCCGTTCGTCCCGGACGAACTGCAGACGATGCTGTCCTCGGGTGCGGTGCGCTACGACACCCCGGCCGGTCTCTATCCCGACGCCGACGAGCGACGGAAGAACCAGATCGCGCTCGAGGGCCTGTTCGCGCCGACCGCGCTCTACCACGGGACCCTGCTGACGTCGCTGTCTCCCGAGCCCGACGACCCGGCCGTCGCGATCCGCGTCTACAAGGGCGACACCGGTCTCGACACCGGCAAACCGCAGAACGTCTACTCCCTCGATCAGGACCTCGTCGAGCAGGGCCGCCTCCAGCGGCAGGCACAGGTGAACCTGAGCATCGGCCAGAGCCACACCACCGCCGACGGCACCACCGTCACCTTCGACGGATACAAGCGGTGGGTGTCGGTGCAGGTCTCCCACGACCCGGCACAGATCTGGGTGCTGGTCAGCTCGATCGTGATGCTCGGCGGGCTTCTGATCTCGCTGCTGATCCGCCGCCGTCGCATCTGGGCGCGGCTCGTCCCGGCACCGGTCACCACCGGGCAGGACGGCAGTCGAAACCCGGCCGGCTCCGAACCGCTCGATGGAAAACGACGTACTGTAGTAGAGATTGCCGGTCTGGCCCGTACCGATCAGGCCGGCTGGGGTGAAGGGTTCGAAGATCAGGCGGCGGCACTCGTCGCCGACGACGCGGACGAATCCACCTCGCGGCGCGCGACCCGGCGGCTCTAGGCGCCGGCGAAAGGAACTCTGATGAACAACGGCACCGTCCAGGTGGACGAGACGCTGGCACGCTACTCCGACCTGCTGTTCGGCACCGCGATGGCCGTGTACGTGGTCGCCGCGTTCCTGTTCTTCGGTGCGCTGGCGGCGGTTCGCGGTCGCCGGCTCGAGGAGCGGGAACTCGTCGCCGCCGGTACCGCCTCGGCTTCGGCCGGTTCCGACGACGTCCGGGTGCCGGGTCGCGTCGCGGGCCCGGCGAAGCGGACGTTCGGGGACAAGCTCGGCAACATGGGCCTGCCCGTCGTGATCGTCGGGCTCGTCGCGCACCTCGCGTCGATCGTGCTGCGCGCCATGGCAACCGACCGTGTGCCGTGGGGCAACATGTACGAGTTCGTCTCGATGACGTGTGCCGCCGGTGTGATCGCCGCGCTGGTCATCCTGCGCAAGCCCGAACACCGTCCGCTGCTCTCGTTCGTGCTGCTGCCGGTCGTCCTGCTGATGTTCATCGCCGGCCGCTGGCTCTACACCCAGGCCGCGCCCGTGGTGCCGGCGCTCAAGTCGTACTGGCTGGCCGTGCACGTCTCGATCATCTCGGTGTCCTCGGGCATCCTCATGGTCTCCGGCGTCGCCAGCATCCTCTACCTGATGAAGATGCGGTGGGCATCGAACCCCGCCGACGACGCGGCTTCCACCGCTCGCCCGGGACTGGGCGGCGCGCTGCGTCGCATCGTCGACCACATCCCGGCGGCCGAGAGCCTGGACCGCCTCGCCTACAAGACCGTTGTCGTCGGCTTCCCGCTCTTCGGCCTCGGCGTGATCTGCGGTGCCATCTGGGCCGAGGCCGCCTGGGGACGATTCTGGGGCTGGGACCCCAAGGAGACGGTGTCGTTCATCGCGTGGGTGATCTACGCGGCCTACCTGCACGCCCGCGCAACCGCAGGCTGGCGCAACACCGCCGCGGCCTGGATCAACGTCGCCGGCTTCGTCGCGATGCTGTTCAACCTGTTCATCATCAACCTGGTCGTCTCGGGCCTGCACTCGTACGCAGGCCTCTGAGCCGTCAGGCGTCGGGCTCCGGGGTCTCGGCCTGCTTCGCCAGAGCCTGTGACTTCACGAGTTTCAGCAGATCGATGAGGGCATCGATCGTGTCCGGGCACAGTGAACCGAGGTCGATCCCGGCCAGGTGGCTGCCGGTGACCTCGAGCATCTCGACATAGTTCTGCTGCTGTCTGACGCGCTCGAGGTCCTCGTCGGGATTGGAGAGGAAATAAGTGACGCTCACGTCGAAGGCACGGGAGATGGCTTCGACGGTGCGGAACGACGGAGTACGAGCTTTGCCGGTGCGGAGCTGCGAGATGTACGCATCCGACAGCGAGTACCCCAAGCGGTTCGCTTTCTCGGCGATCTTCTTGCCGGTGTAGCGGATCCCGTTCTCGTCACGGCTGTGCTCGAACAGGTGACCGATCTTGTCTGCGAAGCTCAGGTCGTCATCGGTCGACGCCCCTTGCGGAGATCGTCCCGGGTTCAACGGCGCCTTCTCTCGGATCATCCATCGTGGAGTCGATGATGAGAAGGACATTACCCTACCCCTGGGTATGTTCCGGCAAGGCTTTCTGAATCTCGTCTCAGGTTTTTGTATATGACGCGGTTCAGCAGATGGCTGACGTCAGAGGTCGTCAGCTTCTCCGCCGTTGGTGTCACGGGTGCGATTGTCGAGGTCACGAAGAAAGTCGGGGTCGTCGTCGGGGCCGACCGGCCCTCTGGAGCGACGCCGTTGACCGCCGGACGGGGAGGCGCTGCCGCCGCCGTCGGGTTGCGGTCCGAACGCACGCCACATCAGGAAACCGATGGCGAGCAGACCGAGAACGGCGAACAGATAAGTCATGGCAACCTCCCGTCAACCAGGGTACGTCAGTTCGTCTGGCAGCCGGTTGAGGTCGCTCGATGGGCCGGCCCGACTAGTGGGTGCGACGGTTCAGGAGTGCGACCACGTCCTCTTCGCGGAAGCGTCGATGGCCGCCCGGGGTGCGGATGGAGCCGAGGATGCCCGAGCTGGCCCAGCGTGCGACGGTTTTGGGATTCACATTGAACATCGCCGCCACCTGGCCGGGGGTCAGGGTGTGCTGGCTGGCGAGTCCCGGGGTGATGTAGGTGGACGCGGTTGTTTCGATGCTGGTCACGTTTCCCCCTGAAACGATGGTGCCCTGTCGGTGCGCCACGGTTTGGCGAATCGGCCCGGCACGTGATGGACGCGTGTTTCATGAATACACGCAAATCGCCCAGGTACTCGAACCGTCAGCCGCAGGTAAAGAGCGTGCAAAGGCCCTCGACGTGCAGGTCTTCGAGGGGTGCCAAGTACTCTGAGGTGGTGAGTGAAGCGCAAGACCCTGCCCCCGGTACACCTACGCCAAGCGGCCGCCCCGCGACCCTGGCGGTCGCCCTGTTCGGTTACACGGTCGCGCGCATGCTGCTCGTCGTGGTCATCGCCGCCGTCATCCTCTTCGGCGGAAAGCTCGTCGGTGTCGACGTGCCGTTCCTCGTGGCCGCAGTCTTCGGCGTGCTGATCGCGCTCCCGCTTGGCATGTACCTGTTCAAGTCGCTCAGGCTGAAGGTCAACGGCGAGATCGCCGCGATCGAGGCCGATCGTCGGGCCCGCCACGACGACCTCCAGTCGCGCCTGCGCGGGGACAAGTGAGGTCGTTCCGAACGGGGCGTCCCGCATGAGGCCGACGCGGGTCGTCGATCATCGGGGAGACCGCGCCTGGGCGCAGAACGCGGTACGGCTGATCGAGGCCGACGCCCGGCGCAGTGCCGACACGCATTTGCTGCGGGTTCCGTTGCCCGCGTGGTCGCGATGGTCCGGGCCCGACGGCGAGGCCGGTGTCGACCTGTACCTGAAGGACGAGTCGACACATCCGACCGGATCGCTGAAGCATCGTCTGGCCCGGTCGCTGTTCCTCTACGCCATCTGCAACGGCTGGGTCACCGAGGGCACGCCCGTCATCGAGGCGTCGTCGGGCTCGACGGCCGTCAGCGAGGCCTACTTCGCCGAGCTGATCGGCGTGCCGTTCATCGCGGTGATGACGTCGAGTACGTCGCCGGCGAAGACCAGGCTGATCGAACGGCACGGCGGCCGTTGTCATTTCGTCGAACATCCCGGCGAGGTCTACACCGAGGCGTTGCGCCTCGAGGCCGAGTTGGGCGGGCACTTCATCGACCAGTTCACGATGGCCGAACGGGCCACCGACTGGCGCGGCAACAACAACATCGCCGAATCGATCTTCGCCCAGATGGCCGACGAGGAGCACCCGGTCCCGACGTGGATCGTGGTGGGCGCCGGTACCGGCGGCACCTCGGCGACGCTCGGCCGCTATGTGCGGTACCGGCGCCACGAAACCTGGCTCGCGGTCGTCGACCCGGAGAACTCGGTGTTCCTGCCGGCGTACGAGACCGGAGACGGAACGCTCACCGGTGAGATCGGTTCGCGTATCGAGGGAATCGGCCGGCCGCGCGTCGAGCCGTCGTTCATCTCCCAGGTGATCGACCGGATGATCGGCGTTCCCGATGAGGCCTCGATCGCCACCACGCACCGGTTGTCGGAGATGCTGGGGCGCCGCGTCGGCGGGTCGACCGGCACCAACATATGGGGTGCGTTCTCCCTCGTCGCGGAGATGGTCGCCGATCGTCGGGCCGGCAGCATCGTGACGCTCCTGTGCGATCCGGGTGACCGCTACGCCAACACCTACTTCGACGAGAAGTGGATCGCTGCACAGTCTTTCGATCTGGACCCGGCGAACGCGATCCTAGATGAGTTCCTCGCGACGGGACGCTGGACGGCTTGAGCCCCGAGCCGCACCAACCCGGTGGGCTACCATCCGGGGGGTGCCGACCGAAACCGTGCGTCCACTCGTCGAGGCCGTCGACCTGGTGCGTGAGTACCAGATGGGTGAGGAACGCGTCCGCGCCCTCGACGGACTGAATCTGACCATCGACGGAGGGCAGTTCGCGTCCATCGTCGGTCCCTCCGGCGCGGGCAAGTCCACGCTGCTGCACATCCTGGGCGCCCTCGACACCCCGACATCGGGCCGGATCTCCATCGACGGAGTCGATCTCGGTGCGCTCGACGACACCGCCGCGTCGGCCTTCCGGCGCCATCGCGTCGGCTTCGTCTTCCAGTTCTTCAACCTCGTCCCGACCATGTCGGCGTGGGAGAACGTGGCGCTGCCACGACTGCTCGACAACCAGTCGCTGCGCAAGGCCAAACCGCGCGCCGTCGAACTCCTCGAGCAGGTGGGCCTCGGCGACCGCGTCGACCACCGGCCGTCGGAATTGTCCGGCGGACAGATGCAGCGCGTGGCCATCGCCCGGTCGCTCATCATGGACCCGACGATCCTGCTCGCCGACGAACCCACCGGCAACCTCGACTCCAAGACCGGGGAATCGGTGCTGGAACTGCTCGCCGACGTCGCGCACGCCGCGCCGGATCGACTGGTGGTCATGGTGACCCACGACCCCAAGGCGGCTGCGTTCGCCGACACCACGATCACGGTGCGCGACGGGAAGATCGCGGAGTGAGCGACACCCCGCCGGCTGAGCAGCCGACCAGCGCAGCGAGGAGGCGTGTCGAAGCCCTGCTCGCCGGCTTCACCCGTATCCGGTTGCTCAACATTCGCGAGATCCGCACCCACCGACTGCGGCTGTTCACCTCGCTCGCGGTGGTCATCGTCTCGTCGGCGCTGCTCGTCGCTGTTCTGGGGACCTTCGGTTCGACCTCGGAGTCGGTGCGCGCGTTCAACAATGCGATCTCCGGTTCGGCCGATCTCGAGGTCGCGGCGATCGCCGACAGCGGCGTCGACCAGTCGTTGGCCGGGCAGATCCGCCGCGACGTCGACGGTGCCAAAGCCGTCGTACCGATGATCCGCGGGTCGGTCGTCGTCGACGAGTCGGCGATCCCGCTCATCGGTTCCGACCAGCGCGTCACGTCGCTGTCGGGGAGCCTGCGATCCGCCGTGCAACAGGAGAACTCCGCCTCGATCGACATCGACCGACTGCGCAACGGCGTCTTCGTCGGACCGGGACTCGGCCTCGACGTCGGGCAGAAGCTGACGGTCAACGGCGTCGACGTCGAGGTGCTGGAGGTCGTCGACAACGAGCAGGCGGCCGGACTCAACAACGGTCGGTTTCTGTTCGCCTACCTCGACCTCGCGCAACGACTCGTCGGGCTGGAAGGACGACTCGATTCGATCCTCATCGTCACCGAACCGGGCGTCGATGTCGGTTCGGTGCGCAAGCAGGTCGAGGAGATCGTCGACGGCCGGGCGGTCGTCGTCGATCCGGACTTCCGCGCCAAACAGGCCGAGGTCGCGAGTTCGGTGACGCGCGACGCGACGCTGCTCGTCTCGCTGGTGTCGCTGGTGATCGCGGCGTTCCTGGTCTTCAACACGATGAACATGGCGGTGGCGTCGCGGCGCGGTTCGCTCGCCATGATCCGGGCGTTGGGCGCCAAACGATCACACCTCGTCGGTGACATGCTGGGCGAGGCCGCCCTGATGGGTCTGGTCGGTGGTGTGGTCGGTATCCCGTTCGGAATCCTCGCCGGCCGCGCGGTCATCGCGAGCCTGCCCGATCCGCCGCCCGACACGGTGGGCACGGTCATCAACTATCACCTCCCGGGGTACGCGCCCGTGGTCGCGGTCCTCGCGTGTGTGATCGCCTGTGTCGCCGCCACATCGCTGGCCGCGCGATCGGTGTTCTCGGTGTCGCCGGTGGAGGCGATGGCTCCCGTCGAGGTGTCCGACGCGTCGAGACGTCGCGGCCCGGTGGTCGTGATCGCGGCGATGGTGGGTGTCGCCGGGTTGATCGCATCGTGGGTCATCGTGGCCACGGTGCCCGGCCGGCCGGCGATCCTCGCCGGTGTCGTCTATCTCGTGGGTGCGCTGCTGGTGTGCTTCGCGTTGTCGAATCCGTTGACGTGGCTGGTGGTTCGGGTCGCCCGCTGGTTCCGCGGACCGGGTCAGCTGGCGTCGGTCAACACCGAGCGCGCGCCGCGTCGGGCGTGGGCGACGCTCATGACGGTCGCCGTGGCGATCGCCGTGGGCATGGGGACGTCGGGTGCGCTGGACAACCTCGTCTCGTCGATGTCGAAATCGCTGGACGGCCTGGGCGACCCAGACTTCTACGTGTCGTCGTCCTCGTCGGCGAGCCTGCCGCTGGGTCCGATCCTGCCGCCGTCGATCCGCGGCGAGGCCGCGAAGGTGCCCGGGGTGACCGAGGTCGTCGGCGGTCAGTGGGCTGCGGTCAACATCGGCGAGAGCCGAGCGAATGTGCAGGGTCTGGAACCCGGGTCGCGAGCGCCGTTCATGCGGAAGGCGACGCCGGAGTCGGTCGAGCAGGTGCTCGCCGGGAACGGCATCCTGTTGTCGAATGTGCTTGCGCGCGTGCTCGATGTGGGTGTCGGAGACACGGTGACGCTGGCGACGCCGACCGGTCCGCACGACGTCATCGTCCGGGACACCGTCGACTACGTCTCCGTGGACTCCGGGGTCGCCGCGCTGTCGCAGCAGCAGCTGGGGGAGTGGTTCGGACGCGAGGGCGACACCTACCTGCAGGTGATCACCGCACCCGACGCCGACCCCGAGCAGGTGCAGAAGTCGCTCGAAGCGCTGGTCGCGGAGGTTCCGACCACCGGCAACAAACCCATCAGCGTCTACACCGGTGCGGAAGCGCTCGCCGCCACGCAGGCGACCGTCCAGCAGGCGGGTTCGTTCACGGTGGCCATCCAGTGGATCGTCGCCGGCGCCGCCGCGATCGCGCTGCTGAACACCCTGCTGCTCTCGGTGATCGAGCGTCGTCGTGAGTTGGGTGTGCTCCGGGCGATGGGTGCCTCGCGGAAATTCATCTCGCGCATGGTGCTCGCCGAGGCCGCCGCGGTCGCGGTGGTGGGTGCCCTCGTCGGCGTGGTCCTCGGTGCGATGATGCATCTGTTGAGTGACCGAATCCTCAGTGTGACAACCTCATTGACGGTGATCTACTCGCCTCGACCGTCTGCCGCGATGTTCGTCGCGATCGCGGTGGCGCTGTGCCTGGTGGGCGCGTTCCTACCGGCCGTGCGCGCAGCGCGGATGAACATCAGCGAGTCGATTCTGAACGAGTAGGTCCTGCCCGGTGCTGCTGATTTCCGTATGACGTTGTGCCCGGAATCCGGGCACAACGTCATACGGAGAAAACTCACGACCCGATCAGGATTCGGGCGGCGAGGAGCATCGTCAGCGCACCTCCGATGACCGCCGTCCATCGTCGACCACGGTCGCCGACGAGCGCTGCGCCGAGGAACGAACCGCCCGCGGCGAGAACCAGTTGCCACGCCGCCGAGCCGATCAGTACGCCGAGAACGAATGCGGTGCCAGAGGCCGCCGTGGGTTCGACGACCGCACCGCCGGCCACGAGAGCGGCGAAGTAGATGACCGTCGCGGGGTTGATCGCCGTCACGCCGAACACGCTGACATAGGCGCGGCCGGCGGTGCCGAAGAGGCGTGAGGGCCCGGCATCCGTTGTCCCGCTTCGGCTTCGCCAGCCCGATCGAAGCATCATCGCGCCGAGGACCAGAAGTACGAGGCCGGCCACCCAACGCAGGGGTGTCGCCACACTTCCGACTGCGGCGGTGACCGCACTCCCGCCGATCACCGCCAAGCTCGCGTAGAGGGCGTCGACCGTCGCGGCTCCCAGGCCGCCGCCGGCTGCGACCCGCCACCCGCGGTGTGCGCCGGTCATCACTATGAGTGCACCGACGGCACCGACCGGAACCGCGACGGCGAGACCGGCAACGATCCCACCGAACAGTGCGGTGATCACGAGTGCGCTGCCGAACCCTCCCTGCAGAGGTTCTGCTGCTGCGCGCAGGGCAGGTGCTCGTCGGCGGACCATCCAGCGGCGGTGGGAGTCGTCATGAGCCGTGACGGTAGCAGTGCGACGCTCCGAACGTGCCGCGAGTTCTCGTGGTCAGAGCCGTGGCGTCCTCAGATCATCATGGCATTCAGCGGTGCGCCGACGTTCGGTATCGCGGCAAGGATGTTGCGACCGGCTGCTGCCACCTCATCTGCTCGGCGTGGTCGTCGAGCCCTTCCTTCTTGGGGCAGTTTGATCCGGTAGGCGGATCAAACTGCCCCAACTTCTGGCGGAGTCTGTCTCAGGTGAGTCTCCCTGTTCGGACCTCGTACTCGATCTCGTGTCGAACCTGCTCGGCGATCTCCTGCGCCACGTCATACGGAGCTTGTTTCCATCCGTTGTGGTGCTGCCAGTCGAAGATCGCGTCGTCGTAGCGACGTCTGAACTCCTCCTCGAGTCGCTTCTCGCGGTCGAGTTCGGGGAAGCGCGCGGCGAGGTCCTTGAGGGTTGTGCCCGGCGGTGACTTGAGCGCGGCGATGATGTGGGGCTTCAGTCCTTCGAGTTCACTTGACATGGTTTGAATACCTGATTCTGCTAGCGGTCAGTGGCTCGCGCCAGCCCATCCAGGGCTGGGGCTTTGATGTTGACCGTCGGGCGACGCAAGCGTTCTCTCGCAGGGCCGATCGTCAAGCGTGTCGTAGTCCTCGAGAGCCGTCCAATCGCCGAACACGTTCACAGTGGGCTGGTTCAGCGCCCCCTTTTGGTCAACCGAAGGGGCGATGCCGGTGCGCCGGTAGGTGA
Source organism: Gordonia sp. 135 (assembly GCF_009720185.1). Taxonomy (NCBI): domain Bacteria; kingdom Bacillati; phylum Actinomycetota; class Actinomycetes; order Mycobacteriales; family Gordoniaceae; genus Gordonia; species Gordonia sp. 135. The sequence continues at coordinate 1,006,692 of NZ_CP046257.1, forward strand.
AGAGCGCGCGAAGAATGGGTTTGGGGTTTGGCCCCGTGCTGAAGGTGCAGACGGCCGCTCTGCCGAGCTGATCGGTCGGGGTGGGCGAGGCGTGACGTTGATCTCTCGGTTCGTCTGCTCGCCGCACGGTGTCGGGGAAATCGACTGCGAACAGGTACGTCGTTCGTGGCTCGATGTTCAAGGTGGGTATGTTGTTCACTCTCAGAGTCCAAAGCTCCTGGGCTGCTTCGACGTATCCAGGGGGAACCAGTGCTTGCATCGCGGAGCTGCCCAGATAACTGAAAAGAACGTCGGTCTCGGCTATCGCACGTACGAAGGTTCCGTCCGGTGATTTGAGGTCGAGCGCACGGGTCGGGATCCATCGGAAAGGGAACTGTGACGGGTCTGCACCTTGAGCCGGCGGGGGGCCGGTTAAAGGGAGGTCGTTGGTCTGTGCGTCGCCAGAACAACTGACCATCGGCAGCAGCAAGAGCGCGAGAATAACTGAATAGAAGGAGCGCATAGTTTTTTGTTCCTCCGTCAGCCGACCGGTTTTCCGCCCGGGACGAGTGGAAGCGTGCCTGCCTGCGGTGGTGGTCCGGGTTGGTCGGGTGCGCCGACACCGAGATCGAAGTTGCTGTCGAAGCCCTGTGACATCTGCTCACTCATCCACTTCGTCCACTTGCCTCCATTGGCCTTGTCCCACTCGATCAGCTGTTCGTAGTTTGGCCGGCCTTTTTCGTCGAAGCCCCCAGGGAACTGGTCTTGAAGGGAGGGGTCGGTGGATGCCGCACCAACGAAGTATGCGAACCGAATGGCCTGTGGATCAGTCAACGCAGGAACGTTCACCGAGGCGTAGCGCGCCCTCTCCTCTGCGGTCATTGAATCGAGGTCAGGCGGTCCACCGAACAGTCTCTGTTCGACTTCAGGCGGGACCAGAGCATTGAGCGCGGCTCCGTAGGTGCTCACCGAGGCGACATACCTCAGCATTGTTGCCGCATTCAGCTTGTCCTGATAGTCGCCGACGCGGTCCTTGTATGCGGTCTCGGACAGGTGCGCGATTTCCTCGTCCATGCCATCTCGCATCGCATCCGCCAGGAGTCCGGCAGCCACGCCGAGCTGGGGAAGGTCATGTGCTCCTGCCTGGTACGCCATCGCGAGCTGCCACTGCGCACCGGCCTGGTTGATGATCGCAGCGGCCGCCGGGTCCGAGTCCAAGGCTCGGAAGACGTTCTTGAGCTCTCCTGCGGTCAGTTCTCCGGCACCGTACGTGGGAATACCGGTGGACCCGGTGAATGAGTGCGCGTAGTCGCCGAGGTAGGGGGCAAGCGCGCCCGCCAGCGTCTGTGCGAGGTGCGGGCTGTTGACGCCGAGGTTTCCGCCGATCGACATGTTCGACTCGGCGCCGAGGTACTTCCCGAGTGCGGTGGCGGTGTCGGCGGCCGTGCCGGCGTAGTAGGAATTCTGTGGATTGCCGGCGTCGGAACCGACCCACTTGAAGAGATTGTTGACGTTGGTAGCGTTTTCATCCCACTTGTGGCCGAACAGCGCGTCCAGATGACTGTCGGCGTTGAATTTGCCTCCGTCTGAACACGTTACGTCCATATTTGATCCAGTGACGAAGTCATGGATTGCGGCCTTGTCCGGACTCGCGACTCCGATCATCTTGTCAAGGAATCGGGAGGTCTCTTCGGGGGTCATGATCACGTCCCCGAAAGCCCTGCGAGTCGGGTCGCCCTCGAGTGATGCGGTGATCTCTGCCGCCTGCTTCAGGAAGGCCCGGTCGATGTCGGTACCCATTCGAAGCGAATCGTCGCCCGCCAGGAGAAGGTCTGCCAGCGCGTCGAACTCGCCAAGACGCCTGACCACGGAACCGTGGGCGGAGGGGGCTGTCTGCGCGGGCTTCTCGGTGAGTAGCGTCCGCACGTTCGTCGGCAGGACCGCCATCCCGCCGGCGTCCCCGGCGTCGGTGGACACAGACGGATTGCTCATGATCTGCATTCCGTTGGCGAGCAGGTTTCGAACTGCGGCACTCTGCTCCCCGGTGCCAGGCAGTCCGGTGATCTCCTCGACGGACATGCCGTCCATCCCGCGGAAAAGAGTTCGAAGGAAGTCGTATTGTCCCTGCGGGATGTTGACAGGTTGACCCGCATGCAGCGCCTGTAGTTGCTCCGGTGTCAGGTTCCCGGCGGCGGCGAGCGCGTACATCTGCTCTTGGGTCAGGCCACGGCCGTCTTCCCAGTTGTCCAGGATCTTCGCTGCGCCACCGGCACTCAAACCTGCTGCGGGAGGCGTTAATTGGTCGAGCACGCCGTTTGCGCCCCGGATCGCTGCCGCGATGTCGGTATCGGCCGTGTCGAAATCTCTTGCAACCCCCTCCATCCAGAGTGTCGCGTTCTCGACGATCCGCGCACGGGTGGCCTTCAACGTTTCGAGTGCGGTGAGTTGCTCGTCGTCTCCGGCGGCTGCGGATTCGGCAAGCGCATAGTTGTATGAGTCGGTGACCTTCCAGTTGTCCGCCACTGAGTAATCGTTTGCCTCGTAGGCCGTTGCGGTCAGCTTCAAGTCGCCTGCCAAGGACGACAAATTTGTGTGCCCGGTGGTGATGGCATTGGCGAGGGAGGTGAAGGTTGCCGAGACCCGCATCAGTTGGGCGTGTTCCCTGTGGGCGCGACTTTCCGCGGCGTTCTTCGCGCCGCCGGACCAGTCCAGCCTGGTGATGGTGTCCCGTGTGGTCTGGGCGTCGGATGCAGTGCGTTCGGCGTAGTCGTTCAGTTCCTCAGCGAGCGTCGTCATCTTGTCGAAGTTGAGCTCGGCGACGATCGACCGGGTGGGGTAGACCATCAGCCGGGCTGACCCGGAAGCGGCCGGTTCAAGTCGACTAGGCCGGCAAGTCGATTGGCCGCGGTGACATCGGATCCCTCGTAGGCGTCAGCAGACTCGTTGAGGATCGACTCCCAAGCAGCCTTGCGACCGCCGAGTGTGGCCAACGCAGACAGCAGGGACGTCTTTGTCTCGGAAAGCGCTGTCCCGGTGTCGAGTTGGTCTACGCCCGCAGCCGCGAAGGTGACCGCGAGCCCGGCGGTTGACGTCGAAGGTGGCCACACCGGCCCAAAGGCGACCGCCGGCGCAAACTTGGTCGCTGCTTTCCGCAACTCGTCTGGATCAACCCTCGTTGTCATCGCAAACTCCCCCCGCAGTTTGTTGCATGCTAGCCGACTCGCGGACTGGTCGATGTGCAGCCATCCACAGGCAGTTGGGGTCGTCAATAATTCTTGACAACATCAAGATGTCAACATAACCTGACACCATGCACGCCGACCAGAAGACCGAAACGCCGGACGACGCCCAGGGCGCTGACCTCGCCGGAGACGCCGCGAGCAGTGACCCGGGGAAGGGCCTGGCAGCGGTTCGAGCGCTGCGCACGTTGGCCGACCGACTCGAAGAAGTTCAGGTCGCCAACGCTCGGGCCAATGGCTGGAGCTGGCAGGCGATCGCCGAAGTGCTGCAGATCAGCCGGCAGGCCGTGCATCAGAAGCACTCACAACGTGAGGTCCGCGAGGGCGGACCCGAAGGAGTCAAAGATGTTCGAACGATTCACTCGTGATGACAAGATGCTGCTGGCTTTCGCCACGCAGGAGGCCGCCGACCTCGGCCATCGGCAACTCGGCAACGACCACCTCATCCTGGGCATGCTCTGCAACGCCCGGAGTCCGCTGTTCTCGATCCTCGCCGATCAGGGGCTGACCCTGGCATCGGCGCGGGAAGTGGTGCGCAAGTACCACGACGAGCACGCCGACCAGGCCGATGTGACGGACACCGACGACGAGTCGGCGCGCCGGCGCTACGAGGAGGACCGGGAAGCGCTGCGCAGCATCGGGATCGACCTCGACAAGGTCCGCGAAGCCGTTCGCGGACGATTCGGTGAGGACCTGTCCGACGGCTGGGGCGAACGCCCCGGACGGGGGCCGGGCCGACGAGGAGGCCCCGACGACGGTCGTGGACACGGCCGAGGACGTGGACGCCGGCACGGACACGGTCATCATGGACCGCACCGTGCCCGCGGACCCCGCCCCGATTGCGGGCCAGAAGGTTTCGACCCGCGCTTCGGCCCCGAGGGTGTCGGCGGCTTCGGACCCGGACCGTTCGGCCCCGGCGGCGAGGGACCCTGGGAACCGGGTCGTGGCCGTCGTGGTCCGCGCGGACGGGGTAACCGCCCTCGGTTCGCGTCGGCCACCCGTGCGGTGTTCGCCCGGGCGGTCGAGATCGCCCGCGAACGCGGCGACCGCCAGCTCCGCGGCGAGTACCTGCTGCTCGGCATCATCGACGCCGCCGACGAGGCTTCGCGGGCGCTGATCGAATCGGCCACCACCGCAGATGAACTCAAGGCCGCCGTGTGGGCGAGCCTGCCCGAGGTCGACGCGGAGGTCTGATTCCCGATACGAAGAAGCCCGCCCCGGAGCAGATCCGGAGCGGGCTTCTTCGCCGGCAGACTATGAGGTCAGTGCCAACGCCACCGCGGTGACGACCGCCCACGCCAGCATCGCCTTGCCGGTCGTCCCGATCGACGGGATCAGCGCCGGACCCTGCGCCCCGGTGCGGACCGGCGTGTACGCCTGCCACAGCAGTGGGAACGTCAACAGCCCGACGAGCGCCCACGGGGTCGCGAAGGCCAGCGCCACGCTCATCACGAGCGGGGCCATCAGCAGGACAGCGAAGAGGATTCGGGTGCGGGGGTCGCCCAACCGGACGGCGAGGGTGATCTTGCCGCTCTCGGTGTCGGAGGGGATGTCGCGCAGGTTGTTGACGACCAGCACGCTGCAGGAGACCGCGCCGACACCCACCGCGCAGGCGAGGCCGACCAGGTCGACGCGGTCCGACGTCACGAACTGGGTTCCGAGCACCGCGACCAGACCGAAGAACACGAACACCGCGACCTCGCCCCAGCCCGCATAGCCGTACGGCCGCTTACCGCCCGTGTAGAACCAGGCACCCGCGATGCACACCGCACCCACCACGACCAGCCACCAGGCCGTTGCGATCGCCAGCACGAGACCGCACACCGCCCCGATGCCGAAGCAGATGAACGCCGCGGCCTTCACCGAACCCGGGGACGCCAGACCCGAGCCGACGAGGCGCAACGGACCGACACGGTCGTCGTCGGTGCCGCGCACACCGTCGGAGTAGTCGTTCGCGAAATTGACGCCGATGATGAACGCCATCGCCACGGCCAGCGCGAGCCCGGCCTTCCACCACGAGATCCCTCCCCATCCCGAGGTGCCGTGGAGCGCCGCTCCGACGCCGGCCACGACGGGCGCCACGGCATTGGGGAGAGTCCGCGGGCGTGCGCCCTGAATCCACTGCGATGCGGTTGCCACGGATCGATCCTGCCACGCCGCCGGATCGCCGCCGACCACCCCATCAGATGTCGCGCATCGTTGCGACGCGCGACACGATCGGCGACATCTGCGGCCGGCCTCAGTAACCCGGAACCGCACCGACCTGCGGATACGTCTGATGAGAGTGCGTACTCCACCGAAACTGCGGGCCGTTGCCCTCGAACACGACGGTGTCATCACCGCCGGCGAGGCACGCGATCACGGACTGGATCGCTCGGCGGTGCACCGTCGGGTGGCCGCCGGCGAATGGGTCCGTGTCCGACCCCGGCTGTACCGACTCGCCGACCACCCTGTGACCGACCGCACCACCACCCGGATCGCGACGCTGTCCGTCGGTCCCTCGGCGATCCTGTCGGGACTGGCGGCGGCATGGTGGCATGGCATCGTCGACGACCCGCCCGCGACGATCACCGTCACCGCTCCCCGCGGACGGCACGGTCCACCGGTCAAGGGGGTGCGCATCATCAACCGGTCCCTCGACGACGCGGATATCCTCGTCCGAGGAGACCTGCGGGTCACCGGAATTGCGCTGTCGGCGCTCGAAGGGGCGGTCGAACAGGGGGCCGGGGTGATCGACTCGGCGCTGCAACAGCGTCGGATCACCGTCGATCGACTGGAGGAGGCCTACCGACGTCGGTACCGCTGTGTCGGAGCCGCCGAGATGGGACCGATGGTCGAATTGCTGGAGTCCGGCGCACGATCGGCCGCGGAGCGGCTCGCGGTGACGATCCTCGACGACGCGGGGATCGTCGGCTGGGTCGCCAACCATCCCAGTTGCGGGTACGAGATCGATCTCGCGTTCCTCGAGCAGATGGTGGCGGTGGAGCTCGACGGCTTCGCGTTCCACCGGGACGCCGGGACGTTTCAGAACGACCGCACCCGACGGAACGCGCTGATCGCGGCCGGCTGGACTGTTCTGAACTTCACCTGGAGTGACCTGACGGAACGGGCCGGCTACGTCGCGTCGACCATCCGTCAGGCGATCAGCGTCGCGGCTTGACCGCAGTTGTCGCGAAAGGTGTTGCGGCCCGACACGATCCGCGACACCTACGAAGAGAAGCGACGCCGCAACTCGCGCCGGTCGGGTTTACCCGGGCCGCGCAGCGGCAGCTCGTCGACCTCGATGACCTCGCGCGGCGCCGCAAACCGGCCGAGTCGTTCGGCGACCGAACCACGAATCCGGTTGGCGTCGAGGAGCTCTCCGCGCCGTGCGACGACCACCGCGACGACCTTTTCGCCGAGACGGTCGTCGGGGAGCCCGACGACGACGCATTCGGCGACCGACGGGTCCTCGGCGATCACGGCCTCGACCACCTGCGGCACGACGGTGAGTCCGCCGGTGGAGATCGCCTCGTCGGCGCGCCCGACGATCGACAGGACACCGGCGTCGAGGCGACCGAGGTCGTCGGTGCGGAACCAACCGGACTCGGCGAAGGCGGGATGATCCGGCAGATTTCGGTAGCCGTGGGCGACCATGGGGCCGCCGAGGATGACGCGACCGACACCGTCGGGCGACGGCTCGTCGATGCGGATGGAGACGCCGTCGAGCGGGATGCCGTCGTAGACGCAACCGCCTGCGGTCTCACTCATCCCGTAGGTGCGGACGATGGGGAGTCCCTCGTCGACGGCCCGGTGCAACAGGGGAGCGGGGGTCGCCGCTCCGCCGACGAGCAGGCCGTCGGCGGAGCGCAGCGCGGCGGTCGCCCGTGGTGAGTCGAGGACCTTGATCAGCTGCGTCGGCACGAGTGAGGTGTAGCGACGGGGCCCGTCCAGCCGGTCGAGCGCATCGGCGAACGCGTCGGCGTCGAAGCCCACAGCCAGGTCGAGGACGGCGGGTGTGTGTCCGGAGGCGAAGGCCCGCAGCAGGACCTGCAATCCGGCGATGTGATGCGGGGCGAGGGCCAGGAGCCAGTTGCCCGGGCCGCCGAGGCGGTTCGCGGTCGCCCGCGCCGACGCGGCCAGCGTCGCCGGGGTGTGCTGAGCCCCTTTGGGGATGCCGGTCGACCCCGACGTGGAGACCACGAGCGAGACCTCGTCGGCGATCGGCTCACCCACCGCCAGCGCTTCGGTCAGAAGCGCTGTCTCGCGGGCGTCGTCGGGGGTGGGGACGATCGCGACCGAACCGTCGAGCACCGCCAACAGCTCGTCGCGTCGGTCCACGACCTCCGGCCGAGAGGGAAGGGCAAGGGCGCGAAGAGTTCTCAGGACTCGGCCCGATTCGCGTCGGGTCCGTCGAACGGCCAGCCCGACGATTCCAGGTGACGGCGCACGCGGGCGATGTCGTCCTCGTGCGGTAGCTCGCGGGTGACCTTGGTGATCGCGACGGCCGCGTCGATCTGGGAGATCGGCTCGGGAGGTGGCGGCGACTGACGAATCAGCCGCGACGACACCTCCTGCACCTCGTCTTCACTGAGCTGACGGCGCAGGAGGGCGACGAGTGGAATGTAGTCGCCCTGGGGTACGCCGTCGGGATATCCGGTGCGCAGCCATTCGATGATGCGGTAGAGCAACTGTGGGCGGTCCACTCCTCACCCCCTTTCTTCGACGGGACGCAGGTGTGTCGGGCGCGTTGCGGTGACGCGGATGCGTACCCACTCAGCGTGATTGTAGGTTTCGGCGCCACGCGGTCGGTCCTCGGTGTCTTCGGAGCGCGATGTCAGGCTCGGCTGGACACCAGCGGCCAGCCGACGGCGGCGAGACGTCCGGCGACCTGGTTGACCTCTTCGGGCGTCGGGGGTTCGCTGGTGACCCGCTTGATGGCGTCGCTGATCTGGTTCTCGGTCACCGGTTCCCGGGGGCCGTACTCCTTGACCAGTTGCAGTGCGACGGCAGTGACCTGCTCATCGGTCAGCACACGCGTGAGGAGCGCCATCAGGGGCGGGAAGTCGGTGCGCGAGACACCTTGGGGATAGCCCTTGCGAATCCAGTTGATCACCGATTCGAAGAGCGGGGTTTCACTGCTCATGATTGATCGCGTCTCCGGCTCTTGCACATCTGGAACAGCTGTTTACCCGGGTGGGGTCACTTGTAACCAAACGGGAAGAGCTTGATGCCGGTGTGGAAGTAGAGGGTCTGCCGGGTGATCCACAGCAGCGCGGTAAGGATGACGAGTGCGACGACGGCGAAGATCGCGTAGCTCAATACGCGCATCGCCGGGTTGCCCTTGATGACCGAACCGTCGATGACCTCGTCGGAACCCTGCTCGTGGACCCGGAGGCCGACCGCGAACAGTGCCGGGAGGCCGGCGCCGAAGATCAGGCCGACGACCAGCACCTTGGCGATCGCCTCGACGATGTCCATCTCAGCAGGGTCCTCTCGTGTGCTCGTGTTGTGGTCGGCCCGTGACGATCAGGCGGACCGGGCGGTGGTGTCCGGGGTGGCCCCGGGATCGGTCGGCAGCACCGAGCCGGTGGTCTCGTCCCAGTCGTCGTTGACGTTGCCCGCGTCGACCTTGTTCTGCTGCGCGCGCCGGTACATGTAGGCCGACGCCGCGATGAGGAGGCCGAAGATCGCCGCTGCGCCCGCGACGTCGCCGAGCAGGTGGGCGATGTAGAACGATGCCGCGCCGACGAGTCCGGCCGCGGGCAGGGTGGTGAGCCACGCCACGGCCATCCGGCCGGCGACAGCCCAGCGGACCTGTGCGCCGCGTTTGCCGACGCCGGAGCCGAGGATCGAACCGGTGGCGACCTGCGTGGTGGACAGCGCCATCCCGGCTGCGCTGGAGGTCAGGATGATCGCCGCGGATGAGGCCTCGGCGGCCATGCCCTGCGGGGAACTGATCTCCACCAGGCCTTTTCCGAGGGTGCGGATGATGCGCCAGCCGCCGAGGTAGGTGCCGATCGCGATGGCGACGGCACAGCTCGCGACGACCCACAGGGGGAGTCCGTGGCTGACGGTCGAGGCGTCGAGATGGCCGGTGACGATCAGGGCCATCGCGATGACGCCCATGGTCTTCTGCGCGTCGCCGGTGCCGTGGGCGAGCGAGACCAGTGAGGCGCTGGCGATCTGGCCGTATCGGAAGCCCTGTTCCTTGCGGCTCTCGGCGAGGTGACGGGTGATCGTGAAGACGAGCCAGGTTCCGCAAGCGGCGACGAGGCAGGCGATCACCGGGGCGAGCAACGCGGGCACGATGATCTTGCCGAACACCCCGTGCCAGTTCACGCCGGAGAGCCCGATGGCGGCGATCCCGGAACCGATGAGGCCGCCGAACAGGGCGTGCGAGGAACTCGACGGCAGGCCGAAGAGCCAGGTGAAGAGGTTCCAGAGGATGCCGCCGATGAGTCCGGCGAAGATGATCAGCAGCGCGGTCGTCGGGGTGATGCCGGCGACGATCTCGCCGGCGTCGGGGCCGGAGGTCTGCTGGATGTTGAGGACTTCTTTGGTGATGGTGGCGGCGACCTCGACCGAGAGGAAGGCGCCGACGAGGTTGAGGATGGCGGAGAGTCCGACGGCGACTTTCGGTTTCAGGGCGCCGGTGGCGATCGAGGTGGCCATGGCGTTGCCGGTGTCGTGGAAGCCGTTGGTGAAATCGAAGCCGAGGGCCGTGATCACCAACAGCACCAGGATCAGCATTTCGCCGCTCATATTTTCATCATGAGGGCTGGGCATCGAAATTCCTAAACGTCTCGGCACGGTTTCGTGGGGATTCGTTGTCTCCTCGGCGTGTCGCGCTTGTTGTCGCAGTTCAGCACCGGTGTGTCGTCCGTCGCTCTCCGGGGCGAACGAACGCTCGGCCGGGCATGGTGGAACCGGCGGTCGCTGTGGAAGAATCCGACGCCATGACATCGATGAAGCTGGGCATGCCGATCAACTACGCGGGCGACTTCCGCGAGACCATCAACAATCTCGCCGACTTCGAGGCTGCGGGTGTGGAGCGGATCGCGGTGCCGGAGGCCTACAGCTTCGACGCGGTCTCCCAGCTCGGCTTCATCGCCGCGAAGACCGAGAAGATGGAACTGCAGACGGCGATCCTGCCCATGTACTCGCGCACCCCGACCAATCTCGCGATGACCGCGGCCGGCCTCGACTACATCAGTGGCGGCCGCGCGGTGCTCGGCATCGGGGCGTCGGGACCGCAGGTCATCGAGGGCTTCCACGGCGTGAAGTACGACTACCCGCTGGGCCGCGCGCGCGAGCACGCGGAGATCTGTCGCATGGTGTGGCGCCGCGAGAAGCTGAACTACCAGGGCAAGCACTACACCCTGCCGCTCGACGAGGAGCACGGCGGTTCGGGACTCGGTAAGTCGCTCAAGATCATCAACCATCCGGTCCGTGAGAACATCCCGCTGCTGTTGGCCGCCATCGGGCCGAAAAACATCGAGCTGGCCGCGGAGATGTTCGACGAGCTCCAGCCGATCCTGTTCCACCCGGAGCAGATCGACGCCGCATTCGGCGAGTCCCTGGCCGCAGGCAGGGCCAAGCGCGACCCGTCGCTGGGCGAGCTCGGCATCGTCGTGCAGGCCACCGCGCGGGTCTCCGATGACCCGGAGCAGATCAACAACGCCAAGGAACTCGTCCGCCACCACGCCGCGCTCTACATCGGCGGCATGGGTGCCCGCGGCAAGAACTTCTACAACCAGCTCGCCATCCGGTACGGCTACGTCGACGAGGCGAAGCTCATCCAGGACCTCTACCTCGACGGCAAGAAGGTCGAGGCCGCCGCGGCCGTCCCCGAGGAGCTGGTGAACGCCATGTCGCTCATCGGTTCCAAGTCTCAGGTCGCCGAGCGCGTCGCCGCGTTCCGTGCGGCCGGGGTCACCTGCATCCTGGCCTCGCCGACCGCGCCCACGCACAAGGAACGGGTCGCCGAGGTCGAGGCGTTGCGCGACGTCTTCGGCGGCTGACCCCGCCCGGCCGGTCCTCGGCGGTCGCGGAACCTCTCAGTCAGAACACCCCAGTACGGCGGCCTTCGCGAGGCCGCCGTACTGGTATGTGTACACCGCACCCCAGAGCACCGGGTTGGGGCTGTAGTCGCGCGGGAGCGCGTGCATGACGACGTCGCCGCCGAAACACTGACCGAAGATGAACCGCGCCCGCACCAGGTGGTAACTCCAGCTGACGACTATGACGTCCTGCCAGTCGTGGCGTCGCGCCATCTCCTGGACGAACATCGCCTCGCCGCGCGTCGTGGAGGGTTTCGGTTCGAAACAGGTGACCGTGATCTCCGGGGTGCTCGCCGAACACACCCGCGGCATCATCGAATCCTGTTCGGTGTAGGGCCGATAGGGGTCGGAGATCAGTACGTGGTCGGCGTAACCCCTGCGCGCCAACTGGATTCCGTAGTCCTCGCGGCCGTCGTGTTCGCCGCCCAGGACGACGATGGCGTCGGCCTTGCGAAGCGGGTCGTCGTGGACACGCGTGAACAGCTGGTAGCCGAGCACGCCGCCGACGGCCACGGCGACGAGGACTGTGCAGAGCAGCACCCGGATCAGACGTTTCACCGCAGTGATCGCAACCTGTCGTCGACGACGGCCCGACCGGCGGCGGACCCGGGCTGTCGCAGTGGCTCGCGGGTTCCCGAATTCCGCAGGGCCACAACGAGGAACACCAGCATCAGCGACAGATCGGTCACCGAGACGGGGATGGACACCGTGCTGAAGTCGAGTTGCATCCCGAGCACGAAGAAGGCGATGAAGCACCCGCCGTACAGGGCGACCTCCGGACGGGACGAACGCAGGCAGCGATAGGCGAGGTAACAGGCGTAGATCATGATCGCGGTGAAGACGATTCCCACGATCAGCCCGCCGCGGTACACCGAGAGCAGCGGTGCGTTGGCGACGTAGTTGATGGTGAACGCCTTCTCGGGATCCTTGAATTCGGCGATGCCCCAACCGTGTCCGAACAACCAGTGTCCGCTCATCTTCTCCGGGAACTCGCGCAGGGCGTCGGTGCGTGCGGCGGAGCCGGTGTCGCCGTCACCGAAGGAGGAGAAGATCCGTCGCCGGGACGCCGGGATCGCCGACAGCAGAGCCATTCCGCCGACCAGCGTGCCGACGAGCGCAGCCCGGCCCCGTGCCGACATGGTGTGGAAGGCGAGCATCAGCAGCAGGGCCAGCACGACGGAGAAGATCGCCGCGCGGCTCAGGGTCAACGCGACCGCTGCGAACAGGACCGCCGCGATCATCGAGCGACGGTATCCGTCGAACACCAGCAGGCTGATCATGAGTGCCGCCAGGAAACCGATCCCCGCGGCGTTCGGGTCGATGTAGGTGCCCGACAGACGAGCCGTCACCGACGCCCCGTCGAAGACGAACCGGCCCGCCGACGACGCGTCATAACCGAAGGGGGACAGAAGATCAAAGGTCCGGGCGGACTTGTCGACCGTCTGCATCGCGAGGCCCACCGCGGCCGAGGCGGCCGATGCGACCACGAAGACCTGTCCGAACGTCCGCAACTGGTCGGCGCGCAACCGCAGCAGCGCGACGACGAGGAGGATCGCGCCCGACCACTTCACGTACTCGACGATGTCGTCGATGCTCTGCAGGGTCGCCACCACGGACAGTCCGGCGACGCCGACGAAGGCGATGAGTGCGTACTCGAGCGGGGTGAAGGTCGTCACGTCGCGCGGGTGGATCACGGTGGCGAGCAGGACCGCCATGGTGAGAGTGAAGATCAATGGTACGGGCGTACCGGGAACGTAACCTGCGGGAAGCAGGGCGACGATCACCGCGAGTGCCCACAACAACCACGTCGGATGCTGCAGTCCTATATATGATCCCGCGATCAGGGCGATTCCCAGAAATGCCGCGGTCGCGACGGACTCGCCGGCGAGAAGGCAGCCGAAGGTGCCGGCCGCCACCACGGCCACGATCGCGAGTGAACGCACAATCCCCACGCGGGAATCATTACATGAACCATCGGCGGGTATCGGGGTGAGGTCTCCGTCGGGAAACAGTCGTGGCACAACGAGTTCGAGATCACAGCGCTCGAAGCGCGCGAGTGGCCGACTGTGGCTAGAGTTAGCGCGTCGGGGAAAGACACAGGTTTCGAAAACTTCGCCGTGGAAATGTTTCAGAGACATTTCCACGGCTGGTTATTCGGCTCTCGGTCCTGCTCCGCCATCGTCGGGAGGAGTAGGTTTCATGCCATTCAATGAGTATGTCCGTATTGTGGTCCGCTATTGGTGGGCCATCGTGGCGAGTGTTCTCGTCGGCGGGCTGGCCGGGTTCGGCTATGGCATGTACTTCACATCCGTCGACTACGTGTCGTCGGCTCGGCTCTTCGTCACCGCCGAGGGCGGCACATCGGTGGGTGAGTCCTACCAGAACAATCTCTTCGCCGAGGGGCGAGTCAACTCGTACGCGCAGATAGCGACGAGTGAGCAGGTCGCCACCCGTGCCTCGGAAGCACTGGAGGGGGCCATCAGCCCCGCTGACCTGCGGTCGAAGACGACGGCGCTGCCCGTCGAGGACACCGTGATCCTGACCGTCTCCGTGTCCGGACCGAGTCCGCAACGAGCGCAGTCCTATGCGGCCGCGGTCGCCCAGCAGACCGTCGAGGTCGTGCAGGAACTCGAGACGTCACGGCGCGGCGGGACATCGGCGGCATCGGCAGTGCTCTACGACGAGCCCGGGCTCCCGTCGACGGCGGGCCGGCCGTGGATGTTGTGGACCGCGATCGGTGTAGGCGCCGGACTCGTCGTCGGCGTCGTGATCGCGCTGCTGCTCGGCTGGCGGCGTCGCGGAACCGTTGTCGACGAGGTGACCGCCGTCGACTCGACGCATCATCCCGTGCTCGCGGTGCTGTCGCCGCAGACCATCCCGATCGAGACGCTCGGGATCGACGATTCCGCCGTCCGGGACGCGGACGCCCTTCGCGGACTGCACAATCTGATCCGCTTCCTCGGCGGCCGGCGTGACGAACAGGCCCGCGCACCGCGGGTCATCGGGTTCACCGGCGTCGGATCGGATGCGGGTGCCGGCGACGTCGCGGCACGCTTCGCCTCGACCGTGGCCGCCACGGGGAACACCGTTCTCCTCGTCGACGGCGACCTGTCGGGCGGCGGGATCACCGCCGGAACAGAGCTGTCCGCGGATCACGGACTGTCCACCGTGCTCAGCAGCAGCACCGGCAGCGTCGACCCTTACGTCGAACAGGGTGGGCTGACCATTCTTCCCGCCGGGCCCGTCGCTCCGGAAGCTGTTGTGCGCGTGAGCAGTCCGGTCCTGGGTACCGTGCTCGACGACCTGCGTGAGCGTTTCGACTACATCGTGATCGCCTGTCCCCGCATGGGTTCGACCTCTGATTCGATCGTCTACTCGGCCTTGTCCGATGCGATGGTCGTCGTGGTGCGCAGCGGGTCCGCAACCCGAAAAGCCCTGCGCGACAGCGTCGCGGCGATCGAACTCGTCGGAGCGGTGATCGGTACGGTACTCGTCAGCGGCAAGCCTGGGCGGGCGAAGGCGCCGGATGCGACCGACACCGATGAGCCCGGCGCCGAAACCGTCGATGCCGAACCCGGTTCGGAGAGTGTGACCCAGACGATCCGCACCACGATCGATCATGCTTCACGTAACGGCTCCGGCTCGGCTGCCGCGGCGGGGGTCCCGTCGGACGGGCGGGGTCGTTGACGCGGGCGTCGAACCGGAGGCGGTTCGCCGCCGTCGTCGCCGCGATGACGACGGCCCTCGTGGTGAGTGGTTGTGGTGCAGCAGGGTTCACGGATGATCCGTCCCTGGACTCGGCGATCCCGCTCGCCATCCAGTCGCCGCCCGATCTGGTCACTCCCTATCCGGAACCGATTGTCCGGGGCGCCGCGGACACCGGAGGACCCGGCGCGGTACTCGCGGTCGCCGACCCGCCACGCGGCCCGATCCCGGTGATCACCGAACTGGGTGCGATCGTCAAACGAGTCGAGTACCGGTCGACGTCGGGACTGGACCGGTCGCCGACGGTCGTGTCGGGGATCGTCGTCACCCCGAAAGGCGAACCGCCGCCGGGCGGTTGGACGACGATCGCCTTCGGTCACGGCACCACCGGCGTCCTCGACGACTGCGGTCCTTCGGAATACGTCAACCTCATCGGCAGTGACGAGATCATCGCGGCTCTGGTGCTGAACGGTTTCGCCGTCGCGATGAGCGACTACGAGGGCCTCGGCATGCGGGACGTCGACCATCCGTTCCTCGACGCTCGCACGTACGGCTACAACATGATCGACGCGGTACGTGCCGCCCGCGGAGTGTTCCCGGGGCTGGGCAGGAAATGGATCTCCTACGGCGTCTCCCTGGGCGGGATGGCGTCCTGGGCGGCGGGTGAGCTCGCGCCGACATACGGCGGTGGTCTCGACCTGCTGGGCACCGTCGCACTGGTGCCGGTGTCGGACATGACCGGCCTGGTCGAACGCGCCGAGAAGGGCACGCTCACCGCCGATCAGGTCCCGATGATGGCCTACCTGATCGATTCACTCGCACGCGTGCTGCCCGACGAGTTCGACCGCGACGACTACCGCTCGGAGTTCCTGCGGAAGAACTGGTCCGAGGTACTCCGCTGCATCCCGATCGACGTCCAGCAGACCCAGCGGGTGCTGAACTCCATCGGTGTCGAGGATGTCGCACCGCACACCCCGGAGGCGGCGGCACGACTCCGCGACCACCTCGCCGCCACATCGCTCCCGGTGGGCAGGGCCACTGCGCCGATGCTCATCA
Source organism: Gordonia sp. 135 (assembly GCF_009720185.1). Taxonomy (NCBI): domain Bacteria; kingdom Bacillati; phylum Actinomycetota; class Actinomycetes; order Mycobacteriales; family Gordoniaceae; genus Gordonia; species Gordonia sp. 135. The sequence continues at coordinate 1,022,713 of NZ_CP046257.1, forward strand.
TGTACGGCACCGAGGACCCACTCATCGCCGCTCCGTGGACCGAACGGGCGATCCGCCGGTCCTGCACCGCCGGGTCGCCCATCCAGGCCATGCGCCGGATCGGGGAGACCCATGCCCAGCTCGACTCCGGGCAATCGGTGGCCTGGATGAAGTCCCTGGAGTCCGGGTGGAAGCCGCCGCAGAACTGCGGGGACCGCCCATGAGGTCACCGTCGACCCGCCGACCGGCGGACTACCTGGCGATCGTGCGCCGCAACCTCGTCGTGCTCGTGGCGTCGGTGATCGCAGCCGCCGCCGTCGGGGCCGGTGCGTACGCGCTGATACCGAAAACCTATGAGGCGCACTCGAGCGCACTGATCATCGCGCCGGGGCCGGCCAGCGTCGGCGCCGAACGCGCCAGCGACCTCGCCGGTCAGCTGCGGTCGGCGTCGTATGTGCAGCTCGCGGTGTCCGATCAGGTGCTGGCACGGGTGGCCCGGGCGGATGCCGCCGGGGTCCTCGGCGACGCCGTCACACCGGAGGATCTCCGCGCGCGGCTGACCGTCACCTCGCCCCTCGACAACGCCGTACTCGACGTCGTGGCCACGGGTCCGACGGGGGAGTCCGCCGCACACCTCGCCGGTGCGGTGGTCGACGTCCTGCGGGTGCTGGTGACCGAACTCGAGTGGAGCGACGGCCCGGTCGCGGGTCCGTTGCACGAGATCGACGTGATCGACGTCGCCTCGGTGCCGGATTCACCTGTGCTGCCAGAGTTCTGGGGAACGATCACGACCGCTGTGCTCCTCGGCCTGCTGGTGGGCCTGGTGCTCGTGATCGGCGTCGAGGTCGCGCGTGACCGGGTCGTGGATCCGCGGGAGGCGCGGGTCCCGCGTACGTCGCGGCCGTCATCCCGCCGTCATGACGCACATCGGGGTGCCCCTCTCGAGGGCGCAATCGGAGGGGGAGCGTGATGGGGAGACGATTGAGCGGGCGCATCAGGATGACGTCGGTACTGCTGGCCGCGGCGATCGCCGTCGCCGGCTGTTCATCGGACGCCGGCGAACAAGCCACCCCGACGACCGGTGCGGGGGGCGTCGAGTATCGCGTCAACACCGACGGAGCCGGGCCCGGCGCGTTGCGGGCAGCCGAGACGATGCCGTTGCTCGACCGCCGGGTACGGGCGAATTCGCAACTGGCGCTGCGTGTCAGGTACGTGTCGACCGACGGTCGGACCGGTGCGGAGACGGAGACCTGGGGAGCGTTCTTCGCGCCCAAGGGTCCGGCGCCGGAAGGCGGACGGCCGGTCATCGTCCTCCCGCACGGCACGAGCGGTGTACTCGGCGAATGCGGGGTCACGCTCAAGTCCGATCTGGGTGACCTGGCGGTCACCGCCGCGAGCTGGCTACAGCTGGGCTACGTCGTCGCAGTCCCGGACTATCAGGGCCTCGGCGATCCGGACGAGCAGCGTCCGACCCATCCGTACCTGGATGCGCGCACCTCCGGACGCAACGTGATCGACGCGGTCCGGGCGGCCCGATATCTCGTGCCGGAGACCGGGACCCGGTGGGGAGCCCTGGGTGGCTCACAGGGCGGGCAGGCGGCGTGGGCTGCCAACGCGCTGGCCGAGACGTACGGCAGCGAACTCGATCTCGTGGGTGTCGCCGCGCTGTCGCCGGCCGCCGACGTCGCCGGGCTCGCCGACCTCGCGGCCTCCGGCACCATGACCGTCGACCAGTACGGGCTGTACAACTGGCTGCTGCTTGCACTGAACGCCGAGAACCCGGAGCTGGACCTGCGCCGGTTCGCCGGCCCTGAGGTCGTCGCGTCCTGGGATGAGCTGTCGCAGTGTTCGGCGTCCCGTGGGGCACGGCGAGCCGAGGTGCTCGAGTCGCTGAGCGCGGACGAACTCCGACCGACATCGCCCGAGGCCGTGACCGAGCTGCGGGACCTGTTGCGCGAACGCGCCGTTCCCGACCTGCCGGCAGCGGCGCCGACCATCGTGATCTACGGCGGCAAGGACGAGCTGATCCGGTCCGAGTGGACCGCGGCGGCGGTGCGGCGCAGTTGTGCCCGTGGCGATGTCGTCCACACCCAGTTCCAACCGGCGGCCGACCACGGCGGCGTCGACGGCCGCCAGGTGGTGGGTTGGCTGACCGCCCGATTCGACGACGAACCGAGCTACAACCGATGCGCAGAGATCGAGAGAGCCGGATGACCGAGAACCTGGAACGGCGGGGAGTCCCCGCCGGTGATGTCCCCGCACCCGCGACGACGCCGACCGTCGGTCGCATCCGAGGACTCGACGGTCCGCGCGGCATCGCGTGCTGGGCGGTGCTGATCGTCCATGTCGCCGTGCAGAATTCACCGGACACGATGGCGAGTGGTGGCCTCCAGCTGTTCGGGCAGGCACTGATCTTCTTCTTCGCGCTGTCCGGGTTCCTGCTCTACCTGCCGTACGTGAAGGGCCTGGTTAGCGGCCGGCAGTCCCCGCCGGACGTCCGCTCCTATGCGACGCATCGTCTGCTGCGGGTGTTCCCCGCGTACCTGCTGATCTTCCTCATCACCAACTACGTTCTCCAGGCTTGTTTCGTCGTGAACGAGTTCGTCGCGAGTGAGACCGGCAAGGACACCGGGACCGGGATGATCACCGACCCGGCCATGCTCCTGACCAACCTGACCCTGACGCAGACCTACTTCCCGCAGTACCTGCAGACAGGCATCAGCCCATCGTGGTCGCTGACACTGGAATTCGGCTTCTACCTGTCGTTGCCGCTGTTCGGGATGGCCATGTGGTGGCTACGGCGGCGGTTCGGAACGCATGCCGCGATCCTCGTGGTGACACCACCGGCGATCCTGATCGTGGTCGGGACGATCGGCAAGATGGTCGCGGGCCGGGTCGCCGAGGCCCAGGGCATCACCGCGGTGACCGAGCAGAACTGGGGACCCAACGCCGTCGCCGTCATCCTGCGGAGTTTCTTCGCAGCCGCCGACAACTTCGCGTTCGGCATGCTCGCCGTCGCGGCGTTCGTCGCGGTCGGTACCGGCCACATCTCGGTGCGGGGCGCCCGGCGTCTGCGTATCGCATCGGCGGTGGCGCTCGTACCGTCGTTGCTGATCATGCTGGTGCTGATCGCGGCCGGCTCGTCGTATCAGTCGACCTTCACGGCGCTGTCGTCTGCGCTGTTCATCCTGATCATCGTGCTGCCGCTGGCCGCAGGCCAGGAGGGCAGGCTCGCCACCGTCCTGGACTGGAAGCCGCTCGACTACAGCGGACGGATCTCGCTGAGCATCTACCTCTGGCATTTCCCGCTGATGATCGTGATCGGCAGACTCGGACTGCTGCAGGGTGATTCGGTGACGGGTCTCATCGTCAACGTCCTGCTCGTCGGCGCGGTCAGCCTCGTGTTCGCGAGCATCACCTATCGATACATCGAGCAGCCCGCGATGGTGGTGGCCAGGAGGATGCGCCGGCGATGATCGGCCTCGTCCGCCGACATCCCCTCCTCGTCGCGATACCGCTCGCGCTGGTGACGCACACGGTCATGCTGGTCGTGGTGACCTCGGGTATCCGTCTCGTCAACGTGGTCCGGGACCCCGCGGACGGACCGGTGCCGTTCGCGATCGTCGAGGGCCCCGGGAAGGTGGTGTCGGCCGAATACACCGACTCGCTGCCGATCTCGGCACGTCTCGACGACGTCCGCGCGATCCGGGTGACGTACTGGTCCACGGATGCGAACTCGGGAGAACCCACCGTCGTCAGTGGACTGGTGGTCACCGGTCCGGAACCCGACGCCGGTCAGACCCGGCCGGTAGTGGCGTTCGCGCACGGCACCACCGGCATCGACGAACCGTGCGCACCCTCCGTCGCCGCCGGGATGTACGGTCTCGGCGAACTCGCACATGGGCTCGTCAAAGCGGGTTTCGTGGTGGCGCTGCCCGACTACCAGGGCCTGGGAAGTCCCGGGGTGCACCCGTATCTCGACGCCCGGACCGCGGGTATGAACGTGATCGATTCCGTCCGGGCACTGCGGGCGGTGTTGCCCTACGCCTCCGAGAAGTGGGTCGCCTACGGCGGATCGCAGGGTGGCGGAGCGGTTCTGGCCGCCGCGATGGCGGCACCCGAGTACGGCCGAGGTCTGGCGATGCTCGGTGCGGCCGCGATGGTCCCGGCCGCGGACATCGCCGGTGTGGTCGAGAAGTCCCGGGACGGCACGATCACCGGTGACCAGCAGCTCATGCTGCAGTGGATCGTCGAGGCGTGGTCTCGTCGCGACCCGGCGGTACGGCTCGACGACTACCGGCGAGGGGCGGCGGTGGCGGCGTGGGACACGTTGTCCGCCTGTACGGGACCGGCAGTCGCCGGCCGGGCGCAGGCGGCCGAGTCGCTGGCGCCGCGCGACATCGGACCCGGCACGCCGGAGTCCGCGTACAGGTTGTCGGAGATCCTCGCCGGATATGCCGTGCCGGTGGCCCCGACACCGGTGCCGATGTACGTCCTCTACGGCGGCCGGGACACGTTCATCGACGCGGAATGGACCGCGGCGTTCGTCGAACGGGCCTGTGAGGTCGGTGATTCGGTGACCGTCGACTACCAAGAGGACCGCGGGCACCCAGATGTGGACGCGGCCGCATTGCTGCCATGGATCTCGGCCCGCTTCGCCGGGGAACCGGCAGCGTCGACCTGCTCGGAGAGGTGAACGTCATGCACGAACCCACGACGGGGCAGTCGATCTCGGAGTCCGACCTGCGAATCCACGGGGACGCACCGGCCAGGGCCCAGCGGATCATCCGCGCGAAAGACGCGGTCAAACGTCTACTCGCCGCGGGGACCGTGGTCGAACCGGCCGATCACTACTCGGTGGTCGCGGTTCTCGGGCAGTCGAATGCGCATGGTGCCGGAATGTCCGGGGTCGGTGCGCTTCCCGGCCAGCCGGATCGGCGGGTCCACCAGTGGCCGGGATGCGGCCGGCGGCGCGGGCGGATACTGCAGGCCGAGGACCCACTGCTCCACGAGATCCCCGGTGCCGGGGCCGGATTCGCGACGACGTTCGGTTCCCTGCTGGCCGACTACACCGGTGAGGCAGTGCTGCTGGTCCCGTCGGCTCGCGGCGACACGTCTTTCCATCAGAAGAACGGCTACAGCTGGGATCCGGCGAACCGCACTGCGCGCGTCAATCTGTACGACCTCGCCGTACGGCAGATCGGCAATGCCCTCGCGGCTGCCAGCACCGGCTCCCGGCTCGCCGCGATCCTGTGGCACCAGGGCGAGAGTGACGTCCCGCTGACGCCGCCCGACGTCTACCGGGATCGCCTGGACGCGCTGATCACCGGTCTCCGAGACAATTTCGGTGAGGTACCGTTCATCCTCGGCCAGATGGTGCCCGAGGAGATCGCGACCGGACACCCGAAGTATCCGGGCATCGCCGCGGTGCACGCCACCACACCCGACCGGCACTCGGCGTGCGCACACGTGTCGGGACCGGACGGCATGCACAACCCAGGGGAGACGATCCACTACAACTCCGCCGGGCAGCGCGAGTTCGGACGCGCGATGTTCGAGGCCTATCGGGATCTCGCCGGCCCTTCCCGCAGCGAGTGATCGCCACTTCGGTCTCGGAATCACATGGTGGAGCGCGTGATTCCGGTCCGAAGTGGCGATCCTGCCGGGACGCGGGACGCGGGATGCGGGGGCGCCCGGGGCTCAGTAGGCGCCGTCCTTCGCAACCACTGCTCGGGCGGTGCGCCACAGGATCGTCAGATCCTGCATGATGGTCCAGTTCTCGACGTAGGACAGGTCCAGCCGGACCGACTCCTCCCAGGAGAGGTCGGATCGTCCGGAGACCTGCCACAGCCCGGTCATGCCGGGTTTGACGAGCATCCGCCGTGCGACCCGGCCGTCGTACTTCTCCACCTCCTCGGGCAGCGGCGGGCGCGGCCCGACCAGACTCATCTGCCCGGTCAGGACGTTGAAGAGCTGAGGGAGTTCGTCGAGGCTGTAGGCGCGGATCACCTTGCCGACCCGGGTGACCCGCGGATCGTCGTGAACCTTGAACAGCAGTCCCGCGCCGTCGTCGCGGTCGCCGAGACCGCCGCGCATCCGGTCGGCGCCGGTGACCATGGACCGGAACTTCCACATGCGGAACTTCTTGTTCCCCAGTCCGACCCGGTCGGCGCGATAGAAGACCGGGAACCCGGAGTCGACGACCACCGCGACGCCGACGATCAGGAAGACAGGGGACAGTGCGAGAAGGAGAAGCGCTGCGCCGCACCGATCGAGAGCGGACTTGCGGAACCGGGTCGCTGCTTCGTAGCGCGGGTGATCGATGTGCAGCAGTGGCAACCCGGCCACCGGCCGCAGCATCATCCGCGGGCCGGTGACGTCTGTGACGCCGGGCGCGACGACCATGTCGACGTCGAGTCCGTGCAGGTTCCAGGACAGGTCCTGCATCGCCTGATGCCCGAGGGCATCGGCCGAGGTGACGGCCACCGTGGTCGCACCCGACGCCCCGACGGCGGCGAGGACGTCGTCGAAATCTCCGAGGACCGGGACCGCCGCGCCGTCGACGTCGATCTCCGCGTGGGTGCCACGATGCCCGGGCGGCAGGCAGGCGCCGACGACCTGGTACCCGAGCGGGGCCGCGGCCGCCAGGCGCCGAACGGTCGGCCGGACCGACTCGACACCGCCGACCATCAGCACCGACTCACGATGCCTGCCGGAGATCCTCGCCCGTGCGAGGAGCCGCCGGAAGACGTTCCGGCCCAGCAACAAGGTGATGGTCCCCATCGGGAGGGCGAGCGCCAGGTACCCCCGCGCGATGTTCAGTCCGCCGAGGAGGTCGACGATGGCCAGTCCGCCGAAGACCGCGAAGCATGCGGTGACGACCCGGCTGTACTCCTGGGGGCCGGAGCCGAAGATCCGCCGGTCGTAGGTCTGGAAGGCGGCGAGGGCGGCCATCCAGACGACGATCAGTGCCGCGGACACGAGGATCGACGGGATGTGGACCGCGGCGGCCGAATGGAGAGAACCGCTGGGGCCGAACCGGAGCCGCTGGGCCAGGGCCACCGAGGCGACCACGACGACCAGATCGGTGCACCAGAGAGCTCTGGTGTACCGCGGAACCCATGATCGCGATCGTGATTGCCTACGGCGCACGGCGATCAGGCGTCGTGATCCGCCCGGGAACCCCGGCCCCGAATCCGCCGGGATCGTGTCGCGAGCCGAGGTCATGCGATTGCCGCCCGCCGGGATTCGTCCGCGCCCACAAGAGCGAGGTCGTGCCGGCCCATTGCTTCGACCACTTCCGCGAACCTGGTCGTCGGCCGCCAGCCGAACTCGTCGCCGATCTTGCGGGGATCACCCACCAGGTCGACGCCATCCGCCGGACGCACGAAGGACGGATCGGTGGTCACGAGGTGTTCCCACGACGAGATCCCGGCCACCTCGAAAGCGGTCGCGACAAACTCTCCGACGCTGTGGGATTCGCCGGTCGCGACGACGTAGTCGTCGTTCGCCCGGTTCTCGGCGAGGGCGATCATGGCGGACACGTAGTCCCCTGCCCACCCCCAGTCGCGACGCGCGTCGAGGTTGCCCAACACAAGTGGTTCGGTGCTCCCGGCCGCAATCGCGGCCACCCCGGCGGTGATCTTCCGGGTGACGAAACGGGTGGAGCGCAACGGGGATTCGTGCGGGTAGAGGATGGCGTTGGCCACCTCCAGTCCTTTCGATCTCGCAACCCCGGCCATGGTGTGGCCGTACGCCTTCGCCGCTCCGTAGGGCGACGCCGGGGCGATCGGCGTGGTCTCGTTCTGGGGGGTGGTCGTCGAACCGGCGAAGATCTCGGCGCTGGAGGCGTTCACGACGTGGACGCGCTGCCCCAGGTCGTCGAGCGCCGACGCCGCCTCGAGTATCGCGACGGTCGACATCGCGGTCACCCGGGCGGTGGTCAGCGGATCATGCCAGCTCTCCGACACCGAGGACACGGCGCCGAGGTGGAAGATGTGATCGGGGGCGTGGTCGGTGATCACGCGGCGCGTCGATTCCGGGTCGGCGAGGTCGACCGGGCTCATCACCACGTCGCCACCGGACGCACGACCCACCGCGCGGCCCGGTCGTACCAAGGCGACGACATCCCAACCCCTCGTGACCAATTCCTCGATCAGCAGGTGCCCGTCCTGCCCGTTCGCGCCGGTGACAAGGGCACGTGGCGGGGTCATGCGACCTTGCCGGCCAGCTTCTTCGATTCGATGTCGAGATCTGCCTCGACCATCATCGTGATCAGCTCGGTGAAGCCGACCTCGGGCTTCCAGCCGAGGAGTTCACGGGCCTTGGTGCTGTCGCCGATGAGGAGATCGACCTCGGCAGGGCGGAAGAAGCGGGGGTCGATGCGGACGAGATGCTCCCAGTCGTCGATGCCCACGACCTTGAACGCCACGTCGAGCAACTCACGGATGGAGTGTGTCTCGCCGGTGGAGATGACGTAGTCGTCGGCGATGTCCTGTTGCAGCATCATCCACATGGCGCGGACGTAGTCGCCGGCAAAGCCCCAGTCGCGCTGTGCATCCAGGTTTCCCAGTGCGATCGAATCGTCGGTGCCGAGTGCGATGCGGGCGACGGCCTGGGTGACCTTGCGGGTCACGAACTCCGGGCCCCGACGCGGCGACTCGTGATTGAACAGGATTCCGGAGCTGGCGTGCATGCCGTAGGACTCGCGGTAGTTGATGGTCATGTAGTGGCCGAAGACCTTGCTCACACCGTACGGCGAACGCGGCCAGAGCAGTGTCGACTCGCGCTGGGGGACCTCCTGCACCTTGCCGAACATCTCGGAGCTCGACGCCTGGTAGTAGCGGATGTCCTTGCCGGTCGTATCCTGGTGCAGACGAACCGCTTCGAGCATGTTCAGTACGCCCGTACCGGTCACATCGCTCGTCAGTCGGGCATTCTGCCACGAGTAGGCGACGAACGAGACGGCGCCGAGGTTGTAGACCTCATCCGGATTCGCATAGGTCATGGCCCGCATCAAGCTCGACAGATCGAGCAGGTTCCCGCTGACGATGTCGACGTACGGATGCGATTCGGCAAGGCGCGCGGCCTTCGGGTTGTTCTGTCCCCGAACGAGTCCCACGACCCGGTAACCCTTCGAATGCAGGAGCTCGGCGAGGTAGAGGCCGTCCTGTCCGGTGATACCGGTGATCAATGCAGATTTCATCGACAATTCTCCCAGTGCGAGGCGAACGACATCCGTGTCTTTTCACCGACTTTCGAACACGCACTGATTCCCCGACCAGATGCATGTAAAAGCTGCGAGCACAGCCTCGTCCGGAACCCGCCACCCATGTGGGTCCCCGAACTTGGCGGTACTCTCTGCGCCATGAGAATACGATCATCCCGGCATTTCTGCCTATCGAGAACCCATTTCCTCTCTGCCTTTGTGGTGAGCATCTCTCTGTTGCTCGGCCTCGGGATCGGTGGAAGTGTCCCCGGATCCGCGAGCTCCGCCCCCGCCGCCCCGGGCTGGTTGGGTTCCGGGAGCGCTGCCGGCCCCACCGAGGCGGCGGTCCCCGTCACCACGGCCGGGTTCGGCTTCGCCGGCGGCTCAGGACTGTTGTGGCTCAACGATGCCGACCTCGGCCGCGAACTCGACGCGGTGAAGCGGACCAAGGCGACCTGGCTGCGGGTCACGGTCGACTGGAACTCGATCGAGGCGGCCAAGAACTCGTACAACTGGTCCACCCCGGACCGGATCATCAATGCGGCGCGTGCCCGCGGGCTCAAGGTCCTCGCCAATGTGGTGTCGTCGCCGCCCTGGTCCCGGCCGGCCGGAACCTTCTTCACCGCCCCGCCGACGAACAATTCCGACCTGAGTTCCTTCTTGAAGAAGTTCATCGCGCGGTACGGAAGCAAGGTCACGAACTACCAGATCTGGAATGAGCCGAATCTGCCCATCTTCTTCGGGTGGACGGTCGACGCCGCCCGGTACACCTCCCTCCTGAAGGCCGCCTACAGCACCATCAAGTCGGCGCAGTGGGGTTCCACCGTCATCGCTGCAGGTCTGGCGCGTTCCGGCGGCTGGAACTCGCCGCCGAACTTCGTCACCGCCATGTACAACGCCGGCGCCAAGGGCAGCTTCGACGCGCTCGCGATGCACCCGTACGTCTTCCCCGGCGGCCTGTACGCCAACCCGGAGAACGCCGTCACCGACATCCCGGCGGTGCGCAACCTGATGATCGCGCGCGGGGACGGCGCGAAGAAGATCTGGTTCACCGAACTCGGCGCTCCCACCGGCACGGCGGACGACGCGGTCTCGGAATGGGAACAGGCCAAACAGATCACGGATGTGAAGGGCTTCGCCGTCTCGGCGGGATTCGTGGGCCCGACGTTCATCTACAGCATCCGGGACACCGGTACCAATCTGGCCGATCGCGAACAGAATTTCGGTGCCATCTACAAGCACGACTGGACTCCGAAGTACGCGGCAAGCGTCCTGGGAGCGGTCTGACACCGCCACTGTCCGTGGCACATTCTCACGCCCGTTCCGCGACGGCAAGCTCACATATCGCGAGCACGCCGCGCGGAGCGGGCGTTTCCACATTACGATCTCCTTTCGAGCGGACATCGGGGTCCGCGCGAGTGCGTGCACTCGCCATTCACGAGAATTCTTCTCGAAATTCGTCGGGGGAGAAGTGGTTCTTTGGTGCACATGATGGATGCTGGGCTCGTCGTGGAGAAAATGCCGAGAGTGGCGATCGCCCACGACTATCTGACCCAGCGGGGCGGGGCGGAAAAGGTCGTCCTGTCCCTCAGTAAGGCGTTTCCGGACGCCCCTATCTACACGCTCTTGTACGAGCCGGATCAGACTTATGAGGAGTTCCGGGACAAGACGATCATCACCTCGCCGGTGAATCGTGTTGCGGCACTGCGTACCGATCACCGGTCGGCCCTGCCGGTGCTGCCGTTCGCGGCCTCGCGGATGCGCATCGACGCCGACATCGTGGTGGTGAGTTCGAGTGGCTGGGCGCACGGCTTCGACACCTCCGGGTACAAGCTCGTCTACTGCTACTCGCCGGCGCGCTGGCTCTATCAGACCGATGTCTATCTCGGTGAGTCCTCCAGTGCCGTCAAGAAACTCGCGATCCGCCTGCTCGGGCCGGTACTTCGTCGCTGGGACCGGGCGGCCGCGCGGGAGTGCGACCGCTACCTCGCGATCTCGAGGGCGGTCCGCGACCGCATCGAGGCGGCGTACGGCCTCGATTCGACGGTGGTCTCGGCGCCGGTGCTCCCGCCCCTCGCGCCGTCGGGGTTAGCGGATGCGCCCGCCGGCATTCCGGTACGCCCGTTCCATCTGTGTGTCTCACGCCTGCTGGCGTACAAGAACGTCGACGCGGTGATCGACGCCTTCCGTGGTACGGACGATCATCTGGTGGTCGTGGGTCGCGGGCCCGAGGCGGAGCGGTTGCGCGCAACCAAGCCCGAGAACGTGACCATGCTGAGCGACCTCACCGACGCCGAGATGGGCTGGTTGTACGACAACTGCACCGCAGTGGTCGCGGCCAGCTACGAGGACTACGGACTGACCCCACTGGAGGGCGGCATGCGGGGCAAGCCGTGCGCCGTACTGCGCTGGGGTGGTTTCCTCGACACCATCGCCGAAGGCGTCAACGGAGTGTTCTTCGACGCACCCGACCCGGTGAGCATCCGGGCCGCCGTCGCCGAGATCGCCACGCGCGACTGGGATGCCGAACAGATCAAGGCGCACGTCGCCCACTTCGGCGAGGAGACATTCATCAAGGAGATCAAGAACCTCGTGTCCGAGGCAGTGGTCGCGAGAGGAGCGGAGCGAACGTGAGTACCGAAATGACGACACCGCCGGCGGCGGGACCAGCCGGACCGACGGTTCCGCAGCGCGCGGATTTCCACCCCCGGTACACCTTCACCGAGATCTCGACGATCGCCAAGGCGAAGAACCGTGTCGGAATCCTGCTGTACAACAACATCATCACCTACATCCCGTCTCATACCATCCGGCAGGGATTCCTCCGCGCGTTCGGCGCGAAGATCGGTAAGGACACCTCGATCCTGCGCGGCTGTCAGGTCTTCGACATCGACCAGATCCGGATCGGCGAGGCGTGCTCCATCGGGTTCCGCGTCCTGTTCGACGCACGATCGGGCATCTGCATCGGTGACAACGTGGTGATCGCGAGTGACACCCAGATCATCGCCGGAAAGCACGACCCGGCGAGTCCGGAGTTCGAGGCGATTCTCGAACCGGTGTACATCGGTGACCACGCGTGGATCGCCAGCCGCGCCACCGTCGTGAGCGGCGTCAGCATCGGACGGGGTGCCGTGGTCGCCGCGTGCGCGCTCGTCAGCAGGGACGTCGCCGATCTCGACATCGTCGGCGGTGTGCCGGCCAAGACGATCTCCAAGCGACCCGAGTCGGCGTTGCGTTACCGGCCGAAGTACCGGCCGCTCTTCTACTGATGGCCGGCCAGATGGCAGCAGGGCCGGTCGGGAAGCCGGGGACGACGGACCTGGACGGGGTTCGTCTGATCTACGTCGCCGCCGAGAGGACTGCCGGCGGAGTCGGCGCCTATTCGGAGGTGTTCGCGGGCATACTGCGCCGTCGTGTCGCGGACTTCCACGAGGTCCGGCACCCGCGGCCCGGAACCGACACGGTTGCCGGACTGCGTGCTCGGCGGCGGGCGATCATCGAGCTCATCGACGCCGCGGACGGCCGTCCGGTCGTCGTGCACGGTGAGTTCTCCGGCGGTTCGGTCGAATCCTTCTGGCCCACGGCCGGACTCGAACGTCACCGACGTGATGTCCTGGTCAGTGCGACCGTCCACGATCCGCCCGGACTCGTCTGGTGGCCTGGGCGCGTCGCGTTCCTCGAGCAGCGCAAGCTGCTCAACCACGCCGTGCATTTCCCGCTCCGGACGCTCTCCCGTGCGGTCGAGCGGAGGGTCGCCGGATCTCGCACGCTCTTCGCGATGAGCGATGCCGGGGTCCGATCGCTGCTCCGTGCCTATCCGGACACGACTGTGCGCCATGCCCACATGCCGGTGTGGAGCCGCGGTGAGGTGGTGTCCGCCCCGGACCGGCCGAAAGCGGTCGGACTGTTCGGACTGGTATACCGCGGAAAGGGTTTCGAGCACGTCGAACGACTTCGGAGTCTGCTTCCCGACGACATCGTCATCCGGATCGCCGGCCGCGGGACCGAAGCGCTGCCCGCCATCGACGGTGTGGAGATCCTGGGCGGCGTCGACGACGCGGACCTTCCCGCCTACTTCTCCGCCATCCGGGCACTCATCGTGCCCTACGGTGCGCGCAGTCCCTACGGCGAGGCGTTCCCCGGTTCGAGTGTCGTCACCGACGCGATCGCACATCTCACCCCGGTCGTGTGCACCGGTCATGGTGCGCTCGGTGAGCTCCGGGCCGAAGGCGGCGTTCGCGTCGTCGACGACGACGGACGCACCGAAGACGAGACGGTGAGTGAGTTGGCGACGGCTGCCGCGGATCTCGTCGAATCCCGAGATCGCCTGTCCGAGATGGCCGAGGCACTGAAGGCGATGCGCGAGGCGCGCGAACCCGACGAGGTAGTCGGCGGTTACCTCGAGACCTGGGCGAGGTCGCTGTGTCGGGCCTGAGCGGCGCGACCGACACCGAGGAGAAGGCGGCCCCGGTCGACGACCGACGCAACCTGGTCAAGGCGCTCGTGGCTGCCGGGTGGACCTACGGCGGACGAGCCGCAGGTCTGGGCTGGACCATCGCCCTCACCTTTCACCTCGGCATCGGCGCCTACGGGCAGTACGCGATGGCCTTCGCGCTCGGCGCTATCATCGCGGCGCCCCTGGACAATCCGTTCGCGGTGCGGGCCATCCGCGAGGCGGAGGATGCGTTCGCGGCGGAGCGGGTGACGCGAATCCTGTTGGGGCTCGGTCTGATGGGCGTGGGTGCGTCGTGTCTGGCTGCGCCGTATCTGGTGTGGTTCGCCCTGATCGTCGCGGGTGGTGAGATCGCGTTCAACGCGGTCAAGAGCCGCGCGCTGCGCGACGGCCACCCCGATCGGGTGATGCGATTCGACACCACGCGGCAGGTCGTGAGCATCGCAATGGCCGTCGGCTACCTGCAGTTCGTACCGTCGGCAGATCTCGAGACGGCGAGTTTCTGTTATCTCGCACCGTATCTCGTCATCGCCGTCTACGCCGCGACGCTTGTCCCGCGTACCCGCCCGGGCGTCCCCGGCTCGGCTCGCCTGATCGCGATCCTGTTCGGGGAGCATCTCGCGAACGCGCTCTACATGCAGGGCGACATCCTGCTGCTGGGAGCGGTGACCGATTCCGATGTGGCGGGATACTTCGCGATCGTGAGCACGGTCGGCTGGGCGGCCGGCCAGGTCGGGATGTCGCTCGCCGGGACCTACCACGAGCAGTTGCGTGCCGCCGGTGGCGCGGTCACCGCGGGTCCGCCGGTGAAACACGTGGTGATCATGGCGGTCGCGACCTCGGCGCTTGTGATGGGGGCCGGGTTCGTCCTGCTCGCCACCCCGTACTCATCCGAACTCGCCTGGGCGCTGGTGGTGATCTCGTTGTTCGTCGCACTGCGTGTGATGAACAACGTGCTGACGACGGTGCTCTATGTGCAGCGACGCGATGTGGTACGCAGCGCCGCGGCCGCCGTACTGGTCCCGGTCAAACTCGGATTGGTCTGCGCGCTGGCGGGTTTCGGTGCGGTGGGAGCGGCGATCGCGTCGGTGGTCACCGACGCGATCCTGTTCGCGATCTATGTCCGGTCGGTGCGGCCCGAAGGGCTCGTCACCGGAGAAGACGAAACCGCAAGACAGGGGTGAGGCGTATGACGACGGTGACGTTCATGATGGCCAAGGACATCGAACACGACCACGGCGGCGACGTGGCCCTGGCCCGGGTGATCTTCGACATCGCGGCGGAATCGTTCGACCTACGGGCCGTGTGTCTCTCCAACCATCTCGCCACCGGCGACGCTCCGCGGATCTCGGCCGACGGCAGGGTGATCCGGGTGCCGAAGCCGCCTGTGCGACTCCCGGCGCTGATCGGCAACAGCGTGCGGACCCGGCGGAGCGTGTGCCACGTCCGGTTCGACACCGACGACCTGGTCCGCACCCTCGACGACCTCGACGGTGACGTCTTCCTCGCGGAGCACTCGTACATGGCCGAGTCGTACCTGCGCTCGACGCAGGTGGATCGCAGCGAACTGGTGATCAACACGGTCAACTCGGAATCCCTGGTGTGGCGGCTCACGCGCGGAGTGCCGGGGATCCTCGAGGCGAAGCGCATCCTGTCCGATGAACTCCGGGTGGCGCGCAGCGCGTCGGCGATCGGCACCTACGACCTCGAGGAGGCGCAGTTCTACCGGGAGCGCGGGTGCCCGAGTGCCCGCTGGATCGATCTCACCCTGCCGCCCGGGACGCGCGCCGACGCCGATGCCGACGTACCGCGACTCGTCTTCATGGGAACCCGGGACTGGCCGCCGAATCAGGAGGGCTTCCTGGAGATCCTCCGCCTGTGGCCGCGCATTGCGCAGGGCATCCCCGACGCCGAGCTGTGCATCGTCGGCGCACCCAAACCGGGCGCGACACCACCGCCGCTGCCCGACGGCGTCCGTGACATCGGCTTCGTGGAGGACCTCGACGCGTTCCTCGGCACCTGCCGTGCCCTCGTCGCCCCCATCCGGACCGGGGGCGGGGTCCGGGTGAAGCTCCTCGACGCCGCCGGCCGTGGTCTGCCCGTGGTGGGCACCACCGCCGCCATCGGTTCGCTCGAACCGGTCTTCGGGCTGACGGCCTACGACGATCCCGACGAGTTCGTCGAACGCGCGCGCGCGTTTCTGCTCGACGCCGATCTGGCGCAGAAAGAGGGCGCGCGGATTTTCGAGGCGAATGCGGAACGGTGGGAGCAGCGCATTCCCCATCAGGCCGTCGAAACACTTCTGAGTCGGGGGCCGGTTCCGGTCGACCATTGACGTCAGCGGATGGAGTGGTGTCGCTCGAATGGCCGACAGCCGTCTGCCCGATTTTCGCAACAGTTTGCCGGCTCTTCCTGATTCAGAGTGCGTCGAGGTGTTGTGCGAGGCCGCCGGAGTGGATGAGTGACCGCAAGATGTAGTGGTTGAGGTTGCGGAAGCCCAACGCGATCCCGCGGAGGTGTTCCAGGCGGCCGTTGATCGCTTCGACGGGTCCGTTGGAGGCGCCGGTGTCGAAGTAGGCCAAGATCTCGGCACGCCGCGCCCATAATGATCGGCCGAGTTGGGCCAACTCTGCCAGCCCGGACGGAACGCCGGTATGAATCCGTTTGAGCAGCTTGTACATCGCGATCTTGCCGTCACGCTTGTTCTCCTGGCCGTAGGCGTTGATCAGCTCTTGGTAGATCGCGTAGGTGACCGAGACGGCCACGTGCTCCTCGTGAGCCTCCAACCCGCTACGTAGCCGGGCCTTCTGCTTGTCTGTCAGCAACGCGATCCGGGTCAGCAGTGGTCGGCGGATACCGTAGAGCGGATCACCCGTGCGGCCGCGGTGCCCACACGTATCGTGTTGCACGCGTTGACGACACACTGTGAGCTTCTCGGCGGCCAGATGGACCACGTGGAACGGGTCCATCACCGCCCGCGCCTTATCCAATGCCTCGGCGGTCGCGGTGCGATACCCGGTGAATCCGTCCATGGTGACCACCCGGATCCGGTCCCGAAAGGAGTCATCGCGGGCATCGAGCCAGTCCTTCAACGCCGCTTTGGACCGGCCGCCCACCATATCCAGCAAGCGCGCCGACCCGGTCCCATCCACAATCGGTGTGAGGTCGACCAGCACGGTCACGAAACTCGAATCACCATTGCCGCGAACATGTTTCCACTTGTGCTCATCAACACCGAGAACCCTGACACCGTCGAGTCGGCCAGGCGCCGAAGCCACCGTACGCGCCGCCTGCAACGCGAGGGCATTCACGGTGTTCCAGCCCAACCCGACCGACGCGGCGACCGCAGAGACGCTCATCTTGTCCAGAATCATCCGCCGAAGAATCCACGCGATCGTGCGGCGCGTCACCGCCGCGCGCGGCGCGACGATCGCCGAGATGTCGGCGCGAAAGATGCCCTGACCACACGCGCCGTTCTCGCAGGCGTAGCGCGGCACCCTCAGATGCAACCGGGTCGGATGGCCCACGATCGGTAGATCTGCCACCTCACGATCGACATGATCACGCAACCGACCCGCCCGCTCGCACCTCGGGCAGCTACTCTTCGGGGCCAAGACCTCGCAGAACAGGTGTGTGCGATCCTCGCCGTCGAGAGCGGCATCGGTGATCGTCACCCCGAGTTCGATCGTGCGGCAAATCGTGTCGGCAATGGCGCTACGCTGCAACGAGGGTCCTGTCGGTGTGAGTGATGAGGTGTAGGGGCTTTCATCTTCACACCACAGGACCCGCCCGCATCCCCGGCTCGCCGCCGCCGAACCCGACCTACATCTTGTGCCCGGTAGAACCCGTTCTACGCACCGTCAATCAGGAAGAGCCGGTTTGCCACGCTTACGAGAAAGTGAATCAGGCGAAATGGTGAATTGTTTTTGCGTGCTCACGTGATTGGCATCTGGTTGGTTCGGCGATATCGGGTCGTTTGCCGATTATCCCGGGGTGCCCCCGAGTTGTGAGGCATCAACCCGTCCCATAGGCTCTTGGCTATCCGCGCGGTGATCCAACGGCATTCGCCTACGGCACACTGGTGTGACCGAGGTCATTCCGGCGATTGTATGCTCGGATGATGGCACCGGAGACGGTGATCGGCAAGGACGTTTCGTGTCAGGCGGTTGCTGGAGAAGACGGTGCCGACAGGACCCGGCGTGCCGCTGTGGTTACGGCCGGTTCTGGCGTAAAGGTGACAGCGGTCGGACGTGACGAGGACGGCGCATGGTGAGTGGTGAGGCAGGGCGTTGAATTCCACCGTGCTGAATTCCCTCATGCTGGAAGCCGCCGTGCTGAATCCGCTGACGACGAATTCTCCGGCGACGCCGATCTTCTCCAGGGACATGCCCATTCGGGCCATGTCCATCTCGCGATTAGGATTCCTCTTCGAGAATTCCAGATTTGTTGATTCGTTTTCGGGGATACGGGGCCCCCGGATTTCGGTGATGGCACCGCTGTGCGGGCCGGGGGGATCAGACGGCCGGCGTGCCCCATGAGTTCCTGGTCCCACGGACCGGGTGAGCGACGGGCGGGCCGGCCATGAGCGACCCGATCCCGCCGCCCGAGACCCCCACTGCCGGAATCGCCCGACGATTCCGGCTCAGTGCCGCGCAACGAGCGCTGTGGTTCACCCAGCAGGCGGCACCAGATGTGCCGATCAACGTCGCGCAGTACGTCGAGATCGACGGGCCGATCGACGTCGAACTCTTCCTCCGCGTGACCAGCGAAGTGGTGCGTCGCGCCCAGTTCACCCAGCTGAGGTTCGAGGACACCGACGACGGGCTGGTGGGCGTATACGACCCGTCGCTGCACTACTGGGCCGACGTCGTCGATCTTCGGGATCGCCCGGACCCGCGGGCGGCCGCCGAGGCGATCATGCGCGAAGACTGTGCGCGACCACTGGACCCCCGGGTCGACCGCACCGCCCGCGGCTGTCTCTTCCGACTCGGCGACGAGAAGTTCTTCGTCTACAACCGCGGCCACCACCTGCTCTCCGACGGGGTGGGCGGCAAGGACCGCATGGTCGAGGCGATCGCCGCCTATCACGCCGCGGTGACCGGCGGCACGCCTCCGGCCGTCAAACCGGTGGACCTCGATCTGCCTGCGCGCGCCGACGACGAGTACCGCGCATCGCGACGCTTCGACACCGACCGGAGTCACTGGCGACAGGCCATGGCCGGGGTGGGAATCCCCGCGTCGCTCGCCCATCGGCGCGGCGAGCCCGAGGCGGTGTCGCGGCGCGTCCACGCGCCCGTGGACGCGGGCACGATGGATGCGCTCCGCCGCGCGGCCGAGGTGCGTTCGACGATCCTGCCGAACGTCCTCGTCGCCGCGTTCTCGGCCTACCTGGCCCGGGCCGCCGCCGACGGCGACGAGGTGATCTTCCAGTTCCCGGTCGCCGCCCGGACCACCGCAGCGCTCCGGTCGACGCCGCTGCCCGTCTCGAATGTGGTTCCGTTGCGTACCGGCGTCGCGGGGGAGGCGTCGGTCGCTGATGCGCTGGCCACCACACAGGCGGCACTCCTCGGCGCGCTGCGGCACCAGCGTTACCGCGGCGAGGACATCTGGGCCGATGTCGCCGCCGACGAGACCAGCGGACGCGTACGGCGCACCGCGGCGCAGGAGCGGTCCGGTCCGATGCTCAATCTCATGCTCTTCCAGCGCGAATTCCCCTGCGGAGAGGCGCACGGCACCTTCCACATCCTCACGGTCGGCCCCGCCGAGGATCTGACGATCAACATCGTCCCGGTCGCCGGCGACGACCGGGACTCGGTGCTGATGATCGGGGTGGAGGCCAACCCCAATCGCTACGACGACGCCGAGGTCGCCGAGCATCATCGACAGTTCCTCGCGATGCTGCGCACCTTCGCCGATGCCCTTCTGCAGGCGCCGGACACCCGCATCGACGATCTCCCGCTCGCCGACCCGGTGGCGGTGGTCCGCGGCGAGGCCCTCGGATCCGCGCCGGCCACCGTGCCCGAGGCGCTCGCCGTCGCGGCCGCGCGTCACGCGCACGGGCCGGTGATCGACGAGCCCCGCACCCGACCGATCACGTTCGACCGGTTACACGGCCGCGCAGTGGATCTCGCCACCCGACTCCGAACCGCCGGCGCGGCTCCGGGGACCGCGGTGGGTATCGCGTTGCCGCCGGGCGTCGACCGGCTGACCGCGTGGTGGGCGGTCGGGGTGAGTGGTGCCGCACTCGTCCTGCTCGATCCGATCGCGCCGCGTGCGGCCGTCGCGACGCTGCCGGTGAGCGCACGTCCCGCGCTCGTCATCGCCGCACAGTCCGAGGACGCCCCGGCGTCGGACTCGGGTCCGCGCCTCCTGACACTCACGGACCTCCATGGGCTCGAGGCTTCCGCAGCGCCGGTCCGTCCACCCGAATCCGAGGACATCGCTTGCCATCTCGCGATCACGGAATCCGATTCCGGGGTCGGCACGACCGTTGCGGTGCCCCAGCGCGCGGTGGCCGCGCTGATCGCCACCGGACTGTTCGACGACCGGTCGACCGATCTCGAGTACGGCCGCCTCCTCTTCGACGCTGCCGCCGGGTCGTCGGCCGCCCATCTGGAGATCATCGCGGCGGCCGCGCACGGTCTGCGGCTCGTCGTGCCCGGTGCGGACACCGCGTCGGTCACGCACGTGATCGCGACGCCGGGAGATGTCCCGGGGCTTAGCAAGCAGGGGCCGATGACCTCGCTCCTGGTGGCGGGGGAGGACATCGCGCCGGCCGCTCTGGTGCGTCTGGCCTTCGGTCGAGAGGTGTCGGCGCCGTACTGTCCGCGCGGCGCGTTCGGTCCGGTGACGGCGAACCGGCGGATCGCCCCCGACGCCGCCGTCGACCACCGATTGCCCAGTGGTACACCGCGTCCCGGCACCGAGATCGCCGTTCTGGACCGCTGGCTGCGACCGGTTCCGGCCGGGATCACGGGCGACGTCTATGTGACCGGTCCGCAGGTGATCCGGGGCGTCGCCGACGACCCGGTCGGCACCGCGGCCACCCTCGTGGCGTGCCCGTGGGACCGGGGAGCACGGATGCTGCACACCGGCGACCGCGGCCACTTCGACCCGGGCACTGCCATGTTGGTGATCGACCACCGCGCAGGCGATGTGGTGACCCTCGGCGGCGTGCGGATCGATCTCGCGGCGCTCGACCGGGCGGCGGGACAGGTCGCCGGTGTCGGGTACGCGGTCACAGTGGTGACCTCGGGCGGACTCGACGTCGGCGTCGTCTGCGACACCGACGATGCCGACCACCAGCGTGTCCGGGCCGCTGTCCGGCGCCGGGTGGACGGCGAGGTGCCCGCATCGACCCGACCCCGCCGCGTGGTGATCCTCGACGAGTTGCCGACCGATTTGACCGGCAACGTGGACCGGCATGCGGCGGCCGGACTGATCGCGGAGGTACGCGAGACACCGGCAACGTATCGGCCGCCGGTGACGGCCACCGAGGTGGCGGTCGCCGACGCGGTGACCGAGGTGCTGGGCGTATCGCGTCCGTCGATGGACGACGAACTCGTCCGATTGGGCGCCACCTCACTGGGATTCATGCAGCTCGGTACCCACCTCGGCAGCAGGTTGCGCGTGGTGGTCGACATGCGCGACCTGGCGGCGGTGACGACACTCGGCGAGCTCGCCGCGGTCGTCGACGCAGCCGTCCCGAGGCGGACGACATCCACCGGCGGGGTCGTCTCCTATCGGCCGACCCGCGCCCAGCAGGAGATCTGGCTGCTCAACCGCGCCGACCCTCGTGCGACGGTGTATCACCTGCCCGTGCGTCTCACGCTCGCCGAACACATCTCCGCCGACGCTGCTCGAGCCGCCCTGGTCGACGTGGCCACCCGGCACGAGGCACTGCGGACCGTGTACCCGGAGGTAGACGGGGAGCCGGTCGCACGGGTTCGCGGCCGGGCCGAATCTGCCGCTGCCGCACCGATCACCAGCGCGACCCTGAACCCGGCGGGCGTCGATCTCGCCGTGTCGGCGCCGTTCGACCTGCGGACCGGAGTCCCGTGGCGAGCGGTACTCGACGAGACCCGCGAGGCCGTCGAACTGGTTCTCGTCGCCCATCACATCGCCGTCGACGAATGGTCGCTGCACATCGTGCTGGAGGACTTCGCCCACGCCGTCCGTGCGCGTGCGGCCGGTGCGGAACCCGTCTGGGAGACCGAAGCGGTCGCGTTCAGTGAGGTCCTGGAAGCACGACCATCCGGCCCTGCGACTGCGACGGCGACCACAACTGCGAACAGGGCTGCTGCAGAGGTTTTCTGGACCCGGTTCCTCCGCGATGCCCCGGAACGTCTCGCACTGCCCGAACCCCCGGTGGGCGATCCCGCGGCGTCCGGGCTCACCGCCGGACCCGCGGTCCACACGAGCCGCCGGATCGATCGTGCGGTCACCGATGCCGCGTCCGCGCGGGCGCGAGAGAGCGGCACCACCGTCAACACGCTTCTGTGCGTGGCACTCTCGGCAACCCTCGCCGAGTTCACCGACTCCGACGACGTCGTGCTGTCGATGCCGGTGTCCGGCCGGTTCACCAGTGAGGAACTCCGCCCCGTCGGCATGTTCGTCGAGACGGTGCCGGTGCGGGTGGCCGGTGCTCGCCAGACCCCGATCGCCGAAGCGCTCGCGGGCGCCGGCCGCGATCTCGGCACGGCCGTCACGTTCGCCGACACCGGACCGACCGGACTGTCCGACGTCATCTTCGCCTACCATGCGACGGCACCCGATCTCGTCGCCTCGACGGTCTTCGCCGGCGGGGAGACGTTGCGCACCGGCGAGGCGCGAACCGCGTTGGAATTCACCGTGATCGACGACGGGAACGGGCTGTCCGTCACTCTGACGATCGCCGAGCACCGAGTCGACGTGGCGTCGGCCGGTCGGCTGCTCGACAGGTTCGTCGAGGCCGTTGCGGCTCTGGGCGCCTCGGCACCGGACACGTTGATCGCCGAATGCCTGTCGCCGCGGCCGGTCGCCGATCCGGGCACCCGCCGGACCGCCTGCGTCGACCCCGTTCGCGCCCTTCTCCGCCACGCCTCCGCAGCCCCCGAGGCGACCGCGGTCATCGCCGGTGAGGAGACGCTCGACTATCGCACTCTCGTGGACCGGGCGCGCGCGCTGGCGGCGCACCTGCGGGAGTTCGGGGTGCGGCCCGGCGACCGCGTGGCACTGCTCATGGACCGACGCGCGGACACCGTGGTGGCGATCGTCGGGACCCTCCTCGCCGACGCGGTCTATGTTCCGATCGATCCGGACCATCCGCAGGCGCGCATCGACCTGATCCTTGCCGGGACCGCCCCGGCCGCGATCGTCGACAGCCGTCTCCAGGTGACGGCCGGGGTGGGTCATCAACGCGCGCAGACGATGCCGGGCGCCGCGTATGTCATCCACACCTCCGGTTCCACCGGCCTGCCGAAGGCCGTGGTGGTGACCCGGCAGAACGTGGCCGCGTTGATGGGGGCGGGCCTCGACCTCATCGACGCCTCCCCGCGGGACGTCTGGGCCTGGGTGCACTCGTACGCCTTCGACTTCTCGGTGTGGGAGATCCTCGGTGCGTTGGCATCCGGCGGCAGCGTCGTCGTGGTGGACCATGCGACGGTCCGGGACCCGCGGGCACTCGCCGCGGTGATCGACCGGCACGGGATAACGATCCTGTCGCAGACCCCGACCGCGTTCAGCGGGATCGTCGACCTGGCGACGACCACCAGAGCGGCGGGGGCCCCGGCCCCGCCGGAACTGACGTCACTGCGGGCCGTCGTCTTCGGCGGTGAGACCCTCGCGCCGAACACGTTGGGCGCATGGGCCGCCGAGCATCCCCGCACCCGCCTGGTCAACATGTACGGCATCACCGAGACGACCGTCGTGCTCACCGCCGCCGACGTCGACCTCGACGACGAACGCAGCATCATCGGCACCCCGTTCGACGGCGTCGGCGCGATGGTGCTGGACCGGCGCCTGCGACCGGTGCCGACCGGTGCGGCCGGCGAACTGTATCTCGCCGGCGAGCAGGTCGCGCTCGGCTACCTCAACGCACCGGGGCTCACCGCGACCCGGTTTGTCGCGGACCCGTCGGGGCGCGGCCTACGGATGTACCGCACCGGCGACCGCGTGCGCGAGGTCGCTCCGGGTCGTTTCGCCTACCTCGGCCGCAACGACGACCAGGTCCAGATCCGCGGCCACCGTGTGGAACTCGGTGAGATCGTCTCGACCCTGCGCGCGATACCGGGCGTGGGCGATGCGCGCGTCCTGGTACGACCGGGCCGACGGGCGGGCGACGAGCACCTGCTGGCCTTCGTGACCGAGGACGGCCTCGCCGACTTCGACGTCCTCGACGACCTCGACGAGGCGACGATCCTGGCCGCCTGCGCCGCCCGGCTGCCGGCGCACGCGGTGCCGTCCCGCGTCGCGATCGTCGACGGTTGGCCGATGACCCGGACCGGAAAGATCGACCGGGACAAGCTTTTTGCGAGCATCACCGACACCGCCCCGCCGGTCGGACGGGCGCTCGGTCCGATCGAGGAGACGGTGGCGTCGGCGATCCGTGCGGTCGTCGGTGAAGATGCCGGTCATCTCGGTGCAGAAACGAACTTCTTCGCAGCCGGCGGCACCTCGCTCTCGGCGGCACGTCTTGCCGCCACTCTCGCCGGGATGGGCCACCGCATCGAGGTGGCCGATGTCTTCGAGTACCCGACCGTCGCGGAACTGGCGGCGCGGATCGCGGCTGCGGTTACTTCGCCCGTGCTGTCGCGGGTGTCCCTGCTGTCCGATGACCGCGAGATCCCCGCGGATCTTCCGCTCACGCCGGAACAGCTGGACGTCTGGTTGCGGTGGCGAACCGAGCCGGAGTTCACCGGCTACCTCCTGCCGCTGGCCCTGCCGATCGACGCGAGCCCCGCCGATGTGCGACGCGCCCTGGCCGCGATCGTGACCCGGCACGACGCCCTGTGTACCGGGTTCCCGCTGCGCGACGGGGTCCCGGTACAGCATCGATG
The DNA here is from genome assembly GCF_009720185.1 of Gordonia sp. 135. Classification (NCBI taxonomy): domain Bacteria; kingdom Bacillati; phylum Actinomycetota; class Actinomycetes; order Mycobacteriales; family Gordoniaceae; genus Gordonia; species Gordonia sp. 135. The sequence continues at coordinate 1,047,389 of NZ_CP046257.1, forward strand.
GGACGACGCCGACGTCCTCGACCATCTGGAACGGCAACTCGGTCTGGAAGTCGACTCGACGCCGGATGTGACCGCCGTCCTCGCCTCGATGGCCACCCCCGTCGACCTCGCCGCCTCGCTTCCGTGGCGGGTACGGATCGTGGAGATCGACGGGTCCAGGTGGCTTGTCGGGGTGATCCACCACATCGCCGCCGACGGCGAATCCTTCGCGATCCTCGCCGGTGATCTCGACACCGCCCTGGCCGGAGCGCCGCTGCCCGCGAGCGGGACGGATTATCGGCGGTACTCGATGTGGCGTGCCGAGACGCTCGAGGCGAGGCGGGCGGAACTGACCGCGTTCTGGCGGACGGCGTTCACCCGACCGGTCGAACAGCTCCGCCTGCCCGAGGTGAATCTGCAGGCGGAAACCGTTGCCCGCGAGGCGGAGACGATCGTGCATCGTACGCACGGGCAGCTGGACGCGACCGTCACCGCATCGCTCGACGAGCTGACCGTGGCGCGGTCGACGACCCCGTTCATCGCCACCCACACCGCGCTGGCGGCGGTCCTGGCGAGGCAGTCGGGTGCCGGGGTGGTGACCATCGGCACCGCGCTGTCCGGCCGTCTCGACCCGGGCCTCGTCGGTGTGCCCGGCCTGTTCGCGCGTGCGGTGCCACTGCACACGCCGATCGATCCGGCACTGTCCTTCGCCGAACTCCTGGCGCAGGTGACCTCGGTGGACCTGGGCGCCTTCTCCCATGCCGACCTGCCCCTCACCGAGATCTCGGAGATCGCCGATCCCGGTCGTGCCGGTGCCGGAACCCCGTTGTTCGAGGTGTCCTTCGGCGCGGTGCCCGATGCGATCGTCGAGTGGGTGGAGGCCGAGTTCCCGACGGGTGCGGCCGGCAACGCAGCCTCGGGGGTCCTGGGAATCCCGCTCTTCGGCATCGACGTCTCGATGTACCGGCACGGCGGTGCGCTGCACGTGACGATGTCCTGCACCGACGCGGTCGCGACCGCGGACCGTCTGGAAGCGCTGTGCGACCTCGTCGTCGACACCCTGAGACGCGGCGTGCTCGCGCCCGACGAGCCGGTCCTCTCGCTGATGAGCCCGGCGAGCGAGGAGGCGGCGACGCCGGAGCTCGAACCGGAGACCTTCGACACGCTCTTCACGTCGTACGCCGACGCATCCCCGTCCGACGTCGCGATCGTCGATTCCCGCTACCGCGTACCGGGTTTCGGGACCGAGATCTCCGCCCACGACGTCGACCGACTGTCGACCCATCTGGCGCGCGTACTGATCGCGCGGGGTATCGGTGCGGGCGATGTGGTCGTCGAACTGCTCCCGAGATCGGTGTTCGGGATGATCGCGTCCGCCGCGATCGCCCGCGCGGGTGCGGCTTTCGTCAACATCGACCCCGCCGACCCGGCCGAACGCCGGAACCTCATCCTCGATCGGTGCCGACCGACGGTGGTGCTCGGGCTCGGCGGCATCGACACCGCGGGAACCGACGCGACGGGAATCGGTGTCGAGGTGCTCGCGCTCGACGAGTTGTTCGCCGAACTGCCCCCGGTGGTGCCGACCTTCGACGAGGCGGAGCGGGTGCGGGCGGTGACGCCGGACGACGTCGCCTACATCACCTTCACCTCCGGGACGACCGGTGTGCCGAAGGGGGTCGCGGTCACGCATCGTGGCGTGGCCGGGTGGGCCCGCGACACCGTCGGACGGCTGGGGCTGACCTCCGCCGACCGTGTGTTGCACACGTACGCAACCGGTTTCGACGCGCACCTGATGGGAGTCCTGCCGCCGCGCATCGCCGGCGCGACGGCAATCATGTGTCCGTCGGATGTCGTCGCCGCCGACGAACTCGCCGACCTCGTCCACGACGCCGGGGTGACCGTTCTCCTCACCACCCCGTCGGTGCTGGCCACCCTGCGCCCCGGCGACCTGCCGCACGTCCGGCACGTCGCCGTGGGCGGCGAACCGCTCGGCGCGGGACTCATCCGTGACTGGACCCGCACCGCAACCCTCAGCAACGAATACGGTCCGACCGAGGCGACCGTCGCGGTGAGCAGTGCGCGCTACACCGATTCCGTGTCGGGTGCCGTCCACATCGGCCGCCCGCTCGACGGTGTGACCATGGCTGTGCTCGACCCGATGCTGCGTCCTGTTCCGGACCACACCGTGGGTGAGCTGTACCTCTCCGGAAACTGCCTGGCACGTGGGTATCTCGACGACCCGCGCACGACCGCGGTCGCCTTCGTCGCCGGTCCGCACGGCAAGCGCATGTACCGCACCGGAGATCTGGTCCATCGGCGAGCTGACGGCACCTTCGTGATCCACGGCCGGACCGACGACCAGGTCAAGATCCGTGGCGTGCGCCTCGAACCGGCCGAGATCGATGCGGCGCTGTCCCGGCTGCCCGGCATCGCAACCTCGGTGACCGCGGCCCGCGTCACCGCAGCGGGCGAGAAGGTCCTGGTCTCCTGGGTGATCGGCGAGCCCGATACCGGGAACCACACCGACGATCTGGCATCGCAGCTGGCACACGTGCTGCCGCGCACCATGATCCCCAGTGCGTTCATCGAGGTCGAGGAACTGCCGATCGGCCGCAACGGCAAGATCGACACGGCGTCCCTGCCCGCACCGGACTTCGGCGCGACCGGTGTCCGTGGTTCGGCCGCGGTCGGTCGCGCACCGGCGGGGGAGACGGAAGTGCTCATCGCGTCGGTGTGGGCGGAGATCCTCGGCCGCCCCGTCGAGAGCTTCGACGCCGATTCGGATTTCTTCGCCGACGGCGGCACCTCGCTGTCGGCCACGCAGGTCACCTCCAGGCTTTCCGCGTCCACCGGGGCCGACGTCGCGGCCCGTCTGCTGTTCGAGTCGCGGACGCTCGGCGAGCTGGCTCGCCGCATCGACGACCTGATCTCACCGACCTCCGAACCCGTTGCGGCACTGTCGCCGGCGCCGGCGCCGGCGCGACTCCCTGTTCCCGATCCGTTGCCACTGGCATACCCGCAGCGGCGCATGTGGATTCACCATCATTTCGACCCGACCTCGACCGCATACCACGTGCCCGTGGTGATGCGGATCCGCGGTCGCGTCGATCTCGCCCGGCTTCGCAAGGCCGTCGACGAGGTCGTGGGCGCGCACGCGGTGCTCCGCACGGTGTACCCGGATTCGCCGGCCGGACCGGTCCAACGGCTGATCGAACACCGCAGCCCGGTGCTGGCCCACCGCCGCGTCGAGGTCGGGGACGAGAACGTCGAGACCGCGCTGCGGCGGGAGGTCACGGAGTACCTGCGAGCGCCGTTCGACCTCGAGAACGAGCCCGGATTCCGCGCGGCGGTCTTCGAGGTGGACACCTCAGACGCCCCCACCCACGATCCCGACCTCTACCTCGCGGCGGTGCTCCACCACATCGCCATCGACGGCTGGTCCATCCGCGTGCTGCTGGCCGACCTGATGCGGGCCTACGACGGCGAGCGATTGGCGGTGGCAGCCGACGAGGCGTTCACGTACGCCGACTTCACCCAGTGGCAGATCGCACGTCTCGGTGACGCCGCCGACCGGGACAGCGTCGTCGCCCACCAGATCCGTTACTGGACGGCGACTCTCGCCGATGCCCCGCAACCGGTCCGGTTGCCCGGCCATCGCGACTCCGACGCGGTGGGCGTCACCGGTCGAATCGGTGCCTCCGTGCCGGCCCTCGCGATCCATCAGACCGCCAAGGCGCTGTCGGCCACGGTCTTCCAGGTCGCGCACGCCGCTCTCTCGGCGACCCTCGGTCAGCTGACGGGGCAGTGGGATGTCCTGGTCGGCGTGCCGGTACACGGACGCTCCGCCCCCGAATGGGAGTCGGTGGTGGGCATGTTCGTCAACACCGTCGCGTTGCGCACCCGACTCCGGCCGGACACACCGGTTCGTGAGGCCGTGCAGCAGGTCCGCGACGTCGCACTGGCAGCGCTGGCCCACGGCGACGTCCCCTACGAAGACGTCGTGCGGGCGGTCCGGCCTGCGGCCCGCCACGGCGGCGATCCGCTGATCTCGGTGTTGCTCGTCAGTCAGGAGGTCGTGCCCCAGGCGTCGGGCGAGGTGGCCCTGGCCGGTGCGGTGGCCTCCCTGGTCACCGAGGCGACCTCGACCGTCGACGCGAAGTACGACATTGAGGTGGTCCTCGCCGAGAGCGACGACGAACTGCACGTCACCCTGGTGCATTCCGGCCGGATCCCGGACGGTGTGGCGCAGGAGCTGCTCGACGATTACACGACCCTGTTGTGCGATCTGCCCGCTGTGGGGGAACCGTTCCCGCTCGTCGCCTCGACATCAGTTGCGCCCGTGGCCGGGACCCCCGGACGCGACACCGACGAATCACATTCGAAAACAGGAGAACCCGCCGATCCCGAACTCGTCTCGCAGGTCGGGGCGATCATGGCCGAGGTGCTCGAGGTCCCGGAGAACGCGGTCGCGCAATCCGCCGACTTCTTCGCTCTCGGCGGTACCTCGCTGTCCGCCACCAGGGTGACCTCGGCCCTGGGGCGTCACCTCGGCATCCGGGTGCCCACGCGGGTCCTGTTCGAGCACCCGACACCCGCTGCGCTCGCCGTCGCGGTGTCCCGCATGGCCGTCGACGTTGCGCATGACCCTGTCGACGTACCGGATCACACCGTCCACCTTCCGGACGACCGGTTCACGGACATCCCGCTCGCACCGACGCAGCGCCGCATGTGGGTCGGCGCGCAGATGCTGGGCCAGGTCCCGATCTACTCGGTCCCCGTCGTCGTCGGCGTCCCGGCCGGACTCACGACCGCCGAGGTGACCGCCGCACTGGACGCGCTTGTCGGCCGGCATACGGCGCTGCGCACCCGCTACCTGACCACGCCCGACGGCCCGCGGCAGCAGGTCGTCGACGGATGGCGGCCGCCGGTACGCCATCTCGACTCTGCCGCGCTCACGGGGACCGGCATCGCCGACGAGTTCTCCGCACCCTTCGATCTCGCCGGGGACCCGCCGGTGCGGGCCTGGGTGCTGTCGGAGAGCGGCGTCGACTCCGCCCCGGTCGCGGTGGTGCTCGTCGCCCACCACATCGCGATGGACGGCGAATCCGCAGCCATCGTCGAGCGGGAACTCACCGCGCTCCTGGCCGGCGACGCCCTCGAGCGGGAGCCGGTGGGCTTCGACGTCCTCGCGCGCCGGATGGTCGCCGAGGAACAGAGTTCCCGCACCGTGCTGCACGACTACTGGCGGAAGGCCCTCGCCGGGTACAGCGGGGAACTCGACCTCGCCGACCACCGTCCACCCGTGCGCGACCTGCGCACCTCGGTGGTCGAGTTCCCGATCGACGATGCTGTCGCCCGAGCCGTCTCGACGGCCGCCCGCCGCGCACTGGCCAGCGACTTCCACCTCCTGCACGCCGCGACCGCACTCGCGCTCGCGGCGCAGACCGGCGTCGACGACATCGCCGTGGCGACACCGGCATCGATGCGCCGTGACGAGGACAGCGCAGGCACGGTCGGCATGCTGATCTCGACGGTGGTCCTGCGCACACCGCTGACCGCCGGGATGACGGTCGGCGAGCTCATCGAGACCGTCCGCGACACCGACCTCGCCGCCCTGGACCACGCGGCCATCGCCTTCGACGACGTCGTCGCACTCGTCGATCCGCCTCGCATTCCCGGACGTCACCCCCTCGTCCAGGTGGCCTTCTCCGTGGTCGACTCCACCGGTGTCGCTCCGGCCCCGGTCGCTGCGGACGCACCACGCACCGCGGTGGATTCGCACAGCGAGTTCGACGTGCACATCGTCGCGGTTCGGTCCGGGAGCAACTGGCGGCTGCAACTGCATCACGCGCGGGATCTACTCGACGAGACACTGATCCGCGGACTCGGCGAGCGACTGGTGGCTGCCGTCGCAGCGGTGACCGACGACCCGGCACGTCGGATCGCCACCATCGAACCGCTCACCGCGGCGGAACGCGAACTCCTCACCGGCCGTGCACATGCTGCCGCGCCGACCGGGACCGAACCACTGCTCGCCGATCTGTTCGGGGAAGCTGTTGCGTCGCACGGTGACCGTCCGGCGATCGCCGACGGCAGGCGCACGCTCACCTACCGCGAATTCGACGCGTGGGTGTCGGTCACGGCGCGCGCCCTCCGCGCCCGCGGCCTCGGGGCGGGCGATGCGGTCGCGGTGGTCGTCCCGCGCTCCATCGAATCGGTGGTTGCCATCTGGGCGGTGAGCCGCATCGGCGGGGTGTGCGTCCCCGTCGACGTCACCTACCCCGCGGCGCGCATCGACCACGTGGTCGCCGGCGCGCGGGCGACGGCGATCGGTCCGGACGACATTCCCCCTCAACCGATCGAACCCGTTGTCTCGGAACCGATCACGCGGGTCTCGCGGGACTCCCTGGCCTACGTCATCACGACGTCGGGAACCACCGGCACCCCCAACGTCGTCGGCGTCACCCATCGCGGCGTGCATCGTGTCGCCGAACTCGGCGACGTGGAATCCGGCGACCGGGTGGGAATGGCGATCAGCCCCGGCTTCGACGCGACGTTCCACGACATGCTGCTGCCGCTGGCGTCGGGTGCGACGCTCGTGGTCGTCCCGCCCGAGATCGTCGGGGGAAGCGACCTCGCCGACTTCCTCGACCGCACCCGGGTCAGCGTGTTCACCGCGACCCCGTCGGTGATGCGGACGATGCGACCGCAGTCGATCACCTCGTTGCGACTGGTCTACATCGGCGGCGAGGCACTGCCGGCCGACCTCGCGACGGCATGGTCGGAGCGGACGCAGGTCCGCAACATCTACGGCCCGACCGAGACGACGGTGACGGTGTCCACCAGCGCCTACCGTCCGGGCGAGCCGGTACGACTGGGGCATCCGCGGCCCGGGATCGGCGCCGAGGTCCTCGACACCCGACTCCGCCACGTCCCACTCGGCGTGGTGGGCGAGCTCTACGTCAGCGGAACCGGCGTCGCCCGTGGCTATCTCGGCGACCGGGCGCTGACCGCCGCGACCTTCGTCGCCGGGAACGACGGTCGTCGGCGCTACCGGACCGGCGACCTCGTGCGCTGGGATCGCGAGTCCGGCGAGCTGATCTACGTGGGTCGCGCGGACCGCCAGATGAAGATCCGCGGCCAGCGCGTCGAACCCGCCGAGATCGACGCCGTCCTGGTGGGCGCCGGGGCCGACCGATCGGTGACCGTGTTGCGGCCCGGGCCGGCCGGGCCGGCACTCGTCTCCTACGTGGTCTCGTCGGTGCCCGCCGACCGCCTCGCCGACGTCTGCCGAACCCGGCTGCCGCGGCACATGGTGCCCGCCCGGATCGTCGAACTGGCCGAACTCCCCCTGAGCGGCGCGGGCAAGATCGATCAGCGACGACTGCCCGAGCCGACCTGGTCGGATTCGACCCGCGAACCCGAGACCCGCACGGAGACGACGGTTCGCGACGCCTTCCGGGCGGTGCTGGGTGAACACGGCGTCGGCATGGACGACGACTTCTTCGCCCTGGGCGGCAACTCCCTGGCCCTGGTGCAGTTGCGCGACGAACTCACCCGCCACACCTCTGTCACCGTGGACGTCGCGGACCTCTTCACCCACCGCACGCCGGCGGAGGTGGCCCGCGTCGTCGACGCCACGTACACGGGGAAGGGCACCGGTGTCGACCACCGCGTCGTGCCGCTCTCGCGCCCGGATCTCCCCGAATCCGATGCCCCTGAACTCGATGTCCCGGAATCCGGCGTCCCGACGATCTGGTGCGTGCACACCGCCACCGGAATCGTCGAACCGTTCCGCGCCTTCGGCAGGTCGCTGGATTCGGCCGTCGCCTACGGTCTCCAGCTGCCCGAACTGGTCGTGGCCGACCGTGACATGCCCGCGAGCCTCGCCGAGATCGCGGCCATCCACGTCGCGGCGGTCCGCAGGCGTCAGCCGTCCGGGCCCTACCACCTCGTCGGCTGGTCGCTGGGCGGCGTCATCGCGCATGAGATGAGCCGTCAGCTGGTCGACGCCGGGGAGCAGGTCGGCGTGCTGATGGTGCTCGACTCCCGGCCGCCCGGCGACCTGGACGAGGAGGCCGACAAGGAGCTGCTCGGCGAGGATCACCCGCTCCGGGCCGCGGCCGAACGCCACGACCCGCAGGCGCTACGACGATTCGAGGATCGTTCCCGGACCCTCGCCGCCGCGGTGCGGTCCTATGAGCTGGGTCCGGCGCCCGTGGGTAAGGTCATCTACGTTGCCGCCGAGGACAATCCGGACGTCGACAGCTGGGCACGGGCCGTCCGGCACGATGCCGGAACCGGGGCTCCGGCGGTGGAAGTGATCTCCGCCGGAGTCGCACACGCGCAGATGGGCGACCCCGACGTGATGCGTCGGCTGGCCAGGAGAATCGAGGAGGAATGGTGACCGGATCCGACCGGGACGCGACGTCGACGGGATTGTCGATCCTGTTCGTCTGCACGGGCAACATCTGCCGTTCGCCGATCGGCGAACGCGTGCTGACGGGGCTGGCCGACCGAATGCGCGCCGACGGAACAGATCTCGCCGTCACCTCGAGCAGTGCCGGTACCGGCGCGCTGAACGGTCAGCCGATCCACCCGCACTCCGCCGCGGTTCTCGCCGAACACGGTTACGACGCATCGGGTTTCGAGGCTCGATATCTGCGTCCGCCGATGCTGACGCAGGCCGACGTCGTGTTGTGCATGAGTCGCGAGCACCGTGCGGCCGCCCAGCAGATGGCGCCCGCGCGCTGGAAGCGCGTGTTCACCCTCACCGAGTTCGCCGCCCTAGCGGAGACCGGCACCCCGGACCAGAACGGCACCCTCGCCGCGATCATGGGCGGGCGGGGACGCATCGATCCCAACTCGTCGCTCCTCGACATCGTCGACCCGATGGGCCGTCCGCGTGAGGACTTCGACCGGGTGTTCGCCGAGGTCGAACCGAAGGTCGAGACCGTCGCCAACTGGCTGGCGGCACAACACATCACCGAGACGACAGGGGAGACCCGATGATCCGCCGCATCGTCGCAAACCGGGCGGTACAGATCCTGGCTCTGATCGTGCTGCTCGTCGCCGCGGTCGTCGCCTGGCTCGCGTACTCGGCACTGAAGGTGAAGGGTGACCTGGAATCGGTGCGCTCCGATGCCTCCCGGGCCCGGACCCTCATGCTCGACGGCGATCAGGCCGGCGCCTCGCAGGCCGCCGCCGCGGCCGCCGACAGCGCCCAGGCCGCCTCCGACAGGTCCCACGGCATCGTGTGGTCGGCGGTGGCCGCGCTCCCGGGAATCGGATCGCCGCTGAAGTCGGTGCAGCAGATGAGCGACGCCGTCGAGGCGCTGTCCGCCGACGTACTCCTCCCGGCCGCGGATCTCGCGGGCGTGCTGAACCCGGATCAGCTCCGGACCGGGAACACGGTGAACCTCAAACTGTTACGCGAGGCGCAACCCGAGCTCGCCAAGGTCGCCGAACGCTCGACCGAGGTGGCCGATGAGGTCGCGTCGATCACTCCGAGCTGGCTCGGCGTCGTCGCCGATGCGAGAACCCAACTCGCCGAACAGGTCGATGCGGCCGAGTCCACCCTGGTCGCGACCGACATCGCCGCCCAGCTCATCCCGCCGATGCTGGGTTCGGAGGGGCCGCGCAACTACTTCATGGCCTTCCAGACGCCGTCGGAATCCCGCGGAACCGGCGGACTCGTCGGCGGCTTCGGGTTGCTCAACGCGACGGGTGGACGGGTGACGGTTCCCGAGCTCGGCGCCAACTCCGAGTTCCGCGACCCGACGACACCGAAGATCGACCTGGGGCCCGAGTACGACGCGATCTACTCGTACTACAAGCCCTACACCGACTTCCGCAACGGGAACCTCAGCGCACACTTCCCCGACGCCGCGAAGATCTGGCTGGCCAACTGGCAGGCCCAGACCGGCCAGAAGCTCGACGGTGCCATCGCGCTCGACCCGATCGCGCTGAAGTACATACTCGACGTCGTCGGACCGGTGGCGTTACCCGGCGGCGAGAAGATCACCGCCGACAACGTCGTACCGATCACGCTGTCGACCTCGTACCAACGGTTCGCCGACGACAACGGGGCCCGAAAGGCGTACCTGCAGTCCATCTCCCAGGCCGTCGTCAAGAAACTGATCGACTCGGGTGGCAGCACCCGCGACCTGCTCGAGGCTCTCGGACGCGGCGTCCACGAGCGCCGGATCATGGTCTACAGCACCACGCCGGCCGAACAGGAGATCCTCGAGACCACCAAGCTCGGTCACCAGATCTCCGACACCGACTCGCCGTATCTGCAGGTGGCGATCGGCAACGCGTCGGGCAGCAAGCTCGACTACTACCTGCGCCGCGAGATCGACTACACCTCAGGCGATTGCCGCGGCGACACCCGCGAGAGCACGATCAAGGTCACCCTGACCAACACCCTCGACGAGACCACCGGGCTCACCGACTACGTCGCCGGTGGCCTCGGCACCGAACTGTCGGTGGACAAGGGCACCAACCTCGCCAACGTGGAGTTCCTCGCCACCAAGGGGGCGGTGCTCAAGGAAATGACCCTGGGCGACGCGGGCGCCTTCTACGTCGAACAGACCCTGCACGGGCGGCCGTACTACTCGACCCGCGTCGGCATCGCGCCGGGACAGAGCGCCACGATCACGCTGAAGATCGACGAGCCGACCGCCGCGGCGGGCGAGGCCGAGGTCCCGGTGCAGCCGCTGGTCGACGACCCGACCGTCACCGTCGACGTGCCCGCCTGCGGGCCGCGTCAGTAGTAGTACGGGTAGTCGTCCCAGCGCGGATCGCGCTTCTCCAGGAACGCATCCCGGCCTTCGACGGCCTCGTCGGTCATGTAGGCCAGGCGGGTGGCCTCACCGGCGAACACCTGCTGACCCATGAGGCCGTCGTCGGTGAGATTGAACGCGAACTTCAGCATGCGTTGCGCGGTGGGCGATTTGCCGTTGATCTTGCGGGCCCACTCGATGGCGGTGTTCTCCAGCTCGGCGTGCGGGGCGACGCGGTTGACTGCTCCCATGCGGTGCATGGTCTCCGCGTCGTAGGCCTCGCCGAGGAAGAAGATCTCGCGGGCGAACTTCTGGCCGACCTGCTTGGCGAGGTAGGCGCTGCCGTAACCGGCGTCGAACGAGCCCACGTCGGCGTCGGTCTGCTTGAACCGGGCGTGCTCGGCGGAGGCCAGGGTCAGGTCGCACACCACGTGTAGTGAGTGGCCGCCGCCGGCCGCCCATCCGTTGACCACCGCGATGACCACCTTGGGCATGGTGCGGATGAGTCGCTGGACCTCGAGGATGTGGAGTCGTCCGCCCTCGACCTTCACCCGGGCCTCGTCGACGGAGTCGGCGCCCGCGGCCACGACGTCGGTGTCGTGGCTGGTCGCGTACTGGTACCCGGAACGGCCGCGGATGCGCTGGTCGCCGCCGCTGCAGAAGGCCCACCCGCCGTCCTTGGGGCTCGGGCCGTTGCCGGTCAGCAGAATCGTTCCGACGTCGGGGGAGCGGCGGGCGTGGTCGAGCACGCGGTAGAGCTCGTCGACGGTGTGCGGGCGGAAGGCGTTGCGGACCTCCGGACGGTCGAAGGCCACTCGCACGATGCCGTTCTCGCGACCCTCGGCCGCATGCCGGTGGTAGGTGACGTCGGTGAGGTCGGTGAACCCGGGCACCTGGGTCCACTGGGCCGGGTCGAACGGCTGGTCGGCGGTCTTGGTGTCGTCGGTCGCGCTCATGCGCTCAGAGTAGTGATCGCAGACGATCGCGCTCACGGCGGTCCGCCGGGCGCACGGGTGCCCGAGGTGGGTCAAATGTCCTGAGGAGTATCCCTTCCGCTTGCACCGTATATGATGCGCGTTTTCAGCAAATTCCCAGTTCGCAATGCTTACATGTACCCATGAACACCTGGGGGTGGATTGTCGTCGGTGTGGTCGGCTGGTGCGTACTGGCCGCCGTCGTCGCCGTGATCGTGGGGCGGGCGGTACGGCTCCGGGACGAAAAGGAGCGTGGGCCGCGTGGCGTTCCCGACTTCGTCCCAGGCACGTCTCACGGACTCGTCCGCCACGGTGGGTGCGTCGACCTCGACTCGCATCGACGCTCCGACCGGAACCGTCCGAGCGACGACGGCTAGCACCAGTCCGTCCCCCGAATCGGTCTTCTTATACGGTTGACCGGTGAGTGAAGCGAACGACCGTGCTGTAGAAACCGTCGAGGAAGACCCGCACGAGGGTGGTTTCCGGCCGCATGCGGCCATCACCACCGAGCGCGGCGGCCCGCGGTACGGCGAGTTCAGCGAGCAGGTTCGCCTGCTGATGGACAATGCGCGCTACGCCTGCCCCGACGACGAGCTCGTCGACGAACTCATCGAGCACCTCACCGCCGTCAATGAACGCCTCGCCAAGGTCCGCATCGACGAGTGGCATTCGCCCGCGGGCACCCGCATCGACCTGCCGTCCCGCGGCAACATCACGCTCCCGCCCTATGAGGTCGTCGAGGCCGCCGAGGACGGTGTCGTCGCCGACCTGGTCTTCCGCGACTTCCACCTCGGCGGTAACGCCGCCGCGCACGGCGGGCACGTCGCCGTCGCCTTCGACGACATCGGTGGCTTCGCCTCGGCCGTGGCGATCCAGCACGTCAGCCGCACCGCCTACCTGAACGTGCAGTACCGCTCGATCACCCCGCTGAACACGACGCTGCGCGTGCGCGCCTGGGCGGACAAGATCGAGGGCCGCAAGGTCTTCATCAAGGGCACCATGCACGACGGTGACCGGTTGTGCGCCGAGATGGACGCCCTGTTCATCAAGCTCAATCCCGGCCAGGCCTAGTCAGGCGGTCGGACCCGGCCCGTCAGGCGGGCAGTCGGGTCAGCCGTGGAGCCGGCGGCTGCGCACGGTCGGCGAGGCCGATCGCGACACCCGCAGCGCGATGGTGACCGCCTCGTCGTCGGCGACCGGGCACAGCTCGTCCATCTCGCGACGCAGACCGGCGAGAGCGTCGCCGTGGTTGCTCGACAGCGAGCGAGCCGTCGCGTCGTCGAGCGCATACAGGAACGCGGGCGTCATGGGGTGTACGGCGTAACCGAGTTGTTCGGCGGCGACCCACAGCTGCTCGGCGACGAGACCGGCCCGTAGGTAGTCCGCCGGTGTCCGTCCCCGCTGGACCAGGAGCAGGATTCCCGAGGCCGAGGTGACCCGTGCCGCCGCGTCGGCGCCCAAAGCGGCACCACCGCCCCACTCGTCGAGCAGCGCCATCACGTCGCCGCGGCGGAGCACGTCGAGCATCCCGGCCATCGCCGGCGGCAGGTCGAGGGAGGCGATGTCGATCCCGGCGCCGTCCGCGGGGTCGGCGGTGAGTTCGGCGAACATCTCGCGGTGTAGCTCGGGGGTCAGGAAGCGCACCCGGTCGGAACGATCGGAGATCGAGGCGAAGGTCGTGATCCGCGCACGGTCGGCGAGCGGCACGAGCCGGGTGATCTCGGTGTCGGCCACATCGGCGAGACGGATCAGATCGTCGTCGCCGAGCGGTGAACCGTCCCCGGGTCCACGCCGGGTGCTCCGCGCCAGCAGGGTACGGAGTTCGCGTTCGTGTTCGGGGGCCTGCACGCCCGCACCGAGGCCCTTGAGTCGCACCCGTCCGAGGATCGTCCGATCGTCCGCGACTACCTCGACGTCGTCCAGCACGCCCCGGCTGGCCGCGGCGACGCGGGCGTTGTGCAGGGCGGCACCCACCGCGACCGCCGAGGCTCGGTGCTCGATGTCGAGCGTCGAGGTGCGAGATCGGTCCAGGGCGATGGTCACGGAGTCGTCGTCGGCGGTGATCCGCCACGGCTGCTGGTTGCCCGCCGACGGGGCACGGGTCGCTGCGTGCGTGATGAGCTCGAGGTCGGACATCTGCTCGACCGGGATCTCACGGCATGCCGACTCGCCGGTCGCGCCGGCGTCGTCGAGAGCGCGGTGGAGGGGATCGGAGAGACCGTCGAGCCAGGTGTCGCGGTCGAAGCGCACCCGTCCCGACGGCAGCGGCCTGCCCTGGACGAGCCGTCGTACCGCGGCGGCGACCGTCGCGCCACCGAGGAGGACGTCGCCGGCCAGCTGGGGCCAGGCCGTGACCGAGTGCCCGAGTTCGATCGCCGATGCGGCCATCGGTGCGGTGACCCGCGCCGGCTCGAGCACCTTGACGGCCAGCGGCGTCAGATGCGCACGGTCCAGACCCACCAGGTCCTCGACGCGGAGATCGCCCGCGAGGCCGTGGAACAGCGGGCGGTCCGGCTCGAGGTCGAAACGCTCCACGTCCAGGGTTCCGCCGTCACTCGTCTCCATCAGCACCGGAATGCCCAGTTCGCGGCAACGTTGCCGGACCAGCACCTTCACATCGAAGGAATCACATTCTTCGACAACGAGGTCGAGGCCGTCGACGAATTCGTCGATGTTCTCCGATGTTATGCCGTCCGGGAACACCGAGGTCGTCAGATAGGGATCGATTTCGGAAATCCTGCGAGAAGCGACCACGGCTTTGTTCGTGTCGATATCCAGCAATGTCGCCGGAATTCGATTCATATTGGTCAGTTCGAGGTCGTCGAAATCGGCCAGGCGCAATTCGCCGGCCAGTCCCTCGAGCGTCAGGGTCAAGGCGATGGCGTGACCCACGCTCAATCCGACGACACCGATGCGCAGTTTCGCCGCGGCATCGAGATCCGCGGCGGTCAGCTTATGCCGGTTGCGGTCCAGTCGAAGGCGACGGAAAGACAGTGGACCGGGGATTTTCACCAGCGATTTCCGCCAGGGAAAGTACGCGAAACGAGGGTTCTCGGTCCGGAGCGCGGGGTCGACCGGAGGGAGGATCTCGTCGAGTGCTCGGGCGGTCTCCGCGGTCATGTCGGCCACGTCGATCGAGTCGTCGTGGACCAGAGAATCGGGGACTTCGGACTCGGAGTAGAGGACGGCGGCGGTGTCCGGCACAGAGGGCATACCTCATCGTGGCTTACTCGACGACGCGTCGCCAACCGGACCGATAGGCGCCGAATCCGGAGGAAAACGTGCTCGTGAGCCTGCATAAAAACGCTCTTGTGGCAACATAACACGCGGGGTCAGGGGAGATCTCGCAATGAATTCCTCCTTTTCGAAAGGCGCAATCCTGCGATGAAAACGATGAAAACTGCCGGTGAGGCGAGGCGAACGGGCGTTCTGCATGCCACCGCCCGAGAGGTGGGGTCGGAGTACACGGTCATCGCGGCCGCGCCCGGCCGTGAGAGGGCGTTGTGGGATCGGTACCTGAACGGGGCGGCCGCATCGTACGAACGGCACGGCTGTGCGGCCGCGCTCGACTACGACGAGGTCTCGACGGGCGCGGGAACGGCACTGTTCTTCGCGGTCCTCGACGACGCCGACCAGGTCCGGGGCGGTCTGCGCGTCCAACCGCGGTTCAGCGCGGCGGCCCAGTCGCATGCGCTCGTCGAGTGGGCCGGACAGCCCGGTCAGGTGCAGCTGGTGAACGCGATCGAGTCGCGACTGGCCGGCGGGATCGTCGAGGTCAAGACGGCCTGGGTGGACGAGAGCTCGCCGATCGCGCGGTCGGTGGCGGGCCAGCTCTCGCGGCTGGGTCTGGTGATCATGGAGATGTCGGGCACCGACCACATGATGGCGACCGCGGCCGACCATGTGCTGCGGCGCTGGCAGTCGGGCGGTGGGCGCGTCGACGAATCCGTGCCGCCGACCCCCTTCCCCGACGAGCGGTATCGCACGCGCCTGATGTGGTGGGACCGTGCACGCATCCGCGAGCACACCTCTCCCGAGACATGGCGTCGAATGCGGATGGAAGCCGACATCCTGCAGACCCCGGGGGCGCCTCAGCTCCTGCCCGGACGTGTCTCCATCTCGACCAAGTCCGCCGGCCGCTGGTAGAAGACCTCGTACAGGCTCGCCGACGGCGGCGAGGCCGGCGGATCCTCGGCGGCGTGGGAGCTCAACGTGCCGTCGTTCCACACGATCGGATCGATCGTGTCGATGACCGTGGTGTCGCGGCCGCTCTCCTTCGCCCGGTAGACGCATTCGTCGGCGCGACCCAGCAGGTTGCCGATGACGTCGTCGGTCGAGTGGGCACTTCCGTTTCGTGAGGACATCAGCGGTGCGCAGACACCACCGACGCTGACCGTCACCGGTGCGGTCGCGGCGACGGCGGCGCGGAGGCGCTCGGCGCAGCGCCAGAGTTCTTCCTGGTCACGGACGACGTGGAAGAGGAGGAACTCCTCGCCCCCGTAGCGGCACACCTCGGAACCGACCGGTGCGTGCTCGCGGATGGCCGCCGCGGCGGAGAGCAGGACGCCGTCGCCGGCGAGGTGCCCGTATTCGTCGTTGATCCGCTTGAAGTGGTCGACGTCGAGCAACAGGATGCCGATCCATCCCGTCGAGGACCGGGCGGCCGACAGCAACTGCGATGCCCGGATGAGAAATCCGCGACGGTTGAGCAGGCCGGTCAACGGGTCGATGCCGCAGAGTCGGGTCTGCTGGTCGAGAACGGCCTCCATCGATTTCCGGAGCGCCACCACGAGGAACACCGGAACGACGATGACCCCGAACATCGCGCCGAAGCTGATCAGGAAGGTGGGAACGGTGTGCGCGAGGGTCGCGAGGACGACCGCGGTGCACGCGCTGGCCAACGCCAGATGAGACAGGATGAGCCGAGGCGAGGCGGTGATCGCGCCGATCGCCGGGATGACGGCCACGATGGCCAGCACCAGGGCCGCGGTCAGGGGATCGGCGAGGATCAGCGACGTGCCGCCGATGCCGGCGATTCCGAGACCGCCGAGGACCGCGAACTGCGGGTCGGTCAGCCGGCGACGCAGAGCGGTGACGGCGAAGATCAGGGCGATGAACGTCCAGATGGCCATCAGGAGAACCATCTTGCCGGGCTTGATGGTGTGGGGTGCGAGCAGAGCGATGAGGGGCAGGGGCAATACGCCACCGGTGCTGATCAGCGTTGCCATGGAGCGCGCGTCGTAGCGCCGCATCACATTCCTGATCAAGGCCATACGCCGGGACCGCTTTCCGTCGCTTTGACCGCGCATGCGGTCACGGATACTCCGAACATGGGATTTGCGAAAACAAAATCGTAACCGGAACGAACGAATCCTTCAGTGGCATCGCACCCAGGAGTTGCGACTACCCTACCAGTCGTTTTCTAGCCTTTCTAATTGTTTGCTGAGATCTGAGGAAAAGAGAAAGTGTCGGCGCACACGTCGTCCGATACCGGGACCCCGGAATTCTACGGCCGGGCTGTCGCTCGCGCGTGCCGGCGTGATTGTCGACACCAATCGACGCGGTCGAATTCCTCCGACCGAATCCGCAGTTCTTCGACCGCGACCCGGCGCGGGTCGTGCGCTACAGAACCGCGGGGTCTGCGAGTAAAGTCTCGCCCACGGCGGGACGTGGCGATCGGGCCGCGGCCGGGGGGATCGGACGAGACAGATGATGGAGTGTTGAACCGCGACGCAACGGTGATCGCGGTCTCGGTGGACCCCTATCACCGCGCTGTCGTCGCCTACGGGCATCAGGCCGCCGTGTCGATCGCCGAACGGTTCGTCGAGCAGGTCCTGAAACCGATCAGTCCGCGCGCCCGGTTCGAACGCCGCTCGGACCTGCAGTGGCTGATCTCCCTCTCCGTCGACGACGGCGGCCACGACGCGCTCATCGACGCGACCCGGCGCAAACTCGGCGCGCACACCGTCAGCGACGGCGATCGCAGCGCCTTCCTCGACGTCTGCATGGGTGTCGCCATAGGTGCAGACCTCCGCGCCGATGAGGCCGACCTGGTGCGGCACGCCGACGCCGCCCTGTGCGTCGCGCTCACCCGGCGGGTGCACGTCGAGTTCGCGCACCCGAGCATGGTGCGGCAGATCAGCGCGGAGGTCGACCTCGCGGCCTGGCTCACCCGGTCGGTGGAGCGCGACTTCTCGGTCTTCTATCAACCGATCGTCGCGATGGCGGACCGGCGGGTGGTCGGTTATGAGTCGCTGCTGCGGTGGCACACCGAATCCGGCGTTCTCGCCCCCGATGCGTTTCTCGCAGTGGCCGAGGGTATCTCGCTGCTCGCGCCGATCGGGCGGCACGCCATCGGGGAGGCCATCCGGGATCTGGCCACCGACATCACCGAGACGGCGGGGGACGAGGCCTTCGTCTCGCTCAACCTCTCGGGACAGCAGCTCTCCGACGAGGGTCTCGTCTGCTACATCGACGGTCTGATCCGCGACCACCGTGTCGACCCGGCGCGGGTGTGGATCGAGGTCCGCGAGGATCAGGTGGTCCGGCTCGAGACCTCGGCGGCCCGGACCGTCAACGGCTTGCACGACCTCGGGTGCACGATCTGCGTCGACGACCTCGGCGCCGGTTTCTCGGCCCTCCGCTACGTCCGCGATCTGCCCGTCGATGTCCTGAAGGTCGATCGCACGCTGATCGCCCAGCTCGTGCACAGTCATTCCGATCGTGCTGTGGTGCGGGCGATCTCGGAGATGGCGGCGGCCACCGGATTGCGGATGGTGGCCGAGGGCATCGAGAGTGACGATGTGCTGGAGGTGCTCACGGAGTTCGGCTTCGACTATGCGCAGGGATTCTTCTTCGGTCGGCCCGAACCGCTGGCCACCTGGACGGGGCGGTAGGCCGGACCACAGCACGACGATGGCCCCGAGGGCCAGGCGACAGCGAAGGGTGGCGACAGCGGCGGGCCGGTGCGCCGCGAACGGCACACCGGCCCGTCGCTGTGGTCCCCGATGATTTTCGGGGAGAGGGTTTCTCGGACTACGTGGCGGTCGAGGTCTCGATCGCCTGCTGATGGTTGATGCTCTCCACCTCGATGCGGCGCGGTTTGGCCTTCTCGGCCACCGGGATGGTCACGGTGAGCACGCCGTTGTCGTAGCGGGCGGAGATGCCGGCACTGTCGATGAGGTCACCGAGGGTGAGCTGGCGTCGATAGGTACCCGAGAACCGCTCGCTGGCCAGCCACTCGACGCCCTCGTCGGACGGTGCAGATCGCTGGGCGGACAACGTGAGTACGCCGTTGTCGACGCTCACGTCGATCGAGCCCGGGTCGGCGCCCGGCAGGTCGGCGACGAGCATGTAGTGGTCGTCGACCTTGTAGAGGTCCAAGGGCATGAACTTGGGAGTACGCGCGGTTCCGGCAGTCGAACCGGTCAGCATGCCCCGGGCCCAGGCATCCATGTCGGAAAACGGATCGAAACGCAGCACAGCAGTTCACCTCCTGTCTCACAAGGGCTGCCCGCCACTCGTCCGGCGAGCAGCTCAACGCTGTACTGACATCGAAGATAGCACCGGATTCCGCACTCGTCTAGCACTCTCGGGTGGAGAGTGCCAGACGATTTCCCGGCGGTGTCCGCCGACCTTGCTCAGCCGAGTTCGGTTGCGTCGATGGTGAATCCGGCGTCGCGGAGGCGATCGATGAGGGCATCGCCCATCGCCGCCGCGGTCGTCAGGACACCGGTGCGAGCCGGCAGGCGGTCACGGTCGAGCGCGAGCGCCAGAGCACTCTCGGCGAGCATCACGGCGGTTGCCTTGTATCCGGGGTCGCCCTGGGCGCGCATCTGTGAGCGGTAGCGACGGCCGGTGGACGTCCGGGTGAACGTCTCCACCACGAAATATCCACTGTTGCGGGACTTCTCGCTGGGGCCGTCGCCGGGCTTCGGGAGAACGCGGTCGAGGAGGCGGCGGGTGGGGCCGAAGCTCATGGCACCCATGAAGGCGCCGGTGCCCACGGCCACCGCGCCGGCGGCCAGGGTCGACACGGCCGGGACCCCGCCCACGTTCATCGTCTCCGCATAGTGGAAGTTCGAGCCGTAGGCGTTGTCCAGCAGCGCATTCGACCGCCGCACGATCCGGGTGTTGTGTGCCGCCATGAAGAACGGGGCGAGCGTGCCGCGCAGCGACGGGTCGACCTTCTTGGCGTTGATGATCGACAGGTCGCTCGGCTCGTCGGACAGGCTGACCCGGGGGACCTCACCGGGGCCGCCCGAGAGGGCCTGCGGGTTGAGCATCAGGCGCCGGGCCTGAGAGTTCTTGGCCTCGTCGGCGATGACCCGCATCGAGTCGATGGTGCCGCCGGACAGGCCGCCGCGCATCGACTTCACCACGAGCGTGGTGTCGGTCATCTCGCCTGCCCCGTCTTCGGTGACCTTCTTGTAGAGCGCATAGGTGGTGATGTCGGACGGGACGGAGTCGAAGCCGCAGGAGTGCACGATGCGCGCACCCGAGGCGACTGCGGTGTCGTGTGCCTTGTCGATGGAGTAGCGGACGAAGGGGACCTCGCCCGTGAGATCGACGTAGTCGGTCCCGGCGGTCGCCGCCGCGACGACGAGCGCCTCGCCGTACTTGAGGTAGGGGCCGACCGTCGTGCAGACGACCTGCGTGCGGGCGACCATCGCGTCGAGCGCGGCCGGCGAGTTGGAGTCGGCCACGATCAGCGGCCAGTCCCGGGCGCGGAGCGGCAGGCGGTCGCGGACCTTGGTCAGCTTGGACTCGTTGCGGCCGGCGAGCGCCACCTTGGTGCCGATCGGGGCGTGGTCGGCGAGGTACCGCGCGGTGATCTCGCCGACGAAGCCGGTGGCGCCGTAGACGACGACGTCGAACTCGCGGCCGTGCGAGCCGGCTGCGGACTGGTTCTCGTTGCTGTTTGTCTCGGTGTTGGATTCCCCGCTCATCCTTCCGACCTTACGTGGGACGCCGGTCACATGTGACCAGGGAGTCAGTTACTTTCCCCGACCACCACGCCGGGAGGCGGCACGCGCGGCGAACGGCGCCACGAACAGCATGAGGAGGACCCGCAGGATCTGCGCCGCGACGACGAAGGCCACGTTGCCGCCGGCCCCGGTCGCCGCCGCCAGGACGGCATAGATGCCGCCCGGGGTGGTCGCGAGGTAGCAGTCGAACATCGACTCCCCGGTCCACGCCGACAGCGCGACACCGAGCAGCGCGCACCCGACACCGATGGCCAGGATCAGGACGAGCGCATACGGCAGGACACGCCCGATCGCGCGCAGCCGCTCCATGGTGAAGCCGAGCCCGGCCTGCCAGCCGATCAGCGCATAGGCGACGGTGAGGAGGATCGGGGACACTGCGGCGTCGCCGGCGATGCCGGCGAGCTCGGCGGCCGTCGACAGTGCGAGCGGGCCGAGCAACCCGGCGGCCGGGAGTCGCAGCAGTCGACCCACCGGGATACCGACTCCCAGGCACACGACGAGCAGCAACAGCCCCCACGCCTGGTCGGTCCACGACGCCGGGACGACCTCGACCGCGCCCTCGCCGGCCCCGAAGACGAGGGAGGCGACGAGCGGGATCGTGACGGTGACGAGCGCGACGCGCAGGTACTGGATGACCGCGACCATCCGTTCGTCGCCGCCGAACTCACGGGTGAGGGCGACCAGCCCGGAGGCTCCGCCGGCCACCAGTGCGAGCGAACCGGTGAGCGGGTCGACGTCCCGGTGCAGACCCAGGAGTGCGCCGCAGATGACCGAGATCGCCAGGGTCGCGACACCGATCACCAGCACCGGGAACCACGTCGAGCCCAGTCCGCTCAGGGTTTCCGGCTCGGCCATCGTCCCGATGTACACGCCGAGCACACCCTGGGACGAGACGAACGCCCAGCGCGGCACGATCGGGGCGTCGGGGTCGTCGTCGGAATTGCGTTGCCGGGGTGCACGACCGGCGATGGCGAGTAGGCCGGCGACGACGAGACCGGCGAACAGGGCCGCCGCGTCGACGTCGAAGAACTCGAGGATCAGCGTCGCGGCCGCGGTCAGGAGGGCCAGCAGTGTCCAGCGACGCATTGTGCCCACAGTAGGGCAGCACCTCGACGTCGGCCGTGCGAGGTCGAGGTTGGCGGGCCGGGATCAGGCGGGCTGAGCGGTGCCCAGGCTCAGTGCCCCATGGGGTTTCGGGACACCCGGTTGATAGAAGGAGTCGACGGTGCCGAGCGCGAAGCCGGCCGCGGTCAGTTCGGCACGGACGTCGCGGGTGAGATGGCAGCCGCCGGCGACGCGTTTCTGGATCGGCTCGAGCCGACGCTGCCACGTGCGCACCTTCTCGTCGGGGGCGAGGCCGTGTTCGAGGAAGGCCAGGGTGCCGCCCGGTCGGAGTACGCGCCGGATCTCGGCGAGGGCCGCGCCGAGGTCGGGGATGGTGCACAGGGTGAAGGTCGACAGCGCGGCGTCGAAGGATTCGTCGTCGAAGGGGAGCTTCTGACCGTCGAGGCCGGAGCGCTCGATCGGCACGCTCGATCCCGCGACGCGGTCGGCGGCCATCGACCAGCCGACGTCGGAGGGTTCGACCGCGGCGACCTCGGTGATCGTGTCGGGGTAGACGCCGACGTTGAGGCCCGAGCCGAAACCGACCTCGAGCGTCCGACCTCTCAGCGGAGCGCAGGCGCGTTGCCGCAGCGGCGTCAGCGCGGACATGCCGCAGGTCATCTCGACCAGATGCGGAACGATGCGGTCACCATAGAAACCCACGTGACCAGCGTAACGCCGCTCCCCGGCGCATCGCCGGGAGTTCGAGTCCCTACGCTTGAGGAATGAATCGACCGGTTCCGAATCCCTCGACGCTGCAGGCGCGGGTCATCGTCGACGAGATGATCCGGGGTGGTGTGCGGGAAGCCGTGCTGTGCCCGGGGTCCCGGAACGCGCCGCTGGCCTTCGCCCTACACGCCGCCGACGCGACGGGCCGGCTGCGGCTGCACGTCCGCATCGACGAGCGGTCGGCGGGCTATCTGGCGTTGGGTCTCGCGGTGTCGTCGAAGGAACCGGTGCCGATCGTCATGACCAGCGGCACGGCCGTGGCTAATATGGGTCCGGCGGTCTTCGAGGCCAACTACGCCCGCGTCCCGCTGGTCGTGATCAGCGCCAACCGGCCCTATGAGCTGCTCGGATCGGGCGCCAACCAGACCGTCGAACAGTTCGGTCTCTTCGGCACCCAGGTGCGTGCCGCGATCAGCCTCGGCCTCGCCGAGCGTGACCTCGACACCAACAGCCAGTGGCGGTCGGCCGTCGGTCGTGTGCTCGCCGCCGCGCGCGGTGCACGCACCGGCAACGCCGGTCCGGTTCAGTTCGACATCCCGCTGCGGGAACCCCTCGTGCCCGATCCGGACGAGGTCGGAGACGACGACCTGGGCTCCTTCGCCGGACGTCCCGGCGGCCTGCCGTGGACGCAGGCGCCGGTCGGCAAACTCGACGTCCCGCTGCCCATCGACCTGTCGCTGGACACGGTCGTGGTGTCCGGTCACGGCTCCGGTGAGCATCCCGCGCTCGCCGACGTGCCGACGGTCGCCGAACCGACCGCGCCGCATCCGGCAACGCCGCTGCACCCGCTCGCACTGGACACTGTGCGACCCAAGCAGGCGATCATCTGCGGCCGTCCGACGCTCCATCGCGGGGTCTCGCGGCTGCTCGCCGACCCCGAGGTCCGGGTCTACGCGCTGACCACCGGCCCGCGCTGGCCCGACGTCTCGGGCAACGTCTTCGCGACCGGCACCCGCATCGAGGTGGTCGGCGAACCGCGCGAGGACTGGATCAAGGAGTGCGGCGCCGTGCAGGAACGCGTGGCCGGTGCGGTGGAGGCCGAGCTCGACGAACCCGGTCCGACCACCGGGCTGCACGTCGCCCGCGCGGTCAGCGCCGCGATGGCACCGGGTGACCAACTCGTCGTCGGGGCGTCGAACCCGATCCGCGACATCGCGCTCGCCGGACGGGTCGCCGAGGGTGTGCGCGTCCTGTCCAACCGTGGCGTCGCCGGCATCGACGGGACCAATTCGACGGCGATCGGCGCCGCACTGGCCCTCGACCACGAACGTCCGGGCGCTCGCACGATCGCGCTGATGGGGGACCTGACGTTCATCCACGACGCCACCGGCCTGGTCATCGGGCCCGGGGAGCCGCGGCCCGACTCGCTGCGGATCGTCGTGGCGAACGACGACGGCGGCGGGATCTTCGGCCTGCTCGAACAGGGCGACCCGCGCTACAACGCCGGGCAGTACGCCGGCGCCTACGAGCGCGTCTTCGGAACCCCGCACCGCACCGACATCGCGTCGATGTGCGCCGGCTTCCACATCCCGCACCGGCGCGTCGGCGTCGACGAACTGCGCAGCGTCCTCGCCGAGAGCCCGACGGCCGGCGGCATCGAGGTGATCGAGGTCGCCACGGATCGGGACCGGCTGCGGTCGGTGCACGCGGCGATCGCGGCCCGTCTGAAGGCGTCGGCGGTCTAGACTGCGCGACGGCGGTCCCGTACCCGCCGCGGCGGCCGGTTACCCTGAACGGCATGAATCCGGTGATCCAGCGACGCGTGCAGCTCGGGCTGCTGGTCGTCGGGATCACCATCACCGCGATGGCGTTCTCGCTCGTCGCCGGCTGCTTCAAGAACGACTCCGCGATCGAGGCCAGCAAGGCCACCGTGATGGCCGAGGTGGTCTCGGTGGACGCGCTGCACGCCGCAGTCGACTTCCAGACGCCCGACGGCTCGTTCCACAGTCCGCGCTTCGGTCTGCTCTATCCCACCGAACTCAGCGAGGGCCAGCGGATCAGCATCGAATACGCCGCCTATAATCCGGATCTCGCGCGCCCGACCGGACGCACCGCCATGCTCTCGATCATCCCGGGCCTGTCCGTCGCCGTCGTCGGCTGGGTGGTCGTCGGCCTGCTGATGGTCGGGGTCGCGGAGTTCAGCCGGCGCCGGAACCGCCGGACCGCGGAGACCGCCGGTGACACCGAACCTTCCGACGCTGATTCTTCCGGCGCCGATTCTGCCGGCGCCGACGAGGAGTCCCTCAGCCCGCGATGACCGTCGTGGTCCCTCCGGAGATCACGAGTGCTTCGTCGTCGCGCAGGAAATGCAGCCGATGGTCGGCGAACTCCTGCCGCGTCCGATCGATCCGGCCGCGTCCGCCGACGGTTCCCTCCGCATGCGGGACAACCGTGACATCGATGAGTTCGAGGCCGGTGGTCGAGGTCAGGGGCGCTGCCTCGGCCGGGTCGTCGAGTAGCGCGAGCGGCGCGATGTCGGGGCCGGTGACGCACGCCCCGGCACTGACGCCGATGTAGGGCAGTCCGCGCCGGACCGCGTCGACGAGGGCGCGGTCGGCACCCGCGTGGCGGAGCGCGCCGAGAAGATGGAAGACGTTGCCGCCGGACACGAACACCGCGTCGATCTCGCCGAGTGCTCGGGTGAACGTGGCCGCCGAGACGAGTTCCGGATCGACGTCGACGACCTCGAAACCCTGATCGCGGAGGCTGCCGCGATCGAGGTCGAGCCAGGCCTGGTCGGGGTAGATCGACGACGCGGTCGGGATGAAGCCGATGCGGGCACCGGCGCCGACCCGGGGCACGAGGAAGTCGCGCACCGGGGTGAGCCAGCGGCTCAGCAGCAGTAGGTCCATGTCGGGCACACATCCACTGTGCACCGGCGGCGCGGGTCGTCGGGAATTCACCAGGCGTTGCGCATCGAGTCACGCGCTTCGCCGCTGCCGGACAGATCCGACGCGCAGGGTCGGGGTATGCGTGTTGCGATCGTCGCCGAGAGCTTCCTGCCGCAGATGAACGGGGTCGTCAATTCCGTTCTGCGGGTCGTCGAACATCTGGAGTCCACCGGCCACGAGGTGGTCGTCGTCGCCCCGGACACGCCGCGGGGATGTGCGTCGGCACCGCGGACCGTCGGCCGGCGCACCCCTGTGCATCTGGTGCCGGCCGTGCGGGTTCCGCGGGTGACGTCCCTGCCGGTCGGGGTGCCGATGCCGGTGCTGTATCGGGTGCTGCGCGACTTCGCGCCCGACGTCGTGCACCTGGCCTCACCCTTCGTGGTGGGGGCTGCCGGGGCGGCGGCAGCCCGGGCGCTGGGGGTGCCGACGGTCGCGGTCTTCCAGACCGACGTCGCCGGGTTCGCCTCGGCCTACCGGCTGGGTGCGGTGGAGAAGGCGGCCTGGCGGTATACCCGGAAGCTGCACGAGATGTGCGATCTGACCCTGGTCCCGTCGACCGAGACGATGAACGCTCTGACCGCACGCGGGGTGCCGCGGTTGCGGAGGTGGGGCCGGGGCGTCGACCTCGACCTGTTCTCGCCCGACCGGCGGGACGAAGCGCTGCGGACCGGCTGGCTGCGTGGCCGCGAGGACGCGCTGGTGTGCGGGTTCGTCGGGCGGCTCGCGCCGGAGAAGCAGGTCGAGCGTCTGGCCGGCCTGTCGGGGAGTCCGCGGGTGCGGCTGGTGGTCGTCGGCGACGGTCCCGAACGTGCCCGACTCGAACGGCTGCTGCCGGACGCGGTGTTCACCGGCGAACTCCGGGGAGAGGCGCTGGCGCGCGCCTACGCCTCCTTCGATGTCTTCGTGCACGCCGGCGAACACGAGACGTTCTGTCAGACGATCCAGGAGGCGATGGCCAGCGGCCTGCCGGTCGTCGCGCCCGACGCCGGTGGGCCACGCGACCTGGTGACGCCGTTCCGCACCGGCTACCTGCTCGAGGTCGCGCGCTTCGAGGACGCCCTGCCCGCGATCGTCGACTCGCTGCACGACGACGCGGTGCGTGCCGCATTCGGCCGGGCGGCGGTACAGGCGGTGCGAACACGCACGTGGCCTGCGGTGTGTGCCGAACTCGTCGGCCACTACCGGTCGGTGACGGGTGCCGGGGTCGCGGCCGAGTTCGACCGACCCGCCTGAGCGCGACCAGAATCGCCGGGCCCACCTCGCGGTCGTCACACCGTCGGCGCGCGGTAGCGTGACTCCCATGGCATCGACGGGCGCGAACCCACCTCAGCGAGCAAGTCTGGAGAAGGATCCGGCCGAGGTCGCGGCCATGTTCGACGGCGTCGCCCGCCGCTACGACATCACCAACACGGTGCTGTCCTTCGGACAGGATCGCGGGTGGCGCAAGAAGACCCGCAAGGCGCTCGATCTGCGCCCGGGCGACATCGTCCTCGACCTCGCCGCGGGAACCGCGGTGTCGACCGTCGAACTCGCCTCGTCGGGTGCGCATTGCGTCGCCGCCGACTTCTCGCTCGGCATGCTGAAGGCCGGCGCACACCGCAACGTACCCAAGGTCGCGGCCGACGCGTTGTCGCTGCCGTTCGCCGACAACTCCTTCGACGCGGCCACCATCTCCTTCGGCCTGCGCAACGTCAACGACGTCCCCAAGGCCCTCGCCGAGCTACGCCGGGTCCTGAAACCCGGTGGGCGACTGGTGATCTGCGAATTCTCCACGCCGACGCTCAAGCCGTTCCGGACCGTGTACATGGAGTACCTGATGAAGGCTCTCCCCGCGGTCGCGACGAAGGTGTCCAGCAGTCCGGCCGCGTATGTCTATCTCGCGGAATCGATCCGGGCCTGGCCCGACCAGTTCGCCCTCGGCGACCTCATCCGCGAAGCCGGTTTCGACCAGGTGCGCTGGCAGAACATGACCGGCGGCATCGCCGCGATTCACTCCGCCCGCGCCTGAGACTCCTCGCCGACTGCGGCGGCGAGGGGGTGGTCAGGAACCGGCGGCCTGCTGCGCATCCTCGGTGAGGAGTTCGTGCGGAACCGGGCAGCCTGCGGCGCCGGCCTTCTCGCCCTTCGGTGCCGGGCAGCCCGCGCCGAAGGTGCCGAGCTCCTCGAGGCGGTAACCGTTGGGGTAGCTGCGGATCTGCTTGGTCTGGCGGCCGAACAGCGGCTCGGCCCGCGGCGGGAAGAACAGCCGGATCGCGAGGCCACGGGCCTTCAGGCCGCCGCGTACCAGGATGCGTTCGACGAGGGTCGGCTTCGGGTACTTGAACGCGGTGAGCAGGCGATCGTCCATGAGCGCGAACGACATCCGGCGCACCACCGCGCGGGGGAGCAGCTTGTAGGGCATGAAGGTGCCCAGCAGGTCCAGCGTCGAGTCCGCGACCGCCAGGGCGTCGGCGCTGAAGGCGAAGTTGGCCGTCTCGTAGTCCTCGTAGAACTGCTTGAAACCCTCGTAGGTTTCCGGGATGTCCTTGATGCCCATGAGCTGCCCGACGCGGCGGTAGTAGTTCGTGAGGCCGCGGACCTCGTGGTTGGTGAGCTTGCGCCACTCGTAGGCGTTGACCCACTCGACCGGGCACACCACGAAAGTCGAGAGCACGTAGAGGAAGTCGCCGTTGGGGATGTCGTACATGCCGTGCATCTGGTTGATGCGGCGGATGCCGGCGCGGCCGAGGGGGCTGTCGACGCCGTGCTCGATCGGGGCGTCGAGCAGGAGCACCGTGTCGTCGTAGCGCTTCTGCGTCGACTCGGTGAACTGGCTCGTCTTGTACAGCAGGTCACCGATGGACGGCACCGCGTACGTGCGGAACAGTGCGAAGCTCAGCGCCTGGGTGATGCCCCAGGGGAACTCCTGGGTGGCCAGCGCCCGGGCGACGGCCGTGGGGTCGTGGTCGGCGTCCATGCGATCGATGTCGCCACGCAGGTGATAGCGCTGCGCCACCCGGTTCTGGACGGCGTGCTTGGCGCGGGTGGCGAGAGTGGATGCGGTGGACATGTTCCATCTCCAGGGTCGGCGGGTGGTCTCGATTGTTGCACGGTGTGGTCGGCGCCACACTGTTGGAACAGTACCGCCTCAACGTCTCATTAGGTACCGGGGGTGGTGAGACGTCGCAGATTTTCCCGCGGGACCAATTCCTTCCCGCTTGCCGGACAGCGCACGCGGGAAGGAAACGACACCGCGGGAGGGAAACCCGCACGCGGGAGTTCGGGCCCTCAGGCGAACGGCGGCCGCGGATCGATCCGGTTGGAGACGCGGCCCACGGTCCGCCAGGCGCGGGCCACGAGGTCGGTGTCCTCGTCGGTGATCAGATTGCCCATGACACGGACGACCAGCGACATCAGTTGCGGGGAGCGGATGCCGGGACGGCCGAGCGTGGGCACGGTCTGCGGCATCGTGAGGAGTCCGGCGAGGCGTCGGGCGGCGGAGAACGCGAGCCCGTAGTGGCCGACGAGGATGTCGCGCCAGCGGTCGGTGTAGTCGTCGGCGCCGAGGAGTTCGACGGCGAGCCGGGCGGTCTCCATCGCGTAGTCGATGCCCTCGCCGTTGAGCGGGTTGACGCAAGCGGCGGCGTCGCCGATGAGTACCCAGTTGCGGCCCGCGACGCCGGTCACCGCACCGCCCATCGGCAACAGTGCCGACGCGATGCGGACCGGCGGTCCGTCGAGAGCCCACTCGTCGCGGACCATCGTCGCGTAGTGCTCGAGGATCGGCCGAAGGGCCATGTGCGCCGGGCGTTTCGACGTGGCCAGTGCCCCCACGCCGACGTTGACCAGACCCCCGCCCTCGCTGCCCAGCGGAAACACCCAGCCGTAGCCGGGGAGGAGGTCGCCGTCGGGGCCGCGAAGCTCGAGATGTGAACCCATCCAGTGGGAATCGGCCCGGCCCGACGGTGCGTACGCTCGAGCCGCGACACCGTAGGCGGTGTCTCGATGCCATTCGCGCCCAAGGGCTTTGCCGAGTCCCGACCGCACCCCGTCGGCGACGATCAGGTCGGTCACCCGCACGGTATGGGTGGTGCCGCCCGCGAAGAATGTCACCGCGCCGACCCGGTCGCCGTCCATCGTCACGTCGACGGCCTTGGCGCCCTGGACCATGGCGACACCAGACGACACCGCGTGCGCCCGGATCGCATCGTCGAACTCGGTCCGTGCGACCGCGCTGCCGTACGCGGGGAAGCGGCCCGATGGCCAGCGGACCTGCTGCCGCGCACCCCACCCGTTGAGGAGTAGGCCGTCGATGCGGGGCCGGTCGGCCACCAGCGAACCCAGGCCGAGTGCGTCGAGTTCGGCGATCGCGCGCGGGGTGAGTCCGTCGCCGCACGTCTTGTCGCGCGGGAACACCGCGGCGTCGACCAGGACGACGTCACGACCGGCCGCCGCGGCATGTGCTGCCGCCGCCGATCCGCCCGGTCCCGCGCCGACCACCAACACGTCGGCGTGATCGGGGAAGGAGACATCCCGGGGCGTCGATTTCTCAGGGCTCACCCGAACAGTATGTCCGTACCCCGGACCGGATAGGCTCGGCAGGCAGGTGGGGTTACGAGGACACTCGGGCCTCCGCCGACACACATTAGCCGGATCAGACGAGATGGGGCGGCGTAGCTGTGAAGTCCATATTCGCCGGGTTGGACCTGGTATCGGATGAGTTCGCCGAAACGGTGCGCTCCTCGTTGCAGAAGGTCGAGGACCTGCTCCTGGGTGAGCTCTCATCCGGAGACGAGGTCATGACCGAAGCGGCGACGCACCTGGCCAAGGCCGGCGGCAAGCGGTTCCGGCCGATGTTCGCAATCCTCGCCTCGCAGTTCGGGCCGCGTCCCGACTCGGAGGACGTGATCACCTCGGCCACCGTCGTGGAGATGATCCACCTCGCGACGCTCTACCACGACGACGTGATGGACGAGGCCTCGATGCGTCGCGGCGCCCCGAGCGCCAACGCCCGCTGGACGAACTCGATCGCGATCCTCTCCGGCGACTTCCTGTTCGCGCGCGCCTCGCGACTGGTGTCGACGCTGGGTCCCGAGGCGGTGCGCATCATCGCCGAGACCTTCGCCGAACTCGTCACCGGCCAGATGCGGGAGACCGTCGGCGTGAAGCCCGGCGCGGACCCCATCGACCATTACCTGCAGGTGGTGTGGGAGAAGACCGGTTCGCTGATCGCGGCCGCCGCACGCTTCGGCGCGATGGCCTCCGGCGCGACCACCGACGACATCGAACGACTCTCCAAGATCGGCGACATCGTCGGCGTCGCCTTCCAGGTGTCCGACGACATCATCGACATCAGCTCGGTGTCGGTCGACTCGGGCAAGACCCCGGGTACCGACCTGCGCGAGGGTGTCCACACCCTGCCCGTGCTCTACGCGCTCACCGGAGACGACGCGACGTCGGCGCGGTTGCGTGAACTCCTCGTCGGTCCCGACGGCGGTTCACGGCCGCTCACCGACGACGCCGAGGTCGCCGAGGCTCTTCGATTGCTCGAATCGTCGGCCGGCATGGCCGCGGCACGCGCGAAGCTGCAGAGCTTCGCCGACGAGGCCCACGCGATGCTCGCCGAGTTGCCGGAGACCCCGGCACACAAGGCGCTCTCGTCGTTGGTGGACTACACCATCGACCGCGTCGGGTAGGTTTCGACACGCCTCCTCGCTGCGCTCGTCGCCTGCTCAACCAGCAGGGTTAGCGGCCGTTGCGGGCCATCTCCTGAAGACGTCGGATGCGTTCGGCGGTCGGCGGGTGGGTGGAGAACATCTTCGCCATGCGATCGCCGGCGCGAAACGGGCTCTCGATCATCATGTGCGACTGCGCGGCGATGTCGGGCTGCGGTGGCAACGGCGCGGCCTGGACGCCGCCGGAGATCTTCGCCAGGGCGGAGGCGAGTGCCAGCGGGTCACCGGTCAGCTCGGCGCCCGACTCGTCGGCCTGGAACTCACGTGACCGCGACACCGCCATCTTCACCAGCGTGGCCGAGATGGGTCCCAGGAACGCGATGAGGATCATCGCGAGCGGGTTGGGGCCGTTGTCGCGGCCGCCGAAGGCGCCCATGAACATCGCGAAGTTCGCCAGACCGCTGATCACCGCGGCCATCGCACCGGCGATGGAACTGATCAGGATGTCGCGGTTGTAGACGTGGGACAGCTCGTGACCGAGTACCGCGCGCAGTTCCCGCTCGTCGAGCAGCTGCAGGATGCCCGTCGTGCAGCACACGGCAGCGCTCTTCGGGTTGCGGCCCGTCGCGAAGGCGTTGGGCGACTCGGTGGGGGAGATGTAGAGCGCCGGCATCGGCTGGTGGGCGGCCGTGGCCAGTTCGCGCACGATCCGGTAGATGACGGGCGCCTGCAGCTCGGTGACGGGCTGGGCGTGCATCGCCTTCAGGGACATCTTGGCGCTGTTGAAGTACACGTAGGCGTTCATGCCCACGGCGACGATCACCGAGCCCCAGAGGATCAGCGGGCTCTGGAACAGGGCACCGATTCCGACGATGATCGCCGACATCACACCCAGTAGGGCTGCGGTCTTCAATCCGTTGAAATGCATCGGGGGTCCTCGTCTGTCGTGCGCCGAACCAGGATGAAGGCGCCTCGTTCATTCAAACGACGCAGTGTCCGTTTGGGTTTCCGACGGCCCGCGGTGCGATCTTGCACACATCTGCGGCCGCCGGGCGTCATGCTCGGTGGGGTCGACGAGCGATATCCCCGCCCGCCAGGGGATCGCGGGCGGGGATGTCGGCGTGAATGTCAGCGGTAGTTGACGAACTGCAGGGCGATCCCGAAGTCCTCGCCCTTGAGCAGGGCGATGACGGCCTGCAGGTCGTCGCGCTTCTTGCTCGAGACGCGCAGCTCGTCGCCCTGGATCTGTGCCTTGACGCCCTTGGGGCCCTCGTCGCGGATCTTCTTGGAGATCTTCTTCGCGTGCTCGGAGTCGATGCCCTGGACCAGCTTGCCGCTGATCTTGAAGGTCTTGCCGGAACCGACGATGTCGCCGGCGTCGAACGCCTTCAGCGAGATGTCGCGGCGGATCAGCTTCTCCTTGAACACCTCGAGACCGGCCTGCGCGCGCTCCTCGGCGTCGGAGGTGATCACGATCGTCTCCTCGCCGGACCACTCGATACCGGTGTTGGTGCCGCGGAAGTCGTAGCGCTGTGACAGCTCCTTGGCAGCCTGGTTGAGGGCGTTGTCGACCTCCTGGCGGTCGACCTTGCTCACCACGTCGAACGATGAATCAGCCATGTCCGACAGGTTATGTCATCGCCTCGGGTGGACTGGGTGCGTGGCGGGGTTTCGACGTAGCCCAACCGGCACAGGTACGCGGCTCGACCGGCAGAGGGGACGACGCCCGACCGGCAGCGCTCGCGTCGGGTCGGCCGGGAGCTGCCAAAACTGAGGCGCTGACCAGCCGGTTTGCGTGCGGACGTATGGTTCGTTGTATTCTTCACCGCGTTGTTCGAACGACCGTCACGGCGGCCGTGGGAGCAGCACGGCAGGTTGCCCGAGCGGCCAAAGGGAGCGGATTGTAAATCCGTCGCGCAAGCTACATAGGTTCGAATCCTATACCTGCCACGACGTGGTGAACATCCATGAAAACTGCCTGACAGATGGTCTCTGACCAGCGATTTGTCTAGCACGGACATGAGTGTGTAACCTCGTTAAGGCTCTCGAGCAGAAATGCCCGGGGCACGCCCCCTTAGCTCAGTCGGCAGAGCGTTTCCATGGTAAGGAAAAGGTCGACGGTTCGATTCCGTCAGGGGGCTCGCTGGACGACAAGTCCGCGGGGCGGTGTAGCTCAGCTGGTTAGAGCGCACGACTCATAATCGTGAGGTCGAGGGATCGAGTCCCTCCACCGCTACACATCGGGTCCGACCGGAACCGAGCGCAAGGGTCGCAAGCCCTGAGGGAACTGCCGAACCCGACCACGTACCACTCGAAAGAAGGCAATCAAGTGGCCTCCTCAACAGATGTTCGCCCCAAGATCACCTTGGCATGCGAGGTGTGCAAGCACCGTAACTACATCACCAAGAAGAACCGCCGCAACGATCCCGATCGCCTCGAGATCAAAAAGTTCTGCCCGAACTGCGGCAAGCATCAGGCGCACAAGGAATCGCGCTAAACGACGTCAGTCGGCGATTTCGGTACAAGAACCAGCACACGGGCTGCCTCTGCGAAGAGGCAGCTCGTTTTGCTTGTTGCCGGGCCAAGGGGTCGCCTGGGCGCAGTGTGCTTCGCACAACTGAATAAATTCAATCGAGACAACACGCGCAGCGCGGCGCGGGTGGGTCGTCGACTTTCGGCCCACGTAGTCCGGTCCGGGCCCCTCCCGGTCGGTCATGCGAAGGGAGCAGTAGTCAATGTCAGACGCGAGTGGAACAGACCTCCAGGAGCGGATCGCCGAGTCGAGGAACGGCGGCGTCAAGCTCACCCCCGAGGAGATCGCCGCGCACACCCAGTCGCTTGTCGGCTTCCACTACACCGTCGACGACTACTACGAGATCGGCCGCGAAGAGGTCCGCAAGCACGCGATGGCCGTGCAGGACGCGCATCCCACCCACTGGAGTGAGAAGGGCGCCCGCGAGTTCGGTCACGAGACCCTCATCGCCGCTCCCACCTACGTCTCCGTGCTCGGCATCATCGCCCAGCGCAAGCTGTTCGAGGACGTGATCACCGGCTACGACATGTGGCAGATCATGCAGACCGACCAGCGCCTCGTCTACCACCAGCCGATGAAGGTCGGGGACCGCCTGATCTGCGACGTCTCCCTCGAGTCGTTCCGCCACGTCAGCAGTCCCGAGATGATCGACCTGATGGTCACCAAGAACGTCATCTGGAATCAGCACGACGAGCCGGTGATGACCACCTGGACCTCGCTCGCCGCACGTCCCGGCATGGACGTCGATCCCGAGCTCGAGGCCTCCCTCGATCACGTGATGATGAAGATCGACGCCATCGGCGATCCCGGGCACACCGTCGAGGCCAAGGCCGGTCGCTACGACCTGCCCGACCCGACCCAGACTCCCGGCGCGTACGCCGCGGTGAACTTCGACACCCTGACCGTCGGGCAGGAACTGACGCCGAAGCGGTACTTCCTCACGCGCGGCAACCTGTCGAACTACGCCGGTGTCGCCGGCGACCCGAACCCGATCCACTTCTCCGATCACGTGATCAGCGCGGCCGGGATGGACGACGTGGTCGCCCACGGCATGCAGACGATGGGCCTCGGCGCGAGCTTCGTATCGGAGTTCATCGGCGACCCGGCCGCTTTCTGTGAGTACAGCGTCCGCTTCACCAGCCCCGTGTACGTCCCGGCCGACGACAGCGCCGCCGTCGACTTCACCGGCAAGGTCAAGTCGCTCGACCCGGAGACCCGACGCGGCACCATCGCGATCACCGCGAAGCAGGGCGACCGCCGGATCTTCGGCCGCGCCACCGTGGTCGTCCAGTTCAACTGACGCCCTCCGCACGCAACACGCCACGACGGCGGCGCCCCGTCGGGGTCGCCGCCGTCGATGCGTACATCGTTTCGGCAGATCGTGCGGTGCGGTGGTGGTGCCAGGCAATCCGCTGGACCGGTCAGCTCGGTCTTGCTACGGTCGCGGCCATGTACTCAGGCATCGCGTCGATGAAGCTCTGGACCCGTCGCTGACGGCGACGAGCCCTCTCATCCTCTGAAGTTCTCGTTCGTCGTCCCGGATTCGCCGGCCGACGCTTTCGTCGTGTCCGGCACCGGTCAGCGTTTCGTACCGACGAGCCGAGAGCATACGCATGCCCGCATCACGCACCACTTCATCATCGATCCCCTCTTCTCCGCCCCAGCAGTTTCCCGCAGGGTCGGCCGCACACATCCGCGCGCAAGGACTGCATGTCTCCCGCGGTGACCGGCAGATCCTGAACGACGTCGGCGTGATCGTCTCCGCAGGATCACGACTCGCCGTCGTCGGCGAGAACGGCCGCGGCAAGACCACGCTTCTCCAAGTCCTGGCCGGAATCACCACACCCGACGCGGGAACCGTTGCGCGCCATGGCACCATCGCGTTCGTCGGGCAGGATCTACCAGTCGGTGCGCGCACCGTGGGAAGCCTCGTCGACGACGCGGTCGGCGATGCCCTGGCCGCTTTGGAGCAACTCGATCGGGCGGCCGCGGATCTCGCGACCGGCACCCCGGGAGCCGAGGACGCCTACGCCGATGCGCTCGACCTAGCGACCCGCCTCGACGCGTGGGATGCCCAGCGGCGCATCGACATCGCGCTCCAGGCCTTGTCCGCGTGCGCCGACCGTGCGCGCCCGCTGTCGACGCTGTCGGTAGGCGGGCGACACCGTGTGCGCCTCGCGGTCACCCTCGGTTCCGGTGCCGATCTGCTGCTCCTCGACGAACCCACCAATCATCTCGACGCCGAGGCGCTGCGCTTCCTGACACGACGGCTGCGTGAGCGCGTCGGCGGGATGGCGGTCGTCAGCCATGACCGCGCGTTCCTGCGCGACGTGGCGACCACCTTCGTCGATCTCGACCCCAGCCGTGACGGACGTCCGCGCGTGTATGCGGGCGGGTACGACGGTTGGGTTGCCGGTCGTCGACGGGAGCGTGAGCGATGGGAGCAGGAACACGCGGCGCAGCAGGCCGAACATGCCGAACTCGTGCGGGCCGCCGACGCTGCGAGGGATCGGCTGCAGACCCACTGGAGGCCCGACAAAGGCACCGGGAAGCATCAGCGGGCCACGCGCGCCGGGGGAGCGGTGCAGGCGTTCAACCGCCGCGTGGAGGAACTCGAAGCCCACCGGATCACGGTTCCCGTCCCACCCCGGCACCTGAACCTGCCGGCGTCCGGTACGCGGCCCGGCGCGCCGATCGTCGACGTCACCGACGCGCGGGTGGCCGGTCGGCTGCGGACGCCGGTCTCCGTCGCGCTCACCGGCGGCGA
Source organism: Gordonia sp. 135 (assembly GCF_009720185.1). Taxonomy (NCBI): domain Bacteria; kingdom Bacillati; phylum Actinomycetota; class Actinomycetes; order Mycobacteriales; family Gordoniaceae; genus Gordonia; species Gordonia sp. 135. Next base: position 1,083,791 of record NZ_CP046257.1, read on the forward strand.
CCGGCTGCTGATCGTCGGACCCAACGGTGCCGGCAAGTCGACCCTGCTTGCCGTTCTGGCCGGTCAGACGCACCCGGACGAAGGGCGTGTGGACCTCCGTCGAGATGCCCGCGGCGCGTTCCTCGCGCAGGAGGTACCGAGCTGGGACCCGTATCGCACCGCCCATGAGATCTACGACGAGCAGCGGCGCCGCCTGGAGACGGATCAGCCCGACGTGCCGTCGCTGCGCGGTCTCGGCCTGCTGGACGCGGCGGCCGCGCGAACCCCGGTGGCGCGGCTGTCGCAGGGCCAGCAACGGCGCCTGCACCTGGCACTGTGCCTGGCCGCCCGGGCCGACCTCTTGCTCCTCGACGAGCCGACCAATCACCTGTCGGCGAGCCTCGTCGACGAGCTCACCGAGGCCCTGCAGAACGTCGATTGCGCGGTCGTCGTCGCCACCCACGACCGGAAGATGCTGCACGATCTCGAGGGCTGGCCGCGCATCGAACTCGCAGGACAGCAGGTGTCATGACCGTCTTGGACGACCTCACCGTGTACGGTCGACGAGGGAGCAGGTGGAGCGCGTTTTGGGTCCACAGCCCCGGTGATCTACACTGAAGTGTCTGATTGATTCAGACTTGCGCGCTACCCATAGGGTGGCGCGTTGGTTTTGTCGGCGGTGAAACGTCGGCACCGGTCGCGAGGCCGGGATTCGATGAGATGGCAGCGGAACCACTCCGGTGGGGAAGTCGCAAAGGGGCGTAGCTCAATTGGCAGAGCAGCGGTCTCCAAAACCGCAGGTTGCAGGTTCAAGTCCTGTCGCCCCTGCCCTGGTGAAGGGCACACGTTGACGAGAGGACCGCGAAGTTGAGCAAGCGAGACCGGGCTGCCCGCGCCAAAGAAGCCGCTGAGGGTTCTGCGGCCGATTCGGCTGCGGCTGAGCTCGACGGTCGCGACGAGGCCACCGGCGGTGCGGACGACGAGACGTCGACCGGCGCCGCGAAGGAGCTGCGTCCGTCCGGCAAGCGCTCGGCTCGCGGACGTCGCTCGTCAACCGGTGCATCCGGAACCGACGGAGACACCGACTCCGCCACGGGGTCGGCAGTAGCCGTCAAGGAACGCAAGAAGAAGAAAAAGGCCTCTGCTGAGGAGAGCCGGAATCCGTTCGTTCGGATCTGGGTGTTCCTCACGCAGGTCGTCGCCGAGCTGAAGAAGGTCATCTGGCCGACGCGGCGCGAGATGATCACGTACACGATCGTCGTGCTCGTGTTCGTCATCGTGATGACCGCGTTCATCTCCGGCCTCGACCTGGCCTTTGCCAAGGGCGTCCTCTGGTTGTTCGGCTGACCCACGCGGTGGGTGGCCGGGCGAGCGGGAGCCGACCGGAGATGAACCATAAGGAGCGTGGGCTGCAGTGAGCACCCCGGAGAACGAACTCGCATCGACCGACACCGTCGACGCGGCCGTGACCGACGAGGTCGACGAGGCTGCGGTCGACGAGGCCGGTGACACCGACGTCGAGACGGCCGCCGAGGGCGACGAGGCTCCCGCGACCGACGTCGTTTCCGAGGACGCCGACGAGACCCCCGCCGAGGAGGCCCCTGAAGAAGAGGTCGACCCGGTCGAGGAGCTGCGCAAGCAGCTGCGTCGCGCACCCGGCGACTGGTACGTCATCCACAGCTACGCCGGCTACGAGAACAAGGTCAAGGCCAATCTCGAGACCCGCGTGCAGAACCTCGACGTCGGCGACTACATCTTCCAGGTCGAGGTTCCGACCGAAGAGGTCACCGAGATCAAGAACGGCCAGCCCAAGAAGGTCAACCGCAAGGTGCTGCCGGGCTACATCCTCGTTCGCATGGAACTCAACGACGAGTCGTGGGGCGCGGTGCGCAACACTCCGGGTGTCACCGGGTTCGTGGGGATGACCAGCAAGCCGTCGCCGCTGTCGCTCAACGAGGTGCTGCAGTTCCTCATGCCGCGCGCCGAGGCCAAGAAGCCCGCCAAGGGGGGCTCCGCCGCCGAGGGCGTCGAGGCCGCAGCTGCCGCCGCGTCGAACACCATCGAGGTCGACTTCGAGGTCGGCGAGTCGGTCACCGTCATGGACGGCCCGTTCGCCACGCTGCCCGCGTCGATCAGTGAGGTCAACGCCGAGCAGCGCAAGGTGAAGGTGCTCGTGTCGATCTTTGGTCGCGAGACCCCGGTCGAGCTCGGGTTCAATCAGGTCGAGAAGATCTGACTGGTTCCGCGGGAGCGGATGCACAGCAGATAAACACAGACTTTCACGTCTCCAGCGGGCGTGAATTCGCAAGGAAACAAGCAAGGACAAAAGGATGCCTCCCAAGAAGAAGAAGCTCGCCGGGATCATCAAGCTCCAGATCCAGGCAGGCGCGGCCAACCCGGCCCCGCCCGTGGGTCCGGCGCTCGGTCAGCACGGCGTGAACATCATGGAGTTCTGCAAGGCGTACAACGCCGCGACCGAGTCGCAGCGCGGCAACGTCATCCCGGTGGAGATCTTCGTGTACGAAGATCGCTCCTTCGACTTCAAGTTGAAGACCCCGCCGGCAGCGAAGCTCCTGCTCAAGGCTGCAGGCCTGCAGAAGGGCTCCGGCGAGCCCCACACCAACAAGGTCGGCAAGGTGAGCATGGACCAGGTCCGTGAGATCGCCAAGACCAAGGCCGAAGACCTGAACGCCAACGACATCGACCAGGCCGCGAAGATCATCGCCGGTACTGCTCGGTCCATGGGTATCACGGTCGAGGGCTAGACCTACCACAACATCTCGTGGGAGGGCCGGCTCGGCCCGCACCACACACCCCGCCGGTTGAGTGCGGAGAAGGAACAGAGCAATGAGCAAGAAGAGCAAGGCCTACGCGGCTGCGGCCGAGAAGGTCGACAAGTCCAAGCTGTACAGCCCGCTGGAGGCTGTTGAGCTGGCGAAGGAAACCTCGTCGAAGAACACCGACGCGACCGTTGAGGTTGCGATCCGGCTGGGCGTCGACCCCCGTAAGGCAGACCAGATGGTTCGAGGCACCGTCAACCTGCCGCACGGCACGGGTAAGACCGCCCGCGTGATCGTGTTCGCCGCCGGCGACAAGGCCGCCGAGGCCACCGCCGCCGGTGCCGACGAGGTCGGCGCCGAGGACCTGATCGAGCGCATCCAGGGCGGTTGGCTGGACTTCGACGCCGCGATCGCCACCCCGGATCAGATGGCCAAGGTCGGCCGGATCGCGCGTGTCCTCGGACCGCGTGGCCTGATGCCGAACCCGAAGACGGGCACCGTGACCACCGATGTCACCAAGGCCGTCAACGACATCAAGGGCGGCAAGATCAACTTCCGCGTCGACAAGGCAGCCAACCTGCACTTCGTCATCGGCAAGGCTTCGTTCGACCCGGCCAAGCTGGCCGAGAACTACGGCGCCGCGTACGACGAGATCATGCGTGCGAAGCCGTCGGCAGCCAAGGGCCGCTACATCAAGAAGGTCACCGTCTCGACCACCACGGGCCCGGGCATCCCGGTCGACCCGCAGGTCAGCCGCAACTTCGCCGAAGCTCCCCAGGCCTGATCCTGGCGCTCGCGCGTAACTAGAGACACCCACGAGGGGCCTGGCAGTCGATGCCGGGCCCCTCGTGCTCTGTCTCCCCAGTTCTTCCATCGGAGGTCAGTGGCTCGTGGTGAGAATCCGTCTCGGAACCCGTCGTGGTGGTGCGGCGGTGGCTGCCGTGTTGCTGTCGCTGCTGCTGGTGATCGTCGGTTGTGGCACCGACGGTGGCCAGGCCGATGACGCATCCCCCGCGGGCATCCCGTCGACGATCGTGTCGATCAGCCCGACGACCACCGAGATGCTCTTCGCCGTCGGCGCGGGCGATCAGGTGGTCGCGGTCGACGACCAGTCCGACTTCCCGGCCGAGGCCCCGCGGACCTCGCTGTCGGGTTACACCCCGAACCTCGAGGCGATCCTCGCCTACGACCCCGATCTCGTCGTCCTCACCGACGACAACAACGACATCATCGCCGGCCTCGACCGGGTGGGCGTCGACGTGCTGCAGATCCCGGCGGCGAAGAACCTCGACGAGACGTACGCGCAGATCCAGCAGGTGGGTGACGCCACCGGCCATGCCGAGTCGGCCGATGAGCTCGTCGCCTCGATGCGCGACGAGATCGAGAAGACCATCCGCACAGTCCCGCTGCGCGAGGTTCCGCTGACCTACTTCCACGAGCTCGACGACACTTACTACACCGTCACCGACGACACCTACCTCGGTCAGGTCTACAGCCTGCTCGGTCTGCGGTCGATCGCCACCGGTCAGAGCGGCTATCCGCAGCTGTCACCCGAGTACATCCTGGAGAGCGATCCCGAGGTCATCTTCCTCGCCGACTCGCAGTGCTGTGGGGTCACACCGGAGAAGGTCGCCGCGCGTGCCGGCTGGGACGACCTGCGGGCCGTCGCGAACGGTCAGGTCCACGTCCTCGACGAGGACATCGCGAGCCGATGGGGACCCCGCGTCGTCGACCTGGTCCGCGACATCGCGCAGATCGTCTCCGGCGTCGACGGACAGCCAACGAACTGAGATGTCGAGCCGTCACATCGGGGTGATCTGCGGGGCCGTCGCAGTGCTGCTGGGCGCATGCATGCTCGCAGTCCTCGTCGGCCCGGCCGGACTGACCCCGAAGGGCGTGCTGCTCGACCTCCTCGACCAACTCCCGCTCGTCGACGTCGAATCCGGGCTCACCCCCCGCCAGCAGACGATCCTGTGGGAGGTGCGGATGCCGCGCGTGGCGCTGGGAGCGCTGGTCGGTGCGATGCTCGCCGTCGCGGGTGCCGCCTACCAGGGTGTCTTCCGCAATCCGCTCGCAGACCCGTACCTGCTCGGTGTGTCCAGCGGCGCGGGACTCGGCGCGACCGTCGCGATCGTCCTGGGCGGTGCCGCGGGCACGATCGGCCTGCCACCCGCGGCGTTCGTCGGCGGCATCCTGGCCGTGGCCGCGACCTATGCGCTGGGCCGGACCGTCGGCGGCGGCCGCACCGAGGTGGTCATCATCCTCGCCGGAGTCGCGGTCGCGGCGTTCGCGAATGCCATCCAGACCTTCCTCATGCAGCAGCACGACGACACGCTGCGGCAGGTCTACAACTGGATGCTCGGCCGCCTGGCGACCGACGGCTGGTCCGAGGTCGTCACCGTGCTGCCGTACGTCCTCGCGTGCGTCGCCGTCATCGTGCTGTTCGGGCGCACACTCGACGTCATGGCGGTCGGTGACATCGAGGCGTCGAGCCTGGGGATCAGACCTGAACGCGTGCGCCTGCTGCTGGTCTGCGTCGCGACGCTCGGCACCGCGGCGGTGGTGTCGGTGAGCGGATTGATCGGTTTCGTCGGCATCGTCATCCCGCACGCCGTCCGGCTCCTCGTCGGTCCTGGGCACCGGCTGCTGCTGCCGTTGTCGCTGCTGGTGGGTGCGGCCTTCCTGGTGCTGGCGGACGTGGTCGCGCGGACCGCGATGTCGCCGTCGGAGTTGCCGATCGGCGTGGTCACCGCCGCCATCGGCGCGCCCTTCTTCCTCGTCGTCCTCCGGCGCAGCGGACGGAGCGTCGAATGACCGCCGCGATCACCTGTCGAGGTGTGTGCGCGTCGCGCGGGGGAGTGGAGGTCCTGCACGACGTCGACCTCGAGATCGGTTCCGGCACCTGGGTCTCCCTGGTGGGGCCCAACGGTTCGGGTAAGACGACGCTGCTGCACTCCCTCGCCGGGTTGGTGGCCTCGACCGGGCGGGTCGACGTCGCGGGCGTCGACCCGGGTCGTGCGCGCCGCCGCGAGATCGCCCGGGCCGTGGCGCTGATGCCGCAGCGGCCGATCGTCCCGGAGGGCACGTCGGTGCGGGAGCTCATCGGCCTCGGCCGCACCCCGCACATCGCCCGATTCGGCAGCGAGACCCGCTCGGACCGCGAGGTTGTCGACGACGTCATCGAGCGACTCGACCTCGAGGAGTTCGCGAACCGTTCCGCCTCGGCGCTGTCGGGCGGTGAGTTGCAGCGGGTGGTGCTCGCCCGGGCACTCGCCCAGCAGCCGCGCGTGTTGTTGCTCGACGAACCGACCAGCGCTCTCGACATCGGCCACCAGCAGCAGGTCCTCGACCTCGTCGACTCCATGCGGCAGGCCAGTGAGCTGACCGTGATCGCGGCGATGCACGACCTGACATCGGCGGCCCAGTACGGACAGCGCCTCGTGCTCCTCGACCGGGGACGTATCGTCGCCGACGGTACGCCCGAGGAGGTGCTCACCGCTGAACGACTCCGGGACGTCTACGCCGCGAAGGTCGAGGTGCTCGACCGCCGCGACGGCCCGGCCGTGCTGCCGGTGCGTGACCCGGGACCCGGAGAACGATGAAGGTCACGCTGCTCGGCACGGGTGCCGCCGACGGCTGGCCGAATGCGTTCTGCCGCTGTGATTCGTGTTCCGATGCGCGGCGCCGGCACGACTTCCGTGCCCAGACAGCCGCGCTCGTCGACAACGCGCTCATGCTCGACTTCGGATCGGACGCGCCCGGGTCGGCGGTGCGCCACGGTGCTTCGCTCGCCGACGTACGTCACGTCCTGATCACCCATGCGCACGCCGATCATCTTGCACCGCAGTCGTTGTTGTTCCGGTCGTGGGTCGACGGGGTCGGTGAACTCGAACTCATCGGTCCGGCCGATGCTCTCGATGTGTGTCGCCCGTGGGTGGGGCCCGACGCCGGCGTGCGGTTCACGCCGGTCGTCGCGGGTGACCAGGTGCGGGTGGGGGACCACGACGTGCGGGTGCTCCCGGCGCGCCACCAGGTCTTTCGCGACGGTGATGCGGTCTTGTACGACGTCACCGGTCCCGACGGTATGAGGCTGCTGTGGGCGACGGACACCGGTGTGTGGCCCGACGATTGGTTCGATGCGGTGACCGGGGCCGAGTTCGACGCGGTCTTCCTCGAGGAGACCTTCGGCGATCGTGAGGACCTGTCCGATGGGCATCTCGGGTTACCCGGGTTTGCGACGATGGTAGCGGCACTGCGTGGAGTGGGTGCCGTCGTCGACTCCACCGACGTCGTCGCAGTCCATCTGGGACACCACAATCCGCCGGTCGGCGTGCTCCGAGAGCGGCTTCGGGATCTCGGCGCGCGGCCGGGACGAGACGGGGAGGTGCTCGACTTGGGCGAGTCGGTCGGGCGGCGGATCTTCGTCACCGGAGGGGCGAGGTCGGGGAAGTCGCGGTATGCCGAAGGTCTGCTGGCCGGCGTCGACGACGTCGTCTATGTCGCCGCCGGCGGTCCGCGAGCCGGCGATCCCGACTGGGACCGACGCGTCGAACTCCATCGTGAACGACGCCCCGCATCGTGGACGACGATCGAGGACACGGAGGTGGCCGGTGTCCTACGATCCGCGCGTCACCCGGTCCTCGTCGACTGTCTCGGAACCTGGCTGGCCGCCCGGATCGATCACCACGATGCCTGGGAGAGCGGCGAACTCGATGCCGTGCGGTCCGACGTCGAGGACCTACTCGACGCCTGGCGGAGCTGCCCGGTGCCCGTCGTCGCGGTCAGCAACGAGGTCGGTAGCGGCGTCGTCCCGGCCACCGCGTCGGGCCGTCTCTTCCGCGACGAACTCGGCCGACTGAATGCCGAGATGGCCGACCGCGCCGACCAGGTCGTGATGATGGTCGCCGGTCAACCCCTGGTTGTGCGGTAGCCCGGTGCGGGTGAACAGGTGAACGGCGATGTCACTGGATGACGAACGTCCTGGAATCCCGGGCGCCCATCCCGGACATGTTCTCGTAGGCGGTGATCGTGAAGGTACCCGGCTTGTTGTAAAAGGGGTCGGTGAACGTGGCGCTGCCCTCGCAGACCGTCGCGTGGTACGTAGGAAGGCTCGTGCCCCGGAAGGTGATGTCGATTCGACAGGGTATGTCCCTGCCCTGGGCGCCGAAGACGCGCGCCGACCACTTCACCCTGGGTGCGAACGGTCTGCTGTAACGATTCGGGCCGAGTTCGCTGCCGAGAGAATTCTCCACCGACATCCTGATACTGGGGAGCACGCCGAGGAGGGGCGCCGACAGGCTTCCGGAGTCGTTGCCGGGCAACGGCAACCCGGGAGCGGCGGAAGCGGGCGACGTGATCATGGTGGCGGCGGCTGCCACGGTCAATGCGGCTATTCCCAATGTGCGTCTCATTTTCGAACTCCTACTCGAACCGAATGGTGCGGCGAAACGTATGTTGCGGCAGCAACGCCCTCGACCGACTGGAATCACGGTACGTGGACGATGTCCGATTTGCGTCATCTGGTCGAAGGTATTTCACCTCTGATAACAAACCGGCTGGATCATTCGCGCTCGTGGGGGTGCTCAGCCGAGCCAGTCGTTGCCGCCTAGTCCGAGTTGCCGGACGTCGAGGGTGGGCGTGATCCCCGACGCCGGCGCGAGGTCATGTGCCTCGAAAACCGACCGCAGTGTCTCGGCGGCGTCGATGTTGAGCGGGCTCGACACCCACATCGCGTAGGGGAGGTTCACGAAGCGGTTCTCGCGCACCGCCTTCAGATTGCGGCTGGCGGGGTTGGTGCGCAGAGCGTCGATCTTCTGCTCCACGGACTGGCCGGGATAGTCGACGAAGACGATCAGATCGGGGTCGGCGGTGGCGATCCGTTCCCAGCTCACCGCGGTCCAGGTGTCCTCGACATCCTCGGTCGCGTTGCGCGCGCCCGCCGCGTCGATGATGCCCTGCGGGCCACCGAAGGAGCCCGACGAGAAGATGGTGTCGGAGACGCTGTCGAAGACGAAGACCGTCGGTTTCGATGCCGGTTGCGGTGCAGCACGGAGTTTTTCGAGGCGGTCGGAGATGTCGTCGGCGACCGTCGCGCCCTGCTCGGGATTGCCGGCGATGGTGCCGATGTTGCGCAGGTCGGTGTCGAGCGCGACCCATGGGTCCATCGTGCCGCGCTGAGCCTGGCCGTCGACCTGACGGCACGCCTCCGACAGCTGATACACGTCGATCCCGTGGGAGGCCAGGATCTCCGGGGTGATGCCGCGGGACTCGCTCATGCCGTAGTTGTAGCCGGCGTAGAGGACCTGCGGTTTGGCGCCGACGATGTTCTCGAGGGTGGGCTGCTCGGTGGCGACCTCGTCGAGCGTGTCGACCTGTGGGCCGTATTCGAGTCGGAGAACGTCCTTGTCGCGGGCGAGCGCACTGACGGCGACGATCTTGTCTCTGGCGCCCGCCGCCAGCGCGATCGCGATCATCCCGCCGTCGTTGACGAACAGGCGATCGAGAGGCTGGTCGAAGGCGACCTCGGCGCCACAGTTGGTGACGGTGACGCGGTCGGTTGCGACGGCGCCGGACTCGGTGCCGCAGCCCGCTGCGATGCCCAGGACGACGGCGAGCGTGGCGTATCGGGTGATGTTGTGTCTCATCGATTTTCCTTGGTGGCGTAGACCTGCGGTGCAGGAGAGGTGGGGGAGTCGAGCAGCAGATGGGGGAGGCCGGTCTCGGGGTGTGGCACGACGGTGCCGGACACATCGAAGACCGACGCCAGCAGCGGCGGGGTCAGCACCTCGACCGGTGGGCCGTGTGCGGTGACGCCGCCGTCGGAAATGACGGCGACGGAGTCGAAGTGGCGGAGGACGAGGTCGAGGTCGTGCATCGCGGCGATCACAGTCGCCTCGAGGTCGTCGAGGACCTGCATCAACCGCAGTCGCCAGGCCGCGTCGAGATGATTCGTCGGCTCGTCGAGCACAAGGATCGGCGTCTGCTGTGCGATTGCGCGGGCGAGCACGACGCGGTGCCGTTCACCGCCGGACAGCTGCGTACACGAACGGTGTTCCCAACCGCCCAGTCCCACCTGCTCCAGCGCGGACCGGACGATCGCGTGGTCGTCGGAGTTACGTATGGCCCAGGCGGATCGGTACGGCGTGCGTCCCAGGCCCACCGCTTCGGCGACCGTGAGTTCGGCCGACGGGTGTTCATCCTGACCGACCACCGCGATCGACAGCGCGCGACGCCGAGCCGGAAGACGATCGAGATCGTCGTCGCCCAACCGGATTCGCCCCTCGGCCGGTTGTTCGAGACCGCACAGTGTCCGCAGCAACGTGGTCTTGCCCGCTCCGTTGGGTCCGACGATGGCGAGTCGGGTTCCGGCAGGGACGTCGAGATCCACCTCGCGCAGTATCGGGCGGCCACTTCGACGGCAACCGACGGCGTTCGCGCGCAGGGACATCGAGCGCTCCACGGCGCCCATCAGGCTTCGCCGCCGAACACGTACTGGCGCCGTCCCATCAGGAACAGGAAGATCGGTGCGCCGATCAGTCCGGTGACGATGCCCAGCGGCATCTCGCGAGGTGACGCGGCCACCCGTGAGATGACGTCGACCCACACCAGGAACAGTGCACCGCCGCAGACCGCTACGGGAATCATCGCGCGGTGCGTCGCACCGACGAGCAGGCGTGCCGCGTGCGGGACGATCAAGCCCACGAATCCGATTCCACCCGCGACTGAGACCAGAACGCCGACCAGGATTCCCTGGACCGCGAACAGCGCGTTTCGCATGGCGCGCACCGGAACCCCGAGGGATGTCGCGGTGTCGGTCCCGGCTGCGTAGGCGTCGAGCCAGGAGTGGATCGCGAGCATGGCGAGCACCGTGACCACGACGACAACCCCGGCGATCTGCACTTTCGCCCAGGTCGCGCCGGCGACGCTGCCCAACATCCAGAACATCACGTTGTCGGCGGCATGCGGGTCGGCCGCGGTGAAGACCAGCAGTGAGGACAGCGCCAGGAACGCCGACGACAGGACCACTCCGGAGAGGATCAGGCGTAGGGCGGTCAGTCCGCCCTGCGCCCGGGCGACGGCGTACACGGTGACCGAGGCCGCGAGGGCGCCGATCAGCGCGCCGCCGGACAACGCCCAGACACCCAGGGCGGCAAACGATCCTAGAGTGATGACCGCCGTCGCACCCACCGCGGCGCCGGCCGACACGCCCAGCAGGTACGGCTCGGCGAGCGGGTTGCGGACGAGGGCCTGCATGACGGCGCCGGCGAGCGCCAGACCGGCGCCGACGATCGCCGCGAGAACCGAACGCGGCAAACGGAGATCCCAGATGATCACGGAGTGGGCGGCGTCGAGCTCGTCGCCTCGCAGGCGCCCGGCGACGGTTCGCCAGACATCGCCGAGCGGGATGGTCTCGGCACCGAAAGCGGTGGCGATCGCGATGCTCACCAAGGTGAGCGCGAGAAGGATCAGGGCAAGGGGCAACGACGGGAGTCGCCGTACCGACATGGCGGTGGCGATCATCGTCGTGCCGTCGGGAGGACGGGACACGTGTGGAACTGCCTTTGGTCTGGGCATCTGTGCGCGAGACGCCGGGTGGACTCGACGAGAACGGCAGGTATTCGGACTCGGGTTCGTCCGAACCCGACGCCTTCCCGGGTTGCCCCAGTGGCCTGATGTCGGGTCCGTCCCCCATACCGCTGCGCGCCAGTCCTGGATTCGCACCAGGTTCCCTGGCACCCGCCTGTGCAGGTGCGACCGCTCTCACCGGTGAGGTTAGCAATACGGACACGGAGCTCTCACCGACCCGTCGCCAAGTCGTCGGGCGAGGGATGCCCGGAGGTCTTAGGCTGGGCGCTGACAGGCAACGGACAGGTGCGAATCGAACCGAGGCGAACGGTGATCCGATGGACGGACGACCCACGAAACTGGCGATCATCGGGGCGGGCGCGGTCGGCACCGCGATCGCCTACTCGGCGCTGATCCGCGGGGTCGCGCGCACGGTCGCGTTGCTGGACATCAAGGCCGCCAAGGTCACCGCCGAGGTGCTCGACCTGTCCCACGGTCTGGAGTTCGTACCGCGCGCCGACATCATCGGCTCCAACGACGTGTCGGTGTGCGCCGACGCCGACGTCGTCGTGTTCACCGCCGGAGCCAAGCAGAAGCCGGGGCAGTCCCGACTCGAATTGGCCGAGGCCACAATCGGTTTGACGCGCGCCATCCTGCCGGATGTGCTCGAGGTGGCACCGAACGCGATCTACCTGATGGTGACCAACCCGGTGGACGTCGTCACCCATGCGGCGCAGAAGATCACCGGCCTGCCGCCGAATCAGCTGTTCGGGTCGGGAACCGTGCTGGATTCGTCGCGGCTGCGGTTCCTCGTCGCGCAGCACTGCGGGGTAGCGGTGCAGAGTGTGCACTCGTATGTCGTCGGCGAGCACGGTGACAGCGAGATACCGCTGTGGTCGTCGGCGACGATCGGTGGCGTGCCGCTGACGTCGTGGACGCCGCTACCTGGGCGTCGGGAGATGGATGCCGTTGCACGGGAGCGTATCCGGGACGAGGTCGTGCACGCCGCCTACGCCATCATCGAGGGCAAGGGGGCCACCAACTACGCCATCGGCCTCGCCGCCACCCGTATCGTCGAAGCCGTTCTGAACGACGAACACCGGGTGCTCCCGGTGTCCACGGTCGCCTCCGGATTCCCCGGGCTCGATGATGTGTGTCTCTCCCTGCCGACCGTCGTCGACCGCGGTGGTGCGCAGACGCGCCTCGAGGTGCCGCTGTCGCCGGACGAGGAAGCCGGTCTGCTCGCCTCGGCGGAGACGCTACGCCGGATGCAGGCGCGATTCGGGTTGTAGGGGCAGGCACTGTCCATCGGGTGGACCAATCTCGGTGCTCGATGCCGGTGCGGCATCCTCGCCGGGGTAGTTTCACCTGGTCACATCGGTGGAAGAGAAGGTTCGACGATGAGTGGTTCGCGGAAGACGGTTCTGGGTTTTGTCGCTGCGGCGTCGATGGCGATCGCGCCGCTGATGGTGGCGGCACCTGCATCGGCGGCGACCGACTACGCCAACTGCGCGGCACTCAACGCCGACTACCCGCACGGCGTCGGCGAGCCCGGCGCCGTCGACTCGACCTCCGGCACGCCGGTTACGAACTTCACCGTCGACCAGGCCCTCTACGACGCCAACGACGAGAGCGACCGCGACAAGGACGGCATCGCCTGCGAGCAGAACTGACCCTTCGGTCACACACTGTGCGTGAGGGTCTCCGACCTGGCTTTTTCTGCTCGCCTGCAGTCCGATGGAACCGATCGGGCGCGCAGATAGTCTGAACTACATGCGCGACGACAAGCTGCTCACCCGGATCTCCGCCCTCCTGCGGCAGGCGGAGAACACCGACAACGAGCATGAGGCCGAGACGTTCATGCAGGCCGCACAACGCCTTGCCACGGCGTCGTCGATCGATCTCGCCGTGGCCCGCGCGCACGATCCGGCCGCGCGTAAGCAGGTCACCCCGATCTCGCGGCAGATCAAGATCGGCGAGCCGGGTAAGCGTGGCCTGCGCACCTACGTGCAATTGTTCGTGGCGATCACCATGGCCAACGACGTGACCGTCGACGTCGCGAGCAACTCGACCTTCGTCCTCGCCTACGGGTACGAGGCCGACATCGACGCCTGCGAGGCGCTCTACACGTCGCTGATCATCCAGATGGTCGCGGCGAGCGATGCCTATCTGCGGTCGGGGGCGTACAAGGGCGAGACCTTCGCGCGGGTCGTCACCAAGGGCAGCGGCTGGCGAGCGCGGCGGGTGATCGAGGAGAAGCCGCTGTCGCCGATCACTGCGCGACTCAACTTCCAGTCGGCCTTCGCCGAACGCATCGGCAAACGTCTCACCGAGGCCCGCGACGCCGCCCGCGAAGAAGCACTCGCCGCCGAACGGCGCTCGGGTGAGCCGGAACGCTCGACGGCGCTGGCCCTGCGCAACAAGGAACTCGAGGTCACCGACTTCTACAAGACCGAGTCCACCGCTCGCGGCACGTGGCGGGCGTCGAGCGCGTCGGCCGGCTATTCGGAGGCCGCCCGGAAGGCGGGGGACCGGGCGGGGCGTCGGGCCAAGATCGGCGCCGACCGTGAATTCGGCGGTGCGCGAGGCGCTCTGGAGGCCTGACGAGTGGTCAGGCGCCGCGGTCGTACCAGGCCACCGACGGGGTCGGAGCAAACGGGGTCGGGGTTCCCGCCCAACGTCGAACCCAGGTGCCGACACGTCCGGGGTCGGTGGCCACGCCGTGCGCGACGATGGCCGTGACCACCAGGATCGCAGCGAACACGAACAGCCAGCTGATCGCGACGAACACGATGCCGAGAGTGCCGAAATAGCGGATCGTTCCCGACGCCAACGTGGGCAGCACGAGCCGGCTGCCGGCCAGCAGGGCAGTGATCAGCAGCCCCGTGACCACACCGTTGAGGGCGAGAAGACGCAGCGGGACCTGGGTGGACACCAGCAAGCGCGGGATGGCGGTGAAGGTGCCCGACCAGATCGTCACCGTCACTCCGAAGACCAGCACGATGCCGAGGAGGCCGCTGCCGCCGAGGTGGAGGCCGAACAGTGTCTCGGCGTGCAGGCCGGTCGACAGCCCCTGCGCGGTGACCGCGGTCGGGATGAGGAACAGCACGATCACCCAGCGCCAGAAAGCTCGCCACGGCAGTTTGGTGACGCCCCAGATCGCGACATACATTCGGCCGAGTGCACGTGACAGGGAGGTGGCGCCGGCGATGGTCATGAGTGCGCCGATGATCCCGAAGGTGGCGAACGACTGCGGGTTGTCCACCGAGTTGTGGTCGAGCTTGCTCACCGGGATGCCGAGCCCGCTCAGGGCGTCGTCGACGACGTCGCTGCCCGGGAGCGTGAGCAGCAGGATGACGATGGGCAGGATCGAGGTGAAGGCCTGCGCGGCGAGGGTCATCGCGCGGTCGGTGATGTCGCCGCGCGCGATGTCGGTGAGGATGCGCAGGCTCAGCGTCGCGCCCGGCAGTCGCAGCACACGTTCGCCGATCGCGTGCAGGTCGGGACGGCGCATGAGGACTCCCATCGGGTACGGCGGACCCTCATCATCATTGGCGATGCCATGAGTCCGCGTGACACCGGGCGTGCCCGGTACTACGACGCCGAGCGACTCGTCTTCCGACTCTTCGACACCGCGTCCTCCTCGCGCACCGTGCAGCTGGCCGGAACCGAACTCACGCTGCCCGCCGAGGCCCGGTTCGCCTCGATCGACGCGGTGCGCGACTACGTGGGACTGGTGCTGGAGTTGCCGAGCGTACGGTCGCGGTTCCCACGCGCCGCCGAGCCGGTGTCGGTGCGCGAGCGGCGCGGCCAGAGCTCGGCACACTACGCCCGGTCGACGACGATCTCCGGTGACAAGTTGCTCAGCGCGGAGATCGCGATCCCGTCGTCGGCGGAGGGCCGGTGGGCGCTACGCGAGCTCGTGGTGCTGCACGAGCTCGCCCATCACCTCGACGACTCCAAGGGGCCGGGGCACGGACGCGGCTTCGTGCTCACCTTCATCGAACTCGTGGGCCTCGTCCTCGGCCCCGAGGCGGCCTTCGTGTTCCGCGTGGTGCTGGCCGATTCCGGGATCGGCTGATCGGGCGCCTAGTGCCCGGTGATCTCCTTCGCGGCATGGCCGACGGTGGCCTCACCGCCGGTCATGATCCGCATGAACTCGCGCTGTTCGGCGGCGCCGCGGATCGCTGCACGTTCGCGTCCGCCGGGGCGTTGCGCCTGCACCGAACGGATGATGTTCACCGGGAACCGGATCGCCGGATACCACGGTGGGACGAACGGCAGTCCGAGTGTGCGCATCGCCGCGGGTCCCAGGAAGCCGCTGGTGACCGAGAGGTGTTGTGCGCGAGCGATCTTGCGACGTAACTTCGGGAACCGCGAGTAGTTCCACTGCAGCGGATCGTCGGCCATGGGCACCGAGAGCTGTTTGGTCGTCTCGTCGGGGGTGGAGAGGACGTACGAGGTCTGGAGCAGCACGCGGATCGCGTCGCGAAAGCCCGTGGGCAGGAACTCGTCCTGCACGCCGAGTAGCCATCCCGCGTACCGGGTGAGGTGCGCGACGGCGTCATATTCACTGGGGCGGTTGACGAGTCCCATCATGACCACGCCCAGGCTGGGCGAGACGAGTGCTCCGACGAGCGTCGCGGCCATGTCCGTCTGATTGATGGGGAGCCCCCAGGTATCGGAATCCCAGTCGGGTAGTGCCGCGACGTGGCGCCGGACCATCGCGTGGATCAGGCGGACGCGCAGCGTCGACCGGTAACCGATTCCCTGTGGCAGCAAACCGTTTTCGGTGATGACGTCGGTGGCCCACTGGGTGGTCTCGGCGAACCGTGTGTTCGAGCCCTTCTCGAGGGCGCCGGTGCGCAGCAGCGTCTGGTTGAAACCGGCGAACTGGTAGCCGCCGAGTAGGGCGACGTCACGCGCCACGTACAGGCCGTCGGCGCCTCCGCTGCGCATGACCCGCGCGCCCTTCTCGATCAGGTCGCGGTCGACCCAGGTGGGTACGGTTTCCACCTCGGTGAAGAACTCGCGCAGCGGGGCCGGGGCGTCGTCGATCGAGTCGATGCCGTTGACGAGTGCCCGCTCGAACAGCGGACGGGACCGGGCCATTCCGGCGGTGTGCATCCACTCGACCAGGCGATCCGCCGGCTCGTCGCCGATCGTCAGGAGTTCACCGAGATGACGGAACAGTTCGCGGTCGGGTTTGCGCAGACCCAGCAGGGGTCCGACGAGCCGCAGGCCGATCGGGATCTTGCAGGGTCCGTCCGGGTGGCGGGACGGGATAGTCGGTGCGGGGGTGCTCGGCGGCGCCTGCGGCGGCGTGGTGGCAACCCGTGCGGTGGTCATCGGACGTGCACTCCGATCGGAGGTTCTGGGTAACGGCTGTCACCCAAAACGTAGGTCGGAGGTACGACGGTGTCAATGGGACGAACAAAAAGAACCGTCCCAAATTGCAGGTAGGGGCGCTGCGCAGCTAGAGCTGCACCGCCTCGGGTGCGTCGGCGCACAGTCCCTCACCCGCGAGCAACGTGAGGTAGCTCGGATGGTCGGGGTCGAGGACCAGGCGCTGCCTGCGGCCGCGTGCCTTGATCAGGTCGGGCACCACCGTGAGGTAGCGGGGCAGGCTCGCCGCGTAGACGTCGACGCGTAGGCGGTGCCCCGGCTGCAGGACCGCGTCGGTCGGGACCAGGTCGACGTCGATGCGGACCGGCTCGTCGGCGGGCACCGGCAGCTTGCGCTTGTGCGACAGGTAGTGGTGCGCCGAGAGCAGGCTGCCGTCGGCCGCGTAGGTCGACTTGCTGCGGTCCAGTGCGCGATTCGACGCGGAGAGGGCGCCGTTGGTGAGCACCGTCGACGTGCCGTCGGGCGCAACGTCGTTCACGGTCACCGCCCAGATCGCCTCGTGGGCGGTGGTTGCGACGTTGAGTCGCAGGTTCATCGCGCCGCTGATCGGGGTGGCCTCGAGAACCGGGCCGGTGGTGAACGACAACGCGCCCCGCTCCTGGAAGCGTGCGTCCTTGGCGTAATCGGCGCCGAGGACCATCGTGGCGCCGGCGGTCACCTGGGTCATGTCGCGCGATCGGAGACCGCGGATGTCGGGGCGGATGTGCAACGACGAGACACCCTGTGCGGGAGTCGAACCCAGCGAGCCGTCGTGTACCGCATGGTCGGCGGTCGACGAGGCATCGGCCGTCAGGTACAACCGCTTCGGCTCGACGCCCGGGCGGGGGAAGTTCTGTCCGGCGGTCCACGCACCTCCCTGCTGCAGCATCGTGACCGGCCCGTAGTGCTCGACGCCGTTGCGGTGCCCCTTGAGCCAGCGGTCGAACCAGGCGCGTTCGAGGACGTCCAGACGCGGTGGCGCGAACTTGCCGCCGTATCCCGAACCGACGTCGAGGTGATAGCCGTCGCCGACGATCATCTGCTTGCGGCCCGGTTCCATGTTCAGCCGCTCGTAGACGCCGGTTGCACTGCGGCCGAACAGGTCATGCCAGGCGCCGACGGTGAACGTGGGTGCCTCGATGCGGTCGACGATCGGGTCGCGTTCGTCGAAATACGGGTCGTCGAAGATGCGCGGGTCGCGGGCGGTGAGGAAACCCCAGAGCAGCGAGGGGATCTCGGTGGCCGGCGACTTCACCCGGTCGATGGCCCACCTCAACGCGTGACCGCTGGTGATGTCCCGAATGATGTTGGCGGGGTTGGGCACCCACTTGAGCATGTTCACCGCCGACAGCCACACCGGGATGAACGCCGAAGGCATGCCGCCGGTGATGTAGATGTCGCGGACGATGTCGTCGCAACCCTCCACTGCGAAGACGGCTTTCAGCTGCGGCGGGCGCTTGTCCGCGGCCTGTAGCGAGTTGATCGCCGAATACGACCAGCCGGCCAGGCCGACGGTGCCGTCGCACCAGTCCTGCTCGCTGACCCAGTCGATGATCTCGACGGAGTCCTCCTGCTCGCGCGGGCCGAGGATCTGCCACTTGCCGTGGCTCGCACCGGTGCCGCGGACGTCGACGACGACCTGTACGTAGCCGCTGCGCACCAGGTTGCGGTTGATGCCGAAGACGTCGAAGACGCCCCCCGACAGCGTCTGGGTGAGGGTGGTGAGGCCCTCGAGTGCGGTACCGGCCGCATCGATCGACGCCGACGCGGTGTGCAACGCCTTGCCGAGGACGGGAGCGTGCAGCGCCTGGTCGACGAAGTCGATGGCGGCCCGGTTGTACGGGTTGATGTTGATGATCGCGGGGTACGGGGTGAGGACCGTCTGGCCGAACCGGTTGGCCGGACGGATCACGGTGGCACGCAGGACGACCCCGTCGCTCATGGTGATCGAGACGTCGCGGTCGATGACGACGCGCGGGTACAGCTGCTTGCCGTCGACCTGTTCACGCCAGCGGATGCCGTCGGCTCCTCCGGTGGGGTCGCCGAGGGGGAGGGTACCGAAATGGGGTGCTTCCGTGGGACGTCGCGAAGGCGAAGGGGCCGGCCGCGCACGGCGTTCCGCGGGATCCAACTGATACGTCATGGTGCACCACCCTGCCTGGGGTGAGAGGTGTCGCACCGCGAGTGCTGCTGGTCGAGATGGCCGGGTGGACACCGACACCCCTTCGTGTCGGTCGTGGGCGCCGGACCCGCTCCGCTGGCGGCGGATGTCAGTGTGTTCCAGGTCACCTCACGCGTTCGCTGAAGAATAGCTCAGCGCCGGTATCGGATGGCTAACCAGGTGGCCTCGGTTTGGCCATCGGAGGTCTACGGCCGGTCACATTCCGGTAGCGACAGGTCGATCGCGGCCGCCGCCTCGAGGACCATCCACGCCGACAGCTGCACCGACAGATCGCGTTCGGGGACCTCCGAGGGCATCACCGCACCCGCCACGAACTGGGCTTTCTTGCCGGCGGCCGTAGGGATGACGGCCCTGCTGCGCCAGTCGCTGCCGAACACGACGCGGCCGCGGACCTCGGTGCGGTTCGCCCACGCCGCATCGGCACTCGAGGCCACGATTCGGGCTGCCCGGGCACGCAATTCATCCGATCCGTCGACATCCGGGAGGTCGGTGGCGATGAGCCCGAGATAACGGGCGAGCACCCCGTGGAACAGGCCGCCGTCGCCACCGCCGCCGCCCTTGATCACCCCGTCGGTGCAGGAGTGCTTCTCGACGGCACCGAGGAGGCGGGCCAGACGGTCCAGATGGCGCTGTCCGCCGGTCGCGCGGAAGGCCTCGAGTTCGGCGCCGAGGACGACGCCCTGACAGTAGGTATAGGTGCCGGTCTCGGCCTTCAGCGAACCGTCGGGCTGCTTCTTCAGGCCGTCGATGACGAGGTGCGTCTTCGGGTCGATGAGGTTGGCGTCCATCCAGTCACACATCGCGACCGCGCGTTCGACGTGACCGGTACGGGCGACCAGGATGGCCGCGGGGCCGTTCGCCGGGGCGTTGAAGAACTGGTCGGTGGTGCGCCAGGGGATACCGCCCCCGTCCTCGGGAACCCAGGCGTCGAGCATGCGCCGGGTCAGGACCTCCAGGCCGCGTCGATGGTCGAGGTCGAGGTGACGGTCGGCGCGTTCGATCGCCAGTCCCAGCCACGCCATGTCGTCGTAGTAGTTGTTCGTCCACCGTCCGAGGTTGCGCACCTTGATCCCGCGCAACACCCGGTTGGCGTCGTCGGCGACATCGGGGTCGAAGGAGCGGTCTCCGTGTGCGGAACCTTCGGGTCTGTGGATCGCGGCGTCGACGAGGAGGTCGACGAGATGTGCGTGCCACCAGTAGTGCCAGGATCCGAGATGCGCCGCGACGAACCCGATCGGCCAGGCGACCGCCGCCGTCCGCGTCGCCGGCAGCCAGAAGGCGCGCTGCAGATGCCGCGCCGCGACGGCGTCCATGGCGGCCTGCGCGCGCTCGTTGGCGTCGTGCGCGTCGGTCGATTTGGTTTGTTCCCCCACAAGGACGTAGCCTAGTCGTCGGTGTGATGCACAACCGTGCGTCGTATCGGTTCAACCAGAGACCGTTGGTCGTCGGGAACTCCCGAACGAAGGCGCGACGAAGTCGCCGGCCCACGCAGGATGAACGAGGAATGTGGTCCCACACATCAGTGTGCGTCTTCACGCCCCGTGCCTGCGTGCCGGGGCGTTTGTCATTTCCGCCCTCGATCGCCTCCACGGCCCGTCGCTCAGTTGAACCCGACCAACTCAAGTGACGAGGAGAGGAGGCGAAGTATGGCCAAGTCCGAAAAGGTCGCCGCTGTTGCGGAGATCGCAGAGCAGTTCAAGGGCTCCTCGGCGGCAGTGGTCACGGAATACCGTGGACTCACCGTCACCCAGATCTCCCAGCTGCGACGTTCCCTCGGCGAGGGTGCAACCTACTCCGTCGCCAAGAACACCCTGGTGAAGCGTGCCGCAGCTGATGCGGGCGTGGAAGGGCTCGACGAGCTGTTCACCGGTCCGACCGCCATCGCCTTCATCGAAGGTGAGCCGGTTGTGGCCGCGAAGGCGATCAAGACGTTCGCCAAGGACAACAAGGCTCTGGTCATCAAGGGCGGGTACATGGACGGCCGCGCGCTGTCCGTTGCCGAGATCGAGCAGATCGCCGACCTTGAGACCCGTGAGGTCTTGCTGGCCAAGCTCGCCGGCGCCATGAAGGGCAACTTGGCTAAGGCAGCCGGTCTGTTCAACCAGCCGGCATCGCAGGTCGCGCGTCTCGCAGCGGCCCTGCAGGAGAAGAAGAACGAAGCCGGCGAATAACTCGCCGCACCAAGCCAATCCCCGGACCGTACGGGGATGCACACCAACCCCGTACGGGGACTTACAGGAAGGACGCCACCATGGCGAAGCTCACCGCTGACGAGCTCATCGAGCAGTTCAAGGAACTGACCCTGCTGGAGCTCAGCGATTTCGTGAAGAAGTTCGAAGAGGTCTTCGAGGTCACCGCGGCCGCTCCGGTCGCCGTTGCCGCTGCCGGTGCCCCGGCTGCTGCCGGTGGCGAGGCCGCTGCCGAGCAGGACGAGTTCGACGTCATCCTCGAGGGTGCCGGCGACAAGAAGATCCAGGTCATCAAGGTCGTCCGCGAGGTCGTCTCGGGTCTGGGCCTGAAGGAAGCCAAGGACCTCGTCGAGGGTGCTCCGAAGGCTCTCCTGGAGAAGGTCGACAAGGACGCCGCCGAGGCTGCCAAGGCCAAGCTCGAAGAGGCCGGCGCCAAGGTTTCCGTCAAGTAAGACTCTCTTACTCGACTTCACGAGCCCGGGACAGCATTGCTGTCCCGGGCTTGTTGCTGTTTGGGCACTCGACTCTCGTGGCGGCCTGACTTCCAGACCTCATTTCGACGTTGCGACCTCGATCGAAGTCGCAGCGTCGAAATGAAGTCTGAGAGTGGCTCGCTCAGGCGGCCGCGAGCCCCAACTTCACGAGCCAGGGTCTCAGGAGGCCGACCAGCTCTCCTCGTTCGAGCTCGGCCCACGTCCAGCGGACCACCATGATCCCCATGGCTCGCAGGGCGTCCTCGCGCCGCTTCTCGCGTAGCAGTGCCTCTCGTGGGGTCTCTCCGGGGCGCATTCCGTACTTCTGGAGTCCGTCGAACTCGCCGACGAGCCGACCGTCCCAGTCGAAGTCCGCCCGCGCCTCGCCCTGTGATGTCCGGAACCTGTGCTGCAGGCGTGGGACGGGGAGTCCGGCTGCGATCATCTGGGCGCGGCTCCACGATTCACCTACGCTCTCCGACGACGAGTCGGCGAACGACAGGGCGCGTCGTGCGATTCTGGTCCCGGGCCGCCGTGATCGTGCGTCGAGGATGGCTGTCATGGCCGATGGATCGGCCTTCATCGCCAGCGCTCGGTCGAAGGCCACGAGTGCTTGCGCGAAGTCGCCGTTCGTCGCGACGTCGACCGCAGTGCGCTCGAGTGTCGTCACCTCGATCCCGTCGACGATCTTGATCTCGGCGGATGTCAGCGGACCGTTGTGCACATGTCGGTGGCCGCGCACGAAACCGCCCGCGTTCGACTTCTTGGTGAGATGGACAGCTTCGCGGTCGGGGTGGAGGAGTTCCAGGCCGAGGATGGCTGCGGCCGAATCATGACTCAGCGTCGTCGTGCCGCGATCGCGCGCCGAGGTCGCCACCGCGATGGACCGCAGGCGATGGGCCGCGGTGGGATCGGCAGTGTCGGGGGTGGCTTCCACGTAGACCCCTGGCGCCAGTCGGATCAAGTCGCCCCCGTCCACCGCCGCTGCGACGGTGTCGTCGGTGATGCCGACCCGCAGCGTCGATTCGCGCCGTATGAGTCCGTGTCGATCGGTCGGGAACCAAGTCATGAGGATTGGACGCACGAGGCGCCTTCTCGGTTCAATTTCCATCGCCGAAACGGACACTTCCCGAGTGACCTGGGACTCTGCGTCCGGCATCACATCCGGCGCTGATGTCCGACTTCCCTCACTTCGTTCCATCGGCTAATGTCATCGACGCAGCGAGAGTTACCGGCTGGTAGCTTTCGCGGGCGCAAGCTGAGTGACTCCGGTCGCATGGTTGGTGGTCCCTGGTCGGTTACAGTGACCCCAACCACAAATGCCACCGGTGGGTGTGCGGTCACACCGTGGCCGCCTTCGGGGGCAGCGATCGTCTGGAGGAAGTTGTGGGTGTAGAGGTCAGTGTCGAGGGGCTCACCAAGTCGTTCGGTTCTCAGAACATTTGGCGTGATGTCACTCTGACCCTCCCGGAGGGGGAAGTCTCCGCGCTGCTCGGTCCGTCGGGTACCGGTAAGTCGGTGTTCCTGAAGACCTTGATCGGTCTGCTGCATCCCGAGCAGGGTTCGGTGATCATCGACGGCACCGACATCACGCAGTGTTCGGCCAAGGAACTCTATGAGATCCGCAAGCTGTTCGGTGTGCTGTTCCAGGACGGTGCGCTGTTCGGTTCGATGAGCCTGTTCGACAACATCGCGTTCCCGCTTCGTGAGCACACGAAGAAGAAGGAGAACGAGGTCCGCGACATCGTGATGGAGAAGATCGACCTGGTCGGTTTGACCGGTGCCGAGGACAAGCTCCCCGGTGAGATCTCCGGTGGTATGCGCAAGCGTGCCGGTCTGGCCCGCGCGCTGGTGCTGGATCCGCAGATCATCCTGTGCGACGAGCCGGACTCGGGTCTGGATCCGGTGCGTACCGCCTACATCTCGCAGCTGTTGATCGACATCAATGCGCAGATCGACGCGACGATCCTGATCGTGACGCACAACATCAACATCGCCCGGACGATCCCGGACAACATCGGCATGCTCTTCCGCAAGGAGCTGGTGATGTTCGGTCCGCGCGAGCAGTTGCTCACCTCGGAGCAGCCGGTGGTCAAGCAGTTCCTCTCCGGTGATCGTTTCGGTCCGATCGGCATGTCCGAGGAGAAGGACGAGGCCGTCCAGAAGCAGGAAGAGGCCATGCAGGCCGCGGGTATCTCCGGTGGTGGTACCAAGGAGGACTTCACCGAGATCATCCCGCAGGTGCAGCCCAATCCCGGTATGCCCGAACGTAAGGCGATCGCCCGTCACCGTGAGCGCGTCCACGCGATGCTGCCCGACCTGCCGGAGAACGCGCAGGAAGCGATCCGCCGCAGCCAGGAGCAGGAAGACCAGATCCGCGAGGAGAGCCGCGCGCACGCCGAGGACATGGCGGGCGGCGGCGGCGGACGCCACGGCGGAGACAACGAGTGGACCAGCGCTCCCGCCGGGAACGTGGCCGTCGCCGACGCCAAGACCGACGTCATCGACTACGGCGGCAGCGATGCGCCCACCGAACAGTGGCAGACGCCCGGTGGCGGCGACGCACTGACCAAGCCCAGTCATCGTGCTGCTGACGGGAACGAAGGGCGGACCATCTAGGGATGACCAATGCCACCACGCGTGGCGTCGACCGAATCGCGCAGGCCGGAACAGGTGCTCTCGCCCAGACCGGCAATATCGTTCAGCTCTTCGTCGATGTTGCACGCCAGACCTTTGTGCGCCCGTTTCAGTGGCGGGAGTTCATCCAGCAGGCGTGGTTCATCGCCAGTGTGACGATCCTGCCGACCGCCCTGATCGCGATTCCGTTCGGCGCAATCGTCTCCTTGCAGACGGGTTCGCTGATCAAACAGCTCGGCGCCGAGTCGTACACCGGCGCGGCCAGCGTGTTGGTCGTCATCCAGCAGGGGTCGCCACTGGTGACCTCGCTCCTCATCGCGGGTGCGGCCGGATCGGCGGTTGCCGCCGACCTCGGGTCGCGCACCATCCGTGAGGAGATCGACGCCATGGAGGTGCTGGGCATCAACCCGATCCAGCGCCTCGTGGTCCCGCGTGTGCTGGCCATGGTCCTGGTCGCGATGCTGCTCAACGGCCTCGTCGCCGTGATCGGTATCGGTGGTGGTTACTTCTTCAACGTGGTGGTGCAGGGCGGCACCCCGGGCGCCTATCTGGCGTCGTTCGGTGCTCTCGCCCAGCTGCCCGACCTGTACGTGTCGACGCTGAAGGCGGCCATCTTCGGTGTGCTGGCCGGCGTCGTCGCCTCCTACAAGGGGCTCAACCCCAAGGGTGGCCCGAAGGGTGTGGGTGACGCCGTCAACCAGAGCGTCGTCATCACATTCCTGCTGCTGTTCCTCGCCAACCTGATCATCACTGCGGTCTACCTGCAGATCGTCCCACCGAAGGGGAGCTAGTCGTGACCGATGGTGGCGGCGGCGTGACGATCGCCAAGAGCAGGCCTGAGTACTACATGTACGAGGCCCGCAAACAGCTGGGCAAACCGCTCAAGGTGCTCGACGGTGCCGGCGAGCAGATGTCGTTCTACGGCCGCACGCTGGCGTGGATGCCGAAGACGCTGGTGCATTACACCCGTGAGGTCCTGCGCCTGCTCGCCGAAGTGGCCTTCGGTTCGGGCGGACTCGCGGTCATCGGCGGCACCATCGGCGTGATGGTGCTGATGTCGGGCTTCACCGGCGTCGTCGTCGGCTTGCAGGGTTACGCGGCACTCGACCAGATCGGGTCGCAGGCCCTGACCGGCTTCCTGTCGGCCTACGTGAACACCCGTGAGGTGGCGCCCCTCGTGGCAGGCCTCGCCCTGTCCGCGACCGTCGGCTGTGGCTTCACCGCCCAGCTCGGCGCCATGCGTATCTCCGAGGAGATCGACGCCCTGGAGACGATGGCCGTGCCGTCGATCCCGTTCCTGGTGTCGACCCGCGTGATCGCCGGCTTCATCGCCGTCATTCCGCTGTACGTGCTGGGTCTGTTGTCGGCGTATCTCGCCTCGAGAGTGGTGACGACCGTCTTCAACGGGCAGTCCGGCGGCTCCTACGACCATTACTTCAACCTGTTCCTGCCGCCGGCCGACGTGCTCTGGTCGTTCGGCAAGGTGCTGGTCTTCGCCTTCGTCATCATCCTGGTGCACTGCTACTACGGCTACTACGCATCCGGGGGTCCCGCAGGTGTGGGCGTGGCCGTCGGTCACGCGGTCCGAGCGGCGCTGGTCCTCATCGCCGTCCTCGACTTCTTCCTGGGACTCGCGATCTGGGGCACCACCACGACCGTGCGAGTGGGGGGTTAGCAGATGGCGGTCCTGCGCCGACGACTGCTCGGCTTGGTCTTCTTCATCGTGGTCGCACTGTTCCTCACCGCGACCATCACCAAGTTCAACAAGACGTTCCAAGACTTCACCGACGTCACCCTGCTGACCGACTCCACCGGCAACGCGCTTCCCGCGAACGCCGACGTGAAGGCGCGCGGCATGGTCGTCGGCGAGGTCCGCGAGGTCAAGCCGGCGCCCGACGGTTCGGTGGAGGTCATCCTCGGCCTCGATCCGACCAAGGCCTCGGAGCTGTCCGACAAGACCACCGCGCGCATCCTGCCGAAGACGCTCTTCGGTGAGCGGTACGTGGCGTTGCAGGTTCCCGAGGACAACAACGGTCCGACGCTGAAGAACGGCGCAACCATCGAGACCGACAAGAGCGGCAATGCTCTCGAGGTCCAGCAGTTGTTCGACGACCTGCTGCCGGTGCTCGAGGCGATCCCGCCGCAGGATCTCAACGCCACGCTCACCTCGCTGTCGAAGGCGCTGTCGGGTCGCGGCGAGCAGATCGGCACCACGCTCGAGGAGCTCGACCAGATCTTCGGCGAGGTCAACAAGAACCTGCCCGACCTCGAGGGCACCCTCGAGGGCCTGGCCACCTTCTCGCAGACCTACTCGCAGGCGCTGCCCGACGTCGTCGACGCGCTGGACTCGTTCCGCACCACGTCGAACACCATCGTCGGACGGCAGGGCGATCTGCGGACCCTGATCGCCACGCTCGGTGTGGCCTCCGATGACCTCACCGGTTGGCTCCGCCAGAACCGAACCGACCTGATCGACCTCGCCGTCGATTCCGAACAACTGCTCGTCGGGCTGGCCAAGCAGTCTCCGACGTTCGTGTGCACGTTCCGCAATTTCGCCGGTCTGATCCCCGAGTCTCGAGTCATCGTGGGCGAGGGCACCAAGA
This sequence comes from Gordonia sp. 135, assembly GCF_009720185.1. Classification (NCBI taxonomy): domain Bacteria; kingdom Bacillati; phylum Actinomycetota; class Actinomycetes; order Mycobacteriales; family Gordoniaceae; genus Gordonia; species Gordonia sp. 135. Next base: position 1,110,584 of record NZ_CP046257.1, read on the forward strand.
ACCCGGGCGTGCGCGTGAACCTGCAGTTCGTCAATCCCCGTGGCCGATACCTACCGAACCAGGACGAACCCCGCTTCATGGACCTCGATCCACCCGCCGTGTGCTACGAGCCCGCCAAAAACGGTCGCCCGTTCCCGCAGTACCCGGGTGGCGGCCTCGCCGACGGCAGCTACCAGCCGCCGTCACGCAACGCAGGCCCGCGCACCGTCAAGACGCTCCCGCAGCCGCAGTTCAGCGGCATCCCCGCGGGATCGGTCGAGCCCAACCCGTTCGATGACCCGGACTACCGCAAGCAGCTCCAGGTCATCTACGGCGCGACCACCGGTGAGACGCCGGAGTCGGTGCCGACCTGGGTCACGATGCTCGCCGGCGGCGCCCTCCAGGGAGCGAAGGTCGACATCAAATGAGGTCGATCATCGCGCCCCTCGTCAAGCTGATCGTCTTCGCGGTCGTCACCGTGGTCACCACCAGCCTGCTCGCGCTGACCATCGCGAACGCCGGTGGTGACGGTGACGCGAAGTTCAAGGCCGTCTTCACCGACGCCACGCTGCTCAATGCGGGCGACGACGTCCGCATCGCGGGCGTCCGGGTGGGACAGGTGGAGAAGGTCGAGGTCTACGACCGCAACCGGGCCATGGTCTCGTTCAACGTCGACCGTGACCGGCTGCCGGACGGCACCCAGCTCTACATCCGCTACCGCAACCTCACCGGTCTCCGGTACCTCGGTCTGGAGCGGGGGGCGGGCGACCCGACGAAGACCGTGGCGCAGGGCCACACGTTCGGGCTGGAGCCGGGCCGCACCGACACGCATCCGCCGGTGAACCTCACCGAACTGTTCAACGGGTTCCGTCCGCTGTTCCAGCAGCTGTCGGCCGAAGACGTCAACAAGCTGACAGAGCAGATCATCGCGATCTTCGACGGTCAGGGCGGCTCGATCACGCGCCTGGTCAGCGACACCGCGGACCTGACGAATGCGATCGCCGACAAGGACAAGGTCATCGGTGACCTGATCGGCAACCTCACCAAGGTGCTCGACACGGTCAACCGCAACGACGCGCAGTTCACCAGCCTCCTCGACAACACCGAGAAGCTGGTGACCGGCCTTGCCGCACAGCGCGGTTCGGTGGGCTCGGCAATCTCGTCGGTGTCCAACCTGACCTCGGTGACCGCGAACATCCTCGGTGCGACGCGACCCTCCATCCAGGGCGACATCGCCGGTCTGAAGTCGCTCGCCGATCAGATCAACAAGCGCGACAAGGACATCGAGCAGACGCTGACCAACCTGCCGATCAAGCTGCAGAAGATCGGCCGGGCCGCGACCTTCGGTTCCTGGTTCCAGTTCTATCTGTGCGGCATCGACATCGTCGCCGGCAACGGCAAGTCGACGGTGCTGACACAACCGCTGGTGCCGTTGCCCGACATCAATCACGTGCTCTACACCAGCGCCGCGACGCGCTGCTGGACCGACGAGAAGCCAGGGGGGTGACCACGATGGCAGACCAGAACGACAACCAGGACGACGCAGCCCGGGCGGATGCGCCGAAGAAGCACCCCCATCGCCGGTTCGGTGGTCGACGCAGTCCGGTGAGCATCGGTGCCATCGGCATCCTGATCCTGATGATGCTGGGACTCAGCGCGTTCTACCTGACCGACGTCCCGTTGCTCGGTGCCGGAGCCCGCTACACCGCGAAGTTCTCCGAGGCCGCCGGGCTCAAGCCCGGTAACGAGGTGCGCGTCGCCGGTGTGAAGGTCGGTGAGGTCGACGCGGTGAAGCTCAACGGCGACAAGGTCGACGTGACCTTCAAGGTGGAGAACACCTGGATCGGCGACCAGACGCAGGCGTCGATCCAGATCAAGACGATCCTGGGTCAGAAGTTCCTGTCGCTGAACCCGCGCGGCAGCGAGCCCGCCGATCCCGACGTCCCGCTGACCGACACGGTCGCCCCGTACGACGTCATCGAGGCGTTCTCGGCCGCCGCGAATCAGATCGAGGACTTCGACAACGACCAGCTGGCCGAGTCGATGCGCGTGCTCTCCGACGCCTTCTCGGGCACCGCGGGCACCACCGGTCCGGCGCTCGACGGGCTGGCGCGTCTGTCCAACACGATCGCCAGCCGCGACCAGGAGGTGCAGAAGCTCCTCGCCGCCACCAAGGACACGTCGAAGCTGCTGGCCGACCGCAACGAGGAGTTCGTGCGCCTCATCGGCGGTGCGGGACAGCTCCTCGACGAGCTCAACAACCGGCAGCAGGCCATCTCCGCGCTGCTCGCGAGCACGACGAGCCTCGGCGACTCGCTCACCGGCATCGTGCGCGACAACGAGGAGCAGATCGGGCCGGCGCTCGACGCGCTGAAGGGCGTCAATGAACTGCTGCAGCGTCAGAACCAGAACATCCGGGACTCGATCAAGTACATGGCGCCGTTCTACCGGCTCTACGCCAACGCGCTCGGCAACGGCCGCTGGCTCGAGTCGACCGTGGTGAACCTCCTGCCGCCGGCCCTGCCGCAACAGAACACCACACGTCCGCCGAACAAGAAGACGCTGGAACAGAACAACGGCGGAACGGAGGCAGGCTGATGACCGCGCCAGACCTCACACAGACCTCCGGTCCCGGCCGGTGGTTCACACCGCGCCACATCGTGGCGCTCGTCCTCGGGCTGATCATCGCGCTGGTTGTCGCCGGCGCGCTGTGGTGGGTGTTCTCTTCGATGGGGACCACCAAGATCACCGCGACATTCAAGCGTTCCGTCGGCATCTACGAGGGTTCCGACGTGCGCATCCTCGGCGTCGCCGTGGGCAAGGTCGACTCGGTGACTCCACAGGGCGACACCGTGAAGGTGACGATGACCGTCGACCGCGGCATCACGCTGCCCGAGGACGTCCGTGCCGTGCAGGTGATCCCGTCCGTGGTTGCCGACCGCTACATCCAGCTGACCCCCGCCTACTCCGGCGGACCGAAGGCCTCCCGCGACATCACCCTCGATGTGAACCAGACGATGGTTCCGGTGGAGGTCGACGAGTTGTATCGCAGCGTCAAGGAACTGTCGGACGCGCTCGGTCCCGACGGCGCCAACAAGCAGGACGGCACCGGCCGCCAGGGCGCGGTGAGCGAACTCGTCGCGACCAGTGCCGCCAACCTCGAGGGCAACGGCGAGAAGCTCGGCGAGGCCATCGAGAACCTGTCGAAGGCCACCACGACCCTCAGCGATTCGCGGGGCAACCTCTTCGACACCGTCAAGAACCTCAACACCTTCGTCGGCGCGCTGCGCGAGAACGATGCCCAGGTGCGGCAGTTCAACACGCAGATGGCGTCGTTCAACAAGTTCCTCGCCGGCGAACGCGACCAGCTCGCGTCGGCCCTGAACAAGCTGTCGTTCGCCCTCGGCGACGTGGCGGAGTTCCTCGACGACAACCGCGAGCAGATCGGCGAGACCGTCAAGGACCTGCAGCCGACGACGCAGGCGCTGCTCGACGAGAAGAACAACCTCAAAGAGGTCCTCACCGTCCTGCCGATCACCATCAGCAATCTGATCAACGCCTACGACGCGGAGTCGGGAACCCTGTCGATGCGCCTGACGATCCCGGATCTGCAGGACCTGATCGGTGCGCAGTGCCGCCTGCTCGACCTCGGTCAGTTGCTCCCGGGCAACCCGCAGGCCACGCAGTTCAGCAACACGCTGCGTCCGCTGATCAGCCAGTGTGAGGCGCTCGGCAAGCAGATCACCGACGGTGTGCTCGAGCCGCTGCTGCCCGTGCTGCCCTTCGGCATCATGAGCAACAACAAGCTGCAGAAGGCGCCCGTGCCCGGCACGGTTCCCGGTAACCCGGATCCCGAGATCGGAACCCCGTCGTCGCGGACTCCCGCGCCGCCGGCGGCACGCGCACCCGCATCGTCGTCGACCACCAAGTCGACCACCCCACGTCCTCGGGGAGGCAACTGATGAACCGACGCACCATGCGGATGACGCTGGCCGGCGCGGTCCTGTCGCTGACCGTGCTGGTGTCGGGTTGTATGTCCAACGGCATCCAGTCGCTGCCGCTACCCGGCGGCGTCGACACCGGCGACAACGCACGCACCTACAAGATCCAGTTCGACGACGTGCTCGACCTGGTGCCCCAGTCGATGGTCAAGCGGGACGGCATCCCCGTCGGCCGCGTGACCGCGGTCGAGGTGCCTGATGACCAGTGGTTCGCCCAGGTCACGGTCGAGGTCAAGAACGAGGTCGACCTGTCCGACAAGGCCGAGGCGAGCGTTCAGCAGACCTCGCTGCTCGGCGAGAAGTTCGTGTCCCTGTCCGAGCCGGACGGCAGCGCCGACGCGCCGCGGCAGAACCCGGCCCAGCCGATCCCCACGTCGCGAACCCGTACCGCGACCGACATCGAGCAGGTTCTCGGAGCGCTGGCGCTGCTGCTGACCGGCGGCGGCATCAACCAGATCCAGCCGATCGTCACCGAGCTGAACAAGACGCTCGACGGCCGGGCCGGCAAGGTCCGCGACCTCATCGACCAGACCGAGAAGCTCATCGCCGGCCTCAACCGCCAGCGTGACGACATCATCGGCGCGATCGACGGCCTCGCCGACCTGTCCGAACGGACCGCGGCGCAGACCGATCAGATCGACCGCATCCTCAAGCAGCTGCCCGAGGGCATCGAGGTGCTGGAGGAGCAGCGTCCGCAGTTCGTCGACCTGCTGACCAAGCTCGACCAGCTCGGTCAGGTCGGCACCGACGTGCTCGGCAAGTCGCGCAAGGCGCTGATCAACGACCTCAAGGCACTGCGTCCCGTGCTCACCCAGCTCGCCGCTGCTGCGCCCGATGCGATCACCGCCGCACCGCTGGTCCTGACCCATCCGTTCCCGGACTGGCTGCTGCCCGGTGTCAAGGGCGACTCGACCAACCTGTTCATGACGTTGGACCTCCGGCTCCTCAACCAGCTCGAGGCGCTCGGCGTGGGGCAGGGGACACCGAAGTACTCGCCCCCGGCCCGGGTGAAGGTGCCTGTCGATCCGCGGAACCCGTACTACAACGGCAACGGACCGCGCTACGGCTGGCCGACGATCACCCTGTTGCCGCCCGGCCCTAACTGGCGTCCCGGACCGAACACCCCGCCGTCCGGCGGTCGCTACCCGGCGGCATCGTTCTCCCGGTCCGCCGACGGCGCCGGCCCGATGCCCACACCCGCCAAACCCGGACAGGGCGTTCTCGACGGCCCGCTCGCGGCGATGGGTCTGGCGCCGAAGTCGCAGACCCCTGAGGCACCGACAGGAGCAGGACGATGATCAGCAAGCTCGTCAAGATCCAGCTGATCGTGTTCGTCGTCGTCGGCCTGGTGGCGCTGGTCTATGTGGGCGCGAAGTACGCGCGACTCGACAAGCTGGCCGGCGTCGGCATGTACTCGGTCACCGCGCAGCTGCCCGACTCCGGCGGCATCTTCACCAACGCCGAGGTCACCTACCAGGGTGTGCCGGTGGGGCGCGTCGGCGGACTCACGCTGACCAAGTCCGGCGTCGACGTGAAGCTCGACATCGACAAGGGCGGCCCGGACATCCCGGCGTCGGCGACCGCCGTCGTCGCCTCGCGATCGGCGATCGGTGAGCAGTACGTCGACCTGCAGCCGACGACCTCGTCGGGTCCGTACCTCAAGGCGGGCGACGTCATCACCAAGTACCAGCTGCCCGAGCCGCTCGAGGACGTCGTGAAGTCGGCCATCGACTTCACCTCGTCGATCCCGGTCGACGACCTGCACACGGTCATCACCGAACTCGGCAAGGCGTTCAACGGTCAGAGTGAGAACCTCACCCGCCTGGTCGATTCGCTCGGCAAGCTGTCGCGCGCGGGCGTCGACAACCTGCCCGAGGTCGTCTCGCTCATCCAGGATTCCAATGTCGTGCTCGCCACGCAGGCAGACCAGTCGGATGCGATCCTCACGTGGTCGCGGAACCTCGACCTGGTCACCGCGACCCTCGCGAGCTCCGACCCCGACCTCCGACGTCTGCTCACCACCGGCACGCTGTCGGCCACGCAGATCTCCGAGCTGATCCAGAAGAACGGCAACGACATCTCCAAGGTGGTGAAGGATCTCGCCGAGGTGTCCCGCACCATCGAGCCGGCGACCTACAACATCTCGACGACCTTCGCGATGCTCTCCGCTCTGTCGGCGGGCAGCCACTCACCGGCACCCGGCGACGGCCAGATCCACTTCGGCGTCGTCCTCGAGACCAACAACCCGGCGGCCTGTACGCGGGGCTATGGCGGCACCGACGCGATCATGGCGGAGATGCGGCGCAAGAACCCGAACTTCGACAAGCACTACGACGCCTTCCCGTTCAACACGGAGGCCAAGTGCACTGTGCCGCTGGGCAACCCGACGGGTGTGCGCAGTGCGGAGCGTGCGAAGTACGCCAACCCGGCGTACCCGCAGCCGTGGGATTCCACGCCGAAGAAGGACCCCGACAAGCTGAACCTCAACCCGCTGGCCCAGCAGCTCGCAGCGCTGCTCGGCGTGCGGCCCAAGTAGACGACGCAGGCCTTCCAGGGCTCCGGTTCCGCTTCGTGCGGACACTCGGGCCTTGGCCTGCGCTCAGGAGCGATCTATACAGTGTCTTCTGCTATGACTGGCACCCCCGAACCCACAGGTTCTGCATCGACCGGCTCGACCGATCCGGATGCAGGTCCGACCGAGAAGAACACCGGCACCCGACCCGCGCTGAGGCGGCTCGCAGGCGTCGCGCCGCTTGCGCTGGCGATCGTCGCGGTGATCGCGGCGGTGGTGTGCGTGGCCGTGTTCGGAGTGCGTGCCTACGACGTCTATGCCAACCAGTACCCGGCGCAGCAGACGCGTGACGACGCGACCCAGGCGGCCGAACAGGCCGTCCTCAACATCACCACGATCGATCCCGCCGACCTCGACGGTTTCCGGGAGCGCGCCGAGGCGTCGCTGACCGGCAAGGCCAAGAACGAGGTGCTCGGCGGCAAGGACGGGAGCGTCCTCGACATGCTGTCGAATGCCGGCCCGGACGCCGCCAAGCTGAGCGCCCGCCTGGTGCGCAGCGCGCCGAGCGAGGTCAACCCCGACGAGGGCAAGGCGAAGGTCCTCGTCTACGTCATCACGACCCTCGAGCGGCCCGGCCAGCCCGGCGTCGACGAGACGCGCGGATTCGACGTCAGCATGATCAAGGACGGCGACACCTGGAAGGCCGAGAACCTCCTCGGCCTGGAAGGCATCGCCTACGCCGACGCGGGACAGTCGGGTAACGGACAGGCGCCCGCGCCGGCACCGGGAGGCGGAAACTGATGGCCCAGAACCCGAAGAAGCCCGCAGGCAAGCGTCGTCCGACGCCGAAGGTCGCCGGACACACCCGTGCCACGCAGCCCGGGCAGACACCCGATGCCCCCGAGGTCGATGCGTCGGCACCCGCGCTCCCTGAGGTGCAAGGAGCGAAAGCCGCCGGGCCGGGCGAGCGGAGCGAGTCGACGAGCCACGAAGGGTCCGGTGACGACACCTCGAGCTCCGTCGACGCCGCCGACACCGACACCGCCCCCGCGAAGCCCGACCTCACCAAGCCGAAGACCAGGCCCGTCTCCCGGGTCTCGACCCTGCGTCCCAGCGCAGCCGGCAGAACCGATGAGGACACCTCGTCGAACCGCCCGATGGGCCGGCCCGGCCGGCAGGGGAGTGCCGAGGGCAGGAAGAAGCGTGCGGCCCCGCTCGCGGCGATCCTCGCCGCGGCCGCGGTGGTCCTCGGCATCGTCGCCGTGGTCCTCGCCTTCCATCCCGGTGCCGACGTGGGTCCCAACAAAGCCTTCGTCGACCAGGAGGCCACGTCGCAGTTGACCGGGCAGGCACAGGAACGGATCTGCGCGATCTTCGGTTACGAGCACACCGAACTCGACGCCTGGCAGAAGCGTGCCCAGGATGCGTTGACCGGTCAGGCGCGGGAAGAGTTCGACAAGACCTTCAAGGCGCAGAAGGACCTGATCACCCAGACCAAGACCGGTGCCGAGTGCCGGGTCGACGCCCTCGGCGTCAAGGATCTGACCGGCGGCGGCGACGGCGCCCACGCGACCGTGATCGCGAACATGATCATCAGCGAGACGCAGAACAGCATGGCCACCAACAGCGGTGCCCCGCGTGCGCAGTTCGCCATGGTCAAGGAGGGCGACACGTGGCGGATCCAGGGCGTCGAGCCCTTCTGATCCGGGCGTGACCGCCAGGCGGTCGGACGACTCCGGGGACAAGTTCGCGAAATTGGCGCGTACCGCTTGACGTTTCGGCGTTGTCAGGCCAGGCTGTGACCAGCGATTGACGTGCAGGCAGCCACCCGTGCGAAATCGTTTCTCGACGGACTTGACAAAGGACGTCTATTTTCTGCTACAGTTGGACGTTGCGCTGGCTGCCTCCTGTCCATCTATCGATCCTTCTTCGGCCACTCCTTGTATGTGTGTGCTGCGGTGATCGCCGATCTCAGGGTGTCACCAGCGAACGGCCCATCAAGCCACCGCACATCTAGGTTGTGAATAACGTCGTGTTGGAAGGACGCATCTTGGCAGTCAACCGCCAGTCCACCTCAACAATCCCCGGCGCGCCGCATCGCGCGTCGTTTGCAAAGATCAGCGAGCCGCTGGAGGTTCCCGGCCTCCTCGACCTCCAACTCGATTCCTTCGAATGGCTCGTCGGGTCCCCGGAGTGGCGCGCCAAGGCGATCGCCCGCGGAGAAGAGAACCCGACGGGCGGGCTGGAGGACATCCTCCACGAGCTGTCCCCTATCGAGGACTTCTCCGGGTCGATGTCCCTGTCGTTCTCCGAGCCGCACTTCGACGAGGTCAAGGCCTCCGTCGAGGAGTGCAAGGACAAGGACATGACCTACGCGGCGCCGCTGTTCGTCACCGCTGAGTTCATCAACAACAACACCGGTGAGATCAAGTCGCAGACCGTCTTCATGGGCGACTTCCCGATCATGACCGACAAGGGCAGCTTCATCATCAACGGCACCGAGCGTGTCGTGGTGAGCCAGCTGGTCCGCAGCCCCGGCGTGTACTTCGACGCCGCGATCGACAAGGCCACCGAGAAGACCCTGCACACCGTCAAGGTGATCCCGGGTCGCGGTGCGTGGCTGGAGTTCGACGTCGACAAGCGCGACACCGTGGGTGTGCGTATCGACCGCAAGCGCCGTCAGCCGGTCACCGTGCTGCTCAAGGCCCTCGGCTTCACCACCGAGGAGATCACCGAGCGCTTCGGCTTCTCCGAGATCATGATGTCGACCCTGGAGAAGGACAACACCGCCAACCAGGACGAGGCGCTGCTCGAGGTCTACCGCAAGCTGCGTCCGGGTGAGCCGCCGACCAAGGAGTCCGCGGAGAACCTCCTGGAGAACCTGTTCTTCAAGGACAAGCGCTACGACCTCGCCCGTGTGGGCCGCTACAAGGTCAACAAGAAGCTGGGTCTGACGGGCAACCCGATGACCGGCGAGTCGACCCTGACCCGCGAGGACATCATCGCGACCGTCGAGTACCTGGTGCGTCTGCACGAGGCCGACCCGCACACGACCACCTACATGACCGTCCCCGGTGGTGTGGAGGTTCCCGTCGAGGTCGACGACATCGACCACTTCGGCAACCGTCGTCTGCGTACCGTCGGCGAGCTGATCCAGAACCAGATCCGCGTGGGCCTCTCGCGTATGGAGCGTGTCGTGCGTGAGCGCATGACCACCCAGGACGTCGAGGCGATCACCCCGCAGACCCTGATCAACATCCGTCCCGTCGTGGCGGCGATCAAGGAGTTCTTCGGCACCAGCCAGCTGTCGCAGTTCATGGACCAGAACAACCCGCTGTCGGGTCTGACCCACAAGCGTCGTCTGTCGGCGCTGGGCCCGGGCGGTCTGAGTCGTGAGCGTGCCGGCCTCGAGGTGCGCGACGTCCACCCGTCGCACTACGGCCGTATGTGCCCGATCGAGACCCCTGAGGGTCCGAACATCGGTCTGATCGGTTCGCTCTCGGTGTACGCACGGGTCAACCCGTTCGGTTTCATCGAGACCCCGTACCGCAAGGTCGTCGACGGTGTCGTCACCGACGAGATCCAGTACATGACCGCTGACGAGGAGGATCGCTTCCTCATCGGTCAGGCCAACACCAACTTCGACGGCAGCGGCCGTATCACCGACGAGCGTGTGCTGGTGCGCAAGAAGGGCTCCGAGGTGGAGTTCGTGGGCGCCACCGATGTCGAGTACCTCGACGTCTCGCCGCGCCAGATGGTGTCGGTCGCGACCGCGATGATCCCGTTCCTCGAGCACGACGACGCGAACCGCGCCCTGATGGGTGCGAACATGCAGCGTCAGGCCGTGCCGCTGGTGCGCAACGAGTCGCCGCTGGTCGGTACCGGTATGGAGCTCCGTGCCGCCGTCGACGCCGGTGACGTCATCGTGTCGTCCAAGACCGGTGTGGTCGAAGAGGTCTCGGCCGACTACATCACCGTCATGTCCGACGAGGGCACCCGTGACACCTACCGGATGCGCAAGTTCGCGCGTTCGAACCACGGCACCTGCGCCAACCAGCGTCCGATCGTGGACGAGGGCCAGCGCGTGGAGGCCGGCCAGGTCCTCGCCGACGGCCCCTGCACCGAGAACGGTGAGATGGCGCTCGGCAAGAACCTGCTCGTGGCGATCATGCCGTGGGAGGGCCACAACTACGAGGACGCGATCATCCTGTCGCAGCGCCTCGTGGAAGAGGACGTCCTGACCTCGATCCACATCGAGGAGCACGAGATCGACGCCCGCGACACCAAGCTCGGTGCCGAGGAGATCACCCGGGACATCCCGAACGTCTCCGACGAGGTCCTCGCCGACCTCGACGAGCGCGGCATCGTGCGCATCGGTGCCGAGGTCCGCGACGGCGACATCCTGGTCGGCAAGGTCACCCCGAAGGGCGAGACCGAGCTGACCCCGGAAGAGCGTCTGCTGCGTGCCATCTTCGGTGAGAAGGCCCGTGAGGTTCGCGACACCTCGCTGAAGGTGCCCCACGGCGAGACCGGCAAGGTCATCGGCGTGCGCGTGTTCAGCCGCGACGACGACGACGATCTCGCGCCGGGCGTCAACGAGCTGGTCCGCGTCTACGTGGCCCAGAAGCGCAAGATCCAGGACGGCGACAAGCTCGCCGGTCGTCACGGCAACAAGGGCGTCATCGGCAAGATCCTCCCTCAGGAGGACATGCCGTTCCTGCCCGACGGCACCCCGGTCGACATCATCCTGAACACCCACGGTGTCCCGCGTCGTATGAACATCGGCCAGATCCTGGAGACCCACCTCGGGTGGATCGCCAAGGCCGGCTGGAACATCAACGTGGCCGAGGGCGTCCCGGAGTGGGCCTCGAACCTGCCCGAGGACATGTACTCGGCGGAGCCCGACACCAACACCGCCACCCCGGTGTTCGACGGTGCGCGTGAGGAGGAGCTGACCGGACTGCTGTCCTCGACGCTGCCCAACCGCGACGGCGAGGTCATGGTCAACGGCGACGGCAAGGCGACGCTGTTCGACGGTCGTTCCGGCGAGCCGTTCCCGTACCCCGTGGCGGTCGGCTACATGTACATCATCAAGCTGCACCACCTGGTCGACGACAAGATCCACGCTCGTTCGACCGGTCCGTACTCGATGATCACCCAGCAGCCGCTGGGTGGTAAGGCGCAGTTCGGTGGTCAGCGCTTCGGTGAGATGGAGTGTTGGGCGATGCAGGCGTACGGCGCCGCCTACACCCTGCAGGAGCTGCTCACCATCAAGTCGGACGACGTGGTGGGCCGCGTGAAGGTCTACGAGGCGATCGTCAAGGGCGAGAACATCCCGGAACCGGGTATCCCCGAGTCGTTCAAGGTGCTTCTGAAGGAACTTCAGTCGCTCTGCCTGAACGTCGAGGTGCTCAGCTCCGACGGTGCCGCCATCGAGATGCACGACACCGACGACGAGGACCTGGAGCGCGCTGCTGCCAACCTCGGAATCAACCTGTCGCGCAACGAGTCGGCAACCGTCGACGACCTCGCCAACTGATCCTCACCACTGACAACAGAGCTCTGGAAAGGTAACAAGTGCTCGACGTCAACTTTTTCGACGAACTGAAGATCGGCCTGGCCACGGCCGACGACATCCACAACTGGTCATACGGTGAGGTCAAGAAGCCGGAGACGATCAACTACCGCACGCTCAAGCCCGAGAAGGACGGCCTGTTCTGCGAGAAGATCTTCGGACCGACCCGCGACTGGGAGTGCTACTGCGGTAAGTACAAGCGCGTCCGCTTCAAGGGCATCATCTGCGAGCGCTGCGGCGTCGAGGTGACCAAGGCCAAGGTGCGCCGTGAGCGCATGGGCCACATCGAACTGGCCGCACCGGTCACGCACATCTGGTACTTCAAGGGTGTGCCGAGCCGGCTGGGCTACCTGCTCGACCTGGCGCCGAAGGATCTCGAGAAGATCATCTACTTCGCCGCCTACGTGATCACCGCCGTCGACGACGAACTGCGTCACAACGAGCTCTCGACCCTCGAGGCCGAGATGGAGGTCGAGAAGAAGGCCGTCGCCGATCAGCGCGACGCCGACCTGAACGAGCGTCAGCAGAAGCTCGAGCAGGATCTCGCCGAGCTCGAGGCCGAGGGTGCCAAGGCCGACGTGCGCCGCAAGGTGCGCGACGGTGCCGAGCGCGAGATGCGTCGTATGCGCGACTCCGCTCAGCGTGAGCTCGACGGTCTCGAGGAGATCTGGGACAAGTTCGTCAAGCTCGCCCCGGGCGACCTCATCATCGACGAGAAGCTGTACCGCCAGCTCGAAGAGCGCTACGGCGAGTACTTCCAGGGTTCGATGGGTGCCGAGGCGATCAAGAAGCTCCTCGAGACCTTCGACATCGACGCCGAGGCCGAGTCGCTGCGCGAGACCATCCGCAGCGGCAAGGGCCAGAAGAAGCTCCGTGCTCTCAAGCGCCTGAAGGTCGTCGCCGCGTTCCAGCAGTCGGGCAACTCGCCGCTGGGCATGGTCCTCGACGCCGTGCCGGTGATCCCGCCGGAGCTGCGTCCGATGGTTCAGCTCGACGGTGGCCGCTTCGCGACCTCCGACCTGAACGACCTGTACCGCCGCGTCATCAACCGCAACAACCGCCTCAAGCGTCTGATCGACCTCGGTGCCCCCGAGATCATCGTGAACAACGAGAAGCGGATGCTGCAGGAGTCGGTCGACGCCCTGTTCGACAACGGCCGTCGTGGCCGTCCGGTCACCGGCCCGGGCAACCGCCCGCTGAAGTCCCTGAGCGATCTGCTCAAGGGCAAGCAGGGTCGTTTCCGTCAGAACCTCCTCGGCAAGCGCGTCGACTACTCGGGCCGTTCGGTCATCGTCGTCGGCCCGCAGCTGAAGCTGCACCAGTGTGGTCTGCCGAAGCTGATGGCTCTCGAGCTGTTCAAGCCGTTCGTGATGAAGCGTCTGGTCGACCTGAACCAGGCCCAGAACATCAAGTCGGCCAAGCGCATGGTCGAGCGTCAGCGCCCCGCGGTGTGGGACGTCCTCGAAGAGGTCATCTCCGAGCACCCGGTTCTGCTGAACCGTGCACCCACGCTGCACCGCCTCGGCATCCAGGCCTTCGAGCCGCAGCTGGTGGAGGGCAAGGCCATCCAGCTGCACCCGCTCGTGTGTGAGGCCTTCAATGCCGACTTCGACGGTGACCAGATGGCCGTGCACCTCCCGCTGTCCGCGGAGGCGCAGGCCGAGGCACGCATCCTGATGCTGTCGTCGAACAACATCCTGTCGCCGGCATCGGGCCGCCCGCTCGCCATGCCGCGTCTGGACATGGTGACCGGTCTGTACTACCTGACCTCCCTCAAGGAGGGTGCGGAAGGCGAGTACACCCCGGCGACCGCCGACGACATCGAACGCGGTGTCTACTCGAGCCCGGCCGAGGCCATCATGGCCGTCGACCGCGGTCAGCTCACCGTCCAGTCGCGCATCAGGGTGCGTCTGACCGGTCAGCGTCCGCCGGCCGAGGTCGAGGCCGAGCTGTTCCCCGAAGGATGGCGTTTCGGTCAGCCGTGGACCACCATCACCACGCTGGGCCGCGTGCTCTTCAACGAGCTGCTGCCGATCGAGTACCCGTTCGTCGACGAGCAGATGCCGAAGAAGCGTCAGGCCGCGATCATCAACGATCTCGCCGAGCGCTACCCGATGATCGTGGTCGCCCAGACCGTCGACAAGCTCAAGGACGTCGGCTTCTACTGGGCCACCCGTTCGGGCGTCACCGTGTCGATGGCCGACGTGCTCGTGCCGCCGCAGAAGGCGGAGATCCTCGACCGTTACGAGGAGCGCGCCGACGGCCTGGAGCGCAAGTTCCAGCGCGGTGCCCTCACGCCGGACGAGCGTCGCGACGCACTGGTGGAGATCTGGAAGCAGGCCACCGAAGAAGTCGGTAAGGCCATGGAGGAGTACTACCCCGAAGACAACCCGATCATCATGATCCCGAAGTCGGGTGCCACCGGTAACCTGACGCAGGTTCGTAACCTGTCGGGCATGAAGGGTCTGGTGACCAACCCGAAGGGTGAGTTCATCCCGCGTCCGATCAAGTCCTCGTTCCGCGAGGGCCTGACCGTCGCCGAGTACTTCATCAACACGCACGGTGCCCGTAAGGGTCTGGCGGACACGGCTCTCCGTACCGCCGACTCGGGTTACCTGACCCGTCGTCTGGTCGACGTGTCGCAGGACGTCATCGTTCGCGAGACCGACTGTGGCACCGAGCGCGGCATCAACGTGCCGCTGGGTGAGAAGCAGCCGGACGGCTCGATCATCCGCGACGCGCATGTCGAGACCTCGGCGTACGCACGCACCCTGGCCGCCGACGCGGTCGACGCCGACGGCAACGTCGTCGTCGAGCGCGGCCACGATCTCGGCGACCCGGCCATCGAGGCTCTCCTCGCGGCCGGCATCGCCCAGGTCAAGGTCCGGTCGGTCCTCACCTGTGCCACCGGCACCGGTGTGTGTGCGCACTGCTACGGCCGTTCGATGGCCACCGGCAAGCTCGTCGACATCGGTGAGGCCGTCGGTATCATCGCGGCCCAGTCGATCGGTGAGCCCGGTACCCAGCTGACGATGCGTACGTTCCACCAGGGTGGCGTCGGTGACGACATCACCGGTGGTCTGCCTCGTGTCCAGGAGCTCTTCGAGGCCCGCGTCCCCAAGGGCGTCGCGCCGATCGCGGAGGTCTCGGGCCGGATTCGCCTCGAGGACGACGACCGCTTCTACAAGATCACGATCATCCCGGACGACGGTTCCGAAGAGGTCGTCATCGACAAGATCTCGAAGCGTCAGCGTCTGCGCGTGTTCAAGCACGACGACGGAACCGAGCGGCTCCTCGCCGACGGTGACCACGTCGAGGTCGGCCAGCAGCTCATGGAGGGCTCGGCCAACCCGCACGAGGTCCTGCGTGTCATGGGTCCCCGTCAGGTGCAGATCCACCTGGTCAACGAGGTCCAGGAGGTCTACCGCAGCCAGGGTGTGTCGATCCACGACAAGCACATCGAGACGATCGTTCGTCAGATGCTGCGTCGCGTGACGATCATCGATCACGGTGCGACCGAGTTCCTGCCCGGTTCGCTCGTCGAGCGTGCCGAGTTCGAGGCGGCCAACCGTCAGGTGGTCACCGAGGGTGGCGAGCCCGCAGCCGGACGTCCGGTGCTCATGGGTATCACCAAGGCCTCGCTCGCGACCGAGTCGTGGCTGTCGGCGGCGTCGTTCCAGGAGACCACGCGTGTCCTGACCGACGCGGCGATCAACAGCCGCAGCGACAAGCTGATCGGTCTGAAGGAGAACGTGATCATCGGTAAGCTGATCCCGGCCGGTACCGGTATCAACCGTTACCGCAACATCCAGGTTCAGCCCACCGAAGAGGCACGTGCCGCGGCCTACGCGGTGCCGTCCTACGACGACACCTACTACAGCCCGGACGGCACCTTCGGTGCTCCGGCCGGCGCTGCGGTGCCGCTGGACGACTACGGTTTCTCCAACGAATACCGGTAAGCCGTACTTCAGCTGAAAAGCCCTCGCACTCGTTGAGTGCGAGGGCTTTTCGCTGTCCGGGGTGTCTCAGCGCACGGGGAGGGTGGTGACGGTGCGGGTCGAGAGGAGGAGGTCGTAGTAGCGTCCGCCGGGGTAGTAGGTCGGGGTCACGGTGCCGGCCACCATGTCCGACGACCATCCGGTGGCCAGGGTGCGGATGACCCGGCCGTTTCGCGGACGCGGCACGGCGAGTTCGGACAGTTCACCGATCAGGTCGGTGGACTCGCCTTCGGCATCGATGTGGATGCCGGTGACCAGTCGCGAGCCGAGGAACTCCTGCCGGGTCGTCCGCTCGAGGACGGCCACCCCGGACTCGAAGGAGTTGGACACCGACGGCTGCGAGGCGATCACCCGGATCGGGACCCGCTCGGCACCGAGAGATGCTGCGGCGGAGGAGAAGTGGTCGCCGAAGAAGGAGTTGACGGGGTCGAACAGCATGAGTCCCGCCAGGCGCCGGTAGGCGACCGGGTCCGTTCGGCGGAGTGCGTCGGCCGCGACCACCACGAACTCGCCGCCGGCCGAATGCCCGGCGAACACCATCCGGTACGGCATCGTCACGTCGGGCCGGTGGGCGGCGTCCCGTGCCCGGACGAGACTGGCACCGAGCGGGCTGTCGGCGTCGCGGCCCGAGCCGAACACCCCGCCGATGGTGCGGGCGAAGGCCGCGTTGTCGGCGATGTTGTACGCGACGGCGCACCCGCCGAGGTTCACCGAGTCGAGTGTCGGGCTCACGACGAGGAAGCCTGAGTTCGCATAGGAGCGCGCCAGGGCGTCGAGATTCGCTGCGCTACGGGAGAAGCCGTGTTGGAGCCAGACGAGAGCGGTGGGCCGGCCGGCGGGGAAATACCATCGCGCGTCGACCCGCACGGGTTTGCCCGCGCATTCGGTGGCCACAGACGACGACACGTCCACGGGACGCGTGGCCGGCGCGGCCGGAACGGATGCCGGTGTCACCCCGAGGAGCACGACGATGGCGGCGAGGGTTGCGATCCAGGGCACGCGGAACCGTGTCGGGTTCATCATTTCTCGTCGGTGTCCTGGTCGTCGGGGCCTTCGTCCATCAGTTCGTTCGGGTCCTCGATGTGGGTGTCGTGGTCGTCACCCAGGCGCTTGGCGACCTCGCGCAGCAGTCCGCGGGCGGCGTCGTCCATGACACGGACGTGGGTGAGGTCGATGATCACCTTGTCGGTCGAAAAGCCCTCACACGCACGGCTTGCGATGATCTCGGCACCCGCGAAGCGCACGTCGCCCTGGAGTTCGACGACCGTCGCACCATTGTCTTCGTGGACCGAGCGCAATGCCGGCATGCCTGACGGCGCGACGTGCATCATGTGCAGTTCCATGTCGTGGGAGAGCCTTTCGAACACGGCGACGCCGCGCACGCTGTTGCCCTGCTCGTCGAGTCGTGGCGACCACACCGCGACTCCGACCTGACCGGGGAGAACTCCCAAGATCGCCCCGCTCACACCGCTTTTCGCGGGTATTCCGACCTTGGCCATCCAGCTGCCGCTGCCGTCGTACATGCCGCAGGTGGCCATCACCGACAACAGGTGCCGGGTGATCCAGCCTTCGAGGAGGCTTTCGTCGTCATTGGTGGTGGACAGCCCGCCGTTGGCGAGGACCGACCCCATGATCGCGAGGTCGCGGCAGCTGACCTTGATCGCGCATTGTGCGGCGTATCCGTCGACGACCTCGTCGGGTTCGTATTCGAGCTTGCCCGCGGATCGCAGCAGGTAGGCGAGGGCGGTGTTGTGATCGTCGGAGGCGAGTTCGGCGGAGTGGACGTCGTTGTCGATGGACAGTTCGCGCCCGGCGAGGGTGCTCACGAGGTCGGCGATGCGGTCGACCCGTTCGGTGGCGCTGTCGCCGTCGACCATGCCGTGGACTGCGATGGCGCCGGCGTTGATGAGTGCGTTGCGGGGGCGGCCGGTCTCGGCTTCGAGGGAGATCTCGTTGAAGGCATCGCCGGACGGTTCGGTGTCGACGCGGTCGAGGACGCCGTCGAGTCCCCGGTCCCGCAACGCGAGGGCGTAGGCGGGCAGCTTGGCGATGGACTGCATGGCGAACTCGTGGTCGGCGTCGCCGGCGGTGTAGACGGCCCCGTCGACGGTGGCCAGCGCGATGCCGAAGGACGACGGATCCGCCCGTTCGAGTTCACGATTGCCGGACATGACGTCCCCGGCGTCGTCGTCACGACAGTCCTGGAGAACCTGATGGAGATAGTCGTCGATGGGGGATCGCATATCCCACCGTATCCGCGACCGTCGGTGGTCCTGCGTTCGGTGGTGCAGCAGTCAGTTGTCGCGATACGGCAGATACTGCACGGACCACTGGTTGCCGTCGGGGTCGGCGAAGTACACGAAGTGCCCCCACGGCTGCACGTCGACCTCGCCGGGATCGACGCCGGCGACCAGCAGTTGATCGCGGGCGGCGTTGATGTCGGTGACGCAGATGATGATCGGTCCGGTGGACCCGGGGACCTTGTCGGTGAGGCCTTTGCCGAAGGCGATGGAGCAGTTCGACCCGGGAGGCGTCATCTGGACGAAGCGGATCTCCTCACTCACGGTGTGATCGTGATCGGGGTTGAACCCGATCGACTCGTAGAACGCCTTGGTGCGATCGACGTCCCTGACGGGCAGGGTGACGACTTCGAGTGTCCAGTTCACGGTTCCTCCTGATGTCGTGGTCGTGTGCTCTGAAACCACGGTCCCAGGCATCGAGGACGGTTTCGGTCCTCTTTCCGAAGTCGCGCAACCGGAAGTGGAAGCGGCGCGTCCAAGACATATGTCAGATTGCGGCGTCTACCCACTCAGCGAACTACTGGCGAACGGCTGGTCACGGGCGGAGGTGGCCGAAGCCCGCCGTGCGGGCCGGCTCAGTTCTGTCGCGCACGGTTGGGTGAGTGCGGAGGGCGCCGACGACCGAGCGGTCTCGGCGGTGGCCGCAGGTGGCGCGTTATCGTGCATTTCTGCGCTCCGGTTTCACAGAACACACGGTTCCGAGGGGATCTGGGTACCTCCGGGATACCAGGAGACCCACGTTCGCCGGCCCAAACACCGGAAGTCCGGAGCCCGACCGACCGGACCTTTTCGGTGGTGTCAGGGCTATGGTCGGCCTCTTCCGGTGGTGTCCGCGGTCGATTCGATCCCGATCGCGCTGGGTTGCGCGGCGCGCTGTCTTGAACCGGAGGACTGGGTCGCGACCGTCGATTCCATCCTGAACCAGACCCAGCTGACCATCCCCGACATCCAGGCAGACATGGGCGGGGTGACGAAGGCAGTGATGGAATTGTTCGGACGCTGCGATGCACGATCTCAGTCCGGCACGGAATCGATCGCGCGTGTTCGACTGGTCGCCACTGGGTTCAAGGTGGCGGTCCAGCCCTCCATCGGCGGACACGAGCGGGCGGACTTGCGCGTGGGTTCGCTGCTGATCGAATGCGATGGTCGGCAATACCACTCGAGCGCAGAAGCATTTCGGAACGATCGTCGTCGTGACCGGATGACTCTGATCGATCGCTGGATGACGGTGCGTGTCACCTATGACGACGTTCTCTACGACTGGGAGAGCGTTCTCGAGGACATCAGAGCCGTCACACGACCCGACCGTCATCGCATCAGACGCGAGGAGGACCCGAGGCGTCGTGAAATCCCGTCCCCCTGAGCGTGGTCGGAGGGCAATCTGCCCTTGAATACGGCTCAGGGGGACGAGTTTTCGTCCGCCAAGTGGCGCGTTGCGTCTGGGCGGTGGTCAGACGGCCGAGAACCGCACGGCGGCCTGGACCTGGGCCGCCACCGCGCGTCCGACGCCGAGCGGCCAGCGGTACATGACGTATTCGGCGGCCTGGTCGACGTTCAGTTGCCGGCTGGAGTTGCCTGCGCGCACCCAGAACTCGGGCACGGCGTTGTTCTTCGTGCCGCGCAGATAGACCGGGCGCGGCGACGGGGTGCACTCCACCCGGCACACCAGCGCCTCCGCAGGGCCCTCGGAGTCGGCGTCTCCAGAGGGACGAGCCATCTTCTCGAAAGAGATGCCCACCTCGGCGGCGGTGCTCTGACCGAGCATCGTGGTGAGTAGGTCCCGCAGCCACAGTTCGAACCGGTCGGCGTCGGGCTGGCGGAGCAACGTGAAATCGGCGTCGAGACCCAGGGGAGTGCCGTCGTCGTCGACGCCGATCAGCAGGTTCCCGCCGTCGGAGTTGAGGAATGCGGCCACCGTCTTGACGATCACCGCCTCGAGTGCGGGATCGCGTTGCTTGGTGCGCAGGTTCATGCGGGCGGTCGACTTGAACTCGACCCGTTCGGATTCGCCGGACTCCAGGATCTCGGCGACCGAGATGTCGGTCGGGGTCTGCAGCCGAGCCGCGATCAACGCGTAGGCGCCGACCGCGACGATCGAACTCACCAGTCCGAGCACGATGGTCACCGGGCTCCAGATGTCCATGCGGTGGTCGACGGCGCCGGCGATGAACAAGCCGACGGCAGTGCCGACGATCGAGAGCACCATGCAGGTGGTCGTGTTCAGCCGTGCCCGTCGACGCAACAGCCACTTCGCGACGGACCCGAAGAGCCAGGCCACCATCAGGACGAGGACCAGCGCGGTCGCGGTCGCCCACACCGGTATGGCGAACTCCAGGGATCCGATGTTTCCGCGATCGGGGTCGGCCAACTTGCTCAGGTCGGTTCGCACTCGGACAGTCTAGAAAGGGCGAAATCCCGGCCGCGATGCGCGACCGGGATTCCTTCGAGGAGTGGACTGTCAGACCGCGTCGCCGCCGTCGATGCTGCCGAAGTCGCCGACCTCGACGTTGCCCTCGTCGTCGACCGCGGTGTCGAAGGTGCCGTCGCCATCGGTGTCGGCGACCGCGAGGTCGGTGTAGCCGTCTCCATCGGTGTCGGCCTCGATGACGTCGATCTCGCCGTCGGAGTCGGTGTCGTAGGCGATGGAATCGGCCTGGCCGTCGCCGTCGGTGTCGAGGACGGCGTCGGTGACGCCGTCGCCGTCCACGTCGGTCAGGGCGGCGTCGATGGTGCCGTCGCCGTCGGTGTCGACGAGTACTGCGTCTTCGGGGATCTCGCTCATGATGTTTCCTTCCAGGGAATGCTGTGGGTGATGGATTTTCGTGCTCTGGTTACTTGGAGACGAACTCGGCGGTGTTTGTTCCCTGGGAGGAGTCGATCATCCGATGAGATGACCTGGCCGCCGATGAGCACGAGGATGAGCGTAATCGCGCACCAGGTGGTCAACCCAGAATTCAGGTGGCTGAAACGTGCTCGGACAGAGCGTAATTCGTTAGCGGAGGGCAACGACTGCTATCGCAGATCCGCAAGCAGGTCCGCGAGGACGGACCGTGCCCGCGAGATGCGGCTGCGCACGGTCTGCAGGCCGATACCCTGCGCCTCGGCGATCTCCGAATAGCTCAGCTCGCCGTAGACCCGCAGCACGAAAGTGGCCCGGTAGGCGTCCGGGACCTGCGACAACGCCTCCTGGATGCGATCGGACACGACGACCTGCTGCGCGACGTCGAGCGAGCTCACCGGGTCGTGGTCGTCGATGTCGTCGGCGTCGGATCGTTTGCGGATGCGCGCGAGCGCCGCATTCGATCCGATCCGGTACAGCCATGTCGACACCTGCGCGTCGCCCCGGAAGCTTCCGATCGCGCGCCACGCGGCGACCAATGCGTCCTGGAGGGCATCCTCGGCGTCGTGCTGGTTGCCGGTGATGCGTAAACAGATGGCCCACAACCGGTCCCGGTGCTGTTCGACGAGCATGGTGAAGGCCTGTGGGTCGCCGGAGCGCGCATGCTCGAGAAGGTCTGCGCCCGGATCGGATTCGTCGGTCAACGAATGCACCTCAGAAGTGTCCATCCTCAGAAGTCGTCACCGAGGGCCGAGTCGTCGAAAGTCGTTCCCCCGAATGACTCGTCGCCGGCGTCGTCGTCGCTGCCGAAGGCGTCTGGGGTGTCGAGGGTGGCGTCCAGGTCTCCACCGAGATCGTCGTCGAATCCCACGAGTTCGGCATCGGGGGAGCCGTCGGACGATTCCTCGTCGAGCGGGCCCGGTCCGGGCGCGGCGGTCAGGTCCTCGGTCAGTTCGTGGGACGGATCAAAGGCGGTCTCCACCGCAGAATCCCAGGTCGTGGCCGGTACGGCCAGCTCGCTCGGCGGATCGCTCTCGCGTAGCCAGGACTCGAAGTCGTCCCCGTCGAGCGGGTCGTCCCAACTGGTGGTGTTGTCGGTCATGGTGTTCGACTCCTGCTCGGATCTGCGACGCACGCGGCGTCGGCCCGGATACCGTCATCCGGTCGACTGTCAGGGCGTCGACGGTAATGGACAATTCTCGTCACGTGACTTGGAGTGTCGACGACGCGGAAATGTTCCCGGCGGCACCGACACGGCGCAGAATCGGAAACGGCGCAACGTCACGAGGCAGTGTCCGTGAACTGGAGGACCGATGGCGTGGAGCAACACATGACCGTGCGGGGTCGCGTGGAGCAGTTGCTCGACGAGGTCACTCCCCTCGCGCCCGATCCCGCGCTGATCGGTGTCCTGCGCGCGCAACTGGCGAACCCGCTCACCGTCGCGCTCGTCGGACGCGTCAGCGCCGGCAAGTCGACGCTGCTGAACGCCCTCGTCGGCGACCGCGTCGCACCCACCGAGCGCGCCGAGTGCACGAAGGTCGCCGCCCTGTACACCGAGGGCAACCCGCAGCGCGTCGAGGTCGTCGGCCTCGACGGCACCGTCACCGAGAGCCCCGGAACCATACGCGGCGACCTCGGACGGAGACCCGAGGACATCGACCACGCCGTCGTCTACACCCCGTCCCGCCTGCTCCGCGAGCGATTCCGGGTCATCGACACCCCCGGGCTGTCCGGGTTCACCGACACCGCCGAGATCGCCACCCGCCGCGTCTTCTCCGGGGAGGGTCGGCTGCCGCGACCCGACGTCATCCTGTTCCTCCTCGACGACGCGGCGGGTCCCAAGTCCGACGAGGTGCAGTTCCTCGCCGACGCCGGGGCGTCGGCGCAGAACACGATCCTGGTCATCTCCCACGCCGACCTGATCGCCGCGGACAACCCGATGCTCAAGGCGCAGGAGATCGCCCGACGCGTCTGGCGGCGGTTCCCGGCGATCGCGGGTGCAGTGGTCGCAGTGTCGGGACTCATGGCCGAGGCCGGGGTCTGCGGCGTCACCGAACGGGAGACCGCACAGATCTCCCGTCGCGGACTCCTCGAATCCTGGGAGTTGCTGACCATCCTCGACGGCGCGGCGCCGCCACCACCGGGACTCGACGTCGACCTGCTGGGCAGACTCGAAGAACTGGTCGGTACCTACGCGATGGATGCCGGCGCCGACGTCGCCCGCCAGGGTGCGCGCGCGTATTGCGAATGGCTGCACCGAGTCTCGGGCATCGACGAACTGCGCCTCGCGATCGGACGACGCTTCCTCGCGGTCGGCGACATCCTCAAGGCCCGCACCGCACTGGCCGAACTCCGCGAGGCCGCATATCGCGCTACGCGCCGCGATGCCTTCCTGGAGGCGATCGAGGAGGCCGAGACCGCTCCCGAGCTGCACCGGTTGCGCGAGGTCGCCGCGCTCGAGGCCCTCGCCCGCTGGCAACCCGACAGCGACCTCATCGGCGAGCTGACCCTCGTCGTCGCGAGTCGCGATGTGCGCCTGCTGTTGTCGCTGCCGCCCAATGCCGCGCCACCGCAGATCGCCGACGCCGCGAAGGAACGGGCCACCGACTGCCGCACGCGACGGGCCTTCGCCGCGACATCCGCCGAGAAGGAGGCGTTGCTGGTTCTCGAACAGACCTATCAGCTGGTGCGCCGTGGGCGGTGGACCACATGAGCCGGGGAACAGTCGTGAAACGAGGAGCGGGGCAGTGAGTCTCGAGAAGGCGCCCGCCAAGTCCGCGGTCCCCACCCCCGACGCCACGCTGCGAGCCGCCGTGGACATGCTGCGCAAGCACGGCGAGGACGCCATCGCCGACCGTGCTCTCCGCGTGACGGACCGGCCCGCACCGCAGGGCACCGTCGTGGTGATCGGCGAGGTCAGCCGCGGCAAGAGCTCTCTCGTCAACACCCTCGTCGGTGTGAACGGACTGGCTCCGGTCGACACCGAGATCACCACCTCGGTCTACGTCCGGTTCACCCCCGCGACCGAGGACCTGCCGGTCAATTCGGCACTCATCGAGTTCCCTGGTGCCACCCATCGCATCCCGGTCGCCGACCTCGCCGACTGGATCACCGTCGGCGGTCACTACGCCGCTGGGGTTCCCGCCGAACGCCTCGCGCCCGGCACCGCAGTCGATTCCGTTCTCGTGCCGCCGGTCTCGGCGCGCGTCGGGATCGACTCGCCGTTGCTCCCGGGCGTCACGATCGTCGACACCCCCGGCGTCGGATCGTTGGTTCCCGAACACGTCGAAGCCGCGGTCAGTGCGGCCCGCGGCGCCTCGGTGCTCGTGATGGTGTGCGACGCGACGGCACCGCTGTCGGCCCCCGAACTCGCCTTCCTCAGCAGCGTCAGCGAGGAGGTCGCCTCGGTGGTCCTGGTGGTCACGAAGACCGATCTGGTGATGCGGCAGTGGCGGACGATCGTCGCCGAGAACCGGAAACTCATCGGTGCCAATGCGCCTCGCTTCGCGCACATCCCGATCATCGGCATCTCCAACCGCATCGCCGAGCAGGCCGCCGCCATCACCGATCCCGAACGCCGCGAACGTGCCCTCGCCGCGTCGGGCATCCCCGAACTCGTCGACGCCCTCACGCCGCTGGTCGCCGAAGGTGCGGCCTCGCCGGAACGCAATGCGCTGCAACTGACCTTCGCCGGTCTCGACGACGTCCGCAAACGCCTGGTCCTGGAGATGAAGGCGGCCACTGCGACCCCCGCCGAACGCGCCGACATCGAGGCCGAACGGGATCGGTTGCAGCGACTCAAGGATCGACGACGCGAGTGGCGCGCGCGGCTCAACCAGGACATCACCGCCGCGTCGTTGCAGACCGACGACCTGATCCGCGACCGCTTCGACAAACTCCTCGGCCAATGGTCGACGCGCATCGACAAGCTCCGCTTCTACGAACCGCACCGCGCCGGACAGGAATTGATCGGGCAGATGACCGTCGACCTCGAGGCCGCCGCCCGCGAGGTCAGTGCGTTCTTCGTCGCCGGGATCGAGCGGATCGCGGACAACCTCTTCGCCGACGCCACCATCTCGGGCGAACTCGTCGACCGGATCTCCGGCAATGTGTCCGACCTCAAGCTGCGTGAGCAGGAGAAGATCTCGCCGTGGAAGAACATGGTCGACCCGGTGCTCCTGTCGATCGTCGCCGCCGGCGGACCGCTGGCCATCATCCCGGTGGTCAACGTGGTGGCCGTGCCCGTGTGGGCCGGGGTGGTGGTCGGCTTCCGGGCGTCGAAGGTCGGCAAGGAGAACCACCGCAAGTGGCTGACCAAGGCGGTCAACGACATGAAGGCCGACGTGCGGTCGCAACTGCAGTCGATCAAGTCCGAGGCGAGCGCCGACCTGCAGATCGCCTACGACGAACTGCTGGAACGACTCCTCGCCGAGTCGACGAAGATCATCAACGACGCCGCGGTCGAGGCCAAGAAGTCGGCCGCCGACCGGGAGAAGACCGCCGCCGATCTGCGCACCCGGATCGTGGCGGTCGACAACGTCCGCAAAGCGATCGCCCGGGTCCTCCGGGCGCCCACCGGATGAACGCCGGTCAGTTGTGTAACCATGTGCCTCAGGGCGGATGGTGGGAGGTGGTCAGGTGACACAGGAGAGCCGCCGGCGACTCTGCATCGACTTCGGAACCAGCAACACCGCGGCCGCCTACCGCGTGGGGCCGGCCGAACCGGTCATCGTGCCCCTGGGTTCGGGCGGTCCGGCGATGCCGTCCGCGGTGTTCGCCGACGACGGCGGGATCGTCGTCGGGCACGACGCCGTGCGTCGTCGCGTGCAGGCCCCCGATGCCTACGAGGACTCCCCGAAGTCGCGGATCGACGAGGGCGAGATCGAACTCGGCGACCGGTTCTGGCCGATCGAGGACCTCATCGGCGCGGTCCTGCGGCATGCGCACCAGACCGCGCTGCGCCACAGCGGACTTCCCGAATTCGACTCGATCATCCTGACCCACCCCGACAAGTGGAGCGAACGCCGCAAGGGGGTGCTCAGACGCGCCGCCGAGCGCGCCGGTATCTCCGCCGACCGGCTGCGCATCGCTTCCGAATCCCTGTCCGCCGCTTGGTATTACGTCTACCGTGGACATGACGTCACGGGCGACGAGCGGATGTGCGTCTTCGACTTCGGTGCCGGCACCTGCGACGTCGCCGTCCTCATCCGCGCCGGAGCCGACGGCTTCACCGTCACCGGATCCGGCGGCGACAACAACCTCGGCGGCCGCGACCTCGACGCCCGCATGACGAGATGGGTGCTCGAGGAAGCCGCCGAGATCGACCCCGGACTTCCGGCCCGCCTTCGCGCACCGGCCGCCGCCATCGCCCTCGCCGACCACGTCCGGTCCGCCAAGGAAGCCCTCTCCGACACCGCGCAGGCCGTCATCGAACTGCCCGGCACCCGGCACACGCTGCTGCTGACCCGCCGCGAGTTCGAGTCGATGATCGCGCCGTTCGTCGAACGCGCCGTCGAACTGACCCGCGACGCCATCGCCCGCGCCGACGCCGCCGGCACCGGACCGAAGGGGCCCGTCATCGTCTACGTCACCGGCGGGACCAGCTCCATCCCGATGCTGCAGTCGGCCCTGTCGTCGGTGGGTCGCGTCGCCCGGATCGGCGACCCCAAGGTCGTCGTTGCCCAGGGCGGCCTGCTGCGATCGACCAACGTCGACGTCCACGGGGCTGCCGCTGCCCAGCAGTACGCGGCGCGGCCTACCGATCCGCCGATGTCGGCGACCGCGGTCGACGCCTCCGCACGCCGCATCGCGTTCCCGACCGTCCCGCCCGGCACCGTGATCACCGGTGTCCTCGCCCGCAACGGTCAGGTCGTGCGCGCGGGCGAGCCGCTGGCGACGCTCGACTCGCCGTCGGGCCGGCTCACGGTCGACGCCCCGGTGGCGGGCACCCTGCACGGACTCGACCTGCGTCCCGGGGTCGTCGCACAACCGGGCGTCGTCTTCGGTGCCGTCGGTGCGGCCGATCTCCGGCCCGAACAGTGGTCGCAGCTCCACCGTGCCCCGGCCGGGATCACCGCCGCCCAGCCGGCGTACGCGCAACCCCAACCGATGTATCCGCCGCCCCAGCAGCGCCAACCCCAGTCCCCGTACCCGCCGCGACAACCCGGCACGCCGGCTGCGGGACATGCTGGTGCACACCCCGTTCCGGCGTCCCCGGGCATCAACACCTACGCCCTCGCCGGCCTGATCCTCGGCATCCTCGGGTTCCCGATCTGCCTCGGCACGATCGTCGGCATGGCGCTCACCGTGATCGGCATCAACCGGGCGGAGGGCGGTCGTGACGCCCTGCTGATGACCGCCCTCGGCGTCAACATCCTCGGCACGATCGCCTGGGTGGTGTTCCTGATCTGGATCTTCGTCACCGGCTGAGGGCAACCGAACCGCCACGGCAGTGGGACCTTCGGACCGGCCGAGATGACCTTCGACTCAGGTTCGACGCCGGGGTCCGCGACCACCATGAGAGGTGCCGGCGTCGTCGACCCCTCGGAGCAGCCGTGACCACCTCGAAGTCGTTGTCGGACCATCGGGTCGACGCCCGGCGCAGGCAAGTCGGCTACTCGGTGAGTATCGCCGTGAACGCCGTACTGCTGGTGGCCCTTCTCGGTTGGCCGGGTTGGGAGTCGGTTCCGTTCCTCACCGACGACTTCGGCCGCATCATCGGCTGGGTCGTCGCCGCGCTGGTCGCCGGGATCGTCGCCAACGCCATGTACCTCATCGCCGACCCGCCGATCGTCGAGATGATCGGTGAACTCGCCATCGACACGTTCGGGCTCATTGCGCTGGTCCGTCTCTCGCAGGTCTTCCCATTCGACTTCGGCGACTCCGGGATTCCCTGGTCGACGGTCGCGCGCGTCGTGCTCGCCGTGGGTATCGCCGGTACCGCGATCGCGATGGTCGTCGTCATCGTGCAGACCGCTCTACGAAGGAGATCACCATGACCGATTCGACCGCACCGATCGTCGTCGGAGTCGACGGCTCCGACTGTGCACTGATGGCCGTCCGCTGGGCTGCGGCGGCCGCATCCCGCGAAAACCGTCCGCTGCGCGTGCTGTCCGCGGTCGGCATCTTCCCGGGGGCGTACGCGCCGACCGCGATGATGACGTCGGATGTCGTCGTCGAGGCGATGCAGTCCGATGCCCGGCGCGCGGTCGAGGCCGGGACGGCGGTGGCGAAGGAGACGGCCCCCGATGTGCCGGTCGACGGCACGGTCGTCGGCGGCTCGCCGGTGCTCGCGCTCCGGCACGCGTCCGCTCAGGCGCACAGCCTGGTCGTGGGCAGGCGCGGCGTCGGCGGCGTCCGCGGATTGCTGCTCGGTTCCGTGAGCAATGACGCGGCGATCCACGCCGAATGCCCGGTCATCGTCGTCGGCGGCCCAACACCGACCGCCGGGCCCGTGGTGGTCGGCGTCGACGGTTCGCCGACCTCCACCGCCGCGATCGGTCACGCCTTCCGGCAGGCCGACCTGCTGCAGACGTCGCTGCTCGCGGTGCACACGTTCGGCGGCTTCTCCGGCACCGCGTTCTACGGCGACCAGCACCAGATCATCCGGCAGCTCCGGGACGAGGCGGAGGAGCTGCTGGGCGAACAGCTCGCCGGGTACCCGGAGGACTACCCGGACGTCAAGATCGAGCGCCGGGTCGAGATCGGTTCTCCCGCCGATGCTCTCGTCGATGCCGCCGAGACCGCTCAGCTGGTCGTCGTGGGCACACGCGGCCGCGGCGGAATCCGCGGTCTGCTGCTGGGATCGACCAGCCGGGCTGTCCTGCAGGTCGCGCAGTGCCCGGTGATGGTCACCCACACCGCCCCCCTGACGCGGAGGTCGTGGTGAGGGCTAAGCGCACCGTGGTCGCCTACGCGAGCGCGAACGGATCGACGAAGGAGATCGCCGACCGGGTCGCCGACGGTCTGCGTGCCGCCGGCGCCACGGTTCATCTGTGCGATCTCACCGCCGCCGGTCCGCCGGACCACACCGCCATCGGTGCCGACCATCTCGTCATCGGCAGCGCGATCCACAACGGCCAGTGGCTCTCCGCGGCGGAGCGCTTCGCCGAGATGGTGGCGAACGAACGCGACGGCCCCGTGTGGGCGTTCTCGGTCTCCTCGGTCGGCGAGACCTCCACCTTCCTGTCACCGCGGGTGGCGCGCTTCCTCCGGCCACGCACTCCGCTGCCGCGAGCGGTCGCGGCAATCGAGGCGAGCGGGACCCTGCGGGATCATCGGAAGTTCGCCGGGGCCATCGCCAAGGGCGACTGGCCGGGCGTCGGCCGGATCGTGTTCCGTCTCATGGGCGGCCATTACGGAGACGCCCGGGATTGGGGCGACGTCGATCACTGGTGTCGGCAGATCGTCGACGACAACCGGTGAGCCGCGGCGGATCACACCGGTTGCCACCACGACCCATCTGAATCACCATGAGCGCCGTCGAGCAGTGATGCGCGCGTGCTCTCGCCGACGACGTGGAAGCGGATGGAGTCCCGGCGGCTCACGACCATCAGCGGCCACCACAGGGCACGCACGTAGTCGACCGCGCTGTCGTAGCCGTCCCACTCGTAGACGCCCCGGTACATGTGCTTGTGGTCGGCCGTCATCCACAGTTTCGACACGAATCCGTCGAATCCGGCGAACAAGACCGTGTTGCAAGCGCTTTCGAGCCGGAACAGTCGATGTGCGACCCGGTTGCCTCCCACCCCGCGCAACTGGAAGGCGACGATGAGGCTGACCGGTTCGGTGACCGGGCCGTTGTCGTGAACGGTCTCCCGGTAGACGGTGGCCTGCGTGCCATCGGCGAAGGCGATGACGCGACCGAGGTTCGCCGACGGCTGATGCAGTCGCCGCTGCCGTAGCGATCGCACGACGTCCACCAGGCATCGTCCGAAGGCGCTCAGCGCCTGCGGCCACGGGAGCGGTTGTGGGGTGGACATCTCATGCACCGTTCTTCCGGTCGGCACCTCCGCGGGGACCCGACACAGCCATTCGACGCCGCGCACGCACCACGACGAAGAGACCTTGGTCATCTCGGTCGTCGCCGTTGGTCACTAGGGCTCGCGCCGCAAGAAGAGAATGGTGAGCGTATGAGGCATGTACTGACCTTCGCGGAGCTGGGACTCGAGCAGATGATGGTGGTCGGCGGCAAAGCGGCCAACCTGGGAGAACTCGTCACGGCCGGACTGCCGGTCCCCGACGGTTTCGCGCTGACCGCCGACGCGTTCGCGGAGTCGATGCGGGACGGCGGGGTGCACGAGGACCTGGTCGCCACCCATCGCGAGGCCCTGTCGGCGGTCGGTGACGATGCCCGGCTCGCCGACCTGAGCCGCCGGATGGCCGAGATGGTCACCAAGGTCGGCATCACCCCGAGGATCGTCGACGAGGTGCTCGCCGCCTACCGGAGCCTCGACTCGGATGCCGGCCCGAACGGGTCCGGCGGGAACGGGTCTGGCGCCAACGTGGCGGTGCGGTCGTCGGCGGTCGGGGAGGACGGCAAGGATGCGTCGTTCGCGGGCATGAACGCGTCCTTCACCAATGTCGGCTCCGCCGACGAGCTGCTGGGTGCGATCGTGCGGTGCTGGGCGTCGCTGTTCTCCCCGCGGGTCGTCTCCTATCGAGCTGAGAAGGGTCTGTCCTCGGATCCGCTCATGGCGGTGGTGGTGCAGAAGATGGTGTCCTCGGAGGTCGCCGGGATCGTCTTCACCGCCGACCCCGTCACCGGCGATCTCGACCATCTCGTCGTCGAAGCCGTCGAAGGACTCGGCGAGGCGGTGGTGTCCGGTGCGGTCACCCCCGACACCTTCCTGGTCGCGAGGGCGGACTGTTCGGTTCTCGAGACCAGCATGGGCAACCAGGAATTCCGGATCGTGCGGGGCAGCGACGGTCACGACCGCCGCGAGCCGGTGGCGCCCGGGAGGACCACGCCGGTCATCGACCCGACGACCGTCCAGACGATCGCGCGGATGGCGCTGCGAGCCGAACGTCATTACGCGCGCCCGCAGGACATGGAGTGGGCCATCGATCCGCAGCACCGGATCTGGATCGTCCAGTCCCGGCCGATCACCACCGGTGTGGACACCTCGGACGAGTCGTCGAAGCCGGTTCTGCTCCGCGGTCTCGCCGCCGCCCCGGGCATCGCCAGCGGCGAGGTCCGCATCCTGCATTCCCCGCGTGACGGGCACCAACTCATCGACGGCGAGGTGCTCGTCGCGCCGATGACCGACCCCGACTGGTTGCCGACCATCCGCCGCGCCTCGGCCGTGGTCACCGATCGCGGCGGGATCACCTGTCACGCCGCGATCGTCGCCCGCGAGGTCGGCGTCCCGTGCATCGTCGGAACCCGAACGGGCACCAAGGTTCTCACGGCCGGATCGGTGGTGACGGTCGACGGTGGCTCCGGTGAGGTCAGGTCCGGTCGCGTCGCACCGCAGCGGGCCACGGTCACCGAGGTCTCGGCGTCATCGGGGGCGCAGGGGCAGCCGGCGGTGGTGACGGCGACCAAGATCTACGTGAACCTCGGGTCGCCCGAGCACGCCGCCGAGGTCGGCGCGACCGGCGTCGACGGCGTGGGTCTGCTCCGCGCCGAATTCATGCTGACCGAGGCGCTGTCGGGGCGTCATCCGCGTGCGGTCATCGCCGCCGGCGAGACCGAGGCGGCCATCTCGGCCATGGCGGACGCCCTGGGACGCATCGCCGGTCCGTTCGGCACCCGGCCGGTGGTGTACCGGACAACCGACCTGCGCACCAACGAGTTCCGCGGACTCGAGGGCGGGCAGGAGTTCGAACCCGAGGAACGCAACCCGATGATCGGCTTCCGCGGCTGCTATCGGTACGTCTCGGAGCCCGAGGTGTTCCGGCTCGAACTCGCGGCGCTCGCGCGGGCCCGGGAGACGCACCCCAATCTGCACGTGATGCTGCCCTTCGTCCGGACCCGCTGGGAACTCGAACGCTGCCTCGAACTCATCGACGAGAGTCCGCTCGGACGCCAACGCGGCCTGCATCGCTGGGTGATGGCCGAGGTGCCGTCGGTGATGTACTGGCTCCCCGAATACGTCGAGGCCGGCATCGACGGGGTGTCGATCGGCAGCAACGACCTCACCCAGCTGATCCTCGGCGTCGACCGCGACTCCGAATCCTGCGCCGAACTGTTCGACGGCAGCGACCCGGCCGTCCTCGACGCCATCGCGACGATCATCTCCACCGCCCGCCGCTGCGGGATCACCTCGTCGCTGTGCGGGCAGGCGCCGTCGACCAACCCGGACTTCGCCGAGCGCCTCGTGCGGATGGGGATCACCTCCGTGTCGGTCAATCCCGACGCCATCGCCACGACCCGTCTGCACGTCGCCCGCGCCGAACAGCGACTGCTCGTCGAAGCCGTCCTCGACGCACCCGGACGGTAGGTGTCGGATGTTTGTCTGCCCCACCATCGCGGCGGTCTCGGAGAATGAAGGGAGGATGGCAGATGAGAGCTGTTGAGCGCGCCGCCATTCGTGTCCACATCCTGGGTATCGGCCTGAACGAAGACGCGTCAGACCATCGGATGCTCGACGAACTCCATCGCCGCGGCTACCGCCTCCAGTCGCGCGAGCTCCGGTCGGTTCTGAACGAACTCGTCGGACGCGGGCTCGTCGGTGTCCGAGAGGCATCGGCGGGGTACCCGGGGCGTCGAACCTACGAGACCACCCCGGCCGGCCGGATGTCCTGGGCGGAGGAATGCCGGGCCCTGAGCAAACTCACGCACGAGGTGTTCGGGACCCGCGTACCTCCGCTGCCGCCACAGGTCGGCATCGACGATTCGCAGGCATGGTTGTCGACGCGGGACCTCGAGGACGCCGAAGACGGCTGAGCAGGAGGTTCCGCGGAATCTCACCGGTGGCTGTCGATGTCCAACTCGAGCCACTCGGCCTCCCATCGACGCATCCGGTGCCGGTCGGCGGCCGCCCGGACCAGCAAGACCAGCCCCCACCAGCCCATGGCGGTCAGCATCACGACGCCGAGCCCCGCCATGACGCCCTCGACGACGGCGTCGGTGTGGGTGACCGGCGGGTCCGCGACGCGCTGCTCGTCGTCGAGCCAGATGAGGCGGACCCGGCCGACGCGGTCCTGCCGTTCGGAGTCCACGGCGGCGGTGAGGCGTGCGCCGTCGGGCCGCCGCCAGGCGACGATCGTCGGGCTGTCGTCCTGCTTCGGAGTCGTGATGACGGTGGCGCTCACCGAATGCCGCGGTCCCTGGACCTCGGCGGCGGCTTTGTGTGCCGCGTAGGTGTTGCCGCCGACGGTCAGGGCGGCGAGTAGACCTGCCAGCGCCGACACGCAGAGAGCCAGCAGCACAGTGGTTTCCAGCCGATCCAGCGGCCGGACCAGCCGGTTCGACGAAGCGTGCATCAGCCGCCAGCTGTGCAGTTCACGGGCGAGGAACCGCAACATCGCGGACTCCTGTCGAGGTGGTCGGTTCGTCCCCGCCCTGATCGAGCCGGAAGGGTGGGTACTCGTCACACATCAGCGCCGCATACACCCACACCCGGTACTGCCAGCGATTGATGCCCATCGCGAAGTCGAACAGCCCGCGCGGGTAGGTGCCGGTGAAGAGCAGCGCGACTGCGGCGAAGAACACCACGAAGGCCAGCACGGGCGCGATGGTCAGACGGCCGTCGTCGCCTTGTGCCGCGTAGCCGACGGCCAGCGGCCCGCCCAGCCATCCGCCGGCGAGCACCGCGAGGACCAGGTAGTGGGGGATCGCCAGCAACCACCACTTCACCAGCACGAGGCCGCGCGACAATCGCTCGGGATAGACGACGTCGAAGTCGGCGGGATAGTCGGTTCGGCGCAGCGCGAACGGCGGATACCGATCGGTGGCCAACGCGGAGTGCGTGTAAAAGGCGACGCGCCAGTTCCAGCGGATGACACCCACGTTGAAGTCGAACAGTCCGCGCGGATAGCGGCCGGTGAACAGGATCGCGAAGCCGGCCACGACCGTGCCGAAGAAGAACGCGATGTCCAGCACGACCAGGACCAGGAAGTGCGGGATCGCCAGCAACCATTTGAGCAGCCAGAGCCATCGCGACAGCGGTTCGTCGAGATGTCCGGTCAGCGTCACTGCGTGCATCGTCTCGAGTCCTCCCGTCGAAGCCCTCTGAATCGAGTGAAACCCGCCGGGCCCGGGAAAGGAAGGGTCTTCGGTGGTGTGTAGAGGGTCGATGTGCCGACCGCGACTGGGTAATAGGGCCCAATACGCATTCGTCGGTGTTCCGGAATGACCGATTCTTCGCATCATCAGTCGTTCGACTCACACTTTTCCGTAATTCCAGCTATGGTGATCGTGCGCTTCGTTAACGGCATCGAAGGGGGTGCTCGGGGCGTAGGGGGTCGACACCGGGGTGGGCAGATTCCACGCCGGAGCATTTGTGGTCTACGTGTGTGGAGGGCTCAGTTGACCAGTACTCTCTCGGCGCGCGCGTCTAAGCGCAGCACCAGGAAATTTCTCGAACCGTCGGCAATCGCCGAAGCCATCGCCATCGAGCAACACATCGTGTTGCCCGGATATCAGGCGCTGACCCACTATTCGTCGACTTTCGGGCTGACCGAACATCGGGTTCGGGAGATCGACGAGGCGGCGCGACGCCATCAGGCGATCGTCGCCCAACTGCGGCGGATGCATGCGGATGCGCTTGCCGCGGAAACCATTTCGTCCGCACATCAAGAGGCGATGGCTGCGCTGGGGCTCCTCGAGCCCAGCCGGGCCGAGGCCGTCGGCGTCACCCCGCCGCGGCCGGTGCAGGTGTGCCACATCATCCAGTCATATCCGGGTCGCCTCGGGGATCCCGCCTCGCGGGCGATCGTCTCGCTGGCCTTCCTGGTCGTCGCGGTGCATGCCCTGACCGATCCGACGAACTGCGGAACCGCTTCCCCCGCACTCAATCTGGTGCCGCCACCGCTGCACCGCGACCGTGCGCTGCTCGAGAAGGTGCTCGTCCACGCGGTGGCCGCGCTCGACGAGCCGTCGATCGCGGAACTGACCGGGTTCATCGCCGAGGCCAGTGCGTCGTTCGCCGGCTGGTCGACTGAGACGCAGCGCGGCTTGTCGGTGCTGCGCTACAACCCGCATTCGCTGCGCTCGTCGTGCCGAGGCGTGGGACTCGGCGAGATCGACGTCCGTATCGCTGTCTGACGGCGCCGTCTGATCGCCGGTCCGTGGTTACCCTGACGGGGTGACCACGTCGGTTTCGCAACGCTACCGGTGGCTGTTGCACGTCGACCTCGACCAGTTCCAGGTCTCGGTCGAACGACTGCGCAGTCCGGAGCTCGTCGGTGTCCCGGTCATCGTCGGCGGCAACGGCGACCCGACCGAGGCCCGCAAGGTCGTGACCTGCGCGTCGTATGAAGCGCGGGACGTCGGCGTGCGGGCCGGGATGCCGCTGCGTGCTGCCTACAAGAAGTTGCCCGATGCGGTGTACCTCCCGCTGGACATGGGGGCGTACGACGCCGCATCGGCCGACGTCATGGACGTGCTGCGCGGAACCGGCCACCCCGTCGAGGTGTGGGGCTGGGACGAGGCGTACCTCGGCGTCGGCGTGCGGGGCGCCGAGGTCGAGGAGTTCGACGACGCCGGCATCGTCGACTTCGCCGAACGGGTCCGGCACGAGATCCTCGACCGGTGCGGCCTGATGAGCTGCGTCGGCATCAGCGACAACAAGCAGCGCGCCAAGATGGCCACCGGCTTCGCCAAGCGGCCGCCCGGCGCCACACCCGACGACGGCGTGGGTGCGCCGCGCGTGTTCCTGCTCGACGACCGCAACTGGCTGGACCTGATGGGGGCGAGGCCGACTCGCGACCTGTGGAGCGTGGGACCGAAGACGTCGGCCAAACTCGCCGCCACCGGCGTCGAGACCGTCAACGACCTGATCGCCGCACCTCGCGACGATCTGATCGCCACCTTCGGTCCGCACCAGGGCAACTGGCTGTACGTCCTGTGCCGCGGCGGCGGGGATTCGACGATCACCGCCGAACCGTGGCTCGCCCGGTCGCACTCCAAGTCTCGGACCTTCGCCACCGACATCGCGGACCCGTCCGAGATGCGTACCGCGGCCGCCGAACTCTTGCGTGAGCTGCTCGATCAGGTGATCGCCGAGGAACGCCTACCGTTCCGCGTCGCGGTGACCGTCCGGACCACGACCTTCTACACGCGCACCAAGTCCCGGAAACTCCCTGCGCCGAGTCTCGACTTCGACCAGCTCGAAGCGGTGGTCGCCGACCTGCTCACCAAGTTCGACATCGATCACCCGGTCCGTCTCCTCGGCGTGCGCCTCGACCTGGTGACCGACGAGGAGAACTGACTGACTATCCCTGCGCAACCAGCAGTGGCACAAGCTGTTCGGCGGCCGTCCAGGCGCCGTGGTGGCCGATCATCATCGACTCCATCGTCTCGTTCTTCGACCGCGTCAACGTGACCGATTCCCGAGCCACCGCGACCACATCCCCGATCCGATTCGCCACCGCATCGGTCACCTCGCGGCCGAACCAGCCCTCGTCGAGGGTCTGCTCGCGCGAGACGACGTGTGCGGCATCGCCCAGATGCCCCGACCATGCCTTCAGCACGTCGTCGGCAGCACCGGGCGTCGCGTACACATGCCGCGCTCGCGCCTCGCCGGCCACGGCGTCGACACCCTCGAGAAGCCCTGGCGCGGTGTCGATGTCGATGGCGCGGTCGGCAGTGATCATGCCGTGATCGCCGGTGACGAGCAGTGTTGTGCCGGACGGCAACTCCGCGGCGAGCTCGGCCACCAGCTGGTCGACGAGCCGGAGCTTCTCCAGCCACGCCGACGACCCCGGGCCGTGGATGTGTCCCGCCATGTCCAACTCGCTGTAGTAGGCGTAGACGAACCGACGATGGCGACTGTGTCCCCGCACCGCCGCCACGACGCCGTCGCGCACCCCGTCGGGCGTCACTGCCGGTACGTACTGGCCGGGCGCGCGGAACGCCGCCAGGGTCAGGCCGGACCCGCGGAACTCGCCGGGCATCACGTACGTCACCCGAACACCTTTGTCGGCAAGCGTTTCCAGGCTCCCGGGATGTGTACGAACCAGCGCAGGAGGATAGGTGACCAGCGCCGACGGTCCCTGCGCGTCATCGAGACTCCAGCGCAGCGAGTTCAGCACCCGTCGGGAACCCCGTGTCCGGCAGTCGTCGTCGGGCCGGAAGCTGTAGCCGATGATCCCGTGCACGCCGCAGGGTGCGCCGACCGTCAGACTCAGGATGCTGGTCGCCGTCGTCGCCGGGAATCCCGCACGCAGAGTGGTCGCGGTCAGCTCCCGCAGGGTCGGCGCGAACTCCGCGTACTCCTCGAGCAGCGTCGCGCCCAGTCCGTCGATCAGCAGAACCACCACCGAATCGCCCGGAGGCACAACGAGATCCGCGCTGTCAGAAACGCTCAGGGCGACCGACGCTGCCGGCAGAACGTCGGCGAGAGTGTGCGGGTACCGCCCCCAGTCGGCGGGTGTCAGTTCGTCGGGAGTCAGTTCGCCGCTCACCGCACCCCCGAGCCCGCCGGACCGAACACGTAGTGACCCGACCGCAGAAACCGCACCGACCGTCGGGCATCACCCTCGAGAAGCAACGGCGACATCGCATCCCGCAGCACGATCCGCCACCGCGCCGCGTCGAGCGGATGACTCACCCGCATCGCTTCGACGTCCCGCGGCAACGCCACCACCACTGTCGCGTCGGGGTCCAACCGCTCGTGATGGGCGACCGGACGCGACCGATCGGAATCGTCGATCACCGGCACCGCACCGCCGGCGATCAGCGCCTCGACACTTCCGACGCCGTCCACGCTGCTGGGCAGTTCGTCGTGCAGCGCCCACGACATCAACACCCGATCCGAGTCCACGCCGCCGCCCAACTCATCACCGAGCTCGCCGTAGAAGTCCTCGTAGTAGTGGATGGGCTCGGCGCCCAGCTTGGTGATGTTGAAATACGCATTGCGCGCGACCAGCGGATCGAAGGTCCACGTGATCGTCGTGAGTCCACGTGCCAGCGCCCACTGCCGCTGATGCATCTTCAGCAGGTAACCCACATGGTGGCCGCGGCCGCGTCGGGAGACCCCGGTGATGTGGCTGTGCAGGGCCTCACCGGCCGGTGCCGACAGGAACGCCACGCTTCCACCGGCCAGGTGATCACCGATGAAGGCGCCGGAGACGTAGTTGCCCGAATGCGACAACGCCCGCAGCATGTCGATGCCCACCGGGCGTCTCGTCGGGTCGGGTCGCCAGACGTCGTCGAAGACCCGCATCAGTTCTTCGAGTTCGTCGGGGGAGGACAGCTCGCGAACCTCGACGGAACCGAATCCAGCTGGGCGTACCTCGACAGGAGCCGGTGAATGCGACATGTCCTCGATTGTTTCACCGCGTCCGGCGGGAGTTGGCCGGGTTGGGCGACTCCGTCCGACCCGGACCCACTCCTTAGGATGGGGGCCATGTCACCCACCGTCCGCACGCCCGACGCGTTCACGCGCGTCGCCGCGGCCGGTGTGGTGCCCACCGTCGCGATCGCCGCGCACGGTGCAGCCGGCGGACATGCGCTCAGCTCGGGCGGTGTGGTTCTCACCGTCGCGATCGGCGTGGCCGCGGCGATGCTCCTGCAGCTGGCGACCCGGGGCCGACGCCTGGTCCCGGCTGCTGCATCGGCCGTCGGCGTCCTGACTGCCGCGCAGGTCGCGAGCCACTGGTCGCTCGCCGCCGACGCCGCGCACGTCACCCACGACGCCCCCGCGCTGCCGATGTTGCTGACGCACTTCGTCGCGATACCGCTCAGCGCGGTACTGATCGTCGTCGGTGCGCAGCTGCTGGCCGTCATCGGGTCGGTCTTCGCGTTCCTCACCCCGCCCGCCGTACTGCGCGTGCCCGGTGCGCGCCCGGTCTTCTGGACTCAACCCGCTGTTGTCGCCGGTCCCGCCGTCGGCGGCACCGGTGTTCGCGGACCTCCGCTCGGACTCTGACGCCGCGCCGCCACACCGAACCCGCGACGGTTCGGTGCTGTCGTGCGCGCGTTACGCATCGAATGTCCGAACTCTTGAGAAAAGAATCCAGATGAAGAAGCTTGTCTCGTCGCGGGCCACGGTCGCCCGCCGTCTCGTCCTTCCCGCCGCCGCTGCCGCCGTCGTCGGCGTC
This sequence comes from Gordonia sp. 135, assembly GCF_009720185.1. NCBI lineage: Bacteria > Bacillati > Actinomycetota > Actinomycetes > Mycobacteriales > Gordoniaceae > Gordonia > Gordonia sp. 135. The sequence continues at coordinate 1,149,998 of NZ_CP046257.1, forward strand.
TCCTCCCTCACCGGCGCGGGCGCGGCATCGGCGCATGTCAGCGCCAACGCCCCGACCGTGACCCAGGGCGGGTACGGCGTGGTCAACCTGGTCGTCCCCAACGAGTCCGAGGTGGCGCCGACGACGTCGATCCGGGTCACCCTCCCCGGTCTGAAGTCGGCCCGCCCGGAGGTGATGGCCGGATGGAAGACCGTCGTCACCAAGAAGGACGACCTGGTCACCGAACTCACCTGGACCGCCGAGCCGGGTTCGCCGGGCATCCCCGTCGGACAGTTCGCGCAGTTCAGCTTCGCCGGCGGTCCCTTCCCCGAGCAGGAGACCGTCGAACTGCCGACGCTGCAGACCTACGCCGACGGTGAGAAGGCCGACTGGAACCAGCCGACCCCGGCCGACGGCACCGAGCCCGAGAAGCCCGCACCGATGATCACCATCCCCGTGGGCGAGGCCGGGCACGGCCAGCACCACGCCGCCCCCGAGACCACGGACGCGGCTGCGTCGCAAACGGCGGAGACCGCCCAGGCCGACTCCGCAGCCCGCTGGCTCGGCGGCATCGGACTGGTCGTCGGCGCGCTGGGCACCGTCTTCGGTGTCGCGGCGCTGATGGTGGTCCGACGCAACGGTCGCGGCAATGCGTAAGCGCGTGATGCCGCTGAGCCGGTCCATCCTGCTGACCTTGGCCGCGCTGGCGTGCCTGGGCCTGGTCGGTACCTGGTCGGCGCCCGCCGCCTCGGCGCATTCGCGGCTCGTCTCCTCCGACCCCGCCGACGGTGCGAGGCTGCCCGCCGGTCCGCAGACCGTCACGCTGACCTTCAACGAGGGCATCCAGTCCGCGTATGCGGTGCTCAACGTCGTCGGACCCGACGATCACTTCTGGCAGTCCGGCGACCCGAACGTCGACGGCAGCAAGGTGAGCGTCGGCGTGCGGGAACTCGGACCGACCGGAAAGTACACGATCAACTACCGGGTGACCTCCGCCGACGGACACGTCATCAGCGGGCAGCGCAGCTTCGAGCTGACGGTCGCCGGCAACGGCGAACCGGGCCCGCTCGCCGACGCCTCCGCCGATCAATCCGACGACGGAATCCCGGTGTGGTACTTCATCGTCGGCGCCGTCGTGGTCCTGGTGCTGGGTCTTGGAATCGTGTTCTGGCTGACCCGTCCCAAGACTCGGAGCTGACGCGTGAGGGTCGTGGCCGGTGTGCCGGTCCTGTTCGCCGGACTGCTGGTGAGCTGGTTGCTCGCCCGCCCCGACGGACCCGACACGGTCGCACTGCCCGCGACCCTCGCGCTCGGCGTCTCGGTCGTGGTACTCGGCCTCGGGCTGCTGCCGACGGTCGACGCCGAACCGGCGTCGACCTGGATCGGTGCGCTCGCCGGTGTCTGGGTGGTGGCGACGCTGATCAGCGCCTGGGTGCGTACCGCTGACAGGTCCGGCAAGGACGTGTTCGACGTGAGTGCCGCCGACTTCGGTGAGGTCCTGACCTCCGGTGCCTCTGAGATGGTCGCGCTGGTCACGGGCTTGCTCATCGTCATGTGGGCGGTACTCGACCTGTTGACCGCCGTCGAGGTCCCGGTTCTGGTGGTCGGAGCGCTCGCAGCGATCGGTGTGCTGGCCACCGCGATCGCCGGTCACGCCGGCAACAACGCCATCGGCCCGTTCCTCGTCGGCGCGCATGCGCTGGCCGCCGCCTGGTGGTGCGGACTGCTCGCCGCGATGGTCCTCTCCGTGCGCGGCCGGTCCGGGTGGGCGCGCAGCCTGCCGGTTTTCTCGCAGCGGGCGCCGTGGGCGGTCGGGGTGATCGCGGTGACCGGCGTGGTCGCCGCACTGACCGAGATCGACGGTCTGTCGGCACTGGTCACCACCGGTTACGGGCGGATTCTGGTGGCGAAGGTCGTGATGCTGGCGGCGTTGGTGGGAGTCGCCGCCTGGCATCGACGACGCTGGGTGCCTGCCGTCGAGCGCCATCGCCAGACCGAGACCGCGTCCATCCGGAACGCCGTCGTCGAACTGATGCTGATGGCCGCCGTGCTGGGTCTGGCCGCCGGATTGTCGGCGACCGCACCCTGACGGACGCGCCCTACTTCAACGCCCGCGACTGATCCCAGATCGCGAGCAGCTCGTCGATGATGTCGGTGGCCATGTGCAGCGTGCTGAGGTGGCTCTCGCCGGGCAGCTCGAACAGCTTGGCGTCGGGGAGCAACGACACCATGTGCTGGCCGTGTGCGTACGGGATGATGTGGTCGTGGTCGCCGTGCCACCAGCGCACGGGCACTCCGACGTCGGAGACGCGGAATCCCCAGTCCTTGGCGAAGACGACGACATCGGCGAACGGTGCCTCCATCGCGCGGCGCCCGCCGTGGAGCAGGTCGTCGAGGAACATGGCCCGGAACTCGGGGCGCGCCAGCAGCTCTCGGTCGGCTTGAGGGGAGAAGTGACCGTAGACGGTGATGGCGGGTTCGGCGATCGGTCGTGCGAAGCGGAGTGCGGTGCTCACGATCTGCCCGATCTGCGCCCCCGCGACATCGACCGCCGGCGCCAGGAACGAGCCGAGCTTCATCGCCCCGCCGGGGATGCGGTCGGGTCCGACGGTCGGGGCGACGCCGCCGAGGATGCCTGCGGCGACCACCCGGTCGGGCATCGCGTGCGCCACTCCGAGTGTGTACGGTCCGCCGCCGGAGAGGCCGATGATGGCGAACTCGTCGATACCGAGTGCTTCGAGCACGGTCTCGAGGTCGGGGGCGAAGGCGGCGATGTTCTCGTACCGGTGCGGCGTCGACGACCCGACGCCCGGTCGGTCCAGCCCGATCAGGCGAACCCCCCGCTCAGCGGCATATCCACGAGCTTCGACGGGGATCTGGCGGCGAGCGCCGGGCGTCCCGTGGAGCCAGATGATGGCCCGTCCGGTAGCTGATCCGTATTCGGCGAACCCGATGCGACGATCACCGTCGGCCACGGCGATCGACCCCTCGATTTTCGGACGGGCGATGTCGATCATGTGACCAGCATCTCACGTAGCGTTGTATGCGTGATCCCCGAGTTTCTCAACGGCACCGCCAGAGCAGTCCGCCATGTCTTCTCGCCCCACCCGGCCACGGACATACCCAGAGGTCAGATGCTCGACCTGCCCGGCCGGGGACGCGCCTTCGTCACCGATTCGGGACCCCGCGACGCCCCGGCGGTGTTCCTGCTCCACTCGGTGCTGACCACCGGCCTGCTGTGCTGGTACCCGACGATCCCGGCGATCAACGACCGTTACCGGGTGATCACCCTCGACGCTCGCTGGCACGGCCGCGGCATCGAGTCCGAGACCTTCGACCTCCGGGACTGCGCCGACGACGTCGTCGCCGTCGCCGACGTCCTGGGCATCGATCGCTTCGTCGCCGCCGGCTTCTCCATGGGCGGCGGCATCGCCCAGCTGACGTGGCGTCGGCACCCCGAGCGGGTGTCGGGACTCGTGCTCTGCTCGACGGGCCCGTTCTTCAGCACCAACGACCCCAAGCACCGGAGGTCGTCGGAACGGACCGGCCGCATCCTGGCGCCGCTGTACCGGATGCTCCCGCGTGTCTCCGAGAAAAGCCTCAACAAGACGACGTCGCACACATCCATCTGGGCGCTGCGGCAGTTCTTCTCGACGCCGCTGTCGCACCTCGGTGAGTTCGGAAACGGTCTGGGGCAGTTCGACTCCCGCAGTTGGCTCCACGAGATCGATGTCCCGACCGCTGTCGTCGTGTCCACCCGCGACCGCGTCGTCGAACCGGAACGCCAGCAATTGCTGCTCGACGGCATCCCCGGGTCGCAGCGTTTCGAGGTCGACGGTGGCCACGCCTGCTGCGTACTCGGTGCGAAGTTCTTCATCCCGCCGTTCACCGAAGCCCTCGACGCGGTGAGCACCCATGCAGCGGTGGAGGGTTCGTCCGCGGGGTGACCGCCGCGCCACGCGGGAGGCCCAGTTTCACTATGGACTTGTCAATGATCGAACGCGGTCCCGGTTGATCACCGGGTGCGGAAGGTGCTGCGCGTGAGTCTGTGTCAGGCGGCGTCGTCGAGTCGCATGGTGCGTCGGTTGTAGGCGGGTAGGGGTCGGCGTCGGGGGTCGATGTCGGCGGGCGGGATCAGCCACGGGTGGCGGTCGAAGCCCATCATGATGTCCCAGCCGTTGTGGTGGACCCGGGTGTGGCACCGTTGGCAGAGTAGGCAGCCGTTGTCGAGGTCGGTGTCGCCGTCGTCGGACCAGTGTTGGATGTGGTGGACCTGGGTGTGCGAGGGTGGTGCGCCGCAGCTGATGCAGCATCGGTCGCGGATGATGATGGCTTTGCGGATATGTGCTGGGAACAGGCGTCGTTCGCGACCCATCGCCAGGGGCACGGTCTCTCCGTTGATGATGATCTCGGTGATCGTGCCGTCGCAGGACTGTTTCTGCGCGGTGGCCTGGGTGACCGACCCGGTCCAGGGCAGGAAGGCGGGATCACCACCGTCGGCGGGGATGGTCAACAGGGTCTGGGTACGTGGTGCACCGATGCTGTCCTGGGATGCACCTTGTGCTGCTTGGTCGAGGAGGATCTCGAGGGCGTCGACGCGTCGTTGATCGGGGGAGCGTCGGTCGTCGGCGCCGTCGGGCTCGGGACGCGGTACAGAGCGTTCGTCGATCATGGCGATGAACTTCTCGCCGACGGCCTGGGTCACGTTGGCGTGGATCTCGACGCGACTGTCGTCGGTCACGCTGTGTGACAGGGTGTCCAGGGATCGGTCGTCGGACGCGGGAATGCCGCCCTCGTCGTCGGCGATGGTGTTGCCGATGGTCTGGGCATGTTTCTGTATCTCGGTGGGTGTGGCACCGGACAGGGCTTGGGTGAGGAGTTCGGTTTCGTAGACCGTTCGGTCGTCGTCGGAAAGCTTTGTGGGTGACCGTTTCTCGATCGTGGCGATTCCCCGAACGACGGCATCGACGATCTCACCCGAGAGGCGCCCGTCGGCAGCGCACGCCTCGACCTTGCCCAGCGCCCCGAGACTGCCGGCGATACGCACCGAGCGTGTGGCGACCGCGGGTGGGAAACCCATCTCGATCAACAGTCGCTTGGTGGTGGAGCCGTGTCGTTCGGGCACCCCGAGCACATCGAGATTGGCTGTGTGCGAGCCGAGTTGGTGGTCCGCTGCGTTGCGGATCAGTCGGATCCACTCGATCTGGGCGAAAGTCTTTGCGCCGGTTGGGTCGTCGGCGGGTGGGGTGACCTCGGTGAGCTGGTCGAATATAGCTTCGAGCAGCGCCGCGGCGTCGGCCGTATCGGAGTCGGTCATGACAGCAACCTTCTTCCCTCTCAAGAGGATCTGAATCAGGTGGGGTGGGAACGTCATTGACTACTGCTCGGTCTTACGACTTCGTTGTCTTCATTTCTACATCAGGGGTCTGACAAGATTCTCGATCGGCTTCTTCGTCAGTAGATGGGCTCTTCGAATCGAGACATGACTCCTTTGTACACGAACGTACGTTCGACTGTCAGGTTTCTCCACAGCCTCTGGCCTGGCCAAAAAACCCGCGTGCCAGCTTCTTTCGGCCACATGAAGGATCGCCGCACCGCCGGTGAACAGAAACCTCACACGCAACAGATTCCGCGCATCTGAGCGCAACCGCCGAGCTATTCGACGACCGTTGTCGAACCCATCGGGTGGCTCATCCGCGGTGGTGATCGTCGACCTGCCGATCAGGGTTCCACCGTCGACGCCGTCGATACAGCGTTGACCGGCCTCGCCTGGCAGATCGTCCGTTCCAGCGAGAGCACCACGCGGTGACCGACCTCGACCAGGGTCGCGCCACGACGACGCTGCCCGACGACATGTCGGCGCGTCGGCCGCTGAGCCGGGTCCAGCGGGTGGGTCTGCTGATCGTGGCCGGAATGGTCGCCGGGGGCTTCGTGATCGACTGGCGCACAGCCCTGTCGGCGGTCCTGAGCATCTGTGCCGTCTACTTCGTGATCTCCAGTGTCGACAAGTTCGTCCTCGTCACCCGAGGTATGTCCGGACGCGGCGTCATCAGGGTGTCCGACGAGGAGGCCCGCGCCATCCCCGACGCCGAGCTGCCGGTGTACACGGTTCTGCTCCCCGTGTACGGCGAACCGGAAATCGTCGCCAATCTCGTCGTCGGCGTCGGTCAGATCGATTATCCCGCAGACAAACTCGACATCCTGCTGGTCCTGGAGAGTGACGATCACGCGACCCTCGACGCCATCGCGGATGCCGACCTCGCCGGCATCACCCCGGTCCTCGTGCCGCCGAGTGAGCCCCGCACCAAACCCAAGGCCTGCAATCACGCGATGAGCCTGCCGTCGGAGCGCAGCGAGCTCGTCACCATCTACGACGCCGAGGACATCCCCGATCCGCTGCAGCTCCGACGCGCCGCGGCGGTGTTCGCGGCCGAAGCGCCCGACGTTGCCTCCGTCCAGGCCCGCCTCGGCTACTTCAACGAACGGGACGACCTGCTCACCCGGTGGTTCGCCATCGAGTACGACCAGTGGTTCTCGTACATGCTGCCCGCGCTGAGTGCGTCGAAATGTGTGATCCCCCTGGGCGGTACGTCCAATCACATCCGCACCGAGGTGCTGCGGGAGGTGGGCGGCTGGGATGCCTTCAACGTCACCGAGGACGCCGACCTCGGTATCCGCCTCGCGCGCTTCGGATATCGCACGGTGGTCTTGGACTCGTTGACCGAGGAGGAGGCGAACGCCGACGTGGTGAACTGGGTCCGTCAGCGATCCCGGTGGTACAAGGGCTATCTCCAGACCTTCCTGGTGCATACCCGGCATCCCACCGCGATGGTCCGTGAGCTCGGGGTGGTGCCGACGCTGCGAATCGCGAACCTGACGGCGGGGATGCCGATCGCCAACACTCTCAACCTCGCGTTCTGGGCGCTGCTGCTGGTGGTTCGCGGGCAAACCCGATTTCATGCGCGGACTTTTCCCGGGCCCGGTGTTCTACCTGTGCCTCTTCATGTTCACGGTGGGGAATCTCGCGACCGTTCTGCTCGGCGTGGTCTCCGCCCGTACGCGAGGCAAGCCGTATCTGCTCGCTGCTGCTCTGCTCGTGCCCGGCTACTGGTTCCTGCAGTCGATGGCCGCGGTCAAGAGTATGGCGCAGCTCGTCTACAAGCCGTCCTACTGGGAGAAGACCGTGCACGGCCTGTCCGCCATGCCGGGAGTCTCGCGTCCGTCGAAAGGGGCCGGAAATGTCCAGCCGTAGAAGTGCTCGCCTGCTCCGCTTGTGGGGTGCGATGGCGCTCGTCGTCGCCTGCGGGGCCGTCGCCGCTCCGGCGGCTGCCGTGCCGGACGCGTCGACGACGTTGGGGTGGCGCCAGCTCGGTCTCGGGACGTCCGTGCAGATCGACGCGACGGATGCCCCGGTGAGCGTGAGTGTCCCGGTGCCCGAGGGCATGGCGCCGACGCGGCTGACCGGTGTGGTCGCCTCGGCGACCAACGTGAGCAACTCGTTCGTGCAGGTGGCGCGGGGCGACGGAACGGTCATCGGCACCATCGACGTCCCGCAATTCGGTCCGCAGCAGCTCAGTACGCCGTTCTCCGTACCGTTGACGCAGGTCCCGGTCGTCATGGGGCGCGCCGACCTCCGGTTGACCCTGCGCACCAACGACGCCGACGCCGTCTGCGGCCCCGACCCCGACGTCGCTCTCACGAACCTCGCGGTGTCTTTCGCCGGTGCCGCGCAGGTGCCCGGCGCCATCGCCGACGTCTTCGGATCGGTGATCAGCGGTGTGACCGTCTACGCGCCACGGAATCCGAGTCCCGCGGCAGCACACACCACGCTGGGGCTGGTCGCCGCGATCGCCGATCATTACCGGCCGCAACGGGTCTCGATCGACGTCGTCGACACCCCGGACGGACCGCTGCCGCGTGCGACGGACCCGCTCACTCGCGTTGTTGTGGTGCGTGAGCAGAGCGGTCCCGGAAGCATCCGGCTCGACGGTGCGGGCGGGCCGGACGCGACGCTCGTCGTCAGCGGCGATCGGTCCTCGCTGCCGGATCAGGTCGTGCTGTTCCGTGCCGGTCTCACCGGCCTGACGCAGACGTCGAGTGCGGTGGTGGAGTCCGGTGCGGACCGCAACATCCAGGGTTCGGACACAGTGACGTTCGGGCAGTTCTCCGACCGGCTCACGGCCGATGTCCTCGGAACCGCCACGCTGGTACCGGGTTTCGATCCGACCGCGTTGTCCCTGGGGAGACCCGGCCGGGTCAACGTGCACCTGCTCGCCCGCTACACGCCGGTGGTGCAGAACGAGCGCGCCAGCGTACTGGCGGTCAGCGGCGGTGAGGTGCTGCAGACGAGCGTCTTCGACGCGTCGGGCACACTCGACATCCGGTTCAGCATCCCGGCCGCGCAGGTGGCGGCCAACGAACCACTCGAGTTCGGGATCTCCTACGAACCGGCACCCGGGGCGTGCAACCCGCGGAGCGTCCTGATGACCTTCCAGATCGATCCGTCGTCGACCGCGTCGAGCGACACGACACCGGTTCGGTTGGGCGGCTTCTCGTCGATCCCGCTGGGCTGCCAACCGACGGTCCAGGTCGCGCTCGACGGCACCGACCCGGGCCAGCTCGACGCCGCGGCACAACTCATCGCATCGGTGCAGCGGTCGTCGGCGGTGGCGCTGTCGCCGGTTCTGGTGCCGATCGAGCAGGCGGTCTCCAGCCGTACAGGTGCCCTCGTGGTCGCGGATGCGGCGAACGCCGAGGCCCTCGACCCACCGATCAACACCGAGGACGCGGCGACCCTCGTCGACCTCCCCGCGCAGGTGCGGATCACGATCCCCGACGGGCTGGGCACGATCCAGGCTTTCGCCCAGAACTCGAGGAGCGTTGTGCTGGTGAGCACGTCGGGGTCCTGGGGCCTGGTCGACTCCATCTTCGCGTTCCTCGACGAGCAGGAAGGCGAGCTCGCCAATCTCCGCGGGGTTGTGCTCGTCGCGGGTCGCGCGGGGCAGACCGACCTGATGTCGATCAGGGCCGACGGTCCGCGCACCGAGATCGAACAGGTCGGGACCGGTTGGCTGACCTGGCTGGGTGTGAGCATCGCGGTGATCGCGGTCGCCGTTCTCGTCACCGCGGGCGCGACCGTGTATCGGCGACGAGTCGCGGGCCTTGGCGATCGTGACGACGACCGCACCCCATGACGATCGCGACCGCGGAACGCGCCCCGGCGGTCCCGGACCGCACGGTCGACATGCCAGTCCGACCCCGTGCGCGATTCACGCCGAAACAGCGTTGGGGGACAGTGCTGTTCGTCGTGCTTCTCGCCGGATACCTGGCGGTGGGCGTCTACCTGTATCTGGTGGTGGGGTTCATCAATCCCGACGCCAGCAGTCGGGTGGGCAATGCGGCGTTCACGATCTGGAGTCGTGACCCGCACCTGGGGGCCATCGGGTTCGTGTGGAATCCGTTGCCGAGTCTCGTCGAGATCCCCCTGGTGGAGCTCAGTGCGCACTGGCCGTTGAACCGGTGGCCGGAACTGCGGGGAGTCGGTTTCGCGGGGGCGGTGATGAGCGCGTTCTTCATGGCCGGTGCGGGTTGGCAGGTTCGGCGGATAGCGATCGACTACCGATGCGGTGCGGTGCTGCGCTGGTCGGCCGTCGCCGCCTTCGCGTTGATCCCGATGGTCGTGCTCTACGCCGGCATCGGGATGAGCGAGGCGCCGTTCCTGTTCTTCCTGCTGTGGGCGTGTCGTCGAATTCTGCTCTGGATCAACCGCTTCGCGATCATCGACCTGGTGATCGCCGGTGTGGCATTGGGATTGGCCTACCTGACCCGGTACGAAGCGCTGCCGGTGGCGGCGGCGGTGACACTCGGGGTGTTCGTGGTGTCGACCCTGCGCATCCGCAGTCGGAGCCGGGCCGGACGGGCCGCATGGCGAGCGGGTGTGCCGTTCGGGGTGCACGACGCCACGATCGTCGCACTGCCGGTGGCGTTCGCGGTCGTCCTGTGGGCGGTGTGCGGTTGGCTTCTCGACGGGAGCGCGTTCGCCCAGTTCTCGTCGCAGTACGGCAACGCTTCTCAGGGGGCCGCGGCCGGCATCATCTCCGTCGAGGACGTCGGCGCGGGACCGCTCGCGCAGGTGATCGCTGGCAACCTGCTCGGTATGCAGCCACTCCTACCCGCGGTTCTGGCGATCGTGGGTTGGGTCGCGCTCCGGTCGCGACGCCTCGACGCCGCGGTGGTCGGCGTGGTGTTCGGTTCGGTCCTGCTGTTCCAGATGTCGGCCGTGATCCTCGGCTCGACCTTCGGCTGGTTCCGCTTCTATATGGCGGCGACCCCGCTGGTCGTGGTCGCCGTCCTAGTGGTCTCCGGAAACTGCAGCAGCACAAGGAAGTCCCGGTCTTCCCGTTCGCTACACGTCAAAGCGATGTCGTTCCTCATGGCCGCGGTGCTGGCCACGTCGATCCCGGTCACCGCCACGTCGATGCTCAACCCGTCGCTGGGGAAGGAGGAGTACGGGCTGCGCTCGGCTTTCTGGCCGGACCGCTATCCGCCGTCGGGATTCTGGTTCTACTGGTTCGGCGAGGTGTCACGAAATGTCGCCGGCTGGTTCGACGACCAGAACCTGCCCGACGGTTCGGTTCTGGTCGACACCTTCGGGATCTCCCGGATCTGGCTCTTCTCCGATAGCCCGGAGCAGTTCGTCATCCGCAGTGACTTCGACTTCTTCGCGAAGCTCAATCAACCTGCGGCACGGGGTGTGCAGTACATCCTGCCGCCCCGGCCCACCGGTCTGGGCCGGCTCGACGCGATCAACGTCCGGTATCCGACGCTGTGGGACGACGGGGCGGGGATCGCCACGCTCGAGATGACCGTCACGAGTCCCAGCGGGACCCCGCAGTTCCGGATCTTCCGGATCGACGGTGGCTGAATCCACGAATCCGCGGAACCCGATCGGCGTTTCACTGTGGAGTTGTCAAGGTACGGATGCGGTCCCGGCTATGCCGGGTGCGGAAGGTGCTGCGCGTAAGTCTGTGTCAGGCGGCGTCGTCGAGGCGCATGGTGCGTCGGTTGTAGGCGGGTAGCGGGCGGCGTTGCGGGTCGATATCGGCAGGCGGGATGAGCCAGGGGTGGCGGGCGAAACCGATCATGATGTCCCAGCCGTGGTGGTGGACCTGGGTGTGGCAGCGCTGGCAGAGCAGGCAGCCGTTGTCGAGTTCGGTCTCACCGTCGTCGGACCAGTGCTCGATGTGGTGGACCTGCGTATGCGATGGTGGCGCACCGCATTTGATGCAGGTCTCGTCGCGGATGATGATCGCTCTGCGCAGGTGCGCAGGTGCGCAGGTGCGCTGGGAACAGGCGTCGTTCGCGGCCCATCTGTAGCGGCACGGTCTCGCCGTCGATGATGACCTCGGTGAAGGTGCCGTCGCAGGACAGTTGTCGGGCGATGGCATGGGTGACAGATCCTGTCCAGGGGAGTGTGGCTGGGTCGCCGGTAGCCGGGATGGTCATCACGATGTGGGTGCGGGGTGTCCCGATGGTGTCCAGCGTCGCACCCGCTGCGGCTTGATCCAGCAGCACCTCGAGGGCGTCGGCGCGGATCTGGGTTGCCGAGCGGCGGTCGGGGGAGCCGTCGGGTTCGGGACGTGGGACGCTGCGTTCGTCGATCATGGCGATGAACTTCTCACCCACACTCTGGGTCACGTTGGCGTGGATCTCCACCCGGTTGTCGTCGGTGACGTGGTGCGACAGCATGTGCAGGGCGCGGTCGTCGGACGTCGGGATGCCGCCCTCGTCGTCGGCGATGGTGTTGCCGATGATCTGAGCGTGCTTGAGAACCTCGGCAGGTGTGGCACCGTAAAGGGCTTGGGCGAGCAGGCCGGACTCGTAGACCGCCCGCTCGTCGTCGGAAAGTGCTGTGGGTGAACGTTTCTCGATGACGGACATACCACGCACGATCGCGTCGACGATCTCGCCCGAGAACCGTCCGTCGGCGGCGCAGGCCTCGACCTTGCCCAGCACTCCGAGACTGCCGGCGATGCGAGTGGTGCGCGTCGACACCGCGGGTGCGAACCCCATCTCGATCAGCAGCTTCTTGAGGGTCGACCCCGCCTTCTCTGCAATATGCAGATCGTCGAGGTGTGCTGCGTGCGTGCCGATCTTGTGATCGGCCAGGTTACGGACCAATCGGAAGAACTCCAGCTGTGAAAACGTCGCGCGGCCAGTGGGATCGTCCGTGCGTGGAGTGATTCCGGCGAGTTGGTCGAGGAGGGATTCGAGAGGTGCCATGAATCCTTTGTACACGAACATATGTTCGACTGCACGAAGAAAGTCCATGACAGTTGTCAGCGAGTTACCGCTGCTCGCAATCTATTTCACGCCTGCGAAAGAAATGATGCAACACCAGTGAACAGTAATCCCAGAAGTAACAAGATCTGTGGATAAATGACGATCAATCCACAGAATAGCGATACATCGAACTAGGAAATCCGGGGTAGGACCGAACTCGCCGATCCCGGTAGTGCGCGGAGAGCGCTCGACTGATCACCTTTGGTCGGGTTCGGTCTCGTGCGCACAGTCTGTGAAGCGGCAGTGCTGCGAGAGGTCGTGGATCGCGGGTAGCGAGGCAGCGATCCTGTATCGCCGTCCCACATCCCGACGCCCCGGAGCTCATACGTATCGATGAGCGTCGCGCCACCTCCGCTGGCCCATGCCAGAGCCGGCAGGCTTTCCACTCGGCCGAGGCCGACCGTGTCCGCCGCCACGACGGTGTCCGCATTGGCGGCAAGGACCTGCTCCGCAGATCGTCCCGAGCGGGCGGCGCGTCGAGCAGGACCGGTGCGCGGCAGTCAGGTCGACGGGGCGCGTGCACGGGAATTGCGCGTAGCGCTGCAGCCGGATCATCGGTGGGTGCTCGCGGCTACCGTCCGCCCGAATCCGGGGCGACTCGGCGATGGTCCATCACGACGTAGGGGGTTCGGCGCGAAACGCGTTCACCGATCCGGTGGCTCATCGCCACGACTTTTTCTCAACCCGTGTACAAGGCGTACCGGGCGGCCGTTGAGTGGAGCAGTCGCCGCACACTCGGAGGATTCTGCAGCTGCGCGTCGATCACGGACTATGCACCTCGGCCGACAATCACGGCCGAACGTTCTACGAGAAAGCGTTTCGAGCAGGCCGTCGAGTGCGGCGGTGGTCCCTTCGCCTGGGGAGTGCGGCGTAGGAGCTGATTGATGCGGCGCTCGATCGGAGAAGATCTACGCCTGAACCTCAAAAGCCTTGAGAACGGTCGTCGTCCAAATCTGCTGACCGGCGGCGCTCGGGTTGACGGTGTCCTTCAGCAGCGGCGCCAGCGCGGCGTCGTCGGTGGGGAAGGCGGAGTAGACGTCGATGACCTGGATGCCCTCGGCGTCCATGGCCGACGCGAAGCCCGCGGTCCGCTCACCGGTGTTCTTGCCCTGCGCCGGGCTCTGCTTGATCGCGACGAGGTCGGCGTTCGGGTATTGCTTGCGGAGCTGTGCGATGAGCGGCTGCAGCTGTTCGGCGAGCGGGGTCTCGGCATCCTGCGTATGTCCGAAATTAAGCAGGATTAAATCCGGCGTGACATCTGCAGGAATCATCTTGCCGAGATTCTCGACCGCGTAATTCGCATCTTTCCCGGAAGCGCTGGCATTCCAGAATCCGATCGGTCCGTTCGGGCCGTCGCCGAGCCCGACCATTGCGCCGTAATCATTGGTCGTGGTGTTCCAGAACTTGGTTGCCATCGGCCGCTGAAGGGTCTGGCTGATCGCGGTGCCGACCTTGGGTGCCCAGCCGTCGCGGGCGGCACCGGTCGAGTCGCCGAGCAGCACAATCGTTCTGGGCTCAGCCGCATGGGCCTTGGCGTCCTCGACGAAGGCGAGGGTGGCGGGCGGCTCGAGCGGGGTCGAGCTGGTGGGGGTCATCTGCGCCGCCGTGTCCGACGTCGGCGCGGTGCGGTTGCTCGACACGATGAGACCGACGACGAGGACCACTGCACACACGACCATGACGATCCATGCCCAGATCGGTGCAGAACCTGCAATGCGCTTCACGGCATTGAACATTTAACCAGTCTCCCAACCCACGATTCTCGTCTGGCGACTTTGTCACCATAGCGGCCATTTATCGGCCATGCGTGAGGCGTCAGGCTTCGTTTGTTTCAACAATTACTCGGTGCGGGCAGTCCGGCAACTCGGTCGCGGACCCAGGCCGCCATAGCGGGGCCGGGATCGACGATATGCCCTTGCAGTTCCTGTCGGTCACTCAGTACCCGATCTCCGCCATCGCACGCCCGCCTCAATGTGTCTTCCATCACATCGACTGGTACGACGTCGTCGGCGGCGCCGTACACCGCGAGGATCGGCACCTCGGTCGTGGTCCGGGGGAGGGCGTAGGCCGCGAGCCGGTCGTGCAGGGTCTGGGCGGCCTGCGGGGTCACGGCACCCAGAGAGGTGTTCTTGGGCACGGACAGCAATGACACCGCGGTGCGGTCGTATTTGCACTTCGGTACGGACGAGGTGTCCAGGGCGGAGAGGTGGTCGCCGGGCCTCACCGCCGGATCGGCCTGCGAGACTCCGTGCACGACCAGCGGATACAGGTGCTGCTGGGCTCGGGTGAGCGTGTTCTCCTGGGCTCGCGTTGCGAAGTACTGCGGGTCGAGCAGGGGTGCGACGGCCACGACACCCAGCAGCTCACCGCTGCCGCCCCCGTAGCCGCCGAACTCCTCGGCGGCCGACCAGACCGCCGCGCCACCTTGTGACCGGCCCGCGGCCAGCCAGCGAGGGCTGATGCCGAGTCCGGTGGACTGAGCCGCCCGAGCGGAGTCGATGACGTTGTATCCGGCGGTGACCGGTTCCAGGTATGGGTGCGGAGTTTGTTGTCCGGTGCGGGTGCCGAGTCCCTGGTAGTCGGTGGTGACCACTGCGTATCCCGCGTCGAGGAAATCTCGGACCGCGGTCAGGTCGCCGAACATGTCCGCCTGGTCCGACGGCGCGCAATCCGGAGTGATGCCGGTGGTTCCGTGCGCGTAGGCGATCAGCGGCCATCCGCCGGCCGGGGGAGTGGGCCCCGGAACGAACACCGCGCCACTCACATTCGTGGCCGAACCGTCGACCCCGGAGGTCGACCGGTAGACCAACCGCTTGGCGACAGTGCCGTTCGGCAATGACCACGCCTCAGGAATGTCGTCCGTCCGGACGATTTCGCCGCGCTGCTCGACGGCCTCCGCGCTCAGCTTCACCGACGTTGACGACGCCGTCGAACTGGACGCGCCCGCCGTCGAATCATCGTTCGATGTCGACGTACATGCGGCGATCCCCATCCCGAAAACGGACACGACGGCGACACACACGCCGACGGACCGCGCTCGGCCCCACCTGGATTTCACCTTGAAACGGTAACCCGTCCATTCCTGCGGTTTGCGTCGACGTATTGGTTGAATGATTCTGAGTGGGTGGAGCTGACTGTCGGGACCCGTACAACAGGTGCGTCGTCCGCTGACCGCTCCGGGCTCATCGACGACGAAGCGGCGGTTGCGAGCAGTGGTCGACGTCACACCGAACCGCCTGTGCTGCAGGATAATCCCCAGTTCGTCACCGCGCCGACCGACGACGAGGTCTACGAGTACCTCGGACCGCAGATGCGCTGGATTCAGCTGGTTCTGATCGCCGCATTTCTGCTGGTCTCTGTCTCACTTGTCGCATTTGCCTCCACCCATGTGTGGCTGACCCCGGTCCTTTTTGTCCTCGTTTTGAATGTGATCGGCAACACATTTTCTTTGTTAACCGGGATGAACAAACGACGGGTGACGTGGGCGTCGCATCAGGAACGCGTCACATCTTGGAATCCGCACGACGGCCGCTACCCGAGCGTCGATGTCTTTCTCCCGACGTGCGGCGAAAGCCTAGAGATCCTGCGGAACACCTACCAGCACGTCGTCGCGATGAACTGGCCCGGACGCCTGTCGGTCTTTGTGCTCGACGACGCCGCGCGCGAGGAAGTTCACGATCTCGCAGCGTCTTTCGGATTCGACTACGTCGTTCGTCCGGACAGAGGACACCTCCGCAAAGCGGGCAACCTCCGGAACGCGTGCAAGATCAGCCGCGGTGAATTGATCGTGATATTCGACGCCGATTTCTGTCCGCGCGCGGATTTTCTCGGACATTTGGTCCCCTATTTGGACGACCCGCAAGTCGCGATTGTCCAGAGTCCGCAATGCTTCGCGACCACCGAGTCGATGGGCTGGATCCAGCGCACCGCCGGCGCGACGCAGGAGTTCTTCTACCGCTGGGTGCTGCCCTCGCGCGATCGGATCGGTGCGGCCAACTGTGTCGGCACGTCGGCGGTCTACCGGCGCAGCGCGATCGAGCGCGTCGGTGGCTTCGCCGCGATCGAGCACAGCGAGGATCTACACACGGGACGTCACCTCCAACAGGCCGGCTACACGATCCGCTACGTGCCCGTGTTGCTGTCGCGCGGCCTGTGCCCGTCGGACCTCGCCGGCTTCCTCAACCAGCAGTACCGCTGGTGCCAGGGGACGCTGACGCGCATCCGCACCCGGTCGCTCCCTGAGGAGGCACGGAGCTTGCGGAGTGCCGTCACGAAGGGCGACCGCCCACAGTCGCAGACCCTCCGCCAGCGCATCGCCCGCTGGGCCGGTGTCCTGTACTACGTCACCACTGCGCTGAACGTCTTCCTGCTCTTCCTGCCCGGCGTCATCATGGCCGCCTTCTACCCCGAGGACGTCCGGCCCGTGCAGCTGGTCCCGTTCTTGCTGGGCCTGTGGGTGTACGTGGTGCTGTTCCCGCTCGTGTCGCGCACGCGCTGGCGTTTCGAGGTGCTGCGCATCCAGATGGCGTACAGCTACGCGCATGCGGTGGCGATCTGGCACAAGATCATCGGCCGGGAGATCGGCTGGGTGCCAACGGGTGTGATCGGCAGGTCGAATTCGTTGGCCCGTTCCATCGCCTGGCTCGGTGCGACGGTGCTCGGGGCGTCGTTGCTGGCGTTCTGGGTGTTCATCGTGCGGGACGTGATGGTGTACGGGCTCGCCCAGTTCTGGATGATGGTCGGGCTGGTGCTGGCCTACACGTATCTGGCGTTGCCGCTGTTCGTCGAGTTCGTGAAGATCCTGATCCCGCGGCGTCGTAGCAGCAGCGCGGAAGTCGAACCGGAGGACATCGACGCGAACGATGCCGCCACCGACTACGACGACGCCGAGACGGTGCAGTTGAGGAAGATCGACCCGAAGGAGATCGCCTCATGACGCCGTTCGGTCCCGCACCCGACGACGCCCGCCCCGCAGCCACTCCCAAACGCCCGACCCCGACCAACTGGAACCGCATCTCGGTGTGGGAGGTCATCGGGTACACGTGCGTGATCCTGTTCATCGCGGCGATGGCGCTCGGTTGGTTCGATCTCATGCTCCCGTGGGACACGAAGTGATCGGCCGGGCGAGGGTATGACCTACGACGCCCCGACGAAACCGATGGCCGCACTCACCGTTTCGTCGACGCAGGAATCTGCCGACACGCGCGTGAAGCCGCGGACCTTCTTCGAGGACATCGCCGGCCTGCGCGGTATCGCGGTGCTGCTCGTGGTCCTGTTCCACTCGCACGTCCCGTATCTGACCGGCGGATTTGTCGGCGTCGACGTCTTCTTCGTGATCTCCGGCTTCCTGATCACCGGCCTACTGGTCCGCGAGTACGAGCGCCACGAGCGGATCTCGTTGCGCGGCTTCTTCGCCCGACGCGCCCGCCGCATCATCCCGCCGGCCGCCCTGGTGATCGTGGTGTCGATCATCGGCGCCGCGATCTTCATGCCGCTGCTCAAGGTGTTCAAGCAGGCCCTCGATCTGCTGGCCGCGGCAGCACAATTGGCGAATTGGCATTTCATCGAGCAGAACGCCGACTATCTGGCCGGCGCGATCGACGGCAGCCTGGCGACGCACTTCTGGTCGCTCGCCATCGAGGCCCAGTTGTACTTCATCTGGCCGTTCCTGGTGATCGGCGCGGGTGCGCTCGCCACGCGGACACGGCTGCGCGAAAACCTGTCGGTTCGCTGGTCGGTCGGGATCGCGGTGCTACTGGTCAGCGTGGCATCGCTGGTGTGGGCGATCGTGCTGACGCCCACCGATCCCGCGACCGCCTACATGGCCACTTACACCCGGGCCTGGCAATTCGGAGTGGGCGGCCTGGTGGCCATCGGTTTGCCGGTCCTCGCGCGTCTCGGGGGGATCCGCGCTGTCAAGCTCGTTGTCCTCGTGCTGGGTTGGGCCGGTCTGGCCGGCATCGTGGTCGCGGCGTTCATCGTGAACGCCCACACGCCGTATCCCGGTACTGCGGCGCTGCTCCCGACCGCGGGTGCCGCGCTGGTCATCGCCTCTGGATGTGCGGTCGGGACGGGTTCGGTGTTCGTCGGACGCTTGTTGGCGACGCCACCGCTGAAGTTCCTCGGCCGGGTCTCGTATGCCTGGTACCTGTGGCATTGGCCGGCGATCGTGCTGTACGAGGCGGTCGTCGGGTCATCGAGCTGGCCGGTGCTGCTGGCCGTGTCGGCGGGATCGCTGGTGCTCGCGACCATCTCGACGCTGTTGTTCGAGGAACCGCTGCTGCGCAACCGCGAGCTCAAACGCAATGACTCGGCGTCGATCTCGCTGGGCCTGACCGGCGTCGTCGCGGCCCTGGCGGTCACGATGACCGCCGGCGTGATCACCGTGCAGGTGGCCAGCCGCGACACCGTCGCGAACGCGTCGCTCACGTATCAGTCGGTGTTCGGCACCGACAGCGGTGAGCAGTCCGGCGCGGTGACGCCCAACCCGTTCCAGGCGTTCGACGACCGGCCCGAACCGTTCGAGTGCCTAATCCCGGTAGGGGACACCGCGCCCCGCACCGACTGCGTCTTCGGTCCGGCCGACGGCATCCCGGTGGTGCTCTTCGGCGACAGTCACGCCGACCAGTGGGCGCAGGCGATCCGCAACCTCGGCGCCGACCACGGCTGGCGAATCCACCAGTTCACCAAGGCCGCATGCCCGGCCCAGCACCTGCGGCCTCAGCCCCGCATCCCGGACCCGTACGTGAAGCCGGACTGCCAGGAGTGGCGCGAGGAGACGCTGAAGCGCATCGCCGAGGTGGGCCCGCGGATCATC
The DNA here is from genome assembly GCF_009720185.1 of Gordonia sp. 135. Lineage (NCBI taxonomy): Bacteria > Bacillati > Actinomycetota > Actinomycetes > Mycobacteriales > Gordoniaceae > Gordonia > Gordonia sp. 135. Next base: position 1,169,136 of record NZ_CP046257.1, read on the forward strand.
TTCGTCTCGTCGCTGTCGACGTATGTGCCGGACCGTGTGGTCTCCGAGGCCGCGTGGACGCACACGATGATCCAGCTGCGGAACACCGGCGCCAAGCTCGTCTACATCGCCGACACGCCCTACCCGGGTTTCCAGGTGGCCGACTGCATCTCCGGCTCGATAGACAACTGGACCAAGTGCGAGTTCAACTACGACGACTACCCGCGCATCGAACCGATCACCGACGCCGCGTCACGTGACGAATACCAGGACGTGACAACGGTCAGCGTCAACGACCTGCTGTGCGAGGGCAACTCGTGTTTCGCCGCGCACAACAAGATCCTCTTCTACCGCGACGACTCGCACCTGACCGCTACGGCCGCGCGGGTCCTCGAGCCGGCGCTTCGCGCGCAGTTGGACAAGCAGAGGTTCGACTACAACGCTCGGTAAGCCAGGGGGAGGAGCGTACCCATCGCTCCCTGAGGTGCGACGAGCGTTAGCGAGGAGCCCCCGTCGCTCCCTGAGGTGTGACGAGCGCTAGCTGTAACTCTTGGGGAGGTTGTGAACGGCGTGGTGCCGGTCAACAGGTGAGGGCCTCCGGTATCGATGTGGTTACCACACACACGCCGATCACCAAGAGGCCCTCATGACCCACCGTAATGCCTTCCTCACCGAACGTGGCCGTCTGGCCCTGGCTCAGTGCGTCGTCGATAAGAACTGGCCTCTACGACGGGCCGCCGAACGGTTCAACTGCTCACCGGCCACGGCCAAGAAGTGGGCCGACCGCTACCGGCAGACCGGTGAGGCCGGCATGGCAGATCGGTCCAGCCGCCCCTACCGGTCACCCCATCAGCTCCCTGTGCGCCGGGAACGTCGAATCATCAAGTTGCGGTTCCTGCGTCGCTGGGGCGCTGCACGAATCGCTGCGCACCTGCGGCTAGCAAAATCGACCGTCGAGGCGGTGTTGCGCCGGTATCGGATGCCGCTGTTGCGTCACCTCGACCAGGCCACCGGGCTTCCGGTACGCCGGACACCGCCACGACGCTACGAACACGACGCTCCCGGCGACCTGATCCACATCGACATCAAGAAACTCGGCCGCATCCCCGAAGGCGGCGGCCACCGCAAACTCGGGCGCACGATCGGTAACCGGCACAACAAGAAACACCGCCCGGGGTACGCGTACTTGCACCACGCCGTCGATGACCATTCCCGGCTGGCATACTCCGAGATCCTCACCGACGAACGCAAAGAGACCGCCGCGCAGTTCTGGGACCGCGCCAACGCCTTCTTCAGCCAACATGGGATCACTGTGAGACGAGTGATGACCGACAACGGCGCCTGTTACCGCTCAAAGGTTTTCGCAGAATCCCTCGGCGCCGAGATCAAGCACAAGAAGACCCGTCCCTACCGCCCGCAAACCAACGGCAAGGTCGAACGATTCAACCGCACCCTGGCCTCGGAATGGGCCTACGCCGAGTTCTACAGCTCAGAAACCGCCCGCGCTGTCCATGGCCATGAGAAAGTCCCCACTGGTGGCCAGGTCGAGGTCCCCGCTGGTGGCCAGATAAAAGTCCCCACCCTGTGTTCGTCGTGTCGACCCGGAACTGAGGGCCCAGGCGATGACGGTGAAGGTGCCAACCGATCACCATCACCGCCTGGGAGTTCCATTGAAGTCTGCGAAGGACCGTATGGACATCATTTCTGCTTACCGAGAACTCGGAAGCTATCGCGCCGCAGCCGAGGTGTGCGGCACCACCCACAAGACCGTCAAACGTGTGGTCGACCGGTTCGAGGCCGACGATCAACCACCCGATCGCAAGGAACGGGCCCGCAACTACGACACCGTCGCCGAGCTGGTCGCCGAGCGAGTCGAGCGGTCACACGGCCGGATCACCGCCAAACGTCTGCTACCAGTAGCGCGAGCGGCGGGCTATGCAGGCTCGGCCCGCAACTTCCGTCGTCTCGTCGCCCAGGAGAAAACACAGTGGCGCCGTGATCACCATCGTGGGCGTCGCCCGGCAGTGTGGGCTCCGGGTGACTACCTGGTCATCGATTGGGCCGTGATCGGCGGCCTGCACATGTTCTGCGCGGTGTTGGCGTTCTCACGCTGGCGGTTCGTTCGGTTCGCCACCAATGAAACATCCACCACCACACTCGGATTCATCGCTGAAGCCTTTGAGGAGATCGGTGGAGTACCCAACAAGGTACTCGCTGATCGGATGGGCTGCCTCAAAGGTGGAGTCGTCGCCAACGTCGTCGTACCCACCCCCTCGTATGTGCGGTTTGCCACCCACTACGGGTTCGCCCCGGATTTCTGTCACGGCGCCGATCCGGAATCGAAAGGGATCGTGGAGAACCTCTGCGGGTACGCGCAGTCAGATCTGGCGCAACCGTTGTGGACCGAAGCCAAGATCGCCGCTGGTCGTGACGACGTGCAGCTGGATGTGCACGCAGCGAACCGGGCCGCGCGGGACTGGTGTGTCGAGGTCAACACCCGCCGCCACAGCGACACACTGTGCGTGCCTGCTGAGCAACTCGATGTGGAACGAGAAGTGCTGTCGACGTTGCCATCTCTGCGGGCCCAAGTCGGCCCACCGCCGGTCACCCGAAAGGTCGATCGCCTCTCATGTATCCGGTACGCCTCGGCCCGCTACTCGGTACCCAACCGGCTCATCGGCACCACCGTGACCCTCATCCAGGACGGTGAACGGCTCCTGATCGCCGAACCCGCCTCAGGCGAGGTGATCGCCGAACATCTGCTGGCCGCACCCGGAGAGGTCGTCCTCAACGATGACCACTACGGCGGGCCACGCACACCGCCCAGTCGTGCACCACGACCCAAAACCGCAGCAGAGAAGCAGTTCTGCGCTCTCGGTGAGGTTGCTGAGCAGTTCCTGGTCGGTGCCGCCGCGATCGGTAACACCCGCCTAAGCGGTGAACTCGACGACATCCTCGGGCTCGTCACCTCCCACGGCCACGAACAGGTGCTCACCGCCCTGACCAGGGCGGTGGCATTCCGACGGTTCAAGGCCGCCGATGTGCGTTCGATCCTCGATGCCGGAGCCGGCACCCCCAACCCGCGACCGGCCGGCACAGCACTGCTCGGGCACCTGCCTACCGCGCCCACCCGCTCGCTGGATGCCTACAAGCTCGGCGCCGGCGACAAGGAGGTGTCATGACCACCACAACATCGACATCAGTTGCACCAACAGTGCCGCCACTACCGGCCGACCTCGACCAAGCGCTACGCCGATTGAAGCTCGCCTCGATCCGCCGCACCGCACCCGAGGTACTGCTCACCGCGAAAACCCAGCGATGGACACCCGAAGAAGTGCTGCGGACCCTGGTCGAAGCCGAGATCGCCGCTCGTGATGCCTCCAACATCCGCAACCGACTCAAAGCTGCCGGGTTCCCGGTCACCAAAACCCTGGAATCGTTCGACGTGGCCGCATCCTCCATCCCGGCCAACACCTTCGAATACCTATCCTCACTGGAATGGGTTCGAGCCCAACACAATCTGGCCTTGATCGGCCCAGCCGGGACTGGCAAGAGTCACACCCTGATCGGGCTGGGGATCGCCGCAGTACACGCCGGACACAAAGTGCGGTACTTCACCGCCGCCGACCTCGTGGAGACCCTGTATCGCGGACTGGCCGACAACACCGTCGGCAAAACCATCGACACCCTGCTACGCCAAGATCTGCTCATCCTCGACGAGATCGGATTCGCACCACTCGACGACACCGGCACCCAACTACTGTTCCGGCTCGTGAACCACCCCTGGTTTGATGCCGCTTCCTTCTGAGTCAGGAAGGATGAGCTCATGCCTAAGAAAATCGATCCGGAGGTCCGTTCGAGGGCCTTGCGGTTGCTGGAGGTGCACGGCGGCGAGTACACGTCGTTGACTGCCGCTGCCGAAGCGATCGCCAAGCAGGTCGGTGTCGGCGGGGAGACGGTACGTCGGTGGGCAGTGCAGGCACAGGTCGATGCCGGCGCCCGCGCGGGGACCACCTCGAAGGAGTCCGCCGAGATCAAGCGACTCAAGGCGGAGAACAAGCAGTTACGCGAAGACGTCGCCATTCTGAAAGCGGCGACAACTTTCTTCGCGGGGGAACTCGACCCCCGCAACCGATGATCGTGGCGTTCATTGATCAGATGCGCGCCAACGGTTTTGCGGTCGAGTCGATCTGCCGGGTCTTGCGGGAGCAGGGCTGCATGGTTGCCGCACGAACCTACCGGGCGTGGCGAACCCGGGCACCTGCCGCACGGACCGTCTCCGACGCTCACGTCGTCGAGGCGGTGCGCAATGTCGTCTGGCGCACCGATGACGACGGCCGGCGGAAGATGACTCCGGAGGGCCTCTACGGGCGGGTGAAGATGCGCGCCCATCTGCACCGGACAACCCTGCCTGGGGTGTCCTATGGCGCCGTTGATCGAGCGATGAAAGTGTTAGGCCACAATGGAATTCGAAGGTCCAAGGGAGTCCGCACGACCGTCAGATCCGCTGATGGTGTACGCGCGGAGGACCTGCTGAACCGACAGTTCAGTGCCGCCGAACCCAACCGGGTCTGGGTGACCGATTTCACGTACTGCCGGACATGGGCTGGGTGGGTGTACGTGGTGTTCATCATCGACGTGTTCTCGCGCCGAATCGTGGCGTGGCACGCATCGACATCGAAGACAGTGGAGCTGGTGACGGTCCCGCTTCGGATGGCACTGTGGCAGCGGAATCGGGAAGGGCATCCGGTGAAAGCTGCTGAGCTGATTCATCATTCGGATGCCGGTAGTCAGTACACATCGGTTACACTGACTGAGCGTCTGCGCCTGGAAGACATCGCCGCGTCGATCGGAACGGTCGGGGACGCCTACGATAACGCGCTGGCCGAGTCGGTGAACGGCTTGTACAAGACAGAGTGCATCCGGACCACGATCTTCCACTCCGGTCCGTACAAGACCGTCTCCGACGTCGAGTTCGCGACCGCCGGTTGGGTCGACTGGTACAACAACAGCAGGCTGCACTCGAGTATCGGCCAGATACCCCCGACCGAGTTCGAAACGCTCCACTACTCTGGCCTCGGCCCCGAGGACCAGCCCACATTGGAGGCGGCACAGAACCTAGGGTGATTCACACAACCTGCCCGGGTCTTACAGCTAGCGAGGAGCCCACATCGCTCCCTGAGGTGCGACGAGCGTTAGCGAGGAGCCTCCATCGCTCCCTGAGGTGTGACGAGCGTTAGCGAGGAGCCTCGAAGGGCTGGCGACCCGGCAACCAAAACCCCGACCCCACCTACTCCTCGTACCGCCGCCGTTCTCGGGTGCGCACGAAGGTAATTGCAGCGATTACGACTCCGAGGATCGACAGGATGTCCGACTCGGTGAAGCCGTGATCCAGATTGATTGAGATCAAAACTCGTCCCTCGACCGGCCCATTCCACATAAACCATGCGAACGACACGCCCGCCATGACGACCGCCGCTCGGTAGGTAGGTCGAGCCAGGCACCAGGCGCCCGTGACGAACAGGAGGTTCAGCAGGACCAACGCATGGAACACAGATGGGTCGACGGGCTGGGCGGGCATCGCACCAGTATCCCTGCCGTTGATACTCACGCAACCTGGTGGTGCCGACAGTGCCAGGCGACCGTTAGCCCAGCGGGCTGCTACTCATCCAACGCGCCAGTCCGCTGCGAAAGCTCTCGGTGCTGGCAGGCGACGAATTGAACCGCCAGTCACGTTCCTTATCCATCTGGAACCAGATAAAGCCGAGGACAGACGGTGCAGATTCGATGACTCGGAAAAAGTCTGTAATCCACTCCGCTTTGAGATTCGGGGTAGTGCCGTCGGCGCACCCAACTTCAGTGATAAGCGTGGGACGGTTCGAGCTCAACTTGCCCAGCGCCTCGAGACTTTCAGAGAAGAGCTTTTGGGCGGACTGCCATTGGTGGCCTGGTGACTGACCCCAGTTGTAACCGTCCAGGCCGAGGTAATCCACGACGCCGTCTCCGGGGTAGCAATCGGTGAAGTCTCGAGTGCCCTCAGTGATTGCATTTGGCGCCCAAACGAACTGAACGTGCGGTGCCTTGTCTCTTATGATCGAATGCATTCGCGACCAGGCGGCGCGGTAGTCGTCGGACGTGTTCTGGCTGGTTCCTATCGACCATGGGTACCAGGTTCCGTTCATCTCTTGCGCAAACCTGAGCAGGACTGGATAGGGCCACGCAGCCAACTGTGCTCCCCATCGGGACAAGTCCGAATCGTGTTGACCAGCAGCGATGGTCGCGAGTGAGAAGAAGGACTGGTCGCTTCCTTTGCTGGGGTCCCAAGGTTCAAGAGTCAGGATGGGGGTTGCCTCACTGCCGCGTATGAGATCGAGGGTCGCGACGGGTAGTGAATCTGGGATTGCTGCGAATAGGTGCACATAATAAGGCTTATAGCCGGCGAGAGATTCAAGTCGGGCGATCGAGCTGGGTCTTGGCTGACCTGCGTCAGTCACTGTCGGTATGAACGCTCCCCAGGACCGCCGGTGATCAAGCGGTTGCTGCTGTGGGTGACCGTCTACACTGCACGAAGTAACCCCGGCCATCGCCGTCGCTAGCGTGGCCATTAAGAACGCGCGACGCGGGAGTCTGGCACCTTGCTCTCTCGGCCTCGCGTTATCGATCACTCAGTCATTCTTGCTGTCGCCGGGTTGGTTCGAGAACCTGGGGCGGTCGCAACGCGTAGCCAACGGGCTGTTCACGCTACGGAAACCAATTTCTGTTCCGAGTTTCGAGTATTTGAGACAAATTAGACTCGAGCGTGTCGGAATTCGGACATTTGATAGTTTCCGTAACTGTTTAGAGAAACTAAGTCCGTGCGGTTATGTCCCCCGATCTGGGGCCCGTGATCGAAGGAAGGTGCATTGCGACAACGTTCGGAATCCGTAGATGGCGGCAATCTATGAGATCCGTCACTATCTGTGCGATATGGTTTGGCCTGCTGAAACGCCTGCCGCGCAGCAGATTTCACTAGGGACTTTGGTCCCTAGTGACCACGAGACGGGTCTGATGTGTGGAGCAAGTCACAGTGGATCGGCACCTAGGGGCGCCTGTCTTTGCTAACTGGACGTTCCTACAAATTAGTAACCTGAAGTGTCGTCCGGCTGGACTACAAAAGCGTTCAAGTTGTACATATGACCACTCTGAAATACGCTCCCTAACATCCGCGTAGCCAATTGCGGGCGGGCGTCGTCGACGCTCTGGTGGTTGGGCGTAGGGGCCGATCGCCGCCTTCGAGTTCATCAGTTTTGTTTTGGGAGGTTGGCTGTGGCCCATCGTCCGGCCTACGAAGCATTGGGACGGAGTACGGAGCGCACCCCCCTGCGACTGCGCTTTGCCAGCAGGGCGCGGGAACGTTCGCGTTCCTGGATCCACGGCTACGTGGTTCGGCTCGCGTGGAGTGACGCACTGATAGTTGCCGCTTCGGTCCTGCTCGCTCAGTTTGTGCGTTTTGGCGCCGAGAGTGCACTTGTCCCTAACGGTTCTGTGCAAGCGCCGGCGACTCTCGTGTCGGTTGTTCTGGCCATCAGTTGGATTCTGTCGCTGCGTGCCTTCCAGACGCTTGACCGGAGAATCGTGGGCTCAGGTTCACAGGAGTACAGCCGAGTCGTCACTGCGTGTCTTGCACTGTTCGGTGTCCTTGCGATGGTCGACCTGCTCTTCCGCCTGAACATCGCACGGGGTTTCATCGCAATCGCGCTTCCGGTCGGCACCGCGAGTCTGCTGGTTTCCCGTTGGCTGTGGCGGCAGCGACTTGGGCGGCAGCGATTGCGGTCGGAAAACGTGGAGCATGTCCTGATCGTCGGTAGCGAAGCTTCGGCCGTTCCTCTGATTGATCGTCTGCACCGTCAACCGAATCTTGGCTTTCGAGTTGTCGGACTCTGTCTCCCGAGTCGAGCCGGCCAACGGACGTCCGTGCCCGTCGGCGACACACAGATTCCGGTATATGGAACGTTCGATGACGTCTGTGAGTCGGTCCTCGAGGCTGGCGCCACCACCGTCGCTGTGACGTCTGCTGAAGCTCTGGGGCACGATGCGATGCAAGCACTGTCCTGGGATCTCGAAGGGCTTGACGTTGACATGATGGTGTCTCCAGGCGTTACCGACGTTGCGGGTCCTCGAGTGATGGTTCGACCGGTCGCTGGTCTCCCCCTGCTCCACATCGATAAGCCGAGATACGAAGGGGCCAATCGCTTCCGCAAAGCGTTGGTCGACAGAGTCGGTGCTGCGGCCATCCTTGCGCTCCTGGCACCTATGTTCCTGGCCGTGGCGATCGCGATCAAGCTCGACTCCGATGGCCCAGTGTTCTATCGCGCCAGCCGGGTTGGCCTGAATAACGCGCCTTTCTCAATGTGGAAGTTTCGGTCGATGGTCCAAGACGCGGACGCCTTAAAGGACAACTTGCGCGCACTCAACGAGGGGTCTGGCGTGCTCTTCAAGATGCGCGAAGATCCTCGTGTCACGAAGGTGGGTAGGTTTATCCGGCGATACAGCCTCGACGAGCTCCCTCAGCTCTTCAATGTTCTAGGTGGCTCTATGAGCCTGGTTGGTCCGAGGCCGCCTCTGCCAGAAGAGGTTGAACGCTACGACGGGCGGGTTGCGCGCAGGATGCTCGTAAAGCCTGGCATGACTGGACTTTGGCAAGTTTCGGGACGTTCAGACTTGTCGTGGGAGGAGTCCGTCCGGCTCGATCTGTCGTATGTCGAAAACTGGTCGATCATGCAGGACGCATTGATCCTGTGGAGAACCGTGAAAGCGGTAGTTGCGAAGGATGGTGCGTACTAATGCGGATGGTCGTTCTTGGTTTGGGCTACCTGGGCGCGACGCATGCAGCGTGCATGGCCGAATTGGGCCACGAAGTTCTCGGCATCGAGGTCGTACCCGAGAAGCGAGCGCAATTGGCCGAAGGCCGAGTTCCGTTCTACGAACCCGGCCTTCCCGATCTCATGAAGCGACACATCGATACTGGAGCGCTGAAGATCTCTGATTCGTACGCGGAGGCGGCCGAATTTGCCGATGTCTTCTTTATCGCAGTGGGAACGCCACAGAAGAAGGGCGAATACAGCGCAGATCTGAGCTACGTGGACTCAGCGGTTGAGGAACTGGTTCCGATGCTGCGAAATGATGCCTTGATCCTCGGAAAGTCGACTGTGCCGGTGGGGACGGCAAGTCGCCTATCGGAGCGTGTGGACGAACTTGCCAAGGACGTCCAAGTCGAGGTCGCGTGGAATCCCGAATTCCTCCGAGAGGGATTTGCGGTGCAGGACACCCTCCACCCTGACCGAATCGTCATCGGCGCTTTCCCAGGCGGACAAGCAGAGGCTCTCTGTCGTGAAATCTATGCCTCTGTTTTGGAAGCGGAGACCCCGATGATCGTCACCGATCCTGCGACTGCTGAACTAGTGAAGACTTCAGCGAATGCGTTCTTGGCAACCAAGATATCGTTCATCAACGCAATCGCCGAGGTGTGCGACGCCGCCGGCGCAGACGTCACAGCAATCGCGGACGCGATCGGATACGACGCGAGAATTGGGCGGAAGTTTCTGAACGCGGGACTTGGCTTCGGCGGCGGGTGCTTGCCAAAGGACATCCGCGCTTTTATGGCACGTGCTGGCGAGCTAGGAGCTGCCGAGGCTCTTACCTTTCTGCGCGAGGTAGACAACGTCAATATGCGACGTCGCACCCGAATGGTCGAACTGACCAAGGATGTGTGCGGTGGGACTCTTCTTGGGAGGCGGATCGCCATTCTCGGCGCTGCTTTCAAACCTGAGTCTGATGACGTCAGGGACTCACCCGCACTTAACGTCGCGGGTCAGATCCAACTGCAAGGGGCGTCTGTAACCGTTTACGACCCGAAGGCGATGAACAACTCGCGCCTACTCTTCCCGACGTTGGACTACGCAACCTCTGCCTCGGAAGCATGCCAGAAAGCGGACGTCGTCCTAGTACTTACCGAATGGCCAGAATTCCGGGATATCGATCCGGAACAACTCGGAACAGTGGTCAGACACAGAAACGTTATCGACGGTCGACTGTGTCTTCCGAAAAGCGAATGGATCACCGCTGGTTGGAGCTACAGAGCGTGACTACGCACGTACGAAAGCCAGAGAAGACGAAAACTGGAGAGAAATGAAGAAAGCTCTAATTACTGGTATTACCGGGCAAGACGGGTCCTACCTCGCGGAACTTCTACTGTCGAAGGGATACGAGGTTCACGGGCTTATCCGCCGGTCATCGACTTTTAACACGTCTCGAATCAATCATCTTTACGTGGACCCGCACGAGACGGACGCGCGGCTGTTCCTCCACTACGGTGACTTAAGCGACGGAGCTAGACTCGTTACTCTTGTAGCTTCAATCAACCCGGACGAAGTATACAATCTTGCCGCTCAATCGCACGTTCGCGTGAGTTTTGACGAACCCGAACACACGGCCGACACTACCGGTGTGGGCTCAATCCGCCTACTTGAGGCGGTTCGTCTCGCAGGGGTCGATTGCAGGTTCTATCAAGCGTCAAGCTCGGAGATGTTCGGAGCTTCACCGCCTCCTCAGAATGAGGAAACCGTATTCTATCCACGTTCGCCTTACGGAGCCGCAAAAGTCTATTCCTACTGGATCACGAAAAACTATCGTGAGGCATACGGCATGTTCGCCGTGAATGGAATCTTGTTCAATCACGAATCACCACGCCGCGGCGAAACGTTTGTAACGCGCAAGATAACTCGCGCCGCAGCCCGAATTAAGGCAGGCGTCGAACAGTATTTGTACATGGGGAACTTGGATGCCGTCCGAGACTGGGGATATGCGCCTGAGTACGTAGAAGGAATGTGGCGGATGCTTCAAGCTGACGCACCTGACGATTACGTTCTAGCCACGGGTGAAAGACACACAGTTCGGGACTTCCTCATTACAGCCTTCGATCACGCCGGACTCGACTGGGAAGCGCACGTTAAGTTCGACGAGCGGTACCTCCGCCCCACGGAAGTCGATGCGCTCGTAGGTGACGCGACTAGAGCGCGCCGGGCGCTGGGCTGGGAAGCCACCGTCAACGCTATGGATCTAGCCAGAATCATGGTTGACGCGGACATCGCGGCACTCGAGAGCGAAGGCAAGCCGTGGGTAGATCGTCCCGTTCTTAACTACTGGGTTTAGATGAAGGACTAGTGGATGATAAGCGAAGATTTTGCAGTCGGACCGCTCGATAGGAATGTCGCTACGTACGTCGCCGGACACCGCGGACTCGTTGGCTCTGCAATCTGGCGGTTGTTCGAGGCCGAGGGTTTTACCCAACTTCATGGCAGGAATAGAAATGAACTAGATCTGACAAATCGCGACCAAGTATTTCGGTTTTTCCAGGAAGTGCGCCCGAAGGTTGTTGTAGTGGCAGCGGCTAAAGTTGGCGGAATTCAGGCTAATAACAATTATCCGGTCGATTTTCTGTCGCAAAATCTTCAAATTCAGAGCAATCTATTGGACGCGGCCGCCAGCGTGGAGGTTCCGAGACTACTCTTCCTCGGATCTTCCTGTATATATCCAAAGTTTGCTGAACAGCCGATTCGTGAAGACTCGCTACTCACAGGACCCCTAGAACCGACTAATGATGCATACGCGATCGCAAAGATTGCAGGAATAATTAACGTTCAATCCGTCCGGAAACAGTACGGGCTGCCTTGGATATCGGCAATGCCGACCAACCTGTATGGGCCAGGAGATAACTTCTCACCAACGCATTCGCATGTTCTCCCGGCGCTAATTCAGCGTTATGCAAACGCGGTGGCTGAGGGTCTTCCGGTGGTTACAAACTGGGGGAGCGGGTCACCGCGGAGAGAACTTATGCATGTGGATGACCTTGCGTCTGCCTGTCTCCATCTTCTCGAGACGTACGATGATCCGAGTCATATAAATGTCGGTACCGGAGAGGACGCGACTCTAAAACAGATCGCGGAAATCGTGGCCAGAGTCGTCGGATTCACTGGAGAAACTCAGTGGGATACTTCTAAACCCGATGGTACTCCACGCAAAGTACTTGATGTTTCACGGCTTACACAGTCCGGTTGGAAAGCGACGATCGGACTTGAGGACGGGATTCGGCAGACGGTCGAATGGTTTCGAACAACGCTCCCTGAATCGGAGACGTCGGGGGACCAACATCGTAGGAGCGGCGATCGGAGTAGCAGCCTTATGCAAAACAGCCTGAAGATGACGCCGGGGAACTACGCCAGGCGGGCGAACGCGGTCAGGAAGGACCAAGCCGATGGTCTCGGAAATGTGCGCAGCGAAGGTACAGAGGTCTAAGGGACGCGCTTTCAGCGACTGGCCGTACCTGGCCGGTCTGACCATTCTAGGCGCTGTGCCTCTCGCTGGCGCAGGCTCGGTTTCCGCGCTAACAATTTCGATCGCGCTTGCAGCGCCTCTCATCATTTCGGCGTTGAGTGGGTATACCGGATTTCTGATGCTGTGGGCCACATGCACCATCTGGTCAGTTGGACAGGCTTACAGCAACTTCGTTCATGAGCAGTACTACGTTACTTTTCTCGTCTACGTTGGTCCGACGATAGCGCTAACTGCCTCGGGACTCTTTTACCTCGTTGCAATTAAGCGGATCGCGACAGATCTGGTGGCTATAGCGTTTGGCACGGGATGGCTGCTTCTAAAGCTGTCAACCGGAGTGCTTAGCACTAGTAATCCATGGAAGTACGGATTATGTGTCCCAATCGCGATAATTGCTGTTGCGGCCGGGTACCGAATGAGGCTCCCGCGGTACGCGATAGCTGCGATTTTCGCGACGCTCGCGATCGTGTCGAGAATATACGACAATCGCTTTCAGACGGCATTGTTCATACTGGCTGCAATTGTCGTTATCCTGCTCGGTTCCAGACTGCAAGGTCGCTCAGGGATTCTGCTCCTATTGGCGGGACTTACCGCTGCGATGTACCTCTTTTACCCGGCGGTCGCAATATCTGGTGCTCTAGGGGAGCGCGCGCAAGCGCAGCAGATTCGAGACAACGCGAATGATGCAAGTTTCCTCCTTTCCATCAGAAAAGAATTGCCAATGACTGCGTATCTCGCAGGGTCCAATCTTCCAACGGGAATTGGTTCGTACAGCGCGATTGATATTGAGCAGTCGGGTCGAGCTCTAACGTTTGTAGAATCATTTACCGGACCCACCGAGCGAAGCGAGGTAGTGTATCTGACCGGAGGATTAGAGGCCTCGACTCTTGGGTACAAGGCCCATTCGCAGGCGTTCTCCGCCATCCTGTTCGCGGGATTACTGGCTATCCCGTTTTGGTTGTGGGCCGGATTCAAGCTACTCGGTGGCATCACCAATGTCTGCGCGCGCAGATCCCCGGTGCCCGGCTTGACGTTCTATATGATCACCCTCGCGCTGTGGGACACGCTATTCTCGCCGATGAACGCCAATACGCATCTTACGTTGGGTTTTGCTCTCTTCCTTGTACTACTAGCGCTCAATAGTAGAAAGTCGTCGAGCGTCCCATTGGTTGCGAAGGCTGCGCGGAAAGGCAGTAGAGGGACACCGGAATCGTTGGATAATGCCTCGAATCTGATGGATTGCCATGTGCCGACTATGTACAGAGGTTGAAGTGTGAGTGATAATCTTGAAATACCGCAACATATTCGGCTGGCCTATCGCCTCCTCAGCAGCGCGACCCCTTTGCAAATGCAGTCCTTGGAAACCGCACTCAAAGCTGATTTAGCCGCTCATGGCGAGACGCGATGGAGGATGACCTTAGCTTACTATAACCCGCCGCTCTTCTATCAGCGGTTTCTGAGGTTCGTAGAATTAGGACAAGCAATCGATGGCAAGAGCGCATTACTCGCCAGGTCGCCGTACTCGATAGCGCTCAGGCGGCAATCCCTCCGGACTGGGATACAGATACCACCAGGCGTGTTCGCAGAGGGGTTGTCAATCGCTCACTACGGTTCAATAATCGTGAATTCACGAGCCCGGGTCGGCGCGCTATGCCGCTTACATTCGGCAACGAATATTGGGGCTCGAGAGTATGAGCGTCCGCCCACAATTGGCGCGCGTGTGTACATCGGGCCGGGGGCGGTGATTTATGGCGACATTCAGATTGGTGACGAGGCTGTCATTGGTGCAAACTCGGTTGTGAATCGCGACGTGCCGGCAGGAAGCACTGTTGCGGGTAGCCCTGCCAGAGTTATCGCCGAGCGCGGTTCTCGACAGGTTATGCCTGATTGGTATCCCAAGGACGGATGGAAGTATGACTAACGAGGTTTCGGAGCGCAGATCGTTCCGCCGGGCGGCGCCGAAGGTCTCAGTAGTGACGGTCTGTCTAAACGACCTCAAAGGTTTGAGACGGACGGTAGAAAGTGTCGAGCGGCAGCTGGAATACTATCCTTCGGTCGAGCACGTAATAGTGGATGGTAATTCCTCCGACGGAACTCTAGAGTTCCTCCAATCCTACTCTTATCGTCACAGCGTGTCCTGGTCATCCGAGCCCGATTCAGGAATCTTTGACGCAATGAATAAGGGAGCTGCTCGAGCAACGGGCGATATTTTAGTCTTCATGAACTCCGCCGACACATTTACATCTGATGACGACTTGTCGTTTGTTGCTCAACAATGGCAAGGCGGAGAGTGGGAATGGGGCTACGGCTCGATTCGGTACAAGAACGCGGATGGCGTCGTTATCCGCGGCGAATCGCAGATGCCGTTCAATGCCCGAAAGCTTGAACTTGGATTCCAGTTTGTTCCCCATCAGTCGATGTATGTGTCTGCGCAGCTGTTCAAAGAGGTAGGTGGCTACTCTTCGGATTTCGGCCACGCCGGCGATCAAGAGTTTGCAATTCGAGCCAATCTGCACAGTTCACCAGCTTCTTGGGTTCGGTACATCAGCGACTTCGAGATCGGGGGGGTTCACGAGGACACAACATATCTCAAACGTGAATTTTTGTACCGCCGAATGAGGGCCGCTAATAACCGATTTGTTGCTGGTTCATCGACCATTGACTTCATGGTAACGAGCTTAATTGCCACATTGTGGACAATGAGGTCAATAATTACTCGCGTTGCAGTCCCTGGTCGCCACTAGTTAGATTGGGCTCCCACGCTACCGGGATCGACGATGTCGAAACCATGGGTGCGCATAGAGAGGTATTAAATGGGTGAGATTGTTGTAACCGGCGCCGCTGGGTTCGTAGGTAGCCATCTAGTCGAAGAGTTGTTGCGTCGCTTTCCGGATGACAAGATTATCGCGGTTGACTCATACAACGAGTACTACAGCGAGTCTACTAAACGGCGCAACCAGCGTTCGCTGCACGAGGTTGAGGGCGATCATTTGCAACTCGTGGCCGCAGATCTGCTTACTACCGATCTTGGGTCGGTCATCCCGTCGACAACGAGGGCGATATTTCATCAGGCTGGTCAACCAGGGGTTAGAAGCTCCTGGGGTACTGAATTCTCGCTTCACATCGACCGGAACATCGCTGTTACTCAGCGCCTGCTCGAATTTTCGAAGACGCTTCCGCTGCTTGAGAGGTTCGTTTTCGCCTCGTCGTCATCCGTATACGGTGACGCGGAGAGCTATCCTACTGATGAATCGACCATTCCGCGACCTCGTAGTCCGTATGGTGTAACAAAGTTGGCGGCTGAGAACTTGTGCTCCTTGTACGCCGCAAATTTCCGACTTCCTACGGTTTCGCTTCGTTATTTCACGGTTTATGGACCGAGGCAGCGCCCCGATATGGCATTCACACGATTTTGTACAGCTCATCTTCAGGGCCGGCCCATCGCGGTTTACGGGGATGGAACCCAAGTTCGAGACTTCACCTTCGTCAGTGATGTCGTCGCTGCGAATGTACTAAGCTTAGTGAACGATGTTTCTCCCGGAACCGTTCTTAATATCAGCGGCGGGTCAAGCGTTTCAATTAATCAGGTTCTAGCTACTCTATCGGAGATTAGCGGGCGGAACGTTGATATTGATTATACGGATTTCGCGACAGGGGATGTCACTAGAACGGGCGGTTCGAGTGAGCGCGCTAGGACAGTGCTGGGTTGGGAACCGTCGGTCAGTCTGAATGAAGGTCTCGCTATCCAATATGGCTGGGCTCGGGACGAGATATCTCTCGAGGAGACGGAATGATATCTGCCGAGGGCATGGAGATCGAAGAACTTGATCCGACCACTAGCCGTTTAGTTATTGATCAGATCGACCCCGAGAATCTTGTCCCAGGTGGAACCGACACGTGTATACACGATCTGGTGAAGTTTGGGAATGAAAATATTCTCATCGTTGGGGTGACCCGCAGTACAACAATGGCTTTAGGAACTTGGCATGTCTTTCCCCTCGCAGGACGAAAGATATGCTTCTTTCCCGTCGCACGTATTGATCGTACGGTTAGCACGCGAAGCCTGAAGGTTCCGCACTCATTTCGACTTGCACTCGGTCTCGCCAGATATCGGCGCCGATTACCGAATATGCCGGCTCAAGTGCACCGCATCGAGATCGGTGCTGTGGTCGCCGTACTATTCCGAAATAGGCCATTTTGCCAGTTTGTTCACAACGATGCTCGTGGCCTGACTTCGGACGCGTCGGAGTCGGTCTGGCGAAAACTTCGTCGATTCTACTTCGCCCTAGAGCGGGTCAGTTTACGCAGCGCGAGTTCGGTTGTCGCGTTCACCGCGACTGACTACCAACGATTGCTGGCGCTCAGCGGAAACGTAATCCCCGCTGTAACCTGGTACGACAGCACCGTCTTTACGCCCTCACGGATTCGAACATCCCCCTCGGAGGGGCACAAATTGCTGTTCGTAGGCCGTCTCGAATCGCAGAAGGACCCCCTGTTGGTAGTTTCAGCGTTCGCTGTCGTGGCGAGACGCCGTCCCGACGTGACGTTGCTCATGGTTGGCGAAGGGTCGCTCCGCGACTCAGTTGAACGTCGCGTTCGGGAGGAGGGTTTGTCCGATCGTGTGGTGTTGGCAGGTGCGGTACCAAGGTCTGAGGTTGCTCACGAGATGCAGCGGGCTCACACAATGTTGCTGCTGTCCCACTTCGAGGGCTCCCCGCGAGTGGTTGCAGAGGCGCTCGCGACTGGTTTGACGGTTATTGCAACCTCGGAAGCCGATCCTGACAGGATCCTCGATGGTTCTAATGGTCTGCGCGTTTCTGGCCGGGATAGCGAAGAGATAGGCGCGAAGGTTCTCGAGTTTCTGAGCAATCCTGTCCACGATGAGTATTGTTGCGACTCTGTTCGTACACGCTCGGCGGACATTGCTGTTCCTAGCTTGATTGAGGTAACTCGAAAGAAGTTTAGTCGTGTGCCATAAGCGGATGGAAGTCGCCAATCCTAGTGGACGGATTCTCGTTCTGGCCCCCGGTAGTTCGGGCGGCGGGGCGGAAGCGCTCGCACCGCTGTGGTCCAGTGCCCTTACGCAGGCTGGGTATCAAGTCGAAACTGTGTTCACGCACGAAGCGTCCAGCGCTGTCGGCCTATCCATCGGAACTAAGGGGGGGTCTCACCTCGGAAGAGTTCGTGCTCTCCGTAGTCTCCTTATTCGTGAGAAGCCTGATGTTATCGTTTCGTTGTTGACGTACACAAACATTTTGATGCTCCTTGTCGCATTGACCATAGATCGGAGCAGGCGACCGCGGACGGTAATCTCGGAGCATAACCTGTTGACCCCGCTATCGCGCCGTCGCTCAGCATTGTTTCGGGCCCAGGTTCTACTCGCTAAGCGACTTTACCGAACAGCCGATATATTAATCGCCGTATCGAGCGCTGTGGCCGGCGAAGCCGGAGCGCTTTTCGGGTTGCCGCCTAATAAAGTTGTAATTGTTCCGAATGTCGTCCAGCCGGATAGCGGTGGTGAAGCTCAAAGATCGTCGGAACCTGTATTGGATGAAGACCCGAGAATCTCTTTGATCTTCTCTGGGAGATTCGTGCCGCAGAAATCTCCAGATTTGTTTGTGGAAGTGGCTACGCATCTGTCGAGGCGGGGGTTGTTGTCGCAAGTTGAGCTGTTTGGTACTGGTCCACTTCTTGCGGAGGTTACGGATTCTCTTGCGGAACTTCGCATCGACTATCGCTCGCACGGTTGGGTAGATGCTTGGTGGGATGTAGAGGTTGGACATTCCGCAGTACTTGCGTTGACGTCGGAGTTTGAGGGGTTCGGTAATGTTCTCATCGAAGCAGGTCGGCGGGGTATTCCTGTCGTGGCGTGTAGGCAAGCGATGGGTGTCTCGGACGCTATCGCACACGGCATTACGGGGTTCTTAGTGAACGGACGTACCCCTGAAGAGTTCGCGGAGGGCGTGATTGCTGCATCTCGCCTCAGTATTAACCGGGAATCGCGGTTCTTTGAGCAGTTCACGGTCGACGCTGTTCGCCGTAGTTTCGAATCCATTCTTCGTTCGATGGAAGTCGACTCATCTCGAAGAGCGGGTTCAAGCTCTCATCAGTTCTTTGCGAATCCGAGCTAGGTCATATTATGGCCAACGTAGTTTTCGAACTGATGCGGAGCGCAGGTGCACGAGTTTTGGTCCTTCCGATCTCGGGAGTATGCAGTCTTGCAACGACTGCTGTGGCCATAGATTACGGCGGCATTGATAGTTATGCTGCCATATCGGTCGTTCTCGCAATTGCTCTTCTGCTCCCATTCGCGGACCTAGGTTTAGGCGCAGGGGTAATTAACGCATATTCGGATGGGCGCGGTCCTGATGATCGCCGAGACTTGCTAGCCTCCACTGTAAGACTCCTTGTTCTCTCCGCTAGCCTTCTAGTCGTCGCGGCCATTCTCGTCTCGGTATTCGTGTCGTGGTCTCGCTTGTTTGGCTTTTCGGAAGAGCCTCCGACTCCGTCCGGCATTGAGGGTGCGATAGTTCTAGCTGTAGTCATTTTCGCAATCTCTGTCCCGCTTGGGGTGGGCCAGCGAATCTTGATCGGTATTGGAAAAAATCATTACGTTGTGTTCGCGGGTGCGATCACTTCGGTTGTGACTCTCTTGGTTGTGGTAGTTGTATCGGTCGCTGGACTGCCTAGTGCTTTTATGGCGGTCGCCGCAGCAGTCGGGGTTCTAGTTTCGAGTCTCGTGATGCTTCGATTAGCGTGGAGTTCTATTGACCTACGTTTCGCTGATCTTATCGACCGTCGAAGGCGTGCTCGAGGTGTTCTCTCTTTGGGTGCCTACATGTTGTGTGTTAGCTGTTTCCTGGCAATCCTCTTCCAGTCCGGTCGCCTAATAATTTCGCACTTGTGCGACGATTATCAGCTTGCGTCTTATTCGATTGCAATGCAGTTGTATCTGCCGGCGGTTTCGATACTTGGCTCGGCAGGATTTGCATTATGGCCGATGTTCGCTGGGCGGAGAGGCCGTGCGTCCACTGGAGGGGTCTCGCAGGTTAGCTTCACTAAGCTTGTCGGGATCATGGTCGCACTAGGAAGCGCGGGCTGCATTGCGCTCGTGTTTGTGCTCCCGTTGGTCTCTAGGGTTGTTAGTGGCCATTCCGTTGATCCCCCTTTGAGTCTTGGTCTAGGTGTAGGAGCTCTCCTCGTGGCGCAATCTGCGCAGGTCGTTCCGGGGATGTACTTGACCGATTTAGCGGGTATGAGGTTTCAGGCGGTTTGTGCAATCCTGGCTGCGACGTCAGCCGTGTTGTTAGGTGTCTATGTCGCGGGCCCTTTCGGGGCGACTGGTGTCGTGTTCGCGACGGCTGCTGCGGTATTTCTGTTCCAGGCTGCTCCGTCGACAGTGCGGATGTGGTTGCGCGAACGTTCCCTTAGGTACGGCCCGTCTTCGGGCGCTCTAAACGTTGACCTTTCATTGACTAGTAAGGGGGGCAAGTGATCACTGAATCGCCGATCGAAGTGGGATCCGTCCCGATTATTCCGTGTGGCGGACACCGAGACGCGTCGCGTCTCCTGCTCGACGCGTCGACACAGCGGCTTGCCGTCAGTGTGCGTTTCGTAAATGCCTACTCAGTCGCATGCGCATCGCAGGATCCTGACTACATGGAGATCTTAAAAGAGAGTGGATGGAATTTCGCTGACGGGGTTCCTGTCGCCTGGTTGGGTCGTCGTAAGTCGGGCCTACACGGATTCGGCTGTACCCGTGGGCCGAGTACTTTCGTTCAAACACTTCATGATTCAGTTGATGTCGCCTGCGTATCGCATTTCTTCATTGGCAGTTCGGATGAGTCTCTTAAAGAAATGCTCCGGGTGATTGAGCGCGATTTCCCGGGCGTGCGCGTGGCTGGCGCATTCTCTCCGCCTTTCGGTCCGGTGAGCGAAAGTCTCATTGACGAATGTGAACAGCGCATTAAGTCATCAGGTGCCTCGCTCGTGTGGGTGGCTTTGGGTACGCCGAAGCAGGACTTCTTTACCGATGTTCTGTCGCGTCGGGTAAATCTTCCGTGTGCCGGCGTGGGTGCTGCGTTCGATTTTCTTTCTGGTTCTGTTAAAGAAGCGCCCTCGTTTTTGAGGGGAACAGGAGTTGAATGGTTATATCGACTGGCGGCGGAGCCGCAGCGACTATGGCGCCGCTACACCTTCGGCACGGCGAGGTTTCTGTTCGCAGTTGCTCGTGACGGTGGGTTGTTTTCGCGGGGCAGTGCTCCCGAGGCGCGGGAATAGGAGGACAAGGTGCATTTTGTTGCGTGGGATGGCGCTACAGTCAAGCTGAGACGGAGGATTGTTTCGAATGGAGTTTGAATTGGAGCCGCCTGGTTCTGAGAACGTGAAATCGATAAAGCGGCTCTTTGCCGCTTTTCGTAGAAGTTGGTATGTAATAGTCTGCATAGCGGCGATCGCAGGGGTTTGTGCTGTTAGCATCGGATTGCTACAACAGCCGCGGTACGAGTCGGTCGCGACGCTGTATGTGACGTCCGCTACAGAGGACACAGCCCAGAACGCCTACCAGGGATCATTGGCATCTCAGCAGAGGGTCGCGTCATATGCGCGGTTGGTTAGCTCGGACGCCGTTTTGACATCGGCGCTTCAGAGCTCGGGACTGACACTGTCGCTGGATGAGGCTCGTAATGCAGTGTCGGCTGATACGTCACCGCAAACGGTGATCCTGTCGGTCGTTGCTCGGACCACCTCGCCTGTTGAATCTACGACGTTAGCGAATGCAGTCGCCGATGCGATGACCAGGAGCGTTGCTCAGTTGGAGACTCCCGAGGACGGCGGGATGCCCCTGGCGAAGCTGACGGTGGTGACTCCTGCTTCGCCGAACTCCGAACCTGTCGCCCCAAGTATCACCAGAAACCTGTTGATTGCTTTGTTGGCTGGATCGATCGTCGGTTGCTTGTTAGTTGCTGTTCGTACGCGTTTCGACTCCAAGATCCGGTCTTCAACTGATCTCTCCGAGGCGTTGAATGTTCCTGTGCTGGGATTGATTCCGCGTGACTCGCAAGTCGTCGAGGGTGGTGTAGTTGATTTTGGAGCTGGCGCGTCACCTATTGGTGAGGCCTACCGGAAGCTGCGTACAAACCTTTCTTTTCTCTCGATGGATAAGCCGCCTACCGTATTCATGATCACAAGCGCTCGGCCAGACGAGGGCAAGACTGTAACGTCGATGAATCTGGCTGCCGTACTGGCGGAGGACGGGCGGCGTGTTCTCCTGATCGACGCTGATCTGCGGAAACCATCAATCGCCGGCGCGCTTGGTATCTCGAATGCAGTCGGGCTGAGTGGTGTGCTCCGTGGCGAGTTGCCATTTGCCGATGCTGCGCAAGCGTTGACGGGAAGTGTCGATGTTCTCGCTACCGGTGAACTTCCTCCGAATCCTTCAGAGTTTCTGGCTTCTGATCGGTTTGGTCAATTACTTCAAGTCACGCGCGAAACTTACGACTACGTTCTAGTTGACACTTCACCCGTTCTTCCTGTGACGGACGCTGTAGTGCTATCGCGTTGGGTGGATGGTGTGCTTTACGTCGCTAGATCATCCGTTAGTACTGTCACTGACGTGACCAGTGCGGTTTCAGAGTTGGCTGCCGGAAACGCAAAGGTCTTGGGCGCAGTGCTGAATTGCGTTGATTTTGCACAGATGGGTTATTACGCGTCTTCGACACCGTACGGTACGTATGGCGCTGATGCCGAAGGTCTGAGCCGGACAGTGTGACTCCTTTCGTCGATTATGGTGCGCCGTGCTGTACGGGACCTGGACATGTAGGAATTGCTGGCAAGGTGACCTGTTGGAGGTGCTATCTAGGGGAGTAGGACCTCGTTCGAGGTCGTACTAATGAAAGCCGTATCTTTCCTGGCTTTACCGTGATATGGCGATTGTTTTGGTGAGGGCGCGATCGTTCGCCACGATCGTTAAATTCGCGACGAGTTGTTTTCGCTTGTGTACTGTCCAAATCAGCGCCCGCGTGCTGCCTCTGATGCTGGATGAGCGGCTGTGCCGCTTCCGGTCATCGCCCCGAGGACGACGATGGAGTCATCCACCCGCAGCCCATCTTGTTGGTAGCAGTAGAAAAGTTGGTAACAGCTGTTGGAGATACTTCGGGCCGCCGGTGTGTCTACAAGCACTGCGAATTGATCGCAAGCACTGCAACGGGGAGTGACGGGTATACGCGGCGTACAGCGCTGTCGTTCGGCGCTGTCAGCTGCAGATCGTCCGGTTCGGTTGCCGTGCTTAACTGCGGTGGTTCCGTTCGGCCTAGGCCGGGCGAGCGAGAAGGGAGTTCTCGATCGAATTCCGGGCCCATCGACGCTGATGCGGAACTGGCACCCCGTCCCGTTTCTGCTGGTTGGATCGGGTCCAAGAGCATGTAGTGGGCCTTACCGGGCTAGTTGTACTCACCACGGACGTTAGGTACGGCGTGGCGGGATGACGTGAAGAAGACCTCCAAGTGAAGTGCGAACTACCTAGGAAACGCACCGCTCATCTCGAAGGTCTTCGTGTCCTACCGTAACGCCACTGACCGAACTCGGTCGCCTACGTCTTGCTCATGTGCCGTCCACGACGGCTGGTCGATCCACCGCGTCGCTGAGCGATCTCAGGTCGCCCTGACGAGCGGCCGGCGGTGGGCCTCCCGCTACCGTGAACACGGCCCGGGATGGTCGATCGCTGCTACAATCACCACCGCGGTCATACCGCCCTCTGAGGCCACCCACCAGCCGGTCTCGTACCCAACCTCAGGTCGGTAGGGGCTGGTGCACGAGTAGGTGACATCTGATCTGGCTTGCCCTGCCGGGCGGCCTGGAAGGATGCCAGCTGTGCCCAAGCCCTATCCCCAGGAGTTCCGCGACGACGTTGTCCGCGTCGCCCAGAACCGTGAAGACGGTGTGACTCTCGAACAGATCGCTGCCGACTTCGGTATCCACCCGATGACCCTGAACAAGTGGATCCGCAAGGCCGACGTGGAGGCCGGGATCAAGCCCGGCACCACGTCGGCCGAATCGCGTGAGCTGCGCGAGGCCAAGCGGCGTGTGCGCCTGCTTGAACAGGAGAACGAGGTCTTACGCCGGGCGGCGGCGTACCTGTCCCAAGCGAATCTGCCGGGAAAAGGTGGTACCCGCTCGTGAGTGAGCTGGCCGCTGACGGCATCCCCGTCACGGTGGCGTGTCGGGTACTCAAGATCGCTCGCCAGCCCTACTACCGGTGGCGCAAGAACCCGATCACCGACGCCGAGCTCGCCGAGGCGTACCGGGCCAACGCCCTGTTCGACGCCCACCGCGAAGACCCGGAGTTCGGCTACCGCTACCTCGCCGACGAGGCCGAAGCCGCAGGCGAGAAGATGTGCCGGCGGACGGCGTGGCGGATCTGCTCCGCCGGCGGCTGGACCAGCACCATCAGCAAGAGAGGCCGCGGCAAGCACCGCAAGGCCGGCCCGCCTGTACACGACGATCTCGTCAAGAGAGACTTCACCGCGCCCGGCCCCAACGAGCTGTGGCTGACCGACATCACCGAGCACTGGACGGCCGAGGGCAAGCTGTACCTGTGCGCGATCAAGGACGTCTACTCGGGCCGGATCGTCGGGTACTCGATCGACTCGAGAATGAAGTCCCGCCTGGCCGTGGCCGCCCTGAACAGCGCTGTCGCCAGGCGAGGGGACGTGGCCGGCTGCGTTCTGCACAGCGATAGAGGGTCTCAATTTCGTTCGAAGAAGATGCAGAAGGCCATCACCCGGCACGGCATGCTCGGGTCGATGGGCAGGGTCGGTGCGTGTGGTGACAACGCGGCGATGGAGAGCTTCTTCTCGCTGCTACAGAACAACGTCCTCGACCGTCGATCCTGGGCCACCAGAGACGAGCTCCGGGCCGCCATCGTGCACTGGATCGAACGGACCTACCACCGCCGCAGACGACAGGACCGCCTCGGCAGATTGACCCCCATTGAATTCGAGACCATCATCAACCACGAGGCCCCTCAGGCCGCGTGACTAACCCTGTCACCTATCCGTGCACCAGGCCCGTACAGCTAGCGCAGGCCCCGCTGATCTGTGAGTTTTGAGTCGAAATTGCGACCCCGAATCGGCGGTTCTGTACTCGCCCCTTGAAACCGGTGCCCGCCTAATATGACCGCTAAGTGTCTACTGTTTTGCGTGGTTGTGTACGTGAGCAGTGGTCCGCTGACTCCGTCGCGACGAGATAATTTCGCGGGTCGGCGGTCATGCGCTATTCAGTCTTGTCGAGCTGACGAGAATATAATTGTGGCGTCCTGGTGGCGTGTCCCCCGTGAACCGGTCCGGTCTGTTTTAGAGTCCTGATTGCCCTGTTGAGGGCAGAGAAGGGACGATGAGGATCATGGCAGGACGCAAGCGCCACTCGGCAGAGGACATTGTGCGCAAGTTGCGCCGGGCTGACGAGTTGGCGGCGCAGGGCAAGGCCGGCGAGGAGATCGCCGCCGACCTCGAGGTGTCGGCAGCGACGTTGTACAACTGGCGCCGCCAGTACGGCGGCATGGACGGTGACGCGGCCAAGGAGCTCAAGGAGCTGCGTGAGCAGAACGGCCGGCTCAAGCGGCTGCTCGCCGATGCCGAGTTGGAGAAGGACGCGCTACGGGAGATCGCCAAGGGAAAATTCTGAGCCCAACCGCCAAACGCGCCGCCATCGACATGCTCAAAGACGTGATGAACATGTCAGAACGCAAGGCGTGCAAGGTTGTTGGGCTTGCTACGTTCAGCGTATCGTCAACTGCCGCAAGCGCACACCCCGGCTGACCCGGATGCTGGCCTGCGCCAGCAGCTACGAACCTACGCCCGTCAGAACCCACGCCACGGGTTCCGTCGGGCGTGGGCCTGGCTGCGTTTCGACAAAGGCGACACCGTGAACAAGAAGAAGGTCCACCGGCTGTGGAAGGAAGAAGGATTGCAGGTGCGCCGGGCGCCGCGGCGTAAACGGGCCGGCCAGTCGTCGGTGCCGATTGTCACCGCGGACGCACCGAAAGTGGTGTGGGCATTGGACTTTCAGTTCGACTCCACTGTCGACGGACACAAGATCAAGATCGCGTCCATGGTCGATGAACACACCCGGATGTCGCTGCTCAACATTGTGGATCGCTCGATCGCCGCCGACCGGTTGATCGAGGAGTTGAAGAAGACCTTCGCGATCTGGGGTGGCCCACCGAAGGTGCTGCGCATGGACAACGGCCCTGAGTTCATCTCTGAGGCCCTCCAGACGTTCTGTGCAGGGTCGGTGGGGATCTCCTACATTCCGCCTGGCACGCCGTGGAACAACGGGTTCATCGAGTCGTTCAACAACCGGTTGCGCGACGAGTGTTTGAACCGCAACTGCTGGCCCACCCTGTTGGAGGCCCGCGTGGTCATCGAAGACTTCAAAGACGACCACAACCACCGACACCGCCACTCAGCGCTGGGCTACAAGACCCCGGCCGAGTACGCTGCCCGATGCACCCACCAGCACCACCCCGTGGGCTGCGAGATCGACTGACCGACCGCAAGTAAGAACTGGCTCTAGGACCGACTGGACCGGTTATCGGGGACCTGCCACTGGGGATCAGCGATTCGCAGGCTTCTGACTAGCGATCTTTTGTGGTTCTAAGGGCCTTGCCCAACGTTACAGTTGGCTCATCCATACGTTGTGATCGCGGGTGGCAACGCTTCTGCGGCAAAGGTTGCGGCCGAATTCGCAGACGGTTCGTGTACACAGGGGCGTGCTGGGCGCCCGATCTTCAACATCACGGTCATCAAGGTCGACCGCAACGATCCGCCCCCGACGGTCTCCCGTCGGTGGCGACGAGCGGGGTGTCGAATGGTTGTCAACGGCCAGTTTGATGTCCCCGCTGGTGGCCAGGTAAAAGTCCCCACCCTGTGCGGGATGTTATAGGTGGGTGGTACCTCCGTTCGGTGTGTCATGCGGTAGGAGTCGCCGTCGGTGATGACGATGGTGGCGTGGTGCAGGAGTCGGTCGAGGATGCTGGCGGCGGTGGTGTGTTCGGGCAGGAAGCGTCCCCATTGTTCGAAGGGCCAGTGACTGGCGATCGCGAGAGAGCGGCGTTCGTAGGCGCCGGCGACGAGCCTGAATAGCAGTTGGGTGCCGGTGTCGTCGAGCGGGGCGAATCCGATCTCGTCGAGGATGAGCAGATCTTGGCGCAGCATGGTGTCGATGGTTTTACCGACGGTGTTGTCGGCCAGCCCGCGATACAGGGTCTCCACGAGGTCGGCGGCGGTGAAGTACCGCACTTTGTGTCCGGCGTGCACTGCGGCGATCCCCAACCCGATCAGGGTGTGACTCTTGCCAGTCCCGGCTGGGCCGATCAAGGCCAGGTTGTGTTGGGCCCGAACCCATTCCAGCGAGGACAGGTATTCGAAGGTGTTGGCCGGGATGGACGATGCGGCCACGTCGAACGATTCCAGGGTTTTGGTGAGCGGGAACCCGGCAGCTTTGAGCCGGTTGCGGATGTTGGAGGCATCACGAGCGGCGATCTCGGCTTCCACCAGGGTCCGCAGTACTTCTTCGGGTGTCCACCGCTGAGTTTTCGCGGTGAGCAGCACCTCGGGTGCGGTGCGGCGGATCGAGGCCAGTTTCAATCGGCGTAGCGCGTGGTCGAGGTCGGCCGGTAGTGGCGGCACTGTTTGGGGTGCAACTGATGTCGATGTTGTGGTGGTCATGACACCTCCTTGTCGCCGGCGCCGAGCTTGTAGGCATCCAGCGAGCGGGTGGGCGCGGTAGGCAGATGCCCGAGCAGTGCTGTGCCGGCCGGTCGCGGGTTGGGGGTGCCGGCTCCGGCATCGAGGATCGAACGCACATCGGCGGCCTTGAACCGTCGGAACGCCACCGCCCTGGTCAGAGCGGTGAGCACCTGTTGATGGCCGTGGGAGGTGACGAGTCCGAGGATGTCATCGAGTTCACCGCCCAGGCGGGTGTTGCCGATCGCCGCGGCACCGACCAGGAACTGCTCAGCAACCTCACCGAGAGCGCAGAACTGTTTCTCCACCGCAGTTTTGGGTCGTGGTGCACGACTGGGCGGTGTGCGTGGCCCCCCGTAGTGGTCGTCGTTGAGGACGACCTCTCCGGGTGCGGCCAGCAGATGTTCGGCAACCATCTCACCGGAGGCGGGTTCGGCGATCAGGAGCCGCTCACCGTCCTGGATGAGGGTCACGGTGGTGCCGATGAGCCGGTTGGGTACCGAGTAGCGGGCCGAGGCGTACCGGATACACGAGAGGCGATCGACCTTACGGGTGACCGGCGGTGGACCGACTTGGGCCCGCAGAGATGGCAACTTCGACAGCACTTCTCGTTCCACATCGAGTTGCTCAGCAGGCACGCACAGTGTGTCGCTGTGGCGTCGGGTGTTGACCTCGACACACCAGTCCCGCGCGGCCCGGTTCGCTGCGTGCACATCCAGCTGTACGTCGTCGCGACCAGCGGCGATCTTGGCTTCGGTCCACAACGGTTGCGCCAGATCCGACTGCGCGTACCCGCACAGGTTTTCCACGATCCCTTTCGATTCCGGATCGGCGCCGTGACAGAAGTCCGGGGCGAACCCGTAGTGGGTGGCAAACCGCACATACGTGGGGGTCGGTACGACGACGTTGGCGACGACCCCACCTTTGAGGCAGCCCATCCGATCAGCGAGTACCTTGTTGGGTACTCCACCGATCTCTTCCAACGCCTCGGCGATGAATCCGAGTGTGGTGGTGGATGTTTCGTTGGTGGCGAACCGAACGAACCGCCAGCGTGAGAACGCCAACACCGCGCAGAACATGTGTAGCCCGCCGATCACGGCCCAATCGATGACCAGGTAGTCACCCGGAGCCCACACTGCCGGGCGACGCCCACGATGATGGTCACGGCGCCACTGTGTTTTCTCCTGAGCGACGAGACGACGGAAGTTGCGGGCCGAGCCTGCATAACCCGCCGCTCGCGCTACTGATAGCAGACGTTTCGCGGTGATCCGGCCGCGCGACCGCTCGACTCGCTCAGCGACCAGCTCGGCAACGGTGTCGTAGTTGCGGGCCCGTACCTTGCGATCTGGTGGTTGATCGTCGGCCTCGAACCGGTCGACCACACGCTTGACGGTCTTGTGGGTGGTGCCGCACACCTCGGCGGCGGCGCGATAGCTTCCGAGTTCTCGGTAAGCAGAAATGATGTCCATACGGTCCTTCGCAGACTTCAATGGAACTCCCAGGCGGTGATGGTGATCGGTTGGCACCTTCACCGTCATCGCCTGGGCCCTCAGTTCCGGGTCGACACGACGAACACAGGGTGGGGACTTTTATCTGGCCACCAGCGGGGACCTCGACCTGGCCACCAGTGGGGACTTTCTCATGGCCATGGACAAATGGTGAGGACGGTCCGTGCGCCGTAGTGCGTCGTGAAAGCCGGCGCCTATAAAGGATGTTTGAGGTCGCAAAGACAAAAACCTGCCGGTGCCGTACTGCTAGGTGCCCCCACCAGGGCTCGAACCTGGGACCTGCGGATTAAAAGTCCGTAGCTCTACCAACTGAGCTATAGGGGCGTACCCCGGTGCGCCGGGGCGTCGACGAGTTTACAGCTTCCCCCAGCAGCCCGAGCGGGGGCCTACACGTGTGTCGCGCACGTGCACGTGCCGCTCTGCGCCGGCGGCCTACTCGTGTGCGCGGGTGAGTGCGCTCCGTTCTCAGCCAGCTCCCGGGACGTCGCTCATGCGGCTACTCGCGACGATCCGAACGGGGGTCTCCACGTGCCCTGCGCAGATGCATCAAAAATGGCCGTTTTAGGCCTCTGACCACACGATTTGTGGTTTGCTCGAAACCTGTCATAAGCTATGCGAGCTCCCAGCGGAGAAGCGAGACCGGCCCCCTTCGTCTAGCGGCCTAGGACGCCGCCCTTTCAAGGCGGTAGCGCGGGTTCGAATCCCGTAGGGGGTACGCCTGGACGGCACTCGGCAACGAGGGTCGGACAGCACAATTAAACAAGGCCCTGTGGCGCAGTTGGTTAGCGCGCCGCCCTGTCACGGCGGAGGTCGCGGGTTCGAGTCCCGTCAGGGTCGCCAGAGATGACCGGCGCATTCGGTTCTACCGGATGCGCCGGTTCTCTTAGGGCCAGGTAGCTCAGTTGGTACGAGCGTCCGCCTGAAAAGCGGAAGGTCGTCGGTTCGATCCCGACTCTGGCCACCATGAAAACCTCCCGGTTCATCCGGGAGGTTTTTTTGGTGGTCGGAGGGGGTCTGGTGTCAGTGGCCCGGTGTCAGGGGCCCGACTCAATCTCGAGCAGTCGGGCGTCGAGGGCGGTCGACGGGGCCTGTCCGTCGTCGTGGGTTCACGGTGATCAGTCTGTCCCGCCCGCGGTGCGTCGGTCGCCGTCTTACCGGCGGGCGCTGCTGATGCGCAGTCCGCGCAGGGGCGAGCGCGTCGTCCTCCAGCCGTTCTCCAACTATAGTTGTGTTACTCCAACTTTCGTTGGAGAGGGGTGCGCCATGCAGCTCAACAAGCCGTTCGCGACGGTGACACCGACCCTCGACGGCGACGTGCTCGCGGTGCTGGCGGCCGCCGACCTCACATTCACGATCAGCCAGGTCCAGCGCATCCTCGGCAGCGCATCAGGGGAAGGCATCCGCAAGGTCCTCAACCGGCTCAGTGCACAGGGCGTGGTGCTGCACGATGAAGTAGGTCGGACGCACACCTACCGCCTCAACACCGAGCATCTCGCGGCCCCGCCGATCATGGCGCTCTCCCGGCTGAACTCCACCTTCCTGCAGCGCCTCGAAGAGCACTTCACCGAGTGGGAGACCGCACTGCGGTACGCCGCGGTGTTCGGGTCGGCGGCGACGGGGCGGATGAGGCCCGACAGCGACATCGACGTGTTCCTGGTGCGCGCAACCGATTCCGAGGACGACGCGTGGGACCAGCGGGTCACCGGACTCGCTCGACTGATCACCGCGTGGACCGGCAACGACGGCCGGATCGTCGAGTACACCGAGGACGAGTTGCGCGCCGCGGTCGCCGCCGGCGAGCCGCTGCTCGGCGACGTGTCGACCCAGGGCCTCACCGTTGCGGGGACACGGGCCTGGTTCACCGCGCAACTGCGCCCGGCGAGGAGCTCGTGATGGCGGGGCAGCGCAAATGTGACGCCGCGGTCGCCGCCGGGCGCATGTCCAAGGCGACCGAGTTTCTCGATGCCGCCGACCATCTCGGACGGGAGATGCCCAACGCTGCCGGGGACCTCTACGTGGATGCGGGTATCGCAGCCTCGGACGTCATCTGCTGCGCGCGGCTCGGCGTGCACTCCAACACCGGTAACCACAGCGAGGCCGTCGCCCTGCTCAAGCGGGCAGACAGCGGATCCGAACGGCACCTGAACACCCTCCTGAGCCGGAAGAACAAAGCGGCCTACACACATCAGGACCTCACCGCCGCGGAGTTGACGAAGATGGGCCGCGCGGCGGAGCCCCTGCTCGAGGCAGCCAAGAAGGTCGTGGCAGCCCGCGGATAGTTCGCCGTTTGCAGCTTCGTGTTCGGCGAGGACGATCCGCGTCCTCGGAACAGCGGAAGGTCGTCGGTTCGATCCCGACTCTGCCGGGTCTAGTCGATCCCGGTGGGGCGCGCATCGAGTGCCGCGGCCACTGCGTCGAGCTCCCCGTCGAACAGGTCCGCGTAGGTGTGGGCGGTCACCGTGATCGACGCATGCCCCATCGCCACCTGCAGCAGCCGCAGATCCGCGCCGGCGGCGCGGGCCAGACTCGCATAGGTGTGACGCAGATCGTGCACCCGCAGCGTCGGATAGCCCAGCGCGGTGACCTGCTCCCGCCACCGCACCGCGCGCACCCAGTTCTCCCGGCTCAGCCGCGCCCCTTTGGGTGAGGTGACCGCGGGCGCGGTGCGGGCCCGGCCCTCGACGCGGGCCGCCAGCACCGCGACCAGCGACCGGGGGAGCGGCACCGTGCGAATCCCGGCCCGGCTCTTGGGTTTTCCGGTCATCAGCGTGCCGCCGACCTGGGTCATCGAGCGGCGGACCGAGATCCGCCGGCGCGCCAGGTCCACGTCGGCGACGTTCAGTCCGGTCAGCTCACCCCAGCGCAGCCCCGTGTAGGCGAGGATGCGCACGATGTCGCCCTGCGGGCCGCAGCGTCTGGCCAGCTCGTCGACCTCGGCGTGGGTGAGGTAGAGGTGCTCGGCCAGATCCAGCGGCGGGAACACCGTGCGCTCGGCCGGGTTCTTCAGCAGCAGACCGTCGGCGACGGCGTGGGCCAGGATCATCCGCAGCAGCGAGTGCCGCCAGCGTTTGGTCCGCGGCGAGCAGTCCATCGCGTTCACCCACGTCTGGATGGACTCGCGGTCGACCTTGGTCACCGGCCACGCCCCGAACTCCGGTTGCACGTGCAGCCGCCAGTTGTCCTCGAAGCCGCGCCGGGATTTGGGCGTCACATCCTGGCGGGTGGCCAGCCACGACGCATAGACCGACGCGACGGTGACCGCGTCGCCGCGCCGCGGGTCGAACACCACGCCCCGGGTGCGCGCGGTGATCGCCTCGGCCTCGAAGGCCCGGGCCTCGCGCAGCGTGCCGAACACCTTGCTGCGGCTGCGCCCGTCGGGCAGCCGCCAGGTCACCCGCCAGCGCGGTGCTCCCGCGGCCGTCCGGTACTTGGTGACGCTCATCGGGGCCGGCTGGGGGTCAGGTCTGCGGGGATGGGGATCCCTCCTTACCCGTCGTGGGTGGGCGGTCTGTCCACACTGAGACGCATGCGGAGGGCGCGCGGTTCCCGCCGGGGGAGTCCCCCGGAGAACTGCGGTGCGTGCTGTGGTTGCCGACCACCCGCGCCGCCGTGCGCGGTCGGCGGACGAGATCGGCACGCCCACAGCGGATTCGCGGCCGTCGCCGGTGACGCCCGAGTCGATCCGGTCGGCCGAATCGTCGGGTCGGGCACGTGGTATCGGACGACGAGGCGCTTCCTGACTCGGTCGTGACTGCCTCTGGGGACACCGGTGTCGGTGTCCGGGGCATCGGCAGCCCGGCCGGCGGGCGCGACCCCGACCCGGACCTGTTCGAGGCCTGAGAGATCGACGACCCGCACCACGACGAGCCCCCGAGAGAGTCGGCTCATCGCGGTGCGGTGTCGTCTGTTTCGTGCCGCTCGCGGTGATTGCCGCGGTAGAGGGTCGTCGACCCGTAATACTCTCCCCATGAGAAATCGCGCCACCTCGGTGATCGTCCGGAGCACCTACGGGACCGCGGCCGTCGAGTGGTTCCTCATCATCGCGATCGCCACGATCCTCATCACCCGGCTGTACCTGCAACTGACCGGCTACCCCCAGGTCGGTGGCGGCACCCTCCACATCGCCCACGCCCTGTGGGGCGGTGCGCTGATGATGCTGGCGCTCGTCACCGGCTGGCTGTTCCTGGGAGCCACCGCGCGGGTGAGCGCCGTGGTGGTGGGCGGCATCGGTTTCGGTCTGTTCCTCGACGAGGTGGGCAAGTTCGTCACCCGCGACAACGACTACTTCTACGGGCCGTCCGCCGAGATCATGTACGTGCTCGTCGTGGTGGTGTTGCTGATCAGCCGCATCGTGCGGGACTTCACCCCGCCGACCGGCGCCGAAGCGCTCGCCAACGCGGCGTCGATCGCCGCCGACGGCGTGGCGCACGGGCTGCCGGACCGTCGACGACGACAGGCCGAGGACTTCCTCGTCGCCGCCGGTGATGACGGCTTCGATGCCCGCACCATCGCGAATGTGCGGGCCCTGCTGGAATCGAGCAAGGACACCCCCGACCGGCTGATGATCCTGCGGGACCGGGCCGTGCGCCTCATCCCGGACTTCCTGCGCAGCCCGCGCTGGGTGCCGATCGTGGGATGGTTCCTCGTGGTGGCCTCGGCCGCCGGTGTCGTCGTCGGAGCACTCAGCTTCGTGTTCACCAAGGACCGTTTCGACGACCTCGACATCTACATCGAGCTCGCCGACAACCGCATCGCCACCTGGATCCTGTTCCTGAGCGCGATCGCGACGCTGGCACTGGCGTTGCCCGCCATGCTCGCCCGCCGGCGGGGGACCGCCGGGCTGTGGCCGCTGCGGACACTGCGCATCGCGTCGCTGGTGTTCCTTCTCAGCAACGCTCTCGTCGACTTCGCGATGGAAGGTTTCGGCGCCCTGCTGAACCTCGCGATCGGGCTGTTCGCGCTGAGCGTGGTCAGCTACCACCTCGGCCAGGCCGTCACGGCGTCGAACGGCAGACATGATCAACTGAGGGTGTGACTCACCTTGAGCGGGCAGTGGCGGCCGAACGCGTCGAACGGTTCGAGCACCGGACGGTCGACGTTCCCGGAGCGGCGGCCGCGGCCGTCGTGCTGGCGGTGGCGGAGAAGGACGGACGACAGGGCATCTGGTTGTGCAAACGACCACCCACCATGCGACGCCACGCGGCGCAATTCGCCCTTCCCGGTGGTCGGCTCGATCCGGGCGAGGACCACATCACCGCGGGGCTGCGGGAGCTCGACGAAGAGCTCGGTGTGCAACTGTCTCCCCGTTCGGTGCTGGGGACGCTCGACGACTATCCGACCCGGTCGGGCTTCGTGATCACCCCGATCGTCTGCTGGGCGGAGGACTTTCAGGAACCGACCCCGAATCCGGCCGAGGTGTCGCAGCTGTTCTTCGTGACCTTCGAGGAGCTGGCGGTGGCGCCGCGGTTCCTGACGATCCCGCAGTCGGAACGTCCGGTGATCCAGCTGCCCATCGTCGACTCGCTGGTGCATGCGCCGACAGCGGCGGTGATCTACCAGTTCGCCGAGGTCGTACTGCGGGATCGCCACACCCGGGTCGACGAGTTCGAGCAGCCCGTCTTCGCCTGGAAATAGGCACGATTCGGGTCGTTTGACCGACCTGTACGATCGTCCCATCTAAACTTCGATGTTCTCAGATATGCTCTGCGACATGGATTTCCATCGAACAAATGACACTGATTTGTCTGGCAGGTCACTCGCCGGTTGGGCATGATTACCGGTGTGAACAATGCCAATTCGTCGGAGTCGGCGGCGGATTCGTCGGCCGGAGGTCGCTCACCTCATCGGGCTGCGGCCCCGGCGTCGACGCCGCGGCAGCCGGCGATCGAACCGGCTGCGATCGTGTACCGCTACGAGTACAACGATCCTTACGCGCCGATGTCCACGCGCAAGCAGGTGTTGCTGGGCTGCGCGATCTCGCTCGTCGTGATCGCCTTCGTGGTGGCCGCGCTCATCATCGGGCGAGGCTGACCGAAAGGCCGGTCCCGGTGAACTCCACAGGTCGGTGGGGTGGGGTCCTCCACTGAGGGCCCATCGGGGTCTGTGGTGCGGATCACACGGGAAAGTCTGTTCCGGGGAATGAATCCGGACCGCGGTCCGTTTACAGTATCGATGGGTCGCGAAGACCCACGAGAATCCGAGACCACCTCGACCTCGTCTGGAAGGACGCAATCATGACCGCAGCCACCACCGTCAAGGCACCGATCCCCGCCGGCACCTGGACCATCGACACCGTTCACTCGGCCGTCGGCTTCTCCGTCAAGCACCTCATGGTCAGCAAGGTGCGCGGCACCTTCGACAACTTCTCCGGCACCATCACAGTCACCGAGGACGGCACCCCCGCCGTGCAGGCCGAGATCGACGTGACCTCCATAAACACCAAGAACGAGCAGCGCGACGGCCACATCAAGTCGGCCGACTTCTTCGACGCCGAGCAGTTCCCCAAGGCCACCTTCGTCTCCACCGGCGTCCGCCAGAACGGTGACGACTACGTCCTCGACGGCGACTTCACCCTCAAGGGCGTCACCAAGCCGGTCAGCCTCGAGCTCGAGTACAACGGCACCAGCCCGGGCATGGGCCAGGGCGCGGTCGCCGGATTCGACGCGAAGACCGTCATCAACCGCAAGGACTTCGGCATCGACATCGAGATGCCGCTCGAGGGTGGCGGCGTCGTCGTCGGCGACAAGATCACCATCACGCTCGAGATCGAGGCTCTGCAGGCCTGATCTCCCGCATACCCTCCGACCGGACTCGACACCCCAGAGTCCGGACGGTTCACCGACCGGCACCTGCGCATCCCCCGCGTGGGTGCCGGTCTGGTGTGCGCTCCTAGACGTAGCGCTGGCCGTTCCAGCGAAGGATCTTGGTGGTGACAGTGCCGCCGGCGCAGTCCGGTTCGCAGTTGTTGTCGAAGGTCTTTATCGCATAGCGGCCGTCGCTACCAGGACCCACGACCTCGGCGAAGTAGTAGGCGTGCGTTGTGCTCTGGTACGCCAACCCGCCCTTCTCCCAACCGATGTCTGCATACCCGGTGGCAGTGGGGACAAGCGTGATCACGCCGTCGTACCGGCCCGGGTTGTACGTGATGAAAACGTTCTCGGTCGTATCCGTGGCGGGGTCGGCGAAGTCGAGTGCGTTGCCGTACACCGAAACGGTCTGCACGAGAAGCCGTTTGCCCTTGGAGTCCACCGCGACGATGCACCCCTCTCCGGCAAGACTGTTCTCCCCGCGCCGCAACCCGATGGTGACCGTGCCCAGCGAAGGGTGATCGACTGTGCGACGATCGTCGATGCGGCCGCACGCGGCGTTCAGCGAATACTCCGGATCGATCTTCTTGAACAGGCTGATCTCCCATGCCCCGGCACCGAGGTTGACGCTCGCTACCGCATCGGCGACGACGAGTCCGGTGGTCACCGTGTTGAGCAGCGGCAGGTAGCGAGCGTAGGTTCGGCCCACCTTCTCGGCGATCTTGCGGTTCTGCATTTGTTCGAACGCCTGCTCCGACAGATGTCCGGCGATCTCCCCGACCACATCGGGCGCCTTCTGCGCCAAGCACATGCCGACCGCTGTCATGCTGGTCGCCGCGGCCCTGACCTGCGAGTCCGACATTCCGGCGAGGCCCGAGTCCACCGCTTGGCCGAAACAGGCGGCCATGAAGCCGAGTTCCATCGCGCTCAGGGTCAACGGGTCGTCGACCAGGTCTCCGAGCTGAGTCCAGAGGACGCCGTAGAGGACCGTGGACACGGTCGCGGTTGCGGTGATCTTCGATATCACAGGTAGTGAACTCGCGGTGAAACCGATGTCGACGCCGCCGCCGGGTGGCAGAACCCACGTCCTGGACCGAACGCTCGTCGGAACTCCCAGCATCGAGATGGTGGCGCTCTCGATCTCCGCAGCCACATTCGTCGGCTGACCGGAGAACACATCGAGGTGCGCCCACCGCGGAGTCACCGGAGCGGTGACGATCATGGCGATCCCGCGGTTGTTACGGATCTTCACCACCGCGATGTTCTTGTCCGCAGGATCAGCGCCTGTGCAGACGCGCATCGGCGCTTCCTTGCTGTCGAGGAACACCGCTTCGTCCAACCATCCGGGTCGTGGCTGCGTCGGGCATTGTGGTGCGCCGCCCCGCAATCCCAGCGTCGACGTCACGAAATGATTGGCCTCCACCGCCAACCACTCCCAGGTGCTCAGATGCGGCACCTGGGCGGTGGCGACCCGGCGGTCGCCATCGATCGCAGCAGCGATCGGGGTGGCGGGAGCTGCCGAACCCGGCGCATCGGCCTCCTTCCCGACGAGATACAGGTCGGTGCCCTCCGGCAGCGGTTCGTCCAACTCGTACCGGAAGGTCAGCGGGGCCACCGGCTGCCCCGACGACAGCGTCAGATCCGCGCCCGCGACGGGGGTCACCGACTTGCCGGCAGCAGTCGACTGTTCGGCCGGCCGGACGGTGAACGACGAACCCGGCGTTGCTGCGCCCGGGGGGATCGAGATGGCCCAGTTGTCGGAGACCGCGACCTCGGTCGTGGTGTCGGGCGCGACATCGACGGTCTGTTCCGTCACCGGCCCGGACTCGAGACGTGGTGAGGTGTCGTCGTCGGGCGATGAGAACAGCGAACACGCCGACACCGACAAGGCGACAGCGATGAGGACGACGGCGAACCGACGCATGTGGGCGCTCCTTCCGATCCGGACGAGCTATTGAAACATCGGCCCAGCTCAGAGGCGGTGTGGAAACGGAGTTGTGGGGCGGAATTCGCTCGATCGGACCACGCGCCGGTCGTGTTCTTCCGACGCCGCTCCTGATCCAGAGAGCGGTGCCGCCGGTACAGGGACTTTCGACGTGTCCTCGGTAACAACCGGTTCGGTAGTCTGCGGGTATCGCCTTCAGGCAGGAGAGGCCCATGGGACGCAGGCGTCGCACCCGCCGTGTCGTGCCGTGGATGCGATTGAGACGCCGCACCGCCGGGATGCTGTGGGGCCTGCCCACGGTGCCGAGCCCGAGGGCGTGGGCGCGAGTCGGCCCGGACATGCGGAACCGGATCGCCCGCCACGCGACCGTCACGGCGATGACCGCTGTCGTCGCCAGCAACGCGCTGGTCGGTGTCGAGACCTTCCTGCTCGTGCAGCTCGCGTTCAACGGCGGCCAGCTCACCTTCGCCGAGACCCTCGGCGCCCCCAACTTCCCGGCCGTCGTCGGCGCGATCGTCACCGGCATCCTGGTGAATCTGCTGCTCGGCCTGCTCGTCTTCCGGCCCCAGCTGGACTGGTTCGTCAGCTGCCGACCCGCCGACCATGCCCGACGACGTGCCGTGCAACGCCTGCCCGCCTTCGAGCTCCTCGTCACCGTGGGCGCCTGGTGCAGCGCGGCGTTGTTCTACGTCTTCGTCGCCGACGACTTGAGCGTCGCGACCGTCGCCGGTGTCGCGGTGGCGTTCACGCTGGCCGGTCTGTCGAGCGCGTGTCTGACCTATCTGTTCGTCGAACGCGCCGCCCGCCCGCTGGCGATCGTGGTCCTCGAGGACTTCCCGGCCAACCACGTGATGAACGGCGTCCGCATCCGCCTGCTCGCGGTGTGGGCGGTGAGTTCGGCGGTGCCGATGATCGGCCTGCTGACCGTGAACGCCGGTCGTTTCACCGGGATGCTGCCCGACGTCTACGGCGCGGTCGATTGGACCACCGTCATTCTCACCGTCGTCGGACTCGCCGCCGGCGCACGCGTGATCGTCCTGGTCGGGCAGGCCATCACCGATCCGCTGACCGAGATGCGTCGTGCCGTCCACCGCGTCGACCACGGCGACTTCAACGCCCGCGTCCCCGTCTATGACTCGTCGGAACTCGGTGTGCTGCAACACGGTTTCAACGTGATGGTGCAAGGACTCGCCGAACGTGACCGCATGCGTGAGATCTTCGCCCGGCACGTCGGCGACACCGTCGCCGACCTCGCCCTCTCCGACGGCGTCGGCATGCACGGCACCAACACCGAGGTGGGTGTGCTGTTCGTCGACATCGTCGGCTCCACGCGACTGTCCCAGGACCGGAGTCCCGACGACGTCGCCGAACTCCTCAACGCGTTCTTCAGCATCGTCTTCGACGTCGTCGACCAGCATTCCGGCTTCGTCAACAAGTTCGAGGGCGACGCCGCGCTGGCCGTCTTCGGGGCGCCCGTCGAACTCGACGACCCGGCCGGACACGCGCTCGCCGCCGCCCGCGACCTCGCCGACCGGCTCGCCAAGAGCCTCGACATCCGGTGGGGGATCGGCGTCTCCTTCGGTGAGGTCTTCGCCGGCAACATCGGCGCCGAACGGCGCTACGAGTACACCGTCATCGGCGACCCGGTCAACGAATGCGCCCGACTGTCCGACATGGCCAAGACCGGTCGCGTCCCCGCCCTCGCCAGCGGCGCCGCGATCGACTCCGCCGGCGCCGAGGCCGACGAATGGGAACTCCTCGGCAGCCGCATCATGCGCGGCCGGTCGGCCCCGACCGAGTTCTACGCCCCGTCCGACCTCGTCGAACGGCTCGGGTCGTCGCGCAACCTGATCGCCGAACTGCTACGCCCGGCCCGACGCATCGTCGGCGCCAGCCCGCTGCGGCTCACGACGTTCTTCGGCGGCTGAGGACCGCGCCACCGAAGTCGGCTGCCCGAGACGAATCGTTGACGCCGTCCGGGGTCGTCAATAGCGTGGGCCGCAGGGTCGCGGCGAGGACGTCGGACCGACACACCATCCCTGGGGGCTGCGATGAACGGTTGGACGTCAGCGAACATTCCGGATCAGACGGGTCGCACCTTCGTGGTGACCGGCGCGAACAGCGGCCTCGGTGCCGAGACGGCGAAAGCGCTCGTCGGTGCCGGCGCCAACGTCATCCTGGCGTGCCGCAACACCGCCAAGGCCGACGCCGTGGCGTCGAAACTGGGACCCAACGCGACCGTTGCCCAACTCGACCTCGCGGATCTCGCGTCGGTTCGCTCGTTCGCGTCGAGTTTCACCGGCGCCGACGTCCTCATCAACAACGCCGGACTGATGGCCGTACCGCTGCGACGCACCGCCGACGGCTTCGAGATGCAGATCGGCACCAACCATCTCGGCCACTTCGCGCTCACCGCGTTGCTGCTGCCGAAGATCACCGACCGCGTCGTCACCGTGTCGTCGGGCGTGCACCAGATCGGGAACATCGCGCTCGACGACCTCAACTGGGAGAAGCGCCGCTATCGCCGCTGGCAGGCCTACGGGGACTCCAAGATGGCCAACCTCATGTTCGGCCTCGAACTCGCCAAGCGGTTGGCGGAGGCCGGGTCGTCGAAGCAGTCGTTCATCGCCCACCCCGGTTATGCCGCAACGGAATTGCAGGGTCGGAGCGAGAACTTCATGGATGTCCTGGCGAAGCTGTCGAACAAGCTGCCCATCGCGCAGCCGGCCGCCGACGGAGCCCTGCCGCAGCTGTACGCCGCGACGATGTCGGGTCTGCCGTCCGGCACCTACTACGGACCGACGAAATTCTTCGGGCTGCACGGCGCGCCCGGACGGAACAAGTACAAGAAGGCGGCCGACGACGCCGACTTCCGTGCGGCGCTCTGGGCGGAGTCGGAGAAGCTGACCGGGGAGAAGTTCGACGTGTCAGGGAGCTGACCGCCTGACGACGAAAGTGCGGGATGAGTGCCGGAAACCGGCATCCATCCCGCACTTCGTGTCTGCGGTTCGCGTGACTACTGGACCGAGAACGCGATGCTGTTCGACGCGCCGGAGACCAGGTCGGTGACGCGGATGGTGAAGTTGCCGCCGCCCTTGAAGAAGTAGGACTTCACCGCGGTGCAGTCCTGCGTCTTGTACAGCGCGGCTTCCTTGGGCACCTTCGGTCCGGCGAGGCGGACCTCCATGCGGCACTCGTTGCCGTCGACGATGGGGCCGGCGTCGATGATGGAGTTCCAGCGCACGCCGAGTCGCGAGTTCTTGCCGAAGGTTCCCGGAGTGATCTCCCGGGCGCCCTTCGGGTTGTAGACCCAGACGTTGATGGACTTCACGCCGTTGCGTGCGCCCGCGCGGCCGAGCTTGCCGTAGTGGGTGACCTTGTCGCCCGACGACCCGAACGCGGAACTTCCGGAGTCGAGGCTGCCGCTGGCGCTACCGAACAGATCGCCGACCGGATCGGCGGTCGCCGGCGCGATCGGGATCAGCATGGCGGCGGCAGCAAACAGACCGGCGATACCGGTGCGCTTCATCGAGTTCCCCCTTGTAACGATTTATAACGAATTGATTAAAGCATCGACCCGGCGACCGTGCTGTGGGCCACCTCACATCGCGGCCCTTTCGTGGTGAGCCGAATGTGCGCTTCGTCACTGCCGCGTCGGGCCAGGGGCTGCTTGAGCTGCGTCGACGATGGTCCGAGCATTACTCGAAAATGTGAGGGACGCCTCGTGCGCGGACGGGGGTCCCGTAGGTCCTTACCCGCTCTCTCGA
The DNA here is from genome assembly GCF_009720185.1 of Gordonia sp. 135. Lineage (NCBI taxonomy): Bacteria > Bacillati > Actinomycetota > Actinomycetes > Mycobacteriales > Gordoniaceae > Gordonia > Gordonia sp. 135. The sequence continues at coordinate 1,210,254 of NZ_CP046257.1, forward strand.
TCCGTTTCCGCTCACGTTCGAAGGGTGGGCGCGAACGGCACGGACATGCCGTCCGTCGAACAGGCGTTCGATCCGGGTGTACGGTGGGGTGTATGTCCATAGGCATCCAGGGATCGTTGTTCGCCGAGATGGCCGCGGAGCCGGCGCTGTCGGACCTGTCGACCTCGACGACGCGGCGTCCGCTCACCGACGGCGCGTGGGTGGACCTGTGCCCAGGCTGGATCAGCGGGCCGGACGAACTCTTCGATCGGCTTCGACGCGACGTCCCGTGGCGGGCCGAGCGGCGTCAGATGTACGACCGCGTCGTCGACGTCCCGCGGCTCGTGTCGATCTACCAGAAGGACGACCCGTTTCCGGATGCGCTGATCACCAAGATGCGGTCATCGCTGTCGCGGCATTACCGCGAGGAGTTGCCCGAAGGATTCGCGACCGCCGGGATCAGCCTCTACCGCGACGGCAACGATTCAGTGGCATGGCACGGGGACCGCATCGGGCGGGCGTCGACGCACGACACGATGGTCGCGATCATCTCCCTCGGCGCCCCACGACCGCTGATGCTGCGGCCGCGTGGCGGCGGGAAGTCGTTGAAGTTCACCCTGTCGACCGGTGACCTGCTCGTCATGGGTGGCAGCTGCCAACGCACCTGGGAACACGCGGTTCCCAAGGTGCGCGGCGTCGGCGCCCGGATCAGCATCCAGCTGCGGCCGCCGGGGGTGTGGTGACTTACTGGGCTTTGTAGAAGTTGTGGACGTCATACGCCCACAACTTCTACGAGAACCTCAGCCGGCGTTGGAGATCGGCGTGATCGGCAATCTCAGCGCGGCGGGTGCGTATTCGGGCACCGTCGGGTGGACCGGTGGCACCGGGGCGATCGGCTGGTACGACGCACCGAGCTCCGGACGGGGGTCGGCTTCACCGGCATTCGGCCACATCGCGAGTGCGCGTTCGGCCTGAGCGGTGATCGTCAGCGACGGGTTCACGCCCAGGTTCGCCGACACCGTCGAACCGTCGACGATGTGCAGGCCGGGGTGGTTGAACACGCGGTGATACGGGTCGACGACGCCGTCCGCGGCGGACCGGCCGATCGAGCAACCGCCCAGGAAGTGTGCGGTCATCGGGATGTTCAACCAGTCGACGATGGAACCGCCGGCGTCGCCGCCGATCTCGTCGGCCATCTTGCGGACGGCGTCGTGGCCGACCGGGATCCAGGTCGGCGGGGGATCGCCGGCACCCTGCCTACTGCGCAGCATCGGACCGAAACGGCCCCGACGGGCGAACAGTTCGAGGGAGTTGTCGGCGGTCTGCATCACCAGGGCGATGATCGTCCGTTCCGACCAGCGTCGAACCGAGAGCCCGCGCAGGGTGACCAGCGGGTGCCGGATCATCTCCACGATCGCCGCCAGCGGTCGGGGCAGGCGACTGTCACCGTCGATGAGCATCGCCTGCAACAGACCGATCAGGTTGCTGCCCTTGCCGTATCGCACCGGCTCGATATGGGTGTGCTCGTTCGGGTGGAACGACGACGTGATCGCCACACCCTCGGTGTAGTCGACCTTCAGGTCGGTGGCCGTCGCGGCCAGGACGGCCTCGGAGTTGGTGCGCACCACCTTGCCCAGGCGCGACGAGAGGCCGGGCAGGTTGCCGCTCTGCTGCATGTCCAGCAGCAACTTGTTGGTGCCGTACGTGCCGGCCGCGAACACCACGTGATCGGCGGTGAACGAACGGCGTCCTCGACGCGACCAGCGTCGACCGGTTCGATGCGATCCGACCGTGTACCCACCCTCCGACAGCGGGCGGACGGTGTCGACGGTCGTCATCGGGATGACGGTCGCACCGGCCTGTTCGGCGAGATACAGATAGTTCTTGACCAGCGTGTTCTTCGCGCCGACCGGGCAGCCGGTCATGCACGCGCCGCAGTCGGTACAACCGGTGCGGGCGGGACCGGCACCGCCGAAGAACGGGTCTTCGACGGTCTTGCCCGGCTCGCCGAAGAAGACCCCGACGGGGGTGTGGACGAAGGTGTCGCCGGCGCCCATGTCCTCGGCGACCTTACGCATGACGCGGTCGGCGGGGGTGACCTTCGGGTAGGTGGTCACGCCGAGCATGCGCGATGCCTGGTCGTAGTAGGGGTCGAGTTCGGCGGCCCAGTCGGTGATCCGACCCCAGTGCGGGTCGTCGAAGAATGCGGGGAGCGGCCGGTAGAGCGTGTTCGCGTAGTTGAGCGACCCGCCGCCGACACCCGCGCCGGCCATGACCAGCACGTCGCGCAGCAGGTGCATGCGCTGCACACCGAACATGCCCAGCGCCGGCGCCCACACGTAATCCTTGAGGCGCCAACTGGTCTTGGGCAGGTCGGCGTCGGTGAAACGACGGCCCGACTCGACGACCGCGACTCGGTATCCCTTCTCGGTCAACCGGAGGGCGGCCACCGAGCCGCCGAAACCGGAACCGATGACGATGGCGTCGTAGTGGTCGGCGTCAGTGCGCGCGGTCCTGGTCACTGGGCGAGGGTCCTTTCGGGATCGGTGTCGGTGGCGGTGGTCTCGACGGTGTCGGCGACGGCCGGGATGGCGTCGTCGAAGCGGTGGTCGGCGGCCACGAAGGACGCCATCTGGCGGCGGAAGTCGCTGGTGAACTTGGGCCACATCACCGAGTTGCGGCCGGTGGAGTCGAGGTACCAGCTCGAGCAGCCGCCCGAATTCCACACGGTGCGTTCCAGTTCGGGGTCGAGGTCGGCGTTGTAGGCGTCCTGGGCGGCCTGGGTGACCTCGAACGTCGAGTGTCCGGAGCCGATGACCTCGGCGATCGTCTTCGACATGTAGTACGCCTGCGGCTCGAGCATCAGCACGATCGAGCTGTGGCCCAGGTTGGTGTTGGGGCCGTACAGGAAGAACAGATTCGGGAAGCCGTGGACCTCGACACCGCGGTAGGCGCGCGGCGATCCCTGCCAGGCCTCGGCCAGGGTACGTCCGTCGCGACCGGTGACGGCCTTCGCGATGGGCGGCTGGGTGGGGGTGAACCCGGTGGCGAAGACGACGGTGTCGACCTCGTGCTCACGACCCTGATCGTCGACGGCGCCGTTCGCGGTGAGGCGGGTGATGGCGCCGGTCACGGTGGCGTTGTCGCGCTGCAGGGCGGGGAACCACTTGTTGGTCAACAGCATCCGCTTGCAGCCGATCGTGTACTCGGGGGTGAGACGCTTGCGCAGGGCGCGGTCGCGGACCTGGACCCGCAGCTGCGCCAGGGCAAGGGTTTTCGCGATCGGCAGCAGCTTGGGGTTGCGTGCCATCATCAGCACGTAGGCCTCGCGGTAGGCCCACACCATCTTGCGGACCAGGCGGTGGACGCCGGGGACGCGCTTGTAGAGGGCGCGTTCCATCGGGCCGATGTTGCGGTCGAGGCGTGGCACCACCCAGGCGGGGGTGCGCTGGAAGACGGTGAGATGTTCGACGGTGTCGACGATCTCGGGCACGATCTGGATCGCCGACGCCCCGGTGCCGACGATGGCGACCTTGCGTCCGCGCAGGTCGTGGGTGTGATCCCACTTGGCGGAGTGGAACATCGTGCCGGTGAACTCGTCGGCACCCGGAACCTCGGGCAGGCCCGGCTCGGACAGTGCGCCCGGCGCGGCGACGAGGAAGCGGGTCCGGATCTGACCCTGCGTCGTGTCGACGACCCACTCCTGCGCGGCACCGTCCCAACGGGCGGCGGTCAGGGCGCAGTTGTAGCGGATCTGATCGTCGTAATCGGCGGCGACGGAACGCAGGTAGTTGTGGATCTCGTGGCGTCGACCGTAGGTGTGCGACCAGTCCGGGTTCGGGGCGAAGGACAGCGAGTAGAGCGAGGTCGGGACGTCGCAGGCCGCACCCGGGTAGTCGTTCTCGCGCCAGACCCCGCCGGCGCCCTCGGCGCGCTCGATCGCGAGGGTCGTCAGGCCGGGATGGTCCTTGCGCAGCCGGTGAAGTGCGGCGAGGCCGCCGAATCCGACGCCGACGACGAGAACGTCGATGTGTTCGGGCAGCGAGATGTCAGCCATGGTTCAACAGGTCCTTCCAGATGGGCAGAAGTCGGTCGAGGTATTCGCGGTCGGCGTCGGGGGATCGCAGGATGCGCGACACCGCGAGGCCGCGTGCGAGTTCGATGGAGAGTTCGAGTTCGGGCGGGGTGTAGCGGTCGCCGAACAGTTCGGCGCAACCCACGGCCAGGGCGTCGGACACCCGCTGTTCGAGCGGGATCAGCGCGGTGCGCAGCTCGACGTCGCAGCGTGCGGCCACCCAGAGTTCGAGTGCGGCGTCGAACAGCGGTCCGCTGAACGACTCGATCAGGACCTCGAGTCCCTCGTCGCCGGTGCGCGGGCGAGACAGGACTTCTTCGAGGCGGCGGTCGACGAGGTGCCCGACGGCCGCGACGACGAGGGATTCCCGGGTGGGGAAGTGGTGCAGCAGCGCGCCGCGGGAGACGCCCGCACGCCGGTTGACCTCCTGGGTGGTGGTGGCCGCATAGCCGACCTCGACCAGTGCTTCGACCGCGGCGTCGAGGACCCGGGTGCGGGTCGCCGCGGTGCGCTCGGCCTGGGTACGCCGTCGCGGGGTGCTGGTGGGCTCGGTCACAGTGGTGAGCGTAACACACAAACAGTCCGGACTGCTTGTAAATGACGCTTGGGATCGCAGAGCGACCGGGCGCGCTCTGTCGAGTAGCCTCTGGAACTCGTGAGATGCCGTCGGGTCGTAGGGGTCAACCGCGGAGTCGGTGTCGGGCGCCGGTTCTGGAAGCTGGCATTGATCCCGGTGGTCGCCGTCCTCGGCGTGACGATGGTGGCCTGTGATGTCGAGGGCGTACCGAGTGCGCAACCCGAGGCCGTCGTCTCGGTCTCCTCGTCCGCGGCAACCGAGCCGATCCGTCAGACCGATGATGCCGGGAAGCGGCTGCCATTCGACACCGAGTTCCCTGATCGGTGGAGTCGCAACAATGACGGAACCACCTATGAACCGTGCACTGCCGTGGACTATGCGCAGGCGAGGGCCTTCGGATTGGACCCAGCGACAGTCGAGGATGTCGCGGCATCCAACCACCAAACCGCGAGGGGCTGCCAATGGGACCTCCTCGAAGGAGATGAGATTCTTCGTCCGTCGCTGAGTCAGTTCGTCGGGAATCTCACGGGTATGGGCGTCGACAACCTGAAGGACTACAAGCAGCTGCAATCCACCGAGTACAACGAATGGCTCGACGATGTCGTGATCTCGGGTAGGACGGTGGTGGCAAGTGTCGAGCGCGGCTCGTGTGACGCGTTTGTTCAGTCCGGTTCTGCGGTCGTCGTCACGACCATGCGCGATATACTTCGCGACGGCCCGGGGGTGAATCTGCTGTGCGAGAAAGCGCTCGGATTCGTGCGACTCACCATCGACAAGATGCCGCCGTAGTCGTTCTGTCCGTCCCTTCGGACGGGTCGGTGTCGGAGTAAGTTCGACCTCATGCGATTCGGACTCTTCATTCCCCAGGGCTGGCGGCTTGATCTCGTGGGTATCGACCCGGCGAACCAGTGGGAGGTGATGTCGTCGGTGGCGAACCGCGCCGAATCCGCCGGCTGGGACTCGGTCTGGGTCTACGACCACTTCCACACCGTCCCGCTGCCGACCGACGAGGCCACGCATGAGGCGTGGACGCTCGTTTCCGCGCTGGCCGCGACCACGAGTCGCGTCGACATCGGACAGATGTGCACCGCGATGAGCTACCGCAACCCGATGTACCTGGCGAAGGTCGCCGCCACCGCGGACCTGATCTCCGGTGGACGCGTGCAGATGGGCATCGGCGGCGGCTGGTACGAACACGAATGGCGCGCCTACGGATATGGATTCCCTTCGGCCGGTGAGCGTCTCGCCCGGCTCGACGAGGGCGTGCAGATCATGAAGCAGGCGTGGGAAACCGGCCGCGCCACCCTCGACGGCAAGCACTACACCGTCAACGACGCGATCTGTCAGCCGCAACCGACCGCCGGGAAGCTGCCGCTGTGGATCGCCGGCGGTGGTGAGAAGAAGACGCTGCGGATCGCGGCGCAGTATGCCGATTACACCAACTTCGACGGCACTCCCGAAGGATTCGCCCACAAATCGTCGGTGCTGCAACAGCATTGCGCCGACCTCGGACGCGACTTCGATTCGATCGTCCGGTCGTCGAACTACAACGTCATACTCGGTGAGACCGATGCCGACGTCGAGCGTAAGCTCGCCGACCTCGAGGCGGGGATGGCGAAGATCGTCGGGCCGGAAGCGGCGTCGGGCAGCATGGGCGCGTTTCGCGGGATGCCTGCGGTCGGGACCCCGGAGCAGGTCGCGGACAACCTTCGTGGGCTCAGGGCAGCCGGTATGACCTACGGGATCTTCTACTTCCCGAACATCGCCCACGACCGCGAGGACCTCGAGTTGTTCGAGGAGCACGTGGTGCCCGCGTTGCGGTGAGCTGGGACGTCCGGAGCCCCGACTGCCGAACCTCAACTCGACCGGCAGACGTCGATCGAAGTCTGCGGGTCGGGTTGACGTCGACCGGTGGTTGGGTGGGCGACGGTGTCTCACCGGCGCTTCGAGGCTCGTCGCTTGCGCTCCTCGCACCTCAGGGAGCGGGGGCCGTGTCGCTCCCTTTCGATACGCTCGCAAGCTCGCTACTCAAGGAGCAGTGGGGGCTCTCTACCAGAGGAGCAGGCTTCACAGCTTGCGCAACCGCTCCGCGGCGTCGGCGATGACGTCGTCGCGTTTGGCGAAGGCGAAGCGGACGAGGTGGTGCCAGGGCTCGCGGTCGTCGGCGAACACGCTGACCGGGACCGCGGCGACGCCGATCCGTTCCGGTAGGGACCGACAGAACTCGATGCCGTTGTCGACACCGAGGGGGCGTGGGTCGGCGCAAACGAAATACGTTGCCTCGCTGCGATGGACGTCGAAACCGGCGTCGAGGAGGGCGGCGGTGATCATGTCGCGCTTGCTCTGCAGCGCGGCGGCCGACGCCCGGACCCAACCGAGTTCGTTGTCGAGGGCGTGCGCAACGGCCGGCTGGAACGGCCCGGACCCGACGTAGGACATGTACTGCTTGGCCGTTTTCGTCGCGGCGATCAGCTCGGGTGGTCCGCTGATCCAGCCGACCTTCCAGCCGGTGCAGTTGAATGTCTTGGCGGCGCTCGAGATCCGGAGCGTCCGCTCCTTCATTCCGGGCAGTGTCGCGATCGGCGTGTGGATGCGGCCGTCGAACACCAGGTGTTCGTACACCTCGTCGGCCACCACGATCACGTCGAATTCGATGCAGAGTCGCGCGATCTCGGCGAGATCGTCGTCGGAGAGCACGGTGCCGGTCGGGTTGTGCGGTGTATTCAGCATGAACACCGCGCTTTTCGGTCCGAAGGCATCCGCGAGGCGTTCGCGGTCCAGACGGAAACCGTCGCCGTCGGGGATGAGTGGCACGACGCGTCGAACACCTACGGCCATTGCCGCGGTCGCCGCGTAGGCGTCGTAGTAGGGCTCGATCATGATGACCTCGTCGCCCGGTTCGATGAGCCCGACGACGGCGCCGGCAATCGCCTCGGTGGCCCCGACGGTGATGAGCACCTCGCGGTCGGGGTCGTAGTCGAGGCCGTACTGCTCGCGCTGATGGCGCGCGACCGCATGCCGCAGCTCCGGGACGCCGATCCCGGGCGGATACTGGTTGTGGCCGTCGGTGATGGCGCGGCGGGCGGCCTCGAGCATCGACTCCGGCCCGTCGGTGTCGGGGAAGCCCTGCCCCAGATTGATGGCGCCGTGCTCCACGGCGAGGGCCGACATCTCGGCGAAGATCGTGGTCATGAACGGCCGCAAGCGGGTTGCGGTCCTGCTCTCGAATGACATGGGTCCAGGGTGGCACATCGGCCGGGGCGCAGAATCGGGACTCGATCCGACCTGCCCGATTTCTGCGCTTTGCAACGTCGCTGCAGCGTACGATCCCTCGCATGGCAGCGCCGGTAGTGGGTCACCAGCATGGTCGTGCGGGACGTACCGTCATCGCGATCGTGGCGTGTGCCGCGCTGTTCCTCGTGGGCGCGTGTTCCTCGGTCGACCGCGTGACCAACAACGTCTCCAAGCCCACGGATGTGGCGATCGGGCAATGTGTGCAGGTCAGATCGACCGATGGAGACAAGTCGAACGTCGAGGCGACGAAGGCGGAGTGTGACGCCGACGGGATGACCTTCATCGCGTCGCAGGTCGTGCCCGGCGAGTGCGGCGAGTTCGAGAACTACCTGACCTTCCCGGACACCTCCGATCGCCTCTGTTTGATGCCGAACTTCGTGGAGGGCCAGTGCTACGAGATCCCGCAGTCGGCAGGTGGCTCGCTGGTCGACTTCAAGGAGGTCGACTGCAACGCCGATGCCGGCTCGGAAGCGGTGATCTATCGCGTCGAGACGGACGGCGACGGCTCCCTCGAATGCGCCGAAGGCCAGGTCAAGGCCACCTATGACAAGCCCGAACCGCGCGTGTTCTGCCTGGCGTCGCTCTCGGGTGCCTGACGCCGTCGCCGTCTGAAGCCGGCGGCCCGGGGTGGTGGGCGTTGCGTGACGTCGGGACGCATTGTGGTCGCCGCGCACGATCTGGCGGTGCAGACTGAGCGAACCTGCCCGAGGAGGATGAGGAGGGGCGATGCCGCGGAATCCCGGCGAGCACTTCGCCGGTTACACGATCATCCGACTCATCGGTCGAGGCGGTATGGGCGAGATCTACTTGGCCCGGCACCCGCATCTGCCGCGCAACGAGGCGCTGAAGGTCCTTCCCGCAGAACTCAGCCGCGACCCGATGTACCGGCAGCGCTTCGTCAAAGAGGCCGAACATGCGTCGAGCGTCGTGCATCCGTCGATCGTCACGATCTTCAACTCCGGTGAGTACGACGGTCATCTGTGGATCGCGATGGAGTTCATCGACGGTATCGACGCCCTCAAACTGCTGCGGAAGACCCCGCAGGGCCTCGATCCCCAGATCGTGATCGCCATCGTCCGGTCCGTCGGCGCCGCCCTCGACCGTGCCCACGCGACCGGTCTGCTGCACCGCGACGTCAAACCCGCCAACATCCTGCTGCAGGGCCTCGACGGTCCGGAACCGCGAGTGTTGCTCGCGGACTTCGGGATCGCCAAGTCCGAGCAGGACGTCAGCCACCTGACGTCGACGAACGTCTTCCTCGGCACCGTGGCTTACGCGGCGCCGGAGCAACTACTGGGCGACGCGGTCGACGCCCGCGCCGACCAGTACGCGCTCGCCGCCACCGTCTTCGAACTCCTCACCGGCCGGCCGCCGTTCCAGGGCGCGAGCACGGCGTCGATCATCGCCCACCACCTGCAGTCGATGCCCCCGCGACTGTCGAGCCTGCGTCCCGGGATCTCACCCGCCGCCGACGCGGTGTTCAGTCGCGCGTTGGCCAAGGAGCCCGAGCGTCGCTACCCGTCGTGCCGGGAGTTCGGCGTCGCACTCGAGAATGCACTGACCACCCGCGAACCGGCACCACCACCGCCGGGCGCTCCCTATCGGCAGCCGGGCATTCAGCAGCCACCCCCACCCGCGCGGCCATCGCACCCGCCGTATGCGGGGCAGCCGTCGTACGCCGCCTCTCCACCGGGTACGCAGGGCACTCCACCGGGTACGCAGGGCACTCCGCCCGGGCAACCACCGCCGGGCACGTATCCCGGCGGCTACCAGGGCTATTCGTCGCAACCCGGCTACCCGCCGCCGCCCGAGAAGAAGGGGTCGGGGGTGCTGATCGCGCTCGGTGCGCTGGCGCTGGTCCTCGTGCTCGCGATCGTCGCCGGCGTCGTCTACGTGGCGACCAAGGTGTCGTCCGCACCGGAAGCCGCCGGGACGTCGACGACCGCTTCGGCGCCGGTGGTGACCACCGCGACCACTCCGAGCCAGAGCCCCGCGGCGCGCACCACCGACACGACGCCGCTGTCGGTCACGGGTCCCGACGACGTTCAGGTCGGCGAGTGCGTCACCATCGCCATGCAGGCTGGGTCGTCGGCGACGGTGCTCGCATCGGAGGTGGACTGCGACTCGTCGGGCATGAACTTCTACACCGCGTCGATCATCGCCACCGCGACTCCCTGTGCCAGCGAACAGAATTCGACGCTGACCTTCCCGAACAGCACCCGGAAGCTGTGCCTCACCCCGAACTTCTACGAAGGACTCTGCTACCTGATCCCGAATGAGGACGGATCGCTGGCCGATTATCGCGAGGTCCCGTGCACGAGTGCACCCGCGTTGCGGACGGTGCTCGCGCAGGTGACCAGGCGAGGCGCGTCGACCGTCACCTGCGCTGCCGGCGAGGCCCGCTGGACGTTCTTCCAGCCCGAGTCGATCGGGTACTGCTTGATGGAGGTGTGAGGGGCCACCGAAAAGCGCCCCCAGGATCCGCCCTGCGCAGGCGACCCGGCGACACCATGTCACCGGCCCGCCTGTGCAGGGTGGTTCCCAGGGGCGTGTTTCAGCAGGTCAGGGAGGGGGAACCCCGGTCAGTCCGCCGGGGTGGTGTCGCCGATGGTCGGGCCGAGGAGGTCGTCGGCGTCGGTGATGCGGTACGCGTAGCCCTGTTCGGCGAGGAAGCGCTGCCGGTGGGCGGCGTAGTCGGCGTCGAGGGTGTCGCGAGAGACCACCGAGTAGAAGTGTGCCTGTCCGCCATCGTGTTTCGGCCGCAGCAGGCGACCGAGGCGCTGGGCCTCCTCTTGGCGCGAGCCGAACGTGCCCGACACCTGGACGGCAACGGACGCCTCGGGCAGGTCGATGGAGAAGTTGGCGACCTTCGACACGACGAGGGTCTGCAGCTCGCCGGAACGGAAGCGGTCGAACAGGATCTCGCGCTCCTTGTTCTTCGTCGACCCCTGGATGACCGGGCAGTCGAGTTCGCGGCCGAGCTCTTCGAGCTGGTCGATGTAGGCGCCGATGACCAGCGTCTGCTGACCCTTGTGCTTGTTCAGGATCGCCTTCACGACGTTGACCTTGGTGTGCGCGGTGGAGCAGAGCTTGTACTTCTCCTCCGGCTCGGCGACCGCGTACTGCAGACGCTCCTCGTCGGTGAGGGTCACCCGGACCTCGATGCACTCGGCCGGTGCGATCCAGCCCTGCGCTTCGATGTCCTTCCACGGGGCGTCGTAGCGCTTGGGGCCGATGAGGGAGAAGACGTCACCCTCGCGGCCGTCCTCACGAACGAGCGTTGCGGTGAGGCCGAGGCGTCGGCGCGACTGCAGGTCGGCGGTCATCCGGAAGACCGGTGCGGGCAGCAGGTGCACCTCGTCGTAGATGATCAGGCCCCAGTCGCGGGAGTCGAAGAGGTCGAGATTCCGATACTCGCCCTTCGACTTTCGCGTCATCACCTGATAGGTCGCGATGGTGACCGGACGGATCTCCTTGCGCTCGCCGGAGTACTCGCCGATCTCCTCCTCGGTCAGCGTGGTCCGCGCGATGAGCTCGCGCTTCCACTGCCGGCCGGCGACGGTGTTGGTCACCAGGATGAGGGTGGTGGCACCGGCCTTGGCCATCGCGGCCGCGCCGACCATCGTCTTACCCGCACCACACGGCAGCACGACGACACCGGAGCCGCCGGCCCAGAACGAGTCGGCCGCCATCTCCTGGTAGTCGCGCAGGTGCCAGTCGTCCTGGTCCAGCTCGATGGGGTGCGCCTCGCCGTCGACGTACCCGGCGAGGTCCTCGGCCGGCCAGCCGACCTTCAACAGGACCTGTTTGAGGCGTCCGCGCTCGGACGGATGCACGATGACCGTGTCGTCGTCGATCTGCGCACCGAGCATCGGGGCGACCTTCTTGTGCCTCATGACCTCGAGCAGCACGGCACGGTCGAGGCTGACGAGGGTCAGTCCGTGCGCGGGATGCTTGACCAGCTGCAGCCGGCCGAAGCGTCCCATCGTGTCGACGACGTCCATCAGCAGCGGCTGCGGGACGGCGTAGCGCGAGAAGGTGACCAGCGCGTCGACGACCTGTTCGGCGTCGTGACCGGCGGCGCGGGCGTTCCACAGCGCGAGCGGGGTGACCCGGTAGGTGTGGACGTGCTCGGGGGCACGTTCGAGTTCGGCGAAAGGTGCGATCGCCTGACGAGCCGCCTGCGCATCGGGGTGGTCGACCTCGAGCAGCAGGGTCTTGTCGGATTGCACGATCAGGGGTCCATCGGTCACCCGCTCCATTGTCCAGATAGGAGCGGTGATTGTCAGCGACGGGCCTCTTTGTGGGTCAGAACACGGGGATGCCGAGGCGGCGGCGCACCCGCAGGTCGACGATGTTCAGCCGGAAGATGCCGCGCAATACCGGCGCCACGACCGGGTCGACGACGCGCAGTGCGGAGAGAAGTGCCTGGTAGCGACGGGCGTCGTCCTCGGTCCACGTCCAGCCCATCATCGACCGGAACTCCGGTGGGAGCCCGGCGTTGATGGCATAGGTGAGGAAACCACCGAGGGTCTTGTGGGCGATGGTGCCGACGACGCCGGCGCGGAACTCGAGGAACGAGAGGTCGGCGAGGCTCTGCAGTTCCTGCCGCACCGGCTCGTCGATCCGGAGTTCGGCCAGCTGGCTGTTCCAGTAGACGAGGAGCTCGTCGTAGGTGGCCGGCCACTTGTCCCGGGGCACGTTGAGCGCGGTGCCGAGCGGATGCGCCTCGGTGAGGACCATGTGCCGTTCGGCGGCGGAGAGCGGTCCGTAGATCAGCTCGTACTGGTCGATGAAGTACTTGAGCAGGCACACCGCCACCCACAGCTGCAGGCGCGAGTCGTTGGCGCTGTAGCGAACCGGGCTGGTCCCGGTCGAATACACCTGGTCGTGCACACGGCCGACGCAGTTGTGGATGTACTCCTTGTCGGAGTCGCTGCCCACCAGCGCGACGGCCAGGTACGTACCGGTGGTGCGGGCCCGCTTGACCGGGCGCTTGATGGCGTTGCCCTGCGGAACGCGGCTCTCGTGCACGCCGTACCCGACCTTAGGGTTGGACAGCTGCATGATCACGTTCGCGACGGAGAGCGTCGGACCGATGACGGTGACGAGGTCGACCGGACGTTTCACGCGGCGGCGTCGTGACGGTGGCTTGATCCGATGTACGAGATCGTGCTGGTAGGTGTCCGGTACCCCGGCGGAGGCGTCGGTGAGGTGGCGTACAGCGGTCATGACGGGCCAGCTTTCCTCGGCGCTGAGTATCCGCGAGCCTACCAAGATTGTGAGACGGATGTCACAGGTCGTGTCATTGCGGTGGGGATCCCGACTGCCGAACCTCAACTCGACCGGCAGACGTCGATCGAAGTCTGCAGGTCGGGTTGAAGTCGACCGGTGGTTGGGTGGGCAGCGGGTGAGGATCGGCCCTCGGAGGCTAGGCGTCGAGCAGTTCGACGCTGGTCAGGCGGTGGAGCGAGAATCGCTGCTCGGTGTCGCTGCCCTCTTCGACGGCGACGAGCTGACCGGCGCCGAGGACCTTCGGGGTCACGACGTGGCGGCTGGCCGACCCCTGGGCGTCGACATAGCCGACGCGGAGCCGGCGCTTGGCGCGCAGTGCGAGCTGGATGAGTGCGGTGGCCGACTCGCCGCTGCCGGTGGCGCGCACCGGCGTCGACGCCGAGGTGCTGCGAACCGGGGTGGCCGCGGCGGCGCGGTCGGTCGAACGGATGCGGCCGACCACGGACCGGAGTTGTTCCTCCGACGGCGCGCTGCGACGCGGCTGGGCCTGGCGGCGGGCCCGCGACACGGTGACGCGGCTGCCGCGTTCGCGGAGGTCGACGACGGCGCCTGTCGAATCCTCGCCTGCCGGAGCGAAACCCGCGGCACGCAACTGGTCGATGACCTCGCGCACCTCGGACGGTGAGATCGCCACGGTTGGGGCGAGTGCCCGCAGTGCGAGCGGCTCGGCGGCCGGGCTGCGTAGCACCGCGGCCAGGACCGTCGGGTCCTCGCAGCGGATGAACGCCGACGCGACGCCGACGCGGAGTTGCCCGTGTTTCCGGGCGACGTCCTCGATGAGGTACGAGAGCGACTGCGGCACCGGAGTTCTCGAGTGCGTGGTGAACATCGACAACAGCTCGTTGCTGCTGCGTCCGGCGTCGAGGGCGCGTCGAACGCTCTCCGGGGTGATCCGGTACACCGATGCGGCGCCGCCGGATTCGAGGTCGGCGACGAGTTCGACCTGCTCCGCGAGTTCGGGCGTCATCGGACCCGGCACGGTGAGGGTCAGGTCGGCCTGGGTGAGGAAGTGGTCCACCGGTTCGGGCAGCACGGCGCGCATCGCCGCCAGCACCGCTGCGTCGGCGTCGGCGGGATCGGCATCGTCCGGCGGATCGACGGTGTATGCCCGGCCGACGGTGGTCAGCGCATCGTGTGCGACGAGCCCGATCTCGCGTGCCTCACGCAGGGTTTCGGCGACGAGGCGTTTGCTGAAGCGTCGGATCTGGCGGGGACGGTGCCAGTGCAGGCTCGCCAGCACGGCGTCGGGCGTCACCGCGACCGCGGGGTCGGCGTGGGCCAGCGTCGACAGGATGAGCTGCCGCTGGATCGGCGCGTACGCGTCGTGGAGATCGGCGGACAGGGTGGCCATCGCGTTGCCGTCGCGGTCGGGGTCGCCGACCTGCCAGGCGCGTCGGGGCATGTGCAGCCAGGCGTCGGCGAGGGACAACCATTGACGCTCACGTGGCTGGTGCAGCCAGGTGTCCGCGGTGGAGGTCGGCGCGAAGGATTGTTCGCCGGAGTCGTTGGGCGGCGGCGGTTCCGGGAACCCGGCGTCGATGATTCGCAGGTAGCCGGCGAGCTCGATCAGGAATGCGACGCGCTGCGTCTCGATGCCGGAGAGCTTCGACAGGCGCCGGAGTTCGCGGACACCGAGCGCCCCCGACCGCAGGACCGTCGCGGGGGTGGCGCCGAGGATGTTGATCAGCGAGGTGAGGTGGCGGATGAGTTCGGGTGCCTCGCCGCCCGCCGCGGCGTCGACCGCTTTCGCCGGGAAACGCGGCTTGAGGCCGGCCTCGTGCAGCGGTGGGGGAGTGAGATCGTCGGTGCGCCAAGCGGGTTCGTCGCGGATCACCGCGCCGACCATCGGCGGGAGTTCGACGGTCTGATTGTCGACGCGGGCCAGCAGACCCGACGAGATCAGTTGCGCGACGGGTGTGCTCGGGTCGGCGTCGGGATCGGCGTCGCGGCTGCGGCCCAGCGCCGGACCGCGGGCGAGGGTCTCCAGGAGTTCTTTCGGCCGCTCGTCGAGGTCGGCGACCATCGCGGCGATCTCCTCGCCGCTCCGGCCCGCGAGCGGTCCGGTGAGATGTGGTGACCGCCAGGGCATCGCGGAGTCGACGTGCTCGCCCGCGCAGAGCGAGGTCTTGTCGCCCCACAGGATCGCGCGGCGTCGAAGGAGGTCGATGCGGGCGCGGACGTCCCTGGCCGCGGCGCGCCCGGACAACGACTTGACGATCATGGTTTCCGACGGGCGCTTGGTCTTCGTGGCCTTGCGGCTGCCCAGGGCGATCGCCTGCTCGAGGACGGCGATCGCCAAGACGTCGAGATCCTCACCGGCCAGCGCCAGCGACGCCGCGGACAGCGCACGCTGCGCCAGCACACGCGTGCCCTGCGGGGTGGGGGAGGCGAGGTCGGGGCGTTCGATCAGCAGCTCGGTGAGCTCGTCGTCGGAACGCGCGGCCAACTCCTCGGCCAGGCCGGCGTGCTGGTCATCCGAACTCATTCGATCGACTTTACCGGTCGGTGTGTAATCGCCACCTCCGGTGCGGCAGCCCTCAGACGTCGCCGCGGCGCAGCATCCGGCCGCGAGCCGTTTCGAAGTCCACCTTCTGCCCGCGAACCCAGGTCCCCTTGACCACGCCGGCCAGTGCGCGGCCGTCGTACGGACTGATCGCGTTCTTGTGGTGCAGTCGGTTGACGTCGACGATCTGCGCGGACTCCGGCTCGAAGACGGCGAAGTCGGCGTCGCAGCCGAGGGCGATGCGGCCCTTGGTCGGCAGGCCGGCGAGATCAGCGGGCTTCGACGCCATCCACTCGATGACCTGCGGCAGGCCGATGCCGCGCTTCTTGGCCTCCGACCAGATCAGCGACAGTCCGAGCTGCAGTGAGGCCACCCCGCCCCAGGCGACGCCGAAGTCACCGTTCTCGGGGTCCTTGAGGTCGATGGTCGACGGCGAGTGGTCGGAGACGATGCAGTCGATCGTGCCGTCGAGCAGTCCCTCCCACAGCAACTCACGGTTGCCGGCCTCGCGGATGGGCGGGCAGCACTTGAAGGCGGTCGCGCCGTTGGGGACCTCTTCGGCCAGCAGGGTGAGGTAGTGCGGGCAGGTCTCGACCGTGATCTTCACGCCGTCGCGCTTGGCGCTGGCCAGCATCGGCAGGGCATCCGACGACGACAGGTGCAGCACGTGTGCGCGGACGCCGGTCCAGCGGGCACGCTCGATGACCTCGGCGATGGCCAGGTTCTCGGCGCCGCGCGGGCGTGAGGCGAGGAAGCGGGCGTACTCGTCGCCCTCGGGGGACGGCGCGTGGTCGATGGCGCGGGAGTCCTCGGCGTGGACGATCATCAGCGAGTCGAACTCGGCGAGCTCGGCCATGTCGGCTTCCATCTCGTCGGCCGTCAGGTGCGGGAACTCGTCGACGCCCGAATGCAGCAGGAAGCACTTGAAGCCGAACACGCCCGCGTCGTGCAGGCCGCGCAGGTCGTCGGAGTTGCCGGGGATGGCGCCACCCCAGAAGCCGACGTCGATGTGGGTCTTGCCCTGCGCGGCGGCGCGCTTCTCGGCGAGGGCGTCGACGTTGACGGTCGGCGGGATCGAGTTGAGCGGCATGTCGATGAGCGTGGTAACGCCACCGGCGGCGGCCGCGCGGGTGGCCGAGTCGAAGCCCTCCCATTCGGTGCGGCCGGGCTCGTTGACGTGGACATGGGTGTCCACCAATCCGGGGATCATCACCTGGTCGTCGGCCAGTTCGATGACCTCGGTGCCGACGAGCCCGCTGCCGAGCGGCTCGATGGCGACCACGCGGCCGTCGCGGATTCCGATCTCGCGCGCCACGATGCCCGCGGTCGTCAGGGTCTGTTCACCGCGGACGACCAGGTCGAACGGCGCAGCGGTCGAGTCCGTGGCGGCGTCGGAGAGAGGGGCCGGGGCACCGGTTTCTGAGGTCATGGGGCGGGACTCCTTGCTGATCGCCGTGTCCTGGGTTCGTTCCAGAGACTAACCCAGCAGATTCCTCATCGTGGAATGTCGCGTCGCGATTTCGGAAACGTGACTCGCGAGTAGCGCTGAGCGATGCTATTGACAACGCCCCGCACGCGGGCGCTAACCTTCACCAACGCGGAACCCTGATTCCACATCACGGAAGTTCCACGAGTGTAGGAGCGCGGTCATCGATGACCGTCCGACGAAAGTGCAGAGATGAGCACTGAACCGCCCACGATCCAACGTGACGAGGCGACGCCGATGACGTCCACGATCGGCGTGTCCGCCGGCGAGGAGAGCCACGGCGTGACCGGAACCGTCCCGGCCGGATTGAGTCCCAAGCTGTACAACGACGACCTGGCGCCCACGAGCCGCGAAGGTCGTCGCTGGAAGAGCTACAACATCTTCACGCTGTGGGCCAACGACGTCCACAGCCTGGGCAACTACGCCTTCGCCATCGGACTCTTCGCCCTCGGGTTGGGCGGCTGGCAGATCCTGACGGCGCTGGTGCTCGGCGGTGTCTTCCTCTTCCTGCTGCTCAACCTGTCCGGCTTCATGGGCGAGAAGACGGGTGTCCCGTTCCCGGTGATGAGTCGCATCTCGTTCGGCATCCGCGGCGCGCAGATCCCCGCCCTCATCCGCGGTGGCGTGGCGATCGCGTGGTTCGGCATCCAGACCTACCTCGCGTCGGTCGTCCTCCGGATCATGCTGGTCGCGCTGTTCCCCGGCGCGGAGGACCTGGACGCCAACCGCTTCCTCGGCCTCTCGACCCTGGGCTGGATCTCCTTCGTCTCGCTGTGGGTCATCCAGGTGATCATCGTCAGCTACGGCATGGAGATGATCCGTCGGTACGAGGCCTTCGCCGGCCCGGTCATCCTGTTCACGATGGTGGCGCTGGCCATCTGGATGCTCAGCAACGCGGACTGGACCATCGCGTGGACCACTCCCGACTCGCTGACCGGCGTGGACATGTGGCTGCAGATCATCGGCGGCGCGAGCCTGTGGGTCGCCATCTACGGCACCTTCGTCCTGAACTTCTGTGACTTCACCCGCAACGCGGAATCGCGAAAAGCCATCGTGCGCGGCAACTTCTGGGGCATCCCGCTCAACATGCTGCTCTTCGGCGGCATCGTGGTCGTGCTGGCCGGCGCGCAGTTCCGGATCGACGGCCGGGTCATCGAGTCGCCGTCGGACATCGTCCAGACCGTGCCCAACACCTTCCTGCTGGTGCTGGCCTGCCTGGCGCTGCTGATCCTCACGGTCGCGGTGAACCTGATGGCCAACTTCGTCGCGCCGATCTACGCACTGTCCAACCTGTTCCCGCGCTACCTGGACTTCCGCCGCGCGGCGCTCGTGACCGCCATCATCGGGCTGGTCATCCTGCCGTGGAATCTCTACAACTCGCCTGCGGTGATCAACTACTTCCTCGGCGGGCTGGGTGCGCTGCTCGGACCGCTGTTCGGCATCGTCATGGCCGACTACTGGCTCGTCCGCCGTTCGCGGATCGACGTGCCCGCGTTGTTCTCCGAAGCGCCCGACGCCGCCTACCATTACCGGAACGGCGTGAACCTGCGGGCCATCGTCGCGCTGGTCCCGACGGCAGCCTTCGCCCTGGTGATGGCTTTCGTTCCGGCCTTCGAAGTGGTCTCGGAGTTCTCCTGGTTCATCGGTGCCGGTCTCGGCGCGGTCGTCTACCTGCTGGTCGCCGACCGTCGCGGACCGTTCGCCGAGGTGTCGGGCGAGCCGATCTCCGTCGCCAGCACCCACTGATCGCCAGGAGGTAGATCCCGATGCGCATTCTCGTCGCCAACGTCAACACGACCGAGTCGATGACCGAGGCGATCGCCGCCTCGGCTCGTTCGGTCGCTTCACCGGGTACTGAGATCGTCGGCATCACACCGCGATTCGGCGCCGACTCGTGCGAGGGCAACTTCGAGTCCTATCTCGCGGCGATCGCGGTGATGGACGCGATCCTCGCCTACCCCGAGCCGTACGACGCCGTCATCCAGGCCGGGTACGGCGAACACGGTCGGGAAGGTCTGCAAGAACTCCTCGAGGTCCCGGTCGTCGACATCACCGAGGCTGCGGCGTCGACGGCGATGTATCTGGGACACCGGTTCTCGGTCGTGACGACGCTGGACCGCACGGTCCCGCTGATCGAGGACAGGCTCAAGCTCGCCGGCCTCGATGCGCGATGTGCGTCGGTCCGGGCGTCGGGACTCGGTGTGCTGGAACTCGAGTCGGATCCCGTGCGGGCGGTCGAGGCGATCGTCGAACAGTCAAGGCAGGCGGTCGCCGACGACAAGGCCGAGGTGATCTGCCTCGGCTGCGGCGGCATGGCCGAGCTCGAGGAGCAGGTCCGCGCCGCGACCGGCGTCCCGATCGTCGACGGTGTGCGCTCGGCCGTCACGATCGCCGAAGGGCTTGTCCGGATGGGACTCTCGACGTCGAAGGTCCGGACCTACGCGAAGCCGCGGGAGAAGAAGGTCACGGGGTGGCCGTTCAAGATCTGACGGACATCTGAACACGACAGCGCCCCGGTGGCCGAAACCGGGGCGCTGTCGTTGTCTCTCGAGACAAGCCATCTGTAGCCATGACGACACAGCCACTCGGCGAAGCCAGGGACAAGTTCTCAGCGCTCATCGACAGCGCCGAGACCACCCACGACATCATCACGATCAGCAAGCACGGCAAACCGGCCGCAGTGCTGATGTCGGCCGACGACCTCGAATCGCTGCGCGAGACGATCCAACGCTCTCGACATCCTCTACGGGAGCTCGATAACGGTGTCGGTCCAAACCGCCGATCCTGACGACCACGAAGTGGGGTTCGTCGGTGAGATCCCTCATGCGCATGAGTTCGGACCGATGCGCCGCGAACTGTTGTTGTCACAGGTGGGCGCGGCGGCCGCCGCTCGCCGCCAGCCACACGCCGCACCGCCCGGCTAAAAGTCTGGCTAATGGAAGGCCAGTATCGCGGCTACACTGTAACCATGACTACAGTGCCACTCGGCGAGGCCAAGGACAAGCTCTCCGCGCTCATCGACAGCGCCGAGACCACGCACGACATCATCACGATCACCAAGCACGGCAAACCCGCCGCGGTGCTGATGTCGGCCGACGACCTCGAATCGTTGCACGAGACGATCTACTGGCTCTCACGTGCCGGTCTCCGCGACGACGTCGCCACCGCCGACGCCGAGTACGCCGCCGGCCACACCGTCTCCATCGACGACCTGCGCGCCGAACACGGCCTGCCGCCGAAATGAACGACGCTCCGACAGACTCGCCCGCCCCCTACCGGGTCGAGGTCGCATCCCCAGCTCGCCGCGACCTTCAACGCCTTCCATCCCGGATCGTCCACGCCGTCATCGAGTTCATCTCCGGACCCCTCGCCGAGAACCCGCACCGGCTCAGCAAACCGCTGCGCGACGACCTCGGAGGCCTCCACAGCGCCCGCCGCGGTGACTACCGGGTCCTGCTGCGCATCGACGACCCCAACCACACCATCGTCGTCGTCAGAATCGACCACCGTGCCCACGCATATCGCACCTGACTGACTGTGGCGCTGCATACCTAAACGAAGGGGAGAACGTCGTGAACGACCCCGGGAACACGCTCGCCAGGCCCTCGACACCGAGCGCGACTACCGTGACCTCGCCCACCGCGACGATCTGGCCGTCGACCCACACCGGGGCGCCTCATTGTTCTTCAATCGCCTGACTCAGAGCACGATCTGCCGATTCACGTCCTTGTAGAGCAGGTAGCGGAAGTTCGACGGCCCGCCGGCGTAGCAGGCCTGCGGGCAGAAGGCGCGCAGCGACATGTAGTCGCCGGCCTGGACCTCGACCCAGTCCTCGTTGAGCCGGTAGACGGCCTTGCCCTCGAGGACGTACAGGCCGTGCTCCATCACGTGGGTCTCGGCGAAGGGAATCGAGCCGCCGGGCTTGAAGGTGACGACGTTGACGTGCATGTCGTACGCGAGATCCTGCGGGTCGAGCATCCGGGTGGTGCTCCACGCGTCGGTGTCGGGCATCGGGGAGGGTTCGATGTCGCGCTCGTTGCCGAACTTCGGGGCCGGGGCGTGGCCCGCGATCGGCTGATAGCGCTTGCGGATCCAGTGGAAGGTCGTGGTGGCGTCGCTGCGGTTGTGCGCCGACCATGCGGTGCCCGCGGGCAGGAAGGCGAACCCGCCCTCTGTCAGTGTGTGTTCCACGCCGTCGACGGAGACGGTCAGCGTGCCCGCGGTGACGAAGAGGAATCCTTCGACCTCCGGCTGCGGCTCCGGTGCCTCCGATCCGCCGCCCGGCGCGACCTCGACGATCGACTGCGAGAAGGTCTGCGCGCCACCGGGTACCGGGCTGTTGAGCACCCACGCGCGGGTGCCGGTCCACTCGGGGAAGACCGAGGTGACGATGTCGCGGAGCACGCCGCGCGGGATCACGGTGTAGGCCTCGGTGACCACTGCGCGGTCGGAGAGCAGATCGGTCTGCGGCGGGAGTCCGCCCGCGGGGGTGTGGTACGGCGACGCGGTCATCGGGGTGTCCTTCTCGATGGATGGGTCAATGGTCATGTCGGGCTGTTGGTCTCGGCTCAGTTACTCGGTGCTGGCGGCCGGTGGAGTGCGAGTTCACGCACCTTCGCGATGGGCAGATCGGTTGCGGTCTCCACCTCGTCGACGGTCAGCGCGCCGCACACCTCACCGCGGCGGATGAAGCCGGCGAGGGCGCGGGCGGTCGCGGGTTCGTCGAGCACCGACGACGTGATCTGGTGGGCGTAGTTGCGCAGACGCTCTGCGGCGGAATCGAATCCGTCACGGTAGAAGGCGTACGTGGCCAGGAAGCGGGTCACCAGCTGGGCGGGGTGGAGATCCCAGCCCTGATAGAAACCGCGTTCGAGGTGGCGGCGGACCAGTCGCGAGTGCAATGCCCAACCGGCTTCGACGGCCTCGCGGTCGCCGACCGGGAGGATGTTGGTCGATCCGTCCGACAGGCGCACACCGGTGCCGGCTGCGGCCAGCTGCATCACGGCCTTCGCGTGATCGGCGGCCGGATGTTCCATCGACTGGTAGGCGGCGGCGATGCCGAGGGACGCGGAGTAGTCGTAGGTTCCGTAGTGCAGCGCGGTCACTCGACCCTCGCCGGCGTGGATCATCTTCGCGACCGGCGCCGAACCGTCGATGCCCATCACCGATTGCGGGGTCTCCACCTGGATCTCGAACCCGATCCGTCCGTCCGGCAGTCCATGGACGCGCTCGAGCTCGCGGGCGACGGTGACCATCGCGGCCACCTGATCGGTCGAGGTCACCTTCGGCAGTGTCAGCGTCAGGCCGGCCGGGAGGTCGCCGGTGTCGGCGAGTCCGGAGACGAACAGGTCGAGGGTGCGCAGGCCACGAGCTCGCACATCGGCCTCGAAGCACTTGAAGCGGATACCGAGGAACGGCGGCGAGCTGTCGCCGGAGTCGCGGATCGCGGCGACGGCAGCCGCCACGGCTGCGTCCTCCTCGTCGTCGGCGCGGACGCCGTAACCGTCCTCGAAGTCGACGCGCAGATCCTCGATGGGCTCGGTGCGCAGCTTCGCCTCGACGAGAGTCGCGAGTTCGGTTGCGGTCGAATCGGTTCGGGCGACGGTCGCGCGGGCGATCGCGTCGAGGCCACCGTGTTCGGCGGCCGTCTCCAGCGCCGTGCGGCCCCACTCCCGGGCGAGGTCCGCGGAATACCGGTCGGCGGGGACGTAGACGGTGTGGACCGGCTGCCGGCTGCCGTCGTCACCGGGGTACCTCTCGGACAGGAGGGCGTCCGCCGGGGCGAGGGCTGCCTCGACCTCGGCCAGGAAGGCCGCACCGAGGCGGCCGGGCTGCACGCTCATGAGGAGTCCTCCGTCGATCTGATGGAAAAATAATTCCGCAGAGTGGAGTTTACCTTAAATAGTCCACGTCGCCAGTCGCAGGTGGGCATGGACTCCGATTGTGGTTTCACATCATGGAACGTAATCTTGCGCCGAACTGTGGAGGTGGCAATGGCGGGGAACTCGGGTGGTGTCCAGTCGGTCGAGCGGGCTTTCGAGCTGCTCGAACTCATCGGACGCGCCGGTGGTGAGTGCTCCCTGAGCCATCTGTCGTCGGAGTCGCCGCTGCCGCCGCCGACCATCCACCGGTTGCTGCGCACTCTCGTGGGCATCGGATACGTCCGGCAACTGCCGAACCGGTCATATGCGCTGGGCCCGCGCCTCATCCGACTCGGCGAGGTGGCCAACCGGCAACTCGGCGCGGTGGCCGCGCCCGTACTCGGCTCGCTCGTCGCCGGACTGAGTGAAACCGCGAGTCTCGCCGTGCTCGACGGCGACATGGTCATCTACGTGGCGCAGGTCCCGTCGCCACACAGCATGCGCACCAACAACGAGGTCGGGCGTCGGGTGACGATGCACAACACCGCGGTCGGCAAGGCGGTCCTCGCCGAACTCGACGACGCGCGAATCCTCAAGCACGTCACCCAGGCCGGCCTCACGCCCGCCACCGAGTGGAGCGTCACCTCGCTGTCCGGCGTCTTCGCGGCCGTCGAACAGGTGCGCGCAGAGGGTGTCGCCACCGACGAACAGGAGTACGAGGTCGGGGTCTGCGGTATGGCCGTCGCGGTGCCCGGTGCGCCGACGCCCATGGCGGTCGGCATCTCGGGGCCGGTCGCCCGGTTCGACGAGGACCTGCGTACGCGGGCGGTCGGCGCCCTGCGAGCAGCGGCCGAGACCATCTCCGAAGCCCTCGTCGGCGCGAAGGAGTCGTAGCCGACGCAGAATCGCGCGGTGGTGTCAGATGGTGAGCTTCGTCGGCGTCGTGCGATTGGCCGAGTCGCCGCTCGAGCCGTCACCGATCTGGCCGTCGTTGTTGAAGCCCCAGCACCAGACCGAACCGGAGGCCATCGCGCACGACGTGCCGTTGCCGGTCGAGATCGAGGTGACGTCGGTCAGGCTGCTGACCTCGCGGGGGATCTTCACCGAGCCGCCGCTGGAGCCGAGCTGGCTGCGGTCGTTGTCGCCCCAGCACCAGGCCTTTCCGTCGGCGACCGCACAGGTGGTCCCCCAGTCGGTGGAGATGGCCGAGGCCTTGGAGATGTCGTTCACCTTGGTGGGTGTCTTGCGCGGTTCGGCGGTGCCGTTGCCGATCTGGCCGTAGGCGTTGGCGCCCCAGCAGTACGCGTCTCCGCCGGCGATCGCGCAGGCCGTCTGGAAGTACGTGCTGGTGTTGGTGCTCGGGTCGTTGTCGTCGTCGGGGGCCGACTCGTGGTAGCCGCCGAGGGAGATGTCGGTGACCTCGCCCAGCCCGCCGACCTTCACCGGCGCCGACCGTTCGGTGGTGCTGCCGTCGCCGATCTGGCCGCTGTCGTTGTTGCCCCAGCAGAACGCCGAACCGTCGGACACCGCGCAGGTGGTGCCGTAGGCGGTGGTGATCTCGGTGACGACTCCGAGGCCCGGGACCTTGGCGGGGACCGAGACGGCCTCGGTGCCGCCGGTGCCCAGCTGTCCGTATTCGTTGTTGCCCCAGCAGTAGGCGTCGGTCCCGGCGACCGCGCAGCTGGTGCCCCAGCCGGTGGTGATCGCCTTGACGTCGGAGAGGGTGCCGACCTTGGTCGCGGTCTCGACGGTGTTGCCGTCGGAGCCGTTGCCGACCTCGCCGTAGTGGTTGTTGCCCCAGCACCACGCCTCGCCGGCGGCGACCGCGCACGCCGTGCCGACGTACTTGTTCTCACCGGTGAGGTAGCCGCCGACGGAGACCGACGTCGCGTCGGTGACACCGCCGACCGTGGCCGGACGACTGTGCGGAGTGGTCGTCCCGTCGCCGAGCTGGCCGGTCGTGTTGTCACCCCAGCAGTTCACGGCCTCGTTGACGATCGCGCAGCTGGTGCCGAAGTTGGTGCTGACCAACGGTTGTGCGACGGTGGCCTTTTCGGGATCGTCGGCGGTGCTGCTCAGGAGGACCAGCCCGGTGATCGCACCGATGACGACGATCAGCACGGCGCCCAGGACGCCGGCGATGATCAGGCCGGTGCGCTTCTTCTTCGGCGGTGTACCCGTTGCGCCCGGATGGCCGGCCGGCGCGTGTGGCATCGCGCCGTGCGGCTGTGAGCTGTAAAGCGGTTGCGGCCCGGAGATGTTCGCGGTCGCGCCGGGCCCCGAGGGGTGGTTCATCAGCGGCTGTGGGCCGGACGGTCCGGTCATCGTCGGCTGCGGCGGCGGGGTGTACTGCCCGTAGGGCCGGCCGTACGGCGGTTGCGGTGCCGACGGTGCGCCGGTGCTGCCGCCGACGAGCGTGGGTGGGGGAACCGGTGCGGCCGCGATCGTGTTGCCCTGTGCCGACGGCGATTCGATCGCCGACTTCAGGGCGGCGGCGAAGCTGCGGCAGTCGGGGTAGCGGGCCGCCGGGTCCTTGGCGAGTGCGCGCTGGAAGACCGGGTCGAGGTGCGCGAGGTCGCCGCGCAACTGGCCGATGTGGGGGACCGGCCGCTGGATGTGGCCGAGCATCACCGACGGTTCGGACTGCCCGACGAACGGCGGTTGTCCGGCGAGCAGTGCATAGGCTGTGCACGCCAGCGAGTACTGGTCGGAACGTGCTGTGGCGTCGGCACCTTCGAGGGTTTCCGGTGCGGAGAACGCGACGGTCCCGATGAACGAGTGGGTGCCGGTCAGGTTGGCCGAGCCGGCGAGTTTCGCGATGCCGAAGTCGAGCACCAGGGCACGGTCGATCGTGCCGGAGGCGGGGTCGCGGGTGACGAGGATGTTGGCGGGCTTGATGTCCCGGTGCACCACCTGATGACGGTGCGCGTAGTCGAGGGCGTCGGCGACCTGGGTGACGACCGTCGAGACCTCGGCCGGCTTCAGGCGCTCCTCGGTGAGGTCCTTGCCCTCCACGTAGCTCATCGAGAACCACGGCGAACCGTCCTCGATGCCGTACTGGTGGATCGTGATGATGCTGCGGTGGTCGAGTTTCGCGGTGGTCTTCGCCTCGTTGGTGAAGCGCTGGTTGAACCCGGGCTGGGCGCTGACGGCGGTCGAGATGACCTTCAACGCCTCTCGCCGTTCGAGTTGCAGGTTCTCGACGAGATACACCTCGCCCATGCCACCGGCACCCAGCTGGGAGATCACGCGGTAGCCGGCGATGTGGGTGCCCGGACTCAGTGGCACGGCGACACCTCTTTCTTACGGTGAGAATCACTTACGGGGAGAACTCGGACTCCTGGCGGACGTACGCTGGGACGATACCCAAGCGGCGTTGGTGCGGGGCACCCTTCAACCGGATGACTGCCGATCCGATGACGGCCATGTCTAGTACCCGATCTGCGTGGGTGTGAGCTTGTCGTCGGTGGTGCCGATGCCGAGCTGACCGGTCGCGTTGAAGCCCCAGCACCAGACGTTCGACGACGCGAGTGCGCACGTCGTCCGTTCGCCCGTCGAGATCGCGGTGACATCGGACAACCCGTTGAGCCGCGTGGGATTCGGGCGGTCCTCCAGGGTGCCGTCTCCGACCGACCCCCAGGCGTTGGCGCCCCAGCACCAGCCGACGCCGCCGGCGATCGCGCAGGTGGTGTGCCCGGTTCCGGTGCTGATCGCGGTCACGTCGTCGACGCCGGACACGAGCGTCGCGGAGGTGCGGGAGTCCTTGGTGCCGTCACCGAGTTGCCCGAAAGCGTTGTTGCCCCAGCAATACGCGCTGCCGCCGGCGACGGCGCAGGCAGCCTGATCGCCCGCCGACACCGAGGTCGCGGCGTCGAGGTCGGCCACGCGGGTGGGCTTGGACTGGTTGTAGGTGGTGCCGTCACCGACCTGCCCGTTGTCGTTGAGTCCCCAGCAGTACGCGTCGCCGCCGGCGACCGCACACGCGAAGTTGACGCCGACGCTGATCGAGGTCACGTCCGCCAGCCCGGCGACGCGCACCGGACGGTACTGGTTGGCCGTCGATCCATCGCCCAGCTGATCGAAATCGTTTGTGCCCCAACAGTAGGCGGTTCCGGCCGCGATGGCGCACGTGGCCCAGTTCGCGGTGGAGATCGCGGTGACGTCGGCGAGGTCGGCCACCCGGGCCGGCTTCCAGCGGCTGGTCGTCGTGCCGTCGCCGATCTGTCCGTAGTCGTTGTTGCCCCAGCAGTAGGCGACGCTCTCGGCGATGGCGCAGGTGTTGGGGCCGCCGGTGGTGATCGAGGTGACGCCGGTGAGGTCGGCGACGCGGGTGGGTGTCCAGCGGTTTGTCGTGGTGCCGTCGCCGAGTTGTCCGGCCTGGTTGTCACCCCAGCACCAGGCGGTGCCGTCCCGGATCGAACAGGAGGCACCGAGACCGGCACTGAGTCGCATCTCCTCGGTTGCGGCTGCCTGCGGGCTCGAACCACCGTCGCCGCCTTTGTCGTCGCCGCGGGTGAGCAGGACGACGGCCGCGACCACCGCCAGCAGCGCGACCACGCCGATCGCGCCGGCGAGCAACGGCAGGCGGCGTCGGCGGCCCGGCGTCGCGGCCCGGGTGGGTGCGGAGTGGGCGGGCAGCGGGGGAGTGAAGCCCGGTGCGGAGAGGTGATGGGTATCCGGCGGCGGGCCCTGCGCGTACAGAGGCGGCGGCGGACCGGGATACGGCCGCCGCTGCTGGGTCTCCGGTGGCAGGGTCTCCGTACCGGAGGGCGGTGGGACGATCTGCGTCGCCGCGGTGCCGACGCCGGCCGCGGTGAGTGCCCGCCGCAGTTCCACGGCGAAGTCGGTGCACGTGGGGTAGCGGTCCAGCGGCCCGCGGGCCAGGGCGCGGTCGAAGACGGGATCGAGTGCGGCGAGGTCGGGCCGGTACCGGCTGATCCGCTCCGGCGGTGACGTCAGCTTCGCGACGATGTGCCGGGTCTGGGTGTCGGCCTCGAACGGCGTCGTGCCGGACAACAGCTCGTAGGCGGTGCAGGCGAGCGCGTACTGATCTGACGCCGGACCGGCCGGTTTGCCGTCGAGGATCTCCGGCGCGGCGTAGACCAGCGTGCCCACGAACGACGACGGTGCGGTGAGCGTGGTGGCGGTGGCCAGTTTCGCGATCCCGAAGTCGAGGACCACGACCCGGTCGAGAGCGTCGTCCATCGCCCGCCGGGTGACGAGGATGTTGCCCGGCTTGATGTCGCGGTGCACGACGCCGTGGGCGTGCGCGTAGTCGAGGGCGTCGGCGACGCGGTCGACGATCGTCAGGATCTCGTCCGGCCGGAACGAGCTGCTCCGCAGGTCGCGTCCGTCGAGGTAGGCCATGGTGAACCACGGGTCGTCGTCGGTGACGCCGTAGTGATAAATCGTGACGATGTTCGGGTGGTCGAGGGATGCCGCGGTCTGTGCCTCCCGGCTGAACCGGCGGACGAAATCCTCGTCGACGGTCTCGGCGACCGAGATGACCTTCAGTGCCTCGCGGCGTCGGAGTGGCCGGTTCTCCACCAGGTAGACCGTGCCCATGCCGCCCGTGCCCAGGCGGCTGATCACGCGGTAGCCGGCGACCTCTTCCGGGTGGTGGGCCATCAGCGCCTCCTGGTGGCGTGACCTGTGATGCGACGACGATAGCCCCGGTCCGGCCGCCATGCCCGGACACCGCACTTCTTTCATTCGAATGGCGTGGCACAATGCTCCCGTGGCAAACAACAGTGGTGACAAAGCCGACAAGAAGCACTACGTCGACAACGGCTGGCCGAAGGACGAGGACGGCAACCATCCCGACCACGCGGTCTCCGAGCTCGCGACGCACATCTCGGGTGCGCTGTCCCCGTTCGGTGACACCCAGTTCCCGCTCCCGGTCGACGACCTGCCGTTCGTGCAGTCGAAGACGGTCGTCAACCGCTGACGCCGATGCCGACCACCGGAACCAACAGCGGCGGGTCGGTATCTCCGAGGCAAGGTGCCGGCCGCCTGTCGCACATCGACAGCAGCGGCACGGCGCGCATGGTCGACGTCGGGCACAAGGCGCCGACGAAGCGTCGCGCGATCGCCGGCGGCACCTTTCACACCACGACCGAGGTGATCGGTCTCCTCAGTGAGTCGAAGCTGCCCAAAGGCGATGTGCTGGCGACCGCCCGCATCGCCGGGATCATGGCGGCCAAGCGCACCGATGAGTTGATCCCGCTGTGCCATCAGCTGGCGTTGTCGTCGGTGGAGGTCGACTTCACCATCGGCACCGACTCCATCGACGTGACCGCGACCGTAGCCACCTCCGGCCAGACGGGCGTCGAGATGGAGGCACTGACCGCGGTCGCCGTCGCCGGGCTGACGCTGCACGACATGGTCAAGGCCGTGGACAAGCGTGCACACATGGACGGCATCCGTCTGCTCGAGAAGACCGGCGGCAAATCCGGCGATTGGCTGCGGGACGACCCGGCCGATGGCTGAGAACCCCTCGCCCGACCCCGCGCGGCAACGCGTCGCGCAGATCGTCGTGGCCTCGACGCGGGCGAGCACCGGGGTCTATCCCGACCGCACCGGCCCGATCATCGAGGACTGGCTCGCCGAGCAGGGTTTCCGCGTCGCCGAACGCGATGTGGTGGCCGACGGTCCACCGGTGGGCGCCGCGATCCGCGCCGCGGTCTACGCCGGCGTCGACCTCGTGCTCACCACCGGCGGAACAGGTCTGTCACCCACCGACCGCACCCCCGAGGAGACACGGCCGCTGCTCGACGTCGAGATCCCCGGCCTCGCCGACGCCATCCGCGCAGCGGGATTGCCGAAGGTGCCGACGGCCGTGCTCTCCCGCGGCCTCGCCGGCATCGCCGGGACCACACTGGTGGTGAACCTGCCGGGCTCGACCGGCGGTGTGCGGGACGGCCTGACCGTGCTCACCGGCGTCGTGCACCATGCTCTCGACCAGATCCGCGGCGGGGATCACTGATCGTCCCCCGATCGCCGCGACAGGACAGGACTCTCGAAATGGCAGTGGTTGTACACACCGCGGTGTCGGACACCCCGATCGGGCTCGCCGATCACGAGGCGATGGTCGCCGACGCCTCGGACGGTAAGGCCGGCGCGATCGTCGGCTTCGTCGGGGCGGTCCGCGATCACGACGGCGGCCGGACCGTCGCCGAACTGGACTATTCCGCCCATCCGACGGCGCCGAAGGTGCTCGCCGAGGTCGTCGAAGAGGTGTCGGCGGTCGAGGGTGTCCGCGCGGTCGCCGTCTCGCACCGCGTCGGCGAACTCGAGATCGGCGACGTCGCCTTCGTGGTGGCCGTGGCCGCCGACCATCGCCGCGCCGCGTTCGAGACGTGTGCCCGGCTCGTCGACGAGGTCAAGGCGCGTATCCCGGTGTGGAAGCACCAGTACTACGACGACGGCACCGAGGAGTGGATCAACTCGGCCTAGGCCCCGGCGCCACCGTCGACGGGCACGATCGCGCCGGTGACGAAGGAGGCGCGGTCGCTGAGCAGGAACGCGGCGACCTCGGCGATCTCCCGCGGTTCGGCCATCCGGCCGAGCGGGGTGGAGTCGCTGATCCAGCGGGTGACGCCCGGGCTGGCCGCCTCCCACTCGTCGATCATCTCGGTGGCGGTGCCCCCGGGCGTGAGCCCGTTGACGCGGATGCCGTCGCGGGCCCAGCTCACGGCCGCGGTCTCGGTGATGCTGTTCAGCGCGCGCTTCATCGCGCCGTAGGCGGGCAGGTCGGGGTTGGCGCGTCGTGACCCGATGCTCGAGGTGTTCACGATCGCGCCGCCGCGACTGCGCCGCATCAGCGCCGCTTCGGCGTTCATCGCGATCCAGTGCGCGCGGAAGTTCACCGCGAACTGCCGGTCGATGTCGGTTGCCGTGGTGTCCTGCAGCTGACCGGGTACCTCCTGGACGACGGCACCGTTGTTGAACGCGCCGTCGAGGCGGCCGTGCAGCTCCTCGACACGGTCGATCGCGGCGTGGACACTCGCGTCGTCGGCCAGGTCGAGGGCCACCGCGTCGGCGGTGCCGCCGGTCGACCGGATGTCGTCGACGATCTGCTCGAGGGCATCGAGGCCGCGCGCACCGAGGACGACCGAGGCGCCCTCGTGGGCGAACAGATGAGCTGCGGCGGCGCCGATTCCGCGGCTGGCGCCACTGATGAAGACGACCTTGCCGCGGAGCAGGCCGATGGACGGGGTGGACCGGATGTCGGGGTTGTGTGTCATGCCGTTCAGCGTGGCCGCGACAGACGAGCTCATTCAGGCACAGGCTGTACTACTCTCCGCCGGCCGACCGGACGCACACTCGAGGTATGGACAAACACGGGCTCGCCTCCTTCCTGCGGAGTCGACGCGAGCGTTTGCAGCCGGAGGACGTCGGTCTGCCGGCCGGTACCCGGCGTCGGACTCCCGGGCTGAGGCGGGAAGAGGTCGCAGTGCTCGCACACATCTCGACCGAGTACTACGTACGCCTCGAGCAGGGTCGCGCACCCCGCCCGTCGGCGGAGGTGCTCGTCGGCATCGCCGGTGCGCTGCTGCTCACCGATGAGGAGTCCGATCACCTGCACATGCTCGCCGGGACAGCCCCACTCCGCACCGCCCTTCATCGGCGGGACGTGCGTCCGAGCATCGTCGCCCTGTTGGGCCGCATGCCGCAGACCGCGGGGTTCGTGATGTCGGCGATCTTCGAGGTTCTCGCGTGGAACGATCTGGCGGCTGCGCTTCTGGAGGACTTCGGCGAACTCGGCCCGGCCGAACGCAATCTCGCGCGTCGGGCGTTCCTCACCGACGACGCCGCGCCGCTGTACGGGATCTCCGACGGCGCGGAGTTCCGTCACCACGTCGTCGCCAGGTTGCGGCTCGCGGCGACCCGCTATCCCTCCGACCCGACGGTCGCCGGTCTCATCGAGGATCTCCGGGAAGGCAGCGCACAGTTCGCCCGGCTGTGGGATCAGCACGACGTCGCAGCTGCACCGACGCTCCGGAAGAGTCTGCAGCATCCCGTCGTCGGAAAGATCACGGTCGACTGCGATTCGCTGGAGCTCGCCGAGCGGGATCAGCATCTGGTTCTCTACAGTGCGCCGGCGGGTTCGGCGGACGCCGAGGCGCTCGCCCTGCTGCAGGTTCTCGGTTCCGACGCTGCGGGGTTGTCGGAAACCAGCTGAGAATTGGAAAAGGGCCCCGCACGGATCAGTCATCGTGCGGGGCCCTTCGTCTGGGTCCCTCTGTGCGCTGCGGATTGTGTCCGAGCTGCTACAGGTAAGGGTTGCTACTCGTCAGGGGTTGGGCAGCAGGTGCTTGTTGTCGTTGAACATCTTGATCTGATCGGGGCTCAGCGAGACACCGCTGTTCTTGGCCGCGTTCCAGAGGTTCTCGACCTCGGGGCTCACACCGGCATCGGTGAGAACCGAGGTGACCTGCTTGGCGACGTCGTCGGTGGTCCTGGCCTCAGGGGCCTTGACGAGGCTGAAGCTGCCGTTGCCGTCCTGGAGCTTCTTGACGATCGGGGCCGGGACATCGCTCGGCGCGGTGCGCGGGGTGTGGCCCGACAGGCCGACGCCACAGGTGGGCCATGCGCCCTTGCCCTGCGAGGCGAGCACGCGCTCGGCGACGACGATCTGCTCCTCGCGGGTGGCCTGCTCGGCGGTCGGGGCGAACTCGCCGCCGCCGTGGCCGCTCCAGGTGCTCGGCGAGAACTGCAGGCCGCCGTGGTAGCCGTTGCCGGTGTTGATGGCCCAGTTACCGCCGGACTCGCACTGGGCGACCTGGTTCCACTCGGCGTCGGTCGCGGCATTCGCGGTACCGGTGCCCAGGAGTGCGGCTCCGCCACCGAGGACGGCGCCGGTGAGGGCGACCTTGGTGATGGTCTTGGTGGTCGAGTTGGTCGTCTGCTTGCGGTGACGTCCGGACATAGATCGAATTCCTCTCTCCACGCGCCTACGAAGTCAGCTGTCGGGTTCGAGCGAGAGGCTGCTCGGCCCCAGTGCGTCACCATGATTTGTTAACCACGGTTCTGCGCCTGGGACTTAACCCCGAGGACACCGTGTGTGGTGCCCGGTCTCAGGGGATGAGGTTGGGTCCCCCGTCCTCGCTCCTAGATTTCGTGCGGTCGTTCCCACCGGCGGAGCGAGGCTCGGCGCGGCCGGCGGGACGTATGTTCTGTTTCCTTACCGTGACCTTCGAGAAGGTCGCTTCGTACAGTACGTCCTTCGATCGGCCGATTCACCTGCTTGTCCACAACTTATTTTTTCTCCAGAACCTGGTCTCCCGACCAACTTTCGGCGTCCTCGCAGTTCATCGCGCCGGATGCGGTCCCGTGGCCATCTCGTTACCGCTCCGTTATGTGAGAAAGGTCACAGGGCGGCTGTGGTGTCAACCACCGGCGAACGGGGGGAGGACGTCGAGTGTCGAGCAGATGCCGAGCTGTAGTGAACGGTCAGTGAAGGCCGTTTCGTCGCGGAGGTAGGAACACCGCTCGAGGACCGTCGCCAATTCGGGGTTGCCGGCGGACAGCGTCGACTCGAGGTCTCCGAGGGTGGCCGCGGGCTCGATGTCGACGACGCGCGACTCGGTGCCGGCGGCGGCGCGAGCAGCGGCGAAGAAGCGGACGGTGAGGTTCATCGGGGCGAGCCTATCCGCCGATGGCGGACATGGGCCGCGTCGGCTGCACGAAGCCGGCCGCGTTCACCTCGTGTCCGGGAGCCTTCTGCCACATGTCGGTGCGCCACAGCGCCGCGATGGCGGCGTCGACCTCGTCGTCGGGCAGCGTGCGCAGCACAGCGCGCAGATCGGTCTCCGACGACGCGAACAGGCAGTTGCGCAGCGACCCGTCGGCGGTGAGCCGGGTGCGGTCGCAGTCGCCGCAGAACGGGCGGGTGACCGAGGCGATCACCCCGACCTTGGCCGGGCCCCGTGACGTCCGATGGCCGTCGACGATCCAGGTGGCCGCCGGGGCGCTGCCGCGCGGTGCCGGATCGGGCAGCAGATCGAACCGTGTGCGAAGCGTCGCCAGGATCTCGTCGGCGGTCACCATCCGGGCCCGTTGCCAGGCGTGGTCGGCGTCGAGGGGCATCTGTTCGATGATGCGGAGTTCGTAGCCCTGTTCCAGGCAGTAGGCGAGCAGGTCGGGGATGGCGTCGAGGTCGGCGCGGTCGGGGAGCACGGCGTTGACCTTGACGGGGTCGAGACCCGCGCGTTTGGCGGCGGCGAGACCGGCCAACACGTCGTCGAGCCGATCGCGCCGGGTGATCTGGGCGAACCGTTCCCGGTCGACGGTGTCGAGGGAGATGTTGATGCGGCTGAGCCCGGCGGCGACGAGACCGTCGATCCGCCGCGTGAGACCCAGACCGTTGGTGGTGATCGCGATCTCGGGTCGCCGGGGCAGGGCGGCGACGGCGCCGATGACCTGCTCGAGGTCGCGGCGCAGCAGGGGCTCCCCGCCGGTGAAGCGGATGCGTTCTATCCCCAGATCCCGGACCGCGACCGTCAGCACACGGATCAGTTCGTCGGCGCTCAGCACCGCGTCGTTGGGCATCCAGTCGAGTCCCTCGGCCGGCATGCAGTAGGTACAGCGCAGATTGCATCGGTCGGTCACCGAGACCCGCAGGTCCTTCGCGACCCGCCCGAACGTGTCGCGCAGGGGTCCCTGCGTGGGCACGTCCGATGGTGCCGCGGCCGTCATCGACCGTGGCGTGGGGATCCCGAGGCCGACCGTGCTCATGCTGTCCTGCAGATCACGTGGCGTTCGGGTCTTTACGGGCCTCGAGAGCACGGAAGGTGCTGGCGTGGAACACAAGCGGCTCGACGCCGGGATCGGCGCGCAGGGTGCTGATCTCCAGCAGCACGACGGTGTGGTCGCCGGCCTGGATCTCGTTGTGGATGGTGCACGACAGATGGGCGGCGGCGTTCGGGACGAAGACGGCCCCGGCGTCGGTGCGCAGCGGTGTGATGCCGTCGAAACGGCGCTCCGACGGACCGGCGAGCTGTTTGCAGACGTCGGTCTGGTCGCCGGCGAAGACGCTGACCCCGATGGCCGGCGCGGTACGGATCTGCGGCCACGTCGTCGACGTGTTCTGAACGCACACCGACACCAGCGGAGGGTCGAGGGAGACGGTGGTGAAAGAACTCGCCGCCATTCCGATCAGCGTGGTCGAATCTCCCTCACCCTGTAGGCAACACACCGCGACGACGCCGCTGGGGAAGCAGCTGAACGCTGCCCGGAGAGCCTTGGCGTCGGAGACGGGGGCGAGGTCTGGGGTGGTGTCGATGGTCGCTGTCACGGGGTCCTCACCTGGCTCGGCGTCCGGCACGGAGTGCGTACACCAGGCCGAGGAGAAAACCCAGGGGTGCGCACATGGTCAGCAGGTAGACGAAGGTCGGTGCCGTGTCGCCGTCGGTGACCAGCGGGGTCACGAACAAGGCCACGAGGGCGATGAGTCCGATCGCGAAGATCACCATGGCCACCTGCAGCAGCCGCGGGGACGTCGTCTTCTGCATGCCGTCTACGGTAGTGCACTCTCCGGGAGGGCGACGTCGCGCAAGGGTGTGACGGGTTGGGCTGAGGTAATGGTGTGACCGCGGGGTGGGGTGTTGGCTACCATGGGGCGCAGCAGGCGCCTTGCATCCGTCTGGGCCCATACGGACTTTCCGCCGTGGGTCGTGTGATGGGTGACGGCGTCTTTTGTTGTGACAGGCAGATCCGCAAGAGATCTACGACGTACAGATGAGGGTGAGCACAGTGCCGACCGGCAAGGTGAAGTGGTACGACGCGGACAAGGGCTTCGGCTTCCTCGCTCAGGAGAGCGGTGAGGACGTCTACGTCCGTTCGTCCGCCCTGCCCGAAGGGGTGGAGGCCCTCAAGCCGGGGCAGCGGGTGGAGTTCGGCATGGCCGCCGGTCGCCGCGGGCCGCAGGCACTGAGCGTCAAGGTTCTCGAACCCGCGCCGAGCGTGTCCAAGAACGTGCGCGAGGCCGCCCGCAAGGACACCAAGCGGCACACCCCCGATGAACTGCACGGCATGGTCGCCGATCTGATCACCCTGCTCGAGGGCAAGGTGCAGCCGGACCTGCGCAAGGGGCGCTACCCCGACCGCAAGACCGCGCAGCGGATCTCCGAGGTCGTGCGCGCGGTCGCCCGCGAACTCGAGAGCTGAACCCCGGTCGTCGAGCGCCGACCTCGACGCCGCGGTGTCAGCCGAGGTACTGCAGGAAATTCTCCGGTGCGGTCTGTGCTGCCAGCACTCCGCGCGGGATGATCTCGTCGTTCTGCGTCAACCGGGCCGACGCCGGGTAGACGGTGACCCCCAGCAGGACGAATTCGGGTGCCGTCTTCAGCGTGACCGTGTACGTCTCACCCGACGCCTGGGGCTGCTCGTCTTCGACGAGCCCCTTCGGCGTCCAGTAGACGGCCGCGAGGTTCCAGGGTCCCTTCGCGATGTCGCCGGAGACCGACAGCATCACCGTGTCGCCGACCGCCACCGGAACCCGGGGCGCCTCGCGCTGCGACGTGCCGAGCGGCGGGTCGCACTCGTCGAGCATCAGGTCGCACCACCGCACCGGTTCGACGGTGTAGAGGTTCTTGCCGACGGCGAGGTGCACGTACGGCCGGTCGTCGTGCGTGGAGTTGCGGGTCAGCAGGAACACCGAGACGCCGACGACTGCGACGAACGCCACCACGACGATCGCGATGATCGAAAGTGCCTTCTTCTCACCACTGCTGATCACGGTCGGCGTTGTCCTGTCTCGTCGGGGGTGGAGCGGTCACCGGGTGGCCGGTGACCGGAGTTCGGGAACGGTGCCGTCGACGGCATCCGCGTGGTCGTCGGCCGCTGGGAATGCGCCCGGGTCGGTGCCGACCCCGGTCCGGTCCGGCGTGCGGCATCGTCCGAACCGGCGGCCCGGAAGGCGACAGTCGGTGCGGCGTGGTCGGGGCGTCGACCGCCCAGACCCGGCACCAGCGATGTGCCGCGGGTCGTCATCACGGTCTGGAGCAGGCCCAGCCCGAGCAGCACGGCGACGACGGTGAAGCCGATCCACAGGGTCGGGGGCAGCAGCACCCCGAGTGAGGCGCCGAACACCCACGACAACTGCAGGACCGTCTCCGAACGGCCGAAGGCCGAGGCGCGTGACTCGTCGGGCAGGTCGTCCTGGATCGACGAGTCGAGGCACACCTTGCCGATCGCGCTGGCGCCCGAGGCGACCAGCGCGGCGACCGCCGCGAAGAGGATGTTGCCGAAGATCGCCGCGAGGACCGCGACGACGAAGCAGGCCACGGTGGCCCAGACGATGATGCCCGGCGGGTTCTTCAGCTCCAGCCGGGTGCCGACGCCGTTGCCGATCATGTTGCCGACGCCGGCGGCGGCACCGACGGCGCCGAGCAGCAGCAGCTGCGTCCAGTCCGATGCGTCGCCCTGCTGGGCCTTGGCGTAGAAGGCCACGAACAGCGTCAGGAAGCCGGTCAGGATGCGGATGGTGCCGTTGCCCCACAGACCGGCCACCACCGTGCGGCCCAGCGGCTGACGCATCTTCGCGGCGAGCATCTTGGCACCCTCGCGAGCGCTGGTCGGCTCGTGTTCGGGCATCGCCGAGCGGGCCGGTTCGCCGTGATAGGTCAGGGTCGTGGGGATCTCGCCCTCGGTCGACTCGACCCACGACGGGATGCGCATGCACAGGTAGGCGCCGGCCGCGGCGACGATCGCCAGCCACACCATGGCTCCCGGCAGATGCAGCGGCAGCAGTTTGCCGAGCAGCATCTCGATCAGCGCGGCCACCGCACCGCCGACGATCGTGCCGCCGATCAGGCCGAAGGTGGTCAGGCGGGAGTTCACCCGCGGCAGGTCGATGGTCGGGGGCACCACACGTGGGGTGACCGCCGATTTGAGCACGCCGAAAGATTTCGACAGCACCAGCAGGCCCAGCGCGCAGGGATAGAGCACCCACGGGTCGTACTCGAGTTGCTGGGTGGCGTCGTTCCACTGGACGTTCGACATGATCAGCAGCGCCAGGATGACGCGCAGACCGAAGGTCGTGGCCATCGCGATACGACGCCCGCGCTGGAGTCGGTCGAGCAGCGGACCGATCAGGGGAGCGATGAGTGCGAACGGCGCGATCGTCAGCGCCAGATACAGCGCGACGTTGGTCTTGGATTCACCCGACGCGGCGGCGAAGAACAGGGTGTTGGCCAGCGCGACGGCCATCGCGGCGTCGGCGGCGAAGTTCGCGATCACCGGCAGGGTGAGCGCAGTGAGGCCGGACTGGTCGGCGCCGTCGGCGGTCGCGGCCCGGTGGATCTTGCCGATGCCCTTGCCCGTCAGCTCGCGGCTGCGCATCGCGGCGACGCGCATCACGGTCAGCTTCTTGGGCGTTCGCGGCCCGTGGTCGGCGGGCATCGCCCGGGTCGCCGACTCGTCGTACTGCGGCTGACCTCGCTCGTCGAGCGGCGGCAGATGCGGATTGTGGGTGGGCGGGGGCAGGTAGGCATTGCGGCCGGGACCCGGTCCGGGTGGCGGTCCCCAGCCGGGTGCGGGCCGGCGGCCGCGCATCTGGCGGGTCTCGTCGGCCGGGTAGTTGGCCGACCCGGGGTGCTGCGCGGCGCGACGGCCGCGATCGTCTGTCGGCGGTCGAGAATGCTGGCTCGCCGGACCCCTGGGGGCCCCGCGCCCATCGTCGTGTCGGGAACTCCGTGGGATCACGCCCCCGATTGTTCCTCATCTCGTGCCGGTGCCGCTTGAAGCGGGTCGTTGTGTGGCACACGTCGGCGATATTGCACACTGGAAGCGTGACTGACGTAAGTGAGGGCGGACGACTGCTGGCGGCCGTCGACATCGCACGAGCCGCGCTGGTCGACGAAGGACAGCAGCCCGGCGCGCATCGGCGCAGCGTCGCCGAGGGCGAGTGGGCCGCTGCGCATTACTTCGACGCCGAGCTCGCAGGCTATCGCGGATGGCAGTGGTGCGTCGTGCTGGCCGGTTCCCCGGGCAGCGACGAGATCACCCTCAGTGAGGTCGTGCTGCTGCCGGGCGACGGCTCGTTGCTCGCACCGCCGTGGGTGCCGTGGGCCGAGCGTGTCGCCTCCGGCGACCTCGCGCCCGGTGACCTGCTGGCCGCCGAACCCGACGATCCGCGTCTGGTGCCCAACCAGATCGACACCGGCGACGAGTTCCGCTTCGACTCCGAGTCCGAGGACCCCGACGACATCGGTCAGATCGCCGGCGAGATCGGCCTCGGCCGTCGCCGACTGCTGAGCTACGACGGTCGCGCCGACGCCGCGCAGCGCTGGTACGACGGCGACTTCGGTCCGTCGTCGGAGATGGCTCAGGCGGCCCCGTTCCCCTGCTGCACCTGTGGTTTCTATGTGCCCCTCGCGGGTGCGCTGCGCGCCGGATTCGGTGCCTGCACCAACGAATACGCAGCCGACGGCCGGGTGGTCTCCGCCGAGTACGGCTGCGGAGCGCACTCCGATGTCCAGGCGCCCAAGGGTGAGGGCTCACCCGCCTACGACGCCTACGACGACGGCGCCCTCGAGGTCATCTCGGTCACCCGGGACGCCGAACCGGCCCGCTCCTGAACGACTCGCCACCATCCATGAGCGCCGATCCGTTCGGCCCGGACCCGTTTGGCACCGCCGCACTGCGGTCGTCGACGCTCGACGCCTGGACGGCCTCGCCGACCCGTCTCGCCGAGGACGCGGCTGCCGAGTCGGATCTGGTGACCGTCGGATACCGCGATCGGCTGCTCACCGAACTCGCCGCGAATGCCGCCGATGCCGCGGCCGCGGCGGGGATCGCGGGGGAGCTCGCCGTCTGGGTCGACGGTGACGAGCTACATGTCGCGAACACCGGTGAGCCGCTGAGTGTCGACGGCGTCCGATCGCTGGCCGCGCTGCGGGTGTCGGCGAAGGCGCCCACCGACGGTCAGATCGGACGATTCGGCGTCGGATTCACCGCCACCGCAACGGTCGCCGACCGCGTCGAGGTCCGGTCTCGTACCGGGTCGATCGTCTTCGACCGCGCCGCCACCGCCGAAGCCGTCGACGATGCCGGGCTCTCGGCGGACACCGTTCCGGTCCTACGGCTTGTGTGGCCGACCGATGCCGTGCCGGGGGCGGGGGTGGGTTCCAGCACAGCGGGCTTCGACACCGAGGTGGTCCTGAGTCTGCGTGAGCCGTCCGGGCCGCTCATCGACGCGATGCTCGTCCAGGCGCCGGATCTTGTCGTGGAACTCGCTGCATTGCAACGGATCACCGTGGACGGCGTGGAGGTCACGGTCGAGCGGTCCGCCGGGCCCGAGATCGGTGACGATCAGGCCTCGTCCGCGATCGTCACCGTGTCCGTGGACGGCTCCGGTTCGGTGTCGACCCAACGCTGGCTGGAGGTCACCCGCGGCGGGACGCGCTGGCTCGTCGACGCCGACGGCGGTCGCGCACCTGAGCACGATGTGCTGCGCGCACCCACGCCCACCGACATCGAACTGAGCCTGCCGTGCCGGTGCATCACCGACCTCGCGCTCACCCCCGACCGTCGGCACCTTCACCCGGGTGCCGAGATCGGCGATGCCGCAGCCGGTTATGTGGACCTTCTGCTCCTCGTCGACCCGGTTCGTCGGCTACAGCTCGTGCCGGAGCTGCATCTCGCGCGAAATCGCGACGACGCCAGGCTGATCGAGGCCGTGCGCGTACAGCTCCGCGACGTCGCGTGGCTGCCGGGTGCGGACGGCGAGCCGTTGCTGCCGTCGCGGTCGGTGGTCCTGATCGGGCTGACCGATCGCCTGGCCGGGATGCTGTCCGAACACTTCGCGGATCTCGTCCACCCCGACATCTCACTCGCCCAGCATCTTCCGACGCTCGGGCGGCTGGGCGTCGAGGAACTCGGGCTGGCGGCGCTGGCCGAGCGGCTCGGCGGCCTGCACCACGAGCCGTCCTGGTGGCACGACCTGTACGACGCGCTCGCGCCGCTCGTGTCGACGGGACGCGAGGTCGAGGAACTGGGCGCGCTGCCGATCCCGCGATCCGACGGACGGATGTCGGTCGGGGTCCGCGGACTGTTCGTGAGCGATCGCATCGCCACGCCGATGCGATGGATGCCCACCGTCCACCCAGACGCCCGGCATTCGCTCCTCGAACGCCTGGGCGTGCGGGAACTCTCCGTCGCCGACGCACTGGCCGACCCGGCACTTCGGGTGCTGGTCGAGGACATCGACCTCGACGGTGCCGGCGACGACGGGCTGGCCGCCGAGATCTGTGCGGTCCTACGGGCCGATCCGGATGCGTCCGTACCGCCGTGGCTGGCCACCCTGCCGCTGCTCGACAGCGACGGCGAGCTCCGCCCCGCCGATGAACTGCTGCTGCCCGACAGTCCGCTGCTGTCGGTCCTCGTCGACGACCATCCGTTCGGTGTCGTCGACGACGAGGTCGTGTCCGAGTGTGGCGCAGAAGAATTGCGGCGCCTGGGCGTCGGGTGGGGATTCCTCACCGTCGTCGACGACCTGCCGGTCGGTCCCGACCACGACCTCCCCGACGAGGAGGACTGGTGGGACACGCTGCCCGACGCACCCGAAAGGCTCACGGCGGTCCGGGATCTCGACCTGATCGACGACCGGTCCTGGTCCGAGGCGCTGACCATGATGGCGACCGACGCGGACATTGCACCGCTGCTCGCCGACCGCGACGGGTACACCGCCTGGTGGTTGCGGCGGCATGCCGAGGTCGACGGATTGTTGCTGGGGGAGTACCGCGCACCCTCGGATGAGATCCTCGCCGGGATCATCGACCCGCTCGATCATCCGCACGCCGACGCGCTGGTAGGCGCGCTCGCACGCCTCGAACCCGACACCGCCGACGATGCCGCGCTGCTTCTCACCCGCCTCGGCGACCCCGACCGGGACATCTCCGCCGGTGCCGCGGTGATGGTGCACGCCGCCGTGGTCGCGGCATGCCGCCGGGGCGATCTCGATGCGGCCGATGTCGAAGTGCCCGAACAGGTCCGGACGATCGCCGGCACCGTCACCGACCGCGCGGTGGTGGTCGACCGACCGTGGTTCCTCCAAGCGCTACCCGACGACGAAGCGGTCCTCGCCGGACCGACGGTGACCGCGGCCGATGCCGAGATGCTCGCTACGCTGCTCGACCTGCCACCGGCCTCCGAGGAGTACGCCGCGACCGTCCGCGACCCGGGCGACGCGGCGACCTGGGCTCACCCCGAGGCGGTGCGGTTCGGTGCCGAACGCGGGGTCGAGGTCCCCCGCGGCCAGGTGCGCCTCCACGACGAGTTGTGGATCTCGCTGCGCGACGGGGACTCTCATAAGGATGTGCGCGTGCGCTGGTGGGTCGAGGGCGGGGCCACACACCTCGAGCGTGCTCGCCGAGTTCGCTGATTCGCCGAGCACCTGATGGCGCGCCCTCACCGGGGAGTGCGGAACCACCGGCCTGCGTGGCCTCGATTTCCGGGCGGTGTCAGCGAAAACCTCGCAACACCAACGACGGCGGCGTACCGGCGGCACGGGCGCGTGTGGAGACCACGTGGTCGACGGCGGGGCCCTCCGGCACCGACAGGCGTAACCATCGCGCTTGGGAACTCAGGCGCACGAGTCCGGTCTCGTCGCAGAATCCCAGCGCGCCGAACAGTTGGTGTGCGTGTGCCAGAACCTTCTCGGTCGCCTCCCGCGTGTAGAGCCAGGTGAGTGCGGCCGCGGTGGGCGATCGGACGTCGTCTCCCGACCACCGCCAAGCGGCATCGAGGACGGCGACCTCGGCGCCTTGCAGGAGCATCGAGCACTCCGCGAGCCGGACCTGCACGGCTTGCCGGGATGCGAGCGGCCGGCCGAAGACCTCACGGTCCTTGGTATGCCGCATGGTCATCTCATATGCCCCGGACGCCAGTCCGAGAGTGGCCGCGGAGGCGAGTAGCCAACGGCGGGATGCCATCTCGTCGGCGCCCTGCCCATCGTGCTCGAGCCAGCCGTGCGGCAGATGGTAGGCGTTGTGGACCGGTTCGCACGGCCGATCGGTCAGTACCGCGCCGTCGACCGTGGACACGACCGCCTCGGCGCGGGCGCCCCAGCCGACGACGCGGCGGGCCGGACCGCCGGGGCCAATGCTGCTGATGACACCGCCACGCCCCAGGACGTCGGGCGCCACAGTGGGATTGGCGCGGGCGGCTAGTTCGGCTTCGACGAGCGGCCCGGGTAGGGGAGCGCGGGAGACCGCGCTGATGGCACACACCAGGTCGAGCATGTCGCCGCCATGCGCCTCGAGGTCGAAGATGCCGAACTCGACCAGCTGCTTCCAGCCGGTGGCGTCGTCGGCATCGGACACCTCGAAGATGGGCCGGTCCCTGGCCCATCGACGCAGTTCGTCGACGAGGCCGACGGTGTGGTCGGGGAGGACGAAATCCATGGTCAGCGAATCCTTTCCAGGCCCAGTCCGCGCTGGGCGATGATCCCCATCTGGATCTCGTAGGCACCGGCGGTGACGGTGCCGGTGGGTGCCAGGCGGGTGAAGTCCTCGATCTCGCCGCCCTCGACCGCGGCGGTGTCGTGGGAGTCGACGATCGCCATCGGTCCCAGTACCCGATCCGCGATGGCCGAGACCCGTTGTTCGAGAGTGACGTTGTGCACGCGGGCTGCACTGCCCTGCCACGTCGGCACCTCGCCCCGCTCCTTCATGTCGACGACGAGGTAGCTCATCAGTTCGGCGACGCGCGCACCGGCGAGTGCGGTCGCGATGTCGCGCTGGATCTCGGGCCGGTCCGCCTCCGGAAGACGCTCGAGCTCACCGAGGATGCGCGTGGAGCGCGCATATCGCGCCACACCGACCCGTTCGAAGGCCAACGACGCCATGGCGACTCGCCATCCGTCGCCTGGCGCGCCGAGAACGGCGTCGGCGGGGATCACCGCGTCGGTGAAGACGACGGAGTTGAGCTTGTGTTTGCCCAATGGGGTCGCGATGGGCTTGACCTCGATGCCGGGCGTCGACATGTCGATGAGGAGCACGACGAGTCCCGCGTGACGTTCCGAGCCTGCTTCGCATCGAGCGAGGAGGACGCCGTACTCGGCGTAGTCGCCGTAGCTGGTCCAGATCTTCTCGCCGTTGACGATGAACGCGTCACCGGTGGGCGTGGCCTTGGTCCGCAGCGCGGCGAGGTCGGATCCGGCCCCCGGCTCGGAGAAGAGCTGCGCCCACTGCACGTCGCCGGCGGCAATACGCGGGAGGAATCGCATCTTTTGTTCGTCGGTGCCGAACCTGATGATCGCCGGTCCGATCCAGTTGACTCCCATGTACTGGCCGCCGCGAGGTTCGAAGTAGGCCCACGTCTCCTCTTGGAGCACCACCTGCCGCCAGTTCGA
The DNA here is from genome assembly GCF_009720185.1 of Gordonia sp. 135. Lineage (NCBI taxonomy): Bacteria > Bacillati > Actinomycetota > Actinomycetes > Mycobacteriales > Gordoniaceae > Gordonia > Gordonia sp. 135. The sequence continues at coordinate 1,254,682 of NZ_CP046257.1, forward strand.
TGCGCCCCGACCGCCGTACTCCTCGGGCCATGTCTGGGTGAGCCATCCGCGTTCGGCCATCTCGCGCGTGATCGAGAAGCTGAGGTCGAGATACTCGTCCGGTCCGTGGAAGATCCCGACCCAGTCGTCGGGCAGGCGCGATTCCAGCAGCGCCCGGAGTTCGGCGCGGAACTGCTCCTGTTCTTCGGAGAAATCCAGATCCATGATGTCCTTCGTTCGTGCCGGGCGACTTATTTGCCCAGGACCTGAGCGGTCAGTGCGCGGAACTCGGCGGAGCCGATCAGTTGTCCCTGGATGTCGGCGGCGGTGTCGAAATGGCCGTCGGACGGCCAGTCCTCGCGGGCGAGGCGGGCGTAGGACTCCAGGAGGTGCCCGGGATGCGCGGCGAGCTTGGCGGCGCGGACGCGGGCGGCGTCGAGGGCGGTTGGTTCGGCCTTCTCGCCGAGACCCAACTGTGCGGCGAGGTCGGCGTCGATGCGTTCCTGGTCCGCGAGCAGCCGCCACAGCAGTGAGCCGTCCAACCGGCGCAGCAGTCCGATCCCGCCCACGCCGTGGATCAGGCCCGCATTGGCCCAGCCCTGGCGGAACCAGCCGCGGGGACCGACGAAGCGCATGTCGGCGGCGAGGGCGATGTCGAGACCGAGTCCGATCGCGGCGCCGTCGACCGCCGCGGCGGTGGGCAGCGGACAGTGCTGGAAGGCGCGGATGATGCGCTGCATGCGGCTGTAGACGGTGTCGCGGACCTGCTCCGGGGTGTGAGTCGCGGAGATCTCGGCGAATGCGGGTAGATCGCCTCCCGAGCAGAAGGCCCCGTTCCCGGTGACGATGACCAGTCCGACGTCGGACCGGCCCGCTTCCTCGATGGCGTCGACGATCTGGTCGGCGTCCTCGGGGTTGAGGGAGTTGCGCTTCTCCGGCCAGTCGAAAGTCACCACCGCTGCGTCGGATTCAACATCCAAGATCACACCCACGTTGCTCAACTCCTCTTCCCGGCCGTAGCGCGGCCCGCTCGGAACTCTCGGTCGAGTATGGATCGCCGAGGCCCAATAAGTCTATGTTTTATCTACCTATTTATGCTAATTCTTGAACACTGACAAACCCGAGGAGGCGCAGTGACCCCCACGCAGGTGGCGGCCGAGTCCGCGACGTCGAGCGCGGCCGCGCCCGATCAGCTGGAGTCGACCATCGAGACCGATGAGCACCGCTCATTCGCAGCTGCCGTCGCCGCGGCGGTCGCTTCGGTGTGGGACGACGAGACATTGCGGGGCATCGGTCGCGACGGTCGGGACGCCGACGCCGAGGTCGCATGGGCGGCGCTGGCCGGAGTCGGTATGCCGGGCGTGCCGGTCCCCGAACACCGCGGAGGGTTCGGCGGACGATGGCTCGACGTCGTGTCCGCGATCGAACGCATCGGAGAAACCCTGGTGCCCAACCCGCTGGCCACGTCGTATGCGGCCACGGTGCTGCTGTCCCACAGCGATGTCGCCGACACCGGCCTCGCCGGACGTGTCGCCGACGGCTCGCTGCGGGCGGGCGTCGCCGCCGACTGGACCACCGCGGACTGGGCGGATACCGACGCCCTGAAGGTGGAGGCGCAGGCCTCGGGTGCCGGCACAGTGACCTTGTCCGGCCACGTCGACTGTTTCCTCCGGCCCGCGGCCGAGTTGTTGCTGGTGCCCGCTGTGCTCGGTGACGACGTGGTCGTGGCGATGGTCCCGGCCGAGCGAGCGGTCCTCACCGCGCGCACGGGTCTGGATGTGCTGACCCCGCTCGCCGCGGTGGCCTTGGAATCCGCTGAGGCGACCATCGTGTTGCAGGCGTCGGAGGCCTCGGGTGCGCTGCGCACCGCGCACGCGGTCGCGACCCTGGCGCTCGCCGCCGAACACGTCGGCCTGTGTCGGCGCGTACTGCGCCACGCGGTCGCGCATGCGAGGGACCGCACACAGTTCGGGGCGCCGATCGGCAGCTTCCAAGGTGTCTCCCATCGACTCGCCGACGTCTTCGTCGAGACGGAGTTGGCCACGAGCGCGGTGCGTCACCTGGCGGTCGTCCTCGATACGGGCGGTCACGACGTCACCGAACCCGCACAGCTGGCACATCACCAGGCCGTCAAGGCGCTGCGGATGGCGTCGGCGTCGGTCATCCAGGTCCTCGGCGGTCTCGGCTTCACCTGGGAGGCGACGGCGCACCACGCCTTCCGTAGGGCGGGCGCGCATGCCCGGCTCCTGGGTCCGGCCACCGCGCCGGCCGTCCGACGTCGGAACGACGCGACGGGTGCGCCGCCGACGGACCCGGTGGTCGCGGCGTTCCGTGAGTTCTTGTCGACCGCGGTGGCTCAGCATCGACGAGAATGGGGCGTCGACGAGACCTTCGGCGCCCGGCGGGCCTGGCAGCGACGGCTGCACGACGGCGGATGGATCGGCCTGGGATGGCCGGAAAGCCATGGCGGACGCGGACTCACGGTCCGACAGCAGGTCGACTGCGAACGCGAGCTGGCCGCCGCGGGTGCGCCCTCCCTCGCAGGCGTCCTCGGCATCAACAACGTGGGGCCCACCCTGATCGCGCACGGTACGCCCGAGCAGCAGCGGCACCTCCCGGCGATCCTGTCCACCGACGAGGTGTGGTGCCAGGGGTTCAGCGAACCGGGCGCCGGCAGCGACCTCGCCGGCCTGCGCTGCCGTGCCACCCGTGTCGGTGACGAGTATGTGATCAACGGACAGAAGATCTGGACGACCGACGGCATGGACGCCACCCACATCGAACTGATGGTGCGTACCGATCCCGAGTCCACACGGCATGCCGGTATCACCGTGCTGCTGGTGCCGCTCGACACCCCGGGAATCACCCGTCGCCCGATCGTCCAGCTCGATGGCTCGGTCGGGTACGCCGAGGTCTTCTTCGACGACGTCGCGGTCCCGGCGTCGGCGCTGCTGGGTGTCGAAGGCGAGGGTTGGGCGGTCAGTCGCACCACGCTGGCCTACGAACGGACCGGCGTCGTCGCGCTCGCGGCGCGTCTGCAGCAGTCGGTGCAGGACGTCCTCGACGGCATCGTCGACGTCAACGACACCGACGGCATCGTCGACGGCACACGTCTCGACGACGACGTGGCACGTGCACTGGCCGACACCGCGGCCCGCGCCCGATTACTGGACCTCCACGGAACCAGGATTCTGTCCGCCATCGAGGCCGGCACGCCACCGGGACCCGAACAGTCCGTCGTCAAACTGGCCTGGAGCCAGGTCACCCAGTCGCTGGGGGAGTTGCGGCTCGCCGCGGCCGGTGCCGGCGCACTCGAACCCGACGCGGCCACCGAGGTGGCGTACCTGCGGTCCCGCTCGGCGTCCATCGCCGGTGGTACCACCGAGATCATGAAGAACGTCATCGCCCAGAGAGTGCTGGGCCTACCCCGATGACGGTGGCCGCACAGCACACAAGAGGAGAACTCCCGATGATTGACACAGCCGTCCACGACGCGGACCGGGTGCAGCACGCACCGGCGGACGAGGTGCGCGTTGCACCGCAGCCGGAATGGTCTGCCGGTGTCCAGGAGACCGTCAATGAGTTGCTCGCCCGGGCGGCAGGTCAGTGGCCGGATCGTCCCTACCTCGAGAACAACGGTGTGGTTCACACCTACTCCGAGATCGCCGAGTCGGCGGCATCCCTCGCCGCCGGTCTCGCCGCTCTCGGTGTGCAGCGCGGCGATCGCGTGGTGATGTTGCTCGACAACAGCGTCGAATGTGCGCAGGTGTGGTTCGCGGTGAACTGGCTCGGTGCCATCTGGGTGCCGTTGAACACCGCGAACAAGGGCGAGTTCCTGCGTCACCAGATCCACAATGCGGGTGCGGCCGTGGTGATCACCGAATCCAGGTTCGTCGAACGCCTCGTGCCGATCGCCGACGGCATCCCCGAGGTCACCACGGTCGTCACCCGCGAACCTGTCGGCCACGATATGCCCTGGCGCGCAGAAACACTCGCCGTACTGTTGACCGCCGACCGGCCGCACGTGCCGATGGTCACCGTGGCCCCGGGTGACCTGGCGATGTTCATCTACACCTCGGGCACCACCGGGCCGTCGAAGGGCTGCATGATCAGCCACAACTACGTCTGCAATCTGGCTCGCCAGTATCTGGCCGGTACCGCACGTACGCCCGAGGAGGTGGCCTGGACCGCGCTCCCGCTGTTCCACATGAACGCGGCATCGACCGCCGTGCTCTCGACACTGATGATCGGCAGCAAGGTCTATCTCGCCACCCGGTTCAGCGTGTCGGGATTCTGGCGGGAGATCGAGGAGAGCGGTGCACGCATCGCCACCCTGCTCGGCGCCATGCTGACGATGGTCGCCAACGCACCGGAGACCGAGGCCGAGAAGCGGTGCTTCGGCCAGTTGCGCGTCGTGCGCGGCGCCCCGTTCCCGGCGTCGCTGCAGGAGCACTGGAAACAGCGGTTCGGGGGAGAGATCTTCGGCTCGAACGCCTTCGGGCTGACCGAGGCATCGCTCGTCACCATGGCCGACGCCGCGGCGACCCCGCCGCCGGGGAGCGCGGGTCGACGCGGACCGGACTTCGACGTGCGGATCGTCGACGCCCAGGACTGCGAGGTGCCCACCGGCGAGGTCGGCGAGATCGTCGTCCGGCCGCGGCGCCCCAACATCATGTTCGCCGGGTACTGGCGACGTCCCGACGCGACCGCGGAGGTCATGCGCAACCTGTGGTTCCACACCGGCGACCTCGGCTACTTCGATGACGACGACTGGCTGTACTTCGCCGACCGCAAGAAGGACTATCTCCGGCGGCGAGGGGAGAACATCTCGTCGTACGAGCTCGAGTCGACGTTCCATCAGCACCCCGCGGTCCGCGAATGCGCCGTGCACGCCGTACCGAGCGACCTCACCGAGGACGAGGTGAAGGTGACCGTCACACTGCGTGAGGGTGCCACGGTGACCCCCTACGACCTATGCGAGTGGTCGCTCGACCGCCTGCCCTACTTCGCGGTGCCGCGATATGTCGAGATCCGCGACGAACTGCCCAAGAACGCACTCGGCAAGATCCTGAAGTACGAACTGCGGGACGAGGGCGTGACGTCCTCGACCTGGGACCGCGAGCAGTCCGATCTCGAGGTCCGCCGGTGACAACCCCTTCCGTGGAGGAGAAACAGATGAAGATCGTCGTCGACCGCGACACGTGCCAGGGCCATGGGCGATGCGCGGTGTACGCGCCCGAGGTCTACGAACTCGATGACGAAGGGTACTGCGCCATCACCGACCTGCTCGTTCCCGCCGACCAGGAGGATGCTGCCGCGTCTGGTGCCGACGCATGCCCGGAAAATGCCATTGAGGTTATAGATTAAGCGAGTTCGCTCCCATGTCGGTTACGATCAACCCCATGACGATGCAGCCGGTGGAGACCTCCGTACCGCACGGCGGGTTTCGTGTGCCGAAGACCGCCGAGCTCGTCGCGGCCAATCTACGACGCCAGATCATCCGCGGCGAGCTCGTCGAGGGCGACAGCCTGCCCCCGGAGCACCTGCTCACCGAGAAGTATCAGGTATCGCGGCCGACGCTGCGGGAGGCCTACCGCATCCTCGAGTCGGAGCGCCTCATCGAGGTGCGTCGTGGTGCCAAGGGCGGTGCCCGGGTCCGGCTGCCGGATGCCGACGTCGCCGCACAGCATGCGGGGTTGATGCTGCAGTTCGAACGCACCGAACTGAGTGATGTGTACTTCGCCCGCTCGGTCATGGAGGCGCCGGCGGGGGCGCTCGCCGCGCAGAACCCCGATCCGGAGGATCTCCGGCGGCTCGAGGAGAACATCGCCGAGGCCGAACGCATCCTGGCCGATCCCGACGCGGATCAGAGTCGGCTGCCGGTCCTGTCGCGCGGGTTCCACTCGATCGTGGTGGAGATGAGCGGCAACAAGACGCTGACCCTGTTCGACTCGATGCTCGGCGTGATCATCGACCTCGCCAGCAAGAACTATGTGACGTCGCAGGCGCCGTCGCGGGGGACCAAGTCGAGCGCCACGGCTCTCCGCGCGCACAAGAAGCTCTACCGGCTGATCGCGGCCGGTGACGTCGAAGGCGCAGATGCCCTGTGGCGCCGCCATCTCGAAGGCGTGTCGGAGACCATGGCCGACGTGGTGCCGGGTACCGTCATCGACCTGCTGAGCTGAGTCACACCGGGGGTGCCGACCTCACCCGGAGAACTCCCCGCTGTCAGTGCTCCTGCGGCGCACGACGACCCGGGCGCTCGCGGTGGTCTCGTCGCGCTGGTTGCGTGCGGTGACCTCGCACTCCACCCGGCCGTCGTCGTGGACCGCGCATACCTCGCCGCCGATGCGGGTGACGTCGCCGATCAGGTTCGGGGCCAACAGGTCTGTGTCGAGTTCGACGATCCGTCCGGCGTCGCCGCACCAGTCGGTGACGAGCTGCGCCAGCCACGAGATCCGTTGCGCGCCGAAGTCATAGCCGCGTGTGAGTCCGTTCTGGCGTGCGATCGAGGTGTCCCAGTGGCCGGCCTCCGCGGTGTCGGGGTAACCGTGTTCACCGAAGAGGCGTGTGGCCGGGTCGGCGGACCACAGCCGGTGCGCGCACCGGTCGGTGAGGACCAGCGGTGATCCCCAGCCGAGCAGCCAGGCGATGATGGAGGTGACGGTCAGCGGCCCCTTGACGAGGGTGCCCAGACCGTCGCCCGTCCGTACATCCGGACCCAAGGTCGCCCTGGGCCCGGGGATGTTCTCCCGCAATGACTCCCGCATCAACGCATCGATGTCCTCGGGCCTGTACGTCGGTGGCTCTCCGAATGCGGGAGGCGCCGAATCGGCTGTGCCGGCGCGGTCCCCGCGCGGGAAGCGCATGGTGCGCTTCCGGCACTCCGCGAGGAGCGTGCCCGTGTCGTCGTGATGGCGGAACAACTCTTCCAGTTCGACGACCTCGCCTCGCCGACGCGACGACCGCACCTCAACGGCGGACAGTTCGACCGTCGTCGTGACCCGGCGATCGACCTCGACCGCTGAGTGGAACGTCCAGCGGTCGCCCCGCCACAGCGCTGCGTAGCCGGCCAGGCACGATGCCGGCGACGGCGTCGACGCATCGTCGGCTCGTCCGACGCTGCTGCAACTGTAGAGATACGTCGGGGGCACCCGTCCGTCCCGGGCCCAGCGCGGTGAATCATCACCGATGCCAGCGGCGAAGTGTCGCACCGACTCGGGGGTGACCTGCCTGTTCCAGCCCACGACCGGAACTCGGATCCCGATGGTTGTGCGCAGCAGGGCGATTCGTTCGTGAAGATCTGTCATGGAGTACTTCCGGGGTCGGTCGCTCGGAGACAATGCGCCGTATTATCGTATAGATAATACAACGATAATCGAGCCATGGGAGTGGCATGTCACAGGACCGGCTCACCGCCCACCGTCCGTTGACGGACATCCTCGATCTGCGCCTGACCGGTGACGACGAGTTCGCCGGGCCGGCGGTCGCCGACGGCAGCAGGCGGCTCTACGGCGGCCATGCGATCGCCCAGAGCATCGTCGCCGCAACCGAGACGGTCTCGGGTGAACCCCTGCGCTCCGTGCGGATCGACTTCCTTCGCCCCGGTCTCGAAGAGCACGAGGTCGAGTACCGCGTCGCGCGGTTGCTCACCGGCCGGCGTCTGGCGAGCCGTCGCGTGGACCGATTTCAGGACAGGAAGCTCCTGTTCACCGCGACAGTGCTCTTCGGGAACGCCGAGCCCACCGGGGCGGTGACGCTCCCGGTCGAGGAACCCATGTCGGCCGTCCCGCCGATCCCGCCCCTGTCGGCGGTCGAACAGCATCGGGTTCGAGGGGTCGAGGTTCCGGCGCAGGCGATCCCGCGGTACGTCAGGACCGGGATGCGGTTCGTCGACGACCCGCCGCGAGTTGCCGCCGGCACCGGCCGCACCCCGGAGCGGAGCCGTGGGTACTGCGACCTGCGAGGCATCGAACCACGTTTGGCCACAGCTGCACTCGGTTACGCGAGTGACCTGTCCATGCTGGACCCGCTCGCGTACCACGCATCCCTGATCTGGCAGGAATCCGCGGTCCCCGCGACCCTCACGCACTCGATGGTCGTCCATCGGCCGGGTCTCGTCGGAGACTGGTTGCTGTTCGACCGCGAACTCGTCTCGGCATTCGACGGTACGGTCTACGTCGTCGCCGGGGTGTACACGACCAGCGGTGTGCGCGTCGCCACGCTGACCCAGAGTGCGCTGGTGCTGGAACCGTAGAACCCGCGCGGGCCGGCGTGGCGGACGCGCCTATGCCGGCGTCGTCACCCCGAGGGGGAGGGGACCTTCGACGGCGACATGCCGGAGCAGCGGCGAGGGAACTCCGAGTGAGGATGCCAGTGCGAGAGCCGAATCGGAGTCCTTGGAGAGGTACTTGCCGACGCGGTCGCCGAAGGCGGCCACGCTGGACTCGAGTGCCATCCGACGCATGGCATCGGATGCGCCGCTGCACTGGCCGATCGTCGCCAGGAGCGCGGACTCGTCGACTCCGAGAGCGTCCCCGATGCGTGCGGCCTCGGCCACGAGCTGCACGTTGGCGGTGAACAGCAGGTTGTTGATGAGCTTGATCGTGCTCGCGGTGCCGAGCGCGCCGGTCGGGAGGTAACGACCGGCGTACGTCGACACCGTCTGCTCGGCAGCGGCGACCACGTCGGGATCGCCACCGGCCAGAACGGTCAGCCGACCGTCGCGAATGTCGGTGGCACTGCCGCTGATCGGGGCGTCGAGAACCCGCGCAGCACGTCGGGCTGCCGCGTCGGCGATCGCACGGATCATCTGTGGCCCGGCGGTGGTGTGGATGACGAGGATCGCGTCGTTGTCGAGGTGCGAGGCGATGCCGCCCTCGCCGAGGATCACCTCGTCGAGCTGCTTCTCGTCGAAGAGACACACGACGACCACCGCGTGGCCGCGGGTCGCGGCTGCCGGCGTGTCCACCACCTGAGCCCCCGCGTCCCGCAGCCGCTCGGCGACCTCGGGGCGTCGTACCGACACGGTCACCGGCACGTCGGCGCCGAGGAGACGGTCGATCATCGGGGCGCCCATGCTGCCCGCCCCGATGAAACCGACTCCGCCACCATGTGATCCAGTGCTCACAGACCGGTCACTCCGGCTTTGAGGAGCGCACCCGCGTCGACCTTGAGCTGCAGTCCGGTGACATAGCGCGATTCGTCGGAAGACAGGAAGAGCACCGCGTTGCTGATGTCCTCCGGCTCCACGTACGGCACCGGCATGATCTGCGTCGAGGCGAAGGCGTCGAGCACGTCCTCGCGCTTGGGGTCGTCGAGGTCGGGCCGGAAGACCTTGTACATGGGCGCACTGTGCAGCATGGGGGTGTTGCAGTTGCCCGGGTGCACGGCGTTGACGCGGATGTTTCTCGGTCCCAGCTGGATCGCGAGGGAGTTGACCAGGGACGCGACCCCTCGCTTGGCGTAGGAGTAGCCGGTTCCGCCGGGGCCGTTCTTGACTCCCTGCGGGGTGAGACCCGCGAAGGAACCCGTGGCGATGATCGACGCGCCGGCGCCGAGATGGGGGAGTGCCACGTCGATCGCGTTCATCACGCCGGTGAGGTTGGTCGAGACCGTTTCCAGCCACACCGATTCGGGCTCGTTCTCCCCGAGGGGGCAGACGCCGGCGTTGGCGATGACGATGTCGAGACGACCGAGTTCGGCGACTCCGGCGTCGACGGCGTCGGCGAGGGCGGTCTTGTCCCGGACGTCCACGATGTGGGGACTGATCCGGCCGTCGAGACCTTTGACCATGTCGACCGTTTCGGCGAGATCATCGGGCGTCGCGAGCGGATAATTCATCCACTCCGGCTGCGCGCAGATGTCGACGGCGATGATGTCGGCGCCCTCGCGAGCCAGGGCGAGCGCATGACTGCGCCCCTGGCCTCGTGCGGCACCGGTGATGAGGGCGACCTTGCCCGCGACCCTACCTGTCATTGCGTTCTCCTCTGTTCGTTCTCGTGCCCCATCGGGTGGGGCGAGTGTCGTTGTGGCGTCCGGCTTTCGCTGGAATCCAGACGATCAGCGGCCGGTCCACCTCGGCGGCCGCTTCTCCGCGAAGGCCGCCAGACCCTCGCGGGCATCGTCGGAGGCGTTCACCGTCACGGCTTCCCGTGCGGTGTGCGTCCAGAAGTCGGTCTCGGCCGGTACGGCTCCGTCACGGATGCCCTTGGCGATCCGCTTGGTCGCCTGCACGGCCACCGGTCCGTTCTCGCCGATCTTCGCGGCGAGTCGGAGGGCCTCGGCGCGTACCAGGGCGGCAGGGACGACGCGGTTGACGAGGTGGTGCTCGAGCGCCTTTGCGGCGGTCAGGGATTCGCCGGTGAACAGCAGCTCGAGGGCGAGGCGTTCGGGGAGTTGCCGTGTCCACCGGAATGCGCCACCGGCGCCCGCGACTCGTCCGCGCTTCACCTCGGGCAGGCCGAAGACCGCGTTCTCCGACGCGACGATGAGGTCGCTGGCGAGCGCCAGCTCGGTACCACCGCCGAGGGCGAGGCCGTTGACCGCGGCGATCGTCGGTTTGCTGATCGGGTGGTTGACGTAGCCGGCCAGACCCCACGCCTCGCGTCCGGGCGGGATGATGGGTTCGCCGCGGCCGATCGCCTTCAGGTCGGCGCCGGAACAGAACGCTTGCTCGCCGGCGCCGGTGAGGATCACCGCACGGATGTCGGGATCGGCCTCGGCGTCGGAGAGGGCGTCGCCGATCGCCAGGCACACGCCCATGTCCACCGCATTGCGGACCTCAGGACGGTTGATCGTGATCACGAGGGTGTGACCCTCGCGGTCGAGTAGCACCGAGTCATTCACAGTGCCAACCCCTTTCGTGTCGGTCGAGGATGATCTCAGATGCCGGGACCGGACGCATCGGAGTCGTCCCGGATGCGGTGGCGCAGCGCGAACTTCTGGATCTTGCCGGTGCCGGTCTTCGGGAGGTCGGTGAAGACGATGCGTCGTGGCACCTTGTAGCCGGCGAGATGAGAGCGCGAGAACTCGATGAGTTCCTCGGGGCTCACCTCGGCACCGGCCCGGGGGGTGACGAACGCGACGGGCACCTCGCCCCATCGCTCGTGTGGCGCGCCGACAACGGCGACCTCGGAGACCGCGGGATGGCGTGACATGGCTTGCTCGACCTCGATGGAGGCGATGTTCTCGCCGCCCGAGATGATGACGTCCTTGCGTCGGTCACGGAGCTCGATCTCGCCTGCGGGATGCACCACAGCCAGGTCGCCGGTACGAAACCATCCGCCGCCGAACGCTTCTCGTGTGCCCTCGGGGTCGTCGTGGTAACCGCCGGCGACGGTGTTGCCGCGGATGAGGACCTCGCCCACGGTCTCGCCGTCGGCGGGGACGTCGGGCTTCGCCGGATCGCCGTCACCGACCACCCGCAGCAACTGCGCGACGACGCTCGCATTGCCCTGCCGGGCTTTCAGTGCGGCCTGCTCGCCGATGGGCAGGTCGTCCCACTCCGGTTGCCAGTCCCGCAGCACCGACGGTCCGAAGGTCTCGGTGAGTCCGTACAGGTGGGTGACGGAGATGTCGAGGTCGGCGAGGGCCGCGAGCAGCGACGGCGACGGAGGGGCGCCGCCGGTGCCGACGGACATCGGATGGTCGAGCCGGGTGGCGCGCGGGTGCGCTGCGAGGTCGATGAGCACCGTCGGAGCGGCGTTCATGCTCGTGGCACCCTCGTCCAGGATCCTGGTCCAGATCTCGCCCGCATCGACCTTGCGCAGGCAGACGTGTGTCGCTCCGGCCGCGGTGAGGGCCCAAGGGAACGACCACCCGTTGCAGTGGAACATCGGCAGCACCCACAGGTGGACCGTCTCGGGTCCCAGCCGCGCGTGGAAGGCCATCGACAAGGCCTGCAGGTAGGCGCCGCGATGGTGGTAGACAACGCCTTTCGGCTTACCGGTGGTGCCGCTGGTGTAGTTGAGGGCGATCGGCGTCCGTTCATCGGTCAGGCGCCGGTGCACCTCCGGGGCACCGGCGAGCCGGTGTTCGTAGGCGGTCGAATCCAGCATCGTCGCGGCGGCGGTCTGCTCGGCCGCAGCCGCCAGACTGTCGTCGTAGAGCAGCACACGGGCACCGGAGTGCTCGACGATGTAGCGCAGCTCCGCCGGGGCCAGCCGGGTGTTGAGCGCGACGAGCACGCCGCCGGCCATGGCCACGCCGTAGTGGGCTTCGAGGAGCATCGCGCTGTTCGGTGCGAGTACGGCCACCCGATCGCCGGGTTCGACGCCGAGTTCGGTGAGCAGTCCTGCCTGTCTGCGGCACCGCTGCAGCAGGTCGGCGTAGGTGCGTCGCACCGGGCCGTCGACGACAGCGATGCGGTGGCCGTGCACGACGGCCGCCCGTTCGAGGTAGCTGACCGGGGTCAGTGGCTCGAAGGACGAGTCGAGGTCGGGTTCAGTCATGTTCTCTCCATCCATCGCGTGCCACACCATCACCGGTCGGCACGGAGGCCGGTCGCCGGCTTTCGTGTCAGCGCGCGTTGAACCGCTGGGCGCCGTCGATGCGGATCACCTCGCCGTTCAGGTAGTCGTTCTCGGCGATGTGCAAGGCCAGTGAGGCGTACTCTTCCACGTCGCCCATCCGCTTCGGGTTCGGCACGCCCGGACCGAATTTCGCCTGCGCGTCCTCCTCGCTCATCCCGTAGGCCGGGGTGAAGAAGGTGCCGGGCGCGATCGACATGACCCGCACTCCGACGGGAGCGAGATCGCGCGCAGCGGTCAGGTTCAGGCCGATCACGCCACCCTTGGCCGCCGAGTAGTCGGTTTGTCCGGGTGCACCCTCGTAGCCGGCGATGCTGGCGGTGGAGATGACGACGCCGCGCTGACCCGACCCGAGCGGCTCGTTGCCGACCATGGCGGCCGCGGCCTGACTCATCACGTTGAACGTCCCCGACAGGAAGATGTCGACGGTCTTGCGGAAACGCTCGAGGCCGTAAGTCTTTCCCTCGCGGTCGACGATGCGGGCGCGGGCGGCGGACCCGCCGTGGACGATGACGGCGACCCGGAGGGGGCCGAGCTCCGTCGCAGCGGCGATGGCGTCGCGAACCGACTCCTCACTCGTGACGTCGGTGCTGCGGAACACCGCCGCGTCGCCGAGGTCGTCGGCGAGCTCGCGGCCCCGGTCCGCGGCCAGGTCGGCGACGACGACCTTCATCCCGGCGGCGACGAGACGGCGTACCGTCGCCGCGCCGAATCCGCCGGCGCCACCGGTCACGATCGCCGAACCGCCATCAAGAATCACGTCGAGGTCTCCTACCGATTGTGAACGAAAATATGGTTAGCTTTTTATACCTAATCTCGGCCGGGCACAAGGCTCACCGAAACAGCCACCGCCGGCAGACGTCGCCGCGAAGCGAAACGAGGGAATGTGACCGAGGCAGTCATCGTCAGTGCAGTCCGTACACCGATCGGCACCGCCCGCAAGGGGGCACTGGCCAACACCACCGCGCTGGAACTGGCACACGAGGTCGTCGGCGAGACCCTGCGTCGCTCTACTGTGGACCCCGGGCGGGTCGAAGACATCATCTTCGCCGAGTCGGGCTGGGGCGGAGGCGACATCGCACGCCACGCGGCGGTGACCAACGGGATGCCGCGGGTGCCCGGCCAGGCGATCAACCGCCACTGCGCCGGCAGTCTCGCCTCGGTGGGCAACGCCGCCGCGGCCATCCGCGCGGACATGAACGACGTGGTGATCGCCGGTGGCGTCCAGTCGACATCGACGGCACCGACCATGCGCTGGCGGGTTCCCGGCACCGCCGACGAGTACGTCGACAACTGGTTGAGCCCGACGCATCCGGACTCCACCGAGGCGCCCAACCGTGACATGTCGATCACCGTCGGATGGAACACCGCGCGCGCCGCCGACATCGATCGGGAGGCCATGGATCGGTGGGCGCTGCGCTCGCATCAGCGGGCCGTCGCAGCCATCGACGCCGGTCTGTTCGACGACGAGATCGTAGCGGTCAAGGCGTTGCAGCTCGACGGCTCCTACCGCGACTTCGGCGTCGACGAGCATCCGCGTCGGAGTTCTACGTACGAGAAGCTCGCCTCGCTGGCGCCGCTGCATCCCGAGATCGACGGCTTCTCGATCACTGCAGGCAACGCCAGTGGGGTCAACGACGCGGCGGCGGCTCTGACGCTGGCCAACGCCGAGCTCGCGGAAGCCGAGGGCTGGCCGGTCCTCGCCCGGATCCGGTCCTGGGCCGCCGTCGGCATCGAACCGGCACTCATGGGTCTCGGTGTCGTCGACGTGGTGCCGTTGGCCCTGCGCAAGGCCGGGGTGGAACTCGACGACGTGGCCGTGTGGGAGATCAACGAGGCCTTCGCCTCGGTGCCCATCGCCGCGTGCCGTCGTCTCGGGATCGATGAGGACAAGGTCAACATGCTCGGCAGCGGATGCAGCCTCGGACACCCGGTCGCGGCGTCGGGCGCCCGGATGCTCACCACCCTCACCCACCAGCTCCGACGAAGCGGCGGCGGTGTGGGTGTGGCCGCCATGTGCGCCGGCGGCGGACAGGCCGGCGCGGTCGTCCTCGAGGTGTTCTGACCGACGGCGCCGGGAGCCGGTTTCCGGCGGCCGGGTGGGTCATGCCGGGCGGAACACCGGGACCCACCGGTCGTCGGTGTGGATGAAGGCCACGGTGACCCGCATCCCGATGGTGACATCCTCGGGCTCGACGTCGACCAGATTGGCGGTCACCCGCAGGCGCGGTTGATCGTCGAGTTCGACCACGGCGGCGACGAACGGGACCTTCCAGCCGGGCAGCCACGGGTAGCGGTTGATCGTGTAGGTGAAGACCGTGCCGTTGCCGGTGACCGGCTCGGGGCGCAGGGTGTCGGTGAGGCAGAGCGGGCAGAGCGGTTGCCCGGGGTGGATGAAGGTCCGGCAGTCGCCGCAGCGGGGGAGCTGCCATGTTCCCGACGCGCCGGACGTCCAGAACGCCGCGTTGGCCTCCGTGACCGGCGGGAGGATGTGGGTCTCGGCGATCGGATCCGCGCTCAGCAGGCGCGGGTTGCTGTCACGGGTGGGCTTCTCGTCGGTGTGCTTCACAGGATCTCCTGGGGTCGTTCGTGTCGCCGGAGCGGCGGTGACTGCTAGCCTATAAATCGCTATATGATTATGCGAGTCCTGGGTGGTTCGCGACGGCGTCCGACGGAAGGTCGACGGTGCATCTCTTCGAATCCGATGTGGTGATCAGCGGTATCGGCCAGTCGGCCGTGGGGCGGCGGTTGGGGCGCTCGGGTCTGGACCTCACCGTCGAAGCGGCTCGTGTTGCACTGGCCGACGCCGGGCTGACGCGGGCCGACGTCAACGGGCTCTCGGCATATCCGTCGATGCACGACGATCCGGGATTCGGGCCCGTCAGCGTGTACGAGCTCAAAGAGGCCATGCGTCTGGAGCTGGACTGGATCGTCGGGATGCCGCACTCGATGGGCCAGTTCGGTCCGATCCTCGAGGGTGCGATGGCGATCTCGTCTGGTCTCGCCGACCACGTGCTTTGTTACCGCACGATGACCGAGTCGACGGCTCAGGGCGCCGCGAGCCGATCGTCGGTCACCGGCCGCCCGCGGGCGTCGTTGAATCAGACGATCGAGTACTTCATGCCCTACGGCCTGGCGAGTGCGTCGTCGTGGGTGGCGCTGTACATGCAGCGGTACATGCACGAATTCGGTGCCACCAGAGAGCAGTTCGCGGGCCTCGCGATGACCGAGCGCAGGCATGCGGCGCTGAACCCGAAGGCGATCTACCGGGCGGAGATGACTCTCGACGACTATCTCGGCGCGCGCATGATCTCCGACCCGGTCGGCCTCTACGACTGCGATGCGCCCATCGACGGCAGTACCGTGATCATCTTGTCGCGCAAGGGCGCGTGCCCGCGTCCCGAGAACGCCGTGAACGTCGAGGCGGCCGGAGCGGGTATGCGGGTCAGCGCCTACTGGGATCAGTCGCCCGACATGATCGAGATGGCCGCAACCGGGGCGGCCCGTCGCCTGTGGGAACGCACCGACCTGCGGCCTTCGGATGTCGACGTCGCGCTGCTCTACGACGGCTTCAGCTATCTCGCCATCGCCTGGCTCGAGGCCCTCGGTTTCTGCGGGCGCGGTGAAGGAGCGGCGTTCGTCGAAGGCGGCGAACGCATCTCGCTGGGCGGTGAGCTGCCGCTGAACACCCAGGGCGGCCACCTCTCGGGCGGTCGCCTGCACGGCTTCGGGATGCTGCACGAAGCGTGTCTCCAGGTGCGGGGCGACGCCGATCGGCGCCAGGTGTCCGGCGCCGAGCTCGCCGTGGCGTCCGCCGGCGGAGGTCCGCTGGCGGGGTGCCTGCTGGTCTCCGCGCCGGCCTGACGTCGCTCGTATGGCGTGACCGCTGATGTCGCGTCACCCTCCGGTTGTGCGCACGGCACCGACAGGAGGTTCAGTGCTGCAACGATATTCGAACCTTCAGCGCGGGGTCGTGCATCCTGGTCGACGTGGAACGCGCCGCTGTGGGGATGGTTCTGGGGCGAATCACCTCAACTCCTTGACGCCACCCCGGGTTATGGCTTTAATCACACTAAAGAACTTAAATATTTAGTCGATTCGCCACGCCGGGGCGACCACACAAGGAGAGCCGATGACAAGCACCCTCGAGCCGACATCCGCCGGGCCCGTGGCGGACAAGGCCGCGATCTACCTGGCCGGCCGATGGCAGGAACCGGTCGCGGGTGAGCAGATCACCGTGGTCAACCCGGCAACCGGGTCGCCGGTCGCGAAACTCGCCGCCGCGGGTATCGACGAGGCGGACCGCGCGGTCGTCGCAGCCCGGGAGGCCCTGGACTCCGGAGTCTGGGCCGATCGGGACGCCACCGAGCGTGCCGCGACGCTCGTCGCCATCGCCGACGCGCTCGACGCCCGCACGGACTCGCTGGTGTCGGTGCTGATCGCCGACCTCGGGTTGCCGCGTTCCTTCGCCGAGTTCGTCAACCAGACGGCCGCGCAGATCTGGCGCGACGTCGCGGATCTCGCGACCGAGCTGCGCACCGAGGAGGTTCGCACCGGAGCGGGCTACAAGACCCTCATCCGTCGTGAGCCGGTTGGCGTGGTCGCCGCCATCGTGCCGTTCAACGCGCCGACGGCACTGGCCGCGGCCAAGATCGCCCCCGCCCTCCTGGCCGGGTGTTCCGTTGTGGTCAAGGCGGATCCGTACACACCGTTGGCGTCCTACATCCTCGCCGAGGTCTTCGACGAGGTCGGGTTGCCGCCCGGCGTCATCTCCGTGCTGCCGGCGGGCCGGGAGGTGGGCGCACACCTCGTCGCACATCCCGGCGTCGACTTCGTCAGCTTCACCGGAAGCACCGTCTCGGGGCGCGCGGTGATGAAGTCCGCGGCCGACCACATGGCCCGGATGACCCTGGAACTCGGCGGCAAGAGCGCTGCGGTGATCCTCGACGACGCCGATCCCGCTGCGGTCCTGCCGATGCTGGTCCCGCTGGCATTGGGACAATCGAGCCAGGTGTGCACCGCTCTCACGCGTCTCCTCGTCTCCGAGGAGAACCACGACATGTGGGCCGAACTGCTGGCCGGCGCGTTCGCGTCGCTCCCGGTCGGCGACCCCGCCTCACCCGACACGGTGATCGGGCCGCTGGTCAACGCCGACGCGGTCACGCGCTGCGAGCGGTTCGTCGCCGAGGCCGTCGAGGAAGGGGCCACCGTCCTCACCGGCGGAGAGCGACTCTCGTTGCCGGGCATGGAGAACGGCTACTTCTTCGCCCCGACCCTGCTCGACGGCGTGCGGCCCGACTCGACCGTCGCCCAGAACGAGGTGTTCGGCCCGGTCATCAGCCTGATCACCTACACCGACGTCGACGACGCGGTGCGGATCGCGAACGGGACCGACTTCGGCTTGGCTGCCGCGGTCTTCGGCACCGACGTCGATCGCGCCCTCGGCCTCGCCGACCGTCTCGACGCCGGTGTGGTGGCGGTCAACACACCCGGCACCGCCATGGCCCAGCCCTTCGGTGGATACAAGCAGTCGGGCATCGGGCGCGAAGGTGGTCCGGAGGGACTCGACCACTTTTTCGAGGTCAAGCAGATCCGGGTGCCGGAGTGAGCTCGCAGCTCAGCACTCCCCACCGGTCCCCACCCGAACAGCACTGTCCCGCAACAGCTTGCCCTGAACAGAAAGTGAGCATCACCAATGTCCGCTCCTGATCGTCCCGCATACGACGACCTGCCCTTCCTCGACGGGATGAAGATACGGTCGGCGTGGGGCCACTACGGCGCCACCGACGCCCTCGGCGCCCTCAACCTCATCACCCCGGACGTGGTCCGCGCCGCCGCAGATCTCGTCCACAGCGGCGAGCGGTTCGTCCTGTCGATGCCGCTGTCGCTTCCGGACCCGCCGTTCTTCGGCCGGGAACCGCTCAAGCACGAGTCGTTCACCACCTACCCCGACGTCACCGACGACCGGCTGGACAACTTCTACCCCCAGTCCGGAAGTCAGTGGGATGCGTTGGGCCACCATGGATACCCGGCCGAACGCGGATACTACAACGGCCGCACCGAGGCCGACGTGCTCGAGAAGGGCGAGCTCGGGATCGACGGTCCCGCGTCCCGCGGCATCGTGACACGCGGTGTACTGCTCGATGTGCCGCGTCATCTCGAGAAGACCGGCCAGGCATACGGACCCGAGAAGCGCTTCGAGATCAGTGCCGATCTCCTGGCCGAGATCGCCGCGGCGCAAGGAGTCGAACTGCGGGCGGGCGACATCCTCTGTGTCCGGACCGGATGGGTCGGATACTACAAGGGACTCGACGCCGCGGCACGCCGCGACCTCGCCGAGGCCAGTCACCGCCTCGCCTTCGAGACCGCGGGTCTCGGACCCGCCGAGGGAATCGCGCGACTCGTCTGGGAAACGGGCACCGTCGCCGTGGCCGTCGACAACCCCGGTGTCGAACCGTTCCCGCCGCCCATGGTCCTCGAACCCCAGCCCGGCCCGGACACCGAGAACCTGGTACACACGCACCTTCTGACCGCTCTCGGAGTGCATCTCGGAGAGTTCTTCGACCTCGACGCCCTCGCCGAAGCGTGTGCCGCGGACGGCCGCTACGACTTCCTGCTCACCTCGGCTCCGCTATGGGTCGACGGCGGCATCGGATCTCCGCCGAACGCGATCGCGATTCGCTGAGTGCGGTCACACCACAACCTTTTCCATGAGAACGGACGATGATGAACGGACACCGATGAAGACACGTGCGGCAGTGCTCCGCGAGCAGGGGAAACCCTGGGAGATCCTCGAACTCGACCTCGACGACCCGGGTCCCGGTGAGGTCCGTGTCAAGATGAAGGTCGCCGGCCTGTGCCATTCCGACAAGCACGTGAAAGTCGGTGGCGGGGCGCGGTTCCCGATCGTCGCCGGCCACGAGGGTGCCGGCGTCGTCGACGCCGTCGGCGAGGGCGTGGAGTCGGTGAAGACGGGCGACCCCGTCGCCATCTCCTGGATTCCGGCGTGTGGCCGGTGCCGCTGGTGCAACGACGGCCAGTCCAACCTGTGCGACCTCGGTGCCAACATGTTGACCGGTGAGCTCGCTGCCGGCGGCTTCCGTTTCCATTACGAGGGCGAGGATCTCGGTGGCGAGGGCGCCGTCGGCACCTTCTCCGAGTACACCGTCGTCAACGAGCGCTCGGTGGTGAAGATCGCCGAGGACACCCCGCTCGAGCACGCTTCGCTGGTCAGTTGTGGTGTGACCACCGGTTGGGGAGCCGTCGTCAACGCCGGCGGCGCCCGTCCGGGCGACACCATCGCGATCTACGGCTGCGGCGGCATCGGCACCAACGCGGTGCGTGCCGCAGCATCGCTGAGTCCCGATCTGCTCGTGGTGATCGAACCCGTCGAGTGGAAGCGCGACTTCGCCAAACGGCAAGGGGCCGATCTGGTCTTCGCCGACGCGGCGCAGGCACAGGCAGAGGTGTGGGAGCGGACCGGGGGTGTCGGTGTCGACATCGCGGTCGTCACCACCGGCGTCGCTTCGGCAGAGGTGACCGGGCAGGCGTTCGAGCTGACCCGCAAGGGCGGCAAGATCGTGCTCGTCTCGACCGCCGACGACATGACCGAGAACACCATCGTGCTCCCCGGGTCGTTGCTCACCTTCTTCCAGAAGACGATCGTGGGAACACTGTTCGGACACTGCAACCCGCACTCCGATGTCCCGCGACTCCTCGCGATGGCGCGAAACAGCAAGCTGAACCTCGAGGATCTGGTCACCAGGCGTTACTCTCTCGACGAGGTCAACACCGGATTCGACGACCTGCTCGACGGTGAGAACATCCGTGGCGTGATCATCTTCGACGACTAGTCGACTATCGGCTACAACCGGCATATCTCAGGGCCAGGGACCGACGTCCCTGGCCCTGACGTCGTTGCGCGAAAGGTGATCCCGCGGAGGGAGACTCGTCTCGACGGGATTCCAGGCGGCGCTGTCCAGATGACGGTGCCCCGGTGAGGAAATCCTCACCGGGGCACCGTCGTAGTGGCGCATCAGGTCACGGCGATCAGCCCAGTGTCAGCGGCAGGCTCTCCAGGCCCGCGACACCACCGCAGTGCATGCGTAGCTCGGTACCGGGGGTCACCTGGTAGTCGGGAATCCGACGGTGCCACTCCTCGAAGCTGATCCGCAGCTCGAGACGTGCCAGGTTCGAACCCGCGCAGCGGTGCGCACCTGCGGCGAACGCGAGGTGACGGTTGGGCCGGCGGAGGAAGTCGACGATCAGCGGATCGTCGAACTCCCGTGGGTCGCGGCAGGCCGAGCCGCTGTGCAGCCACACGCGGTCGCCCTTCTTCATCGCGACGCCGGCGAACTCGAGATCGTGGGTCACCGTGCGGGCGTCGTTGACGAAGCTGTTGTAGCGCAACAACTCCTCGATCGCGTTCGGGATGAACTCAGGGTCCGAGACGATCTGGGCGCGGTGCTCGGGGTTATCCGCGAGGAACCTGAACATCAGTCCGTGGGCGGCCGTTACGGTGTCGAGTCCGGCGATGAACAGCAGGAAGGACATCCGCAGCACTTCGTCGTGCGTGAGCTTCTCGCCATCGACCTCGCTGTTGAGCAGGATCGTGATCAGGTCATCGTTCTCGACGCCCGAGTCGATGTCGGCGGCACGCTCGCCGATCAGCTGCGTCAGGTACTTGGTGACCTCGCCGCCGGCTTCGCGCTTGCGCACCAATCCGTCGCCGATCTGCGAGCTGTGTAGGATCGCGCTCACCCAGCCGATGAACTTCTTGTGCTCCTCGAACGGCAGACCGAGCATCTCGGTGAAGATCCGCACGGGCAGCTGCTCGGCGTAGGCCTCCATGAATTCGATTTTGTCGCCGTTGTTTTCGAGGATATCGTCGATCAGCGCATTGGCGGTCGAGCGGATGTGGTCCTCCATGGCGCCGATCCGCTTGGGTCCGAAGACCGGGTTGATCAGCGCGCGGTACTTCTTGTGCTCCGGCGGGTCGAGTTCGATCGGGAGCATCTTCACTCCGCCGTAGCCGGGTCCGCCCGGGAGTCCGACCGGGGAGCTGGAGAAGTCCTCCGGACGCTGGAACACCTCGCGTTGGTCTTCCCATCGCGTGACCGCCCAGAAGCCCTCGTACGCGGGGCTGTAGAAGACGCGGTACTTCTCCCGGAGTTCGTCCATGAGCCCGATCGGGTCGATGTGGACGATCTCGTCGTTGTGGTGATCCACCCAGTGGACCAGCTCCTCCGGGACGTGCGGCGGCACTTCCACGCGCTCGGGAGGGACAGTGCCCGCAGCTGTGGTTGCTGCGGTCGCGTTCTCACTCATGGACATGCCTTTCTCGGGGTGTATTGCAGATCGGTGAAACGAGGTCGGGACAGATGTCGCGACGGGGGCTGAGAAACTGCGAAGTCGGGCGCTTCGCGTCTCATGGACGACGATAATGCGCTAGATCATATAGCTAATACTAGTGACAGCGCTCACAAAGGTCCAGTCCTGCGGGGAACCGCACGTCGTTGCGGTCGGGTCGCGGGGGGTGGCACGGTACGGGCATGCCTGATCCCGACCACATCGCCGGCGTGCGCATCGACGCACGCCGTGCCGAGTCGCCGTCTCCGCGTCGATCCCTCGCCCGCCGTCAGATCGCGGAGGCCGCCGCCCAGGTGTTCGCCGAACTCGGCTTCGTCGAGACGACGGTCGACGCGGTGGCCGAACGCGCCTCGGTGTCGGCGCGCACGGTGTACCGGCATTTCGGGAGCAAGGGTGCGTTGCTCGCAGCCGGATTCGCGGTCCGGATCTCGGATTACCTTGCACGGGTGTCTGATCTGCTCGACGGCGGAATGGGCCTCACCGCGAGCCTCGAGAACGCGGCGCGCAGCGGCTTCCTCGACGCGTCCGAGCACACCGAGGGTCTGGTCGCGGCGGCGTCGGACGAGGGGGAACTCTGGGCGCAGTGGCTCTGGGCTGCGCATCGTCAGCACGACGCACTGGCGCGGCTCATGTGTCGCGCCGACGGGCGGCCGGAGGAGGAGGCGATCGACGCGATCTGGCAGTTGCGCGCCGCGGCGCTCCTGAACTCCATCGTGACCGCTCACGAGGTGTGGGTTCGCTCCTCCGGGCGTCGGGAACTCGCGGATGTGCTCGCCGAGGCGATCCGGGCATTGGCGCCGATTCTGAGCGACCGGCCTGACGCCTGACGATGCGGGGGCGGCCTGACGCCTGACGATGCGGGGGTGGCCCCGGCTTGGCGAATGATGAGTGATCTGGCACACTCCAATAGTGTCAGTTTGTGACACTCAAATAGATAGCTATTCAGGCCAGAGGATTGGCAGGAATTCCGCACCGGATTCCGCAGCCAACGGGGGCCGAGTCAGTGAGGACGTCCCATGCCATTGCAAGACCACATGCAACTCATCTCGACTGACGACCATCTGATCGAGCCGGCGAATCTGTGGACCGATCGCCTCCCGCGCAGATTCATCGAGCCCGGACCCCGGATCATCGAGAAGGTCATGAACGACCCCAACCGTCCGGCACACGTCTGGACGATGGAGGGCAAGATCTACCCGTACATCGGACTGAATGCGGTGGCGGGGAAGAAGCCCGAGGAGTTCGGTGCCGAACCGGTTCGCTTCGACGACATGCTGCCGGGCTGCTACGACCCGAAGGCGCGCGTCATCGACATGGACATCGACGGTGTACAGGCGGCGCTGTCGTTCCCGTCCTTCCCGAAGTTCGCCGGCACCATCTTCCTGCAGGCGCAGGATCGTGAGTTGGCACTGCTGTGCGTGCAGGCGTGGAACGACTACGTGCTCGACGAGTGGTGCCCCACTGCTCCGGACCGGTTCATCCCCTTGTCGATCCTCCCGCTGTGGGATGCCGATCTGTGCGTGCAAGAGATCCATCG
The DNA here is from genome assembly GCF_009720185.1 of Gordonia sp. 135. Lineage (NCBI taxonomy): Bacteria > Bacillati > Actinomycetota > Actinomycetes > Mycobacteriales > Gordoniaceae > Gordonia > Gordonia sp. 135. Next base: position 1,278,097 of record NZ_CP046257.1, read on the forward strand.
GGTCGCGGCCAAGGGTGCGAAGGCCATCTCCTTCCCCGAAAATCCGGTGCCGCTGGGACTTCCCTCGTTCCACACCGATCACTGGGACGGTGTCTTCTCGGCATGTGAGGAGACCGGCCTGCCACTGTGCGTGCACTTCGGTACGTCCGGCAAGCCCCCGATCACCGCGGAGGAAGCGCCGATGGCGGTCATGATCGCACTGTTCGGCTGCAACTCGATGTACGCGACCGCGGACCTGTTGTTCTCGCCGGTCTTCCACCGCCACCCGAAGCTGAAGTTCGCGCTCTCCGAAGGGGGTATCGGCTGGGTGCCCTACATGCTCGAGCGCATCGACGCCACCTGGGAGAAGCACCGCTTCTATCAGAACGTCAATCAGACGGTGCGGCCGTCGGACCTGTTCCGCAAGCACATGTACGGCTGCTTCATCGAGGACGACCACGGCATCGCGAACCGTCACCTGGTCGGCATCGACAACATCACGTGGGAATGCGACTACCCCCATTCGGACTCCAACTGGCCCAACAGCCGCAAGGTCGTCACCGAGGCCATGCTCGACGTGCCCGACGAGGACGTCGAGAAGATGGTGGAGACCAACGCGCGCAAGCTCTTCGACTTCCCGCGTCTGGACGCGTGAGGCCATGAGCGCACAGGCATCGGCGAACAACAACCGCGAGCAGATCGAACAGGTCGAACAGATCAAGGCCGCGGACTGGACCGACATGGATCTGCTCACCCGGGATCTCGCCGGAGAGCTGCTCGACGGCGAGATCGAGGCGGAGGAGAAGCGGGTGGCGGCGGTGACCGACGATCCGGGGCTGACCGACGAGCAGCGCGAGTCGGCGATCATGTTGCGGCAGCGCCGGATCGAGGCGATGCGTTCGGTCCGTTCCGACCTCGCCGCGGCGGCGGATGCGCCCGCGACCACTCCGCACCCGCTCACCTGACACGGGCGACCGGATCCACACGGCAGCGGCCTGGCTCCCTATCGGGGGCCAGGCCGACGTCGTTGTCGTGGAAGCTGACGTTCAGGCCGGTGCGGCGGCGACCTGTTCGGTCAGCTCCCGGACCAGAGGTGCCGATTCCTTCACGAAGCCGACCGACAGGACACCGACGAGTTCGCCGTCCTTCTCGCAGCGGGCCAGGAACTGTCCGTCCCAGTCACCGGCGGTGAGGATGTGATCGTCTGCGGCGCCGGGGAATCCGTAGCCGTCGAGTCGGATGCCACCCTGTTCGGTCCAGAACCCCGGTACGGAACCGAAGGTGGACGACGTGCCGATGATCGACGAGGCGACGTGCCGAGCCGACTCGCCCGCGTGTGTCCAGTGCTCGAGCCGCCGGCGTAGCCCGCCGAGGAGCGACTGCGGTGCCCACGCGACGTCGCCGACGGCCCAGACGTTCAGTGCGTCGACCACGCGTAACGTGTCGTCGACCGGAACCCCGAAGTTCACGTCCAGTGGCGTCGTCGCCAGCCATTCGACATTGGGGACGGAGCCGACCGCCTCGATCACGATCGAGGCGACGACCTCGGACCCGTCGTCGAGCACCACGGAACGAAGAGCGTTGTCGCCGAGCAGATGCGACGCGGTGCGTCCCGTCCGGAAGGTCACCCCCGCGGCCTCGGATCGGCGACGCAGCGACGTCGCGGCGGCTGCCCCGAGAGCCCCGACGAGCGGTTCGGCCTCAGGTGCGACGACGGTGACGGTGTGGCCCTGTCCCGCCAGGGTCCAGGCGAGTTCGGTGCCGAGGAATCCCGCACCGAGGATCGCGACGACGCGCGGGCCGTCCAGAGTGCGAGCCAGCGCCTGCGCATCCGCGACAGTTCGCAAGACGTGGCGCCCGCCCGTCGGACCGGACAGGTCTGGCCCGGGTAGATCAAGACGGCGCGGACGCACGCCGGTCGCCGCGACGAGGTGGTCGTACTCCACCGTGGTGTCGTCGCTCAATCGGACCCGGGCGGCGGCGAGGTCGGCTTCGACGACGCTCGTGCCCAGGCGCCACTCGAATTCGACGCCTTTGCGCATCCGCAGTCCGACATCGGCGGCGGTGATGTCGCGGTGGAGTGCGGACTTGGACAGGGGAGGACGGTTGTAGGCCGGGAGCTCCTCCTGAGACACGATGACCACGTCACCGTCGAAGCCCTTGGTACGCAACGTTTCGGCGGTCCGCATACCGGCCAGTCCGCCGCCCGCGATCACGACGCGGCCGGCGCTCACGGGGTCACGCCCTCGCCGGCGATCAGCTCTCGCGCCAGAACCGCGCCGCGTGGGCCGATCCGGTCGAGCAGGGTCGCGCGTTCGAGATACAGATGAGCGTCGTGGTCCCAGGTGATGCCCATGGCGCCGTGGGTCTGGATGGCCGCCGAGGTGGCGGCGGTCGCGGCGCGGGTCGCGAGCAGACGAGCTGCGGCGATCTCCCAGCCCGCACCCTCCCGGTTCTCGGCGGCGGCCGTCGCCGCGAAGAACAGCTGGGCATCGGCGGCCTCGAGCGCCACGCCGACGTCGGCGAGACGATGCTTGATCGCCTGGAAGGAGCCGATCGGTTTGCCGAAAGCCTCACGGTCTCGCGCATAGTCGACGGCCATGTCCAGACTTGCCGAGGCGATGCCGATCTGCGCCGCGGCGATGGCGAGGGTTGCCTGCGAGCTGACCGACGCGTCGGCGCTCACCAGCACCTCCCCGAGCGTGGCGACCTTCAGTGCAGGTGTCGCGGGGTCGATGAGGTCGGCGGGCCGGGCATCGCCGGCCGTTACGGCGGTGACCGTCGTCGAATCGGCGAGTACCGAGACCGCAAGGGAGGTTTCGGTATCGGCGTCGAGCAGAAGGTACCCGGTGCTCGTCGACAGTGCGATGGCCGCCACCGCATCGCCGGCGAGCAGTCGCTTGAGCAGGGCCTCGTCGCCGGCGACGGCGGCCGCCGTCGCCGCGACCGTGGTGGCCAGCAATCGCAGCGGTGCGAGGGCGCGACCCGCTTCGCGGTGGGCGATGGCCAGTTCCTTCGTCGACAGGCCCAGGCCGCCGGCCGATTCGGCGACGGTCAGCCCGAACCAGCCGAGTTCGGCGCTGCTGGCGACCGGCGAGCCGACCTCGGCGCCGTCGGCGATGGAATGGGCCGGTGCCGCACCGGCGTTCGCGGCGAAATAGTCCCGCGCGAGGTCGGCGATCGCGCGTTCGTCGTCGAGTAGTAGGTCCATGATCTTCCAATCAGGTTCGGGTGTGGTTGGCGTGGCGTCGGGTCATCTGGGCAGTCCGAGTACGCGGTCGCCGATGATGTTGCGCTGGATCTCGGAGGTTCCGGCACCGACGGTGCGCGCGAAGTCCCAGAGCCACAGGCCTGACCAGCCGTCCTCCCAGTACGGAGTGAACTCCAGACCGTCGGCGGCGAGCACCTTCATCGCCAGGCTCGCGACCTGCTGCCGCAGTTCGGCGAAGTACAGCCGGATGATGGACCCCTCGGGTCCGGGTACACCGCCGCGGACCGACTTCGACACGCTGCGGTAGCTCATCGCGCGCAGCGCGGCGACGCTCGCACGCAGGTCGGCGAGTTCGGCTGCGACGGTCTCGTCGTCGATGGCCCGGCGGTTACCCGACGGCGCGTCGTAGCGTGTGCACAGCTCGATGAGTTCGTCGACGGCGTGGGACAGTTCGAGCTGTTCGGTGAGGAAGGCCGACCCGCGCTCGAAACCGAGCGTGTTCATCGCGACCGTCCATCCGTTGCCCAGTCCGCCGACCACATTGGCGAGCGGAACGCGAACGTCGTCGTAGAAGACCTCGCAGAAGTGATGGTTGCGGGCGAGTGTCTTGATGCGCCGGATCTCGATGCCGGGGGAGTCCAGCGGCACGAGCACCCACGAGAGTCCCTGGCGTTTGGGGGCATCGGGATCGGTGCGGAACAGGCAGAAGTGGTAGTCGGCGACGTCGGCGTAGCTCGACCACACCTTCTGGCCGTTCACCACGAGCTCGTCGCCGTCGACGACGGCGCGGGTCCGCACCGAGGCGAGGTCGGAGCCGCCGGAGGGCTCGGAGAATCCTTGCGACCAGATCTCCTCGCCGCGCAGGATCCTGGGGAGGTGTTCGGCGCGCTGCTCATCCGTGCCGCGCAGCGCCAGCGTCGGGCCGCCGTAGAAGACCGCCGGGAACGAGGTGCCGGTGTACGGGGCCTTCGCCCGCGCGTACTCCTCGTACCAGATGAGTTGCTTGACCACCGAGAGTCCGAGGCCGCCGTACTCGCGCGGCCAGGACACCCCGGCCCACCCGCCGTCGAATTGTGTGCGTTGCCAGGCGTTGTCGAAGTCCCGCATCGCCTGGCCGTCCTCGGGCCGTCGCTCGGCGGGGACGTTGTCCCGCAGCCAGACGCGGGCTGACTCCCGGAACTCGATGTCCTCGGGATCGAAATGCAGGTCCACGTGACCTCCTCACTCGGCCGGAGCCGGCGGCACACGAGGCGCCTGACCGGCGGGTTGGATCGATCATGCCGGATCCATTGTTATTAGTCTAATTAGATAATTAATATGGCTACTATGCGGCTTCCAGGAGATGAACAGCTCGACGCATGGCGTCCACCCACCTACACCGTGTCGGCCGACGGCAAGGTCGACGGCGCGCGCGCCGGCACACCCAACAACTGGGGTCGATGGGGCGACCACGACCAGCGTGGCACCGCCAACCTCCTCACCGCCGATCGCGTCGTCGAGGCCGGCCGGGAGATCCGTACCGGCAAGTCCTTCTCGCTGGCACTCCCGATCGGCAAACGATCCCCGTTGGTGGGCAGCCGGGTGGCGACGATCCACACCTTCACCAGCTCCACCGTCGACGACATCGTCGGCGATTCATCGGCGCTCGGGTTCCAGACCTCCGACGACGTCGTCGTGATGCCGCTGCAGGGTGCGACCCAACTCGACGGTCTCGCCCACGTCGCCGCGGACGACACCATGTACAACGGCTACTGGGCGGGACTCACCACGGCGCGCTCCGGGGCGCGTCGTCTGGGTATTCATCACCTGGCGAACGGCCTGGTCGGGCGTGCCGTGCTCGTCGACGCCGGACGTCACCTCCAGCTCGATCCCTACACCGGCGTGGTCGACGTCGACGGACTGGAATCGACGCTCGCGGCAGCCGGGGTGACGGTGGAGCCCGGTGACATCCTGCTCATCAGAACGGGATGGCTGGGTGCGTTCCTGTCGGCGGAGAAGTCGCCGCGTACCCGGTCGGCCGGGCTGGCCCCGTCCACCGCGCAGTGGCTGGCCGACGCCGACGTGGCGCTGGTCGCCACCGACACCCGCACCGTCGAGGCGCTGCCCAACCCGGAGGGCGACGCCGTCCTGCCACTCCACATCGCGGCACTGCGAGACCTTGGCCTGCTGCTCGGCGAGCTCTTCGACCTCGACGACTGGGCGCGGGACTGTGCCGAGGACGGCGTCTACACCGGCATGTTCGTCGCGGCGCCGCTGCCGGTGGTCGGGGGAGTGGGATCTCCCCTCAACCCGTTGGTGCTGAAGTGAGTCCGACGAGCGCCGCGTTCCGGCGACCGACGGCCCCGGGGTCGCCGACCCCCTGCCAGGAATCTTTCGACAAGAGGAGACAACCGTGATCGACAAGGCGCAGCTGTACATCGACGGGCAGTGGACCGACGGGGCCGAGGGCCGTCGGATGGTGGTGGTCAACCCGGCCACCGAAGAGGAGTTCGCGACCGCCGCGGTGGGTTCGGCCGCCGACTGTGACCGCGCGATCGCCGCGGCGCGGCGCGCCTTCGGCTCCGGGCCGTGGCCGGCGATGAGCAGGCCGGAACGTTCGGAGATGCTGGGCCGGTTCGCCGTGGAACTGCGTGCGCGTGTCGACGCACTCGCCGAGGCCGTCACCGCCGAGACCGGTGCGCCGTCGGCCTCGGTGCGTGCCGTCCACCTGCTCGCACCGCTGGGCCACCTGGACCACTACGTCGAGCAGGCGCGTCAGCCGGACACCACATCGCTTCCGCTGCAAGTCAATCCGCGACCGGACGGATCATCGTGGCTGGGTGGGTCGGTCCTGGTCCGTGAGCCAGTGGGGGTCGTCTCGGCCATCACCGCGTACAATTTCCCGTTCCATCTCAACATCGCCAAGCTCGGCCCGGCTCTCGCGTGCGGCAACACCGTGGTGCTCAAACCGTCGCCGAACACCCCGCTCACCGCCGCGCTGATGGCCGAGGCTGCCGAGGCGGCGGGCTTCCCGCCGGGCGTCGTCAACGTGGTCAACGGGGGCGCAGATGTCGGTGCGTTGATGTGCACGGACCCCCGCGTCGACCTCGTCTCGTTCACCGGCTCAGAGGCTGTCGGGGCCGCTGTGTCCGCGCAGGCGGCCCCGACCATCAAGCGTGTGCTCCTCGAACTGGGTGGGAAGTCGGCGATGATCGTGCGTGCCGACGCCGACCTCGACGCCGCACTGGCGATGGGCCTGGGCAGCGTGGTGACCCAGTCAGGACAGGGATGCGCTCTGACGACAAGGCATCTGGTGCACGCCGACATCTATGACGACTACGTCGCAGGCCTCGCCGACCGCGTGCGCGCGATCCAGGTGGGCGACCCGACCGATCCGTCGACCGCGATGGGTCCTCTCATCAGCGCCGTGCAGCGGGAGAAGGTCGAAGGGTTCATCGGCGACGCCACGGCTGCTGGCTCGAGGCTCGTGGCGGGCGGTGGTCGGCCCGCGGATCTGGACAAGGGGTTCTTCGTCGAGCCCACGGTGTTCGCCGACGTCGACAACTCGTCCCGCCTGGCGCAGGAGGAGGTCTTCGGACCGGTCGCGGCGGTGATGTCCTTCCGCGACGACGACGAGGCGGTCGCGCTGGCCAACGACTCGAACTACGGGCTGGGCGGAGCGATCTTCTCCGCCGACGCCGGACGCGCCTTCGAGATGGCGCGCCGCATCCGCACCGGCCAGGTTCACATCAACGGCGGCTCCGGTGCCTCCCCGGGCTGGGATCCGTTCGGCGGTTACAAGCGGTCGGGCCTCGGCCGCGAACTCGGGGACGCGGGCATCGCCGACTACTCCGAGATCAAGACCATCAAATACCACGCAGGCTGATTCGGCCTGCGCCAGAGAGGAGTACGACGATCGACGCCATCGACATCGGCCTCGCGATGATACGCATCGCGGTGGGGCTGACCTTCGCGGCACACGGATTCAACAAGTTCTTCGGCGGCGGCCGCATACCCGGCACCGGGCGGTGGTTCGATTCGATCGGGATGCGCCCCGGCCGGATGCAGGCTCTGCTCGCCGCGTCGACGGAGGTGATCGCTGGGCTGCTGCTGGCGGCCGGGCTGCTGACCTCCTTCGCCGCGGCCGGTGTCGTCGCGGTGATGCTCGTCGCCGCCTGCACAGTGCACCGCGACGGCGGGTTCTTCGTCAACGGCAACGGCTGGGAGTACAACATGATCCTCGCCGCGATGGCCGTCGGCGTCGCGATCACCGGCCCCGGCGGGCTGTCCGTCGATCATCTCCTCGGGTCCGCGCCGCTGTTCGACAGTTGGTGGGGACTGGTCATCGGACTCGGCGGCGGGCTCCTCGCCGGGATCGGCCTGCTCCTCGCGTTCTACCGACCGACCACGCCTGCGCTCGCGTGACCGTTCGCGCCGTTTCCGTTTCCCTGCACCACGACTCGAGAGGCATCCCCGGATGATCGACACCACCGGACTCCACCCGGAACTCGCGGCGATCGCGCCGCATCTCCCGGATCTGGCACTCGACGACCCCGTCGCCGCGCGTGCCGCCGGGCGGGCACTCGTCGAACAGGCGAGTGCCGGTGCGCCGCCGCTGGACCTGTCCGGCATCGTCTGCGAGGAGATCGAGGTCGCGGCTCCCGACGGGCCGGTCGCGGTGACCGTCTACCGACCGGTGGGGGTGGACAAGCCCGCCGCCGTGATCAACATCCACGGCGGTGGGTTCGTGATGGGAGACCGGGAATCCATTGAGGCCCAGTGCGTCTCCTGGACCCGCGAGCTCGGGATCGCGGTGGTGAACCCCGACTACGGCCTCGCTCCCGAACGTCCGTGTCCCGGAGCGCTCGAGGACTGTTATGCGACGCTGCGGTGGGCGGACGACCGCGCGAACGGCTTCGACGTCGACCGGCTCGCCGTGGCAGGCAGCAGTGCGGGAGCGTGTATCGCGGCCGGGGTCGCGCTGATGGCCCGTGATCGGGGCGGGCCGTCGCTGGCGTTCCAGATGCTCGGTTGCCCCGTGACCGACGATCGAGCGACGACGGAGTCGGCGATGCGCTTCACCGACACCCCGGTGTGGAACCGCGCCAAGGTGGTGCAGTCGTGGAACCTGTACGCGGGCAACGATCGCCGGCACCTCGGCAGCTACGGTGCGCCGGCACGCGTCGACGACCTGTCCGGGCTTCCACCGAGCTTCGTACTCGTGGCGGGACTCGATCCGCTCAGGGATGAGGGAATCGCATACGCGCAACGGATGATCGACGCCGGGGTGCCGACCGAGCTCCATGTGGCGCCCGATGTGTGCCATGGGTTCACATCGCTGCCGGGATCCCGTAGCGCGCACTTCGCGGCCGTCCAGACCACCGCTCTCGCAAGAGCGTTGGCCTGACCGGCCGTCGCCGATCGGTGGCCACCGAACAGGGCAACCGGCCGCTCGCCGAGTACCTTGCTGTGGGCGCCGCGATCGGCGGCGTGGTCGCATACTCGCTGCTGCAGGCGATGCTCGTACCCGTCCTCCCCTCGCTACGGGAGAAATTCGGGGTCACCACATCGGATGTGGCCTGGATACTGACGGGCTTCCTGCTGTCGTCTGCCGTCAGCACACCGGTGGTCGGGCGGCTCGGAGACATCCGCGGGCTCAAGCGGATGTACCTGTTCGCGCTGGCGTGCCTGGCCGCCGGTGCGTTGATCGCCGCGTGTGCGCCGACCCTCGCCGTGTCGGTCGCCGGTCGAATTCTGCAGGGGGTGGGCGGCGGTATCATCCCGCTGGCATACGGCATCCTGCGAGCGATCCTGCCGTCCCACCGGCTTCCGGCCATGATCGGTGTGGTCGGGGGAGTCGCGGGTATGGGCAACGCGACCGGAACCGTGCTCGCCGGGCCGATCCTGCAGTACCTCGGCTATGCCTGGCTGTTCCTGATACCCGCTCTGCTCTGCGTCATCTCGGGAATCGTGGTGGCCATCGTGGTGCCGTCCATTCGTGCAAAGAGCGACACGAAGATCAATGTCGCCGCGGCCGTCCTCCTGGCCGGGTGGCTGTCGACTGCGCTCATCGTCCTCGGCCAGGGAAGCTCGTGGGGATGGACATCGCGGACGACGATCCTGGCTGCGGTGCTGAGCGTCGTGGCGTTCGCGGCCTGGATTGTGTCCGAACTGAGGTCGAGGCATGCGCTCATCGACGTGCGCCTGATGGTGTCCACTCGTGCAGTCGCTGCCTCGCACACGATCTCGTTGCTGATCGGGTTCGTACTGTTCGGTGTCTTCGCTCTTCTGCCTGCCTACCTACAGGATTCGGGCGGCGGCTTCGGACTGTCGAGTGCGTCCGTGGGGCTGTACATGGTGGCTTTGAGCCTCGGTATGTTCGTCGTGGGTTTCGTGGCGGGCAGATTGATCCGGCGCCTCCGGTCACGGGCCATGGTCGCGCTCGGCTCGGCGGTGGTCGCCTCGGTGCTGCTGACACTGGCGCTCGCCGAGCACGGCTCGTCGGTGCGCTGGGCCCTCACACTCGTCATGGGGCTCGGCTTCGGCTGCTGTTTCCCGGCGATATCCACGGTCGTGGTGATGTCGGTCGACCCCGGAGACACTGCTCAGGCGAGCGGCGTCAACGCCAATCTGCGCACGATCGGCGGTGCGGTCGGCACGGTAGCGGTGACCGGAATCCTGACCATGGCCGCCTCGGTGGGTACACGAACCGGATTCGCGGTCGGCTTCGCGGTGCTGGCGGCCGTGGCGATCGTCGCCTCCGTCTGTGCCGCAACGCTTCTTCCACGTCGACCGCGTCGGCGGTCCACCGAACAACCCCTCATCCGCGCCGGTCACCCGGCGGCCGTCGGATTGACGCCGAGCACGACGCGCCCGGTGAGCGAAGAACCAGGAGACGAAGAACCCCACCGCTCCTCGAGAAGTGGTGGGGTTCGCCGTCTTCGGTCGGACGAGGAGGACTACGCGGACGACGTGCGTCCGGAGGGGACGTAGTGTTCCTCGACCGCCTCCGCTGCTCCGTCGGCGGGACCCTGCCAAGCGAGGCCCCCGCGTCGGATGACCAGTGCGGAGTCGGCCATCGCCAGACTCCGGTGGACGAACTGCTCGATCATGAGGATCGAGGTGCCGGCCGCAGCAGCGGCCGCGAGCCCCTCGAACACCATGTCCACCATTTTCGGGGCCAGGCCCAGCGACATCTCGTCGGCGATGACGAGCGGCGGGCGCAACGCCAATGCCCTTGCCAGCGAGAGCATCTGCTGCTCACCACCGGACAGCGTGCCGGCACGCTGTCCCAGTCGCTCGGCGAGCACGGGGAAGTACTCGACGGCCCGATCGATGTTCTCAGACCGCTGCTCGCGAGGGTGGCTCACCGTGGCCATGCGGAGGTTGTCGCCCACGCTGAGCCCGGGGAAGATGCCGCGGCCCTCGGGCAGGTACATCAGTCCCGCTCGAGCGATCTGGTCGGCTCGCCTGCCGACGAGGTCGGTCCCGTCGAACAGGATGGATCCCGCGCTGGGACGGACGAGTCCGCAGAGTGCTCGGGCCAGGGTCGTCTTTCCCGCGCCGTTGGTACCCAGAACGGCCGTGACGGAACCGGCCCGGACGTCGAACGACACGTCGTGCAGTGCGAGTGCCGGGCCGTACCGCACGGAGAGGTTGCGTACTTCGAGGACGTGGTCGGTTGTCATCGGGGGAGTCCTGCCGGTTCGGGTGCGGGCGAGTCGGGTGCTGCTGTGCCGGGGTCGTCGCCGAGGTAGGCGGCGCGGACGGCCGGGTCACGACGGATCTCCTCCGGTGTGCCGTGCGCGATGAGCTTGCCGAAGTCGAGCACGTACACCTCATCGGACAGCCCGAGCACCAGGTCGACGTCGTGTTCGACGAGGACCAGGGCCACCGAATGGCGGATCCTCGCGTCCCGCAGGACCTGTGCGAGGTCGCGTGTCTCGGATTCGTCGAGACCGGATGACGGGTCGTCGAGCAGCACCACTCGTGGATCGGTGATGAGCGCTCTGCCGACCTCCACCCGGCGCGCGACGCCGAGGGGCAGGCCGACGGCGAGTCGTTCGGCGTCGTCGGTCAGCGACAGATCCTCGAGCAGTGCGTCGACCGTGTCGTCCCGGGTGGCCGTCGACATCCGCAGACCCGACACTTTGAGCAGGTCGGTCCAAAGCCGTCGCGGGGCCGACCGGACCCGCTTGGCCAGCACCAGGTGTTCGCGGATCGTCAGGTCCGAGAACAACTCTGGATGCTGGAAGGTGCGGGCGACGCCCATTGTCGCGCGATGTTGGGGTCCGCTGCGGCGTGTCTGCTCGACGCCGTCGATGAAGACCGAGCCCGACGTCGGCCGGAGGTACCCGGACATGACGTTGAACAGGGTGCTCTTGCCGGCGCCGTTGGGCCCGACCAGGCCGACGATCGAGGCGGGCGCCACGCGCACGCTGACGTCGGCGAGGGCCACCAGGCCACCGAACTTCTTCGTGATGTCGGCGGTGGACAACACGAGGTCACCGGTCGTTCGGCTCTCGGTGTGTTTCACCGTGCTACCCCTTCCCGGGCGGGTTGTGGTGCGGGCGTGATCATGTCGTCACCGGGCGGAGGCGTGGCGGAGGGTGGTCCGCCGACCCGTGCCCGCAACCGACTTGCGAGACCGGCGATCTGACGTGCCTGGGTCGCGACGACCCCGTCGGGGTCACGCGCGACGAGGATCGCGCCGACACCGAACAGGACGGTCGGCAGGTCGCCGATCTCGTGCGGGAAGTAGGTTGTGAAGATCCCGGGGAACACCGTGAGTGCCATGCCGGCGAAGAGTGCCGCGACGTTCGAACGCACACCCATGGTGACGAGGACCGCGAGCCAGACCATGCCGAGGATGGCCGAGTAGGTCAGCGGGGTGGCCGCCCCTGCGTACAGCGCCATCATCCCGCCGCCGACACCTGCTGTTGCCGAGGCGAGTACCGCGACCATCAGCTTGGCCTGCACCACGTTGATCGCGATCGACCGCGCGCCGGCTTCGCTGGATCGGACCGCGGCCAGGGCCAGGCCGGCCGTGGACCGACGGAAGTTGAGGACCACGAGGGAGGCGAGAGAGAAGATGATCAACCCGAAGTACAGGAAGTCCGCGTCGCCGTCGAGCCAGTCCGGTCGCAGCAGGGCAATTCCTGCACCACTGTTCTCGATCCACTCTCGGGTGAACATCATCGTCTGGATCAACAGGGCGAAACTCAGCGTCACCAGCGCGATGTACAGATTGCCCAGGCGGATCGTGACGAGACCGATCACGAGGCCGAACAGGGAGGTGACCACACCCGCCGCGAGCAGTGCCCCGATGACGGGCCACTCGAACTCGGTCACCAGTTGTGCCGTGGTGACCGCGCCGATCCCGGCGAGCGCCGCCTGACACAGCCACACCATGCCGCCCTGGCCGGTCAGCAGGGTGAAGGAGAGGAAGACGACGGCCATGCAGATGCCCTGGGCGACAAGGCCTACCCAGTAGTTCGGAAGGACCTGGGGCAGCAGGGCCACGCACACGATCGCGATCAGCACGCCGGGGGCGAAGAGGGGTCCACGGGAACCGTGCGAGAGGCGCCGCGAAGCTCCCTCGGCGACCTTCGCGGTTCCGGTGTCCACCACCGCGATCGCACGGTCCAGTGCGCCGCCGACACCGGTGTCCTCGTCGGCGCCCTTGCCGGTGACGCGATAGTAGAGCAGCACCGCGAGCATCAGCGCGAACGGCGTGCTGGCAACTACGGCGGTGGTCCAGCTGCTGTCGGAGGGCAGCTGGCTCTGGATGACGGTCGTCAGCCATCCGATGAGCAGACCGGCCGCGATGGCGATGCCGATCTTGACGAATCGTGCGATGACCACCGCCGCGAATGCAGCGCTCACCAGGAGGACGAACTGATCCGACGACAATCCGACGGTCGGCGCCACGAGGACCCCGGCGACACCGGCGAGGAATGAGCTGAATGCCCAGACCCCCACCGACACCAGCCGCGTGTTGACCCCGACGAGCTGCGCCATCGCCTCGGTGTCGACCATCGCCCGCACCACCAGGCCGACCTGGGTGAACTTCAGCACCAGTCCGCCGGCGACCACCAGCAGCACCAGGGCGCCCATCATCAGCACCTGGTTGAGGTTGATGGCGACGCCGCCGATCCGGTACACCGCGACCGGCTCGGGAGCGAGGCCAGGGACAACGGTCACCGCGAGGTCGCCGAAGATGAGCCGGCTGGCAGCGGGGAGGGCTACCGAGAGCCCGATCGTCGCGACGATCTTGATGAGCGTCGACGACCGTCGGATGTGTTGGAACAAGGCGTAATAGAGCACGACGCCCAGCGCCGGACCGCCGATGACCACCGCTATGACGAACGACGGGAGGATGCCCATGCCCTGTTCGCTGTGCAGGAAATAGTAGAAGCGTGCCAGGAAGAACGCCATCGGACCGAATGCGAAGTTCAGTACGCCGGCAGATACATAGGTGATGACCAGCCCTGAGGCGACGATCGCGTAGATCGAGCCCAGAGCGAGTCCGGCCACCGTGAATTCAAGCATGGGTCAACCCAATCCGTCGTTCGTCGGTTTTGATCAGCCGATGTTGTCGCCGCAGTAGGGGGTGTCCACGACCGGGACGAAGCTCTCGCCGCGGAGTTCGGACACGTACATGCAGTTGCCGTAGTTCAGGCCGGGACCGGCGGGAACGAACTCGGGGAACGACGCGGTGCCCGCCATCAATCCCTCGCCGTTCCAGCTGGTGTCGTCCCGCAGTTTGCTGATGAAGTTCTCGCGGGTGACGTCGTCACCGGCGAGCCGCAGGCCGTGGGCGAACAGATCGACGTCGGTGTAACCACCGGCGACGGCGAACCCGGGCGAGCCGGTGAAACCCTGGCCTTCGAGTGCCGTCACCATCGCCTTTGTGGCGTCGGTGTTCAGCTCCTTCGGCTGGTAGTGCATGACGAACTGCATGCCGTCGGCGCCCTGCCGTGCCGACGGGTTGTCCAGCAGGTCCTGACCGTAGCCGGTGCCGGCCATGGCCAGTTTCACGTTGACGTTCTGCTGTTTCAATGCGGCTGCAAGAGCGTAGATTCCGTTCGGCGCGAGTGCGACGTAGAGCCCGTCCACACCGGAGTTCTTGACCGCGATGGCAGTGGGTCCGAAGTCGGCGGTGGTCTGGTCGATGGACGTATTGACCAGCGGGACGTCGATCCCGGCCGATCTGATCGACTCGGCGACCTTCTCCGCGGCCGTCTTGCCCGAGGCCGTGTTCAATCCGATCGACGCGGCCTTGGTGACGCCGGCCTGCTTGAACCAGTTTCCATAGGTGGTGACCACCGATGCCTCGGTGTTCGCCGGTTGCGTACCGAAGAAGTTCTCGCCGTGGGCCCACTGCGGCGCCGAATCCCAGCTACCGCCGATCACCGGCACCTTCTGCTGCTCCAGGTAGGGGGCCGCAGCGTTCGCGGTGTAGGTCCAGGTCATGACGGCGAACACGCCGTGCTGCTCGACGAGCGTCTTGGCGGCCGACTGGGCGCCGGCAGGGGTCGAGGCGGAGTCGCCGATGACCAGCTCGAGCTTGCGGCCGTTGATTCCGCCGGCGGCGTTGATCGTGTCGATGCGGGCCTTGGCTCCGGTGTCGGTGCCGACGCTGCCGGCGGCCGCGGGACCGGTCACGTCGTACATGAGGCCGACCTTGATGGTGTCCCCCTCGCCGACCGAATCCCCTCCGCCGCTGCCGTTGTCGGCGCAACCGGCCGCGAACAGAGAGACCGCGGCGACCGCGGCCACCGTATTGACGAATCTGCGCTTCACAGGACCTCCGTTGTAATGCGCGCCGCCCGGGATGCGACGCGTGACCAGAATCACGTAGATACTGTGATTTATTAAGCGGATTGTCAACCGGTGCGTCGAGGGCTTCGGGGGTGATGGCGTGGTTCGGCAGTAGGTATCGCCGGGGGATACCTACTGTTGATGGGCGTGATTGCCGGCCCCAGCGACGCGGCACGTGCGCGTCCCGGATTTGAGCCGGTAGTGGCGACTATCCCGCGTCGATCCCGGCCGTGAGAATGCTCGCGAGCTGTCGGTACGCGGCGGCGTCGTCGAGACCGGTGGCGGCCCAGACCTCGCGGCGCTGGATGCGGCTCATCATCGAGGCGGCGAGGTCGGCGGCGAAGGCGGCGTCGACATTTCGGAAGTCGCCCGCGGCGACACCTTCGGCGATCAGCTTCTGAACGCGGGCCGCGGCCGCGGCGGTGTTGAGTTCGTAGAGCGAGCGGGTCGGCGGGAAGGCGTCGAGGTCCCGCATGAACGCCTCCGACGCCGGTGACAGCGCTTCGCCGACGGCCACCAGGTAGGCGATGACCCGCTCCCGGGGAGTTTTCGACGACTCGACCCTTGCTTCGACCTGTTCGGTCGCGGTGCGGAAGAAGTGGGTCACGGTGGCCGTGACCAGTTGTTCCTTACTGGCCGCGAGGGTGTAGAGCGTCGACTTGGAGCATCTCAGTTCGGCGGCGATGTCGGCGATAGACAGATGGGCGAAGCCGTCGCGCAGGATGAGTTCGAGCAGGGCGTCGAACAGGGCGGCGCGACGCCGCGTCGCGAACCCCTCGCGTGGCATGGGACTCCTCACCGATGTCGTCAGCTGTACTGACCGCTGCCAAAATAGTACTGTGCAGAGGACTTGAGTACTAGTTCAGTTACCTGAGCTCTTTCACCTGGAGGTACCGATGCCGGTCGACCGTCTGCTCCCCAACGACGACGCTCGCGACCTGATCGCGCTGGTCCGCGACATCGCCGACAAGCGGATGGCGCCGATCGCGAGTGAGTACGAGAAGGAGCGGAAGTACCCGGAAGGCCTGTTCGCCGAGCTCGGTGAGGCCGGTCTCCTCGGCCTGCCGTACCCGACCGAGTGGGACGGCGGCGGACAGCCGTACGAGGTGTACCTGCAGGTGCTCGAAGAGCTCGGCGCACGCTGGGCGTCGGTCGCGGTCGCGGTCAGCGTCCACGGACTCGCGTGTCACCCGTTGTTCAACTTCGGCACCGAGGAGCAGAAGCAGCGCTGGCTCCCGGACTTGTTGAACGGCAAGCTGATCGGTGCCTACAGCCTGAGTGAACCGCAGGCCGGTTCCGACGCGGCGGCATTGGCGTGCCGCGCGACGCCCACCGAGGGCGGTTACACGATGACCGGCTCCAAGGCGTGGATCACCCATGGCGGCATCGCCGACGTCTACAACGTCTTCGCGCGTACCGGCGAGGGCTCGAAGGGCATCTCCTGTCTTTTCGTCGCCCGGGACACCGAGGGCCTGACCTTCGGCAAGCCCGAGGACAAGATGGGCCTACACGCGGTCCCCACCACCGGCGCGTCGTACGACAACGCCTTCATCGACGAGGGCCGCCGTCTCGGCGCCGAAGGACAAGGCCTGCAGATCGCGTTCTCCGCCTTGGATTCCGGGCGACTCGGCATCGCCGCGGTGGCGACCGGTCTGGCGCAGGCAGCGCTCGACGCGGCCGTCGAGTACGCGCAGGAGCGAGCCGCGTTCGGCCGCAAGATCATCGATCACCAGGGTCTGTCGTTCGTGCTGGCCGACATGGCCGCCGCCGTCGACTCCGCACGTGCCACCTACCTCGACGCGGCGCGTCGTCGTGATGCGGGCATGGAGTACTCCCGGGCCGCGGCGACCGCGAAGCTCGTCGCGACCGACGCCGCCATGAAGGTCACCACCGATGCGGTGCAGGTCTTCGGCGGCTACGGTTACACCCGCGACTTCCCGGTCGAGCGCTACATGCGCGAGGCCAAGATCACGCAGATCTTCGAGGGGACCAACCAGATCCAGCGTCTCGTGATCGGGCGCGCGCTCGCGAAGTGACGTCTCGGCGTGGCCCGGACCCGCTGCAGGATCGCGCCCTCCGCTCGGAAGCGCTGTTCGCAGCCTGCGCCTCCGGGGTGAGGTAGCGATCCCGCGGGCGGCCGGGACCGCCCGACCAGCACGCGCTCATCGGTTCAGGTAGTAGAACGCGCGGCTGTCGAGGCGACGGAACCGCGGGCCGCCGAGCCTGACGAGCAGCTTGAGGATGCCGGGGAGGCGGGCGAACACCACCTCGCGGTCGACGTCGGACAGCCCCTTGACCATCATCGGGCTCATCTTCAGCATCTCGCCGAGGCCCGACTGCTTGCTCATCTTGGCCTCGAACTCCTCCCAGTCGTGCATGGTCATCCGACGCTGCACGATGGCGAGGGCGTCGGCCTCCTCGTGCGCGAGGTGATCGCCGAGAATCGGCTGGGCGCGGACGAGTGCGTCGACCAGCTCGGCACGGGTCTGTTCGTTCGGGTGCGCGGCCATCATGGTGAAACCGGCAGCGCACTCCTCGAGGATCGGGTCGATCTGATCGTGTTCGGCGTCCATCGCCTCGAGGACCCGCTTCTCGGTCTCGTCGCAGCGTTCCTCGAGCAGCGGCCACAGCTCCAGGTCCTCACCGTTGTGGTGGTGATGCAGCGCCGTGGCGAACATCGTCCACCGGTCGGCGAGGGCTCGCCAGGTGCCGGGGTCGTCGAGCTTGGTGCGCGGGACGGCCGCGGCGAAGTCGGCGAGATCGCGGCGGAACGCGTGGTGGAGGACGTACATCATGAACGGGTCGATCGGACCCTCGGGCGCGGCGGCCTGACCGGGGAGGCGGAGCTGGATCGGGAACGCGGTGGCAGCGGGATGGGTCGTCATCGGGTGGGTCCTCATCTCAGGGGTCGGGGTTCGGGCTGACGGAGACCACTGTCGGTCTGGCCTCTTGCAGTGCACTTGAGGACGGCTTGAGCATCGGATTCCGGCAGGTCACAGCCGGTCCGGTGTCGGTGGCGACGAACGGTTGCGAAGCCCCGGATAAAGTGGCTGACGTGTGGGATCGGTTGCGACGGACAGCGCGACCGCGGTGGAGAAAGGCCGGCAGCGGATGTTCATTTCGCCGACGACGATCGACGAGAACGCGTGGGACTGGGTCGTCCAGAACCGCTCCGAGCCCTGGATCACGATCGCCCAGGTGATCACCACCCTCGGCAACACCCTGGTGGTCACCGCCCTCACCGTTCTGGCCGTGGTCGCACTGGCGTACGCCGGACGCCGCGTCGACGCCGTGTACGTCGCCCTCGGCACGATCCTGGGCTACGTGCTGATGCAGAGCCTCAAGTTCGGGTTCGCGCGCAACCGCCCGCCCATCGAGGACCGGCTGCTGAACATCGACTCGTTCTCTTACCCGTCGGGCCACGCGATGATGACGATGGTCGTGTTCGGCCTCTTCGCGGTCGTCGCCTACCGCTGCTTCGCGTGGGTGCGCGACCACCGGTGGATTCTGCTGCTCGCGCCACTGATGTCGATCCTGGTGGGGCTCACCCGCATTCAGCTCGCGGTGCACTGGACGACGGATGTGGTGTCCGGCTGGATCGTCGGTGTGCTGTGGGTCGCGCTCTGCACGTGGGTGCTGGTGCGGTACGAAACGCGGAGGCGTGCAGACGTTCCCGCCGCACACGCGGGCTGACTCACGGGATTCGTCTGCGCGAAGGATAGTCCCGCGATCGTGAACTGAGCTTGACTGGGGTGATGTCGCATTCGGGGCCGCCGTTCGAAGGTGGTTCCGGCGCGCCCCGGCCCGACGAGCCGCCGACGACGAGCCAACCCGCGCATCCGACGGTGGTGCCCGGGGCATTCCCCGGATCCTCCCCGCCGCCGTGGCAGTACCCGTACCCGGGCATGTACCCGACCCCACCGACCGGACCGCCGGGAATGGGCCCTCCAGGAGTGGGTCCACCGGGGTATCCGATGGCCGGTCCGCCGCCGCGACGGTCGAACACCACGGCCTATCTCATCATCGGCGTCGCACTGCTGTGCGTGGTCGCACTGGTCGTCGTCGGCGTCGTCTGGTGGAGGTTGTCGCAGGCCGACGACCCCGACCTCGTCGACGGTCAGCTGGCGGCGTCGTATCCGGTGGCGCCCGGCGCGGAATGGTCGATCACCGCGGCGTCGATGGGCGGGCAGAAGTTCAACTCGGTCATCCCGTCCGAGGGGCGCTACGGCACGGTGGGCGCGATCGCCGACGGTGAGACGCTCGTGACGATCGTCGGCGATCCGTACACGAGTGTCGGCGGTTCGCACTGGGCCGTGGGCGTCAACGCGCGTACCGGCGAACGCTGGCGCTTCGGCGAACCCGTGTCCACCTGCGCGGACACGATCGTCGACGACTCCCTCGTCTGCCGCGACGCCGACACACTGCACTTCATCGACGTCCGGTCCGGCGCCGCACTCGCAACCGTGCCGGCGCCGCCCAACACCGGCGGCGTCGCCTACAACGGGGACGCGGCCTTCGTCGTCGAGTACGTGCCGGCGACCGATTCGGTCGTGTTCCACAAGATCACCCGGGACGGTCCTCTCTGGTCGCGGCCGGTCGACAATCTGCCCACGGCGGCACCCGGCAGCGGTGACGCCTCAGCGTTCACAGCGACCGACACCACTGTCGTCACCTCCGGTCTGCGGGTCGTCGGCGTCTCGGCCGACGACGGCGATCGCCTGGTCGCGAAGGCGGGCACCAGCGAGATCGGCCGGTTCGACGACGGGACCCTGGTCCTCGAGACGGGCGACTCCGACGGGATGGCGGTCGCGAACCGCAGGCTCGTGGTGCTGCGGCCCGACGGTACGACAGCGGAGCTCTCCGGGGACAACGCGATCGTCCCGGCGTCGGCGACGACCGGCCAGCGAAGTCGGATGCTCGTCGACGGCCGGTACACCGACGTCCGGAACGGGACCTCGCCGTGGACCGCGGCGATACCGGAGGTCGACGTCTTCGGGTCGCGGGTGGTGCTCGCCGACGACCGCGAGGTGATCGTCTTCGACCGATCCGGCAGCGAGTACCTCGCCCTCGACACCGAGACCGGGCGCCTGCTGTGGCGTGCGTCCGCGGGCCGGAACGCCGCGGTCAGCGGCCATGCCGTCACCGACGGCGAACGGCTGATCACCCCGACACCCGACGGCGGGATCGCCGCACTCGACCTGTACAGCGGATCACCGGCCTGGTCGCTGCCGCCGAATGTGATCGGCAATGTCCGCGTCGGCGACGAACCCGGTCCGGCGCTGACCTTCGCCCTCGGCGACCGTCTGGTGACCCTGACCTCGACCACCATCACCGGGTTCGCCCCGACGGGTCCGCGGGCGATCGTGCCGGGCACCACCCGGGCGGGCAACAGCGGATCCGGCGGCGGGGGAACGCAGTACGTGACACCGTGCGGTTCGCCGCCCGTGTTCACACCCCAGTCGTTCCGCACCGCTGCCGGTGGCCTCGTCGTCACGATGAAGGTCACCGCGAAGTGCCCCGACGGGGACGTCCTGTTCGGTCCGCAGACCCGTATCACCATCTCCGACGGCGGTGGTCTCGTCGCCTCGGGCAGCTTCGACTTCCGACGATCCCCGCTCGCCGTCCCGGCACCCGACGGCGGAGCGGCCCTCAACCTGGAACTGACCTACCCGCCGGGTAGCTTCTTCCGCCTGCCCGACACCTTGAACGACGCGAATTCGGCTGGCGGACAATACCTCGTCGAGTGCGACCGGGGTTCGACGCCGGAGCGGGCCCCGGCCGTGACCGCACCGGCGTCGGGCAGGTCGTCGGCGTCGTCGGAGGCCACCGACACGGTGTTCCCGGCCGGCGCCGACGTCACCGCCACCAGTGTCAACGCCCTGCGCCTGCAGGCCGACGCCGACCGCGCGTTCATCCTGGCGAACCTGAACAACCGGTGGGTCGCGCAGCTCAGTTCCAAGCACGCCGGTCTCGTCGCCGACGGTCGTACGTGGACCGACCAGGCCATCCTCGACGAGTTCCTGGCACTTCGTCTGCGGTTCAACGATGTTCGCCTGCTGTGGAGTGACGAGTGGCCGGTGTTCTCGTATAGGGGCTGGTGGGTGACGGTCGCGGCGGCGACATTCCCGGGCCCGGTCGAGGCGAACAGCTGGTGCCGAACGCAGGGATTCGACCCTGACCACTGCTTCGCCAAACTGGTGAGCACCACGGCCGGCCCGGAGGGCTCGACGCTGTACCGGAACTAGCCCCCGGACAGAGGGCTCCGCGATACGGTCGGGGAATGGATTTCTCTCCGTCACCGCGGTCCGCCGAACTCACCGAGCGCGTGCGGGCGTTCGTCACCAACGAGATCGAACCCGCCGAACCCGAGATCCACCGGGACATCAAGGAACGACGCGACGGGGACGGAAATCCCTGGACGCCGTCGCCGATCATCGCCGAACTGCAGGCGAAAGCCCGGTCCGAGGGTCTGTGGAACCTCTTCCTGCCGGCCGCGCACGCCGGTCGCTACGCCGCGGATTTCGGCACCGACGGGGGAGAGGGCCTGTCCAACGTCGACTACGCCCCGATCGCCGAGGCGATGGGATCGTCGGCGCTGTCGCCGGTCATCTTCAACTGCAACGCTCCGGACACCGGCAACATGGAGGTCCTGCTGCGCTACGGCTCCGAGGAGCAGCGCGAGCGCTGGCTGGAACCGTTGCTGCGCGCCGACATCCGCAGCGCCTTCTGCATGACCGAACCGGCCGTCGCGTCGTCGGACGCCACCAACATGGCCGCGACCGCTGTCCTCGACGGCGACGACGTCGTCATCAACGGCACCAAGTGGTTCTCCACCGGCGTCGGGCATCCCGACTGCAAGGTCCTGATCTTCATGGGCGTCACCGACGCCGAAGCCGACCGCAAGTCGCAGCACACCATGGTGCTCATCCCGATCGACACCCCCGGCGTCAAGGTCGACCGGATGCTCACCACCATGGGCTATTTCGACGAACCGTTCGGCCACGGCGAGGTGTCCTTCACCGACGTGCGTGTTCCGGCGTCGAACATCCTCCTCGGACCCGGCCGCGCCTTCGAGATCGCCCAGGGCCGCCTCGGGCCGGGACGCGTCCACCACTGCATGCGGGCCATCGGCCTGGCGGAGCGGGCGCTGGAACTCGGTGTGAAGCGGGCACTCTCACGTGAGGCCTTCGGCAAGCAGCTGGCCCGGCTCGGCGGCAACAGCGAACGCATCGCCGACGCCCGCATCGCGATCAACCGCTCACGACTGCTCGTCCACCACGCCGCCTGGCTGCTCGACCAGGGCATGTCGGCCGAGGCGTTGTCGGCGGTCAGCGAGATCAAGGTCGAGGTGCCCAACATGGCCCTGTCGGTCATCGACATGGCCATCCAGCTGCACGGCGGCGCCGGTATGACCGACGACTTCCCGCTCGCCCAGGCCTGGGTCGGAGCACGCTCGCTCCGCCTGGCCGACGGCCCGGATGAGGTCCACCGCAACGTCGTTGCGCGTCTCGAACTCGGTAAGTACCGCTGACCGCGGTGGTATCCACACATCCACGAACGAGAAGGGTGAACTCCCACAATGGCTGACCAGGTGACCGAGGCGCGCGAGGTCCGGGAAGAGGACGCGTTCGACGTCGAGGCGGTGGCCGCGTGGTTGCGCACCGCGGCCCCGGATGTCGAGGGACTCGACGCGGTGCCCGAGGTACGGCAATTCGCCGGTGGCGCTTCCAATCTCACCTTCCTGCTGCGGTATCCGACGCGGGACCTGATCCTGCGTCGGGCACCGCGCGGCACCAAGGCCCGCGGGGCGCACGACATGCGCCGCGAGTACCGCATCCAATCCGAGCTCGCCGGGGTGATCCGCTACATCGCACCGATGATCGCCTTCTGCGACGACGACTCGGTCCTCGGCGCCGACTTCTACGTCATGGGTCGCATCGACGGTGTCATCCCGCGCAAGGAGTGGCCGGCCGACGTTCCGCTGGACGCCGATCAGGCGCGGCAGCTCTGCTTCAACTTCATCGACACGCTCGTCGAAGTACATTCGGTCGACCCGTCGAAGACCGGGCTCGGCGACCTCGGTAAGGGGCTCGGTTACGTCCGACGGCAGGTCGACGGCTGGACCACCCGATTCCGCAACGCACACACCGACGACGTCCCCGACTTCGAGGAGGCGATGTCCTGGCTGGCCGAGAACCAGCCCGAGGACGTGGCGAATTGCATCATCCACAACGACTTCAAGCTCGACAACGTGGTGCTGGACAAGGACGACCCGACCAGGGTCATCGGCATCCTCGACTGGGAGATGGCGACCCTCGGCGATCCGCTGATGGACCTCGCCGGCTCGATGGCCTACTGGATTCAGGCCGACGACACCGACGAGCTGCAACTCATGCGCCGCGTCCCGACGAACATGCCGGGGATGATCACCCGCGCCGAGTTCGTCGAACGGTACTGCGAGCGTATGGGTTTCGAGATGTCACCCGAGAGGTGGCGGTGGTACGAGGCCTTCGGCCTCTTCCGGGCCGTGGTCATCGCCCAGCAGATCTACTACCGCTTCTACCACGGGCAGACCACCAACAAGGACTTCGAACGGCTGGGTTTCGCGGTGGGGATCATCGGTAAGCGGCTGAACGAGATCGTCGCCGGCTGAGAACTAGACCGGGCACGTCGGTGCGAACGATTCAAGCTGGATCGAATGGTACGTACGTGCCAGCTGGTCGCGGCGGTACTCGTGATACGCCATGGGCGTGAGCACGATCCGACGAGGGAGCCGGCGCCACGCGGTTTGCAGCAGTCGCTTGTAGATCCGGAACTCCCACTGTTCGCGGCGGTCGAGGCGAACCGACGTCAGCTCTCGGACGCCGGGGTGCATGACGCTGAACGAGCAGACCTTGACGACGTGGCCGGCCAATGGGCGGATGACGAACCACGGCGGCGTGAGCGCGATGCGCAGGACTGGCGGCATGCCGATCGTCGGAAGGGGGAGGCGGGTCAGCTGGTCGGTGACGGCGTCGAGGAACGGATTGGCTTGCAGGTGTTCGTCGACGACGCCGTCGTACCAGCGGCGCGCATCGGCGAGCGTTGGTGGGAGCTGGGCAGACTTCCCCGGCAGCGAGAGGATGCCCAGGCGTTCGAGTGCGACCGCGTAGGCGAGTTCTTCCTCCTCCGGCGACAGTTCGATGCCCGTGCACGCCGTGAACGTGTTGAGGTAGCCCATGATCGCGCTCATCGCGATCCAGTTCCACAGCGTGGGATCGAGTGCGCTGTACCGGATCTCGTCGAAGTCGTCGCGTCCGGTGCCCCGGACCTCACGATGCAGGAACCTCAACCGGTCGGCGAACGCGTGGCGCGTCCTCTCGTCGCCCCACAGCACGAGTTGTTCGGCACTGAAGCTGCGGAGTCCGCGATCGACGAAGTTCTCGGCGAAGCGGCCGGTACGGTCGACGGCCGCGGCCACCGGGACGAGCGCCACCTGGTCGAAGAAGGAGGCGCCGAAGAATCCGAACAGGACACTGCCCAGATGCCACCGGAACTGCTCGACGGCCGGTGGCAGGTCGGCGAGGTCGACTGCGGGCGGCGCCGAAGTGTCGGCGACGGACGCGTCCGGGTTCTCGGTGGCGGTCATGAAACTCCAATGTTAGTAGTTCGGCCGAACACTAACATTGCAATGATGGCGGTGTGAAGACGCCGAGCGCGTCCCGGGCCGAGCGGACGGGGCAGAAGATCCTCGATGCGGCGATGTCATCGTTGCTCGCGAAGGGGCTCAAACGGACGTCGATCGAGGCGATCGCCGCGCTGGCCGGCGTGTCCCACATGACCGTCTACCGTCGCTGGCCGCACAAGGAGGATCTCTTCTCCGACCTGCTCTCGCGTGAGGCCGACGAGTTGTTCGCCCGCGTCGACCGGGAACTGGCGGGAACAGGGGATCCGCGGGAGCGGCTCATCGAGGGGTTCGCGGCGATCTTCTGGTCGTTCTACGACCACCCACTACTGGCCCGCGAGTACGCGGCGGACCCGGCGACGACACTGCGGGTGCTCACGGTGTCGTCGGCGCCGGTCTTCGACCGTGCCGTGGACTATCTGGCCGCCCGGGTGGCGGGTCTGATGACCGGGGACGCCCCGCTCGGCGACGACGAGGCGCGGCGGGTCGCCGAGGTCATGGTCCGCATCACACATTCGCTCCTGCTGACCACGCTCGAGACACGTCCGTTCGCGAACCGCGACGAGGTGGGCGCGTGGGGACGCGAACACGTCGGGTGGATTCTCTTCTCGGCGGACTGACGCGTTCGACGGCCCGTTCTAGTCCAGACCCTCCTGTGCGCCGCGGGCCCCGCGTCGGACTCCCGCCCGCTGGACCAGCACGATCGTGGTGCCGAGAAGTCCCACGCCCAGCCCGACCAGGCAGATCGTCAGCGCGTTGCCGCCGCCGAGGTCGGCGACCGCGACGACCACCGTCGCGACCAGCCAGGCGACCATCCCGACCACGATCACCGGCTCGGGCGCACGCAGCGCGCGGGGCAGTTCGGGGACGTCGACTGTATCCGGCATGAGACAAAGAGTAGCTTTCGACAGGTGCCAAAAGACGTCCCGAGTGAGTCCCGCGATCTGACCCCCGCCGACGACCCCGCCGACATCTCGTCCGAGACGACGACCGACGCGGCCGACACGGGTGCTGCCGAAGCGCCACCCGAGGACACCGGCCCCTCGACCACCAGGGGAGCGAGGACGGCGACGCCGAACGGCGCGATCGATCGTTTCTTCAAGATCTCCGAGCGCGGCTCGACGCTCAACCGCGAGTTCCGCGGAGGCCTGGTCACGTTCTTCACGATGGCCTACATCGTGGTGCTCAACCCGATCATCATCGGCGGCATCCCCGGCGGCGAGAAGAACGCCGACGTGCTCGGCAACGTGCTGCCGCTGGCGCAGGTCGCCGCGGTCACCGCACTCGTCGCGGGCGTGATGTCGATCCTGTTCGGCCTCGTCGCCAACTACCCGTTCGCGATCGCCGCGGGTCTCGGCATCAACAGTCTTCTCGCGGTGTCGATCGCACCCGAGGTGACATGGCCGGAGGCGATGGGCCTCGTCGTGGTCGACGGCATCATCATCGTGCTGCTGGCGGTGACAGGCTTCCGCACGGCGGTGTTCAACGCGGTCCCGAGCGAACTCAAGGCGGCCATCGCCGCCGGTATCGGCGCGTTCATCGCCTTCATCGGCTTCGTCGACGCCGGCTTCGTCAAACGCATCCCGGACGCCGCCGGAACCACGGTCCCGGTCCAGCTGGGCAGTGACAACTCGATCGCCACCGTTCCGACGCTCATCTTCGCTCTCGGTGTTCTCATCATGGGTGTCCTGGTGGTGCGGAAGGTTCCCGGCGGTCTGCTGATCGGTATCGCGATCACCACCGTCCTGTCGCTCGTGCTGGAGCGCATCTTCGACTACGGCTCCAGCATGGACAACCCCTCGGGCTGGGGCCTCACCGTGCCCGACATCCCCACCGCGCTGGGTGGACTACCCGATCTGAGCCTCGTCGGAGATGTCGACTTGTTCGGCGCCTTCACCCGGATCGGTGTGCTGGCGGCGTCGGTCTTCGTGTTCGCGCTCGTCCTGTCGAACTTCTTCGACGCGATGGGCACGATGACGGGCCTCGGCAAGGAGGCCGGTCTGGCCGATGACAAGGGCAACCTCCCCGGTATCGGGCGTGCGCTGGTGGTCGAGGGGACCGGTGCCATCGCCGGCGGTGCCGCGTCGGCGTCGTCGAACACTGTGTTCGTCGAATCGGCCTCGGGTATCGCCGAAGGTGCACGAACCGGTCTGGCGAACGTCGTCACCGGCGTGTTGTTCCTGGTCGCCATGTTCCTCACCCCGATCTACGAGGTGATCCCGCTCGAGGCGATCGCGCCGGCTCTCGTGGTGGTGGGTGCGATGATGATCGGGCAGTTGACGGCCGTCGACTTCCGTCGCCTCGACTTCGCGATACCTGCCTTCCTGACCGTCGTGACGATGCCGTTCACCTACTCGATCGCCAACGGCATCGGCATCGGCTTCATCAGCTGGGTGGTGATGGCCACCGCCGCGGGCAAGGCGCGCACGGTCCATCCGCTGCTGTGGCTGGTGGCCGCGGTCTTCGTCGCCTATTTCGCGCGGGGACCGATCTCCGACCTCATCGGCTAACGCGTGTAGTCAAAATTTGCGACCGGTTTTGTCATCCAGCCGGGTCAATTTGCAATGCTTAGGGTTCGACGGTGATTTACATGCCCTACGCTGGGGCAATGCATTCACCGTATGGTGACGGAAGTCTCTCTGGCGACTTGTCCCTCGCCGTCGTACGACTCGCGCGCCGTCTGAGAGGGCGGCGCGAGAACAAGTTGGTCTCGCTGACGCAGCTCTCGGCCCTCTACACGTTGCATCACGAAGGCCCGATGACACCCGGCGCCCTCGCCGCGGCCGAGCGGGTTCGCCCGCCCTCCATGACGAGAGTGATCGCGTCGCTGTCGGACCTCGGGATGATCAAGCGTGAACCGCACCCGACGGATGGCCGCCAGGCGATCGTGACGCTCTCGGCCTCGGGGGTCGAGGTCATCAAGGAGGAGTTGGCGGCACGCGAGGCCTGGCTGAGTGACCGTCTACGCGAACTCACGCCCAGCGAACGGGACACCCTCCGGGAGGGCGTGCAGATCTTCAACAAGATCCTCAACCAGCCCGACACCGAGATACCTCGCTCCCGGGCGATCTAACACTAGAAGAAGGTGCCGGAGAACGGTGCTCGATCGGTGGTGAAGGCCTGGTCCAGAGCTCGAAGCGTTGTCGGGGAGTCAACGCGGAGCCGGCCGGCCGCCGCAAACGCCGACGGGCGGATGCCGCCGAGGTAGATGCTCGACAGCACCGAGGTGTCCATCCTCACCGTGGGCGTTGCGGTGTCGGGTGCGGGGGCGACGATCGCGTCGCCCCCGCGCGCGGACACCGTGAATACCCCTCCGCGACCACGGAACTCGTCGGTGACCTCGATGACCACATCGAGGTCGGCGGCGTACTTCCGCGACCCCAGCGCGGCCGGGATGTCGAGGATACGCAGCCACATCTCGTCACGCAGACCGGTGATCGACACCGCGCGGGCGTCGATGAGTTTGTGCCGCAACGGATCGTCGACCGGGATGGTCGCGGTGAGCGACGGGATCAGGTCGAGGCTGGTGAGCACCCGCCACAGGTCGGTGTGGGCCTCGTCGGTGACGGCGAAGACCTCGTTGACCTCGCCGCGAACGCCGCCGTTCTCGTTCTTGTAGATGCGGTAGCTGGCGTAGCCGTCGTCGTGGAGCAGGTAGTGCAGTCCGCTCGCGGGCAGCGGACGCTCCGACGGACGGTCGGCGAGGATCGGCGCCCACCAGGCGGGGGTGCGGGTGAGCGCACCGGGAGTGGTGAGCGTCCAGCGTGCGTGGAGATCGGGGACGGCCGCGGCGACCTCGGCGGCGTCCGCGAACCGCACGGTCGCGTCCTTCGGCTGGTCGCCGCGGAGCGGAGCCTGTCCGGGCGTGATCGACACGGTGTTGGAGAAGCAGGCCGGACCGAACCCGAAGCGCTCGTAGATGGTGCCCTCGCTCGCGGTCAGGGTCGCGAACGTGTAGTTCTCGGCCTCCCATTGCTCGAAGAGTTCGGTCAGCATCGTGCGCAGAATTCCACGACGGCGATGCGTCGATGCCACGGAGACCCACGACAGGCCGACGGTGTCGGCGACACCCGCGCCCGGCAGCGACATCGACATCCGGTAGAACATCGACACCCCGACAAGGGGCTTCGACGGCAGGCCGGTGTCGCGTACCAGGACGATGTCGTCGTCGGCGACCTTGCCGCGAAGGTCGGCGCGTTCGTCGTCGGGCAGCGGATTGCGCATCGCGAATGCGCGGGCATCCGTGGTGATGATGTCGTCCCAGTCGGCGTCGGTGGCGCGCTTGAGGGACAGACGTGACTGAGGTGTCGAGCCGCTGTTGGTCACGACTTCAACGTTTTCACATCACTGCGACTCGGGCACTCATTGGGTTCTGTACCGGGTGTCGCAGGTCACGGCGGTGGCGGGTGGCACACTGTTGCGGTGCCCGGGCTCGCAGTGGAAGTGATCGACATCGACGACCCGCAGGATCCCCGGGTCGAGGACTTTCGGGACCTCAACTCGGTGGACCGCCGACCCGACCTTCCGGTTCTGCCCGGCGGCCGGCCGGGACGCGGCCTGGTGATCGCGGAGGGCGTGCTCGTCGCGCAGCGCATGATCGCCTCGCGGTTCTCCGCCCACGCCTTCCTCGGCGTCGACAAACGCCTCGAGGAACTCGACGACGATCTGCGCGACCCGTCGCTGTCGGGAGTCCCGTTCTTCCGGGCGTCGGCCGAGGTGATGGCCGAGATCGTCGGTTTCCACCTCAACCGCGGCGTGCTCGCCGTCGCGCGACGCCCCGAGGTGTTGTCGGTGTCCGACATCCTGGAGACCGCGCGCACCGTCGCGATCCTCGAAGGCGTCAACGACCACGAGAACATCGGCTCGATCTTCCGCAACGCCGCCGGCCTCGGTGTGGATGCCGTCCTGTTCGGTCAGGGCTGCGCCGACCCGCTGTACCGGCGCTGCGTGCGCGTCTCGATGGGTCACGCGCTGCTGGTGCCCTTCGCGAAGTTCGACGAGTGGCCGCGCGGACTCGACGAACTGCGTTCGCGCGACTTCCGTCTCGTCTCGATGACCCCCGATCCCGACGCCGTCACGCTCGCCGAGGCGGTCGATGCCGAGAAGGTCGGTTTCCTCGTGGGCGCCGAGGGGCCAGGGCTCACCGCGTCGGCGATGGCGGCGACGGACGTGAAGGCCCGCATCCCGATGAGTCGCGGAACCGATTCGCTCAACGTCGCGACAGCCGCGGCCGTTGCGTTCTACGAACGCGTCCGGTCGGGCACGATGGGGGAGTGAACACCCCCGAACCGTTCGATCGGGCCGCGGAGCCCACGCCCTGGGCGCTCGGGATCATCGTGTCCGCGGTGTGTGCGCTCTTCGGTGCCTTCGTGCTCGTCGGGATCTACGAACTCATCGGCGGCATCCTCGAGTTCCTCGGCATCGCGGCGGTGCTGATCGTCGCCGGCGGCCTCGGCTGGAC
The DNA here is from genome assembly GCF_009720185.1 of Gordonia sp. 135. Taxonomy (NCBI): domain Bacteria; kingdom Bacillati; phylum Actinomycetota; class Actinomycetes; order Mycobacteriales; family Gordoniaceae; genus Gordonia; species Gordonia sp. 135. The sequence goes on from NZ_CP046257.1 coordinate 1,308,214, forward strand.
CCTCTGGGAGTTCCGCTACCGCCAGGTGTGGCGCTGGATCGTGTGGGGCCTGCTCATCGGCTTCCTCGCCGGGATCACATCGTCGGTCGCGTTGCTGATCATGGGGCGCTGACCGGTTCTGCTCCGTGAGTAGCGAGCTTGCGAGCGTCGTTCTGTTCCGTGAGTAGCGAGCTTGCGAGCGTATCGAAGGGACGGCAGCACCACGCCGCCCATTACCAGACGCCACCGACAATCCCCGCGATCGATCGATGTTCGATACGCGTTGCGCGGCAATGGGATTGCGAGTACAGTCGAACATAAATGGTCCTCCTGACGGTTTCGTGGGTCACTACTGGTGTGGCAGAACAGGACACGCCCCTCCTCGCGTGAGTGTCGACATCGCGATGAGTGCTTCTGGTGAGTGGAATCCGTAGGCCCGCTTGGTCAGTGCCCTCAGATGCGTGTTGGTGGCCTCCACCCGGGCGTTCGATAGGCCCACGACAACGGAGTTGTAGATCTGGATCTGTTGCTGTCGTACCGATCTGGAGAGACCGACGAGTTCGATGATTCGACTACGATCAGCTCGATGTAACCAGTGCTCGAGCCGTCGCCACGTGCCAGAATGCTCCCCGGTAACGATATGGCGGAGTTCCTCTTTCAGTTGATACGCGCGAGCGAGTTCACTATTGGCGCGTTTGACGATCAGCTCACGGGTCCGCTGTTGACCGGGGGTGAGGTTCTCAGGGTTCTTCAACAGTGCCCACCTCAGATTCCTACGATCGTCGTTGGACAGACCGTGGATCCGGTTGAGGACCCGGCTACGACAACGGTCCACGGCACGGGTGGCCCACTGGACGACATGAAACGGATCCATGCATCGAATGGCATCCGGAGCACGTTCTGCAACAACCGTTTCGATGTACTGACCCGCGTCGGCGCTCACATGGGTCAGCTGTGCACTGCGCGTGGCGCCGAGCTCGTCGAAGAACTGGCGAAGCGTCTTCTTGGTTGCACCCTCACGCGCCCACACCAACCTGCCGGTGTCGTGGTCGACGATCACCGTCAGATATCGCCGACCTTTTCGGTAGGCGATTTCATCGATACCAATCCTGCGCAACCCATCCATTCGGTCGGCCTGTCCGGTGTGATCGGCAACGACTCGAGCGATGATGCGTTGCACTGTTCGCCACGACACCCTCATGTACTCACACACCGCGGATGATGGACTGTGCGCGGCGAGCCAGGCGACCGTGTCGTCGAATCGGCGCGTCATCTTTGCTGCCGGCCGTGCCCACGGCACATGTTCTGTGACGACGCCGTGCAGGCTGCAGTCAACCCGTCCAATGTGTCCTTGCAGGTAGCAGCGCATCCCGCCCAGGTCGAGGTGTCGCCAACGGCGCGGATGGTGTGAGCGGTCATAGCCTGGTCGACGCCGTCGGCAGTGTGGACACCGCGAGTCCTGCCCGCGTTTCGCACGGACCGAGACGACCAACAACTGGCCGTCATCGTCGTCTTCAACGCCGACATCAAGAACCACCAGGTTCTCGATCTTCAGCAACTTCTGCAGTAGTCTAGTAGCGCGCAACGCCCTGCTCCTCGGTTTAGTCTTCGCAAACCAAACCTTAAGTGAGACAGGGCGTTGCGCGCTTCAGGCGCACCGGGAGGCACCCACAGAACCGTCAAGAGTGCCACATAAATTCGAACACGGCATCGGGGGGTGACCGTCTTGACCGAAATCTCGCAGACCGACGTCGGGCCGTCGACCCGCCCCTCCGAGCTCGTGCAGGAACTGCACCGGATCACCACCGAACTCCAGGCCGTCGATCTGACACAGTGCTCCGATGCCGAACTCATCGACGTCGCCGCCGGAACCGAACGCGCCATCGCCCGACTCACTTTCGCCGGCGACCGACAGCTCATCGAGATCGCCGACCGCGACCTACCCCACAAGACCGGCCACCGCAGCATCACCCAGTTCATGACCCACCGCCTACGCATGGCCGACCCCATGCGCCGCACCAAACAACGCCACGCGACCGCCACCCACCTCAGCCCGACCGGCGAACCACTCGAACCCGAACGCCCCGCTCTGGCAGTGAATCACCCTAGGTTCTGTGCCGCCTCCAATGTGGGCTGGTCCTCGGGGCCGAGGCCAGAGTAGTGGAGCGTTTCGAACTCGGTCGGGGGTATCTGGCCGATACTCGAGTGCAGCCTGCTGTTGTTGTACCAGTCGACCCAACCGGCGGTCGCGAACTCGACGTCGGAGACGGTCTTGTACGGACCGGAGTGGAAGATCGTGGTCCGGATGCACTCTGTCTTGTACAAGCCGTTCACCGACTCGGCCAGCGCGTTATCGTAGGCGTCCCCGACCGTTCCGATCGACGCGGCGATGTCTTCCAGGCGCAGACGCTCAGTCAGTGTAACCGATGTGTACTGACTACCGGCATCCGAATGATGAATCAGCTCAGCAGCTTTCACCGGATGCCCTTCCCGATTCCGCTGCCACAGTGCCATCCGAAGCGGGACCGTCACCAGCTCCACTGTCTTCGATGTCGATGCGTGCCACGCCACGATTCGGCGCGAGAACACGTCGATGATGAACACCACGTACACCCACCCAGCCCATGTCCGGCAGTACGTGAAATCGGTCACCCAGACCCGGTTGGGTTCGGCGGCACTGAACTGTCGGTTCAGCAGGTCCTCCGCGCGTACACCATCAGCGGATCTGACGGTCGTGCGGACTCCCTTGGACCTTCGAATTCCATTGTGGCCTAACACTTTCATCGCTCGATCAACGGCGCCATAGGACACCCCAGGCAGGGTTGTCCGGTGCAGATGGGCGCGCATCTTCACCCGCCCGTAGAGGCCCTCCGGAGTCATCTTCCGCCGGCCGTCGTCATCGGTGCGCCAGACGACATTGCGCACCGCCTCGACGACGTGAGCGTCGGAGACGGTCCGTGCGGCAGGTGCCCGGGTTCGCCACGCCCGGTAGGTTCGTGCGGCAACCATGCAGCCCTGCTCCCGCAAGACCCGGCAGATCGACTCGACCGCAAAACCGTTGGCGCGCATCTGATCAATGAACGCCACGATCATCGGTTGCGGGGGTCGAGTTCCCCCGCGAAGAAAGTTGTCGCCGCTTTCAGAATGGCGACGTCTTCGCGTAACTGCTTGTTCTCCGCCTTGAGTCGCTTGATCTCGGCGGACTCCTTCGAGGTGGTCCCCGCGCGGGCGCCGGCATCGACCTGTGCCTGCACTGCCCACCGACGTACCGTCTCCCCGCCGACACCGACCTGCTTGGCGATCGCTTCGGCAGCGGCAGTCAACGACGTGTACTCGCCGCCGTGCACCTCCAGCAACCGCAAGGCCCTCGAACGGACCTCCGGATCGATTTTCTTAGGCATGAGCTCATCCTTCCTGACTCAGAAGGAAGCGGCATCAAACCAGGGGTGGTTCACAGAGGCATTGGCCGACGGCAAGGTCAGCACCTCCCACGTCCGGGCAGTACTCGACGTCCTCGACCAGATCCCACACGCCGTCGACCACGACGTAAAGGTCGCCGCCGAACGACAGATGGCCGAGATCGCCGTCGACCACACCCCCGCCGACATCACCGCCCTCGGTGCACGACTGCTGGCCCACCTCGACCCAGACGGCACACTGACCGACGACACCGACCGCAAACGTCGCCGCAATCTGTCGGTCAACCGGCAACGCGCCGACGGCACCGCCAAGATGACCGCCAACCTCACCCCCGAACTCCTCGCCCGCATCACCATGCTGCTCGCCGTCTGGGCCAAACCCGGCATGAACAACCCCGACGACCCCGACTCCCCCCACGGTTCCATCGAGGACGCCGACCCCGAGGCGGTCGAAGCCGCAGCCGCACGCGACGACCGCACCCCCGCCCAGCTCAACCACGACGCCCTCAACGCACTCCTGAAAGCCGTGTTCGACGACGGACTCCTGGGTAAGAGCCACCGCGGGTTACCCATCCAGCTGATCATCAAAGCCGACGTCAACGACCTACGACGCGAAGCCGGGTTCGCCACCACCGCGACCGGCACCCTGATCCCGATCACCGACCTCGTCAACATGGCCGCCGACACCCAGCCCTGGCTGGCGGTGTTCAAAGACGCCACCGCAATCCCGCTCTACTTCGGACGCGGCAAGAGGTTGGCCACCCGTGAACAACGTCTCGTGTCCTTCGCCCGACCCGACGGCGAGGTCTGTTCCACCCCCGACTGCGGCATATCCGCCGCGCACGTGGAAATGCACCACGCGCAACTGGATTGGGGTCTCGGTGGACTCACCGACATCACCGACCTCGCACCGGCGTGCCCGAAACACAATCGGATGGTCAGCAATGAACCCGGCGGCTACACCACCCGCATGGTCCGTGAAGGTCCCGACGAAGGCCGCTGCGCCTGGCGGTTGAACGCCGAACCCGGCGCACCACCCAACCCCGAGCGCATCAACCGGCGACCCGACATCCCCCGCCGGTTCGCCGAACAACTCAAACAGGTACGCAACGAGATTCACGGACCAGACGAGCAGTCCGGCGATGGAGTGCGCCTTGTCGCACGCAGGGTCATCGACTATCGGCCGGCGAGGCCGACTGCCCGCAAGCTGTCGAGCTCCGAGCTGTCTGCTGTCGAACTGGAACTGGCGGCACTCCTCGGCAAGGTGACGTTGTACGACTGAGGGCGACAAGTCGTCCGGGAACAGAAGCCACCCGGATCAGAAACCGAAGTACTCCCGGAATCTTCCGCGCTTGCGTGGCGTGCCCTCGTGCGCGGTGCGTTCCGCACTACGCGCGGCGGTGGCTCTGCGGTAGTTCTCGAAGTCGGCGGCGGTGGGTTCGTACTCCGCGGGGTGAAGCGCGAAGCAGGTGACGGTGATGTCGGCCGGGTCGAGGTCGGTCGGCGCGAGGGGATGGGTGTAGCGGAACCCGAGCCAGGACCGGTTGGCCTCCTCGGCGAGCTGCGCCGGGTGGAAGGGCAGCGCCATCCCCTGGTTCGGCACACCCTCGGCGTAGGTGAGCGGGTATTCGCCGCCCCAGAACGGCTTCTCGAAGGTGAACGGGAGGCCGTCGTCCTCGTGGATGGTCACCGGGTCGGCGGAGAACGAACGTCGAAGTGAACCCGACTCCCAGCGGGCGAACGCACCGAACGACGTCTCGGGTTCGGTGTACAGCAGCGTCGTCACCGCACTCGGTCGGACCGCGGCCAGCGTCCGGGTCAGCGTCGAGGGGGTCGCCGTCTCGAACAGCGAGCACGAGATCACCGCGAGCGAACCGTAATAACCGGCGTAGACGTGGTGATCCTTCGCGGCGGCCGCGGTCGCGAGGTCGGTGTCGACGAGCGGGACGAGCACGCTGTCGCCATAGATCTTCGTCGCAAGCTGCTGGGCGTGCTGATGATCGTGCTGCTGTGCGCGCACGATGGTTCGTAGGTCGTCGGCCGGGTCAGGGGAGTCGATGAACCAGACGGTGGCCGCGCGTGCCGACATCGATCAGCTGTTCCCGTTGCTACGTACGCCGAGCAGGACGTCCTCCCAGGCGGGCACGGCGGGCTTGCGGGTCTTCTTCTTGCGCGGACGGTCAGCATGGGCCGGTCCGGGCTCGCCGGACGCAGACGATTCCGACGGATCGTGAGTGCTGTCCTCGGCGGTCGCCGGGGCGGCGTCGGCTTCGGTGGTCTCCCGGACTGCCGATTCGGCGGGCTCCTCGTCGTCGACGGCCCGTTCGACGGGAGCTACTTCGTCGGGAGCCTGTGTGTCGGGAGCCTGTGCGACGGGAGCCGAGATCGGGGTGACCGCAGCCGGCGGAGTGTGCGCGTCGGTCTCGTCGTCGAACCCGAAATCGAGGGGGACGGTGCCGTGGTCGTCGTGCGTCGCGCGACGTTCCTGCCGCGCACGCTGCGCACCGATGAGGGAGTTGGCGTCGATGGTGACTTCCTCGCGGCCGTCGGACGTGGTCTCAACGGCGACCTCCGGTGCGGCGACCGGCGTGAGCCGGCGTCGCGGCGCGATCGTCTCGGGGTGGGTCAGTTCGTCGGCGAGGTCGTCGAGCGGGTCGACTGTGCCGCCGTGGGTGCCGGGCTGGTAGCGCCAGTGCGCGAGGTTGTCGGTGCGTCCGACGCTCCAGGCGACCTGCACGACCCAGTAGCCGCCGTCGTCCTTCCAGGCGTCCCAGTCGGCGTCGGCGGGGTTGTGGCCGTATGCGACGAGCCCTTCCGCCACGGATTCGGCGAGGGTCGCGACGGCCGGGCCGTCGTGCCGGATCGGGTGGGCGGCACCGGCGAGTTCGCTCGCGCGGCTGCGCTCGAGCAGCACCGGGTGGGCGAATCGTTCGATCTTGTCCACACCAACCCCGGCCGCGGCGGCGACCTCGGCGACGGAGGCGCCTGCGCGGATGCGTGCCTGGATCTCTCGTGGCCTCAATGCACTTTCCATCTCGATCTCGATCTGTCCCAGCCTGGTGATGTCGCCGCGGGCCGCGGCGCGAAGGCGTTCGTCGGAGGCGATCCGGAATTTCTCACCTGATTGAGGGTCTTGGCAGATGACGTGGGAACCGTCGGTTTCCACCCCGACGACGCGGAGCTCACGCATCTGCTCCTCCTCCGGTGGGTGCACGCATTGGGGTCACATTAACTCACCGATCTGCCGATTCACTGTGGGACACGCGGTAAAACCGCAGTTCAGAACCCGTGGGGCCGCTGCGACACCAGCGATGGGTGCGTCGTATGTGGTCTGTGTTGTCCAGGCTACCCGCTGGCCCGAACGCCACCGGCGCGTCGACCCGAAGGTGCGACGCGCCGGTGACGGTTGGTTCTGGCCGAGCTCAGAGGCGCTCGACGATGTAGTCGATGCAGTTGGTGAGCCTGGTGACGTCCTCGGGATCGATGGCCGGGAACATGCCGATACGCAGCTGGTTGCGGCCGAGCTTGCGGTACGGCTCGGTGTCGACGACGCCGTTGGCGCGCAGGGTCTTGGCGACCGCGGCGGCGTCGACGTCATCGTTGAAGTCGATGGTGCCGACGACCTGGCTGCGGTTGGCCGGCTCGGCGACGAACGGCGTCGCGTACTCGCTGGCCTCGGCCCACTGGTACAGGCGCGAGCTCGAATCGGCGGTGCGCGAGACGCACCAGTCGAGGCCGCCGTTGTTGTTCATCCACTCGATCTGGTTGGCGAACAGCAGCAGCGAGCCGACTGCGGGGGTGTTGTAGGTCTGGTTCTTGCTGCTGTTGTCGACGGCGGTCGGCAGCGACAGGAACTCGGGGCACCAGCGGTCGGTCTCGGCGATCTCGGCGACGCGGGCGAGGGCGCGGGGGCTCATCAGCGCGACCCACAGGCCACCGTCGGAGGCGAAGCACTTCTGCGGCGCGAAGTAGTAGACGTCGGCGTCGGCGACGTTGACGGGCAGGCCGCCTGCACCCGAGGTGGCGTCGATGGCGATGAGCGCGTCGTCGGAGCCGGCGGGGCGCACGACCGGCACGGACACGCCGGTCGAGGTCTCGTTGTGGGCCCATCCGATGAGGTCGACGCCGCCGAAATCGTCAGCGGTCAGTGCGGCCGGATCGGGAGCGGTGCCGGGATCGGTGGAGATGACCGCGGGCGAGTCCAGGAACGGCGCCTTCTTGGCTACGGTCGCGAACTTCGACGAGAACTCACCGTAGGTGAGGTGCAGCGAACGCTGCTTGATCAGGCCGAACGCGGCGGCATCCCAGAAGGCGGTGGTGCCGCCGTTGGAGAGGACGACCTCATAGCCCTCGGGCAGCGAGAACAGGTTGGCCAGACCCTCACGGATCGAGCCGACCACGTTCTTGACCGGTGCCTGCCGGTGGCTGGTGCCGAACACCGATGCGCCGGTGTCGACGAGGGACTGCAACTGCTCGGGGCGCACCTTCGACGGTCCGCAACCGAAGCGGCCGTCCGACGGCAGCAGGTCGGCGGGCAGGGTGATGGGTGCGGTTGCGGTATCGCTCATGGCGTCAATTCTAGGGTTGTGGCGGAGGCCACCTTCGGGCCACCTCGGCTTACGCGATCCCGGCCGTCCGGGGATTCGCCGATTTCGGGCACGTGTGGGCTTGTCTTTCCCGAGAATCGCTACTTGCGCCCAGGGGCGCTGGATGGAACTCGCGCTTCTGATTGCAGGTCAAGATTCTGTGGGCGCCGGAAACACCTTGGCGTCGAGCAGGGCGTCGAGGATGAGCTTTCGAAAGTGCATGGGCTTCAGCAGGTCGTCCCAGGTCCAGCGCACGACGATGCGTCCGGTCCGTCGTATCGCGTCTTCGCGACGCTTCTCGGCGAAGACCGTCTCCGACGCCGACGTCCCGAACTGTCCGGAGTACTTGACCCTTCCGTCGAACTCGCCGATCACCTTGTCCTCCCAACCGAAGTCGCCGCGTGCGACAAACCGGCCCGCGTCGTCGAGGACGGTGACCTGGAGGTCGGGCGGAGGGATACCGAGGGTGAGCATCGTTGCGCGACTGAATGATTCCCCGACGGACTCCGACCTCCCATCAGCAACGGCAAGCGCCCGACGCAGGCAGGCCACGCCTTTCATCCGGGTTGCAGATGCGGCGAGCTCGCCGAGGTCTGCGGCATCGACGCCGAGCCGCAGTCCGCTGTCGAGGCAACACACGGCCTGTTCGAAGGTGCCCCGTCGCGCGATGTCGGCGACCGTGCGTGCCGGAGTCGTCACCCGCACGCCGTCGACGACGGTGACGTGTTCGGGCAGGAGCTTGTGGCGGTGAAGGTGGATCTTCGCGCCGGCCCGGCCGGTCTTGGCAGTGGTGAAGTGGACCTTCGTCAGATCGGGGCGCAGGAGTGGAATGCCGTGCAGCGCAGCGGCTGACTGATGGCTGACGACGCGTTGCTCGCCTCCGACCGTCGCGGCGCCGATGACGGTGAGGCGGTACTTCTCGGTCGCGTCGTCGGGCGTCGGCCCGAGATGTACCGCGCCGCGCCAGACGCTGGTCAGGGTCCCCTCGTCTTGCCGTAGCTTGAGTTCCTCGTTGCCGAGGACCGTGCTCAGTGCGGATCGTCGCACGACGGGGTTGTCGGAGGTCATGGGTCCGATGGTGCCCCGACCTCCGCGTCTTGCCGTCGTGTCGGGCCTGGTTGTGGAGGGTTTCCGGCGTTGTCCACATCTCCGCCGCTCCCGCAGAATCGCGACTTGAGCATAGATGCGCCAGCTAGAACTGGCGCTGCTGCACTGGAACCAGCGACTCTGTGGAGGCTAGGGGGAGGGCCAGGCCGGGGTTTGAGGGAAGGTCGGAAAACCTCGCTCGCCGAACATCCTCGGTGTCAGGGTTGCGCTCCGGCCGGTCGAGGTGAAGGGCTTCTGTCCGGAAAAGGCGGGGACCTGGTCGACGAGTGATGCTGCCCATCGGGCGCAATCACGATTGTTGGGCGGACCCTCGGCAGGCTGCGGAGTGCCCCAGGGGACAGCGCGGAACTTCCACGGGTAGAAGACGTCGAACTGGGGTGCGCGCGTACCCGACCCCGGCCGAGCTGTCCGGTTCACGTTCCTTCTGGAGTCGATTGACCCGTCGGGCAGGTCGGCGGTGAAACTGAATTCCTGCGCGGTGGCAGAGGTGGTGTCGGGTTCATGTGTCTCGACTTCGGCGCGCCCGATTCTGGTGTAGCAGCCCCCCGCTGAGATGGTTTTGTCGGACACGATGAGTTCTGTGATGCGTGCATACAAGGTGCCGTAGTAGGCCGGAAACGTGGCTTCGGGTCGTTTCGTGGCGTAGAGGCAACCGACTTGGTTCTCGAGGCTGGGTTCGGGGGCCGCGGCGACTGCGCCCGGGTAGACGTTCGGACGGCCGAACACCGACAATTGACAGGACTCCAGGTATGCGCGTGCCAGCTCGGCGGGCCTGCTGTGCAAGTCGATCGGTTCGGCGGCTGACCAGACCACGCTGTAGGGTCCGGCGAGGCCGGCGGGGTATTGGTAGTCCTGAGGGGCGACAGTGCTCAGCGTTGTCGATTTCGCTGATGTGAACGCATTCTCGGCGGGGGTGCTCGCAGTGGAACAACCGGCTACCGCAAGTGTCAAGACGGCGAGGAGGACTGAGGCGGTCCGTCTGATTGTCATTTAATCTGAGCCATTCAGGATCATGTCGTCATAGTTGTCAGGTCGGTGGGGTCGAAGTTCATCCGTCCCTGATGGTTTCCAGTACTCGTACCAGCCCGCAGTGACTCCAGCAGATCGTCATCGCCGAGAGCGCGTTCCATCGCGCTCAGCAGTTCGCCGCTGTCACCTTTGTGCTCGGAGAGAATGTGCGCGAGTGGCTTGAGTTGTCCGTCTTCGCGATACCAAGACTCCGCGAGGGCGCCTGGTTCAGGCGCAATTTCGAGCCCGCGCAGGGCGCCATAGACCAGGTGCATCTCGTCTTCCGCTGCGGTGCCACCGCCGCCAGCGACTGTCGGAGGTCGAAACGGGACGTCCCCGGGTGATTCGGCGGGAAGGAGCCACGGGGTAGCGGCAGTCCCAGCGGCGCCGACTCCGATTGCGGCAGGGTGAGGAACAGCAGTCAAGCCCGCCGACGCAGAACTGACGATGTTCCGGACTTTGGTGTTCGCATCGTTCCGCTCGTCTGTGTTGGCATCCTCATCACGTTGCAGGTCGTACTCGGCGCCATACAGACCGGACTGCCCCAGCGCCCTCAGGTTTGCGCTGAGCTCGGCTAGTGAACGAGCGCGGTGAGGCTCTGAGGCCGCCAGTTCGCCGGCGGTGGCGCCGTTACGAACGGTTTGGTCGAGGATGTCTCGGTACAGGTCTGCTCCAGCGCCCGTCCCATCGGGATTCTCGGCCGTGGGCTCACCGTATGTGTTGTCGCTGGCGATCAGCGTGAACAGTCGCGCGGTTCGACGCTGCATCTCATCGGGTGGGATGTCCGGATCGAATCCGGAGTGGCCGTACACGGCCGAATCACCACCGGCGAGGATGTTGAGGTATGGGAGCGAAGCCTCTCGCAGGGCTCCCGCAAGGTGCGGGTTGATCTTTCCGATCGCATCACCCGAGGAATTCGCGTTCATCAGATCGGAGAAGGTGTTGTCTCCGCCGGTGGACGTCGTGCAATCGAACAACCCGCTGAACGCACGGTCTGCGAGCGCTACGTTGGTCGGATTCCCGCTTCCCCCATAATCGCGAATCCAGTCGACCAGGCTCCCCGCGGCAGCGCCCCCGTCATTCCAGTCGTGCCTGAAGGCGTAGCCGACCATGTCGTCGCGGTCGAAGTCGACAAGCGCTGTCCCATCGGCGTACTCGCCGGTGAGGAACGCAGTCGCCGCAACCTGGCTTCGACCGCCGACATCTAGGAAACGACGGATCGTTTCCTCGTACTTCGATCGTGCGGCGTCCGGAACATCGTGTAGGTTGCCGTAATTGCTTTCGGGTGCCAGGAGGCCGCTGTCCTCGGCGCTTCGGCTCGCGCCTCCGGCCGCCTTCCGTATGAGCTCGGTGCCGAACCGTTCCCCGGGAGGCGCGGATCCGCTGTTGCCGATGAGTCCAGCGAGTGGGACATCGATGTCGCGGATCCGTTTGCCGTCGTTCGAGTTGTAATTCTCCGACCAGTCGCGAACCCACGACGGTAGGTACTGATAACCGGCGTTGTTTCCGACGTTCTCGTTCGAGAGCGTGACCAAACCTTGGCCGAGGGCCCTGGACCATGAAGCGCCGTCAGGCGTTTCCATGCCGTCGAACTTCGACTTCAGGCTGAACAGTTCGTCGGAGTCCAGGTTCCCGTAGAACATGTGCAGGTATTCCTGCACTCCCGCAGGGACGTCGGTGAGTTTCTCGCCGTTGAGTAGTTGTTGAATCTGATCTTCGGAGAGTCCGGCGGCGCGCAGGTTGCGGCCGACGAACGCGGCTTCTTCGTCGGTCCAGCCGTTCTCGGCCAGGTCGGCGTCCCGGCGACCGTCCTGCGCGCTGATGGTCAGCGCCGGCGGTGCGACGGTGTTGAGCGCATCGACGGCCCCCTTGATCAGGGCGGCGTGGTCGGCCGCCGTCGTCGCCAGTTCGTCGGCCTTGGATTTGACGAAGCTGGTCATCTGACGTTCTCGCTCGGCGATCTCTGCCGGAGTCAGGTCGTCGTCCTCTTTCGGGACATAACGCATCGCCCAGGTGGGATCGGTGTCGCTCACCAGGAAACAACGCTGCAGGGTTGCGCCTAGGAGCGCGCCGTTGACGACGGCCTGCGAGGTACTGATCGCCTCGGCGGCGTCGGTGAGCGCCACCTGGAGATCGTCGACACCGTCCGCGACCTTCTTCGCCCAGGAGGCTTGGTCGGCGGCACGCCAATTCGCTGCGTCTCGCGCCTGGCCTCCCATGAGGTGCTCGGCATCTGATCGACGGTTGAGTGAGCCGCAACGGAATTCTCACGGATGTCAGTGGCAAGAGTTGTCAGAGAATGCTCCGCCATGTCCCAAGGGTTCCACGAATCCATGATCGCCTTGGTCAACGGCAGCGCATCGCTCACTGTGGGAACTCGATGCCGGGGAGGGTCGACAAGTTCTGGAACTTCGTCGCATTCCCCTCGTCCGCGCTCTCGGCGATCGTGCGAGCGGCGCGAACCGCAGAGGCGAAGGTCTCCCACTGCCCCGACACCGCAGTCTTGGACTGCTTGACCATCTTGGTTGCGTCAGCTGTTGCCGCGACCAGAGGAGAGTTCGGCATCGCGGCTGCCACATCGGCGGACAGGTCGGGGCTCGGCGCGGATTCGATGAAAGCCGACATACCCTCGAGCGCCCCGGCGATGCTGTCCATCGCACCGGCGTCGACCGTGAATTCCCCACTCACTTTCTCCCCCAAACGTCGTGCATACGGCGTTACCCACGCAAGACTTTACGATGCCGCAGGCCGGCCGGCTGAGAGGCATCCACAGGCGGCGTCGGGTGGCCGTTGAATCTCATCGTGCTTTTCAGATCCGACGATCCGTTCGATCGTCTCGACGAACTGATCGAGGAATACCTAACCGCTCTGCGGGTTCGACTCCGAGAAGGCGACTGGGCCTCCGCAGGACGTGATGGCCACGACGTTGAGCGGGTTCTCCTGGCCGCCAGCGCGCGACAGTAACGGGCAGTCGGTTGCTGCGGCGGCTAAAGCCCCGGCTTCACCAGATCACCCCAGCCGGCGACGTCCTCGGGACGGCGGGGTGCGGCGCCGGTGTAGATCGCCGCAGGGCGGACCAGCTTGCCGAGGCGCTTCTGCTCCAGGATGTGGGCACACCAGCCCGCGGTGCGCCCGCAGGTGAACATCGCGGGCATCATGTGCGGCGGGACCTCGGCGAAGTCGAGGATGACCGCGGCCCAGAACTCGACATTCGTCTCGATCGCGCGGTCGGGGCGTCGTTCGCGAAGTTCGGTGAGCGCGGCCTGCTCGAGCGCGGCGGCCACCTCGAAACGCGGTACCCCGAGTTCCTGGGCGGTGCGTCGGAGCACGCGGGCCCGGGGGTCCTCGGCGCGGTACACGCGGTGCCCGAAGCCCATCAGCTTCTCCTTGCGGTCGAGGATTCCCTTCACCAATCCTCGTGCGTCACCGGTGCTCTCGACCTCTTCGATCATCGGCAGCACGCGGGCCGGCGCACCACCATGGAGCGGTCCGGACATGGCGCCGATCGCTCCCGACAGCGACGCGGCGACGTCGGCGCCGGTGGAGGCGATGACTCGTGCGGTGAAGGTCGACGCATTCATGCCGTGCTCGGCGGCGCTGACCCAGTAGGCGTCGATGGCGGCGACGTGCTTGGGGTCCGGGTCGCCCTTCCAGCGGGTCATGAACCGTTCGGTGACGGTGGAGCATTCGTCGATGACGTGCTGCGGGACCGCGGGCTGATGGATGCCTCGAGCCGACTGCGCCACGTAGGACAGCGCCATCACCGATGCGCGGGCCAGGTTTTCGCGAGCGGTCTCGTCGTCGATGTCGAGGAGCGGCTCATAACCCCAGATCGGGGCGAGCATCGCGAGTGCGGCCTGCACGTCGACGCGCACGTCACCGGTGTGGATGGGCAGCGGGAACGGTTCGGCCGGGGGCAGTCCGTCGCCGAACTTGCCGTCGACGAGAAGTGCCCAGACGTCGGCGAAGGTCACTTTGTTCTCGACGAGATCCTCGATGTCGACGCCGCGATAACGCAGGTTGCCGCCGTTCTTGTCGGGTTCGGCGATCTCGGTGGTGAAAGCCACCACGCCTTCGAGACCTGGGACGAAATCCTCGGGAACCGCGTTGGCCATGACAACCACCTCACTCCAGACAACTGTGTCCTGCAATCACGTGCGTCGATCCAGATCGAACTGTAGATCAGCACGACACCCCGCGTGTATCAGGGAGTGACGATGTCGGCGGAGTAAATTCAGGCGAGTGTTGGAGAAACCGCTCGATCCGATTGATCTGCCGAACATGCGCGTCGGCTACGGCGGAGGTATTCCGCCCAACATCGGAGAGGGCGATCGCGCGGCGGGAGCAGACGGAATTCGCGAGAACCTCGACCCCAGCTGGCTCCGCGGCGACCCGCCGTGGCTCGACTTGTTCAGTGTCTGGCTGAAGGAAGCGCTCGACGCCCGGATCGCCGAGCCCAACGCGATGGTCCTGGGTACCGCCGACGCCGACGGTCGGCCGTCGACCCGCACCGTGCTGTGCAAGGGTGTCGACGCCAACGGGGTGGTCTTCTTCACCGGCTACGAGTCGGACAAAGGTCGGCATCTGGCCGACAATCCCTACGCATCCGTGACATTCCCGTGGATCGCGTTGGAGCGTCAGGTCCATTTCCGCGGTCCCGTCGAACATCTCAGCGCCGAGGAGACACAGGCCTACTGGGAGCTCCGGCCGCGCGGCTCGCAGTTGTCGGCCGCCGCGTCGGATCAGTCCCGGCCGATCGGCAGCCGCCTCGAACTCGAACAGAAGGCCGCCGATCTGGCCGACCGGTACGGCGGATTCGACGCCGGCGACGAGATCCCCGTCCCGTCGGACTGGGGTGGCTATCGCATCGAGCCGGTGGAGGTCGAGTTCTGGCAGGGGCGGGCGAACCGCCTGCACAACCGGGTGCGACTCACCCACGTCGACCACGAATGGCGAATCGAGCGGTTGCAGCCCTGAGACGGGTCCACTGGTGATTCCCGGGGGTTCGTGGCGGCCCGGCGGACCGGACGGAGGTCACACCCGAGGGGCCTCCTAGCATCGTGAAAATGTCACGGCTCCTCGCAGACACGACGCCCCTGCGGAACCGGTATTTCCGACGGCTGTGGATCGCGAACATCGTCACGGTCATCGGGGCCCAGCTCACGATCATCGCGGTGCCCGCGCAGATCTACGAGGTCACCGGCAGCTCTGCGTACGTCGGTCTGACCGGCGTGTTCGGGCTCGTCCCGCTCGTCGTGTTCGGGCTGTGGGGCGGTGCGCTCGCCGACGTCGTCGACCGTCGGACACTGCTGGTCGTCACCACGATCGGCCTCATCGTCTGCAGCCTGCTGTTCTGGGCGCAGGCCGCGGCCGGCGGCGACAACGTGTGGATCTTGTTGGTGCTCTTCGCCGTTCAGCAGGCGTTCTTCGCGGTGAACCAGCCGACACGAACGGCGGTGCTGCCGCGCCTGATCGACGCCAAGGACCTCCCCGCGGCGTTGTCGCTGAACATGACGGTCATGCAGGCGGGCGCGATCGCCGGGCCGCTCGTCGGTGGCGCGCTGATCCCGATCCTCGGCTACTCGTGGCTCTACTTCGCCGACACCCTGTTGCTGTTGCCGACACTGATCGCGGTCGTCATGCTGCCGTCGCTGCGTCCCGAGAGCGACGCGGCACCGAAGGTCGCGGGCCTGCGATCGGTCATCGAAGGTCTCCGATACCTGACCGGCCACAAGATCCTGATGGCGTCCTTCCTCGTGGACCTCATCGCGATGATCTTCGGCATGCCCCGTGCGCTCTTCCCGCAGATGGCACACGAGAACTTCGGCGGGCCCGAGGGCGGCGGCATCGCCTTCGCCCTGCTGTTCACCGCGATCTCGGCGGGCGCCGTGGTCGGCGGCATCTTCTCGGGCTGGGTCACGCGCGTCGAACGGCAAGGTCTGGCCGTCGTCGTGTGCATCATCATCTGGGGCCTGGCGATCACCGGCACGGGCATCGCGGTGTCCTTCGCCGACGGCTCGACGATGCCGATGCTCGTCGTCGCGGTGGTGCTGCTGATGATCGGCGGTGCCGCCGACATGGCGTCGGCCGCATTCCGGCAGACCATCCTGCTCGCGGCGGCCAACGACGAGGTGCGCGGACGCCTGCAGGGCGTGTTCATCGTGGTGGTCGCCGGCGGACCCCGCATCGCCGACGTCGCGCACGGCACCGCCGCCGCATCGATCGGCGTCGCGGCGGCAACGGCTTTCGGTGGCGTCGCGGTGGTGATCGCGACGATCATCGCGGCGCTGCTGATCCCGGCCTTCGTCCAGTACCGGGCAGGTCAGCGCACCTGACCTGTTCGACCCCTGGCCAGCGGTTTCGGCGTTTCGGTGTCACCATTGACGCCATGACCGCCGCCACCGAGGGTTTCGGAGTGCCGATCATCGACATCTCGCCCTACATCCGCAACGGTGACCCCGCCGATCGGGCCGTCGTCGCGGCCAAGGTCGACGCCGCCGCCTGCTCGGTGGGTTTCATGCAGATCGTCGGCCACGAGATCCCGTCGGCGGTCATCGAGGAATTCACCGCGGTCATGGACGATTTCTTCGCGCTGCCACTCGAGGTGAAGAAGGCTTACCGCACGCCACCCGAGATCAATCGCGGCTATGCGCCACCGAGATCGGAGTCCTTGTCGTTGTCGCTGGGCGTCGAGCAGGCGGACCGGATGAACGACTTCTTCGAGGCGTTCAACGTCGGCGTCGAGGCCCGCGAGTACCCCGACCTCGCCCTTCCCGAGGACCATTACGCCGCGAACACGTGGCCGGCCGTCGACCATTTCGAGGCGGCGGTGTCGGCGTACTTCGCCGAGGCACGACGCGTCGCGCACACCCTGACCCGCATCTTCGCGGACGCCCTCGACCTTCCTGCCGACTTCTTCGAGGGCTTCACCGACCACTCGCTCGACGTCCTGCGAATGAACAACTACGCCCTCCCGCCCGGCGAGATCGAACTCGACGGGGAGCTGACCGGAATGGGGGAACACACCGACTACGGCATCGTCACCGTCTTGTGGGCGGACCAGGTGAAGGGTCTGCAGGTTCTCGACCGTCAGGGGCGATGGCACGACGTCAGTCCCGAAGACGGTGCACTGCTGATCAATCTCGGGGACCTGATGGCCCGCTGGACCAATGAGCGGTGGATGTCGACGCTGCATCGGGTGAAACCGCCGATCGTCGACGGCTCGATCGAACGTCGACGCTCCGCCGCGTACTTCCACGACGGCAACATCGACGCGATGATCGCGACCCTGCCGTCGTGTGTCGGTGCGGGAAGCCGGTATTCGCCGATCACGGTCGGGGAACACATCGGTGCCAAACTCGCCGGATCACGGGCCGGACGGCCGAACCCGTACGCCCAGCGGGAGGCGGAACGAGTGCGGCACGCGATGCGTCGGGGACTGGGACAGCAGTAGACGACAGTTCCCGCTCACTCAGTCCGTTCCCGCTCACACGAAGGGCGTGAGCGGCAACGGAACTCGTGAGCGGGAACCGCCCCCGACGACAATAGTGAAGGACTCAGTCCGAGGTCAGCACCGTCGGATAGGTAGCCCGACGAGCGGCGGTCACCGGGCAGTAGTGCATCGGATTGTCGCGCTGGTCCAGCGGCGGCAGGTTGCGCTTGGGCGTGTGGACGATCGGTGCGTCCGTCGCGACCTTGCCGTTGACGCGGTCCCAGGCGTCGCGCGGCCGCGGGTGGCGCAGGAGGCGTTTCGGCAACATCTTGTGCATGACGAGGTTGATGCCCTTGCCCAGCAGGCGGAATCGACGCTCGTCCGCATCAGTCCACTCGAGCCCGAGGATCTCGCGGATCGGCTCGTCGTAGAAACCCGTCGTCAGCCACATGAACAGCTTCTGGTTCTGCGGGACGAGGTAGCGGTCCCAGACCGACTTCGGGACGAAGCTCAGGAACGGCGGCGGCGGCAGCTGGGTGATGTCGAGGACGGTGCGTACCGAGACGTGGTCACGAAGAACGTTGCGGCACATGTAATCCCAGTACTCGAGGAAATCCTCGTAGGTCTCCGGGACGGGGCGCATCGAGACACCGTACTGCGCGTACCAGGCCTTGGACTCCTCGAACAGCTGACGTTTCTGATCCTCGGTGAGGAACGGTCCGAACCGCTCACACAGTCGGACGTTGCCGTACCAGAACGTCGCGTGCGCCCAGTAGAAGACATCGGGATCGAGTGCGTGGTACCGCGATCCGTCCTCCATCGTGCCCTTGACCGTCTTGTGGTAGTCGCGCACCTCGAGACCGGTTTGCGCGCCGGGGACGACGGAATCGAAGACGACGCCGCTGATCGGGTACAGCGACCGCATGAGGCGCTGCCAGCGTTCGCCGAAGAAGTCGGAGTGGTCCCAGACGGCCGCACCCAGCTTGGGGTGCATGTTCTGGATCGAGCCGGCCCACAGCCCTTGGAACATGCCGGTCCAGGTGCCCCAGATCTGCCAGGTCAGCGAGTCCGGACCGAGCGGTTCGTACTCGTGCGCGGCTTTGACTCCCGAGGCGTTGATCTCGTAGCCGTCTTCCGACAACTGGGCATCAGGGGAGTGCCCGGCCGGGCAGTCGGCCCCGGCCGGCCCGGAGTCGGTGGCGTGAACGGGACAGGTGTTCTGTGCGTCGTTCAGTACCTCAGTCATGAGACAGAACCCTAGGTTCGTCTCAGGTGGGTGTCAACCATTCGCCTAGTCGGGGTTCTCGTGTGTGACCGCCTTGTAGCCGCGTGCTCCGGCCCGGTCGACGGCCGCGCGGACCAGCCCGAAGACGAGTCCCTGCAGCGCAGCGGCGGCCAAGACCTCGACATTGCTGCGTTCGAGGTCCTTGGGGTCGGGGGCTTCGGCGTCGTCGGAGATCCGCTTCCAGATCTGACCGAAGACGGCCCCGGCGGCGATACCGCCGAGCACGCTCGTCGCCAGGGAGAGCGGTTTGTAGAACGTCTTGGACACGGCACTCATGTCGTAACTCCTTGTGAGTCGGGTCAGCGGCGACGGCGTTTGACGACGATGACGGTTCCGATCGCGAGAACCGCGGCCACCGCGACGCCGATCAGCGTCGTCCGGTTCTCCTCGGCCTTCACCTTCGCGGTGTGGGCGGTCTCCGCGGCAGCCGTGTTCACCCGGGCCGGAACGTCGAGCTTCGCGGCCAGCGCATCGACCGTCTCGGCGAGTTCCTCGCGCTGCTGTTCCACCAGCGGCGGGTCGCCGGCCGGGTTCCGGTCAGGTTGCGTGTCACTCATCTACAGGTGCTCCTTCACGGTTGCGATGTCGCGCTGGACGCTTTCGACGGTGTGCTCGGGGGCGGGCGGGACGGCCGATTTCGCACGCTTCGCACCGATGGCCGCAGCCGCTCCGCCGATCACCAGCAGCACCACGCCGACGATCACCGCGGCCAGCCACGCCGGAACCGCGTTGGCCAAGCCCAGGACGGCGGCCGCGACCAATGTTCCGAGGCCGAACAGCACCAGCAGGGTGCCCGCGCCGGATATCCCCGCGCCGACTCCGATCCGGGTGCCCTTGCCCTTCATCTCCGCCACCGCATGCTGCAACTCGGTCTTGACCAGGGTTGTCGTCTGACTCTGTAGGCGCTCGATGAGTTGCACGGTCGACAGGTCGTTCACTGAAGGATCGCTCACGTTGGTACCTCCATTCGGGGACGTCCCCCGCGTTCCCTGCCGTCCGCGGTCCCAAACCTGAGCGCCGGACGCTATCGCCGCCGGAAGCGGACCTCCGAACCGGGGACGAGCTGAGCCGCGAGATCGACCGCGGCATCGGTCAGAACGGCCACGACGGGATAACCGCCGGTGACCGGATGGTCGGCGAGGAACAGCACCGGCCGCCCGCTCGGCGGCACCTGCACCGCCCCGTGTGCGACGCCCTCCGAACGCAATTCGCCGGCGTCCTCCCGATGCGTCAGCAGGGGGTGCGACGATCCCGAGGCGCGGTCGATGCGCACGCCGACGCGGTTGCTGTCTGCGCCGACGACCCACGTTCCCGAACGCAGATTCGCGGGAACCGCCAACAGCTCGGCGCGTGGTCCCTCGTCCACCTCGAGTACGACGACCCGCGGATGCGTGGTGTTCGACGGCGCCGACTCCACCGGGGGCCATTCGCCGGCGGCACGACCCACCTTCACGGTCACGTTCGCGGTGAGCACCGGAGGCCCCAGCCCCGACAGGGTGTCGGTCGACCGAGACCCCAGAACCGGCTCGACGTCGAACCCGCCGCGGACCGCCAGGTAGTTGCGCAGTCCCCACGCCGGTGGGTCGACGGCCAGTTCATCACCCTCGTGCAGCACGACGGTCGCGGCGAGTCCGACCGGAATGCCGTTGTGACGCACCTCGGTGTGGGCTCCGGTCACCGCGGCCAGTACGTCGCCGTGCGCGTGGATGCGCAGGCCGCCGAGGGTCGTCTCGATCGTGGCCGCCGATTCGTCGTTGCCGACGAGACGATTGGCCAAGGTCAGCGAGCCGCGATCCGCGCCGCCGGACGCGGGCACCCCGAGATGCGCGTAGCCGGGGCGGCCGAGGTCCTGGAAGGTCGCGAGGGGGCCGGTCGCGAGCACGGTGACAGCGGTCATCCGCGGTGGCCCGTCCCGGCGTCGACGAACCGCACGATCCGCCCGGTCGCGAACAGTGCAGGCGGGTCGGCCTTCTCGTCCCACAGGCGAACATCGGTGCGGCCCAACAACTGCCATCCACCCGGACTCGCCTTCGGGTAGACAGCGCTGTAACCGGCGGCGATCGCCACCGCACCTTCCGGAACGCGTGGACGTGCCTCCGCGCGCCTGCCCACCGCGTCGAACGGGTGCGGTGTCGGCCCGTCGGCGACCAGATATCCGAACCCTGGTGCGAAGCCCATGAACTGCACTCGCCAGCGCGTGCTGCAGTGCAGGCCGATCACCTCGTCGGCCGAGATGTCCAGTGTGTCAGCGACATCCGCGAGGTCCTCGCCGTCGTAATGGACGGGGATCACGATCTCATCGGCAGATCCGGTACCGCGATCGACACCGGAACGTCGGCGGCGCAACGCCCGCCGCACACCGAGTTCGTCGACGCCGCGACCGGGCCGGGCCTGCACCAACAATGTGTGCGCGCTCGGCACCAGGTCGGCGATCTCCGGCAACTCTCCTCGGTCCACCGCATCACGCAGGGCGACCGTCGCGTCGAGCACTGCGGCCGACGGGGACTCGTCGGCCGAGAAGTCGAGCACGACCGCATCAGGGCCCGCCGGCAACTCACGCATGCACCGAATCTACCGCCGCGGGAATGGCAGACTGTGTCACACAGAGAAGAGGGGTCCCATGAGAGAGATCGTCGTCTGCGGCGAGGCGCTCGTCGACGTGGTGCAGGAGAAGGCGGCATCCGGCGCGACGCTGGCGCCGCTGCAGCCGGCGCTGGGTGGCGGGCCCTTCAACGTCGCGATCACCTTGGGACGCTTGGGGAGTGCCGTGTCGTTGCTGTCGGCGGTGTCCACCGACAACTACGGCCAGGCGATCGTCGGCGCACTGCAGGGCGCCGGGGTGGGCACCGCGATGCTGCAGCGGCGTGAGGAGCCGACGTCGCTGGCCCTGGCCACCATCGCCGACGACGGTTCCGCGCAGTACTCCTTCTACGTCGAGGGCACCGCGGATCGCGCTGTCACCGACCCGGGTTCGCTGGCCCCGACCGTCGCGGCGGTGACCTTCGGAACCCTCTCGCTCGTGCTCGAACCCGGTGCGACCGTTTACGAGGACCTGATGCGGCGTTGTCACGCCGAACGCCGACTCGTCGTGCTGGACCCGAACATTCGCTCGGTCGTCATCCCCGACGCCGACGCCTACCGGAGCCGTTTCCGCAGTTGGATGCCGTCCGTCGACGTGGTGAAGCTGTCCGACGAGGACGCCGCATGGCTCGGCGAAGGCGCCGGCGGGAGCAGCGTGAAGGACTGGCTCGCCGACGGTGTCGCCGCGGTGATCACCACCGCCGGGGCGTCCGGGATCACCGTGACCACCGCGGATGACGAGGTCACCGTGCCCGCCCGGGATGTCGACGTCGTCGACACGATCGGGGCCGGCGACAGCGTCCTGGGAGGCATCGTCCACCAGCTCGACCGTCTGGGTGCGCTGTCACCGCGTTCCGTTCGCTCACTGACGACCGATCAGTGGCGTGAGGTCGCCGAATTCGCAGCTCACGTCGCTGCGGTCACGGTCTCGAGGCCCGGCGCCGACCCTCCTTGGGCAAGCGAGCTGAGAAGCGACTAGTTTGTACCTGTGTGTCCTATCCGGACACTGTCAATACTCTGATCTGAATAAGGGGTTCGTGTGTCTGCTGAAACAGTCCCAGCCGACCAGGCGTCCGACACGGCCTCAGCGACCTTCACCTACCCCGGTGGACAGCTGGAGCTCCCGATCCTGAAGGCCACCGAGGGCACCGACTCGGTCGCACTCGGCAAGCTCCTTGCCGAGACAAATCTGACCACCTTCGACGGTGGTTTCGTGAACACCGCGTCGACCAAGTCGGCCATCACCTACATCGACGGCGACGCCGGCATCCTGCGGTACCGCGGTATCCCGATCGACCAGCTCGCGGAGAAGTCGACCTTCATCGAGGTGAGCTACCTGCTCATCTACGGCGAGCTCCCGACCCCGTCGCAGCTCGAGGATTTCACCACCAAGATCCAGCGGCACACCCTGCTGCACGAGGATCTCAAGCGCTTCTTCGACGGCTTCCCCCGTAACGCGCACCCGATGCCGGTGCTGTCGAGTGCGGTCAACGCCCTCTCGGCGTACTACCAGGACTCGCTCGATCCCAAGGACGACGAGCAGGTCGAGCTGTCGACGATCCGGCTCCTGGCGAAGCTGCCGACCATCGCCGCCTACGCCTACAAGAAGTCGGCCGGCCAGCCGTTCCTGTACCCGGACAACTCGCTGAGCCTCGTCGAGAACTTCCTGCGCATGACCTTCGGCTTCCCGGCCGAGCCCTACGAGGTCAACCCGGATGTCGCGAAGGCCCTCGACATGCTGTTCATCCTGCATGCCGATCACGAGCAGAACTGTTCGACCTCGACGGTCCGGCTCGTCGGCTCGTCGCAGGCCAACCTGTTCACCTCGATCTCCGGTGGCATCAACGCCCTCTGGGGTCCGCTGCACGGTGGCGCCAACCAGGCGGTGCTCGAGATGCTCGACGCCATCCGCGCCGACGGTGGCGACACCAAGGACTTCATGAAGCGGGTGAAGAACAAGGAAGCCGGCGTCAAGCTGATGGGCTTCGGTCACCGCGTCTACAAGAATTACGATCCGCGCGCCGCGATCGTGAAGAAGACCGCCGACTCGATCCTCCAGACCCTCGGTGTCGAGGACGAGCTGCTCGACATCGCGAAGGGCCTCGAAGAGGTCGCGCTGTCCGACGACTACTTCATCGAGCGCAAGCTGTACCCGAACGTGGACTTCTACACGGGTGTCATCTACCGTGCGATGGGCTTCCCGACGCGGATGTTCACCGTCCTGTTTGCGCTTGGCCGCCTGCCGGGCTGGATCGCCCACTGGCGTGAGATGCACGAGGACCCGACCACCAAGATCGGCCGTCCGCGTCAGCTCTACACCGGCTATACCGAGCGCGACTACGTGCAGATGGGCGATCGCTGAGCGAACGCCCCGCCGGGTCGGGCCGCCGACCACCCGGAACCCCGACTGACCGCCCGACTCAAAGGAGAGTCCTGTGACCAGCACTGAGAAGCCCGAAGTCGAGTTCCAGGCGGGTCCTCCGCCGGCCGATCTCACCATCACCGACCTGATCGTCGGCGACGGCGCAGAGGCCGTCCGCGGGGGCGTGGTCGACGTCCACTACGTGGGTGTCGACTACGAGACCGGCGAAGAGTTCGACTCTTCGTGGGACCGCGGCCAGTCGGCCAACTTCCCGCTGGACCGGCTGATCCCGGGCTGGCAGGAGGGCATCCCCGGAATGAAGGTCGGCGGCCGTCGCCAGCTGACCGTTCCGCCGGAGCTGGCCTACGGACCGGCCGGCGCGGGGCACCGCCTCTCGGGACGGACCCTCGTGTTCGTCATCGATCTGCTCGGAGTGGGCTGACGTCCACCAACCTGGTGTGGCTCAGACGCGACCTGCGTCTGAGCGACCTACCAGCACTAGCCACAGCCAGAGGGACCGACGATTCGTCGGTCCTTCTGTGCTTTGTGGTGGATCCTCGGCTCGAGAGATCATCGGGCGAGAGACGACTCGCGTTCCTCTTCGATTCGCTCCGCGAGCTCGACGCCAAGCTCGACGGGAAGTTGCTCATCGTGCGGGGCCGCCCCGACGAGGAGATCCCGCGTCTGGCGAAAGCCGTGGACGCCGAGGCCGTCCACATCTCCGGGGACTTCACCCCCTTCGGCCGACGCCGCGACGAGGCCGTCGCCGAGGCGCTCGGCGACGTCCCACTGGAGGCCACCGGCTCGCCGTATCTGGTCTCACCGGGTCGGATCACCAAGGACGACGGCGAACCGTACAAGGTGTTCACCCCGTACTTCCGCCGGTGGCGTGAACACGGCTGGCGTCAACCAGCCGATTCCTCGATCCCGGGTTCTGCAGTCCTCGACCCGTCGGGGGTGAAGAAGTCCGGCCGGATCAAGACCCCGAAGGCGCCGACGACGCTGTCCTTCCCCGCCGGCGAGGACGCCGCCCTGGCCCGATGGGCAGAATTCGTCGACGACGATCTCGCCGATTACGACACCGGCCGCAACGACCCGGCTGCCGACGTGACCAGTCGGATGTCGGCGTACCTGAAGTACGGCAACATCCACCCGCGCACGCTCGCCGCCGACCTCGGCCGCTCTGCCGGCGGTCAGGCCTACCTTCGCGAGCTGGCGTTCCGCGACTTCTACGCCGATGTCCTCTTCCACTGGCCACACAGCCTGTGGCACAACTGGAATCGGCAGTTCGACGACATCGAGCTGGACACCGACGACGAGGCCTACGAACGCTTCGAGGCGTGGAAGGCCGGACGCACCGGCTTTCCTCTCGTCGACGCCGGTATGCGGCAGTTGGCTGAGACGGGCTGGATGCACAACCGGGTCCGCATGGTCACCGCGTCGTTCCTCGTGAAGGACCTCCACCTGCCGTGGTGGTGGGGTGCGGAATGGTTCCTCGAACAGCTCGTCGACGGCGACATGGCGTCGAACAACCACGGGTGGCAGTGGGCGGCCGGCACCGGAACCGACGCGGCGCCGTACTTCCGGGTGTTCAACCCGGAAGCGCAGGCCAAGAAGTTCGACCCCGAGGGGGAGTACGTCCGGCGTTGGGTAGGGGATGTCGACGCCGACGACTACCCGGAACCGATCGTCGACCACAAAGCCGAACGTGAGGAAGCACTGCGACGGTTCGGCCAGATCTGACCGCACAGAGAAGCCTCTGACCAGCCGATTTGTGTTGAGGGTAAACTGTGCGTAACTTATGTCGAGTCAGCGAGCCACGGCGCCGCCCCGGAGGACCTGAGAGGGTCTGACTGGTGGGGAGTGGAGACCGGGTTTTTCGTTGGCCGCCCCTGATCTTCTGGTTTGAGACTTGGTGTCTCGGGCTGGGTGTGTGGGGTTGCTGGACTGTCCTGGTGCGCGGATCTTCGGATTTTGCGGGCGGGGTTTGGGTCTGGTAGGGTGGAAGAGTTGCCCCGGAGACGGGGTGGCGGTGAACGTCAGAACGAAGTCTGCTGGTGAAAGCCCTTGTGGGGGTGAGTAGTTGGTGGGTGTGTGTTCTTTGAGAACTCGATAGTGTGATGATGAATTGTCTGATGCCATTTTGGCATCGTGCATTCTTTATGGATGTAGATGTTTGTTTTTTGTGTGGCGCTCGGCTTTGTCTGGGTGTCACATGTTTTGCTAGTTTTGGATTGGTCAGGTTTTGCTTTCCTGATTGTGTTGAAACGCTGGCGCCTTTGGGTGTTGGTTTTGTTTCGCTATTTTTTCATGGAGAGTTTGATCCTGGCTCAGGACGAACGCTGGCGGCGTGCTTAACACATGCAAGTCGAACGGAAAGGCCCAGCTTGCTGGGTACTCGAGTGGCGAACGGGTGAGTAACACGTGGGTGATCTGCCCTGAACTTTGGGATAAGCCTGGGAAACTGGGTCTAATACCGGATATGACCTTGGAGTGCATGCTCTGGGGTGGAAAGCTTTTGCGGTTCAGGATGGGCCCGCGGCCTATCAGCTTGTTGGTGGGGTAATGGCCTACCAAGGCGACGACGGGTAGCCGACCTGAGAGGGTGATCGGCCACACTGGGACTGAGACACGGCCCAGACTCCTACGGGAGGCAGCAGTGGGGAATATTGCACAATGGGCGCAAGCCTGATGCAGCGACGCCGCGTGAGGGATGACGGCCTTCGGGTTGTAAACCTCTTTCACCAGGGACGAAGCGCAAGTGACGGTACCTGGAGAAGAAGCACCGGCCAACTACGTGCCAGCAGCCGCGGTAATACGTAGGGTGCGAGCGTTGTCCGGAATTACTGGGCGTAAAGAGCTCGTAGGCGGTTTGTCGCGTCGTCTGTGAAATTCTGCAACTCAATTGTAGGCGTGCAGGCGATACGGGCAGACTTGAGTACTACAGGGGAGACTGGAATTCCTGGTGTAGCGGTGAAATGCGCAGATATCAGGAGGAACACCGGTGGCGAAGGCGGGTCTCTGGGTAGTAACTGACGCTGAGGAGCGAAAGCGTGGGTAGCGAACAGGATTAGATACCCTGGTAGTCCACGCCGTAAACGGTGGGTACTAGGTGTGGGGCTCATTTCACGAGTTCCGTGCCGTAGCTAACGCATTAAGTACCCCGCCTGGGGAGTACGGCCGCAAGGCTAAAACTCAAAGGAATTGACGGGGGCCCGCACAAGCGGCGGAGCATGTGGATTAATTCGATGCAACGCGAAGAACCTTACCTGGGTTTGACATACACCAGACGCATGTAGAGATACATGTTCCCTTGTGGTTGGTGTACAGGTGGTGCATGGCTGTCGTCAGCTCGTGTCGTGAGATGTTGGGTTAAGTCCCGCAACGAGCGCAACCCTTGTCCTGTATTGCCAGCGGGTTATGCCGGGGACTTGCAGGAGACTGCCGGGGTCAACTCGGAGGAAGGTGGGGATGACGTCAAGTCATCATGCCCCTTATGTCCAGGGCTTCACACATGCTACAATGGCTGGTACAGAGGGCTGCGATACCGTGAGGTGGAGCGAATCCCTTAAAGCCAGTCTCAGTTCGGATTGGGGTCTGCAACTCGACCCCATGAAGTCGGAGTCGCTAGTAATCGCAGATCAGCAACGCTGCGGTGAATACGTTCCCGGGCCTTGTACACACCGCCCGTCACGTCATGAAAGTCGGTAACACCCGAAGCCGGTGGCCTAACCCCTTGTGGGAGGGAGCTGTCGAAGGTGGGATCGGCGATTGGGACGAAGTCGTAACAAGGTAGCCGTACCGGAAGGTGCGGCTGGATCACCTCCTTTCTAAGGAGCACACAACATCACCCATTTCTGCCGGCGTATGTCTGTGCGGTGGGTGTGTGTTCGAGGGTGAAACATCAGACAGCCCCTGTTCGATGTTCTGTCACAGGACGGAATGTTGGGGGTACCGCTGGGCTGTGAGGCCGGCGGGTTCACGTCACACTATCGGGGTTCTGAGAGAACACGCGGCATGCCTTCGGGTGTGTGTCGGGTTGTCTCTGACCTAGCTGTTCGGTCAATCATGCTGGTGAGGTGTCCTGTGATGGGGCGCGGAGGTGTGGGCGGTCAGACGGTGTGTGTTGTTTGAGAAGTGCATAGTGGATGCGAGCATCTTTATTTCAAATCAATTGCTTCGACTCTTTGGGGTTGGAGTGCTTGGTCTGTGATTTAGCAGAAATTTGTTTGTTTTGTGATGTCTACATTCGATCCTCGTTCTTTTGGGGTGGGGGTGGTTTGTAGGTGTTGTTGTAAGTGTGTAAGGGCGTTCGGTGGATGCCTTGGTACCAGGAGCCGATGAAGGACGTGGTAGGCCGCGATAGTCCTCGGGGAGTTGTCAAACGAGCTGTGATCCGAGGGTGTCCGAATGGGGAAACCCAGCACGAGTGATGTCGTGTTACCCACCTCTGAATGTATAGGGGGTGTGGAGGGAACGTGGGGAAGTGAAACATCTCAGTACCCATAGGAAGAGAAAACAAAAGTGATTCCGTGAGTAGTGGCGAGCGAAAGCGGATGAGGCTAAACCATGCGCATGTGATACCGGGTAGGGGTTGTGTGTGTGGTGTTGTGGGGTTCATCTTCTTCCATCTACCTGTGGAAGCGTGAGTCAGAAAATCGTGTGTTAGGTGAAGTGGCCTGGAATGGTCTGCCGTAGACGGTGAGAGTCCGGTAGCTGAAAACACATGGTCTTGCGTGATGGGTGCCCAAGTAGCAGCGGGCTCGTGGAATCTGCTGTGAATCTGCCGGGACCACCCGGTAAGCCTGAATACTTCCTGGTGACCGATAGCGGACAAGTACCGTGAGGGAAAGGTGAAAAGTACCCCGGGAGGGGAGTGAAATAGTACCTGAAACCGGACGCTTACAATCCGTCAAAGCCTGTGCCTCTTCGGAGGGTGGGTGATGGCGTGCCTTTTGAAGAATGAGCCTGCGAGTTAGTGCTCGGTGGCGAGGTTAACCCGTGTGGGGTAGCCGTAGCGAAAGCGAGTCTGAATAGGGCGTTTGAGTCGCCGGGTCTAGACCCGAAGCGGAGTGATCTACCCATGGCCAGGGTGAAGCGACGGTAAGACGTCGTGGAGGCCCGAACCCACTTCAGTTGAAAATGGAGGGGATGAGTTGTGGGTAGGGGTGAAAGGCCAATCAAACTCCGTGATAGCTGGTTCTCCCCGAAATGCATTTAGGTGCAGCGTCACATGTTTCTTACCGGAGGTAGAGCTACTGGATGGCCGATGGGCCCCACAGGGTTACTGACGTCAGCCAAACTCCGAATGCCGGTAAGTGAGAGTGTGGCAGTGAGACTGCGGGCGATAAGGTTCGTAGTCGAGAGGGAAACAGCCCAGATCGCCGGCTAAGGCCCCTAAGCGTGTACTAAGTGGAAAAGGATGTGGGGTCGCGAAGACAACCAGGAGGTTGGCTTAGAAGCAGCCACCCTTGAAAGAGTGCGTAATAGCTCACTGGTCAAGTGATCCTGCGCCGACAATGTAGCGGGGCTCAAGTACACCGCCGAAGCCGCGGCACTCACACGTTAGCCCGTTGATGTTCTACGGAGTGTCAACCAGGTGTGTGGGTGGGTAGGGGAGCGTCCTGCATCCGTGGAAGCCACAGAGTGATCTAGTGGTGGAGGGTGTGGGAGTGAGAATGCAGGCATGAGTAGCGAAAGAAGAGTGAGAAACTCTTCCGCCGAATGACCAAGGGTTCCTGGGCCAGGCTAATCCGCCCAGGGTGAGTCGGGACCTAAGGCGAGGCCGACAGGCGTAGTCGATGGACAACGGGTTGATATTCCCGTACCCGTGTATCCGCGCCCATGCTGAATCAGTTGTACTAACCATCCAGATCCCCCAGGAGCACCTTCGGGTGCCGGGTGGGGTGATGCATGGGACCTTGGCTGGTAGTAGGCAAGCGATGGGGTGACGCAGGAAGGTAGTGGGGCCAGTCAGTGGTTGTACTGGTGTAAGCCTGTAGGGCGTGTTCTAGGCAAATCCGGAACACATATAGCCTGAGAGGTGATGCGTAGCCGTTGCGGCGAATTCCATGATCCTATGCTGCCGAGAAAAGCCTCTAGTGAGTTGGTACACGGCCCGTACCCCAAACCAACACAGGTGGTCAGGTAGAGAATACTAAGGCGATCGAGAGAACTGTGGTTAAGGAACTCGGCAAAATGCCCCCGTAACTTCGGGAGAAGGGGGACCCAGACCGGTGACGAGATTTACTCTCTGAGCGGGTGTGGGTCGCAGAGACCAGAGAGAAGCGACTGTTTACTAAAAACACAGGTCCGTGCGAAGTCGTAAGACGATGTATACGGACTGACGCCTGCCCGGTGCTGGAAGGTTAAGAGGACCGGTTAGTCACCTTTGGGTGGCGAAGCTGAGAATTTAAGCCCCAGTAAACGGCGGTGGTAACTATAACCATCCTAAGGTAGCGAAATTCCTTGTCGGGTAAGTTCCGACCTGCACGAATGGCGTAACGACTTCTCTGCTGTCTCAACCACAGACTCGGCGAAATTGCAGTACGAGTAAAGATGCTCGTTACGCGCGGCAGGACGAAAAGACCCCGGGACCTTCACTATAGCTTGGTATTGGTGTTCGGTTCGGTTTGTGTAGGATAGGTGGGAGACTGTGAAGTGGGCACGCCAGTGTTCATGGAGTCGTTGTTGAAATACCACTCTGATCGTATTGGACTTCTAACCTCGGACCCTGATCGGGTTCAGGGACAGTGCCTGGTGGGTAGTTTAACTGGGGCGGTTGCCTCCTAAAAAGTAACGGAGGCGCCCAAAGGTTCCCTCAGCCTGGTTGGCAATCAGGTGTTGAGTGTAAGTGCACAAGGGAGCTTGACTGTGAGACGTACATGTCGAGCAGGGACGAAAGTCGGGACTAGTGATCCGGCACCGGCAAGTGGAAGCGGTGTCGCTCAACGGATAAAAGGTACCCCGGGGATAACAGGCTGATCTTCCCCAAGAGTCCATATCGACGGGATGGTTTGGCACCTCGATGTCGGCTCGTCGCATCCTGGGGCTGGAGTAGGTCCCAAGGGTTGGGCTGTTCGCCCATTAAAGCGGCACGCGAGCTGGGTTTAGAACGTCGTGAGACAGTTCGGTCTCTATCCGCCGCGCGCGTAAGAAACTTGAGGAAACCTGTCCCTAGTACGAGAGGACCGGGACGGACGAACCTCTGGTGTGCCAGTTGTCCCGCCAGGGGCACTGCTGGTTAGCTACGTTCGGAAGGGATAACCGCTGAAAGCATCTAAGCGGGAAGCCTGTTCCAAGATGAGGTTTCTCACCCCCTTTTGCGGGGTTAAGGCCCCCTACAGACCATGGGGTTGATAGGCCAGAACTGTACGCACAGCAATGTGTTCAGGTGACTGGTACTAATCGGCCGAGGACTTACCAACAACACCCACAACATCACCAAACAACAGGTTTTGGTGTGTTCGCATCCACTATGCATCTTCTGAGACAACACACAACAAACAAACAAACCGTTGTGGATTGTTTCATAAAGTTACGGCGGCCATAGCGGAGGGGAAACGCCCGGCCCCATTCCGAACCCGGAAGCTAAGCCCTCCAGCGCCAATGGTACTGCACCTTAATCAGTGTGGGAGAGTAGGACACCGCCGAACACAACATCCCATTGTGGCCCTACACGAGTAATCGTGTAGGGCCACAATGCATTTCCGGGGCTGTCGCTGATAGAGGAAACCCACCGGTTTTCCGTACTTCCACCCCCTGACCGGGTGGTGGATCTACGGAAAAAGGGTGGGTGTGCGGCCGGCTCGGCCCACAGACATCTGTCGTCTCTCCGTCCGCTGCCTCTACGAAATCCCTTGTCAGCGAGCCAGCTTGAGCACCTCGCCCCAGCCCAGGCGGGAACCGGTACGGAGGATCGAGCGCTGATAGATACGTGCCGCGAGCCAGGTGGCGAGCGCGCAGACCGCAACCATGATCAGGAACGTGAGCACGATCTGGAGGGTGTTGGTGTCGCCGCTGGCGATCCGCATCGGCATCAGTGCCGCGCTGAACGGCGGAATCCAGCTGAGGGTCTTGATCAGCGTCGAATCGAGTGCCTGCACTCCGAAGATGCCGGCGTACATGACCGCCATGGCCAGAACAGTCAACGGGAACGACGCCGAGCTCAGTTCCTCCTGGCGCGACACGATCGCGCCGGTCGCGGCGTAGAGAGAGGCGAAGAAGAGGAAGCCGAGCACGAACCACGCAATGACGGCCGCGAACATCCCGACCGCTGCTCCGGGCAACGTGAGGATTCCGGTGGCGGTACCGGCGATCAGCGCCGTCGCACCGAGCAGCACGACCTGTGTGAGGGCGACCGCACCGATACCGATGATCTTGCCCCACAGCAGGTGCAGCGGCTTGATCGTCGCCAGCAGCAGTTCGACGACCCGCGAGGTCTTCTCCTCGACGACGCCGACGGCCACCATCGTGCCGCCCATCATGATCGCGGTGATCAACAGGATGACTCCGACGAGGGCGATGACAAGCCGCTCTCCCTCATCCGGGCGGGCAGGTTCGAGCTGCGTCACCGAGATGGCCATCGCGGGGAGGGA
The DNA here is from genome assembly GCF_009720185.1 of Gordonia sp. 135. Lineage (NCBI taxonomy): Bacteria > Bacillati > Actinomycetota > Actinomycetes > Mycobacteriales > Gordoniaceae > Gordonia > Gordonia sp. 135. The sequence continues at coordinate 1,340,569 of NZ_CP046257.1, forward strand.
CGCCGCGTCGACTCCGCGGGCAGCGAGTGCGTCGGTGAGGCCGGCCTGGGAGACGGCGGTCCGCATGGGGGCCTCGACAGCCGGGTCGGCGCCGTCCTTGGTCAGGATCACGTAGGACCCGGGGTTCTCACCCGGCACGAGTGCCGCCGCGACATCGCCGTCGGCGACCTTGGCGCGTGCCTGCTCGACGGTGTCCACGGTTTCGGTCGCGATGGACGTGCCGGCGGAGTCGCCGAGTTCGACGATCGACTCGCTGATCGCCGCCGGTTGTCCGACGACGGCGACCTTCTCGACGTCCTCGCCACCGGCGAGCAGGTTGATGACGATGGCGCCGACGATGATCACGACCATCAGGAGCACGGTGCTGACGACGAAGGACCGGGTCTTGGCTCGAGTGGTGATCTCGCGTTCGGCGACGAGCCGGATGGCCTGCGCAGCCGAGGCCTTGGGGGACGGGCTCGGTGTGGTGGTGGGGATGTCGTGCAGTGTGGTCATGCCGAAACGACCTCTCGGAACATGTCGGTGAGGGACGGGGTGGACGTCGTGAAGCGGTGGACCGGACCGTGATCGAGTGCCGCAGCCAGGATCTGCTGGTCGTCGACCACATCCGGGTCGACGAGGAGTCGTATGGTCTCGCCGTAGGCGGCCTCGCGGACGCCGGGCAGGGCGTCGGCCCACGCGACGTCGGCACGCGGTCCGGTGACCTCGAGGGTGATGCCGTCGCGGGAACGCAGTGCGTCGACCGTGCCCAGGGCACGCATTTCGCCGCGGGTGACGATGCCGACGCGGTCGCACAGTCGTTGCACGAGATCGAGCTGATGCGAGGAGAAGATCACCGGGATACCCTCGGCGGCCTTCTCCTTGAGTACGTCACTCATCACGTCGACGGCCACCGGGTCGAGCCCGGAGAACGGCTCGTCGAGCACCAGCACCTCGGGATCATGGACCAGCGCGGCCGCGAGCTGGACGCGCTGCTGGTTGCCGAGGCTGAGGTCGGCGACGTTGTCGTCGTACCGACTGCCGACGCCGAGGCGATCGGTCCAGCGCCGCACCGATTCCTCGGCCTCCGCGGTGTCCATGCCGTGGAGTTTCGCGAGGAAGGTGAGTTGTTCGCCGACCTTCATCTTCGGGTAGAGGCCGCGTTCCTCGGGCATGTAGCCGATACGACGACGCAGGTCGAGATCGATGGGTCGGTTGCCGAGCCGGACCTCGCCGGCGTCGGCGGAGAGGACTCCGAGAATGATGCGCATGGTGGTCGACTTGCCGGCGCCGTTGCTGCCGACGAAGCCGAAGATCTCTCCCGGGTCGACGTGAAAGGTCATGTCGCGCAATGCGACCAGATCCCCGTAGCGCTTGTTCAGGCCGTCCACGATGAGTGGTGCGTTCATGAGTCACGTCCCTTTCCGCCCGTGGCGGTGTCGGAGGGTGTCTGTCGGGGCTCGACCAGGTCTTCCGGGTCGGGATCGGCCATCCACCAGGCGATCAGCATGGTGGGCACGCAGATCGCGGTGAGGACCAGGGAGATCAGCAGGATGGCGCTCCCGTAGACCCACTGGCCGGGTACCTCGTCGCGCATGCTGATCGCGACGAGGACGAAGTACGGGATGAACATCACCGCGTAGAGCACGAAGAAGCCGAATGACCGCGCCGAATTACGTTGGGCCAGCTGGATCTCGTCGAGCGCCGACACCGGTGCGTCGGCGATGGAGCCGGTGACGATGCGCAGTGCGGTCTGGATGGTGATGACCGAGACCAACCCGATGCCGAACGGCAGCAGGAACCATCCCGACGAGTGGAAGGCCAGGTAGGAGCTGGCGATGATCAACGCCAGTGCGCAGAGCAGCGTGATGACCAGCCGCCGGTATGCGCGCTGGTTACGCCACGTGGTCAGGCGGTGGGCGTGCTTGGCGTTGAACTCCTCGTGCCGGCGCCCACGCCAGTTCTCGTAACGGCGCCAGATCGCGGGTTTGGCCTCCTCCGGGAACGCCGAGTTCGGGTCGTTCATCGATCACCTCCGGTGTCGTTGGTGGGTGAGCCGTTCGCGGCCGGACGCGTGTCGCGCCGGTAGAGCTCGGCGGACATGGCGCCGAACGGGGTTCGGCTGAACACGGCTTCGACGGGGAGGTCGAAGACGTCGCAGATGCGGAAGGCGAGGTCGAGGCTGGGGTAGTTGTCGCCCCGCTCGAGTGCGCCGACGGACTGGACGTTGATGCCGACTAGATTCGCGAGCTCGGCCCGCGACATCTGCCGTTCCGCACGCAGGACGCCGATGCGGTTGAAGATGGGGAGTTTTTCCCCACGGCGTATTGGACTCACCCCACCAAGTGTTAGGAAAACACAACAATCTGTCAATCCCCAATAACGGCGACGTGAGCGTCGTCGCGGCGGTGGCGGGTCAGTGAGCGGCGACTCCGAGCAGGTCAGCGGCCACTCTCGCGGCCTCGCGGCCCGCCCGGTTGGCCCCGATCGTCGATGCCGACGGCCCGTATCCGATCAGTTGAATCCGCGGATCGGCCTCGACGACCGTCGCGAGACGGCCGGTCATGGTGATGCCGCCACCCGGTGCGCGCAGCCGCAGCGGCGTCAGATGATCGAGCGAGCTGCGGAAGCCGGTGTTCCAGAAGATGACGTCGAGATCGAGGTGTTCACCGCCTTCCGGGCCGCAGTCCCAGCAGACGCCGGTCTCGGTGATGCGGGTGAACATCGGGCGCCACGACAGGATGCCGTCGCGCTGGGCGGCCGCGATCGCGGGTGTCAGGGCGAGTCCGGTCACCGAGACCACCGAGGTCGGGGGCAGCCCCGCGCGGACGCGGCGTTCGACCCGCGCCACGGCTTCGCGTCCCTGTTCGGGCGTAAACGGTTCGGTACTGAAGACCGGCTCGCGTCGAGAGCACCAGAACGTCTCGACGCCGGGCGCCTCGCGGGCGATCTCGATGAGCAACTGGATCGCCGAGATGCCGGCACCCACCACCAGGGCGCGTTTGCCGGCGAACTCCGCCGGGGTCTTGTAGTCGTGCGTGTGCAGTTGGCGGCCACGGAAATCCGCGGCGCCGGGGATGTGCGGGATGAACGGCCGGTCCCATGTGCCGGTGGCGTTGATGATGACGTTGGTGGTGAGGGTACGGCCGTCGGCCAACTCGACACGGAAACCCTCACCGTCCCGTCGAACCGCCCGCACGTGTACCGGCCGATGGACGTTGAGGCCGAACCTCTGCTCGTATCGGCCGAAGTAGTCCGGGACCGCGGTGGCGGCGGGGAGCCGGTCGCAGTCGAGTCCGAGTGCCTCGACGAGCCCCCACCCAGGCAGGTCGTGGACCCGATTGGCGGTGGCGAGGGTCAGCGTCGGCCAGCGGAACTGCCAGGCTCCGCCGGGGCCGGGCGCATGGTCGAGCATCTGATAGCGCTCCCCGAGGCCGAAGCGGTGCAGGAAGTAGGCCGACGACAGTGCTGCCTGCCCGCCGCCGATTATCAGGACGTCCGAGTGGCCCTCGACGTCGATCGGCGTGGCGCTGCTCGGCGTGGTGTTCGGCACGTCACCACCCTGTCACGAGTCGGCTCGACAGTGTCATCGGTAGGCTTGGCCCCCATGATTCACTCCACCACCGACGGCGCCGTCGTCACCATCGAGCTCGACCGTGTCGACAAGCGCAACGCCCTCAACGAGGAGATGCTCAGCGGGCTGGCCGACGCCTTCGGCGCCGCGGTCGATGCCGGTGCGCGGGCCATCGTGGTGACCGGACGTGGTCCGGTGTTCAGTGCGGGTGCCGATCTGTCCGGGCCGGTCTACGACCCCGGCTTCCTCGACAAGCTGGTCTCGACGCTGCATCGCATCGAGCAGACGCCGGTGCCGGTCATCGCGGCTCTCAACGGTTCCGCGATCGGCGGTGGACTCCAGCTGGCCATGGCCGCCGACCTCCGCGTGATGGCGCCCGACGCGATCGCTGCCATCCCGGCCGCCAAAATCGGTGTCGCCGTGGATGAGTGGACCATCCGCCGGCTCGTGTCGCTCGTCGGTGCCGGCCAGGCGCGCGGCATGCTCATCGGCTGCGACCCGTTGAACGCCGACCGTGCCCACACTCTCGGATTCGCCAACCGCATCGGCGATCTCGCCGACGCCCAGCACTGGGCGGCCACCATCGCCGATCTCGCCCCGCTCACCCTGCAGCACTACAAGCTGGTGCTCAACGGCGACGGCGCCCGCGACACCGCACCCGAGGACCGGGTCGCCGCGATGGTCCGCGCCTGGCAGAGCGACGACATGGCCGAGGGGCGTGCCGCACGCAACGAGAAGCGGCAGCCGAAGTTCGTCGGGCACTGAGATCCCGACCGGCGAACCTCGCTTCGACGTGCCGACTTCGATCGACGTCTGCTTGTCGAGATGAGATCGGCCGGTGGTGGCGAGGTGGCCGGTCACCGGAACATCTGGTCAACTGGAGAGCATGCGCGATATCCTGCCCGACCTGCTGGCCGTCCTCGGCCGGCCGGATGCACGCCCCGTCGCGCTGTGTCGGGTCATCGCGACGTCCGGGTCGGCGCCACGCGAGGTCGGGGCGTCGATGGTCGTCACACACGACGACACCGTCATCGGCTCGGTCTCCGGTGGGTGCGTCGAGTCGGCCCTGGTCCACACCGCGCAGCAGGTGCTCGAAGACGGGCTCGCAGTCGTCGAGCAGTTCGGCATCGAGGACCCTCGTGATCCCGCGCCCGGCCTGACGTGCGGTGGTCAGATCGACGTCGCCGTCGAACGCATCGAGCCGACGCCCGAACGGCTGGGTCAGCTCCGACGCCTCGCCGACGCACTCGCGGCCGATGAACCGATCGCGGTCGCCACGACGCTGAACGCCCACCCGGACTGGTATGTCGCGACCGAGGCCTCCCGGCCGCCGTGGCGACGCCTCGACCACGACGTCGCCGACATGCTCGACACCGGCCGCACCGGCGTCATCGGCCTCGACGACTGCGAGGCCACCGATCCCGCTGCGCCGACCGAGGACCGGCCACGCACCTTCGTGCAGACCTTCGCCCCGCCGGCACGTCTGATCCTGGTGGGCGCCAACGACTTCGTGCGCGCGCTCAGTTCACTGGGGTCGACGCTCGGAATGCGTGTCACCGTTGTCGACGCCCGACCGGTGTTCGCGACCCCGGAACGATTCCCCGACGCCGACGAGGTGATCGTCGGCTGGCCCGATCGCTATCTCGCCGACCAGATCCGGGACCGGGAGGTCCGCTCGACCACGGCACTGTGCGTGATGACCCACGACACCAAGTTCGACGTGCCGACTCTCCGCACCGCCCTGCAGGCGCCGACCCTCGGTTTCATCGGTGCCCTCGGATCTCGCCGGACCGCTGACGACCGCAACCGTCGTCTTCGCGAGGAGGGCGTCGACGAGGCACAGCTCGCGCGCTTGCGGTCGCCCCTCGGGCTCGACCTCGGCGGGCACACACCGGCGGAGGTGGCGGTGGCGATCGCAGCACAGATCATCGCCGAACGTCATGGCGCACAGGCGAGCCCACTGCACGAAGGAAGCGGGCCGATCCATCGGCGCTGAGCTCAGTCCCCCAGCACCCGCCGCAGGTAGTCGTTCGCGAACACTCGAGACGGATCGAACCGATCGCGCACCGCACGGAACTCGTCGAAGCGCGGGTAGACGCTGCGCAGGTAGTCGGCGTCGCGGGTGTGCATCTTGCCCCAGTGGGGGCGTCCGCCGAAGCCGGTGAGGATCGATTCGACGTCGGCGAAGTACGCGGCGGAGTCGGCCGGGTCGTCGCGGTGGTAGCGGTGGACGGCGATGTAGCCGCTGCGGCGTCCGGTGGCGGTGGAGAGCATCAGGTCGTCGGCCGCGGCGGCGCGCACCTCGATGGGGAAGCTGACGCGGTACTCGCGGCGGTCCAGCAGGGCGCGGAGCTCGCGCAACGCCGCCGGGACGTCCTCGAGGGGGATCGCGTACTCCATCTCGCGGAAGCGTACGTCGCGGTCGGAGACGAAGATCTTGGTCGACGTGTCGGTCAGCTCGCGGGACGACAGGCTGCGGCCGGCCACCGCGTTGATGGCGGGAACGAGCCGGGGTGCGCGGACACCGACCTCGCACAGCAGCCGGAACACCTTGTTGCTCAACAGTTCGTCGTCGACGTAGCGGCGGAATCGCGACGGTCCGGTGATCGGTGCATCCGTCCCGAGCCGCGTATTGGTCTTCACGAGTGCGCAATTGGTGTGCGGGAACATGTAGAACTCGTGATGGTCGGACTCGGCGACGTGGTCGAGGAAGCCGGCGATCGCATCGTCGGCGGAGGCCGGCCCTTCGACGGCATGCAACCGGAAGTTGTCGACGCAGTCGAGCGTGATCTCGACGAGCACCCCGAGTGCGCCGAGACCCAGTGCGGCAGCGGGTAGTTCGGGGTCGGCGGGACCGATGGTGACGATCTCGCCCTTGCCGTTCACGAGGGTGACGCCGGCGATCTGCGTACTGATGCCGCCGAATGCCAGTCCGGTGCCGTGGGTTCCGGTGGAGGTCGCGCCCGCGATGGTCTGCCGGTCGACGTCACCGAGGTTGGCCATCGCCAGACCCCTCGGTGCCAGTAGCGCGGGGATCTCGTGCAGGTGGGTGCCCGCGTGCAGCGTCACCCGGTGGCCGTCGGCGCCGGCCAGACCGCGCAGGCCGGACAGTTCGAGCTGGACGTCGTCGGCGACGGCGATGGGGGAGAAGCTGTGTCCGGCACCGACGGTCTTGACCGTGCCGCCCCGCTCGGCGGTCTCCCGCACGATGTCGGCGATCGCGCCCACACTCGTCGGATGCACCACTCGTCTCGGTGTGCACGACGCGGTACCACCCCAGTTGCGCCAGCCGTGCCCGGCGGCAGTCGACGTACCGCTCACAGAAAGCATTTCCCCTCGCCTCGGTAGGTCGGCACGACCTCACTGACCACCGCGTGACCAGCGTCGTCGCGGTCGATGATCGCGACGTGCCGGGCGCGTTCGCAGACCTCGCCGGACTTGGTGTGCCGGAACCATACTCGATCGCCGATCGCGATGCCCGGCGCAGCCTTCCCGCGGAGCGGGGTCTGCACCTCGCCGGCGGCCTCGGTGCCGACGAACTCGAGTCCGCTCGGCCACACCGGTTTCGGGAGGCGATCGGGTGCTGGCGGTCCGGAGGCGATCCAGCCGCCGCCGGCGCAGGTGACGATGTCGCGGGCCGGACGCCGGACGACGTCGAGTCCGAACGACAGCGCAGGGGCCGGTCGGAACCGTGCATAACCGTCGAAGAGATGGCCACCGAAAAGTCCGCTGCCCGCGGCGATGTCGGTGATCGACCGGTCGCGGGCGGTCTCCTCGAGCGAGCCGGTGCCGCCGCCGTTGACGAACTCCAGGTCGGCGATCTGCCGCAGCTCGCCGATGATCTTCCCGCGCCGGCGGCGCAGTTCGGCCATCGACCGGCGCTGCATCATCCCGATCGCCCGGTTGACGACTGCCTTCCCCGGAACCGCGTCGGCGACACCGGCGACCTGCGCCTCGTACGACATCACGCCGACCAGGTCGAAACCGTTCCGCGCGACGATGGTCCGGGCGAGATCGAGGACGTCGCGCCGGGAATGCACCGGGGAACGCCGGACCCCGACGTGTACGCGGCCGCCGAGGAGCCGGTACGACGCGTCGAGGTCGATGGCGACCCGAATCGGTCGTCGTGATGCGGGTGGGGCGACGGCGTCGATGATGTCGAGCTGCTCGACCGAGTCGACGAGCAGGCTCACCCGGCTCGCCGCCACCTCGTCGGACACGAAGCCTGCCAGTGCTTCCCGTCGGACGCTCGGATAACCGATCAGGATGTCGGTGATCTCCGTCGTCGTCGCCAGCCAGTGCGCCTCGGCGAGGTCGTAGGCGAGTACGCCGTGGAAGCCGCGACGGGTGGCGAGATCGGTGATCACCGAACGCACCCGGAGGGATTTGCTGGCGACCCGGATGGGGACACCGGCGGAGCGGCGCAACAGATCTGCGGCATTGTGTTCGAGCGCCGCGCGGTCGAGTGCGAGGACCGGGGCATCGAGCCCTGCGTCGGTGACCGCGTCGTCGATCGACGCCCAGTACCGGTCGGGGTCGGTCACCCACAGACCGTCGACGGGGGATGTTCCGGACGAGGCGTGGGAACGAGGGTCACTCGAACGTGACATAGGTGGCGAGCTGCTCTGCGACTGCCGCGATGAGGGAGTCGACCACCTTGTCGTCGCCGGTGCTCAGGTAGATCAGGGTGATCGAGTTGGTCGCGGCGATGATGAGCGGGCCGAGTTCCTCCGTCGGCCGGGTCCAGGTCAGACCCGCGAGTTCGGCTATCTCCCGCATGCCGGACGCCGCAACCCGATAGAGCTGCTCGTACATGACCTTGCCGACTTGCTGCAGTTCCGGATGGTTGTGCGCGTAGATGCCGAGCGCGATGGTCGCCTGCATCCGGCCGGGATCGGCCTTGAGCAGGTCGACGAAGGCATGGAACTGCCGCACCATGTTCTGTTTGAGCGCGTCGATGTCTGGCTCCGGGCCGAAGTCGGCGGCAGGCATGACCGAATGCAGCATGCGCTCGATGTCGACGGGCACCGCATGATCCATCACCGCGCACAACAGCGCCGTGCGGCTCTCGAATGCGTAATGGAAACTCGCGAGGGGCATTCCGGCGTGAGCGCAGATCCGGCGGGTGGTGGCACCCTCGACTCCGTGATCGGCGATCACTCGGTACGCCGACTCGATGAGCGCGCTTCGACGCTGTTCGACGGACATCCGTGGCAAGACGGTCAACCCCTTGGCCAACATGCGCTTGCGCATGTGCAATGGACAATGTTCGCCGCAGCCTATCAGTGCCGTTGTCCGCGTTTGCACGGTTGACCGCCCGAAACGTGCCGATGTTTGTTGATGCTCACATCTCGATGGTCGCCGTGAGAGCCTTCTGGTCCGACGCCGTTGCGCTTCGCGTCGAACCTCACCCGATCGGATTACTGTGTGGATGTGACCACGGATCCCGAAAGAAGCGGCCCCGACGCGACCTCGCGGGTGCTGGGGCGGGTGACATCGGCTGGGGCGATGATGGCCGACGCGGTGGCCGAACGGCTCGCCGCCGGTGGTCTCGGCCCGGCTCGCGCACTCGGCGCCACCCGCGAGGAGATCGTGCCGCACGTGCGCACGTCCCCCCACCTGCGAGACGGGGTCTTCGACAACCCCGAGCCGCCGGAGGGTTCCGTCGCCCCGGACCGCCAGGTGCTCGCCGACATGGCGCGCCGCCCGGGCCGGCCCCGACGTCCGGTGATGGTCACCGTCCCGACCTTCGACGCCCCGTCGCCCCTCGCGGTCACCTGGCTGGGACATGCCACCGCGATCGTCGACATCGACGGCGCGCGCATCATCACCGACCCCGTCCTGAGCCGCCGGTGTTCGCCGAGCCAACTCGTCGGTCCGGGACGCATGCACGCCGCCCCGCTGGCCGCGCGCGAGCTGCCCCCGATCGACGTCGTGGTCATCAGCCACGACCACTACGACCATCTCGACATGGACACGGTCACCACCATCGCGGCGACACAGCCGGACGCCGTGTTCGTCACGACCCTCGGCGTCGCCGCACATCTGATGTCCTGGGGGATCGCCGAAGACCGCATCCGGCAGGCGGATTGGTGGGACGAGGTCGTCGTCGCCACACGCGGCGGAGAGCTGCGGTTCACCTGCGGACCGGCACGCCACTTCTCCGGACGGTGGCTGGCACGCAACCTCACCCAGTGGGGGAGCTGGGCGATCGCCGGCCACACCCACCGCGTCTTCTTCTCCGGCGACACCGGCCACACCGAGCGATTCTCCGACGTCGGCGCCCGGCTCGGCCCCTTCGACCTGACGCTCATCGCCGTCGGCGCCTACGACGTGATGTGGCCCGACATCCACGTCAACCCGGAGGAGGCGCTGTCGGTGCATCGGATGGTCTCGCCGGCTTCCGGGGCCGATTCGGTTCTGGTCCCGATCCACTGGGGCACCTTCAATCTCGCCCGTCACCCATGGGGTGAGCCGATCGCGCGGCTGCAAGCCGCCGCACACCACGGCGACCCGACTGTGCTCGTCCCGCAGCCCGGTGGTTCGATCGACCTCGAACACCGCACCGGAACCGGTGTGGCGCATTCGAGTTGGTGGGAGGTTTCGGCGTGAGCACCACGACGGAGACGATCGAGCCCGGTCTTACCGCGGCAGAGGTGGCCCAGCGGGTCGCCGAGGGCAAGGTCAACTCCATGCCCGACCGCTCGGGCCGCAGCGTCGCGGACATCGTGCGCGCCAACGTCTTCACGCGCATCAACGCGATCCTCGGTGTTCTGTTCGCCATCGTCGCGTTCACCGGTTCGCTCATCAACGGCCTGTTCGGTCTGCTGATCATCGCCAACTCGACGATCGGCATCGTCCAGGAGGTCCGCGCCAAGCGCACCCTCGACAAGCTCGCCATCGTCGGTCAGACCCGGCCGCGGGTCCGACGCGACGGTGAGGTCGTGGAGGTCGCGCCCGACGAGGTCGTGCTCGACGACATCATCGAGATCGGTGCCGGCGACCAGATCGTCGTCGACGGCGAGGTCATCGAGGCCACCGCACTGGACGTCGACGAGTCGCTGCTGACCGGTGAGGCCGATCCGATCGACAAGGACCCGGGCGCGCAGGTCATGTCCGGCAGCTTCGTGGTCGCCGGCGGCGGCGCCTACCGGGCGACCAAGGTCGGGGCCGACGCGTACGCCGCGCAGCTCGCGGCCGAGGCGTCGAAGTTCACCCTGGTCTCCTCCGAACTCCGCTCGGGAATCGACCAGATCCTGCGGGTCATCACCTGGCTGTTGATCCCCGCCGGCATCCTGACGATCGTCAACCAGCTGTTCATCAGCGACAACAGTCTCAAGCAGGCGCTGCTGGGCATGGTCGCCGCGCTCGTGCCCATGGTGCCCGAAGGTCTGGTGCTGATGACCTCGATCGCCTTCGCGGTCGGCGTCGTTCGCCTCGGGCAGCGGCAGTGCCTCGTGAACGAACTCCCCGCGATCGAGGGCCTGGCCCGCGTCAACGTCGTGTGCGCCGACAAGACCGGCACCCTCACCGAGAACGGGATGCGCCTGTCCGAACTGCGCGTCGTCGGCGACGATCCGCCAGACCTGGCCGGAGAGGTGCTCGCGGCACTCGCCGCCCACGATCCGCGTCCCAACGCCAGCATGATCGCCGTCGCCGAGGCGTATCCGACCCCGCCGTCGTGGACCGTGTCCGCGATCAAGCCGTTCACCTCGGCCACCAAGTGGAGCGGGATGTCGTTCGACGACGCGTCCGGCACCGACGTAGGCAACTGGTTGATCGGCGCACCCGACGTGCTGCTCGACCCGGCCGGGGAGACCGCTCAACTGGCCTCCGACATCGGCGCGGCCGGACTGCGCGTGCTGCTGCTCGCGCGCACCGACGTCCCCGTCGACACCGAACCGGCCGCCGGCGCGGTCGCCCCGGGCACCGTGACCCCGGTCGGGCTCGTCGTGCTCGAACAGCGGATCCGGCCCGACGCCCGCGGCACCATCGACTACTTCGAACAGCAGAACGTCGCCGTCAAGGTGATCTCCGGCGACAACGCTCGCTCGGTCGGTGCGGTCGCCGAGTCGCTCGGCCTCGGCTCGGCCGACACCTCCGTCGACGCGCGCAGACTGCCAGAGGAGACCGACGAACTGGCCGACGTGGTCGAACACGGCGTGACCTTCGGTCGTGTCCGTCCCGATCAGAAACGCGCCATGGTCAAGGCGTTGCAGTCGCGGGACAACACCGTCGCGATGACCGGCGACGGCGTCAACGACGTGCTCGCCCTCAAGGACGCCGACATCGGTGTCGCGATGGGATCGGGCAGTTCGGCCGCCCGGTCGGTGGCGCAGATCGTGTTGCTGGACAACAAGTTCGCGACCCTCCCGTATGTGGTGGGCGAGGGTCGTCGCGTGATCGGCAACATCGAACGCGTCTCCAACCTGTTTCTCACCAAGACGGTCTACGCGGTGCTGCTGGCGCTGTTCGTCGGCGTCGGCGGCGTGCTGGGCAAGCTGTTCGGCTCGGACCCGCTGAGCTACCCGTTCCAGCCGATCCACGTGACGATCTCGGCGTGGTTCACGATCGGCATCCCCGCCTTCGTGCTGTCGCTGGCACCCAACAACGAGCGAGCCCGCCGAGGCTTCGTGCGTCGCGTCCTGCTCACCGCGGTCCCCAACGGCATCATCGTCGGCCTGTGCACCTTCGTCACCTATGTGATCGTCAACCCGGGCGGGCCGGGTGTCGAGGTCGGGGGCGACGCCGTCGACCTGTCGCCGGCGCAGACCCAGGCGGCCACCGCGTCGCTGATGACGCTCATCGCGATCGCGGTCTACGTGCTCGCGGTGGTCGCCCGGCCCTACAACTGGTGGAAGGTTCTCCTGCTCGTCGTCTCAGCGGGTGCCTACATGCTGATCTTTGGGTGGCCGTTCACCCAGGACCTCTTCCACCTCGACTCGTCGAACTGGACGATGAACTCGGTCGCGCTCACCTCGGCGGCCGTCGGAATCGTGCTCGTGGAAGCGGTTTCGCGGATCGTGCCGCGGTGGATCGCGAACCACAGCAGTTCTGAAGGGCACTCCGCGGACGTCGAGGTGGCAGCCGCGTAAAGACGCCGTGTAGGCGACTAAACTCTGCCACGGGCGGCCGGAAGACATCCGGCTCGGACACAGGAGACGTCATGGATCTCAAGGGACTCGTCAACAAGGCGCGCGACACGCTGCGCAAGAACCCGAATCTGATCGAGAAGGGCGGCGACGCCATCGACAAGGCCACCGGCAACAAGTACGCCGGGCAGGTCGACAAGGCGCAGGACGCGGTCCGCAAGGCCGTCGGAGCCCAGAACACGGCCGCCCAGAACAACAAGACGCCCGAGAACAACAAGGCGCCCGAGAACAAGCCGGACGCTCCTCAGCAGTAGCCGGTCAGCCGCCGGCGCGCGGGTGACGGCGGTACCCCGACACGGTCGGGTGACCGTCGAAGAAGAATCGCCACGAAACGTCGGCCGCGCGTCGTACGCCGACGCGCGGTCCGGCGGCCACCGGCAGGTCGGGGAGCGGCCCGCCCGGAGATGTGTCGAGAGTCACAGGGGTGTGCGGATCGGCGAGAACGGTGCCGAGATCGGCCATCGTGATCCCGAGCGCGCGGCAGAGGTTCCCGGGGCCGCTGGCGAGCCGGTCGTCGGACACCGGCCTGGAGCGCGCGGCACCGCGTCGGTCACGTGCCAGCTCGACCCCGTCGACCACCTCGCCGGCCCTCAGCAGGACCGCCGCCGCAGGTCCCGGCCCCCGCACCACGATGTTCGCGCAGTGATGGCCGTGGATGCGGTAGACGTACAGGCGGCCCGGCGGGCCGTACATGATCTCCGATCGGGCCGTTCGCGTGTACGCGTGCGACGCCGGATCGTCGGGTCCGGCGTAGGCCTCCACCTCGGTGACCAGGATCGTCACGCCGTGACCCGTCAGGTGCGCGCCGAGCAGCGCCCGGGCCTGATCGGCCACCGGCGCGGGAAAGTCGGAGGTGCGGACACTAGGCTCTGGGACCATGGCGAAGACGAGTGACTCCATCGAGGTTGAACTGTCTCCGGAAGATACCTGGGCGGCCGCCTCGGACCTGTCCCGGTACGACGAATGGTTGCTGATCCACGACTCCTGGCGCAGCCCGCTCCCGGCCTACGAGGACCTGGCCAAGGGCACGCAGATCGCCTCGATCGTCGTCGTGAAGGGCACCCGGGTCCGCTTCGACTGGGTCGTCGAGAAGTTCGACCCGGTGTCGCACGTACGCCTCAAGGGGAGCGGCAAAGGCGGCGTGAAGGCCAAGCTCGATCTGGGCATCCTTCCCACTTCGATCGGATCGGAAGTAACCTTCACTGTTGATCTGGGTGGGTTGCCGCTGATCGGGCCCGTGGGTAAGACCGCGGCCCTGGCGGTGTCGGGAGATCTGCGGAAGTCGCTGCAGCAATTCCGAGAGATCTTCGGCTGACCCGTGCGTGACGTCACGCGGGGGCGGATGACGGCGATGCGTCAGGCGGTGTGAGGACACCGCCATACGAGGGGAACGAGAGTAACTATGGGGCGTCACAGCTCAGATGCCGATCGCGGCGGGAACGAATGGACCCGGGCTGCCGCGAGCAGCGGGGGACCCGCGAGCGGCGCGAGCCGGTCCGATGACGACTTCGGCTTCGAGCACCGCGAGGCCGGCAGCGGTCGCCGCGGCGGCTGGCTGTGGGCGATCGTCGCCCTGGTCGCGGTCGTCGCCCTCGTCACCGGGGTGATCATCTGGCAGGCCGGCTCCGGGGGTTGCGGTGATCGCACCCGGGTCGCCGTCGCCTCCGACGCCGCGATGACCGGCCCCCTCCGCGAGGTGGCACGACAGGCATCCGCGGACTCCTGCTACGACTACGACGTCCAGACCGCCGCCGGCGCCGACGTGCCCGGCCTGTTGACGCAGGGCGCCGCGGCGCCCGACCTCTGGGTCGCCGACTCTCAGGTGCAGGCACGCCGCGTGACGACGCAGGTCCGCCGCGACCTCGATCTGGTGGCACCCTCCATCGCCTCGACCCCGACCGTCGTCGCCGGGGAGAACGTCCCCGAACTGGGCACGTGGGTCGAGGTCATGAAGCTCCCCGACCTCAGGACCGGTAGCCCCGTCGACACCAGCACCGGCGATGCCCCGATCATCGGTGCGCTCGCGGCCGTCGACGCCGGCGAGCTTCCGGAAGAGAAGTTCACCGAGGCCATGACGATCTTGGCGATCCAGCAGAACAACGCGCGTCTGACCAACGACAACGAGGGCACCCGACTCAACCTGGCGAACACCTCGGGTGTGCCGGTCGTGACGACCGAGCAGCAGTACGAGCTCTTCATGCGCACCCATCAGGGGTCGAAGCTGACGTCGACCATCCCCGCCTCGGGCACCGTCATGCTCGACTACCCCCTGGTGAACACCGCATCTGCGGCTCGCCAGCAGGTGGCCGACGAGGCGGGGGCCGCGCTCGTCGCGGCGCTGGGCACCGATTCCGGTCGCAAGGCGCTGACCGACGCGGGCTACCGCGACGCCGACGGCAACGGGGTCGGCGAGCCGGTCAAGGAGCTGCAGCTGCGCGACCCGTCGTCGGTCGACAAGGCGCTGCGTCAGTGGCAGGTCCTCGGCGTGCCGATCCGCAGCCTCGTCGTCCAGGACACCTCGGGGTCCATGGAGACACCTGCCGGTGGCACCACCCGCGCGGGTCTGCTCATCGACGCCTCCCAGACGGGCCTGAAGCTGTTCCCCAACAACACGATGATCGGTGGCTGGGCATTCGGCGTCGACAAGGGCGGCGACGGTCAGGACTGGCTGGAGATGGCGCCCATCCGGCGGCTCGACGCGCGTTCGGGCAGTGGGACGCACCGTGATGCGCTCAGCCGGGCGGTGGAGGAAGGCCTGTCCGACCTGGGTGGCGGTACGGGCCTCTACGACACCACGCTCGCGGCGTTCAAGAAGGTCCAGGACACCTACGACCCGAACTACTCCAACAGCGTCATCATCATGACCGACGGCCAGAACGAGGATCCGAACAGCATCAGCCTGGACGAACTGCTGGCCGAGCTGAAGCGACTCGAAGACCCGGCACGGCCGGTGCTGGTACTGACCATCGGCATCTCCGACGACGCCGACTCCGACGCGCTCAAGCAGATCGCCGAGGCCACCGGCGGCACCACCTATGTCGCCGAGAACGCCGCCGACATCCGGACCGTGTTCGTCGACGCCATCCAGGCGCGTGTCGCTGCGGCCGGTCGCTGACCGGCGGCGATTCGGCGAGCCAGCGGGGCGGCGCGCCGGGCGATCAGGGACAATGGGCCGATGACCTCCACTTCGAACCCTGCCCCGTCCGAATCTGAGCTGTCCGGTTCGAGCCGTTCGTCGGTTCTGCTGCGTACCGGCGGCGTCCTCGCGGCGATGGCGGCCGTCGGTCTCGCCGCCGGGGCCTGTTCCTCCGACGACTCCGGCTCCGGCAGCACCACCGCTGCGGACACCTCCACCGCGACAGTCACCGACGGCGCCACGGGCGAGGAGTACAAAGACGGCGAGTACACCGCGGAAGGCGGGTACATCTCACCCGGCGGACCGCAGAAGGTCGGCGTCACCGTCACCCTGTCGAACGACGTCATCACCGCGGTGTCGGTCGACACGAGCCAGACCAAGGGCCCGTCGGTGGAGTACCAGGGCAAGTTCGCCGGCGGGATCTCGGATGTCGTCGTGGGCAAGAACATCAACGACATCGATGTCGACAAGGTCTCCGGCTCGTCGCTGACCTCGGGTGGCTTCAACGAGGCGATCGAGAAGATCAAACAGGAAGCCATCAACTGAGTTCGACCGGCGTGACCACCCCCGGCATGAATTCTCCTGCAGCCATCCATGACTGGGTGTTCGACGCCATCGGTACCCGGTGGACGGTCACGACACCGGCGCCACTGCCCGACGACGTCGTCGACGC
The DNA here is from genome assembly GCF_009720185.1 of Gordonia sp. 135. Taxonomy (NCBI): domain Bacteria; kingdom Bacillati; phylum Actinomycetota; class Actinomycetes; order Mycobacteriales; family Gordoniaceae; genus Gordonia; species Gordonia sp. 135. Next base: position 1,357,083 of record NZ_CP046257.1, read on the forward strand.
GGTGCGCGCCGAGATCGACCGAATCGACCTGGCGTGGTCGAGATTCCGCGACGACTCGGCGGTCGCCGAGATGGCGCGGACGGCCGGACGCCACCCGATCGCGGAGTCGGATCAGCCGCTCGTCGACTGGTACCGCAGGCTCTATCGGCTGACCCGCGGTGCGGTCACACCGCTGGTCGGACAGACCCTTGCCGACGCCGGTTACGACGCGGACTACACCCTGCGGCCCGCCGCCCGGGTGGCCGGGATCCCGGGTTGGGACGAGGTGATCGCCGGGCATGACGGCGCGCTGGAACTGCGCCAACCCGCGCTGCTCGATGTCGGTGCGGCGGGAAAGGGTTTCGCGGCCGACCGGGTGGCGGAGATCGTTGGGCGGGCCACCGATGACTTCGTCGTCGACGCCGGTGGCGACATGGTCGTCTCACCCCGCACCCGCGGGCTGAGGGTGGCGCTGGAGCACCCGATGGACCCGACCAAGGCGATCGGCGTGGTCACGCTCGACGCCGGGGCGATCTGCGCGTCGGCGAGCAATCGTCGGGTGTGGGCGGACTGGCATCACATCGTCGACCCCCGCACCGCCTCACCTGCAAGGGAGGTGCTGGCCACGTGGGTGATCGCACCGTCGGCGATGGAGGCCGACGGGCTGGCGACCGCGCTGTTCTTCACCCCGGCCGCGTTCCTGCGCGGCGACTTCGACCATCACGCGGAGGGTTTTCATCACGTGACCGTCCGGCGCAACTGCAGTGTCGAACACACCGCGATCCCCGGATTGGAGTTGTTCCTGTGACGACCGGCGTTTCGACGACCAGACCCACCGCGTTCTTCCCGCGGATCCTCGCGCCGTTCGATGCCACGCGGCGACACCTGACCCCGTACCGGGCGGTGTTGTGCGGGCTGGTCCTTCTCGCGGTCGCGGCCTTCGTGGTGTCTGCGGTCGACGCCGACTTCGGTTACGGACCAGACGAACTCGCGGTGTGGCTGCTGGTGGCGGTCGGGGTGAGCGGCCTGGCCACCTATCTGTTAGCGGCCGTGTTCCGGGTGCCGCCGAATTCCGATTCGTGGCTCATCACCGGACTGATCCTGTTCTTCGTGGTGCCCGGCGGTTCGGTAGACACCGCGGTCGCGACCGTCGCAACGGCGGCGGTGATCGCCGCGGCGTCGAAATACGTTCTGGCATGGCGTCGACGGCTGATCCTGAACCCGGCGGTCGCCGGCGCCGTCGGCTGTTATGCGCTGGCCTACGCCGGTGTCGACGGACTGAGCTACCCGTTCTGGTGGGTGGCGGCCGAGCCGCTGCTGATCCCGATGATCGTCATCGGCGCGGCCGTGGTCACCCTGGTCCGCGAGTGGCTCCTCGTGGCCGTGTTCCTCGTCGCGTCGCTGGTGACGATCGGCGTGGTCGAACTGGTTCGCGGCGGCCAGGATCTGTCGACGTGGGTCGTGTCGTCGCCGATGCTCTTCGTCGCGGCCGTCATGCTGCCCGAACCGCTGACATCTCCGGCGCGACAGCCGCATCGGCTGATCTACGCGGCCCTGGTCGGGGTGCTGATGCACTGCCAGTACACGGTCGAGGTGACCGACTCGTACACACTGGCTTTCGTGCCGGAGATCGCTCTGCTCGTCGGCAGCCTGTACGCCTTCGCAGTACGCCTGGCGACGCGCACCGCGCGCCGGGTGCGCCTCGACGTCGAGACCGCGTCACTGGCCGACCGCACCTACGTGTTGCGCGGTGAACCCGCCGGTGGCGCACCGTCGTTCCGGGCGGGGCAGTGGTCGAGTGTGAGTGTGCCGCGGTGGTCGGCGCCGGTGTGGACCGGTTCGCGCCGGGTGTTCTCGTTCGTGTCCGCGCCGAGGGAGGCGCCGGTCGAGTTCGGTTTCACGGTCGCGGGGGTGCCGTCGTCGTTCAAGGCCGCCCTCATCGACGGCCGTGCCCGGCGCGCGTGGGTCGACGAGATCGGTGGCGACTTCGTCCTCCCGCGGGTGTTTCCGGCCAAGGGCAGGGTCGTGCTCCTCGCGTCGGGTATCGGGATCACGCCGTTCGTGTCGATGGTGCGGTCGCTCGACGGCGCCGACCTGTCGGGACTGACCGTGGTCCATGTCTTGCGCTCGTCGGAACGGACCGTCTACGACGACGAGTTGGACTCTGCCAGAGGGGCCTCGGCACGGGTGGTCACGGTCATCGCGCCGGAACTCGCCGACGGCGTCGACGATCCCGACCGTCTGGCGGAGCTCGTCGGTCCGGACATCGCGGGTGCGCACTACTACGTGTCGGGCACACCGGGATTCGTCGAACGCACCTCGTCGACGATCCGGCATCTCGATCCGTCGACCAGGTTGCGTCCGTGGCGTATCCACACCGACTCGTTCACCGGTTACTGATGGGCTTCGAAGATCCCTGCGAGATCGTCACCCCTGACGCGGGAGTTCGGCGCTCTACCCGGCCAGCGCCCGCAAGAAGAAGCCGAGATTCGCCGGTCTCTCCGCGAGGCGACGGACGAAGTAGCCGTACCACTCGGTGCCGTACGGGATGTACACGCGCACTCGGGCGCCCGACTCGACGAGCCGTCGCTGCTCGTCAACCCGGATGCCGTACAGCATCTGGTGCTCCCACGTGCCGGGGGCGCGGTCGAACTCCGCCGCGATGATCGAGGCCTCCTCGATCATCGTCGGGTCGTGGCTGGCGACCATCGGATAGCCGTTGCCCTTCATCAGGATTCGCAGGCAGCGGAGGTAGGCCTCGTCGACCTGGCGACGGTCGGGGTAGGCGACCGCCGGCGGTTCGGCATAGGCGCCCTTGCACAACCGGATTCGTGCGCCCGTTGCCGCGAACTCGGCGCAGTCGGCCTCGGTACGACGCAGATACGCCTGCAGCACGGTCCCGACCTCGGGGAAATCCTGTCGCAGTGACCGCACGATGGCCAGACGCTCGTCGACGGTCGCGTGATCCTCGGCGTCGATGGTGATCAGTGCCCCGGCGTGGTGCGCTGCCGCGGCGATGGTCCGGGCGTTCTCCTCGGCGATCTTGGCGCCGTGTTCGGGCAGCCGTTGACCCAGCGCAGTGAGTTTCACCGACACCTCAAGCGCACCCGGACGTACCGGACCCAGGCCCGGCATCGCCTCCAGCAGAGACACATAGGCGGCGACCGTGGCGTCGGCCTGTGATTCGTCGACGGTGTCCTCGCCGAGGAAGTCGATGGTCACCGCCAGCCCGTCGTCGAGTTCACGTCGGATGGCGGCGAGGACGTCGTCGAGCGTTTCACCGGGCACGAACCGGCGCACGACCTTCTCGGTCACCGACCATCGCTGCGAGGTCTGTTTGATCCGTTCGCTGCGCGCCGCGGCGGTGATCGTCGGGCGCAGGAGGGTGTCGAAGAGCGTGCTCAACTGGAGACCCCCGTGAAGTCGGTGCTCATGTGCGGGTACCGGGTCGTGGTCGGCGGCGTGAACGTCTCCTTGATCGTGCGGCTCGACGTCCAGCGCAACAGGTTCTGCTTCGACCCCGCCTTGTCGTTCGTGCCCGACGCCCGACCGCCACCGAACGGCTGTTGGCCGACGACGGCACCGGTCGGCTTGTCGTTGATGTAGAAGTTTCCGGCCGCATTGCGGAGCCGGTCCGACGCGAGAGCGACCGCCGCGACGTCGGTCGCCATGACCGCGCCGGTCAGCGCGTACTTCGCCGTCGTGTCGACCAGGTCGAGCACGGTCTCGTAGTCGGCGTCGTCGTAGACGTACACCGCCAGGATCGGGCCGAAGTACTCCGTGGAGAACGACTCGTCCCGCGGGTCGTCGGACAGCAACACGGTGGGGCGCACGAAGTACCCGACCGTGTCGTCGACCTGCCCGCCGACGGCGACGGTGACCTGCGGCGAGGACTTGGCGCGCCGCAGCGCCGCGATGTTCTTGTCGAAGGCACGCTGATCGATCAGGGCGCCACCGAAGTTCGACAGGTCGCGGACGTCGCCGTAGGTGATTTCGGCTGTCTCGCCGAGGAAGTCGTTACCCATCTTGTCCCACACCGACCGGGCGATGTAGGCGCGTGAGGCGGCCGAGCACTTCTGCCCCTGGTACTCGAACGCGCCGCGGATCAATGCCGTTCGGAGAGCGTGCGGTTCGGCGGAGGAATGGGCGACGATGAAGTCCTTGCCGCCCGTCTCGCCGACCAGGCGCGGGTAATTGCGGTACTTGTCGATGTTGTTGCCGACCGCTCGCCACAGGTACTGGAAGGTCGTGGTCGATCCGGTGAAGTGGATTCCGGCCAGGTTCTCGTCGGCGAGAACCACATCCGACACGGCACGTCCGTCGCCGTGGACGAGGTTGATGACTCCGGGAGGCAGTCCGGCGGCTTCGAGGAGTGCCATCGTGTACTGCGCCGAATACGCCTGTGTGGGAGAGGGCTTCCAGATCACGGTGTTGCCCATCAGCATCGGCGCCGTCGGCAGATTCGCGGCGATGGCGGTGAAGTTGAACGGGGTGACCGCGTAGACGAATCCGTCGAGCGGACGCTGATCGAGCCGATTCCAGACACCCGGTGACGACACCGGTTGTTCGGCGAGTATCTCGCGCGCGAAAGCAGCGTTGAACCGCCAGAAGTCGGCGAGCTCGCAGGGCGCGTCGATCTCGGCCTGCTGCACCGACTTCGACTGGCCGAGCATCGTCGCGGCGGCGATCCGTTCACGCCACGGCCCCGACAGCAGTTCGGCCGCGCGCAGGATCACCGCGGCCCGGTCGTCGAAGCTGGTGTGCGCCCAGTCGTCCTTTGCGTCCATCGCGGCGTCGACGGCCGCACGGGCGTCGTCGTGCGTGGCGTTGGTGAGGAATCCGAGCACCTCGTGGTGCGCATGCGGCTGCACGACGTCGATCTGATCGCCGTGCCCGAGATGCAGTCGACCGCCGATGATGTGCGGCAGCTCGCGCCGGCCGGCGCTGGACTGGCGGGTGAGTTCGTTGACGATCCGGGTGCGCTCGGGCGATCCGGGGGCGTAGGTGTGCACCGGCTCGTTGACCGGGCGAGGGGGAGTGGTGATGGCGTCCATGACGTCAGTTCACCTGCGGAGGGCGTTCCCGCGATATGGCCGATCGGCAAACCCGACAGCCGTAGCCTTGTCCGTATGGACAAATCGCCGGGCGTCGCGCTCGGGCGTCTCATCCTGGCCTTGGACCGGACGGTGGCGACCCTGGTCACCGCACCGCAGGGACTCGACGTGCCGGTGCGGAGCCTCGCGATGATCGACATCGACGACGTCCACTTCGGCCTCGGTCGCGCGGCACGGTCCGCCGATGTGTTCCTGCTGGTCGGCCTGCCCGACGAGGTGAGCACCGAACTGCTGGCCGGCCTCGGCATCCATCGCCCCGTCGCCGTCATGAGCAAGACGTCGTCGGCGACCCTCACCGACCTCGCCGATCGACTCGGTATCGCGGTCGTCGCCATCGACCCGCACGCCCGGTGGGAGCGCATCTACAACCTCGTGTCGCGCGTCCTCGACACCGCGCGGCGTTCGCCGGACGACGGCGAGTCGATGGAGTCGGGCGCCACCGGCGATCTCTTCGAACTCGCGGCCGAGGTCGCACGGCGCACCGGCGGACTGATCAGCATCGAGGACGAGCGATCGCACGTGCTGGCCTACAGCACGGCCGGCGACGAGGCCGACGATCTGCGACGGTTGTCGATCCTCGGCCGCGAGGGCCCGCCGGAGATGCTCGCCTGGCTTCGGCAGTGGGGTGTGATGGACGCGCTGCGCACGTCGGCGCGGGTGGTCGCGGTCGACGCGCGCACCGACCTCGGCCTGCGGGAACGCCGCGCGGTCGCGATCCGGGCCCCGGGCACGGCCGAGTTTCTGGGGGTCGTCTGGTTGCAGCGCGGTGCCGGACCGTTCGCCGACGACACTGACGAGGGGCTCACCGGAGCGGCCGCGGTCGCCGCCCGGGTGATCGCCCGTCGTCGATCCGCGGGCACCGAACACGACGAACTGGTCCGTCGGCTCCTCGGCGCGCGCGGCGACATCATCGACGTCGACGCACTCGCCGCTCAGCTCGGCGTCGACCCGTCCGTCGCAGTGGTCCTCGTCGGATTCGCGACGACCGGTTCGGCCGAAGACGCCTCGGTGCCGTTGTCGGAGAACGCCACTCGCATCTCCGCGCTCACCCTGCACGCCAGCGCGTTCAGTCCGCTGTCGGTGACCTCGACCATCGGCGACCGTGCCTACGTGGTGCTCCCCGGTGTGACGGACGATGCCGCGGTCGAATGGGCGCAGGTGTCCGTCGAGGTGACGCAGCGGCAGTTCGGTTTGCGCATCCGCGCGGTGGTCGCCGGACCCCACACCCTCGCCGCGGTACCCGAACTGCGCAGCCAGATCGACCGCGTGCTCGACGCGGCTTCCCTCGAAGGCGAACTGATCGACGACGTCACCACCGTCGCGGGCTCACGCACCGGGGTCCTGCTCGGCGAGATCGTCGCGCTCCTCGCCGAGAACCCCGACCTCGTCGACCCGCGGGTCTCTGACCTCGCCGACCTCGACGCCCGCACCGGTAGCGACTTCACCGTCTCCCTGCGCGCCTACCTCGACCGTTTCGGCGACGTCCGGTCGGCCGCCAACGATCTGCACGTCCACCCGAACACGTTGCGCTACCGCATCCGACGCATCGAGACCCTCACCGGGATGGACCTCGAGGACCCGGCGACCCGGCTCGTCGTGGCATTGTCGTTGCGGGTGCGGTAGGAGCTGAAAACCGCCCCCGAAAACCACCCTGTGCAGCGGCACCGACGACACTATGTCTTCGGCGCCGCCGTGGAGGGTCGACCTCAGGGGCGGTTTCCAGCTCGGGTGAGTACCCGAGATGTCAGAGGATCGTGAGCATCTCGTTGTAGGTGGGCAGCGGCCAGAGGTCGTCGGCGACGATGCTCTCGAGCGTGTCCGCGACCTCGCGCACCGCGGCCATCGCCGGGATCAGCGTCTCGAGTGCGTACTTCGACTCCTCGTAGGTGCTCTCGCCGTGCATACCCGCGATGCCCTCGTCGAGGGTGACCACGGCGGCGTGCAGTGTGCCGATCAGTTCGGTGATCTCGGTGAGAAGCGGTGTGGGAGATTCGATCCCGGCCATCTTCAGTGACGCGGCGGTGCCGGCGAGCTCGCCCTGGTAGCGGATCGCGGCCGGCATGATCATCGTCTTCGCGATCTCCGCGGTCTCCTTGGCCTCGACGAGGATGGTGAGCCCGTAGTACTCGAAGATGACGTCCTCGCGGGCCTCGAGTTCACGGGCCGACAGCACCCCGTACTTCTCGAAGATCTCGACGACCTCGGGTGCGGTGTACTCGGTGACGGCGTCGACGGTGGTGCGGAGGTTCTTGAGACCGCGCGCGGCGGCCTCTTCCTGCCACTCGTCGGAGTAGCCGTTGCCGTTGAAGATCACGGCACCGTGGGCGTTGACGATCTCCTGCAGCACCTTCTGCACGGCGTCGTTGAGGTCGGCGCCGTCGGCGAGCAATTTCTCCAGTTCGGAGGAGATGTAGTCGATGGAGTCGGCCAGGATGGTGTTGATCGCGACCATCGGGTCGGAGATCGATTGGTTGGAACCCGGTGCGCGATACTCGAATCGGTTGCCGGTGAACGCGAACGGGCTGGTGCGGTTGCGGTCGCCCGGGTCGGCCTTCAGCGGCGGTAGGGTGTCGACGCCGAGCTCGAGGACGCCGGCCGTCTTGGAACCGGTGGCGCCACCCTTGGCGATCTGCTCGAAGACGTCCATCAGCTGCTCGCCGAGGAAGATCGAGATGATCGCCGGCGGAGCCTCGTTCGCACCCAGACGATGATCGTTCGACGCCGACGCGACGGCGGCGCGCAGCAGGCCGCCGTAGGAGTGGACGGCGCGGATGATCGCACCGCAGAAGGTGAGGAACTGCATGTTCTCGTGCGGGGTGTCGCCGGGGTTGAGCAGGTTGCCCTGGTTGGCATTTCCGAGTGAGAAGTTGACGTGCTTGCCCGAGCCGTTGACGCCGGAGAACGGCTTCTCGTGCAGCAGGCACTTCATGCCGTACTTCTCCGCGACCGCCTTCATCGTGGTCATCATCAGCTGCTGGTGATCATGGGCCAGCACCGAGCGCTCGAAGACCGGTGCGATCTCGAACTGGCCGGGGGCGACTTCGTTGTGGCGGGTCTTGGCCGGGATGCCCTGCTTGAACAGCTCGCGGTCGAGTTCGATCATGAACGACAGCACGCGTTCGGGGATGGCGCCGAAGTAGTGGTCGTCGAACTCCTGACCCTTCGACGGCGGGGCGCCGAACAGGGTGCGGTTGGAGGTCATCAGGTCGGGGCGCGCGTAGAAGAAGTGCTCGTCGATCAGGAAGTACTCCTGCTCCGCGCCGGCGTAGGAGACGACGGTGTCGACGTTCTCGTGGCCGAAGAGCTTCAGCAGACGCATTGCCTGCTTGCTCATGGCCTGCTGGCTGCGCAGGAGCGGGGTCTTCTTGTCCAGTGCCTCACCGGTCCACGAGATGAAGATCGTGGGGATGCACAGGGTGTTGCCGTTCGGGTTCTCCAGGATGTACGCCGGGCTCGTGACGTCCCAGCCGGTGTAACCGCGGGCCTCGAAGGTGCCGCGCAGACCGCCGTTGGGGAAGCTCGACGCGTCGGGCTCACCCTGCAGCAGCGTCTTGCCGGCGAACTCGGCGAGCGACGCACCGCTCGAATCGGGTTCGAGGAACGAGTCGTGCTTCTCCGCCGTGAATCCGGTGAGCGGGTAGAAGACGTGCGCGTAGTGGGTGGCGCCCTTCTCGATGGCCCAGTCCTTCATCGCGACCGCGACGTAGTCGGCGAGGGTCGGGTCCATCGGGCAACCGGTGTCGATCGTTGCCGCAACCGCCTTGAAGACATGCTTCGGCAGGCGCTTCTTCATGACCGACAAGCTGAACACGTTGCGTCCGAAGGTGTCTGCCAACGGCTCGGTGAATCCGGGTGCCGACACCTCGTAGGTCGTCACGGCCTCGATGGCCTGACGGCGGGACATGCTGCCACTCATGGTTACTCCTGGTGTTTATCGTCGACCACCGGCAGGTCGGCACGACGACGTCGCTAGGTTGTCGCTGGTTGCGAGCGACTCGACGCTATGAGCTGGGTGTATGCGCCCCGTTGCCCCCGTGTGACGCTGAGGAAAACTAGTGTCCCGGCAGGTGTCTCGGCACAATTCGTCCGTTCGGACTACTCAGCAGGTCACTGCAGCGTGGCGTCGTCGCCCATCACGGCACCTTCACGACGCGGGTCGGCGCCGCCGATCCACCCGGAGTCGTGGCGCATGATCGCGCTGAGACCGCTGGACTGTTCGTCGACGGACACCTCTTCGCCCCGTTCGCGGAGGCCCCGCACCAGCGGATCGTGCGCGCCGTCGTCGGCGGTGTCGACCAGTGGGTGTTCGCCACCGACGTTCGACGTCGGGGTGTTGGCCGAGCCGAAGTCGATCATCGACACCGCCTGCTGCGGGTTCAGGCCCCAGTCCAGCATTCCGACAAGGGTTTTCACGACGAACTGGATGATGACCGATCCGCCCGGCGAACCCAGCGCGGCGATCACCTGTGCCGGCGCGCCGTCGGTGCCCGGTTGCATCACCAGGGTCGGCGCCATCGACGACCGCGGACGCTTACCGGGGGACACCCGGTTGGCGAGCAGGGCGCCGTCGTCGTCGCGCGGTTCGGCCGCGAAGTCGGTGAGCTGGTTGTTGAGCAGGAAGCCGTCGACCATGTGGTAGCTGCCGAACGCCGATTCGATGGTCGTCGTCATCGATGCGACGTTGCCGTAGCGGTCGGCGACGGTGATGTGGCTGGTGCCGTGTTCGTTGCCGGGATGCGAACCGAGCGGGACCGGACCGAGGTCCCCGGCCGGTGCCTCACCCAGGGAGGAATCGGGTTTGATCAACCCGGCGCGCGCCTGCAGATATGCGGGATCGAGGATGGTCTCGACGCCGCGTCCCGGCAGCGGCACGAAATCCGGGTCGGCGACGTACTTGTCACGGTCGGCATAGGCGAGTCGCTCGGCCTCGGTGATCAGGTGCACCGCTGCGGGATCCGGCCGGCCACCGTCCCGGCTCGCCTCGGCGTCGCCGTCTGACTCGGTGGGTCGCATCGACGGCAGGTCGAAGTTCTCCAGGATGCCCAGCGTGGAGGCGACGGCGATGCCGCCCGACGATGGTCCGGGCATCGCCACGATCTGGCGGCCGCGGTATCCCGTCACGATGGGATCGCGGGTGACCGCCCGGTAGTTGCGGAGGTCGTCGACGGTCATGAGGCTGGGCGTCAGACCGCCCGCGGTGCTGCCCGCCTCGGCGACGATCGCCTGCGCGAGCGGGCCGTCGTACATCGCGTCGGCGCCGTCGGTGGCGAGTACACCAAGGGTTTTCGCGTAGGCGGGGTTGACCAGGTCGGTGCCCGCGGGCTTCGCCGTGCCCTCGTCGGTCAGGAAGTAGGTGCGGGCTTCCTGGTCGGCCTTCAGGTCAGGCGCGGAGGCGGCGATCGCCCCGGCCAGCCGCGGGCTGATCTCGAAACCGCTGTCCGCCAGAGTGATCGCCGGGGTGAACAGGTCACGCCAGGTCTGCTTGCCGTACTCGCCGTGGACCATGTCGAGCATCCGCAGCACGCCGGGGACGCCGATCGATCGTCCCGAGGCGCGGGCACTCGGCACGGGTGGTGCGGGGTCGGTGGGGGAGATCTGCGTCAGGTAGGTCTCGGTGGCAGCCGCGGGGGCCGTCTCGCGGCCGTCGAAGGCGCGCACCGAGTTCGACGCCGCATCGTAGTAGAGGGCGAAGGCGCCGCCGCCGATACCCGACGACTGCGGTTCTACGAGACCGAGCACCATCTGCGCGGTCACCAGGGCATCGGCCGCAGTCCCACCGTCGCGCAACACCTCGCACGCCGCGCGGGTGGCCAGCGGATTGGCCGTCGCCGCGGCGTAGGTCCCGGTGACGACCGGTTTCATCCCGCTCCGGTAGCCCGAAGCGATCTCGGGTCGGGTCGCGATGTCGGTGGGGGCGGCCGAGACCTCCTGCGCGTCGATCAGTTCGCCGTTCGGGATCTCCGCGCAGGTGACCGGCGCGGCGGAAGGCTCGTCGGTGTCGGTTCCGCACGAGGCGACGACCAGTGCTGCGGCGACCGCGGCCACCGTCAGCCGGAGGCCCCGGGATCCGGGATGAGGACTTCCCCGACGGCGTCTCATGGACCTCAGCGTACGGTCACCGGGCAGACCGGACCGACCGAACGGCGATGCCCACCCCGATCACCGCGAGACAGGCGAAACCGAACGTCAGCAGTCGTGCCGATCCGACTGCATCGGCGCCGAAGCTGACGAGCAGACCGGCGGCTGCCGACCCGACGGTGTTGGCGACCATCTGCACGGAGTTGATACCGGCCGACGCCCGAGCGGCCTCGGCCTGATCGGTGGTGATGCCCATGGCGGCGGTCGCGATGTGCGGGAAGGCCATGCCGATGCCCATGCCGGCGACGACGAGGCAGGCGTACCAACCGGCGATCGCGATCGGTGCGGTCGAGGACTGGAGGAGGCCGTAACCGGCCATGCCTGCGGCGAGGAACGCCGGCCCCGCGATGCGGGCCGCCGACGCCGAACGGCCGCGGGCCCACGTGCTGCTGGCGATCTGCGCGACCGTCCACCCGGTCGACAGCGCGGCCGGCAGAAGGCCCGCGGCGAATGGGGACAGGCCGCCGACCTGCTGGCCGAACAGAGGGAGGAAGGCCTCGGCGGTCGACCCGGCCGCCAACACCGCGATCGAGAGATAGATCCACTTGAGCGGATTGCCCACCGAATAGGTGAGGCGGGGGAGCAGGCCGGTGTCGCCATGTCGGTCCACGGCGACGAACCCGGCGAGGGCGAGCAGCGCGACGGCGCCGAGAACCACGACCGCCGTCGTCGAACCGGAGACCGCGGCCACCGAGACGGCCCCGGCCGCGACGGTCACCGCGGCGAGCGACGCCCACGGCAACGGGTGCCGTTCGTCGGAGCCGCGACCTCGCGGGAGCACCTGCCCGGCCACCGCGGCGATGGCAAGCGTGACCACGGTGAGGAACCAGAAGGAACCGCGCCACAGTCCGACCTCGGCGAACATACCGCCGATCGCGGGCCCCACGATGTTCCCGACACCCCACATCGCCGAGATCAGAGCCACGGCCCGGCCCCAGATGCGCTGCGGCAGTGCGATCTGCACGACCGCGAACGCCAGGCCCGTGAGCAGTCCGCCACCGAGTCCCTGGATCAGCCTGCCGGCCAACAGGATCGGCATGGTCGGGGTGAGCGCGCAGACCAGCGAACCCGCGGCGAACGCGGAGAAGCCGATCAGGTAGGCGCCCCGTGCGCCGAACTGCGCCAGCGCGCGTGTGACCAACATCGACGCCACGACGGAGGCGATCAGGAAGACCGTGACGACCCAGGCGTAGAACTGTTCGCCGCCGATGTCGGCGACGGTGCTGGGCAACGAGGCCGAGGTGAGGAAGGTGTTGATGGCGAAGACGAGGATGCCGCCGGCGAAGACCGACACCGCGGCGCGGTGTTCACGGGCGAGGAGTTCGGACCATCCGCCCGTTGACGTCGACACCGTCTGAAAGAATATCCGACCCGACGACGGCGGTCAAATCGGTCGGCCGTGTCCCGCACCCGGAGGCGGTGCCGACCGGATAGTGTCGATCGGGAACAGCACGGCCACACCGGCCGGGCACGCGAGAACGGGGTAGAGCGTGGGAGTGGTACGTCATCAGGCCGTGGTCGATGCACCTCGGGACAAGGTCTTCCAGTACGTCGGCGGGTACCAGAACGTTCCCGAGTACCTGATGGGGGTGACCCGCTTCGAGCCGAGGACCGAACAGACCCAGGGCCTGGGCTCCGTCTTCGAGCTGTCGATCGACGTCGGTCCCAAGAAGCTCAAGTCGGTTGTGGAATGCACCCGGTACGTCGTCGACGAACTGATCGAGCTCAAGGCGATCGAGGGTTTCCAGGCCGACACCACCTGGCGGTTCCTCGACGCCGACACGGGCACCGAGCTGCAGGTGGAGTTCAGCTACACCCTGCCGGGCGGTATCGCGGGTCGAGTGCTCGGTGGCATCGTCGGGCCGTTCGCCGCCCAGGCCATCAAGCACACGGAGTCCACCATCGTGAAGAACGTGGCTGCCCGGGGCTGAGCACGCCTCAGGTTCCGGTGACCCCGTCGGCCGCGTCGTCGTCGTCGTGCGTGACGACGCGGTTCGGCAGGTTCTTCGAGAAGAGCAGAGCCAGCACGAGCAGGACGAACACGATGAACAGGGCCTGCTGGATTGCGGCGACCTGCGCGTCGGCATAGGCGTCGGACACGGCCTGGGCGCCGGACTCCAAGCCGCCGGAGTCCAGGACCAGGGTGCGTGCCTGATCCGCCGAGATGATCGGTACCCCGGCGTCGTCGACGGTCGAGGTGATCTGCTGTTGCTCTGTGGCGGACAGTGATTCGGTGTTGCCGACGGCGGAGAGGAAACCCGACGACAGCAGGAGGATGAACACCGAACCCGCCACCGCCGTCCCGAACGACGAGCCGAGGTTCTGGAAGGTGCCCTGCAGCCCGCCGACCTCGGAGGTGTCCTTCTCCTCGACCGCGGACATGTTGACGTTGCCGAGCTGGGAGGCGAGAAGGCCGAAACCCGCTCCGACGACGAACATCCCGATGGCGAAGGCCACACTCCGCAGGTCGACCCCGACCGCGGCGATCACGAAGAGGACGCCGAGGGCCATGATGATCTGTCCGCCGCGGGCGATGAAGCGGGCGGAGCGTCGTGCGGTGAGCCACGATCCGAGAACCGAGAACAAGACCAGGCCCACCGAGAGCGGCAGGATCTTGACCCCGGTCTGCAGCGCATCGCGCCCCAGCATCGTCTGCAGGTAGACCGGCACCACGAAGAACAGGGCGGCGATCGCGAAGTACTGGGCGAGGAATCCGCCGAGGCCGCTGCGCAACGCGGGGATCCGCAGCAGTTCGACGCGGAGCAGTGGCTGCCGGCCGGTACGGGCAAGCGTGCGTTGACGATCGACGAACAACCAGAGCACGACGACACCGATCAGCAACAGGTAGGCGACCGGCGAGACGCCCAGCGGGGCGATCTCGGTGCCGCCGACCTCCGGCGGGTGCTGCGGCTTCAGCCACCCCCAGGTCTTCGACTGCAGCACTCCGTAGACGATGAGGGCCAGGCCGCCGGAGGATGCGAGGACGCTGAGCGGGTCGATCCGTACGTCGCGGTCGCGTTCGACGTCGTGGATCAACGCCGCCGCGAACAGGACGACGACCATGACCACCGTCTCGGCGACGAAGACGTAACGCCACGAGGCGTAGGTGGTCATCAGGCCGCCGAGCAACGGGCCGACGGCGGCGGCGAGTCCGGTCACCGCGCCGAGGACCGAGAACGCGGTGACCCGTGCCTTTCCGGTGTAGTTGATGGCGGCCAGGGAGGCGATCGCGGGGATCACGAGCACTGCGCCGAGTCCCTCGACCAGGGACCAGCCCAGCATCAGGACGGTCAGGTTGGGGCTCAAAGCGGTCGTGAGGGAACCGATCCCGTAGATGACGGCACCGATCTTGAAGGCCCGCGCGCGACCCATGAGGTCGCCGAGTTTGCCGCCGGTCAACATGAACGCCGCCATCGTCAGAGCGTAGAACGTGATCGCGGCCTGCATGCCGGTGATCGAAGTGTCGAGATCGGCTGCCACGACCGAGATCGACACGTTCATGACGGTGCTGTCGAGCACCATCACGAATTGGGAGACCGCGAGGATGACGATGACCGACCACGAACGCATCGCGGAACTCCCCTCAGCTGGAAAGTGATCCGACGATTGTCCCAGCCGGGAGCCGTCAGCGTGGCGGATCGAGCATCGGGACGAGGAATCGTCTCGCGATGTCGGCCAGCTGGGCGTCGTCGGTGATGTCGACGACGCGACTCGGCACGGTGAGGAACGACGCCGAGATGCGCACCATCATCTCGGCCACGATCTCGACATCGAGGTCCTCGGAGATGTTGCCGGCCAACTGTTCTCGCCGTAGCTGGGCGGCCACGAACTGTTGCACCACGGACAGCAGGAGGCCGTCGTCGCCGATCATCGATTCGATGAGCATGCTCGATTCGGAGTCGGCCATTCCGCTGATCAGGGGGTTGCTCGCGACGGCCCGCAATGATCCGACAAATCCGACGACCACGCGCTCGGCGACCGTCTGCGCGGCCGGGATGTCGGTGCGGAACTGGTCGAAGTAGCGCCGGAACTCGCGCAGCACCACCTCGTCCACCAAGGCGTCCTTGGTGGCGAACTTCCGGTAGAGGGTCACCCGCGTCACGCCCGCGTTCTTGGCGACCTTCTCCATCGGGGTCCGCTGGATGCCGAGTCGGCAGAAAAGGTCGAAGGCGGCGTCGAGGAGGCGTTCGGCGGTCGGATCGGATTCGGTGTCGGTGGGGTTCACCGACCCGAGGAACGCGCGGTGGATGACCGAACTCGACGACGAGCCGGCCGGCATCATGCCCGGATTCGGGATGTCTGCTGCGGACAACTGCATCGGCGATTCCCTTCCTGTGGCGATCGATCTGCCCGGATCAATGATCGCAAATCCGAGAATGTCGGTGTGTCCTGAGTCACTCGATGCTATCAAGGATACAAGGTTACGAGAATTGTCACATTGATACATCGGACTAGATGGGACGGGGTCATGGAAGATCTGAACAGACGCAGGCTACTCAAGGCCGGAGGAGTGGTCGGGGCAGCCGGCGCGGTGGCCGCGGTGGCTCCGGCGACACCGTGGACGTGGTCGCCCGCGAACTCGCTGCCGGGCCGCGGCGCGGGCACCGACCCGCGCACACTCTGGGACGACGAGGCCGACCCGGTGATCGCCAAGGTCATCGACAGCGGTCAGGCGCCGAAGGTCAACAAGCTGCTGCGGACCTGGCACAAGAACGCGCAGCCGCTGCCGGCCGGGCTGCCGCCGGAGCTGCGCGACTTCATGGAGCACGCACGGCAGCTCCCATCGTGGACCGACCAGTCCAAGCTGGCCGACGCGGTGAAGTTCAACGAGAAGCGCGGCACGTATCTCGGCGTCATCTACGGCTTCGCGAGCGGCATGATGAGCACCCTCATCCCCAAGGAGGCGCGTGCGGTCTACTACTCCAAGGGTGGATGGGACCTGAAGGACCGCATCTCCAAGACCGCCAAACTCGGCTACGACATCGGCTCGCTCAACGCCTACCAACCCGGCGGCGAGATGGTCGTGACCTGCCTGAAGACCCGGATGGCGCATGCCGGCGTCCGACACCTCCTCCCGCAGTCGCCGCACTGGGTGCACTCCGCGTCGGAGGACGTGCCGATCAGCCAGGCCGACATCATGGTGACCTGGCACAGCCTGCCGACCACCGTGATGCGCAACTTCCGCAAGTGGCAGGTGCCGATCGCCGCCGACGAATCGGCGGGCTTCCTGCACTCGTGGCAGATCACCGCACACATGCTGGGCGTCAAGGACGAATACATCCCGGCGTCGTGGAATGCGGCCGAATCCCAGGCGAAGCAGGTGCTCGACCCGATCCAGCACCCCACGCCGGAGGGCCGCAAGCTCGCGGACATGTTGCTCGACCTGGGCATGAATCTGGACCTGACCCTGCTCTCGCGCGGAGTGCTCGGGGCATTGACCCGGTTCATGCTCGGCGACAAGGCCGCCGACGGGCTGAACATCCCGCGCGAACCCGTGTGGACGCCGCTGCTGGAGACCGCCTGGACGCCGTATGTCCTGGTCCGTGAAGGCCTGTTGAACGTCGGCATGCCGCGCGAGGCGTACTGGATGATCGACGAATTCCTCCGCCAGTTCGTACTCTTCTACATGTCGGAACTGCGGATGCCGATCAACATCGAGATCCCGGTGTTCAACAACCCCAAGTACAAGTAGCCCGTGCAGAAGTGGTCCGACGCCCCGAACGGGTCGACCTCGACCCCCACCGGCGGTCAACCCCTCTCAGCCGCCGACGAGGCTACGAGGTTTCGGCTCCGACCGCTCGGTCCTGTTTCTTCTCGCGCCGTTTCGGCAGCAGGGGGATGCGGGGCCGGGCGGTCAGCCATTTGCTGAACGGGAGACGCAGCAGCAGGTCGACGACGATCAGCGAACTGCTGAGAACGACCGCGATGAGGATCAGCGACCGCAGGATCGCGGAGTGCGGGAACCACTCGAACAGTCCGCTGAGGAAGCCGACGCGCCCGAGGACGTCGAGGATGAGCGGGTGCACGGCGAAGACGCCGAACGCGCGCAGTGTCGCCTGCGAGACGAACTTCGCCGCGGCCGGCCGGCCCGCGGCCCGGCGATCGTCCCAGACCAGGCCGATCAGCCACAGCAGTACGAACCCGCCCACGAGCCACGGCAGCGACACCGGGTTCCAGGCGGTGTTGGCCTTCCACGGCACGTTGCCCGGCGAGGTCGCGAGCAGGTAACCGGCGACGGTGAACGCGGCGCATCCGGCGGCGACGAGCACCACGGTCGCCATGTGTTCGCGCAGCCACTTGTCCACGGCCTGCTGGTGCTGCGCCGCGAGCACACCCATGGCGACGAACAGCGCGTACATCGGCAACGTCTTCCACAGATGGTTGTAGGTGACGTCCCAGGCGGCACCCGACGGCCGCGGCAGGTACTGGTAGATGACGAACATCGTGATCTGCATCAGGGCGCCACCGGACAGCAGCAGCCACGGCCGGCTGCGGCCGCGTTCGAAGATCCACGCGATGAGCGGGAAGAACAGGTAGATCTGCATCGAGATCAGCAGGAAGTACAGCTGGTACTTGCCCTCGCCGACCAGCAGGTCGTGTGCGAGTCCGGAGAACCATTCACCGGCCGGCGGGAACGGGTTGTCCCGGATGACGATGTGATCGGTGATCGCATAGATGACGGTCCAGGCCAGGTAGGGCCCGATCACCAGACCGAAGCGGCGGCGCCAGAACTGCACCGGGGACATCTCGCGGCCCTGCATGCTCAGCACGAGGACGTAGAGCGTCACTGCGACGAAGCCGTAGCGGGTGAGATGACACAGGGTGCCGACCAGGTTGGCCCCGCGGACCTCGTCGGGCCCGCCGTTGATCGCGTTCACACTGTGGGCGACCACCACGAAGGTGAACAGGAACACCCGGATGAAGTCGGCGGTGTGAGCGCGGGAGCGCGGTTCGGGAACAGCGCGGGAGCGCGGTTCGGAAACCGGGGCTGCCGTCGGCCGCGTCGTGCTGGTCTCGGTATCGGCGGTGCGCGCCGAGCTCGCTGCGTGCACCAACGCAAAGACCTCCCCCGGGTTGACCAAACTGTTACCTGAACGAAGTGTACGGGCCGAATCTGGCAGGAACCTCAACGACGGGGTGTCCTCAGTGGCGACAATCACAGCCGGAATTGCCCGGTTCACCGTCGTCGGCGAGGTTACCGGACGGCGGAGAATGTGGCAGATCGGCGAAATCTGGCCGCGTGGAGAGGCCGGCGACGGTGCAGGAACTTCGCGCTCCCCACGATCTGAGGAGGGGGCACAGACGGCTGGGGTTGCTGCCGTAGACTTGCCGCGTCGCCCGCGTGGGCGCCCAGCCTTCGTAGCTCAGGGGATAGAGCAACCCTCTCCTAAAGGGTAGGTCGTAGGTTCGAATCCTACCGAGGGCACCACTTGAACAGGGAAAACGACCCGGGTTCCGGGGCTTGTGCCAGATACGTGCCAGTCGGGCGTATGGACGAAGGCCCCGGACGGGGGTGTCCGAGGCCTTTGTCAGCGGGAGGCGCATCAATTCCTCCGAGTTATTCAGTTGTGGGCCAATTCTCTCACCCCTGGCCGAGGCTCATGAGGACCTCGTAGTGGTGGTGTCGTCCGCCGACGCGGTACGGCATCGGGAGCCCTTCCAGGGTGTAGGTCTTGGCCCGCCAGATGACCGTGGAGACCTG
The DNA here is from genome assembly GCF_009720185.1 of Gordonia sp. 135. Lineage (NCBI taxonomy): Bacteria > Bacillati > Actinomycetota > Actinomycetes > Mycobacteriales > Gordoniaceae > Gordonia > Gordonia sp. 135. The sequence goes on from NZ_CP046257.1 coordinate 1,376,016, forward strand.
TTCGATCCGCCGATCGGCAACCACCAGCCGGTAGGTGGTCAGCGTCGCGGACCGGCCGCGCATCGCCTGGGTGTCACCCGAAATCGGGATGACCGTGGCCCGGACCGCGACGGTCTGGGCCGGGAGCGGGTCGTTGTTCTCGTCCCACCCGCCGCCGATCTTGAGGGTGACCGAGTCCCGGAGCGTGAGCGCGGGCACTACGCGGCCCTCCGGCGGTACCGGTTGAGGACCATCTGTTCGGCCAGGGTGAACCCGGAGAACCCCTCCCCGAAGCTGACGACGCCGGTGGCGTACTTGAGTCCCTCGGGGTTGGCGAGCATCCGGGCCGAGGCCATCAGGACGACCGCGTCGACGCCGGGGCGGGTGTCGCCGTCGGCCTTGAGGTGGGCTCCCCGGCAGTAGGCGTCGGTCATGGCCGCGGCCATGGTGACGGCCTGGGCGGCCTGGGCCAGGAGCGCGGTGTCGGCGGTGTCGGCCCCGAGCCACTTGACCAGATCGGTGTTGGTGACAGCCACGGCTACCTCCTACGTGTGGAAGCGGCCCGCGGCACCGGAACGTGACAACCGATGCCGCGGACCACGATTGAGGGACCGATCAGGCCGCGGTCAGGACGGTGACGGCCTCGGGATGGAGCAGACCGAGGTCGTAGCGGGTGACCACGCGGATGGCCTGTTCGTCATAGTCGGCGTAACGCTCCGACAGGACGGTGACCGACGGCTGGAGATCCCGGACCACGGCCACGTTCGCCATGTCCACCAGGGCCGCGGTGCCCTCGGCCAGCTTGTTGGTCACGACCACCGGCACGCCGAACAGGACCTTGCGGCCCTCGGCGGTGAGGTCCGGCTGGATGAGGTAGCGGCCATCGGCGTCCTTGATCTTGCTCAACGCGTAGTAGTCCGCGCCGGACAGGAACCAGTGGGACGGGGTGATCTCGTTGGCCGCGGCCGAGGCCAGGGCGTCAATGAGCGAATCGGGCTCGGCCACGTCCAGGACGCCGGTCTCCACGCCGGTCTGGTTGATGAGGCCGCGGACGGTGTTGGAGGCCCCGTCTCCCTTGAGGAGCGCGTCATCGAGCTTGTTGGCCACATCGGCCACGAGGCGCTGGCGGAGCACGGCATCCAGGCCGATGACCGACTGGCGGGCCAGCTCGTTGGAGAACCGGATCAGGGTCTTGATGGACTTGAGCGTCGACGGCATGAGGTTGATCTCATCGAACTGGACGTCAGCGTCCGGGATGAGCTGGGACTCACCGACCCAGCCGACCGAGGCCCCGGCAGCCAGCCGCGGGATGCGCAGCGGCTCCGAGGAATCGAAGATCTTGGGACCGGCGGCCAAGACGACCGAGGCGGCCTCCAGGGGCTGGACCAGGAGGCTGGCGACCTGTTCCTTGAGGAGCGCGCCATTGGTTGCGGTGGTTTCAGTCATGGTGATGGATCTCCAGATTTAAAGCGGGGGAACGAATTCCGCGTCTGGAGCATCTGGCTCACTCGGCGATGAGGGCTATACAACGGCACCGGGCCTCATCCCACTATATGAGATGAGGCCCGGTGGCGGCAATCGTCAGCGGATCGGTGTGGTGATTCCCGCGGCGCAGGACCAGCAGTAGAACGCCCCGCCGCCCATGCCGTGGAAACCGTGGCCCCGACCACCCACGACATTCGCGAGGGGGTGCGGCATCCCTCCGAACTCCGTCGATCCGGCAGCCGCACGTGACGGGGACGTCTGCCGCCGCGTCGGAGCGTCCTTTCCTCCCCGACCGCTCCGCGTCGGGGTTTTCCCGACCTCGCCGCCGCGCTTGAACCCCGGTACGTGCTTGTCCACCAGCGGGATGTCGGGCAGCGGTTTCGGGAGATCCACCTTGACCTTGACCCGGGCCCCGGTGCCCTCCGAGGCCATTGATCCGTCGAACACTCCTCCGATGTTGACCATCTTCACGCCCTCGATCGCAGGATGCCGAGGAGGTCGACGGCTCCCGGTGCCGTGCCCTTAGGTCCCTGCGCCGCGGCGTCGGGAGCGAACCGGCGGGCCTTGAGGTGAGGCTTGGCCTCCAGGAGCGTGTCGATGGCGGCCTGGAGGGCCTCGGGGCTCTCTAGGTGTGCCGGATCGAACGGGAGATCGGCGGGGTCGGCCAGCGCGCCCGCCTGCTCCACCCGGACCCGGTGCAGCTGCTCCTGGAGGTCACGGACCTGGGTCCGGTACCCCGCGGATTCCCGGCGGAGGTCTTCGACGTACGCGCGGGGGAACGTGTCGGCGTCCTCTGTCGGTTCCGCGGCCTCCGGCGCTTGCGTCACAGTGACGCTATCGGCGCCCTGACCTGCGGTTTCCTGCGCGGTGGAAGGGGTTTCCGGGGCCGCGTCTGGGGTGTCGGGACCCTGGTCCTCGGTCTGGTCGGTGGTCTTATCGTCGGTGGTGGTCACGCGGCGGCCTCCTCGGTCACGTTTGCGCTGTCAGTTGCCGGAGTCGGTCCGGCGGCCGGTGCTTGGGTGGGGCCCAGGTCGGGGTTGTCGATGCCCAGGCGAGTCCGGGCCTCGGTGGTGGAGATGATCCCGGCGGCGTGGAGCTTCACCACGGCGTCGGCCTCCTGGGCCGCCGAGCGGGTAGCGGGGTCGGCCCACTGGACCCGCGGGGAGTAGTCGGTGACCTCCCCGCCATGCTCCACAGCCAGGATCAACCGTCCGACCTGTTCCCATGCGCGGCCGAACACCGCTTGGCGGGCCTCGGCTCGAGCAGTGAGGGCGGCTTCGGCGGCCCGGATGGCATCCGCCGACGCCGGGACCGTGGTGTTGAGGCCGAGATAGTGGCCGGGCAGACCACTCACCGCCGAGGCCTGTTGGAGCAGAACGTCGACCGCGGTCTGGTATCCGCTGAGATCAGCGCCGGGGAGCTGGCCGAACTTGCCCTCTGCGGCCTCGTTGACCATCATCCGGTCGTTGTCGCCCACCGGATTCAGAACGTCCATGACCGGCTCCCCGTCCTCGTCGAGGACCGGGTTGCCGTCGTCGTCGGTACGCGGCTCCTCGGCCAGTTCCAGCCCGGTGGCCCAGCGGCGGGGACGCGCTCCGAACTCCGAGGCCGTGAGCATGTCGGCGGTGAGCTTGTTGATGGCATCCACCACCGGGATGAGATCGGCGAACTCCGAGACCCCGAAGGTGTCCAGCGGACGGTCGGCATTGGTCAGCGGGACCACCGGCACGGCCAGGAGCGGGTTGTCGACCACCTTGAGGACGCGGGCCGCGGTGATCTGGGCACCGTCGCCGATGAGGTGCTCGATCCGGTCGGGCCGGTAGACGACCCACCGGGTGGCTCCCTCTGTGCCGTCGGGCCGCAGTTCGGTCCACCGCTTGACCGCGGCCAGGACTTCGTGGGTCCCGGCGTCGCGGTAGACGGCCACCTGGCGGCCGGACTCGATGCTCACCGAGGCCTTGCCGTCCGGCCGAGCCCAGACGATGGCCGCCGACTCGCCCACGGCCAAGGCTTCTCGATGCGCGGACGGGGAGGTCTGGTCCAGATCCGAGCGGACCCACGCCGCCCACAGCGCAGGGTCCCGCTTGCCGTCGGCGTCGGTGAACCCGGCGACCCGGAGCCTTTCGGCGATGGCCGAGACTGCCAGCCGGGGCAGGTTGACCGCGATCCGGTCGAACCGCTGTCCGATGGCCTTGCGCGCGTCCGGGGACAGGTAGGCAAGGGGTTGCTCTCCGGCGTAGTACTGGCCGAGGCGGTAGAGGGCCGGGGCCCGTACGTTGAGGGCCTGGTCCAGCTCGGCGTTGGTTGGTTCGTTCACGGTGAATCTCCTTGTCATGACGCGAAACTCCGTACGCGTCGGCGGTTCTTCCTGGTCGTGTGGTGCGCGGCCCGGTCCAGCGCGACGATGGCGGCCACCGCGGCGTCGATCTTGCGGGGGCTTCCGCGCTTGTCCTTGCTCACGAGGTCTCCTTGGGGCGTGGACTTGGCCACACAGTTGCCGAGGTGGGTGGCGAGGTCCTCCGCGCCGTCGTGGGTGAGCTGGCCGGTGGTCACCGCGGCGTAGAACCGATCGGTGGCCGGGGCCATGCGCGCGGCCAGCGCGGTGTTCCACTGGAGGACCCGGCGCTCCCCATGCCGTGCGGCCCAGGTCTCGATCTCCGAGCGCCAGCCCCACGGGTCCGCGGCCAGCTCCACCACGTCGTAGCGGTCGAACAACTCCCGTACCCGGGCGTCGACCTCCGAGCGCGGCACCCGCCAGCGCGGATCCCCCGGGTTCTGCCAGAGGCCGGCCAGGAACAGGTGGGGCCGAGGCCCCAGCGTCGCGCCGACCAGCGCCGTGGAGTCGCCCGAGGCCGACCCGTCGAACGCCAACACGACCCGCTGACGTGGAGCCACCCTGGTCTCCGGCGCGGCCAGCTCCTCCCAGGCACCCCACGGGAGCCAGCGGTCCACCTGGCCGACCCACTGGCCCAGGCGGAGTTGGCGGAATACGGGTTCGCGCAACGTCTGCCGTGCGGCCTCCATCCCGTCGAGGGCCAGGAACGGACGCTCACACGCCAGCGCGGGGTTGGCCGTCCGCCATGCCTCGGCGTCGTCGGTGGCGCACCCCTCCGGGGCGGCGTACTCCTTGAGCGCGAACGCCGGGTCGTTCCCGGCGCGACCGTGGGCCACGAGCTTCCACATCACCGAGTCCACCGAGGCCGCCGGTGTCGAGATGGCCAGGGTGAGCGACTCCGGTCTCTTGCCGGTGACCGAGGTGACCGCCTCCCAGACCTCCTCGGTGACCACGTGGAGCTCGTCCACGATCAGGAGTGAGGGGTCGTGGCCGTGCAGCGCTCCGGGCTCAGCCGGGAGCGGCACCAGGGAGCTGTCGTTCTCCGGTACCTCGATGCGGTCGCGGTAGATGTGTGCGCGCTCGGCCAGCTCAGGGTTGAGCTCGATCATGCGCTTGGCCAGCCGGAGCGTGATGTTGGCCTGACGCTGATCCGATGCCACCACCAGCACCTCCGCCGACGCCGGGCCGACGAACAACTCGGCCACGGCCAGCATGGCGGCCAGCGAGGTCTTGCCGTTGGCGCGCGGGATCGACACTAGCCCGGTGCGGATACCGTCGCGGTAGACCTCCCGGATGATGTCGCGCTGGAACTTGCGGAGCTTCACATCCTCCAGCGCGCCAACGCCTTTGGGCACCTTGAGGTACTGGCCGATGAATCGCTCCCGACGCCGCGCCCGGTCCTTTGGATAGCCCTTGAGCGACAAAGGGTCGGCGGTGATTGTCCCTTTTGCGCCGGACTTCATGCGATCATCTCTGGATGACTCAACCGCAACGTGGCAACGTCCGGGTTCACTTCACCAAGGCCGAGATGGAGGAGGGCCTCCTGGAGACCGGTCACCCGTACCCCGACGTGATATGGAAGGTCGAAGGTGGCGTGCTGTTCATGCGGTTCGCGAGCTCCAACCAAGGCGAGAACAGTTGGGACTACATCTTTTCGCCCTCCAAGTGGGCATGGATCGAGACTGAGTAGCTCAGCGCTCACGATTCACCTCCTGGAATCATCGTCTCACCATGTGGGACAACTTTCACAAAGTCTGACTCACCGGCGGGTGGCCCCGGCCTCTGACCAGGGGTTACCCCCCTGGGGTCTGGCTGGCCCGGAGACGGCCTGGCGCGGCCTCGGCGGTTGTTGCATGCCACGCACACGACCGCGACGTCCTGGAGGCGTACAGCCAGCCCTAGTGTGCGCCGACGCCATGCCTCCGGGGAGTGGTCGGTGGTGAGGTTCCCGGTGGCTCCGCAGTCCTCACAGAACGGTTGGAGCTTGCGGGCACGCTCGGAGAGCCGACGCCAGCGCTTGTCATAGCCGCGTTGCTCGCGGGTCGGACGCTCGGTGGCGCGCTCGAGCTCGTAGGCGCAGGGGCCGCACCGCGTGCCCTCGGTGGGCTCTCCGCAGCCCAGGCAGACGCTAAGGGGCATCGGTACCACCGTCCTCGGTGCGGGAGTCGTATGCGTCGAGTAGCGGGTCCAGATCGTCGCGGAGCTTGTCGAGCCAGAGCCGCGGCTGGTTGGTGGTGGCGATGGAGGCCAGGCCGAGGCTCATGTCCGCGATGGCATCGACCATCCCGACCGGGTCCTCGCACCCGGTCGCCACGGCGCGCATGCCGTCCTGGTCGGCGGTCAGTTTGGCGTACAGGTAGGCCAGCGCGTCGCGGTAGGCCTGTCGGTTGATCTTTGGTGTGGTCACGGTTGTCTCCTCGACAGTTCGGTGGCGGCCCGGTGCTCTCGGGCCTCGGCCTGTTCGGCCTGATGTGCGCGGTAGGTCTCACGAGCGGTCAGCCAGTCGTCGGCCATCCCGGCCAGCGTTGTGGCCCACTCACGGATGGCTAGGACCTCCTGGGCGGCAGGATCTCCCCGATGCCGGACCCGGATGTCTACGCCGGGAATGCCCGGCCTTGTGCTCACTGGCGGTGTCCCTTCTCGTCGAGCAGCTCGGCGACCATGTCCGCTTTGCTGATGAGGTTGTGTCCCTCGATCGGGTCCCCGGCACCGGGGCCTAGAAGGTGGTCGACAAGTTCGGTCTTGGACGTGGGGAGGTCGTCGGCGGGACGGCTCCGGGGCTTTCTGCGCCGGAGGTGTTCGGGGACGCTGAGAATCTTCACGAGCAGGCTCCTTGGTCGGGTGTTCACCGGGGCGTTCCTTCCGTCGGGTTGGTGGTTTGCCGTTCTTCCACCGCCGCTGTCATCCACCACTCCGGGGTCTATAGACCCCCCGCGGATAGCGCGGATAGGTTGCGCGGATGGAGCGCGGATGCGCGCGGATGCGCGGATAGGTCCGTTGTTGCAGGTCAGAGAGCCTCGGCTATCCGCGCTGGTGTTCACGGGCCTTGCGCGGATAGGTTGCGCGGATTGAGCGCGGATAGCTCACGCATTGGGTACCTCACGCGGGCTCGCGAACGGGAGGATCTGAGCCTCGGATACAACGTGCAGGACCTTGGCTCGACCGCTCCCCGGAACCTCCTCGACTTCCCCGCGTCGGCGCAGTTCGGCGAGTGCGTCCAGGGCCGCCTCTCGGCGCTTCGTCTCCTGGAAATGCTCGCGAAACTCGGTCTTGTTCGGTGCCATTCCTGCCGCCTGACGGCTACGGATGTACTCCAGGACCTCGGCCTGGAGCGCGGCATCCCTGGCACCCTTGGCTTCCTCCTCGGCCTTGTCGATGGCGAACGGGTCAGCGTGCACCGGGACCATCGAGGAGGGCCAAGTGCCATTGGGGCGGACCTGGACCTGTTCAATCCGAAACGTCCACATACCCGTCTCCGGGCGGTGCTTCTGTTTCGTCGTGGTCATCTGGACCTGCCCCTTGACCGGCTCGTCCTTCTCCAAGTGGAATACCGAGTCCGCGCCGCCTTCCCACGCCCCGGCCCCGCGGGCGCTGGTCCCTCCCTTGGGCGGGTGGTGCAGGACCATGACGGCAGCGCCGGTCTTGGCCCGGAGTTCGTCGATCTTCGCCACAGCCTCGGATGCGTCGGTGTTGGAGTTCTCCTCGAGGCCGAGTTGATGGCGAGCCAGGGTGTCCACCACGATCAGCGCGGGCCGGTACTCCGTGGCGAAATCGACCAGCTCGTCCCAGGCCAGCGCCATGAACGGCACGGCCCCGTCGAGTCCCTGGAACCACGGGCGGATCTCGTCGCGGGAGACCCCGTGATGCTTGAGCCACGCCTCCAGGCGAATACCGAACGCGCGACCTCCGCCCTCACCGACGATGTAGAGCACGCGGCCGCGCTCGGTGGCGTGACGTCCCCAGGAGATCCCGCACGCGATACAGAGAGCCATGTCCAGGGCTATCGCGGTCTTGTAGCTGCCTCTGTGGCCGAGGAGCATGGAAAGCCCGCCGCCGTCGACCACGTCCCGGACCAGCGCGGGCGGGGGCTCGGCGTCCATGAATTGGTCCACACTCAGGAGCCGCTCCCGCACCGGGGCAGTACCGGCCTTCGCGGCAGCCTTCTCGGCCTTGATCCGTTCGCGAGCATCGTCGCGAGCCTTCTCGATCTCGTAGACGTCGGTCTTGGACTTGGCGAGCTCCTCCTTGAGTCGCTCGTTCTCGGCCTCGGTCAAGGCATGGAGGGACTGGAGGTTCTCGATCTCCTCGGCCACGTCGTCGTCTACGACGGCGGGCTCCTCGGTGATCCCGAGGATGACTTCCTTGGTCATCGGCGACCACCGCCCTCGAGGGCGCAGTACACCAGGCCGAGAAGCAGGCCGAGGCTCCAGGCGGCGGCGTTGATCATGAGTAGTTGCAGAAACGTCACGTTGGTAATCCGTTCTGGCAGAGGGGTGTTGATTCCTCGCGGGGGTCAGAACGGTTAGGGGGCGGCGGGGCCGATGCCGCCTGATGCCGTGGCCAGGAACCTGTCCAGTTCAGCGCGCTCCACGCGGATACAGCGTTCGGACAGTCGGACGGCCTTGAGTTTGCCCTCGGCCACCAGTCGGCGGGCCGTGCGAGGGGAGATGTCCAGCTCCTCGGAGAGCTGGGCGAGAGAGATGTAGCGCTTGGAAGACACGGGGGGCACTCCTGTCGGGTGAGTTGAGGGTGTTGTCCACGTCTCGCGAATAGGAGCCCCGCCGGGTCCCGCGTCCGGTGGTCTAGACGTAAGCCAGCCGGTCCGCGCTTTCATGCGTTAACGGGACCGACCATAGGCGTACTGGCCGAACCCGTCAACTAGCGGCGTGTCGAAAACGGTTGTAGCGCAGTGGCATTGATGACGCAGTGCGTCAACACCACAACCCCTGCACCAGGCCTCGGGTCCGGCTCTCGGTGGAGTGCGTGTAGCGGGCCGACATGGCGGCCGAGGTGTGTCCCATGAGTGTCATGTGGTCGGCGAGAGTGGCCCCGGCTTGCGCGAAAAGCGTTGCGGCGGAGTGTCGTAGAGCGTGAGGCGTGACCCCGGGGCGGCCGATGGATTCCGCGGCCTTGGCCAGGTGGGTCTTCGTGGTGTTGCCCGAGAGCGGGCCGCCCGACTTGGCGGGGAAGATCAGGCCGTCGCGCCCCGGTGCCGCGTGCGTCTCGAGGTGCTCGGTCAGGGCGGGCCGGAGGCCCTCGGGGAGCGGTACAGTCCGCAACGCGGCGCGCGACTTCGGCCGACCCTCCACGTACTTCCCATCGACGAACGTCACCGCACGCCGGACGGTCACGGCCAGCGCGTCGGCCCCCATGTCGAGATCCGAACGCCGCAGCGCGGTCAGCTCACCCCACCGCAGCCCGGAGAACCCGGCCAGGAGGACCAGTGCGCGCCACTGGGCGGGCATCTCGTCGGCCAGGGCGCGGATCTCGTCGGTCGTGAGCGTGACGGGTTCCCCCTTCCGGTGCTTCACTGCGGCCCGCTTCACTCGCGCGGGGTTCACGTCGATCAGCTCGTCATCGACAGCCTGGGCCAGGATCGTGCGCAGGAGGCTGTAGGCGTTGGCGTTGCGGGTCGGGTAGTCCTCCAGGCTCGCGTGCCACTCCCGGATCTCGGAGGCGGTCAAGGTTGTGAGGCGACGCTCTCCCAGGCCGGGGACGATGGTCCGGTCCAGGAGGATCTTGTTGAGGCGGCGGGTGCTCGGCTTGTGCCGGTTCGCGGTCTCGGCGAACCACTTCTCGGCGTATGCCTGGAGTGTGAGCCCCGTGGCGGCCGTGGCCGCCGCCCGCTCGGCCGGAGGTGTCCACTCCTCCCGTTCGATGAGGCGGCGCTCCTGGACCAGCCATCCCTCGGCGTCGATCATGGCCGAGTACGTCGTGGGGGCCTTGTGCTCGGCACCGTCAGGGCCGGTGTAGCGAGCCTGATAGCGCCCGGACGCCAGTTTGCGGGTGTTGCCGAAGGAGCGTTTGCCAGCCATCTCGAAGCCCTCACCGTGTGCCAGATACGTGCCAGATGAGAGTACATCCGCGCCGCTCACGTGCGCTTATGTCCGATCAGATCATGTCAGTTCGGCCAGGTAAGGGCGGGTTTTCGTGCAGGTGAGACCCGCTTTTCGGGCCTGCTCGATGGGTAGGTTCGAATCCTACCGAGGGCACCAAGAAACAGCGGGGCACCAGCTGTTGCTTTTCACACCGCAGCGGACTTCGCGAACCGCCTCCGGTACACGAGAGGTGAGACCCCGACGGACGCCGCGAAGTGGTGCCGGAGCAGCGTCGCCGAGGTGAACCCGACCAGGCGTGCGACCTCCTCGACCGGCGCATCCGTCGATTCCAGTAGGTTCTTCGCGGCCAGTACGCGCTGTTCGGTGAGCCATCTCCGTGGTGACACCCCGACCTCGTCGACGAATCGCCGCGCGAACGTCCGGCCAGACATGTGCATGCGTTCGGCCATGTCGTCGACGCTGATGTCACGGTCGAGATGTTCGAGCAGCCAGCTGAGCAACGCGCCGAAACCCTCGTCGGAGCAGGCGGGCATCGGGGCGTCGACGAACTGTCGCTGACCGCCGTCGCGGTGGGGTGAGACGACCATGCGACGAGCGATCCGGTTTGCGACGCCCGGACCCCATGCCTCGCGGACGAGGTGCAGTGACGCGTCGATCCCGGCCGCCGTGCCGGCGCTGGTGGTGATGGGGCCGTCGTCGACGAAGAGGACGTCGATGTCGACCTTCGCCTGCGGGAACTGTCGTGCCAGCTCCTCGCCGAATCGCCAGTGCGTGGTGCAGCGGCGGCCGTCGAGAAGGCCTGCCGCCCCGGCGACGAAGGCGCCCGAGCACACCGTGAGGACGCGGCCGCCGTTGTCGACCACCCTGCGCACGGTGTCGAGGATCTCCGCGGGATACTCGCCGTCGACCTTCCCGCCGGGGATGGCGACGAGGTCGACGTCGCGGCACTCGTCGAGGGAATGCGAGACCTGTATCGACACGCCGTTGCCGACCGGCAGCGGCACCGACGGGTCGGGGGAGGCGACGCGGAAGTCGAAGCCGGGGACGCCGTCGTCGGTGCGGTCGAGGCCGAACACCTCGTGGACGACGCCGAACTCGAACATCGCGACGTTGCCGTGGAGGAGAACCCCGACCGTTTTCAGCATGACGACAGTATGGCAGAAGATTTGCGGACATTGACTTTTGTGCCACTGTTGGCGGTAATCAGGCGAGCGGAGAATTACTGCCATGATCATCGCACTCGCCCTTCTCGCCACGGTGGCCGTTCTGGCCGTCGCCGCACTCGTGTTCTTCACCCGCCGTACGCCTGCCGGAAGTCGTACCCCGCTCCAGCGTTTCGTCGACTGGTGGACTCGCGATCCGAGGCGCCCCTACGGGCCCGACACCGATCGGGTCGCGGTCGAGCTGAGCATCCTCACGCGCCGCTACGACCGCCTCGTCTGAAAGGGGCTGCGATACCGTAGCGGGCGTGAGCTCCCAGATCGTTCTCGTCACCGGCGCGACCAGCGGCATCGGCGCCGAAGTCGCCCGACAGTTCGTTGCCCGCGGCCATCGGGTCTACGGCACGACCCGGAACCCGGACGCCGTGCGCGACCCGATTCCCGGCGTCACCTACGTCCGCCTCGACAACGCCGACTACGGCTCCGCCAATGCCTGCGCGGACCTCGTCGGTCCGGTCGACATCCTGGTCAACAACGCCGGCGAATCCCAGGCCGGCGCACTCGAGGACACCTCGATGCAGGCCATCGAGGATCTGTTCCGCGTCAACGTGTTCGGGCCGGTCGCCCTCACCAAGGCGGTCGTCCCCGGAATGCGCGAGCGGCGTCGGGGAACGGTCGTCATGGTCGGCTCGATGCTGTCGAGCTTCCCCGTCGCGTTCCGGTCCAACTACGCGGCGACGAAGTCGGCGCTGAAGGCCTTCGCACTGGCCACCCGTCGTGAGGTGGCGCCGTACGGGATTCGGATGATCTCGGTGGAACCGGGCACCATCGCCACCGGTATCGGCGACCGCCGATCCATCCATGTCGGCGAGAACTCGCCGTACCGTGCCGAATACGAGACCCTCGCCGCGGCCACCCGACGCAACGAGGATGCTGGGATCAGCGCGGAGGACATGGCCACCCAGATCGTCGACGCCGCGCTCGCCGAACACCCGAAACCGTTCTACGCCAAAGGAAATCAGGCGGGAATCGTGTTCCTCCTGCGTCGGCTCGCGCCCCGCCAGCTGATCCTGGACATGACCGCACGCAAACACGGGCTGCCGAAGGTGAAGAACTGACCGTGCGAATCACGCTGCGGGTCATCGGGATCGGTCCCGGCGGTCCACGCCAGGTCACGCTGCAGGCCATCGACGCCATGACCGACGTCGACGCCTTCCTCGCGCTCGAGAAGGGGACGGCGAAGAGTGGACTGCTCGACGCGCGCCGGGTGATCCTCGACGCGCATGCCCGCGAGGGTTATTCGCTCGTCGAGATCCCCGACCCACCGCGTGATCGTGCACCTGCCGACTATGACGCCGAAGTTCGACGCTGGCACGCCGCACGCGCCGACCTGATCGCCGGCGCACTGCGCGACGAGGTTGGCGACGGCGGGGTCGCGGCCTTCCTCGTCTGGGGCGATCCTGCCCTCTACGACAGCACGCTGCGCATCGTCGACGACCTCGCCGCACGCGACGACCTCGAGCTCACAGTCGAGGTGATACCCGGCGTGACCAGCGCCAGCGCACTGACCGCCGCCCACGGCATCGTCGCCAACCGCGTTGGTGAACCTATCCACATCACCACCGGGCGCCGCCTCGCCGACACCCCCGCCGGTGTCGACGCCAACCAGATCGTGATGCTCGACGGCGATCTCGCCTTCCGCCAGACCGCCGACCCCGACGACCACATCTGGTGGGGCGCCTACGTCGGCACCGACGACGAGATCCTCATCAGCGGCCGGGTCGGCGACGTGACCGAGCAGATCGTCGGAGCGCGAGCCGAAGCCCGCGAGCGCATCGGGTGGATCATGGACATCTATCTGCTGCGGAAGGCTCCCCACACGGCATCGTCGCAGAACTGAAGTCGCCGGCGACCTCATTTCGATGTAACTAGCTGCTGCGCAATCTCTTTGCCACACCCCTGTGGATGAGGATCCGTTCTTGTCGGTGGGGTGTTCTAGATTGGGTGGTGACAGATTCGACCATCCAGGTTGGGCTGTAGACGTTGTGGGGGCAGCGTGAGCAAGTGGACCGATCTACCGGGCGGGTTCCTCGCCAGGGTCGATCCTGCCCACCCCGAACAGTCCGACACCGCAACTCATATGGCGCGGTTCGGTTCGATCCGCCACGGCGAGGCTTACCTGGCGTGGTGCCGATATGAATCGATCGTCACCGTCTACGACCAGCTCGTGGTCAACACCGGTGGCGGGTTTCTCATCGACCGCTACACCGAGATGGTGACCCGGGTGTGCCGTGAAGCCGCCATCACCCGCTACCAGGCCGATCAGTGGGTGGGTGAAGCGCTCGCCCTGCGCGATCGGTTGCCGAAGGTGTTGACCACCCTGCGCGATGGCATCCTGTCGCGCCAGTTGATCCAGACGGTCATCACCCGCACCGACCTCATTTCCGATGACGCGGTCATCGCTGACCTCGATGCCGAGATCGAACGCATCGTGCGTAATCGCAAGGGCGCGTGGACCAACCCGAAACTCCGGGACATGGTCGATCGGCTGGTGTTCCGTCACGATCCTGATGCGGTGCGCGAACGCCGCAAGGAAGCGTTGGACAAGCGTGGGATGTGGACCGAGAACTTCGTCGACGGGACCGGTGAGATCACCGGTGTGATGGCGGCGGAGAACATTCGTATCGCCGCGACAGCGGTGACAGCGTTGGCCGACACGGTCTGCGCCCACGACGGGCGCAACCGTAACCAGCGCAACTCCGATGCCATGTTTGCGCTGTTGACCGGCACCGTCTTCGACTGCCAATGCCGGCGAGCGGATTGTGACGCCGAGATCCCCGACCCCGCCGAGGTGATCCGCGCGGTGAGCACCGAGGTCGTCGTCCACGTCGTCACCGATGCCGCCACCCTCGCGGGCGCTTCGGGGATCGGTTGGGTCGACGGCCAAGGGATCATCTCCGATGAGCATGTGCGTGATCTCGCCGAACAGGTCGACGCGACCATCACACCTGTCACCCCGGTGCGCACACCACCTACGCGTGTGGTCGCCGAACGCCCGACCACCAACGCCTCCGATAATGAGGCCACGTCGGCCGATGTTGCGATCGTCTATCCGGGTGCGCAAGCCGCTGATCCGTATCGGCCGACCACCGCGTGTGCCGATTTCGTGCGGGTGCGTGACGGGTACTGCACCGAACCGGGCTGCGCCCAGTCCGCTTTCGACTCCGATCTGGACCACGTCGCCGAGTACGACCACACCAATCCGGCCCAGGGTGGGTTGACGGCGAGTGAGAACCTCAACGCCAAATGCCGGTTCGGGCACCTACACAAGACCTTCGGCGACTGGATCGACACCCAGTACCGCGACGACGACGGCCGCCTGGTCACCGAGTACCGCACCCCGGAGGGATTCGTCATCCCGGGTGATGCCGAAACCCTGGAAGACTTCTTCCCGAACCTGCGTCGCATCCGCTACGACCAGCCACCCCAAGCACCACCGACCCCACGGGTCATCACCGGCGACGAACCGCCGCGCCCACGCAACCGACTGGCAGACAAACACGCCAGACGGCGAGCCGAACGTGCCCGCAACCAGAAGCAGCGCCTCGCCGACCAGGCAGACCCGCCGCCGTTCTGACAGGGTCACAGCGCCTCGCGCGCCACCAACTCCACCGTGACGAGCATGGCAATCGAACTGACGGCGAGCAGTGCGATGAGTACGAACAACTGCATGGCAGCGGCCGCCCACACGGACGCGCCGCCGAGGACCATGCCCACGAAGGCGCCGGGGATGGTGACCAGCCCGACCGCCCGGGTCTGATCGAGGCCCGGGATGAGTGCGCTCGCCGACGCAGCGGCGCAGATCTCGAGGCGGGCATCGCGGGGGAGCAGACCCAGCGACAACGCGGCCTCGACCTCGCCGCGTCGGGTCGTCAACTCGTCGACGGCGCGTCGGCCGGCGAGCGACGTGGTGACCATGGCGCCGCCCAGCAGGATCCCGGCGGTCGGGATGATGGCGATGCCCTTCGCCGGGAGAACACCTACGAGGGCGAGTGCGATCACGACGACGATCGTCGGGGCCGCCACGGGCGCCAGGCACCGTGCGATCGCGCGAATCCCGGCGTGCTTCGGTCGGATGCGCCGCGCCGACGTCCACGCCGCCGCCACCGCCATCACCACGACGAACAGCGCCGACGCCCAGCGATGCGAGATCACCACTGTCAGTACACCGGCGAGAGCCGCCAACTGGACGACGGCCCGCACCGAGGCCACCACGGTGTCGGTCGCCAAGCCGGATCGACGATTGACCAGCACCGCGACGACGGCGAGCACGACGATCGCGACCGCCAGGACCGGCCCGATCCGAACGACGGCGTCGCCGATTCCGTTCACACCGGCAAGTTCACCAGATCTGCTGCAGGGCTGCGAGCATGGCGTCGCGGATCTCGCTGCGGCAGATCACGAAATCGGGCATGTAGGGGTGGCGGTTGTTGTAGACGATCTCCGAACCGTCCAGGCGACTGCAGTGCAGGCCCGCCGCCAGGGCGACCCCGACCGGTGCGGCGTTGTCCCACTCGTACTGGCCACCGGCGTGGACGTAGGCGTCCGCGTCGCCCCGGACGACGGCCATCGCCTTGGCGCCGGCCGACCCGACCGGAACCATCTGCAGGCCGAGCCGGTTGGACACATAGCTCGTCTCGTACGAGCCGCCCCACCGCGAGGTCACCATGCGACGGGTCAGTTCGCCGCCCGGTTTCTCGACGGTGTCGGCGCGGAACAGTTCACCGGTTGCCGGCAGCGACACCGCGGCCTCGGTGACCACGCCGTTCTCCGTCAAGGCCACGTGCACAGCCCAGTCCGCGCTGCCCGCGGCGAATTCCCTTGTGCCGTCGAGCGGGTCGATGATCCACACGCGCTGGGCCGTCGAGCGGTCGCCGACATCGGCCGCCTCTTCGGACAGAACGGCGTCGCGCGGACGGTGTTTGCGCAGGACCGTGGAGATCCACGCCTGGGCCAGCGCATCGCCGACATCGCCGAGCATGCTGCCGGTCATCAGATCGCCATGACGAATCCCGAGGAGTATCTCCCCGGCTCCCTGGGCGATCCGGGCGGCCAGCTCGGCGTCGGAAAGTCGGGAAGTCATCCCTTTACTAGAGCACACTGGTGGCATGCCCGAGCTCCCTGAGGTGGCCGCCATCGCCGACTATGTCGACGGTCGCGCGGCCGGACTCCCGATCCGGCGAGTCGACGTCGCGTCCTTGTCCGTGCTCAAGACGGCCGACCCGCCGTACACCGCGCTCACCGGCCGGATCGTCGAATCGGTCGGCCGGGTGGGCAAATACCTGGTCATCCGGACCATCCCCGGCCAGAACCAGGACAATCCGCCGGCGACCGCATCCGAACCCGAGCTGTCGCTGGTCATCCACCTGTCGAGGGCCGGCTGGGTGCGGTGGAGCGAGGACCTCTCACCCAAGCCGCTACGCCCGGGCGGCAAGTCGCCGATCGCGCTGCGGGTGCACTGCGGGCTACCTGGCGAGGGCTTCGACGTCACCGAGGCCGGAACCCAGAAGCGGCTGGCGGTGTGGCTCGTCCGCGACCTCGCCGAGATCGACCGCGTCGCCGGGCTCGGCCCCGACGCCCTGGAACTGACCGAGGAACATTTCGCCGAGATCCTCGCCGGTACCACCGGACGTGTGAAGAACGTGCTCACCGACCAGCACACCATCGCCGGGATCGGCAACGCCTACTCCGACGAGATCCTGCACACCGCGCGACTGTCGCCGTTCGCATCGTCGAAGACCCTGAAACCCGATCAGGTGAGCGCCCTGTACGACGCGATGCGCGCCGTGCTCACCGACGCCACGGGGCGTCTCGAAGGGCAGACCGTCGCCCGGTTGAAGTCGGAGAAACGCACCGGACTCCGCGTGCACGCGCGCACCGGACTGCCGTGTCCGGTCTGCGGCGACACCGTCCGCGAGGTGTCCTTCGCCGACCGGTCCTTCCAGTACTGCCCAACCTGCCAGACCGGTGGCAAGGTCCTCGCCGACCGCCGGATGTCGCGGCTTCTGAAATGAGCGATGGTGCACGCGCTCGTCGTCGACGATGACATCAGGGCAGCGGAGACCGTCCGCCGGATGCTCGTCAGTGACGGGTGGGCGGTCACGGTGGCCTTCGACGGTCCGGATGGGCTGTGGCGGGCCACCGAGGGCAGCTACGACGTGATCGTGCTCGACATCATGATGCCCGGGATGAACGGGTACCGCGTGCTGCAGAGCCTTCGGGAACGCGAGATCTGGACGCCGGTCATGATGCTGAGCGCGAAGGACGGCGAGTACGACCAGGCGGAGGCACTCGACTGCGGCGCCGACGATTACCTGGTCAAACCGTTCTCGGTTGTCGTCCTCAAGGCGCGACTGCGTGCGCTGGTGCGTCGCGGTGCGCCGGAGCGTCCCGTGACCCTGTGCGCCGGTGACCTCTCCCTCGACCCGGCAGAACATCTCGTCCGGCGCGGGGACACCCCGATTCCCCTGACCCCACGGGAGTACGCGGTGCTCGAGTGCCTCATCCGGCACGCCGGCACCGTCGTCTCGAAAGCCGACATCCTGCACTCGGTCTGGGACGAGAACTACGAGGGCGACCCCAACATCATCGAGGTGTACATCGCTTACCTGCGCAAGCGGATCGACCAGCCGTTCGGCGTGCGCAGCATCAGGACCGTCCGCGGGGTGGGCTACCGCATCGGCTGACGTGGCGGCATCGCGAGCGCCGTGCTGACCGCGCCGTCGGGGAGGCGACGCGCCGTCGGCAACGAGATGACGAAGGTGACGCCGTGTGCGAACCCGGCGGGCGGGTCCTGCACGGACACCGAACCGCCATGCGCGCGGACGATCTCGCGGACGATCGACAACCCGAGTCCGGAGCCGCTGCGGTTGCGGCGGTCGCCGTCGAGCCGCGTGAAGCGGTCGAAGATGACGTCGCGACGATCCCGGGGGATCCCCGGTCCGTCGTCGGTCACCGCGATCGATGCGACGCCGGTCCTCGGGTCGAAGGACATGTCGAACCGGACCGTCGACGCCGCATAGCGGACGGCGTTCTCGGCGAGATTCCGGATGGCGCGGGACAGCTTCTCCGGATCGCCGGCCAACCGGATCGGGATGATCGTCGCCGCGACCGCGGCCAGACCCAGCGACCGCAGGCGACGTGCCTCGGAGGCGACTATGTCGTCGAGGTCGACGTCCCGGATGTGCAGCGGCACACCGTATTCGTCGGAGCGGGCGAGCAGCAGCAGGTCGTCGACCATGTTCTGGAGCCGACGGGCCTCGGGGAGCAGGAGTGTGCGGAGGGTCCGTACATCGATCGGGGAGTCGGTGTCGTCGGCGAGGTCGAGCAGGCCGACCACCGTGGTAAGCGGACTGCGCATCTCGTGGGAGGCGTCGCCGACGAATCGCAGCTGCGCGGCCCGGCTCTGTTCGAGACGTTCGAGCATCGAGTTCATGGTGGTGGCCAGCCGAGTCACCTCGTCGTCGGTGGACGGGACCGGCACGCGGCGGGACATATCGGACGCGGTGATCGCGGTGACCTGCTCGGTGATCCGCCCGACCGGCCGCAGCGCGACCCGCGAAGAACCAGATGGCCACCGCGGACAGCAGCACCAGGACGGGGAGTTCGACGGCGAGCACGAGTGCGGTGTTGATCAGGCTCTGCCGGTACGCGTCCGCCGAGACCGCCACGACCACCGTGTAGACGGCCCCGTCGTGGGAGGTGGCGGTGACAGTCGCGCAGAACTCGACCTCGCTGCCGGGCACCAACCGGCCCTGGACCTGCGTCGACGCCCAGATCGCCGGACGCTCGGACGTCACCGGATCGCCGGCCGCCCCGGGGGAGGACGCCACCACCCGACCGTTTCCGTCGATCACCTGCACGATGTCGGCCCCGTAGCCCATCCCCAACGATTCCGGGGAGATCGCCGAGATACCGCCGTCGCGGATCTCGGCCGCGATCTCGTACGCCCGGTAGCCGGTCTCGTCGTACATGGTCCTGCTGTCGGCGCGATTCAGCATGAACAACATCACCGCGCCGCCGATCAGAAGGGCAATGGTGACGAGGAACGTCCCGACGATCGTGGATCGGATGCGGACGCCCTGGCTGCGTCGAAGAAGAGCGGGGCGTGGAAGACCGGACATCGCAACTCCTCGCCGGTGCGTACAGCGACAGCCATCCGGCGACAGCACCTGCTGATCACTCAGCGTAGGTCGCCACGGGGTCGTCGGAGAAGTGTTCGGTCGGTGTACTACTTCAGCGGTTCTTCAGGTTCGGGGTCGCAGAGTTGTCGGCATGACCTTGACCGCAGATCGCAAGCACCGCGGAGGCCCCGCCGGCACCGGGCGCACAGCTGCTCCGACCGTGGCCGAATACATTGTGGAACAACTCATCTCATCGTCGATGGGCATCGCGTTCGGGGTCCACGGAGCCAACATCGAAGACCTGTACGACGCCGCGACGCGGGCGCCGGGGATGACAGCGATCGTCGCCAAACACGAGTTCGCCGCCGGTGCGATGGCGGACGGGACGGCCCGGATTTCCGGTACGCCCGGAATCGTGATGACCACGTCTGGTGGCGGGGCCATGAACGTCGTCCCCGCCCTTGCCGAGGCCTACGACACTCGTGTGCCGGTTCTGGCACTCACCGGGACCGCGCCGACGTCGCTGGTCGGTAGTGGAGCGTTCCAGGACATGCTCGCGCCGCCCGACACCGTCGACATCGCGGGTGTTCTCTCGGCCATCACGGGTTCGTGTTCGGTCGTCGGTCACGCCGACGAGGTGCCCGCCGCGCTGGCGACGGCGTTCGCCACGCTCCGCCGAGGACTGCCGGCTGCCGTCCTGCTGCCCAAGGACATCCAGTCCGCGCCGGCCCCCGAACTGCGGCAGCTGCACACGGGGGAGTGGGCGCAGCACGGTGCCGAGGTGACGGGACCGTCCTTGTCCGCCCTGGCCGACGAACTGAGTGCGCTCGCGGAATCCGATGCGCGGCTGGTCCTCTGGGTGGAGGCCTCCCGTGCGGGCGTCGGTCCGCAGGTCGAGGCTCTCGCCTCCGCACTCGGAGCGGTCGTC
Source organism: Gordonia sp. 135 (assembly GCF_009720185.1). Lineage (NCBI taxonomy): Bacteria > Bacillati > Actinomycetota > Actinomycetes > Mycobacteriales > Gordoniaceae > Gordonia > Gordonia sp. 135. The sequence goes on from NZ_CP046257.1 coordinate 1,396,145, forward strand.
GTCGCGGCCCCGGGCGGCCGCGACCTCCTCCGGGACGGCGACGGCGTCGCGGGCGTCACCGGGGTGATGGGACACCCATCGGCGCACCGTGCCGTCGCCGACGCGGACCTCTGCCTCGTCCTCGGGTGCCGGATGACGATGACCGATCGCGCCGACCTCGACGAACCGTTGAGACGCGTCCGACTCGTCCACCTGGGGTCCGAACGGCCGCGCGTGCCCGGCGACGTCGACCATGTGCGGTGCACCGACCTCGCGGCCGCGATCTCGCAGCTCACCGGTGAGATTCGACGCCCTCGCGGCCACGACCGTCCGCGCGAGGCGGTCGCGGTGACCCATCTGCCGGTGCCGCCCGGCGGATCGGGCCTGGGCATGCGCACCGCGATCGGGGAGATCGGGCGAATGTTGCCGCCGGACACCCCGGTTTTCGCCGACGCCGGCAACGCAGGAGCCGCCGCCATCCATCACCTCCCGTTCGGTCACGGCCGGTTCGTGGTGGCACTGGGCATGGGCGGTATGGGATACGCGATCGCGGCGGGTGTCGGCAATGCCATCCGCGAGGCGGTGGACTCCACGCTGGCCGAGGGACAGCCGACACGCACCGTCGTGATCGCCGGTGACGGCGCCTTCTTCATGCACGGCATGGAAATCCACACGGCCGTCGAACACGACGCCCCCGTCACCCTCGTGCTGCTCAACAACAACGCGCACGCGATGTGCATCACCCGGGAACGCCTCTTCTTCCCGGATACGCCCAGCGTCAACAGGTTTCGTCCCAGTGACCTGGCCGGTGGTTTGGCCGCCATGTTCGACGGCCTCCTCGTCGCCCGTGCCTCCGATCCCGCGTCCGTACGCACCTCCCGGAGACCGCCCCGCCCGAACGCCCGGTGTGGGTGGGCGACTTCTGGGACACCTTCGCCCCCGGCCACCAGATCGAACTCGACAACCTCACCGCCATCGCCGAATACCGCCACCGCAACGGCCTCCCGCTCACCCCAGAATGGATGCGATCATGACACCGAACCCGGTCAGCCTCGTCGACCTCGCCACCTACCTACCTGAAAAGATTGTTCCCGCAGCGTATTACGCGCAGTACGCCGAAGACGACACCCTTGCGGACAACGTGATGTTCCGCGCCCCGGCCTTCCGTCATCACGCGGCGGAGGGGGAGACGTCGGCGGACATGATGATCTCGGCGACGCGCGAACTGTTCGAGCGGCACGGCGACGACTTCCTCGACGACGTCGACGTGGTCCTGACGCACAGCCAGTTGCCCGAGGTGCCGGTGCGCGGCTGCGGCGGAGAACTCGCCCATCGGCTCGGCATCCGGCCGTCGACGGTGCTGGACGTGCACAACGGAGGGTGTGCCGCGTTCATCTTCATGATCCAGATCGCCGGAGCCCTGCTCCGCGCCGGAGGAGGCCACAAGGCGTTGCTGGGACTGGCGCGGAACAGCGCGGGCCAGGTCTTCACCCAGGAGCAGGTCCGCGGCAAGGCGCAGGCCGCCATCCCGGGAGACGGTGCGGCCGTGGCCGTTCTGACCGTCGACGACGTCGCCGCCAGCCCGATCCTGGGCCTTCGCTGCCACTCGTTCGGGCAGTACTCCGGCGACATGACCGGCGTCTCCGATCCGCCGCGCAAGTACTGGGAGGCAGGGTCGGGCCAGATGCACATCGGGTTCACCGACTCCAAGATCGCGAAGGTGCTCGCGCGCGGGAACCGCATGGTTCCCGAGGTCGCCATCGAGGTCGCCGACGAAATCGGCATCTCGCCGGCGGACCTCGACTGGTTCGTGACCAACCAGCCCAGCCGGATCTTCCTGCGGAACTGGCGCGAGGCGCTCGAGCTTCCGGACAGCCATCACCCGGACACCTTCGACGAGTGCGGCAACCTGTTCGCCGTCGCCATCCCGGTCACGCTCGACGCGGCCATCTCCGACGGACGTATCGGCGAGGGCGACGTCGTGATGATGGCGGCCTTCGCCCACGCCGGCGATTTCTCCGGGGCGGCCGCGATGAGATGGGCAGGCCGGCCATGAGCCCGCCCCTGGCCGGCGGGGTGTCCTGGCCGAGCCTCCGCCTGGATCTGAACGAGTCGCCCTACCCGCCGCTGCCGTCGGTCGCAGCAGCGCTCCAGCACGAGATCCCCGAGTCCCACCGGTATCCCGATTTCCTGCCGGACCGCACGCGCGGGCAGATCGCCTGCCATCTCGGGGTCGTACCGGAACGCGTCACGGTCGGCCCCGGTGCGACCGGAGTTGCGCTGGCGGTGTTGCAGTATGCGGTGCGACGGGCCGTGGACGCGGGCGTCGGGACACCCGCGCTGCTCACCTCCACCCCGACCTTCGACGGCTATCCGATCCTCGCGCGGGTGGTCGGGATGCGCTTCGGCGCGGTGGATCTCGACGACGACGGCTCGGTCGACCTCAACCGCCTGTTCGGGGCGATCACGCCCGATACGGCGGTCGTGGTGCTCTGTTCGCCGCACAACCCGACCGGTGCCGTGGTGAACGGGGGCGACCTCAACCGGTTCCTCGCAGCGGTGCCGCCACACGTGATGACGATCGTCGACGAGGCGTACGTGGAGTTCAGCGAGACCGCATCCGATCTCCACCGGCTGATCCGGAACCCCGGCGTCGTCGTGCTGCGGACGTTCTCCAAGGCGTACGGTCTGGCGGCGCTCCGCGTCGGATACGGCATCGGCACCACCGAGCAGATCACCGAAGTGCGCGGCCACGAGGTGCCGTTCGCGGTGGGTCGCGCGGCGATGGCGGCGGTCCCGGTCGCGCTCGACGCGGAACTCGAGCTCGCACAACGCGTCCGCTCCATGAGGGGGGAGCGGGACCGGTTGACCGACATGCTGGCGCAGATGGGCGTCCGCGTCGTGCCCAGCCACGCCAACTTCGTCTTCCTCCCCGGCGCGGAGGGCGTGGCCGTCGGACGGATGCTCCGGGGGATCGGGGTCGCGGTGAAGGAGTGCGGCGCGGCCGGAACGCGGATCACGGTGGGCGACCGTTCCGGCACCGATCGGGTCATCAGCGCACTACGGCTGACGTCGCGGTCCGCGTAGCCCGGGGCCGATGCCGGTAGGTTCGGGTCCATGACCTCGACGACACGGCAGAAGATCCTCATCACCGGTGCGAGTTCCGGACTCGGCGAGGGCATGGCCCGCCGATTCGCCGCCCAGGGGCGTTCGCTGGCGCTCGCCGCGCGGCGCCTCGACAACCTCGAGGCGCTGGCCACCGAACTGCGCCAGTCCGCGGATCGGGTCGCGATCGCGCAGCTCGACGTCACCGACCTCGACGCGGTACCCGTCACCTTCCGCGCGCTGGCCGACGAACTCGGGGGTCTCGACCGCGTCGTCGTCAATGCCGGCCTCGGCAAGGGCGCACCGATCGGCACCGGGAAGGCAGCCGCCAACATCGAGACCGTGCAGACCAACCTCGTCGGCGCGCTCGCGCAGGCCGAGGCCGCCCTCGAGATCTTCCGCGAGCAGAACAGCGGCCACCTCGTGCTCGTCAGCTCCATCTCGGGTGTTCGCGGCATGCCCAAGGCCCAGGCGGCGTACTCGGCTTCGAAGGCCGGTCTCACCGCGCTCGGGCAGGGGTTGCAGGCCGAGTTCGCGAACTCGCCCATCTCGGTGTCGATCGTGGCGCCCGGTTACATCGAGACCGACATCAACCGGGGCGTGAAGACCTCGCTGATGGTCGACACCGACAAGGGCGTCGACGCCATGGTCGCCGCGATCGAGGCCGAGAAGGCCTGGGCGCCGGTGCCTGCCTGGCCGTGGACGCCGATCGCGGCGGCCCTCAAATACCTGCCGGGGTCGATCAGTCGTCGGATGATCTGAGCACTGCGCCGTTGTGGATGCCGTAGGCGTTGTCGACAAGCCTGAGCTGACTCAGGTCGTGGGTGACCATCACGGTCGCTATGTCCCGGTCGCGACTCAGATCCGCGAGCAGAGCGACGATCTCTCGGCTGCGGTCCTCATCGAGAGCCGAGGTCGGTTCGTCGACAAGTAGTACCGAGGGGTTGTTCATCAGCCCGCGGGCGATTGATACCCGCTGCCGCTGGCCACCTGACAGCTGGTGGGGACGTCGATCCAGTTGTCGTTCGAGACCGAGGGAACACAACAGGTCCGTGGCGCGGATGCGGCTGTCGCGGACCGATCCGCCGGCGAGGTGGGTCATCATCTGTAGCTGTTCGACTGCGGTCAGAGACGGCAGGAGATTCGACTGCTGGAACACGAAACCGAGCTTCTCGCGCCGCATGGTGGTGCGGTCGCCACGGCCCAGTCCCGACATGTCGGTGCCGTCGATGATGACGCGACCCTCATCGGGGGTGATCAGCAGCCCGGCGACGGCGAGCAGACTCGACTTGCCGGACCCAGAGGGTCCGGTTACGGCGACGAATTCGCCGCGCGCCACGTCGAAATCCACGTCGTCGAGGGCGCGTAATCGCTCGTCGCCGTCGGGGTAGGTGAGGACGATGCGTTTCAGGGAGATGCTCATGTTCGAGGTCTTTGGGTTCGGGAGTGACTCAACGGGCGGCAGCGAGGGCGGTCAGGGGATCAATCTTGATGACGCGGGCCAGAGAGGCGGCCGCGCCGATCATGCCCATCGCGACGAGGATCAAGAATGGAACCAGCGTGTTGGCAGGCGTGAGCGCGAAGGGAACCGCCTGCGCAGCGATCGTTCCCAACCCGAACGCGGCCAAGGCCCCCGAGCCGGCACCGACCACGAGCACGATCAAGCTCTGACCGAGCGCGTCGCGCAGCAGGTACCCGGTGGACGCGCCGACCGCCTTGAGGACGGCGAGTTCCTGGCCGCGCTGGATGGTCCATACGGTGAAGAAGGCGCCGACGACCAGTGCACTGACGATCATGAGCATCGCCTGCATCAACAGCAGCGATCCGCGCTCGGAGGTGTACGAGCCGATTGCTTCGAGCGCACCGTTCTGATCGGTGATGGCGGTTCCGGTAGCGGCTTCGACGTCGCCGGCGTCGAAGTCACCGGAGGTGCGTAGCGCCACCACCGTGCCGTCTGCGCCCCCGGCCGACGGCAGCGTTGTCCAGGCGGCGCGGTCCATCCAGATCACGGGCTGGTGACTGTAGAACGAGTCGTCGACCAGGGCGGCAATGATGAAGTGTTTGTCGCTCATCGTGATTCGGGTTCCCGTCGCCCAGCCGTTGTCCTTTGCCAGGTCAGCGTCGACGGCTACCGTCCCGGGGCCCAGCGGGACCGGGGCGGCGAAGGAGCGCCCGTCGACACCGAAGGCCGCGGCAGCGACTTCCCGGCCGTCAACGCTGATCCGTGCCGAGGCGATCCCGATGATCGACGCGGCCCGGACGCCGTCAGCGGCGGCCAGGTCGTCCTGCTGCCGCGGGGTCACGGTCGATTCCGTGAACGAAACCGGCTGCCCGTCGGCCGGCACGCTGAAAGCAAAGTGGTCGGCGCCGAGATTCTTGATCGCGGCGATGGACTGATCGCCGAGTCCGGAGGTCAGCCCCGACAGCATGACCACCATCAGCGAAATGAGGAACAGGGCCGAGCTCATGAGGGTGAATCGGCCCTTTGCAGAACGAAGATCACGGATGCTGAGGAACATGTATTCCAGGGTCGCGAAGTGAAGAGGGGCAGACATCGCGCTTCGGTTGGGTTCGCCGATCCATCAAAAGTTGGAGATCGGTGTCTGGCGCCACGAAAGCCAGTGATGCGCTGTTAGCGTGAGCGCGGTGTCGAGGAGTGGTCTGCGAGCATCCGCCGTGCCCCATCCGGGCGATGGCGGACCGGTGCTGCGTGTCATGCAGGTCGGCGCGCATCTACTGTTCTTCCTGCTCTTGAGCGTCGGTATCGTGCGCGCCGTCGCCGACAGCGACCATCCCGCTCCGGTTGTCTCGCTCGCTGCTGTGGTCGCGGCGTGGTACCTGTGCGGCATCTGGTTCGTGCGGCGTCGAGGTCTCGAGAACGGCGAGCCGATAGAGCGTCGGCTGGGGCAGCTGTGGTTCGCGGTGTTGGTGGTCGGGTGGCTGATGCTCATGCTGGCTGATGCCAACTTCGTCTGGCTGGCGTTCGCCCTGTTCTTCTTGTGTTTTCCCTTGTTCTCGACTCCGATCGCTCTGACGGTGACCGCCGTGTTGACGGGGGCCGCGATCGCGGCGACTCTGTGGCACGGCACAACCAACACGGCGGCCTCGATTGTCGGGCCGGTGTTCGGAGCGGCTGCCGCCGCAGGGATGGCTGTGGTCTATCAGCAACTGGTGCGGCAGTCGACTCAGCGACAGCAGTTGGTGGACGAGCTCACCGAGGCACACCGCGAACTACTCGACGCGCAGGATGAACTGGTGGCGTTGCAGCGCGAAACCGGTGCGCTCGCCGAACGCTCCCGGCTCGCTCGGGACATCCACGACACTCTGGCGCAGGGATTTTCGTCGATCCTGCTGTTGTCTCGTGCCGGGCAGCGGGGCCCGGGAGATCCCACAGCGATCTTCACGCAGATCGCCGAGACCGCGCAGCAGAACCTCGTCGAGGCACGCCGGGTGGTCGAAGCCCTCGCACCGGCCGCGCTGGAGACCGCACCGCTGCAGTCCGCGCTGCGTCGTCTCCTCGATCAATTGCAGCGCCAGACCGGCATCACCGCTGAACTGATCACCGATGGCGAGACGATGTCACCCATCATGGACTATGACGTCGCCCTGCTCAGAGTGGCGCAGAGTGCCCTGGCGAACGTGCGGCTGCACTCGCAGGCTCGACGGGTACGGGCGACGTTGAGCTACTCCTCGGACGAGGTGCGGCTCGACATCGTCGATGACGGTATCGGCTTCGACCAGCGTGAGGCCGGCGGATTCGGGTTGCGCTCGATGCGAGACCGACTTGCCGAACTCGGCGGCACCCTCGTCGTCGAATCGGCCCCAGGAGACGGAACCGCCGTCGCCGCCACTCTTCCGATCGGGAGGTCAGCGTGAGCGGGGTGCGGGTACTGCTCGTCGACGATCACCCAGTAGTCCGGGCGGGGTTACGCGCGTTGCTGGCCTCCCACGACGACGTTTTGGTGGTGGCCGAGGCTGCCTCGGGCGAGGAGGCAGTGGCTTCGGCGATGAGCACGAAGCCCGACGTGGTGTTGATGGATCTGCGACTTGGCGACGGAATAGACGGGGCCCAGGCGACCGCTCAGATTGTGGCGGCCTCTGATCCGCCGCGGGTCGTGGTGCTCACCACTTATGACACTGACGCTGACATTCTGCGAGCCGTCGAAGCCGGCGCGGCCGGTTATCTGCTCAAGGACACCGATCCGGAGGTGTTGATCGAATCGGTATTTGCAGCGGCGCGGGGGGAGACCGTCTTGGACCCCGACGTCGCTCGGCGCCTCTATCGACGCATGCAGCGGCCACCGGCCGATCTCAGCGCCCGCGAGGTCGAGGTGCTCTCGCTGGTGGCCAAGGGATTGTCCAACCGGGCCATTGCGAAGCAGCTGGTGGTGAGTGAAGCCACAGTCAAATCCCATCTGGTGCACGCGTTCACCAAGCTGGACGTCGACAATCGCACCGCCGCGGTCGTGGCCGCGCGTGAACGAGGTCAGATCATCTGATCGGAACGTACGCGGCAGTACTCGACCGGTGGACCGTGACCGATCGCTGAACGCGGCCGCAGCTCGACGTGACCGACCTCGACGCGGTACCGCTCGCCTTCGGGGCGACTACTTCCAGGGCGACTACTGCCAGTAGCTTTCGTCGAACACCTCGTCGGGGATCTCGTCGCCCGGTTCGACGCCGAGTTTCTCGAGTCGTCCCATGATCGCGGCGGCGGTGGCCACGAAGGTCACGAGATCTTCTGACTCGACGGATCTTTCGGCCGGATCACCGCCGAGGAACTCGTACAGTGCCGGTGGTACACAGGCGCCCATGTCGAGTGCGCGGGTTCCCGTGGCGGACCGCCAGGCGTCAAAGCTGGCGACGTCGACGGCCTCGGCGACCTCGCCCGTCCGGACGGCGGCGAGGACGTCGACGAGGGTCGCCAGCTCACCCGATGATCCGCTGGATGCGTCGAACCCGAACACCGTCTCGGCGTCAATCGATTCGTCCTCGGCGAGGGTGAAGTAGACGACGCCACGCCAATCCGAGGCCAGTGCCTCGATGTCGGTCCGCCCGAAGATGTCTCCTAGCAACTCGCTGACCTGCTCGCGACGGCGACTCCCGAACAGCTGGAATGCGCCCGACGCCACGATCTGTCCCTGCTTGTTCGCCACAGACCGTCACCTTACGCACGTCAGTCGTCGATGCCGAGCACGACCACGCGGCCTGTCGACGGCGACAGATACACGGTCGCCTGCCATTCGCCCGACGAGAACGCGTCGTCGACGTGCGGCCCACCCACGAAATCGCCGGCCGGGATGACGTCGCGCAAGTCGGCGGCCACCGAGTCGGGCGTAGAGACAGGCACAGCGTGGTACCCATCGGCCCAGGCGGTTACTCGGTCGGGGCCGACGTCGACGACGGCGTCGAACCAGTAGGTGGTGGGACCGGGAACACGCTCGGAAGCGCCGGGTGCGGACCCGAGCGTGCCGGCCACCCAGCCGTCGACGTTCCCGTCGGCGAGCAGCGGGAACCGGATTGCGACCGCCTCGATGTCCCTGCTGGGACCGGCGGTTACGACCTTGGCCAACGGCAACGTGGAGGTCGAGGTCCTGGGCGCACGGTCGACGGGATCGCCGGGCGTGCAGCCGGCGCCCACGAGAGCCAGTGCGGTGACCGCGAATCCGGCCGCGAGTCGTCGAATCCGTTGTGGCAGCATCCCGCCACGGTAGCTTCCCGCGGCACCGCTTCCCATCCGCTTATTGGATCCGATAAGCGCGAGGGAACCGGCCGGGCGGGAAGGAAACCCGCACGCGGGAGCGGCCGATCTTCAGACCGCGCGACCCCGGTGCCTGCGGTACCAGGCGACCAGCTCATTGGTCGACGAATCGGCGTCGGCGGCGGGCGCGTCGGCCTGGGTGATGGTGCCCAGCAGCGCCTTTGCCTGGGTTTTGCCGAGTTCGACGCCCCACTGGTCGAACGGGTTGATCCCCCAGACGGCGCCCTCGACGAAGACCTGGTGTTCGTACAGGGCGACCAGCTGTCCGATCACCGAGGGCGTCAGCCGGGGAGCGAGGATCGAGGTGCTGGGACGGTTACCCGGCATCACCTTGTGCGCCACCACATGTGCGGGCACCCCCTCGTCGGCGATCTCGTCGGCGGTCTTGCCGAAGGCGAGCACCTTGGTCTGCGCGAAGTAGTTGCTCATCAGCAGGTCGTGCATCGACCCCGACCCGTCGGGGCCTGCGGGTAGGTCGTCGGTGGGCTCGGCGAAACCGATGAAGTCGGCCGGCACGATCCGCGTGCCCTGGTGCAGGAGCTGGTAGAAGGCGTGCTGGCCGTTGGTTCCCGGTTCGCCCCAGAAGATCTCGCCGGTGTCGGTGGTGATGTGGTGTCCGCTCGCGGTCACCGACTTGCCGTTCGACTCCATCGTCAGCTGTTGCAGGTAGGCGGCGAAGCGCGCCATGTCGTTGCTGTAGGGGAGGACAGCCCGGGTGCCGATGTCCCAGAAGTTGTTGTACCAGAGGCCGATCAGGCCGAGGATGACCGGTGCGTTCTGTTCGAGCGGCCGGGTGCGGAAGTGTTCGTCGACAAGATGGAATCCCTCGAGGAACTCGGCGAAGCGCTCCTTGCCGATCGCGGCCATCACCGACAGGCCGATCGCCGAGTCGACGGAGTAGCGACCGCCCACCCAGTCCCAGAAGCCGAACATGTGGGTGGTGTCGATGCCGAACTTCGCCACCTCGTCGGCGTTGGTGCTCACCGCGACGAAATGCTTTGCCACCGCCTCGGTCCCGGCGTCGAGGGCCTGCAGCAACCAGCTCCGCGCGGCGGCCGCGTTGGTCAGCGTCTCGAGAGTGGTGAAGGTCTTCGACGCGATGATGAACAGGGTGGTCTCGGGGTCGAGACCGTCGAGGGTGCCGACCATGTCCGCGGGATCGACGTTCGAGACGAAGTGGCAGCGGATACCGTCGTCGACGTAGTGGCGAAGCGCCTGGTACACCATGACCGGTCCCAGATCCGATCCGCCGATGCCGATGTTCACCACATCGGTGATGCGTTTTCCGGTGTGGCCCTTCCACTCTCCGCTGCGGAGACGGTCGGTGAACTCGCCCATCCGGTTGAGGACCTCGTGAACGTCGGCGACCACGTCCTGCCCGTCCACGGAGAGTGTCGCGTCGGCGGGCAGACGAAGAGCGGTGTGCAGGGCGGCGCGGTCCTCCGAGGTGTTGATGTGCGCCCCGGCGAACATGTCGTCGCGGCTCTCCTCCAGCCCGACCTCGCGCGCCAGGCTCATGAGCAGTTCGAGCGTCTCCCGCGTCACCCGGTGCTTGGAGTAGTCGATGTGCAGATCGCCGACGTCGACGGTCAGTTCGCGGCCGCGCTCGGGATCGATCGCGAACACCTCGCGCAGATGCATGGCGTACACATGCGGCTGGTGCGCGGCGAGAGCCTGCCAGGACTGTGTTGCGGTGATGTCGCCGTGGTCGGTGCCGGTGAAGTCGCTGCCGGGTGCCTGCGTGCTCATGACACCCAACCCTATGTCGTCGGCGTCTCCACCGCGACGGTCGTCACACCCGGCGGTGAAACTTCACCGTGGCGTCAGCGGCCGAGGGGACCCCGGCCGAGTCGGAGCAGGAGCATCGCGAGGGTGTGACCCTCCTTGCCGAGTTCGGCGAACCGGTCGATGACCTTGACCTCGCGGCTGTGCACGAGTCGCGGACCACCCGACGCCATGCGCGCGGCGCCGATCTTCTTCGAGACCGCCGAGCGTCGTTTGATCGCACCGAGGATGACGGCATCGAGCCGGTCGATCTCGAGGCGCAGCTCGTCGATGTCGTCCGGCAGGTCGTCGACGTCCGAGGTCAGCTGGTACTTATCGAGATCGATCGAGTTCTCGAAGGACGTCGGAGTCGACTGTCGGGGCTCGTCGGATCCGGAGCTCGGGCTGCGATCGGTCACGGCCTGATTTTGCCACGGCGCACCTCCCCGGCCCGCCGGTGCCCACGACATGGACACTGGAGCGCATGCTCAACGCGCGCATGATGTCGATGATCGCGGTGGCCCTGATCGCCGGACAGCTGATCATCCGGGGGTGGCTCGTCGCGACCGGCAACTTCTACTGGGACGATCTGGTGCTGATCGCCCGGGCCTCGTCGAATCCCATCCTGTCCTGGGAGTACCTGGGGCACAGCCACGACGGCCATTTCATGCCGGCGGCCTTCCTGCTGGCCGGGGTGGCCACCTGGCTGGCGCCGGTCAACTGGGCGCTCCCAGCGCTGACGCTGATCGTCCTGCAGGCGATCGCGTCGGTCGCGGTGTGGCGGATGATCCGCGTCATCGCACCCGCGGCCCGCGCCGGGGCGCTGGTGGCGCTGGCGTTCTATCTGTTCAGCCCGATGACGGTGCCCGCCTTCGCCTGGTGGGCGTCGGGCCTCAACACGTTACCGATGCAGGCGGCACTGGCGTGGATCGTCGCCGACGCCGTGGGACTCGCGCGGGGAGACATCGACCCGGAGCGACGCCGGGCGGTGTGGATCCGCTCGACGGTGGTCTTCGTTGTCGCCCTGGCCTTCTTCGAGAAGTCGTTGTTCATCCTCCCGATCGCCTTTGTCGCCGCGGTGCTCGCGAGCGGTGCGGGACGGACCGCGCTGACCGCGACCCTGCGCGCCGGCCGCGAGCTGTGGTCGTCGCTCGCCGTGGTGACCGCGCTCTGGGTCGTCGTGTACTTCGTCACCGCCGATCCCTTTGCGGGCAACCATTCGGTCGGCCAGAGCGCGCGACTGGTGTGGCGGTCGGTGAACCACGCGATCGTGCCGTCGCTGGTCGGCGGCCCGTGGGAGTGGGACCGGTGGACGCCGGGCCCGCCCACCGGTTTCCCCGCAACGTGGATGATCGTCGCCGGCTGGCTGGTGTTGGCGGCGGTCACGTGGTGGGCGGTCAGCCGCAGGCGTGGGGCGGTACCGATCATCGCGTTCGCCGCGCTGTACGCGGTGGCCGCCCAGATCCCGGTGATGTGGAACCGCTCGAGCCCGGAGACCGCGGTCGCCCTCGCGCAGCACATGCGGTACCTCCCCGACACCGCGCTCGTCTTCGCCATCGCGATCGCGCTGCTGGCCGGCGCCCGGTCGACGACCGCGCCCGCCCCGGAACGCCGCCACTCTGCCGAGGAGAAGTCGCCCGCCGTGCTGCTCGTGCCGGTTGTCGCTGCGCTCGCGATGGTGTCGGCGGTGGTCTCGCTCGTGTCGTTCTCCGCGTCGTGGCGCGACAATCCCACCGGCGACTACCTGAAGACGGCGGTCGCGACCCTGCACGACAACGCCGAAGCGACGCTGCTGGATCAGTCGGTCCCGCTGGAGATCCTGCAACCGGTCGTCTACCCGGACAATCAGATCAGCCGCATCTTCGGTCGCGTCGATCCGCGACCGGAGTTCGGTACCAGCACCGACCGGCTCCTCGTCCTCGACACCGCGGGCAACGCAATGCCCGGCGGGGTGACCCAGCGACGGCTCGTCGGTGCGGGACTCGGCAACTGTGCCCGGCCGGAGGTCTCGGGGCCGACGCGCCTGGCACTCGACGGCCCGTTGTTCCCGTGGCCGTGGACCGTCGCACTGAGCTACTGCGCCACCCGCGACGGCGAGGTCGAGATGAAGCTCGACGGTGGACAGGCCATGCGCGTAACGGTCCGTTTGGGCCTCGGCTCCATCTACGTCCGCCTCGACGGCGGCGGCGACGCGATCTCGATACGCCCGGTGACCGCAGGCCTACGACTCCACACCGGCGCCGGCCGGGTCGGCGAGGCGGTCGAGGCGCGCTTCGTCGGCGGTTGACCTACTCGTAGAAGTAGGCGCTGACGTTGTCGGTCTGCCCCTCGGATGCGATCAGTGCACGCAGCGCCGACGCCGCCTCCGGCTCGTTGACGAAGTAGACGACCTGCACGTCCCCGGCGGCCTCGACCTGCTCACCGATCTGCTTCTTGAGCACCTCGGTGCCCTCCCAACTCGGGTCGAAACTGCCGCCGCTGATGTGCTCTTTGTAACCCGGACCGAAGGTGATGTGCAGGTTGCCGTCGGTGCCGATGCCGTCGAAGAGATACTCGCCGCGCTTGACCGCGTAGTAGCTGGGGAGGCCGGTGATCCCGGCGCCGTAGCGGGCCTGGTCGGGGCTCTTGTTGCCGGTGCGGACGTAGACGACCTCGGTGTTGGTCTGCTTCTCGTTGTCGTCGATCAGCTTGTTGAGATCGGCCTCGGTGGTGTCCAGGAAGGCCAGGTACGTATAGGCCGAACGCGGTCCGATCGACGAGTTCGCCGGCAGGTTGGTCGCCGTACACCTCGTGGTGGCGGTGCGGCCGAAGTCGACGCGCACGACCGGCTTGCACTCGCCGCCCAGCGCGCCCGCGGGACGACCGCCGACCGCGAAGTTCAGGGTCATGCCGTAGTTGAAATGGCCGGTGACGTCGTCGGCCCACGGGATACCGGAGACGGAGAAGTCGTAGGCGCAGGCCGCGGTGGTGCACTCGCCGACGAGGCGCGGGGTGACGACCGGCTGCTTGGCCCACAGGCCCGGTGCCGGCGCCGACAGCAGATCGCCGACGAGTGCGCGCTGATTGGCGAACACCTTCTGCGCCTGGTCGGCCGGCTGCAGGCTCACCGAGGTGTCGATGTCGTAGGTCGCCGATCCCTGCTTGGACTGCCCCTTGACGTTGGTGACGTTCTTGGACTCGGGGTCGAAGGTGACCTCCCAGCTGCCGACCTTCACCTTGTTGTCACCGACGAACTCGATGGGCGGATCGCTCGTCGGCCAGCGGCGGGCGTCGGGCGTGCCCTTGTTCGGGGCCGGCAGTTCGACGCCGAGCTGCGGTTCGGAACCGAACTCGACGTTGCCGATGTCGCCGGCCAGGTTGTCCGGGCCGAGGATGGTCCCGAAGCGGGGCAGACTGGTGAACCGCGTCGACGCCCACTTGTTGTCCAGCGGTGCCATGTCGAGGTTCAGCTTCTCGTCGGCGACGAGCAGCTCGTTCCACAGCGAGGTGGGCGCGCTGATGTACGGGTTGTTGCTGATCTGGCGGTATTCGCCCTGCTCGGAACCCAGCGACACCGTGCCCTCGGCGGTGTTGGATGTCGTCACGATCAGATCGCTGAACTCGACCGTGCCTTCGCCGCGGGCGTCGTCGTACTTGTAGGCGACCTTGCCGGTGTACTTGGCCGCGGGGCTCGTCGCCATCTTGAAGAGCACCTCGTCGAGGCTCTTCTGCGCGCGGAACGCGGCGGTCGGTTCGACCGTGCCCGCGCTGCTGAACGGCACGAACGACAGGATCAGGGCGAGCACGAGAGCCAGCGCTCCGACACCGAGGGTGATGGCGGCGGGGGCAATCGACGGTCTCTTCATGTTCGCCTCTTTCGGTCGCCGAGGCACGCCAACCGCATCGACGGGCGCCCCGAGCCAGTGATACCGGGTCATCGTAGCCGCGGGACCAGGCATCTCGGGTCCCAACGCACGGGGTGGTCGAGCGATCGGACGACGGGCATCCGGCCCAAGGCCGACGGGGCGGTGTCGGGGCGGGCGGGTAGCCTGGACTACCGATGAACAGCTCTTCTTCTGCCCCTCTCCTCGCCGGTCGCACGTCTTCCTCGTCTTCGGGGACGACTGCCGCCGACGACCGTGTCGCCCGCCTGCTCGAGGGCCTCAACCCGCAGCAGCGCGCCGCGGTCCTCCACGCGGGCGCGCCGCTGCTGATCGTCGCCGGCGCGGGTTCGGGCAAGACCTCGGTCCTGACTCGCCGCATCGCCTACCTGCTGGCGGCCCGCGACGTGACGCCCGGGCAGATCCTGGCCATCACCTTCACCAACAAGGCCGCCGCCGAGATGCGCGAGCGCGTCATCGACCTGGTCGGGCCGCGGGCCGCCTACATGTGGGTCTCGACCTTCCACTCGACGTGCGTCCGCATCCTGCGGGCGCAGTCGGGCCTGCTGGAGGGGA
Organism: Gordonia sp. 135; assembly: GCF_009720185.1. Lineage (NCBI taxonomy): Bacteria > Bacillati > Actinomycetota > Actinomycetes > Mycobacteriales > Gordoniaceae > Gordonia > Gordonia sp. 135. The sequence continues at coordinate 1,411,190 of NZ_CP046257.1, forward strand.
TGAACTCCAACTTCTCCATCTACGACGCCGACGACTCGAAGCGGTTGTTGGGCATGATCATCCGCGACCTCGACCTGGACCCGAAGAAGTTCAGTCCGCGCGGCGTCTCGGTGGCCATCTCGAACTTCAAGAACGAGCTGATCTCGCCCGACGCGGCCGCGGCCTCGGTAAACGAGGACGACTTCACCGCGGCGACGATCGCGAAGATCTTCGCCGAGTACCAGCGCCGGCTGCGGGCGGCCAACGCCTTCGACTTCGACGACCTGATCGGCGAGACCGTCGCGTTGCTGCACCGTCACCCGCAGGTCGCCGAGTACTATCGGCGCCGCTTCCGGCACGTCCTCGTCGACGAGTACCAGGACACCAACCACGCCCAGTACGTCCTCATCCGCGAACTGGTGGGGGAGCAGACCACCGCGAGCGGCCTCGAACCCTCCGAACTGTGCGTCGTCGGTGACGCCGATCAGTCGATCTACGCCTTCCGCGGCGCCACCATCCGCAACATCGAAGAGTTCGAGCGTGACTTCACGAACGCCGAAACAGTTCTGCTCGAACAGAACTACCGCTCGACGCAGACGATCCTGTCGGCTGCCAACGCGGTCATCGCGCGCAACACCGGCCGTCGCGAGAAGAAGCTCTGGACCGACTCCGGCGACGGCGAGCTCATCGTCGGCTATGTCGCCGACTCCGATCGTGAGGAGTCGACGTTCATCGCCAAGGAGATCGAGGAACTCACCGACTACTCGATCGGCGGGTCATCGAGCTACAAGTACTCCGACATCGCGGTCTTCTACCGCACCAACACCGGCTCCCGTGCGATCGAGGAGGTGTTCGTCCGCCACGGCATCCCCTACAAGGTGGTCGGCGGCACCAAGTTCTATGAGCGCAAAGAGGTCCGGGACGTGGTCGCCTACCTGCGGGTGGTCGCCAACCCCGACGACTCGGTGAGCCTGCGGCGCATCCTCAACACCCCCCGACGCGGAATCGGCGATCGCGCCGAGGCCTGTGTCGCCGTGCATTCGGAGAACACCGGCCGCAGCTTCTACGAGTCGCTCGTCGACGCCGCCGAGGGCAAGGTCGCGCTACTGAACACACGCGCGGTCAAGCAGATCGGCGGCTTCGTCGAACTCATCGAGGGCCTGCGCGCCGACTTCCTCACGCACTTCGGCGAATCCGACACCGACGACGCCGACACCGCCTTCCTCGACGCCACCGAGGAGTCCGCCGACATCGGTGAACTCGTCGACGCGATCGTCGAACGCACCGGTTACCGGTCCGAGCTGGAGGCGTCGAACGATCCCCAGGACGGCGCCCGGCTCGACAACATCAACGAACTCGTCGCCGTCGCACGGGAGTTCAGCGCCGATGCCGCCCAGGTCGATCTGGAGGCGGACGATGATCCGTCCATCGAGGTGGACCGCGAGGGTGAACCCGAACCCGGTTCTCTTGCAGCATTTCTCGAGCGGGTCTCGCTGGTCGCCGATGCCGACCAGGTGCCCGACGAGGGTGACGACGTCGTCACGATGATGACGCTGCACACCGCGAAGGGCCTGGAGTTCCCGGTCGTGTTCGTGACAGGCTGGGAGGACGGGCATTTCCCGCACATGCGTGCACTCGGTGACCCGAACGAACTGAGTGAGGAACGCCGCCTCGCCTACGTGGGCATCACCCGCGCCAAGCAGCGTCTGTACCTGACCCGATCGGTGACCCGTGCATCATGGGGGCAGCCGGTGTCGAATCCGGAATCCCGCTTCCTGCCGGAGATCCCGCAGCACCTGATCGACTGGCGGCGCACCGAGCCGCGTCGTTCGGTACGTGGCTTCGGCGGATCGTCGGGCGGCGTGTTCGGTCGCGACGACTCGTTCTCGGGCAGTGGCGGCGGTTCGTCGTTCGGTCGCGGCCGGTCGTCGTACTCCTCCGACCCGGCCCGCGGACGCAACAAGCAGGTCCACCTCGACATCGGCGACCGGCACAACCATCCCAAGTACGGCATGGGCAAGGTCGTGGCCAAGGAGGGCAGTGGCGCCACCGAACGCGTCACCATCGACTACGGCGGCAGTGCCGGACGCGTCACCTTGCTGACCGCAGGTGGCATCCCGGGAGAAAAGCTCTGAGCAGCACGATCACGTTGCGTTTGGTCCCGCATGCCGGGATGGTCTGATCCGGGACAGATCGCAATGTGATCGTGCCGGCAGTGATTTCAGGGAGCGACGGGGCGGGCGTGAGCGCGTCGCACGCCTCAGATGGCGGAGAGAGGATCTAGCCGGTGTAGCCGGAGAGCTTGACGCCCTTGGCGGCGAGCCACGGCACCGGATCGATCTTGGTGTTGCCGTCCTTCCACACCTCGAAGTGGAGGTGCGGGCCGAACGAGAAGCCCTCGTTGCCCACGAGTGCGATGACGTCGCCGGCGGTGACCTTCTGTCCCGCGCTGACGAGGACGCCCGACGAGGACATGTGGCCGTACATGGTCACCGTGCCGTCGTCGGCGCGGATCTGAACCCAGTGGCCGTAACCGGAGGCCGGTTCGGCCTTGATGACGACGCCGTCGGTCGCCGCGTGGATCGGGGTACCGAGCGGGGCGGCCATGTCGATGCCGCCGTGCATGGTGCCCCAGCGCATCGCGAAGGCGGAGGTGAAGTCGTACTTGCCGAGCGGGATCGGCGAGGTGAAGAGTGGGCGACGGGCCAGGGCCTCGCGCTGCGCCTCGTCGGCGGCCATCTTGGCGCCGACGCCGAGCTGGTCGGTGAAGACGTTCATCTGGTCGGTGACCGGCGACGCGGTGGCCACTCCCGGGCCGAGGTCGACGGGGGCCGTGGCGTCGTTGACAGCTGCGGCGTTGGTGGTGGCGGTGGTGGTCGACGGGTCGTCGGTGGCACCCACCTGGGAGACCGCGGCAACGGCTGCGCCGGCCGCCATGGCGATCAGGGCGGCGCGCCCACCCTTGAGGGCGTTCGGCGGGGCCGCGATGCGGTGCTTGCCGCGGCGACGGACGCGCTGGCCGGCCGGATTGGTGCGGAACGGACGGAGGTCGGAGTCGGACTCGTTCTCGTCGTCGACGAGAATGTCGAGCTCGGCGCCCTCGACGTCGAACGGCTCGTCGTGTTCGTACTGATCGAACTCGTGCTCGGGGATCAGGATGTCCTGGGTGATCTCCGAGTGGGTCGGGCGGTAGTAGCCCTTCCAGGACGAGGGGGTCCAGGTGGTCTCTTCGGACGGTGTCCGGGTGGTGGAAGCAGACGAGCGGGGGGCTTCGTAGCCGAAGTCGTAATCGCTGAGGTCGTAGTCCGTGTCGTCGTCGACGAAGGGGATGATGGTGGTCATCTCCTCTGCTGTGAGGTCGTCGACCAACCCGCCCGATCGGACGCGGCTCGATCCGCGTGAGACTCCGGGTCCCGCCAAATCGTCCACCTCATCTCTTCGCTACCGCGGATCCGACGTAATGTCCGTAATCCTTCTGTGACCAACTCTGAGAGCCGACGGTAACGAAATGATTGCGGCAAGTCCAACCGTAGAAAGCCGCTAATCGGAAATTTGTGAGCTGAGTCACAAGATATTTCCAACTTCGTCAAACCGTCGAATCTTGGGTTTGCCGACCTGGATGCGTGGCTTCCCCGGGTTTGTCGCCGCGATCGATTCAACACCCCGGGCCGCGGGCGTGTCCGGCCGGGTCCGGCGTCCGGCGAATCTGCCAGGTGAGAGGTATCGAGACGTACTCGGGAGTAGGTTCGTACCGAGCGAGTGATCTGTCGCACATGGGCAGGGTGCGCGCGAAGGGGCGATAAAGCACGGGTTTAAAGTCCGATATGGCCCGCGTTACACCCTTAGGCGGGCAAATCTACGAGATGGTGAGCTGAATGGATCTCTTCGAATACCAGGCGAAGGAACTGTTCGCCAAGCACGGGGTTCCCACCACACCCGGTCGGGTGACCGATGATGCCGCCGACGCGCGGGCGATTGCCGAGGAAATCGGCAGGCCTGTGATGATCAAGGCGCAGGTCAAGACCGGCGGACGTGGCAAGGCAGGCGGCGTGAAGTACGCCGCGACCCCGGGCGACGCGCAGTCCCACGCCTCCAACATCCTTGGCCTCGACATCAAGGGCCACGTCGTGAAGAAATTGCTGGTCGCCGAGGCCAGCGACATCGCGGAGGAGTACTACATCTCCTTCCTCCTCGATCGCGCCAACCGCACCTACCTGGCCATGTGCTCGGTCGAGGGCGGCATGGAGATCGAAGAGGTCGCCGCGACCAAGCCCGAGCGGCTCGCCAAGGTCTCCGTCGACGCCGTCAAGGGCGTCGACCTCGAGACCGCCCGCTCGATCGCCGAGCAGGGCCACCTGCCCGCCGAGGTCCTCGACGCAGCCGCGGTCACCATCGCGAAGCTGTGGGAGGTCTTCGTGAAGGAAGACGCGCTCCTCGTCGAGGTGAACCCCCTCGTCCGCACCCCGGACGATCAGATCCTGGCCCTCGACGGCAAGGTCACCCTCGACGCCAACGCCGACTTCCGTCAGCCCGGCCACGAGGAGTTCGAGGATCGTGACGCCACCGATCCCCTGGAGCTCAAGGCCAAGGAGAACGACCTCAACTACGTCAAGCTCGACGGTGAGGTCGGCATCATCGGCAACGGCGCGGGTCTGGTCATGTCGACCCTCGACGTCGTCGCCTACGCCGGTGAGAAGCACAACGGCGTGAAGCCGGCCAACTTCCTCGACATCGGTGGCGGTGCCTCGGCCGAGGTCATGGCCGCCGGCCTGGACGTCATCCTCAACGACGAGCAGGTCAAGAGCGTCTTCGTCAACGTCTTCGGTGGCATCACCGCCTGTGACGCGGTCGCCAACGGCATCGTCGGTGCGCTCGAGAAGCTGGGGTCGGAGGCCAACAAGCCGCTCGTCGTCCGCCTCGACGGCAACAAGGTCGACGAAGGTCGCAAGATCCTGGCCGATGCGAACCACCCGCTGGTCACGCTCGCCGAAACCATGGACTCGGGCGCCGACAAGGCCGCCGAGCTGGCGAGCAAGTAAGGGAGCCACGGAAAATGTCGATCTTTCTGAACAAAGACAACAAGGTCATCGTCCAGGGCATCACCGGTGGTGAGGGCACCAAGCACACCGCCCTGATGCTCAAGGCCGGCACCAACGTCGTCGGTGGCGTCAACGCCCGCAAGGCCGGCACCACGGTCTCGCACGTCGACGCCGACGGCAACAACATCGAACTGCCGGTGTTCGCCTCCGTCGAAGAGGCCATCAAGGAGACCGGGGCCGACACCTCGATCGCCTTCGTGCCGCCGAAGTTCTCCAAGGACGCCATCATCGAGGCGATCGACGCGGAGATCCCGCTGCTGGTCGTCATCACCGAGGGCATCCCGGTGCAGGACAGCGCCTACGCGTGGGCCTACAACGTGGAGAAGGGCGCCAAGACCCGCATCATCGGTCCGAACTGCCCCGGCATCATCACCCCGGGTGAGGCTCTGGTCGGCATCACGCCGAACAACATCACCGGCAAGGGCCCGATCGGTCTGGTCTCCAAGTCGGGCACCCTGACCTACCAGATGATGTACGAGCTGCGCGACCTCGGCTTCTCGACCGCCATCGGCATCGGCGGCGACCCGGTCATCGGCACCACCCACATCGACGCCATCGAGGCGTTCGAGAAGGACCCCGAGACCAAGCTGATCGTGATGATCGGTGAGATCGGTGGCGACGCCGAGGAGCGTGCCGCCGACTACATCAAGGCCAACGTCTCCAAGCCGGTCGTCGGCTACGTCGCGGGCTTCACCGCGCCGGAGGGCAAGACCATGGGTCACGCCGGTGCGATCGTGTCCGGTAGCTCCGGCACCGCGCAGGCCAAGAAGGAGGCCCTCGAGGCCGCAGGCGTCAAGGTCGGCAAGACGCCGTCCGAGACCGCCTCGCTGGCACGGGAGCTCTTCGAGGCCCTGTAAGTCGTCTCGACACCGAAAAACCCGAGCGGGATCATCCGCTCGGGTTTTTTCGTGCGTTCGTCGTTCTGAGCGGGATTACTCGCAGGCGACCCCGTCGCCGTCACGGTCGAGCTTGGCGCGGTAACCGGGCTGACCCGCGTACAGCGGGGCCGCTCCGGCCGCACGGGCCGCCGAGCAGTTGGCGTAGTACGCCGAGGACGGCGCGTCCACCGGCGGCGTCGTCTCGGCCGGCGGGGCGTAGAGCCGTGGGGGCGTGTAGGTCGTCTCGGGGACCGGGGTCGCCGTTGAGGTGCGCGTCGCGGTGCGCTCGGTGGTCGTCGGTGCCGTGGCGCCGCACGAGGACAGGACACGGATGATCGCGTCCTTCTCCGCCTGGGTCATCCAGAGCCGGTAGGCCGCCTTCACCTCGACCTGACGGGACACGTAGGTGCACCGGTAGCCCCTGTTCGGCGGCAGCCAGGTCGCGGCGTCGCCGGCACCCTTCTTCTGGTTCGTCGGACCATCGACGGCCTGCAGGTTGCGCGGGTCGTTGGCGAAGTCGATGCGCTGCTGCGGGGAGAGTTGCTGCGCGCCCTTCTGCCACGCGTCCGAGAGTGCGACGACGTGATCGATCTGGACCGCCGAGGACGTCCCCTGACCGCGGACGAACCGGATCGTCGTGCCGGTGTAGGGATCGTCGAGCGTGCCCGACAGGACGGCGCAGCCGTTGGACCCCGGCTTGAGGGTGATGCCGGTCAGGTCGCGACGCAGGATGTCGTTGCGGGTGTCGCACCCGTTGTGCCCGCCGTCGACGGTGACGTCATCGGACCAGGCCTGGCCGAACAGGTCGCGGTCGTATCCGGTCTTGGGTGCGCGACCCTTGACGGCCAGGGTGTTGAGCGTCCTCAGTGCGTCGTCCGCAGCCGGTGCCGAGGCCACGGTGATCACGGGCGAGGGGGTGGGCAGCGGTGCGTCGGTGGTCGGCGCCGCCACGGCGGAGGTGATCTCGGGCGTCGGCGGCGTCGCCGCGGTCTGCTGGCTGATGCCGCAACCGGCGACGACGAGTGTGAACGCCGCGACGGGGGCCGCGAGCAGCCATCGGGACACCGGGTGCGCGCGTGGGGGTACGGATTCGGGCATCGTCGAGCAAACCTCTCATAGGACTGATCACCATCATGACGCGCACTTGTCTCGACGGGCCTCGGGCACCATATCGGTCCTGAACCGGTGCCGTTACATGACACTCGACGTGACACGATTGCGACGGTCGGGGCTCATCCCCTCGTGCGATAATTCGTCGGTGAACCCCGAGGCGCGGCGCAGCGCGCTATCCCAATTGACGAGGGAGTCGCTGCATTTCGCGGGTGTCGTCATCGACGTCGCCGAGCGTCTACCGGTCGTGGGCGGAGTGGTCGGCTCGGCGCGTACCGGCGTGCAGGAGTTCGTCGTCGACACCCGCGCCTGGGTCGCCACGACGACCCGAACGATCCTCGGTGCGGTCATCCGCGAGGTCGTCGAGGTGCTCACCGAAGAGGTGGATCTCACCGACCTCGTGCTGAACCACGTCGATCTCGAGCGGCTCATCGCCGAGGTCCTCGCGGTCATCGACCTCAACGCCGTGATCGAAACCGTCGACCTCGATCGTGCTGTCGCGCAGGTGGATCTGATGAAGGCGATCGACCTGGTCGACCTCGACGAGGTGATCGGGAAGGTCGACCTCGACGCGGTGGCCGCCAAACTCGACATCGACGCGGTCCTCGACCGTGTCGACCTCGTCGAGCTGGCCGAGGAGATCATCGACGGCGTCGACCTCCCCGACATCATCCGCGAGGCCAGCACCTCGGTCACCGCCGACGTGATGACAGACGTGCGCAGCACCAGTGAACGTGCCGACGACGCGGTCGCCAACGCGGTCAACCGCTTCCTGCGTCGCCGTGGTGCCGAGGCGGTCGAGGCCACCAGGCAGGACGGGGCGACCGAATGACCGCTGAACCCAAACCTGCTCACCCGGCGGTCCATCGGGCGCATGCCGTGCAGGACCGGGACAAGAACGCCGGGATCGTGAGTCGCGGAATCGCGGCATTCCTCGACCTGCTCGTCGTCTGGACGATCCTGGGAGCCTGCTACGCGGGACTCGCGCTGATGAAATTCGTGGTCTCGGTCAGTGAGTACCGGTTTCCCGAGGTCAATCTGTTTTTCACCACAACGGGTTTCGTGGTCACCTCGGTGCTCTACCTGGCCACGTGCTGGGAGGTGTCGGGGCGCACGCTCGGCTCGGTGGTGATGGGACTCCGCGTGGTGAACAGCAAGGGCGAGCGCATCCGGCCGGCGGTCGCGGTTCTGCGGGCGCTGATCTGCACGCTCTTCGCGATCGGACTGGCGTGGGCGGTGGTCGATCGCCGACGACGCTCGGTCGCCGACGTCGTCCTGCGCACCCGCGTCATCTACTCTCGCTGACCGACTTCAACAGGGCCAGACGGAGTTCATCGGCTCTCTCCTCTGGAGGCTGATCTCCCGGGAGGCAGTGCACGAGCGGGATACGGTGTGAGGCATGGGTGAACGGGCACGGCTGTCGGCCGTGGAGCTGCGGGGGATGATCGTCGACGACGGGTCGTGGGAGTCGTGGGACACCGCGATCGTCCGCCCCGCGGTCACCTCTGACGGCGACGACCGTGCCTACGCCGACGACCTGGCCCGCGCCCGGGTGCGTAGCGATTCCGACGAATCGGTGATCACCGGCGCCGGTCTGATCGGCGGTCACCGCGCGGCGATCGTCCTCAGCGAGTTCGGCTTTCTCGGCGGGTCTATCGGCCGTGATGCCGGCGCGCGCATCGTCGAGGCGATCGGCCGGGCCACAAGGGAACGGATTCCGCTGATTGCGTTGCCCGCGTCGGGCGGCACCCGCATGCAGGAGGGGACCGCGGCGTTCCTCCAGATGGTCGCGATCACCGGAGCCGTCACCGCGCACAAGGCGGCCGGGCTGCCGTACCTCGTCTATCTGCGGCACCCCACGACCGGCGGGGTGTTCGCCTCCTGGGGGTCGCTCGGTCACGTCACGTGGGCGCAACCCGGCGCGCTCGTCGGGTTCCTCGGGCCCCGTGTCTATGAAGGACTCTACGGCGAACCGTTTCCCGACGGGGTACAGACGGCCGAGAATCTCTTCCGCACAACGGTCGTCGACGATGTGGTGGAACCGGACGCTCTGGCCGGGCGGCTCGCGGCGGTGTTGCGACTGCTCACCCTGCACGGTGGCGCGCCGCCGACGCAGGCTCCGCAGACCGCGCCCGACGATTCGGGCACGCCGGCGCACCACGCCTGGGCCAGCGTCCTCGCGACCCGTGAACCGGGTCGGGCGGGGTTGATCGAGTTCCTCTCGCAAGGGGATTCGGCAGCGCTGTCCGACGCCGGGCCACTTCGCTTCGCACTCAGCGACTTCGGCGGCCGCGTGGCGATGGTCGTCGGCTACGACAGGGTGTCCCAGGACAACGGCGAGCTGCCCGGTCCCCGGCATCTGCGTGAGGCGCGCCGGGCGATCATCGCGGCAGGCGATCTCGGGTTGCCCGTGGTCACCGTCATCGACACGCCGGGGGCGGAGCTGTCGGTGGTCGCCGAGGAGGGCGGACTCGCCGCCCAGATCGCCCGCTGCACGGTCGAATTGATCACGGTGCCGGTACCGACCGTCTCGGTGATGCTCGGCCAGGGTGCCGGCGGTGCGGCGTTGGCGCTGTTCCCGGCCGACCTGCGGGTGGCCCGCGCGGACGCGTGGTTGTCGCCGCTACCGCCGGAGGGGGCGAGTCTCATCGTCCACCGCGACCTCGAACATGCCGGCGAGATGGCCACGCGCCAGGGCATTCTCGCCGGCCGGCTCGCGGTTCAGGGCATGGTCGACGTGATCGTCGACGCGGACTCCGATGCGGACGCGCTGGACCGGATCCGCGAGGCGATCGGCCGGTATCTCGCAAGTTCGCCGGCGCCGGATCCGCGGGCGCGCACCCGGGTGCCCGCGGCGGACGTCCGATGACCACGCGCATCGTCGCGGTCGGTGCTGTGCTGACCGACGGCGAGGGACGCGTCTTGCTCATCCAACGGCGAAACCCGCCGCAGGCCGGGAAGTGGACCGTGCCGGGCGGAAAGGTCGAACCCGGCGAGTCCATCGAGGCGGCAGTCGCGCGGGAGATGCTGGAGGAAACCGGCTTTCACGTCGAAGTGGGGGAGTTGCTGTGGACCGTCGACATCCCCGGCCCTGACGACGTGGTGTTCGAGGTCCATGACTTCGCCGCGCGGATCGTGTCCGGCACCCTGTGCGCCGGTGACGACGCCGTGGACGCCGGTTGGTTCACGGCTGAAGACCTGACCGAACTCCCGGTGACCCGCGGGTTGCTGAAGCACCTTCGCAAGCACGGAGTGTTGGGCTAGGGAGCCTCGGTCGGGTGTGGACTGCTGCGACAGTGCCGATACGTCCAGCGGTATATTCTTCCGAATCAGGGCGCGGGGAGGGGATTGTCTTGTCGGTTGAAGTGAATCCGGACAGCCTGAGAGTGGCGTCGGGCACGCTGGCTCAGCTTTCTGGAGATGTCGATTCGGCTCCCTTCCTGGGCGCCGCCGAAGTCGCGGCACAACTGGTGGGGAGCAGTGTGGGGTCTGCGCTCGGTGAGTCGAATACGGCGAGTACACGCGCCAAGCAGGTGGTCAAGGCGAGGTATGACCAGTTCGCAAGTCTCCTGTCGCTGTCTGCGGACACATACAGCGACTCGGACGCGGAGGCCGCAGCTCGCATCGCGGGTGTGCCCGACATCAACTCCGCGACTAGCGGTGGGTGAGTGTGACCACTCCAAGTGACGTTCTGAGTTGGAACATCGACTCTCTGCGAGAGTTGTCCACCCGGTCCGCGGCGATCGCCGATGCAATGGTCGGGACGTCAAAGACCATGCGAGACACGGTCTATGATCTGGCCTGGACAGGCGGTGGGCGACGAGCTGCTGAAGACCGGGCCGAACGAGAACGAGAGCAGATCGGCGCGGTGGCGTCCGGCTACGACGCGCTCTCGGCGGCGGCGGCCGGCGCTCATGGGGCGATGTCGCATCCCGTTTCCGAGATTCGTTCGATCATTCAGAACTACGTGATTCCCCCTGTCACACTGTCTGATTCATGGGTCGTCGACGGCGTCGAGGACTGGAGTTCCGAAGCAGGACTGCAGCTGGCCCGACTCGGCGGATTGGTGTCCTCTCTCGTCGGCGCCGACGCCACCTGGGGTGCCGAGGTCGCCGGGGCGACCCAGACTCTCGAGACCATGGCGCCAGAGGAAGCACTGACGTCTGCGCTCGCGGTGATCGCGGACTCCAAGCGACAGAGTCCGCGCGCAGATCCGGAGCGCATGCGTGCCTCTGCGGCTGCCTTCGAGGAGATATTCGGGCGCGAACCATCTGGCTCGGTCGACTGGAAGACTGCCGAGGCGCTGAATCCGAACAGTTACGACCCGAAATACCAAGGCGTCGGACCCGGAATCAAGGTCGCGCGCATCGAACCGGTGCCCGGGCAAGGTGTTGTACGCGCGGCACTGTACATACCGGCGGCCGAGGTGTTCAATGCTCCGCATTACGACCTGGGGGACGATCGGGCAGAGGTTGCGAACTTCGACCCGGAGCATGCCCGTGTCGTCATGTACGTGGACTACGAGAACGGCCTGATCGTCACGAGACAGAATCCCTCGGTCGACTCCACTGGTCAGGTACGGGTCGGTGAGCCTGAGGTCCAGGCACAGCAGCGACCCGATGGATCGGTCATGGTTCAGTACGACGCGGTGAATCCGTTCGCGCCGCCCGGCGCTTCGGTCACCGGCCACACCGTCAACGGCTCGCTTGTCCTGCAACCGACCAGCGGAAACCCCGGCACTGCTCGGATCATTGCCGGTGGTGAGATCACCGATTATCCGTCGGTCGAGATCTACCAGGACAATTCGGCCGGACAGAGCCGCCCCGTGCTGATCGACGCGGCCGACTCCGGCAGTGCAGTGGGGCCGTTGTTCAACCTGCCGGACTACCACGAGGTCGGCGGGGGCCGAGCGATGATGGATCCCTTCAAGGCCGACTTCGACGACCCGAACTGGGAACGGAACAGACCGACGAACCTCGGAGACCCGGACAATCCCCCCACCGTTGTCATGGTGCGATAGTGTCGCGGCCGATGAAGCACCGTGCGCTACTCGCGGATTCCCGATTCTGGCAGGCAGCCACCGTGGCCGTACCGGTATCGGTGGCATTCGCCATTTTCGTCTTCATGATTCTGGCCGGGATCACGGACCGACTGAATCCGGAGTGGTCGTCGTCGCTGGGAGTGGTGATAGGCATTGCAGGCGTGGTCCTCCTGACGATCGCTGTCGGCCTGTGGTGGCGCCGAACACCGCGGTGTGCGGGAGCAGCTCTGGGTGTCTTGGCCGCGAGTGTGGTGGTCGCGTACGTCGCGTTGGTGACACTGTGATGACGACCCTGTCGACGAGGTATCGACGTGAGGACTGGTTCGGGCCGGAATCGTTTGGTGCAGTCGTGATCGGCATGCTCGTGATGTCGTTGCCGTTCACCGGATTGGCCTCCAGGGATGCGCTGTGGCTGGTCGTCGGGCCACCGTTGACCGGGCTGGTCCTGCTCGCACTGAGCACGGCACCCGTTCGGGGCGTGCGATCGGTAAGGCGGGCCGGAACGGGACTTGTGGCGGGTGGTGCCGGAGCGATCATCTCGATACCTGTTCTCCTGGCCGGGGCCGCGCTCGGATCGGCCATCGCCTGAACCGACGAAACCGCCCGGTCCGAGCCTGATCTGACCACGGCTGGTGGTGTCCACCGCCCGACGTGTGGAAGATGGGGGACATGACCGAACTCCTGCCGCTCGATCCCGACCAGCTGCTCTCGACGACGCGCTCGGTGCGCAAACGTCTGGACTACGACCGCCCGGTCCCGCTCGACGTGGTCAAGGAAGCGCTCGAGGTCGCACTGCAGGCGCCGACCGGCAGCAACAGCCAGACCTGGCACTGGATCGTGCTCACCGACCCCGAACTCAAACAGAAGGTCGCCGACTACTACGCGCAGTCCTTCTCGAAGTACTACGCCGCCCAGCAGCCGCGCGACGAGACCGGCAAGCGGGTCGCGTCGAGCGCCCAGTACCTCGCCGACACGATGGGGCAGGTCCCGGTGCTGGTCATCGGCGCGATATACACCGGCGGCGACCTGCCCGAGGGTAACCAGGCCGGCGTCTGGGGCTCGCTGCTGCCGGGCGCCTGGAGTCTGCAGCTCGCGCTGCGTGCCCGCGGCCTCGGATCCGCTTGGACCACGCTGCACCTGGCCCACGAGAAGGAGATCGCCGAGCTGCTCGGCATCCCCGCGGGCATCCACCAGGGTGTCCTGTTGCCGGTGGCCTACTACACCGGCACCGACTTCAAGCCGGCTCCGCGTAAGCCCCTCGACTCGGTGCTCCACATCGACGGCTGGTGAGTAGAGTGCGGATCACCATGTCCGCCACCAGTGACACCCCACCGGTCGACACGGGGGACGTTCCCCGCCCGCCGACCCGTCGCACCCAGGCGAAGGCCGCCCGGCGCGCCGAGCTGCTGACCGCGGCCGCGCGGCAGATGGCCGAACGCGGCTTCGCCGGCGTGCGTCTCGAGGACATCGGCCGCGCGGTCGGGGTGAGCGGGCCGGCCATGTACCGGCACTTCTCGTCGAAGACCGAACTGCTCGACGAGATGCTCGTCGACATCAGCCAGCGGCTGTACGACGGCGGTGCCGAGGTGGTCGACCGCGGCGGTCCGCCGTCGGAGACCCTGCTGGCGCTCATCGGCTTTCACATCGACGTGCTCGTCACGAAACCCGATCTGATCGTCGTCCAGGACCGCGACCTGTCGTCGATGACGCCGGAGGCCAACCACCGGGTCCGGCTGTTGCAGCGGCGCTACGTCGAACGCTGGGTCGACGTCGTGATCGCCATCTACGAGCAGGAGGGCCGCACACTCGACCGGGCGGAGGCTCGCGTCCGCGTACACGCGACGTTCGGCCTGCTGAACTCCTCGCCCCGGCTGCCCGCCTACGACGAGGCGCAGCTGCGGCGTCTGCTCACCGCGATGGCCCTGGCCGCGCTCGGCTGCCGGGTCTGATCAGCGCAGTTCGCGGCGCAACAGCTTGCCGGTCGCGCTGCGCGGGAGTGCGCCGACGATCTCGACCTCGCGCGGGTACTTGTACGCCGCCATCCGTTCGCGGCAGTACTCGATGAGTTCGGTCGGCGTGACCTCCGCACCCGGTTGCAGGGCGACGTAGGCGCGAGTCGACTCACCGCGGTAGTCGTCGGGGATGCCGACCACGGCCGTCTCGAGCACCGCCGGGTGCGACTGCAACACCTGCTCGATCTCGAACGGCCAGATCTTGTACCCGGACGCGTTGATCAGGTCGTTGCTGCGGTCGATGACGTAGAACCAGCCGTCGGCATCCATGAAACCGACGTCGCCGGTGCGCATCTCACCGTGGCGCAGCGCCGAGCCGTCGTCGTCCTGACCCCAGTAGCCGGCGGCGATCTGCGGTCCGGCCGTGACGATCTCGCCGAACGTCCCCGGCGGTACCGGTTCGCCGCGCTCGTCGACGACGCGCGCCATCGTGTCGAAGATCGGCAGACCCACTGAGAGAGCGCCGGTTTCGGCATCGACCGGTGCGAGGACACCGGGCGGCACCATGTGGGTCGGCGAGGTGGACTCGGTCTGCCCGTACACGTTGTGGATCATCCCGCCGAGGCGTTCTTCGATCCGTTCGGCGACGTCGGGGAGAACCGGTGCGCCGCCCGAGTAGCGGAGTCGGAGTGAGTCGAACGCCTCGGGCGTCGCTTCGGGGTGGTCGGCGAGCGCGATGTAGGCGGTGATCGAGGCGACGGAGAAGGCCGGACGCCAGGCGCGCACCGCGTCGAGGACCAGGCCGGCGTCGAATCGGTGGGTGAGGATGAGCGGCGAGCGCAGGGACAGCGCCAGCATCACCGAGCCCACCAGGCCGGTGACGTGGAAGATCGGCGACATGCACAGGATCGGCTCGCCGGATTGCAGGCCCGTCCAGGTGCGATAGGCCTGCGCGCTGAACGTCAGATTGCGGTGCGTCAGCTTGGCGCCCTTGGGTGGACCGGTGGTTCCCGACGTCGGCGCCAGCACCGCGACATCATCCGGTGCGGGTGCGTGCCGGGTGACCGCACGCGAGCCGGTGCCGATCAGGTCGAGGAGTTCGACGGTGCCTGCCGTGGAAACCCGGGACACGTCGAACACGCGCTGCAGATCGTCGCTGCCGGCGAAGTCGAGCGGCGAGGCCGTGACGACGAGTCCGATCGACCCGAGCTCGTCGGCGACCTCCGCGTGGACCTCGTCGAGCACGAGGAGGGCGGCCGGAGTGAAATCGTCCAGGGCCCTGCGGAATTCGCCGCGCTTGTACATGGGGCTGATGAGGGCGGCGACACCGCCGACCTTCCAGGCCGCGAGGAGCCCGAGCACGATCGCGGGCTCGTTCTGGACGGCGATGCCCAGCAGGTCGCCGACCGCGAAGCCGTGTTCCTGCAATGCGTGGGCGAGGGCGTCGGATGCGGCGTCGAGGTCGGCCCAGCTCAGCGTCGCGCCGAAGTAGTGGACGGCCGGAGCGTCGGGGGATGCGGCGATCGCGGCGTCGAACATCTCGAGTGGGGATCCGAACTCGACGTCGAGGTGCTCGGAGAGTCCGGACGGGTAGTGGGCCAGCCAGGGACGGCTCTCGTAGGCGTTCATGCGTACGAGCGTTCGGGGTGACGCGAGCGAGGCGGCAGGTTGTGGACCACGAGGATGAGTCTACGAAAAATGCGCGGCTCCCCATAAGCTGTTCAGCGTGGTCGAACAACCGGTGACCGACAGCGGCGCCGCCGTGCGTGAGTTGCGCAAGCAGGCGGGCGTGACGCTGCGTGGGCTGGCGGCCGGTATCGGGGTGAGCGTCGGGACCATGAGCGCCATCGAGAACGGGAAGGTCGGGCTCACCGTCGACCGGTTGCGCCAGATCGCGCAGTGCCTGGACGTGCCCGTCGCTCGTTTCCTCGAGTCGCCGCAACCGGAGAAGGCGGAGGCCGCCGGGGACCCGACGGACTGGCGTGTGTTCGCCCCGCTGACCCTCGACCCGGTGCTGGAGTCGGCGATCGACGTCTTCGAGGAACTCGGCTATCACGGTGCGACGATGCGCCTCATCGCCGCCGGCGCCGACATCAGTGTCGCAGGCATCTATCACCACTACCCGAGCAAGCAGCACCTGCTCGTCGCGCTGGTCAACATCGCCCACGCTGACCTGGCGCGACGTCTCGACGCAGCCGGCGACGGCGTCGACGCGGTGACCGCCTTCGCCAACATGGTGGAGGCGCTCACGCTCTTCCATGTCGAGCGTCGCGCGCTGGCTCTGGTCCTGGCGACCGAGCTGCGGCGACTCGAGGAACCCAACCGCACTCACCTGCAGGCGTCGATGGCGCAGATCGAGGGTCGCCTGCTCGATACGGCCCGGCGCGCCGCCGACCTCGGCGCCTTCCGGTCCGGCGACCTGTCCGTGGCGACCAAGGCGATCGTCACGATGTGCCTGGCCGTCCCGACCTGGACCGATGACTCCGACGCCGCTCAGGGACGTCGCATCGCTCGCGAGTACGCGAATCTCGCTCTCGGCATGGTGGGTTTCCGGGCCGACCGCTAGGCCCCCCGACCTTCGGCGCGTCCAGGCGGCCTACCCCTGGACAGGGGAAGTTCAGCTTTGCTGAACCTGCCGTGTGTACTGGGCTTTCCCTTCTCTTGCTGACAAATGCTGAGACATCACCGATTTCGCCTCTTGACGGCGCTGCGAACGAGTGCGATGCTCGTCACAATGAACTTACCGAGCGAGCGCTCACAAAGTTCAGTCGAGAAATTCAGTTCGCACCGTTCAGTGTGCGACCCGGAACCGTCGGTTCCGCTCTGGATCGAATCAAAGGAGATGAGATGACCGAGATCGAGACCACTGCGCCGTCCATGGGTGACCTGTTGGGTGCCGACACCCCGTCGAACTGGGGCAAGTGGGGACCCGACGACGAGGTGGGTGCCCTGAACTACCTGGACGCGAGTGAGGTTCTGCGCGGTGTCGGCCACATCAAGTCGGGGGAGACCTTCACCCTCCAGATCGAGATGGGGCGCACGGAGAGCCCCGGCGATCCGCTGTGGCCGGGCCGCGAGGGCATCAACCGGAAGAACATCCTCGACGAGTCGTCGTGGGACGGTGAGGGCGCACCGCAGTTCCCCGGTGGCCTGCACTATGCCGACGACACCGCGAACATTTTCCTGCAGGGCTCCACGCAGTACGACGCCCTCGGCCACGTCTGGTATGACGGCAAGCTCTACAACGGCTACGACGCCCGCAGCACCGTCGACGCATTGGACAAGGCGTCGGTCCTGCCGATCGCCGAGAAGGGTGTCGTCGGCCGCGGCGTGCTGATCGACATGGCCCGTTACCGCGGCAAGAAGTACCTGGAGAAGGGTGAGACCTTCGACCACAACGATCTCGAAGCCGCGGCCGCCGCACAGGGTGTCACCATCGAACCGCACGACATCCTGATCATCCGCACCGGCTGGCTGACTTACTGGTACGAGCTGAACAACCCGGAACAGTTCTACGACGGCTTCTGCGAGCCCGGCCTGACCTACTCGCGTGAACTCGTGCAGTGGTTCCAGGACAAGGAGATCCCGAACCTGGTCACCGACACTATCGCCAACGAGGTCACCACCGACCCGGAATCCGGTGTGGCGCTTCCGCTCCACAACGCGCTCATGCGCAACCTGGGTGTCGTGTTCACCGAGATCGTCTGGCTCGAGGAGCTGGCCGAGGCGTGTGCCGCCGACAACCGCTGGAGCTTCCTGTACGTCGCGGCCCCGCTCAAGGTCGTCAGCGGCACCGGTGCGCCGGTGAACCCCGTCGTCATCCGCTGACTCGCCCACGAGTCATTCGCCGAAAGAGGAACGTCAGACATGAGTGTCTACGACGACAAGGTGTGGCGCAGCCACTACCGCGAGCAGGATCTCGCGCCGCGGAGCATCGAATTCGACACCGCGCTGGACATGTTCGCGGCCACCGCTGCGCGCACCCCGGATGCCGACCTGATCCGTTACTTCGACGGATCGGTCACCGCCGGTGAGCTCGACGAGCTGACCGACGCGTTCGCGGTCGGCATCCTGGACCTGGGCTTCACCCCGGGCGATCGCGCGGTGGTCTACGCCCAGAACATCCCGCAGTTCGTCATCGCCCAGCTGGGTATCTGGAAGGCCGGCGGCATCGCCGTGTCGGCCAACCCGATGTACCGCAGCCGCGAACTCGCCGAGATCCTGGTCGATTCCGGCGCCACGGTACTGGTCGCGATGCAGTCGCTGTACCGGGACGTCGCGCAGGAGGCGTTGCGCGACAACAAGACCGCGGTGCGGACCGTGATTACCACCTCGGAGCTGGAGTACCAGACCGCGAACAGCGGAACCCTGGCGGGCGTCGAGAAGATCGACTGCCCGGGCACCGTCGACCTGGCGACGATGCTCGCGAATTACCGGGGACAGCGTCCGCCGAAGGCCGATCTCACCGGGGACAGCGTCGCCTTCCTGACCTACACGTCGGGAACCACCGGGCCGCCCAAGGGTGCGATGACCACCCATCGCAACGTCGTGTTCAACGCGCAGACCTACCGCGACTGGGTCGGCGTCGACAGCGACGACGTGATCCTCGGCGTGGCACCGCTGTTCCACATCACCGGTCTCATCGCGCACATCGCGCTGGCCGAACTCACCGGGGCGCCGCTCGTGCTGATGTACCGGATGGACCCGGCCGACACCATCGCGACGATCGCCCGCGAGAAGGCGACGTTCACGGTCGGATCGATCACGGTGTTCATCGCCCTGATGAACGTGCCGGACATCGACCCGGCGTCGCTGGCGAGTCTGTCGAAGATCTACTCCGGCGGCGCGCCGATCCCGCCGAGCACGATCGCCGAGTTCCAGAAGCGGTTCGGTCACTACATCCACAACGTGTACGGCCTGACCGAGACCACCTCCCCGTCGCATGCGGTGCCGTTCGGCGTGACGGCCCCGGCCGACGAGGAGACCGGGGCCACCTCGGTGGGAATCCCGGTGTACGACACGGTCGTCCGGATCGTCGACGAGCAGGGCAACGACCTGCCCGCGGGCGAGGTCGGCGAGCTGGTCACGGCCGGCCCACAGGTGGTCGCCGGCTACTGGAACAAGCCGGAGGCGACCGCGAAGGGCATCCCGAACGGCGTGCTGCACACCGGCGACGTCGGTTACATGGACGCCGACGGATGGTTCTACATCGTCGATCGGAAGAAGGACCAGATCAACACCAGCGGTTTCAAGGTGTGGCCACGCGAGGTCGAAGACGTTCTGTACGAGCATCCTTCGGTGCGGGAAGCAGCGGTCGTCGGCGTGCCCGACTCCTACCGCGGCGAGACCGTGAAGGCGTTCGTGAGCCTGCGGCCGGGAACCGAGGCGACGCCGGAGGAGCTGATCGACCACTGCAAGACGCGGATGGCTGCCTACAAGTACCCGCGTGAGGTGGTGGTGATGGGCGACATCCCGAAGACCGCCACGGGCAAACTGTTGCGTCGTGAACTGCGGACGGTGGCACAGTGATCCAGCCAGATCTGACCGGCCGCATCCCGGACGAGACGCTCGATCTCCGGCCGTCGGCGAAGGCGTCGGAGTTGCGCGAGGAGCTCATCGCGTTCATGCACTCCGACGTCTTCCCGGCGGAGCAACGCTACGAAGAGGAGCGCGGCTTCGCCGGACCCGACGATCACGACGTGCCGCCCGTCGTCGAGGAGCTGAAGAAGCGGGCCCGCGCACGCGGCCTGTGGAATCTCTTCCTGCCGTCGGAATCCGGGATCAGCCAGCTCGACTACGCCGGTCTGGCCGAGATCACCGGGTGGAGCCTGCATCTGGCGCCCGAGGCCCTCAACGGTGCGGCACCTGACACCGGGAACATGGAGCTGCTGCACCTGTTCGGCACCGACGAGCAGAAACAGACCTGGCTGGAACCGCTGCTCGACGGCCGAATCCGGTCGGCGTTCTCGATGACCGAGAAGGACGTCGCCAGTTCGGATGCGACGAACATCGAGACCAGCATCGAACGCGACGGCGACTCCTACGTCATCAACGGCCGGAAGTGGTGGACGAGCGGCGCAGCCGACCCGCGCTGCAAGGTGCTCATCGTCATGGGCAAGACCGATCCCGGGGCGGCGACCCATCGGCAGCAGTCGATGGTGCTCGTCCCGATCGACACCCCGGGCGTCACCGTTGTCCGCGACGTGCCGGTGTTCGGTCGTCACGACCAGCACGGCCACGTCGAGATCGTCTACGAGAACGTCCGGGTGCCCGTCGAGAACCTGCTCGGTGAGGAAGGCGGCGGGTTCGCCATGGCGCAGGCGCGGCTCGGCCCCGGCCGCATCCACCACTGCATGCGCGCGCTCGGCGCTGCCGAACGCGCCCTGCACCACCTGGTCCAGCGGTCGAAGGGGCGCGTCGCCTTCGGCAAGCCGCTGGCCGAGCAAGGTGTCGTCCAGCAGCAGATCGCCGAGTCCCGTATCGCGATCGACCAGGCCCGCCTGCTGTGCCGGCTGGCCGCCAAGACGATCGACGAACTCGGCAACAAGGCCGCCGCGCCGTATGTCTCGGCCGCCAAGGTGTCGGTACCGCGCGTGGCGCTCGAGGTCATCGACCGGGCGATCCAGGTCCACGGCGGCGCCGGCGTCAGCGACGACGTGCCGCTGGCCGCCATGTACGGCTGGCATCGCGCGATGCGCATCTTCGACGGACCGGACGAGGTGCATCTCCGCACGATCGCGAAGTCGGAGCTGCGTCGGTGATGGTTGCCGCGTAGCGGTTTCCTTCACCCTTGCTGCCTGAGGTGCGAGGAGCGCAAGCGACGAGCCACGAAGGTCTGGTGAGCAGATGTCGCCAGCCCTTCGTGGCGCTCGCTCCTTGGTTAGCGGGGTGACGGGGGGAGATGTGTTGCAAACCTCCAGTTCTCAGGGTCGCGAACTATCCTGCCGCCACTGACAAATCACCGAAAACTGCTGTGGAATACCTACAGTACTCAAACGGATGTTCGATTACCATGGCGTCATGGCACCGCTCGAATCCCTCCTCGACCAGCTCGCGGGAATCACTCCACCCACAGACGATCCCACTGGTCGCACGACAATTTCCGAACTGGAGCTCTGGAGAAAGGTCCGGAATCTGGCTGATCACCGAATCGCCACTTGTGCAGGCGATCTCGATGATCTGCGTGTCGCGGAGAAGGCAGGGTCGACCACCAAGAAGCTGCTGATCGAGATGTGATTCCCGCCGGTGGTCGCCACTCGGGCGATTCGTATCGCCGACAGCATCGGCACCTTGAGCAGGCTCGAGAGTTGCGCGGCCGACGGAAACCTCTCGGGAGAGGTCGCCGACGCCATTGTCCGTGGCATGACAATCATCGAGAAGCGTTCACCCGCCGCGCTTTCCGGCAACGACCGTGGCACCTACGAGAGCGGACTCCTCGCCCAAGCCCTGTCAGGTGCCACACCCGCCGAGATACAAAAGCACGCGCAGACGATCGGCAACACCATCGCCGACGACGAGGGCGGTATCCCCGCGTGCGACGACCGGTCACTGGATACGTTGTCGCACCGGGTGACCGATGACAGCCGCGTGGAGATCAACGCCAACGTCACCCAGGCCGTCGGCGAGAAGTTCATCGCGATGATCGACGAACGCTCGGTGCCGTGCCCCGAACCCGACGGCTCCCCAGACCGACGCTCAGCAACCCAGATCCGTGCCGACGCAATGGAGGTGCTGTTGGATCAAGCCGCAGTCGGCGCTGCGATGGACACCATCGGCACACCACGCGCCCAGATATTGCTGACCATCCCCGCCGACGGTGGTGACCCCGCATCCCTGCCCTGGACCGGCCCGACCACCCACGCCATCGCCCGACAACTGTCCTGCGACGGAACCCTGACCGAGATCGTCATCGACGGTGATACCGTGCCGCTACAGATGGGTCGCGAACGACGACTCTTCCCACCGCACCTACGCAAAGCGATCATCATCCGCGACCAGAGTTGCATCAAATGCGGCGCGCCACCATCGCACACGCAGGTGCACCACATCGAGCACTGGTCCGACGACGGCGACACCGACCTCGACAACGGCTGCCTGCTCTGCCAACGCTGCCACACCCAGGTTCACCACAACGGCTGGGACATCATGATGGGCTTCGACCGACACCCGTGGCTGATCCCACCGGCCGACATCGACCCCCGACGCCGCCCGTTACCCGCCTACAACCGCCGCACCATGCGACTCGACGACGCCGCCTGACACAGCAGACTTTCGCGCAGTACCTTCCGCGCCCCGGCCACCAACCGGGACCGCATCCGTCCCGTGACAAGTCCACAGTGTGAACACCGAATCTCCGATCCGTGGCCATCGGCACGAGCGGGGTCTGGTTCCGTGCGACGACCGGTCGAATGAATCTCGTCGCCGCAGGTGCATCGGGGTTCTGGTCGGCTTACCCTGGCCCGCAGGTCGCGACGACGAGGCGCGATCGTTCGGGGGTGAAGGACGAGGAGTGCACCGTGAATTCAGGCGATCCCAACCAGCAGCAGGGCGTTCAGCGGTCACCGGCCCCACCCGGGCAGCCGCAGACCGGCGGATTCCCCAGCAATCACGGTGAGACCGGGCAGTTCCAGGGCGGACGGCCCACCGGAGGGGTTCCCGGCCAGCAGTGGGGTGAAAATCCACCGGCGTACCAGCACTCGACAGGTGGTTGGGGTCCCGCGTCCGGCATGGGTCCTCAGCGAATGGGGCCGCGGCCCGATCGGTCGGTGATCTTTGCCCTCGGTGCGGCGGTCGCCGGGATCGTCACCTACTGCATGGGCTTCGTCAGCTGGATCACCGCGTTGCCCGGGGCGCAGCAGGGGCTCGATTCGTGGGAACGCGATTTCATGGAAGGGCGGGACAGTATCCCCGGGTTCTTCTCCGACGACATCGTGCTGAACCCCGGCAAGTTCTTCGTCGTGCTCGGCGTCGTCGGGGTCGCGACGACGTTCATGCTGGTTCCCCGATATCGAAAGGCCCTGCCCTTCCTCGCCGTGATCGCGCTCGCCGGGTGGCTGGCACTGTTCGCCTCGGCGTTGATCATGCCGCCGTCCGTCGAACTCGGGGCCGGCGCCATTCTCGGGCTGATCTTCGGATTCGTGCAGGTGGCGCTCCTGATGACCGCATCGTTCTTGTACGGTCTCAAGAAGGATGACGCCGCAATCTCCTGACGTACACGTGCAGCCGGCCGGACTTCTCGGAGACCCGCTGGCGGATGCTCTTCGTCGTGCGGGCTGCGTGTTCGCCGAGGACGAGGCCGAGCTGCTAAGCCGGCACGCCGCCGGTCCAAACGAACTCGCCGACCTGTGCGCACGCCGGATTGCGGGTGAGCCACTCGAACATCTGCTGGGGTGGGTCCAGTTCGGGAACCTCCGGCTCAGCGTCGGGTTCGGTGTGTTCGTGCCGCGGCAGCGATCCCTGCTGCTGGCGCAGGAAGCCGTCGACGCCGCGACGGGGCGGCCCGGAGCCGTTGTCCTCGAGGCGTTCTGCGGAGTGGCGCCGATCGCCTCCGCAGTCGCCGCAGCCGTCGATGGTGTGCAGGTGCACGCTGCCGACATCGCCGCCGATGCGCTCGTCCACGCCCGGCGGAACCTGCCCGTCGACGCGCAGATCCATCACGGCATCGGTTTCGACGCCGTTCCCGAGTCACTCCGCGGTCGCGTGGATGTGATCGCAGCCGTCCCGCCGTACGTTCCCGATCACGCCTTCGGACTGCTCGCGCCGGAAGCGCGTGACCACGAGCCCCGGCGTGCCCTGACCGGGGGAGCGGACGGCCTCGATCACGTCGACGCACTGATCACCGGCGCCCAGACATGGCTGTCCGGTGACGGGGTCCTGCTCATCGAGATGAACGTCGGGCAGTTCGACGCCGTCGCCTCCCGCGATGGTCACTCGTCGCCGTTCGTGATCGACGCCGTCCCCGGCGAGGACGGCCAGACCGTCGTCGCGCGCTTCCGGCGGCATCGCTGAAACCCGCTCCTGGAGAGCCGATTCCAGGAGCGGTGTTCAGCGACGGGTGGCTTCCGGGGCGGGGTGTCAGATTCCGAGGCCGCCCCGCAGCCGGCTGACCTCCGCCCGGTACTTCTCGACGTTGCGCATCTTCACGCTCTCGTAGCCGCGCACCATGTCGGGGAGGCCGGCGAGTTCCACCACGGCCGGCATCTCGGCGTCGCCGACGCGTCCGCCCTGCACGGCGGCCAGCAGTTGGTCGACGATCTCCCGGTACTCGACGATCAGCGCACGTTCGGTACGACGGATCTCGTTGCGGCCGAACGGGTCGAGCGGTGTTCCGCGAAGCTTCTTCATCTTCGCGAGCGTGCTCATCGGACGGTTCGCCCAGGCACCGAGGGACATCTTCTCCCGCATGCCCATCTGGCGCAGTGTCGGCGGATGCAGCCGGATCGAGACCCCGGCGTCCTCACCGAACTGATCGGCGACCTTCGCCGCGAAAGCGGCATCCTGCGTCAGGCGAGCGACCTCGTACTCGTCCTTGTAGGCCAACAGCTTGTACAGGTTGCGCGCGACCGCATCGGTCAACGCGTCGTTGTCCGCGCCGCGGTGCACCCGTTCGACGACGTCGAGATACTCACGCGCGTAACGCTCGTCGGCGTAGGCGATCAGCTCGTCGTAGCGGAGTGCCACGGTACGCGTGAGCTCGTCGCCGAAACCGCTCGCACGGACCACGCTCATCGCGTGGTCGGACGGCTCCGGTTCCGTGGACGCGGCGCCGTGCAGCGAGGCGATCGTCGCGGACACGGCATCGGCGTCGGCCACCGCCTGACGTCCGCGCCGGAAGGCCTGCACGTTGGCGTCGACCGCCACGCCGTTCAGTTCGATCGCGCGCTCGATCGACGAGGCCGAGATCGCCAGTGCGCCTGCCTGATACGCCGCACCGACCATGAGCATGTTGGCGAACTGCTCGTCACCGAAGAGTGCGGTCGACAGCGCCCCGGAATCCAGGTAGAGGCCGCGGGTCACCTTCGCGTCGATCGCGGAGTGGATCGCGGTCTCCGCCGGGAAGCCCACCGAGGTGTCGATGACCATGAGCCCGGTGGGAACCTGCGTCGTGGACACCACGGCGACGGTCTTCTCCGGTGCCGCGACCTTCAGATTGACCGGATCGGTGCCGACCAGCGGGTCGCAGACGAGATAGAGATCGCAGTCGTCGGAGGCGACCTTGGCGGCCTGCTCGACCTCGTGCGGCGCGACCTTGATGTCGCTGACGACGGCACCGCCCTTCTGTGCCAGGCCCGTCATGTCGACGGTGCGGGCGGCATGGCCGTCGAGGACCGCCGCCGTGGCCAGCACCTGCGACACGGTCACGACACCGGTGCCGCCGATGCCGGTGACCCGCAGCGAGAACGTGTCCCGCACGGCGGGCAGCGTTGGTTCCGGAAGCAGTGCGCCGGGGAGGTCGGTGGCGCGGGCCCTGGTCCGCGTCGTTTCCGGGGTCACGGTGACGAACGACGGGCAGTCGCCTTTCAGGCACGAGTAGTCGAGGTTGCACGAACTCTGGTCGATCTGGGTCTTGCGCCCGAACTCGGTCTGCACCGGGTGCACGGACAGACAGTTCGACTTCTCGCCACAGTCGCCGCAACCCTCACAGATGCGTTCGTTGATCATCACCCTCGTGGTGGGGGTGGGCATGGTGCCGCGCTTGCGCTTCCGGCGCTTCTCCGCGGCGCAGTGCTGATCGTGGACGAGGACCGTCACCCCGGGTACGCCGGCGAGTTCGGTCTGGACCTCGACCAACTCGTCGCGGTGGCGGACCTCCACCTTCTTGGGAAGGCCCAGCGCGCGCGTACGTTTCGGATCGTCGGAGGTCACGACGATCTTGCTGACGCCCTCGTCGACGAGGAGGGAGGTCAGCCGCGGCAGGTCCATCTCACCGACCGGGTCCTGGCCGCCGGTCATGGCGACGGTGCCGTTGTAGAGCAGCTTGTAGGTGATGTTCTCGCCGGACGCGACGGCGGCCCGGAGGGCCAGCGAGCCCGAATGCATGAATGTGCCGTCACCGATGTTCTGCACGAAGTGCCGGGCGGAGACGAACGGAGCCATGCCGATCCACTGCGCACCCTCGCCGCCCATCTGCGTCACCCCGGCGACGTCGCCGACCTGGCGCGGGTCCATCAGGAGAACCATCGCGTGGCAACCGATTCCGGCGCCGACGAGGGTGTCCTCGGACACCTTGGTCGAGCTGTTGTGCGGGCATCCCGAGCAGAAGTACGGCGTGCGCACGGCGAGGGGGAGTTCGATGCGGGTACGACGCCGCGACTTCTTGTCGATCCACGCCTGCGCCGCGTCGACGTGATGGCGTGCCAGACGATCCGCGAGACCGCGGGTGACGGCGTCGACGTCGAGTTCGCCGAAGCGGGAGAACAGGGTCGATCCGTCCTCGTGGACCTTGCCGACGATCCGCGGTGCACGCGGATGCCGGTAGAGGATGTCGCGCATCATCGTCTCGATGAAGTCGCGCTTCTCCTCGATGACGATGACCTCGTCGAGATCACCGCGCGCGGTGCCGAACATGAAGCGATCGAGGATGTCCCGCTCGATCGGGTAGACCATCCCGAGCTTGAGGATGCGGATGCCGAGACGCCGCAGGTCGTCGTCGCCGATGTTCATCAGGCGCAATGCCTCTCGGAGATCGAGGTAGGTCTTCCCCGCGGCGACGATGCCGATCCGGTCGTCGGGGGTCGACACCACGATCTTGTTGATCCCGTTGAGCCGCGCGTACTCCAGCGCGCGGGGGATGCGCGTGGTGAGCTGATTCTGTTCGAGCTCCATCAGATTGGCGCCCAGGAGTCGACCGCTCGGGACGTGCGGACTGCGTCCGAGGTCGCCATAGGTGGGGATGACGCGGTCGGGATGGACGTGTGCGGTCGACGCGCCGTCGGCGACATGGGCCGAGATCTTCAGCGACGTCCATAGTCCGCTGACGCGGCTCATGATCGCCGCGTGCACGCCGAGGTCGAGGATGTCCTGCGAGTCCGCGGGGTAGAGGATCGGGATGTAGAGGTCGGCCAGGGCCATCTCCGACGCGCACGGCACCGTCGAGGACTTGGCGCCGGGGTCGTCGCCGACCAGTGCGACGGCGCCACCGGACGGATGCGTGCCGACGAGGTTGGCGTGCCGGATCGCGTCGGTGGCGCGGTCGAGGCCGGGGGCCTTGCCGTACCAGTAGCCGACGACGCCGTCGCGGGGCGTGCCGTCGGTGGTGGGAGCAAGGTCGGCAACCTGTGCGGCCACCTGCGAGCCCATCACCGAGGTCGCGGCGATCTCCTCGTTCAGGCCGGGCCGGTGGGTGATGTCGTAGGGCGCGAGCAGCTTGCGACGCCGGGCGAGTTCGAGGTCGTAACCGGCGAGGGGAGAGCCCTCGTAGCCGGAGATGAACGAGGCGGTGTTCAGGTTCTGGCGGCGGTCGACGCGAGCGCGGTCGCGGACGATGCGAACCAGAGCCTGGATGCCGGAGAGGTAGATGGTGCCCGACTCGCGGGCGTAGCGATCGTCGAGCGAGAAGTCGTCAGGAAGGGGCTCGGACGAGCGTGTTGCTGACAAGCCGGTTTGTGCGGTCGGCACCTGCTGGAAGCGTGCGCGGTCGTCTGCGAGGGTCATGGGATTACCTGGCCTTCTATGTGCGGTGGCCTTCTCCGGTCGTGCCGGATCGACGCATCGGTTGTGAGAGCCCGGGGGTGGTGGGCCTGCCACCACCCTACGAGATGGCGTGACGCGCGTCACGCAGACTGGTCACGAGTCGTGGGCGTGACACGCGCCACTCGATGGCGTACCATTCCGTTCAGTTAATCCCAACTAACTGAAGGGTCGACGGTGACCAGCACGCTCGACGGCTTCCGGGCCACGCACCAGCAGAATCTCGACCTGCTCCACCAGCGCCTGACGACCGTGGCCGCCGGCGGCGGGGCCAAGGCGCGTGAGCGCCACGTATCGCGCGGCAAGCTGCTGCCGCGTGATCGCGTCGACGGCCTCCTCGATGTCGGCTCACCGTTCATCGAGGTGGCGCCGCTCGCCGCGTTCGGGATGTACGACGACAAGGCGCCGGCCGCGGGCGTCATCGCCGGTGTCGGCCGCGTGGCCGGCCGGGAATGCATGATCGTCGCCAACGACGCCACGGTCTCCGGCGGCACCTACTATCCGGTCACGGTGAAGAAGCACCTGCGCGCGCAGGAGATCGCGGCCGCCAACCGGTTGCCGTGTATCTACCTCGTCGACTCCGGCGGCGCGATGCTGCTTCAGCAGGACGAGGTCTTCCCGGACCGCGACCACTTCGGCCGCATCTTCTACAACCAGGCGAACATGAGCGCCGCGGGCATCCCGCAGATCGCTGCCGTCCTCGGTTCCTCGACCGCCGGCGGCGCCTACGTCCCGGCGATGAGCGACGAGACGGTCATCGTCCGCAACCAGGGCACCATCTTCCTGGCCGGACCGCCGCTGGTGAAAGCCGCGACCGGCGAGGACGTCTCGGCCGAGGACCTCGGCGGCGGCGCGATGCACTCGTCGGTCTCCGGCGTCACCGACCACCTTGTCGACAACGATCAGCAGGCCTTGGCGAAGGTCCGTGAGATCGTCGCCACGCTCGGCCCGCGGGAGGCGCCGCAGTGGGAGACCATCCCGTCGCGGGAGCCGCTCCGTCCGCAGACCGACATCTACGACGTGGTGCCCACCGACTCCAGGACCCCGTACGACGTGCGCGAGGTCATCGAGATCATGTGCGACGCCGGTGAATACACCGAGTTCAAGGCCAACTACGGCACGACCCTGGTGACCGCGTTCGCGCACATCCATGGCCACCCGGTCGGCATCATCGCCAACAACGGCGTCCTCTTCAGCGAATCCGCCCTCAAGGGTGCGCATTTCATCGAGCTCTGCGATCAGCGCCGAATCCCGTTGGTCTTCCTGCAGAACATCACCGGGTTCATGGTCGGCAAGGCCTACGAGCAGGGCGGCATCGCCAAGAACGGCGCCAAGATGGTCAATGCGGTCGCGTGTGCGCGGGTCCCGAAGTTCACCGTCATGGTCGGCGGCTCGTTCGGCGCCGGCAACTACTCGATGTGCGGCCGGGCCTACTCGCCGCGGTTCCTGTGGATGTGGCCCAACGCTCGCATCTCCGTGATGGGTGGCCCGCAGGCCGCCGACACGCTGGGCACGGTGCGCCGCAACCAGATCGAGCGATCCGGGGACACCTGGGCGGCGGAGGACGAAGAGGCGTTCAAGGCACCCATCCGCGAACAATTCGAGCGGCAGTCCGACGCCTACTACTCGACCGCACGCCTCTGGGACGACGGCATCGTCGACCCCGCCCAGACCCGCACGCTGCTCGGGCTCGCCCTCGAGACCGCGCGGTACGCACCGCTGGCCGACGTGCGCTACGGCGTCTTCCGGATGTGAGAGCGGAGACCGACATGCCATCCCCGAGTTCACCCACGACGACAGAGGACCTCCAGACCGTGAGCACCAGACCCATTCGCAGCGTCCTGGTGGCGAACCGCGGCGAGATCGCCTGCCGGGTGATCGACACCCTGCGCCGCCTGGGAATCCGCAGCATCGCCGTCTACTCCGACGCCGACGCGCAGGCCCGTCACGTCCGCGAGGCCGACGTCGCGGTCCGGATCGGACCGGCAGCGGCCGCCCAGAGCTACCTCGACATCGACGCCGTCGTCGACGCGGCCCGCAAGACCGGTGCCGACGCCGTCCACCCCGGTTACGGATTCCTCTCGGAGAACCAGAAATTCGCCGCCGCACTGGCGGAGGCGGGCATCGTCTTCATCGGTCCGCCAGCGGAAGCCATCGCGACGATGGGCGACAAGATCACCGCCCGCGCCGCGGTCACCGCGCGCGACGTGCCGGTGGTCCCTGGCCTCTCGCGTCCCGGTCTCACCGACGAGGACCTGATCGCGGCCGCCCCCGACATCGGCTTCCCGGTCCTCATCAAGCCGAGCGCGGGTGGCGGCGGCAAGGGCATGCACCGCGTCGCCGACCCGGCCGAACTGCCCGCGGCTCTCCAACGTGCACGACGAGAGGCGGGCGCCGCATTCGGCGACGACGCCCTGTTCCTCGAGCACTTCGTCGACACCCCGCGCCACATCGAAGTGCAGGTCCTCGCCGACACACACGGCAACGTCATCCATCTCGGCGAACGCGAGTGCTCGCTGCAGCGCCGGCACCAGAAGGTCATCGAGGAGGCACCGTCGGCGCTGCTCGACGCCGTCACCCGTGCCCGGATCGGCGAGGCGGCCTGCGACGCCGCCCGCAGCGTCGGCTACACCGGCGCCGGCACCGTCGAGTTCATCGTCTCGGCCCACAAGCCGGACGAGTTCTTCTTCATGGAGATGAACACCCGACTGCAGGTCGAGCACCCGGTCACCGAACTCGTCACCGGAATCGACCTGGTGGAGCAGCAGATCCGCGTCGCCCGCGGCGAGGTCCTCGGCTTCGCCCAGGACGACATCACGCTCACCGGCCACGCCGTCGAGGCCCGCGTGTACGCCGAGGATCCCGCCCGCGGCTTCCTCCCCACGGGCGGCACCATCGAGCACCTCGTCCACCCGGACACGGCGTCGGGCAGCGGCATCCGCGTCGACTCCGCCATGCTCGAGGGACTGCGCGTCGGCAGCGACTACGACCCGATGCTCGCCAAGATCATCGCGCACGGCAGCGACCGCGAGGAGGCCCTCGAACGCCTCGACCAGGCGCTGGCACACACCCGCGTACTCGGGGTCGTCACGAACATCGACTTCTGCCGCTTCGTGCTCCGGCAGCAGGCCGTCGTCGACGCCGAACTCGACACCGAACTGCTCGACCGCCTGGTCGCCGATTACGTGGTGCCGCAACCCTCCCCGGAGGCGCAGGCCCTCGTCGGCCTCGCCCGAATCGGGGTCCGGGACCGCGGCGACGTCTGGTCGTCGGCGGTCGGCTGGCGCGTCGGCGAACCGGCTCCGGTGATCACCAGGCTCGTGAGCGGCGGACACCACTCCGCTGTGTCGATCAGCGTCGAACACACTGATGCGCAGTCGATCTCGGCCTCGGCGACCGTGGTCACCGAGGGTGGCGACGGAGCCGAGGGCGAGTCCTGGACGGCCGAGGTGGTCTACCTCCCCGCACAATCGGGCGACGGCCGCGAATCCGACCGTCTCATCGTCGGCGGGATCAGCCAGTCCTGGTCGTCGACGCTGATCGGCGAATCCTGGTGGGTGTCCGGACCGTCCGGCACCTGGGTCCTCGACCTCGCCCGTCCGCTGCTCGACGAGGCCGCCGACGATCGTGCCGGTGAGATCGCCAGCCCGATGCCCGGCACCGTGGTCGCCGTCGGAGCAGCGTCCGGCGATGCGGTGAGCAGCGGCGCGGCCGTCGTGGTCGTCGAGGCGATGAAGATGGAACACGCGCTGACCGCACCCGTCGACGGAACCGTCGACATCACGGTGAAGGTGGGTGACAAAGTGGATGCGGGACAGATCCTCGCCGTGGTCACCCCCGCGGAGAGCCGGGAGCCCGTTCCCGCCCCTTCGTGACGGCCCTCCGCAAGCTCCGGGCCTCCTCAGGGAGCGGAGGCTTGCTACCAATCGAATCGAAGCTACAAGAGTGAACAGGACTCTCATGGAACTCACGCAGGAGTACACAGACCTCATCGAGACGGTGCGCGACTTCGCGCAGACGGTGGTGGCACCGGTGGCCGCGAAACACGATGCCGACCACACCTTCCCGTACGAGGTCATCGCCCAGATGGGCAAGATGGGACTCTTCGGGCTGCCGTTCCCCGAGGAGTACGGCGGCATGGGCGGCGACTACTTCGCGCTGGCCCTCGCGCTCGAGGAACTCGGTAAGATCGACCAGTCGGTCGCCATCACCCTCGAGGCCGGCGTGAGCCTGGGTGCGATGCCGATCTACCGGTTCGGCACCGAGGAGCAGAAGCAGCAGTACCTGCCCGACCTCACCGCCGGTACCGCGCTTGCCGGTTTCGGCCTGACCGAGCCTGGGGCCGGCTCCGACGCAGGTGCCACCGCGACCACCGCTCGCGACGACGGTGACTCGTGGATCATCAACGGCGGCAAGCAGTTCATCACCAACTCGGGCACCGACATCACCTCGCTGGTCACCGTCACCGCGGTCACCGGGGTCAAGGAGAACGGCAAGAAGGAGATCTCGACGATCATCGTGCCGTCGGGAACCCCCGGGTTCACCGCCGAACCGGCCTACAACAAGGTCGGTTGGAACGCCTCGGACACCCACCCGCTCACGTTCACCGATGTGCGCGTGCCGAAGGAGAATCTGCTCGGCGAGCGCGGCCGCGGCTACGCCAACTTCCTGTCGATCCTCGACGAGGGCCGCATCGCGATCGCGGCGCTCGCAACCGGTGCCGCGCAGGGTTGCGTCGACGAGAGCGTCAAGTACGCCAAGGAGCGTCAGTCGTTCGGCAAGCCGATCGGGGAGTACCAGTCGGTGTCCTTCGCCATCGCGCGGATGGAGGCCCGGGCCCACGTCGCCCGCACCGCCTACTACGACGCGGCCGCGAAGATGCTGGCGGGCAAGCCCTTCAAGAAGGAGGCGTCGATCGCCAAGCTGGTGGCCAGCGAGGCGGCCATGGACAACGCGCGCGTCGCCACGCAGATCCACGGCGGCTACGGCTTCATGAACGAGTACCCCGTCGCCCGTCACTACCGCGACTCGAAGATCCTCGAGATCGGTGAGGGCACCACCGAGGTGCAGCTCATGCTCATCGCCCGTGAGCTGGGTTTCGCATGAGCGAGAACGAACAGGCACCCGTGAACCGGGTCGTTCAGCTCGGCCTGTGGTTCGAGGAGTTCACCGAGGAAACGCTCTACGAGCACCGTCCCGGACGCACCGTGACCGAGGCCGACAACGTGCTGTTCACGACGCTCACGATGAACACCCAGGCGCTTCACCTCGACGCCGCGTGGTCGGCACAGCAGCCCGGTTTCGGTGGACAGCGACTGATCAACTCCATGTTCACGCTGTCGACGATCGTGGGTCTCTCGGTCAGCCAGCTGACACAGGGCACACTGGTGGCCAACCTCGGTTTTTCCGAGGTTGCGTTCCCCGCGCCGCTGTTCGCCGGCGACACCCTCTACGCCGAGACACTGTGCACCGGTAAACGCGAATCCCGGTCGAGGCCGGGGGAGGGCGTGGTGAACTTGACCCACATCGGACGCAATCAGCACGGCGAGGTCGTCGCGCGAGCCGCGCGGGCCACGTTGGTGCGCAAGAAACCTACGGAGTGACGACGATGTTCTTCGACGGACCCGCCGACAATTCGCTCGTGAGCGGATCGAGCCTGGGCGATTCCCAGCTGTCCAACGCCTGGCTGCCGGCCGGGCCCGCACTGCTGTTCTGCCCCGCGGACCGGCCCGAGCGC
This sequence comes from Gordonia sp. 135, assembly GCF_009720185.1. Classification (NCBI taxonomy): domain Bacteria; kingdom Bacillati; phylum Actinomycetota; class Actinomycetes; order Mycobacteriales; family Gordoniaceae; genus Gordonia; species Gordonia sp. 135. The sequence continues at coordinate 1,444,675 of NZ_CP046257.1, forward strand.
TACCAGAAGGCCCTTGACCGTGCCGACGTCGTGATCCTCGACCTCGAGGACGCGGTCTCGCCGGAGAATCGTGCCGCCGCACGGGAAGCGTTGATCGCCAACCCGATCGACCCGGACCGCACCATCGTGCGGATCAACCCGGCCGGTACCGGCGACTACCGCCGCGACCTCGCCGCGGTCTCGGAGACGAACTACCGCGTCGTCATGCAGGCCAAGTCGGAGGACGTGGCGTCGATCCTCGACACCGCGTTCCAGACGATCGCGCTGATCGAGACGCCGCTGGGTGCCACCCGCGCCAACGACATCGCCGCCACGTCGAACTGCATCGGCCTCATGTGGGGCGCCGAGGACCTGGTCGCCGGACTCGGCGGGACGTCGAGCCGGTTCGGGCCCGGGGAGCCGCGCGCAGGCGAGTACCGCGACGTCGCCGCCTGGGTCCGGTCGATGGTCCGCATCGCGGCCGCGGCGCACGGCAAGTTCGCCGTGGACTCGGTGCATCTCGACATCGACGACGTCGACGGTCTCGTCGCCGAGGTTCGCGACGCGGTGGCCCTCGGTTACACCGCGACCGCGTGCATCCACCCGTCGCAGGTCGAGCACATCCGCGCCGGCTACCAGCCGTCCGAGGAGTCGATCGCGTGGGCGCGCAAGGTCATCGACGGCTCCGCCGAACACGGTGGCGGGGTCTTCAGCCTCGACGGTCAGATGATCGACGGCCCGGTGCTCCGGCAGGCGGAGGTCGTGCTGTCCCGCGTGGCCGAACGCCCCGCCGACGCCGACGCCTGATCCACGCCTGATCCCGCTGCGCCAAAACGCTTTCCGACACCCCTCGTTCCCCCGACACCACCGAGAGACCGGAGCCCGCTCATGAGCAATGACGCTCACCCCCAGAACCTCGCCCACACCCACGGGCCGCAGAGTCCTGCTCTGCTGACGGACACCATCGGCGTGACCCTGGCGCGGACCGTCGAGAAGTACGCCGATCGCGTCGCGCTCATCGACGCCCCCTCGGGGCGTCGGTGGACCTACGTCGAGTTCCACCGCGACGTGCGGGCGCTGGCCGCGGGTCTGCTGCGGTCGGACGTGAAGAAGGGGGATCGGGTCGGACTGTGGGCGCCCAACCGCTTCGAGTGGGTGCTCGTCCAGTACGCCACCGCCGAGATCGGCGCGATCCTGGTCAACCTCAACCCCGCCTACCGGCAGAACGAGGTCTCCTACGCCCTGAAACAGTCCGGCACGAGCGTCGTCCTCGCGGCCGAACGGTTCAAGGACTCCGGCTATGCGTCGATGCTGGCGGAGGCCCGTCCGGACTGTCCGGATCTGCGGGAGGTGGTGACGTTCGAGTCCGCGGCGTGGACCGAACTGACCGCGGCCCCGTCCGACGAGGAACTGGCACGGGTCGCCGAGATCGCCGCCTCGCTGTCCGCCGACGACCCGATCAACATTCAGTACACCTCGGGCACAACGGGATTCCCCAAGGGCGCGACTCTGTCGCATCGAAACATCGGCAACAACGGTTACCTCGTCGGTGAGCTGCTCGACTACACCGCTGACGACCGCATCTGCCTGCCGGTGCCGTTCTACCACTGCTTCGGCATGGTGATGGGCAACCTCGCCGCCACGAGTCACGGTGCGGCCATGGTGATCCCGGGTCCCGCCTTCGACCCGAAGGCCACGCTCGACGCGGTCGCCGAGTACCGCTGCACCAGCCTCTACGGCGTGCCGACGATGTTCATCGCCGAACTCGCACTGCTCGACGCCGCCCCGGACGGCTACGCACCCGACTTGTCGTCGCTGCGTACCGGCATCATGGCCGGCTCGCCGTGCCCGGAGCAGGTGATGCGTCAGGTGGTCGATCGGATGCACATGAGCGAGGTCTCGATCTGCTATGGCATGACCGAGACGTCGCCGGTGTCCACCCAGACCAGGGTCGACGACCCGCTCGAACTCCGGGTCACCACCGTGGGTCAGGTCGGTCCGCATCTCGAGATCAAGATCGTCGCACCCGGTACAGGGGAGACCCTCGGCCGCAACGAGACCGGCGAACTGTGCACGCGCGGTTACTCGGTGATGACCGGCTACTGGAACGATCCGGAGAAGACCGCCGAGGCCATCGACGCCGACGGGTGGATGCACACCGGCGACCTCGCCGAGATGGACGACGCCGGGTACGTGCGCATCACCGGCCGGATCAAGGACATGGTGATCCGTGGCGGCGAGAACATCTATCCGCGAGAGATCGAGGAATTCCTCTACACCCATCCCGACATCCTCGACGCCCAGGTGATCGGCGTCCCCGACGAGAAGTACGGCGAAGAACTGATGGCGTGGGTCCGGCTCCGCGATCACGCCACCGACCTCACGGTCGAGGACGTCCGAGCCTTCGCCGACGGCAAGATCGCTCGGCACAAGATCCCTCGATACGTCCACGTGGTGAAGGAATTCCCGATGACCGTCACCGGGAAGGTGCGCAAGGTCGCGATGCGCGAAGAGGCCACGCACATCCTGGAGGACCTGCGATGACCGGTGCCGCGATCGAGCGGTTCAGCCGGCACGTCGAGAACCGGTTCGGCACGGCCGCCGCGGATTACGACGAGCTGTGGGAGTGGTCGGTACGAGAGCCCGCGCAGTTCTGGCGAGCGGTGTGGGAGTTCTTCGACCTCGACGCCCTGGCCGCCGAACCCCTCGCCGAGGGTGACGCAGCCGTTCTCGCCGATCCGAGGATGCCCGGCGCCCAGTGGTTCCCGGGTGTCCGGTTGAACTACGTGAGCCAGATCCTGCGCCACGCCGACCTTCCGGGCGCCGCCGTCGTCGGACTCGACGAGGCCGGGGCACGGACCGAGATCGCCTGGTCGGAACTCCCCGGCCTGGTCGCCTCCCTGGCCGCGACGCTTCGGGCACAGGGGATCGGAACCGGCGATGTTGTCGCGGCCTACCTGCCCGACATCCCCGAGGCGGTCGTCGCCTTCCTCGCCACCGCCAGCCTCGGCGCCATCTGGTCGGGTTGCGGCCAGGACTATGCGCCGCAGGGCGCCGCGAGCCGGCTCGGGCAGCTCCGGCCGAAGATCCTGTTCAGCGCCGCGGGATACCGATACGGCGGCAAGGACATCGACAAGCGTTCGGACAGCGCCGAACTCGCGAGCCTGCTGCCGGAACTCGTCGCGCACATCACGATCGGCGGCGACGCGGGCGACCCGACGGCGGACAGCACGACGCGGATCGACTACGCCGACGCGCTCACCGCGGAGGCCGGCGACGCGGAACCTGTGCTCGTCGACTTCGACCATCCCCTCTGGGTGTTGTTCAGCTCGGGCACCACCGGCCGCCCGAAGGGCATCGTCCACGGGCACGGCGGCGTCGTCGTCGAGCACCTCAAAGCCGGTGCGCTCCACGGTGACCTGTCGTCGGACGACGTCTTCTTCTGGCAGACCGCGCTCAGCTGGATGATGTGGAACTACCAGGTCGCCGGTCTCCTCTGCGGGGCGCGGATCGTCTGTTACAGCGGTTCGCCGCTCTACCCCGACGCCGACAGGCTCTGGCAGATCGTCGCCGACGAGAAGGTCACCTACTTCGGCACCTCGCCCGGGCAGCTGCAGGCCTCGCGGAAGGCCGGGCTCGAACCGGGCCGCGACGACGACCTCGCTCCGCTTCGCGCCCTGGGCAGTACGGGTTCCTCGCTCGCCGCCGACCTGTTCACCTGGGTCGACGACCACGTGAAGCAGGGACTGCCGATCTCGTCGATCAGCGGCGGCACCGACATCGTGTCGGCCTTCGCCGGCGGATCGGTCGGGGTGCCGGTGGTACCCGGTGAGCTGTCGGTGCGCTATCTCGGTGTCGCGCTGGAGAGTTGGGCGCCGGACGGTACGCCCCTCGTCGGCGAGGTCGGCGAGCTGGTCGTCACCGCGCCGATGCCGTCGATGCCGGTGCACTTCTGGGACGATCGGGACGGCGCGCGTTACCGTTCCGCCTACTTCGACCACGAGTGGGAAGGGCCGACAGCGCATCCCGACGGGCCGGTGTGGCGTCACGGCGACTGGGTGACCGTGACCGAACGCGGTTCCCTGGTCATCCACGGCCGCAGCGATGCGACGTTGAACCGTCACGGAATCCGCATGGGATCAGCCGACATCTACGAGGTCGTGGAGGCGCTCGACGAGATCGCGGAGGCCTTCGTCCTCGGCGTGGACGGACCCGACGGCGCCTACTGGATGCCGCTGTTCGTCACCCTCGTCCCCGGTGCCGTCCTCGACGACGCCCTCACCGCGCGGATCGCCGCAGCGGTCCGCGACCGGTTGTCGAAACGCCATGTGCCCGATGAGGTGATCGAGGCCCCGGGTATCCCGCACACGCGCACCGGGAAGAAGCTCGAGGTTCCGGTCACGGCGATTCTGGCCGGCCGGTCGGAGGTCAACATCGATCCGAAGTCGGTGGACGATTATTCGCTTGTCGACTGGTACGCCGAACAGGGCCGAGCTCATCGCTGGTGACGGCTGTGCACGGCCGCACCACGGCATCGTCGCGCATGACCTAGCGTGGACGGTGTCGTCGACGGCAGGCGCCGAACGGTCCATGTGGCCCGCCGGTCACATGTACTACCGTGGGCCGGGTGTTGTGCCCGTCGGGGCGGTGACGGCCGAGGCTGTCATCACCGGCGCGCGACCTGAGCCAGATAACCCAGACGAGCCGACCAGGAGATCGCCATGACGTATCCAACGGGGGGCTACGGGCAGCAGCCCGAGTCCGGCCAGTCCCACGGCCAGTACGGCCAGCAGTACCCGCAGGGCGGCCAGCAGAGTTACGGCCAGAATCCGCAGCAGGGCTACGGACAGCAGTACGGCCAGAATCCGCAGCAGGGTTATGGCCAGCAGTACGGACAGCAGCAGGGCTACGAACAGCAGCAGGGTTACGGACAGCAGCAGTACGGCCAGCAGCAGGGCTACGGACAGTACGGCTACGGCCAGCAGCAGCCGGCGAAGCCGCCGAGCCAGGGTCTGCCCGCGATCACCCCGACGATCCTGGCCGGTGTCATCGGTCTGTTCGGTCTCGTCGTGCTGTTCTCCGGGTTCCTCGCCGCCGCACGGGCCTATGACTTCTCGGTGGAGCTGTTCCAGACGCCGTTCAACGCCCCGTACGCGCTCGTCGCCGTCGCCGGTGTCCTGGCGCTCATCTCGTTGATCCCGGGCGTCAAGGTCGCGGCGGCTCCGATCGTCGCAGCGCTGACCATTCCGGCCTTCCTGATCACGCTGTTCCTGTTCCTCAGCGTGGACAACAACGCCTCCGGCGCCATCGTCCTGCTGATCTTCTCGCTGCTGTCGGCGCTCCTCGCGATCGTGTGGCTGCTCGTCGAAGCCGACGTCGTCAAGGTGGCGCCCGCGCTCGCGGCCCCGTCATCGGCCACGGGACCGATCACGGCCGCGACGTCGGGCACCGAGGCCTCGGCGGGCCAGCAGGCCGCCGGACAGGGCCAGGCCCACGGCGACGCCCAGGCCACCGCCTATGGCGCAGGCAGCGGACAGTCGCAGTACGGCCAGCAGTCCTCGGCGAACTACGACCCGTCCGCGTACTCGCAGACGTCCGGCACCGGTCAGAGCGGTTACTCCAGCGCTCAGTCGGGTCAGGCGTCGGCGCCCGGTGAGTCCGGCTACGGCGCCTACAACCCCGGCCAGTACTCGGCGGGTGCCTCCGGCGGCGCGGGATCGGGTGGCGCATCCGCGAGTGCGTCCGAGTCGGAGGCCGGCCCGGCCGCCGACCACTCGACCACGGTCTTCCAGAAGCCCGAACCGCCCACCAGCAGCGGTAGCTAATCGAAGTATCTCCGGGGTGCCCCGCCGACACACGTCGGCGGGGCACCGTCGTCTCTCGGCACAGCGGTCGGTGACGTGAGACGCTTTCCGTCTCATCGCGGCGCGTCTCCGACGGCCCGGCGGCCGACCATGCCACGCTCATGACGATGCCCACCTTCAGGCCCGACTCGACCGCGGAGAACCTGGCGTCGCAGCTGCGTGCACTGCGACGATCCCGTCGTGCCCAGCGCAACGACGTCGAGGGGTCGGCCCGGCAGCTGGCCGTGGTCGCGTTCACCGTCCCCGCTCTCGCCCTGGTCACGCTCATCGTCGTGATGCTGACGGTGCTGCTGCTCGCGGGCAGCGGACTCACCGGCCTGCCCAGTGCGATCGCCTCGAGCTGGCTGGCGATCCACCAGGTGCCGGTCACCATCAGCGGGGTCACGATCGGTGTCCTGCCGCTGCTGCCGACCCTGGTCGTCGCGATCGGCACCGCCCGCCTCACGGCCCGCGCGATCGGCGGCAGCGGCCCCACGCAACGATCCGCGCACGATCTGTTCGACGTCGGAGCGGTGGTGTGCTCGGCGATCGTCGGCCCGTTGCTGATCACCGCGATGTCGCTGGCCATCGTGATGGACGGCGGATCGGTGCTGCCGGTGCAGACGCCCAACGCGCTGCTCGCCTTCGCCTACACGATCGGCATCCACGGCGGTGCGGCGCTGGCCGGGGTCACATGGGTACGACGGCACGACTTCGCGGCCCGGTGGGGGATGTCCTACGCCGACCGCCGCGGCTTCCGGTACGGCCTCGTCGCCGTGCTTGCCCTGGTGGTCGCGGGCGCGGTGCTGGTGTGTCTGCGCATGCTGATGCGGCACGGCGAGATCGGCGAGCTGATCGACACCGGCTACGACTTCGACGGTTTCCTCGGGCTCAGCCTGCTGTCGCTGATGTATCTGCCGAACCTGATGATCGGTGCGACCGCGATCCTCGTCGGTTCCGATGTCCAGATCGGCGCGATGACCGTCGACCTGTTCACCGTCCGCGGGGGAGCGGTGCCGCCCGTCCCCGCACTCGCGGTCCTACCCGACGGAACCGGTGCGGGCAGCTGGGGTTTCCTCGGCCTGATCGCCCCCGCCGCCGTCGCGGGCTTCGTGGGCTGGCGCTGCCGCGACCTCAATCCGGTCGCGCACGTGCGCTCGATCGGGGTCGCAGCCGCCGTTGCCGCCTCGGCGATGGCGATCCTGACCGCGGCCGCCGGCGGAACGCTGGGCGAATTCGGCGACGTCGCGGTCACCGTCTCCGCGGCCGGCGTGTTCACGCTCGGCTGGATCGCGGTGATCGGCATCCTCCTCGCGATCGTCTACGCCTTCCTGCCCTCGACCCGGGCCGCCCGCGCCGCGGTCGGGGACGAGTACTTCGACGACCTCGGCTTCGAGGACGAGTACGTCATCGTCGCCGACCTCGACGAGGACGACGAGTACGTCGAGTACACGGACGCGGAGGGTGAATACGAGGGCGCGTACGACGACGCGGCCTACGAGGACGGCGAGTACGAAGAGACCGTCTACGAGAAAGCCGACCACGAAGACTCGGGGTACGAAGACGCGGGGTACGAGGCCGACGGGTTCGTGCCTGCCGCCGGCGACGACACCGTGCCCTCGGCCAACCGGATCCCGGCCGAGGACGTCGACGACAGCGATCTCGTCGACGACGCCGACTACGACCTCTACCCGGGAACACCCGGTGCCGGCCGTCGGCGCTGAGACCCGCCGATTCCCGCTCGACGTGCTGCTATTAGGCTCCCAAGCGTGACATCGGAGACCGCGCCCGTACGAACACCCGTCGTGGTGATGGCGTCGGGTACCGGTTCTCTGCTCGAGTCGCTGCTCGCCCGCGCCGCCGCCGACGACGCCCCGTTCGCGGTCGCGGCCATCGTGGTCGATCGCGTCTGCCGGGCCCAGGAGATCGCGAATCGCAACGAGATCCCGCTGATCACCTGCCGCGTCGCCGACCACGCCGATCGTGCCGCGTGGGACTCCGCGCTCACCGAGGCGGTCGCCGCCGTCGATCCCGGCTGGGTGGTCACCGCGGGCTTCATGAAGATCCTGGGTCCCGCATTCCTCGAACGCTTCGGTGGACGGATCGTCAACAGCCACCCCGCGCTGCTGCCGGCATTCCCCGGCGCGCACGGTGTGCCCGAGGCACTCGACTACGGCGTCAAGGTCACCGGTGCGACCGTCCACCTCGTGGACGAAGGCGTCGACACCGGGCCGATCCTGGCGCAGCAGGTGGTCACGGTCGACGACGAAGACACCGTCGACACCTTGCACGAACGCATCAAGACGGTCGAGTGCGTGTTGCTCGCCGAAGTGGTGACCGCACTGGTCACCCGTGGAGTAGTCATCGATGGACGAAAGGCCCGCATCCCGTGAACGCACAGCCCGCTGACAGCGCCCGCCGACCCATCCGGCGCGCGCTGGTGAGTGTCTACGACAAGAGCGGCCTGGCCGATCTCGCGACCGCACTCCAGGCCGCCGGTGTGGAGATCGTCTCGACGGGATCGACCGCCAAGACCATCGCCGACGCCGGTGTCCCGGTCGTGGAGGTGTCGACGCTGACCGGCTTCCCCGAGTGCCTCGACGGCCGGGTCAAGACCCTCCACCCCAAGGTGCACGCCGGGATCCTCGCCGACACCCGCAAGGACGACCATGTCGCGCAGCTCGCCGAATTGGGCGTCGCCGCATTCGATCTCGTCGTCGTGAACCTCTACCCGTTCACCGCGACCGTCGCCTCGGGCGCGACCCCCGACGAGTGCATCGAGCAGATCGACATCGGTGGCCCGTCGATGGTGCGCGGCGCGGCGAAGAACCACCCGTCGGTGGCCGTCGTGACGAGCCCCGGTGACTACGGACAGGTGACCGAGGCGATCTCGGCCGGCGGGTTCACCCTCGCCGACCGGAAGAAGCTGGCCGCCAAGGCATTCCGCCACACCGCCGACTACGACGTGGCCGTCGCCTCGTGGATGTCGAGTGTCGTCGCACCCGAGGACGATTCGCAGTTCCCGATCTGGGCCGGTGCCACCTGGAACCGTTCGGCCGTCCTGCGTTACGGCGAGAACCCGCACCAGGCGGCCGCTCTCTACGTCGGCAACGCCGGGGAAGGTGGCCTCGCCACCGCCGAGCAGTTGCACGGCAAGGAGATGAGCTACAACAACTACACCGATGCCGACGCCGCCTGGCGCGCCGCCTACGACTTCGAGGCCCCGGCGGTCGCGATCATCAAGCACGCCAACCCGTGTGGCATCGCGGTCGGCGCCGACATCGCCGAGGCGCACCGCAAGGCCCACGCCTGCGACCCGGTCAGCGCCTACGGTGGCGTGATCGCCGCGAACCGCGAGCTCACCGTCGAGATGGCCGAGCAGGTCGCCGAGATCTTCACCGAGGTCGTCGTCGCGCCGGGCTTCGCCGACGGCGCCCTCTCGGTCCTCACCCGCAAGAAGAACATCCGCGTGCTGGTCGCGACACCGCCGTCGGCCACCGGGGTCGAGACCAAGCCGGTCTCGGGTGGTCTGCTGATCCAGCAGCGCGACGTCATCGACGCCGAGGGCGACAACCCGGACAACTGGAATCTCGTCGCCGGCCCGCCGGCCGACGCCCAGACCCTCGCGGACCTCGAATTCGCCTGGCGCGCCTGCCGTTCGGTGAAGTCGAACGCCATCCTGCTCGCCTCCGACGGCGCCTCGGTCGGCGTCGGCATGGGCCAGGTCAACCGTGTCGACTCCGCTCACCTCGCCGTCCAGCGTGCCGGCGATCGCGCGGCCGGGTCCGTCGGGGCGTCGGATGCCTTCTTCCCGTTCCCGGACGGTCTGCAGGTGCTGCTGTCCGCGGGCGTCAAGGCGGTCGTGCAGCCGGGCGGTTCGATCCGCGACAACGAGGTCATCGAGGCGGCCGACGAGGCGGGCGTGACGCTCTACCTCACCGGGGCACGCCATTTCGCTCACTGATCTCGCACTACTGGTCGTCGCCGGTTTCGGCGCGGGCCTGATCGGATACATCACCGGGCTGGCGTCCATCGTCAGCTATCCCGCACTTCTCGCGGTCGGTCTCACCCCGATCGCGGCGAACGTGACCAACACGGTCGCACTCGTCGCGGTCGGGGTGGGCAGCACCGCCCAGTCGGGGAAGGCCTTGCTCGACGGCGACCGTCGTCGCCTCGTCATCGGGCTGATCGCCGCCCTGATCGGCGGGACCCTCGGTGCGGTACTGCTTCTCCTGACGCCCGCCGAGGCCTTCGAGGCGTTGGTCCCGTTCCTGGTGGCCATCGCGGCCATAGCGCTTCTCGTACAACCGGTTCTGCGACGATGGGCGACCTCGCATGCCGAGCGTCCCTGGATCTTCGTCGTCGGCCTGACGCTGATCTGCATCTACGGCGGCTATTTCGGCGCCGGCGCAGGCATCATGATCCTGGCTCTGATGCTGGTGGTCACCAGCGAGCCGCTCTGGCGCGCTGCACTGTCGAAGTCGGTGTTCCTCGGAGTCGCCAACGCGGTCGCCGCGGTCGGCTTCATGATCTTCGGCCCCGTCGACTGGTGGGCGGCCCTCGCGATGGCGATCGGGTGCCTGCTCGGCGGCTGGTGCGGCCCGCCGGTCGTCAAACGCCTGCCCGCCGGCCCGCTGCGGATCGTCGTCGGGTTGTGTGGTCTCGGCCTCGCGGTGTGGCTCGCGGTCGGCTGAGGATCGTGTCGGTGCCGCGGGGTGTTTTCCTCACCCTGGGCCGAACCCTGTCCGAGCGGGTGACGGGGGATTAGAAAGTACGGGTGTCCGTTTTCGAACCGTCCGCCCCGCACCACGACTGCTCGTCGAGCATGTCGTGTACCGGGCCGGCGGACGGAACGGAGTCGATGCGTCTGATGACGGTCCACTCGATGAACTGGTCCGACGGATCTCACCACGGATCCCCGCCGGCGGCTGTTGCCCCTCGCGACCACCAGTCATCTTCGAGAAGGAACCGTCATGACCATCTCCCATCCCGCTTCTGACGTCCGCCGCACCACTGCTCCCGCTGCCGGCATCGTCTCCTCGGGCGTCGAACTCGACGTCGACGAGTTCGGGCCCAGCTTCGGTGCCGAGATCCGCGGTCTCGACGTCGCCACCGCGTCGGACGACGAGGTGCGGGCCGTCCGTCAGGCGCTGATCGACTACAAGGTCATCGTGCTGCGGAATCAGCAGCTCGACGACGCGTCGCACATCGAGTTCGGAAATCGGCTGGGCGACCTCACCTTCGGGCATCCGGTGTGGGACAGCGGGGACGTGCCGGACGAGGTCTATGAACTCGACAGTGCCGACAACGGATTCGCCGATGTGTGGCACACCGACGTGACGTTCATGCCGCGTCCGCCGATGGGTTCGATCCTGCGCCCGGTCGTGTTGCCGCGCAACGGCGGTGACACCAACTGGGCCGACGCCGAACTCGCGTATCAGTCGCTGTCCGAGCCGATCCGACGCCTCGTCGACGGGCTGACCGCCGTGCACGACGGCAGCCGCGAGTTCGGCTACTACCTCAAGCAGCGTCGCAACGGACGCGGAAACAACTGGGACGGCAGGGAAGTCACCGAACTCGTGCCGGTCAGCCATCCGGTGGTGCGGGTGCATCCCGAAACCGGCCGCAAGTCGCTGTTCGTCAACCCGGGCTTCACCTCTCACATCGAGGGAGTGTCGGAGGCCGAGAGCCGCGGCATTCTCGACCTGCTCTACGCGCACATCACCAAGCCCGAGCACATCGTCCGGCACCGCTGGCGCCTCGGCGACCTGGTGCTGTGGGACAACCGCAACACCCTGCACTACGCCAACCGCGACTATGGCGACAACCGCCGGGTCATGCACCGCATCACGCTGCGCGGTGACGCGCCGGTCGGGCCTGCCTGAGCCGACACGAGCCGAGATCCGTATGACGTTGCGCCCGGCTACCGGGCACAACGTCATACGGATCTTCTTTAGCCGCGTATTCAACCAAGGGGTTGACAAAGCGCGCGGACAGGCGCATCGTCGTATTCAACCAAACGGTTTAGGAGGGTGCGGAATGGCCGACGAGCTGTCCAAGGTGTTCGCCGCACTCGCGGACCCCACCCGACGCGACATGGTCGCGCGACTGGCGGTGTCCGACGCGACGGTCTCCCAGCTCGCGGAGCCGTACGACGTCAGCATCCAGGCGGTCTCCAAGCATCTGAAGGTGCTCGAGGACGCCGGTCTGGTGTCCCGAACCCGGGAGGCCCAGACACGTCCGGTCCATCTGGAAGCAGAGGTGTTCGACCTCATGACCAAGTGGATCGAGCGATACCGGCAGCGGGCGGAGGAGCGTTACCAGCGCCTCGACGCACTGCTCGCGGAGATGAACGACGGCCCCGAGGCGGAACGTCCCCGAGTCGAGAACGACAACACCACAAGGAGAGGAAAGGCATCATGAGCACCACCGCAACCCGTTATCCCGAAGCCGCCATCGAGGCCGACAGGGAAGTCCCGGCCATCCGGATCACCCGAGACTTCCGTGGCACGCCCGCCCAACTCATGAAAGCGCACACCGATCCCGAACTGTTCGTCCGCTGGAACGGTCCGGACTCTGTCGCCAACCGCATCGTCGAATGGGACGTCCGCGACGGCGGCAGCTGGCACTACATCTCCACGCATGAGGGGCAGGAGCATGGATTCCGCGGCTGCTTCCACACCGTGGGCGAGGACAAGATCGTGCAGACCTTCACCTGGCTGGGAATGCCCGACCAGGTGTCGCTGGAGACACTCTGGTTCGAGGACCTGGGTGACGGAACGACGCGCCTGCACGCCGAATCCCTATGCAACAGCTTCGAAGCACGCGACGGCTGGTTGTCGTCGGGCATGGAGGTCGGCGTCAACGAGGGGTACGCCGGCATCGACAAGCTGCTCGAGTCGGGCGAGATCTGACCCATGTCGTTGACCGAACTCGATCCCGCCGCCCGGCATCGGGAGGTCGCAGCCGGATTCGCCGACGCGATCGCCGTCGTCGCCGACTGGGACGCCCCCACACCGGTCGACGGGTGGGCCGCACGTGATGTCGTCGCCCACCTCGTCGACTGGTTCACCGGATTCCTCGACGCCGGCGGCGTGCGGTTGCCGGGTGGGCCCGGAGTTGCGGACGATCCTGCGAGAGCGTGGTCGGCGCATGCGGCAGCCGTGCAGGACCTGCTCGACGGCCCGTCGGCGCAGGAGACCTTCACCCATCCGATGGCGGGGGAGCACCGCCTCGCCGACGCGGTCGACCGGTTCTACACCGCGGACGTGTACATGCACTCCTGGGATCTCGCCCGGTCGCAGGGCGTCACCCCGGGCCTCGATCCCGACTACGCCAGGGTGTTGCTCGAGGGGATGATCCCCATCGACGAGCTGCTGCGGAGCTCGGGACAGTACGGGCCCGCGGTCGAGGTGCCGGCCGACGCCGACGCCGTCAGCCGCCTGATGGGCTTCGTCGGCCGCGACCCGGCCTGGTCGCCGGGTACTGCCTGAACCCCTACGGCACGCACGCACATCACAACTCGGAGTAGCGTGGATCACGTGCCAGAGGACAATTTCACCACCCATGGTTCTCAGTCGACCGAAACCCGCCACCCGTCACCCCGCACCCTGGGTGAACTGCGTGCCAGCGGCCACGTGCAGCGCAGCGTGCGCGACGAGATCCGCAACAACCTGCTGACCGCCCTCCGCGAGGGCCGCGACCCCTGGCCGGGGATCGTCGGCTTCGAGGCCACCGTCATCCCGCAGCTCGAACGCGCACTCATCGCCGGCCACGACGTCGTGATGCTCGGCGAGCGCGGCCAGGGTAAGACTCGCATCCTGCGCACCCTCGTCGGACTCCTCGACGAGTGGACGCCGGTGATCGCCGGATCGGAACTGGGCGAGCACCCGTACGAGCCGATCACCCCGGCGTCGATCCGCAAGGCCGCCAACCTGCTCGACGATCTGCCCATCGAGTGGCGTCACCGTTCGCAGCGGTACAGCGAGAAGCTGGCCACCCCCGACACATCGGTGGCCGACCTCGTCGGCGACATCGATCCGATGAAGGTGGCCGAGGGGCGCAGCCTCGGCGATCCGGAAACCATCCACTTCGGACTCATCCCGCGCGCGCATCGCGGCATCGTCGCGATCAACGAGCTCCCGGATCTCGCCGAGCGCATTCAGGTGTCGATGCTCAACGTCATGGAGGAGCGTGACATCCAGGTCCGCGGTTACACGCTGCGGCTGCCGCTCGACGTGCTCGTGATGGCGAGCGCGAACCCGGAGGACTACACCAACCGCGGTCGCATCATCACCCCGCTGAAGGACCGCTTCGGCGCCGAGATCCGCACGCACTACCCGCTCGAACTCGACGACGAGGTTGCCGTCATCGAGCAGGAGGCCGACCTCACCGCGAGTGTCCCGACCTTCATCACCGAGATCCTGGCACGCTTCACCCGTTACGCCCGCGACCATCCGTCCATCGACCAGCGGTCGGGCGTCTCCGCACGCTTCTCGATCGCCGCCGCCGAAACCGTTGCCGCCGCGGCACTTCACCGCGCCGCGGTCACCGGTGAGGACCAGGCGGTCGCGCGGGTCGTCGATCTCGAGTCGGTGGTCGAGGTGTTGCGCGGCAAGATCGAGTTCGAGTCCGGCGAGGAGGGACGCGAGCTGGAGATCCTCGAGCACCTCATGCGCAAGTCCGTCGCCGACACCGTGCGGGCACATCTCGGCGGGATCGACCTGGCAGCGCTCGTCGAGGCGCTGGAGAACGGTGAACCGGTCGTGACCGGCGACCGTGTCCGGGCCGGCGACTTCCTGGGTTCGATTCCGTCGCCGGAGACCACGGGCGCCGTGCTCGACGCGATCGCGGAGCGTCTGGACGCCGACATCGAGGGCGAGCGGGCGAGTGCCGTCGAACTGGCACTCGAGGGTCTGTTCCTGGCGCGTCGGATCGGCAAGGAAGCCGACGAGGCCGGCCAGACCATCTACGGCTGAGGGAGAACACATTGGCGCGCAAGAGCTTCCATCGTTCGCGCTACCAGCGGTACAGCGGCGGGCCCGATCCGCTCGCCCCGCCGGTGGATCTGCGTGAGGCGCTGGAGACGATCGGCGACGACGTCATGGCCGGTGCGTCGCCGCAGCGTGCCCTCCGGGAGTTGCTGCGTCGTGGCACCCCGAACATGCGCGGCCTCGACAAGCTCCGGGAACAGGTCAACCGGCGTCGGCAGGAACTGCTGAAGAAGCGCAACCTCGACGGCACGTTCGCCGAGATCCGCGAGCTGCTCGACCGCGCTGTCCTCGAAGAGCGCAAGCAACTCGCCCGCGACCTCGACGACGACGCGCGCTTCGCGGAGATGCAGATCGGCAGCCTCCCGCCGTCGACCGCGCAGGCCGTCGAAGAGCTGTCGGAATACAACTGGCGCAGCCCGCAGGCCCGGGAGGACTACGAGAAGATCAAGGACCTCCTCGGCCGCGAGCTGTTGGACCAGCGGTTCGCCGGCATGAAGGAGGCCCTCGAAGGTGCCACCGAGGCCGACCGGCAACGGGTCTCGGACATGCTCAAAGACCTCAACGAGTTGCTCGAGGCGCACAACCGTGGCGAGGACACCTCGGACAAGTTCGACGAGTTCATGGACTCCCACGGGGACTTCTTCCCGGAGAACCCGCGCAACACCGAGGAACTCATCGACTCACTGGCGCAACGCGCCGCGGCCGCCCAGCAGTTCTACAACTCGCTGACCCCGGAGCAGCGGGCCGAACTGGATCAGCTGGCGCAGCAGGCCTTCGGTTCGCCGGACCTGATGAGTCAACTCGCGCAGATGGATTCGCAATTGCGTGCGGCGCGACCGGGGCTCGACTGGGACGACGCGCAGTCGTTCTCGGGTGACCAGCCGATGGGACTCGGGGAGGGCGCCGCGGCGCTCCGTGACATCTCGGAACTCGAAGCGTTGTCCGAGCAGCTGTCCCAGCAGTACGCCGGGGCCCAGATGGACGACATCGACCTCGATGCACTTGCCCGCCAACTCGGCGACGAGGCGGCCGTCGACGCCCGGATGCTCGCCGAGCTCGAGAAGGCGTTGTCGGAGCAGGGGTTCTTCGATCGCACCGCCGACGGTCAGCTCCGGCTGAGTCCCAAAGCGATGCGTCAGCTCGGGCAGTCGATCTTCCGCGACATCGCCGAGCAACTGTCCGGGCGTCGTGGCGACCGCCAGACCCGGCAGACCGGGCTCCTCGGCGAACCCACCGGGGCCAGCCGCGAATGGGAGTTCGGCGACACCGACCCGTGGGACGTCACCCGCACGGTGTCGAATGCGGTGTTGCGCAACGTCTCCGAGACCACCGAACCGTCGCTGGCGACGTCGGAGATGGCGCGCTCAGGTGTGCGGATCGATGTGCGCGACGTCGAGGTGGCCGAGACGGAGAGCCGCACCCAGGCGGCGGTCGTACTCCTCGTCGACACGTCGTTCTCCATGGAGATGGAGGGTCGCTGGACGCCGATGAAACGCACTGCGATCGCGTTGAACCACCTGATCTCCACCCGGTTCCGCAGCGACGAACTCCATCTCATCGCCTTCGGTCGCTACGCGCGGTCCATCGACATCGCCGAACTGACCGGACTGCAACCGCGCATGGAGCAGGGCACCAACCTGCACCACGCGCTGCTGCTCGCACAGCGACACCTGCGTCGCTTCCCGAACGCACAGCCGGTGGTCTTGGTGGTCACCGACGGCGAACCCACCGCCCACCTCGACCCCAGCGGCGAACCGTTCTTCTTCTATCCGCCGCACCCGCAGACGATCGCATTGACGGTGCGCGAACTCGACCATGTGGCCCGGCTCGGCGCACAGGTCACCTTCTTCCGTCTCGGTGAGGACCCCGGCCTGGCCCACTTCATGGATCAGATCGCCCGCCGGATCGGTGGTCGCGTGGTCGCCCCCGATGTCGACGGCCTCGGTGCCGCGGTGGTCGGTGACTACCTGAAGTCGCGGAAGGGTCGTCGACGCGGCTGAAGAGTCGAGCGCCGGATCAGACGGTGCGCGGCTTCCGTCCGGCGATGGCCCACAACACGATTCCGATCAACAGCAGGACTGCGCCGAAGCCGCCGCCGAAGACGGCGAGGAGAACTCCGCCTACGCCGCTGAAGATCCCGCCGAGGTCGATGGATGCGACCACCACGCGGTCGCTGCAGGTGAAGGAGTATGTCCCGGACTCCTTCACCCCGAAGGACTCGAAGGACCTCACCTGGGTGCCGTCGTAGGTGAACTCGGTGGTCACCCCCGATTCGCGCTCCAGGGCCGCGGGACCGGTGATCTCGCAGGAGGGGTCGCCGGCCGACGACTCCGGGGTGAAGAGCGCGAAGGTGTCTCCGGCGGCGTAGTTCTGCTCGCCGGTCGGGTCGACGACGAAGGCCTGTTCCGCCTGGTCGACCACCTGGCTGATCCCGCCGACGGCGAGTGCGATGCCGATCGCCAGCGAGGCCACGAGGACGACGATGCCGACGGCGGTGAGGATCTTGCCCCAGAGCCGCATTCCGCTGCGGTCCTTGGGCGGTGTGGGCGGTGGATAGCCGCCGGGCGCGCCGTATGGGCCCGACTGATAGGGGTTGCCAGGGCCGTACTGGCCGGGATCGTAGGGCTGGCCCATGGGTCGCCTCCAGGGGGTAGGGGTGAATGGATTATGCCCCTCCGCGCGTCGGTCGGTGGGCTGATCGTCGGGGTCGACTCAGGGTGGAAATCAGGGTGGTCGGACTGCGGAGTGGCCACTAGGGTTTCCAGATGTGACCTCCTCCGGCGATCTGCCCGTACCCGACGATCGACGGGCGCGTCTGCGTGCCGCCGACGCCGATCGGGAACTGGTACACGAAATCCTGTCCGCAGCCATGGCCCACGGCAGCCTCTCGCTCGTCGAGTACGAGGAGCGTGCGGGAAAAGCGGTGAGGGCCAAGACTTTCGGTGACCTGGACGAGTTGACCGACGACCTCCCGGTCGCGCAGCTCGGCGT
Organism: Gordonia sp. 135; assembly: GCF_009720185.1. Classification (NCBI taxonomy): domain Bacteria; kingdom Bacillati; phylum Actinomycetota; class Actinomycetes; order Mycobacteriales; family Gordoniaceae; genus Gordonia; species Gordonia sp. 135. The sequence goes on from NZ_CP046257.1 coordinate 1,462,481, forward strand.
GGCGATGCCGGCGGCGACGATGTCACCCGGCCCGCGGGTGACCGGCGGGAGCTCCGACGCCGCGGTGCGACATCGACTGGCGATCATGTCCGGCAGCGAGCTGTCGGGGACGGCGGTGGTCGCCGACGCCCTCACCGCCACCGCGATCATGGGCGGTGTCGAGATCGACCTGCGCGAGGTCGAGTTCACCGCACCCGTTCTCACTGTCGAGTGCGTCGTGATCATGGGTGGCGTCGAGATCAAGGTGCCCGAGGGGGTGACCGTCGAGGTCGGCGGACTGGGGATCATGGGCGGTTTCGGCGGCAAGTCGCAGAAGTCGCCGCGCCCGGGCGCACCTGTCGTGCGCGTGACCGGGTTCGCACTGATGGGCGGCGTCGAGGTGAAGGTCGTTCCGCGCGAGCACCCGGACGAGTGACGGTGCCCGGCCGGCGCGCCGCCGGGCTCAGGCCAGCAGCAGTGCGATGACGGCGATCGTCGGGATCGAGGCGAGCGTGGTGATCAGAGCGGTGTCCCGGGCGATGATCTGTCCCCGCCGGTAGCGGGTGGCGTAGACGAGGACGTTCTGGGCCGTGGGAAGCGCGGCGATCACGACCTGGGCGAACAGCGCCTGACCGGTCTGACCGAACCCCCAGCGCGCGATCACGTACACGGTCAGCGGCATCGCGACCATCTTCAACACCGCGGCGAGCGCGATGTCGCGGCGCGGACTCTCGCCCTTCTTGAACACCTGGACGCCGGTGAGCGACATACCGAAGGCCAGCAGCGCCGCCGGCACCGACGCGTCGCCGAGCATCTTCAGCGGCGACATCACGGCCGCCGGTGGCATCAGCCCGAGCACCGACACGATCAGTCCGGCGATCCCGCCGACGACGATCGGGTTGGTCATCGGAGCGATCAGGGAATTGCGGACGAGGGAACGGCCGGCAGTGGGCTCGAGGGCGGTGAGGTCGAGTGTCACCAATGCGATCGGCGACAGGATGAGGATCTGGAACATCAGCAGCGGCGCGATGAACGACGCGTCGTCGAGGACGAAGATCGCGATCGGCAGGCCGAGGTTGACGCTGTTCACATACGACGCCGCGAGCGACCCGATGACGAGTTCTGGCACGGGGCGTCGTAGCCACAGTTTGGCGATGACGAGATAGACGCCCGCCATGAGAAACGCGCTGCCGCCGGCGATGACCAGCGTCGAGGAGAAGATCACCGACAGGTCCGAGGTGACCAGCGAATGGAACAGCAGTGCCGGAGTGAAGACGAAGAACACCAGGCGGGACAGGACCTCATGCGCGTGGTCGCCGAGTACGTGCGTCCGACCGAGCAGATAACCGACCCCGACTACTATGAAGATCACCGTGAAGCCGGAGATGACGCCAGACACCGCTCGAGTCTATTCATTAGGGTGATGAACGGATTTATCGGATCGAACGAGGGGGTTACGGATGTCATATCCACCAGGACAGGGATCGGGCCAGGGCCAGGACGACTGGGGGACGGTGCCGAGCTCCGGTTCCTCGGGAGGACCGCAGTCCGGGGGATCGGGTCCGAACCTCAGCAAGGGTGATCAGGGGCAGAGCTCCCCGGACTATGCGCCGACCGAGTTCGCGCAGACCTACCAGCCGGGACCCTCATCTGATCCCCAGGGGCAGAATCCTTACGGACAGAACCCCTATGGTCAGAACCCGTATGAGCAGAACCCGTACGGCCAGCCCCAGGGGCAGGACCCGTACAACCCGAATCCGTACGGTCAGCCGCCGGGCGCGAACTACGGCCAGTACGGCGATCCGTACCAGGCCGGCCAGGCACCCGCTTACGGGTCGGCCGCCTACGGCACCCAGAATCCTTATGGCGCTGCGCCTTACGGCGGGTACGGCTACGGGGCTCCGCAGACGTCCACCAACGGCAAGGCGATCGGCGCGCTGATCTGCGGCATCGTCGCTCTGGTGATGCTCGCCGCCTGCTTCCCGCTGGCGTTGCCGCTCGGCATTGCCGGCGTCGTCCTCGGGTTCATGGCTCGACGCGAGGTCGAGCAGTCGGCAGGTAACCAGACCGGCACGGGCATGGGTCTGGCCGGGATCATCACCGGCGGGTTGGGAATCCTGGGTGCGGTCATCGCCACCGTGCTGATCATCATCCTGATCGCAGCCGGCAACTCGATGGACTCGGTCTACTACTACTGAACGAATTTCGGGCCGATCTGAGCCTGCGATCGTCGACTTCTGGCCAGTTCGAGGCTCTTTCTCACTACTCTGTGACCTGCGCAGGCATGGCGCCGCGCACGAACGATCCTCGCGCCGCGACGACGCACGGCTTGTGAAAGGCATCTGATGTCGAACCCGACCGGAGGCGGGGATCCACAGGATCCGTCCTCCACACCCCAGTCCCAGTCGGATCAGGTGCCGCCGGGTTCGGCACCCGATCCGAACCAGTCTCCGTACGAGCCGACGCAGAAGGTGTCGCGGGCGGAACTCCTCGGTCAGGCCGACGACGACACCGGTTCGGGGGAGACCACCGAGCCGGTGCAGTCGACCCCGGGCACGACCACGCCGTTGACCTCCACCCCGGGCGCCGGTCCGGAGGGCACCGAGGTCGCGCAGTCGCACAGCCCGGCCGACGGTGTCACCCGCGTCATCAGTACCGCGGGGGCACCGGGCCAGACGCCTCCGCCCGTGCCTCCGGCTCCGCCCGCGTCCAACTCGCCGCAGGCCCCGCCCGGCCCGGCGCCGTCGGGGTACGACTCGACGCGCGTCATCTCGACGCGGCCGCCGGGTGGGCCTGTCGGGCCCGGTGGTGGACCTGCCGGACCAGGTGGCCCCCCGCAGCCGGGGTACGGCCCACCGCCGGGATATGCCCAGCAGGGTCACGGACAACCCGGCCCGCCGCCCGGGTACGGCGGGCCTGGTCCGTCGGGGTATGGGCAGCCGGGCTTCGGACAGCCGGGGCAGCCGGCACCCGGACCGCAGGGCCGGCCTGGATACGGTCCGCCGCCGGGTTACCAGTCGTACGGGCAGCAATCACACGCCCAGCAGGCACACGGGCAGTCGCCGGCGGGCGACCAGCACGCCGTCGACAATTTCCACGGTGAGAGTCAGGCCGACGAGACCCCGAAGACCAACACCCTCGCGGTGGCGGCGCTGGTCGCCTCACTGCTCGGTCTGGTGTGCATCGGCATCGGCGGCCTGATCGGACTCGTACTCGGCCTGGTGGCGCGCAAGCAGATCGCGGCGTCGGGCGGCAAGCAGACCGGCGACGGACTCGCGCTGACGGCCATCATCATCGGCCTGTTCATCATCGTCGTCTGGGTGGCGTACTGGCTGGTGGTGCTGCTCACCGGCGTCGAAAGTCCCTGGTCATACTTCTGACGCGGACCTGCGAGCTGTTGGCGTCGACCACCATTTTGGAGCTGGGCGGTCTCGCCAGGTAGTCTGGTCGGGTTGTGTGCCGCGCCCGCGGGGGCCGATTGGCGCACTGACTCGGGTCGATCGGTGACGCTCTGCGTTGCCAGCGGCCACGCAGACCACAGTAGGAGAAGGGCTCAACCATGGCTGTACCGAAGCGCCGGATGTCGCGGGCGAACACCCGTAGCCGTCGTTCGCAGTGGAAGGCGGAAAACCCGGCACTGCAGGAAGAAAAGGTCAACGGCGTCCCCGTGCGGATTCCGCGTCGACTCGTGAAGGCCGCTCGCGCGGGCATCATCGATCTGGATCGTCGCTAGCCTTTCCGGTTGCCGCCTCGGCACCGCGAATTTCACATGGACGGCCGTCCCCGTTTACCGGGGGCGGCCATTCGTGTGTGTGGTCCGGCCGCCCTGGTCGTCCCCGTCGTGACAGGAGTGGAAGGTGCTTCTCGACATCTTGAACTTCGCGGGTGTCGCGGTGTTCGCGGCCTCGGGTGCGATGGTCGGTGTCCGCAAGGACTTCGACATGTGGGGCATCGTGACCGTCGGGGTGCTCACCGGCGCCGGAGGCGGCGTTCTGCGGGACGTGCTGCTCGGCATCACCCCACCCTCGTCGATCGAGAACTTCGGCAATGTGCTGACCGGCACGATCGCCAGCCTGCTCGTCTTCGCCTTTCATCCCGCCTTCACCAAGCTCCGCCGGTCGATCCTCGTCCTCGACGCCTTCGGCATGGGTCTGTTCGCCGCGACCGGGGCGTCGATCGCCGTCGAAGTGGGTGCCAGTGCGTTCGCCGCCACCGCAGTCGGGCTGCTGACCGCGGTCGGCGGAGGCGTCCTACGTGATGTGATCTCCAACGAGATCCCGCTCCTCCTCCAGCCCGCCGACCTCTACGCGGTTCCCGCACTGTTGGGTGCCACGGTGGTCGCCGTCGGGTCGTACCACACTCCGGTCCCGGACTGGGTCTGGCTGATCGTCGGATCGATCCTCGCCACCGGGTTGCGTCTGCTCGGCCTGAAGTTCGGCTGGCGACTCCCGACCGCGCGCCGCTGACCCCGCCCGCAAACCCACCCCTTTTCCGTAAACGCGCCCGATCCGCGACGGGTGGGTTTACGGAATAGGGGTGGGGCTGTCAGCGTCAGGCGAGGGCAGTGCCTTCTTGAGCATCGCGTGGAAACGGGATTTGTCGGCCAGATCCTGCCACGTCCCACCGAATGACGGTGTAACCCTCTGCACGCAAACGGTCCTCACGGATCTTCTCGTCGACGACCGTCTTCCACGCGGGCTTGTCGCCGATCGTGCCGTTGTACTTGACCATGCCGTCGAACTCGCCGACGACCCTGTCGGCCAGCAGGAAGTCGACGCGCGCGATCAACGTGCCGCGGTCGTCGAAGAGTTCGACCTGCTGCCGCGGCACAGGTAGGTCGGGTGACTCGAGCATCACTGCGCGACTGAGGGACTCGCCGACACTCTCGGACAGTGCGTTCGCATGCGGCAACATGCGGCGCAACATCTCGACGCCCTTGAACCCTCGACACGAATCGAGGATTCGGTGCATCCGTTCGACGTCGGCGTCACGTCGCAGTGCGGCGTCGAGGACGACGAGCGCCTGGCGGCTGGTTCCGAGTCTGGCGACGTCGCACGCTGTGCGCTCGATGCTCGTCACGGTGGCCCCGTCGACGACCCCGACGTCCTGCGGCTCGACGTCGGCCTGATGCTTGACGATGCTCTTGGTTCGTTTCCCGACCTTCGGCGACGTCACATGAACCTGCGACAGATCCGGCCAGAGCATCGGCAACCTGTGCATGGCAGCGGCGGAGACGTGGCTGAACAGACGGCCCGGGCGTCCCGCGTTCGCGGCGGCGATGACGGTCAGCCGGTGCTTCTCGACGGCGTCGAGATCGTCGACCGTTGCGAAGTCGGCCATCGCACCCGGCCAGAGGCGATAGAGGGCTTTGCCTTCGACCCTGCGCTGCAACTGTTCGTCGGTGATGTGGGTGCCGACGGTTTCTCTGCGAAGGATCAGGCCGTGTCGATCGGTGGGCAGGTCCATACCAATCAGACGCACGAGCGCACGCTGCGGACCCACCCTCCGACAAAGCCACCCCTTTTCCGTAAACGCGCCCAGACCGCGCCGGGTGGGTTTACGGAAAAGGGGTGGGTTTGCAGGGTGGCTACTGCGCGATGAACTTGTTGACGGTTCGGTTCAGGAAGTTCGGGATGAACTTCGCGGCGTTGCCGAGGAAGAGGGTCTGCGCGCCGACGGAGTAGCTGGTGCGGTGCAGGAGCTTGTCCTGGCGGGTGGGGTGCACGGACTCCCAGACCTTGTCGGCGACCTGCTCGGGGGTGATACGGATGCCAAGGGTTTGTTGGACTTGGAGCCGCCGGTGGCCAGGGCGGTCTTGGCCCACAGAGGCCAGATGCTGACGGCGCGGATGTCGTCGTGCTCCCACTCGAGTTCCAGGGCCTCGGTGAATCCGCCGACGAAGAACTTGGTGGCCGAGTAGACGGCGATGCCCGGCTGGCCGTAGATCGCCGACGCCGATGCGATGTTCACCAGGTGTGCACCCGGGGTCTTCTTCAGGTACGGGTAGGCGGCCTGCGCGCCGAGGCGACGCCGAGTGCGTCGATGTCGATCTGGCGCTTGATCTGCTCGGGCGTGATGGCGTCGATCTTGCCCTCGTGCAGGATTCCGGCGTTGTTGTCGAGGACGTCGAGCTTGCCACCGGTGTGGGAGGTGAACTCAGCGAGAGCGTCGGCCCACTGTTCCGGTTCGCGGACGTCGAGGGTGCCGGTGATCCAGTCGGGGTGGTCGGCCTTCACCTTCGCGAGGGCGTCGACATCGACGTCGTATACGCCGACCGTCCAGCCCTCGCGGTCGAAGCGTTCGGCGGTGGCGAGGCCGATCCCGGCCGCCCCGCCGGTGATGAAGATGGATGACATGCGAACCCCCATGGTTGATCGTGACGGCATCGACGGCGCTGACCTGCGACAACCGTTTCAGGCGCCGAACTTACTCGTCAGTATATTCATCGATTCGTTTACTGGGTCACGCCGCGGTGCTATCTTGACAACACACATTGTCATTACATCGATCATTGTCATGGTCGACGACCGGAAGGCGAGTTCGCATGACTGCCGCGATGGAACGAACCGAGAACGTCATCAGCATGCGTGACCAGGGCACCGAGGAGGTTTCCGCACGTCTCCTGGCGTCGGCTGCCCGTCTGTCCCGGAATGCGATGACCGAGATCGACTGGTCCCAGCCGATGGACCCGACGAAGTACGGGTGCAGCCCCGAGTGGTCGTCGCTGTACGGCACCGACTACTGGGACGAACTGACCGAGGAGCAGCGGATCTCGGTCACCCGCCACGAGTTCGCCTCGATCATGAACATCGGGATCTGGTTCGAGATGATCCTGCAGGAAATGGTCATCCGCGATCAGTACCTCGGCGACTACCACGGCTCCGAGTTCCAGTTCGCACTCACCGAGGTCGCCGACGAATGCCGGCACTCGCTGATGTTCGCCAAGGCCTCGGAGAAGATGGTCGGTACCTCCTACCGGCCGTCGAAGAAGGTCGCCCGCCTCGGCAAGATCTTCATGCAGACCGCGAAGAACGAGGTCTCCTACGCCGGAATCCTTGTCGCCGAAGAAGTCCTGGACGTCTTCCAGCGCGGCTGCATGCGCGACGACCGCGTGCTCGACTTCATCCGCACGGTCAACGAGATCCACGTCCTCGAGGAATCGCGCCACATGAAGTTCGCGCGTGAAGAGGTGAGGGACTCGCTGGAGGGCGTGAGCTGGGCACGACGCCAGTTCAGCGCTCTGGCGGTCTCCATCGGCGCGTACTACATCGTCACGAGTCTGGTGCAGCGCAAGGCATTTGCCGACGCAGGCCTCGACGCCGACCGTGCCGCCCGCGAGATGCGGCACAACTCGCACTTCCACTCGATGATCCGCTCGAGTTGCGTTCACCTCATGGAGTTCCTCGACGAGGTCGGACTGCTCACCAAGCCCGCCATGCGGTACTACCGGAAAGCGCACATGCTCTGATGTTCGTCATCACCCAATCATGTTGCAGTGACGCGGCATGCGTGTCCGTATGCCCGGTGAACTGCATTCACCCCACCCCTGAGGAACGCGGCTTCGGCAGCTCCGACATCCTGCACATCGATCCGGAGGCGTGCATCGACTGCGGAGCCTGCGCCGATGCGTGCCCGGTCGACGCGATCTACCCGGCGGACAAGCTCGGCGCGCGCGACAAGGTGTTCATCGACATCAACGCCGATTACTACAAGCGCAACCCCGACGTCCGGTCCGGATGGGTCGCTCCGGCCGACGACGAGGCGGCGGGCGTCACCTACCCGGATATCCCGAAACTGCCTGCCGGCCTACGGGTTGCGCTGGTCGGGACCGGGCCGTCGGGCGGCTACGCGCTACGGACACTGCTCGACCGGACCGAGGCGACCGTCACCGTCATCGACAAGCTGCCGACTCCGGGCGGACTGGTCCGCGCCGGTGTGGCACCGGATCACCCCGGCACCAAGGGTGTGCTCCGCGGATTCGACCTCCTCTACCGCGACCCACGCGTCACCATGCTGACCAATGTGTCGGTCGGTGACGGCCCGGACGAGATCACCCCGGCCGAACTGGCCGAGCATTTCGACGCCGTGTTCTACGCCGTGGGCGCCAGCGAGTCTCGTCGCCTGGGTATTCCGGGCGAGGATCTGCCTGGTTCGACGTCGGCCACTGATCTGGTGGCCTGGTACAACGGCGTGCCCGGTGTCGACGAGGGGCCGCCGTTGCGCCGGGGAACCGCCGACGATCCGGCAACCGGGCGCGCGGTCGTCGTCGGCACGGGTAATGTCGCGCTCGACGTCGCACGCATCCTCGTGTCGCCGCCGGAGTTGCTGGCCACCACCGACATCGCCGATCGTGCGCTCGAGATCTTGCGCGAACAGAACGTCCACGAGGTGGTGCTGCTCGGTCGTCGCGACCAGGCCGCCGCGGCGTACACCGCAGCGGAATACCGTGCGCTGTCGGAGATCCCGGGTGTCGAGGTCGAGGTGTTCGACGGTGTCGACGGGCACGTACCGTCGTTGTGCGAACCCGCGGACCCGTCGCGACGTCGAATCGTCTTCCTGTTCCACAGCACACCGGAGGAGATCGTCGGCAACCCGCAGGTGAAGGCGGTGACCGTCCGGACCGGCGAGGGCCGGCACCACGTCGCCGCCGACCTCGTCGTGCGCTCCATCGGATACCGATCGACCCCGATCCCGGGTCTGGCCTTCGACGACGAGCGCGGCATCTTCCGCAACGCCGACGGCCGACTCGTCGACGAGTCGGGCGAGGTCGTCCCCGGTGGTTACGTACTGGGCTGGGCCAAGCGCGGACCGAGTGGCGGGATCGGCGCAAACAAGAAGTGCGCCACCGAAACCGTGGAGGACTTCATCGCCGACGCCGCGTCGGGTCGTCTGCAGCGCACCCAGCGCAGCAAGGGTGAGTTCACCGCCTTGGTGCGCAAGCGCGTGCGGACCGTCATCGGCTACCGCGGCATGCGCGCCATCGACCGCCGTGAACGCCGCCGCGGCGTCGAGCAGGGTCGTCCTCGCGTGAAGTTCACCCAGGTCGCCGACATGGTCGGTGCTGCCGGCTGGCGAAAGGCCTGAGCGCCGTTCCCTCTTCGTGTCACCATCGGGGCACACGACACACATTCGGAGGAGGCGCAATGGCGTACGAGGGTATGAACCAGAAGTGGCGGGAGCGTTCGCTGTTCGCCGTGTTCGTGACCGCGCTGGTCACCCAGAACGCGATCGCGATCCCGTACGTTCAGCGCAACGGGCCGGAGTCGGTGAAGGACTTCTTCGTCGGCGACATCATGAAGACCACCCCGGGCCGCTTCGCGATGGTCGACCTGCTCTTCGTGGTGATCGCCTTCCATCTGTGGGCGTTCGGCGAGGCCAGGCGATTGCGCATCATGCCCTGGTGGTTTTCGTCGGTGGTCCTCACCTTCGGGGTCGGTATCGCGACGGCGATCCCGTTCTTCTTCCTCGCCCGCGAACGCGCTCTGCGACGCTGAACTCCCAGATCCGCACTGCTCTCGTGGCTGCGGATGCGGCGTGAGGACCAGACAACGCCGACGTAACACCGAGGCAAGTCGCATTTCACGCGGCGCGCGGATAGTGGCGGCATGTCGAGTACTCCGCACTTTCTGCAGGGTGTCTTCCCGTTCGCGGGAGCGGGCCTGACCAAGTCCGGGCCCATCGACCCGTCGTTGACGTTCGTGGTGCCGTCGGGAATGACGGCCCAGCCGTTGTACTTTCGCGGAGGCAACAGCTCCGACGAGCTGATCTGTGTGACGCTGTTGCGTGACGGGGTGCCGATGCGGATGTTCCCGATGGGGGCCCGGTCGTCGGTCAACGTGCCGTTGCGGGTGGTCGAGGACGTCGACCCCGACGCGACACTCGAACTCGTGATCGCGGCCCCCGAGGGCACGAGCGGCGACGTCGTGATCGACTTCGGGATGGTCGTCTTCTGATGACGGACTCCCACAGTCAGCAGCGGCGGCGCCTGGTTGTCGTCGGAAACGGTATGGCCGGCGCGCGCACGGTCGAGGAGATCCTCGAACGCGGTGGCGCTGACCAGTTCGACGTCACGATGGTCGGCGACGAGCCGTACGGCAACTACAACCGCATCATGCTCAGCCATGTGCTGGCCGGTGAGGCCACGGTCGACGACGACGACCTGATGCTGAACCCGATGGCCTGGTACCGCGAGCACGGCGTCACCCTGTACGCCGGCGACCGTGCCGAATCCATCGACCGGTTCGCCAAGACGGTGACATGCGCGTCGGGCCGGTCCATCGACTTCGACGTCCTCGTCATCGCGACCGGCTCCCACACGTTCTTCCCGAACATGGATGGCCTGCGCGAACCCGACGGCAAGCTCGCCCGCGGTGTGTTCGGCTTCCGGACCATCGAGGACACCAACGGCATGCTGCAGATGGCGACCTCGCGTGATCACATGCGCGCCGTCGTGATCGGCGGCGGCCTGCTCGGTCTCGAGGCCGCTTACGGCCTGCAGACGCAGGGAGTGGCCGTCGACGTCGTGCACTCGCCCGGGCACCTGATGAACCAGCAGCTCGACGAGCGCGGTGGGCGCGTGCTGCGCAACAAGATCGAGTCTCTGGGCGTGGGTGTCCACACCGGCAAGCGGACGACGTCGGTGCTGCGCAACGACGACGGGACTGTCGCGGGAGTCGGCTTCACCGACGGTGATTCGCTGCCCGCCGACATGATCGTGGTGACCGCCGGTATCCGGCCGAACGTAGAGATCGCGCGCGGAGCCGGGCTCGTCGTCGAACGCGGGATCGTCGTCGACGATCAGATGCGTTGTGAGGACGAGGCATTCATCTATGCGGTCGGGGAGTGTGCGCAGCATCGCAGTGAGGTGTACGGACTCGTGGCCCCGCTGTGGGAGCAGGCGGTGGTTCTCGCCGACGTGCTGACCGGCGCGAATCCCCGGGCCGAGTACCACGGTTCGCGCCTGACCACGAAGCTCAAGGTCGCCGGCGTCGACGTCGCGGCGATGGGTGTCAAGGGTCCGGAGCGGGACGACGACGAGTTCGTCCAGTTCTACGAACCGCGCAGCGGTGTCTACAAGAGTGTCGTGGTCCGGGACAACAAGCTGATCGGCGCCATGCTCCTCGGCGACATCTCCAAGGCGAACTTCCTCACCCAGGCCTTCGACGAGAAGGTGCCGCTGCCGGACGAGCGCATCTCGATGCTGTTCGACCTGGGGACGCCGAGCGCGGCGACCGGTGCGGCCGAACTCGCCGACGACGTACAGGTCTGTAACTGCAACGGGGTCACCAAGGGTGACATCATGAGCTGCGTCGCGTCGGGCTGCACCAGCGTCGGCGAGGTGTGCGCGAAGACCCGGGCGGGCAAGGGATGTGGATCGTGTAAGGGACTCGTCGCCGACATCGTCGAGTACGCGGCCGGCGACACCCTGACGGCCGACGCCTCGGCCGACTGGTATGTCCCCGCGATCCCACTCACCAAACCCGAACTGATCGACGCGATCCGGCGGCAGAACCTGCGGTCGGTCAGTGAGGTCTTCGAGAAGCTGGCCCCGGAGGGGGAGGACGCGACCGCGAAGATGCCACTCGCCTCGCTGCTTCGGATCATCTGGGGGTCGGACTGGAAGCGTGAGCCGGGTGCTCTGTTCGTGAATGACCGTGTGCACGCGAACATTCAGCGGGACGGCACGTTCTCCGTGGTGCCGCAGATGAAGGGTGGGGTGACCTCGCCCGACCAGTTGCGCAAGATCGCCGACGTCGCGGATAAGTACTCGATCCCGATGATCAAGGCGACCGGCGGTCAGCGACTCGACCTCCTCGGCGTCAAGAAGGAAGACCTACCAAAGGTCTGGGAGGACCTCGGCATGCCGTCGGGCTATGCCTACGGCAAGTCCTTCCGGACGGTGAAGACCTGCGTCGGAACCGATTACTGCCGTTTCGGTCTCGGCGATTCGACGCAGCTCGGTATCGATATCGAGACCCGTTACCAGGGGCTGGAGTCGCCGGCGAAACTCAAACTCGCCGTGACTGGTTGCCCGCGCAACTGTGCCGAGGCGCTGTGCAAGGACTTCGGTGTGGTAGCCATCGGCGACGGCAAGTGGGAGATCTACGTCGGCGGTGCCGCCGGCGCCCACATCCGCAAGGGCGATCTGCTCGCGACCGTGGACTCGCCCGGCGAGGTGATCCGGTTGTGCGGCATCTTCATTCAGTACTACCGCGAACAGGGCAAATGGCTCGAGCGGACCTACGCGTTCGTACCGCGCATCGGCATCGAAGAGTTGCGCGCGATCATCGTCGACGACCGCGACGGCCTGGTGGCCGGCCTCCAGGGGCGGATCGACGAGGCGGTCGCCGCCTACGTCGATCCCTGGCTGGATCGCGCCGAACCGAAGTCGCCCGCACAGTTCACCCCTGCGCTGCCGTTGCTGCCGCTCCCGCAGGTGCCGGTCCGATGACCAGCATCGCCGAACCCGGAGTGGTCATCGGGGCAGTTGCCGACCTCGAGCTGGGGGAGAGCCGCGCATATGTCCTGGGCGGGAACCAGATCGCGGTGTTCCGGATGACCGACGGCTCGTTGCGCGCCACCGGCGCCGTCTGCCCGCACCGTGGCGGTCCGCTCGCCGACGGCCAGTTCGACGCCGCGAAGGTCGTGTGCCCGCTGCATCAGTACGCCTTCACCTTCGGTGATGGTGCGTGCACGTCGGAAGGTATCGGATCGGTGACGGTGTACCGCGTCGAGGAACGCGGCGGGGACATCATCGTCTGGGTTTGAGCCGCTCGCTCGAAGTCCGCCGGTTGGCGACTGCCGCAAACCCCGCTCCCTGAGGTGTGAGACGAGCCAACCCCGCTCCCCTGAGGTGTGAGACGAGCCAACCCCGCTCCTGAGGTGTGAGACGAGCCAACCCCGCTCCCTGAGGTGTGAGGAGCGTTAGCGACGAGCCACGAAGGGTTGGTGAGTCGAATGCTCGCCGCTGACACCATTCTCGTTTACTAGCAGCCTATGAGGGTTTGTGTCAATGGGGCCTGTGGTGGGGTGTGGGCGTGTGGGGTTGCCGGGCGGCATGTGTGGCTGTCCGGGGTGTGAGTGGTGTGCGAGGGTGGTGGTCTGCGGCCGGGGTCGTGCCTGGCGCGGGCTCTACCTAGCGGTCAAACGGGTTGCTACCCAACAGCCTTCATCCGAGCTCGGGTCGCGCCGGGTGGGACTGCTCAGGCTCAGGGTCGGGTTGTTCCCTAGGTGCGGCGAGCTTGTCCCGGTCGGTGGGGATTGGTGGTTCAGGCGGCGCTCACCTCCGCAGTTTGGGGCGGTCCGGCCAGCGCGGGGTCCCAGGGTGTGGCGGTGGTGATGACGATGTAGAGCTGGCGCAGCAGGGCCGCGGCGATGGCCACGTAGGCCTGGTTGGGTGCGAGTCGTTTGTGGGTGCGGGTGGTCAGGTGCTGGTAGCGGTCGGCGTAGACCGGGTTGTGTCGTAGCGCACCGAACGCGGCACGCCAGGCGGCGGTACGTAGCCGGGGGCGCCCGCGTCCGCTGATGGTGGTTTTGCCCTGGTAGCTGCCCGAGGAGTTCTCGCGCGGGCACAGCCCAGCGTGTTTGACCACCGCACGGGCGGAATCAAACCGGCTCAGATCACCGGTTTCGGCGAGGATCGCCGCCACCGAGACCGCGGTGACGCCGGGGATGCTGGTGGCCAGCGTGGCGAGCTGCAGGTCGTCCAGCACCGCCAGCATGCGGGTCTCGGCCTCACGGCACTGGGCGGCGGCGTGGTGAAAGTCGTTGAGACCGTAGTGGGCACGTTCCAACGCGCCAGCCCGGTCCGGGCTGTCGGTGGTGGTGAAGGCGGCGTTGATGATCGCGGTCAGGATCGGCCCGTGGATCCGGTGGGCGCCCCAGCGGGGAAGCTCACGCCGCAGCCGGGCCCGTAGCCGGGTGTGGGCACGGGCGGGGGTACCGAAGGCGGTGATGGTGCTTGGGTCGCAACCGATCACGGTCATGGTGGCCAACCACGTACTCGAGTCAAGGGGTTGGGCGGCGCAGTCGAGCACGTCGGGCCAGGCACTGTCGAGCAGGTCGCGGACTTGCTGACGGGCCGCAGCCCGGCGGGTGAGTTGATCAGCTCGTCGGACGCCGAGGTGCCGGAGCCGTGCCCAGTGCGGGTCGGCGTGTTCGGGCAGGTAGACGTGGAGTTGGGTGGTCAGTCGGGCGATCAGCAGGGCGTCTTTGTCGTCGGATTTGTCGCGGGTGAAGTCTTCGGTCTCCCGGGCGCGGGCGACCATCATCGGTTGCACGCACACCATCTGCACCCCGGCTGCGGCGGCCACATCGCCTACCACTTTCCACCGGTACCCGGTCGGTTCACACGCGAGGACGATGCCGGTGAACCCGGCCGCCTTCGCCTGGGTGCGGGCCCAGGCGATTGCCGGCCCCAACTTCCACGGTGTGCAGGCAAATGTTTTGCGGGCCAGGATGCGGGAGTCGTGGTCGGCGACCACGATCACCTGCTTCTTCGACGCCAGATCAATCGCCACCACCGCATGATCACGGCGCACGATCTGTCGCAGTCGGCTCAGACGGTCGTTACGGCGTTTCACTCCTCGACTCAACGGACTAGCCTCAAACATCGACATCCTCCTTGTTGTGGTTGGGACACCAAGCCCTTACGACCACAACAGGAGGATGTCCCGTTGTCACAACCTTCTAGCTATTACTAGGTGTGAGGAGCGATAGCGACGATTTGCCCCTCGTTCCCTGAGGTGCGAGGAGCGTAGGCGACGAGCCACGAAGGGTTGGCGACCTCGGACTCCGCGCTGTCGCTGCAGGATTGAAGCTCTCAACCAGGAGTACGACGCTCCTGCGCACCTGGTCGCTTCGCCAGCATCTTCAGATGATCGATCTCGCCGTCGATCAACGCTCTCTTCTTCGCTCTGGACCATCCGTGAAGCCGCCGCTCGATTCGGTAGGCGTCGGCGAGATCGAGTTCCGCTGACCACGCCAGACGAACAGGGCGTCGTTGGGACGTGTACCCGGTCTGAGTGGTGTCGTGTTCGCGAAGTCGCTTCGCGAGATCGCGGGTACTGCCCACGTAGTACGAGCCGTCGGAGCACTCGAGGATGTAGACCCATGCCATGTGGGGATCATGCGGTTCGGATGGGTGGAATCGGCTTGGTTGTTGGCAGCTGTGGACAGGTTTGACGAAGCCGCTGCTTCTGGGGAGTTCTTGGGTTACCAGCCCTTCGTGGCTCGTCGCTTGCGCTCCTCGCACCTCAGGGGGCGGTGGTGGTGCGCTTCGCACTCAGGGGGCGGTGGTGGTGCGCTTCGCACTCAGGGGGCGGTGGTGGTGCGCTTCGCACTCAGGGCGCGGTGGTGGTGCGCTTCGCACTCAGGGGGCGGTGGTGGTGCGCTTCGCGCCTCAGGGTGCGGGGCGGTCAGTAGACGTCCCGGACGTACCGCTTGTCGGCGGCGAGGGCCTTGACGTAGGCCTCGGCGCTCGCGGGGGAGCGGCGACCGTACTGCGCAACAATGCCTTTCAGGGTCGCGTCGACGTCCTTGGCCATCCGGGACGCGTCGCCGCAGACGTAGACGTGGGCGCCGTCGTGCAGCCACTGGTAGAGCTCTTCGCCGTGTTCGACCATGCGGTCCTGGACGTAGATCTTGCGGTCCTGGTCGCGGGAGAATGCGACGTCGAGGCGGGTCAACAGGCCGTCGCCGAGCATCGTCGTCAGTTCGTCGCGATAGTAGAAATCGGTGGCCGAATATTGTTCGCCGAAGAACAGCCAGTTCTTGCCGTTGTGGCCCAACGCCTCCCGCTCGCGGAGGAAGCCGCGGAACGGGGCGATGCCGGTGCCGGGCCCGATCATGATCATCGGGGTGTCGGGATCGGCGGGCGGGCGGAAGTGCGTGGTCGAGGTGACGAAGACCCCGACCTCGGTGTCCTCGGCGTGGTCGGCGAGGAAGGTCGAGCACACGCCGCCGCGCTGGATGCCGCATCGGTTGTAGCGCACCGCATTCACGGTCAGCTGCACCTCGTCGGGGCTTTCCAGCGGACTCGACGAGATCGAATACGACCGTGGGGCCAGCGGTTTGAGGACCGCGAGCCATTCGTCGACGTCGGCGTGGATCGGGCGCTCGGCGAGGACATCCACCGACTGTCGTCCCCAGGACCAGTCATTGAACTCCGACTTGTTGCCCGCAGTGGCCAGGGCTTTCAGGTCGTCGGAACCCGAACGCTCACCGACGAATCGGACGAGGTCGGGTGTGACCCGCGCGAACTCGAGCCGTTCGCGTAGCGCCTGGTACAGCGGCATGTCGTCGCCACCGACCGTCACCGTGTGTCCGCCGTCGAGTCCGGTCCGGTCGAGGAACTCCTCCACGAGGGCCGGATTGTTCAACGGCCACACGCCGAGCGCATCGCCGGCCTGGTAGGTCAGGGTGTCCGCCGGCAGCCGGAACCCGAAGTTGCGCACATCCTTCTGCGAGCCCTCGGCATTCAGCTTCACGTTCCGAACCAGCGAGGTGACCAGCGGTTTCTTGCGGGAGTAGGCAGGCGCGGTCCGAACCGACGGGGCGGCCGCGGAGTCCGCGGGCTCGCTGACCACGGTGACCCGATCGTCGGTCACGCCGGAGACCGGCGCACGGTTGCCGATGCTGATCGCACGGATCACGTCGTTGAGCCAGCTCCCGGCCGTCTCCTCGAAGTCGGGTTCGCAATCGACCCGGTCGACGATCCGACGACCGCCGAGCTCGCCGATCCGTTCGTCGAGTTTGCGTCCGTGGCCGCAGAAGTCGTCATAGTTCGAGTCGCCGAGGGCGAGCACCGCATAGTCGACCTCGGAAAGGTCCGGTGCCTCAGCACCGTTCAGCGCCTCCCAGAACGCTGCGCCGTTGTCCGGCGGATCGCCGTCGCCGGTGGTGGACGTGACGAAGAGTGCGGTACCCCGTAGTTCGCCGACCTCGACCTCGTCCATCGACTTCGCGTCGGCCCGGAGACCGTTCGCCGTCATGCGTTCAGCGGTCTCGGCGGCCAGCTCCTCCGCATTGCCCATCTGCGACGCCCACAGCACGGTGATCGTGCTGGTGGGATCATTCGAATCCGGTGTCGGCGCAGGCGGCGTGGCGGCGTCGGCGCGCGAGTACATCCCGGCCAGCAGGCCGGACGCCCAGAGTCGGACCTCCGCGCTCAGCGGCGCGTCGGCCGGGATCGAGGGAACACCCGGTGGAGTTCCGGAAGCACCAAAAGCCGAGACTCCTGCGGCCAACCCGGCCAGATACAGCTGTTCCGCCGGTGACAGCTCCGGAACGGCGACCTCCGAAACGCCCAGTGCATCAGCCAACTCGGACGAACCGGTGACCGGTGGCACCGCTGACGGCGACCCCGCGACCTTGGTCAGTGTCACGGCGCACACCTTGAGTTCCGGCTGCTGCGACAGGGGATCCACGGCATCGGAGGTGACCGCGTTGATGGAGAGGTGTTCGCCGAAGGCGTCGTTCCAATGGAACGGCACGAAGCAGTTCCCGGGGCGCACCCGGTCGGAGATCCGGGCGGGCAACACCGCTCGTCCGCGACGCGACGCCACCTCGACCTTGTCCTTCGCTCCGAGGTCCAGGCGTGCGGCATCCTCCGGATGGAGTTCGACGAACGGTTCGGGGTTCAGCTTGTTCAGCTTGGCGACCCGGCCGGTCTTGGTCATCGTGTGCCACTGATGCGGCAGCCGACCGGTGTTGAGCAGGAACGGATAGTCGTCGTCCGGTAGCTCCTCGGCGTCGAGGTGAGGCCGTGCGAAGAACTGGGCGCGGCGCGTCGGTGTGGCGAATGCCAGCCGAGGCACCGTCCCGTCGTCGAGACGATGCAGGGTCTGACTCCGGCCGTCGTTCAGGTACCGGATCGGATTGCGCGCACCGTCGGCGAGGAGGTCGGCTCCGTCGGACGACGGCGGACACGGCCATTGCATCGGAGTCCGGCGCAGACCGTCGTAGGTGACGCCCCGCAGGTCGTAGCCGGTGTTCGGATTGGCGAACTGTTTGATCTCGTCGAAGACCTCCTCGGCACTCGAATAGGAGAACGCCTCGGCGTACCCCATCTCCGACGCGATGCGCGTGATGATCTCCCAGTCCGGGATCGCCTGCCCGGGTGCGGCGAGAGCAGGCTCGAACAGGGTGAGGTTTCGCTCCGAATTCACCATGATCCCGGTCGATTCCGACCACAGCGTCGCCGGCAGTACGACGTCGGCGTACTGGTTGGTCTCCGTCTCGGCAAAGGCGTCCTGGGTGATCACGAGATCGGCTCGTTCCAGGCCTTCGATCACGGTCTTCCGGTTGCCCACCGAGGCAACAGGATTGGTGCAGATGATCCAGCAGGCCTTGATGTCGCCGTCGGCCATCCTGCGGAACATGTCGATGGTGCCGCCCCCGACGTCCGTGCGCAGCGTGCCGGACGGGATGCCCCACGCGGTCTCCACGAACGTGCGGTCCGCCTCGGACAGCACCGAACGCTGGCCCGGCAATCCCGGCCCCATATAACCCATCTCGCGGCCACCCATCGCGTTCGGCTGGCCGGTCAGGGAGAAGGGTCCGCTGCCGAGGCGGCAGATGGCGCCCGTCGCGAGGTGCAGGTTGACCAGAGCATTGGTGTTCCAGGTGCCGTGCGTCGACTGGTTGAGACCCATTGTCCAGCAACTCATCCAGTCGCCGGCCTCGCCGATCATCGTGGCCGCGGTGCGCAGGTCGTCGGCGGCGATGCCGGTGATGGATTCGACGACCTCCGGCGGATACTGCGCCGCGAACTCGGGCATCTGCTCGAAACCGTCGGTGAACGACGCGATGAACTCGTCGTCGGTGTGACCGCCGGAGATCAGCAGGTGCAGCAGGCCGTTCAGGAAGGCGAGGTCGGTACCGGACTCGATCTGCAGGAACAGGTCGGCCTTGTCGGCGGTCGCGGTGCGCCGCGGGTCGACGACGATCAGCTTGGCGCCCGCCTTGACCCGGTCCATCATCCGGAGGAAGAGGATGGGGTGACAGTCGGCCATGTTCGATCCGATGACCAGGAAGACGTCGGCGTGGTCGAAGTCCTGATACGACCCGGGCGGACCGTCGGAGCCCAGCGACAGCTTGTATCCCGTGCCGGCGCTGGCCATGCACAGGCGCGAGTTCGACTCGATCTGGTTGGTGCCGATGAAACCCTTGGCCAGTTTGTTGGACAGGTACTGCGCCTCGAGCGACATCTGGCCGGAGACGTACAGCGCCACGGCGTCGGGACCGTGTTCGTCGACGATGGCGCGCAACCGGCGCGCGGTGTCGGTGATGACGGCATCGAGGCCGCTTCGGCGGAGCTCACCGCCGCGGTCGTCCCGGACGAGCGGGGCGTCGAGGCGTCCGCCGGCGGCGAGCATGTCGACGGTGGTCGATCCCTTGGTGCACAGCCGGCCGAAGTTCGTGGGGTGGTCGGCGCGCCCGACGGTCCTGACGAGCTCGCCGGCGTCGCCGAGCCGCATCTCCAGGCCACAGCCGACGCCGCAGTAGGCGCACAGGGACATGACCGACCGGGACATGACGGGGTGCGTGGTGGGGGAGGCGGTCACGGTCTCCAGCGTCGAAGTCGGATGTTTCGCAACCCGAAGGCCGGGGTTACACAGCCATCAACTTGACCTCACAGTCGACGGCCATGGCTGTGAAGGGAAAAGAACTGCAGGTCGCACGCAATTCCGAGACCGGATAGCCGGAGTTGCGGCGTTGCTCAGGCGGATCTCAGCCGAGGCGGATAAGACTGTATGCCATGCGCATCCTCGTGGTTGATGACGACCGGGCGGTCCGGGAGTCGTTGCGACGGTCGCTCAACTTCAACGGATACACCGTCGAGACCGCGGGCGACGGCATCGAGGCACTCGAGAAGATCCTCGCCGATCGTCCCGACGTCGTCATCCTCGACGTGATGATGCCACGCCTCGACGGCCTCGAGGTGTGCCGCCGACTCCGTTCCGCCGGTGACGACCTGCCGATCCTGGTCCTGACCGCCCGTGATTCAGTCTCCGAGCGGGTCTCGGGGCTCGACGCCGGCGCCGACGACTATCTGCCGAAGCCGTTCGCACTCGAAGAACTACTCGCCCGGTTGCGGGCGCTGCTGCGTCGTGCGGCACCCGACGCCGACGCGGACTCGGAGACCCTCACCTTCGCGGACCTGTCGCTCGACCCGGTGACGCGTGACGTGACCCGTGGCGAGCGGTCGATCAGCCTCACACGCACCGAATTCGCGCTGCTGGAGATGTTGATGGCAAACCCGCGGCGCGTGCTGTCCCGCAGCCGCATCCTCGAAGAGGTGTGGGGATACGACTTCCCGACCTCGGGCAACGCTCTCGAGGTCTACGTCGGCTACCTGCGCCGCAAGACCGAGGCGGACGGGGAGTCGCGACTCATCCACACCGTGCGCGGTGTCGGATACGTACTGCGGGAGACCCCGCCCTAGTGTCGTCGTCCTCGCGGATGCGTGACCGCCTGACCCACGTGCTCGCCAACGGACCTGGCTCCTCCAGGGAGAACTGCCCGTCCGGGGAGAAGGAGATGCGGGCACCGATGCCGTTGACGCGAGCGGTGTCGCTGCGTTCGCGTGTCACGATCCTCTCGGCGACCGTCGTGCTGGTGTCAGTGAGCCTGATGGCCGCGGCCGCGTACTTCGTGGTGTACCGGGCGATGTACAACGAGGTCGACCAGCAGCTGGAAAGCCGTGCCGACGGGATGGCGGCCTTGGCGCGGGCCGGTGTGCTGCGCAACCAGCCCGAGCAGCTGGTGGCGGGAACTGTGTTCTCCACGAACATCTCGGTCGCGCTCGTGACCCCGAGCGGTCAGACATATCTCATCGGGCAGGTCCCCTTCGAGGACCCCGAACGCGAGATCGTGCGGGCGCCGGCAATCGCCGGGACCAATCCGCAGAGCCTGCGCACCACCCGGAATCAGCGCGTGCTGACGCGCAAACTCGACGACGGCAACACCCTCGTCCTGGCGCAGAGTCTCATCCAGACCGACCGCGTTCTCAAACGCCTGGCTTGGGTGCTTCTCGTGGTCGGTTGTGGCGGAGTGGCTTTGGCGGCTCTCGCCGGTACGACGGTCGGACGTGCCGGACTGAGACCGGTGGCCCGGTTGAACCGGGCCGTCGAACGGGTCGCGCGAACGAACGACCTGACACCCATACCGGTGACCGGCAACGACGAATTGGCCAAGCTCACAGCCAGTTTCAACGCGATGCTGCGGGCGCTCGCCGAATCCCGGGACCGTCAGGCGCGTCTCGTCGCCGACGCCGGACATGAACTGCGAACGCCGTTGACCTCGCTGCGCACCAACCTGGAACTGCTGATCGCGGCGAGCCGACCGGGCGCACCGGCGGTCCCCGAACAGGACATGGTCGACCTGCGCGCCGACGTGATGGCTCAGATCGAGGAATTGTCCACGCTGGTCGGCGATCTCGTCGACCTCGCCCGCGAGGACGCGCCCGAGGTGGTCTACGAGGAAGTCGATCTCGCGGAGATCGTCGAGCAGGCCCTCGAACGCGTCCGGCGGCGCCGCAACGACATCGACTTCGAGCTCGACCTCGCCCCCTGGTACATCTTCGGCGAACAGCACGGCCTCTCCCGTGCGGTACTGAATGTGCTGGACAACGCGGCGAAATGGAGTCCGCCGGGCACGTCGGTGACCGTCGGCTTGACACAGACCGGGATGTCGACAGCGCAGCTCACCGTCGCCGACGCCGGTCCCGGAATCCCCGAGGAGGACCGCGGTCTCGTCTTCGAGCGGTTCTATCGTTCGACGCAATCGCGGTCGATGCCGGGATCGGGGCTGGGCCTGGCGATCGTGCGGCAGGTCGTCGAACGTCACGGCGGCACCGTCACGGCCGACACCTCGCCACGCGGCGGTGCGCTCATCCGGATGACTCTGCCCGGCCGGGCAACTCCTGCGGAACCATCTCCGCAAGTGATTCGTCAATAAGGATGAAGCGCCGTGCATCGGCGGGTCACGACGGCCGTCGTCCACATCATCGACAGCCGAGTGGTTACCCGGTGTGACCTGGTCATCGATCCCATAGGGTTGACCGAAGGCGTTGTTCGGGTACGCCGGTCGAGTGGTTTGACCGATGACCCCGACCGAACCGACCCGGCAGCAGCCGGTGGCGACCACAGCCGGCACTGTGCCGGTCAGACGACGAGGAAGAGACGAAGATGACGACTGGCGGTTCGCAGGGTGGCGGTCCGTACGGGGGTGGCCAGCACGGTCAGCACGAGGCCGGCCCGTTTACCGGGGGCGGCGCTCCCTCCACACCCCCGGGCTCCGAGTCACCGACGCAGTCCCATGGCGGCCACGGCTACCCGGGTCCGGCCTCCGGAGCATTCCCCGCGCAGGGCGGTCGACCCGGCTACGGGGGAAACAACGCACCCACGTCTGTCTACGGCAACCCCGGGACCAGCCCGTTTCCCCCACAGGCCTCGTATGGCGGGCCCGGCGGCGGTGCCTACTCGCAGTCCGCGTTCGGCGGGTCGGGGGGCAACCCGCCGCCCCGGACTCCGAAGAACAAGGGCGGCGGACGCCTGGCCGCACTCGGCGCCGGTGCGCTGGTGGTCGCTCTCGTCGCCGGTGGTGCCGGCGGTGCGATCGGTTACACCCTGGCCGACGGTTCCAACGGGTCGTCGAGCAGCACGAGCAGCGGTCCGCTCGGCGGCGACCCCGGGGCGAATGGGAACACCGCGCCCGTCGAGGCGCCGGCCGGATCGGTCCAGGAGGTGGCGGCCCGTGTACTGCCATCGGTGGTCTCCATCGAGGTCGCCTCGGGTGGCGCGCTGGGCTCGGGATCGGGTGTCGTCCTGACCGAGGACGGCGTCATCATGACCAACAACCACGTCGTCAGCGCCGGGGACAACGGCCCCGCGGCCAAGGTCGGGGTCAACTTCTCGGACGGTTCACGGGCGCAGGCCCGGGTCCTGGGCGCCGATCCGATCTCCGACATCGCGGTCATCAAGGTCGACCGGAACGATCTGACCCCGGTCACGGTGGGCAACTCGAACAACCTCGCGGTCGGGCAGGACGTCATCGCCATCGGTTCGCCGCTCGGACTCGCCGGAACGGTCACCACGGGCATCATCAGCGCGCTCAACCGACCTGTCCTGACCTCCCGCGATCCGGGCACCAACACCACCTCGGTGATCGATGCCATCCAGACCGACGCCGCGATCAATCCCGGCAACTCGGGCGGTGCGCTGGTGAACGCCAGGGGAGCACTGATCGGTATCAACACCGCCATCGCCACCCTCGGTGGAGGCGAGCAGCAGGCCGGTGGCAGCATCGGACTCGGGTTCGCGATCCCCATCGACCAGGCGATCCGCGTGGCCAAGCAGCTCGAGTCCACGGGCAAGGCCAGCCACGCCAACATCGGTGTGTCCGTGCGCCCGAGCGGTGACTCCGACGCGCCCGGCGCCGTCGTCACCGATGTGACCCCGGGCGGACCTGCGGCGGGCGCGGGCATCCCGAAGGACGCGGTCATCACCAAGGTCGACGACCGTCCGATCCCGTCGGGCGACGCACTCGTGGCGGCCATCCGGTCGCATGCGCCGGGGGACACGGTCACGGTGACCTACACAGACGGCGCGAACACCAAGACCGCACAGGTCAAGTTGGGCACGCTCGAGGTGAAGTGACACGCGGCGCCACCGCCCGACCACACACAACTACACAGCCCCGCACGACCGTCCAGCGGACGGTCAGAGACGAGAGAGAAAGGGCCTGCCATGTCTGATGCCGGATCCCCCGTTCCCGGAAACACCGCCATCTCCGGCGACACCGTCGAGGAGGGACAGTCCCTGGACGTCCGTCTCGCGGGTGATCCGGGTCAGGTCGATCCGGCCGATGTCGTGGCCGCCGACGCCGCGGCGCGGGAGTTCGTCGCGCGTCACGAGCAGGCCGCGCATCGCCCGCCGGGCGAGGAGATCGGCCGGGCTCTCGTCGTCGTCGTCGACGACGAGGCCGCGCACGGTGAGGACCAGCGTCTGCTCGGGCCTCTCGTCAGCGAACTGCTCGCCGAGGCAGGATTCCACGTCGACGCCGCCGTTGTTGTTCCCGGCGACGAGGTGGAGATCCGGAACGCTCTGAACACCGCGGTGATCGGTGGTGTCGACCTGGTGGTTTCGGTGGGCGGTGTGGGCGTCGGCGCCCGCGACGTGACCCCGGAGGCCACCGAACCGCTGCTCGACCGCCGGCTGCGCGGCATCGAGGAGGCGATCCGTAGTTCCGGGCTCGCCGCCGGGGCGACCGACGGTGGACTTTCGCGCGGGCTGGCCGGAATCTCCGGGCAGACCCTGGTCGTCAATATCGCCGATTCCCGCGCCGCGGTGCGCGACGGAATGGCGACGGCCGCCCCTCTCGCGAAGTATGTGATCGAGTCCATCAGCGAGTTCTGAGCGCGCCACCGCTGCGTGTGGCGGGGACCACGAGCAGCGCTGGAGATCTCGGGTCCGACAGGACGATCGACCGACCGGAAATAGGACTTCCCTGCGATGACGGGTGACCGCGGCAACCCCGAAAACCGACCGGTGAGCAGCAGCGATGACGCTGCTGCTCATCGTGCTGCCCGTCGCGCGAAGCTTGATTCGGTGTTCGGGGACGACCTCCCGGACATCACGAGTGACGCGTGTGGCGAAGATCACAAAGGTCACTCTCAGGATTGGTTCGAGGCCCAGCGGCCGCCCCATTACGAGTGAAATGCGACCAGCTGTACATAGCCGCATCAGCGTGTTTATCTACCGTTAACTTTCGTCCGTCGATAGATCACGTATTCACTATTTGCGATGGTGCGTATCCGGTTTGTGACACGGCCGAGTCCAGCTGTTGCCCGTTCTGAGACCCCTCCGATAACGTTCGCCTCGACAACGCTCGGTCCCCTGTGAACGGGGCTTGAGCAGCGTCCTGCGATCTGTCGCGAGTGACAACGCAGCAGTGACCAGGAATTCGATGGATCCTTAACGCAAGCCAAGTCCTGCGTGTGAGCAGACTGAGCATTACTGTGTGGAACACCATCGAACGTCGAGGGTCATGACTTGCGGATGTGAACACATTCCGCGGGGTAACAGCCGAATCCTGTGAGAGGGAACGAATGAGCAAGTTCAGCAAGCTTGGGCTGCGCCGCGCCGCGGGCGCCGTCGCGATCGCCTCGGCCGCGGTCGTGGGCCTGGCCGGCATGGGCGCCGGTGATGCGGCGGCAGCCGGTCTGCCGAATGGATACAAGAAGGCGTCGGGCATCGACGGCGAGTCGATCCAGACCTGGCGCACGGGCGAGAGCGCTTACCCGATCACCACCGTGGCGAACAATCCGACGTCCCGTGGGTTCGTGATATCAGGCACCTACACCGCGAAAGCTTCCGAAGGAGTCGGCGGCAAGCTCGCTGTGAAGTACATCATCGGCTGTCAGGTCGACGTCAGTGGGTTCACTCTGGGCCTCGACGGCGCGATCAGCCTCTCGGCTGCAACACTTTCGGGTTCCTTCGGCCTTCCGCTTGCGCCCGGGCAGGTTGCCGTCGTCGACATCACGGACAAGGACCTGTCGGACAAGGGAATCGCAGCCGTCCAGCTGTCCCAGCTCTCGTTCACCCTTCCCGGTTGCGGTGGCTTCGCTTCGGCCCGTTCCGCGGTCAAGGTCATCGGCGCCAAGGGTTACGACACCGCGGACGGCAAGCTGAGCGGCGAGGGAACCCTCATCCAGTCGACCCTGTACGGAAAGCCCTTCAGTATCAACTGACCGGCGCAGATAACTAGCACTACCTGACTTACCTGCTCTGAGCAGATTGATATTCCACGAAGGGGAATCATGAAGAAGAACATCACGCGTCGCGTGGTTGCAGCAGCCGGCATCGCCGGTGCTGTCGCGATGGGCCTGACCAGTTTGGGTGCCGGCGGAGCCACCGCAGGCCCGCTGCCCGGCGGCACGATCACGAAGAAGCTCGTCGACGGAACGCCGGTCACGATCCAGCTGTTCGACGAGTACGCCAACGTCCAGCGTGCGGTCAGCAATGTGCCGACCTCTCGTGAGGTGTGGGGATCCGGAAAGGTTCGGGTCACCGTCGGCGGCAAGGCCGAGGGCGGATCGATCAAGGTCGGCTGGGAGGTCGGTTGCCAGATCGACTTCAAGGAAGGTGGCGCCTCGGTTCCGGGTGTCAGTGGCGGACTTGACTACTCAGACCCGTCGAACATCACCGCGGGCGCCGGCCTGACCGGTGATTCGGTTGGCGGCAACGTCGAGATCGGCCCGGGACAGGTGAGCCGGTACTGGCTCATCAACGAGACCTCCGGTTCTGACACCTCGTACAGCGACTACAACCTGAACTCCTTCACCTTCAAGGGCACCAAGGGCGGCGTGGTGTACAGCCAGGAACAGTTCAAGGTTGATGGCTGCATCGGATACGCAGCGGCTCGCTCCATCGTCCAGGTCACGGTCAGCACCGACTCCGTGAAGGGCGTTGTCATGCTCAATGGCAAGCCGTTCAGCCTCGGCTGATAGGCACGCTGACCCCAGCATCACCGCGGGGCGGGAATCCACAGTGGATTCCCGCCCCGCGGTGATTCGGCTGTCGCTGCCCGCCGAGTTCTGTGTGCCTCACCGCCGAATGCGGAGCTTGGCTTCAAGTGCTTCTTGTCACGCGGCGTCGGGCATGGTACCCGGCGCGAATCGCACTGAAATCCCAGAATTCGGTCGTCCAAAATCCAGGGGCCGTACTTGTCGGCTGGGTCGGCGTCGTCCGCAGCGTTGTTGCTCCGCGGATCGCAACTAAGCAGCGTTGTTGCTCCGCGGATCGCAACTGATGCGTTGGTTTAGATTCGCAATTTCGGTTGGCGAACAGGATAGGTAGTGAATGATCACCAAATCATGAATGAGGATGTCGAATAGCGGAAAGTTGAGTGGTTGCGCGGCGGATTTCGGCGCCGACTATAGTGGCTCTTCCTGATTGACGGTGCGTAGAACGGGTTCTACCGGGCACAAGATGTAGGTCGGGTTCGGCGGCGGCGAGCCGGGGATGCGGGCGGGTCCTGTGGTGTGAAGATGAAAGCCCCTACACCTCATCACTCACACCGACAGGACCCTCGTTGCAGCGTAGCGCCATTGCCGACACGATTTGCCGCACGATCGAACTCGGGGTGACGATCACCGATGCCGCTCTCGACGGCGAGGATCGCACACACCTGTTCTGCGAGGTCTTGGCCCCGAAGAGTAGCTGCCCGAGGTGCGAGCGGGCGGGTCGGTTGCGTGATCATGTCGATCGTGAGGTGGCAGATCTACCGATCGTGGGCCATCCGACCCGGTTGCATCTGAGGGTGCCGCGCTACGCCTGCGAGAACGGCGCGTGTGGTCAGGGCATCTTTCGCGCCGACATCTCGGCGATCGTCGCGCCGCGCGCGGCGGTGACGCGCCGCACGATCGCGTGGATTCTTCGGCGGATGATTCTGGACAAGATGAGCGTCTCTGCGGTCGCCGCGTCGGTCGGGTTGGGCTGGAACACCGTGAATGCCCTCGCGTTGCAGGCGGCGCGTACGGTGGCTTCGGCGCCTGGCCGACTCGACGGTGTCAGGGTTCTCGGTGTTGATGAGCACAAGTGGAAACATGTTCGCGGCAATGGTGATTCGAGTTTCGTGACCGTGCTGGTCGACCTCACACCGATTGTGGATGGGACCGGGTCGGCGCGCTTGCTGGATATGGTGGGCGGCCGGTCCAAAGCGGCGTTGAAGGACTGGCTCGATGCCCGCGATGACTCCTTTCGGGACCGGATCCGGGTGGTCACCATGGACGGATTCACCGGGTATCGCACCGCGACCGCCGAGGCATTGGATAAGGCGCGGGCGGTGATGGACCCGTTCCACGTGGTCCATCTGGCCGCCGAGAAGCTCACAGTGTGTCGTCAACGCGTGCAACACGATACGTGTGGGCACCGCGGCCGCACGGGTGATCCGCTCTACGGTATCCGCCGACCACTGCTGACCCGGATCGCGTTGCTGACAGACAAGCAGAAGGCCCGGCTACGTAGCGGGTTGGAGGCTCACGAGGAGCACGTGGCCGTCTCGGTCACCTACGCGATCTACCAAGAGCTGATCAACGCCTACGGCCAGGAGAACAAGCGTGACGGCAAGATCGCGATGTACAAGCTGCTCAAACGGATTCATACCGGCGTTCCGTCCGGGCTGGCAGAGTTGGCCCAACTCGGCCGATCATTATGGGCGCGGCGTGCCGAGATCTTGGCCTACTTCGACACCGGCGCCTCCAACGGACCCGTCGAAGCGATCAACGGCCGCCTGGAACACCTCCGCGGGATCGCGTTGGGCTTCCGCAACCTCAACCACTACATCTTGCGGTCACTCATCCACTCCGGCGGCCTCGCACAACACCTCGACGCACTCTGAATCAGGAAGAGCCACTATAGTGCTTCGGCGCGGGGACAACGTGGAAACAAAGACCGCCTCCTGGCAGGGCCAGAAGGCGGTCCGCAAGCTCGATGAACCTAGGTGGTGGTTTCCGGCTCTGATTCCGCGGATCCGCTCTGCAGTTCCTTCAAGAGCTCGGAGATGTTGATTTCGATTCCGGTGGCCATGTGGTCTCCTTCAGTGGTGTGAAACGTGCCGGGTGCCCTGAGGGCGGTGCTTCTAGTCCTCGGGATCGATCGGAACCCCATCGCTGTCAAGGGAACCCGTCAGGAGGTCCTTGATGGCGTCTTCGATCCCGCCGCCGACAACTTCGCCCATGAAAATCTCCTTTGTCGTAGTGATCGTCGTGTAACTCTTCGTCGGCGGTCCCCGCCGACGGTTCTTAATCGTCTGTTGGTGCGGTGTCGCCTTCAGCGGACCCGGTTACCAATTCCTCGATGTACAAGCGGATCCAAGAAATACTGATCGCGTCGGACACGTGAATCTCCTATCGTCATTACCGCTTCGTGGGTCAAGTACAGTCGCCCGTCCTGAGGCGGCCTCGGGCCCGACAATACCGCACAACATCCCGGCTGTCGTGGTCAGCGAATGCTGAATTTTCGGTGACGAATAGCTTGCAAGGGATCGACCAGGAACTCGGCGGTATTCCGAGCCGTGTCGTCGCGACGGGTCTTGATGTGTTGATATGGATTGGTGACCCATCACGACCCAGGCAACCGAGTGCGTCGCAAACTTTGTGCCTCCGACCGGGACGCCGCGCTCGACTTGCTGGAGAATGGCTTGCGTGAAGTGCCCGTCTATCGATGGTTGATCGGTGACGAAGCTCCTGTCGACGCGTATCGATGGTATGGCGAAGTGCTGTTCGTGGAGTGCATCAACGGTATCGAGGGCATCTTCGACGGCGCGGGTGGATTGATTGCCCTGATAGCCGTTTCCGGGTCGCCAGACGAGGCTGGGCGGATCGACGACGACCTGAAGAGCCGTACCCGCCGGTGGGTCCGAGCGATCGACGGTTTCGCGGATCGTTTCCAAGAGTTGCAGAGTAAGGCCGATGAAACAAAGGTCGCGGGCGACGCCGTTCGGGTGATCTTCGCGCTGGTGCACCCGGATCATCGTGGTGGTGGGACGCTCGCCGAGCTGGTGGACCCGGTGGTTGAGCGCGCTCGACGGCTCGGCTTGCCCGTAACGGCGAGCACGTCCGACCCGCGATTGTCTGAGCTGTATGCGCTCAAGTGGAACTGCTTGGTGCGCAAGGAGTTCAACCTGACAGATGGTCCAACGGTATGGGTTCAGCGCCGCGATATCTAGGCGTTTCAGGGGCGGTTCCGGTGACTACATGAGGACCGGGCACGCTGATCGCGGCGTGACTGGTCATCACGGTTGCGCGTCGTCGAAGTTGCGGCACGGAAGTTCCGTGGACCGCGATCTTGCTGCCAGGGCCGTCCTGACGCATCTCCGGTACAACGAGAAGAGGCCGCCGCGAAGCGTGGCTTCGCGGCGGCCGCCGAGGCAGCGCTCTATTCGGTGTCGGTGCTGTCCGAACCCGACTCGATTGCTCCCTGGACCAGCTCGACGATAGCGTCGGTGATCGCGCCCTGGATGATATCTGCCATTTCATGCCCTCCGTCATCGATGATCTGCAGGTGGACATTCCCCGACTGCAGTGTCCATGACCCTACGACATGTTAATGCCTGATAGCGAGTGGAACGCCGACAATTTTGAGTCGTGGAGGAAGATCTGGCGCCCGATGTGTCGAAGGCCACGACTTCGGCACCGAAAATGGCTGTGGCGCATCTGGTATGACGGTCGTCGCGAATCTAGCGGCGGATGAATTCGTTTAGGCGTCGCTTCAGCAAAGTTCATTGTTTACGAACATTTTGTCTGTAGTTCAGAGGGTTGCCAGTGGCGGTCTGAGGTCGGTTCTCGCTGAGGGGCTTGCGCGTCACCGAGCAGAAACGGTCGCTCGTCCTGCTGGGAGGTGTGCCGAGAACAGCGTCGAGCCCCTGCCGCGACCTGCGGCAGGGGCTCGACGTCCGATGAGCGGCGCGCGCCGGCCGGCGCCTGACGACGACGCGGCTCAGCGCGAATGGCGTCCCGGGGCGTCCGGACCGTCACCGGGGAACTGCTCACCGGGATACTGCTCGCCCGGATACTGCTGCTCGCCGGGGTACTGGGACCCGGGGGGCGGGTAATTGCCCGGGGGCGGGTAGTTCCCGGGCGGGGGGTAGTTACCCGGAGCCGGTTGCGGCGTCGGATAGGGCTGACCGCCCGGCCCCCCGGGGTGACCCTGCGACGGGTTGAACAGGGGCGACGATTGCGGTCCCGACTGCGGTGAACCCTGCTGGGGCGATCCCTGCTGGAACGGCTGGCCCGAGGACGGGGGAGTCGAGATACGTTGCGTGGTACCGGCGCCGGACGGCGACTCGTACGGCGCGAGGGGGCCCGACTGGGGTGCGTAGGGGTCGCCCGCAGGTGCGGACGGCTCGGCCAGATGCGGCGGCAGATCGCTCTCCGCCTCGGCCTTGGCCTTCGATGTTCCCTCCGGATCGAGCAGGTCGCGGATCTCGGTGAGCAGAGCCACCTCGGTGACCTCGGACTTCTTGCCGAATCCGCCCAGTTCCGCGAGCTTGTTGTAGGGCAGGATGATGATGAAGTACACCACTGCCGCGATGATCAGGAAGTTGATGACGGCGGTGATGACGCCGCCGAGGTCGACGAACGTCGAGGCGTTGTCGGTGATCTGGAAGCCGAGTCCCTGTGCGGCGTCGGAGCCGATCGGGATCGAGTTGATGATCGGCTGGACGATGCCGTCGGTGAACGCGGTCACGATGGCGGTGAAGGCCGCACCGATGATGACTGCGGTAGCCAGCTCGACGACGTTGCCCTTGAGTATGAAGTCCTTGAATCCCTTGAGCACGGTGTGCGGCCTCTCCTTGGTTATCCCGCTCTTGATCGGCGATTCGGTCTCGGTCGGTGCAAATCCGACATTTGCTGTGCGAACTCGTACTACACTATCCACGATCGTGAACAGAGCGATCCATTTGCCTTGAATCCTCCGGAGTGTCGCGCGTTCAGTGCAGGACGACCGCAAGCGAGGAATCCAGACCCGCGGCGGCCACTCGATGGGCAGCCGCCGCATTCATCGCCAGGAGAACCGGTGCCGCCGTGTTCCTACCGGAGGAGATCCCGCCCGCCGCGGACTGGCCGGTGTGCATCGCGACGACGGCGCGTCGTGCGAGGACATCGGCGGAATCGGTCAGGACGTCGACCACATCCCCGGGCCGGAGCAGGGACGTGACCGCCTCGTCCGACAGTCGGACAGGTACGAGACGGGCGTCGTCGACTCCCGTCAGCTCGGCCGGGAGACGCGAGGACAACAACCGGGTGTCGGTGAGTATCTCCCCGGTCCGCACGCGACCGGTGACGGTTCGTCCGGTCGCGAGTGCGGGCTCGGTGATCGCCCCCTCGGGAACCGTGCTCCCCGTGACCAGCCGAGGGGCCAGGTCGCCGGCGTCGACCATATGCCCGGGCAGCAGTTCGCGGGCCGCGACCAGCACCTCGAACTCACCGTCGGCGCGCATCCCGGCCAGCCCGATGACGCCGGCCGCGACGATCAGCGCGGCGGCGACCAGCCGCCGAACCGCCAGGCCGCGCGTCCAGCCGGGACGGATTGCCTGGGCACACCGGTCGCGGAGGCGTGGGCCGAGCCGGTCGCGCGATAGCGATATCCGAGTCAGTGGCATGACCGGGACGTTAGGTCCGTCGTCCCCGGGCAGACGGCGGCGCGGACGTGTTGTGGACAGTCATGAGGCTCGGCGTCGCGCTGTGCACAATCGGCTGCCAGGTCTGTCCTCCGCTAGGGTGACGTCGGAAACAGATCATGGTGTGCCGGGAAGTCTGGTCGGCCGTCGCCCGGTGCCGGGTGGCGTCAGAAGAGGGCGTGTGCGTGCGCCGAGGACAGAGGAGCTCCCATGGGCGGTCATCCACCAACCGACCAGCCACCGACCGTCACCGCCTCCGAGGCGGCAGACCCCACCCGGCGGAACCGACTGAGGCAGTGGGCCGCACTCGACACCACCAGTGGCGTGCTGCTTCTCATCACCGCCGCCATCGCCGTCGTCTGGGCCAATTCGCCCTGGCGAGAGAGCTATTCGTCGCTGCTGCACACCGAGGTCGGCCCCGACTTCATGCAACTGGATCTGTCGCTGGCGCACTGGGCGTCGGACGGACTGCTGGCGATCTTCTTCTTCGTCGTCGGTGTGGAACTCAAACACGAGTTCGTGGCCGGCAGCCTCCGCGACCTCAAGCTCGCCGGGGTGCCGATCGCAGCAGCAGTGGGCGGCATGGTCACCCCTGCACTCTTCTACGTGGTCGTGGTCGCACTCGGCGACCCCGAAGCCCTACGCGGATGGGCCATCCCGACCGCCACCGACATCGCCTTCGCGCTCGCCGTGCTCGCCATCTTCGGTCGTGGCCTCCCGATGCCGTTGCGGACGTTCCTGCTCACGCTGGCCGTCGTCGACGACCTGCTCGGCATCGTGGTGATCGCGACCTTCTACACCGACGAGATCGACTTCGTCATGCTCGGCGGCGCACTTGTCACGGTCGCGGTGTTCGCGGTTCTGGTGCGCGGCTCGTGGCGGCTCTGGCCGCTGTTCATCCCGGTCGGCGTCGTCGCCTGGGCGCTGATGCACGCATCCGGCGTGCACGCCACCGTCGCGGGCGTCCTGCTCGGCTTCGTCGTACCCGCCGTCGCGATCCGCGGGGAGGAGATGCCGCGCACGGAACGGCTCGACGAGGCGGTGCGTCCGTACTCGGCGGCGATCGCGCTCCCGGTCTTCGCGTTCGCGGCCGCCGGCGTCACCGTGATCGGTGGCGAGGGATCGATCGTGCAGCCCGTGTCGAGCGGCATCGTGCTCGGACTCGTGGTCGGCAAACTCGTCGGCGTCCTGGGATCGACGTGGCTGATGACGAAGTTCACGCCCCTACGCCTTCCGGACGCCATCGGACTCCGTGACCTGCTGCCGATCGGCATGCTCACCGGCGTCGGATTCACCGTCGCCCTCCTCATCGCCGAACTCAGCTTCGAAGGAGGCTCCGATGACCACGCCGCGGCCGCCAAGGCGGCCATCCTCGCCGGTTCGGTCATCTCGGCGGCACTCGCCGCGGCGCTCCTGCGCTGGGATGCACGCCAGGCGCGCGACGCCGACATGAACCGCGATGACATCCCGGACATCAACCGGGATGTCATCGGCGGGTAGGTCTCGGGTCACTACAACTGATATGTAGAGAAGTTTGTCAAGTTCGCAGGGCGAGGTACCGCCGGGAAGCTATCCCGGCGGTACCTCTGTGCTTCATGAGCGATCTGTGTGGTGAGCGTGTCGTATCACGACGCGCGGTCAGACTGATATTCGCGGATTGGGTACCGCAGGACGGGGTTTCGGCTGGATCGCGACCGCGTGTCTAGGGTCGAGCGTCAACCCGTGACCGGGTTTGCTCATAGTTGTATCGCGGGTCGATCCACGCGCTGTCACCACCGATCGGCTCATAAAGCAGGCCAATTGCTGTCAGCAGTCCATCACGGCCAACGACCAGCACCAGCCGGCCAACTCACGCGCGATGGCGACGTTTGGCAATGACGGGGCGTTTCCGGCGGTCAAGGAAGTTCACCCACCGCTGATGGAGGCGACGGTTACCTTCATCGCCACGCACCCGAGCCGCTGCGGGAGCCTGTTCCCAGCGTTCCCGCATCACCGCACCGACGTGATAGCGCGCCCGATGGTGCCAGGCTGCTTCGACGAGCAATCGGCGGGCATGGGTGTTGCCGGTCTTGGTGATCGCCCCCTGCACCCGCGACATTCCTGAAGAATATTCGCTGGGAACCAACCCGACGAATGAGCCAATGCTGTTGCCGGTGAACCGATCCCAATCACCGATCTCCACGGTCAACGCGAACGCGGTCAGCGTGCTCACTCCACGCAGGCACGACATCCGCCGCTCGATCGGGGTGAACTCACTATCACCGGCCATCGCTACGATCGCCACGTCCAAACGGTCACGTCGAGCTTTCATCGTCAATACGTGTTCGTAATCGGCATCGAAGGCCACCCGTGTGGCCGCCCCGGTCAACGCCGACGCTGCGACTGTTCGCAACCACCGGTCATGCGCGCCGGTCCAGGCCGTCCCACCGTCATAGACCAGGCCGTGACGCAGCAACAGCTTCGATAACCGATGACGTGCCCGCATCAAATCACCCCGACAGTCCTCGCGGGCCCTGACCAGATCACGCGCGGCTTCCTGGGCGACAGTCGGGATGCACACCGAAGTGGTCTCGCCAAGCCGCAGCAACCTCGCCAGGTGAATCGAGTCGCGCACATCGGTCTTGACCCGGTCACCGACCGGACGCTGCAGCTTGCTCGGCGCAACCACCTCGCAGCGGATCCCTGCCGCGGTCAGGTCCCGGTACAGCCCGAAGCCGGTCGGACCGGCTTCATAGGCCACCGCGACAGGGCCTGGCAACGTCGCCAGCCATGATCTGACGTGCTCAAACGACGGCGTCAGCCGCGCCTGATGAAGCTCACTTGTTTGGCCGTCAAGAGCAGCCGCGACGATCGATCGTGCGTGCACATCGAGTCCTACACTCGTACGCTCTGTAAACACCGGGGCCTCCCACAAATGTCGGATAGGCCGGGCAGGCGCCTCCTGCTCGGTAACCCACGAGTCTTTGTGCGTGAGGCTCCGGCCCGCAACCCCCCCCCAACACACCATCGGGGAGTCACCCATACCGTCTAGACGTCGGGGTTCACGCCTCCCGCGCGCGTGATCGGCTCCTCCTCACGGAACCTGTCCTTGTGCTCGTAGGTCTCCCAGAAGGTCGCACCCACGATGCCGAGCGCAATCGGGTCGAAGATCGGGTCCTTGCCCTGCTTCTTCTGGCGCTCGTAGTCGCGCAGCGCCTTGAACGCGGGTTGCTGCAGGACCAGGATGCCGAGGATGTTGAGCCACGCCATCAGGCCGACGCCGATGTCGCCGAGGGTCCACGCGTCCTTCGCCGTCGACACCGCGCCGTAGGCGACAGAGAACAGGATGAGGGCCTGCAGGAGCATCGTCAGGTTGGAGCCGACGGTGCTGCGCAGCGGGTGGATGTAGACGGTCGCGGCCTTGCCGAGCAGGAACCGCAGGTTGGTCTCCGCCATGTAGTAGTAGGCGATGATCGTGGTCAGGCAGAAGAAGGCCAGCGAGATCGCCACGAACGTCGACCCCGCGCCGCTCCACACGCTGTCGAAACCCACCTGAACGTAGGTCGGGCCGACGTCGACGACATCGGGGAGCAGTCCGCCGTCGGACAGGACCGCGCCGTCGGCGCTCTCACCCTCGAAGACCCGGTATGCCCCGGTCGAGATGATGAGGAAGCCGGTGGCCGAACACACGAACAGCGTGTCGATGTAGACGGCGAAGGCCTGGACGAAGCCCTGCTTGGCGGGGTGGGAGACCTCGGCGGCGGCTGCCGCGTGCGGTCCGGTGCCCTGACCGGCCTCGTTCGAGTAGATACCGCGCTTGACGCCCCACATGATCGCCGCGCCGATGATCGAACCGAACACCGCGTCGGCGCCGAAGGCACTCGCGAAGATCAGTCGAAGCACATCGGGGATCTGCGACGCATTCGTGAAGACGACGACCAGGGCGAACAGGATGTAGAAGACCGCCATGAACGGCACGACGATCGACGCGAAGGTCGCGATGCGCTTGACGCCGCCGATGATGACGAAGGCGAGGATGATCACGATGCCGATGGCGACGGCCCAGTCCGCGATGCCCCAGGCCTGGCTCATCGCGACCGCCATCGAATTCGACTGGACGCTCGGCATGAGCAGGCCGCAGGCGAGAACTGTCACGGCCGCGAACAGCAGTCCGTAGATCTTGAAGAACGGGGCGGCCTTGGTGTGGGCGAAGGCCTGGCTGAAGTAGTACGCGGGTCCGCCGCGGTACTCGCCGGTGAGGCGGTCGCGGGTCTTGTAGATCTGGCCGAGCGTGCACTCCACGAAGGAGGTCGACGCGCCGAGGAAGGCCATCGCCCACATCCAGAACAGTGCGCCGGGGCCACCGAAGGCGATGGCGGTGGCGACGCCGGCGATGTTGCCGGTGCCGACGCGACCGGCCAGCGAGATCATCAGTGCCTGGAACGACGACACCCCGTCCGGCGAGCTCTCGCCGCGGATCATCACGCGGATCATCTCCGGGATCTGCCTGATCTGCATGAAGCGTGACCGGATGGAGAAGTACACGCCTGAGCCGAGGCACAGGTAGATCAGGGGATTGCTCCAGATCAGGCTGTTGAGGTCGTTGAGGAAGTCGGTCATCTCACTCCAGCGATAGGTCAGCAGCCCTGGTTGCTTCAGGCCATCGGAAGGTGACGGTAGTTTGGCAGGTGAACGACCGGGGTGTGGCCGCAGTGTGGAAAACACCTTGCCTGATGTCGCCCGAACTGTCCCATCGAGGGGGCATCGGCGTCGTCATCGGACCCGGCGTTAGCACTCGGAATGTGGGAGTGCCAAAATCGGTTACACTTGTCAGCGTTTACTGACTTTCGGAGGTTCAGGTGCCCACCTACTCGTATGCCTGCACGGAGTGCGACAACAAGTTCGACATCGTCCAGTCGTTCTCCGACGACGCGCTGACCGAATGCCCGCAGTGCACCGGTCGCCTGCGCAAGCTGTTCAACTCGGTCGGCATCGTGTTCAAGGGGAGCGGTTTCTACCGCACCGACTCGCGGTCGGGTTCGTCCTCTTCGGACACCGCGTCGTCCTCGTCGTCGGACAGCTCGTCGTCGAGCAGTTCCTCGGCCTCGTCGGATTCGTCGTCGTCGAGTTCGAGCAGCACCACCAAGAGCGACAGCAAGGCCGCGACTCCCGCCTGAGCGGGTCCGCACAACTGCACACCAGAACCTGGGCAGGAGCCCCTCCGGTACTTGCCGGACGCTCCGCCCGGGTTTTGTTGTCCCGGGCGGGGTGTCGAGGATCAGCTCAGTTGCAGAAACCCGCCGCCGGGGGTGAGGGCCCAGCCGACGGCGACGTCGTGATCTCCGGCGGGTAGGGAATCCACGAGCTCCTCGTCGTAGACGACGGCGACGAGTTCCGCGGACAGCCCGACGAGGGTGCGGTCGTAGTATCCGGCCCCCCGGCCCAGGCGGACGCCGGTCTTGTCGACGGACAGCGCGGGGATCAGGACCACCGACGCCGCGCGGATCGCGGATACGCCGAGACGGTCGTGCGTGGGTTCGAGCAGGCCCCAGCGCCCCGGGGCGAGAGAGGTGGGACCGGTGTAGCGCGCCCAGTCGAGCGGGGCGGGTTCGCCGGCGGGGACCACCGGAAGCAGCACCGTCACGCCGCGATCGAGTAGCGCGTCGAGCATCGCCGTGGAACCCGGCTCGTCGCCGACCGGTACATAGGCCGCGACCGTGACGTCGTACTCGAGCCGGAACGGGCAGGTGTGTATCCACTCGGCGAGGTCTTCGGCAGCCCGCTCGCGCGCGGCCGCCGACATGCCCGACCGGCGTTCCGCAGCATTCTCTCGCCGCTGGTCCTTCAGGGTTCGCACGACGCGACCGTCCTTCATGCCGTGGGTGGCTCGCCGACGCCCGAACTGTATCGGACGCAGGCCCCGGCGCGGGTGAGGTCTGAGTCACTCCTGTCCGTCCGGCCGCTCGGGGACACCTGTCTTAGGGTGGTTTCATGACTGCGTCCAAAGATGGCTTCAGTGAGTACGAATCCGTACCCAACACCCCGCCGATCCCGCGCACGGCGGTGGTCCCGGCAGCGGGTCTCGGGACGCGCTTCCTGCCCGCCACCAAGACGGTGCCCAAGGAGCTGCTGCCGGTGGTCGACACCCCCGGCATCGAGCTGGTCGCCGAGGAGGCCAAGTCGGCCGGCGCGGAGCGACTGCTGATCGTCACCTCGCCCGGCAAGGACGGCGTCGTCGCGCACTTCGTGAAAGACCTCGTCCTCGAGAGCACCCTCGCCAAGCGCGGTAAAGAAGCGATGCTGGCCAAGGTCCGCAAGGCGCCCAACCTGCTCGAGGTCGCATCGGTCGTCCAGGAGAAGCCCCTGGGCCTCGGCCATGCCGTCGGTTGCGTCGAGGACCGCCTCGACGACGACGAGGACGCCATCGCAGTGCTGCTGCCCGACGACCTGGTCCTGCCCGGTGGCGTGCTGGAGGTCATGGCCCGGACGCGGCAGCGTCGTGGCGGTTCGGTCCTGTGCGCGATCGAGGTCCCCGAGGACCGCATCAGCGCCTACGGCGTCTTCGACGTCGAGCCGCTGCCCGACGCCAACAACCCCAACGTCATGAAGCTCAAGGGCATGGTCGAGAAGCCGGAGCCGCAGGACGCGCCGTCGAATCTCGCCGCGGCCGGACGCTACATCCTCGACCGCAAGATCTTCGACGCGCTGCGTCGGATCAAGCCGGGCGCGGGCGGCGAGCTCCAGCTCACCGACGCCATCGCGCTGCTCATCGAAGAGGGTGAGCCCGTGCACGTCGTCGTGCATCGCGGTACCCGCCACGACCTGGGTAACCCGGGTGGCTACCTCAAGGCCGCCGTCGACTTCGCGCTCGATCGGGACGATTACGGCCCTGATCTGCGTGAGTGGCTCGAGAAGAGGCTCGCCGACAGCTGATCGCCCGGGCTCCCGCGCGCCTCGGCCGTTCCGGCGCGCGGGACCGATACCGTTCGTCTGTGTTGTATCGAGCAGTGCGGGAAGTGCGGTGAGATGCGGTCGGTCGAAGATCATCTGACGCTCGTGACCGTCGCCGCGGTGGCGCCGCGGCCGGTGCGTGTCGCGATCTCCGAGGCGCAGGGTCTGATGTGCGCGGAGGAAGTGGTCACCGAACATCCGATGCCGGGTTTCGACCAGGCGGCCATCGACGGTTACGCGGTGCGTGCGGTCGACGTGGCCCTGGCCGGTGTTCTGGCCCCCGAGGATCTCGAGGATTTCGATCCGAACGGTGCCGAACTCGTCGACCTCGAGACGGGCGAGCCCATGATCGTGTCGCTGCCTGTGGTCGGGGAGGTGGGCCCGGGGTCGCGGACCCCGACCCGACTGCAACCGCGCCAGGCCGTCCGCGTCGAGACCGGTGCGCCGATGCCGACGCTCGCCGACGCGGTCGTGCCGTTGCGCTGGACCGACGGCGGCGATCAGAAGGTCAAGATCGGTCACGGCGTCGAGAGCGGCAACTACGTGCGCCGGGTCGGCGACGACGTGCAGCCCGGTGATGTCGCGGTCCGCGCCGGCGCGATCATCGGTCCCGCCCAGGTGGGTCTGCTCGCCGCCGTCGGACAGTCGCGCGTGATGGTGCATCCCCGACCGCGTCTGTCGGTGATCTCGGTCGGCAGCGAACTCGTCGACATCGACCGCACTCCCGGACCGGGACAGATCTACGACGTCAACAGCTATGCCCTCGCGGCCGCCGCGCGCGACGCCGGCGCCGACGTCAACCGGGTCGGCATCGCCGAACGCGACGCCTCCCGGATGCGTGAGGTGGTCGAGGCGCAGCTCATCCGGTCCGAGATCGTGGTGATCTGCGGCGCGGTCGGCGGCAGTGCGTCGAAGGCCATCGCCGACGCCCTCGCCGACCTCGGTGAACTCGAGATCGTCCGCGTGGCCATGCACCCCGGATCGGTACAGGGTTTCGGCCGGCTCGGTCGCGACGAGGTGCCGACCTTCCTGCTGCCTGCGAACCCCGTGAGCGCGCTGGTCACCTTCGAGGTGATGGTGCGCCCGCTGATCCGCATCGCACTCGGCAAGCGGCAGCCGATGCGTCGGATCATCAAGGCCCGCACCATCGGGCCGATCGCCTCGGTGCGCGGTCGCAAGGGATACCTCCGCGGACAGCTCATGCGCGACGAACGGACCGGGGACTACCTCGTCCAGGTGCTCGGCGCGTCGCCGACCGGCTCGTCGCACCTGCTGGCCGAACTCGCCGAGGCGAACTGTCTCATCATGGTCGACCCCGAGGTCGAGGAGATGAGCACCGGCGACGAGGTCGAGGTCGCGTTCCTCGCCCAGCGCGGCTGACCGCATCCGGGGCGTGATTGCGCTTAAACTGACTCATCGTGTTCAGGTGGTTGAGCGGCAGTGCGGGCAGCCCGGGTTGGCCGGCGACCCTCGGACCGCTGCGCACCAAGGCCGGGACGGTCACGTTGCGGCCGGTGAAGGTCCGCGACGGCAAGAACTGGAGCGAACTGCGCATCCGTAACCAGAACTCGCTGTTGCCCTGGGAACCCACCGGCGTCGGGAGCTGGGCGGACCGCCATCAGCCCGCGTCGTGGCCGCCCCTGTTCGCGGTGCTGAAGTCGGAGGCCAAGCGCGGCGCCATCCTGCCGTTCGTGATCGAGCTCGACGGTCAGTACGTGGGGCAGCTGACGGTCGGCAACATCCAGCGCGGAGCCGTGCGCAGCGCGTGGATCGGTTACTGGGTCGACAACGCGCACGCCGGCCAGGGCATCGCGACGGCGGCCGTCGCACTCGGCGTGGACCACTGCTTCGGTCCGGTCGGGCTGCACCGGCTCGACGCGACGGTGCAGCCGGCCAACGAGGCGTCCCAAAAGGTGTTGAAGAACATCGGTTTTCGACAGGAAGGCCTGTTGGTCCGGTATATGGACGTCAACAAGCGCTGGCGCGACCACATGTTGTTCGCGTTGACGGCCGAGGAGGTCGTCGGGTCCGCGGCCGAGGCGCTGGTCCGTTCGGGTCGGGCGTCCTTTTCATAACTAAGCTCACGGCATGACTGATCTCGAAATCGTGGTTCGCGGTAACGCACGCGGTCGGTACGCCCCGGAACGCGGCGCGATCGACCTCGCCGTCCATCTCGAAGGTCCCGTGAAAGCGGCCGTGTACGAGGCTGCGGTGGCACTGCATTCGCGGATCACCGGGGCTCTGGGCGAGCTCGAGTCGGCCGGTGCGGTGAACCGGTGGACCGCCGAATCGGTACGGGTGTACTCGTCCCGGGCCTACTCGCAGGACGGTGAGCCGCGGGACCCGATGTACAACACCCGCATTCGTCTCGATGCCGAGTTCGTGGACTTCGAGAAGCTGTCGGAGTTCATCGACACCTGGTCCGGGGAAGAAGGGGTGGCGGTCGAAAACGTTCGCTGGGACGTCCACGAGACCAGTCGCCGCGCACACGAACGCGAGCTGCGTCGGGAGGCGGTCGAGGACGCAATAGCCAAGGCGCAGGCCTATTCCGACGCCGTGGGGCGCGGGCCGGTGATACCGACTCTCCTGTCCGACCCGGGCATGGTCGACCATGCACCGTCACCGCGCGGGCGGGTGATGAGTGCCGCCATCCCGGGATCGGCGCCGTCGCCGAGCCTCGAACTGCGGGCCGATGACATCGAGATCCGCGTCGCGGTGGACGCGCGTTTTCGCGCCGAGTGACTGAGAGCGGCATGTGAATCCGCGCCGACATGGTCGCGTTCCGGCGCGTCTGCACAGAACTGGGACTTTCGGGCCCTAGATTGTGGAGTGGCCTCGTGTGACCAGAGTGAATGAAGGGAGAGTCGCATGCCCAACTCCGTACTGTGGGTTTGTCTCGTCGCGGTCTGGCTCTTCGTGCTGGTCCCGATGGTGATCAAGGGTCGTCCCCAGATCCTCAAGTCGACCGAGGCCGCGAAGAAGACGCGCTTGCTGCACCGCGGTGGATCCCGCGCGACGGCACCGTCGACGGCGCGACGCCGTTCGTCGGCTCGCCACCCGCACGACCCGTCGTGGAAGTCCTCCCGTAAGGCGACCGCGACCGCCGTCGTCGACGAGGTCGAGGACGACGCCGAGACCGAGACCGAGCACGCCGACGTCACGACGAAGGTCCAGCGCGTCGCAGATGTCGAGGCGGACAAGCCGACCGTCGAGGCCACGGATGACACCGACGCCGAGGACACCGACCTCGAGGACCTCGCCGATGGAACCGACGAGGTCGAGGACGACGAAACCGCCGAGACCGACGACGACTTGGTCGACGATGCGGAGGATTCCGAGGCCGGCGACTCCGACGAGGCCGAGTACGAGGACTCCGAAGAGGCTGAGTACGAAGATGATTCGGAAGCCGCCGAGTACGACGACGAATCCGAATACGACGAATCCGAATACGACGAAGCCGAGTACGAGGACGCGACCGACGATCTCGACGAGGACGAGTACGACGACTACGCCCGCGCGTCCCGGCACACCGAGGTCGAACCGGAGTCGGTCGTCGACGAGCTGGAAGACGAGCGGCCGGCCGGGCGTACCCCGCAGTCCGAGCGGGTTCGCCGCAGCATCTACTCGTCGGAGAAGGAACGCGAGCTGAAGTACCGCGAGCGTCAGCGGGTCACGCTGGGTCTGTTCGTGCTGTTCATCCTGTCGCTGGTGACGGGCTTCCTGATCGGGATGCCCGGTTGGGTCGCGACGGGTGTCGTCGGGCTGATGCTGGTCGGTTATCTCGCCTACCTGCGTCGGGCGGTGAAGGTCGAGCAGCAGATCCGGGCTCAGCGACTCGCCCGCGCCAAGCGTGCGCAGCGTGCCGAAGAGGAGCGTCGTCGACGCGCCGCCGCGGTGCCCGAGTTCGCCGCCGCCCCGCCGCCCCCGCGACTCCGGCGTCCCGGTGGCGCAGTGGTTCTCGAGATCGACGACGAGGACCCCGTGTTCGACCACCTGCCGCCGTTCCAGCGTCGCCGCATGGACCGCGAGGACCTGGAGTACCGCCGGGTCGGCTGACCCGCAGCAGACTCGACCAGCAGTAGGTTTCGCTCACCGAAACCTACTGCTGGTTCGTTTCAGCGACCTGTGGTCACCGACGCCTTCCCGTGCGAATCCAGCCACGCCTGACCGCGTTTGGCGGCCGTCGACAGTGCGAAACGCTCACCGAGGTAGGTCGCCGGCGCGCCGATGACCGGGATGTACCCGAGCATGCGGAACAGGATCATCGGTTGGGGTCGCTTCTCGAACTCGTCGTCGACGGCCCGCAGCAGCTTCGCGGCATCCCAGATCCCGCCGAGCAACGACTTCTTGCGCTCTTCGGGTTCGCTGGGCAGGGGCGCACCTGATTCGGAGGACAGATCGGGCGTGGAGATGTCCCGCCCGCACAGGACCGACGCCAGCAGTGCGACCTGGCGGCCACGGTCGGTGACCTCGTATTCGCGGGCGATCGCGACGAGCACCATAGCCTGGTTGGCGAACCCCAGGTACGGCGTGATCGGCAGGCGCTTCGCCCAGATGCCGAAGACCCCGGGGAAGGCGACCGCGGTGGTGTTGAGGGTCCCGATGCGGGTCACCCACCAGCTCGCTCGCTTGTGCATCGACCGCTCGCTCCAGCCCTTGGTGCCGGGCCAGTCGGCGACGTCGAGGAGCTTGGCAGCCGCGTGTTGGGCCTGCTCGATGCGGGAATCGGGGTGGTCATGCTCATGGAACGTATGGCCCTTGAGGCCAAACGGGTCGCGTTCGGCGAGCACGTCGAGAACAGGGTTGATCACCCCCACGACGTTGCTGAGAACACCGGCCAATTGCTGATCAGACATCCGAGGCACCGGCCCAGCCTAGCCATGAGCTCGGGTGTTTGGGATCCACCGCGGTGGGGCTGCTAGAGTGGCTCCCGGTTGGTCGCACGACGACCCTCCGGGGCTATGGCGCAGTTGGTAGCGCGACTCGTTCGCATCGAGTAGGTCAGGGGTTCGATTCCCCTTAGCTCCACCATTCTCACGCCGGTCATGCCGAGCCGCCGGGCTCGCCGTCGCGCTGCCGGGGTAACCTTTTCAGTATCCGGTTCGAACATCCGACAGATCTCTGTCGGCCTCTCCGGTGTCAGACCGTAGACAATCCACTCTCCGTCTGATGAACACGTCAGGTGGGAATGTGACCTCCGAGTCCCTCAGCATCGTTGCCGTCGTCGAGGAGGCGCGACGATGAGCGTCCCTCCGCTTCTGGGACCGCCCCGGGTGCGGTTCGGTGTAGATCCGTCGGCTCCGATCGGCGGCGCGTGGTACCCGTACACGGTCCAGCTCGCCGACGAACTGCCCGGCGTGCTCGCCGCGGCTCGACCGCAGATCGGCGACGTCACCGGGATGGACGTCAACTGGAGCAGCTTCCGCCGGTTCCCCGGCTTGGATTCCCCGGACTCTCCCATGACGCCCCCGCTGATGACACTGACCGCAGGAGGAGTCGTCGTGACGCTTCTGGTGATCCCACCGCGCA
Organism: Gordonia sp. 135; assembly: GCF_009720185.1. Classification (NCBI taxonomy): domain Bacteria; kingdom Bacillati; phylum Actinomycetota; class Actinomycetes; order Mycobacteriales; family Gordoniaceae; genus Gordonia; species Gordonia sp. 135. The sequence goes on from NZ_CP046257.1 coordinate 1,507,106, forward strand.
CCGCATCGTCGCTGGCCGCGATCCTGCTGCGTCAGGCGAGCAACACCGTGTCCCCGGACAGTCAGCTGCATTCGCTGGAATTTCGTCGTGCGGAACGGATTCTGGAACTCGCACGTCGGTCGCTGTCCACGTCCTGACGCCCGAGGTCTGCCCCTGGGCGTCCCGATGACCGGGACCCGTTCGCGCCGGACGTTGCGACCACGATTTACCGTGCGGTGGTGAAGATCCGATCCAGCGGGTATGCCCACCTGCTCGCGCCCGGCGTCATCGGCCCGATGGCGGTACCCAATCGCATTGTTCTGCCGGCGATGGACATGAACCTGTGCGTCGACGGCGAGATCGAAGAGGGTGATGTCGCCCATTTCGCGGCTCGCGCCGCCGGCGGGACCGGCCTGATCATCACCGGTTGCTGTGCGGTGGCCTATCCGGTGGGGTGCGCCAGCACCAAGGAACCGGGACTGTCCGAGGACCGTTTCATCCCGGGTCTCGCGGCTCTGGCCGACGCGGTTCACGCGGAAGGCAGCAAACTGTGTGTGCAGATGACGCATCACGGCCGGGTGGCGCGAATCGACACGATCGACGACCGTCCGCTCCTGGTCCCCACGATGCCGTCGGGTACTCGCGACATGTCGGCGCTGGCCGACAACACCCCCGGTGAACTGCAGAAGATGGCCGCCGTGTCCGGCGGGAAGTCGGCCACCTACCACGAGGCCACGCAAGACGACATCGACTGGCTCGTAAGGTGTTTCGCCGACGCCGCCGGCCGGGTGCAGGCCGCGGGCGGTGACGCGGTGGAGATCCACTGCGCCCACGGTTATGTGCTCGGCGGCTTCCTCAGCCGCGCCGACAACCAGCGGACCGACGGCTACGGCGGACCGCTGGAGAACCGGGCGCGGTTGGCGTGCGAGGTCATCGCCGCGGTGAAGGAGCGGGTCGGCGACTCGCTGGCCGTCATCGTCCGCGTCGCCGGCCGGGAGTTCGGCGAGGAGAACGGGCTGACCACCGAGGAGGCGGTCGGCGCGGCCAAGCTCTTCCAGGCCGCCGGTGCCGATGCCATCCACGTCACCGGTTGGGCCCGAAACCCGTTCTCCAACTTCACCGACGGCCCGTCGCGCCCGGCGCCGGGGGATTTGGCGGTGATCGCGGCCCGTCGCGTCCGGCAGGTCCGGAGGGCGAGCCGGTTGCGAGCCGTCCGATACAGACGGCTCCGAACCAGGCCGCCCTGTACCGGCTCACCGGCGACCGGCATCACATCCACATCGACCCGGCGGCTGCCGCGCGGATCGGGCAGCCGCGGCCGATCATGCACGGGCTGTGCACGCTCGGTATGGCGGCGGTGGAGCTGGCGCGTGCGGTCGGGGCGCATCCCGCAGACCTGACCAGGCTCGAAGGGGCGGTTCGCGGCACCCATCCTTCGCTCGCGTGTTGGATGACCTCACCGGGGCGCGTGGACAGGACAGTGAAGAGTCACGGCCCAGCAGCCAGAAACGGTCCCAAACAGGTCACACCCGCCCCGGTCCTCACAGTTCAGGGCGTAGGTGACCAGCCCGGTTCACGAACGACAGATCTCGCCCACGACAGCACCGTCAGCCTCGAAGTAGGTCAGCCCTGAACCCGGCCAGCCACCCACAACCATTCTCACTGCTTCGAAGGGCCTGGTGAGATGTCCTCGCCGGCCCTTCGAGACGCATCCTCCGCGGGCTCCGTCCCCGTGAGCACCGTCGAAGGGCACATTGCCCTCGAAACCCACTGACGGGGACGCGAAGTCGTCCTGCCCGGCCCGCTGCACAGCATCCGTACCCGCGTCCAGTTCGCGGCAGGGTGAACGACATCGGCCGTGGTCCTACAGCCGCAGCGGCGTCGCGTCCTCCGCAGGCTCCGGATGCGCCTGAAGGGAGCCGGCGTCAGCCGGTGACGCGAGCGGCGTTGCCGGCATCGACCGGGATGACCGTTCCGCTGATGTGGGCGTTGGCCGGGTCGGTCAGGAACAACACGACCCGGGTGATCTCCGCGGCCTCCAGCCAGGGGACCGGTTGGGCATGCAGTGACTCGAAGGCCGGTGCGACGTCGTCGATCGTCGGGGATTCCAGGTCGGGGCGCAGCATCGAGTACAGCGCGTCGTTGTGGATCATCGGCGTCGAGATGTTGACGGGCGCAATGGCGTTGACGGCCACGCCGTGGCCGGCGAGGTCGAGGGCTGAACTCTTGGTCAAACCGATGACACCCCACTTGGATGCCGCATATCCCGTCATGTTGGTGTCGCCGGCCCGGCCGAGCATCGACGAGATGGTGACGATCCGTCCGTAGTTCCGTTCGATAATCCGGCTCGCCACCGCGCCGACGGTGTTGAAGACCCTGGTCAGGTTGGAGGAGATGACCTCAGACCACTGGTCGGTGGTCATGGACGGCTGCGTCCCTGACCGCGGGCGGCGCCGGTGATCAGTGCGACCTGACCCTCGTATGTGTTCGTCATGTCCTCGACTCCTGTTCGGGGTGTGTGTCGGATCCCGGTGGTTCTGCCGGCCCGTCGAAGTCCACGCCTTCGAGGTGGGCGAGGCGGTGGAGCTCGTCGAGTTGATCGACGTAGTGTCCCGCGTCGCGGGCGGCCACGGACGTGCCGGCGATGGTCGCGCCCGCGTCGCGCAGATCGTTCAGAGTCCGGGTCACGGTGTCGGGCGCCCCGAGCGGATCGAGCGCCCGGGGCGAGGACAGGACCACGTCGAACGACGGTGGAATCGGGGCGTCCGCCAGCATCGTGCGCAACTGGTCGGTGCCGAGGCCGAACGGGGCCCAGCCGTCGCCGTGCGCGCAGGCCCGACGCAGCGATCGCCCGGTGCGGCCGCCGACCCAGATCGGCACATGATCCTGCACGGCGTGCGGCTCCACCACCAGGTCTGCATAGTCGTAGAAGTGGCCGTGGTATTCCGGCCGGGCAGTCGACAACGAGGCGCGCAGGGCCGCGATCGCGTCGTCGGCGCGGGCGCCGCGATCGTCGAACGGTGCCCCGATGAGGTCGAACTCCTCTTTGAGCGTGCCCACGCCCACCCCCAGCACCAATCGGCCGCGGCTGATCCGGTCGAGGGTTCCGTATCGTTTCGCGATCTCCAGCGGGTGGTGGTAACCCAGCACGAGAACGTTGGTGACCAGGCGCAGCCGGTTGGTGGCGGCCGCCAGGTATCCGAAGGTGGCCAACGGATCCCAGTAGGTTCCGCCCCGGACCTCGGCCACCTCGACGGGTACGGCGATGTGTTCGCTGCAGGTGAGGTGGTTGAAGCCCAGTTCGTCCGCGCGTCGCGCGATCCGGGCGACGTCGTCGATGGTCGCCGTCCGTTCCCACTCCGAGCGCGTGCTCGGGTGCTGGACCAGGACCGGACTGGTGATCCCTAGGCGCATGTCCGCATCGCCTCCCGTCGACTTCTCATTGTGCGACGTGACTCTCTCATCGTGCGACGGGGTGGACGTCCTCGGTAGACCAGTGGGCACGGAGACCGGTGATCAGACCGTGGTCGTCGAAGGTGATCACATCGATCGGTTCGATGGTGATCACCTGGTCCGCGGTCGTGGTGACCACCCGGAAATGGAACGCGGCGGAGTTGCCGGCCAGGCGCAGGGTCAGCAACTCCGCGGAGTTCTCGGCGGCGGCCACCCGCGAGTAGAACGACGTGAGGGCGTCGCGTCCCTGCAGAATCTGCCCGCCGACCGGATCCTCGACCACGGCGTCGGCGGCGAAGAGGCCCGCGATGTCCTCACCGGTGCCTGCGCCGAGGAATGACAGATACCGGGATACCACGTCGGCCATCGCGGCAGGGTCCAACTGAGCTCTCTGTGTTCGCGTCACTGTCCTACGCCATCAGAGATTGGCACGTCCCGGCCAGTCGGTTCCCGTTGATCGGGAGTGCGGCAACCGGTCTGGGCAAACGCCCGACCAGCTCGCCAGGTGTTTGTTAGCTTCCAGCCATGAGGACCTCGAAGCTGCTGTTGGGGCTGGTCGTGGCGGCGATGGCCGGACTGCTCGTCGCCACCGCCGCACCCGCGCGGGCCGACCTACCCGTCACCTACAACTTCCTCTCCGGTATCCCCGGAGAACTCACCAACCCGGGCGGTTCGCTGCCCGGGGCGAACGATTGGAACTGCAAGCCCTCGCCCCGTCATCCCAACCCGGTGATCCTGGTGCACGGAACCGGTGGATCGCAGCAGACCAACTGGGGAACGTATGTCCCGCTGCTGAAGAACGAGGGTTACTGCGTCTTCACGACGACGTACGGTGCGATCAAGGGAGCCCCGTGGCCGATCAGCGCGATCGGCGGAATGGGCCTCATGTCCGAGAGTGCGCGCGAACTCGGCGGCTTCATCACCAAGGTGAAGAGCACGACCGGTGCGTCGAAGGTCGACATCATCGGGCACTCGCAGGGGACCGTGGTCCCGGCCTACTACGTCAAGTACCTCGGCGGTAAGGACAGCGTCGACAAGTACGTGTCGCTGGCACCGGTGTGGCGTGGAACGACCGTCGCCGCTGCCGATGCCATCGGCCCGTTCGTCCGGGGTCTCGGCGTGCGACCCGAGCAGGTTCCGTTGTGCCAAGCGTGTTTCGACCTCGATCCGGGTGCTGCGTTCCTCCGCAAGGTCGCCGACGGCGGGTACTACGAGCCGGGCATCCAGTACACCAACATTGCCACCCGCCACGACGAACTCGTCGTCCCGTACTGGTACGGACTGCCGCCGGGTGGCAAGAACGTCCGCAACATCGTCGTGCAGGACGGATGTTCGGTCGACTACACCGAGCATGCGGGGATGGCCGGGTCGCGACGCACGGCGTACTTCGTGCTGAACGCGCTCGACCCCGAACATCCACGTCGCGTGCCCTGTGAACGCGTCGCACCGTTCACCGGTAGCCCGTTCTGAGCGTGGTGCGCAGAGCCGTCCATCCCGTGATCGCGGCGGCGGCGGCGGTGCTGCTGCTCGTCGGCGTCACTTCGCCTGCGCAGGCAGCGGTTCCGCCGCTCGGCCCCGACTTCGCCTTCGGCGTCGCCCAATCCGGTTTCCAGTCCGAGGGACACAACCGGGATTCGAACTGGCTGCGGTACGGCAAGCAGGGCAAGGTCGATCAACCCGTCGGCAACGCCGTCGACTTCTACCACCGCTACGCCGAGGACATCGATCGCGCAGCGTCGCTGGGCGTGGGCATCTACCGCACGTCGGTGGAGTGGTCGAGGGTCGAACCCACGCGTGGGCGAGATGATCCGGCGGGCTGGGCGTTCTATGACCGTGTGATCCGCAAGGTCGTGGATGCCGGGATGCGGCCGATGATCACCCTCAATCACTGGGTGCATCCCGGGTGGGCCGTGGATCTCGGTGGCTGGAACCGGCCCGGCATGACCGACGACATGGTGGCGTTCGCCGGGCGGGTCGTCGACCGGTACGCCTGGGCCGACCCGCTGTGGATCACCTTCAACGAACCGACCGAATACATTCGACGCGAGACCCAGTACGGCGGGCTCGCACCACAGAACATGGGCCGGATGGCCGACGGCATCGTCGCGGCTCATCGAGCGATCTACCGGCACATCCATCGCATACAGCCGGGTGCGCAGGTGTCGTCGAACTTCGCCTACTATCCGATCGTGGGCCTGCAGCCGTGGCTGGAATCCCTCTTCCCGCAACGGATGCGCGACACCCTGGACTTCGTCGGCGTCGACCACTACTACTCCTTCTCGGTCACCGATGCGTCGGTGGCCTACGGAGCCCTCGGTGAATTCTGGAAGAGTTCGCAGGCGCCGGAGAGCATCTACTACGTGCTTCGGCACGTGGCGCGGCAGTTCCCGGGCAAGCCGATCCGCGTCATCGAGAACGGGTTGGCCACCGGCCCGGACGGTCGACGCCCCGACGGCTACCGGCGCGCAGACCACCTGCGCGACACCGTGTACTGGCTGCAGCGCGCCAGACAGGACGGCATCGACGTGACGTCGTACAACTACTGGAGCCTCACCGACAACTACGAATGGGGTGACTTCGACTCCCGGTTCGGTCTGTACACCGTTGATGCTCAAAGTGATCCGACGCTGACCCGACGCCCTACCGACGCCGTGGCCGCATATCGGGAGATCACGCGGGCCGGGGGAGTCCCGGCCGGATACCGCCCGACGCGGCTGCCCGTGCCGTGTTCACTGGTCGCCGTCCCGGACAGCTGCGCCGAGCCCGCCCTCGTCCGCTGAGTGTTCCGCAAACCCACCGCTTTTCCGTATTCCCACCAGGACGATGGAGGGTGGAAATACGGAAAAGGGGTGAGTTTTCTTGTGGGTCAAGCGATCCCGACCGCGCGGAGTCCGGCGGCGGTCGCTGCGGCGAGGATCACCACAAGTGCGATCGGTGCTCGCAGGACGGCCGCGAGGATTCCGACGGCGACGCCGGCTGGTCGTGCCCATCCGGCGAAGTCGTGGTCGACGAAGAAGGCGCCGGTCAGCGCCACCGCAACCAGCAACACCACGGTGGCCCGGTCCATCAGCTCCTCCGTGTTCGCCGACACGGTGAGACGGTTGCGGAGGAGTGGTCCGGCCAGTCGGATCAGGTAGGTGCCGACGGCGAGAACCGCGATTCCGATGCCGAGGGACAGTCCGGAGGTCATCGGGGCGCGTCGCTGCCGACGAGAGTTCGGGGCGGGGTAGGGGCCGGGCGCGGTAGCAGACTCCGGACGGCTTCGACGGCGGCGAATCCGGCCAGCGCACAAAGGATCGGCAGTCCGGCGGGCAGGAACGGTGTCGAGGCGATCGCGACGGCACCGCCGACGGCGACCGCGGCCCAGGTGGTGCGCGTGCGCAGCGCCGGAACGGCAAGTGCGGCAAGCAGGGCGGGGAACGCGGCGTCGAGCCCCAGCGTCTCGGGGCGGGCGACGCTGCTTCCGAGTAGAGCGCCCAGTCCGGCGCCGACGGGCCAGCAGACGAGAATTCCCGATCCGCACAGCAGGAATGCGGCCCGGGCGCGACGCGGCTCGGATTCCGCGGTGGTCATCGCCGCCGTCTCGTCGTTGATGAGATGCGCCCCGAGAACCATTTCCGGCAGTCCGCGCAGGTGCTTACCCACCGCGAGGCCGTATCCGAAGTTCCTTGTGTTGACCAGAAGTCCGGCGAGGGCTGCAACGACAGGGACGCCACCGGCGGCGAGTACGCCGACGAACACGAATTCCGACGACCCGGCGAGTACGACGGTCGCGATGAGCACGATCTGCCACAGTGCGAGCCCGGCGCTGTGCGCGGCAACGCCGTACGACGCGCCGATCACGAGCACCGACAGGCACATCACGACCACGGCGCGCAGAGTCGCCGAATCGAGTGTTCTCCATGCCGAACGCATGACTATCATAGTGAACACGAGACAAGTGTTCGTCAAGATGGACGATCGGACGGTTAGATGAACAATGCCGGGCAGGTGAATCCGAAAGAGCTGGTCGCCGCGTCGCTGAAGCGCGAACGCACCCGTGCGGGCCTTTCCCTCACGGAGCTGGCGCGACGTGCAGGAATCGGTAAGTCGACGCTGTCCCAGCTTGAATCCGGAGAAGGAAACCCCAGCGTAGAGACGTTGTGGGCACTCTCCACCGCCCTGGGCGTGCAGTTCTCGGCGCTGCTGGACTCGCCGGCGCCGACCGTCGAGGTGATCCGCTTCGGAGAGGGGCCGGTCATCCCGGCCGCCGATGCCGACTACTCGGCCACGCTTCTGTCGACTGCCGCGCCCGGTTCTCGACGCGACATGTACGTCATCCGGGCGGAACCGGGTAAGCCGCGGGTGTCCGCGCCGCATGCCCGCGGAGTCCTCGAACATGTCGTCATCAGTGCAGGTCGCGCCCGCCTCGGGCCCAGCGATGCCGCCGAGGTCCTCGGTCCCGGTGACTACATCTGTTACCCCGGCGATGTCGAGCATGTCTTCGACGCCCTGGAACCCGGCACAGTCGCGGTCATGTTGAGTGAGGCGTTCTGACCGGTCTGCGGGGGCGGGTGACCGCGACGTCGGTCACACCGGTTCGCTTCTTTCGTTACCGGCGCGTAGTGTCGATCGCAGTGTTGCACCCTGATTGGTTGCATCAACGCGTCGTAGAACGCTTCTCTCGCAGGTCGGGGCCCACTGAACGTGGTCGCCGAGGTCGGACACTCGAGATGTCCACCGCCTGCCATTGACTTCATACGGCGAACGAGCCCGCGTACCCGCGTGTTCGCCATCGGCACCGACCTTCGGCAGTGATCTGCCGTCCTGCTCGCGTGCCACGCACAGGAAGAGCTCCGCTCACATAATGACTGCTGTCCTCGAGACCCCCTCGGCAACTGCAACCCAGATCGTCGAGACCATTCCCGCCGACACCACCGCCCCCCAGGTTTCCTTCGAATCCCTCGGCGTGCCAAGCAAACTGGTCGAGGTCCTGGCATCGCAGGGCAAGGCCGACGCCTTCCCGATCCAGGCCGACACCCTGCCCGACACCCTCGACGGCAAGGACGTCCTCGGCCGCGGCAAGACCGGCTCGGGCAAGACCCTCGCCTTCTCCATCCCGCTGGTCGCCGGACTGGCCGAGATGGAGGTCAAGCGTTACGTCGGTGCACCGACCGGCCTCATCCTGGCTCCGACCCGCGAACTGGCCACCCAGATCGCCGCCGTCGTCGAGCCGCTCGCCGCTGCGGTCGGCCTCACCGTCACCACCGTCTTCGGTGGCGTCAAGCAGGCCCGTCAGGAACAGGCATTCCGCCGCGGCGTCGACATCGTCGTCGCCTGCCCGGGACGCCTCGAAGACCTGATGCGCCAGGGCATCGTGAAGCTCGACGAGGTGGAGATCACCGTCATCGACGAGGCCGACCACATGGCCGACCTCGGCTTCCTCCCGGTCGTCACCAAGCTCCTCGCCGCCACCCCGGCGGAGGGCCAGCGGATGCTGTTCTCGGCAACCCTGGACAACGGCGTCGACAAGCTGGCCAAGCGCTTCCTCGACAATCCGGTCCTGCACTCGGTCGACTCCGCCGAGTCGCCGGTCGCCGCCATGACCCACCACGTCTTCGAGGTGTCGTCCGCGGGCAAGGCCGACCTCGTCGCCGAACTCGCGTCCGGCGCCGGTCGTCGAATCCTGTTCATGCGCACCAAGCATCAGGCCAAGAAGCTCGCCAAGAAGCTGAGCGAACAGGGCATCCCGGCAGTCGATCTGCACGGCAACCTCAGCCAGGCCCAGCGCGACCGCAACCTCGCCGCCTTCGGTGAGGGAGACGTCCGCGTGCTGGTGGCCACCGACGTCGCCGCCCGCGGTGTGCACGTCGACGGCATCGAGCTGGTCGTCCACGTGGATCCGCCCGCCGAGCACAAGGCATACCTGCACCGCTCGGGCCGCACCGCGCGTGCGGGCAGCTCCGGTGACGTCGTCACAGTGTGCCTGCCGGAGCAGCGTCGTGAGGTCTCGCAGCTGCTGCGCAAGGCCAAGATCAAGGTCACCCCGAAGCAGGTCGACGCCAAGGCCGGCGCCGTCGACGAGCTCGTCGGCGAGCGTGCACCCCGCGTCTCCGCTGCCGAGCGTGCGGCTGCCGAAGCCGCTCGTGGCGGCCAGCGCGGTGGTTCGCAGGGTGGTCGTTCCCAGGGTGGTCGCCGTGGCGGCGGACGCCCGGGACGCGCTCGCGGCGAAGGCCGTGGCAACAGTGCTGGTCGCGGTGAGAGCCGTGGCGGCGCACGCGGTCAGGGCGGCGAGTCGCGTACCGGTGGCACCGGATCGTCGCACCGCTCGGGTGGACAGCGTTCCACCGACGGTCGCTCGGCCGGTCAGTCCCGTTCGGCAGGACAGTCGCGCTCGGCAGGGCAGGGTCGCTCGGCGGGTCAGCCCCGCACCGGTGACCAGCATCGTGCCGGTGGACGTGCACAGGGCGGGCGTCGTTCCTCCAGCCGTCCGGCCGGTTCGCCGACCAGCCGCTGAGTCAGGCGGGTAAGAACTTCTGAGCAAGCCGTGGCGCAAGCCACGGCTTGCTTCCCCATGCGAAGGCCCGGCCGGTCAGCGCGGCCCAGGTGGGTGAGATTCGGCCGTAGCCGGTCAGCAGTGCGGCAGTCGGGTCGACGCTGATGTGGACGTCGGGGCGTCGGGGCTGGTCGGGGTTGATGATCAGTTCACCGTCGGTGAACTCGTAGACATAGCGTTCCGAACATCCCCGCAGCCGGATGTCGTAGGTGGCCTGGTGTCCGACCGCCGCCGTCGTGTCCACCCAGCTGGGCAGTATCTGCTGTCGTCCGCGGATGATCATCAGCACCACCTCGGGCTCGACCCACCAGCGGGCACCCACCGCACGCGCGACGTCGTAGCCGTGCACCACGAACTCGCCGATGAGGATGCCCAGCGCGGCGTCGGCCCGGATGTGCCGGTCACCGTCGAATCGCATCTTCGGGACCTGCGCGTTGAAGTGCGAGACGGCGTCGACCAGCGTGTCGAGGTCTTCTCTCAGCTGGCGGGCGAGAGCCGAGACCTCACGGGTCGGCAGATTCGCGATCTGTTTCGCGTTGAAGTCCGGGACGTCGATCGCCTGACGACACCATTCCCCCTCACCGCGCGCGAGCGCCAGAAATCGCGTCGGTGCCAGGGCGACGTGACCCAGACAGTCGACCAGCGTCCAGCCCGGTGTGTGCGGCACACGCGTCTCCGGCTCGTCGACCCCCTCGACGAGGTCCAGAAAGCGTTCCCCGGTGGTCAGCGCGGCGTCGGTGTAGTCAAACCTCGAGAACATCCCCGTCACGCGTGGTTCCTCCCCCACATGGGCCGCAAGACTACTCGTGCGTGATGCGACGTGCGACACATCCTTCGGAACGGGGTCGGTTCACGGCGCCTATGCGGAACGCGCACAACGTCATCCGATATCGAGCCGCGGTGATCCAAGGTCTGGAGTCCGGGTTCAGGGTGCCTCGCCCAATCGGACGAACACGACACCGGCGACGATCAGCAGACCGCCGAGCAGCTGGATCGGTGCCGGGAGTTCGTCGAGGGCGAGCAAGGCGAACAGCACCGCGAACAACACCTCGGACAGGGCGACGAACGACATCACCCGGGCGCCGAGTATCCGGCCGGCCGCGATCCCGAAGGCGTACGCCATCGCGGCCGACACGACACCCAGCATCAGCAGGGGAGCCCACCAGGGCAGCGAGAGGTCGCCGATGCGGACCGCCGAGGTCGACGCCGTCATCGGCAGCGCTCCGACGAGCCCGGCCGTGGCGAGCGTGATCGCACCGATCACGAGGCCGCCGGCCGCGAGTGCGAGAGGCGGCAGGCCGGTTCGTTCGTCGGCGGAGATCACGAAGTAGGCGGCGGCGCCCACCATGGCGGCCAGAGCCCACAGGACGCCCACCACGCTGATCGAGACCTCCCCGGTCAGGTCGAGGACCAGGGCGAGGCCGGCGAGCGCGAGAGCGGCGCCGAACACGGTGACGCGGGTGGGTCGCTGAGCGTGCCGCAACCACATCCACACCAGCACCGCGACCGGTGCGGTGTACTCGATCAGCAGCGCCACCCCGACCTGCAGGTAGGTCACGGCATAGAAGTAGGCCAGCTGGCACCCCGCGACGGCGAGCAGTCCGTAGGCGATCACGACCCACCCGGATCGGTGGCCGGGTTGCGGTGGCGGCGGCAAGAGTGGCTGCCGGTCACGGAAGGCCACCAACCCGGGAATCGCCAGCACGGCGGCGCCCACCGCGATGCGCACGGTCACGGTCGCTCCCGCCGACCACCCGGATTCGATCATCGCCCGCGCCAGGACCCCGGAGATGGCGAAGCACGCCGACGAGAACAGCGCCAATGCGATTCCGATGGACGGCCGGGAGCGGCCACGGGTCTGAACAGGGCTGCTCACGGGTTCTTCGCGGCCACGATCGCCGCACGCACCGCTTCCCGGCATTCCTCGCCCTGCGGTTCGCCGACGCCCAGGTAGTAGCTGCCCGGACGACCGCTCTCGCCGGCGAAGCCGGTCACCGCGAACCCGTCCGGGGATTCCGGCGTCCCGATCGAGGCGATCCCCAGCGGTACCGACAGTGCCGAGATCCCGCGCTTCGCCCCGGAGTTGACGATCAGCAGGTGCGTCGGATGCAGGACAACGAGCGTCTGGTTCTCCGAGTCGGGGTCGACGGGGTTCGCGCGCCGGCCGAGCAGTCTGCCGATCGTGGACGAGGCAGGTGGGTTGATGCTCCGGGTGCTCCAGGCGGGCAGATCGTCGGTGATGGTCAGTTGGCGCGACTCGGCATGATCACGCAACGCCGCCGCGAGGTCGGCCGGAAGAGCGGACAAATCGGCGCGCACGGTGGTGCGCTGGTACGCGGGCCCCATGGTCGATCAATCTATCCGAGAGCGCACCGGTTTCGAGATCGGCGAGCAACGACGCCACGGTTTCCGCGGAGTCGGTCTTGTTGGTCCCGATGAAGCCGGACGGTCCGCGCTTGATCCAGCCGGTCACGTACACGCCGGGCACCGGCTGCTCGCCGTCCATCACCCGGCCGGCGCGGTGCGGGATGACACCTGTGGCGTCGTCGAAGGGCAAACCCGGCACGGCGACGCCGCGGTAACCGACCGAGGTCAGCACGAGGCCGGCGTCGAGGGTGGTGATCTCACCGGTGGGTTCGATTCCGGTGACGACACCCGCATCGTCGACCGTCAGCCGGTTTCGGCCCACGACGACGCCGGTCGCGCGTCCGTCCTCGCCGGACACTTCGAGCGGAGAACAGAAGAACGCCAACCGGATACGACGACCCTCGGGTTCGCCGGCGGCGGCGCATTCGGCGAGGATGTCGAGCTTGGCGCGAATGGTGGCGTCGAGTTCGCCGTCCACCTGGGCGGATCGGAGATCGGCGGGATCGACGGTCACCGCCACGCCCGAATCCACCAGGCCGATCAGTTCGGGCAGTGTGAACGCGGCATGGGCGGGTCCGCGTCGTCCCAGCACGACCACCTCGCGCACCGACGACTCCTTCAGGGCGGCCAGCGCGGCCGGCGAGATGGACGTGTCGACGAGTGCAGCCGGGTCGGCGACGAGGATGCGTGCGACGTCGAGAGCGACGTTGCCGTTGCCGACGACCACCACGCGGTCGGTGGACAGGTCGACGTCGAGGTCGGTGAAATCCGGATGGCCGTTGTACCAGCCGACGAAAGACGTGGCGCTGGTGACTCCTGCCTGGCCGATCCCCGGCAGGTCCAGTGTCTTGTCGGTGGGGGCGCCGCCGGCCCAGATGACGCCCTGGTGGCGGGACCGCAGGTCGTCGAGCGTGATGTCGCGACCCACCTCGGTGTCGAGGAGGATCTCCAGGTTCGGGTTGCGTGCGATGTCGTCGAACAGGCGCATCACCTTGCGGGTGTGCAGATGGTCCGGGGCGACGCCGAAGCGCGCGAGGCCGAAGGGCCGGTCGAGACGCTCGTACATCGTCACCGAGACCTGGGGATGCCGCAGCAGTTCGTCCGCGGCGTACATCGCCGACGGGCCCGATCCGACGATGCCGATCGACACCTTCTCCTCGACTGCCAGCTGACGCGGCCGGTCGATCGGGGCGAGCGGGAGCCGGCGTGCGGGATCGACGGGGAAACGTGCTGCACCGTCGACGGTTTCGCGGTACTGCGAGGCGTTGACCTCGGCGAATCGCTCCTGCCCCGCGGGCAGGCGGTGACCGGGAACGATGGCGCCGACGGGGCAGGCGCTGACGCACGCACCACAGTCGACGCAGGTCGCCGGGTCGATGTAGAGCATCTCGGCGATGCCGAAATCCGGCTCTTCCGGGGTGGGGTGGATGCAGTTGACGGGGCATGCGTAGACGCACGACGCGTCGCCGCAGCACGCCTGAGTGACGACGTGAGGCATGAGGTCGGTTCGCTACCTGTGTGTGAGGGGCGGATCTCCGCCGGCGGGTCAGGCGGCCGTGTAGGTCGGCTCGCTACGGAAACGCGAAGGGCGGCCGCTGATCCCGAGCACGCGCCACAGCAGGCGCGACACCGGGTTCATCAGCCCGCTCTGGTCGGCGAGCATACGGACGTCGCCGAAGACGTTGCGCAGGAAGCGCTTCGACTCCTCGGATCGCCAGAAGATGTCCTTCATGACCTCGCGCGGGACGTCGAATTCCTTGGCGAAGGAACGCGGCGGAACCACGATCGCGCTGCACAGGGTGCGCATGGTCAGCGGCAGCATGAGCGACAGCAGGAAACGCTGGAAGCGGTTGCGCTGTGGGACCTGTTCGCGGATGAAGTGGTGGGCGAACGAGATGTGCCGTGCTTCCTCGGCGACGTGCAGCTGCATCACCGCGGCCATCGTCGGGTGCAGGCGGGCGCGGGTCCGCAGGAAGTCCTTCTGGATGTGGTCGATCGGCTCTTCGCCGCCGAGTACGCCGAAGAAGAACACGATCGGGAAGACCGTCGAGACCAGTGGGACGAACGGCGAGATCAGTCGGTACCCGACCTTCGCGCCGGGAACGTCCATGCCCACGCGGTTCACGAACTCCTGGAACATCAGGGTGTGGTTGCACTCCTCCTTGGATTCGTGCGTGGTGTACCGGAATTCGCGTGCGCCGTTGGGGAGCTTGAAGCTGTACTGCATCAGGCCGCGGATGAGCACGGACTCGAACTGCAGGCCGACCTTGGCGACGTTGGCCTGACGCCACATGCCGATCTCGATCTGCTTGCTCTCCGGGAGTTGCTGGTACCAGGGATGTCGCCCGATCGGGTCGACCTCGTAGGAGAGTATCCAGCGCGGATCGTTCTCCGTGATCGCCATGTGCGGCGCGTCCCAGTCGATGTCCACGTAGGGATCGAAATTCCGGTGGACCGAGGCCGAGGACAGGTCGTCGAGCACCTGTCCGTAGTCCTGCTCGCTGCCCGTTTTGTCGTGTTCGGGAACGTAGCGTGCCGGGCCGTCGCCGGCGGTGTGAACGGAGTTCGGATTCGTCAATGCTTTGGTCATCGTCGCGTCCTTCGAGGTGGGCCGGGCCGCGTGAGGGCGGCCACAGCGGATGATCCGAACGTATTTCGACGCTCCGCTATTTGTCAACACTCAATGTCACGTTCCGTGGTCGGGGCGGGTTCGCGGGGCGCGCCGGACCATGTCCGGTTCACCCGCTGACCAGCCGAGACGGCCGTAATTCGATCGGTTGGTTTCACACCGTTCCGGACCGCTTCGCGCGCTAGAGTTACCGCACGATCCCGTGCCACCCGACCTCATCGGAGGAACCAGCGATGTCCCGTCGTGTCCCGTACGCGCCGAGCAAACCGGGTCCCGGTGCGCGCGCATCCGTCCGGGGACGCCGGTGAGCCGACCCCCGCAGGGACCGACGCGATTCCCCGCCCCGGGTCAGTTCCCGCCGGGCCCCCGCGTACCCGATCCGCCCCGGATGCCGGGAACGGTCCCGCCCCGGCGCGCCGCGCGGCCCGTCCCCGGCGGCCTCGGTGATCTCACCCCGGAACTCGTCGACACCGACGTCTGGACCGAGGCGATGGTGGAGGCGGCGGGCATCCCGATCGTCGACGTCCCGTTCGTCACCGTCGGCTCGGGGATCGGTTCCTTCGTGACCGTCGACTATCTGCGGATCTGTGGTGTCCCGCTCGAGCAGATCGCGGTCCTCGGTCCGCAGGACGTGCCGTGGCACAGCTACGAGTACCTGACCCGGGTGTCGCAGATCCCGCGCGGCGAACGGCTCCGGTCGGACTCGGCGTCGACACCGGACAACATCTGGGGGTTTCCGTCCTATGCGGTCCGTGAGGCGTGGGCCGACAGGAAGTTCAAACCGCTCTGGAACGTCCTGGTGGAACCCATCTTCGCGAACTACTACACCCCGAAGGCGGGGCAGGCGTTCGAGTCGATGGAGAAGGAGTGCCACCGCATCGGCTACCTGAACTGCCTGCGCCGCGGGCAGGTGCGCATGATCCGACGCCGCGCGGGCGGCGGTTACTTCACGATCCTCACACCGCCACAGGGGAGTTCGCCGACCAAACGGGTGGCGTTCCGCAGTCGCTGGGTGCACGTGGCCATCGGGTATCCGGGGATCAAACTGCTGCCGGACCTGCAGGCTTTCCGCGAGACCTATCGCGATGCCAGCAAGGTCGTCAACGCCTACGAATCCCACGAACACGTCTACCAGTCGCTGCAGCGCAAGCCGGGCACCGTCCTGATCCGCGGCGCCGGGATCGTCGCATCCCGTGTGCTGCAACGCCTCATCGACGACCGCGACGCGCTCGGCCTGCAGACGCAGATCGTGCACCTGTTCCGCACGTACTACGACAAACCGCACGGCCCGCACATCTTCATGCGGCGCAAGGGCAAAGACGGCTGGGCCTACCAGGGATTCAACTACCCGAAATCGGTGTGGGGCGGTCAGCTCAAAGCGCGCATCCGCAAACTCGAGGGCCACGACCGTGCCGAGGCGTACAAACAGATGGGCGGTACCAACACCCCGGTCCGCGACGACTGGCAGGAACAGCTCGCGCGCGGCCGCCGCGAAGGGTGGTACCGCGCCGCGGTCGGCAAGGCCGAGCGCCTGGTACCCGGGCCGGGCGGCCAGGGGGTGGTGACGACGGTTCGCGTCGACCCGCACGCCCCCATCAGGCAGGAGCACCGGCCGGACGGCACCTTCGAGCTGTACGCCGACTACGTCATCGACTGCACCGGACTCGAGGCCGACGTGCGCGAACACCGCTTGCTGCGCGACCTTCTCGACCACACCGGGGCGGGGATCAACCCGGTCGGCCGGATGGACGTCGAACGCGACTTCGAGCTGAAGGGCACCCGCAACGGCGACGGGAAGCTGTACGCATCGGGCAGCGCGACGCTCGGCGGGTACTTCCCGGGTGTCGACACCTTCCTCGGTCTGCAGATCGCCGCTCTCGAGATCGTCGACGACCTCGCGCGGCAGGGTTTCTGCAAACGACTCACACCGTGGCGCTCGACCGCCCAGTGGTGGCGGTGGATGAACAACAAGGGAGTCGACTGATGCTGCCCACCCTGTGGGGGCGGATCCAGACCCGCGTGCTGGTGCTCGGCATCCTCGGTGGGGCGTGGACCATCGTCCTGGTGCCGTTCCTGTGGTTGATCTCGTCGGGTGACCCCACCGTCGTCGAGGTCTACCGCGTCGCGTTCACGGTGTTGTTCACCGTCATCGTGCTCGGCGTCGCCTGGGAGTTCGTCTACCACTTCCTGCAGCAGTTCCGCTGGGAGAAGGACTGGCCCACCCTGTTCGGTCTGCTCACCGCGATCAACGAGGGCGTCGTGGTGTGGCTCGTCGTGGACGGGACGGGTCTGCTGCCGGAGGAACTGCGGCCGTCGCCGTTCGTGTTCACGGTCCAGTTCCTCACCACCTGGCTGCTGGTGTGGGTCGCGGTCAACGGCCCGTTGCGAGCGGTCTTCCCGCACTGGCGATTCCGAGGAGGCCGGTTCCTGTGACCATTCCGGGTGACATCCCGAGCGTGACCCCGACGGTGACGCTGATCCCCGGCGCCGGGATCGTGATCCGCAAGCCGGCGTTCCTCTGCCTGATCTCCGACACGGTGCCCGCCGCGTTCATCACGGACCTGCTCGACATCGAATCCGCAGTGTCCGTACCGGATTCGGCACCCCGGCGCGGCCGCCATCTCGTCCGCGCACTGGCGCAGCTCGTGCTAACGGCCGATGAGCAGATCGACATCGCCTTCGCCGCGCCGGACAACGTGGGGATCGCGATCTTCATGTCGGGGAGGGTCTACGGCGAGACCGACGGCAAACGGATCGAACCGCCACCCGGCGACGCCTACGACAAGGCGATCCCGTGGCCCTTCGAGGGGCTCGGCCTGTACCTCGAGGGCTCCGTCCCGGCCGAGGTCGGGGAGGAACGGTTCGACCTCGTCGACGGTGTCGTGCCCGCCTCCGGGACGTTGCTGCACACGCCGCTCGGATTGCGCGGCACCGAATTCCACCCGCTGCCCGCGGCTACGCAGACCGCGGCGCCGGAACCCGGGCCCGAGCCCGAGCCCGAGCCGGAGCCCGAGCCGGCATCTGACTCGTTCGCCGACTTCCCGTCTCGGTCCGCGCCGCCCACCCCGCCTGCGCCGGCCCCGTCTGAACCGGCTGTTCCCGAACCCGACCCGATGGGTACGACCGAGCGGATGCGACCGGACGTCGCCGAACCCCTGCCGTTCACGTCGACCCCCCTCGGTGGGACGCCGGTAGAACAGCCGGAGCCGGGTGAGCCGCTCCCGACGGACCCGATGCCGGTCGCACCCGCTGCTCGACCGAACCCGCTCGCCGAACCCCTCGAACCGCGCGCCCCGCTGCCGAAGGAAGAACATCAGCGTCCCGCGACCGAGGTCGTGAAGATCGAGGCGTCGCGGGCGAAGGTGCACGGCATCCGATGCTCGCGCGGACATCTCAACCACCCGCAATCCTGGTTGTGCGGTGTCTGCGGCATCCGGATGGATCAGCTGACGACATTCCTGGTCGAGGGGGAGCGCCCGCCGCTGGGTTGGCTGTTGCTCGACAACGGTTTCACCTTCCTGCTCGACGAGGACCTGGTCATCGGTCGTGAACCCGGATCCTCCGGCGGAGGACGGGTAGGTTCCCCGAAACCGATTCGCGTGCAGGACGAGACGGGACAGCTCTCGCGTCGCCACGTCGAGATCCGCTTGGTCGAGTGGACCGTTCAGCTCGTCGACCTCGGCTCGGCGAACGGCACGTTCGTCGCCGACCCGAGCAGCGGTAACCGGGAGGTGCGCCTGCTCCCGCACCGTCCGCATGTCCTGGTCCCGGGGTCGCACGTACGAATCGGAGGACGCCACTTCATCTTCGAGTCGCATCATGCGCGCATCTGAGACAGCCGGGATCTGAGATGGACAAGCACACGGTCGCGTTCCTCCTCCTGGATGTCGCGGTCATCATCGCGGTCGCCCGCATCGGCGGGATGATCGCGCGCGCGGTGCGGCAGCCGGCCGTCGTCGGCGAGATCGCGGCCGGGATCGCCCTTGGGCCGAGTCTTCTGGGGCTCCTCCCGGGAAACCCCGACCAGTGGCTGTTCCCCGAAGAGGTGCGGCCACTCCTCGGCGGACTCGCCCAGATCGGGCTCGTGCTCTTCATGTTCATCGTCGGACTCGAACTCGACATGCGACTGACCCGCGGGCGTGAGCGTGCGGCGGCGAGCATCTCGGCGTGCTCGATCGTGCTGCCGTTCGGACTCGGTGCCGCACTGGGACTTCTGCTGTACCCGTCGCATGACACCGTCGGGGGAGTCGAGATCGAACGGCTCGGCATGGTCCTGTTCATGGGCGTCGCGATGTCGATCACCGCGTTTCCCGTGCTGGCCCGCATCCTCGCCGACCGCGGGATGATGCGGACCGTCCCCGGGGTGTTCAGCCTGGCCGCCGCCGCGGTCGACGACATCCTCGCCTGGACCCTGCTCGCGTTCATCATCGCGATCATCGAGGGCGGCAGTCCGCTGGAAGTGGCCAAGATCGTCGGGATGACCCTGGTGTACGCCGCGATCATGTTCGGGATCGTGCGCCCGCTGCTGGCCAAGCTGGTCGAGTGGCGCGACTCGGCGGGACGCCTGACCCCGGACATCCTGGCGGTCATCCTCATCGGCGTGTTCCTGTCCTCGGCGGCGACCGACGTCATCGGCATCCACCAGATCTTCGGTGCCTTCATGTTCGGCGCGGTGATGCCGAAGGTCGGTGCCGAGCAGCTGCATCGCGAGATCCTGGAACGGCTCGAACAGGTCAGCGTGCTGCTGTTGCTGCCGATGTTCTTCGTCGTCACCGGCCTGAGCGTCGATCTCGCCGGGATCGGACTGTCGGGGCTGTGGCAGCTGGGCCTGGTGCTCGTCGTCGCGATCGCCGGCAAGTTCCTCGGCGCCTATGCGGGCGCCCGGGTCTCGGCGATCCCCACACGGCAGAGCGCGGCCATCGCCGTTCTCATGAACACCCGCGGACTCACCGAGCTGGTGATCCTCTCGGCCGGACGCGATCTCGGTGTCCTCAGTGACGACCTCTTCGCGATGCTCGTGGTGATGGCGCTGGTGACGACGGTGCTGACCGAACCACTGCTGCGGCTCGTCTACCCGGACACGGTGGTGGCCAACGACATCGCCGCGGCCGAACGTCGGGCGCTGGCCGCGGCGACCGCCCCGCGGGTGCTGGTGGTGTTGCGCGACCCCGATGGCACGGTCGAGGACCTGCGCGCTCGACACCGTCGATTGTTCGACTGCACAACGGGTTACGACGTCGTGCTGGCCGGCCTGCTCACCACGACGGACAACCCGGCCAAACGCCTCGAGGTCGGCGTGCCGGTGGTGCCCGACTTCGCGGCCATGGCCTCGGCCGTGGAGAAGCTGAACCTGCTCGGTGCCTCGCTGAGCGGAGCCGGATCGGTGTCGGTCCTGTGCCGCTTCGGCTCCGACCCGGCCAGCGACCTCGACGCGATGACCCGCAACGCCAACGCCGACGTGATCGTCATCGACGCCGCCGACCGCGAACTCGGCGAGATGTTGCGCGCTGCGCCGGTGGCGATCGTCGACGAGAACGCCGCGGCCGGTGCGGCACCCAGCCGCAGCGTCATCACCTGCGTGGTCGCCGACAGCCGCAGCGGTCGGACCGCCGCCGTGGTGGGAGCCGGTCTGGCGTTGTTCGGGTCGAGGTCCCTCACGATCGTGTCCACCGGTTCACGGCGGCGCTGGCTCGCCGACCTGCGGCCCGTGATCGATCGCGGTGTCCGGGTCTCCCTGGTCGAGCCGAAGCGTCACCGCGGCGAGGACGCCGCCTTCACCGTTGCCGCCGCCGACGACCCCACCCACGGGCGTGGTCCGGACACGCCCGTGATCGTCGTCGACCACACCGAGACCAGCGAAGAAGCACTGGGGGACCGGATGACCACGCTGTACGCCGAGGCGACGGCATCGACCGATCCCACGCCGAACGCCGGTACCACTCACACCACGTCATCACCAGAGAGGCACTGACATGGCCACTGTCGAGATCCCGCAACAGCTTGCGGATTTCACCGTGCTCCAGAAGCTCGGAGTCGGCGGCAACGGAACCTTCTACCTCGCGGTGCCTCCTGCACGTCTCGGCCTGGCGGCCGATCGCGTGGTGGTCAAGGTCTTCAGCGGGGTGTGCAGCGACGACGCCTACCGTCGCGGCGTGCGCGAACTCCGGGCGTTCGCCGCGGTCGCCTCGCCCTATCTGGCCGGTCTGTACGACGCGGTCCTCCAGGGCCAGTTCATGTATGCGATGGAGTACTTCCCGATGGGCTCGCTCGGAACGCCGGCGCGTCCCCTCAGCCGGGACGAACGCCTGGCCGCGGTCGCCGACGCGGCGCGCGGCGTCGACGCCCTGCACGAGGCCGGGATCGCCCACGCCAACATCACCCCGTCGAGCATCATGGTGACCGAGACCGGCGGGAAGATCTCCGATCTCGGTCTCGCCCGGGTGCTCGCGGCCGAGGAGCCGATCACCAGTTTCGCCCAGCCGGGCGCCGTGCAGTACATGGACCCGGCACTTCTGGCCGGTGACGTGCCGTCCCGCGCGACCGACATCTGGTCTCTCGGTGCGTGTCTGCACCGTGCTCTCACCGACGAAGGGGTGTATGGCGAGGTGCCCGACGCCCAGCCGCTGCTGGCGATCCGAGCCGCCCTGTCGACCCCACCTGCGCTGTCGGAGAAGCTCGATCGTGACGAGCGCACACTGATCGCCAACTGTCTGGCGCTGGCCGGGAGCCGGCCGTCGACCGCGCTGCAGGTGGCCGAACGGATCGACGCCCTGCGGGGTCGTTGAGGATCGTTGCCGAACCGGGCGCCGGTCACCCGAGTGGTGCGGATCGCCACCAGGCGTCGAGGATCTGCCGGCCGGAATGGCCCGGCCACGTGGTGATCACCGTGTACGGCTCGCGCACCGGCTCGACGAAGTTGGTGACCACCCAGCCGTCGGCGAGGCTGTCGCGGCTCGACGACGCGGGACCGTCCCGCCACTGGATCTCGTCACCCGGATAACCCTTGAGCGGTGCGGTGACGCTGTTCCGTGCGCCGGGGGTGGCCGTGTGCCAGACGACGTAGGTGACCTGCTCGGCGTCGGAGCAGGAGATGGCGTCGAGGCCGTCGCGGAACGTGGCCTGGCAGGACGCATCCCGCCAGCCCTGCTGATCGGGGGAGTCGGGCAGCAGTCGCGGGAACGCGTCGGCGATCGGTCCGACCGACGCCGGCCACGGTGGTGGCGCGTTGCGCGCGCCGAGGACGATCACGGCGCCCACACAGACCGAGACCACGACGAGCGCCACCAGGATCGGTGTGAGATTCCGGTGTCGTCGCGCGGCGGCAGACCGGGTTGGCGGCCGGACAGGACGTGACTCGACATCCAGGCGACGATCCTCGGGGCGGCCGGCGACGAGCTCGGTCAGCCGGTCGGCATTGCCGGCGGGTTGGAAGACGCGCGGTGGCGAGTCGATCTTCTCGGTCGGTGGCTCCCCGTCGGTGTGGGTGAGGTGGAGGGCGAGGTCGGCGGCCCGGACGAACTCGGCGCAGGTTCGATAACGGTGGTCGGGCCGGGGATCGAGGGCCCGCGCCAGGACGGAATGGAAGGCGGGGGACACCGCGCCGGAGATCCGGTGCCGGGCAACCGATGTGGTCCCGGTCAGGAGTTCGACGAGCGTGCGGCCGAGGGCGGCCACGTCGGAGTCCGGGTGCGGGGTGGTCTCCCCGGGCGCGGGTGGTGTCAGGCCGAAGCCGCGGAGTGTGACCGCACCGGGGTCGGTGAGGTCGGATGCGGTGATCTCGGCGGCGGGGTCTCTGCGGGTCGTGATCAGGATGTCGGCGGTGGTGACTCCGCCGTGCACGAGCCTTCGACGGTGGGCGGCGTCGAGTGCCTCGCCGACCGCGGCGACGATCCGTACGGCCAGGTCGATGTCGACACCGTTCGCGTGGCGTCGGATCAGATCCGCGGCGTCGGTGGTGGGTATCGGCGCGGTGGCGACCCACAGCCGGCCGTCGGTGAGACCGTGCCCGGCGATCCGGGCGATCGCGGGATGCCTGATGCCCGAGACCAATTCATTGGAGTGGGCGAACCAGTTGCGGAACCGCGCATCCGTCGAACGTGCGCGGTCGATGACGGTGAGGACGACCGGGTCGGGTTCCGGTCGGCCCGCGGGAGGAGGAACCGGCGGCACCGGGATCGCGCGACAGGTCGTGCCGACCTCGTACTCACGGAGCACCCGCTCGATGCGATGCCCGGCGACCACCGATCCGGGAACGACCGAGCCGTGGGCGGGTGACGCGCCGCGGGTGAGGTCGAAGGACACGCTTGGCTCCCTGTGGTGTGAGAGCTCGAATTCTACCGGCCGCCGGAGGCGCTATTCGGTGTTCGACTCGAACAGCACGGGTGCCGAATTGAACAGCATCACGATGAAGAACACCAGCAGGAACCATGCCCCGCCCTGCCACATCTGCCAGCGTCCACCGGATTTCCAGACCCGGTAGGCACGAACCAGCATCGCGATCGCACCGATCATCACCACCACGGGTGAGGCGATGACGAGCACGTTCTGCACCGACTCCGACGCGGCGAGTCCGATGAGGAGGAGGCCCAGTCCCAACACGACGGTGATGGCGACGTGGATCACGATTGCGCGAAAGTCGTTGGAGTTCTGCGGAGTCGGGGAGGTCATGGTGAACACCACGCTACACGGCCCCGACACGCCGGTCGGAAGGACTTAGTGCTCATTGATGCCGGCAGTTCTCCGGAGCAGGATGGAGGTCGAGGACTCGGCTTCCACGAGGGGGTCGTGACGAGACGAGATGAGCCCAGAGGAGATCACCGACATGAACGCGATACTCGTTGGCGTGGACGGTTCGGAGGCGGCCACCGGCGCGGTGCGATGGGCGGCCAAGGCTGCGGCGGCGGAAGGTCTCGATCTCAAGATCGTCGGCGCCTACGACGCGAGCACCAGCGACTACGCGCCCGGCCTGATCATCCCGCAGGATGTCGTCGACGCCATCCGGCAGGACGCATCGGACGCCGTGCATGCTGCGAACGACGTCGCCAAGACGGCAGCGCCGAACGTCAGTGTCACGACGTCGATCGTCGACGGGGACGCGGCGCGCGTACTCCTCGAGCTGGGCAAGGACGCCGCGATGATCGTGGTCGGCACCCGGCGGCTGGGCAGCGTGAAGGGCCTGTTCCTCGGCTCGGTGAGCATCAACGTCGCAGCCCACGCGCACGGCCGCGTGGCCGTCGTCGCCGCGGAGGGCTCCGACACCGGTCCGGTGGTGGTCGGCGTGGACGGCTCGCCGATCAGCGATGTGGCCGTGGCCGAGGCGTTCCGGCAGGCGTCGCTGCGCAACGCCCCGCTGGTCGCGGTCCACACCTGGACCCCGCTCGACGCCGACGCCCTGCACGGGTACGGGATCGGCCCCGAAGAGGTCGAGCGGATGACCCAGGACGCGGTCGAGGTGCTCGCCGAGCGACTGGCCGGGTACGCGCAGGACTACCCGGACGTCCGGGTGGAGCGACGCGTGTTGCCCGAGGAACCGGCGAAGGCGCTGCTCGACGCGGCCGGGACCGACGCCCAGCTCGTCGTCGTGGGCAGCCGCGGACGCGGCGGATTCCGCGGACTGATGCTCGGCTCGACCAGCCAGAAAGTCATGCACAACGCCGAATGTCCGGTCATGGTGGTGCGCAACTGACCGGGGCGGTGCCTACCATCGACGCATGACGCTGAAGAGACTCGAGCTCTCGGTCGGGGAGCTCGCGCAGCGGGCGGGTATCGCACCGTCGGCGGTCCGGTTCTACGAGGAGCAGGGGCTGATCTTCAGCCGGCGGACCGCCGGCAACCAGCGACGCTACCACCGGGCGATGCTGCGCCGGGTCGCGTTCATCCGGGCCTCGCAGGTCGCCGGCATCCCGCTGTCGGTGATCGGCGAGGTGCTCGCCGAACTCGGTGACCACGAATCCCCGTCGAAGTCGATGTGGGAGGCGGCGTCGAAACGCTGGATGGACGACATCAACCACCGCATCTCCCTGCTCGAGAGCATGCGCGACATGATCGGTTCCTGCGTCGGGTGTGGATGCCTGTCGCTCGGCGAATGTCACCTGCTCAACCCGGGAGACGAACTGAACAAACTCGGTCCCGGCCCCCGCCGCCTCATGACCGAGTGATCACCTCCCGCGATCTCGGCGGGCGAACCTGCGGCGGTAGGGTTGCGGCATGGCTCGACCGTCGCGCGTGGCGCTGGCTCTGGGAAGTGGCGGCGCTCGCGGGTACGCGCACATCGGCGTGATCGCCGAGCTCGAGGCACGTGGATTCGAGATCGTCACCGTCGCCGGATCATCGATGGGTGCGCTGGTCGGGGGACTGTACTGCGCGGGCAAGCTCGACGACTACGTCGACTGGACCTCGGGCCTGTCCCAGCTCGACGTCGTGCGGCTCCTCGACGTCTCCCTCACCAAACCCGGCGTCATCGGTGCCGAACGCATCCTCACCCGCGTGCGGGAGATCCTCGGCGACACCGTGATCGAGGATCTGCCGATCCCGTTCACGGCCATCGCCACCGACCTGTCCGCCGGTCGTGCGGTGTGGTTCCAGCGCGGCAACCTCGCCGACGCGCTCCGTGCCTCGATCGCGATCCCGGGCGTGATCAGCCCGCACGAACACAAGGGGCGACTGCTCGCCGACGGCGGCATCCTCGACCCGCTGCCCGTCGCGCCGACCTCGGGCGTCCCCAGCGACGTCACGATCGGCGTGATCCTCGGCTCCGACGGCGGGCCCGAGACGGGTGCCAGCCGGCAGCCCAAGGCGAAGGGCCTGCTCCGACGCAACGTCGCGCCCATCCTCGACAACGAGTTCGTGCGCTCGGTGCGTGACCGCTTCGGTTCGGAGACCGGCGACCTCGCGGATACCGAGGTCGCGACCGACGGCGCGGACGAGGTCGCGCCGGCTGCCGTCCCCGACGAGGAGGGCGCGGTCGTGGTCGATACCGCCGCGGTGTCCCCGGACACCGCCGACGAGCCTCAGCGGATGGGTCGCGTCGAGGTGCTCAGCCGGTCGCTCGACATCATGCAGGAGGCCCTGACCCGCTATCAGGTCGCCGGCTATCCGCCGGACGTCCTGATCCGCGTGCCGCGCCGTGCGGTGCGCACCCTCGACTTCCACAAGGCCACCGAGATGATCGATCTCGGACGCGAACTCACCGCGAAGGCTCTCGACGATCTGCCCGAGCTGCCATGAGGCAGATCCCTCGCGGCATCTGGGTGCTGCTGTCGGCCAACGTCGTCATCGCACTCGGTTACGGCTTCATCGCGCCCGCCCTGCCGAGTTTCGCTCGCGCGTTCAACGTCTCGTTCACCGCGGCCACCGCGGTGGTGTCCGCCTTCGCGATCATGCGCCTGCTGTTCGCCCCGACGGGCGGACGTCTCGTGACGATGTTCGGCGAACGACGCATCTACCTCACCGGGCTCCTCATCGTCGCGGCCAGCACCCTGGCTTGTGCCTTCGCACAGTCGTATTGGCAGCTCCTGGTCTTCCGCGGTCTGGGCGGCATCGGGTCGACGATGTTCAGCATCTCGGCGATGGCACTGTTGATCCGGATGTCGCCCAGCGACATTCGGGGTCGGGTGTCGGGCCTGTTCTCCGCGGGGTTCCTGATCGGCAGCATCACCGGACCGTTGATCGGTGCCGCCCTGGTGGGTTTCGGCCTGCGCGTGCCGTTCGTCGTGTACGCCGTCGCGCTGCTGGTTGCATCGGCGGTCGTGGCCACGCAGCTGCGCGAGGTGATCGCCCCCGATCAGGCCGAGGGCCCGACGGCCGGCCTCATCGGTTTCCGGACCGCCCTGCGCGACAGCGCCTATCGGGCCATCCTCGCGTCGAACTTCACGCAGGGCTGGGCATCGATGGGCGTGCGCGTCGCGGTCGTCCCGCTGTTCATCACCGAGGGGCTCGGTGCGGGGGCGGGGATGGCCGGGATCGTGCTGGCGGTCTACGCGGCCGGCAACGTCCTCGCGATCCTCGTCGCGGGTAGGCTCTCCGACCGGTTCGGTCGTCGGCCGATCATGCTGCCGGGGCTGACGATCACCGTCGTCGCCACCATCGCACTCGGGTTCTCGCCGAACGTGCCCGTCGCGCTGGCGCTGTCGGTGCTCGCCGGCGTCGGGTCCGGGCTGTTCGCCCCCACCCATCAGGC
Source organism: Gordonia sp. 135 (assembly GCF_009720185.1). Taxonomy (NCBI): domain Bacteria; kingdom Bacillati; phylum Actinomycetota; class Actinomycetes; order Mycobacteriales; family Gordoniaceae; genus Gordonia; species Gordonia sp. 135. The sequence goes on from NZ_CP046257.1 coordinate 1,534,247, forward strand.
CGCGCTGGCCGATGTTCTGGGCAACCGCCAGCAGGGTGGGTCGGCACTCGCGGCGTTCGGCATGTCCTCCGACCTCGGCGCGGTGACCGGGCCGGTGATCGTCGGGTTCGTGGCCGACCGTGTCGGCTTCGGCCCCGCGTTCGTGCTGACCGGCGTGGTCGCGTCGATCGCTCTGGTCACGTGGCTGTTCGCCCGCGAGACCGCGCCGGCGATCGTCGGTCAGGGTCCGACGTTCACCCACGATGAGGCGGCCGATCGTGACGGAACGAATTACGGTTGAGCGATGACGCGTGACGGGCAGCAGGACGCTGCGAACGGGAGTGCCGCGACCGGGTGGGACTACGCCCTGGGGGCCGATTCCGAGGTCGGCACGCTGCGTGCGGTGATGCTGCACCGTCCCGGTGACGAGCTGCGGCGCCTGACGCCGCGCAACAACGATCAACTGCTGTTCGACGGGCTGCCCTGGGTCGACCGTGCGCAGGAGGAACACGACGCGTTCGCCGCGGTGCTGCGGGATCGCGGCGTCGACGTCTATCTGCTCGGCGACCTGCTCACCGAGACGATCGCGCACAGCGGGGCCGCCCGCATCCAGGGCATCGCGGCCGCCGTCAGCGCACGCCGTCTGGGGACGCATCTCGCCGAGGATCTCGCGAGGCACCTGCGCGGACTCGCGCCCGCGGAGCTGTCACACGTCCTGACCGCCGGGATGACCTTCGACGAGCTCCCGATCACGCCGTCGGCGGAGCGTTCGTCGCTGGTCCGCCGGATGCATCACGGCCCCGAGTTCGCCATCGAACCGCTGCCGAACCTGCTGTTCACCCGCGACAGCTCGTTCTGGATCGGTTCGCGGTTCGCGATCACCTCCCTGGCACTTCCCGCGCGGGCACGCGAGACATCGCTGACCGACCTCATCTACGCGCATCACCCTCGTTTCACCGGTGCCCGACGCGCCTACGAGTCGCAGGTCGCGCCGGTCGAGGGCGGAGACGTGCTGCTCCTCGCCCCGGGTGTCGTCGCCGTCGGGGTCGGGGAGCGCACCACGCCGGCCGGTGCGGAAGCGCTGGCGCGCAGCCTCTTCGACGATCATCTCGCGCACACCGTGCTCGCGGTGCCCATCGAACAGGCGCGGGCGTTCATGCACCTCGACACCGTCTGCACCATGGTCGACACCGATGCGGTGGTGATGTATCCCAACATCCGCGACCACATGTCGGCGTTCACCCTCGCCCACGACCCGGCCACCGACGCCGTACACGTCACGGGGGAGCGGCCTTTCGTCGAAGCGGCCGCCGAGGCGATGGGTATCGGCAAGCTCAGGGTGATCGACACCGGCCTCGACCCGGTGACCGCCGAGCGCGAGCAGTGGGACGACGGCAACAACACCCTCGCCCTGTCCCCGGGTGTCGTCGTGTCCTACAACCGGAACGTGGAAACCAATCGACGCCTGCGTGATTCGGGTATCGAGGTCATCGAGATCGAGGGTCGTGAACTCGGCTCGGGTCGTGGTGGGCCCCGGTGCATGTCGTGTCCGCTGGCGCGGGATCTGTTGTGAGGACCGGCCATGAGCTCATCGCTGCTGGACAATCTGACGGTGGACCCGGCTTCGGACCGGCCACCCTTCGAGCAGGTGCGGCTCCGCATCATCGAACTGATCGCCGACGGCACGCTGCTCACCGGTGAACGCCTGCCGACCGTCCGGGCACTCGCCGCGCATCTCGACCTCGCCCCCAACACCGTGGCGAAGACCTACCGCGAACTCGAGGCGGCCGGGGTGATCGAGACCCGCGGACGCTCGGGCTCGTTCATCAGGGCCGGCCGGCACGACGCCCACGATGCCGGGTTCGCGGCGGCGACGACCTACGTCGAGACCGCCCGTGACCTGGGTCTTGACGACAAAACGATCGTCGCTCTGGTGGAGCGGGCGCTGCGCGCGACTTGAAATGGCAGCACCGACGTTGCTTTGGTGGACTCATGACAAGTGAACAGAACGTGCCGTCTGGCCGTGCGCGGGACTCCTCGCACGGACGTGGTGGGGGGAGTCGGCCCGCACGACCACGGTTGGATCCCGTGGTCTTCTCGGTCACTGCCCTCATCGTCATCGCCTTCGTCGCCTGGGGTCTCGCCGACAAGGACGGCCTCAACTCGACGAGTGCCGACGTCCTGGGGTGGATCACCACCAACCTCGGGTGGTTGTTCATCCTCTCCGCGACCGGTTTCGTCATCTTCGCGGTGTTCCTCGCGGTGTCCAAGTACGGGCGCATCCCTCTCGGCCGCGACGACGAGACGCCGCAGTTCCGTACCATCAGCTGGATCGCGATGATGTTCAGCGCCGGAATGGGTATCGGCCTGATGTTCTTCGGTGCCTACGAACCGCTCTTCCACTTCGTCAGTCCGCCACCGGAGATCGGCGCCGAGGACGTGCGCGCCGCGATGGCCACCACGATGTTCCACTGGGGATTCCACCCTTGGGCGATGTACGCGGTCGTCGGACTGGCCCTGGCGTACAGCACATTCCGGCTGGGGCGCACGCAGCTGATCAGCTCGGTGTTCGAGCGACTGTTCGGTCCGAAGGTGTCCAACGGTCCGGCCGGCAAGGTCATCGACATCCTCGCGATCTTCGCGACGCTGTTCGGCACGGTCGCGTCGCTGGGTCTCGGTGCACTGCAGATCGGTTCGGGCCTGGACAAGATCGGTTGGGTTCATGAACCCACGAAGCTCCTCCTGGTCGGGATCATCGCGATCCTCACCGCCGCATTCGTCGCCTCCGCGGTCTCGGGCATCGCCCGCGGCATCCAGTGGCTCTCGAACATCAACATGGTGCTCGCGGTCGTGCTCGCGGCCTTCGTCTTCGTCGTCGGCCCGACGATCTTCATCCTCAACCTGCTGCCGACCACACTCGGTGCCTACTTCACCGACCTGACGACCTTCGCGGCCCGTTCGGATGCGACCGTGGCGTCCGAGGCAGGCCAGCAGTGGCTTTCCGACTGGACCATCTTCTACTGGGCGTGGTGGGTCTCGTGGACCCCGTTCGTCGGCCTGTTCCTGGCCAAGATCAGTCGCGGGCGGACCATCCGCGAGTTCGTGATCGGCGTCATGGTGGTCCCGACGACGGTGTCGCTGGTCTGGTTCTGCGTGTTCGGCGGTACCGCGATCCGGGAACAGATGACCGGGGTGCTCGACTTCGACGCGGCCAACGACGCCAGCGAGGACACCCTGTTCGACGTGCTGGCGAACCTGCCGTGGGCCGGCGTCGCGTCGGCGCTGGTGATGATCCTGGTGGCGATCTTCTTCGTCTCGGGCGCCGATTCCGCCTCGCTGGTGATGGGGACGCTGTCACAGCGCGGCGCGGAGGAACCCTCACGCCTGATCACGGTGTTCTGGGGTGTGCTCACCGGCGTGGTGGCCGCACTGCTCCTGGCGATCAGCGGGGATGACGCCCTCGACGGCATCAAGACGATGGCCATCATCGCAGCCCTGCCGTTCGTCCTGGTGATGATCGGCATGTGCCTGTCGCTGTACTCGGACCTCCGGCACGATCCGCTCATCGTGTCCCGCACCGTGTTGTCCGCACGCGTCGACGAGCATGTCCGAGAACAAGCCGAGGCGATCGCCACCGGAGAACTCGACTCCATCCACGCCGACGCCGTGCGGCATCTCGAGATCATCGAACCCGAGATCGTCGAGCAGGCCGGACTCAACGGCGACGGGACGGTCCCGGCCGCCAAGAAGGACGGTTCCCCGGCCTGACGGCACGGCCGATGCACTGTGGCGGCAGTACTCAGCCCCAGCTGGGCAGCCAGATCTGCTGCCGCCACAGTCCCGGTGAGATCGGGGACGCGGTGAGAATCGGCCACAGCCACACGAAGTTGGTGACGACCAGCGCCACGTAGACGGCGACCACGATGATCGACAGCACCCGGCGTTCCGGCCGCGCGCGGGCCGTGGTCGCCGTCGCGCGCAGCAGGTCACCGCAACAGAGCGCGAGACCCATCACGAGGAACGGGGCCAGCGCCGTCGCGTAGAAGAAGTACATCTGCCGGTCGAGGGACACGAACCACGGCAGGATGCCGGCACAGTAGCCGACGACGACCGCGGCGTAACGCCAGTCGCGGCGGACGATCCACGACCACAGACCCCACAGCAGCATGGGCAGTGCGAGCCACCACAGCGCGGGCGAACCGATCAGCATCTGCGCACGGACGCACTCACCCGTGCCGCACTGGTCGGGCCCGTTCTCGAGGGCGTAGAGCATGGGGCGCAGGCTCATCGGCCAGGTCCAGGGCTTGGACTCCCACGGATGCTGGTTGCCTGCCGAGTTGGTCAGCCCGGAATGGAACTCGAGGATGCCGGACTCGTAGTACCAGAGCGAACGCCACGCCCCGGGCACCCAGGAGAAGGTGCCGCCGGTACCGATGGAGTTGCCCTCGGAGTAGCGGTAGACGGCGGTCTCGCTGTTGAACCACGGGATGTAGGTCAGGAAGTAGATGGCCACCGGCATCACCGCGAGGCTCGCACCGGCGGGCACGACGTCGCGGACGAGCGTGCCGACCCACGGGCGCTGCACGTGATACGCGCGGCGGGCCGCGACGTCGAAACCGATCGCGAGCGCCATGAAGAAGAGGACGTAGTAGACGCCGGACCACTTGGTCCCGCAGGTGAGACCGAGCATGACGCCGGCGGTGAAGCGGTACCAGCGGAAACCGAGGCGCGGTCCGAACGGACTGTCGCCCACCCGGCCCTCGAGGTAGACGCGATACATCCGTTCGCGGACCTGGTCGCGGTCGGCGACGAGCGCGGCGAAGGCGGCGACGATGAACAGGGCCTGGAAGATGTCGAGCATCCCCATCCGGGACTGCACGAACAACACGCCGTCGCAGATCGCGAAGATCCCGGCGATCGCACCGACGAGTGTGGACCGGGTCAGCCGGCGCACGACGCAGTAGACGAGGACGACGATGAGGACGCCGGAGATCGCCGGCGCGACCCGCCAGCCGAGCGGGCCGTATCCGAACACGGCTTCTGATGCTGCGAGCATCCACTTGCCGATCGGTGGATGCACCACGAGCCCGTACGCCGGGTTGTCCTCGATCCAGTTGCCGCCGGTGAGCACCTGCCAGCCCTGCGGCACGTAGTGCTTCTCGTCGAAGACCGGGGTGCCCTTGTCCGTGGGGTGACTCAGATTCCAGAACCGGGTCAGGACGGCGACGAGCGTGATGACGACGCCGACCACCAGGCCGCGACCGCGATCCGGCGCACCGAACAGCGGGGCCGGGACCTCCGGTCCGAGGCGGGGCGGCGGGACCGCGGCGGGGACCGGGACACCGGCGGGCACAGAGGTGTCACGCGCGGCGGTGATGGTCACCCGCTCGATCCTAGTGGGCCCTCGTAAGCTGGCTGACGATGAATGCCGCCGAGCCCGACACGCACTCCACCGACGACCCCGCACCCGACACCGGGACGACGGGCCGGCTGGTGCTGGCCGCCACACCCATGGGGCAGGTCGGCGACGCCTCGCCCAGGTTGCGGTCGGCCCTGCAGACGGCCGACATCGTCGCCGCCGAGGACACCCGCCGCACCCGTGCGCTGGCCACCGCGCTCGGCGTCGAGATCGGCGGACGCGTCGTCAGCTACTACGACCAGGTGGAGGCGGCCCGGACACCCGGACTCGTCGAAGCGATCGCCGGTGGCGAGACGGTCCTGCTCGTCACCGACGCGGGGATGCCGTCGGTCAGCGACCCCGGTTACCGGATCGTGGTGGCCTGCGCCGAGGCCGGCCTGCCCGTGACGGCACTGCCCGGCCCGTCGGCGGTGACGACGGCACTCGCGGTGTCGGCGTTGCCGTCGGAGCGGTTCTGCTTCGAGGGATTCGCGCCACGCAAGCCGGGGGCCCGCGCGGACTGGCTGCGGGAACTCGTCACCCAGCCGCGCACGGCCGTCTTCTTCGAGTCGCCGCACCGGCTGGCCGACACCCTGGCCGCGGCGGCCGAGATCCTCGGACCCGACCGGCGCGCCGCGGTGTGCCGGGAGATGACGAAGACCTACGAGGAGGTCCGCCGCGGCGGTCTGGCCGAACTGGCCGACTGGGCGGCGGGCGGCGTCAGGGGCGAGATCACGGTGGTGATCGCCGGCGCGGTGCCCACCGAACCCGACGTCGAGGAACTGGCCGACCGCGCCGAGGAACTGGTGGCCGGCGGGATGCGGCTCAAAGACGCCTGCGCAGAGGTCACGCAGGGCTCGGGTGCCTCGCGGCGCGACGTCTACCAGTCGGTTCTCGATAGGCGTCGAGCTGATCCGAGCTGACCCGCAGCTCGACGCGCGGCGCCAGCCGGTAGGGCCGGCTCGAGACGAGCGCACCCACGACGCGGCGCAGTCGCGACAGCTCGGCGCGCACGCTGACGGTGTGATTCTGGTCGCCGAAGAGCAACTGGCTCAACTGTTGTGAGGTCAGTCCCTGGTCGCCCGCATCGGCCAGCAGCAGCAGGATCTGCGCGTGGCGACGGGTGAGGACCGTGCGCCACGGGTCGTCGTCGCCGGAGACCGTGATCGTCGGCTCTCCGTCGAGGTCGAGTTCGGCGATGACCGGGCCCGAGGGGCCCGCCGGACGCACCAGCCAGCCCGTCCCGAGTCGTTCGACGACGCACATCCCGAGTCCGGGTACGAACTGACGCATGTCCTCGGTCGGCGCGGCCACCCGGACCGGTGGCGTGCACCCACGACCTTCGGCGACCCAGCCGTCGTCGTCGATGAGGAGTCCGGGCCCGTGCAGGCCGGCCAGCTGGGCCGCGCCGTGGTAGCGGAGGTCGGCGAGTGCGCGCTGATGGGCGAGCGTCACCTCGTGCTCGCCCAGCGTGGCCAGGGCGGCCGTGAACGCCGAGACCGCCGGCTGCATCTGCATCGCCGGGCCGGCGAGCCCGGCGACCGCGATCATCTCGCCGGTGCGCGGGTCGTGAACCGGTGTCGCGGTGCAGTACAACCCGTGCAGCGATCGGCTGTAGTGCTCCGGGCCGAAGAGACGGCTGGGTCGGCGGTTGCGGATCGCCAAACCCACGGCGGTGGTCGCGGCGGAATCCTCGTCCCACCGGCTGCCCTCCACGAGACCGAGGCGGTTCGCCTCGGGGAACACCGCGGGCGAGCCGCCGCGCCACAGCATCACGCCGTCGGCGTCGAAGATGCCCAGGGCCATCAGCGGGTCGTCGGTCGACTGGGCGAACACCCGCTTGAGGGAGTCCACCGCGTGGCGGAGCGGATGGGCGGCCCGGCGGGCTTCGAGCTCGTCGCGGCTGATGCGTCCGCGATGGTGATCGTCGACCGTCGAGGGATGGTCCGCGGCCTGCACGCGGCTCCAGGACTCGACCACCTCACCCGCGAATCCGGGAGGCGGTGTCGCGCCGGACATGATGGCCTCGCGGTCGCGATTGATCTCCCGGACGAGCTCCGTGAGGTCGGTTGTCGCCTGGATGGACAGAGTCATGGACGGAATGTTACCGAAATCAACGATCAAGTCCGGAATTTAGGATGCTGCAGCGTATGCGGTCAAATGTTAGCGACGATGCTGGAAGCCTTGTCGAGACATTCCTGCCACTCGCTCTCCGGGACGGAGTCGATCGTGATGCCGCCGCCGACGCCGAGTCCGAGACTGCCGTCCGGCGCGATCTCGACCGTACGGATGGCCACGTTCAGATCGAGGGCCCGGTCGGGTCCGGCGATGCCGATCGCCCCGCAGTAGACGCCGCGGGCGGCATGCTCCCAATCGGCGAGCAGTTCCATCGCGCGCAGCTTGGGGGTGCCGGTGACCGACGCGGGCGGGAAGGTCGCGTCGAGCACGGCGTCGTTGCCGGTGCCGGGCCGCACGATCGCCTCGACTCGCGAGACCAGGTGCCAGACGCCGGGCGCGGGCACCACCGACAGGAGTTCGGGCACCCGGACGCTGCCGGTGACCGCGATCCGCCCCAGGTCGTTGCGGACGAGGTCGACGATCATGATGTTCTCCGCGATGTCTTTCGCGGAGGCGGACAGTGCGTCGGGGTCGGCGTGTGCGGGCAGTGTCCCCTTGATCGGTGAGGAACTGATGATGTTGCCGGTACGACGCAGGAAGGTCTCCGGCGACAGGCTTGCCACCGCACCCCAAACACCCTGCAGGAAAGCCGCTTTCGGAGGGGCCGTGGCTCCGGCGAGGTCGGCGAAGAAGTCCACCGGGTCTGAAGACAACGTGCCGGTGAACCGGGTGCACACGCACGCCTGATACACCTCGCCGGCGCGGATGGCGTCGAGACAGTGTCCGATCGCGGCCAGATGCGGTTCGCGTGCCGGCGGGTTCCAGGCGGTCGTCGTGGGGCGCTCGACCTGCGGGTGCGGGGCGTCGAGCACCGCGTGCGCCCAGTCGGGTATGCCGGTGCCGAGTGTGGACCACTCGCCGTCGCGGAGGACGAGAACACCGTCGGTGAGGCCGCCGGCATTCGTCGGCAGCGCCGACTCGTCGGCGCGCACCGGGAAGCCGATGTGCCCGAACCAGAAGCGGTCCGGGTCGTCGGGCGGGGTGCAGCCCGCGACGATCTCGACGCTCGGCGCGATCACCGCGTCGGCGCCGAGCCAGTCGCCGATCAGCGCCGCGGGCGGCGGGAGTCCCCGGTTGACGGTCTCGGCGTGGAGGGCCCGGAGTGCATCGAGCGCGGACGCGGCCATGTGTGGCGAGGTCGGTCAGTTCTCGTAACGCGGGAACACGGGTGACGGCTTCGGCAGCGCGGTTCCCGCCGCCAGGCGGGTGGCGACGGCGCTGAACTGACGGTCGTCGCCGACCGCGAGCAGGTCGAGGATCTTGTTGGACGACTCCGGCATCACCGGCTGACTCAGCACCGCGACGATGCGCACGACCTCGGCGCACACGTAGAGCACGGTGCCGGTGCGGTCGAGGTCGGTCTTCGCGAGCTTCCACGGCTCCTGCGCGGAGATGTACCGGTTGGTCTCTGCCAGCGTCGACCACAGTGCCTCGAGCCCGAGGTGGATGGCCTGGTTGTCGAAGTGCTCGCGGACGGTGCCGAGCAGCGAGTCGGCCCGGTCCAGCAGGGCCTTGTCGGTGTCGGTCAGATCGGCGACCGCTGGGACCACGCCGTCGAAGTACTTGCCGATCATCGACAGGGTGCGCTGGGCGAGGTTGCCGAACTCGTTGGACAGGTCGGCGTTGATGCGCGACACGATCGCCTCGGCGGAGTACGAGCCGTCCTGGCCGTAGGACACCTCGCGCAGGAAGAAGTAGCGCACCGGGTCGAGGCCGAACTCGTCGATGAGGTTCTCCGGGTCGACGACGTTGCCGACCGACTTGGACATCTTCTCACCCTTGTTGAACAGGAAGCCGTGCGCGAACACCCGCTTGGGCAGTTCGACGCCCGCGCTCATCAGGAACGCCGGCCAGTACACGCAGTGGAACCGGATGATGTCCTTGCCGATGATGTGCAGGTCGGCGGGCCAGAAACGCTCGAAGGTCACCGCGTCGTCGGGGAAGCCGACACCGGTGAGGTAGTTGGTCAGCGCGTCCACCCACACGTACATGACGTGCTCGGGATGGTCGGGGACCGGGACACCCCAGTCGAACGTCGTGCGCGACACCGACAGGTCGGTCAGCCCGCCCTTGACGAAGCTGATGACCTCGTTGCGGCGGACGTCGGGACCGATGAAGTCGGGCTGCGCCTCGTACAGCTCGAGGAGCTTGTCCTGGTAGGCCGAGAGCCGGAAGAAGTAGGTCTCCTCCTCGGTCCAGGTCACCACGTGTCCGGTGTCGGAGGCGACGCGCTCGCCGGCGTCGTTGATCTCGGTGTCGGCCTCGGCGTAGAAGGTCTCGTCGCGCACGTCGTACCAGCCGGAGTACTTGTCGAGGTAGATGTCACCGCGGTCGCTCATCCGCTTCCACAGTTCCTCCGACGCCCTCTTGTGGTCCTCGTCGGAGGTACGGATGAAACGGTCGAAGCTCGAGCCCAGGCGTTCCTGCAACGACTGGAAGCGGTCGGAGTTCCGGTTGGCGAGCTCGGCGGTGGGGATGCCCTCGGCCTGCGCGGTCTGCTGCATCTTCTGCCCGTGGACGTCCGTGCCGGTCAGGAACCGGACGTCGAATCCGTCGAGTCGCTTGAACCGTGCGAGAGCATCGGCGGAGATGTACTCGTAGGCGTGCCCGATGTGCGGTGCGCCGTTGGGATACGCGATCGCGGTGGTGAGGTAGTACGGCCGCCCCGCGCCGTACGAGGTGCCGTCCTCGGCCGGGCCGGACAGATCAGGGCTGGTCAGATCGGGTGCCATAGTGCTCCACAGAGTACCGACCGGCAGCCGCCGACAGCCAATCGCGGGTCGGCCCCGCTCACCGGGATCGGAACGGCCCGATCGCCCGCGCGGTACGGGCGACCGTCTCGTCGGCATCGTCGGCCAGCTCGGTCAGGGTCCTCGACGCCGCATCGCCGGTGATCTCCGCCAGTGCCTGGACCAGGCGCAGCCGTACCGACGGGTCCGGATCGGTGCCGAGGCGGTCCACGAGCCGGGCGACGATCCCGCCGTTGTCGTCCTGCGTCGCCAGGATCTCGGCGGCCTCGACATCGCGGTCCCCGGCGGCGACGAGTTCGACGAGGACGTCCACCGCGGTGTCGACGCCGCGACGGCCGAGGGTGAGGGCGACCGTTCGCCGGACCCCGGGGTCGGGGTCGGTCAACGACGCCTCGAGCACCGCGGTGGCCCGAGCGTCGTCGATCGCGGTGAGTGCGGTGGTCACGCGTCGCCGCACCGTCGCGTCGCCATCGGTCAGCCGGGCGGCGAGCTGGTCGAGCGCTCCCGGAGTCTGCGCCAGCGCCCAGCGGAGCGCGCCGGCGACGTTCTCGTCGGATTCGGCGAGCAGGGCGTCGGTCAGCGCCTCGGCGGACAGTCCGGCCTCGCCTGCTCGCAGCGCCGCGCGCTGGCGGTGGGCGGGGTGTTCGGAGTGCACCGCACGGAGCAGGCCGACCACGTCGAGCACGGCCGGCCAGTCGTCGGCGCCGGTCACCCGGATCTGTTGCAGTCGATTCAGCAACCGGGCGTCGGCGGCCATCCGATCCCTGGTGTCCTGGATCAGCTTCTCCATCAACGCGTCCGGCGCAAAGGACGGATCGTCGAGGGCGCGGCCGACGTCGCGCAGCGACAACCCCAGCGACCGCAGGCTTTCCACGTGCAGCAGACGTTCGATGTCGGCGTCGGAGTACTCGCGGTAACCGCCCGTCGTGCGGCCGGTCGGCCGGACGAGGCCGAGCGCGTCGTAGTGACGCAGCATCCGGGTGCTGACACCCGAACGCCGCGCCACCTCGCCGATCAGCACGGCGGACTCGAATCCTCCACGGACGCGCCGATTTTCGTCATCCGCGTGGCATGCTCGAGCGCAGCGGCGAAGTCGCTGTCCGGGTCGTCGAGGAGTCGCGCGGTGGCCTCGGCATGCGCACGGACCCTGGGCTCTCGATGGCGACGAGCCGTGGTGAGTGCCTCGAGGGACGCCTCACCCAGGGCGGCCAGCGCCCGACTCAGGCTGCGCTGCATTTCGATCGGGCCTCGCCCGAGTTCCCGGGCCAGTTCGCCCGCGAGTGCCGGCTCCTCGCCCGACGGGACGAGGGCCACTGCGGCGCGCCATGCGGTCCGGGCGACCTCGGGATCGGCGTCGTGCAGCAGATCTGTGGTGACGGCCGGCCACGCGGACCGGTCGCCGACCTTCGACAGCGTGTGCAGCGCCTGGCTGCGGGCCTGCGGCAGGTCCGAGACCAGCTCGCCGACGAGCCGCGGCACCGTCACCTCCGCAGGAAGCCTGGTCAGCGCCCATGTCAGCATGTCCCGGACGAAGAAGTCTTCTTCGACGCCGCAGCGCGCGATCAGATCGCCGGTCAGAAGCGGGTCCGGCTGGGTGCCCGCCGCCAGCGCCGCACGCAGACGCGTCGACGGGTCGGGTGCGTACAGTGCGGCCGTGATCGTCTGGGTCATCGTCAACACCTCCTCGCACCCACTACAGACCCTGTCACAGTGTGAAGGTCAAGAAGGGTGACGACGAGGTGTCGAGGTCTGCTCAGATCTCGCGGCGGTAGGGCTCGCAACCGGGAGGCGCTTTGGGCGGTTCCCGATACTCGAGGTCGGGGATCTTCATGCTCACCGGTGCCGACGTGAGGGTGAACTTCTCGCCGTGGTGCGAGAGGTCGATCGGCGGTCCGGACAGCAAACGGTAGGTGGCGTGTTCCTTGTCCACCGCGACCACGAACTTCGACTCCCGCACGATCATGCGGAACGACATGTACGTCAACCGGCTCGGCAACCGCGGTGCGAAGGTGATCTGCCCGCCGAAGTCACGCATGCCGCCGAAACCGGCGACACAGTCGGTCCACGCGCCGGCGAGCGCGGCGATGTGCAGGCCGCTGTTGACGTTGTTGTGCAGGTCGTGAAGATCGGTGAACACCGACTCGGCCAACAGGTCGTAGGCGAGGTCGAGGTAGCCGACCTCGGCCGCGGTGACCGCCTCACAGCACGCCGACAGCGACGAGTCGCGCACGGTGATCGGGTAGTAGTAGTCGAAGTTGCGGAGCTTCTGTTCGGCGGTGAACGAATCGCCGAACAAGTAGGTCGCATAGACCAGGTCGGCCTGCTTGACGACCTGTTTGCGGTAGAGGTCGTAATACGGATAGTTCAAGAGCAACGGGTAGCGACCGACTGAGGACTCGAAATCCCAAGCGCCGAGGAGCGTGAAGGACTCGCACTGCTGATGCACCCCGAGTGCCTCGTCATAGGGGATCGACATGTCGTCCGCGCACGATTCCCAGTGTGCTGCTTCGGCTGTCGTCACCCCGAACTGTTCGGCGAGGTCGGGGCGGCGGTGGACCGCCGCCACCGCGTCGCGTAGGTTCTGCTGCGCTGCGAGGTTGGTGAAGACGTTGTTGTTGACCACCGCCGTGTATTCGTCCGGCCCGGTCACGCCGTCGATCCGGAACTTGCCGTTGACGTCGTGGTGTCCGAGGCCGGCGAACAACCGGGCGGTCTCCACGAGAAGTTCGACGCCGCACTCGGTTTCGAACTGTTCGTCGTCGGTGGCGCGCAGGTAGCGGGCGGTGGCGTTGGCGATGTCGGCGGACACGTGCACACCGGCCGTGCCCGCGGGCCAGTAACCCGAACACTCGTCGCCGTTGATCGACCGCCACGGGAACATCGCACCGCGCTGGCCGAGTTCGGCGGCGCGGGCCTTCGCCTTGTCCATGGTGGCGTGACGCCAGCGGAGCTCCTCGCCGGCCGCGGCGGGCACCGTGTAGGTGAGCATCGGCAGGATGAAACTCTCGGTGTCCCAGAAGGTGTGGCCGTCGTAACCGGGACCGGTGAGTCCCTTGGCCGGGATCGCGCGGGACTGCCCGCGGGCGCCGGCCTGCAGGACGTGGAACAGGGCGAACCGAACCGCCTGCTGGAGTTCGGGATCGCCGTCGAGCTCGATGTCGGCGTCGCGCCAGAAGTCCTCGAGGTAGCGGACCTGATCGGCCTTGAGCGAGTCCCAGCCGGTCTCCATCGCCATCGCCAGCGCCGCGTCGACCTGTGCGCGCAGCGCCGGGACCGAGCGTCGGGCCGACCAGCCGTAACCCATGTACTTGGTGAGGGTCAGGCTCTTGCCCTTCGGCACGTTCGCCGCGATGGTGAGGCGGGCGAGGTCGCCGTCGGCGCGGATGAAGGTGTCGGCCTTGTCCGGGAAGTAGATCTCGTGATCCATGCCGGCGGCGATGTGCAGACCGGACTGCTTGGTGTGGTGGACCAGCATGCCCCAGTAGTTGCGGCAGGTCGCGAGGTCCGACACCAGCGGGGCGTCGAGTGCGGCGGCGAGACGCGGGTCGTTCCCGGGGGCCGGGACCGGCTCGTTGGCCAGGAGGTCGGACTGCAGGACGAGTTTCATGTCCTCGTCGACGGGTTCCACCTCGTAGCGGATGGCCGCGATGGTGCGCTTGGTGAACGAGACGAGACGTTCGGACTTGATGCGCACGGTGCGCCCGGTCGGGGACGTCCAGAGGGTGTGGCGACGCAGTGTGCCGGTGCGGAAGTCGAGTGTCCGTTCGTGTTCTTCGGTACGGCCGTACCGGAGGTCCATCGGCTCGTCCTCGACGAGCAGGCGGATGATTTTGCCGTCGGTCACGTTCACGACCGTTTGGCCCGATTCCGGGTAGCCGTAACCGCTCTCCGCGTAGGGGAGACCGCGCAACTCGTAGAAGCCGTTGAGGTAGGTACCCGGATGATCGACCGGTTCACCCTCCTCGAAGGTGCCGCGTAAACCGATGTGCCCGTTGGACAACGCGAACAACGTTTCGGTGCGGCCGAGCATGTCGAGGTCGACTCCGCCGCTCCACTTCAGCTGCCACGGGTGGATCTCGAACCCGTGTGCCTTGTCCGCGCTCATGCGGGCAGCAATTCGTCGAGATCGTTGACGACGATGTCGGCGCCGGCGGCGCGCATCGCCTCGGCCTGACCCCCGCCGACACGATCTATGCCCACGACGTAGCCGAATTTGCCTGCGCTACCGGCCCGTACGCCGGAGATGGCGTCCTCGAAGACCGCGGCCGCAGCGGGTTCGACGCCCATCAGTTCGGCTCCCAGGAGATAGGAGTCGGGAGCGGGTTTGCCGTTGAGGCCACGCGCGGCGATCTCGAGACCGTCGACGCGGACCTCGACGAATCCCGACAGGTCGGCAGCTTCGAGCACTGGTCCTCCATTCTTCGACGACGTCACGACCGCGATGCGCAGACCGGCATCGCGTGCCGCGTTGAGGTACCGCACCGAACCGGGGTAGGCATGACCTCCGTCTTCGGCGAGGCTGACGAGGAACATGTCGTTCTTGCCGTTCCCGATCGCGGCCACGGTCGCGGGGTCGACGTCGGTGATCCCGCGCGACGCCAGGAAGGCCCGTACCCCGTCCTCGCGGGGACGCCCGTCGACATAGTCGAGGTAGTCCTGGTCGGTGAACTCCACGAAGCCGGGCGCGTCCACGCCGCCCGCGCGATCGGCGAGGAAGGCGTCGAACGTCTTCTTCCAAGCCTTGCGGTGGAGTACCGCGGTTTCGGTGAGGACCCCGTCGAGATCGAAGAGCGCGACAGTGATCACTTCTGGCAATCCCAACACGATCCGCAACGCTACCCGCCTGAGTCGGGTAAGGCGCGATGAAGCGCGATAGCGCGCGTCAGGCGGAGCTGACCGACTGGGCTCCTGTTGCCGGCGAACGACCGTCGTCCCAGAAACCGATGGATTCCAGCTGTGCGATCAGGCGGTCGCGTGCGTCCTCGAAGGCGGAGACGATCTCGGCCTTGATGCCGGCGGTGTCGCCCTCGCGCAGCAGTTCGATGAGTCGCCGGTGGCTGGCCGCGGCGGACAGGCCCCACTCCGTGTCGCTCGAATACAGCTGCAGCGGATTGTATTTGCTGGCCGAGTACTGGAACCAGGCGAGTTTCTTGCTCTCGGCCATCAGGTGCACCTTGCGGTGGAAGGCGAACTCCGCGGACAGCACCTGGTCGGCTCGCCCGGAGTCGACGGCAGTCTCGAGGTCGTCGACGAGCGCAGCCAGTTCGCCAAGATGTTCGTCCAGATGCGGGTTCTGGGCGGCATGACTCGCGAGGCGTGCGGAGAGTTCGGCCTGCATCCAGAAGGTGTCGACGATGTCGCCACGGGTGAGCGTCTCGACGATGAAGCCGCGGTGCAGGGACTGCTTGACGAGTCCCTCGCCGCGGAGGGTCGCGAGCGCCTCGCGGACCGGGGTGACGCTGCACCCGAGTACCGATGCGGTCTCGTCGAGCCGGACGAAGTCGCCCGGCCGCAGGACACCGGTCATGATGCGCGTGCGCAGGTAGTCGGCCACCTCGACGGCCAGCTGTGTCCTGTGTAGTGGTCCCGGGGGGCATCGATCGTTCCGTCCGTTCGCGTCGCTCAATCGACCTTAACCGGCGCGGGACCCTACTGGCCGGTCCACTTCGCCGGAAATCCCGTGGCCGGTGCGTGAACCCCGATGAGACGATGGCGACATGACTCGTCGTTTCGCTCAGGTCGATGTGTTCTCGTCCACCGGCACCGAGGGCAATCCCGTGGCGGTGGTCGTCGATGGCGGTGGTCCCGGTGCTCCCATCGCGGAGGACCGGATGGCGGCCTTCGCGCGTTGGACCAACCTCTCGGAGACCACCTTCGTGCTGCCGCCGACCGATCCGGCCGCCGACTACAAACTGCGGATCTTCACGCCGGGCGGGGAGCTGCCGTTCGCCGGCCACCCGACGCTGGGGTCCGCGCATGCGTGGCTGACCTCGGGTGGACGGCCGAAGGGTGAGGACATCGTGCAGGAATGCGGCGTCGGACTCGTCCGTATCCGCCGATCGGGCCCACGGCTGGCCTTCGCGGCGCCGCCGCTGCGCCGGTCGGGGCCGGTCGATTCCGACACCGTCGACGAGGTCGTGGCGGCGCTCGGTGTCGATCCCGGGGAGGTGCTCGCGGCGGAATGGGTCGACAACGGTCCCGAGTGGATGGTGATCCAGCTGGGATCGGGGGAGCGGGTGCTCGAGGTCCGCCCCGACATCCCCGCCCTCGGCCACCACGAGGTCGGCCTGCTCGGTCTCTACTCGTCGGGCGACGTCTTCGCCGAGGTCCGCGCCTTCGTCCCGGGCATCGGCGTTCCCGAGGACCCGGTCACCGGCAGCCTCAACGCGGGGATCGCGACCTGGCTCCGATCAACCGGGCAGGCGCCGGAGAGTTATGTCGCCGCCCAGGGTGCGGCAATCGGTCGCGCCGGTCGCGTCCACGTCCACGACGACGGGGAGAACATCTGGGTCGGTGGCGACACCGCGACCGTGATCGAGGGCACAGTCGCGCTGTAGTCCGGCACGAGACGTCCGCGGTCTGTGCCAAGGTGATTGCCATGAGCGACGCCAGCGACGCCGCAGCCGGACCCCCGACCGGAGCCACCGCCGACGCTCCTGCCGAGACCCTGAGCAACAAGGCGGCCAAGAAGCGCCGCCGGCGCGAGCCGCCGCCGGATCCGACGCCGTTGCCGGGCCTCGTCGACGCCCACACCCACCTCGCGGCGTGCGGCGGGCGGGATGCCCAGTCGGTCCGCGCCATCCTCGACCACGCGCAGGCGGTCGGCGTCGACCAGATGGTGACTGTTGCCGACGACATGGTCGACGCCCGCTGGGCGGTCGCCGCGGCGGAGTGGGACGACCGGGTCTATGCGGCCGTCGCACTGCATCCGATGCATGCGGGCGACCTGAACGGCGAGACCGCCGCCGAACTCGAGCAGATGGTCCGTCATCCGCGGGTCGTCGCGGTGGGTGAGACGGGACTGGACTACTACTGGCCGGGTAAGTCCGACGACTGCGCGTCGCCGGAGGTCCAGCACGAGACGTTCCGGTGGCACATCGATCTCGCGAAGCGGGTCGGCAAGCCGCTGATGATCCACAACCGGGAGGCCGACCGGGATCTGCTGGACATCCTGGCCGCCGAAGGTGCCCCCGAGACCGTGATCATGCATTGCTTCTCCGGTGACCGGAACGTTGCCCGAGAATGCGTCGACCGCGGGTACATCCTGAGCTTTGCCGGGACTGTGAGCTTCGCCAATGCCGACGAACTGCGCGTCGCGGCCGAATTGGTGCCCGACGAACAGATCCTGGTAGAGACCGACGCGCCGTTCCTGACGCCGCATCCCTACCGTGGCCAGCCGAATCAGTCGTACTGCCTGCCCTACACGGCGCGGGCGATCGCCGAGGTCAGAGGGGTGCCCGAAGAGGAGATGGCCCGTCTGTTAGGCATCAATGCGCGACGCGCCTACAACATCCCTTTGCCATAATCTGGCCGGTTCGTTATCGTACTGTGATCCCGCTCGGCCAGAGCGATACATCCGGCTCTCAGCGGTTCACGCTTGCGATGCTCACGCATCCCGAACAGCTCGGATGGTCTTCCGGTCGCGGCGGCGCCTTGTTCCCGACCAGATTGTTGTGCCTTGCCTTCTCTGCCTCCCTCAGTCTCGCCCACGTCGGTCTTCTCCAAGATCAACGGGACCGATTCCCTGCGTGCCCGCCTGGCGGTGGGAGCCGTCTGCGCGACCGTCGCCGCCGGTGGTGTCATGGGCGTCGCGATGCACAAGACCGTCACCATCGACGTCGACGGGCAGACTCGTCAGGTCTCCACGATGGCGATGTCGGTGGAGAGCCTGCTCGAGTCCGAGGGTCTCGCCCCGGCCGACGGTGACAAGGTCAACCCGTCGCTCGACTCCGGTTTCGGCGAGGGCCAGACCATCAAGGTCAACCGTCTGAAGAAGCTCACCCTCGACATCGAGGGCAAGCGCGAGACCATCATCACCAACGCGTCCACCGTGGACCAGCTGCTCGAGGAGCGGGGCCTGGAGCACGCCGCCGAGGAAGCCGACTTCGGCACCGAGGAACTGCCCGTCGACGGCGGCAAGATCGACGTCGCGCTCCCCAAGCCGGTGCAACTGGTCGACGGTCCGGCCAAGAAGCGCCCGGTGGTCGCCGCCCACACCGTCAAGGACCTCCTGGAGGCACTCGGTACGCCGCTCGGCGCCGAGGACAAGGTCGTCCCGGCCGCCGACACCGAGGTCACCCCGGACCTGAAGATCATCGTCACGCGCATCAAGACCGAGGACGTCACCGTCACCGAGCCGGTCGCCCCGCCGGAGGTCAAGAAGGAAGATCCCACCCTCGTCCGCGACCGCAAGGTCGTCGAGAAGAAGGGCACCCCCGGTGAGGCGCGGGTGACGTATAAGGTCACCAAGGTGAACGGACGAGTCGTGAAGCGCGACAAGTTGACGAGCGAGGTGCTCAGCGAGCCCGTCGCCGCCACCGTCCGCATCGGCACCAAGCCGGGAGCGCCGTTCGTCCCGCCGGGCTCCGTCTGGGACGCCCTCGCGCAGTGCGAGGCCACCGGGAACTGGGCCATCAACACCGGCAACGGGTTCTACGGCGGCGTCCAGTTCGACCAGAACACCTGGGAGCGCTGGGGCGGTCTCGAGTACGCACCGCGCGCCGACCTCGCCACCCGCGAAGAGCAGATCGCGATCGCCAAGAAGACCCAGGCCGCGCAGGGCTGGGGCGCATGGCCGTCGTGCACGTCCAAGTTGGGCCTGCGCTGAACGACGACACGCCAGGCGACGCACCGCGACTGCTCGGACCCGCGCAGATCCGCGAGCTCGCCGCCGAGGTCGGTGTCCGGCCGACCAAGACACTGGGCCAGAACTTCGTCCATGACGCGAACACCGTGCGCCGGATCGTCACGGCCTCCGGCGTCGGTTCCCAGGACGTCGTCCTCGAGGTCGGCCCCGGACTCGGGTCGCTGACCCTCGCCCTTCTCGGCACGGCCGGCCGGGTCGTCGCGATCGAAATCGATCCGATTCTGGCGCAACGGATTCCGCAGACCGTCGCTGAGTACGCACCGGCGCAGAGCGCCGACTTCGACGTCGTGCTCGCCGACGCCCTGCAGGTGACCCGCGACGACCTGCCCGTCGTGCCGACGGCTCTCGTCGCCAACCTCCCCTACAACGTCTCGGTCCCAGTCCTGCTGCACCTGCTCGGACTGTTCCCCGAGATCGCGACCGCCCTGGTGATGGTCCAGGCGGAAGTGGCCGACCGGCTCGCCGCACCGCCCGGCAGCCGCACCTACGGCGTACCGAGTGTGAAGGCCCGCTACCACGGCCGTGTGACTCGCGCGGGCGCGGTGGGGCGCAACGTGTTCTGGCCCGAACCCAAGGTCGAGTCCGGACTCGTGCGCATCGAGCGCACCGACGACTATCCGATCGACCCGGTGTTCCGGCAGACGGTGTTCGCCGTGATCGACGCGGCATTCGCGCAGCGCCGCAAGACGATGCGGTCGGCACTGGCCGGCTGGGCGGGCTCCCCGGCCGAGGCAGAGCGCCGGTTGCGCGCCGCCGACATCGATCCCGGCATCCGCGGTGAGAAACTCGACGTCGACGACTTCGTGCGGTTGGCCCGCACCGTCTGACGGATCGCTCCGGTCGACTTCGACCCCGACCGCCAGACTTCGATCGACGTCTGTCGGTCGAGATGAGGTTCGGCAGTAGGGAATCCGGTCCCACTCCAGCCGCCTGAGGTGCGAGGAGCGCTTGAGCTCTCGGCGCGCAGTTATCAGCTCGGCGCCGCGCGCAGCTTCTCCAGCAGTTCCGGGGCGGCGTCCCGCAGGAAATCGTCCTGCGTCTCGCCACCGATCTGCACGAGCGCGACGTCGGTGAACCCGGCCTCCCAGAAGGGCTTCACGGCGTCGACGATCTGATCGAGGTCGGGACCGCACGGGATGTTGGCGGCCACGTCGTCGGGGGTGACGTACTGGGTCGCGGCCGCGAAGCCCGCGGTGGTGCGGAGGTCGGCGTTGACATCCCAGCCGCCGGCGAACCACCGGAACTGGTCGTGGGCCCGTTCGACGGCGGCATCGCGGTCCGGGTCCCAGCTGATCGGGATCTGCCCGATGGCACGCGTGCTCTTGCCGTCGATCGTCCCCGTGGCCGCCTGCGCGTTCCAGGAGGAGACCAGGTCGGCGTTCGGTTCGACCGCGATCAGATGGTCGGCCAGCGGACCGAAGGTCTCGATCCCGGCGTCGCCGGCCACCGCGACGCCGATCGGCACGGGCTGCTCGGGGAGATCCCAGATGCGCGCGGCATCGACCTGGAAGAACTCGCCACGGAAGTCGACGAGGTCGCCCGTGTGCAGTTTGCGGATGATCTCGATGGCCTCGGCGAGCATGTCCTGGCGGTCGGTGACCGCGGGCCAGCCCGCACCGACGACGTGCTCGTTGAGGTTCTCGCCCGAACCCAGGCCGAGGGTGAAGCGGCCGTCGGCGAGGATCTGCAGGGTCGCGGCCTTCTGCGCGATGATGGCCGGGTGGTAGCGGATCGTCGGGCAGGTCACGTAGGTCATCAGCTCGACGCGTTCGGTCGCGTGGGCCACCGCGCCCAGGACCGACCACGCGTACGGGGCGTGCCCCTGCGAGGACAGCCATGGGAAGTAGTGGTCGCTGGACACCTCGAAATCGAAGCCGGCGCCCTCGGCGCTGATGGCAAAGCGGACGAGGTCCTTGGGGCCGGCCTGCTCGGTCATCAGGGTGTACCCGAATCGGGTTGTCATCAGATCTCCTCTGCGGGTCTCTCGTCGAGATCGGTCGCTCCGGTGTAGCCAGCGAGCCGTTCGGGTAAACGGACGGCTCGCAGTGCTCCGACCCGGAAAGCAGGTGCAGATGACCCAGGCCAACGAGAGCGGATCTGTTGACACCGTGTTGCTCGACGTCGACGGGACACTGATCGACTCGACGTATCTCCACGCGCTCGCCTGGATGCAGGCCTTCACCGCGCACGATCTCACCCCGCAGTGGTGGGAGGTCCACCGCGCCATCGGAATGGGTGGCGACCGCCTCGTCGGCGAGATCTGCGGCGACGAGGTCGAGGAGTCGCTGGGCGACACGCTGCGCGACGACTGGGAGCGCCACTATCGGAAGCTGGTACCCGACGTCCGACCGTTGCCCGGTGCCGTCGACTTCGTCCGGGGCCTGCTCGATGCCGGTTATCGGGTGGCGCTGGCATCGTCGGGGAAGGCCGAATTCACCGATGCCGCACTGGAAGTGATGGGCTTCGAGCGGGACGACCTGGCGGCGGTCACCTCGTCGGACGATGCGGACGATTCGAAACCCGCACCCGACATTCTCGAAGTGGCGCTGACGGAGGCCGGCGGCGGCCGGGCGATCGTGGTCGGGGACACGGTGTGGGATGTCGCCTCCGCACATCGGCTCCCCGCCGAGTGTGTCGCGGTCCGGTCCGGGGGATTCGCCGAGGCCGAGCTCCGCGATGCCGGGGCCGTCCTGGTCGTCGACCACGTCGGTGAACTCGCGCGCCGCGGATGGCGGCCCTGAGATCGCCGCGGAGCAGCCCTGAGCGCGTATCCGTATCGGCCCGACTAGTCTGACTCACTGTGTCGCGAACGTCGCTGTCGGTGGTTACCGACTCGGTCACCGCGCGCGCCCCGTCGAAGGTGAACCTCCACCTGGGTGTGGGCCCGCGCCGGGATGACGGGTACCACGATCTGGTCACCGTGTTCCAAGCGCTCTCGTTGCACGACGACATCCGGGTCGCGCGTGCCAACGAGCTGTCCGTGACAGTTCGTGGTGAGGGCGCCGGTTCGGTGCCCGCCGACGCCTCCAACCTCGCGGCCCGTGCGGCTCAGGCCCTGGCCGGGTGGGCGGACCGTGCGGGGTACGTCGCGATCGGGATCGAGAAGACGATCCCGGTCGCCGGGGGCATGGCGGGCGGCAGCGCGGATGCGGCCGGGGCTCTCGTGGCGCTCGCGCATCTGTGGAAGCTCGACATCTCGCGTGACGAACTCGCCGAGATCGCAGCCGGTCTCGGGAGCGACGTCCCGTTCGCCCTCCACGGCAACACGGCGCTGGGCACCGGCCGCGGTGAGCAGCTGATGCAGGTGCTCTCCCGCGGCGAGTTCCACTGGGTGCTCGCCCTCGCGCGCGAGGGTTTGTCGACGCCCGCGGTGTACAAGGAGCTGGACCGGTTGCGCGACACCAGGTCTGGTGACGTCGACGAGGAGGGCGACTTCCTGCGTTCCCCCGACGACCTGATGCAGGCGCTCGCCTCCGGTGATCCCCGCGCGGTGGCACCGTTGCTGCACAACGACCTCCAACCGGCCGCGCTGAGTCTGCAGCCGACGCTGCGTCGCACGCTGCGTGCCGGGGTGGACGCGGGTGCCCTCAACGGGATCGTGTCGGGATCGGGCCCGACGTGTGCGTTCCTGTGTGCGGACGAGCAATCCGCGGTGAACGTCGCCGCCGAGCTGTCGGGAGCGGGCGTCGCGCGCGCGGTCCGCACCGCGAGTGGTCCCGCACCGGGAACCCGCGTCCTCGGCACGGACTGAGACCGGCACAACTCCCTGACCTCGTCTTCTCGGGCGAGTCACTACAGTAGTGCGGGTGCTCCGCAGACTCCTGACCGCCGTGTTGACGTTTTTCGTCGCCGTGCTCGTCGGCCTCGGGTCGTTCGTATCGACGCCGCTGTCGTCGGCCGCGGCCCCCGACAACGGATTCGTCTTCGCCACCACCGACGTCTCCGACGATCAGCTCCCGTCGGCAGCGGCTGCCGGCACCCGTCTGACCTATGCGACGCGGGATCAGCGTGGACGTCCGGCGATGGCGACCGGTGTCTTCTGGGTCCCGCGCGGCACACCGCCGGCCGGGGGATGGCCGGTGGTCTCCTGGGCACACGGCACCGTCGGTATCGCCGACGATTGTGCGCCCACGAAGCACCGGCTGGGGGACGGGGTCGAAGCACCCGTGCGGGCCGCGCTCGACGCCGGTTACGCGGTGACCGCCACCGACTATGCCGGACTCGGATCGGCCGGGGAGACCGACTATCTCGGCGGTGCCGCCGCGGCGTACTCGGTCATCGACATGATCCGCGCTGCACGGTCGGTCGACGCCGCGCTCGGCGATTCCTGGGTGTCGGTCGGACATTCCCAGGGTGGCCACGCGGCTCTGCATGCGGCGCACCGTCAACCGGCGTATGCCCCGGAGCTCCCGGTCAAGGGTGCGGTCGCGATCGCCCCGGTGTCGTCTCTGGAGAACCTGTTCGGTCTCTTCGGACCCCGGATTCCAGGACTCGGTGCCCTCAACGTCCTGAGCGCGCCGTTCCTCTACACCCTTGCGGGCCTCGACCATTCGCAGCCGGAATTGAAGATCGAAGACTTTCTCACCGACAGCGGCAAACGGTTCCTGGACCGGTCCCGCGCCCGCTGCAACGGTGACGTCGTCGCCGCGCTGCGGTCGGTGTCGCCGGGATCGCTTGTCGCGTCGTCGTTCACCGAGGATCAGAGGTTCCGTGACGCGCTGCGTGCCTATGCCGAGGTCCCGACCGCCGGCTACCCGGCCAAGGTCACCATCGCCCACGGCATCCTCGACCCGGTCCTGCCGTATCCGCTGAGCCGTTCGCTGCGGTCGGCGATGGAGCGCAACGGCACGAGCGTCGACCTGAAGACCTATGCCCGCGCCGACCACAGCAGCGTCGTCGACGGGTCACTGCCCGATGTCATGGCGGCCGTCCGAGAGGCCTTCGGTCGTTAGGCGGGTTCGGCTGATCACTCGAGGGCTTCGCCGAGCTCCATCCAGCGTTCCTCGATCTCGGCGAGTTCGGACTCCATCTCCCGGATGCGTTCGGTCTCGGCGGCCAGACCCTGATAGTCGGACTGGTCGTGGTCGGCGAGAGCGGTGCGGGCCTCGTCGATCTTGCTGTGCAGCTTGTCGATCCGGCGCTCCAGTGCCGCCAGCTCCTTGTTCGCTGCCCGCAGTTCCGCGCCGCTGAGTGCAGAGGTGGATTCGCTCGACGAGCCGCTTGAGCCCGACGGCGTCGCGGACGCAGATTCCTTCTGCTGTGCTGCACGGAGTTTCAGGAACTCGTCGACACCGCCGGGGAGATGGCGCAGCTTGCCGTGCATCACGGCGAACTGCTGATCGGTGACACGCTCGAGGAAGTACCGGTCGTGCGACACGACGATGAGGGTGCCGGGCCAGGAGTCCAGGAGATCCTCGAGGGCGGCCAACATGTCGGTGTCGAGGTCGTTGGTCGGCTCGTCGAGGATCAGCACGTTCGGGGCATCGAGCAGGATGAGCAGCAACTGCAGACGACGCTTCTGACCACCGGACAGGTCCTTGACCGGGGTGGACAGCTGGGCACTGTCGAAGCCGAGGCGTTCGAGCAGCTGCGAGGGGGAGAGCTCCTGCGCCTTCGAGCCGGAGCCGAAGGTGTAGGTGGTCTGGAGGTCGGCGATCACCTTCCGGACCGGGTCGTCGAGGAAGCGGTCGAGGTCGTCGAGGCGCTGGGTGAGGGTGGCGACCTTGACGGTCTTGCCGCGCTTGACCTTTCCGCCGGTCGCTTCGACCGTGCCCGCGATGAGCCCGAGCAGCGTCGACTTTCCTGCACCGTTCACCCCGAGGATGCCGGTCCGTTCACCCGGGGCGAGGCGCCATTCGACTCCGTCGAGGACGTCGCGGTCGCCGTAGGAGACCGACACGTCGAGGAGGTCGACGACATCCTTGCCGAGGCGTGCGGTGGCCAGCGACTGGAGGGCGACCTTGTCGCGGACGGGCGGGACGTCGGCGATGAGGGCGTTGGCCGCGTCGATGCGGAACTTCGGCTTGGAGGTGCGGGCCGGTGCGCCGCGGCGCAGCCACGCGAGTTCTTTCCGTGCCAGGTTCTGCCGCCGCGCCTCGATGGTCGCGGCCTGCCGGTCACGTTCCACACGCTGGAGGATGTAGGCGGCGTATCCGCCTTCGAACGGTTCGACGATCCGGTCGTGCACCTCCCAGGTGACCGTGCAGACCTCGTCGAGGAACCAGCGGTCGTGGGTGACGACCAGCAGTCCGCCGGCGTTGGCGGGCCAGCGGCGCTTGAGGTGGTCGGCGAGCCACGTGATGGCCTCGACGTCGAGGTGGTTGGTCGGCTCGTCGAGCGCGAGGACGTCGTGTTCGCCGGCCAGGAGCCGGGCGAGTGACACGCGGCGGCGCTGACCGCCGGACAGGGAACCCGTCGTGGCATTCCAGTCGACGTCGCCGAGCAGTCCACCGATCACGTCGCGGACCTTCGCGTCGCCTGCCCATTCGTGTTCGGGACGGTCGCCGACGACGGCGTGTCCGACGGTCTCGTCGTCGTCGAAGCGGTCGACCTGGTCCAGGACGCCGACGCGCACCCCGCCGCGCACCGTGACGCGGCCGGAGTCGGGTTGCTTGCGGCCCGCGAGCATCGCCAGCAGGCTCGACTTGCCGTCGCCGTTGCGCCCGACGATGCCGATCCGGTCGCCCTCGTTGACGCCGAGGGACACCGAGTCGAAGACCTTGGTCGTCGGGTATTCCAGACCTAGGGTTTCCGCGCCGAGAAGATGAGCCACGCCGACCAGGTTAGTGACCGGTCATGTGCGAGCTACCGGCGGATCGCGCCGTTGATCATCATGGCGATCGCGAATGCTCCCGCCTGGTTGACGTGATAGGGCATCGCGATCCGGTTCGACAGCGCGCTCTCGTACCAGGGCGTGATCAGATTGCACGGATCGTGCCCGAGCGACCCGCGATTGGCGTCGACGAAACGGCCCTCGACCTTGGTCGTCGCGCGCAGCAGGGCGTCGTTGGCGCGGTGGAACACCTGCCGCATCCACCGGGCGTCGGGATCGCTGAGCGGGATCAGCGGCCAGCAACCGCTGTTGCCGATGAACCCGCCGAGGCCGACGACGATGATCTGTGCGCGGGGTGCCTTCTTGCGGATCGCCCGCAGCGCCGGGGTGACGCGGTCCTCCATGCGCTGCACGCGCCACCGGACCTCGTTCTCGAGGCGCGGATTGTTCCGGCAGCGTCGGTCGGTGAGCGGCTGGCGGATCTTGCACTGCGAGAGGATCGCGGCCCACTGCATGTCGTTGCCGCCGATGCTGACGGTGATGAGCTGCGCATCGCGGGGAACCAGGTTCAGCTGGGCCGTCTTCGCCCCGCGCGGGGTGTGCTGCGCGGCGCGATAGAGATGCGCGGACTGCGCCCCGGCACACGAGATGTCGACGAAGCGCCGCGGCAGCGTCATCGCCGCCACGTACTTCGGATAGTTGAGCGCCGACCGTTTGCAGCCGTCGAAGTAGCCCGGAGTCGGTGTGAAGAACCCGCCCGACGCGCGCGAGTCGCCCATGGCGATGTACGGGCCGCCGGTGTAGCGGGCGGGCGCCGCCTGCGCGGGGGATGCCGTTGCGGCCACCAGTGCTGTCACGAATGCGGTGATCAAGACCGCCGCCAGCAGACGTACCCCGCGCTTAGACTCCCGCACCAACTGTTTCCCGCACTTTCCCACGTCCCGACCCACTGCTTCGCTCAGCGAATATTAAGGCAAGCAGATCACGCCCGTACGCAGAGTGCGTCATTGGTGCTGCCTCTCGGCACTGATTTCGCATTATGTGGGGACGGCGTTACTTCGGAACCAGCAACGGCCCATATGCGTCCAACGAAGCATGGTGATACCGACGGCGCTCCGCACCCTCGCCCTCGCCCATGACGGCTTGGTCACCGTCGACGAGGCTCACGAGCACGGCCTGAGCAACGGCGCGATCGCGCGTCGGGTGAAGTCCGGGGAGTGGGTTCGTGAGGCGCACGGGCTCTACCGCCTGGCTGATCATCCGGTCACCAACCGCTCCCGAACCCGGGTCGCGACGTTGTCGGTGTCTCAGGACGCGGTACTCAGCGGGCTGGCAGCGGCCTGGTGGCACGGTGTGGCGACCAAGCGGCCCGCCGTCGTCACGGTCACCGGTCCCAAGAGTTGGAAGGGCACGGCAGTGAAGGGCAGAAAGGTCATCCGGCGAACCCTGAGCGGCGCGGACGTCGTCGTTCACAAGGGCCTTCGCGTGACGGCGCTTCCACTGTCCGTCCTCGAGGGCGCTGTCGAAGACAGCATGGACGTGATCGATCGGGCACTCCAGCGCGAGAAGGTGACGGTCGAGGCGTTGGTCGCGGTGTATCAACGTCGACGCAAGTGCCAGGGCGCTGCCGAGATGGGAAAGATGCTCGTCCTGGTCGGGTCGGGTGCCCGATCTGCTGCGGAGCGACTCGCCGTCGACGTGTTCGAGGAGCACCGCATCACCGGGTGGGTCGCCAATCATCCCGCCGCAGGCTACGTCATCGACTTTGCCTTCCTTGCCGAGAAGGTGGCCGTCGAGATCGACGGGATGGCCTACCACCGCGACACTGAGGTCTTCCAATCCGACCGCACCCGACGCAACGTCCTGATCACCGCCGGGTGGACGGTTCTCAACTTCACCTGGGCGGACCTGCTGGAGAAGCCGGGGTACGTTGCGGCGCAGGTCGAATACGCTCTACGCCAAACACAGAGTGCGGGATGAGTGCTGGAATCCAGCACTCATCCCGCACTCTGGGCGAGAGCGGGAACCTAGAGCCCCAGATCCTTCGCGATGATCGTCTTCATGACCTCGCTGGTGCCACCGTAGATGCGCGTGACGCGGGTGTCGGCGTACAGGCGGGCGATCGGGTACTCGAGGACGTAGCCGTAACCACCGTGCAGCTGCAGGCACTTGTCGATGACCTTGCCCGCGGTCTCGGTCGCGAACAGCTTGGCGCGCGCGGCATCGGGGACGGTCAGTTCGCCCTCGTTGTGCAGCTCGAGTGCACGGTCGACGATGGCGCGGATGGCCTCGACCTCGGCCGAGCACTCGGCGAGCACGAACTTGGTGTTCTGGAACGCCGCGACCGGCCTGCCGAAGACCTCGCGTTCCTTGGTGTAGGCGATGGCGTGCTGGACGGCCGCGGCGGCGGTGGCCGACGCCCCGATCGCGATGGTCAGACGCTCCTGCGCGAGGTTGTGGCTCAGGTACGTGAAGCCGGCGCCCTCCTCGCCGAGCAGATCCTCCACCGGCACCTTCACCGAGTCGAAGGACAGCTCGGCGGTGTCGGACGCCTTGAGCCCGATCTTCTCGATCTTGCGGCCCACCGCGAAGCCCTCGGATTTGGTGTCCACCACCAGGATCGACAGTCCCGCACGACGGTTCTCGGGATCGAACGGCGTGGTGCGGGCGACGACGAGGATGCGGTCGGCGAGGGCGCCGCCGGTGATGAAGGTCTTCGCGCCGTCGAGTACGTAGTGCGAGCCGTCCTCGGACAGCTTCGCGGTGGTCGCGATGTTCGCGAGGTCCGAACCGGTGCCGGGCTCGGTCATCGCGATCGCGAACATGAGTTCGCCGGAACAGAATCCGGGGATCCAGCGCTCCTTCTGCTCCTGGGTCCCGTACTCCATCAGGTAGGGCAGGATCAGGTTCGAGTGCACCGAATAGCTGCCGAAGGTGACGCCGGCCGCGGAGGTCTCCTCGGCGATCACCAGTGAGTAGGTGAAGTCGCTGACGCCACCGCCGCCGAACTCCTCGGGGGCCTCGATGCCCAGGACGCCGAGATCGCCGAGCCGGTTGTAGAACTCGCGCGGGGGGTGCCCCTGCTTCTCCCAGTCGTGGTAGACGGGCGTGACTTCCTTGGCGATGAAATCGCGGATCGTCTTGCGGAAGGCCTCGTGGTCCTCGGTGAAGATGCGACGCTGCATGGTCAGTTCCTAAAGGTGTTGGGGAAGAGGGGGATTGATTACTGCTCGCGGTACTCGCGCAGGAGTCCCTTGGAGATGATCTGCTTCTGGATCTCGCTGGTGCCCTCGCCGATGAGCAGGAACGGGGCGTCGCGCATCAGGCGTTCGATCTCGAACTCCTTGGAGTAGCCGTAGCCGCCGTGGATGCGGAACGACGCCTGGGTGACCTCGGCGCAGTACTCGCTGCACAGGTACTTGGCCATCCCGGCGGCGACGTCGTTGCGTTCGCCGGAGTCTTTGAGCCGCGCAGCGTTGACCATCATCAGGTGCGCGGCCTCGACCTTGGTCGCCATCTCGGCGAGCGAGAAGGCGATGGCCTGATGCTCGGCGATGGGCTTGCCGAAGGTGGAGCGCTGCTGGGCGTACTTCACGCCGAGTTCAAAGGCGCGCTGGGCGATTCCGCACGCCCGCGCGGACACGTTCACGCGGCCGACCTCGACCCCGTCCATCATGTGCGCGAAACCCTTGCCGGGCACGCCGCCGAGGATGTCGGTGGCCGGCGCGCGGTAGCCGTCGAAGACGAGTTCGGTGGTGTCGATTCCCTTGTAGCCCATCTTGTCCAGCTTGCGGGGGATGGTCACGCCCGGGACCACCTCGCCGAAACCGGCGGGCTTCTCCACCAGGAACGTGGTCAGGTTCTTGTGCGGGCGCTCCTCGCCCTCCTCGGTACGGACAAGGGCCGCAACCAGAGTCGACGACCCGCCGTTGGTCAGCCACATCTTCTGACCGTTGATCACGTAATTGTCGTCACCGTCGCGCTTGGCGGTCGTCTTGATCGCCGCGACGTCGGAGCCGAGTTCGGGTTCCGACATGGAGAACGCGCCGCGCACCTCGCCGGTGGCCATCCGCGGCAGGAACCGCTGCTTCTGCTCGTCGGTTCCGTGCTGGCGCAGCATGTACGCGACGATGAAATGGGTGTTGATGACGCCCGAGACGCTCATCCAGCCGCGGGCCAGTTCCTCGACGCACAGTGCGTAGGTGAGCAGCGATTCGCCGAGGCCGCCGTACTCCTCGGGGATCATCAGGCCGAACAGGCCCATCTCGCTCATGCCGTCGACGATGGCCTGCGGGTACTCGTCCGCATGCTCGAGTTCCTGCGCATTCGGGATGATCTGTTTGTCGACGAAAGATCGCACGTTGGCGACGATCTCCGTCTGGATCTCGGTGAGGCCCAGGGTCTGCGCGAGACGGGTCATGGTGGTGAGTTCTCTCCCGTGAGTGGGCGGTGCGGGTCGCACCGACGGGCGGATGTGGGACGCAACATACCCAAGCATGCCGTCCGGCGTCCGGCGGAAGTAGACGCGATGCGCTAAGGGTGCGATAGCGCGGGCCAATGACCCACGACCGTCTCCGGAAGCGGATCGGACAGTGTTCGCGCCTAACCCTCCGATAGGGCTGACCAATGCGGCCTGTTCACGGCGTTGTGACCCCTGACACATAGGCTGCGACAGTCGGAGCCTTCATCGAGCGCCTGTTGCGGCGATGGGAACACGCCCCGTCCAATCGGGTGCAGATGTGATCCACCACACTTGATTCGCATCGTCCCCCAGACCCCCGATTCCATTCCCCCTGGAAGAGGTACACCCCTATGACGGTCACGACCGCCTCCGGATCCGGCCCCGGCAGGAAGCCCTCGGCCTCCGCCGCTGCCGACGCTCCCACCACCTCCGACTTCGAGACGCTCGCCGCCCAGCGCGGCGGCGTCGGCCCGCTCGGCGAATCCCGGCTCACCGCCTGGAGCCTGACCTCCTTGCTGGTCAGCCTGTACGTCATCAACTATGCCGACAAGGCCGTGCTCGGCATCATCGCCAAGCCGCTGCGTGAGGAACTGGGCCTCAGCGCCTCGCAGATCGGCCTCGTCGGCAGCCTGTTCTTCCTCACCTTCACCATCGGCGGGTTCTTCGCCGGCCTGCTCAACCGCTGGATGACGCTGCGCTGGTCG
Organism: Gordonia sp. 135; assembly: GCF_009720185.1. Classification (NCBI taxonomy): domain Bacteria; kingdom Bacillati; phylum Actinomycetota; class Actinomycetes; order Mycobacteriales; family Gordoniaceae; genus Gordonia; species Gordonia sp. 135. The sequence continues at coordinate 1,565,356 of NZ_CP046257.1, forward strand.
CTGGTCCTCCTCGGACTGTGCTGGGCCGCCGCGATGCTCCCGATGATCGCGGTCGCGGGCTTTGCGGTCCTCCTCATCAGCCGGCTGTTCCTCGGCCTCGCCGAGGGGCCGTCGTCGGCGTTGCTGCACACGGCCGCCTATGCCTGGCACCCGCCCGCCCGCCGCGCGCTGCCCGGTGCACTCCTGGCCGGTTCCGCGTCGATCTCCAAGATCGCCATCGCGCCGCTGCTCACCGTGATCACCGTCAGCTTCGGCTGGCGTTGGGCACTGTTCGCGCTGGCCGCCGCCGGTGTCGTCTGGGCCGTCGTGTGGCTCTCGGTCTGGCGCCCTGGACCCTACATCGCGAGCGGCAAGACCAAGAAGGTCGACGACAGTGAGAAGGGTGAGGATTCCCCGGCCGACGCCGAGCCGGCCACCCCGTGGATCAAGATCTTCCTCGCGCCGACCTTCATCACCGGAGCCCTGCTCGTCATGAGTGTCTATGCACTGGTGTCCGTCGTGCTGACCTGGCTGCCGTCGTACTTCGAGGACGGCCTCGGATACAGCCAGCTGCAGTCCGGTTCGATGTTCGCGTTCCCGTCGATCGTCGGCCTCGCCCTGATGCTGCTGAGCTCGGTCACCAGCGACCGCATGATCACCAAGGGCGCGTCACCGCGGGTGCTCCGCATCGTCGTCCCGTCGGTGGGCGTCCTGATCTCCGGTGTGATGCTTTTCCTGCTGCCGTCGATCAGCACCCCGATCATCTGTGTCCTGATCCTGTCGGTCGGCTACGGGTTCGCCGCCATGGTGTTCCCGCTGTTCAACGCAGCTGTTGCGGAGATCTGTCCGCCGCGCCAGACCGCCGGCACCCTCGGTGTCTTCCTGGCGATCATGGCCATCGGCGGCCTCGTTGCGCCGTACGCCACGGGTGTCATCGTCGACGCCGCGGCCACCCCGGCCGAGGGCTATGCCACCGCGTTCCAGGTGCTCGGACTGGTCGCCTCGGTCTGTGCCGTGCTGACGCTGGTCTTCGCCAACCCGGTGCGCGACCGCAAGCGTCTGCGCCCGCATGCGGTCCTGACCGCCTGAGGAAGCACCTCGCCCATAGGCAGCGCCTCATCGTCCGTGAGCGGGAATCGACTTGTCCGCCAGACCCGTTCGTGGTCGGCTCGATAGGACGGGTGACTTCCGCTCACGGACGTCCTCGGTTCCACCCACAACGCACATCCACTGCCCGACATTCTTAGGAGACCTCATGCGCGATGCAGTGATCGTCGACGCCGTCCGCGCCCCGATCGGACGCCGCCGCGGAGCCCTGTCCGGAATCCACCCGGCCGACCTGTCCGCCCATGTCCTCGAGGCTCTCGTCGAGCGGACCGGGGTCGAACCCGCGATCGTCGACGACGTCGTGTGGGGTTGCGTCAGCCAGTCGTCGGAGCAGGCCGGCAACATCGCGCGTACCGCGATCCTCGCGGCCGGATGGCCGGAATCGGTCCCCGGCACCACCGTCACTCGTGCGTGCGGATCGAGTCAGCAGGCCGTCAGCCAGGCCGCCGCCGCGGTGATCTCGGGCCAGCAGGACGTCGTCATCGCCGGTGGCGTGGAGTCGATGAGCCGGGTCGCGATGGGCAGCTCGGCCCCCAACGGCGAGCACCAGCCGGCCACCGTCCTCGACCGCTACGGCATCGACAAGTTCAGCCAGGGCCTGGGCGCGGAGACCATCGCCTCGAAGTGGGGTTTCGACCGCACCCGCCTCGACGAGTACTCCCTGCGCTCACACGAACTCGCGGCCGCCGCCGTCGACCGCGGTGCATTCGACGGTCAGCTCGCCCCGATCCCCGGTGTGCTCGAAGGTGACGAGGGCATCCGCCGCGGCGGCACCCTGGAGTCGCTCGGCAAGCTCAAGCCCGCGTTCGCCGAGGACGGCGTCATCCACGCCGGCAACTCCTCGCAGATCTCCGACGGCTCGGGTGCACTGCTGATCATGTCGTCGGAGACGGCGAAATCGCATGGCCTGACGCCGATCGCCCGAATCCACACCGCGGTCGTCGCCGCCGACGACCCGGTCATCATGCTGACCGGCCCCATCCCGTCGACGGCCAAGGCGCTCAAGCGTTCCGGTCTGTCGATCGACGACATCGGGGCCTTCGAGATCAATGAGGCCTTCGCGCCGGTGCCGCTGGCCTGGCAGGCCGAGACCGGCGCCGACATCGAGCGACTCAACCCGCTCGGCGGCGCGATCGCCGTCGGCCACCCGCTCGGCGGTTCGGGTGCCATCCTGATGACCCGCCTCGTGCACCACATGCGCGACAACGGGATCCGCTACGGCCTCCAGTCGATGTGTGAGGCCGGCGGCATGGCCAACACCACCATCCTCGAACTCCTCTGACCTACACCCCTGATCCGGGTCACCCCACTTCGAAAGGCACAACAGCACAATGGAACTCAAGGGACTCTCGGTCGCGATCACCGGTGGCGCCTCCGGTCTGGGCCTCGCCACCGCCAAGCGCGTCGTCGACGCCGGCGGCCTGGTCACCCTGATCGACCTCCCGTCCTCCGACGGCCAGTCCGTCGCCGACGGTCTGGGTTCGGCGGCGTCCTTCGCCGCCGCCGACATCACCGACGCCGAACAGTTCGCGGCCGCACTCGATGTCGCCGACGAGCGCGGTGGACTGCGTGGACTCGTGCACTGCGCAGGCGCGGGGCGTCGTATGCGCATCCTCGACAAGGAGGGCAAGGCCGGATCGGCGGAGGACTTCGAGTTCGTCATCAAGCTCAACCTCGTCGGCTCGTTCCACGCTCTGTCGCTGGGTGCCGAGCGCATCGCGCGCCTCGAACCCATCGACGGCGAGCGTGGCGCCATCGTCATGACCGCCTCGGTCGCCGCGTTCGAGGGCCAGATCGGCCAGATCAACTACTCGGCCTCGAAGGCCGGCATCGTCGGCATGACCCTCGTGGCCGCCCGCGACCTGGCCAGCAAGCTGATCCGCGTCAACACCATCGCGCCCGGCACCATGGACACCCCGCTGCTGGCCCGCTTACGTGACGACGTGCGCGAATCCCTCGCGGCGAGCATCCCCAACCCGTCGCGTCTCGGCCGCCCCGAGGAGTTCGGCCAGCTCGCGGCCAACATCCTGGAGAACGCGTACCTCAACGGCGAGACCATCCGACTCGACGGCGCGATCCGCATGGCACCGCGATGAGCGGCGGCACGCCGACGACGCTCAACTACCCGGACACGAGCATGGCGGTCGTCCCCGCCAGCATGGCCGCGCTGTACGGCGACCGTGCGGCGGTGGTCGACGGCGAGACGACGCTGACCTACACCGATCTCGACGCGCGGTCGGCGGCGGTGGCGTCGGCGCTCCGGTCGGCGGGTGTCGCCGAACGAGACGTGGTGCTGATCTACCTCACCAACAGCATCGAATTCGTTGTCTCCTACTACGGTTCGTTGCGCGCCGGTGCCACGGTCACCCTCGTCAACCCGTTGCAGCCGGTACCCGGCTTGCATCGTCAGATCGTCGAAACGGGTGCGGTGGCCGGCTTCACGCAGTTCGAACAGTCCGGTCGGCTCCTGTCGGCCGCCGCCGACTCGCCGCTGTCCACCGTGGTGGTCGTCGACGGTTCGGCCGCGGCGGTCGAGGGCCTGGGGGCCGAGGGCGTGCGGGTAACCTCGCTCGACGAGTTCGTCGCCGGGCACGCTGAAGCTCCCGCCGTCACCGTGACCTCCGAGGACGTCGCGCATCTGGCGTTCACCGGTGGGACCACCGGCGTCTCGAAAGGCGTTCGGGTTCTTCATCGCAACGTTCTGGGCAACGCCACCCAGATGATCGGGTGGCGTGCCGGGCACGCGATCGAGGTCGGCGACCACGGTCTGCTGCGATTGACACCGCGTGCGGGCTCCGATCGCGGAGTGGTCCCGGGTGATGCCGCGACCGTCGTCGTGTCACCGCTGTTCCACGCCCACGCGCTGATCAACATGACGTTCCTGTTGCTGTGCGGCGCAACGCATGTGTTCGCCGGACGATTCGAACCCGGGCGGATGCTCGCGCTGATCGAGCAGCACCGGGCGTCGTATGTGACCGGCAGCCCGGCGATGTGGCATGCACTGGCCGTCCACCCCGACGTCGAGTCGCGCGATCTGACCTCGGTGCGGGTGGTCTCCTCGGGCGCCGCCCCGATCGACCTGGTGACGCTCGAGCAGCTCGAGAAGGCGTTTCCCGCGGCGGCGATCGTCGAGGGTTACGGCCTCACCGAGGCGACGTGCCTGGTCTCCTCGGCGCCGCTCACCGCGAAAGGCCAGTACCGGCTCGGCAGCGTCGGACTCCCGACTTTCGACACCGAGGTGGAGATCCGTGCCGCCCACGACCCGGCCGTCGTCCTGCCGGCCGGGGAGCGGGGACAGCTCTGGGTCCGCGGGCCGCAGGTCACCGACGGTTATCTCGGACATCCCGAGAAGACCGCGGAACAGTTCGTCGACGGCTGGCTCGACACCGGCGACATCGCCTTCCGCGACGCCGACGGCTACATCTACATCTGCGACCGCGCCAAGGACATGCTGATCTACAAGGGCTACAACGTGTATCCGCGTGAGCTCGAGGAGATCCTGGTGACCCACCCCGACGTCGCGGCTGCCGCGGTCGTCGGACGCGAGGCCGGACCCGTCGGCCAGGAACCGGTGGCGTTCCTGGTCCCCAAGGGCGGCCACGTCATCGACGAGGACGCGGTCGCCGCGTTCGTCGCCGAACAGGTGTTGCCCTACAAGAAGATCCGCGACGTCGTCGTCGTCGAGGAGCTGCCGACCTCGGCGGCCGGCAAGGTCCAGAAGGTCGCCCTGCGGGAGCGTCTGACGCACGCCTGAGCCACGCCCTCGTCGGTTGAGCCACGAGCCCGCGGGAGGGTTTCCCTCCCGCGGGCTCGCTTCCTTCCCGCGTGTGCCGGCCGATCAGCGGGAAGGAATTGGTCCCGCGCGAACAGCGGCCCATCCTCTCGCGAGGATGGGCCGCTGTTGTCGTTGCGCTCAGCGCTGGGCGTTCTTGGTGCCCTGCTTGTAGAGGTTGCGTCCGATGATGAGGCGCTGGATCTCGCTGGTGCCCTCGTAGAGACGCAGCAGGCGGACCTCGCGGTAGATGCGCTCCACTGGGACGTCGCGCATGTAGCCGCTGCCGCCGTGGATCTGGACGGCAAGGTCGGCGACCTTGCCCACCATCTCGGTGCAGTACAGCTTCGCGGCCGACGGGGCGACGCGCCGGTCGGTGTTGTCGACCCAGGCCCGGGCGGCCTCGCGCACCAGGGCGCGGCCGGCCATCACGCCGGTCTGCTGGTCGGCCAGCATGGCCTGGACCAGCTGGAACTCGCCGATCGGGCGGCCGCCCTGGGTGGCGGTCGCGGCCCAGGCGATCGATTCGTCGAGCGCACGCTGGGCGGTGCCGACCGACAGTGCGGCGATGTGCACGCGACCGCGGGCGAGGGACATCATCGCGGCCTTGTAACCGACGTCCTCGCTGCCGCCGATGAGCGCGGCGTTCGGGACACGCACGCCATCGAAGTGGACGTCGGCGGTCCAGGCGCCCTCCTGTCCCATCTTGCGGTCCTTGGCACCGACCGTGAGTCCGGCTGAGTCGGCCGGGACGAGGAACACCGCGATGCCGGTGCCGTTCTCGTCTGCCGGGCGGGTGCGGGCGAACACGACGAACAGATCGGCCAGCGGGGCGTTGGTGATGAAGCGCTTCTCGCCGGAGATGACCCAGTCGTCGCCGTCGCGAACGGCCTTGGTGCGGAGGCCCGCGGGGTCCGAACCGGCGCCCGGTTCGGTCAGTGCGAAGGAGGCGACGACCTCACCGGAGGCGATCCTCTCCAGCCAGGCGGCCTTCTGCTCGTCGGTGCCGAAGTTCACCAGCACCTGGCCGGCGATGCCGTTGTTGGTGCCGAACATCGAGCGCAGTGCGAGCGAGGTGTAGCCGAGTTCCATGGCGAGTTCGGCGTCCTGGGTCAGGTCGAGTCCGAGCCCGCCCCATTCCTGCGGGATCGCGTAACCGAAAAGGCCCATGTCCTTGGCGGTTTGGCGGATATCCTCGGGAATCGCGTCGGTGTCGAGGATCTCCTGTTCGCGTGGCACGACGACCTCACGCACGAATTCTCGAGTCGCCGCCAGGATGTCGGCGAAGTCTTCCGCGCTCACCTGAGAGGTGGCGGTCGGTTGTTGCGTCACTCCGGTCATGGTGCCACTCTTGCGCGTCCACGGTGAGGGGTCCAATACGAAACCGGGATCGCTCCGATAGCCGTTGCGTATGAAACGAACGCGTTCGACGCCGGATTCGCGGGTTAGATTACTGGCATCACCCGGCGCCTCACGCCGCCGCTGGTGTCTGCACCAGAACCCCATCGGAAGGACCGAAGATGTCATCCACCACCGCCCAGCCGCTGCTCGAGGGACGAACCGCCGTCGTGACCGGTGGCGCCCAGGGCATCGGCTTCGAGATCGCCCGGTCCTTTGTGGACGCGGGCGCCAAGGTGGTCCTGGGTGATCTCAACCTCGACGCCGCGCAGGCCGCCGCCGACAAGCTCGGTGGCCGCGACGTCGCCCGCGCCGTGAAGTGCAACGTGGTCGACGGCGACGAGGTCGACGCGCTGCTCGCCGAGGCCGTCGACGGTTTCGGTTCGCTGGATGTGCTGGTGAACAACGCCGGCATCACCCGCGACGCCACCATGCGCACCATGACCGAAGAGGACTTCGACCTCGTCATCTCGGTCCACCTCAAGGGCACCTGGAACGGCACCCGCAAGGCCGCCGCGATCATGCGCGAGCAGAAGTCCGGCGCGATCGTCAACATCTCCTCGCTGTCGGGCAAGGTCGGCATGGTCGGCCAGACCAACTACTCCGCCGCCAAGGCCGGCATCGTCGGCATGACCAAGGCTGCCGCCAAGGAGATGGCGCACCACGGCGTGCGGGTCAACGCGATCCAGCCCGGCCTGATCCGTTCGGCGATGACCGAGGCGATGCCGCAGAAGGCCTGGGACCAGAAGATGTCGGAGATCCCCATGCACCGCGCCGGCGAGGTCGGCGAGGTTGCCAGCGTCGCGCTGTTCCTCGCCTCGGACATGTCCTCGTACATGACCGGCACCGTGCTCGAGGTGACCGGCGGTCGCTTCATGTGAGACCTGTTCTCACGCACATACTTCCACTCTGATCTGCGAAAGGTCTCACCCATGCGCGACGTCGTCATCTGCGAACCGGTCCGTACCCCCATCGGCCGCTACGGCGGGATGTTCAAGAGCCTCACGGCAGTCGACCTGGGCGTCACCGCGCTCAAGGGTCTGATCGAGCGTACGGGTATCGACCCGGAGAAGGTGGAGGACGTGATCCTCGGGCACTGCAACGGCAACAGTGAGGCGCCGGCCCTCGGTCGCGTCATCGCACTCGACGCCGGGCTGCCGATCACGGTGGGCGGCATGCACATCGACCGTCGCTGCGGCTCGGGTCTGCAGGCCGTCATCCAGGCGGCCTACCAGGTGTCCGCCGGCGACAACGATCTCGTCGTCGCCGGTGGCGCAGAGTCGATGAGCAACGCCTCGTTCTACTCCGTCGACATGCGATGGGGTGGTGCGCGCACCGGAATCGCCATGCACGACAGCCTCGTCCGCGCCCGCTCGACCGCCGGCGGCAGGCACTACCCGGTGCCCGGCGGCATGATCGAGACCGCCGAGAACCTCCGCAAGGAGTACGAGATCTCGCGCGAAGAGCAGGACGAGCTCGCCGTCGAATCCCACACGCGGGCAGTCCGTGCCCAGAAGGACGGCGTGCTCGCCGAGGAGATCATCCCGGTCACCGTTCCCGGACGTAACGGTGAGACGATCATCGACACCGACGAACATCCCCGCCCGGACGTCTCGCTGGAGTCGCTGGCCAAACTCAAGCCGATCATGGGCAAGGCCGATCCCGAGGCCACCGTCACCGCGGGCAACGCCAGCGGCCAGAACGACGCCGCGTCGATGGCCATCGTCACCACCACCGAGGTCGCCGAGAAGCTGGGCCTGCGCCCGCTCGTCAAGCTCGTCTCGTGGGGTCTCGCCGGCGTCCCGCCGCGCACCATGGGCATCGGCCCCGTGCCGGCCACCGAGAAGGCACTCGCCAAGGCCGGTCTGACCCTGGCCGACATCGACCTCATCGAACTCAACGAGGCCTTCGCCGCCCAGGCGCTCGCCGTCACTCGCGAATGGGGCTTCGGCCGTTTCGGCTCCGGAGGCGACTTCGACCGCACCAACGTCCACGGCTCGGGCATCTCGCTCGGCCATCCGGTCGGCGCGACCGGCGGCCGCATGCTGGCCTCGCTGGCCCGCGAACTGCAGCGCCGCGAGGGTCGCTACGGCCTCGAGACGATGTGCATCGGCGGCGGCCAGGGTCTCGCCGCGGTCTTCGAGCGGGTTGCTTGACGGACCTCGATACGCGGCGCCCTCGCTTCGCTCGGTCGACGCTACTCGGCCGACGGGGGTGGGGCGTCGCGTTGCTCTGCTGGGGCGACGCTACTCGGCCGGCGGGGTGGGGGGCGCCGTTACGTTCTCATCCACCTGCGCGCGAATGAGTTCCACGAAAGCCTGACCCACCGGCGACAGGGACGCGGGATCGAAGGCGATCGCGAACGGCCGCACGAAGCGGGGTTCGGTCTCGCGGATGACGGCGCGGTCCGCAGCAGACTCGGCCATCGAACGTTCCAGCAGGCTGCCGCCGATCCCGGCCAGCACCATGGGAAGCCGTTCCTCGCGATGTTCGGAGAGCACGGCGACCGGTGGCCGGGCGCCTCCGACCCGCATGGCCTCCTCGAGCTCGTCGGCCACCGACTGGCCGCGCGGTACGAACACCATCGGGAGTGACGGGAGATTCCCCAGCGGGATCGGTCCGTCCGGGACCTCGGATCCCTCGGGATAGACGAGTACGTACTCCTGCTCGCCGAGTTCGATGACCTCGAGCGCGTCGCCGGCGATCGGCAGGTGGGCGACGGCGAACTCGCAGTGCCCGTCCTCGATGGTGGACGCGGCCCGCGTCTCGTCACGCAGGTCGCCGAGCCGCACCGACACTCGCGGATAGGTGGCACGGAAGCGGGCGACGAGGTCGACGACCGGGCCGACGGCCGTGGCCGGGGACGCGAGCAGATCGAGGTGTCCGGTGAGTTCGTCCTCCTCGGCGGCGAGGAGATCGCCGACGGCGTCGACGTCGCGGATGATCTGGCGGGCCGGGCCGACCATCGTGCGGCCCGCCGCCGACAACACCATGCCGCGACCGATGCGGTGGAACAGCTGGACGCCGAGTTCGCGTTCGAGTGCCCGCAACGCCTGTGAGACCGTCGGTTGCGCGACACCCAGCGCGGAGGCGGCGCCGCCGATGCCCTTGTTCTCGACGACCGCGAGGAAGTATTCGACCTGGCGTAATTCCATGGTGGCCTACCAGTCCGGGAGTTCGGTCGGCTCCTGGCTCAGGCCGGAGTGGGCCCGGGCCGCGGAGATGAACGCGAGCGCCGCAGGCGAGGGGAGACCCGAACGCAGCACGAGTCCCCAGGGTCGCGTCAACGGCGGATCGAGTAGGAGCTGCCGGGTACCGGCGAGCTGTGTGTCGCCCACGGTACGCGGGACAACCGTTGCGGCCGTACCGCGTTCGACGAGATTCCAGACCGCCGCGGGCAACGGGCAATCGACGACCACATTGCCGGCGGCGTCGTCGAGGAGATCGGCGAGCAAGGCCGCGGTGTGCTGATCGCTGTGATCGATCACCAATGGGACCGACCGGATGGCGCTGCGCGGCACGGTGTCCGGGAGTCCCGCGACCAGGGCGTCGGGGGACGCCACCACGAGCTCCTGCTCCGTCATCGGGATGGCCGAGAACGTCGCGTGTTCGGCGGAGGAGTCGATGACCCCGATCTCCGCGTCGCCGGACCGCAACGCGGAGAGGACACCGGCCGGACCGTCGGCCGCGAGGACGCGGACCGCGAGCCGGGGAAAGCGCTCCCGGAAGAGTCGGACGACGTTCACGAGCGGATCGATGCTGAACGCCGCGTACGTCACCACGTCGACGCGCCCGGACCGGAGCTCCCGGACCGCGTCGACCTTCCGTTTGGCGCGCTCGACGTCGGCGAGGATGCGCCGCGCCGCGTCGTCGAGCTTGCGGCCGGCCTCGGTCAGTTCGAGGCGGCGTCCGGTCCGGTCGAACAACGTGACTCCGAGACGCTTCTCGAGCGTCCGGATGGCCTGCGACAGGGAGGGTTGCGAGATGTAGAGCGACTGGGCGGCCTTCGTGATCCCTCCGTGGTCGACGACTGCGACGAAGTAGGTCACGAGGTGCAGGTCCACCTCAGCCACTCTAGTTACCGACCTTTTCGCGGATCAGCGGCCCTTCCACTGTCTGGATCAGCGGCCCTTCCACTGGGGTGCGCGCTTCTCGGCGAATGCCTTGGCACCCTCCTGGGCGTCCTCGGAGGAGAAGACCGGGGTCAGGTACTCCCACTGCTTCTTGATCAGGTCCTTGTCGGTGTAGTTGATCGCCATCGAGGTGACCTGCTTGGTGGCCTTGACGGCGAGCGGTCCGTTGGCGGCGATCTTCGCGGCGAGCTCACGAGCACCGGCGAGGGCCTCGCCGGGCGCGGTGACCTTGTTGACCAGGCCGAACTGGTGGGCGCGCGCGGCGGACAGCGGGTCTCCGGTCAGGGCCAGTTCCATCGCGACCTGGTAGGGGAGGATCTTCGGCAGACGCAGTAGACCGCCTGCGGCCGCGGCGAGACCACGCTTGACCTCGGGGATGCCGAACTTGGAGTTCTCGGCGGCGACGACGAGGTCGGCGGACAGTGCGAGCTCGCAGCCACCGGCCAGGGCCCAGCCCTCGACCGCCGCGATCAGCGGCTTACTGGGCGGGGCCTCGGTGAGACCGCCGAAACCGCGGTCCTTCAGCGAGACCTGCTCGCCGCGCGAGAACGCCTTGAGGTCCATTCCCGCGCAGAACGTGCCGCCGGCGCCGGTGAGGATGCCGATGGTGAGGTCGTCGCGCGACTCGAGCTCGTCGATGGCGGCCGCGATTCCCTCGGACACCTCGAGGTTGACGGCGTTCTTCGCCTCGGGCCGGTTGATCGTGATGACGGCGACTCCGTCGGCGAACTCGGTGAGCACGGCGCTCATGGGGGATCCTCCTCTGATCGGTGGGGAACGCCGGTGGGACGTCCACCGGCGGGGACACGGGTCGCGGTCAGTTCGGTAGCGACAGGCTCGACGCGGTGCGGTGTTCGGACACCGGCGAGAGCGACCACCGGACCGGCTCGACGGTGACGTCGGCGAGATCGGCCAGGGTGGGGGCGGGTGTCGAGGCGAGTATTCCGCGCTCGCTCAAGACCAGCAGGTGAGCGTCGGTCTCGCGCAGCGCGAGCCGCTTCATCGTGAGGTTGAGGTCGCTGAACGGCCGGGACCAGCTCACGGCCTGGGTGATCTCCCACGCCGTGGACTCGGGCCGGGCCGCGACCGCCTCGGTGATCTCGGTGAGACGATCCTCGTGATGCGACAGGAGTCCGGTCACCCGGGCGCCCAGACCGCGGAAGCGGTATTCATGCGATGGCAGGGCCTCGTGGTCCCGCATCTTCTCGGTGTTGGCCAGCGACACCAGATAGTCCGCGAGTGGGCTCTCCGTCTGCATCGGACTCGTGGAGACATTGGGGCTGATGCGCGGCAGCAGGTGATCGCCGGTGAAGATGATCCCCGCGTCGTCGTCGGCGAAACACAGATGGCCAGGTGTGTGACCGGGCGTCCAGATGGCGCGCAGATTCCAGCCGGGGATGTCGAGCGGGGCGTCGGCGGTCAGCTCCCGGTCGACGGTCCGGCCGTCGGGCAGCCGCACGAAGTCGACGAGCCCGAGCCCGGCGACGTCGGCCGGTGCACCCAGCACCCGCAACTCCCACCGGGCGTCGTCGAGCTGACTCTCCACCTCGTCGTCGGAGTGATAGCGGAGGTGACACGCGTCGGCGCGGTGCATCAACAGTTCCACGTCGGTCTGTTCGAGCAGGCGCGGGACCAAGCCGAAGTGGTCGGGATGGAAGTGGGTGATGGCCGCCGATCGCACGTCGGTGACGTCGTGACCGGTGCTGCGGATGCCGTCGACAAGGGCTCGCCAGGACTCGTCCGACGGCCACCCGACGTCGATGAGCGCCAGGCCGCCGTCGGGCAGCGCGAGGGCGTAGACCAGGACGTAGCGCAACGGGTTGGGGCCCATCGGCACCGGGATCGACCACAGACCCGGGCGCACCTCCTCGACAGGGGGGAGCACCTTGTCGGCCCAAGCCTGCTGCTGACGCCGACCGGTCACCTCGATCGTGGCCATCCTTGACCTCCTGAGCCGTCATCGTTCCCGGCGCATCGGACGAAGAGTTGCGACGCGCAACAGTCATCCGATCATGCGAGCCCCGTCATGCTCAAAGTGGGGGCGGCTCAGGCGCCCTGAGGAACTGCCTATGTGTCGGGGGCCAGCTCTGGTGACGACCCGCCCACCTCGACGCGACGGTCGATCCCGATCCGATCCAGGAATCCCGCGTCGTGGGAGACGACGAGCAGCGCGCCACTCCAAAGCTCCAGCGCGGCGACCAGTTGGCTGACCGTGTCGAGATCCAGGTTGTTGGTCGGCTCGTCGAGGATCAGCAGCTTCGGGGTGGGATCGCCGAGTAGTGCGTCTGCGAGACCCACACGCAGACGCTCGCCGCCGGAGAGCTCCTCGAGCGCGCGGTCGGCACGTGCACCCCGGAACAGGAACCGGGCCAGATGTGAACGCACCTCCTGCGTGCTGATGTCCGGATGATGTGCCGACACCAGGCCGGCGATCGACATCGACGGGTTGTCGAAGACGATCTGTTGCGGCACATACGCATACGGCACCACGATCGCCTCGCGCGCGACGAGGTCGGCGATGAGTGTCGACTTCCCGGAACCGTTGGGCCCCACCAGCGCGATCCGTTCCGGGCCGTTGATGCGCAGCCGGTCGTCGGTGACGACCTGGGTCCGCGAGGCCAGGTCGGCCTCCGGCACCACGATCCGGGCGGTGCGATCTTTCCGAACCTCCTCGCGCGCCCCGTCGAGGCGGGAGGCGGCCGCAGCCACGTCGTCCTGATGGGCGTTGCGCAGCTTCCCCGCCGACACCTGCGCCTCACCGCGACGCAAGTGCGCGATGATCTTCGGCACTCGCTTCTCCCGTTCAGCGGTCGACGCGGTGCGGGCGCGCCGGTCGAGTTTGATCTGGGCGTCGACCAGCTCCCGACGCTGCTTGCGGAGATCGCCGGCCGCAGTTGCCACCGCGGCCTCGGCCGCCTCCTGCTCGGCGTCCACGATCTCGCGGTAATGCGAGTAGGGGCCGCCGAACACCCGGACCCGGCCCCGGTACAACTCGAGCGTCGCGTCGACGCGTTCGAGAAGTTCGAGATCGTGACTCACGACGATCACCGTGCCGGCGAAGGCGCCGATGGCGTCGAAAAGCCTTGCCCGTGAGCTGGTGTCGAGGTTGTTCGTCGGCTCGTCGAGCAGCAGGACCGAGGGTCGGCGCATGAGTGCGGCGACGATCGACAGCAGCGTCGCCTCGCCGCCGGACATGGCGCCGACCCGACGGTCGAGGTCGGTGGGGAGACCCATCTGGGCGAGGAGTCCGATCGCCCGCTCCTCGACATCCCAGTCGTCACCGACGGCATCGAAGTCGTCGGCGTCGACCGAGCCGCCCTCGATGAGACCGATCGCACTGCGGATGCCGTCGATGCCGAGAGCTGCCGACACCGTCGACTCCGGATCCGACTGCGGGTCCTGCGGAACGATCCCCACCTCCGGCGCGGACGTGGCCCCGGAGATGCTGACACTGCCCGACGCCGGGCGGAGACGCTGCGAGATCAGGCCGAGCAACGTCGACTTACCTGCGCCGTTGGCGCCGATCAGCGAATAGGTGGACGCTCCCAGCGCGAGATTGAGGCGATCGAAGACCGCGGTGCCGTCGGGCCAGACGAATGAGACATCGGACAGCACCACCGACGGCTGGGAAGAAAGGGGCAGGGGAGTAGACACGAGATCTCCTGAAGTGGTTCGGGTTCACCGACGGGTGTCGCAACGACATCGCGCGCCGGCCGGGGCCACTTCAGTTCTTCATCGTGCGGGATCACTCCTCGGGTCGGCTGCGTGTGCGGGGTCCACGGTAGTGGACGCGTCCGGGTCTGCCAACGGGTTTTCTCCGGCTTGTCTTCCCTCACCGCTACGGTTGGGGGCATGTCCTTCATTCGCACCTCGGTGTCCAACGGTGTCGGCGAGATCGTCCTCGACCGGCCGAAAGCCCTGAACGCGCTGGACCAGTCCATGATCGACGACATGTACGCCGCGCTCGGCGACTGGGGTGACGACGACTCGATCGAGACCGTCCTCGTCACCTCCGCGAGCGACCGCGCCTTCTGCGCGGGCGGCGACATCCGGGCGATCCGCGAGCATTCGCTCGACGGCGACACCGCGGCCATCACCCGTTACTTCAGCAGTGAGTACCGGCTGGATCAGATGGTCGCCGACTATCCCAAGCCGTACGTGAGCCTCATCGACGGCGCGGCCATGGGCGGCGGACTCGGCATCAGCGTGCACGGCGAGATCCGCGTGGTCACCGAGAAGGCGATGATCGCGATGCCCGAGACCGCGATCGGCTTCTTCCCCGACATCGGTTCCACCTACTTCCTGCCGCGGCTGCCCGAGGGCGTCGGCATGTGGCTCGGTCTCACCGGTGCGCGCATCCGTGGCATCGACGCGGTGGCCGTCGGCCTGGCAACGCATTTCGTGGCATCGGCCGATATCGCCGGCGTCGCCGAGTCGATCCGTTCCGGAGATCCGCTGGCCGATGCGCTGGCGACTTCGGGGACCACGGAAACCAGCGACGTCCCCCTCCGCAAGGTCGGGGAGTACTTCGCCGACGACAACATCAACGCCATCGTCGGCGGTCTGCGCGGAGCGATCGGCGACGAGTGGGCCGAGGAGATGATCGGCCTGCTCGAGAAGGCCTCACCCACTAGCCTCTGGGTGACGGCCGCGATGATCAACGCCGGCGCGCAGTCCGGGATCGACGAGTGCTTCGACCGCGAACTGCATGCGGCAGAACAGATCACCGCCACCCACGACTTCCGTGAAGGAGTGCGGGCGGTGCTGGTCGACAAGGACCGCAACCCGGTCTTCGACCCCGCCGCGATCGACGACGTCGATCCGGCGGTCGTCGCGCGGATCGTGGGTGCGTGAGCGCGTGCGACGAGCCGTGTCGAAACCTACGGCGTGAGCTGGAACCGCCCGGACAGTACGACGGTCGGCGGGGTGCCGGTGTCGGGCCGCGGGCTCGTCGACGACTCGTCGGCGTCGTAGGCCACGTCGTCGTCGGGGGCGAACGGGTTGGCGTCGACGCGGGAGGCCTCCGAGCAGGTGAACGACCCGGCCGCGAGCTTGCCCGACATCCCGCTGATGCTGAGCTGGCACGCCGAGGACTGGTGGTAGACACCGTCGACGGAGACGCCGATCTGCGCGTTGATCGGCTTGGTCAGCGGACCCGCGGTGGGGCGCGGTCCGCCGCCCACGGGTGGCACCGTGCCGCCGGTCAATTCGCTGATGGGAAACTCGATCTGGGCGCCGTCGGTCCCGATTCCCTTGAACACTAACAACAATGAGTCCGGCGGGACGTCGGGTCGTTCCGGGCCCCAGCGGTTGAACTCGTAGCAGCTCGTCGCCTTGTCGGCGCTCGCGCCGCTTCCGGCGGCCGGGAGTCCGGACGTCGTGGCCGCCGGCTCGGTGATCGCGATCCGGATGTCGCCGGAACGGAATCGGAGGTCGTGCCCGCCGCGGTCGACCTTGCCCTGCGGCGGCTTCTCCGCGCATTTCGCGGGATCGATCGGGCGCGCGGTCGGGGTGGGGGCTGTGCTTGTCGACGTCGGTGCCGGTGCCGGATTTCCGGCGCAACCCGACATCAGGAGCGCAGCCGCGGACACCGCGGCAAGCGCGCCGACACCGGAGGTGCGCACGAGGGGACGCCTCATCGGCTCAATCCGCCGCGGCGACAAGGGGTTGCAGCGTCAGGTCGGGGTGTTCCTTCTCGATGTACTGCAGGCGCCACTTGTCGCTGAAGAGCGCCAGGATCGCACCGTCGGTGCGGGTGAACACCTCGACGCCGCGCTGCCGGTCGAGTTCGGGTGCGCTCTCGGCGTCGGTGCGTCGGGCCAGTGTGTAGCCGAGCGGTTCGATGATGGTGTCGACGTTGAACTCGGCCTTCATGCGGGCGGTGACGACCTCGAACTGCATGGGGCCGACCGCGGCCAGCACCGGCGACATGTCGCCGCGGGTGTCATTGCGCAGTACCTGCACCACACCTTCGCTGTCGAGCTGGTCCATCGCCTTGCGGAACTGCTTGTACTTGTCGGCGGTGGTCGCGCGCAGCGTCGAGAAGTGCTCCGGCGCGAACGACGGGATCGGCGGGAACTGCACCTTCGGGCCGTCGAAGAGGGTGTCGCCGGGGGCCAGCGCGGTCGCGTTGACGAGGCCGACGACGTCGCCCGGGTAGGCGGTGTCGACGGTGGAACGGTCCCGGCCGAAGACGGCCTGGGCGTACTTGGTGGCGAACGGCTTTCCGGTCTGCGCGTGGGTGACGACCATGCCGCGCTCGAACTCGCCGGACACGATCCGCATGTACGCCAGGCGATCTCGGTGGCTCGAGTCCATTCCGGCCTGCACCTTGAACACGACGGCGCTGAACGGGTCGGTGACCGGACGTTCCCTGCCCTCGACGTCGACGCGGCCGGCGGGCGGGGGAGCGAGCTCGACGAGCACCTCGAGCAGTTGCCGCACACCGAAGTTCAGCATCGCCGAGGCGAAGATCATCGGCGAGGTCTGGCCGGCGAGGAACATCTCCTGGTCGTGGTCCTGGCCCATCTCGGAGAGCAGTTCGCTCTCTTCGACGGCGGCCGTCCACTCGTCGCCCTCACGCGCGGCCGCGTCGTCGGCGCTCATGATCTCCTCGGGGGCGATCTTGGCGCCGCCGGCGGTGCGGGTGAAGTGCACGTACTCGCCGGTGCGGCGGTCGAGCAGGCCGCGGAAGTCGCCGGCGATGCCGACCGGGAAGAACAACGGGGTGGGGGTGAGGCCGATGCGCTCGGTGATCTCGTCGATCAGTTCGAGCGGCGTCTGGCCGGGACGGTCCCACTTGTTGATGACCGTGATCACCGGGATGCCGCGGTGGCGACAGACCTGGAACAGCTTGAGCGTCTGCGGCTCGAGGCCCTTCGCGGCGTCGATGAGCATCACCGCCGCGTCGACCGCGGTCAGCACGCGATAGGTGTCCTCGGAGAAGTCGGCGTGACCGGGGGTGTCCACCAGGTTGATCACGCTCGGGATGCCGTCGTCGCTGTGCTCGGCGGCATAGTTGAACTGCAGCGCGGTGGAGCTGACCGAGATGCCGCGGGCCTTCTCCATCTCCATCCAGTCGGAGACGGTGGACTTGCGTCCTGCCTTGCCGTGGATCGCACCCGCCTCGCTGATCATGCGCGCATGCAGCGCCAAGGCCTCGGTCATCGTCGACTTACCGGCGTCCGGATGGGAGATGATCGCGAAGGTACGTCGGCGCTTGACCTCGGTTGCGACGTCAGAACTCACGAGATCCGAGGCTACTCGGCTGGTCGGGGGGCTCCAAACTGATGGCGTTCGGACTATGCGGCAGTTGGTGCCGGTAGTCGGCACCAACTGCCGCAAACCCACGATCTGGGAACCGGCGGGAGGGTCGTCGCGTCCAATCGACGTGCAGACGCCACCCCGCCTCCGACGCCACGCGCTCACGCGCGACGGGGTCGTGACGATCGCCGAAGCTCTGGAGTTCGGGCTGACCAAGTCGGGTATCCACCGACGTGTGGGGGCCGGCGTGTGGACGCCGCAATCGCGTGGTGTGTACACGCTGGCTGATCATCCGCTTACGCCGCGGACCCGGGCCCGACTCGCGGTGGCCGCGGTCGGCAACGACGCGGCGCTGTCCGGCGTCGGTGCCGCGTGGTGGCACGGCATCGTCGACGAGCCACCCAAGAGGTTCACTGTCACTGCGCCGCGATCTCGGCACGGATCGCCTGTCGATGGAGTCCAGGTGCGCTACCGGGCTCTCGCAGATGCCGAGACGGTCACCCGTGACCACCTCGTCGTCACCTCGCTGCCCCTGTCGGTGCTGGAGGCCTCGGTCGAGAGCGGCAGCAGCATCCTCGACGCCGCGCTGCTGTTGCGTCGGGTGTCGATCGAGCAGTTGCGGACCGCTGCCGAGCGTCGTCGCAGGAAGGAGGACGCGACGGAGATCGCGGCGTTGGTTGCCGGGGTCGAGGCCGGAGCGCGGTCCGAGGCCGAGCGGCTCGCGGTCGACCTGTTGCGGCAGGGCGGAGTCGACGGCTTCGTGTGCAACCATCCGGTCGGCGGCTACTACGTTGACGTCGCGTTCCCGGAGAGGATGCTCGCCGTCGAGATCGATGGCATGGCCTTTCATCGCGACGCCGAGACCTTCCAGCGTGACCGGCGTCGTCGCAACGACCTCATCGCGCTCGGGTGGACGGTCCTCAACTACACCTGGGCGGACCTCAGGGAACGTCCGGCTTACGTCGTCGAGCGCGTACGTCAGGCGCTCGGTGCCTGAAAACAGATGCGGCAGTTGGTTCCGGAAACCGGAACCAACTGCCGCAACTGGAAGAAGGAGACTTACTCGAACGGCACCGGCGGAAGCTTGACGACCTGGGAGGCGTAGGAGAGTCCGGCACCGAAGCCGAGGAGGAGGGCGGTCTGGCCCGGCTGCGCCTTGCCGGTGGAGAGGAGATCCTCCATGGCCAGCGGGATCGACGCGGCGGAGGTGTTGCCGGTGTACTCGATGTCGTTGGCGACGACGGCGCCGTCGCGGAGCTTGAGGTTCTTGGCGAGCAGCTCGTTGATGCGCGCGTTGGCCTGGTGGGGGACGAAGACGTCGAGGTCCTCGGAGCCGATCTTGGCGGCCTCGAGGGCGCGGACGGCGACCTTGCCCATCTCGAAGGCGGCCCAGCGGAACACCGCGGTGCCCTCCATGCGGAGGTAGGGGCGCTGGACGCGGTCACCGTCGAGGAAGGTCACCCAGTCGAAGTCCTGGCGGATGGCGTTGAACTGCGAGCCGTCCGAACCCCAGACCACCGGGCCGAGTTCTTGCTCCTCGGTGGGTCCGACGACCACGGCGCCCGCGCCGTCGCCGAAGATGAAGCAGTTGGTGCGGTCGGTCATGTCGAGGGCCACCGAGAGCTGCTCGGCGCCGATGACCAGCACGTTGGTGGCGCTGCCGCCGCGGATCATGTCCGACGCGAGGGCCATGCCGTAACCGAAGCCCGCGCAGCCGACGGTGACGTCGAAGGCGGGGACGCCGTTGCAGCCGAGTTCGGTGGCCACCTTGGTCGCGCCGGCCGGGGTCAGGAGCAGGTGCGTGTTGGTGGCGAGGATGACCGCGTCGATGTCGGAGCCTTGCAGCAGCGCGTTGGCGATGGCCTTGCGTCCGGCGTTGACCGACATCTCCATGACGCTCTCGTCGCGGCGCGCGAAGCGGCGGGTCTTGATGCCGGTGCGGGTGTAGATCCACTCGTCGGAGGAGTCGATGTGCTCGCAGATCTCGTCGTTGGTGACCACACGCTCAGGGCGATAGGCGCCGATCCCGAGCATGCCGATGTTGTTGATCCCTGAGGTGTCCGCGATGACTGCCATGGTCTTCCTTCCGATTATGTGACCCGACATACGACGGTACTCACCCGGCCACTTACTGGGAAGTACCGCATTCCCGTGGCACATCGTTACCGATCGATTGTCGGGTTACCAGGCGTGCACGGTGTTCTGTGCGCTCTCCAGATCCTGGGAGACCAGGAGTTCGATGGCGTCGCAGCCGTTGCGGATCATCAGCTCGACCTCGGCCCGGTCCGCGGACGGGAACGGCTTGAGCACGAAGTCGGCGGGATCCTGACGCCCCGGCGGACGGCCGATACCCATCCGCACGCGCAGGTAGTCGCGGGTGCCGATGGCCTGACTGATCGAACGCAGCCCGTTGTGGCCGCCCTCGCCGCCGCCGCGTTTGAGGCGCACGAGACCGAAGTCGATGTCGAGTTCGTCGTGCACGACGATGAGATCGGCGGGCGCGACCGAATAGAACTTGGCCAGCGGGCCGATCTGCCGGCCGGACTCGTTCATGTAGACGCGTGGCTTGGCCACGAGAACAGACTGGCCGCCGAGGCGAACCTCGGCGACCTCCGCACCGGATTTCTTGTGAACCTTCCAGCGCTCGCCTGCCGAGTCGACGAGGCCGTCGGCGACCATCGCGCCGACGTTGTGCCTCGTCTTCTCGTACTTGGACCCGGGATTACCGAGTCCGACAACGATTTTCACCACTCGAGTAGAGCAGTCGGGGGTCGGATCACTCCGACTCCGCGGGAGCCTCGGCAGCCTCACCCTCGGCACCTTCGGCGGCGTCGGCGTCGGATTCGGTGGCCGCGGCCTGGGCCTCGTTCACGGCGACGATCAGGGTCTCCGGATCGGCGATCAGGGTGACGCCCTCCGGCAGGTCCAGATCGGAGGCGTGGATGGCGGTGCCGGCGGTGGCACCCTCGACGCTGACGGCGATCTGCTCGGGGATCGACAGGGCGTCGGCCTCGACCTCGACGACGCTGGCGTCGGACACGACCAGGGTGCCCGGGGCGGCGTCACCCTCGACGACGATGGCGACCTCGATGGTCACCTTCTCACCGCGACGGACGAGGAGCAGGTCGGCGTGCTCGATGTAGTTGCGGATCGGGTGGACGTCGACCTGCTTGGTGAGCGCGAGCTGGCTGGTGCCCTCGATGTCGAGCTCGATGATGGCGTTGAGGCCGTTGTTACGCAGGATCGCGGCGAAGTCGCGGGCCGGGAGGTGCAGGTGCTGCGGGTCGGTGCCGTGGCCGTAGAGCACGGCGGGAACCTTGCCCTCGCGGCGAGCGCGGCGAGCGGCGCCCTTGCCCTTCTCGGTGCGGGTGCTGACAGACAGCTTGGAGGTCTGAGTAGCCATGAGGATCTCCTCTGATCGGTGGTTGCGGTCGTTCGTCCGTCGCGACGAGCAACGGGCACGCATTCCGACCGCGGACACCCACCGGGCCACACGTGGGCACCCGAGGAGACTGCGATGGTCGCGCCGATCACGGTGACTGGGTCACCCTCGCCGAGACAACGGTGGCAAGGATAGTCGAGGACCTGCCGAGATGTCACATCGCACCCCTCGCCGGATGCGGTCCCGGCATACTGGGCTGCCATGACCTCACAGACCCCGATCGAGATCGTGACGGCCCTGCTCGACGCATTCGCGCGCGAGGACATCGCCGGCGCGCTGGAGACCATCGACGACGACATCGCGTACACCAACGTCTCGCTGCCGACCATCAACGGCAAGCGCAAGGTGGCCGGTGTGCTCGGCGGTGTCGCGAAGAAGTCGTGGGTGGGCTTCAACTACCGGATGCTCAACGTGAGTTCCGACGAGGCGGGTGTCGTGCTCACCGAACGCGTCGACGAGTTGCGTTTCGGGCGGCTGCATCTGCAGTTCTGGGTGTGCGGCCGCTTCGAGATCCGTGAGGGACGGATCGTGGTGTGGCGCGACTACTTCGACTACTTCGACATGACGAAGGAGCTGCTGCGCGGTATCGCGGCACTGGCCCTGCCGTCGGTGCAGAAACCGCTGCCGGCTGCGGCCTAGCGGTTCAGCGGGCTGTAGAACACGAGTCCGTTGCCCTGGTTGTCGTACACCACGGCACGACGCTCGTGCGCGTCGTCGTACGGGCCCTTCACGATGGCGCCGCCGTCGGCCTCGATCGCCTTCGCCGCGGCGTCGACGTCGGCGGTCTTGATACCGACGACGACCTTGCCGGGGATCGGGTGGTCGACCGCAGTGGCGAGAGCGATCGTCACCGGCCCCCCGTCGAGGGCGGCGAAGTGGGCGCCGTCGCGGAACTTCAGCGACATGCCCAGCGTCTCGGTGTAGAACTCGATGGACTCGTCCAGGTTCTCGGTGGACAGGATGATCATCTTGGCTTCGTAGCTCATGTGCATGATGCTAGTCGCGATCGCCGGTGACCGAAGCGTCTGAAACGCGTTCTGGCACACAGCTGTACCCATCGGTCATCGGTCTGCCGATCGGCGCGACCAAAGTCCCGGGTGTCGGGGGACCGACGCCCCTTCAGAGGATCTCGTCGAGCTTCTCGAACGGCCGCGGGATGCGGGTCCCCTTGGGGGTCACCACGATCGGACGCTCGACGAGGATGGGGTGTTCGACCATCGCGTCGAGGATCGCCTCATCGGTGGCCGACGCGAGGTCGAGCTCTTTGTAGAGGGCCTCACGCTTGCGCACGGCCTGCGCGGGGGTGAGCCCGGCGTCGGCGAACAGCTGCACCAGCTGCTCACGGGTGTACGGCTCGTCGAGGTACTTGACGACGGTCGGCTCGATGCCGGCGTCGCGCAGAGCCTGCAGCGCCTTGCGCGAGGTCGAGCACTTCGGGTTGTGATAGATCGTCGCGTCCACGAAGACACCGTACCCAGCGCAAAGCGGCCCGGGCCCCAGAGGGGGAGAACCCGGACCGCTCGCGTACCCGTTCCGCGGGGGATCGCTACTCGGGGTCGAGTGCGAAGTCGTACTGCACGACGTTCCGGCCGTCGGCGTCCGGCTTCGGGTCGAGGAGCAGGTCCGGCTTGGTCGCCGAGGCGACGTCGCTGTCGAGCCAGTCCCCACCCGTGAAGTACAGCTGGGTGACGATCGGATGCCGGCCCTTCGCCGCCACGCGCAGATGCAGGTGCGCAGGTCGCCACGGGTGCCACCCGGCGGCCTCGATGAACTTGCCGGTCGGACCGTCGGTCGGGATCTGATACGGCGCGGGTTGGATGGTGGTGATCTCGTAGCGGCCCTGACCGTCGGTGACGATCGTGCCCCGCAGGTTCCAGTCGGGGATGTGCGGCGCGAATCCCGAGTAGTAGCCCTCGGCGTCGGCGTGCCAGATCTCGATCGTCGCGCCGGCCATCGGGTTGCCGTCGAGATCGGTGACCTGGCCGTGCATCACGAACGGTGTCTCGCGGGCGTCGACGCTGCGCATCGGCAGTGTGCAGCGTGCGGGCAGCAGCGGGGAATCCGGCAGATAGTACGGACCCTCGATGCTTCCCTTGGTGCCCTGGTACTTCCGTGAGTTGACCTCCTCGATGTCGTGTTCGACGAACACGTCGAGGAGCAGCGGCCACTCACCACCCTCACCGACGTCGATGAGCCACTGCTTGAGGACCCGGTACTCGTCGTAGGTGATCTCGTACTTGTCGATGAGCGCGCTGAAACCGGCGAAGGCCTCGGATGCGATGGCCGACAGACGTTCCGGTGAGGTGTCGGCGGTGAACCGATGGCCCGCAAACGCTGCGGTGGCCGCACTTCCGGAACCGGCGGCGGTCGGGGATTCGACGGTGGTCGCTGATGCGACCGGGGCGGGCCGCTCGATGGTGGTCATGATGTCTCCTGTTCGAAAGGGCTGTGCGAGAGGGTCGGTCAGCGGTTCCGGAAGAAGCTGACGTCGTCGTTGCCGATGAGGTCCGGCACGGTCCAGCCGTCCAGGTCGTACTCGGACAGGCACTGCTCGGCGAGACCCTTCATCTCCCCGACGGTGCCGCGGGCGTCGGCGAACATGAGAAGCTCGGCCTTCACGCCCTCGTGGTTGCCGGCGTAGTTGCGCTCGTACAGCTCGTGGCGGCCGCCGAACTCGCTGCCGATCGAATCCCACAGCGCCTTCATCACCTTCACGCGATCGACGGCGAGGATGCCGTCGGAACCGCGGACGTACTTGTCCAGGTACGGACGGACGTCGGGGCTCTTGAAGTCCGCCGAGCTCGACGGCAGGTAGATCAGGCCGGAGGCGACGTCCTGCTCGATGATCTCCTTCACGCGCGGGTAGCCCTGCTGGGCGAACATCCGGTAGGTCAGGCCGTACTCGAGCTTCGGGATGACGGTGTCACCGATCCACGGCTCGGGGTTGTTGACCATGGCATCGCTCAACGACCAGAACAGGTTTCGCCAGCCGATGACCTCGCCGACGCGGGTCTGCACGCCGCGGAACCCGCCGGCGCCGGTGCAGTCGAGGGCCTTCATCAGCAGGCCGGCGATGAAGTCGAGCTTGACCGCGAGACGGGTGCAGCCCTGGAGGGTGAAGCGGGGCAGGAAGCCGGACTGCGGGAAGAAGGCGTTGATCTTGTCGACGTCGCCGTACATGAAGACGTTCTCCCAGGGCACGAGCACCTTGTCGAAGACGAAGATGGTGTCGTTCTCGTCCATGCGGCTCGACAGCGGGTAGTCGAACGGCGTGCCCATCACAGCGGCCTGCTGGGTGTACGACGAGCGGCAGATGAGCTTCACGCCCGGGGCGTCCATCGGGACGGTGCAGATCAGGGCGAACTGCTTCTTCTTGATCGGGAGTCCGTAGTGGGAGATGAAGTTGTAGTTGGTGATTGCCGAACCGGTCGCGACGACCTTGGCGCCGGAGACGATGAGACCGGCGTCGGTCTCCTTCTCCACCTTCATGAACACGTCGCCGACCTCGTCCGGCGGCAGCTGGCGGTCGACGGGCGGGTTGATGATCGCGTGGTTCCAGTACAGAACCTTTTCCTGCGACTCCTTGTACCAGCGTTCGGCGTTGGCCTGGAACGGTGCGTACAGCTCGGAGTTGGCGTGCAGGGTGCCGAGGAAGCTGGCCTTGTAGTCGGGGCTGCGGCCCATCCAGCCGTAGGTCATCCGCGCCCAGGTGGCGATGGCGTCGCGGTCGGCGCGCAGGTCGTCGGCAGACTTCGGTGCGCGGAAGAACGGCATGGTCACGCCGCCGTTGCCGGTGTCAGTGGGGGCGGTGACCTTGTCCTTGGTCGCCGGGTCGTGCATGGCGTCGTAGAGGCGGGCGGTCATCCGGATCGGGTTACGGAATGCCTCGTGGGTGGTCACGTCCTTGACGCGCTCGCCGTTGAGCCAGATCTCGCGGTCGTCGCGCAGCGACTCGATGTACTCGTCGCCGGTCATCGGCTTGGAGGCGAAGTTCTCGGTGCGGTTCGCCTCGCTGTCGGCGGCGACGTTCACCTTCGAGCGGTCGACGATCGTCGCTTCGGTGGTCTCGGTGTCGGGGGCGATGTCGGTTGCGGTCATGGTTATCCTCACTTCGGTTGTGCGACAGTAGAGTTGATCGGTGGACGGATGGTCGGTCAAGAGACTGCGGATAGCGGTACGCAGCTCGGCGTGAACCGCGCGGTCGCGTCGAACCAGCGGCTGTGCGGATCGTCGAGGCTGCCGCAGTAGGCGGCGGCGCCGGAGGTCTCGCCGAGGTCGTGGAACTTGCTGCGGTAGAACAGGAGCGGCTCCGCCTCGGTGTCGACGTGGGCGCCGACGATCTCGCCGACGTAGATGACGTGGTCGCCGCCGTCGTAGGACGCCCAGGGGTTGCAGATGAGGGTCGCGGCGTTGCCGGCCAGCGCGGGGACGAGCCACTCCGAGCTCCATTCGGGCCCGTGTTCCTGCGGCTTGCCGGCGAAGTGCATGGCGGTGTCGAGCTGATCCGACTTGAGGATGTTGACCGCGAACGGCGCGTCGTCGAGGTAGCCGCAGGCCTTCGACTTGCGGGTCAGCGTGACCTGGCAGAGGCGGGGCTCGATCGAGATCGGGGTGAACGCGGTGACCGTCGCGCCGTGCGGGGTGCCCTGGTCGTTCGCGCAGGTGATGACGGTGACGCCGGTGGCGAACTGTCCGAAGATGTTGCGCATCGTGCGTTGGTCCATGGGGATCAGCTCCTTTGCTCTGGCAGTGGCTGGTGGGGTGTCTGGTGTGACGGTGCGACCAAACGTATGACCGCGATCACATCCCGTCGATCCGCATTGCGAACCGTCGATCCGATGTGCGCAACGTTGCGATCTGGATCGCTCCCGACGGCAGTTAGTGACAGCGGTCACAGTTACGCTGGACGACGTGAGCGCAGGGCCGCCCATTTCGGGGACCAACCAACCGCGGGTGTCGGTGTCGCAGGTGACGCCGCCGCCCCGTCGTGTCGTGGGGTCGGGGATCGCGGACTGGGATGAGGTCCACGAAGTCGTCGCGGACGCGTACTTCCCCCATGAGCTGCGGCCGCTGTCCCGTGACGACGCCTCCCACTACCGCCTGGAGTCGACGGCGATCGGTCCGACGGTGCTCGCGCGGATCGGTTTCGGCGCAGACGTGTCGATCGACACCGACCATCCAGGGGCATGGGCCATCAACGTTCCGTTGTCCGGCAGCATCGCGTCGGTCACCGACGGCCGGGAGATCGTCTCCGAACCAGGTCAGGCGACGCTCAACCCGCCGGACACCTCGACGGTCATCACCAACTGGAGCAAGACCTGCGAGATCATCGGTTTCAAGGTCGAGCGGGACTACCTGCAGCGCGAGATCGACCGGATCGCCGGCCGCCCGGGCCGGTCATTGACCCGCCAGCTCGATCTGCGCACCGGTGCCGGCGCCGAATGGCTGGGGCTGTTGAGGTCGGCGCGTCAGCAGGTCGCGCAGTGCGAGGGCATCCTGTTGCGCAACCCGCGAATGGCGGAGCAGCTGGGCGGCATGCTCACCACGGCCCTGGTGCTGGCCGCACTGCCCGAGAGTGATGAGCCGATGGCCGGAACCCGCCCGCGCATGGTAAAGCGCGTCATCGACGCCATCCACGCCATCCACGCCGACCCGGCGCGACCGTGGACCGTGGGTGAGCTGGCGGAGATCGGGGCGGTCAGCGCTCGACGCCTGCAGCAGAGCTTCCGCGAGTGCGTGGGGATGAGTCCCATGGAGTACGTGCTCGACGTTCGGCTCGAGTGCATCCACAACGACCTGCTGACTCGCGGCGGGACCTCGACCGTCACCGACATCGCCACCCGGTGGGGCGTCATGCACACCGGCCGCTTCGCCGCCGCGTATCGACGCAAGTACGGGGTCGCGCCGTCGGAGACGCGGCGGATGGCGGGTGCCTAAGGAGCCGACGACGACAAAAACCACGGCGCCCGGATGTTCGTGAGAACATCCGGGCGCCGTGGTGAGAGGGAATCGAAAGACTAGGCGATGCCGTCGAACAGGCTTGTGACCGAACCATTTTCGAAGACCTCGCGGATCGTCTGCGCGAGCAGCGGGGCGATCGACAGGACGGTGAGGTTCTCGAAACGCTTCTCGGCCGGGATGGGCAGCGTGTCGGTCGCGATGACCTCCTTGGCGCCGCAGCCGGCGAGACGCTCGGCCGCCGGGTCGGAGAAGACGCCGTGGGTGGTCGCGATGATGACGTCGCCGGCACCGGCCTCCTTGAGCACGCGGACCGCGCCGGCGATGGTGCCACCGGTGTCGATCATGTCGTCGATCAGGACGCAGGTGCGTCCCTCGACCTCACCGACCACGCGGTTCGACTTGACCTGGTTGGGAACCAGCGGGTCGCGGGTCTTGTGGATGAAGGCCAGGGGAGCGCCGCTGAGGGCGTCGGCCCACTTCTCGGCGACGCGCACACGACCGGAGTCGGGCGAGACGACGGTGATGTTGTCGGTGCCGTAGTTGTCGCAGACGTAGCCGGCGAGCTGGCCGAGGGCGTGCATGTGGTCGACCGGACCGTCGAAGAAGCCCTGGATCTGATCGGTGTGCAGGTCGACCGTGATGATGCGGTCGGTGCCCGCGGTCTTGAGCAGGTCGGCGATGAGGCGGGCCGAGATGGGCTCGCGTCCGCGGTGCTTCTTGTCCTGGCGGGCGTAGGGGTAGAACGGCAGGATCACGCTGATGCGCTTGGCCGAACCGCGCTTGAGTGCGTCGATCATGATCAGGGCTTCCATGACCCACTGGTTCAGCGGGTAGGGGCAGCTCTGCAGCACGAACGCGTCCGAGCCGCGGACGGACTCCTCGAAACGGACGAACAGCTCGCCGTTGGCGAAGTCGCGTGCCGTCTGGGGGGTCACCTTGATGCCCAGTTCGTCGGCGACTGCTTCAGCCAGTTCGGGGTGGGCACGACCAGAGAACAGCATCAGGTTCTTCTGGTTGTCGGTGGTCCAGGTCATGAAACTCTTCTGTCCGTTCGGTCGATCTATGGGTCGATCAGTTGGGCTACCTGCCGTGAACGGCAGGACTGCTCGGGTCCGTTATGCGGACCCGGAGTTCTTGTCGCGTGCCTCGAGTGCCGCGCGTGCCGCCGCGGTGTCGGGCCGTTTGCGCACGACCCAGTCCTCGATGACACGTTGTGTTCCCGCCGAGACCGCGAGGGCTCCCGGCGGTACATTCTGCCGCACGACGGTTCCGGCTCCGGTGTATGCCCCGTCGCCGATGCTCACCGGGGCGACGAACATGTTGTCCGAGCCGGTGCGGCAATGGTCGCCGATCACCGTGCGGTACTTGTTCACGCCGTCGTAGTTGACGAAGACGCTCGACGCGCCGATGTTCGTGTGCTCGCCGATCGTGGCGTCGCCGACGTAGGTGAGGTGGGGGACCTTGGAACCGTCGCCGATCGTCGAGTTCTTGGTCTCCACGAAGGTGCCGATCTTGCCGGCGACGCCGAGCACGGTTCCCGGTCGCAGGTAGGCGAACGGGCCGACCGAGGCGTTGCCGCCGATGACGGCGTCGCTGCCGTGGGTGCGGATGACGTGGGCGCCTTCGCCGATCGTGACGTCGGTGAGCGTGGTGTCGGGCCCGACGACCGCGTCGGCGGCGATGTGGGTGCGGCCGTAGAGCTGCGTGCCGGGTTCGATCCGCACATCCGGCTCGATCGTCACGTCGACGTCGATCCAGGTGGTGGCCGGATCGACGACGGTGACGCCGTCGACCTGATGGCGGCGGATGATCCGGCGGTTGAGTTCGGCGCCGAGGTCGGCGAGCTGTGCGCGGTCGTTGCAGCCGGCGACGAGGACGGGGTCCGCAACGGTGAAACCGCGGACGGCCTGGCCCGCGTCGCGCGCGATCTCGACGATGTCGGTGAGGTAGAACTCGCCCTGCACGTTGTCGGTCGACAGCTTCGAGAGCCCGTCCCGCAGCGCGGCGGCGTCGACGGCGTAGACACCGGCGTTGACCTCGGTGATCGCACGCTGTTCTTCGGTCGCGTCCTTGTGCTCGACGATGGCGCGCACGGAGTCGTCGTCGGCGCGGATGATCCGCCCGTAGCCGGTCGGGTCGTCGGCGATGAAGCTGGTGAGGGTGACCGCGGCGCCGCCGTCGGCGGTGTGGGTGTCGATGAGCCCGCGGAGGGTGTCGGCGTCGAGGAGCGGGACGTCGGCCGCGGTGACGATGACGGTTCCGGCGAAGTCTTCGGGGAGTCCGGTCAGTCCGACGCGGGCGGCGTCGCCGGTTCCGCGCGGCTCGTCCTGCTCGGTGATCGCGATGTCGCGGCCCAGCGCGGCGGCGATGTCGGCGACGGCCGCGGAGACCCGTTCACGCTCATGGCTGACCACGACGACGAGGTGCTCGGGATCGATACCCGACGTGCCGTGGAGTGAGTGACCCAGGAGGGATCGGCCGGCAATCGTGTGGAGGATTTTGGGGGTCTTGGACTTCATCCGGGTACCGGCACCCGCGGCCAGCACGATCACGGCCACAGATGGCGACGTTCCCGACATCGAATGCCCACCCTCTTCCTTCATCGGTGTTCACGTCGGGTGCGATCCTACGCACCGGTACGGCGGTGTAATAACGCGCCGTACCGTTCTCGCTGAATGCGACGCTGTCACGTGATGGAACACACGTCTGTCGACGTCACCTGATAGAACACAAGGGACCGCGATTCCCCGAGCGTTCGATCGGTGCGCCATGGGCGTTCGGCTTCGACGCGCAGGCGGGGAGCGGACCAGCGCGGGCCGGGTGACCCGGCCCGCACACCTGACCAACGGAGGTATTAATGAGCACGCAGAAGACCGCGATCGTCACCGGCGCGGCACGGGGCATCGGTGCTGCCGTGGCCAAGCGACTCGCCGACGACGGCCTGGCCGTGGCCGTCCTGGACCTCGACGCCGATGCCTGCGCCGACACCGTCAAGGCCATCACCGACAAGGGCGGCAAGGCCATCGCCGTGGGCGCGAACGTCGCCGACGAGGCGTCGGTGAACGCGGCCGTTGAGAAGGTCGCCGCCGAGCTCGGTGCGCCGACCGTCGTCGTCAACAACGCCGGCATCACCCGCGACAACCTGCTGTTCAAGATGACCGTCGACGACTGGGACGCCGTCATGGCCGTCCATCTGCGAGGTGCCTTCAACGTCACCAAGGCCGCCCAGAAGTACATGGTCGACGCCGGCTGGGGCCGCGTCGTCAACCTGTCGAGCACCTCGGCCCTCGGTAACCGCGGCCAGGTCAACTACTCGGCCGCCAAGGCCGGCATGCAGGGCTTCACCAAGACGCTGGCCATCGAGCTGGGCAAGTTCGGCGTCACCGCCAACGCCATCGCTCCCGGCTTCATCGAGACCGAGATGACCGCCGCCACCGCCGAGCGTGTCGGCGTGCCCTTCGAGGACTTCAAGAAGGCCGCGGCCAGCCAGATCCCGGTGAACCGCGTCGGCGTCCCCGAGGACATCGCCCACACCGCGTCGTTCTTCATCAGCGAGGGTGCGGGCTTCGTCTCCGGTCAGGTCGTCTACGTCGCCGGCGGCCCGAAGGACTGACGACTTACAGACGTCGTCTCGACTCCCAGACTTCGATCGAAGTCTGGGAGTCGGAATGAGGTCGACCGGTGGCGTCACGTCGCCGCCGGAGCGCTGTGGCACAATCGTCAGCGCAGTATTCCCCCATGGTGTAATCGGCAACACTTCTGATTTTGGTTCAGGCATTCCAGGTTCGAGTCCTGGTGGGGGAGCTCTTGCGAAGTGTGTGCGCCGCTAGGCGACGAAGCCCTCGGCCTGCAACCAGTCGTAGGCGACGTCGGCGGGGTCCTCACCGTCGATGTCGATGCGGCCGTTGAGTTCCTGCATCACCGAGTCGGTGAGCTTCGCAGACACCGGTGCCATGAGTTCGGCGATCTGGGGAGCCTCCTTGTTGAGGCGCGTGCTCAAGACCACGCAACCGCTGTACGGCAGGAAGAACTTCCGGTCGTCGGTGAGTACCGCGAGATCGAGGTTCTTGATCCGGCCGTCGGTGGAATACACCATGCCGAAGTTGCACGGTTCGCTGCGCGCCGTCGAGGTGTAGACGACCCCGGAGTCCATGACTGTCACGTTGTCCTTCGGTACGCCATCGGGCGTGCCCAGCGGGATTCCGTAGGCCTCCAGCATCGGGATCATTCCGTCGGCGCGGCTCAGGAACTCGTCGTTGATGCAGAACGTCCGCTCCGACACCGGCAGGTTCGCGATGTCCGACATCGTCTTCACGTTGAGACGTTTGGCCGTTGGTGCCGACGCCGCGAACGCGTAGGTGTTGTTGAACGCCGCGGGCGGCAACCACTCGGCGCCGTTGGCGCGATCGGCGTCGCGGACCCGTTTCCACAGCTCGTTCGGGTCGGAGATCGTCTCGGTCTCGCCGAGGTAGGTCTGCCAGGCGGTTCCGGTGTACTCCCAGAGGATGTCGGCGTCGCCGTTGAGGAGTGCCTGGCGCGACGACATCGAACCCGGTGCGTTCGTCAGATCCTTGACCGACGCCCCCGCCGCGCCGAGGTAGGTCGCGGTGATCTTGCCCAGCAGCACCGATTCACTGAAATTCTTCGACGTCACCCGGATCTCGGTACCCTCCAAGGGCGTCGAGCCGTCGGCGAGGAATGCCTCGCGGAAGGTGCCCGACGAGCTGACCAGCCCGCAGCCTGCGACCACGACCATGAGTATCGCCGTGAAGACGGCCAGGACGGACTTTCTCATGAGATCCCCCGCGGTGTCGCGGCCAACTCGACGAGCCGTCCGAGCCAGTCGATCGTCATCGCCAGCAGTGCGACGAGCACCGCGCCGGCGACCAGCAGTTTCGGCAGGAACAGGGTGATACCGGTGGTGATGAGCGTGCCGAGGCTCGTCGCGCCGATGAACGTACTCAGGGTCGCCGTGCCGACCAGGATCACCAGCGCCGTGCGCACACCGTTCAGGATGACCGGCACCGCGAGCGGCAACTCGACCTGGAAAAGCGTTCGCACCGCGGACAATCCGATGCCGCGGGAGGCCTCGACCGTGCGCTGGTCGACCTGCCGGAGGCCGACGATCGTGTTCTGCAGGATCGGGAGCACCGCGTAGACGACGAGACCGATGACCGCCGTGTTGAAACCGGTGCCGAGCCAGAACGTGAACAGCACCAGCAGGCCGATGGCGGGAGCGGCCTGCCCGATGTTGGCGATGTTGACCGCAATCGGGTTGAGCCACTTGAGGGATGGTCGGGTCAGTGCGATGCCGAGCGGGATGGCGATACACACGACGATCACGGTGGCGACGAGCGTGAGCTCGATGTGGTCGAGGATGGTCGCTCGGAGCGCCGGCCATGCCATCGAGGCGCTCTCGGTGGAGGTGAACGTCGTGCGCTGATACCAGATCAGGAACCCGACGCCGATGACGATGATGACCAGCGGTTCGAACCAGACGTCGATGGGCAGCTTCGCGAACCGGCGTCGGAAACCGCTCCGAGGTGGTTGGACCGGTGCCTCTGCTGCCGCGGTGACCCGCGCGGACTCGTCGGCGACGGAGGTCATCGTTCGGCGCTCGGTTCGTCGGCCGTGTCGGCGGCGGACGACTCGTCCTCGGCTGCGATGACCGGTGTGTCGACAGGTGCGGACCCCTCGGTGTGGTCGAGATAGCCGACGTGGTCGTCGTCGCGGACATCCGCGAGCTGTCCGCGGATGGCCTCCATCACGGACGCGATGTTCAGCGCGCCGATGACCGCGCCGCGTCCGTCGGTGACGAGGACGCCGCCCTGGCTGGTCGCGAGCATCGAGTCGAGCGCGTCGTTGAGCGTCGACGACTGTGCGACGACCGGTAGGCGCGGGTCGAGGTAATCCGACACCTCGGGTTTGGCGGAGACCTCCGCGATGCTGGGCCAGGCTCGCGGCCGGCCGTGTTCGTCGACGACGACCAGCCAGTCCTCGCCGGCGGCTCGGGCGCGGTTCACCACGGTGCCGGACCCTTCGCCGACGCGGGCGGTGACCACCTGGCGGATCTCGACATCGCGTACGCGGGTGAGGGTCAGGTGAGCCAGTGTCGCACCGGAACCGACGAACTCCTCGACGAACGGGCTGGCCGGGTTGGCGAGGATCTCTTCTGGCGGGGCGAACTGTTCGATGTGCCCGCCCTCGGAGAGGATCAGGACCTTGTCGCCGAGTTTGGTTGCCTCTTCGAAATCGTGGGTGACGATGACGATCGTCTTGCCCAGTTCGTGCTGGATGGCGATGAGCTTGTCCTGCAGGCGGGCTCGCGTGATCGGGTCGACGGCACCGAACGGCTCGTCCATCAGCAGGACGGGCGGGTCGGCCGCCAGAGCACGGGCCACACCGACGCGCTGCTGCTGACCGCCCGACATGTCCTTGGGCAGACGGTCGGCGAAGGTCGCGGCGTCGAGTCCGACCAGGTCCATGAGGTATTCGGTGCGCTCGGCGATGCGTTTCTTGTCCCACTTGAGGATTCGCGGGATGGTGCCGATGTTCTTGCTGACCGACCAGTGGGGGAAGAGCCCGCCGGACTGGATGACGTAACCGATGGACTGGCGCAGCTTGTCCGGGTTCTCCGCGGTCACGTCACGCCCGCCGATGTAGATACGACCCTCGGTGGGCTCGATGAGCCGGTTGATCATCTTCAGGGTCGTCGTCTTGCCGCAGCCCGACGGGCCGACGAAGGCGACGATGTCACCGGCGTCGATCTCGAGGTCGAGTTGCGCGACCGCAGGCTTGGTCTGGCCCCGGTAGCGCTTGACGACGCCTTCGAGACGGATCGATTCGCCGGTGACGACGCGACCGTTCGCGCCGGACGACGGTTGGCCTGCCGAGGATTTCGACGGCGGGGCGGTGGTGGAGTCGGTCATGAGAGTCCCTTGGAGATGGTGAGTCGGCCGAGCAGAACCAGGAGAGCGTCGAAGACGAGCGCGATGACGACGATGAGAAGCGTTCCGGCCAGCGCTGATTCGAGGGCGTTTGCGCCGCCGAGCCGTGCGAGCCCGTTGAAGATCAGTGATCCGAGGCCGGGGCCGAGGACGTAGGCGACGATCGCCGCGACGCCCACGATCATCTGTGTGGACACCCGGATTCCGGTCAGGATCACCGGCCAGGCGATCGGTAGTTCGACCGTCAGCAGGATGCGCCACCGCGAAAGCCCGATCCCGCGGGCCGATTCGACGACCGCGGGCGGCACCGACCGCAAGCCGACCACCGCGTTGCCGATCACCGGCAGCATCGCGAAGAACGCCAGCATCAGGAACGATGGTGTCACGCCGAGCCCGAACGGGACGATCAGCAGCGCGAGCAGGGCGAGCGACGGAATCGTCAGTGCCACACGACTAGACGTCAGCGTGAGCGCGGCGGCCAGCGGAAGCCGGTAGACGAGCGCGGCGACCGCGATGGCGACGAGGGTGCCGACGAGCACGGTCTGGAATGACAGCGACGCGTGTTGATATGTCAAGAACGTGAGAGAGCGAGCGTTGTCGCCGATGTAATCCCACAATTGCACGGTTGTGTTCCCATCCCCGTTGGTGAATCCGACATTACGCATCGGCGTGGGCCGGTGCCGACGTTTGTCCGATCACGCGTGCCTTTACCCTCACCGTGGGCGGATAACCCTCCACCGGTTGCGGCCGGTGCAGAGTCGGCACGATTCGGTGCACGCCGACCGTCGGTGACCACGTCGGGCAGTGTCATCCTGGATGGGTGAGTGAGAGCGCCCCCGCCGATGCAACACCGACCACAGCAGAGCTCGATCCGGACGACCGGGCCCTTCTGGCCGAAGCCGTCCGTTCCTGGACGCGGATCGTCGCCTGGGTCCTGAGCGTCGGCGGCGCGATCGGGTTCGTGGCGTCGTTCGTGCTGACGGTCGAACGGATCGAACTCTTCAAGAACCCCGACTACGTGCCGTCGTGCAACTTCAATCCGGTCCTGAGCTGCGGTTCGGTGATGGCCAAGCCGCAGGCTGCCCTGTTCGGGTTCCCGAACCCGCTGCTCGGCATCGCGGGATTCGCGGTGGTGATCACCACCGGCGTGGCGATCCTCGCGGGTGCACGTCTCGCGGGCTGGTACTGGGCGGGTCTGCAGGTCGGTGTGACCTTGGCGATGGCCTTCATCTGCTGGCTGATCTACTCGAGCCTCTACTCGATCGGCGCACTGTGCCCGTACTGCATGGTCGTGTGGGCGGCGACCCTGCCGATCTTCGTCTTCGTCAGCGTGCGCAACCTCCATGCGAGCGGACTGACCTCGCGATCCGGGGCGGCGCTCGCGGTCGCCCGTAGCCACGCCCTGATCCTGGTCCTCGCCGTGGGGCTCGTGATCGTGCTCATCGCCATCCGGTTCTGGTCGTACTGGTCGAGCTTGTACTGAGGGCGGGGACCCTTCGTGGCTCGTCGCTTACGCTCCTCGCACCTCAGGGAGCGAAAAATGGCGCAACATTCTTGATTCCGCGACGACTCGTCCTAGGCTGGGCCCATGGCGATCGGACGTCCGGCGGAGGGTGCGACCGAGGTGCAGCGCGCGCCCCGGGCGCGGATGACCGGTGCGCAGCGGCGATTACAGCTGATCGAGGTGGCGCGCGGGCTGTTCGCCGAACGCGGTTTCGAGGGCACCTCCATCGAGGAGATCGCGCAGCGCGCAGGCGTTTCCAAGCCGATCGTGTACGAGCACTTCGGCGGCAAGGAGGGTCTCTACGCGGTCGTCGTCGACCGCGAGATGGAGACGCTGCTCGAGATGGTGACCGCCTCGCTGTCGAAGAACCGGTCGCTGTACCGCATCCAGCAGGTCGCGCTCGCGTTGCTCACCTACATGGAGGAGCGCACGGACGGGTTTCGCATCCTCGTCCGCGGCGACAGCACCGCGGCGACCGGCGAGACGGCCACCTACTCAAGCCTTCTCAACGATGCCGTCAGCCAGGTCGAGCACATCCTGGCCGGCGACTTCGAGCGCCGCGGCTTCGACCCCGCCCTCGCCCCGCTGTATGCCCAGGCCCTGGTGGGCATGGTGTCGTCGACCGCGCAGTGGTGGCTCGACGTCCGCGAGCCGTCGAAGGAGGTCGTGGCCGCCCACCTCGTGAACCTCTGCTGGAACGGGCTCACCCGCCTCGACCCGTCGCCCGATCTCGTCGGCCCCGACTACGTCGAGCCCCGCGAACGGACCACCGCCGAGGACTCCTGACGCTTCGAGGCTTCCTCGCACCTGAGGCAGCAGTCAAGCCAGTACCAGGCTCCGCTTGGAGAGTCCCATCCAGAACCCGTCGATGACCTGATCCGGACGCTGTTCGACGTCGTCGCCGGCACCGAGCGCGACGAACAGCGGCGCGAAGTGTTCGATCGTCGGATGCGCATACGGCATCCCGGGCGCGGTCTGGCGAAACCTGATGAGCGACTCCACATCTCCCGCGGCAAATCGTTCGGCGGCCCACGAGTCGAACTCGGCCGACCAGCTCGGGGGAGTCGCCTCGGGTCGCCAGTCGCGCAGGAACGGCAGGCCGTGGGTGGTGAAACCGGACCCGATGATCAGCACGCCCTCGTCGCGCAGCGGCTTGAGGCGTCGACCGAGGTCGAGCAGCCGCTCCGGGTCGAGGGTCGGTAGGGAGATCTGCAGGACCGGGATGTCCGCCTCGGGGTACATGACGGTCATCGGCACGTACGCGCCGTGGTCGAGGCGACGGTTGGGGTCGTGGGCGATCGTCTCGCCGTCGGGCATCATCGCGGCGACGCGTCGGGCCAGGTCCGGGGCGCCCGGCGACCGGTACTGGACGCGGTAGTACTTCTCCGGGAAGCCGCCGAAGTCGTAGGTCAGCGGCGTCCGGGAGTCGGTGGAGCCGATGGTGAGGGGCGCCGCCTCCCAGTGCGCCGACACGATGAGGATCGCTGTCGGCCGTGCGAGGCCGCCGGCGAGCTTCTTCAGCTGGCGGACCCAGGTGGGACTGTCGACGAGGGGTGGGGCGCCGTGGGACAGGAACAGGGCCGGCTGCCGGGTGGGGGAGTTCGAGCTGGACATACCCGATCTTAACCGGACTGTGGTCCGTTTTGTTCCCGAGGCCCAGGATGCCCGCTCTGGTCGGGCAATCGGCGTGGCCGCCGCACGTCGTCTCGCGTGCGGCTATAACGTTCCAGACATCCCCGTCGGCCGCTCGCGGCCCAGAGAGAAAGGGACTCCCGGCGCGTGGAGACAGTCGGCATCTATCTCGTCGTCATCTTCGGATGCGGATTCCTCGCTCGACTGGTCCGTCTGCCGACGTTGGTCGGGTACCTGGCGGCCGGATTCATCCTGCACGCCCCGGGCATCGACGACCTGCCGATCATCGACACGCTCGCAGATCTGGGCGTGACGATCCTGCTGTTCACCATCGGCCTCAAGCTGGACCTCCGGATGCTGTTCCGGCGCGAGGTCTTCCTCACCACCGCCATCAACCTCGCGGTGATCATGGGTCTCACCACCGGCTTCCTCGGACTGCTCTCGACCATCGGCGTCCGGATGCTCATGGGTGAGGGCTGGCAGACGCTCGCGCTCCTCGGTTTCGCGCTGTCCTTCTCGAGCACGGTGTTCGTGGTCCAGGTGCTCGACGAACGCTCGGAGTCCCGCTCGCTGTACGGCCGAATCGCGATCGGCATCCTGGTCCTCCAGGACGTCGTCGCCGTCGCCTACCTCACGTCGATGAGCGGGGAACCGCCGAGTCCCTGGGCGTTCGCGCTGGTCCTGCTGATCCCGGGTGCCTGGGTGGTCCGGCGACTGTGGAACCGCCTCGGACACGGCGAACTCCAGACCCTCTTCGGCGTGACGATGGCGCTCGTACCGGGATACTGGCTGTTCGAATCGGTCGGCATCAAAGGCGACTTCGGTGCCATGGTCGTCGGCGTGCTGCTGGCCTCGCATCCGCGTGCCGGAGAGCTGTCCCGCACGTTGTTCGGTCTCCGAGAACTGCTCCTGGTGGGCTTCTTCGTCTCGATCGGACTCCACGTCACGCCCACCCTCGACACCGTGCTCCTCGGCCTGGTCCTCGTGGTCCTCCTGCCGCTCGAGGCGGCCCTGTTCACCCTCGTGCTGGCCATGTTCGGCCTACGTCGGCGCACCTCGATCCTGGCAGGTCTGGCGCTGGCGAACTTCTCCGAGTTCGGCCTCATCGTCATCTCCAACGGCGTGAGCAACGACCTGCTCGACGACGACTGGCTGGTGGTCACCTCGGTCGCGGTCGCGGCGAGCTTCGTGTTCTCGACCCTCGTCAACCGTCGGGGGTCCGGGCTGGTGGCCCGGCTCTCGGCCTACGTCCCGAGAACAGCCGCCGCGAGCGCCCATCCCGACGACGCGGCGATCGACCTCGCTCCCGCCCGTGCCGTCGTCTTCGGTCTCGGCCGGGTGGGCAGTTCGGTCTACAACCGTCTCGTCGACGAGTACGGGCTGAATGTCGTCGGCGTCGAGAACGATCCGCTGAAGGTCGCCGATCTTCGTGCGCGCGGACTACGGGTGATCGAGGCCGACGCGACCGAGACGGGGTTCTGGGAACGGTGCGAGGGCGTCTCCGACCTCGACATCCTCGTGTTCGCCATGCCGTTCCACGGGTCCAACCTGGTGGCACTGGATCGAGTCGAGGAGCGTGAATTCGAGGGGACCATCGCCGTCGTCGCGCAGTACGACGACGAACGCGACGAACTGCTCGGGCGGGGTGCCGACGTCGCCTTCCACATCTACGAGGGCACCGGCGTCGGTCTGGCCGACGCCGCCGCCGAGGCCGCGGGCCTCGACCGCTGAGATCCGACTACGAGGACGGCTCCCAGAGGTCCTTCTGCATGTAGACGCAGTCGATCCACTGGTCGGCCTTGTGGCCGATCGACCGCAGGCGACCGACCTCGGTGAACCCGAACCGCGAGTGCAGGGCGACCGATCCCTCGCCACCGGTCGCCGCGATCACCGCCACGATCTGTCGCACGTTCTCAGGATCGGCCCGATCGAGCAGCCCGGCCATGAGCGCCGATCCGACGCCGCGGCCCCCCAGGCCGGGGCGGACGTAGATGGAGTCCTCGGTGGAGCGGTCGTAGGCCGGCATGGCGCGGAATGTGCCCAGGTAGGCGTAGCCGACGATGTGCTGGTCGGACTCCGCAGACAGTGTCGCGACCACGAAGGGCCTGTTCGCCTCGCGGATCGTGCGGTACTTCGCCAGCCAAGCGGTGTGCGAGGGGACCACGTAGTCGAAGGTGGCGACGGTGTTCTCCACATAGTGGCGGTAGATGTCCGCCACGCCCGCGAGGTCGGTCTCGACGGCGTCGCGCACCGTCACCCCCATGTCGTCGGTCCGGGCTCCCTGCATTCTGACGAGACTAGTGGTGTGTGGGCCACCACTTGGCTACTACTCCGCGTAATAGCGGGCGTACGCTCGGGGGTATGCCTGTGGCGTCCGATCCGGCCGAACGACTTGTGCGCGTGCACTGGTCGGTCGTCGCCGCCATGACGTCCGGGTCGCTGAGCGTCGGGGCGCACGCGCTCGCCGGGGGAGGCCTCCCGACGTCGTCGCACGTTGTCCTTCTGGTCGCCATCAGTGCCGGACTCGGTTGGGTGAGCGGGGCGGTGGGCGGGACGCGGGGACGCGCGACCGAGATCCTCTCCGTCGGTGCGGCACTCACCGTCGCGCAGCTTCTCGGGCATCTGGCGATGCACACCGGCGGCCACCACGCGTCGACGCCGCTGCTACCCGGCCCGACGATGATCGGTTTTCACGTTGCGGCGCTGCTGATCTCCGCAGGTCTGCTCGTCGGCGCGCAGGAGTGTGCACGCCGTGTCGGCTCACGCATCCTGGCGTCCACGACGCCTCCGTTGATCGCGGTCGGGGATGTCCTCGTGGTCGCGGGTGCGGTCGATCCGCTGCGACCGCTGTTCGGTCGCAGGGGTATCTGGACTCGGGGTCCGCCGGTCCTCCCGGTCTGACCCCTGATTCCTCCATTTCCCGCCGGCGCCCAGGAGCCCCGGTGGTGACTCGCGTACCCGAAAAGGCGAAACATCCATGTTCTCAAGCACTTCCACGACCCGCCGGGCTCGTCGCCCGCTGGCGATCCTCGCCGCGCTGACACTTCCGCTGGCCGTCACGACCGCATGCTCCTCCGACGACACCCCCGCCACCCAGGCCGACTCGGTGACCATCACCGACCAGTGGGTAAAGGCATCCGACAAGCAGATGACCGGTGCGTTCGGCACCGTGGCCAACACCTCCGACCGCGAGGTGACCCTCACCGGTGGTGACACCGATGTCGCCGACCGCGTCGAGGTGCACGAGATGGCCCCGGCCGGCGACGGCACCATGACCATGCGCCAGGTCGACGGCGGCCTGAAGATCGCCGGCGGTCAGACGGTCTCGCTCGAACCCGGCGGGAACCACATCATGCTGATGGACCTGAAGCGGCCGATCGAGGCCGGTCAGACGGTCACCATCACCTTGCGCTTCGGCGACGGTTCCACACGCGAGATGGTCGCGCACGCACGCGATTTCCGTGGAGCCAACGAGGAGTACACGCCGGGCCACGGCTCGTCGGACACCGGCAGTGATGGCTGAGTCCACCAGCCACGGTGACGGCAGAAGACGGGGCCGGGGCCCGGCCCTCTCGCGACGCAGCCTGATCGCAGGCGTCGCGGGAGCCGCCGGTCTCGGTGTCGGAGCCACGGCGATCGCAGCGCGGTCCACGGACGCAGCCGGGGACGCCACGCACGGCGGCGACGTCGTCGAGTTCCACGGCGTGCACCAGGCCGGGGTGACGACCCCGCCCACCGCGCACGTCAACTACGTCGGACTCGATCTCTCGGCAGATCGGGGGCCGCAGGCGCGGGAGGCGCTCGCCGGGATTCTCCGGGTCTGGACCGAGGACGCCGCCCGGCTCACGAGGGGTACGCCGGCGCTGGCCGACAGCGAACCGGAACTCGCCCGATTGCCCGCCAGGCTCACCGTCACGGTCGGCCTGGGCCCCGGCGCCTTCACCGCGACGGGACTGGAGGGCCGACGGCCCCGGTGGCTGCATCCGCTTCCGGCGTACCCCATCGACCGACTCGACGAGCGGCGCTGGGGACAGACGGACCTGCTGCTGCAGATCTGCTCCGACGACCCGGTCACCGTCGCCCACGCGACCCGGGTCCTGACGGCGAACGTGGCGGGACGGGTCCGACTGCGATGGGTCCAGCGCGGCTTCCGCAACTCCCGCGGCAGCCAGGACGAGAAGGTGACCATGCGCAACCTGATGGGGCAGGTCGACGGAACCGTGAACCTCGGGCCCGCCGACTCGGACACCCTGGTCTGGGACGACGGCGCCGAACAGCCGTGGTTCGCCGGCGGGACGTCGATGGTGCTGCGTCGGATCGCCATGGATCTCGACGGATGGCAGGAGGTCGACCCGCGCAGCCAGGAACTGTCGGTGGGACGCACCCTCACCGACGGTGCGCCGCTGAGCGGGGGAGGTGAACACGACGACCCGGACTTCGACAAGATCGTCGACGGGCTGCCCGCCATCCCGGCGTCGTCGCACATCGCCCGCGCCCGTCACCGGACACCGACGGAGCGATTCCTGCGGCGTGGCTACAACTACGACGACCCGCCGGAACCCGATGCCGACGGGACCATCCCCATCTCCAACAGCGGCCTCCTGTTCGCCGCCTACCAGCGCGATGTCGACGCCCAATACGTGCCGGTCCAGGCGCGGCTGGCCGAACACGACGCGCTGAATCAATGGACGACGCCCATCGGATCGGCGGTCTACGCCGTCCTTCCCGGGGCTCGTCGAGGAGAGGTACTGGGGCAGGGCCTGCTGGGCTGATCGACCGGCCTGAGGGGGCACGAGGCGCGGCACATACAATCGGCGGAGTGTCGACGCCCCGTGCCCTGTCCGGTCTGGCCGCGCTCGCGTGTGCGGACAAATCCTTCCGCGAGGTGCACGAACGCCGTGCCGAACGTCGCCTCGACATCACCGCACCCGACGCCGCCCGGCCGTTCCTCGTCTCCTGTCTGGCCGCCGGCGCCGAGGCCCCGCTGCTGGTCGTCTCGGCCAACGGTCGCGAGGCCGATGACCTGACGGCCGAGTTGGCCGAACTCCTCGACGACGCCGACTCGGTGGCCCAGTTCCCCTCGTGGGAGACCCTCCCGCACGAGCGGCTGTCGCCGAGCGCGGACACCGTCGGCCAGCGACTGGCGGTGCTGCACCGTCTCGCCAATCCCGGCGACAACCCGCTGCGGGTCGTGGTCACCACGGTCCGCTCGCTCGTGCAGCCGATGGCGCCGGGCCTCGGCGAGGTCGCCACGGTAACGCTGCGCGAGGGCATCGAGGTCGACTTCGACGGACTGCTGGCGCAGCTCGTCGAGATGGCCTACGAACGGGTGGACATGGTTGGACGCCGCGGCGAGTTCGCGGTCCGCGGCGGCATCCTCGACGTCTTCCCGACGACCGCCGACCACCCGGTCCGCGTCGAGTTCTGGGGCGACGAGATCACCGAGATCCGGGCGTTCTCGGTCGCCGACCAGCGCAGCCAGCCCGAGGTCGACGCGTCCGAGGTACGCATCCACCCGGGTCGTGAACTACTCCTGTCCGAGAAGGTGCGCACGCGCGCAAGCGATCTCGCGGCGAAGAACCCCGACGACACCGCACTCACCGAGATGCTCGGCAAACTGGCCGAGGGCATCCCCGTCGAGGGAATGGAAGCGCTCATCCCGGCGCTCGTCGACGGCGAGATGCAACTCCTCACCGAGGTCGTCCCCGACGGGACACGCGTGCTGATCCTCGACCCCGAGAAGGTCCGGACCCGCGCCGCGGACCTGTCCAAGACCGGTGCGGAGTTCCTCGAGGCGTCGTGGACGGCCGCGGCGATGGGCGCGAACGCCCCGATCGACCCGCGGTCAGGAACCGGCATCGACCTGCAGGCCAGCGCCTATCGTTCGCTCGGCGACGTGCGCGAAGCGACACTACAGGCCAAACGCCCGTGGTGGACGCTGTCACCGCTGTCCACCGGCAGCGGGAACGAACTCGAACTCGACCTCACCCCCGGACCCGCACCGCGCGGCGACGAGCGCGAGATCGCGGCCACGTTCGCCCAGCTCCGGGCGCATGTGTCCGACGGCAAGACCGCCGCGATCGTCGTCACCGGCAAGGGCACCGCCCAGCGAGTCGGCGAGCGGCTGTCCGAGGCCGAGGTGCCGTACGTGATCGCCGAGCCGGGGCATCGTCCCGAACCGGGCGAGGTCACGGTCTTCGGGGCCACGCTCCGCGCCGGAATCGTCTGTGCCGACGCCGGACTCGTCGTGGTCACCGAGGCGGATCTCACCGGTACGCGCGTCGCGAACGTCCGTGACGGACGCAAGCTCCCGGCCAAGCGCCGCAACCAGGTCGACCCGCTGGCGCTGGCCGCCGGCGACCTCGTCGTGCACGACCAGCACGGCATCGGCAAGTTCGTCGAGATGATCGAACGCACCGTCTCGGGTGC
This sequence comes from Gordonia sp. 135, assembly GCF_009720185.1. Lineage (NCBI taxonomy): Bacteria > Bacillati > Actinomycetota > Actinomycetes > Mycobacteriales > Gordoniaceae > Gordonia > Gordonia sp. 135. Next base: position 1,608,923 of record NZ_CP046257.1, read on the forward strand.
GCGTCGCGAGTACCTGGTCCTCGAGTACGCGTCGAGCAAACGCGGCCAGCCCGCCGACCGGCTGTACGTGCCGATGGACGCGCTCGACCAGTTGTCCCGGTACGTCGGTGGCGAGCAGCCGTCGCTGTCCAAGCTGGGCGGGTCGGACTGGCAGAACACCAAGCGCAAGGCGCGCAAGGCCGTTCGCGAGATCGCCGGCGAGCTGGTGCAGCTCTACGCCGCGCGTCATGCCGCCCCGGGCCACGCCTTCGGGCCCGACACCCCGTGGCAGCAGGAGATGGAAGACGCCTTCGACTTCACCGAGACGGTCGATCAGCTGACCGTCATCGCCGAGGTCAAGTCCGACATGGAACGTCCGGTCCCGATGGACCGCGTCATCGTCGGCGACGTCGGTTACGGCAAGACCGAGATCGCGGTGCGCGCCGCGTTCAAGGCGGTGCAGGACGGCAAACAGGTCGCCGTCCTCGTGCCGACGACCATTCTCGCGCAACAGCATCTGCAGACGTTCACCGAGCGGATGAGCGGTTTCCCGGTGCGGGTACGCGGACTGTCGCGCTTCACCGATGCCAAGGAATCCCGCGAGATCACCGAGGCGATGGCCAAGGGCGAGGTCGACATCGTCATCGGCACCCACCGCCTCCTGCAGACCGGTATCACGTGGAAGGACCTCGGCCTCGTGATCGTCGACGAGGAGCAGCGATTCGGCGTCGAACACAAGGAACACATCAAGTCGCTGCGCACCCACGTCGACGTGCTGACCATGTCGGCGACGCCGATCCCGCGCACCCTGGAGATGTCGATGGCCGGCATCCGCGAGATGTCGACGATCCTCACCCCACCCGAGGAGCGCCACCCGGTGCTGACCTATGTCGGCGCCTACGCGCCGAAACAGGTGGCCGCGGCGATCCGTCGTGAGTTGCTCCGCGACGGCCAGGTCTTCTACGTGCACAACCGCGTCTCGACCATCGACAAGACGGCCAAGGACATCGCCGCAATGATCCCCGAGGCGAGAGTCGTTGTCGCGCATGGTCAGATGGGTGAGGATCAGCTGGAGCGCACGGTGTCGGGGTTCTGGAACCGCGAGTACGACGTGCTGGTCTGTACGACCATCATCGAGACCGGTCTCGACATCTCCAACGCCAACACGCTCATCGTGGACCGCGCCGAGAACCTCGGTCTCTCGCAGCTCCATCAGCTGCGCGGACGAGTCGGACGTAGTCGTGAACGCGGTTACGCCTACCTGCTCTACAGCCCGGACCGGCCGCTGACCGAGACCGCCTACGACCGGCTCGCGACGATCGCGCAGAACAACGAACTCGGCGCCGGTATGGCGGTGGCGCTCAAGGACCTCGAATTGCGTGGCGCCGGAAATGTTCTCGGCGCCGAACAGTCCGGCCACGTCGCGGGCGTCGGTTTCGACCTCTACGTGCGGCTCGTTGGCGAGGCCGTCGAGGCGTATCGCGCCGCGGCCGACGGCAAGCCCGTCGAGACCCAGGAGACCGGGGAGGTGCGGATCGACCTGCCGGTGGATGCGCACATCCCGGTCGAATACGTCGACTCGGACCGTCTCCGTCTGGAGGCGTACCGCAAGCTGGCGTCGGCCACCGACGACGCCGAGGTCGACGCGGTGCTCGTCGAACTCAACGACCGCTACGGTCCGCCGCCGGTCGAGACGACGCGTCTGGCGTCGATCGCCCGCCTGCGTCTGCGCTGCCGCGAGCGCGGCATCACCGAGATCGGACTGGCCGGACAGGGCGTCAAGATCTCGCCGCTGCCGCTCCTCGACAGCGAGCAGGTGCGTCTCCGCAGGCTCTACTCCTCGGCGACCTTCCGCGCGACGACGTCGGTGGTCACGCTCCCGATTCCGCGGACCGGGGGAGTCGGTTCGGCACGTCTGCGCGACGACGAGCTCATCGAGTACCTCACGACGTTCCTCACGCAGCTCAAGCCGGAGCCGAACGCTTAGAACACCACTCAGCGGGGCAGGAAAATCCACGGGGGTCGAGAGAGGGCGTACAACGAATGACGGTGGTGCTGTTGGACCCGGCACGGCCCGACCTGATCCCCATCCGGGCGCGCGCCTGGCTCACCGGATCGGTCAAGGTCACCGAGGACGTGCCCGCTGCCCTGCTCTGGGAGTTCGACCGTGTCGAACCGGTTTTCGACGAGGTGCTCGGTGAGACGCCCGTCGACTCCGTGCTGGTGAGCACCGACGCCGATCACCCCCTCGTGCGTGCCCGCGCCGCCCGCGGTGAGCAGGTCATCGCCACGCAGAAGGTCTCGGGGATGGCGCTCCTCGATTCCGTCGCGCTCATGGACACGTTGCGCCGCGACGGCCCCTGGGAGAGCACCCAGACCCATCACTCGCTGCGTCGCTACCTCCTCGAGGAGGTCTACGAGCTGCTCGACGCCATCGAGGCCGGTGATCAGCTCGAGCTCAAGGAAGAACTCGGGGATCTGTTGCTGCAGGTGCTCTTCCACGCGCGCATCGCCGCCGACGACCCGGACGCGCCGTTCGACATCGACGACGTCGCACGCAGTTTCACCTCCAAGGTGATGGGCCGCACCCCCGGCGTGCTGTCCGGCGCCCACTCCGACCTGGAGACCCAGATCCGCGAGTGGGAGGAACGCAAGGCCGCGGAGAAGAAGCGCGGCTCCGTCCTCGACGGCGTTGCCACCACGCAGCCGTCGCTCGCCCTGCTGCAGAAGATCTTCGAACGGCTCACCGCGGCGTCGTATCCGGTGGACACCATTCCGGCCGAGACGTGGACGGTCACCGTCGCCCCGAGCGACGACAGCGTCGAGGCGCAGACCCGAGACAAGGCCCTGGCGCTGATGGCGTCGGTCCGGGACGCCGAGGCGCGCGCGAAAGAGCTGGGCATCGAACTGGATTCGCGTGCAGCTTGGGAGAGCGTGCTCCCGGACTGATGGTGAGCGACCGCCGTCGCGGAAGGTCACTCAAAGAGCCGCTGCCCCCACCATTCGCCGGGTCCGAGGCCGGGTGGGATGGCGAAGTTCGCCGAGCCGTTGGGGATCAGATACTCGGTCATCGCGTCCTGCCGGGACAGGACCTGCTGCATGGGCACGAATTGCTTGCCGGTGTCGCGGTTGAAGGCGATGAAGAACAGCCCGGCGTCGAGGTGGCCGAAGCCGTCGGTCCCGTCGGTGAAGTTGTAACCCCGGCGGAGGATCTGCACCCCGCCGAGGTTGTCCGGATGTGCCAGCCGCACATGGGCGTTGCGCGCGATGATCGGGGTCCCACCGGAAGTGATCGCGAAGTCGGGGTCGTCGAACTCGCCGGCCTTCCCGAGCGGTGCGCCGGATCGCTTGGTGCGTCCGACGATCTGTTCCTGCTCGAAGAGGTTGGCGCGGTCCCACGGTTCGATGTCCATCCGGATCCGCCGGGCGACGAGGTAGGTCCCGCCGGTCATCCACTGCGCCGACGGTGGATTGTCCTCCGGGGCGACCCAGACCCAGCGGTCGAGGAGGTCGGTGTCCTCGGCGCGCAGGTTCGCGGTGCCGTCCTTGAACCCGAACAGGTTTCGGGGAGTGTCCTGGGACTGCGTCGTCGACGACGTGCGGCCGAACCCTAGCTGCGACCAGCGGACGGCCATGACGCCCACCGCCATTCGGGCGAGATTGCGGATGGCGTGGACCGCCACCTGCGGGTCGTCGGCGCAGGCCTGCACGCAGATGTCGCCGTACGACCGTGCGGGGTCGATCTTCTCGGCGGCGAACATCGGCAGGTCGACGAGCGCCGGCGGTCGACGGTCGGCGAGACCGAACCGGTCGGGGCGGTCGGGAGCCGACGCGCTGGGACCGAACAGCCCGGGACCGAAGCCGATCGTGAGCGTGAGGTGAGCAGCGCTCAGCCCCAACGCTTCCCCGGTATCGGCGGGTGGTGTGTACTCACCGAGGCCGGTGGCGCCGTCGGGGACGGTCTCCTCGCCGCGGGTCATGCGGTCGGCCGCGTCGGTCCAGCGTTGCAGCACCGCGACGAGCTCGTCTCGGTTGTCGGTGACGACGTCGAAGCTCGCGAAATGCAGCCGATCCTGTGCGGCGGTGATGATCCCGGCCTGCCGTGGACCCCGGAATTCGACGATGTGGTCGGTCGCCGGGGCCTGCGTGGTGGCACGGCCGACGGCCATCCCGCCCGCGGCGACGAGCAGTCCGGCACCGGTGCCGCCGAGGATCGCACGACGCGAGAGACCACGTCGCGTCGTGCGGCCTACGGGCTCGGTTGGTTGCGCGTCGTCGGGGTGGCGGGCCGGATCACTCATTGCTGCAACACGATTCCCGGCACCTGGGACAGGGTGGCCGACAGCGCGTCGATCTGAGTGGACAGCTCCTTGCGCTGTTCGGGCGTGACCTCGATGTAGGACACGTAGCCGTCGCCGTTACGGTATCTGTTCACCGAGTCGCGCGCGGTCGTGAACTGCGCGGTGATCTTGTCCATCAGTGCCGGGTTCTTGGCGGAGATGATCGGCTGCATCGTCGCGATCGCGGTTTCCGACCCGTCGAGATTGGCGGCGATGTCCCACAGGTCGGTGTGGGAGTACCGGTCCTCTTCACCGTCGACCTTGGTGGCGGCGACCTCGTCGATGAGGGCCTGCGGGCCCTTCACGAACGAGAGGGTCTCGAACTCGAAGTCCGGCTTGCTGACCGAGTCGCGGAGCCTGGTCACGTTGGCGAGCAGACCGTCGGCGATCTCGGCGATGGCCTGCGGATTGTCGGTCGCCTTGGCGTTCGCGGCATCCGACGGCGTGATCTGGCCGGCTGCATCGCCGATCTCGGCGGGCTGCGGCGGCCACAGGAACCGTTCGAGACGGTGGAAGCCGGTGAACGGCTGGGTGCCGTCCTCGGTATCGTCCCATCGCATGTCGATGGCGGGGTCGAGATCGGGGAAGGACTCGGCGACCGGCTCGATCCGTTCGTACGGGGTACGCGTGAGACCGAACTGCGCACGCGCCGCGTCGAGATCGCCCTTCTTGACGCTGTCGACGAAGGACGTCGTCTGGGCGTGCAGGGTGTTCAGCTGATTGCGGACGTACTCGAGGTACTGCGCCTTGGCGGCGGTCACGTCTGCGGGTACGTCGGCCTTCTCCTTGCGCTCGCCGCCGACGTTGAGTTCGGTTCGGATGCCGGTGCCGACCATGCCGGGCTTGCACGCCACCGTGTAGGTGCCGGGTTCGACGATCTCGACGGTCAGATTGCCGGACAGTCCGGGGCCGATGTTCTCGACCTCGCCGAGGACGCGGTTGTTGTTGCCGTAGACGTAGAACTCGGTGACCTTGTCGCCGGAGTTGGTGATCGCGAAATCGACGTTGCCGGTCGTCGCTTCGGTGGTCGCGAGATCGCAGGCGTCGGCGGTCGAGGTCACCGCGATCGCGCCCTCGGAGCTGCCCTTCTCGGTACAACCGGCGAGGAGCACAGGGGAGATCACCACCGCGGCCGCAGCTGCGGCCACCACGGGTCTACGAGTCACTGAGGATTCCTTTCGGGGGCGGGCTCCGCGGGCGCGGAGCTCTCGTCGGGCGTTGCGCTCTTCCGGGCGGCGGGGGTCTTCGAGGTGGGGGCCCGATGGCCGGCGCGCTGTCGACGGAAGAAGATCGTGGTCACGACCACCACGTAGACGATCCAGGCGATCACCTGCAGGATTGTCGGATCCGGGCGCACGTTGAAGATGCCGCCGAGGATCGTGCCGTACCAGGAGGAGGCGTCGTAGGTCGCCGAGATGTCGAAGGCGGTGTTGCCGAGGCCGGGCAGCCAGCCGACCGTCTGCAAGGCCCGGATGCCGTAGGTCAGGATTCCGGCGGCGACGACGATCAGGAACAGGCCGGTGTAGGTGAAGAACACCGAGAGGTTCATGCGGATCGCTCCGCGGTAGATCAGCACTGTCAGCGCGACGGCGGCGAGGATGCCGATCACGAGTCCGAGCAACGGCCACAGTCCGCCCGACACGCTCTCGGCGTAACCGACCATCAGCAGCGCCGTTTCGAAGCCCTCGCGGCCGACGGCCAGGAACGCCAGACCCAGCACCGAGGCGCCGCCGGCGAGAAGCGCTTTCGACATCCCGCTCTTGAGATCGGCGGAGATGTGGGAGGAGGCCTCGCTCATCCACAGCACCATGAACGTCACGATCCCGACCGCCACCAGCGACGCGACGCCGGCGATGGTCTCCGCCGCGAGCGGCGTCATCGTCGATGTGCCGAAGTGGATCACGAGGAACACCACGAGCGTCATCGCCACCGCCGCACCCACGCCCGCCCAGATCCACTTGAGGGCGTCTCGGCGGTCGGTCTTGACGACGAAGGCGATCAGGACCATGACCACGATCCCGGTCTCGAGGCCTTCGCGCAGACCGATGAGCGCGCTCCCTACCATCTGCGTCCAGACCGACGGTCCGTCGGCAGCCAGGACCGCAATGCCGCTCGAGGCGAGTGCCGATACGTAATACATTCCCGGTGGTCCATCTCCTCGACGCCCAGCGGCGACGTGTGTGGTGAGGCTAGCCATAGGAACGTTAGACCGGAGAGGGTGTGTCGCATAGGGCACATCGCCCCACCGGTGGGCCGGATCCCTGCCAGAGGGGGCCTGATCAGCGGGATTCGACGCACTGTGATTTCCAGACCTCCGCCGGTGCCGTGACCGGTATGTCGGGATCGGCGTCGAGCATCGGATTCCGCACGGTGGGCGACGCCGCGTCGAAGTCCCGACCGACCATCGGGAACCGAAGGCGACCGCCGGCAGTTGTCCCCTGTGACCGGGTCGCTGTGTGTTGCCGAGGCGAGCACGCCGCGGCATGTGCGATCGTGGTCGCTCGGGCGGGCATCGGCTCGCCCCAGATCTATTCGACAGACCTGAGACAGGAGTGAACGGGGAATGCGTGTGTTGGGCCGGGGGCGGAACCGTCGCTCGTGGAGGAACGGGCTGGTGGCGGGCTGTGTGGCGGTCGCCTCGACGGTGCTGCTCTCCGCATGCATCGACCTCCCGTCGCTGAACAGGCCCGACATCCCCGAGGGCATCCCGCCCGGCGCGGGCGTGCCGCAGCCCTACATCGACATCAACGCACCGGGCCGCACCGCCGACAAGATGCGCGAGTGGGCCGACCCCATCTCCGAGTCGACCGGCATCCCCGTCGTGTCCCTGCAGGCATACGGCAACGCCGCGGAGATCCAGCGGCAGCAGCACCCCGAATGCGGCATCGCGTGGACGACGCTGGCCGGCATCGCCGGCGTCGAGAGCAAGCACGGGCACTATCGGGGTTCCAGTGTCGCCGCCAACGGCGACGTCAGCCCGCCGATCCGCGGGGTTCAGCTCGACGGCACCAAGGGCAACATGGAGATCCGCGACACCGACGGCGGCAGCCTCGACGGCGACTCCACCCACGACCGCGCCATGGGACCGTTCCAGTTCATTCCGGAGACGTGGAAGCGCTACGGCGTGGACGCCAGCGGCGACGGCGTCCCCGACCCGGACAACATCGACGACGCGGCGCTGTCCGCCGCCCGCTACCTGTGCGTCTCCTCGGGCAACGACATGACCGTCGCCGAGGGCTGGGAGAAGGCGGTCCGCAGGTACAACAATTCGATGGCCTACGTCCTCGACGTGCGCGATCACGCCAACGCCTACTCGATCAACGTCCGTTTCTGACCCGGGAGCCGGACGGTTCCGGCCGTGGCACGAGACCTTGTCTCGTGGACCGTGGGTGCAGCCACTACTCTTTGACCTACCGACCGGCATCACAGCCGGCACGTCCACCGAGATTGGGGTTCAGCCGTGGCAATCATCGAGCAGGTAGGTGCGCGCGAGATTCTCGATTCGCGGGGAAACCCGACGGTCGAGGTCGAGGTCGTCCTGGACGACGGCACCTTCACCCGCGCCGCCGTTCCGTCGGGCGCTTCCACCGGCGAACATGAGGCCGTCGAGCTCCGTGACGGCGGCGAGCGGTACCTGGGCAAGGGGGTCACCAAGGCCGTCGAGGGTGTCCTCGGCGAGCTGGCACCCGCGGTGATCGGCATCGAGGCCGAGGAACAGCGTCTCGTCGACCAGGCACTCCTGGACTGCGACGGCACCCCCGACAAGAGCCGCATCGGCGCCAACGCGCTGCTCGGTGTGTCGCTCGCGGTGGCCAAGGGCGCGGCCGAGTCGGCCGGTCTGCCGCTGTTCCGCTACATCGGCGGCCCCAACGCCCACATCCTGCCGGTCCCGATGATGAACATCATCAACGGCGGTGAGCACGCGGACAACGGCATCGACTTCCAGGAGTTCATGATCGCCCCGGTCGGCGCTCCCACCTTCAAGGAAGCCCTCCGCTGCGGCGCCGAGGTCTACCACGCGCTCAAGTCGGTGCTGCACAAGCAGGGCCTGAACACCGCGCTCGGCGACGAGGGCGGCTTCGCCCCCGACCTGCCGAACACCGAGGCTGCGATCGCCGTGATCGGCGAGGCCGTCGGCAAGGCCGGCTACAACTTCGGCCGTGACGTCGTCATCGCGCTCGACGCCGCGTCGACCGAGTTCTACTCCAACGGCGCCTACAAGCTCGAGGGCAAGGAGCTCGGCGCCGACGACATGGTGTCGTTCTACGAGAAGCTCATCGCCGACTACCCGATCGTCTCGATCGAGGACGGTCTGTCCGAGGACGACTGGACCGGTTGGGCCAAGCTGACCGAGTCGATCGGTGACAAGGTGCAGCTCGTCGGCGACGACCTGTTCGTCACCAACCCCGAGCGCCTCGAAGAGGGCATCTCCAAGGGCATCGCCAACGCCCTGCTGGTCAAGGTCAACCAGATCGGCACGCTGACCGAGACCCTCGATGCCGTCGCCCTCGCGCACAACAACGGCTACAAGTCGATGATGAGCCACCGGTCCGGTGAGACCGAGGACACCACCATCGCCGACCTCGCCGTCGCCTGCAGCTGTGGCCAGATCAAGACCGGCGCGCCCGCTCGTTCCGAGCGTGTCGCCAAGTACAACCAGCTGCTGCGCATCGAAGAGGGTCTCGGCGATGCGGCACGCTACGCGGGCGACCTCGCCTTCCCGCGTTTCTCGTTTGGTTCGTGATTAGCTGTCTTCATGGGTTCGGAGCGACGTCACCGCGGTGACGGGCGTCAGCGTGCGCGTGATCGGAAGGCCGATCCGCGCGTACGCGACGCCCGTCGCACGCGACGGCACGATCGGTCCGGACGTCCGGCCCGACCTGTCGCACCGGCCTCGGTCGTCGAGACCGGTGAGCAGGAGCTGATCACCGACGCCACCAAGGACACCGCCGACGAAGCCCAGAGGACCGCGGCCGACACAGCCGCCCCGCCGGCCGAACCGGTTCGTCGTCCCCGGCCGAACGCGTCCCGCAGCCGGATGCGGTCCGGTTTGAGTGCTCGTCTGCGTCGTTTCGAGATGACCCCGGCGACCGTGGCGACACTCGTCATCACGGTCGTCGTGGTCTGCGTCGTCGCCCTGACGCTGGCGATGCCGCTGCGGACCTACTTCACTCAGCGGTCGGAGTTCCGTCAACTGACCGCGTCGAACGAACAGCTGCGGCGCGAGGTCGCCGACTACCAGCAGAAGGTCAACGAGCAGAACGACCCCGCCTACATCGAGGCCCAGGCGCGGACGCGTCTGCAGTTCGTCAAGCCAGGAGAGATCCCGCTCGTGATGTTGTTCCCCGCCGACCAGGCCCGCCGCGAGGCCGCCGAACGTGCCGAGGAGCGCGCCCGCGCACCCTGGTACGGCAACCTCTGGGACACCCTGTCGACTCCGCCCGCCGCGCAGTGAGGTCAGAGACCGTGAGCGTGTCAGAAGAAGACCTCGCCACCGTCGCAGCCCAGCTGGGGCGCGAACCGCGGGGCGTCATCGAGATCAGTTACCGCACACCTGACGGGCAGCCGGCCGTCGTCAAGACCGCGCCGCGGCTGCCCGACGGCACGCCGTTCCCGACGCTGTACTACTTGACCGATCCGCGGCTCACCGCCGAGGCCAGCCGTCAGGAATCGGCGGGCGTGATGCGAGGGATGACCGCCCGGTTGTCGTCCGATCCGGAGCTCGCGGCTGCCTATCGTCGTGCGCACGAGGACTACCTCGCCGAACGCGACGCCATCGAGTCGCTGGGTACCGACTTCACCGGCGGCGGGATGCCCGACCGGGTGAAGTGCCTGCACGTGCTGATCGCGCATTCGCTCGCCAAGGGGCCGGGTCTCAACCCGTTCGGCGACGAGGCGGTGGCTCTCGCCGCTGCAAACGGCTTGCGGGGCACCGCGATCCCGACCGACTGGCCCGACACGCTTCCGCCCACGGAGGCCACCGGAGACGACGCGTGACGGTCGTCGGCGCCGTCGACTGCGGTACCAATTCGATCCGTCTCCTCGTCGCCCGGGCCGGCGACGACGGTCGCCTCGTCGACCTGCATCGCGAGATGCGCGTCGTACGACTGGGTTACGGCGTCGACGCCACGGGTCAGTTCGCACCGGAGTCGATTGAACGCACCCGCATCGCGCTCGCCGACTACGTCAAGACGATGGAATCGCTCGGCGTCGTGAAGGTTCGGATGGTCGCGACATCGGCGACGCGTGATGCGTCGAACCGCGACGAGTTCTTCGCGATGACCGCCGACCTGCTGGGCTGTGTCTCCGACGGCGCCATCGCCGAGGTCATCTCCGGGGACGAGGAAGCGCGGCTGTCCTTCCGCGGGGCTGTCGGTGAATTGGACCCTGCCACCGGACCTTTCGTGGTCACCGACCTCGGGGGCGGCTCGACCGAGGTGGTGCTCGGCGACACCGACGGTGTCCACGCGGCGTACTCGGCGGACATCGGGTGCGTGCGCCTGACCGAACGCACCCTGCCGTCGGATCCGCCGACCGCCGAGGAGATCGCCGCCGCCCGGGCGTTCGCCGCCGAGCGGCTGGCCGAGGCCTTCTCGCGGGTGCCCGTCGAACCTGCACGGACGTGGGTCGGCGTCGCCGGGACGATGACGACGCTCGCCGCGCTCGGCGCCGGGCTGACCGAGTACGACTCGGAGAAGATCCACCTCTCCCGCATCTCGCTGGCCGACCTGGACCGCGTGTGCTGGGACCTCGTCCACATGACGCGCGCCGACCGCGCCGCCCTGGGGCCGATGCACCCCGGTCGCGTCGACGTCATCGGCGGGGGATCGCTGGTCACGCTGGAACTGGCGAGGGTGCTGGCCGAGCGTGCGGGCATCACCGAACTCGTCGTCAGCGAGCACGACATCCTGGACGGGATCGCATTGGGAATCCTGGACTGACCGTCCGGCCCCGATAGGATGTGACGCATGGCATACAACCTGCGTTGCCCCTGTGGCGAGTCCATCACCGCCCTCGAAGACGACTTCGTCCCCAAGGTCCAGGCCCACCTCGCGGCCGAACACCCCGGCCGGGACTACAGCGAGACCGAGATCATGATGATGGCGATGACCGTGCCCGACCGCGCGGTGAAGTCCGACTGACCCTTCGAGACGCCCTCCGCAAGCTCCGGGCTCCTCAGGGAGCAAGGCAAACCCTCCCTTTTTCCGTAGACCCACCCCCGCGCGGGTGGGTGGGTCTACGGAAAAAGGGAGGGTTTGTCGGCGCTAGACGGCCGCGGGATTGCGCAGCGAGATGTTGTTGCAGGCCTCGCACACCGACTCGGGGATGATGCCTGCACGCTGCAGGAATCCGAAGATGGTGCAGCCGAGGCAGAATCCGAACACGGCCTCGAGAGTCGCAGCGAAAATCAGGATGCCGGTGGCGATCTGTGCGGCCAGACCGAAACCGAAGAGGCTGAGCACGAACGCCGTGCCGCTGACGACCAGGCCGATGGTCTGGGCGAAACGCTTCGGCGGACCCGGGACGAGCTTCTCCTTGCGGACGATCTTCGGGACGATGAACTTCACCGACAGCTGTCCGAACGGGGATAGCGTCGGGCCCGACGCCACGCGCAGCGCGAAACCGAGGGCCAGCACGCCGTAGAGGATCGGGTTGTTGACCGCGACCGCGATGACGGCCAAGGCGACGACCAGGCCGGCAGTCGTGCGGGCCGCATAGTCGTTCACGGGGTTGGGAAAGGTGAGAACCTCACGCACCGACATCGACAGAACCTCCATGAACTAGGAAAACCAGGACCAAGCTACGGGTGAGTCCGCCGTTTGGCAAAGGTTGTATCCACCCAGATCTCAAGAGGGTGAGCGCGGTCTCACAAGTGATCGATGTCGGGTGCGATCCGGGGCTCCTCCGCGGCGATCTCCCGCGGGTCGTCGACGTCGGGCTCGTCCTGGTCGGTCACGCCGCCGTCGCTGGGGAGTTCGGCCTCTCGGGAGACCTCTCCCTCCTGGTCGATGCCGGCCTGCTCACCGACGTCGATGCGATCGGGGATCTCGTCCATGTCGACTCCAGTCACTTCTCGCGCCTGCTCGGATTCGGAGAACGGTTCGGACAGGTCGACGTCGTTGATCGACTCCGCATAGGCGAACTCGGCGTCGATGATTCCCCACTCCGGGTCGCGGGCGAGCTCGTCGGCCTTCGCCTTGCGGGCGGCCTCCCGCATCTCGAACCCGTCGGTGACGATCTCGCCGATCTCGCGGGTCACCCCGGCGACGGCACCGGTGATGATCGTGGCGATGCGACCCACGTGTGTTGCCGTGGACTCGATCAGCTCCTGCATCAGATCCTTGTTCCGTTCGATGCTGTCGACCATCTAGACCCCCTGGGTTCCTGAAGGGTGTTGCCCCCACATGAGAGTGTGCGCACGCCCGTCCGACGCGGCTGGTCCCGAGGATACCCCCGGGACCAGCCGGCGAAACGGTGCGGAGAGGAGCTGATCAGGCGACCGACGCGGGCTTCTCACGCTCGACGATGACGGTGAGGTCGTCGTCGTCGCGGGTCATCCAGTTCGGCAGCGACAACTTCGCGATCTTCTTCCAGGTCGACGCCAGCTGGTGACTGAGTGAGCCGGTGTTGTACGGGAGGCCGTAGCGATCACAGATCTCGCGCACCTCGGCCGACATCTCCGGGTAGCGGCCGGCAGGGATGTCCGGGAACAGATGGTGCTCGATCTGATGGGACAGGTTGCCGCTCATGATGTGGAACAGCGGACTGCCGGTGATGTTGGCCGAACCCAGCATCTGGCGCAGGTACCACTGGCCCCGGGTCTCGTTCTGGCATTCCTCAGGGGTGAAAGTCTGTGCACCGGTGGGGAAGTGGCCGCAGAAGATGATCGAGTACGTCCATACGTTGCGCACCAGGTTCGCGGTTGCGTTGCCGATCAGGGTCGGCACGAACAGCGGACCGGTCAGCGCCGGGAAGACGACGTAGTCCTTGAGGACCTGTCGACCGGCCTTGCGCCACATACCTTTCACCAGGCCCTTGATGTCACTCCACTTGCGCTTGCCCTGGATCACGTTCTCCGCCTCCAGATCGTGGAGCATGACACCCCACTCGAAGAGGAGCATGAGGGCGGTCGCATAGCCGAGGTTGCCCAGGTAGTAGGGATTCCACTTCTGGTCGCGCGCCATCCGCAGGATGCCGTAACCGATGTCGCGGTCCTCGCCGACGATGTTGGTGAATGTGTGGTGCAGGTAGTTGTGGCTGTGCTTCCACTGGTCAGCCGGACACACGGTGTCCCACTCGAATTCGCGCGAATTGTAGGTGTCCTCGCGCATCCAGTCGTACTGGCCGTGCATCACGTTGTGGCCGATCTCCATGTTGTCGAGGATCTTCGACACGGAGAGCGCCCCCACGGCGGCGATCCAGGCCGGCGGGAAGAACCCGAGGTACATGAGCGCGCGGCCGCCGATCTCGAAGCCGCGCTGGGCGCGGATGACCGCGTACAGGTAGTCGCGATCCTTCTGGCCGAGGTCGGCGACGATCCGGGAGCGCAGCTCGTCCAGGTCACGCCCCAGCGCCTCGACCTGTTCATAGGACAGGACGACGGTGTTGGGGTCGGTGTTTCCGGTGTTGATCTTCTCGGCCTCGACTACGGCCGGCAGGTTCTCGGTGGGCGCGGGACGGGTGTCCTTGGCGATGTCGATGGTCATGGTGTGCCTCCTGCTAGTTAGGAGAGTGGATTGGGTGGAGGTCGGCGTGTGGTGGCCGACCGTCAGATCTCGATGTCGACGGAACCGACCGGGGCGTTGATGCACAGCTGGATCTGGGTGTCGGACTCGGTGTCGGTCTCGCCGGTCAGGACGTTGCGGGTGCAGCCCGACTTCTTCACGGCGGTGCAGGAGAAGCAGATCCCCATGCGGCAGCCGGATTCCGGGGTGAGTCCGGCGGCCTCGGCCTGGTCGAGGATCGGACGACCGTCGTTGGTCGCCGTTGCCCCCGACCGTGAGAACGTCAGTTCGCCCTCGACCGAATCGGGGTCGACGACCGTCGGTGCGGCCAGGGTGAACGCCTCGCTGTGCAATGGCTGCGAGATGCCGAGCTCGGTATGTGCCTCGGCGACGGCATCCATCAAGGCCTGCGGTCCGCAGACGAAGACGTCGGCGTCGGCCAGGCCGGGGATGTTGTCGAGGTGCGCGGCGGTGAAGTGGCCGTCGTGGGCCTCGCGGGTGTGGTGCATCCGGAGGTCGAGGTTGGGATGCCCGGCCGCCAGGGCGGCGAGCTCGTCCCGGTACGCCACCTCCGACGCCGTGCGTGCGTAGTGCACGAACGTGATCGGTCCTGCGTAGCCTCGGGCCACGAGCGTCCTCATCATTGAGAGCACAGGTGTAACTCCGCTGCCCCCGCTGATGAAGACGGCCGACGTCGGGTCGGTCTCCGGTAGTGCGAAGTCGCCGTCGGCCTGGGACAGTCCGACGACGTCGCCGGTCCGGGCCTCGGCGGCAAGGTACTTGGAGACGAGGCCGTCGTCGTTGGCGGTGATGGTCAGCTCGATGGCGCCGTCCGAGCCGGCGGCGGCGTTGGCCGGCGAGAAACAACGGGTGTGCCGTACGCCGTCGATGACGACGCTGAGCTGCACGTATTGTCCTGCCTGGTGTCCGCGCCACTGTCGTGTCGGACGAATGGTGAGACGCACCGTGCGGGGCGTCGGGTGCTCGACCCGGACGATCTCGCCGCGCAGGTCGCGCCAGGTGAGCATCGGGTCGAGCAGTTCGAGATAACGGTCGACCGGATGCGGGGACAGTGCCGCCTCGACGATCGAGCCGACCAGGCGATTCCAGCGGCCGGGGCTGCCGGCGGAGGTGCGCGGGGTCGGGTTGTGGGAGGTGCGGATGCTCATGGAAGGGCTCCGTTCACATGATTTCGGTGTACAGGTGTACACAAACGAGTGTGACATGACGGCGCCCTGGGTCGTCAAGCGTGGATCTGTGTGACGGCTGTCACTGTCTTCGAGGAGGTCGTGGCCGGGACCGGAGGTCGTGGCGAATACACTCGGGTCTGTGACACGCACGCGGAGTTCGAACCAGCGCGATGCGCAGACGCGTGCGGACAAGAAGAACCAGACGCGGCAGGCGCTCCTCGACACCACGAGGTCCCTCGTCGGCGAGCGCAGCTTCGGCAGCATCAGCCTGCGCGAGGTGGCCCGCGGCGCGGGCATCGTCCCCACGGCCTTCTATCGACACTTCGCCTCGATGGAGGATCTCGGCGTCACCGTCGTCGAGGACTCGATGCGTGTCCTGCGACGCGCACTCCGCGAGGGTCGGCGTGATCTCGCCGCGCGTCAGGCGATGCCGACCGCGAAGAACTCCCTCGACATCCTCTTGCGTCACGTCCGCGAGAACGAGTCGCAGTTCAGATTCCTCATCCGCGAACAGCACGGCGGCATCGCGGAGATCCGGCGTGCCATCGACACCGAACTCCGGCTCTTCTCCAAGGAGCTGACGATCGACCTCGCCCGGATCCCGGACCTCGCCCCGTGGCAGCCCGAAGACCTCGAGATCGCGGCCGAGCTCATCGTCACGATCATGCTGACCGCCGTGGCCGATCTCCTCGACGGCGAGTACCGCGGACGCGGTGCCGAGCAGGAGATCGTCGAGCGCACCGAACGCCAACTGGTGATGGTCTTCCTCGGAATGGGCCAGTGGCGACCGTCCGAGTGAGCTCGACCCGCTGAACGGGTCCCGACCGGGCCCCTCCGAAGAGTGCGACGGGGTCTGGCGTGATCGGGATCTGCTCGCCGGATCCATGGGCGGCGCGTGCGATACGACGCCGCCTGCCGACTCCCCGTCGTGATGCCGACCTGTGGAAACGGTGCCTCTACCGAACCGGGCGGACCAATGTCCACTTGGCGTCACGGAGATTTCAATGGTGGCCTCGTGTCTCGCCGGTGCCAGACACTTGGGGCCGACATGTGTGTCGCAGCACGGGTTTCGACCTGCACTGCCGATCATGCCTGCCGCTCCACCCCCGATGCTCTACGACGAAAGGTGCCTTCGCGGTGTCTCTGCATTTCCACTGGTTCCTGCCCACCTACGGTGACTCCCGCAACCTGATCGCGGGCGGGCACGGCAGCCAGATGAACGGGGACCGGCCGGCCGACCTTCGTTACCTCAAGCAGCTCGCCGGTGCGGCCGAGGTGAACGGCTTCGAAGCCGTCCTGACCCCGGCCGGACTGTGGTGTGAGGACGCGTGGCTGACTACCGCGGCTCTGATCGATTCGACCGAGAGCCTCAAGTTCCTGATCGCCTTCCGTCCCGGCCTCATCTCGCCGCTGCTCGCCGCGCAGATGTCGGCGACCTTCCAGTGGCATTCCGAGGGTCGTCTGCTGATCAACGTCGTCACCGGCGGTGAGTCGAGCGAGCAGCGTGCCTTCGGCGATTTCCTGGCCAAGAACGCGCGCTACGAGCGCTGCGGCGAATACCTGGAGATCATCCGTCGGCTGTGGACCCAGGACGAGCCCGTCGACTTCGTCGGTAAGCACCTGCGCGTGGAGAACGCCCTGCTCGGCCGTCGCCCCACCCCGGCCCCGCCGGTCTTCTTCGGTGGATCGTCGCCTGCTGCCGGTGATGTGGCCGCCAAGTACGCCGACACCTACCTCACCTGGGGTGAGCGTCCCGAGGCCGTCGCCCAGAAGATCGCCTGGATCAACGGACTCGCCGCAGCCCAGGGCCGCACCCTCGATCACGGCATCCGCTTCCACGTCATCGCCCGCGAGACCTCCGAGCAGGCCTGGGCCGAGGCCGAACGCCTCCTCGGCAACCTCGATCCCGAACAGGTCGCCGCAGCGCAGCGGAACCTCGCCCAGTCGGAGTCCGAGGGGCAGCGTCGTATGTCCGAATTGCATGGCCGCGGAGCCGCTTTCGAGGGTTCGCCCGACCCGCGTTCGCTGGAGATCCATCCGGGCGTCTGGTCGGGCGTCGGCCTGGTGCGCGGCGGTGCCGGCACCGCGCTCGTCGGTTCCTACGACGAGGTCGCCGAACTCATCGGTGAGTACGCCGCACTCGGTCTCGACCACTTCATCCTGTCCGGCTACCCGCATCTCGAGGAGGCCTACCACTTCGGTGAAGGCGTCCGGCCGGCGCTCGCCCGACGCGGCTTGCTCGACGCGGCCGACGCCCGCCCGAGCGAAGAGGTCCGCACCGCGTTCCTGCCGCGCCTGCAGGCCGCATCGTCCTGATCGACCCACGCTCCACCTGAGAAATCACCTCCGGAGGTAACACCATGTCCACCGAATCCATCGCGGACCAGATCAAGTTCGCCTACTGGGTGCCGAACGTCAGCGGCGGCCTGGTCACCAGCACCATCGAACAGCGCACCGACTGGGGCTACGACTACAACATCAAGCTCGCCCAGACCGCCGAGGACAACGGCTTCGAATACGCCCTCTCACAGGTCCGTTACGAGGCCAGTTATGGCGCCGAGAACCAGCACGAGTCGACGAGTTTCAGCCTCGCGCTGCTCCTCGCCACGCAGCGGCTGAAGGTCATCGCCGCCGTTCACCCCGGACTGTGGCACCCGGCGGTCCTCGCCAAGCTCGGCGCCACCGCCGACCACCTGTCCAAGGGTCGTTTCGCCATCAACGTGGTAAGCGGCTGGTTCAAGGACGAGTTCACCCACCTCGGTGAGCCGTGGCTCGAGCACGACGAGCGCTACCGCCGCAGCGGCGAGTTCCTCGAGGTCATCCGCAAGATCTGGACCGAGGACAACGTCGACTACCGCGGCGACTTCTACCGAATCCACGACTTCACCCTGAAACCGAAGCCGCTCAACACCCCCGAGCGTCCGAACCCGGAGCTCTTCCAGGGCGGCAACTCGACCGCGGCCCGCAACAACGGCGGCCGCTTCGCCGACTGGTACTTCTCCAACGGCAAGGACTTCGACGGCGTCACCGAGCAGATCGACGACCTGCGCGCCGTCGCCCAGGCACACAACCGCTCGGTGAAGTTCGGTCTGAACGGCTTCATCATCGCGCGCGACACCGAGAAGGAAGCCCGCGACACCCTGCGCGAGATCGTCGAGAAGGCGAATCGTCCTGCGGTGGAAGGCTTCCGCGATGCCGTGCAGCAGGCAGGCAACTCGACCGGCGACAAGAAGGGCATGTGGGCGGACTCGAAATTCGAGGATCTCGTGCAGTACAACGACGGCTTCAAGACGCAGCTGATCGGTACCCCGGAGCAGATCGCCGAGCGCATCGTGGCCTACAAGCGCCTCGGCGTCGACCTGATCCTCGGTGGCTTCCTCCACTTCCAGGAGGAGATCGAGTACTTCGGCGAGAAGGTGCTCCCGCTCGTGCGTGAGATCGAGGCATCGCAGACCCCGGTCGCGGTTTCGTGACCACTGTCGGTCAGGCCCGACCCGATTTGGCGAGCCGGATCGGATCGACCGCCGAAGCCCTCTCCGTGGCAAGGGAACTGGCCGTGTCGTTCGCCGCAGGTGCCGTCGAGCGTGATCGCGACCGCCGGCTGCCGTTCGCCGAGATCGATCGCCTGTCGGAATCGGGTCTTCTCGCGCTGACCGTGCCCGCACGGTTCGGCGGCCTCGACGCGGCGCCGAGCGTGCTGGCCGAGGTCATCTCGATCCTCGCCGCCGCCGATCCGAGCATCGCGCAGATCCCGCACAGCCACTTCGTCTATCTAAACCTGGTGCGCCTCTCCGTGGGAGAGGCCTTGCAGGAGCGCATCTTCACCGACGTTCTCGCCGGTGGCCGGGTGGCCAACGCCCAGTCGGAGCGCGGCGGGAAGACCATTGCGGACATCTCGACGCGGCTGACCCCGGCCGACGGCGACGCAGCCCGGTTCGTCCTCGACGGTGAGAAGTTCTACTGCACGGGTTCGCTGTTCGCGCACACGCTCGCCGTCCTGGCGAAGCTCGATGCGCCGGCCGTCGACCTCGCGCCGGGCGAGTACGTGGCGTTCATCCCCGCGGACTCGCCGGGCGTGGAGATCGTCGACGACTGGGATGCCGTGGGGCAGCGGACCACCGGCTCGGGAACCGTACGGCTCTCGGGTGTCGAGGTCATGGCCGCCGATCTCGTGGCCCGTGCGTCGGCGACTGCCGCGCCGACCGCCTACGGGGCGTATGCGCGGCTGCTGCACGTGGCCATCGACGCCGGGATCGCCCGCGGCGCGCTGACCGAGGCCGTCGAGTTCGTGCGAACCAAGGCCCGTCCGTGGTTCGAGGCCGGCGTCGACCGCGCCGTCGACGATCCGCTGGTGGTCCAGCGTTTCGGTGAACTCGAGGTCGATGTCGCGACCGCCGAGGCGATGCTCGTCGCCGCCGGTCGCAAGGTCGACGAGGCGATCGAGGCTTCGGCCGGGGCGCCGAGTCGTGAACTCGTCGCGGAGGCATCGATCGCGGTGGCGCGTGCCAAGGCCGTGGCCGACCGGGTCGCGACGCCGGTGGCGTCGGCACTGTTCGAGGTCAGCGGAACCCGCAGTGCCGCAGCCGGAACGAGGCTCGATCGGTTCTGGCGCGATGCGCGGACGCACACGCTGCACGACCCCGTCCGGTGGAAGTACCAGCACATCGGTCGCTGGCTTCTCCGCGGGGAGGATCCGCCGTTGCACGGCGTGATCTGACGCCTACAGGTATTGCCCCACGTGGGGCAGCGCCTTCTTCGGTGTCTTGGCGTTGAAGCCGTCACCGATGGCGCGGAGCTTCCACTCGGCGCCGTCCCGGCTGATGACCGCCATCGCGATCGCGGTGAACGGCATGCCGCCCTTGAGCGTGTACCGGGCGAGTTCGGCGGATGTGGTCTCGTCGACGAGTCGGCAGTACGCGTTGTCGATCTTCTCGAAGGTGTGCCCGCGGTAGGACGTGACGATGAACATCAATGCGTCGATGTGCGGCGGAACCGACTGCAGTGCAACGCGAATGACCTCGTCGTCGCCGTCGCCGGCCCCGGTGAGGTTGTCACCGGAATGCAGGATCGATCGGTCTTTGCTGTTGAGGTGGCCGTAGTAGACCGTCTCGACGCACTTGCCGCCGGAGAACATCAGCACCGAGGCGTCGAGGTCGATCGAACCCCCGCGGAGACCGCCGCGCACCGGGTCCCATCCGAGTCCCATCTGGATGTTGGTGAGCTGGACGCCACCCTCCTTGCGCAAAGTCACCTTCTGGCCCTTGGTCAGGCTGACCGGCCGGTCCTTGCTGAGGTTGATCTCCGAGGGGCGTGCCGGGGGAGGGGGCGGCGTCGGGGCGGCCGGCGCAGCCGGTGGCGTCGGGGTCGATGGCTTCGAGTAAGCCGGTGCGGTCTGGGCCGGTGCCGGTGCCGGCGTGGGCTCCTCGTCGACGCTGACGCCGTGGTCGCGCACCAGGTCGGCGAACCCGCCGGCATAACCCTGCCCGACTGCCCGCACCTTCCAGTCCTGGTTGCGTCGGTACACCTCCAACGCGATGACGACGGACTCGGTGGTGAGGCCGGTGACGGTGAAGTCGAAGAGTTCGCGGCCGCCGGCGTCGGTGACTCGGGCGACCGGGGGTGCGAACCTGCCGAATGTGGACGTCGTGTCGTCGAGGGTGATCACGGCCCGGACCGCGTCGATGTCCGCCGGGATCTGGTTGGTCGAGATGTGCAGTCGCGCCGGTCCGTTGGGCGCTGGTTGCAGCGAGACCCCGGGGCCGGTCGGCTGGTTGTAGAACACGAAGTCGTCGTCACTGCGTACGACGCCACGGTCGGTCACCAGCAGGGCCGAGACGTCCGCGGCGGTCGCGAGGTCGACGGTGACGACGATCTGGGAGGTCGACAGCGGGCCGTTCTGGCCCTTGGTCAGCGATGGCATGGTGACCAGGGTAGTCACCGGCTCCGACGGTGTCCGTATGCGATCGGCCGGGTGACACCAGTGCGCCGCCGGAGGCCGGATTGCACGACGACGCAGGCGTGGCGTCGGTCGCAACAAGGTCCCGATTGGGTATACAAGCTGGTCACCCGACCCACGGGGCTCGTATTCTCATGTGTCTAGAGTGACTCAGGAGAATATTGTGAAAGTTGTGACTCGGTGTGCGCTGGTCGTCGCTGCCCTGTTGATGTCCGTCGTCGTCGGCGCGGGGAGTGCGAACGCTGTCCCACTCCCGGCGCTGCCGCCGCTGCCCGAGCCGTTCGCGTCCTGGTTCACCCCGCCGGTACCGGTCGAGAAGAAGCTGGCCAAGAGCTACGCCGCACTCCAGAAGTCGATGAAGAAGTCGCTCCCCGGGCAGCTCGGCGTCGCGATCGCGCCGGTCGGCGGCGACCAGGTCATCTCGCTGGGATCACTCAAGACGGGGCGGGCGTGGTCGACGTTGAAGGTGCCGGTCTCGCTGGCGGCCCAACGCAAGCGCGGGCCGGCCGTCGCGATGATGGAGGACAAGGCGATCACCTTCTCCGACAACGACGCCGCGGGTGAGCTGTGGGGTGTGCTCGGTGGTGGTCATGCCTCCGTGGATGCCGTGACCGCGGTGCTGCGCGAAGGACACGACACCCGGACGCACGTCTCGTCGGAGGTCGACACCCCGGCGTCGTTCCCGGGATACACCTCGTGGGCCCTGCGCGATCAGGCACTGTTCGGTGCGCACCTGCCGTGTCTCCCCGGCAGCGAGAACATCATCCGCCTGATGAGTGACGTCGCCCCGAACCAGCAATGGGGCATTGCCAAGGTCGGACGGAACAAGGGGGCGGTGACCGCGGTGAAGGGCGGCTGGGGACCGGCCACGTCGAAGTCCGGCGCTCATCTGGTGCGTCAGCTCGGCGTCATCAGCACGGTCGACGGTCAGGTCGCGGTGTCGATGGCGGCGATCCCGCGCAGCGGATCGTTCACCGACGGCACCAAGATGCTCACCCGACTGGGCAACTGGCTCGGCAAGAACCTGGCCGAGCTGCCCAAGGGACGCTGCTGAGCGGTCGGAGCTCAGCTCGCCGCATGCGCAGGCGCGGATGACGGTGCGCCCGCGGGCCGGCAGAGGGCTGCGGCGATCGCGGTGGTCAGCGGAACCGACAGGGCGATCGCGATGCCGCCGACGAAGGACCGGGCCAGCTCGACGGCCACCACGTCGGTGGTGAGCAGCCCGCCGAGCGGCTGCTGGGCCACCGAGAAGAGCAGCATCAGCGGCAGGGCGCTGCCGGCGTAGGCGAACACCAGTGTGTAGACGGTGCTCGCGATGTGATCGCGGCCGACGCGCATCGCGGCCCTGAACGTCGCGAGTCGGGTCGGCTCACCGGCGGCGGCCAACTCGAAGGCCGCGGACGCCTGCGTGATGGTGACGTCGTTGAGGACACCGAGGGTTCCGATGATGAACCCGGCCAGCAGGAGGCCGCTGACCGAGATGTTGCCCTGATAGACCTGCAGGTTGGTGGTCTGGTCGCCCGACAGGCCGGTCAGGTTCATCGTCTCGATCGCCAGCCAGCTCAGCAGACCGGCCATCAGCAGCGAGACCAGCGTGCCGAGTAGGGCCGAACTCGTGCGGAGGCTGACGCCGTGCGCGAGATAGAGCACGACGAACAGGATCACCGCCGACGACACCACTGCCACCGCGACCGGAGACGAGCCGTCGAGGATGGCCGGCAGGGTGAACCCGCCGAGGACGATGAAGGCGAAAGCGAGGCCGATGATCGATCGGAAACCGCGCCACGCCGCGACCAGCACGATGGCCGCGATGAACAGGATCGCCCAGATGATCGTGGCGGTGCCGCGCTGGAAGTCGAAGAAGGTGTACCGGTTGCCCTCTGGGCCGGGCACCGTGGAGAGGCGGATCGCGTCACCGACGTGCAGTGTCGGCTGTCCGGCCTGGGGCTCGTCGACCGATCCCGGTACGGGCGCGCCGTCCCGTCCCGGTTCGGCGCCGGACTGCGCACCCTTCGTCGGGATCTCCAGCACTGTGTACCGGCCCTCGACCTCACCGGAGTCGAAGCGCACCGCATTGAGGATGCAGGGACCGCCGGCGACCGGGTTGATGGGGATGTCGGCGGTCTCGAGGACCGAGCCCGCCGCCGGGTTCAGGCAGTTGGCGCGGAACTGATCGACGACCTCGCCGTTGACCGTCTGGATCGACCCGCCGTCGGCCGACCGGAACTGGGTGGGCACCGGATGCTCGGAATCCGACGGCCACAGGACGATCATGCCGATGGTCACGGCCACCGCGGTGACGGCCAGCGTCCCGATGACCAGCCACCGGGCGAACGGGGACAGCATGTGGGAGATGTCGGTCAGCGAATGCGGGTGACCGTGATGTTTGCGCTCCACGCCGGTGAGCCTATGCGCAAGCGCCCGGATCGCGGTATGCGACCCGGGCGCCCGGCGTACCTGTGGGGAAACGCGTCACAGATCGTGGCCTACAGCGGCAGGAGGATGTTCTTCACCTGCGGATCGGTGGCCAGGAACTCCTGCACCGCGGGATCTTGGAACGCGGCGACGAGGTTCTTGATGTTGTCGGTGTTCTCCCACTCGGTGCCGATGGTGAGCTGTCCGGCGAACTCGTCGGGGGCCGGGGGAGCGTAGATCTGCTTCTCGATCGGGATGTTCGCGGCCAGGTAGTACTCGGTGTAGCCGACGGTGGCGTCGAGGTCGGCCAGCGACCGTGACTGGGCAGCGAAGTCGAGCAGCACGAACTGCAGGTTGCGCGGATTGGTGGCGATGTCCTTCTGGGTCGCCTTCCACTTGTCGATGCCGGGCTTGAGGGTGATCAGGCCGGCGCGCTCCAGCAGCCAGAGCCCCTGGGCCTCGTTCGCGGGATCGGAGTAGAGCGAGCGGCGGTGACCACGGTCAGCGTCGCGCCGGGGATCTCGTTGGGGAGGCCTCATCCGATCCGAGGAAGCGCCACCCGAGCACACCGGCCAGCACGGCGACGACGACCAGGGCGCCGGCGATCAGCGGCCAGCGCCGCCGCTGGGAGATCTCGATGTCGGAATTGCCTGCGGGAGGCGGTGTTTCGGACGATGTGCCCGACACGCCGGTGGCGGAGCCGGTGTCTTGAGACATGGTTGGACCTTTCAAGTGTGTGGTGAGGGGTGATGCGAGGGGTGTACGTGCGGTGACCCGGAAAGGCCTGGGGTCAGTGGTTGACGCGCTTGGAGGTCGCCGGATTGAGGCTGCGGGCGAGTGCGTCGCCGGCCAGCTGAATGAGCGCCACGGTGATCACCAGCACGATGATCGTGGCGACCATGACGCCCTGGTCGAAGCGCTGGTAGCCGTAGGTGACCGCCACGTAGCCGAGGCCGCCGGCGCCGATCGTGCCGGCGATGGTCGAGTACTCGATCATCGCGATGGTGTTGATGGTCAGGCCGCCCACGATGCTCGGCAGTGCCTCGGGAACCTGTGCCTTCCAGATGATCTGGGCGTTCGAACCGCCCGAGGCCCGGGCGACGTCGATGGTCGACGCAGGCACCGACCGCAGCGAGTTCTCCACGATGCGGGTGAAGAAGGCGATACCGGCGATCGACATGGGGACCACCGCCGCGGCGATGCCGATGTTGGTGCCGGTGACGAGGCGGGTGAACGGGATGATCGCCGTCATCAGGACCAGGAACGGCAACGAGCGGCCGATGCTGATGAGCCACGACAGCGGCGTGGGCAGCGCCCGGTTCTCGAAAAGTCCACCGGGAGCGAGATTGTGGACCAGCGCACCGAGCGGGACGCCGACGACGAGGACGACGACCATCACGATGCTGACCATGAGGACCGTGTCGATGAACGCCGGCCACAGCAGATCGGGAATCTCGTCGAGCGGCACGGTGATGGCGGCCAGGTTGATCGTGCTCATGCTGCCACCCCCGCCTTCTTCTTCTCGAGCGCGACGCTGTCGGCCTGGTTCTCGAGACCGCCGACGGGATCGGTGTCCGGTGCGGGTGTCTCCCCGACGCGCGCGGCGAGTCCGAGCTCGCTCGCCGCACCGACGAATGCGGAGGTATGGCCGGTCGGGATTGAGACGGTGAGATCGCCGAAGGCGGTGCCGTCGATGGTCTGGACGTTGGCTCCGAGGACCGAGATCGGGATGCCCAGGCTTCCGCCGATACGGGTGAGCCAGTCGGCCGGCACGGTCGTCGAGTTGTAGACGACGTTGACCGCGGTCTGGTCGCCGGACGCGGACGCACTGGGACCACGAGGCCGAAGTGCCCGTCCGAGAACGGAATCCGGGTCCAACACGAGCTCTTCGAGGCGTCCGTGTTCGACGATCCGGCCGTGATCGAGTCGGCCGACGGTGTCGGCGACCCGCACGATGGTGTCCATCTCATGCGTGATGAAGACGACCGCGAGGCCCAACTCGTCCCGAACCTCGGTCAGCAGCCGGAGGAAGGTGTCGGTGGCGGCCGGGTCGAGTCCGGAGGTGGCCTCGTCCGACAGCAGCACCGACGGCTTCAGCGCCAGAGCACGTGCGATGCCCACACGCTGACGCTGCCCGCCCGAGAGCTGATGGGGGTACAGGTCGGCCTTGTCGGCCAGGCCGACCAGGTCGAGCAGGTCGGCGACCCGTGACTTCGTGGATGCCTTCGTCGCACCCAGGTATTCCAGCGGCAGGGCGACGTTCTGGGCGGCGGTCCGCCGAGAGAGGAGGCTCGCCGACTGGAAGACCGTGCCGATCCGACGCCGCGCGTCGCGCAATCCGGAGGTGCCGAGGGCGGTGAGGTCCTCACCGTTGACGACGACCTTGCCCGACGTGGGGCGCTCCAGGAGGTTGAGGCAGCGGGCGAGCGTGCTCTTGCCCGCGCCGGATGGGCCGACGACGGCGAAGATCTCGCCGGAGTCGACGGTGAACTCCACTTCGTGGCGAGGTGGTTGCGCTCACGGATCGAGTCGTCGACCGTCGAGTTCACGCCGCCGACCCGGTAGGTCGAACCGCGGTGGTTCTCGGGCAGGTGGTCGCCACGACCGAAGAGCTTGTGGCGCAATGTGCCCGGGACGTACTCACGGTCGTAGACGCCGCGGCGCTCGAGGGCGGGGATCACGTGGGTGACGATGTCCTCGAAGGAACCCGGGGTGACGGCGTACGCGACGTTGAAGCCGTCGACGTCGGTCTCGGCCACCCAGTCCTGCAGCTGCTCGGCGACCTCGTCGCCCGAGCCGATCAGGACGGGGCCCATACCGCCGATGCCGCCCCAGGCCGCGATGTCGCGGACGCGCCACTCCTCGCCGCTCTCCGAGGCCTGCTGGAACGCGGCGACCGCCGACTGGATGGCGTTGCTCTCCACGTTGCCGATCGGCTCGTCGATGTTGTAGCTCGCGGGGCGATGCCCATCCAACCGGACATGAACACCAGCGCGCCCTCTTCGCTCGCATAGGACTGGTACTCGGCGGCTTTCGCGCGCGCGGCCTCGGGCGTCGAGTCGGTGATGATGGTGAGCAGTGCGTAGATCTTGGCGTCGTAGGGGTCTCGACCGGCGAGGACGAGTTCCTCGCGGATCTTGCTCACGACGTCGCGCGGGATGGCCTTGGTGGGAGCGGCGACGAAGATGGCCTCGGCGTTCTCCGCCGCGAACCGGCGTCCGCGCGGCGACGCGCCGGCCTGGTAGATGACCGGGGAGCCCTGCGGCGACGGTTCGGACAGATGGATGCCCGGGACCTTGAAGTGCTTGCCCTCGTGTCCGATGTGGTGCACCTTGGCCGGGTCGGCGAAGATGCCCGCCTCACGGTCGCGACGCACGGCGTCGCGTTCCCACGAACCCTCCCAGAGCTTGTAGAGCACGGTCAGGTACTCGTCGGCGTGGTCGTAGCGGTCGTGTGCGAGCTGGTCGTCGTCGCCCATGTTGCGTGCACCCGACGGCAGGTAACCGGTCACGACGTTCCACCCGACGCGACCACGGGTCAGGTGGTCGAGCGTCGACATGCGGCGCGCGAACGGGTAGGGGTGCTCGAAACCGGTTGCGGTGGTGACGCCGAAGCCGAGGTTCTTGGTCGCGTGTGCCATCGCCGAGACCAGCAGCAGCGGGTCGTTGACGGGGATCTGGGAGCCCTGTCGGATCGCAGCCTCGTCGGTGCCGGACAGGACGTCGTAAGTCCCGAGGACGTCGGCGATGAACAGGCCGTCGAAGCCGCCGGTCTCCAACAAGCGGGCGAGATCGACCCAGTAGTCGATGGTGTTGTAGTTCCACGACCGGTCGCTCGGATGGCGCCACAGGCCGGGGGACTGGTGCGCAACGCAATTCATGTCGAACGCGTTGAAGCGGATCTTGCGGGTGGAGCGCGTGCCGTTGTCGGGGGTCACGGCAGGCTGGTTCTGTTCAGACACCGGAAGAATGATGCTGACGGATGTGCGGACCCGCCATCTTTGCGCGCACGGCGAACTAAAATTGCCGCATGCGTGCCACAGATGTGCTAATCGACGGTCTCGGTCGCGTCTCCGAGAATGTTCACGCAGTGCTCAGCGGCCTGGAACCCGAGGTCTTGAACCGGGCCCCGGCGTCGGGTGCCAACACGATCGCCTGGTTGGTCTGGCATCTGACACGCGTTCAGGATGCGCAGGTCGCCGACGTCGCCGGCGCCGACGAGGTGTGGGTGAGCGCCGGCTGGGCCGAGCGATTCGATCTGCCGTTCTCGCCGGCCGACACCGGGTATGGCCATTCGACCGATGAGGTGGCCCGGGTGGTCGTCGACGATGCGGGCCTGCTCCGCGACTATTACGACGCCACGCACGCCGTCAGCGTGGACTACATTGCGGCGCTGACCGATTCGGATCTGGACCGGATCGTCGACACCAACTGGGACCCGCCGGTGACGCTCGGCGTCCGGTTGGTCAGCGTCGTCGACGACGACGCGCAACACATCGGACAGGCCGCATATCTGCGCGGGCTGTTCGGCTGACACGCCGTACCGGATAGAGAGGCAGGCCGACCCTAGGGCTCCAGGCCGGTCGCCCCGTTCGCACCCGTCAGGCGCGAAGGATCAGGACATGCAGCCCTTGAAGGTCTGGAAGTCACCGGCGAATGCGGGGCCGCCCTTGCAGGTCGGGCCGTTCTTGCCGTCGACGACGACCTCGGCGCCGGGTCCGGCGATACCGATGGCCAGACCACCGCGCTCACCGGTCATGGTGACGGTGGCACCGGGGCCCAGGGCGATGGCTGCGGGGCCGGCGAAGTTGTTCGCGGTGGAGCTGGCCTTACCGCCGTTGTCGGTGATGGCGAGTGCGAGACCGTTGGGGCCGGACTCGGCGCTACAGGAGGTCGTGGAGGAGCTCTGACCGGGCAGGGCCGGACACACCGACGGTGCCGCACCCGCCGACGGGGCGGCGGCGAGCGATACTGCGGTGGCACCTGCCGCCGCGACGACGAAACCGAGGGCTGTACGCGCAACTGTCTTCATTTTCGGACTCCTTTGTCGAGTACCCGGCGAGTACCGGGTTGGGTGTCGTACACATGCGATTCGGATTCGCCACGGGGCCGGATGGGCGGCCGGGGAACTCGTCCACGAGGTGAGTGCCCACTGCGCGTAAGTTGAAACCGTGCAACTGCGAATCTACACCGAACCCCAACAAGGTGCGACCTACGACCAGCTGCTCGCCGTGGCGAAGGCGACCGAGGATCTCGGTTACGACGCCTTCTTCCGCTCCGACCACTACAGCGGCATGGGTGGCGACGGGTTGCCGGGCCCGTCCGACGCGTGGATCACGCTGGCAGGTCTCGCGCGTGAGACCTCGCGCATCCGTCTGGGCACGTTGGTCTCGTCGGCCACCTTCCGTCTTCCGGGCCCGTTCGCGATCGCGGTCGCCAACGTCGACCAGATGAGCGGCGGCCGAATCGAACTCGGGCTCGGCGCCGGCTGGTACGAGCCCGAACACGAGGCCTACGGCATCCCGTTCCCGTCGATCAAGGAACGGTTCGATCGTCTGGAGGAGAGCTTCGAGATCATCACCGGGCTGTGGGGTACGCCCGAGGGTAGTCAGTTCGATTACCGCGGTGAGCATTTCCGGCTCACCAACTCGCCGGCACTCCCGAAGCCGGTGCAGAACCCGCGCCCGCCGATCATCGTCGGTGGCAGCGGCAAGAAGCGCACCCCGGCGTTGGCGGCGCGGTTCGCCGACGAGTTCAACGTGGTGTTCCAGCCCGTCGACGTCGCCGGCGAGCTGATCGGCAACGTGCGGGCAGCCTGCGCCGCGGCGGGGCGTCGCCCCGAGACCATGACATACTCGGGAGCACTCGTCTTGTGTTGCGGCAGCACCGAAGCCGAGTTCCGCAGTCGCGCCGAGGCGATCGGCCGGGAGCCGGACGAACTGCGCGAGAACGGCGCCGCGGGCACACCGGACGAGGTTGCGGCCAAGATCGAGAGCTATCGCGAACTCGGTATCACCCGGATGTATCTCCAGACACTGGATCTCGACGACCTCGACCATCTCGACCTCGTCGCGTCGAAGGTGGCACCGCAGCTCGGCGGTTGACCCGGCAGCGGGCTCAGGCGACGCCGGCGTGCATCTCCCAGAACAGGATCTCGGCTCCGCCGGGGCTGTTCAGCAAGATCTCGCCGGCCTTTCTCGTGCGCACGGCATCACCCTCGCCGAGGGTGTGGCCGTCGACGTCGACGCTCCCTCGTGCAACGTACAGGTGACCGTAGGGTGCGGCGGGCAGCGTCACCGTCTTGCCGGCGGGCATCCGCGCCACATGCAGGGCGGCGGCGGAGTTGTTGATCGTGACCGGTGCCGTCGTCGCGTGGCGGGACAGTCCGGAGACGACGACCACGAGTTCGCCGCTCGCCAGTGCGTCGGTGACGTCGGCCTCGGCGTACCCGGGTGCCAGGCCCGCCTCGTCCGGCGCTACCCACATCTGGACCACACGCAGGTCGGTGCCGTTCAGGCGTCCGGTCGCGTTGCCCTCGCTGTGGGCGATCCCGCGGCCGGCCGTCATGCGTTGTACCACGCCGGGTTTCAGAATGCCGTCGTTGCCCGTGGAATCGCGGTGGCGCAGTGCTCCGTCGAGGACCCACGTGACGATCTCGGCGTCACGGTGCTGGTGGCGGTCGAGTCCCTCGCCCGCGTCGACCCGATCGTCGTTGTGCACGAGCAGGACTCCGTGGGCGTTCGCGGCGAGGTCGAAGTTGCCCGTCGCCGGGAAAGACTGCCAGGACTCGAGCCACTCGTTGCGCCAGTGATGGCGCTCGGTGGCACGGATGATGGTGAGCGACATCAGGTCTCCTGGTTTCTCGGGTGGGTGGCGTCGAGATGCGCGGCGAGTCTTTCCATCACCGCACGCAGTTCGCGTCCGTCCGAGGGGCGGAGTGCGGTGAAGAACAGGTCGTCGACGCACCGACCGTGGTCGTGGGCGGCTTCGCGGAAAGCGGCACGCCCGGCCTCGGTGAGCACCGCGTAACTACCACGCCGGTCCTCGGCGGCGCGTTCGCGCTGCAGCCAACCACGTTTGACCATCGCGTCGACCTGGTAGGACAGACGCGACGTGGAGAACACCATGCGGTAAGACAGGTCTCGCATCCGCAGTCGGCCGCCCTCGCTCTCGTGCAGGATGAGCAGCATGCTGTAGTCGGCGAGACTCATCCCGGCGGTGGCACGCAGGTCGTCGTCGAGCATGGTCTGCAGCCGCGCGGCGGTCTCGATGAAGACGCGCCACGCGGCCTGCAGATCGTCGGACCCGGCGGGGGAGTGTCGGGCCATGGATCAGCGAACGGTGTGCGGCATCAGCGCATCCGGGGGGATGACACCAAGTCGGCCGGCTTGATAGTCCTCGATCGCCTCGACGAGTTGCTGCTTGGTGTTCATGACGAACGGACCGTACTGGAACACACGCTCGCGGATCGGCCGGCCGCCGAGCAGCAGGACCTCCAGCGCGGGACGGTTGCTGTCCTGCGAACCGTCGGCGGCCACGGTGATCCGGTCACCCTTGCCGAGCACCGCGAGCGACCCCTGTTCGATGGGAGGACCCTCCGCGCCGACCCGCCCACGCCCGGACAGCACGTAGACCAGCGCGTTGAACTCGGGATTCCACGGAATCGACACCCCTGCACCCGGTTGCACCGTGGCGTGGGCCAGGGTGATAGGTGTGTGGGTCGATCCCGGCCCGCGGTGGCCGTCGATCTCGCCGGCGATGATCCGGATCAGCGACCCGGCGTCCGGGGAGGTCACCAGGCCCACCTGACCGCCCTCGAGATTCTGGTAGTTGGGCGGGAGGAACTTGTCCTTGGCGGGCAGGTTCACCCACAGCTGGATGCCGTGGAACAGCCCGCCCGACTCGACCAGCTCGGCCGGTGGGGTCTCGATGTGCAGGATGCCGGACCCGGCCGTCATCCATTGCGTCGCACCGTCTTCGATGAGGCCGCCGCCCCCGGCGGAGTCCTGGTGGGCGAACCGGCCGTCGATCATGTAGGTCACGGTCTCGAAGCCGCGATGCGGGTGCCAGGAGGTGCCCCGCGGTTCGCCGGGTTCGTAGTCGACCTCACCCATCTGGTCCATGTGGATGAAGGGATCGAGGTCGGCGGCGGAGACGCCGGCGAAGGCGCGCACCACCGGGAACCCTTCTCCTTCGTATCCGCGCGGTCCGCGCGTGACCGAGCGGACGGGTCGTTCGATGGCGTCGACCCCGGGCGAGGACAGGCGCGCCAGAGTCAAGGTGTCGGCGGAGACGGCAGGCATGAGGTGCTCCTTCGTTCGTGAGTCACTCAAATTTGAGCAACTCTGTGTGCCTCAACCGTCGAGGGCGCCGGACTATTCCTCACGCGTTCGCTCTCCCGGTGGGCGACCGGTGGGCGATAATCCAGCCCATGGTCGACACCTCGTCATCGAAGCCGCCCGAGCGTCAACGCATCAAGAAGCTGGCGCAGGCCGCATTCAATGCCGACGTGACGGTCGAGCAGCTGGAGGGGATTCTCGCCGACATGGGCGAGACCCTGGAGGGCCTCGGCCCGACCATGGGGAATCTCGACGCGACGATCGAGAAGCTGGATGCGACTCTCGTACGGATGTCGGGAACACTCGACAAGGTGGACACCACCGTCGGCCGGATGTCCGATGTCGTGGCGCGGCTCGAGCGGGTCGTCGCCCGGGTCGAGGTGCTGGTGGGGATCGGCGAGGCCGCGCTTCGTCCGCTCGGAGTGCTCGAGTCCGCGGGCAAGTCGGTCGCGGCGCGGCTGGGCCTCCACTGATCCGCGTTCGTGTGAGCAGGGCGCCAGAGCAGGAAACGAGAGAGCAGGGAATGACACCGCAAGAGCACAGTTTCCGCGGACCGCACGGCCAGAACATCGTCTACGACGTGCACCGGCCCGAGGGCGATCCGCGCGGCGTCGTGGTGATCGCCCACGGGCTCGCCGAACACGGCCGACGGTACGGCCACGTGGCCCAGCGCCTCGTCGACGCGGGCTATCTGGTGGCGATCCCCGACCACATCGGGCACGGACGCTCCGGCGGAAAGCGGATGCGCCTGCGCCGCTTCGCCGAGTTCACCGACGACCTCGACACCGTCATCGCTCACGTCTCCGACGATGCGCTCCCGACGTTCCTCATCGGGCACAGCATGGGCGGCTGTATCGCGCTCGACTATGCACTCGACCATCAGGAGAAGCTCGACGGTCTCATCCTCTCGGGCGCGGCGGTGCTGCCCGGGGATGACCTGTCTCCGCTGGCGGTGAAGGTCGCGCCGGTGCTCGGGCGGATCGCGCCGGGGTTGCCGACCACTGCGTTGAGTTCGTCGAGCATCTCCCGTGACCCGGCCGTCGTCGCGGACTACGACGCCGATCCGCTCGTCTCGCGCGGAAAGATTCCGGCCGGGCTGGGCGGGGCGATGATCGCCACGATGCAGTCGTTCCCGGAGCGCCTGCCGTCACTGCAGCTGCCGGTGCTCGTGATGCATGGCGGCGCCGACGCCCTCACCGACCCGAAGGGCAGCGAACTCGTCGAGCGGCTCGCGGGTTCGGAGGACAAGACGCTGGTCATCTACGACGACCTGTTCCACGAGATCTTCAACGAACCCGAGCAGGACGTGGTCCTCGGCGAGGTCGTGAGCTGGCTGGAGCGGCACTCGCCCGCAGCGTCGTAACGCAGCCGCCGGTCAGGTCAGGCGGACAGCGACGCCGGCGAGAAGCACCAGCACGCCGCCGATCTCGCCGACGATCAGCGCGAGCATGAACAGATACGTCCCCGGCATCGGTTTCTCGAACTGATTCGTGGTGTCGCGCAGTGCGCCGTGGATGCAGTACGCGGCGATCGCGGCGACGAAGAACACGATCGGCACCGCGGCGGCCACCAGGTTGACCACCGGTCCAAACGCACTCAGCTCGACGAGGGCCGCGAGGACGAGGGTCGCAAACGAGTACATCAGCGCCGCCCGATGAGCGATGTCGACGTAGACGTGCGCGGTGTGTTCGGGCGACGTGCGGATCCCGTGGTACTTCCACACACCCAGTGCCAGACCCCAGACCAGGATGAGCCCGGAGGCGATCACCACGGCGATGGTGTCGGTGCCGACGAGGTCGGCCAGATCGGCGGAGTTCACCTCGTAAACCTATCCGCTGTGCGCGGTGGCGACGAGGGCCGACAGATGGGTCAGCAATAGGTATCGCTCAGCGATACCTAGTGCTGACTCCCTCAACGGAGCCGGCTTACCGAACCGGTGTCGTGGTCGTCGTCGACGACGCGGGCTGCTCCGAGACCGGCGGAGCCGACGGCGCGGGCTCCGGTGCGGAGGGGTCCGTCGTCGTCGCGGCGGATTGCTCTGCAGGGGCGGCGGATTCGGCCGCTGCCGACTCGGGTGCGGCGGGTACGGATGCCGACACGTCATCGCTCGACGGTGCAGCCGACTCCGAGGCGTCGGACGGGCCGGCCGATTCCGACGACGAGGTCTCCGACGACGGGGAGGAGGCGTCGGTCGACTCCAGTGCGGCCAGGACAGTGGCGTCGAGGGCGGGGGAGGCCGCGGCGGCCTGTTTCACGGCCATCGTGACCTTCGCGGGGGCCTCGGGATCAGGGCTGCCCGATGCCGACACGACCGTCGTCTTCGCGGTGACCGGCGGGTTGTTGCGCAGCGCCTCGAGGACGTGACCCTTGCCGTCGCCGAGAGCACGACCCCAGTTCTCCCAGGTGTGGCCGCCGTAGTTGGGCAGCGAGATCACCGACGCGCCGGACTGCTTGGCCTGCAGCTGCATCAGCACGGTCGACACCGCCGACAGGATCTCCAGCGCGATCGCCGAGATCTGATCCTGCGGGGCGAGCTTCGCCAGCTCGGACGGGGTGAGGAAACCGTTGCCCGACGAGATGACCAGCACCTGACCGTTCTCCGCGAGCTTGCCGACGTTCTTCGACGGGTCGTTGTCGGTCCAGCGGGTGCCGCCCGGCTTGCCCCACATGTTGACGATGCCGCTGACGTAGTTCGACACCAGGCTCTGCGTCGCGAAGACGCCGAGGGCGCCGATCGGGTTGTCGGTCTGGTAGTAACCCGACATCGCCTGGACGACCTTGAACTGCTCGGGGTGCCGCTCGGCGAGCGTCACCGCGGGGCCGCCCGACATCGACAATCCGACGATCGCGTTGTTGTTGCGGGCGACGCCGAATTGCTCCTCCAGGTACGCGGGGAGCTCGGAGGTCAGGAAGGTCTCCTGCTTGATGATGGTGTTGTTGCTGCCTGCGCCACCGTCCCAGTCGGTGTAGAACGACGACGCGCCGCCGACCGGCATGACCAGCGTTGTGTCGGCCTTGGCGTCGTAGACACGGGCGGCCTGGACGTCGGTGGTCCACGCCGAGCGGGTCTCGCTGGCGCGCATGCCGTCGAGCAGGTAGACGCCGCTGTCGCTGCCGCTGGAGGCGCGGATCTGGACGATCACGTGACGTTGCTGGGATTCCGACCACACCTTGCAGTTCTGCACGAAATATCCGGAGGAGTCCCAGGTGCAGCCCGGGCGCAACTTCTCCGGATGCCCGCGCAGGGCGCTGGCGGTGTTCGACGAGTCGAACAGCGTGCTCGCCCCGAACAGGCCGAGCGTGAGGATGGCGACGACCGAGATACCGGTCAACACCCGCCGGCGCGGCGAGAGACGACGGGGCTTCGGGCTGGGGGCCTCGGAACCGGGGGCCTCGGAAGGGCTGGCCTGGGATGAGTGCGACATAGAGCTCCTGACATACGTGGCCACCCGAAGATCGCGTCGGTGCCGATGTCAAGAATGTCGTTCGACGACCCGACCGGCGTTACGCCGGCTCTGTTCAGCCTGCTGCCTTCGCTGTTCGGATGGCGACCTCGGCCGTCTGCTCGGGGCGTTCCCACCAGAACATGTGCCCGACGCCGGCCCACCTTTCGAGGGAGGCGTCGGGGATGGCCGCGGCGAGCCGTTCGCCCTCGGCGACGCCGATGACGTCGTCGACGTCGCCGTGGATGACGGTCGTGGGGACGTCGATGGCGGCCAGCCGATCGCGGGTGTCGTGGCCCGCACAGGCCGCTGCCTGGGCAGCGACCACCGCCGACGGCACCTTGCGCAGTGTGGAGAACTTCGTGAACTTCTCGAATGCGCCGTCATCGGAACAGAATCCGGGGGACAGGTTGACCTCGAACGCGGTGCGGGCGACGCGCGCGGCGTCGCGGGAGGCGATGGCCTCGACCAGGCGCAGCGCGCCTGAGGTGCCGATCGCGCCCGGACCGCCCGCGGTGGTGCAGCCGAGGACCAGGCTGCGCACACGGTCGGCGTGGCCGAGGGTCAGCTCTTGGGCGATCATGCCGCCC
This sequence comes from Gordonia sp. 135, assembly GCF_009720185.1. Classification (NCBI taxonomy): domain Bacteria; kingdom Bacillati; phylum Actinomycetota; class Actinomycetes; order Mycobacteriales; family Gordoniaceae; genus Gordonia; species Gordonia sp. 135. The sequence goes on from NZ_CP046257.1 coordinate 1,644,899, forward strand.
ATCGACGTGCCCAGGACGTGCGCGGTGTCCCAGCCGAGGCCGTCGAGGACACCACGCGCGTCGTCGGCGAGGTCGGCGATGGTGAACGAACCCTCCGCGCGGCTGCTCCCGCCGATGCCGCGATGGTCGTAGACGGCGACCTGGAAATGCGGGGTCAGTCGGTCGAGGAGTTCGGCGGTCCACATCTCCCGGTGTGCGGACATGCCCGCGATGAGCAGAAGCGGCTCGCCGGTGCCGGTCACCTCGACGTCGAGGACGGTGGTCGAGTCGGGGTGGGTGGGGATCAGCATGAAGGCCGATCGTACTCACGGCGCCTGCGACGCGTGGGCGTCGTGCGATAAACACACGCGATCAATCCCGGGAATCTGTGTCCTTGTCCTCGCCGGATACGGAGCTAGCCTCGCCCACATGTACGCAACCGGCTTCGAGCGGCCCACCGGTACCCGGCCGAGCCCGTCGTCGATGCTGCGCGATGCAGGCGGGACCTACCTGGCGAACGGCCTGATCGGACTGATCTTTGCCGCGTCGGGACCGGTGGCGGTGATCCTCGCGGCGGGTGCGGCGGGCGATCTCACCACAGCGCAGCTGTCGTCGTGGATCTTCGGGGTCTTCGTGCTCAACGGCATCCTGACGGTGGTTGCCAGCTGGGTGTATCAGATGCCGCTGGGGTTCGCGTGGACGATCCCCGGCACGGTGCTCGTCGGTTCGGCTTCGGCGCACCTGAGGTGGGCAGAGGTCGTCGGTGCGTTTCTCCTGACCGGCCTGCTGATCGTCCTGGTGGGTCTGACCGGGCGTGTGCGACAGGCGATGTCGGCGATACCGATGCCCATCGTGATGGGCATGGTCGCCGGAGTGTTCCTGCAGTTCGGCCTCGACGTCGTGGGCGCGGTCGGGACCGACCCCTGGGTCGCGGTACCGATCGTGGTGGCCTTCTTCGCGCTCCAGTGCCATCAGACGGTGAGCCGGCGGGTCCCGCCGATCATCGGCGCGTTCGTGGTGGGTGCCATCGCGGTCGTCGCGACCGGGTCCTTTCACATCGACACCCCGGCGTCGTCGATCGTGGCGGTGCCGGTCTTCACGGTCCCGGAGTTCACCGTCCGGGCAGCGATGGAACTGGTGGTGCCGCTCGCCATCACCGTGATCGTCGTACAGAACGGACAAGGGGTCGCGGTGCTGCGCGGCGCCGGACACCGTCCGCCGGTCAACGTGATCACCGTGGCGAGCGGGTTGTGGTCGGCACTCGCGGCGTCTGTCGGGGCCATCTCGTCGTGCCTGACCGGCCCCACCAATGCCTTGCTGGTGGCGGGCGGCCGTCGCGACCGTCAGTACATCGCGGCACTGACCTTCGGTGTTCTCGCGATCGTGATCGGTGTGTTCGCGCCGGTGTTCGTCACGCTCATGCAGGCGATGCCGGCCGCGTTCATCGCGACGGTTGGCGGTCTGGCGCTCCTCGGTGCGCTGCAGGGAGCGTTCCGCGGGGCATTCGGCTCTCGGTTCACGATGGGCGCGCTGTTGACCTTCCTGGTCTCGGTGTCGGACCTGACGGTCCTGAACATCGGTTCGGCCTTCTGGGGGCTCGTCGCCGGGATGGCGGTGTCCTGGGTCGTGGAGCGCAACGACTTCCGCGCCGAGGACCCGGTCTGAGCACCGACGGACGCGGCACCGACAGACGGAAACCGGCGGGCACATGTGGATGTGCCCGCCGGACCTGAGAGAGGATGTGGCGTCAGGCGCCGTAGCCGAGTAGCGACTTGACCTCGAGGAACTCGTCGAAGGCGTAGTCGCCCCATTCGCGGCCGTTGCCACTCTTCTTGTAACCGCCGAACGGGGCGACCGGGTCGACCGTGGCGCCGTTGAGACCGATCGAACCCGCGCGGATGCGCGAACCGATGCGGCGGACCTCGTCGATGTCCTTGCCGGAGACGTAACCGGCGAGGCCGTATTCGGTGTCGTTGCCGATCTTGATCGCCTCGTCGATCGAGTCGTAGGCGATGACGACGAGGACCGGACCGAAGACCTCGGTGCGGGCGATCTCCATGTCGTTGGTGACGTTGGTGAACACCGTCGGCTTCACGTAGTAGCCGGTCTCGAGACCTTCCGGGCGTCCCGCGCCGCCGATGACCGGGGTGGCGCCGTCGGCGATCGCACGCTCGATGAGGCCCTGGATCTTCTCGAACTGTGCCTCGGAGACCACCGGGCCGAGCTGCACATCGGTCGTCGGATCGCCGACGGTGATGTTCGGCTCGACCGACTTGGCGATCTCGGCGACCTCGTCGAGACGGGAGGACGGCACGAGCATGCGGCTCGGGGCGTTGCACGACTGGCCGGAGTTCATCATCATCGCCGCGATGCCGCCGGCGACGTTCTTCGCGAAGTCCTCGTCGTCGAGGATGATGTTCGGGCTCTTGCCGCCGAGCTCCTGGGCGACGCGCTTGACCGACGGGGCCGCGGTCTTGGCTACCTCGATGCCCGCACGGGTGGACCCGGTGAACGAGATCATGTCGATGTCGGGGTGGGCGGCCAGCGCGGCGCCGACGCCCGGTCCGTCACCGTTGACGAGGTTGAACACACCGGCGGGAACGCCTGCGGCGTCGAAGATCTCGGCCACGATGGCGGCAGAGAACGGTGCCACCTCGGAGGGCTTGAGCACCATGGTGCAGCCGGTGGCCAGGGCCGGGGCGACCTTGCACATGACCTGGTTCAGCGGCCAGTTCCACGGCGTGATGAAACCGCAGACGCCGATCGGCTCCTTGACGATGCGGTGTCCGCCGCGGTCCTCGCTGAAGGAGAAGCCGGGTAGCTGGGCGGCGGCGGTCATCAGGTGGCCGAGGCCGATCGGAACCTGCGCGGCGTTGGTGAGGCCGACGGGGGAGCCCATCTCCTCGGTGACCGCGGCGGCGAGATCGCCCATGCGGTTCTGGTACTCGGCGATGATCCGGTTGATGACCTCGAGTCGCTCCTCGACGGTGGTCTGGCCCCAGGTCTCGAAGGCGCGACGGGCGGCTTCCACGGCGGCGTCGACATCGGCAGCGCTTCCGATCGCGACCTGGCCGGCGGCCTTCTCCGTGGCCGGGTTGATCACGTCGATGACGTTGAGCTCGGCGGGTTCCACCCACCGGCCGTCGATGTAGAACTTGGTGATGTCCGGCATATCGCCTCCGTTGTCGCACTGATGTGAGGACATTTGTTGTCGATTTCACACTCTATGCCTTGAGGCGGCGGAGGTCTCGCGATTCCGGTAGCCGGAAGAGGTCGACGGGTGGGACATTTTGGGACAGCCGTCCCAGTCGCATTTTGCGACAGTTCGTCCCGAGGTCGGGGACTAAGGTCGAGGCATGATTCTCATCGTCGTGAAATGGCCCATCAAGCCCGAGTATGCGGACGAATGGCCGGAGCTGTCGCGCGAGTTCACCGAGGCGACGCGCGCCGAACCGGGCAACAAGTGGTTCGACTGGTCGCGTTCGCTGGACGACCCGCACACCTACGTGCTGGTCGAGGCATTCGACGACGACGCGGCCGAGGCGCATGTGACCTCGCCGCACTTCAAGCAGGCGCAGCAGGAGCTGCCCAAGTACCTGCAGCGGACCCCGGACGTCATCAACACCACCATTGACGGGGACGAGTGGTCGAAACTGGGCGAGTTCGAGGTCGCCTGACCGACGCCGCCGTCAGGGCCCGGTGCGGACCGCCGCATCCGGGGCGGTGTCGGTCGACGGGCCCGAGTCGTCGAGCCGGAGTTTCTCTCCTTCGATGTCGACGTCGGGCAGGATGCGGTCGAGCCACCGCGGCAGCCACCATGCCTTGTCGCCGAGCACCGTGAGCACCGCGGGCATGAGTGTCATGCGGACGACGAAGGCGTCGAAGAACACCGCCGCGGCCAGCGCGAAGCCCATCACCTTGATGAAGACCATGTCCTGCAACATGAACGCCGCGAACACGGAGATCATGATCGCTGCAGCGGCGGCCACCACGCGAGCGCTGTGTCGGTAACCCTCGACGACGGCGGTTTTCGCATCGGCGCCGTGGACGTAGGCCTCCCGCATCCGCGTCACGAGGAACACCTGGTAGTCCATCGCGAGTCCGAACACGATGCCCACCAGCATGATCGGCAGGAATGACACCACCGGCTGGGGATTCCCGACGATGCCCAGGGCTCCGTCGGTGAACAGCGCAACCGTGACACCGAAAGTGGCGGCAACGCTGAGCAGGAATCCGAGCGCGGCGGTCAAGGGCACCAGGATCGACCGGAACACGATGATCAACAGGATGAACGCCAGCCCCACCACGACCAGCAGGTAGGGGATGAGCGAGTCGGACAACCGGTCGGAGATGTCGAGCTCGATCGCGGTCTGACCGGTCACGCCGTACGAGATGCCGGTGGCCGCGGCGACGCGGGGCTCCATGTCGCGCAGGGTCTGGACGAGTTGCGGGGTGGCCTCGTCCGACGGGGCGGTTGAGGGGATGATGGTGATCTTCGCGGTGTCGCGGGCCTCGTTCAGTCCGCCGGCGCCGATCTGCGCGATCTCCACCCCTTCGATCTGGGCGAAGTCGTCGACGAGGGTGCCGAACGTGCGGAGCCGGTCACCCGTGTCCTCGATACCGCGCCCATCGGCGACGACGACGAGCGGGCCGTTGAACCCGGGCCCGTAGCCGTCGGCGAGCATGTCGTACGCCTGTCGCTGTGTCGTCGACGGCTCGGCGGTCCCGTCGTTGGGCAGAGCCAGCTTGAGGCCGGTCATCGGGACCGCGAGTACGACGAGGATGCCGACGATCGCAGCGGTGACGGCGCGCGGATGGGCGACGATGCGCTGGACCCAGCGCTGGCCGTTGTGCACGCGCTCGGCCTCGTGCGGTTCCACATCGGGCGCGTTGAGGCGAGGGAGTCGCCCGCCGAAGGCCTTGCCGCCGAACAGGCCGAGAATCGCTGGTAGCAAGGTCAGGGCCACCAGCACCGCGACGATCACGGTGGCCGCCGCCGCGACACCCATCGCGGTGAGGAACGGGATGTTGACGATCGCCAGCGCCGCGAGCGCGATCACGACGGTGCTACCCGCGAACACGACAGCCGAGCCTGCGGTGCCGACGGCCCGCCCGGCCGCGTCAGCTCGGTTCGACGATCGATGGACCTCGTGGCGATACCGCGACACGATGAACAAGGCGTAGTCGATGCCGACGGCGAGTCCGATCATCGTGGCGAGGATTGGGGTCTCTTTGCTCAGATCGAAGAAGTGCGTGCCCATCTGGATGCCGAGCATGCCGATCGCCACGCCCACGATCGCGGTGATGATCGGCATGCCCCACGCGACGAGTGAGGCGAAGGTGAGGATCAGGATCAGTGCGCCGACCCCGATCCCGATGAGTTCGGAGGTGATACCGAGCTCGAATTGCTGTGTGGCAGTGCCCTTCATCTCGACGGTGAGTCCAGCGGCTCGCCCGTCCTCCGCGACGGCGTCCATCTGCTCGCGGGACCTCTCGGTGATGTCCGACGACGCCTCCACGGCGAAGGACGTACCGAACTGCGCGACGGTGGCCGAGGAGTTGATGGGTGAGGTCGCCTGGGCATCGGCCGCCGCCTCGGCGGCACTCTTGCCGAAGGTCTGCTCCTGGAAGGCCTGGGACAGTTCCCGGAGTCGACCGGGGGACTGTTCGGTGCCGTAGGAGACGAACGGATTGACGATCGAGTCGGGACTCGACACCCCGTCGACGTTCTTGAGGTCGGCGACCATGTCGTCGATCGCCTGCTGGTACCGGGGCTCGGTGAGCGTCGATCCCTGGGGTGCGCGAACCACATAGGTGACGCCGACGTCCGAGCCGAACGAGGGTTCGTCGGGGAAGCGCTCGACCATCAGGTCCTGCGCCTTCTCCGACGGGATGCCCGGGATGGAGAACGATTCGGACGTGGGTTTGGCCAGCAGTGTTGCGCCGACACCCAATCCGATGAGGACGAGAACCCAGATCGTGATCGTCTTGAGGCGATTCTCGTACGTCCAGCGTCCGAGTCGGTACAGGTGTGTTGCCACGTCAGGGCTCCTTGTGGGATGCGTCGGCCGGGCGGCTCATGAGCGGAATGGAATGCTCCAGACCCGCCGACATCTGGTCGAAGGCGGACTCGAGCACGGTAGGCAGGTCGGGTCGGCCGCGAGCCACGAAGAACTCGAGGGCGACTCGCGCGGCGGTGATTGCGGTGTGGACGACCAGGTGGGGATACATCGCATCGGTCCGCTGGCCGCGGCGGGCGTAGAGCAGCGTGAGCCGGGATTCGACCGTCTGGTCGAGGTCCATGTCGCGGGATCGGGCGGTCAGGGCCGGGTCGGTGTCGAGAAGCCTCAGCAATGCAACGATCTCGGCCGGCTCGCCGACGTCGAGTGAGGTGGCGGTCTCGGTCACCGCGGTCCGGACCGAACACCAGAAGCTCTCCTCGGCCGGCCGGGCTTCAATCCGCTCGATGACCGAATCCAGTAGGAGGTCCACAAGGTGGAGGAGGGCGTCTTCTTTGCCGCGAAGTAGTTGTGGAAGGTGCGGACCGAGACGTTCGCCTCCGCGGCGACCGCGTCGATGGTCACGTGGTCGATCCCGTCGCGCGTCGACAGGCGGAGCACGGCACGGGCGAGCGCCTTACGCGTTGCGGCCTTCTTCGCCTCACGGAGTCCTGACGGGTGCACTCCTCCACGGTACGGAAGTTGCAGAGCCATGCAAACTTGCAGACGTGTGCAAAATTGAGTGTGTTCTCTCACTCGACGCCGGGAGTGGTGGGGCTCACGCTGGATCAGGCCGCCGGGGCGGCGTTCGGGCTAACCTCCGTGCACGCTGCTGAGGATCGCGATGATCACGCCCGCGACCGTCAGCACGCCGACCACCCACGCCATGGTGATCGCAAGCCGACGGCGACGGAACCGTGCGGCGTTGATCGCGACGCCGAGGCACACGAGAATCGCGATCGAGTAGAGCGAGATGCCGAGGGTGAGCAGCGCGGCCGAGGAATCGGCGGCTACAGCGTCGGCGGCTGGGGAGTCGACGGCCAGAACCCGGGTGGACATGTCCCCGAGTACATCACCACCGCAGCATCACCCCGCCGCTGACCCGGGCGGCTTACGTGTACGACCACCGGACAGACAGGGCAACCAAGCGCTTGCTAGGGTTCCCGCATCGGCTCGGTCGAGGAGGATGCGTGGACGTCGACGGCAAGGGACTGACGGGCAAGGTCTTCGTGGTGACCGGTGCGGGCAACGGTATCGGCCGGTGCGTCGCACTGGAACTGATCTCCCGCGGTGCGAGGGTGGTCGGCGCGGACATCAACGAGGTCGGTCTCGCGGAGACCGGACGGCTGGTGGGCGACTCCCGGTTCCACGGGCACAAGCTGGACATCAGTGATCGCGAAGCGGTGCAACGGTTTCCGGAGGTCGTGCTCGCTGACGTCGAGCAGGTCGACGGACTGTTCAACATGGCCGGCATCCCGCAGGACACCCAACCCATCGCCGAGGTCGACGACGACCGCATCGACCTGCTCATGCGTGTCAACTACTACGGCACCGTGTGGCTCACCCGGGCCTTCCTGCCGCATCTGGAACAGCGTCCCGACGGTGGACTGGTCCTCATCACGTCGAGCCTGTCCGGGCTCGCACCGTTCCCGGGCGCGGCGTTCTACGGAGCCAGCAAGGCGGCGGTTGCGTTCTTCGGATACGGCCTCGCACAGGATCTGCGGGGGAAGAAATCGAAGGTCACCGCCACCACGGTCCTCCCCGGAACCATCTGGACCGACCTCGTCCGCAACACCTCCAAGGCCCTCGGCACCCCCGAAGCCCTGGCGAAGAACTTCGCGATGGCCCCGGAAAAGGCTGCACGCCTGATCATCGACGCCGCGCTCGCCGGCTGGGTGCGCGCGGTGGTCGGCAAGGACGCCCACGTGTTCAACGGAGCACGCAGGCTGAGTTCACGACTAAGCGAGCGGATGGCGTATGCACAGGTGGGCCGATTCGTCTATCGGCCGGTGCGTCGTCGGAACGGATGACATCGAGCCGGGAGCCGAGGCTACTGGTTGAATTCGACCATGCGATCTTCCCGGTCATCTGCTGCACGCATCATCGTGACCCGTGTGGTTACCGCTGCGATTGCCATGTCCGTCGTCGTGGGGCTCGGTGCCGCTCCGGCGCTCGCCGCTCCGTCGGCCGGGGAGCGGAGGTCGCTCAGCTACGTCGCCCTGGGTGATTCGCGGGCGGCCAGCCCGACCACGCTCACCCAGTTCCAGGGATGCTCACGGTCGGAGACGGCCTACCCGAACCTGCTCGCGAAGACCATCGCTGCGACGTCGTTCCGCACGGTGGCCTGTGTCGGCGCCCGCGGGGAGAACATCACCACGGCGCCGCAGCTGCGGTTCGACGGATTCCATCCACCGCAGATCGAGGCGGTGCGTCCCGACACGGACCTGATCACGATCTCGATCGGCGCCAACGACGCCAACTGGGGCAACCTCTCGCGCTGGTGTATCGCGCCGATCCAGGGCATGGACTCGCGCTGCCGGACCAATCCCTTCTACGTCACCGGGATCAACGACGGGCTGCGCGCGCTCGAGGCCTCGGTCGACTCGTCGCTCGAGGCCGTCCGGAAGCGGGCGCCCAAGGCGGTCATCGCTGTGATCGGACAGGGCGGGTACTTCGGCGACCGCGGATGCTATCCGGCCAACCCGGCAAGCGACGCCGACATCAGGTTCATCCGGAACGGCTTCCTGGCCCGGTACAACACGATTCTGGAGAAGGTGTCCGGACGTCACGGCGCCGTCTTCGTCGACATCCAGAACCGGGTCGTCGGGCATGACGCCTGCTCCGGGGACAAGTGGTTCGAGGGCTTCGTGCCGACCAGCATCTACCTCGGATTCCACCAGAACCTCAAGGGGAATGAGGCCATGGCTCGCCTGATCGCCGAGGCGCTGCCGGAGGACCTCGGCACCTCGCGCTGAGTTCGACAACCCGGTGCCCCCAGTCGGACTCGAACCGACACTGTGCCGATTTTAAGTCGGCTGCCTCTGCCATTTGGGCTATGGGGGCTTCGGAGTGAGCATAGTCAGGCTCCGTGACCTGCTTGTTCCTCGACCCGTCTTTCCTTGACCCGCTCACCTGAGCGGGTGATCATCGGAGGATGGACGCGGCAGCGGTGACCGGCGCACGGAACTGGGAGGCTGTCCGCACGCGGCATCCCGAACTCGTCGACCGTCTGGAGGTCGGCCTGTTGCAGGGCGATCCGCTTGCCGACGCGGTGGTCGTCGAGGCCCGCGAACGGGGCATGTCGTTCTCGACACTCGTCGATCTCCTGGAGTCCCATGCGGATTCGGAGGCGGGTGATCCCGACCGGATCGAGATGCTGGCGTCGATGCGTCGCCTGCTGCAGGTGACGAGCGCCCCGCCACCCTGGTTCGACGCGGCATTCGCGGCGTCGGGGGCCCGTGCGTGGTGGCGATTCGGCACGCTTCAGTCGTCGACGCTCTACCAATCGCTGATCTACGGATACAAGGCGCAGGGCTTCGTCCGGCCGTTGGTCGCGACCGGGCGCCTCGGGTTGGGAACCCGCGATCGGGGGCAGTCGACCGCGCGCTGGGTCGCCGAGGCCACCACACCGGGCGCGATGCTTCCAGGGAACCCGGGTTGGGTTGGGACACTGCGCATTCGGTTGCTTCACGCCTACATCCGAGATGTCCTTCGCCACCCACATGACGAGGGTGCGCCGGGCTGGGATGAAGCCGAGTGGGGCGTACCGATCAACCAGACGTATTCGGTCATGACCATCTCCTGCGGTTTCCTCGCGCTGCCGCTGCTGGTCGCACGTGACTTCGGTATCCACTACAGCAGCGCCGAACGCGAGGCGATCACGCATCTGTGGCGGTGGATCGGTTGGGTCATCGGCGTCGACGACGACCTGCTCCCGGCCAGCCACGCCGAGGCAGCCGACCTGTTCCGGGTGGCCGCCGAATTCGAACTCCAGCCCGACGACTCGTCGAAGGTGCTCATCAAGGCATTGCTGCACGAGGGCTACGACCTGCCCGGCGTCGTACACGGTGCCGCGCCGATCCCGGTGCCCTCGATCCTGGTCTCCGCGCTCGATGCGGTGACCGGTCCCGTTCTCCGATCGTCGTTCTCCGCCATCTCGACGCGGTGGGTGGAACGCTCGGTTGCGCGGCGGATGGGCTTACGTCGTTCGCCGCTGCATCACCTCGTCGACGTCGCGCGCCCGGCGATCCGGTTGCGGGAGATCATCCGTACGACCGGGCTGCTCGGCTCGGAGTCCGCCGTCATCGAACGCGAGCTCCGCACCGTGCGTCGCGGGCTCGGGATGGAAGTTCACGCCGGGAAACGCCGTTGACCCGCTAACTTACTGCTGATAACTTAACGCCGTAAGTCGACCGAGGCGAGGGGGACGCACGGTGGTTCGATCGACACGGCTGATCATCGCGATGCCGAGGAGGGTGCTGCTCGGCGCCTTCGTGCTGATCGTGGTGTGCGGCGCGTACGGTGCGACCGCCGCCGAACATCTCCTGGCCGGTGGCTACAGCGCTCCGAACGCCGAATCCGCGAGAGCCGACAAGGTGCTCGCCGAGACGTTCAACCGCGGCGGTATCCAGGTCGTCCTCAAACTCGACGGTCCCGACGGCGTGGACATCTCGCGCGACCCGACCGCGAAAGCCCTGGCCGACAACATTATCCGTGAACTCGATGCGAACGAGCATGTGCAAGACCAGATCCTGTCGGTCTGGGCCGACCCGGCCCTCGACTCCGCGCTGGTCAGCCGCGACCGGACGTCGACGCTGATCATCGCCGCCCTCGAGGGCGGCGAGGACCTGGCCCCCGCCCGGGCCGCGCAGATCGAAGAGGAGTTCACCGGGGAACGCGACGGGTTCTCGATCCGGGTCGGCGGCCAGGCGCTCGTCTACTCCCAGGTCAACGAGCAGACCTCGTCCGACCTGTTGATGGCCGAGGCGATCGCCATCCCCATCACCTTCCTCGTGCTGATCTTCGTGTTCGGCGGACTGATCGCGGCGGCCCTGCCCGTCGGCATCGGGATCATCTCGATCATCCTGACGTTCGCGCTGCTGCGGGCGATCGGATCGGTCACCGACGTCTCGGTGTTCGCGCTGAACCTGACCACCGCACTGGGTCTCGCGTTGGCCATCGACTACACGTTGCTGCTGCTCACGCGCTACCGGGAGGAGGTCGACCGGGGACTCGAACGTCCCGACGCGATCGTCCGTACTCTCGCGACCGCCGGTCGGACCGTGGCGTTCTCGGCCGTGACCGTGGCGCTCTCGCTCAGTGCGCTGGTGTTGTTCCCGCAGTACTTCCTGCGTTCCTTCGCCTTCGCCGGCCTGGGAGTCGTGGCCGTGGCGGCGTTCTCCGCGCTCATCATCACCCCGGCCGTGCTGATGGTCCTCGGGGATCGGATCGACGCTCTCGACGCACGGAAACCCGTGCGTCGGCTGCTGCGTCTGCCGCCGCCGCAGCCGCGCGAGCCGGAGGACACCAGGTGGTACCGCCTCGTCCAGTGGGTGCTGCGCCATGCATTGCCGGTCGCCGCGGTGGTCACCATCTTCCTGCTGGTCCTCGGCGCACCGTTCCTCTCACTCCGGATGGGCTTCCCCGACGACCGCGTGCTCCCGGAGTCCGCCAGTTCGCACGCCATCCAGCAGGAGATCCGCGACGACTACGAGGACGACCTCTCCTCGGCCATCACCATTGTCGTGCAGGGGCCGGCGGGGCCGGAATCGCTCGCCGCGTACACGAGAGCGCTGTCGCAGGTCGACGACGTCAACTCGGCCGGTTCGTCGGCGGGGACCTTCGTCCGCGGCGAGCCGCTCGCGCCCGGCAGTCCCGACGAGAGCCGCGGCGACGTGCACGTCGTCAACGTGTCCACCGATCGCGACCCGACGAGCGATGCAGGCATGGCTCAGCTCGACGCGTTGCGTGCGGTACCCGCACCCGAGAGAACCGACACCCTGTTCACCGGTCTGGCGGCGACCACCGATGACACCGTCAGTTCGATCTTCGCCCACACGCCCTGGGTGCTGGCCATCATCGCCGTCGCCACATTCGTGCTGCTGTTCCTCTTCACCGGCAGCGTTGTCCTCCCACTGAAGGCACTGGCGCTCAACATCCTCTCGTTGTCGGCGACCTTCGGTGCGATGGTCTGGTTCTTCCAGGAGGGTCACCTCGACGGCCTGGGCACGACGGCGACCGGGACACTCAACGCGACCGTGCCTGTCCTGCTGTTCTGCGTGGCGTTCGGTCTGTCCATGGACTACGAGATGTTCCTGCTCGGACGCGTGCGAGAGGAATGGCTGAAATCCGACCGCACCCGCGGGGCGAACGACCACGCGGTCGCGTTAGGCCTCGCGCGTACCGGCCGGGTGATCACCGCGGCGGCCCTGTTGATGAGTATCGTCTTCGCCGCGATCGCGGCCTCCCAGGTGTCGTTCATGCGTATGTTCGGAGTGGGGCTGGCGCTGGCCGTGGTGATGGACGCGACCCTGGTCAGGATGTTCCTGGTGCCGGCATTCATGCGCCTCGTCGGACGCGCCAACTGGTGGGCGCCGCCCCCGCTGCGGAAGCTCCACGACCGCTTCGGGTTGTCCGAGGAAGTTGCCGAAGACCTCCCGGGGGACGACACATCCCGTCGGTACCGGACTCAGGAGAAGGATCGAGCGCAGGAGAACAGTGACGACACGCAGACGGGCGAGGTCGCCTCGCGGGGCAGGTGAGATCCTCGCCGAGGAGATCATCGAGGCCGCGGGTGACCTCCTGGTCGAGCACGGAGACGACACCGCCATGTCGATCCGGGCGGTCGCCACTCGCGTCGGGGTGACCCCGCCGTCGATCTACCTGCACTTCGCCGACAAGGGCGCGTTGCTCGACGCCGTGTGCGCCCGATACTTCGAGCGACTCGACGCCCAGCTCGACGCCGCCACCGAGGACATCACCGACCCGTTGGACCGTGCGCTGCAACTCGGGCTCGCCTACATCCGATTCGCCGTCGCGACCCCGGTGCTCTACCGGGTCGCCTTTGGGAAGCCCGCCGACGCCGCACATCCCTCCAAGGTCGACCAGGTGCTGACCGCCAGCGCCTACACGCGGTTCGTGGACACGGTGACCGAGCTCGCCGACGAGGGCATGTTCGACCACGACGAGGTGAAGGACGTCGTCCTCGAACTCTGGGCCGCCGCGCATGGCATCGCCTCGCTGATGCTCGCCAAGCCCGGCCTGGGCTGGGGAGACCAGTTCGAGCGGGCCGAGTCGATGCTGAAGGCCGTGTGCCTGGGACGTGCGGTGATGACCGTGAACGCAGGAACTCGGGACTCCGAAACCGCTCGGTCCTGGCTGATGACGCTCCGTTCCCGGCAGGACGGGGAGCGGTCGTGAACGACAGAATGGTCAAGAGCCGGTAAAGTCGCATTCGACACGGTCGTCTTGTGATCCCGTCAGGGAACTCACAGGAATGACCCGACGTTGAGACGGTATACATCCGTACCGATTAAGGAGCGCTTCGTGCGAGAGAGCAGCAATCCGGTGATGCGCGGTGTGGTCCGCGACAATCAATCCGGGTACGCGGGATTCGGGGCCGGCATGGCCGGCGCCGGCGTCTCGATGAACAAATACGGTCAGGCCACTGATCCGTACAGCCCGCAGGCACCGTCGGCCACCCGCCAGCTCACGATCGACGACGTGGTCACCAAGACCGCGATCACCCTGGGTGTCCTCACGGTTGTCGCGATCGCGACCTACTTCGGCATCTCCAGCCGGGCCACCGAGGCCGCTCAGACGAGCCTCGCGCTGCCGCTGATGATGGTCGGCGCGATCGGCGGCCTCGTCCTCGTCCTGGTGGCGACCTTCGGTCGCAAGCAGGACAACCCGGCCATCGTGCTCGCCTACGCGGCATTCGAGGGTCTGTTCGTCGGTTCGATCTCGTTCGTCTTCGCGAACCTGGTCGTCGGCGGTGACATCTCGGCCGGAGCCCTGATCGGGCAGGCGGTCCTCGGTACGTTCGGCGTGTTCTTCGGCATGCTGTTCGTCTACAAGATCGGCGCCATCCGCGTCACGCCGCGCTTCACCCGCATGCTGTTCGCCGGCATGATCGGCGTGCTCGTGCTGATGCTGGGCAACCTGGTCATCGGCCTGTTCACCGGTGAGGCCGGCATCCTGCGCGACGGCGGCCCGATCGCGATCATCTTCTCGCTGGTCTGCATCGCGCTGGCGGCGTTCAGCTTCCTGCTCGACTTCGACTCGGCGGATCGCCTGATCCGCGCCGGCGCACCCGACCGCGCCGCCTGGGGCGTCGCCCTCGGTCTGACCGTCACCCTGGTCTGGCTGTACGTCGAGATCCTGCGTCTGCTGAGCTACTTCAACTCGGACTAGTTCCCGACGCGGCGACGGCCGCACCGGACCCGACGACGAACCCCGCACTCTCGAGTGCGGGGTTCGTTGTCATCTGAGCGGGGGAAATCGTCGTCAAGCGCACCTCGGCGAACCGGAAACATGCCGACCATCGAGCATGGTCTGGTTCCTGTTTCAGTTGGCGCTGATGGTCGTCGGCGCGATCGTGCACATACTGGTGGACCGGTCGGCGCGGAGACGCACCACCGGCCGCGTGGCAGAACTGGTGCTGCTGTGGATTCTCGTACCCGGCGGCGTCTTCGGCGTCCTCGCCGGCGTCGGCCATGTCGGCCCCAACGCTGCGGAGCTCGCCAAGGACATCGGACCCGACTACGTTCCCGGCATGTTCCAATGGGAACTCGGCTGGAACGACATCGCGATCGGGCTGCTGTGCGTGCTGACCTTCCGGGTCCGCAACCGCGGCGGATGGCTCGACGCCGCGGTCTGGGCGCTGGCCATCAGCTACGGCGGCGACCTCGCCGGCCACATCTCGCAGTACTACCTCCACGACAACCACGCGACGAACAACGCGTGGGCGATCCCGGCGGAGATCTACATCGTCGGCGTCACGGTCATCGCGTGGGCGATCTACCGACGAACAACCCCCCGCAGCGTTGCGATCCTGGGACCGAACGCGGCGAGGGGCGTCGAAGAAGGAGTCGAGACTCGCGTCAGCTGAGGCGCTCGAGCACCATGGCCATACCCTGACCGCCGCCGACACACATCGACTCGATGCCGAAGGTCTTGTCGTGGGTGCGGAGGTTGTTGAGCAGGGTCGTGGTGATCCGCGCGCCGGTCATACCGAACGGGTGGCCGAGGGCGATGGCGCCGCCCGACACGTTCAGCTTGTCGTGGTCGATGCCGAGCTCGTTCGCCGAGCCGAGCACCTGGACGGCGAAGGCCTCGTTGATCTCCACGAGGTCGATGTCGGACAGCGACATCCCGGAGACCTTGAGCACCTTGCGGATCGCCTCGATCGGGCCCAGGCCCATGATCTCCGGCGACAGGCCGGTGGCGGCGGTGGCGACGACCCGGGCGAGCGGGGTCAGGCCCAGCTCCTTGGCCTTGGTGTCGCTCATGATGACCAGTGCGGCGGCGCCGTCGTTGAGCGGGCAGGCGTTACCCGCGGTGATGGTGCCGTCGGGGCGGAAGACGGGCTTCAGCTGCGAGATCTTCTCGTACGTCGTACCGGCGCGCGGGCCGTCGTCGGTGGTGACCTGCGTACCGTCGGGCAGGGTGACCGGGTCGATCTCGCGCTCGAAGAAGCCGGACTTGATGGCCTCCTCCGCACGGTTCTGGCTGAGGACGCCCCAGCGGTCCTGGTCCTCACGCGAGATGCCGGTGAAGGTGGCGACGTTCTCGGCGGTCTGGCCCATCGCGATGTAGACGTCCGGGATGAGTCCGTCCTGGCGGGGGTCGTGCCAGATTCCGGCGTCGCCGGCGGCGGAGAGTTCGGTGCGCGCCATCGCGTCGTCGAACAGCGGGTTCTTGGAGTTCGGGGCGCCGTCGGCACCGCCGGAGACGCCGAAGCTCGACACGCTCTCGACGCCGCCGGAGATGATGACGTCGGCCTCTCCCGCCTTGATGGCGTGCAGCGCCATGCGGGTGGTCTGCAGCGACGACGAGCAGTAACGGTTGACCGTCACGCCGGGGACGTGGTCGTAACCGAGTTCGACGGCGATCACGCGGGCAATGTTGTAACCGCCCTGTCCGCCGGGCTGGCCGATGCCCCAGTGGATGTCCTCGATGTCAGCCGGGTCGAGTTCGGGCACCTTCGCGAGGGCCGCTTCGACCATCTGACGGGACAGTTCGTCGGGACGGACGTCTTTGAGGGATCCCTTGGCGGCGCGGCCGATCGGGGAGCGGGCGGTGGATACGATAACTGCTTCAGCCATGCGCTCACGCTACCCAACCAAGCAGATGCTTGGTCGCATTGGGTGGGAGATCACACCTGCTTGAGCAGGCGGCGGAGCCCGGTGGCCACTCGCGTCTCCTCCACGGCGGGAGATTCCTCCGGGGGCTCGGGCAGTGGGGCCGAGCCCCATTCGCCGATGGCGTCGAGGACCGGCGGCAGCAGGATCTCGGCGGCGAGCGCATACCCCGCCGCCGACGGGTGGTACTGATCCGGCGACAGCATGAAATCGTGTTGGGCCCGGAATTCCTTGGCCATCAGATCGGCGAGCGGAACCGGGTGTCCACCTGCGGCGCGGACCGCCGAGCGCTGCAGGGCTGCGAGTCGAAGGCCCCACTGCCGCAACACGGTTCGCAACGGTTGGGGGATGGCCGTGATCACCCCGAAGTCGGGACAGGTGCCGACGACGACCTTCGCGCCGCCGCCGACGAGCAGGCGCACGGCGTCACCGAGCCGACGGGCTGACGCACGGATGCCGTTGCGGGAGGTCACATCGTTCGCGCCGATCAGGATGATCGCGACGTCCGGTCGTTCGCGCGCGATGAACATCGCGTCGATCTGGGCGGCCAGACCCTTCGACGTCGCACCGACGATGGCCTTGTTGGCGTAGCGGACCGTCCTGCCGGTCTCGGCCGCGACGCGCCGAGCGACCTGGACGCCGGGTGTCTCGTCGGCGGTGTCGACGCCGAGCCCGGCCGCGGTGGAATCGCCGAAGACGGTCAGGAACAGGTCGATCGGGGTGTCGCGGGTGTAGCGCGTGACCCGGCCGTCCGGGTGGTAGACGCCGTCGCCGTCGGGTGCGTTGTCGGTGCGGTGGGGGATCACCGTGCGGGCGGTCGCGGCCTGGCCGATGAGGTAGTTCCACACCGCCCAGCCGGCGCCTGCTCCAGCCGCGGTGGCTGCCGCCGTGGCCCCGACGTCGCGGGCGACCCGACCCCAGAATCGACCGTCGGTACCGACCCTGCGACTCAAACCGGACACGGCCGCCAGTCTAGAGGGAACGGCAGGCCGGCAGAGGGACCCGCGGGTTGACGACGGCCGAGTGACGGGGACGACGGCGGTTCTGGGACCATGGAGACATGCGCATCGCCAATCACGTTGTGGACCTGGTGGGCAACACCCCTCTGGTCAAGCTGAACTCTGTCACCACGCCCGGATCCGGGCTGGTCGCGGCCAAGGTGGAATACCTCAATCCCGGCGGGAGCAGCAAGGACCGCATCGCGGTCCGGATGATCGACGCCGCGGAGGCCTCCGGCGAACTGAAGCCCGGCGGCACCATCATCGAGCCGACGTCCGGCAACACCGGGGTTGGCCTCGCGCTCGTCGCGCAGCAGCGCGGTTACAAATGCGTGTTCGTCTGCCCCGACAAGGTGGGCGAGGACAAGCGTAACGTGCTGCGTGCCTACGGTGCCGAGGTCGTCGTCTGCCCGACCGCCGTGCCGCCGGAGCACCCGGACAGCTACTACAGCGTTTCTGATCGCCTGGTGCGCGAGATCGAGGGTGGGTGGAAGCCCAACCAGTACGCGAACCCCGCCGGTCCGCAGAGCCACTACGAGACCACCGGCCCGGAGATCTGGGCGGACACCGACGGCAAGGTCACCCACTTCGTGGCCGGCGTCGGAACCGGTGGCACCATCACCGGCACCGGGCGTTACCTCAAGGAGGTCTCCAACGGCGCGGTGAAGGTCGTCGGTGTCGACCCCGAGGGTTCGGTGTACTCCGGCGGGACCGGACGCCCGTACCTCGTCGAGGGTGTCGGTGAGGACTTCTGGCCGGCCGCCTACGACCCGAGCATCCCGGACGAGATCATCGCCGTTTCCGACGCCGACTCGTTCGACATGACGCGCCGCCTCGCCCGCGAGGAAGGACTTCTCGTCGGCGGTTCGTGCGGCATGGCCGTCGTGGCCGCCCTCCAGGTCGCCGAGCGTGAGGGACCGGATGCCGTCGTCGTCGTCCTGCTCCCGGACGGCGGACGCGGCTACATGGCGAAGATCTTCAACGACGAGTGGATGAGCAGCTACGGCTTCCTCCGCACGCCGCTGGACGCCAACACCAAGGAGTCGCTGGTCGGGGACGTGCTGCGCGGCAAGACCGGCGCCCTGCCCGACCTCGTCCACACCCACCCGCAGGAGACGCTGCGCGACGCCATCGAGATCCTCCGTGAATACGGGGTGTCGCAGATGCCGGTCGTCGGTGCCGAACCGCCGGTCATGGCCGGCGAGGTCGCCGGCGCGGTCACCGAACGCGATCTGCTCAGCGCCGTCTTCGAGGGCCGTGCCAGCCTGGCCGATCCCGTCTCGGCGCACATGGGAGATCCGTTCCCGCTCATCGGCTCCGGTGAGCCGGTCAGTGCCGCCACCAAGGCGCTCGGCGACAGCGATGCCCTGATGGTCGTAGAGGACGGCAAGCCCATCGGCGTCATCACGCGCCACGACCTGCTCGCGTTCGTCTCGAGCCACCCGATCGTCGGATAGGAGCACCACACTGTGAGTGAACGACGCAGCGCCGCGGATTCGGTTCGCTGGCAAGGTTTCTCGACCCGCGCCATCCACGCCGGCTACGATCCGGACCCTCAGACCGGCGCGGTGAACGTGCCGATCTACGCCAGCTCGACCTTCGCCCAGGACGGCGTCGGCGGACTGCGCGACGGCTTCGAGTACGCCCGCACCGGCAACCCGACGCGACGCGCGCTGGAGGCCAACCTCGCCGCCCTCGAGCACGGAACCTACGGCCGCGCCTTCGCGTCCGGCATGGCCGCCACCGACTGCCTGCTGCGTTCGACGCTGCGCCCTGGCGATCACCTGGTGATCCCCAACGACGCCTACGGCGGCACCTTCCGTCTCATCGACAAGGTGTTCACCCAGTGGGGCATCACCTACTCGGTGGCACCGGTGTCCGATGTCGCCGCCGTCCGTGACGCCATCCGTCCGGAGACCAAGCTCGTCTGGACCGAGACACCCACCAACCCGCTGCTCAACGTCGGCGACATCGAGACGATCGCCTCAATCGCGCACGAGGCCGGCGCGAAGCTCGTGGTGGACAACACCTTTGCCTCGCCGTACCTTCAGCAGCCGCTGACGCTGGGTGCCGACGTCGTCCTGCACTCGACCACCAAGTACCTCGGCGGTCACTCCGACGTCGTCGGCGGTGCGCTGGTCACCGACAGCGAAGAACTCGACGAGGCCTTCGCGTTCCTGCAGAACGGCGCAGGCGCGGTTCCCGGACCGTTCGACGGCTACCTGACGATGCGCGGCACCAAGACGCTCGCCGTCCGCATGGACCGTCACTGCGACAACGCCGAGAAGGTCGTCGAGTTCCTGAACTCGCACGACAAGATCGAGGCCGTCCTGTACCCGGGACTCGAGAACCACCCGGGCCACGCGGTCGCGGCGAAGCAGATGAAGCGCTACGGCGGGATGGTGTCGGTCCTGGTCAAGGGCGGCATCGAAGAGGCCAAGGCTTTCTGCGCCCGCACCGAGGTGTTCACGCTCGCGGAGTCGCTGGGTGGCATCGAGTCGCTGATCGAACACCCCGGCGCGATGACCCACGCGTCGACGGCCGGTTCGCTGCTGGAGGTCCCCGCCAACCTGGTCCGCCTGTCGGTCGGAATCGAGGACATCGACGACATCCTGGGTGACCTGGAGAACGCGCTGCGCTGAGCGCCATGCTGCTGACCCCGGCTGACATCGAGAAGGCGACCACCGAGCTGTCCGGCGTCGTCCGGCGGACGCCGATGGTCGCGTCCCGTGTGCTATCCGAGCGGAGCGGGGCTGACGTCTTGCTCAAGTGCGAGAACCTGCAACGGACCGGCTCGTTCAAGCCGCGGGGTGCCTATCTGCGGATCTCTCGGCTGACGGCCGAGGAACGTGCCCGCGGCGTCGTCGCGGCGAGCGCCGGCAATCACGCGCAGGGTGTCGCCTGGTCGGCGACCGAGCTGGGGATCACCGCACGCGTGTACATGCCGACCGGCGCGTCGTTGCCGAAGATCGCGGCGACGAAAGCCTATGGCGCCGAAGTGGTTCTGGCCGGTGAGACGGTGGACGATTCCCTCGTCGAAGCCCAGCGGTACGCCGATCAGACCGGTGCGGTGCTGATCCATCCGTTCGATCACCTCGACATCGTCGCCGGTCAGGCGACGGTCGGGGTCGAGATCCTCGAGCAGATGCCCGACGTCAGCACCATCATCGCACCGCTCGGCGGCGGCGGTCTGCTCGCCGGAGTCGCCGCGGCGGTACAGGCGTCGAGGCCGGACGTCCGCGTCATCGGTGTGCAGGCAGCGCAGGCCGCGGCCTGGCCGACGTCGCTCGCCGCGACGCGTCCGGTACCTGCGGGGTCGATGAACACCATGGCCGACGGTATTGCCGTGGCCCGGCCGGGTGACGTCCCGTTCGCCCACGTCACCGAGTACGTCGACGAGGTCGTCACGGTCAGCGAGGAAGAACTCAGCACTGCGCTGCTGCTGATGCTCGAACGGGCGAAGATGGTCGTCGAACCCGCCGGTGCAGCAGGCGTTGCCGCGGCGGTCGGCGGCACCCTCTACCTGTCGGGGAAAGTCTGTGTCGTGTTGTCCGGCGGCAACATCGACCCCTTGCTGCTGCGCCACGTCACGACCCACGGCCTCACCGCGGCCGGCCGGTTCCTGACCTTCACCGCCACCGTCTCCGACCGCCCGGGCGGGCTCCTCGCACTACTGGAGCTGCTCCGCGATCTCGGCGTCAGCGTCATCGACATCGTGCACTCACGCGTCGCCGACGACCTCTACCTCGGCGAGGTGCAGGTGACGGTCAGCGTCGAGACTCGCGGCCCCGACCATCAGCACGACGTCCGTCGCGCGTTGAGCGAGGCAGGTTTTCTGCGGGAGGTGTGACCGTCAGTTTGTGGACGGAGCGGTCACCTGTGCAGTCTTCTGGTCGTCGGGCGTCAGCGCTGTCACCGAAGCGGATCTGAAGAAATTGTCCGTCGACGAACTGTTGGCGAACCTCAAGCGGTGGGCTCATCTACGGAAGACCTCGGAGGAGGTCTATGCGTTGACTCTCAATTCCTTTCGCGCACGGCGTGAGGTTGCATCGATGCCGCTCGCATGGGTGACCGACTCCGCACTGGACGTCGTCGAAGGGCTACTCGACTGCTATGACTTCGATGATCTGGTCTTCATGTTCGGGCGGAACAGGGCCAAGCAAGGTGGACTTGCACTCTTCGAATCGTCCGTCGGTCGATATCAGGCTGGGGACGTCCATCTCGGGCTCCGACAACGCGAGGTCTCCATCGATGGACTCCTCTGGCTTCGGCGCGAGGCAACGGACGCCG
Organism: Gordonia sp. 135; assembly: GCF_009720185.1. Taxonomy (NCBI): domain Bacteria; kingdom Bacillati; phylum Actinomycetota; class Actinomycetes; order Mycobacteriales; family Gordoniaceae; genus Gordonia; species Gordonia sp. 135. Next base: position 1,666,526 of record NZ_CP046257.1, read on the forward strand.
AAATGTGTGAGTACTACGACGATTTGAATGACGAATACGATGAGCTCGAGTTGGATCACGAGTTCGGCGTCCTCGTGATTCACGTTCTGACGAGACATCGAGCGTTCCGGCGTTCGGCTGAGCGTGGGTTGAACGGATTGTCTGTCGTCGACGCCGGAACGGTGACCCTGCCGCTCACATCCGTTGATTCCAGGCTGCGGCGCAGTCAGTTGCCAGTACAGCTCTTGGCAGGTCTCGTCGGTGAGCTCGACGTTGATCGGTTCTCATCGCTGAGGGTCGAGACGATCGATCGTCACACCTCAATCGTCTCCGCTGCGTGATCCTGGCAGCGGCGTCTAGGTAGCAGGTAAGAGATTCGCGAAGTGCTTGAGTGTGTCCGCCTCGATGGTCTTGTACACGGTCGACGACGCCGGACCCGAGAAAGCGGTGACTATCTTGGAGTCGGTGGGCAGCTCGAGAGCGAAGGTCCACTGGAGGCGGCAGCCGACGTCGGCGGGGTCGATCTGGGTGGCCTCGCCGAATCGTCGGATACCCGGCACATTGGCGCTCCTGACCCGGAATGCGTTGTGAAAACTGCCCGCTTCGGGTTCCTCGGTCCAGTGGAAGAAGTCCTCTTCAAGCGTCACGTAGCCCGGGCCGAGCACCGCCTTCCGAGTCGCGCCGGCTCCGTAGGGCGGGGGAGAGGTGAACTCGATCTTCTTGATCGCGCGACACCAGTCCAGGGTGTTCTGACGGGTGAACTCCGTCCAGGCGCGCTGCGGCGTGACCGGCAAGTGGACGTCGATCACGTGGCGCACCGGTGCGTCGTCGAAGAAGTCGAGGTCGAAGGTCTCCAGCGAATAGGAACGTCCCATGGGGCCCATTGAAGCATCGACCCGTCGGTCCTACAGGTGCTTCCGCGATGGGACCGGCGAACCTCAACTCGACTCACAGACTTCGATCGAGGTCTGCCTGCCGAGTCGAGGTTCGTCGGTCAGGACGCCGGCCGCTCGGCGAATACGAGTGAACCGATTGGGGCTGTGCTGCGTCCAAGAGATATGACTGCTTTCCCGACCGACCGGCACGGACTCATCCGACGCGAGGCCACCCTCAGGCTGGGCATATCCGACGATGTCGTCGCAGGTGCGGTCCGGCGAGGTAAACTCGTCCGGCTTGCTCCCGGCGTATGTGCGGTGCCGGTGCCGGAATCCGACACCGCCGACGATGAGCTGTACCGCCTGAAGTCGATCGCTGTCGCGACCTCTGCACGCGACCAAGACACGTCGACGCTCAGTCATGACTCGGCGGCAGCCGTGCTCGGACTGTCGCAGCTCCATCCGGAGCGCGAGCTCATCCATCTCACGAAGACACATGTGCGCGGCGGATTCGTGCGTGGCCACCGCATCGTCCACGCCGGCCCGTTGTCGCCCGACGACATCACCGACGTCGACGGTGTTCCGGTCACCACCCTCGAGCGCACCGCCGTCGATGTCGCGATGGCCGGCGACTTCGAACGAGCTCTGGTCGTCTTCGACCGAGCACTCGCACTGAAAGCCGACCGCGCAGCAATGACGACGATCCTCGAGTTGCAGGATCGATGGCGGGGCGTGGGTACTGCACGACGCGCACTCTTGCTTGCCGACGCCGCGTCGGAGAGCGTCGGCGAATCGTGGAGTCGTGCCCAGATGATCGCAGCCGGGCTGCCGATTCCGCGTCTGCAGCACACGTTCCAGACGAGCGATGGACCTGCGCGTGCCGATTTCGATTGGGAGGGAGAGCTTGTCGGCGAGTTCGACGGCCTGCAGAAGTACGGACGGTTGCTGCGTCCGGGGGAGACTCCGCGCGACGCGCTGATCCGCGAGAAGCGACGCGAGGACGCCCTTCGAGCGCAAGGGATCATGGTCGTGCGTTGGACGTGGGCGACGCTCGAGCGTGGCGAGCTGGTGGGGCTGCTTCGTCCGTGGCTGGATGCGTTCGCAGCGGCCTGACCGGAATCATCTGATCGGATGACACTGTGCGCCAACGTTTTTGTCGTACCCCCGTGACACCTTTCTCTCAGACGCGGTTCAGCTTCCCAGAACCGTGAGCAGAGAAGGAAGAACGATGAGCAACCCCCAGAAGAAGAGATGGCCGTGGGCGGCAGGCGTCCTGGCGGCGTTCGTGATGATGATCGGGGTCGTGGCCGGCTTCGGCACGAACGTCTCCTCACAGGCATCGCCGAGCGTGCAGGCTCCCGCGATCAAGCTCGTGTCGGAGAAGTCGAACGCGGTCGCGAAGGCGAGGGAATACCTCGAGTACACCAGTTTCTCGAAGTCGGGGCTGGTCGACCAGCTGGAGTTCGAGGGCTTCTCGTACTCGGACTCGTCGGCCGCCGTCGATCAGCTCGAGGCCGATGGCGAGGTGAATTGGTATGTACAGGCAGCAAAGTCGGCCCGTCAGTACCGCGAGTATTCCCCGTTCTCCAGGCAGGGACTGATCGAACAGTTGGAGTTCGAGGGATTCACCTATCAGCAGGCGGTTTACGGAGCTGACCACAGCTAGCGGATCCGTCCGCTCTGACACGGACCGACGAACCTCAGTCCCGACCGGCAGACGTCGATCGACGTCTGCCGGTCGGGTTGAGGTTCATCAGACGAAGCGAGCCCGGGACAACCGTCGTCCCGGGCTCGCTTCGTGGTCTGGATCAGCCGTGGTACGGCTCCGCGCTGACGAGGGTCACCTTGACGGTCGCGCCGCTGGGGACGGAGTACTCGCGGGTCTCGCCGACCTTGGCGTCGATGAGGGCCGAACCCAGGGGCGAGCTGGGTGAGTAGGTCTCGAGCTTGCCGCCCGAGGCGCCTTCTTCGCGGGTCGCGATGAGGAAGGTCTCGGTGTCCTTCTCGTCGCCGTCGTAGTAGACGGTGACGACGGAACCGGGAAGTGCGACGCCGGACTGGGTCGGGGCCTCGCCGACCTTCGCGTTGTTCAGCAGTTCCTGCAGCTGGCGAATGCGCGCTTCCTGCTGGCCCTGCTCTTCGCGGGCGGCGTGGTAGCCACCGTTCTCCTTGAGGTCGCCCTCTTCGCGTCGCTCATTGATCTCGGCAGCAATGACCGGACGATTGGCGATCAATGAGTCGAGTTCGCTCTTGAGGCGATCGTGCGACTCTTGGGTCAACCAGGTCACCTGGGTGTCGGTCATCGGTCACTCCTTCGTGTTGTCCGCGCCGCGATGCGACTCTTTCACCGCGCGGCATATGGACTGCTATAAATGCAGCAACACGACCCCTCGCGGAGCCGTGTATCCGATCATCGTACCAGCCGATGAGACCTATGGCACATCCGTTGTTCCAGCCGTTGCCGCGTCGAGTGCTTCCTGATAGGTGGGTTCGGCTCGTTTCAACCATCCCACAACGAAATACGTCACCGGCATGATGACGATCTCCACCAGGGTCTTCCAGACAAATCCGACAATCGTGTAGTTGACGAAATCTCCCCAGGTGGAGATACCGAGGGCGGTTGCCGCGATCGAACAGAAGACGAGGGTGTCCGCGAATTCGCCGACGATGGTCGATCCCAGAAGGCGTGCCCAGAGATGGCGCTCACCGGCGCGCTCTTTCATTTTGACCAACACGAATGAATTCAGGAATTCGCCCACCACATATCCGGCAAGTCCGGCGAGCAGGAATTGCGGAACGACGCCGGCGACGGTTGCGAAAGCCTCCTGGCCTTCGTAGAAATCGGCGGCGGGTAGATGAATGGTCAGCCAGAAGCACAGCGAGGCCAGGATGAGCACGGCGAAGCCCGCCAGGATCGTGCGGCGCATCGCGCGGAAGCCGTACACCTCGCTGATCACATCGCCCAGGACATAGGCGAGCGGGAACAGGAAGAAGGCACCGTCGGTGACCAGGCCCTGCATGTGTATGGGCCCCAGGTCGAGGTTGAGCCAGTCGTCGAACAGCACGACACCCTTGGTGCCGGTGACGTTGCTGATCAGCATCACACCGACGAACAGTGCGACGAGGAGCGGGAAATGGCGGCTGCCGATGGAGGCGAACGCGGCGCGGGGTGCGGCGGCGTCGCCCGGTGCGGTCTGCCGCGTGCTCACGACTCGGGCTGGAGGTAGGCGGGCACGTCGACGGTGCAGCCGAAGACCTCACCGATGACCGGAGGCTTGGAGGTGGTGACCTCGGTGCGGACGCCGATCCGTTCGACGGAGCCGGCCGGGATCAGGATCTCGCGACGACCGGTCTCGCTGCCGTCCTTCGATCGTCCGCGCACCACACAGGCCGCGGGCTTGCCCGGGTCGGAGCGGTCGACGGTGAACTGCACGGCGACGGTGTTGTCGTCGAGGATCTCGTAACCGGTCGCCTCGCCGGAGACATCGGCGGTGCCGAACTTGCTGTAACCGATCGCCGCCAGCGTGACGCCGGCCACGACTACGAGTATCGACAGGGCGCGAAACCAGCGCCGACGGGTCTGTGCGGACGCGGAATCCTCCGGGTAGGTCGCGCGCGGGCCGCTGCGAGGGCGCTCCGCGGCGCCCCCATCCGAACTGTTCACGCGTCAATACCTACCATGGGAGCAGTAGCGATCCGAAGGTGAGGAACTGTGACCGAATCCCACGCCGACGACCCGCAGCCGGGTGTGTTCCGTCTGATGGCGGTCCACGCGCACCCCGACGATGAGTCGAGCAAGGGTGCGGCCACGACCGCCAAGTATGCGGCCGAAGGCAACGAGGTGCTCGTCGTCACCCTGACAGGTGGCGAGCGCGGCGACATCCTGAACCCGGCGATGGACCGTCCCGGCATCAAAGAACGTATGACCGAGGTCCGCCGCGAGGAGATGGCCCGGGCCGCCGAGGCTCTCGGCGTGAAGCAGACCTGGCTTGGCTTCGTCGACTCCGGACTCCCCGAAGGGGACCCGCTGCCGCCGCTGCCGGAGGGCTCGTTCGCGACAGTCCCGCTGGAGGAGGCCACCGAGTCCCTCGTCCGACTGGTCCGTGAGTTCCGCCCGCACGTGATGATCACCTACGACGAGCACGGCGGATACCCGCATCCGGATCACATCCGGTGCCACGAGGTGTCGGTCGCGGCCTACGACCAGTCCGGCGACCCCGACGCGTTCCCGGGAACCGGTGAGCCGTGGATGGTGTCGAAGCTCTACTACACACACGGTTTCATCCGCGACCGGATGGTGCTCTTCTCCGACGAGTTCGAGTGCCACGGCCAGGAGAGCCCGTTCACCGAGTGGCTCAGCAAGTGGGACCCGAGCCGAGGTGACCTGATGGGTCGGGTGACCACCCAGATCGAGTGCGCCAAGTACTTCCCACAGCGTGACGACGCACTGCGCGCGCATGCGACGCAGATCGATCCCAACGGCATGTTCTTCGCCGTACCGTTGGAATGGCAGCAGCGACTGTGGCCGACCGAGGAGTTCGAGCTGGCCAAGACCCGCGTGAAGACCGCCCTCCCCGAAACCGATCTGTTCACCGGAATCGAGACGTGATGAACATCGACATCGTCAACACCGTGATGGTCGTCGCGGCCGAGGAGCCGCAGGGACCGGAATTCGGCAAGTCGTCCCCGCTCGGGCTCCTGGTGATCCTGTTGCTGCTGGTCGGGACCGCGTTCCTGATCTGGTCGATGAGTCGTCAGCTCAAGAAACTGCCGGAGTCCTTCGACACCGAGCACCCCGAGGCGGATCAGGCCTTCGACGAGGGCACCGACCCATCGGGGCCGATCGCTGCCACCGACGACGCTGCACCCGGAAGCCAGGACGCGACGAGCACGACCGGGACCGATGAGCGACGCCCGGCGGACACCTGACGGTTCGTCGAACATGCTGGGCTCGGCGACGAGCCCATATCTCCGGCAGCACGCCGACAATCCGGTCCACTGGCAGGAGTGGTCCGACGCCGCGTTGAACCTGGCACGCGAACGCGACGTGCCAGTGCTGCTGTCGGTCGGCTACGCGGCCTGTCACTGGTGTCACGTGATGGCGCACGAGTCCTTCGAGGACGACGCGACCGCGGCCCAGATGAACCGCGACTTCGTCTGCATCAAGGTCGATCGGGAGGAACGTCCCGACATCGACGCCATCTACATGAGCGCCACCGTCGCGATGACCGGGCAGGGTGGTTGGCCCATGACCTGCTTCCTCACCCCGGACGGCGACCCGTTCTACACCGGCACCTACTACCCGCCGCGGCCGCGCGGGCAGATCCCCTCCTTCCGTCAGGTGCTGACCGCGGTCACCGAGGCGTGGACGCAGCGTCGCGCCGACCTCGACGACACCGCCGCGAAGGTGCGCGAGCACATCGTGGTGAACACCTCCCCGTTGCCGGCGGGCACCGTCGCCGTCGACGACCGACTGCTCGCGCACGGCGTCCGCACCGTGCTCGACGACGAGGATCGTGAATTCGGCGGATTCGGCGGCGCACCCAAATTCCCGCCCTCGGCGCTCCTCGAAGCGCTGATCCGGCACACCGAACGCACCGGCGACACCGCTGCGATCGAGACCGCCGCCCGAACCATGGACGCGATGGGCCGGGGCGGCATCTACGACCAGCTCGCCGGTGGTTTCGCCCGGTACTCGGTCGACGCCGGCTGGGTGGTACCCCACTTCGAGAAGATGCTCTACGACAACGCGCAACTGCTGCGGGCCTACGCACATCTGGCACGGCGGACCGGAGATCCGTTGGCACGCCGCGTCGTCGAGGAGACGGTCACGTTCCTCCGGCGGGACCTGCGGGTGCCGGGCGGATTCGCCTCGTCTCTCGACGCCGATGCCGACGGCGTGGAGGGGTCCACCTACGTGTGGACGCCGGACGAACTCGCCGAGGTCCTCGGACCGGAGACCGGACGCTGGGCCGCCGAGCTGTTCGTCGTGACCGAGCGGGGCACCTTCGAACACGGTCGCTCGACGCTGCAGCTCCCGACCGACCCGGACGACCGCGAGCGCTTCGCTGCCGTGTGTGCCGCGCTCCTCGAGGCGCGGGGTAGGCGTGTCCAGCCCACCCGCGACGACAAGGTCGTCACCGCGTGGAATGCCATGACGAGCACCGCACTCGCCGAGGCCGGTGCCGGGCTGAGTGACACCGGCTACGTCGACGAGGGAGTTCGTTGCGCCGACGAGTTGCTGAGCAACCACCTGGTCGGTGGGCGGCTCCGTCGTTCCTCGCTCGGCGGACACGTGGGCGAGACCGACGGCGGGCTCGACGACCACGCGACGCTGAGCACGGCTCTGCTGACGCTGTTCCAGGTCACCGGTGAAACCCGGTTTTTGGGAGCGGGAGCGGGAGTGCTCGACACCGCGATCGAACTGTTCGCGGATCAGGAGGCGCCCGGCGCCTGGTTCGACGCCACCGGTGAAGGGCTCATCGCCCGGCCCCGTGATCCGATCGACGGTGCCACCCCGGCGGGGGCGTCGCTCATGGCCGAGGCGCTGCTCACCGCATCCATGCTCGCCGACCCGGCCAAGGCGGTCGGTTATGCAGAACTGCTGGAGCACAGTCTGTCCCGCGCATCGGTGATCGTCGCCAAGCTGCCGCGATCGGCCGGGCACTGGATGTCGGTGATGTCGGCGCGGGTCGCCGGGCCGGTGCAGATAGCCGTGGCAGAAGGGTCGGCGTCGAACCATGCGCTGACCCGGGCGGCGTGGTCGCACGTCCCCGGCGGAGCGGTCGTCGTTGCCGGCGAACAGGATTCACACCCGCTGCTCGTCGCGCGGGGCCCGATCGACGGACGCGACGCCGCCTACGTGTGCCGGGGAACGGTCTGCGGGCTGCCGGTCACGGACGAGGAATCGCTCGTCGCGCAGCTGGGGTGAGGCCGGCAGACCACGCAGGTGTCGGATCCGTCCGGACGGGTATTGATGAGTATGCGCATCTCCACTCTGATCGGGACCTCGCTCGCCACCGCCGCAGCCGGTGCCATCGGCAGCGTGGTGACCAAACCCGCTGTCGAGACCTGGTATCCGCGGCTGAAGAAGCCGTCGTTCGTGCCGCCGACCTGGGTGTTCCCGGTGGCCTGGACCGCCCTCTATGCCGACATCGCGGTCACCTCCGCCACCGCGATCGACGGTTTGGGCGAGTCGCCGGCCCGAGAAGAGAAGCAGGCGTACCTCGCCGCGCTCGGTGCCAATCTCGCTCTCAACGGGGCGTGGAGCTGGATCTACTTCGGCAGAGGGGCGCTGGGTACCGCGTCGGTGGCCGCCGCGGCCCTCACGGTCAGCAGCGCCGACCTGGCCCGGCGTACCGCGGCCGTGAATCCGCCGGCCGGGGCCGCGCTCGCCGCCTACCCGGCGTGGTGCGCCTTCGCCACGGTCCTGTCGACGTCGACCTGGTGGCTCAACCGCGACCGTGAGCGCGTATCACACTGACCGGGATCGCAGCTCGTCCAGCGATTCGGCGAATCGTTCGATCGCCCAGTCGATCTCCTGAACGGTGATGACGAGGGGAGGCGCGAGCCGAAGCGTCGATCCATGGGTGTCCTTGGCCAGGACGCCGTGCTCGGCGAGGCGGAGGCAGAAGTCCTTGCCGGTGCCGAGCACCGGATCGAGATCGATACCAGCCCAGAGTCCCAGACCGCGGGTCGCGACGATGCCGCGGCCGACGAACTCCCTCAGCCGCGTGTGTAAGTGGTCGCCGAGGTCGGTGGCGCGTTCCTGCCAGGTGCCGTCGGCGAGCATGTCGACGACGGTGTGGCCGATCGCCGCGGCGAGGGGGTTCCCGCCGAAGGTCGAGCCGTGCTGTCCGGGGTGGAGGACGCCGAGGACATCGCGGTTCGCCACCACCGCGCTGACCGGTACGATCCCGCCACCGAGCGCCTTGCCGAGCAGGTAGACATCGGGTACGACGCCCCAGTGTTCGACGGCGAAGGTACGTCCCGTGCGACCCAGGCCCGATTGGATCTCGTCGGCGATCAGCAGGACGTCGTTGTCGGTACACAGAGCACGTACCCGCGGGAGGTAGTCATCGGGCGGGACGATGATCCCGGCCTCGCCCTGGATGGGTTCGAGCAGGATGCCGACGGTCGTCTCGTCGATCGCGGCAGCGATCGCCTCGACGTCGCCGTACGGGACACGGACGAAACCCGGTGTGTACGGACCGAATCCGGCGCGAGCATCAGGGTCGTCGCTGAACGAGATGATCGTCGTGGTGCGGCCGTGGAAATTACCGCCGGCGACGACGATCGTCGCGCGGCCGTCGGGGACGCCCTTGACGTCGTAACCCCACTTTCGGGCGACCTTGATCGCAGACTCGACGGCCTCGGCGCCGGTGTTCATCGGCAGCACCATCTCCTTGCCGCACAGTTCCGCGAGTGCGGCGCAGAACGGTTCGAGACGATCCGAACGGAACGCACGACTGGTGAGGGTGACCCGTTCGATCTGTTCGAGTGCCGCGGCGACGATCCGCGGATGGCGATGTCCGAAGTTGACCGCCGAGTACGCGCCCAGACAGTCGAGGTGGCGCTTGCCGTCGACGTCGGTGATCCACACACCCTCGGCGGTCGCAGCGGTGACCGGGATCGGGGAGTAGTTGTGTGCCACATGCGGTTCGGCGTCGGTCGTGGAACCTGCAGAAGATGTCACACCGTGGGGGATGAGCGTGTCGGACATGAGCGTATCTCCTGGAGTTCCAATGTGCAGCACTTGACCCTGCCGCCGCCCTTGAGCAACTCGGAGAGATCGACGGTCACCGGCCGGAACCCGGCCTCGCGCAGCTCTGCCTCGAGATGCGGTGCGCGATCGGTCATCACGACGTCGAGTCCGTCGGAGACCAGGTTGAGGCCGAGCACGGCCGCGTCGGCGTCGGTGGCGATGATGGCGTCGGGGAACAGCTCGTCGCGCAGTCGGCGTGAGCGTGCGGAGAATGCGGCGGGGTGGTAGGCGATCGTGCGGTCGTCGAGGACGCCCAGCGCGGTGTCGAGGTGGTAGAACCGCGGGTCGACAAGTTCGAGGGTTCGTACACCGATCGCAGGGTGTGCCATTGGGCGAGGGCCCGGTCGGTGTCCACCGGAACCGAGGTGTCCATCCAGGGATTGATCGCATAGGACACCGTGAAGTGCACGGGCGGGGTCATCGCGTAGGTCCTTGGCCGCGCCTGGCGTACCGGGGGCGCGGCGATACCCGGGCTCGTCAGCGTCATGAATCGAGCGTATCGTCGGCAATCTATGCAAACAATCGCCGTGGATTGCGTATGAGTGCAACAAAACGTCACAGCACTAGAGGGGAGTGGTCATCCATTGCGTACGCTCGACGATCTGGATGAGAAGGTGATCGCCTGCCTCACCCGTGACGCCCGCGCGACCTATGCCCAGATCGGTGACGAGGTCGGGCTCTCCGCCCCCGCGGTCAAGCGTCGGGTCGACCGTCTACTCGACGACGGGGTGATCCGGGGATTCACCGCCATCGTCGATCCGCACGCGATGCAGTGGACGACCGAGGCCTATGTGCAGGTGTACTGCCGCGGCAACATCTCGCCGGACGAGCTCAAGGCGTCGTGGGAACCGATCCCGGAGGTGGTCAGCGCGGCGACCATCTCGGGTCAGGCCGACGCCATCCTGCGGGTGCGGGCCCGCGACGTGCGCCACCTCGAGCAGGCACTCGAACGCATCCGTGCCGCCGGTCCGGTGGACAAGTCCGAGTCGATCATCGTCCTCAGTGAACTGATAGACCGCGGTCACCCGTAGACCGCGTTGTGTTAGTGTTGTCGCCGTGATCAGCACCGTGCGCGCATATTGGCGCTTTATCGAGGCTCCGGGTGGGGCCACGATGAAGCGCTGACCAAGCGCGCGCACGTAACACCCGGAGCCCGAGCAGCGACCCTACGGTCGCTGCTCTTGTCGTTTTGAGCGGGGCTCCACCACTAGGCGTGCCCCGGTTGGACCACCGACAGGGCATGACCTCGAAAGGCACACACCGTGACCACTCTCCCGGATTCCACGCGTACGGCAGACAAGGCCGAATCGACCTCTGATCGTCGGATCAAGTCCTTCCGTCCGATCCCGTCTCCCGACACCGTCCGCGCCGAACTGCCCCTGACCGCGCGTCGTGCGCTCGCCGTTGCCCGCGACCGTGACGAGATCGCCGACATCCTCGCCGGCCGCGACGACCGTCTTCTCGTGATCGCCGGACCGTGCTCGGTGCACGATCCGATCGCCGCGATCGACTACGCACGGCGTCTGGCGCCGCTGGCCGAGGCCTACGCCGATCGTCTGAAGATCGTCATGCGGGTCTACTTCGAGAAGCCGCGCACCACGGTCGGGTGGAAGGGTCTGATCAACGACCCCGGCATGGACAACACCTTCGACGTCGAGCGCGGTCTGCGGACCGCCCGGTCGTTGCTGCTCGACATCATCGACCTCGGACTGCCCGTCGGCTGTGAGTTCCTCGAACCGACCAGCCCGCAGTACATCGCCGACGCCGTCGCGTGGGGCGCCATCGGCGCCCGCACCACCGAGTCGCAGGTGCACCGCCAGCTCGCGTCGGGCCTGTCGATGCCGATCGGCTTCAAGAACGGCACCGACGGAAACGTCCAGGTCGCCATCGACGGTGTGAAAGCCGCTGCGGCTGAACATGTCTTCTTCGGAGTCGACGACTTCGGCAACGGCGCGGTCGTCGAGACCGCGGGCAACGAGGACTGCCACATCATCCTGCGTGGCGGCACCCGCGGACCCAACTTCGACGCCGAGTCGATCGCGTCTGCGGCTGCGGCCCTGGACAAGGCCGGTCTGCCCGCACGCGTGATGATCGACTGCTCGCACGCCAACTCCGGTAAGGACCACATCCGCCAGGCGGAGGTCGCGACCGAGATCGCGGCGATCCTGCGTGCCACTCGCGAGGCCGGCGAGGCGTCGAACATCAGCGGCGTCATGCTGGAGAGCTTCCTCGAGCCCGGCGCGCAGTCGACCGACGCCACCCCGCTGGTCTACGGCAAGTCCGTCACCGACAAGTGCATGGGCTGGGAGGCCAGCGCCACCGTCCTCGACGCGCTCGCGCGCGCCTGACCCTTCGATACGCCCCTCCGCAAGCTCCGGGGCTACTCAGGGAGCGGATTGGCCTACGTCGACTTCGGGAGAGGCGTCGGGAATCGTGACGACGGCGCGTCGTCGCAATGAGCCGCGTGGTGACCGCACCGATGGCGCCACGCGGAACTCGGCCTCCCAGCGGTCGCGGTACACGCGATTGAGCAGGTAGCCGCGCTGGGAGTTGCCGAACCGCACGTGCGGCGAGGCGGCCTTCAATGCGCGGTCGCCGTCGTCGCTGTCCTCGCCGTCGCCGCCGGAGGTGATCGACGTCGTGGCGAGTTCGATTCCGCGGGTGGGGGAGTCGTCGACGTAGTCGGCCCGTAGGTCGGCGACGACACTCCGGTGGATGTCGCCGGCGAGGGAGACGAGGTTGTGTACGCCGCGGCGTGCCGCCCCGTCTAGGACGCGTCGTCGCGATGCCTCGTAGCCGCTCCACCCGTCCATGCTGACCGCCCGCGACCCGCCGCGCGCGAGGTCGGCCATCGGGACCTGCTGGGCGAGGACATCCCATCGGGCGTTACTCGACGCCAGGCCGTCGAGTAGCCAGCGTTCCTGCGCGTCACCGAGGATCGTCCGGGACGGATCCGCGGTGCGGGCGTTCTGCGGGGAGTCGTTGTCCCCGTTGGCCTGATCGTCGCGGTGGCTGCGGGTGTCGAGGACGTTGATCTCCGCGAGGTCGCCGAAGGCGAGACGCCGATGAGCGCGGATGACGGTGCCGTCGGGTCGTGCGGTGGTCCGCACCGGGGTGTTCTCCCACCATGCCCGCAATGCACTGGCGCGCCGGAGAGCGAACTGCGACATGGTGGTCTCATCCTCGGGAATCGTTGCGGCCCAGTTGTTGTCGACCTCATGGTCGTCGAAGGAGATCACGAACGGCGACATCGCGTGGGCCTGTTGCAGGTCAGGGTCGGACTTGTAGAGCGCGTACCGCTCCCGATAGTCGTCGAGGCCGACTGCCTCGTGGGTCGCCGATGCCGGCCGGGTCGCGCCGCGGCGGGCGTCGAGCGGGATCGGCTTCTCGTAGATGTAGTCGCCGAGGTGCAGCACCAGATCCGGTGCGTGCGCCGCCATGTCGGCGAAAGCGTGGTAGTAGCCGTCAGCCCAGTTCTGGCACGACGCCACGGCGATCGACAGCGCACCCGGCCGGGCGGTCGGGGCCGGCGCGGTGCGGGTCCGGCCGATCGGCGAGATCTCGCCGAGTGCCCGGAAGCGGTAGAAGTGGTCGGCGGCCGGGGCGAGTCCGCGCACATCGACGTGGATGCTGTGGCCCCATTCCGGCGTCGCGTGGGCGGTCCCCCGGCGCACGACACGCGTCATCGATGCGTTTGTCGCGATCTCCCAGTCGACGCGGACCGGACGTGAACCCATCCCTCCTCCTGGGGCGAATGGGTTGCGCGCCAGTCGCGTCCACAACACGATGCCGTCCGGCAGGGGATCGCCGGAGGCGACGCCGAGCGCGAACAATGATCCGGACGACCCCGGGGTGGGGGTCGCAGGTGGGGTGGCGCCGAGAAGCCCGGGGGTGAACGCGAGTCCCGTCACCAGTCCTGTTGCGGTGAGGAATCGTCGACGGGTGGCGCCGCTACGAAGAGTGAGGTCGGGGTCCACCCGTAGTGCGGCACCGGACGGACCACGATCAGTTCTCGTCACGGCCCCACCCGATCACCCACGGCTGACCTCCACGGCACCGGCAGGAATCGGGCACATGATGTTCGGGTGAAGAAGGGTTTGTGTGCGCGGCACAGGCGGCGGTGGGTACCTGGTCCCTCAGGGGGACGACGGTCGGCCCTACCGCCGGGCGCCGATCCGGGGTGGGATTACGAAGGGGGGGCCGCGGGGTTGGGGTCGCGGAGTGGTGGAGGGAGGCGAACCGAGATGATGGACCAGATGATGCAGATGTGTCACCACATGACGATGTGGATGCACGGTATGGGCATGATGCCGCCGATGCACATGTGAACCCTCGGTGCGGGTCGGCGAGCGGATACTACCCCGCGACGACCAGCCAGGCGGCGGCGTAGTGGAGTAGTGCGGCGACCGCGGTGCAGAGGTGGAAGACCTCGTGGTGACCGAAGGTTCGCGGCCACGGGTTGGGCCAGCGCACCGCGTACAGGACTCCGCCGACGCTGTAGAGGACGCCGCCGAGGGCCAGCAGGATCATGATCAGGTAGCCGGTCTGTTCGACCAGCGCCGGGGCGACCACGACGATGACCCAGCCGAGCAGGATATAGAGCGTGACGCCCAGCCAGCGCGGGGCGCCCGGCCAGAGGATCTTCAGCAGCGAGCCGCCGAGCGCACCCGCCCACACGATGCCGAGCACCCACCAGCTCACCGGCGACGGCAGGCCGAGGGCGCAGAACGGTGTGTAAGTGCCGGCGATGAAGAGAAAGATCATCGCGTGGTCGGCTCGCTTCATCCGGATGCGGGCACGCGCCGTCTTCCACGGGATGCGGTGATAGGTGGCGCTGACGGTGAAGAGTCCGACGACGGTGATCGCATAGATCCCACACGTCAGCGCGGCGACGGCGCCGTCGAGGATCGCGGCCCCGATGACCAGCGCGAGACCGGCGACCGCTGCCACATAGGCGGAGTAGTGGTGGATCACGCCGCGCAGGCGTGGTCGATCGGCCACGTCCGGGGGCGGGCTCGACAGTGTGTTCACAAACCTACGGTACCGTAAGTTACTCGACTGTAGGGAGGCTCGCGGAGGTCGGCGGGGTCATTCTGCTCGCATCGCGGCGCGTAAGGTGTCCCACGTGACACGAGGCCGCGAAGGATGAAGCTGCTGCCGGATCGGGTGCGCCGTCCAGCTCTCACCATCTACGAACGTCGACTCATCCAACTCCTCGACACCCAGCGCCTACCGCGGCATGTCGCGATCATCTGCGACGGCAATCGTCGCTGGGCGCGCGAGGCGGGATTCGACGACGTCAGTCACGGACACCGCGTGGGTGCCCAGCGCATCGCCGACATGCTCGGCTGGTGCGCGGGCCTGGGCATCGAGGCCGTCACCATCTATCTCCTCTCCACCGAGAACCTGAACCGCTCGTCGGACGAGCTCGACGCTCTGCTCGAGATCGTGCCCGACATCGTCGACGAGATCTCCTCGCCCGACGGCGACTGGTGCATCCGCATCGTCGGCACCCTCGACGCCCTGCCCGAGGCCGTCGCCGGGCGCCTGCGGGTCGCGGCCGAGCGCACCAGCGAACGAGACGGCATGAACGTCAACGTCGCCGTCGGGTACGGCGGACGGCAGGAGATCGTCGACGCGGTGCGGGCGTTGCTCGACGAGAAGCGTGCCGCCGGCGCCACTGCCGAGGAGATGATCGAGGCGGTCACCGTCGAGGCGATCGACGCCAACCTCTACACCAAGGGGCAGCCCGATCCCGACCTCGTGATCCGGACCTCCGGAGAACAGCGGCTGTCGGGATTCTTGCTGTGGCAGAGCGCCTACTCGGAGATCTGGTTCACCGACGCGTACTGGCCGGAGTTCCGCCGGGTCGACTTCCTGCGCGCGCTACGGGACTACTCGGCGCGCAGCAGGCGATTCGGCAAGTAGGTCGCGAAGGGCCTGCAGGTCGGCGGTGAAGGTCGACGCCGCAGGCGTACCGAACCCGACGACCAGACCGCCGTGCGGCAGGGGGTCGGCGTCCGGGTGACGGAACAGCGACAGTCCGACGAGCCCGATCCCTCGCCTGAACGCTTCGTGAACGAGTGCACCCTCGTCCGCGTGGTCGACGGGTATGACGGCATGCAGTCCGGCGGCGATGCCGGGTAGACCCAGACCGCACGCGGTGACGGCCTCGACGAGTGCGTCGCGGCGCTGTCGATACACCTGCCGGCTGCGGCGGATGTGTCGGTCGTACGCGCCGGAGTCGATCAGGTCGGCGAGGATCAGCTGGTCGACGATGCTCGCGTCGCCTTCTCGTACTCCCTTGGCGTTCATCACGACATCCATCAGATGAGGTGGCAGTGCGAGCCACCCGGCGCGCACGGCGGGGGAGAGGCTCTTGGACATCGAACCGGCGTGGATCACCACATCCGGGCCGAGTGCCTGCAGTGCACCGACCGGGTCGCGGTCGTAGCGGAACTCGCCGTCGTAGTCGTCCTCGACGATGACCGCGCCGGTGCGCCGAGCCCACTCGATCACCTGCATGCGTCGCGCCGGGGACAGTGGGACCCCGGTCGGGAACTGGTGGCTCGGGGACAGCAGGACCGCCGCGGCGCCACTGCGTTCGAGGTCGTCGATCACCATCCCCTCGTCGTCGACGGCGATCGGGACCACTCTGGTGCCGCCCCGTACGACTGCCTGCCAATGGAAGGGCAGGCCGTGACCCTCGACGGCGAGGACGTCGCCGAAGACAGTGCGTGACAACAGTTCCAATGCGGACTGGACCGCGGTGCCGAGCACGATCAGGTCGGCGGTGGTCCGGACGCCGCGCGTCCGGCTCAGGTACCCGCTGAGGGCGCGACGCAGTTCGGCCCGGCCCTGAGGGTGGGTCGGTGCAAACACCTCGTCCCCGGCACCGGTGAGAACCCGACGGGTTGCGCGAATCCAGTCGGTTCGCGGGAACATTCCCGCGCATGGTTGTCCGAGCGAGAAGTCGTGCGGGAAGCGGAAAGGCGAAGGCGTCGAGGGGCGTTCATCGGCTTTCCGGTTGCTCGCGGTCTCGGGATGTGCCGCGCCGTCGGCCACGCGTGTGGCGGAACCCTGGCGGGCGGTCAGCCAACCCTCCGCGATCAACTCCTGATACACGGCCGACACCGTGCCGCGGGCGAGGCCGAGGTCGGCGGCCAGCGAACGGTACGGCGGCAGTGCGGTTCCGGCGGGCAGGCGGCCGTCAAGGATGGCCGATCGCAGGGCCTCCGTGAGCGTTCGGCGCAGCGTCGCGCCGCGACCGCGTGCGCTGGCCCCCGGGTCCGGTTGCAGGTCGAGAAACAGATCGGCGCCGAGGCGCGCAGCCACCTCCGCCCACGGGTCGGTGGCGGTCGCGCTCGGATTGACCCTGTTTTCTTCCATCGGATTGGACCACTTTCTTGTGCTAATCCCGCACTAGCCTAAGTCCTGAAACCGAAGAACAGACAAGAGGCCGACGATGTCGGTGAGGAGGGGCGAGATGAAGATCGTGGTGATCGGGGCAAGCGGGGTACTGGGGAGCCGGGTGGCGGACCTGCTCGCCGAGCGCGGCAACGAGGTGGTGCGGGCGAACCGAGGCGCCGGGGTCGACGCCTACACCGGGGAGGGGCTGGCCCGGGCGATGTCCGGTGCCGATGTCGTGGTCGACTGCCTCAGTGTCGAGACGCTGAGCGCGAAGAAGGCCGTCGACTTCTTCCGGACGACGGCGCGCAACATCGGGCGAGCGGCGACCGCAGCCGCGGTCGGGCACGTCGTCTGCGTCTCGATCGTCAACGCGGACGATCCGACGGTGAACGCGAAATTCGGTTACTACCAGGGCAAGGCGGCTCAGGAAGCCGCCTACCGCGATGTCGTCGACCCGGCGACGCTGACCATCCTGGCGTCGGTGCAGTGGTTCGAACTCGCCGAACAGATGATGGGACGAATGGCTGTCGGTCCCGTCGCGATCGTGCCGAAGATGCGGTGTCGCCCCGCGGCCGCCGAGGACGTGGCGAAGGTGGTCGCGGACACCGCCACGGCGGGTCCGGTGACCGCCGACGCCGGCGGTGTTCGCAAGATCGAGGTCGCCGGGCCCGCCGAGATGAACCTCGTCGACGTGGCGAAAGCCGTTGCGGCGCAGCGAGGATCGCCGCGCTGGATCATCGGGGCGGCCGTAGGCGGATCGGCGATCCGAGGCGGGGGACTCGTGCCCGCGAATCCGGACGTGATCACCCCGACCACGCTCGAACAATGGCTCGCCCAGCGTTCCGGCGCGCACGCGGGTAGTGCGAGATGAGCGTGCGCCCGCGCCCGTCGACACGCATGTGGATCCCGCAGGACAATCCCGCCGTCTACAAGGCGCTCGTCGCGCTGCAGCGGGCGTCGTCGGCGGGTGTCGACGTCGAGATCGGCGAGCTGATCTCGATGCGGGTGTCGCAGCTGAACGGTTGTGCGTACTGCCTGCACATGCATGCCGGGGACGCGCTGGCCGCACAGATCGACCCGCACAAGCTGCTGATGCTCGCCACGTGGCGTGAGGCGGGGTCGCTGTTCTCGTCACGGGAGCGGGCGGTCCTCGCGCTCGCGGAACAACTCACGCGACTCGGCGAGGGTGGTGTCGACGACGCGGTGTTCGACGATGTACGAACATGTTTCGACGCGGCCACCACCGGCCAGCTGGTCGCGGCGATCGTGATGATCAACGCCTGGAACCGGATCGCCGTTGCCGGTGGGTACCCCGCGGGCCTGGACGAACGGCGTGTGTCGCAGGCCGCCGGCTGACCGCTGGTTGTCGCCGGCGGGTGTCCGCGGCGCTCCTCTCACCTCATCCGGCAGTGGGCTCATCATCCTGCGCTACGCGCATCAGCCGCGTTACACCATTGCGAACGGCGAGATCTCCATGCCGATCTCGAGAGAAGCGGCGATCTCCCGGATCTCGTCGTAATCGAAGACGACGTGGCCGGACAGGACGTCGACGTCTCGGCGCGCACGCTGCATCGGGTGGTCGAGGAAATGCACGCTTGCGCCCGATGCCTCGAGCAGGGTGCCGATCACCGCTCTCGATTCGTTCACGATCCGGGCCGCGGCGAGACGCGCCTGCGCACGCGTGCGGATGTCGACCGTCCCTCCGGCAGCGAGGATTTCGTCGATGGTCGCCGTGGTCTGCGCAAGCAGGCCCCGAAGAGCCTGTAGCCGGATTCGCGCGTCGCCCAGGCGAATCCGCGCTGCTGGCTTGTCCTTCTGCTTGACCATCTGGTAGGCGAGGACCCGTTCGGAGAGTCGTGCGGCGTACAGGTCGGCGACCCGCTCGGCCGTGCCCAGGGCGGGCATCGCGGCAAGCAGGGCGAGAGCGGGGACCATCGGCCAGCGATACGAGTAGTTGTCGTGCAGGGTCGCGCCAGGTGTCCTGCCCGCGTAGAGATCTCGAACTCGGACGGTGCGGTGCGCCGGTACGAAGGCGTTCTCGACGACCACGTCGTTGGACCCGGTCGCCCGCATGCCGTCGGTGTGCCAGACGTCCTCCACCCGCGCGTCGTCGATCGGCAGGAGCGCGAGGACGGCGTCGGGTCGGTCGCCGGTGACGATGGCACCCACCATCACCCAGTTGGCCTCCATGATGCCGGTCGCCCAGGACCAGCGCCCGGACACGGAGAAACCGCCATCCCGCGGCTCCGCGGTGCCGGTCGGTGCCAGAGGTGCCGGTGCGAGGTACGGGCGGTCGGCGAACGCCTCCTCCTGCGCCGCCTCGCTGAACAGTGCGGTGATCCAGCCGTGCAACGTATAGAAGCCCAGCGTCCAGGCGCTCGACGTGCAGCCGTGGGCCAGCCGCCGGACATGGTCGAGGATCTCGGGGAAGGGTGCCTCGAGTCCGCCGAACCTACTGGGGATCAACAGATCCAAGAGGCCGGAGTCGGTCGCGTCGCGGATGGTCTCGGCGGGCAGTTGCCGAAGTTCCTCCGCCCGGCCCGCGCGCTCGGCCAGGGAGGCGATGAATTCGTCGGTGATCAGCACCGTGCCGGATGTCGGGGTGTCCACGGATCGGAACGTAACATACAAAAAAGTATGGGGTGTCTGGTTCGGGCCAGAACCGCGGTTAGGGTGAGGGAATGGGGCGAGCGCAGGAGGGTGGCGGCGGCCACCTGTCGGCCGACGACTGGATCGAGCTCGGGTACGCGATCCTGGCCGAGGACGGATTCAAGCAGATCAAGATCGACACCGTCTGCAAACGCATGGGAGTCACCAAGGGCAGTTTCTACTGGCACTTCAAGGACATCGCGGCCTATCGTTCGGCGCTGGTCGCACGGTGGGGCGAGTGGAACGACGAGGAACACCAGAACTTCGCGGCCCTGGCCGACCTACCGCCGCGCGACCGCCTGCTGGGCTTGATCGCCCAACTGACGAGCCCGAGGCACTGGATGATCGAACGGGCGATGCGGGAATGGGCACGCTCGGATCCGAATGCCGAGGCGAGTATCCGGACGTCCGATCGTCGTGCGCGAGAAGCGGTGCGCCGGTGTCTCCTCGACCATGGAATGGATCCGAAGACCGCGTCGGTCCGGTCCAACTGGATCTTCGCGATGGGCATCGGGGCGCTGCACCTGTCCTACTCCGAGGAGGACCGCGCGTCCGCCGGACGCCACAGCGCGGAACTGGTGGACCTGATGCTCACACCGACATGATGGTCACGTCGGCCTGATGCTCACAGTTTGCGCAGGCGTACCCGGTTGATGGCGTGGTCGACGTCCTTGCGGAGCACCAGCGAGGCCCGCGGGCGGGTGGGCAGGATGTTCTCGATGAGGTTCGGCCGGTTGATCGAGGTCCACAGGTCCCGCGCCGCGGCCGTGGCCTGCTCGTCGGTGAGCGAGGCGTAGGCGTGGAAGTGGGAGTCCGGGTTGGCGAACGACGTGGTCCGCATCTGCAGGAACCGGGAGATGTACCACTCCTCGATGTCCTCGATCTTGGCGTCGACGTAGATCGAGAAGTCGAAGAGATCCGACACCATCAGCGTCGGGCCGGTCTGCAGGACGTTCAATCCCTCGAGGATGAGGATGTCGGGTTGCCGCACATAGTGATAGACGCTCGGCACGATGTCGTAGGCGAGGTGCGAGTAGACCGGCGCGGCCACCTCGCGCGCACCCGACTTCACCTCGGTCACGAACCGGAGCAGCGCACGCCGGTCATACGACTCGGGAAAACCCTTGCGATGCAAGATCCCTCGACGCTGCATCTCCGCCGTCGGCAACAGGAAGCCGTCGGTGGTGATCAGGTCGACCTTCGGATGCGACTCCCACCGGGCGAGCAACGCCGCGAGCACGCGAGCCGTCGTCGACTTGCCGACTGCGACACTGCCGGCGATACCGATGACGAACGGGACCTGCCGGTTGACCTGACGCTCGCCGAGGAAGGTCGAGGTGGCCGCAAAGAGTCGTTGGCGCGCAGCGACTTGCAGATGGATCAGACGCGAGAGGGGCAGGTAGACGTCGGCGACCTCCTCGAGGTCGATCTGCTCACCGAGACCCACGAGTTCGGCGAGCTCGTCCTCGTTCAGCACGAGGGGCATCGACTCACGCAGTTCGCGCCACTGCCGGCGGTCGAGTTCCAGGTACAGACTGGGGTCCCGATCACTGGCATTGCGAGCCATCAGCGCAGCTCCGGGGTCATGGTGAGCGCGGCTGCCCGGGTCGTCATGCGTAACAGCTTAGGGCCCACCTCTCGCCGCGACGCGGTGGGTCCGCGCGGTGCGTCCGCTCGCGGTAACGTGCCCGGTATGCCGGCCGATCACGCGACCCCCGACCTCGTCACCGACTACCTGCGGCTGGGGTTGGCGTTCGATCGGCTCGAAGAAGGTTTCGTCGACGCGTTCACCGGCGACCCGGCACTGCGCGCCGAGATCGCCAACGGACCCGCACCCGACCCGGCGCACCTGGCCGCACAGGCGCGGGCCCTGCGCGCCGACCTCCCCGGTGATCTCCCCGCGGACCGGGCGGAGTTCATCGGGTCCCACCTGCGGGCGCTCGAGTGCTCGGCCCGCAAGTTCGCCGGCGACGACATCTCCTTCGTCGACGAGGTCAACGCCTACTTCGACGTCGACATCGCCCTCGCCGACCCCGACCGCTACCGGCAGGCCCACACCGAACTCGCCGACGCACTCGGTATCGCCGATGCCAGCGGCGAGGATCTCCGCGACGCCTACGCCGCTCATCGTCGGGCCGACGAGATCCCCGCCGACAAGGTCGACGAATGCGTCCGGGCGTTCAGTGGTGCCCTTCGCGAACGTGTCCGCGCGCAGTATCCGTTGCCGGACAACGAGATCGTCGACTTCGAGGTCGTCACCGACAAGCCGTGGTCGGGGTTCAACTACTACCTCGGCGACTACTGGTCGCGGGTCGCGATCAACGCCGATCTGACGCAGTACATGTCGTCGCTCCCACACCTGATCGCCCACGAGGCCTACCCCGGCCACCACACCGAGCACTGCCGCAAGGAACAACTGCTCGTGGGCGCCGGGCAGCACGAGCAGTCGATCTTCCTCGTCAACACCCCGCAATGCCTGATGGCCGAAGGGCTCGCGGACCATGCCCTGACCGCCATCATGGGCAAGGAGTGGGGCGGCTGGGCGCAGGAGATCTACGCCGACCTCGGCCTGCGCTTCGACGCCGACCGGGCGACGCGGGTGGGACGGGCGACCTCCGGGCTCCTCACCGTCCGTCAGGACGCGGCCCTGATGCTGCACGACCAGCACGCCGACGCCGACACCGTCGCCGACTTCCTCCAGACGTGGTTGCTCGCACCGCCCGAGCGTGCCCGGCAGATGCTGCGCTTCCTCACCTCGCCGCTGTGGCGGGCGTACATCAGCACCTACGTCGAGGGTTACCGACTGCTCGAGAGTTGGCTCGACGCCGCGGACGACCGTGCCGCGGCCTTCGGACGGCTGCTCGACGAACCGCTCATCCCGGCGAGCCTGCGCCGTGAGCTGGTAGCGGGTTAGGGGATCGCGGCGCAGGTCCCTAGACTTGTCGCCATGACCGCGAACTCGTCATCCGTGAACTCGATGTCCCTGGCGGAGCTCGACCCCGACGTCGCCGCCGCCATGAACGGCGAACTCAGCCGTCAGCGGGACACTCTCGAGATGATCGCCTCGGAGAACTTCGTGCCGCGCGCGGTGCTGCAGGCGCAAGGCAGCGTGCTCACCAACAAGTACGCCGAGGGTTACCCGGGACGTCGTTACTACGGCGGCTGCGAGTACGTCGACGTGGTCGAGGACATTGCCCGCAATCGCGCCAAGGAACTGTTCGGCGCCGACTTCGCCAACGTCCAGCCGCATTCGGGCGCGCAGGCCAACGCGGCCGTGTTGCAGGCGCTGATGGAGCCGGGGGAGACCATGCTCGGTCTCGATCTCGCCCACGGCGGTCACCTCACGCACGGCATGCGCCTGAACTTCTCCGGCAAGCTCTACGAGAACGCCTTCTACGGCGTGAGCAAGGAAGACTTCCGGATCGACATGGACGAGGTGCGCAAGATCGCCCTCGACGTGAAGCCGAAGGTCATCGTCGCCGGCTGGTCGGCCTACCCGCGGACCCTCGACTTCGAGGCGTTCCGCTCGATCGCCGACGAGGTGGGCGCACACCTGTGGGTCGACATGGCGCACTTCGCCGGGCTCGTCGCCGCGGGCCTGCACCCGTCGCCGGTGCCGCATGCCGACGTCGTCAGCTCGACCGTGCACAAGACCCTCGGCGGACCCCGCTCCGGCATCATCCTCGCCAAGCAGGAGTGGGCCAAGAAGCTCAACTCGGCCGTGTTCCCCGGCCAGCAGGGCGGACCGCTCATGCACGCGATCGCCGGCAAGGCCGTCGCGCTCAAGATCGCCGGTACCGAGGAGTTCGCCGAGCGGCAGCGCCGCACCCTGTCGGGCGCGAGCATCCTCGCCGAACGCCTCAACGGTGAGGACGTCGCCAAAGCCGGCGTCTCGGTCCTGACCGGCGGCACCGACGTCCACCTCGTGCTCGTCGACCTGCGCAACAGCGACCTCGACGGCCAGCAGGCCGAGGATCTGCTCCACCAGGTCGGGATCACGGTCAACCGGAACGCGGTGCCGTTCGACCCGCGTCCGCCGATGGTCACCTCGGGTCTGCGCATCGGCACCCCCGCGCTGGCCACCCGTGGCTTCGGCGACGAGGAGTTCACCGAGGTCGCCGACATCATCGCGACGGCGCTCGCCGCAGGTTCGTCGGCGGACGTCTCGGCCCTGCGTGGCCGGGTCTCCAAGCTCGCCCTCGACTTCCCGCTGTACGAGGGACTCGAGGAGTGGGGACTGATGAGCCGCATCTGAGCCGTGGCCGACCGCTCGGATGTGACCTGAATTGCCCCGCGCCGAGCGGCGTCCGTATCCTTGCAGCGATGAACGCACTCACTGAAGACGACCTGATCATCGCGCTCGAGAAGGCTCTTCCCGAGATCGCGGAAGACCACCAGTCGGCCGCCACTCCGTGGAACCCGCACGACTGGGTGCCGTGGGACGAGGGACGCAACTTCGCCTTCCTCGGCGGCGACGACTACGACCCGTCGCAGGCGACACTGTCGGACGAGGCGCGTGCCGGGCTGCTGGCTCTGCTCCTCACCAAGGACAACCTGCCGTCGTACCACCGCGTGCTGGCGAAGCACTTCCCGGCCTTCTCCGAGTGGCGTCAGCTGATCGGTGTCTGGACCGCGGAGGACAACCGGCACTCGATCGTCCTGCGCGACTACCTCGTCGTGCGCCGCGCGATCGATCCGGTGGATGCCGAGAACCGGCGACTCGTCCACGTCACCAAGGGTTACCGGCAGACCCCCGAGCAGGTCGACCCGCTCGGACCGCTCGATGTGCTCGCACTGATGGCGGTGCACGAGAACCAGTGCGTCAGCTTCATCAAGCGACTCAGCGCGATCGCCGCCGACGACGTCCTGGAGCAGATCCTCACCAAGATCGCCGCCGACGACCAGCAGCAGGCCAACACCTTCGGTGCGTTCCTCAACGCCGGCATCATCGCCGATCAGGACGCCACCGTCATCGCGATCGACTCGGCCCTGGCGCTGGGTCGGGCCGAGGCGATCGGCCACGACATCGATGATTTCGATGCGGAGCGGGCGCTCCTGGCCGACTACGAGAACGAGGACACGTGGCGCGAGATCGCCGCGACCCTCGCCGATGCGGTCAAGCTCGACTCCATCGAGGGTCTGGGCGACGAGGCCGAGGCGGCGCGTCAGCGCATCCTCTCCCGCGCCCGCGGCTAGACACCGGGACACTTTCCCTACACGCGCGCACGGCGCCATCAGGACGACAAATGTCCTGGTGGCGCCGTTTGCGTCCCTGGGTCAGACGATACTGCGGTTAACGCGAAATTCACGCCGACACACCTGACTCCGGCGCGCCGCCGGCGAGGTCTGCGCGTACGTTGACGGTACGGACCGCGGGGAAGCGGTTCGTCCGGGAGGTTCGATTCGTGTATTGCACCAGCAGCGCGAGGGGACCGGCCCCGGTCCTCGTCCACCTCGGCTGACGCCGAGGGCAACGGACTTCGACCCGGCCGGTCAACGGCGAGAACAGGTTTGTGCGGGCGCCGCACGAACGTAGGAGCTCCACGTGACCACACGCACCTACGTCCTCGATACTTCCGTGCTGCTGTCCGACCCCTGGGCGGTCATGCGCTTCGCGGAGCACTCAGTGGTGTTGCCACTGGTGGTCATCAGCGAACTCGAGGGCAAACGCCACCACCACGAGCTCGGCTGGTTCGCACGTGAGGCGTTGCGCATGCTCGACGACCTGCGGCTCGCGCACGGTCGGCTCGACCTACCGATCGAGATCGGCGAGGAGGGCGGCACCCTCCAGGTGGAGCTCAACCACACCGATCCGGCCGTCCTGCCGGCCGGTTTCCGCACCGACAGCAACGATTCCCGGATTCTGGCCTGTGCCCTCAACCTTCGTGCCGAGGGCAAGGACGTGACCCTGGTGTCCAAGGACACCCCGCTGCGTGTGAAGGCCGGCGCGGTCGGTCTGGCCGCCGACGAGTACCACGCGCAGGACGTCGTCGTCTCCGGCTGGTCGGGGATGACCGAACTCGACGTCGAGACCTCGGCGATCGACGCACTGTTCGCCGACGGCGCCATCGACCTGGACGAGGCGAGGGAGTTGCCCTGTCACACCGGCATTCGTCTGCTCAGTCCGTCGTCGAGCGCCCTCGGACGCGTCAACGCGGAGAAGCGTGTGCAACTGGTGCGGGGAGATCGTGAGGCCTTTGGCCTGCACGGCCGTTCCGCGGAGCAGCGGGTCGCCCTGGACCTGCTGCTCGACGACAGCGTCGGCATCGTCTCGCTCGGCGGCAAGGCGGGCACCGGCAAGTCGGCGCTGGCGCTGTGTGCGGGCCTCGAGGCGGTTCTCGAACGACGGACCCAGCGCAAGGTGGTCGTCTTCCGGCCGCTGTACGCGGTCGGCGGCCAGCAGCTCGGTTACCTCCCCGGAGGTGAGGCCGAGAAGATGGGCCCGTGGGCGCAGGCGGTGTTCGACACCCTCGAGGGGCTCGCCTCACCGGAGGTCATCGAGGAGGTGTTGAGCCGCGGGATGCTGGAGGTGTTGCCGCTGACGCACATCCGCGGCCGGTCGTTGCACGACTCGTTCGTGATCGTCGACGAGGCGCAGTCGCTGGAACGTAACGTCCTGCTGACGGTGCTGTCGCGCCTGGGCTCGGGTTCGCGTGTGGTGCTGACCCACGATGTCGCTCAGCGCGACAACCTCCGCGTCGGCCGGCACGACGGCGTCGCCGCGGTCATCGAGAAGCTGAAGGGGCATCCGCTCTTCGCGCACATCACGCTCACCCGCAGCGAGCGGTCGCCGATCGCGGCGTTGGTGACGGAGATGTTGGAGGAGTTCGGGCCTTCCGCGCCGGGAGCGTAGCGAGCGGGCGGGGTGTGTCCGCGCCGGGAGCGTAGCGAGCGGGCGGGGTGTGTCCGCGCCGGGAGCGTAGCGAGTGTTCAGAGGAGGAAGGCCGCGACGATTCGCTGAGGGGAGTGAATCGTCGCGGCCTTCCGTCACGGTGGCCCACTGCTGAGTCTGCTGCTCTCGCAACGGATTTCTCGGTGGTGGGCCGGTCTCAGGGGTCGGGTCAGGCGGCGGTGCCGCCGAGGTCGCTGAGCGCGTTGAGCAGGTCGACGAGTGCGGTGAGGACTTCGATGTTCTCGAGGGAACCCATTTCTCTCCTTTGTCGGTGACTTTCCGTTCGGCGAGGTCGCTGCTCGATCAACGCCGTTACTGACGCTAACGATTATGTTTCGTTTCCGCAAAGAAAAGGTCGGTGAATTCTGCGTGCCCGCAACGCGTCAACGCATTTTCGGGCCGTTGTCCTGCGCGTCGAACAATGGATCATTTCCGATTTTCCTTCGACAATCGACGGGTGATCCGGCGGTCGCGGACAGTCGGGCGGGTCGGAGCGCTTGATCCGATCCTCACTGCACCGTGACCATCACGTGACTTACGGGGTCTTGCGCGCTGTCACACTGTTGTGGTGCTGAAGTTACTGATGAGGCGAATGAGACTGCTGGGACTATTGGTGATTGCGGTGCTGGCCGCGTGCGCTGGTGGTGCGGGTCAGGCCCTCGCCGATCCGGAGACGACGACACCGATCACGCCACCGACCACCCCGGGCAGCCCGTCGCTGCCGGGAATGGGGGAGGGCCTCGGCATCCCACTGCTCGACGAGGTGCTCAACCAACTGTCGGGCGACAACGGTTCCGCGGATGCGCCCGGCGGCGTCGGGGGCGCCGGGGGCCCGACCGGTCAGATGATCGTCGTGACCGCGCCCAAGGCGTCGGACACCACCGCCACGCTCACGGCCTTCGAGAAGGGGAACGACGGCAGTTGGAAGCCGGTCCCCGGTCTCGGCCCGACCAAGGCATTCCTCGGCTCCCTGGGGATGGGCGAGCCGCAGGACAACGTGCCCCGCACCCCGGAGGGAACGTTCCCGCTCGACCAGGCCTTCGGTCGCCAGGAGAATCCGGGCACCAAGATGCCTTACCTCAAGGTCGATACGCAGGACTGGTGGGATTCCGATCCCAAGTCGCCGACCTACAACACCCACGTGCGTCAGCCCCAGAGTCCCGGTGGTGACAGCGAGAACCTGTACAACTCGGGTCCCGTCTACGACTACGCGGTCAACATCGCGCACAATCCGCAGCGCACGCCCGGCAAGGCGACGGCGATGTTCCTGCATGTGACCAACGACCAGCCGACGCTGGGCTGCGTCGCCATCGAGCGCGAGCTGATGAAGAAGATCCTCGTCTGGCTCGACCCCGCGAAGAGCCCGAAGATCACGATCGGCGTCAATCAGGGTGCGCCGACCGGCGAGGCGCCCGGAGCAACCCCTCAGACAACTCCGGGTGCCACGCCGTCGACTCCCGACGTGCCGGCCGCCGACATGCTGACCGGACTGCTCTCGCAGCTGGTCGGTGCGGTTCCCGCCCTGTTCGGGCAGTTCACGGGTCGCTGATCTCGGAGCGAGCGTGCCGGCAGGCGGGGCAGAAGGTCTCCTCGACCCCGATGTGCCAGCCGTTGACCCTGGCCCACTGATCCCGATCGGGCTCGGCGAGTGGTCGTCGTAGGACGAAGCTGCGCCCGCAGCTGTCGCAGTTCCGGTCGGCCGAACCCTCGGTTTCGGCGAACAGCGGAGATATGACTGTCATGGCGGTGGACCTCTGGTGCTCGCTGTGTCGAATCGGTCCCGTCGGTTCGTCGGCGGACTCGGACGAGCGACCACCTCAGTGTCACCGGGTGTGACGTAGATCTCATAGGGCCGAATGGCACATGGTTCGGCGGACCGAGTGCAGGTCAGCGGTCGCGGGGTACCACCATCACCGGGCCTCGGGCCGAACGCAGGACCGAGAGGCTCGTCGAGCCCAGTCTCATGGCCGCGAAACCGCCGCGACCGCGCGCGCCCACGACGAGCAGTTGCGCAGCCTGGGCGTGGTCGAGCAAGGCGCGGGCAGGGCGGTCCCTGGTCACGGCACAGCGGACGGTGACCTGCGGATATCGGCGGCGCACCTCGTCGAGTTCGGCGTCGAGCCAGGCGTCGGCGCGGCTGCGGCGGCTCGGCCACTCGGACATCGTGCACGGCACGGACATGTCGGCGACATCGGTGTCGCACCAGGCGTGGACGACGGTGACCGGGACGCCGCGCAGGTCGGCCGCGGCGAACGCGGCGTCGACGGCGACTCGACCGCCCGGGGAGCCGTCGGTGCCGACCGCGATGCTCGCCTGGGACCAGTTCGACGTGGAGTCCCGGACGACCGTCAGCGGACATCTGCAGTGCTCGGCGAGTGCGGTGGTGATCGTGCCGAGGGCCACGCGGTGACCGGCCATGTGCCCGCGGTTGCCGACTACGAGCAGTCGGGCTCGATCCGATGCCTCGAGCAGGGCGGTGACCGGCGGGGAGTCGACGACCTGGGTCGTGATCTTCAGCGGGTCGGTTGAGTCGCTCGAGTCCTCGGCGACGCGGCGTGCCTCCGCCAGGGCGCGTTCGCATCGGGCTCGTAGCGGTTCGAGGACGTACGGATCGTCCGCCGAGAGATTCGCCGACGCGATCATCTCGATCTCCGACCGATGGAGGGCGGCGTCGCGCGCGGCCCAGCGGGCGGCGGCGCGGGCGGTGGCAGACCCGTCGACGCCGACGACGACAGGTCCGTCGGTGAATCTGGATGCGGTCACACGGCAGTCCCCCTGGAGGTCCACGCATCGGGTGCCGGGGTGCCGGCATCGCCCGTGTAATCCAGTAGATGCCCCGGCGAGGGGTGAGTCACCGGGTAAAGAGTCCCGTTGGATGGGGACCAATGACACGTGTCGTGCTCTAACCCGCGGGATATGGTACGCGAATCACTCGCGAGCCTCGACTCAGTGCGCGTGACCCCGTCGCGCCGCTTTGGTGGCGTACACCGCCGCCTGCGTACGGCGCTCCATGCCGAGTTTGCCCAGCAGCCGGGACACGTAGTTCTTCACGGTCTTCTCCGCGAGATGCATCCGGGCGGCGATCTGCCGATTGGTCAGGCCCTCGCCGAGGAGGGCGAGCAGGGTGCTCTCCTGCTCGCTCAATCCGTCGCCGGGCTTTTCCTCTTTCTCGCGTTGGGTGCGCAACCGGTCCATCAGGGCTGCGGCCGCGCGGTTGTCGAGCAACGACCGTCCGGCGCCGACATCGGTGATGGCGCGGGCGAGTTCCATGCCGGTGATGTCCTTGATGACGTACCCGCTGGCGCCGGCGAGGATCGCGTCCATCATGGCCTCGTCGTCGGTCATCGAGGTCAGGATCAGGCAGCGCAACCCGTCGACTCGGCTGAGCAAGTCGCGGCACAGTTCGATCCCGTTGCCGTCGGGTAGGCGGACGTCGAGGACCGCGACGTCCGGTTGCACGGTCGGTATGCGGGCGAGGGCCTGCGCGCAGGTCGCGGCCTCGCCGACGACCCGGACGTTGTCATCGTGGTCCAGGAGTTCGACGAGACCCCGCCGGACGATCTCGTGGTCATCGACGAGGAAAACCGAGAACATCGGCCACACCTCCCTCCGGCGCAGGTGCCGTGAGACGAATTGTAGGTCGACCCCCGACGTGTTTCACCCGGATTGCCCGGACTGGCGGATTTCCACCTATACCCGAAATGTCCGATTCAACGAGGAAAACGAGGTCACGGAAATCCGAATTGCTTTGCGGGGAGGATGATTCGAGGGCTTTCAGACTATCTGGCGAGAATTGGTCAACCCAATACTCAACGAAGCGGAGGGTATATCATTCGAAATATGGTCCGCGAATCCCGGGAACGCGGTGTGGGGTCTTTTGAGGTGCAGAATGAGTTGTCGCAGATGCGATTACGTGAGCTCCTTGATGAGGTCCGCGACCGGATAACGCAGATCGCCGATGTTCGTGACCGCATCGACGGTCTGCTCGAGGCCATGCTGATGGTCAGTTCCGATCTCGATCTGGAAACCACGCTCGAGGCCATCGTGTCTGCGGGCACACGATTGGTCGACGCCGAGTACGGGGCGGTCGGCGTCCTCGGCAGCGGACACGACCTGTCGGCCTTTCTGGCGCAGGGCATCGGCGAGGACGTCCGTGCCGAGATAGGGCACCTGCCGACAGGCCGCGGCGTGCTGGGGCAGCTCATCGACGACCCCCGGGTGTTACGGCTCACCGACCTGTCCGAGCATCCCGCGTCGGTGGGATTCCCGCCGAACCACCCGCCGATGACGAGCTTCCTGGGCGCCCCGATCCGGGTGCGCGACGAGATCTTCGGAAACCTGTACCTCACGGAGAAGAAGAACGGTGCCCTGTTCACCGAGGACGACGAACTCGTCATCCAGGCACTGGCGTCGGCGGCAGGTATCGCGATCGAGAACGCCCGGCTGTACGAACAGGCGCAGACCCAGCTCGCCTGGATCGAGGCGAATCGCGACGTGATCGCGGAGCTGTTGACCGGGGCCGATCAGCAGGACGTCCTCGAATCGATCGCCCGCAAGGTCCTCACGCTGGCCGACGCCGATCTGGTCTGCATTGCCGAACCCCACGACCACGAGATGCCGGCGGAATCGGTAGAGGAACTCGTCGTCACGGTCGCCGAAGGGGTCGACGCCGAGGTCTTCCGCGGACGAACGGTGCCGATCAAGGGGTCGACCTCGGGCGACGCCTTCGTTCGACGTCGGCCGGTCCTTCGCGAGGAGCTCGAGTACGACATCTCCGGGGATTCGTCCACGCAGCACGGCCCGGTGATGGTGGCGCCGCTGCGTACGGCGGAATCGACCCGCGGCGTGCTGATCGCCGTGCGGTCCAAAGGGCGCGACGGGTTCGCGGAGGACCTGCTGAGCCTGAGCGCGAACTTCGCCGACCAGGGGGCCCTGGCGCTGCAGCTGGCCAGCGCGACGAACCAGGCCCACGAGATGCGGGTCCTGGAGGATCGTGAACGGATCGCCCGTGACCTGCACGACCACGTGATCCAGCGGATCTTCGCCGAGGGGCTCACCCTGCAGGCGACGCTCCAACGCACCCAGTCGTCCGAGATCCGCGCGCGGCTGACGCGGTCCATCAACAATCTGCAGGACATCGTGCAGGACGTGCGTTCGACGATCTTCGACCTGCAGGCGGAGGAAACCGAGACCACCCGGCTCCGTCAGCGGGTGCAGGAGACGATCGACCAGCAGATCGACGACCTGCCCATACAGACCCATGTGCGGATGGCGGGCCCGCTGTCGATCGTCGAGCCGCGCCTCGCCGACCAAGTGGTCGCGGTGGTGCGTGAGGCCCTGAGCAACGCGGTCCGGTATGCCCACGCGACGACGGTGACGGTGGCGATCTCGGTCGGCGACGAGCTGGCCGTCGAGGTCACCGATGATGGAGTCGGGCTGCCCGAGGACGTCACGCCCAGTGGGCTGAAGAACCTCCGACACCGCGCGAAACAGTTGGGCGGGGCATTCGCCCTGAACACACCCGATTCGGGCCGCGGCCTGTCCGTGCGGTGGGCGGTACCGCTCTAGGGAGACAGCGCTGCCGGGTGAGGACGGTTCACGGACCGGTGCCCGGTTCGGCCGGCAGTCGCCAGGCCGAGGTCCGTTCGGTCACCCATGCCACGGCCTGCACTCCTGAAAGGAGGCCGAAGAGCACGATGAGCCAGATGGACAGGCCGACGAGCGCGCAGACCGCGAAGGCTGCGAGGAAAACGACGAGCACACCGGTGAGCGTGATGACCGGTCACCTCCCGACTGTCTCGGAGGGGACTCTCCCGGGCGTTCGAGAGACTGACCCCCCTACCTTCTCGTGTCGACGGCGTTTCCGGGAGGGCCCAAGGTCACAAGTCGACAGGGCCAACCTCGGGACCCTGCTGGTGTCCGGGCCGGTCAGCGGGTTCGCTTGAGCTCGAACCCGGCGACCCGTACGTCGTCCCGTGGCGCGGTCGCCCGGTCGATCTGGGCGCGGGCCTGATCGAGGACGGGCGTATCCGGGTCGAGGACCGACAGGTAGCGGTCGTGCGCGGCGAGGGACCGGACGGCCACTTCGAACTGCGCGTCGACGTCGACCGCATGGGTTGCCGCCGGCCCGTTCTCGAACAGCCACGCCGGAACCTCGCCGGAATGGGCCGTCAAGGCGTCGTAGGCGTCGAGCACCGCCGCGGCGAACTCCATGTGGTCGCGCTGGTTCGGTTGGCCGGGCGCCCACTCCGGTCCGCCGTAGAGCGACAGGATGACCTGCGGCGCAATGCGTTCGACGGTCTCGGTGATCTTCGCGCGCAGTTCGGGGGTGTTGCGGATGTCGCTGTCGGGGAAACCCCAGAACTCCACCTCGTCGACCCCGACGATCTTCGCCGACGCACGCTGTTCGGCTTCCCGGAGTGGGCCGCATTCCGCCGGTGTCATGCCCTCGATCCCGCGTTCGCCGCTGGAGGCGAGCGCGTAGACCACACGCTTGCCCTCGCCGGTCCAGCGCGCGACCGCGGCGGCCATGCCGTACTCCGGGTCGTCGGGATGGGCGACGAGGACGAGCGCTGTCTGCCAGTCCGTGGGGAAGGGCTCCGGTGAGGTCATGACCAGACGGTACTCAGCGTTCCCGGTCGAGGTTGGCCATCTTGAGCACATCGAGACGTGCGTCGAGTTCCTCCTCGCTGAGCTTGTCGCCCACGAGGCCGCGATCGATGACGGTCTGCCGGATCGTCTTGCCCTCCTTGAGCGCCTGCTTGGCGACCGCGGCGGCCTCCTCGTAGCCGATCGCGCTGTTCAGCGGTGTGACGATCGACGGGGAGCTCTCGGCGAGGGTGCGGAGGCGATCGACGTTGGCCTCCAACCCGGAGATGCAGCGGTCGGCGAACAGCCGGGACACGTTGGCCAGCAACTTGAGTGACTCGAGCACGTTACGGGCCATCATCGGGATGTAGACGTTGAGCTCGAAGGCGCCGTTGCCGCCGCCCCAGGTGACCGCCGCGTCGTTGCCGACGACCTGCGCGGCGACCTGCGTGACCGCTTCGGGCAGAACGGGATTGACCTTGCCCGGCATGATCGAGCTGCCCGGCTGGAGGTCGGGGAGCAGGATCTCGCCCAGGCCGGTCAGCGGTCCCGAGCCCATCCACCGGACGTCGTTGGCGATCTTGGTGAGCGATACCGCGATCGTCTTCAGCTGCCCGGACAGTTCGACGAGGCCGTCGCGGGCGGCCTGCGCCTCGAAGTTGTCCTTGGCGAGGGAGAGTTCCTCGACGCCGGTGCGGCGGACGAGTTCGGCGACCACCTTGGTGCCGAACCCGGCCGGGGCGTTGAGCCCGGTGCCGACCGCGGTGCCGCCGATGGGCAGTTCGCCGACACGCGGGAGGGTCGCGGTGACGCGCTCGATGCCCGCCTCGACCTGCCGTGCGTATCCGGCGAATTCCTGACCCAGGGTCACCGGCACCGCGTCCATCAGGTGGGTGCGGCCGCTCTTGACGACGTCACGCCACTCGGTCGCTTTGTCCGCCAGGGACTTCCGGAGATGCTCGAGTGCCGGGACGAGATCGGTGACGACCGCCTCGGTCGCCGCGACATGGGTGGCGGTGGGGAAGGTGTCGTTCGACGACTGCGACATGTTGACGTGATCGTTGGGGTGCACGTCGACGCCGTTGGCCTTCGCGATCGACGCGATGACCTCGTTGGTGTTCATGTTCGAACTCGTGCCCGATCCGGTCTGGAAGACGTCGATCGGGAACTGGTCGTCGTGTTTGCCGTCGGCGATCTCGGTGGCCGCCGCGATGATCGCGTCGGCCCGCTCCGCGTCGAGCAGTCCGAGATCGGAGTTGACCGTGGCACAGGCCGCCTTCAACAGGCCCATCGCGCGGATCTGCGTCCGTTCCAGCGGGCGGTGGCTGATGGGGAAGTTCTCCACCGCGCGCTGGGTCTGGGCGCGCCACAGAGCATCGATGGGGACCTGCACCTCGCCCATCGTGTCGTGCTCGGTGCGGAATTCCTGCTTGCCCTGTGCCTGGGTCATAGGTGTTCTACTCCTTCGATCGAATCCTTATGCCGCTCAGCGGGACGTTGACGGACCCGCTCGGGTCGGTGAAAAAGTCGTTGCCCTTGTCGTCAACAACGATGAAGGCCGGGAAATTCTCGACCTCGATCTTCCACACCGCTTCCATACCCAGTTCGGGGTACTCGATAATCTCCTGGCTCTTGATGCAGTCGAGCGCCAGACGGGCCGCCGGGCCGCCGATCGAGCCCAGGTAGAAGCCGCCGTGCGAGTTGCACGCCTCGGTGACCTGCTTGGATCGGTTGCCCTTGGCGAGCATGACCATGGAGCCGCCCGCGGCCTGGAACTGCTCGACGTAGGAGTCCATGCGGCCGGCGGTCGTGGGGCCGAACGAACCCGACGCCATGCCCTCGGGCGTCTTGGCCGGACCGGCGTAGTAGACGGGATGGTCGCGCAGGTAATCGGGCATCGGCTCGCCGGCGTCGAGGCGTTCCTTGATCTTGGCGTGGGCGATGTCGCGGGCCACCACCAGCGGGCCGGTCAGCGACAGGCGCGTCTTCACCGGGTACTGCGACAGCTGGGCCAGGATCTCCGACATCGGGCGGTTCAGGTCGACCTCGACCACCTCGCCGCCCGAGATGTCCTCGGCCACACCGGCAGCCGGCATGTACTTGGCCGGGTCGGTCTCGAGCTGCTCGAGGAACACGCCGTCGGCGGTGATCTTGCCGAGAGCCTGACGGTCGGCCGAGCACGAGACCGCGATGGCCACCGGGCACGACGCGCCGTGGCGCGGCAGGCGGACCACGCGGACGTCGTGGCAGAAGTACTTGCCGCCGAACTGGGCGCCGATACCGAAGGACTGGGTCAGTGTGAAGACCTCGTCCTCGAGTTCGAGGTCGCGGAAGCCGTGCGCCGACATCGAACCCTGCGTCGGCAGGTTGTCGAGGTAGTGCGCCGAGGCGTATTTCGCGGTCTTGAGTGCGAATTCGGCTGAGGTGCCACCGATCACGACGGCGAGGTGGTACGGCGGGCAGGCCGCGGTGCCCAGCGAGCGGATCTTCTCGTCGAGGAACTTCAGGATCGACTTCGGGTTCAGGATGGCCTTGGTCTCCTGGAACAGGAAGGACTTGTTGGCCGAACCGCCACCCTTGGCCATGAACAGGAACTTGTACTCCGGGCCCTTGGGTCCCTGTTCGGTGGCGTAGATCTCCACCTGGGCCGGGAGGTTGGTTCCCGTGTTCTTCTCCTCGTACGTGGTCAGCGGAGCGAGCTGCGAGTAGCGCAGGTTGAGTTGGGTATAGGCGTCGTAGACACCCTTCGAGATCGCCTCGGCGTCGTCGGTGCCGGTCAGCACGCCCTCGCTCTTCTTGCCCATCACGATCGCGGTGCCGGTGTCCTGGCACATCGGCAGCACGCCGCCTGCGGAGATGTTGACGTTCTTGAGCAGGTCGAGCGCCACGAAGCGGTCGTTGCCCGACGCGTCCGGGTCGTCGATGATCCTGCGGAGCTGCGCGAGATGAGCCGGACGCAGGTAGTGGCTGATGTCGTGCATCGCCTCGGCGGTGAGCTTGCGGATCGCCTCCGGCTCCACCTTGAGGAAGGTCTGTCCGCCGGCTTCGAACGTCGAGACGCCTTCGGTGGTGATGAGCCGGTAAGGGGTCTCGTCGGCGCCGACGGGGAGCAGATCAGAGTAGAGAAACTCGGGGGCTGAGGCTGGTTTACTCACGCACCGGATCGTATCGCCCCAGCAGAACGGCCCCACGTCAGAGGTGACCGGACTCGTGAGGTGGATCACGGTCACGGCTCCCCGACGCGGGGCCGGTGCTGGGTCTGAGACGAAGGTGTCAGAGATTGATGCGGGCGTACTCGCGCAGCTTCGCCGGCTTGTGGACGGCCTCGATGCGGCGGACGGTGCCCGACTTGGAGCGCATGACCAGCGAACGGGTCGTCGCACCGTTGGGGCGGTAGGTGACGCCGCGCAGCATGTCGCCGTTGGTCACGCCGGTCGCGCAGAAGAAGGAGTTCTCGCCGCTCACCAGGATGTCGTTGGTGAGGACGCGGTCGAGGTCGTGGCCGGCGTCGATGGCCTTCTGGCGCTCCTCGTCGTTGCGCGGCCACAGCTTGCCCTGGATCTCGCCGCCCATGCACTTCATCGCCACGGCGGTGATGATGCCCTCGGGGGTGCCGCCGACGCCCATGAGCATGTCGACGGTCGAGTAGTCGTCGGCGGCCGCGACCGCTCCGGCCACGTCGCCGTCGGAGATGAGGCGGATCTTGGCGCCGGCCTGGCGGATCTCGCCGATGAGGTCGGCGTGACGGGGGCGATCGAGGACGATGACGGTCAGGTCGGCCACGTCGATGCCCTTGGCCTTGGCGACCGAGTTGATGTTCCACTCGACCGACTCGTTGATGTTGATGGCGCCCTTGGCGTCGGGACCGACGGCGATCTTGTCCATGTAGAAGACGGCCGAAGGGTCGTACATGGTGCCGCGCTCGCTGACCGCGATCACCGAGATCGAGTTGGGCCGGCCCTCGGCCATCAGGGTGGTGCCGTCGATGGGGTCGACCGCGACGTCGCAGTCGGGGCCCTCGCCGTTGCCGACCTCCTCGCCGTTGTACAGCATCGGCGCCTCGTCCTTCTCGCCCTCGCCGATCACGACGACGCCGCGCATCGACACCGTCGAAAGGAGCTGACGCATCGCGTCGACCGCCGCGCCGTCGCCGCCGTTCTTGTCGCCGCGACCAACCCACCGGCCGGCAGCGAGTGCAGCCGACTCGGTCACGCGGACCAGTTCCATCGCGAGGTTGCGATCGGGTGCTTGGTGGCTGCTGGCTGTCATCGGCTTCGGCTCCTCAGGTGTGGCCCGGATCCCAGTGGGGCGCAGCCCTTGGGATCCGTGGGTGTGGCGGTGATCTCAGGGATCATCCTTGCATGTCACACCGGCCGTTCGGTGACTGACCCTGGTGGTGGGATACTCGGCCTCATGGCAGACAAACCGCGCATTCTCATCAACGGCAAGGACATGTTCTGGTCGTTGGTGCCGCTGCTCGCGCTCATCGCGTTGGTGGCGATCGCGTCGGGGAATTGCTCGGTCGGACTGAACCAGGACCCGGCGGACAGCAAGGTGCCCGCGTTCGACGTGGTCACCGCATTGGACGCCGACGCCCGACAGATGCCGTTCCCGATCCGCCGCCCGCCGACACCGGAGGGATGGAAGCCGAACTCCGGCTCGTCGGACGCGATCGAGGGACACCGGGTCAGCACGGTCGGCTGGCTCAGCGCGAGTAAGGCCTACGTGCAGCTGAGCCAGACCGACGCGTCGGAGGACCTGCTGGTGCCGTACCTCGGTGGCAGCGGGACCGACTACGGCGACGTCGGTGCAACCGGCACCCGCGAGGCGGGCGGCCGGCAATGGGTGACCTACGAGACCGCCGAGGGCAAGAAGTTCTGGATCACCGATTTCGGCAACGTGCGCGTGGGCGTGCTGTCCCGCGGACCCGACGCCGACATCGAGACGATCGCGGCGTCGGTGGCGACGCAGCAGCCGCTCGACGCCTGAGCGCGGAGAACCGCCCGCGGAAAGCGCCGCTGAGAACCGCCCCCCAAGAGCACCCTCCAGAGAGTCTCCGACGACGATATGTCGTCGGCGCTTCTGCACAGGGTGCTGTCCAGGGGCGGTTTGCAGTTGCGAGGGCGAGAGTCGCGTGATCGAGTAGCCGACTACTCGCGAGATCTCCTGCGTCCGGTCATAGCGTCTGGTTCGGGAGGCGCTCATGTCCGCGAGAATCTGGCACAGGTACATGTGGACACCGGCCTCGTCGCTGTCTGCCCACGCCGACGCATGGCTGTCGGTCGTGTGGGCACGGCTCGTTCTCGTCGCGGTTCTCGTCGCGCTGCTCGTGATCGTGGTCCCGGCGTACGGGGCCGGTGCGGCCGCTGCGACGACCGGCGGTCGGGTGATCAGCGTGCCGTGTGCGCGCGTCGACTCGCCGGCCGACCGGCGGGAATCGCTGCTGGTCGTCGGTCATCGCGCCGCGGAGGGTCGATTCCACGCGACCACCATCGACCGGCAGGCACTACTCGGATTCGGGTGACCTACTCGTTGTCGTCCGGATCGGCCGAATTCTTCTGCGCGATCACGGTTTCGATGCGTTCACGCGCCCCGCGGAGGTGTTCCTCGCAGCGCGTCGCGAGCGCCTCGCCCCGCTCCCACAGGGCCAGCGAGGTGTCGAGATCGAGGCCGCCGTGCTCGAGCGTGCCGACGATGTCGGCGAGCTCGTCGCGCGCCTCCTCGTAGCCGAGTTCGGCAACCGGCGTGTACTCCTCGCCGGTGTCGTCACTGTCGGTGCTCACGAATCTCCTTCGTCGTCAGGGGAAGTGGAGGTGTGTGCCTCGGTCGCGGTGACGGTGGCCCGCGCCGCGCCGTCGGCGACCCGGATACGCAATTCGGCGCCCGCGGGCAGATCGTCGAGCGTGCTGACCACGTGGGTCACGTCGGTGTCGGTGCGCTGCACCACGGCGTAACCGCGAGCGAGG
Organism: Gordonia sp. 135; assembly: GCF_009720185.1. Taxonomy (NCBI): domain Bacteria; kingdom Bacillati; phylum Actinomycetota; class Actinomycetes; order Mycobacteriales; family Gordoniaceae; genus Gordonia; species Gordonia sp. 135. The sequence continues at coordinate 1,705,649 of NZ_CP046257.1, forward strand.
GTCTGCGCCGGGCCCAGCGTCGACAGCCGGGCGGCCAGATGCTCGTGGCGGCGGTCCTCGGTGTCGACATGACGCAGGACGTCGCGCCGCAGCGCGCGCAGCAGCTCGGCTACGTTCACGGACTCCTGGTCGACGATCACACCGGGCCGGGCCAGAACCGGGCGTCGTCGGAGTCCGTCGATGACCCCGGTCTCGCGACGCACCCAGTTGCGTAACGCCTGTGCGCTGCGCCGGCGCAGTTCGTCGATCCCGGCGAGTTCGGCCTCGACGTCGGGAACCACTCGTTTGGCGGCGTCGGTCGGAGTCGCCGCACGCAGATCGGCGACGAGATCGAGCAGCGGGTTGTCTGGCTCGTGCCCGATCGCGCTGACCACCGGTGTGCGACACCGGGACACCGCGCGCAGCAATGCCTCGTCGGAGAACGGCAGCAGATCCTCGACGCTGCCGCCGCCGCGCGCGATGATGATGACCTCGACGTCGGGATGCGCGTCGAGGTCCGCGAGATGGGTGAGGATGCGCGCCACCGCCGTGGGCCCCTGGACGGGTGCCTCACGGACGTCGAAGCGGACCGCCGACCACCGGTCGGTGGCGACGCTGACCACGTCACGCTGCGCGGCGCTGGCCCGCCCGCTGATCAATCCGATCGAGCGCGGGAGGAACGGCAGCGGACGTTTGAGCCGGGCGTCGAACAGGCCCTCGGCGGCCAGCAACTGCCGGAGGCGTTCGATCCGCAGGAGCAGTTCACCGACGCCGACCGCACGGATGTCGCTGACCCGCAGCGACACCGTGCCCCGGCCGGTGTAGTAGCTCGGCCGGCCCAGTACGACGACGTGACTGCCGTCGGTCAGCGGAACCTCGGTGCGCGACAACAGGTCCGGGCTGCATGTCACCGAGATGGAGATGTCGGCAGCCGGGTCCCGCAGAGTGAGGAACGCCGTGCGGGTACCGGGGCGCCGGCTGATCTGGGTGACCTGACCCTCCACCCAGATCTGGCCCAACCGGTGAATCCAGTCGGCGATCTTGGTGTTGACCGTGCGTACCGGCCACGGATTCTCGGCCGAGTTCGGCGAGGTCCCGGTCACGCCTCGGTGGAGCGCTTGTTCTGCGAGGCGATCCGGTTCTCCAGCATCGTCACGAACGGCGCGCGGCCACGGTTGGCCTTCTCGTAGTCGACGAGGCTCTCGAGGTCGTCGGTGTCGACCGTCCGCAGACGTGCACGCAGCTGTGCCAGGGTCAGCGTGTCGTAGTCGATGAGGACGACGATCTCGGGTGCCGCCCCGTTCTTCGGCTTGTCCGCACGCGTCGCCGGCTTCTTCTCGGCGGCGTCCACGACGTCCTCGGGTGCCGAGCTGTACAGCGCGAAACGACCGGCGTCGGCGCGCGGCGGCGCGGCCAGGTCGGCGTCGGAGGCCTCCGCGTCGACCTCGGTGGTCTTGGTGGCACCGCCGGTCCTGGTGGCTTTGGTCACTTTTGCGGGCTTGGTGGACGTCACGGCCTCGCCGGGCTGGTCCCCCGGATCGTTGCCGTCGGCGGCGGCCTCGACCTCGTCGACGATGCTGGTGGGCTTCTCGATCGGTACGTCACCGGCGTGGGCGTCGGCGCCGGGTTCCGGGGTCTCGTCGTCCTCGTCGAAGCGGGCCCACGCGGGCTGCTCGCTGGGCTTGTCGAACAGCATCCCCAGGGCGGCGTCGCCCTTGATGGCGAGTTCGGCGATGTTCTGCTGCGCCCGCATACCTGCCTGCAGGGTCTGGCTGACCGCTGTCATCGGGAGGGTGACGAGCAGCGCGGGAAGCTTGCGCGTCTCCTCGAGGGCGGTGACGATCAGACCTGCGGCGATACGGGCCGGGTAGGGTGCGCGATCCATGCCAACACTCTGCCATCAAAGGGCACTCGTCTGTAACCCGTACCCTGGAGACATGTCTGAGACGAAGCGTGTCCTGCTCGCCGAACCCCGCGGTTACTGCGCGGGTGTCGACCGCGCGGTGGAGACGGTCGAGCGCGCCCTTGACAAGCACGGCGCTCCCGTCTACGTCCGCAAGGAGATCGTGCACAACCGGCACGTGGTCGAGACCCTTGCCGACCGCGGGGCGATCTTCGTGGGGGAGACCGACGAGGTGCCCGAGGGTGCGATCGTCGTGTTCTCGGCCCATGGCGTGTCGCCGCAGGTCCATGCGTCCGCCGCGGAACGGAATCTGAGGACCATCGACGCGACCTGCCCGCTGGTGACGAAGGTGCACCAGGAGGCCAAGCGATTCGCGCGGGACGACTACGACATCCTGCTGATCGGTCACGAGGGCCACGAAGAGGTCGAGGGGACGGCCGGTGAGGCCCCCCAGCACATCCAGCTCGTCGACGGCCCGGACAGCGTCGACTCGGTGACCGTGCGCGACGAGTCCAAGCTGGTCTGGCTGTCGCAGACGACGCTGTCGGTCGACGAGACCATGGAGACGGTGCGTCGCCTGCGGGAGAAGTTCCCGCTGCTCAACGATCCGCCCAGCGACGACATCTGCTACGCCACCCAGAACCGTCAGGTCGCCGTGAAGGCGATGGCGCCCGAGTGCGATCTCGTCATCGTGGTCGGTTCGCAGAACTCGTCGAACTCGGTTCGCCTGGTCGAGGTCGCCCTGCAGGCCGGTGCCAAGGCAGGTCATCTGGTCGACTATGCCCGTGAGATCGACGACACCTGGCTCGAGGGTGTGAACACCGTCGGCGTCACCTCCGGTGCATCGGTGCCCGAGGTCCTCGTCCGCGGCGTGCTCGACTACCTCGCCGAGCGCGGCTACGACACGGTGGAGACCGTCAACACGGCCAACGAGACCCTCACCTTCGCGCTGCCGCGCGAGCTGCGTCCCGCGCGGACATCCGGCTGAGAACCTCCCCGATCAGAACTCGTCGGGATCGAGCTTGCGCACCCGACGGTGGGGAAGAGCGACGGCCAGGACAGCCGCGATGACCGCGGCGCTGATCCCCGCTCCGGCGATGGCGATGTTGCGGGCGGTGTGATCCGGCGGCGTCGGCGGTGCGGGCGCGGCGATCGGGGCCGATTGCTGCCTGGCCTGTTCCTCGGCGGACAGCTCCGCGGTGAGGGCCGCGACCGGGTCGACGACGCCGTGGCCGATCCGCTGGTCGTGCCCGGTGCCCGGGGAGTGGGCGGTCGAGGTGATGCGATCCATCACCTCGCGAGCGCTCAGTCCGGGGAACCGTGCCCGAACGAGCGCCGCGGTGCCGGCGACGTAGGGCGCGGCGAAGCTCGTCCCGATCAGCGGCAGCGGACCCTCCTCGGCTGTCTGCGCCGACACCAGCCGGTTCGACCCCCTCGCGCTGTCGAGGCTCACGATGTCGGTGCCCGGCGCGGCCACCCCGACCCACGGCCCGTGCAGACTGAACTCGCTCGGTCTGCCACTGGCGGCGTCGACCGCGCCGACGGTCAGGACGTAGGGTGAGTACCACGCGGGACTCGCGACGGTCGAGACCGAACTCCAGTCGTCAGGATTGCCGGCTGCGGGCGCCGGATTCTGTGAACGGCAGGCGCCGTCCCGGGTGACGTTGCCGGCCGCCGCCACCACGACGACGTCACGGTCGTAGGCGTACCGGATCGCCGCCCCGAGAGCGCGGTCGTCGACCTTGGCCGCCGACGAAGCGCAGGCCACCTCGGAGATGTTGATCACCGTGGCCCGCAGGTCGACGGCGCGGACTATCGCGTGGGCGAGCGTGCGGACGGACCCGAAACCGGAGCCGACGGACGGTGCGGCATCGTCGCCGCGACGATTGTTCTTGGCCTTGAACGCACTGCTGGACTGGCGGATTGCGATGATCGACGCCGCGGGCGCGACCCCGGCGAAGGCGTCGGAGCTGCTCGGCCGCGCGGCGATGATCCCGGCGACCAGCGTGCCGTGGGCGTCGCAGTCCTCGAGTCCGCTGCCGCCGGAGACGTAGTCGCCGCCGGCGGTGACGCGTCCCAGACGTGGGTGCGGGGTGACGCCGGTGTCGATGACGGCCACCCGCTGCCCGGCGCCGCGACTGAAGCGCCAGGCCTCCTCGAGGTTCATCATCGACTGTGCAGCAGTCGGATTCGCGGTGCTGCGGGTGAGGGTCGCGGTGTTGCAGAGATGGCTCTGCTCGGTCGGTTCCGGCGGTGCCACCGGGGCCGACCGGATCAGCGCCGACGCGTCGACGCGCGGCGGGGTCACCGCGGCGGCGGGGGAGGAGGTCAACCCGAGCAGGGTCGCGGTCAGCGCCAGCGCGACGGGCGCCGCAGCCCGGGTCGTCGTCCGGGACATCAGATCTCCCGGACGATCCGGTACAGGTCGAGCAACCACAGCAGCAGCGGGACGATGAGCGCGACGAGGATGTACTCGCCGATCTCCGCCCAGCGGCGCATTACCGGGGAGAAATCCTGGTGCGGCGCAACGACTCCGAAGACGAGCGCGGCGACGAGGACGACGCCGCCCAGCGCGAAGGAGATGATCGGCCACCGGCCGTCCCCGAACGCCAGGCCCGCCAGCAGGGTGAGCACCACGAGCGAGCCGCCGATGATGAGGATCGCCGCCTGGAAGAGGTCGCTGTGGGAGCGACCGCGCAGACAGAGGACCACGCCGATGATCGCGGCGTAGGCGGCGCTCTTCCACTCGAAGCCGGCGAGGGGAGCGGCGGTGAGCACCGCCGAGATCGCCACGATGGCGGTGAGGCCGCCGACGATGCCCGTCAGGTACGCGTTGGCGATGTACGAGCGTCGTTCCAGCGCATCGGCCTTCGGCAGTGCCGTGGCCCCGATCGCGCCGATGCCTTCGATGGACGGCTGCGGCTCGATGTCCTTGATGTCGATGGCAGCTCCCGCGGTCGGCACCGGCGGCAGCGGCAGTTTGGCGAGCAGGATCGTCAGTCGGGGGGACAGTCCGATCAGCAGGAGTCCCACCGCCGCCATCACGGCCGCGACATCGGAGGTGTCGGCGTCGAGGAGCAGACGCGCACCGCATCCGAGTGCACCGAGGACAGCGGCGCCGGTCACCGCGCTGTGTGCGGTCGCGCCGACCGCGGTCATCCGGTAGGTGATGACGGCGGTGACCAGGGTGAGGGCGAATCCGAGTGTCAGATGCGCGGCACCGTAGGAACCGGGCGTGAGGATCATGCCGGTCACGAACGCCATCGGCGCCGCACAGACCGACAGGATCGTCGAGCTGAGCTGATCACGGTAGTAGCGCGCGACGATCGTTGCCGCGGTCACGAGACCGATCACGGCGAGGCCGGACAATCCCGAGAGCCACAGCGCGCCGCTGTCGATCCGGCTCGCGGCCAGCCCCGCCGCGGCAACGACCGCCGCGACGAGGGCCAGCGCGTGTCCCACGTATCGCGCCGACGTCGCGGTCCAACCCACGAACTGTGATTCGTTCAGCCGCGCAACGGCATCGACCACGTCGTCGAAGAGGACCGGCGACTCATCGGTGCGGGTCGAGGTCAGCAGGAGCAGGTCGCCGTCGCGGATCCCCGATTCCGACAGCGAGCGGTGCAGGGGCAGCGGTTCCTGCCCGACGAGCGCCAGGGTCCAGCGGTTCTGCCGGTCGTGCGGACGGCCGCGGCCGCGCGAATCGGCGTCGGGGTCGTCCGGGTCGTGCCGGGTTGGGTTGCGCGACTCGATCTGCGCGACGAGGTCACCGATGAGACCGGCGATCGGGATGCCGGCGGGTAGGCCGACGTCGAGCTGGGTGTTGCCGCCCAGCACCGACACGCGTACGAGTTGCGGCTCGATCGCGGTGTCCGAGCGTGACCGGTCACCGGCGGTGCCGTCCGCGGTGGTCGTCGGGTATCCCGGTGCGAATCCGTCCACAGGTGACATACAGGTCAATCCTCCCCCAGGGTTCAGCAGCTAACATAGCCAACTTCAGCGGGTTCGCCCGCCCGGGGATACACAGCTCGAGGGTGTCAGGGGGATCGAGTGGTCACGACCACTGAGGGGTTCGTGCGTCGGCCACGCATCACGCCGCCGCGCATGCCCGGGGGCGAGGTCAACATCCAGGCGCCGCCCGACGTCCCTCGCGTGGTACCCGGCAACCTGCTCATGAAGCTGCTGCCGGTGGTGATGATCGTCGCCGTCGTCGGCATGATCGCGCTGATGATGGTCACCGGTGGCCGCAACATCCTGACCAACCCGCTGTTCATGATGTTCCCGCTGATGATGCTCATGTCGATGTTCGGCATGTTCGCCGCCGGCGGGCGCAGCGGCGGCAAGCGTGCCGCGGAACTCAACGAGGAACGCAAGGACTACTTCCGCTACCTCGGGCAGTTGCGCGGCCAGGTCTTCGACACCGTCGAGAACCAGCGCGCCGCACGCACGTGGAGTCATCCCGACCCGCACGCACTGCTCGACGTCGTCGGCAGCCGGCGCATGTGGGAGCGGCGTCCCGCCGACAACGATTTCGCCCATGTGCGTGTGGGAGTCGGCGTCCAGCGCCTGGCCACCCGTCTGATGCCGCCGGAGACCGGCCCGCTCGAGGACATCGAACCGGTGTCGATGGTCGCTCTGCGACGGTTCGTGCGCACCCATTCGGCGGTCTACAGCCTGCCCCGGTCGATCTCGCTGCGCGGCTTCCCGGCGATCAACATCGAGGGCGCGCGGCAGGAGACCCGCGAACTCGTCCGCTCGATGATCGTCGAGCTGTGCGCCTTCCACGGTCCCGACCATCTGCACATCGGCATCGTCACCGGCGACCCGGCCGGCGAGGCCTGGGACTGGGCGAAATGGCTTCCGCACGTAGGTCATCCGACGCTGCGCGACGGGATCGGCCCGATGCGGATGATCTATCCGACGCTCGCCGATCTCGAGAACGCACTGGCCGCGGACCTTCTCGAACGCGGCCGGTTCAGCCGGTCCGCCCCGCCGAGCGGGAATCGTGCCCACCTGGTCGTCATCATCGACGACGGCTACGTCGCCGGCGACGAACGCGTCCTCAGCTCGGCCGGCATGGAGGGTGTCACGGTCCTCGACCTGACCGCACCGCCGGACGGTCTCGCGGTCCGGCGCGGCCTGCAGCTCGTGGTGCGCGGCGGCAAGGTGTCGGCCCGAAGTGCCGCGGGCGTCGAGGAATTCGCCGACATGGACTCGCTGACCATCGCCGAGGCGGAGGCGATCGCCCGCCGCATGGCCCGGTACCGCCTGGCGACCGCGGCGACCCTGGCGAACCTGGAATCCGAGGCGACGTCCACCGATCCGGGCCTGCCCGCACTTCTCGGCATCGACGACGCCGCCCGATTCGACCCGGCCACCGCCTGGCGCGGGCGCACCGGCCGCGAACGTCTGCGGGTGCCGATCGGCTACACACCGAGCGGCGCGCCCGTCGAACTCGACATCAAGGAGAGCGCCCACGGCGGCATGGGACCGCATGGCCTGTGCATCGGTGCGACCGGCTCGGGCAAGTCCGAGTTCCTGCGAACGCTTGTCCTCGCCATGCTGGCGACGCATTCGCCGACCGAGCTGAACCTCGTCCTCGTCGACTTCAAGGGCGGCGCAACGTTCCTCGGACTCGAGTCCGCTCCACACGTCGCGGCGATCATCACCAACCTCGAGCAGGAACTGTCGATGGTCGACCGCATGAAGGATGCGCTGTCGGGTGAGATGAACCGCCGCCAAGAGGTCCTGCGTGCGGCGGGCAACTACGCCAACGTCGCCGACTACGAGCGCGCCCGCGCCTCGGGCGTGCGTCTCGATCCGCTGCCGGCGCTGTTCATCGTCGTCGACGAGTTCTCCGAACTGCTGTCGCAGAAACCGGATTTCGCCGAGCTGTTCGTCGCGATCGGCCGTCTGGGCCGGTCGCTGCACATCCACCTGCTGCTGGCCTCGCAGCGACTCGAGGAGGGCAAGCTGCGCGGCCTCGACTCACACTTGTCCTACCGCATCGGTCTGAAGACCTTCTCCGCCAACGAGTCCCGTTCGGTGCTCGGTGTCCCCGACGCCTACCACCTGCCGAGCGTTCCCGGCTCGGCGTATCTGAAGTGCGACTCGGATGACCCGGTTCGCTTCAACACCTCGTACGTCTCGGGTCCGTACTACTCGCCATCCGTGGCCGAGGACTCCGTGGACTCCGCGGCGCCGGGGTCCCCGCGACTGGGGAATCTCAAGGTCTTCACCGCGTTGCCGGTCCCGCTCGACGAGGGTTCGTCGCGGTCGCTGCTGGACCAGGCGGCGAGCCTGCTCGACGAGGAGCCCCCGGCCCTCGACGCCGCGCCCGACGGGCCCGCCGACTTCGAATCCGCTTCGGTGTCGGTGCCGACGCTGATGCAGACCATCATCGGCCGCATGGAGAGCGCCGGCCCGCCGGCACACCGCGTGTGGCTGGACCCGCTCGAGAACTCGCCGACCGTGGAACACCTCGTGGGTGCGCGGGACTGGACCAAACCGGCGGTCCCCGGCAACCTGGCCCTGCCCATCGGTCTGGTCGACCGCCCCTACGACCAGCGACGCGACCCGCTCGTCGTCGACCTGTCCGGCGCGGCCGGCAGCGTCGCCGTGGTCGGCGGGCCGCAATCGGGAAAGTCGACGACGCTGCGCACGATCATCATGACCGCGGCCGCCACGCACACCCCGGAACAGGTGCAGTTCTACTGCCTGGACTTCGGCGGCGGCAGCCTCGCCGGCCTCGCCGGACTCCCACATGTGGGTTCGGTGGCGTCCCGTGGGGACATGGATGCCGTTCGCCGCACGGTGGCCGAGGTCGGGGCGATCATCCGGGCCCGTGAGATGCTGTTCGCCCGCCTGGGCGTCGAATCGATGCGCGACTACCGGGCCCGCCGTGCGGACTGGTTCGCCACCGGGACCTTCGCCCCCGACGATCCGCTGGCCGGTGACCGCTTCGGCGACGTCTTCTTCGTGCTCGACGGCATCAGCGTCCTGCGTTCCGAACTCGAGTCGCTGGAGGAGCAGATCACCACGATCGTCTCCCAGGGTCTGTCTTTCGGCGTCCACGTCATCGTCAGTGCCTCGCGGTGGGCCGAGATCCGCCCGGCGGTCCGCGACCTCCTGGGCACGCGCATCGAACTGCGCCTCGGCGATCCGACGGATTCCGAGATGGGTCGTCGCGCCGCCGCGGGTGTCCCGCAGAACCGTCCCGGCCGCGGTCTCACCGCCGAGGAACTCCACATGCTCATCGCGCTGCCGCGTCTCGACCCGGTCAGCAGCGCCGAGTCACTGCCCGCCGGCGTCGCGGCCTCGGCGGAGAAGCTCGCCGCCGCGTATCCGGGCCGTTCGGCGATGCCGGTGCGCAAGCTGAGCACCGAGATAGAGATGGCGGCGGTGCAGAACGGACTCACCGCGGCCGGGGTCACGTTGTCGCTCAACCAGGTCGCGATCGGTGTCGGCGAACTGGAGCTGGCCCCGGTGGTCCTCGACTTCAACGCCCAGCCGCACTTCATGGTCTTCGCCGACGTCGAGCACGGGAAGACCAACGTGCTGCGAGCGATCGTCCGCGGACTCGTCGCCGGTGGCACCCCGGAGCAGGTGAAGATCGCGTTCATCGACTACCGCCGCACGATGCTCGGCATCGTCGACGGTGATCACCTCGCGGGCTATGCGAGTTCGCACGACAACGCGATGACGCTGATGAACCAGCTGGCGGTGTACCTGAAGGGCTGCATGCCCCCGGACGACGTGACCGTTCAGCAGTTGCGGGAGCGTTCGTGGCTGGAGGGCAAGCCGGAGGTCTACCTCGTCGTCGACGACTACGACATGGTGTCCACCTCGGCGGGAAATCCGCTGTTGCCGGTCATCGAGTTCGCGTCACACGCCCGGGACATCGGATTCCACATCATCCTGGCCCGCCGCTCCGGTGGCCTCGGCCGGGCGATGTTCGACCCGGTGATCGCCCGGCTGAAGGACCTGTCGTCGGACATCCTGCTCATGAGCGGGGATCGCGACGAAGGCTTCATCGCCGGTCGCAGCCGCATGCAGCGGTTGGTCCCCGGACGCGGTGAGCTGGTCTCCCGCGTGCGTCCGCAGGAGATGATCCAGGTCGCTCTCGTACCGGCCGAGGACCAGCGTTGAGCGGCGTCGGGTGAGACAGGTGCGGGCGTGAGCGGGGTGAACCCGGGTCGTGGCACGGTCGTCGACCTCGCGTACGGCCGGCCCCGCATCTTCGAACCCGCCACCGGCATCCGGGATCCCGGGATCGACCTGCGACCGCTCCTGGACGCCGTCGACCAGATGACGGTCGTGGCCGACGGCCGTCGGCGTCATCTGCGGCAGGCGTGGCAGATGGCCTTCGCCGACCTGGGGATCGCGGCCGACCCCGATCGCCCGCTCATCGTCGGGCACCCGAGCACCTGGGGACCGCGACGCGCGTCCTCGCTGGCCGATGTCGGCGGCGGGAGGGCGGGGGAGACACTGCTGACGTCTCTTCCGCGCGCGGTCCTCATCGCGCGCAGCCACGCCGACATCACCGTGCAGCGCTGTGCCGTGGTGGAGACCACCCACATCCCGGAACCGCCCGCCGATCCTGCCCGTCCGCGGCCCGCGGCGTGGGACGTACAGATCGTGCGACGCCACCCCGAGGGCTGGCTTCTCGAACGCTCCGGGCTGATCGAGCAGGGGGACCAGGAGGCCGACGGACTCGCGATCATCGACGACGCGGTCGAGGCCGTTTTCGTCGACGGCGACGACCCGGTCGAGGTGTCGGCGGCGATCGACCTGGTCGCCGCGCACGCGATCGCGGGCCGGGTCGTGCCGGTGGACCGCGACCTCGTCGTCCGTCTGGGCGGGCGGACCGGCGGTGCCGCGGACGACGCCGTGCCGGTGGCCGGCGATCCGGCGGAACCGGCGGCGGGCGTGTCGACGCGGCGCAGTCGCCGGGTGCTGGCCGGTGCGGCGGCCGCGGCGGTACTGGTCGTGGCCGGCGCATTCGCGGTCGGCTGGTGGCAGCGGGACGACCCGGCACCCGCGCACTCCGAGGTCGCCGTCGGCCGCGCCACGCTGTCGGTTCCCGGGGACTGGCGGCAGAGCGGGCAGGACACGCCCAGCGACGCCACCGACGACCCGACCACGAGGCGCGCGGTCTTCGTCTCCGAGGCCGACGGCGGGCGGATCATCGCGGTGCTGACCGAACTGCGGGACGGGTCGACCCCGCAATCGGTCGCGAGCAGCCTCCGCAACCGGATCGGGCAGCGGGGCGACGACGTCGTCACGGAGTTCTCCGCGGACACGCAGTACGCCGGACGCGATGTCATCAGCTATCGCGAGGCACCTGCCTCGGGCAGCGCCATCCGCTGGTACGTCATCGTCGACGACGGTCTGCAGGTGTCCATCGGATGTCAGGCCGGGACGACCGCCGAGTCGGTCGACGACGAGTGCGCGCGAGCCGTTCGCTCGGTACGGGTGGAGTGACCTGGGTGGGCGTTTTGACCCTGACCTGCACGGTCGCGTAACCTGGATCGCTGGTGCTCGGCGCCTGTCACACACGCGTGTGTACGGGCAGAAGAGGCCCGGGTCCCCACTGGTCGCCGGGAACAACCTCCGCCATGCGCCCGACCAGCACCCTAAAGACAAGAGTTGAGGACCAACTGTGCCTACCTACACCCCGAAGGCCGGTGACATCACGCGTACGTGGCACGTCATCGACGCCACCGACGTGGTGCTCGGCCGGCTGGCCGTGCAGAGCGCGAACCTGCTCCGCGGCAAGCACAAGCCGACCTACGCCCCGCACATGGACGGTGGTGACTTCGTCATCATCATCAACGCGGAGAAGGTTGCGCTGACCAGCAACAAGGCCGAGCGCAAGCTGAACTACACCCACTCGGGGCATCCCGGTGGCCTGAAGTCCCGCACCACCGCTGAGCTGCTCGAGACCTTCCCCGAGCGCGTCATCGAGAAGGCCATCAAGGGCATGCTGCCTTCGAACAAGCTCGGTCGCGCCATGGCCTCGAAGCTGAAGGTCTACGCAGGCCCGAATCATCCGCACGCGGCCCAGCGCCCCGTCCCCTTCGAGATCAAGCAGGTGGCCCAGTGACCAACGAGAACATCAACGAGGCCGTCGAGGCCGTCGAAGAAGCTGTCGAGGTCATCGAGGCCGTGGAGGCAGTGGAGGCCGTCGAGGCTGCAGCCGATGACTACGACGCCGCTCCGGCCGTCGAAGAGGCCCGCGAGCCGATCGTGATCGACCGCCCGATCCAGACCGTCGGCCGCCGCAAGGAAGCCGTCGTCCGCGTTCGCCTGATGCCGGGCACCGGTGAGTTCAAGCTCAACGGCCGCTCCTTGGAGGAGTACTTCCCCAACAAGGTGCACCAGCAGCTGATCAAGGCTCCGCTGGTTCTCGTCGAGCGCACCGAGTCGTTCGACATCTTCGCCAAGCTCGTCGGTGGCGGCCCCTCGGGCCAGGCCGGCGCGCTGCGTCTGGCCATCGCCCGTGCCCTCATCGAGGTCACCCCGGATGATCGTCCCGCCCTCAAGAAGGCCGGATTCCTCACCCGTGACCCGCGTGCGGTCGAGCGCAAGAAGTACGGCCTGAAGAAGGCCCGCAAGGCGTCGCAGTACTCCAAGCGCTGATCTTGGCACGCCTTTTCGGTACCGACGGCGTCCGAGGCCTGGCCAACGCCGAGCTCACTCCCGAGCTCGCGTTGCGCCTGGCCTCGGCCGCCGCGGTCGTTTTCTCAGACATTTCCACCGGCGCCGGGAGCGAAGCGAGCGGCCCGGATGATTCGGTTGCCACACGCCGTCCGCGTGCGGTGGTGGGTCGTGACCCGCGTGCTTCCGGCGAGATGCTGGAAGCCGCCGTGTGTGCGGGACTCGCCGCGACCGGCGTCGACGCCATCCGCGTCGGCACCGTGCCCACCCCGGCGGTCGCGTTCCTCACCGCGGACTACCGCGCCGACTTCGGCGTGATGATCTCCGCGTCGCACAATCCCATGCCGGACAACGGCATCAAGTTCTTCTCCGCCGGCGGGCACAAGCTCGACGACGAGATCGAGGACCGCATCGAAGCGGCGATGGACGACGATTTCGTCCGGCCCATCGGTGCCGCGGTCGGTCGCGTCCTCGATGCACCGGACGCCGGGGACCGCTACCGCCGTCACCTGGCGCAGGCCATCGACGAGCGTCTCGACGGTCTGACGGTGGTCGTCGACTGCGCACACGGTGCCGCGTCGCAACTCGCGCCGCTGGCCTACGCCGACGCAGGTGCCAACGTCATCACGATCCACGCCGATCCCGACGGTCTGAACATCAACGCCGACTGCGGTTCGACCCACATGGACAAGCTGCAGGCGGCCGTCCTCGAGCACGGCGCCGATCTCGGTCTCGCGCACGACGGCGACGCCGACCGTTGTCTGGCAGTGGATTCCACCGGTCAGATCGTCGACGGCGACGCCATCATGGCGATCCTGGCGACGTCGCTCGCCGACAAGGGGCGTCTGCACGAGAACGTCCTCGTCGCCACCGTGATGAGCAACCTCGGTCTGCACATCGCGATGCGCGAGGCGGGGATCACGGTGCGCACGACCGCTGTCGGCGACCGCTATGTGGTCGAGGAACTGCGTCGTGGCGGGTATTCCCTCGGTGGCGAGCAGTCCGGCCACATCGTGGTCCCGGGTTCGGGAACCACCGGTGACGGCATCCTCACCGGCCTGATGATCATGGCCCGCATGGCGGCCACGTCGTCGCGTCTGGCCGACCTCGCCGGCATCGTGACGGTGCTGCCGCAGGAGCTCATCAACGTCCGCGTCGCCGACAAGCATGCGGTCGCGGAGTCGCAGACGGTCAAGCAGGCGGTGGTCGACGCCGAGGCCGAACTGGGAGACTCCGGTCGGGTTCTGTTGCGTCCCTCGGGAACCGAGCAACTTGTTCGCGTCATGGTGGAGGCCGGCACGGCGGAGCAGGCGGGCGCGGTCGCCCGTGGCCTCGCCGACGTCGTCGCGGCTGCCGGCGCATGACCCCGGGTGAGACGAACACGGCGCGGGCGGTCCTCTTCGACTTCTCCGGCACCCTGTTCCGCTTCGAGGCGCGCGACGACTGGTTCGTCGATCTCCTCGACGACGCCGGTGAGTCGTTCACCCCGGAACGCCAGGCAGACATCATCCGCCGGATGGTTGCGCCGGTCGGCCTGCCCGAAGGTGTCGAGGGCGACGACCGAACTGCCTGGGAGCGAAGGGATCTCGACCCGGAACTGCATCGGGTCGGGTATCTTGCCCTGCTGCGTACGGTCGGCTTGAGCAATGCCGGTCACGCCAACGCGCTCTACGACCGGGTCCTCGACCCGGACTCGTGGGTGCCCTTCGCCGACACCGTCGAGGTGCTGACGCGCCTGGCCGGCGCCGGGATCCCGATCGGCATCGTCAGCAACATCGCCTTCGATCTGCGCAAAGTCCTTGCGCTGCACGGCATCGACCACCTCGTCGACGCCTACGCGCTCTCCTATGAGGTCGGCGCGATCAAACCCGACCCGCGCATCTTCCGCGCCGCACTCGACCCGATCGGTGTGCCGGCCGGCGACGTGCTGATGGTCGGGGACAGCGACAAGGCCGACGGCGGTGCCCGTACGCTCGGATGTTCCTTCGCGTTGGTGCACGACGTGCCGTCGGCCGATCGCCCGACCGCGCTGCTCGATGCCGTGACGGCTCACGGCATCGAACTGCGCGCCTGAGATCTCCTCTCAGAAGTTCCCCTTGGCGGCCCAGCCGCCGTCGACCGGGTAGATCTCGCCGGTCAGGAAGTCGCCCTCACGCATGAGGTAGGCGACCATCGACGCGATCTCCGACGGACGGCCGAGCCGACGCACGATGTGGGCGTTGGCATTCGCCTGCCGCATCTCCTCGGTGATGTCGGCCAGGATCGGGGTGTCGATGGTGCCCGGCGCAATGGCGTTGATCAGGATGTTCTGCGGTCCGTACTCGTAGGCCGCCTGCTTGGTGAGACCCACGACGCCGCCCTTGGCCGCCGAGTACGACGCCAGGTTCGGCAGACCCCGCAGCGCGGCCATCGACGAGATGTTCACGATGCGGCCGCCGCCGCCCGCGATCATGCCCGGGATGACCGCCCGCATGCCGAGCCACACACCCTTGAGGTCGGTGCCGACGACGTGATCCCACGCTTCCTCGGTGAGGCCGACGACGGTGTCCTCGCTGATCATGTTGACGACGCCGGCGACGTTGGCCAGGCAGTCGATCGACCCGCGGGAGGCGGTGATCTGCTCCACGGCGGCCGACCAGTCATCGGCTACGCGGACGTCAAGACGAATCGCTTCTGCGGAGCCGCCCGCTTCGGCGATCTCCTTGAGGGTGACCTCACAGTCCTGGATGTCGGCGGCGACGACGTGGGCGCCGTCGGCTGCGAGGCGGATGGCGGTGGCCTGACCGATGCCCTGTGCCGCGCCGGTGACGATCGCGGTTTTTCCGTTGAGAGACATGTGTGTTCGCTTTCTGGTGAGGGGACGGGACGGGTGAATGCGGCTGGTGTCAGGGCTGCTCGGCAAGGAGGTCGGCGAACCGACGCTGTGCGGCCGCGCGGCGGGTGGGGATGTGCTCGGTGGGGCGGTCGTCGGCCGGCCGCGAGTACCCCTTCAGATACTGGCGGGCGACGCTGTCGCGGTGGACCTCGTCGGGGCCGTCGTAGAGGCGGGCGGCGCGGGCGGCCCGGTACATCGACTCCAGCGGCAGGTCCGCGCTGTACCCGAGTGAGCCGTGCACCTGGAGCGCGCGGTCGATGACGTCGTGCAGGATCTTGGCGCCGAAGAACTTGATGAGCGCGATGTCCTTGCGGGCGGCCGCCGTGCCCTCCTCGTCGATGCGCCAGGCCGCGTGCAGAGTCATGAGTCGCAGGGCCTGGATCTCGGCCGCGGAGTCGGCGATGAAGTTGCGGACCGTCTGCTTGTCGGCGAGGACCGATCCGTGGGCGTACCGGTAGGTGGCGCGTTCGCACATCATGTCGAAGGCGCGGCTCGCCTGGCCGATCCAGCGCATGCAGTGGTGAATTCGGCCGGGGCCCAGGCGCTTCTGCGCGATCAGGAAGCCGTCGCCCCGGTTGCCCAGCAGTGCCGAGTCGTCGACCCGGACATCGCGCAACACGACCTCGCAGTGCGAGCCGTAGGTGTACGGGCGCGGGCGGGGGTTCTCGACCGAACCGATGTCGCGGACCACGTCGAGACCCGGGGCGTCGATGGGGATGATGAACTGCGATGTGCGACGGTGGCGTTCGGCGTCGGGATCGGTGACAGCGACGACGATCATGAAGTCGGCGGTGGCCGCGTTGCTGATGAACCACTTGTGGCCGTTGAGAACCCACTCGTCCCCGTCCCGGACCGCGGTGGTCGTGAGGTTGGTGGGATCGGCGCCGGCGTTGTCGGGTTCGGTCAGCGCGAACGACGAGTAGTACTCGCCGGCGAGCAGCGGCTCGAGCCACCGCTTCCTCTGCTCGTCGGTGCCGACCGCGGCGAGGATCTCGCAGTTTCCGGAATCCGGTGCCTGGCAACCGAACACGAGCGGTCCGTACGGGGTGGAACCCAGGATCTCCTGCATCAGGCCGAGCTTCACCTGGCCGTATCCCTGTCCGCCGAGTTCGGGATCGAGGTGGGCGGCCCACAGGTCGTTGGCCTTGACCTCTTCCTGCAGCGGGGCGATCGCCTTGCGCAGCTGGTCCCAGTCGAGGTCGAGGGTCTCGAGCGGGAAGACCTCGGTGCGGACGAAGTCCTTCATCCAGTCGAGCTTCTTCTGGAAGTCGGGTTCCGTGGAGAAATCCCAGGCCATGGTGGTGTGCTCCGTTTCTGTGGGGGTCTGACGAGAAGGGGATCGTGGTCCGATCCGGGGGAGGGGCTGTGTCAGGAGCCGGCGATGATCTCGCGGGCGCGCACGAAGAGGCCGTCGGCGTAGCGATGCAGTCGCTCGCCGACCTTGCGGGGTGCCTTGCCGTCGCAGGAGCGGGCATAGGTGCCCTCGAGGATGATGCCGAGCTTGAAACTCGCGAGAACGGTGTACCAGTCGAGCGCGTCGAGGTTCCTCTCGGAGCGCTCGGCATAGCGGGCGATGACCGCGGATCGGTTCGGTAGATCGCCGGCCTGGCCGAGCGCGCTCTCGTAGAGGTCCGGCTGCCGCGGGTCATCGGGCCAGATGGCCAGCAGCACACCGAGATCGAGCAGTGGGTCGCCGACCGTCGCCATCTCCCAGTCGACGATGGCCGCGACGTCGGGGGTGCGGTGATCGTAGAGGACGTTGGCCACGTGGTAGTCGCCGTGCAGCAGACCGGGCCGGAAATCAGCGGGGCGGTGGTCGTCGAGCCAGCCGGCGATCCGGTCGAGGTCGGGGAACGTCCCGCCCGGGTATCCCGGTGTGGCGGCGTACCGTTCGTGTTCGGCGAGCCACCGCGGCACCTGCCGTTCGAGGAAGCCGTCCGGTTTGCCGAAGTCGTCGAGGCCGATGGCGGAGTGGTCGACGGCCGCCAGCCCGGCGAGCGCGTCGACGAGGGCGTAACCCATCGCCTCGCGTCCCTCGGCGGTCGCGGCGTAGGCGGCCGGCAGGCTGTCGGCCGCGTTGAACCCCTGCACGGGCTCCATCAGGAAGAAGGTGGCCCCCAGAACGTCGGTGTCGGTGGTGCCGGCGACGAACCGGGGGTGTGCGACGTCGGTGGAGCTCAGCGCGGACAGCAGCGTCATCTCGCGTGCGATCGCGGCGTTCGATTGCGGGCGCAGGTGTCGGGGACCGCGCCGGAGCACGTAGTCCCGTCCGCCGCGGCTGACGATCACCATGATGTTCTGGGTGCCGCCGTGCAGCGGCCGGAGGTCGATGCCGTCCCCACCGGGCAGGCCCTCGTCGTCCATCCACACCGCGAGTGCCGCGGTGTCCACCGGGATCTCCTCGGTGTCGACCCGGATCTGATCGGGGGCGGGGCGGTCGGGGATCGTGCTGCGGGCCATGAGATGAACCTATGGCGTGTCCGCCCCGGGGAGAACCGTCGTCCTGCGAGCCCGTTGGAGGAATCTCCAATGGGTGTCGTCGCAGGTCACTGACCTGCGAGGTCGAGGACCTGGAAGGCCATCTTCGCCGACAGCAGGCAGTCCAGCGACGTCGGATCGCGTCGTGCGATCTCCTTGATCCGTCCGAGGCGGTACCGGATGGTGTTCTCGTGAACGTCGAGTGCCGTCGCGGTGGCCTGGACCTTGCCGTCGGCGGCCACGAAGGCCCGCCACGTGGCGAGGAGCGTGCCGTCGTCGTGTTGTCGGACGGGTGCGACGAAGGAGTGTGCGAAGTGCAGGGCCTCCTTGACGTGACCGCTGGACACGATCACCCGGAACAGGCCGAGCTCGTCGAGCGTCATCACCCGCTCGTTCCAACCGAACGACTTTGCCACCGAACCCATCTCGCGAAGGTCGCGATGGGCGTGCGGATAGTCGGCGGGGGTACGGCAGATCCCGGAGATGAGGGTCGCGCCGAGAGAGAGGTCACCGGAGAGCCGCTCGCGGATCGTCGACACGTGGTCGCGGACGCTCCCGACCTCGTCGAGGTCGTCGGACTCCAGGCGGACCATCACGATGACCGCCCCGGGCAGCCGGACGGCCGGCGGCGGCGAGATGGACATGACCGAGGCGAAGGTACGGGTGACCAGCGACTGGATCGCCGACGCCGTCAGCCGGTCGGTCGCGTCGTCCACGGTGAACCGAACCAGGACATGGGGATTGGTGAGGTCGATGCCGAACTGCGGGCCACGCCGGACCAGGTGTTCCTTGTCGCGGCTGTTGCGCAGCAGGTCCGACAGATAGTCGTCGCGCGCCTGACCCTCGGTCTCGATCTGCCGGCGCTCGGAGAGCATCTGCAGCGCCAGGACGGTCGCGCCGCGTTCGGCGATGTTCGCGTCGAGGGCCTCGAGGCTGCGGCCCACCTCGACGATGCCGAGGAAACCGGTCTGCCTGCCCTCGATCACCAGGCGGCACATGAGATGCCGGCGACCGAGCCCGACCGCGAGCTGCGCGGGGACGATCGCCGACGGGGTACTGACGGACAGTTCGGCGAGAGCCTGGCGCACCGAGGTGGTGGCCCGCACCTTCTCGCTCATCACCGGGGGAGCGGTCAGCTTGAGCGCCTCCGGCGCGGCCCAGGCGAGCACGTCGAACGAGTTGTTGTAGAGAACCACAGGCTTGGCCGACAGCTCCGACAGGAGTTCGACGACGCGGTGGATGTTGGCGCCCTCGAGCACCGCGCTGGTCAGGCGGTGGTGGACGTCGGCGAGGTAGGCCAGGGTGGCGTTGTTGCGCGCGATCTCGGCGGCCTGACCACGCAGGCGGGTGTTGAGCATCGCCTGGCTGATGAACAGGGCAGAGAGGCGGGCGAACAGTTCGGCCACCTCGATGTCCTCGGGGGTGAACTCGTGTTCGCGGCCGCGGCTGTCGACGAAGATCAGCCCGATCACCGCGCCGTCGAAGGTGAGCGGGACGCCGAGCATCGCGCGGACGTCCCAGTGCGTCATCGTCCGGCGGTGGGGACGCGGGTCGTTGAGGGCGTCGGCGATGACGACGGGCGCGCGGGTGTTGATGACCTCCTGGCTGAAGAGGTCGCCGTCGAAGCCGGAGATCTGCCTCTTCACGGCCTCGGTGATGTCGCCGGCGTCCTCGCAGAAGCCCGCCGCACCGCGATAGCTGCCGTTGGCGTGCCGCAGGTACACCGAGCAGCGGGTGACGCCGAGGAGTGCGCAGAGCTTCTGGCCCACCAGGCTGAGGAGATCCTCGAGCTTGGTGTCGGTGATGGCCTCGGTGGTGATCTCGGCGAAGGCCGCGATGACATCGCGTTCGCGGCCAGTGGCACGTGCCGACCCGCCCTCGGAGTCGAGACCGGTATCGACTCCTCGCTCCGCGATGGATGTCATCGGCACGGCCTCCTCACCGACAGATCATGATGAACCTCACAGTAGCAATGTCGTGTGAGGTGATTCATGCACCTGTCGTCCCGGTCGGCGCCTCTCGCACGACGGTGTCGCCCGACAGCACGTGGCCCATCCGCTCCTTCTTGGTGCGGAGGTACCGGACGTTGTGGGGGGTGGAGACGGTCGGCAGGCCGACGCGCCCGACGATGTCGAGGTCGTGGCCACCGAGTCCGCCGTACTTCGCGGGGTTGTTGGTGATCAGGCGGACGCGGCGGATGCCCAGGTCTTTCAGGATCGCGGCGCCGGTGCCGTAGGTGCGCGAATCCACCGGGAGTCCGAGTGCGGTGTTGGCGTCGACGGTGTCGAGGCCCTGCTCCTGGAGTGCATAGGCGCGGATCTTGTGACCGAGTCCGATCCCGCGGCCCTCGTGTCCGCGCAGGTAGACGACCGCTCCGCAGCCCTCCGCCGCGATGGCCGACAGCGCCTGCTCGAGTTGCGCTCCGCAGTCGCAGCGCAGCGACCCGACGATGTCGCCGGTCAGGCATTCGCTGTGCACGCGGACCAGCGCGCCCTCGGCGGTGGCCCCGGCGGCGGCCACGTCGCCCATGACGAGGGCGAGGTGTTCGGTGTCGTCGATGTCCGAGCGGTAGGCGACCGCACGAAAATCGCCGAACAGGGTCGGCATCGCCGCGGTGGCCATCTGGTGGACGAACGAACCGGCGGCGGTCCGGTGGGCCACGAGGTCGGCGATCCGCAGCACGGGCAGTCCGTGGTGTTCGGCGAACGCGAGGAGGTCGTCGCCACGCCGCATCGACCCGTCGTCGGCGATGATCTCTCCGATGACGCCGACCTCGCCGGCACCGGCCAGGGTGACCAGGTCGACGGCGGCCTCGGTGTGACCGGCGCGGGTGAGGACCCCGCCGTCACGCGCCTGCAGCGGGAAGACGTGTCCGGGGCGACGCAGTTCGCCGGCCGCGGTGCCGTCGGAGGCGAGGGCCCGGACGGTCAGGGCTCGGTCGTGCGCGGAGACCCCGGTGCCGGCGTCCTTGTGGTCCACGGTGACGGTGAAGGCGGTGCCGTGCGCGTCCCGGTTGTCCTCGACCATCTGCGGCAGCTCGAGCCGGCGGGCTCGGTCGGCGGTCATGGGGGCACAGATGATGCCGGTGGTGTGGCGGATCAGGAACGCCATCTGTTCGTCGGTGATCGACGACGCCGAGCAGATGAGGTCGCCCTCGTTCTCGCGGTCGTCGTCGTCGACCACGACGACGAAACCGCCTGCGGCAACGGCCGCGACCGCGCGGGCGACGGCCTGGGTCGACGCCTCCGTCGCGATGGGCGTCGGGGCGTCGGGATCCTGGGGGAGGGGCGTCGTGTTCATCGGGCGACCTCGAATGCTCGGTGGGTGCCGAACACCCGGTCGTGGTAGGTGAGGGGTGCGGTGGAGGTGACGCCGGTCTCGACGATGTTGCCCAGTGCGACAACATGATCGCCGCCGTCGACCAGGGATGCGGTGGTGCAGCCCAGCCAGCCTGCGGCACCGTCGAGGCGGGGGAGCTGCGCGGAGTCCGACCAGTCGACCCCGTCGAACTTGTCGGCGCCCTTGCGGGCGAACCGCATCGCGACGTCGGCCTGATCGTGGGCGAGCACGTTCACACCGAATCGTCCGGTGCGGCGGATGATCGCGAGGAGGTCGGAGCCGCGGTCGAGGGAGACCAGGATCATCGGCGGTCCCATCGACAGCGACGTGAACGCGCTGACCGTGGTGCCGTGCGGTCGCTGGTCGTCGAAGGCCGTGATGACCGCGACGGGCGTGCAGACCTTGGCCATGACCTCACGGAACTCGAGGGCCACCTGGTCGAGAACGGTTTCGTTCACCGATCCTCCTGCATGATCTGGGGGTTGGAGTCGCTGCGGCGCCGGGGAAGGGGCCGGCGCCGCAGCGATGTCGTTCGGCGGATCAGACCGCCGCGGGCGCCTTGGCCTTCATCTTGTGGACCTCGGGGACGACCTTCTCGCCGAAGAGCTTCAGGCTCTTCTCGGCCTCGTCGAAGGGCAGACCGCCGAAGGCGAAGGCCGCGTTGGGGAGGAAGTCGCCGATGAGCTCGTGGCGGTAGGCGTACTTCTCGACACACTGTTCGGGCGTGCCGTAGATGTTCGCCTCGACGTAGGCATCGGCCGCGGCCTCCATGCCGGCCTCGCGGATCATGTCCGCACCCGCCTGGTAGGTCTCGTAGCCCTTGGTCTCACGCCAGTGCTTGCCGGCGAAGTCGTAGTGCTTGATGACCGACAGGAAGTAGCGGTTGATGTGCTCGTAGGCCAGTCGGCGGGCTTCCTCTTCGTCCTCGTGACAGATGACGAAGTCCTGGATGACCGGCGGGCCGGGCTCGACGCCCTGGGCGTCGCGGAACATCTGCTTCCAGCCGTTGATGGCCTCGGCGTGCTGCTCGAACGGGAACTGCATGAAGGTCATCATCTGGACGCCGAGGTCGGCGACCACCGGAACCGAGTCGGGCGACATCGCCGCGGCGAAAAGCCGACCGTCCCATGAGGTGTTCGGGTTCGGGGCCGGTCGCAGCGCGATCTCCTTCTGCGGGTACATCGGGCCGTCGCCGGACACGACGCCCGTGCGGAGGCCGCGCAGCACCATCTCGGCGGCTTCGTTGAAGCGCGGGCGGGCCTCGTCCATCGGGATGCCGAAGGCCTCGTACTCCATCTTCGCCAGGCCGCGGCCCATGCCGAGAAGCACACGGCCACCGGACATCTGGTCCAGCATGATGGCCTTCTCCACGACGCGCAGCGGATCGTTCCACGGCAGGATGGTAGCGCCGATGCCGAGCTTGACCTTCGAGGTGCGGCCGGCGAGGTAGGACAGGATCGCGAAGTTGTCCGGGCACATCGAGTAGTCGTCGAAGTGGTGCTCCGCCGACCAGACCGAGTCGAAACCGGCCTTCTCGGCCAGTACGCCGAGCTCGAGGTCGCGCAGGAAGACCTCTTCGTCGCTCACGTTCTCGTGGTAGTTCTGGAAGACGAGAAGTACGCCGACATCCATTGCATTGACTCCTTGGTTCAGTTGGGTTGGAGATTGAGGGGATTGGAGAATCAGGGGACGGGGGTGTTGGGAACTCCGAGGAGGAGTTCTCAGCCGAGGAAGACCGCGCGGGTGTGCTCGGTGTCCAGGAACTCCTTGACCTCGTGGATCTTTCCGTCGCGGACCACGAAGACGAAGTGGTAGAGGTTGTTGTAGACCTTGCCGTTGTTCATCTCCGAGTACGACTCGGTCTCGACCGCCACGCGTTCTCCCTCGGCGGTGAAGGCGAGCGGGGTGAGCGCGATGGCGCCGGTCTTGGTGGTGGCGGAGAGGCCGGCCAGCATTGCGCCGAATTCCTCTTTGTTCTT
Organism: Gordonia sp. 135; assembly: GCF_009720185.1. Taxonomy (NCBI): domain Bacteria; kingdom Bacillati; phylum Actinomycetota; class Actinomycetes; order Mycobacteriales; family Gordoniaceae; genus Gordonia; species Gordonia sp. 135. Next base: position 1,728,861 of record NZ_CP046257.1, read on the forward strand.
GGTTCCGGAGATACCGTCGATCTCTCCGCCCACCCACCAGGTGGCCGTCGGCGCCAGGAAGGACAGGATGGCGTCCACGTCGCCGCGGGAGAACACCTCCATGAACTCCGCGACCAGAGCCTTGTTCTGCTGCTCCGTGCTGACGCTCGCTGTACTGGTTGACACCGATTGGCCTCCTTCTGACCGTCACCCTCCGAGGAAGGCGAGAAACTGTGTGCAACAACGACGTTATGGGTTGGTGTGGCGTGAGTCACCCTCGTGTTTCGCGCCTCTTGTGGGTTGTCACAACCGGGCCGAGGCGGCCCGGCCCCACGTCACCGGCCGCCGCCGCTGAAGGTGTTCATCAGTCCACCGTCGACGGGCACGATCGCGCCGTACATGTAGGTGGACAGTGCGACATCGACGATGACCTGCGCGATCTCCTCCGGCCGGCCGGTCCGCCCGGCGGGGATGGACGAGACGATGCGTGCCCGAGCCCGGTCGCTGAGTCCGGAGGTCATGTCGGTATCCACAAAACCGGGGATGACCAGGTTGACCCGGATGTCGCGCGGGGCGAGTTCCGCGGCGAGGACCTGCGTCAGACCGCTGAGACCGGCCTTCGCCGAGCCGTAGGCGACGTCGCCCGGGAATCCCCGAAAGCCGACCACCGCACCGACATTCACGATCGACGAACCCGGTTCGAGGATCGGGACCGTGGCCTTGCACATCTCGAAGGCGCCGGTGAGGTTGGTGGTCAGCACAAGATCCCAGTCCTCGCGACTCAGATCGTCGACCCGTCCACCGCGGTGCACGCCGGCGACGTTGATCAGGCCGTGGGCGCCGCCGTACTCCTCCTTGACGGTGGCCAGTGCGCGGGCCACCGACGAGGAGTCGGTGATGTCGGTCTTCAGCTCCAGGACCTGTGTCGGCCTGGTGAACGGCGTGGTCGCCACGCCGCGCGCCAGGGAAACGACGGAATCGCCTCGGGCCGTGAGGGTCTCGACGACGGCCCGGCCGATGCCGCGCGACCCGCCGGTGACGATCCAGACCCGGGGTTGGGCGCTCATGACTTCAGGAAACCGGTCAGTTCGGCGAGGTAGCGGTCCCGGTCCTCGAGGAACGGGGCATGACCGCAGGCGTCGAACGGGACGAGACGAGCACGGGAGTTGAGTTCGAGGACGGCCTCGGCCCCGGCGAACGGGACGAAGGCGTCGTCCCGGCCGTGCAGGAGCAGGATCGGGATGTCGAGTCCGCCCAGCTCCTTGCGCAGGTCGGTACGGGCGAGGTCACGCAGCGAGTCGTCCCCGGCCGGACCCATCTCCAGGAACATCCCCCAGATCCAATCCAGGACATCGGAACTCGGAGGAGTCGCGCACACCGCGCCGGCCACGCCGCGGAAGGTGTCGGCGCGGTTGGCGGCGGCACCGGCGAGGACTCCCTCGACGTCTTCGGCGGAGCCGCCGTAGGGCCAGTCGTCGGTCGCGGTGTAGCGCGGCGACGCACCACCGGTCAGGACCAGGCCGCCGGCACGCGAGCCGAGGGACGCCGCGGCGGCCGTGGCGACGGCTCCGCCGAGAGACCAACCGTTGATGACGGGAGAGGTCAGGCCGAGATGCTCGACCACCTTGACCATGTCCTCGGCCAGGGCCGCGATCGAGACGTCTTCGAAGTCCTTGTCGGAGCGGCCACATGCGCGCAGATCGACGAGCACGACCTCGTGACCCGCGGCCTTGAGCGCGGGGGCGGTGGTGTCCCAGCAGCGGGTGTTGGCGCCCCAGCCGTGGATCAGCACGATGGGACGCGCGTCCCCGCGGTGGTGCTCGAAGTAGATCCGGCGATCGTTCTCAACCGCGAGATAGCTCATGGACTTCTCCTTCATCGTCGAACTCGATTTCGAAATATTTGTCGGTCTGGGTGGGTTCCTCGTGCCGAAGGGCACGGGGGACGAGTGGTGGGGCGTCGGCGAAACGCGGGATGACGTGCTCGGCGAGGAGCTCCATCGACCGCACGACGTCGTCGTGGGGCATCCCGCCGAACCGCATCCAGCAGATGAGATGGTCGAGACCCGTTTCCTCGCGCAGGATCTCGATCTCGCGGATGAGTCCGTCGGGGTCGCCGACGTAACAGATGCCGCCCTCGCGCAGGCCGGTCAGCGACATCGCGCCCTCGGCCGCGGCCTCCGCCAAGGCCGCGTAGCGCTCGTAGCCCGCCGGGGTCGCGGCACCCTGCGGCACGGCGGACATGACGTTGTCGAAGTACCACTCGAGACTCGGCCGGGCCCGGCGGACGGCCTGCTCGTCGTCCTCGGCGAGATGGATCTGCCAGTTCATCGGGAAGTCGAGGGAGAGGGGATCGCGGCCGCGGTGCATCAGCGTGCGCTTGGCGTTGACGACGAAGCCGTTCAGCTCGGGCAGGGTCATCAGCGTCGGCGTCACGAGCATGTTGTGTCCGTGGTCGGCGACCAGGTCGAACGTCTCGGGGCTGATCGACGCCACATAGATCGGAGGCGTCGGCTGCTGGAGTGGTGCCGGCCGGCAGTCCACGCTGTCGATGTGGAAGTGCCTGCCGTGGAACGTGTACGGCTCGCCGACCGCTTTGGTCCACAGTCCGGTGACGATCTGGAACGCCTCGTCGAAGACCTCACGGCTGACGTCCTGCTTGTCGGCGACACCCATCGCACGGAACTCGTGGGGCTGGTAGCCGCGTCCGACACCGAAGTCGAGCCGGCCGCCGGAGATCACGTCGACCATCGCGAAGTCCTCGGCGATCCGGACCGGCCAGGCGAGCGTCAGATTGCTGACCGCGATACCGATGCGCATCCGGGAGGTGCGGGCCGCGATGGCCGCCGCCGCGACCTGCGGCGACGGCATCGAACCGTAGGCGCTGCCGTGGTGTTCGGCGAGCCAGACCCCGTCGAAGCCGAGACGCTCGGCGATCTCGACCTGCGAGAGCATCTCGTCGTAGGCCCGCCGAAAGTCCCGGTCCGGACTCTCCAACACGTAGAACAGGCTGAACTTCACACTGTCGACGTTAGGAATCGGCGTGCGTCACGGGAACGGGAGAATCCGCGGCGGTTGTGGGTTCCCACAAGTCGGGTGTACCGGCCGCCTGTTCGCGGAGTCGCCGTTTGTCGAGTTTTCCGACGCTGGTCCGCGGGAGGGCATCGACGGCGACGATCAATTCGGGCACCCACCAGCGCGGGACGCGGTCGGCGAGCTCGGCCTTCACCGCCTCCACGTCGAGGCCCTCGTCGCCGACGACGTACGCGACAGGACGCTCCTGCCAGCGCGGATGCGGAACGGAGACCACCGCTGCCTGATGGACGGCGGGGTGTTCGATCAGCGCCTCCTCCAGCGCGACAGAGCTGATCCACTCGCCACCGGACTTGATGAGGTCCTTGGTGCGGTCGACGATCGTCAGGTAACCGTGTTCGTCGACGACGCCGATGTCGCCTGTGCGCAACCAGCCGTCGTCGAACTTGTCCGGATGATCGGCACGGTAGTAGCCGGTGGCGACCCACGGGCCACGGATCAGGATCTCGCCGCGACTGATCCCGTCGTGGGGCATGACCCGGCCGTCCTCGTCGACGAGTTTCCACTGCAGACCCGGCAGGAGCCGCCCCTGTTTCCGGATGTACGCCCAGCGGCGTTCCGGGTCGTCGTCGGTGGATGCCGGGGGACGGGAGAACGTCGCCATCGGCGAGATCTCGGTCATGCCCCAGCCCTGGAACACCGGGATGCCGAGTGCCTCGAGGTCGCGGATCAGGCCGAGGGTCGGCGTCGAACCGCCCAGGACCAGCGCGCGGAGACTGCTCAGGTCGGTACCCGCGGTCTGGGCGTGGGCGAGCAGGTCCACCGCCACCGTCGGCACCATCCCGGTGTAGGTCACCCGCTCGGCGGCGATGATGCCGGCGATCTGCGCGGGTGTGGGATGTGGTCCGGGCAGGATCTGCGACGCCCCGGACATCAAGGCCGCGAACGGGACTCCCCACGCGTTGGCGTGGAACATCGGGACCACCAGCAGGGCGCGGTCGCGTTCGGAGATCGCGTGCCCGTCGGCCAGGCAGGCCGCCATGGTGTGCAGGTACAGGGACTTGTGGGAATATCCAACGCCCTTCGGCGCTCCCGTCGTACCCGACGTGTAGCAGAGGACGGCCAGATCGTCGTCCGCGCGGGCGACCGGTGCCGCGATCGCTTCCGCCGAGGCGACCATCGAGTCGAGAGTCGTTCCCGTCGGCGCGCCCTGGTCGTCGGTGTCGATCGGGATCACCGGCATGCCCGGACGGCGTTCGCGGGCGGTGGACAGCAGGTGATCCAGCGAGGGATCGGCGAAGATCATCGCATCGTCGGCGTGGTCGACGATGTAGGCGATCTCGTCGGGGGAGAGCCGGATGTTGATCGTGTGCAGCACCGCTCCGGCGAGCGGCACCGCGAGGTACAGCTCCAGGTGCCGCCGATGGTTCCAGGCCAGCGTGCCGACCCGGTCGCCCGGCCGGATGCCGCTCGCGACGAGGGCCGACGCGAGCCGCAGGACCCGGTCGGCATAGTCCCGGTACGTGTACCGGAGGACCTCGGCGCCGTCGACGTGATCGACGATCTCCTTGTCGGCGAACATGTCTCGTGCCCGGTACAGGAAGTCGGTGATCAGCAGCGGGTGGGCCGACGGACCGTGGTTCATGCAGGGACCTCCACGGACGATCGCGCGGCCAGACGGGCCCGGACCTCCGGAACGACCTTGCCGGCGAGGAGCTCGATGCGAGCGCTGCCGCTGTCGATGGACTCACCGGGCAGCTGCGCCCAGAAGTGCACGTCCTCGATCTGCGGGGTGGCGGTCAGCAACGCGGTGAGCTCGTCGACGGCGGTGGCCGGCTCCCAGAGGGTGAACGAGCCGGCGTCGACGAGCTGGCCGGGGTCGGTGAACTGCGGGATGGGACCGAACGCGCCCATCTCGATGTACTTGTTGATCTGGTAGAGCGCGTGGGTGCCGATACGCGACCATTCCCGTTCGGGATCGTCGGCGATGATCGTCCACTGCCCGGCGAAGATCCGGCCCTCGTCACGGGACCGGCCGAGTCGTTCGAGCGCGTCCAGGTACGAAGCGTGGTGCGCGTTCTGGGTGCTGAGGAAGCCGTCGCCGATGCGGGCGGCCCGTTCGATGGCCGGGTCGGCCATTGCACCGACCAGGAGGTCGGGCGTCGTCTCCGGGGTGGGAGTGACGGGCAGGGCGGGCTTGCGCAGGCGTTTGCCGTCGAACGGTTCGGCCGATCCGGACCAGCAGCGACGCACGATCTCCACGCCTTCCTCGAGCAGGCTCGGCCGGTTGATCAGGCGCCGTCCGAAAGCCTCGAACTCCGGTTCCCAGTATCCCTGCCCGACACCGAGCGAGAATCGTCCCCCGGTCAGCAGGGACAGCGTGGCCGAGTCCTCGGCGAGGCGGATGGGGTTGTGCAACGGCGACACGACGAGGTTGGTGCCGATCTTCATCGTCGTCGTCCGATCGCCGATCGCGGAGGCGAGCAGGAACGGCGACGGCGTGTAACCGTCCTCCATGAAGTGGTGCTCGGTCAGCCAGACCGAGTCGATCCCGATCGACTCCGCCCAGGTGATCTGGTCGAGTGTTGCGCGGTAGAAGTCGCCGAAACCGCGCGAGTTCCCGGGCGGATTGCGGAAGTCGTACCAGAGTCCGAAGTTGACGTCCGACGTACTCATTGCATGGTCCTTTCACCGACGGTGTGGTCGGTGTCACTCTCGGTGAAGAATGTGACGACGGGAAGGTGTCGCCGACCGGGTCGTTGTCGGAAATCCCAAGGACGCCGATCCCGGTTACCGGAAGGATGGAACCGAGATCGGCTCGTGCGCGTCCAAGTTGGCAGGTCGCCGGGCCGGGACGACGGCACTCCGGATGGGTACGATCAGGCATCGTCCGCGACCGGGAGGATCGGGGGCAGGGGATGAACGGGGGTGAGCAGATGGGCGGCGTCGAGCCGAACCGGATCGCGATGGACGTCGAGCAGGTGTCCGCGGTCTCGGTCTACTACCGGCGTTCGTCGCTGGTCCTCAACGCCGTCGCCGACGACCTCGCCGCGCACGACTTCGGCCGGTGGGCGCGCACCGATGCCGGCCCCGGCGCGGCGTCGTCGCTGGGGCCGTCCGCCGCGACCTACGCCGAGATGAGCGCCACGCTGTCCGCCCGCCTCCGGACGCAGTCGCAGGCCGCGGCCGTGCTCGCGCAGAACCTGCGCGACTCCGCGATCGCCATGGCCGACGGTGACGCGCGGGCCGCGAGCGAGATCGCGCGTCCGACACCGGGTTCCGGGGTGGCCGCGCAATGAGGAGGGGCCAGGATTCCCTGACCGCGTTGCGGACGGACGCGCAGGACGGCGCCGCGGCGCTGACCGGGCTGCTCGCGGCCGGGCGGCTGATGGGCGTACCCGTCCCCGACGACGCCTCGGTCCGTGCCGGCCTCCGAGCGGTGGACGACTTCGACATCACCGCGCTGTCGGCGGACAGCCGGGTTCTGGTCTCAGCCCACCGAGCCGTCGCCGAACAGCTGCATCACCTGCCCGAACAGCGGGTTCGGCTCGACGGCTGGCACGGCAGGTCCGCGTCACTCGCGATCGGCGCGGTCGTCGACCATCAGCGGCGCGCGGAATCCGACCTCTACCTTCTGCACACCGTCACCGACGCCACCTCCGCGGCCGCATCGGGGATCGACCGGTTGCTCCGCACCTTCTACCTCGCGATCGCCCGGCTGTCGGCGCCGAGCGCCGCGGGAACACCGCCGGCCGAGCTACCTCAGGCCGTGTTGACCGGGCTTGTCCCGCTCGACGTCGCGGTCGAGGACATCCGGTCGCGTGTCGAGCTGTTCACCACCTCGGTCGACGCAACGCTGCGCGGGATCGCCGGGATCCTCGACATCCTCAACCGGTCCCTCGACGGGATCGACGACGACCCCTATCCGGTCGAGTCGGCCCGTCCGCAACCGGTTCCGGCCGAGCCGCCTGCCGTGCCGACCGAGACGGTACTGGCGGCGCCGGAGTCCGGGGAGCAGCAGGAGGAACAGGAGCAGCAAGACATCCCGTTCCGGCTGAGCGGTTCGCCGGCCGTGGAAACCGAAGTCGCGCAGAGCGTCCCCGGAGCCGAAGCAGCCGGTGCCGTCGAGGGGAGGCCGGCGGCCGGTCCCGGCGGGGGAACGCCGACCCCGACCCACGTCGTCGCCGACACCCGCGGCGGCAGCACCCCATCGACCGATCCCGACACCGCCGCCACGCCCGAGCGGTCCGCGGGTGACCTGGCCCTGGCAGGTGACCAGTGAGCCTCGCCGACCAGATCGAGGCGCTCGCGCGCTCGGCCACCGCCGAGGTCGCCGACGCCTCGCACCGTTTCTCCGCTGCTCAGCGGGATCTCGACCTCGCGATGACCGAACACCGGCGCACCGCCGCGCAATCGGAGACCGACCGGCTGCGTGCCCAACTCGAGCACGAGGCCGACGCCGCCGATGCGCTGCCCGGCATCATGCTGCCCGCCGACATGGCCGACGCCAGTCCGCATCTGCCGCCACCGAACGCATAGGCTGTCTGCTGTGCCAGGCAAGAAGCGTTCGAAACCATCGCAGCCGCCCGCGAAGCTGATGGCCGCGCTCGGCCGTCGGGGGCCGCACCGAGTCCTGCGCGGCGATCTCGGGATCGTCGGTACACGCGGTGAGGTGTTCACCCCCGCGAGCGGGGAACGACTGCCCGCCATCGCCTTCGGCCACGGCTGGCTGTCCTCGCCGAGCCGCTACCGCGACCTGTGCCACCACCTGGCCTCGTGGGGCATCGTGGTGGCGATCCCGGCCGGTCAGCGGGGCGTACTGGTCTCCGACGATGCGATGGCCGCTCAGCTGCGCTCGGCGCTGTCGATCGTGACGCGGGTCCGGCTGGGCTTCGGTGAGATCACCGTCGACCCGGCCAAGGTGGGTTTCGCCGGTCACGGGTTCGGGGCGTCGGCGGCGGTCATCGCCGCGTCGGAGGGCATCCTGCACGGTCAGCCGCAGCCGGAGGTCCGAGGAGTGGCCGCGCTGTTCCCGGCGCCGACCACCGCCGGACTCCTGCCCGCCGCACGTAGCGTCAGCGCACCCGGTCTCATCGTCTCCGCGATCGGCGAACTCGACACGATCGATGGCAACGCACTCCCGCTCGCCCAGGCCTACGGCGCCGACCACACCTCGGACGACGAGCGTCGTGTGGTGCTGCGCACGCCGCCCGGCGCGACGTCGCGCGGCCTCGTCGAGCACCGGACGATCGGTGCGCTGTGGGGGAGCAACGGCGCAGACAAGAAGACGCACACCGCCGTGCGTGCTCTGACCACCGGTTTCCTGCTGCACACGCTCACGCAGGACGCCGAGTACCAGGCGTTCTCCGACCCCGACACCGTTCTCGGCAAGGTGCCGGCCGTCGACCTCGACGACCCGCCGGAGGTGCAGGACCGCATCGCCAAACTGCTCGGCGCCAAGGAACGCAAGCGTCGTCGAGCAGCGTCTCCGGTACCCGCCGCGGCACCGAATGTCGTGGTCCCCAAGACCCTGGAGTGACGCCCCGCACGGTGGCACGTCGTTCGTCAGCGCGCGGGCGCGTCGTTCCCCCGCGCGGGCGCGTCGTTCCGTCAGCACGCAGGTACGCTGACTAGCTATGTGTGGAATCGTCGGATACGTGGGGCGGCGCGATGCCCTGGACATCGTCGTCGAGGCTTTGCGACGGATGGAGTACCGCGGGTACGACTCGGCCGGCGTCGCCATCCTCGACGGCGCCGGTAACACCGCGATCCAGAAAAAGGCCCTCCGGATGGAGAACCTGGAGAAGCAGATCGCGACCGTCGGCCGCGAGTCGCTGTCGGGGACCACGGGCATGGGCCACACGCGGTGGGCCACGCACGGCAAGCCGACCGACCGCAACGCGCATCCGCATGCCAGCGATGACGGCAAGATCGCGGTCGTCCACAACGGCATCATCGAGAACTACGCCGAGCTGCGGGCCGAGCTGGAGCAGGACGGCGTCGAGTTCGGGTCGGAGACCGACACCGAGACCGCCGTCCACCTGGTCTCGAAGTACTACACCTTCGGTCCCACCGCCGGTGACTTCGTCGCGAGTGCCTACGCGGGGCTGCGGCGGCTCGAAGGTGCGTTCACCCTCGTGTTCACCCACGCCGACCATCCGGACACCATCGTCGCCGCCCGCCGGTCGACCCCGCTCGTGGTGGGCGTCGGTCAGGGGGAGATGTTCGTCGGGTCCGACGTGACCGCGTTCATCGAGCACACCCGCGAAGCCGTCGAGCTGGGCCAGGACGAGGTCGTCGTCATCACCGCCGACACCTACACGATCACCGACTTCGACCGGAACGAGCGCGCGGGCAAGCCGTTCCACATCGACTGGGATCTCGCCGCGGCCGAGAAGGGCGGCTACGACTTCTTCATGCTGAAGGAGATCGCCGAGCAGCCGCGCGCGATCGCCGACACCCTGCTCGGTCACCTGCAGAACGGGCGCATCGTGCTCGACGAGCAGCGGCTGACCGACGACGACCTGCGCGACGTCGACAAGGTCTTCGTCGTCGCCTGCGGCACGGCGTACCACGCCGGTCTGCTGGCGAAGTACGCGATCGAGCACTGGACGCGGCTGCCGGTCGAGATCGAGCTGGCCAGCGAGTTCCGCTACCGCGACCCGGTCCTCGACCGGTCGACGCTGGTCGTGGCGATCTCCCAGTCGGGCGAGACCGCCGACACCCTCGAGGCCGTCCGGCACGCCAAGGACCAGAAGGCCCGCGTGCTGGCCATCTGCAACACCAACGGTGCGCAGATCCCGCGCGAATCCGACGCGGTGCTCTACACCCACGCCGGTCCGGAGATCGGCGTCGCGTCGACCAAGTGCTTCCTCGCGCAGATCGTCGCGGCGTACCTGGTCGGTCTGGCTCTCGCACAGGCGCGCGGCACCAAGTACGCCGACGAGGTGGCCCGCGAGTTCGCCGCCATCGAGGCCATGGCCGATTCGGTCGCCGAGGTTCTCGGGACCATGGAGCCCGTCCGCGAGCTCGCCCAGTCGCTGTCCCACCACAACACGGTGCTGTTCATCGGTCGCCACGTCGGCTACCCGGTGGCACTCGAAGGTGCATTGAAGCTCAAGGAGCTCGCGTACATGCATGCCGAGGGCTTTGCCGCCGGTGAACTCAAGCACGGCCCCATCGCTCTCATCGAGGACGGCCTGCCGGTCATCACCGTGATGCCGTCCCCGGAGGGTCGCGCGGTGCTGCATTCGAAGATGGTCAGCAACATCCGCGAGATCCAGGCCCGCGGTGCGCGCACGATCGTCATCGCCGAAGCCGACGACGCGGCCGCCCGCGCGGTCGCCGACGAATTCATCCCGATCCCGAAGACGCCGACGCTCCTGCAGCCGCTGGTCTCCACGGTGCCGCTGCAGGTGTTCGCCGCGAGCGTCGCCCAGGCCCGCGGTTACGACGTCGACAAACCGCGCAACCTGGCCAAATCGGTGACCGTCGAATAGACCGGCACCCATGCCGACCCGGTACCTGACCGCCGACGAGGTCCGCGACGCCGAGCGGGCGTCGGGAGACCTGCTGGCCAACGGGACGCTGATGCGCCGTGCCGCGCATGGGGTCGCGCAGGCCGTCGTCGGCGAGCTGAACCGGACCGGCGGTTGTTACGGCCGGTCCGTGGGTGTCGTCGTCGGCGCCGGCGACAACGGTGGTGACGCCCTCTTCGCCGCCGCCGAACTCGCCCGTCGCGGAGTGGCTGCTCACGCTGTGCTGCTCGCCGCCGACAAGGCGCACCCGGCCGGGCTGCGGGCGTTCCGGGCGGCCGGCGGTCGTGTCGACGACGCGTTGCCCGCCGGGCTCGACGCCGTCATCGACGGGGTCGTCGGCATCGGTGGCCGGGGACCGTTGCGGCCCGCCGCCGCGGCGGTCTTCGCCGGCCTCGATCCCGAGACAATTGTCGTCGCAGTCGATCTGCCGTCCGGCGTCGACGCCGACACCGGCGAGGTGCACACCCCGTCGGTCCGTGCCGATGTCACCGTCACCTTCGGCTTCCCTCGTCGCGCACACCTCCTCGCGGCACCGCGGTGCGGCCGGGTGGTCGTCATCGACATCGGCATCGGCGATCCCGTCGAACCAGCTGTGCGACAGCTCATCTCGTACTCCGACGCCGAGATCGACTGGCCCGTACCGGGTCCCGCGGACGACAAGTACACCCAGGGCGTGGTCGGGGTCATCGCCGGCTCACACCGCTACCCGGGTGCGGCGATCCTGGCCTCCGGGGCCGCGGTCACCGCGACCTCGGGTATGACCCGGTACGTCGGTTCGGCGCACGCCGAGGTGGTGTCGCACTTCCCCGAGGTGGTCGCCGCGCCGGACCTCGCCGACGCCGGCCGGGTCCAGGCGTGGGTGGTGGGCCCGGGCATGGGTACCGACGCCGCCGCGACGGCGCTGCTGCGTACCGTTCTCGACTCCGATCTACCGGTCCTCGTCGATGCCGATGCGCTCACCATCGTCTCGAACGAACCCGGACTCGTCGCCGGTCGCGCGGCACCGACGCTCCTGACCCCGCATGCGGGTGAGTTCGCGCGGTTGACCGGGTCCGAGGTGGGAGCCGATCGGGTGTCCGCGGTCGCCGACCTCGCCGCCCGGTGGGGTGTCACGGTGTTGTTGAAGGGCCGGATCACGCTGGTCGCCGATCCGTCGGGAAGGGTCGCCGGCAACGACGCCGGATCGTCCTGGGCCGCGACCGCGGGCGCCGGCGACGTGCTCGCCGGGATCGCCGGCTCGCTGCTCGCCGCCGGCCGGTCACCTCAGGAGGCGGGTGCCTGGGCGGCTCGCGTCCACGCCCACGCCGCGCTGCTGGCGAGCCGGGGAGCCCCCATCGGTGCGTCCGCGCTGCTCGCCGCGCTGCGCCCGGCGATCCGCGAGTTCGCTACAGGAAGAACAGCAGCGGAGACGCCGACCCCGCCACGCTGATCAGCGTGACGATCGAGAGCAGCACCAGATCGACGATCGGCCCCGCCCGGTGCAGCTCGTCGGCGCCGAGACGTCTGACAAACGAGACGAGCAGCCCGACCACCGCGCCGACGGTCGCGACGACGCCCACCACGTACAGGACCATCGCCGCGAACACCCAGCCGTCCGCGTCGTTCTCACCCAGCGCCTCGAGGATCGCGACGAAGAACAGGACCGCGCTGGTGAACAGGGAGACCCAGGCGAGGCCGTTCGACACCCAGGCCGTCACCGATTCGCGCATGCCGGGGGTGCGGCCGGCGGGGAGAGCGGGATCGGCGGGGCCGTACACGAGCGGGTCCACGGGGACGAAGTCATCGGGGAAACCGGGGTCGGGGTGACCGGACACGGGATTCATGGTGGCGTACATGGCCGCTTTCTGAAGAGGTGAGCTGCATCTGTCGTTCAGCCAACCGCGTCCCCGCGACGGCCGCATCGGTGTGATTACTCATACACGGCCGGGTGAAATGGCTGGTCATGGCGTTCCGCGGGTCGCCGCGCACAAATCGGTGGTGACGATCTGGGAGAATGGTCGGCGATGACTTCCGCTGCCCTGACCGCGACCGTCGACCTCGGCGCCATCGCGCACAACCTCGATGTGTTGCGTACTGCTTCGAACGCTGCCGTGATGGCGGTCGTGAAAGCCGACGCCTACGGCCACGGCGCCGTGCCGGTCGCGAAGGCCGCGATCGCCGCGGGTGCCGCCGAGCTGGGCGTCGCGCACATCACCGAGGCGCGCGCACTGCGCGCCGCCGGGATCGACGCGCCGATCACCGCCTGGCTGCACACACCGGGGGCGGACTTCTCGGGTGCCGTCACCGATCGCATCGAGATCGCCCTGTCTTCCGCCGCGCAGCTCGACGCGGTGGTCGCCGCCGCCCGGGCCACCGGTGTCGAGGCGAGCGTGACGGCCAAGGTGGACACCGGCCTCAACCGGAGCGGCGTCGCCGTCGACGAATGGGACGACTTCGCCGAGAAGCTCGCGAAGGCGCACGCCGAGGGAGCGGTCACCGTCCGCGCGGTGATGTGTCACCTCGCCCGCGGCGACGAACCCGACCATCCCCTCAACAGCGAGCAGGCCGCCCGGCTCGACGCCGCGGCCGCCGACCTCGCCCGCCTCGGCGCGGCGCCCGAGATCATGCACATCGCGAACTCTCCTGCGGCACTGACCCGTCCGGACCTGGCGCGCGACCTCGTCCGCCCCGGTATCGCACTGTACGGCCGGACCCCGGTCCCCGAACTCGGCGACTTCGGGCTCATCCCGGCGATGACGCTGTCGGCGCGGGTGGCCCTGGTCAAGAAGGTCGCTGCCGGGCAGGGCGTCTCCTACAGTCACACCTGGATCACACCGCACGACACCGTCGTCGCGATCGTCCCGGCCGGTTACGCCGACGGGGTGCCGCGACTGCTGTCGGGCCGCATCCGGGTGCGCATCGCCGATCGCCTGTTCGACGGCATCGGGCGCATCTGCATGGACCAGTTCGTCGTCGACCTCGGACCAGACGGGGCCGGGGTGCGGGAGGGCGACGAGGTCGAACTCTTCGGCACCGGCGCCCGCGGCGGCGTCACGGCCAAGGACTGGGCCGACGCCATCGGCACCATCGACTACGAGATCGTCTCCCAGGTCGGCAACCGTGCGGTCCGGCGCTACCTGAACGCGGGCCCGGCCCGCGGTGACGCGGTGGCCGACGAGTGAGCGGGGTGAGCGTGGTGGACGATTCCGAACGCGTCGGGCTGCTGGCCGGGTTGGCGGGTGTCGCGGCACTGGGCGGCCTGGCGGCGATCGGCGCGGCGCGCAACATGGCGCGCAAGAGCGTCGTCGGCAGGTCGGATCCCCACGCCGACATCGACCTCACCACGATGTACGACGAGCACGCACGGACCGTGACCACCGACGACGGCCTCGATCTCGCGGTCCGGACCATCGACCTCGGTGACGTCCCGAACGGCGCATATCCCGAGCTCACCATCGTCTTCGTGCACGGGTTCAGCCTGCGGTTGGCGAGCTGGCACTTCCAATGTGAACAGCTTGCCGCCGAGTGGGCCGACCGCAACTACCGCTTCGTCTTCTACGATCACCGCGGCCACGGCGAGAGCGATCCCGCGCCGGCCGAGACCTGCACGATCGCGCAACTCGCCGACGACGCCGCGGCGGTGATCCGCTCGACGGTGACCAGCGGACCCGTTGTGGTGGTGGGGCATTCGATGGGCGGCATGACGGTGATGGGTCTGGCGCGCCGGCACCCGGCGCTGTTCTCGTCCACCGGACCGGTTGCGGGGGTCGGCCTGGTCGCGACCGCCTCGCGGGGCCTGACCGAGGCGGGACTCGGTGAGGGATTGGGCAATCCGGTGATCGACGCCTTCCGCCTGAGCGTCCGCCGCGCACCGCGCCTGGTCCAGGCCGGCCGCGGACTGACCCGCCAGGCCCTCGAACCGGTGCTCGTCGCGGCCAGCTTCGGCCCGGCGTTCTTCAGTCCGGCGCTCGGTAGCGCCGTGGAGAAGATGATCCAGTCCACGCCGATCGAGACCATCGTGAACTTCTTGCACGCCTTGGAGATCCACGACGAGTCGACGGCGCTTCCGGTGCTGGCGCAGGTGCCCACGACCGTCGTGTGCGGCGACAAGGACCGGCTGACGCCGCTGCCGAACTCGGTGCGCATGTACTCCCAGCTCGGCCCGGATTCTCGTCTCGTGGTGGTCAAGGGAGCCGGTCACATGGTCCAGATGGAGGAACCCCGATTGGTCAGCGACGCGATCGTCGATCTCGTGGACCGCGCCCGGGTCGCGCTGCCTGCGCCCCGGCGTCGCTGGTGGAAGCGACGGGCGAAGGCATGAGCCCGGAGAGGCCGCACGCCGGCGGAACCCGCCCGACGCCGGTCACCGACCGCACCGGGACCCGCGAGTTACCGGAGGTCGCCGACACCGAGGCGTTCGGCGCCGAACTCGCCACCGTGTTGTCGCCGGGCGACCTGGTGATCCTCGACGGCCCGCTCGGTGCGGGCAAGACCGCCCTGGCGCGCGGCATCGGCGCAGGTCTGGGGATCGAGGGCCGGGTCACCTCGCCGACCTTCATCATCGCGCGCGAGCACCGGCCGGGCCGTCCCGGAGGGCCGGCGATGGTTCACGTCGACGCGTACCGGCTCGGGCTGGCAGGCGGCGACGGGGACGGGGGACTGGCGCGAGGCGGTCTCGACGAGCTCGACGCCCTGGACCTGGACACGGAGCTGACGAATGCGGTCGTCGTGGTCGAATGGGGTGAGGGTGTGGCCGAGCGGCTGGCGCAGCGCTATCTCGTGGTGCGGTTGCGCCGGGATGTGGACACCGATGTGCGACATGTGGAGTGGGAGTGGGTGAGGTGAGGAATGAGTTCCGGTGAAGGGGGTCTCGGCGCGGCCCGGACGGTGCTCGCGATCGACACCGCGACCGACTCGGTGGTCACCGGGGTCGTCGAACTGACCGGCGACACGATCGCCGATGTGCGGGTGCTCGCCGAACGCGTGGTCACCGACCACCGTCGGCATGCCGAACTGCTCACCACCCTGATCGCGGAATGCCTTGCCGAGTCCGGGATCTCCCGCGACTCGCTGGCCGCGGTGGTCGTCGGATGCGGCCCCGGGCCGTTCACCGGTCTGCGCGTGGGCATGGCCACCGGCGCGGCCTTCGCCGACGCACTCGGCATCCCCGCCCACGGCGTGTGTTCGCTGGACGCGCTCAACCTCGACACGACCCCGCCCGGCGAGGGTTCCGACGTCCTCGTCGTCACCGACGCCCGGCGCCGAGAGGTGTACTGGGCGTTGTACCGCGACGGTGCGCGGGTGCGCGGACCCGAGGTCACCGCCCCGGCGACGGTCGCCGAGGAACTGTCCCCGGTATTCACCGCAGGCGAGGTCGGGGCGGCGTCCGGCTCGGCGTCCCATCTCGAACTGGTCGGCTGGACGGGCGCGCCGCCGCAGGCCACCGTGCCGTCGGCTCGCGGACTCGTCGCGGCGGCCGCTCCCGCGATCATCGCCGGTGAGATCCCCGAACCCCTTGTGCCGCTGTATCTCCGACGTCCCGATGCGGTCGAGCAGAAGGCCCGGAAACTGGGGGCCGCGCGGTGACGGCGCCGGAGCTGATCATCGATGCGCTGACCTACGGCGACATCCCGCAGTGCGCGGCGCTGGAGAAGCTGATGTTCGCCGAGGACTCGCCGTGGCCGGCGTCGGCGTTCCGGGCCGAACTGAACGCGCCCTACAACACCTACTTCGCGGCGCGCGAACGCGCGGGCGGCGAGGTCATCGGCTACGCCGGGATCTCCACGCTCGGTCAGCCCGACGCCTACGAATGCGAGATCCACACGATCGCAGTCGATCCCGCCCATCGCGGGCGGGGGATCGGCAAGGACCTGCTGGAGGCGATGCTGGCGGTGGCCGACGCCGTCGACGCCCCGGTGTTCCTCGAGGTCCGCACCGACAACGACGTCGCGATCACCCTGTACTCCCGGCATGGCTTCAGCACCGCCGGAATCCGCCGGAACTACTATCAGCCGTCCGGTGCGGATGCCTACACGATGTTGCGGGTCCCGAGTTCGGGACGGCCGCTCGACCCCGAGGAGGGCCCGGCATGATCGTCATGGGCATCGAGAGTTCCTGCGACGAGACCGGAGTGGGCATCGTGCGCTGGACGCCGGCCGACGGCGACACCCCCGGCCACGCGACGCTGCTCGCCGACGAGGTCGCCTCGAGCGTCGACGAACACGCCCGTTTCGGCGGCGTCGTCCCCGAGATCGCCTCGCGCGCACACCTCGAGGCCATCGTGCCGACGATGCGCCGTGCTCGTGAGGCCGCCGGCATCGACCGGCCCGACGCCATCGCCGTCACCATCGGGCCCGGGCTCGCGGGCGCGCTGCTCGTCGGCGTCGCCGCGGCCAAGGCCTATGCGCTCGCCTGGGATGTGCCGCTGTACGCGATGAACCATCTCGGCGGGCACGTCGCGGTGGACACCCTCGAGCACGGCCCGATGCCCGAGTGCGTCGCCCTGCTCGTGTCCGGCGGACACACTCATCTGCTGCACGTCACCGATCTCGCCGAGCCGATCGTCGAACTCGGCACCACGGTCGACGACGCGGCGGGGGAGGCCTTCGACAAGGTCGCCCGACTCCTCGACCTCGGATTCCCCGGCGGCCCGGCCCTCGACCGTGCCGCCCGCGACGGCGACCCTGAGGCCATCGCTTTTCCCCGCGGGATGACCGGCCCGCGCGACGCCCGCCACGACTTCTCGTTCAGCGGTCTCAAGACGGCGGTCGCGCGGTACGTGGAGAAGTGTGAGCGCGACGGGGTGGCGGTCCCGGTGGCCGACGTCGCGGCGTCGTTCCAGGAGGCCGTCGCCGACGTGCTCACCATGAAAGCGGTTCGTGCGTGCGGTGATCTGGGAGTCGACACGCTCGTCCTCGGCGGTGGTGCGACCGCCAACTCGCGGATTCGGTCGCTCGCCGAGGAGCGGTGCGCGGCCGCCGGCATCACGCTGCGCGTGCCCAAGCCGCGACTCTGCACCGACAACGGGGTCATGATCGCGACGCTGGGCGCGCACGTGATCGCCGGAGGCGCGGCGCCGTCGCCGCTCACGGTCGCATCCGACCCGGCGATGTCGGTGCGGGTCAGTCAGCTCTGAGGCCTCTTCGGGGGCCCCGACGCGCCGAGCTGTATTCGCGGCGAGCGAAACTCCGGCATTTTGCACCCTCCACTCTTGAGTGCTGGCACTCGCACGTATAGAGTGCTAGTCGGCGCTGAGTGAAGCCTCGGACACCCGCGACGACGAGGTTTTGTCCCAGGGCCATGAACGTGCAGATTCTTTCTCAGTACGAAAGTTGAGGACTCACATCGTGGCGAGCGTGAACATCAAGCCGCTTGAGGACAAGATCCTGGTGCAGGCCGTCGAGGCCGAGACGACCACCGCCTCGGGCCTGGTCATCCCGGACTCCGCCAAGGAGAAGCCGCAGGAAGGCACCGTCATCGCCGTCGGCGAGGGCCGGGTCACCGAGCAGGGCAACCGCGTCCCCGTGGACGTCAAGGAAGGTGACACCGTCATCTACAGCAAGTACGGCGGCACCGAGATCAAGTACGCCGGCGAGGAGTACCTGATCCTGTCGGCGCGCGACGTCCTCGCCGTCATCGGCAAGTAGGACTCGGGCCACACAGACCCCGCGAGTCGTCTCGCGACTCGACGCACCGCCCCGGCTCCCCGTGCAGGGGTACCGGGGCGGTGTGCGTTGTGTCGGACGACTCCCGTGAAGAAAGAGATTCATGGCCAAGCAGATTGAATTCAACGAAACCGCGCGGCGGGCGCTCGAGCGAGGCATCGATCAGCTCGCCGACACCGTCAAGGTCACCCTGGGCCCGCGCGGCCGGCACGTGGTGCTGGCCAAGGCATTCGGCGGACCGAGCGTCACCAACGACGGCGTCACCATCGCTCGTGACATCGACCTCGAGGACCCCTTCGAGAACCTCGGTGCCCAGCTGGTGAAGTCGGTTGCCACCAAGACCAACGACGTCGCAGGCGACGGCACCACCACCGCAACCGTTCTCGCGCAGGCGATGGTCAAGGCCGGACTGCGCAACGTCGCCGCCGGTGCCAACCCGATCGCACTCGGCGTGGGCATCAGCAAGGCCGCCGACGCACTGAGCGAGGCCCTGCTGGCCGCCGCGACCCCGGTCGACGGCGAGCAGTCCATCGCCCAGATCGCCACCGTCTCCTCGCGTGACGAGGAGATCGGCGAGATGGTCGGCAAGGCGATGAGCGTGGTCGGCGCCGACGGCGTCGTCACCGTCGAAGAGGGCTCGGGTCTGCAGACCGAACTCGAGATCACCGAGGGCGTGCAGTTCGACAAGGGCTTCCTCTCGCCGTACTTCGTCACCGACGTCGACAGCCAGGAAGCGGTCCTCGAGGACGCGCTCGTGCTGCTGTACCGCGACAAGATCAGCTCGCTGCCGGAGTTCCTGCCGCTGCTGGAGAAGGTCGTCGAGGCGGGCAAGTCCCTGCTGATCGTCGCCGAGGACGTCGAGGGCGAGCCGCTGTCGACCCTCGTGGTGAACTCGATCCGCAAGACCATCCGCGCCGTCGCGGTGAAGTCGCCGTTCTTCGGTGACCGTCGCAAGGCGTTCATGGAGGACCTGGCGGTCGTCACCGGCGGCACCGTGGTCACCTCCGACGTGGGCCTGACCCTGTCGACCGTCGGCCTGGAGGTTCTCGGTTCGGCGCGTCGTGTCGTCGTCACCAAGGACGCCACCACCATCGTCGAGGGTGCGGGCACCAAGGAGGCCATCGCCGGTCGCGCCGCGCAGCTGCGTCGCGAGATCGAGGCGTCGGACTCCGACTGGGACAAGGAGAAGCTCGCCGAGCGTCTGGCCAAGCTGGCCGGCGGCGTCGCCGTCATCCGCGTCGGTGCGGCCACCGAGACCTCCCTCAAGGAGCGCAAGCACCGCGTCGAGGACGCCGTCGCCGCAGCCAAGGCCGCGGTCGAGGAAGGCATCATCCCCGGCGGCGGTTCGGCCATCGTCCAGGCATCGAAGGTGCTCGACGAGCTCGCCGCCTCGCTGACCGACGACGAGGCGCTGGGCGTCCGCGTGGTCCGGGACGCCGCCAAGGCCCCGCTGTTCTGGATCGCCTCCAACGCCGGTCTCGACGGTGCCGTCGTGGTGTCCAAGGTCGTCGACCTCGGCAAGAACGAGGGCTTCAACGCCGCGAGCCTCACCTACGGTGACCTCGTCGGCGAGGGCATCATCGACCCGGTGAAGGTGACCCGTTCCGCGGTTGTCAACGCCGCGTCGGTCGCCCGCATGGTGCTCACCACCGAGACCGCGATCACCGATCAGCCCGCGCAGGAGCCGGCCGGTCACGCCGGACACGGTCACGCGCACTGAGCTGAGCGCATCGCGCCGGTAGTACACAACACAGGAGCCGGGCATCCTCTGCGGATGCCCGGCTCCTGTGTTGTGTGCGGTGGTGCCGCGGTGGCCCTGATCGTCGGCGGGTCCCTCTCCGCCGGCGGTTACGGACTGCTCAGCTCGCCATGCGGCGGCCGACACCGCGCTTCATCAGCATGCTGCGCTCGGACTCCGAGAGCCCGCCCCAGATCCCGTAGGGCTCGGCCACGGCGAGCGCGTGCTCGCGGCACTGGGCGATGACGGGGCACTGGTGGCACAGTTCCTTGGCCCGACGCTCACGCTGAGCGCGCGCACGGCCGCGTTCACCGTCAGGATGGAAGAACATCGAGGAGTCGACGCCGCGGCAGAGGCCGGACATCTGCCAGTCCCAGATGTCTGCGTTGGGGCCGGGGAGATGGTTGGGCTGAGGCATGGCAGCTGCTCCTTGTCTAGGGCCGCACCGAGGTGCTCGGTGGAGAAACGTCGATTTCCTGCAACGCTGGGGCTCACATTAAGCGGGTGTGAGAAATGGCGTCAATACCGTTGAAATCGGCGATCCGCCGGGTGAAAGTCTCGGAAATGTTAACGGCGCGTTAGATGAACGGAAGGCGAGAGCACAGTGCTGCCCAGCGGTCGGCGTGCCCTCCGACCGGACGAAAGGAACGATCGATGAGCTGCGAGTATTCAGCAAAATGGCGTTTGTCTGGAGGGTGGGAACGCAACGACCATCAAACGACGACCATGTCAACGGTTAACACCGAGGAAATCTGCTTCTTATCCGCCGGTGATCTGGTCTCAGGATTAACGTTGGGAATCGTTCGTTAAATTCATGCAAACCAAAAGAGACGTAGTGATCAAGACCACTTCGCAGGGCCTCGACATGGCCCCTGAACTGCGTTGGAAGGCGGCCGTGGAGGCGGGAGGACGCGGTGAGTACGCCGCGGCGCTCACCGAGCTGGCCCGGCTGGGCGAGGACGTGCGGTCCGCGCACGGGTCGATGCCGCGCGGACCGGGGGCCGCGGCACTGCTGTCACTGTGCCGCAGCACGACGGCCTCTCTACTGCGTCAGGGCGGACGCCACGACCTCTCGCTGGGGCTCGACGGTCTCGCGTTCGCGACCGTCGCGGGGATCGATCCGGCACCGGGCGGCGAGGCAGGTGTCGACCCGGTGCGGGCCGCACGCGCCGACGCCCTCATCGGGCTGGCCGCGGACAACCTCGGTCTCCTTCGTTTCGGAGCGTCGGCGCGAGTCCTCGATCGTGCGCGGTCACTGCTGTCCGATCCCGCCGAAGACTGGGTCTCGGCACCGCCGGTCGACTGGCCCACCCACGGCCGGTGCCGGCTTCGCTGGGAGTGGGTCAGCGCCGAACTCGGCCTGTACTCCGGAGACGTCGCGGCGGGGTTGGCCCACGCGGAGGCCGGCGACTTGCTGGTCCGGCATCTGTCCGACACCTCCGACGTACCGGCGCGGCACCGCGTGAAGACCTCTCTCATCCATGCGGCAGCCCTCGCGGGTGTGGGGGAGGTCGAGGCGTCGGCCGCCCGGGCCCGCAACGTAGTCGTCGACGCAGGTGAACACGGTCTGCTGCCGCTGGAGTGGGCGGGACTGAGCCTGCTCACCGGGATGGTCGCGGCGTCTGATTCAGAGGAGAAGAGGCACCGGGACCTTCGCGCCACGCTGATCGGCAAGGGCATGGCACTGATGCCCGAGGGCTGATGGCTAAGGTGTTTGAGGGTCTGCCTCGGCGTTGTCACGACGTTCCGGGGTGTCGGGGCCCGTAACAGGACCGGCTCACAAACGGTCAACCGATCTGTAACACGGGGATTCCTACGCGCGATGAAGCTGACAGGTGGTGAGTTGGACGACGCCGTCCGGGCCGCGGGCCAGGGCGATCGTGCAGCTCTCACATCAGTTCTCGAAAGCGTGCAGGAACCGATCCTGCGCTATTGCCGAGGGCGAATCGGAATCGGAGAACGTCATCTGTTCTCCGCAGATGACATCGCGCAGGAGGCTTTGATGGCGGTGATGACCGCGCTGCCCCGTTATCGGGACCAGGGCAAGCCGTTCATGGCCTTCGTCTACGGCATCACCTCACACAAAGTCGCCGACGCCATGCGGGTCGCCGCCCGGGTCAAGGCCGATCCGGTGGAGGACGTGCCCGAGGTCGGACACGTCACCGGTGGGCCGGAGCAGTCGGCTCTCGACGCCGACAGCAGCAGGCGGATGCGCGCATTGCTCGACATACTTCCGGAGAAGCAGCGCGAGGTGCTGGTACTCCGGCTGGTCGTCGGCATGTCAGCCGAGGAGACGGCCCAGATGATCGGAAGCACCGCGGGTGCGGTTCGAGTCGCCCAACACCGGGCGCTGGCCAAGTTGAAGGACGAGTTGAAACGGACAGGAGGTCACGATGAGCGGAGGATCTGACTGGCGTCATCGTCGCTCCGTCCACGGGCGTGAGCAGCTCGGCCGTCCCGGCCGGCCGCCGGCCCATGGTCGGGGACCCGGTCCGAGTGGCCCGTCCACCGGTGGTCCCGTATCCGGCGACGACGCCCTCGAGCGCGAAGCGAGCGTGCTCGGCGGGGAGTCGCTGGACCTCGCCGAGGTCGGCTTCGACGAGAACTTCCTCGAGGCGCTTTCCCACGACGTTCCCGTCCCCACGCGTGACGACGCGGAATATGAACTCGCCGAACTTCTCTCGGGTTGGCGCAACGAGACCGTGTCGGCCCCGGTGCCGGAGCTGGTCTCCGTCGACGACGTCGAGCGGGCCATCGAGAGCACCGAACGCGCGAGTCGTGGCCGTCGCATGGTGCGCCACCTCCGCGTCGTGTCCGGCGCGGCCGCGATCGTCATCGTGGCGGCCGCCGGCCTGACCGTCCTGTCCGAGGGCTCGCAGCCGGGTGACCCGCTGTGGGGCGTCAAGCAGGTCGTGTTCGCCGAGGCCGCCTCCGAGACCCAGGCGGCCCACGACGTACGCGCCAACCTCGAACGCGCCGAGGCGGCCATCGCCGCCGGCGACACCGCGGCGGCCGCGAGCTTCATCGCCAAGGCCCAGGGCAGCATGGGGCCGATGCGCGACAAGGACACCCGCGAGGAGATGTCGGACTGGATGAACCGGCTGCGCGCCGGGGCCGGTCTGCCGACCACCAGGGAGGCCACGTCGTCGGCCGATCGGTCGGAGCCCGCGGTGACCGAGTCGGGTGAGCCGACCACGAATCCGGACGTGCGCAACCGGTCCGGGGAGCCGTCGCCCTCCGACACCTCCGTGACCACGACTCCCACGACCAAGGTGCCCACCCCGGTCGAGGAGCCCGGTCAGAGCGAGGAGCCGGTGCCGTCGAGCCCGCCGAGCGAGCCGACCGAAGAGGTGCCGCCCACGAGTTCCTCGATGACGCGGACACCTGCCGACTTCCCGGCGTTCCCGTGGACGCCGCCGCCCGGCGTCGACGCGTCCGAGGGTCGTCCCCGCTAGACCCGCGCGACCACAGACGACTGCGCCCGTACCGAGATCGGTACGGGCGCAGTCGTGTGAGAGGGATCGGTGGTCTGTGGGCCCCGAGGGGGTCAGCGGCCTTCGTCGTAGTGGTTGCGGGCGTCGGCGTAGCCGCGGCAGTAGTCCCAGGTGACGTAGGCGTCGGGGCGCGGGTCGACGGCCGGCTCATGGGGGCGGACGGTGCCGTCGATGAGGAGCTGGATCAGGTTCGCGCGGAGCATGTCCCAGTCGTGGTAGTGGTCCTCGTGGCAGTCATCACACACGACGACGAGGCCCCGGACGCCGCGGTGGGCGAGCAGCGCCTCGTAGACGGCGAGGTCGGCCAGGTCTTCTTCGACCGCCAGCCGCTCGTTCTCGTCCAACGGGATGCCCGGCTCCACGCTGTCCAATGCGGAAGCGGGGTCGCTCGGGTCGTCGGCGAACGGGTCCGGCGGGAGGCCGGGTGGCAGGTGGTCACGCACCCCACCACCGTAGCCGATCCCGGGGCTGTCACGCCGCAGGCATCCGAAGGTATTCAGGCGATATACGGCAGGCGCCGGGGAGGCGGGAACACGGCCTCCCGGACGCGTCCCCGGCGCACAGTGCACGTGTGACGATCGCCGCATCCATCGAGTCGATACGATGGACCGATGACGCATGTTCGCACCGGTGGAGACGATCCCGGCAAGGTCGCAATGCTCGGCCTGACCTTCGACGACGTCCTCTTGTTGCCCTCGGCCTCGGACGTGATCCCCAGCGAGGTCGACACCTCCTCGCGGGTGACCAAGAACGTGACCCTTCGCGTGCCGCTGGTGAGCTCGGCGATGGACACCGTGACCGAGTCTCGCATGGCCATCGCGATGGCGCGCGCCGGCGGTATGGGCGTGCTGCACCGCAACCTGTCCATCGAGGCGCAGGCGGCCCAGGTCGAGACCGTCAAGCGGTCCGAGGCCGGCATGGTGACCGATCCCGTCACCTGTTCGCCGACCCACACCCTCGCCGAGGTCGACGCGATGTGCGCGCGGTACCGCATCTCCGGCCTGCCCGTCGTCGACGACAAGGGCGAGCTCATCGGCATCATCACCAACCGCGACATGCGCTTCGAGGTCGACCAGAACCGTCCGGTCGCCGAGGTCATGACCAAGGCGCCGCTCATCACGGCGCAGGAGGGCGTCTCCGCCGAGGCCGCCCTGGGGCTGCTGCGTCGCAACAAGATCGAGAAGCTGCCGATCGTCGACGGCAACGGTCGCCTCACCGGTCTGATCACCGTCAAGGACTTCGTCAAGACCGAGCAGCACCCGAACGCCACCAAGGACTCCGACGGCCGTCTGCTCGTCGGCGCGGCCGTGGGCACCGGTGGACCCCAGTGGGACCGTGCGATGGCGCTGACCGATGCCGGCGTCGACGTGATCATCGTCGACACCGCCCACGCGCACAATCGTCTGGTGCTCGACATGGTCGCCAAGCTCAAGGCCGAGGTCGGCGACCGCGTCGACGTCGTCGGCGGCAATGTCGCCACCCGTGAGGCCGCTCAGGCCCTCATCGACGCCGGTGCTGATGCGGTGAAGGTCGGCGTCGGACCGGGCTCCATCTGCACAACCCGCGTCGTGGCCGGCGTCGGCGCACCGCAGATCACCGCGATTCTCGAGGCCGTCGCCGTCTGCCAGAAGGCCGACGTACCGGTCATCGCCGACGGCGGTCTGCAGTACTCGGGCGACATCGCCAAGGCCCTTGCGGCCGGTGCGTCGACCGCGATGCTCGGTTCGCTGCTCGCCGGGACCGCCGAGGCTCCCGGCGAACTCGTGCTCGTCAACGGCAAGCAGTTCAAGAGCTACCGCGGCATGGGTTCGCTCGGCGCGATGCAGGGACGCGGCCAGGCCAAGTCGTACTCCAAGGACCGCTACTTCCAGGACGACGTCCTCAAGGAGGAGAAGCTGGTCCCCGAGGGCATCGAGGGTCGGGTGCCGTTCCGCGGCCCGCTGTCCCAGGTGATCCACCAGCTGGTGGGTGGCCTGCGCGCCGCGATGGGTTACACCGGGTCGTCGTCGATCACCGATCTGCAGACGGCGCGGTTCGTCCAGATCACCGCGGCCGGGCTCAAGGAGTCGCATCCGCACGACATCACCCTCACCGCCGAGGCGCCCAACTACTATTCCCGCTGACGTCTCCTCGGTCGTTCCCGCCGGTCCGCCCGGACCGGGGACACCGTAGGGTCGTTGTGCAGCTGAACTCCCCGGAGCCTGAACACTCAGAAAGGCGCACTGGTGCGTGACCTCGTCGAAATCGGCATGGGCCGGACGGCCCGACGGACCTACGAACTGGACGACATCAGCATCGTCCCGTCCCGTCGGACCCGTTCCTCCAAGGACGTCTCCACCGCGTGGCAGATCGATGCCTACCGGTTCGAGTCGCCGATCCTGAGCCACCCGACCGACGCCCTGGTGTCGCCGTCGGTGGCCATCGAACTCGGCAAGCTCGGCGCGCTCGGCGTCATCAACGGTGAAGGACTGTGGGCACGGCATCGCGACGTCGACGCCAAGCTCGAGGAGCTGGCCGCCATCGCCGCCGGCGATCCCGATCCCTATGCCGCGGTGCGTCATCTGCAGAAGCTGCACGCGGCACCCCTCGACAGCGGTCTGCTCGCCGAGGCGGTGGCGCAGGTGCGCGACGCCGGTGTCACCACCGCGGTCCGCGTCAGCCCGCAGCACGCGCCGGAACTCACCCCGGCGCTGCTCAAGGCCGGTGTCGAGCTCCTCGTCGTGCACGGCACGATCATCTCGGCCGAGCACGTCGCCCAGGTCGACGGCGAGGGTGCCCGGGAACCGTTGAACCTCAAGACGTTCATCGCCGATCTCGACATCCCGGTCATCGCGGGTGGTGTGCACGACCACCGCACCGCGCTGCACCTGATGCGTACCGGTGCGGCCGGTGTGATCGTCGGTTACGGCTCGGCCGCGGGCGCGACCACCACCGGTGAGGTGCTGGGCATCGGCGTGCCGATGGCCACCGCCATCGCCGACGCCGCCGCCGCCCGCCGCGACTACCTCGACGAGACCGGCGGACGGTACGTCCACGTCATCGCCGACGGCGACATCCACAACTCGGGCGACCTGATCAAGGCCATCGCCTGTGGTGCCGACGCCGCTGTGCTCGGTACGCCGCTCGCCGCCTCCGCGTCGGCTCCCGGTGGTGGCTGGTACTGGCCGTCGGCCGCCGCCCACCCCGACACCCCGCGCGGCGCGCTCCTGCAGGTGGCCGGCAACGCCGACCGCCCGAGCCTCGAGCGCGTCCTCAACGGTCCGTCCGACGACCCGTTCGGCGAGCTCAACCTCGTCGGCGCCCTGCGTCGCGCGATGGCGAAGGCCGGATACTGCGACCTCAAGGAGTTCCAGCGGGTGGGGCTTTCCGTCCACGCCTAGTTAGGGTGACCTGAGTCATCCCATGTGACAACGACCATTAGCATCGTATTCATGGGTGTGAAGAAGCGATCCGACAGCTCCACGGACTTCGACGTCCTCATCGTCGGATCCGGTTTCGGCGGCAGCGTGAGCGCGCTGCGACTCGTGGAGAAGGGTTACCGCGTCGGCGTCATCGAGGCGGGTCGCCGTTTCGAGGACGACGAGTTCGCGAAGACCTCATGGCGTCTCAACCGCTGGCTGTGGGCGCCGAAGCTGGGCCTGTACGGAATCCAGCGCATCCACGCGCTCAAGGATGTGATGATCCTGGCCGGTGCGGGTGTGGGCGGCGGTTCGCTGAACTACGCGAACACGCTGTACAAGCCGCCGACGCCGTTCTTCACCGACCCCCAGTGGAACCACATCACCGACTGGGAGGACGAGCTCACGCCGTACTACGACCAGGCCCGGCGGATGCTCGGCGTGGTCAAGAACCCGACTGTCACCTCTTCCGACCGGATCGTCGCCGAGGTGGCGGAGGAGATGGGCGTCGGCCACACCGTGACCCCCACGCCCGTCGGCGTGTTCTTCGGAGCCAAGACCGGACTCGCCGGCGCACCCGGAGAGACGGTGCCCGACCCGTACTTCGGCGGCGCGGGACCCGACCGCACTGCCTGCACCGAATGCGGAGCCTGCATGACCGGCTGCCGCGTCGGCGCCAAGAACACGCTTCTGAAGAACTACCTCGGACTCGCGGAACGCAACGGTGCCACCATCGTCGACCGCACCACGGTCGACTCGCTCGTCCGGCGTGCCGACGGCTCGTGGCAGGTCGGCACACACCACTCGTCCTCGTGGGGACCGCTGGGACGACGCAAGCGCACCTTCACCGCCGGTCACGTGATTCTCGCCGCCGGAACGTTCAACACCCAGCGTCTGATGCATCACGCGAAACTGACCACGCTGCCGCAGATCTCGGATGCGATGGGACAGCTGACGCGTACGAACTCGGAGTCGATCCTGGGCGCGATGGGTTCGCGGATCGATCCGGAGAACGACTACTCGCGCGGCGTCGCGATCACCTCGTCGTTCTACCCGGAGCCGAACACCCACATCGAGCCGGTGCGATATGGCAAGGGCTCCAACGCGATCGCCTACCTGCAGACGTTGCTCACCGACGGCGGCACGCGCCGCAACCGGTTCGGGCAGTTCCTGAAGCAGGTCGCGAAGAACCCGTTCCTGCTGGTTCGGCTGCTCGTCGTGAAGCAGTGGAGCGAACGTACGGTGATCGCGCTGGTCATGCAGAACAACAACAACTCGCTGACGACCTTCGTGCGCAAGCGGGGACCGCTGCGCTACGTCACCAGCAAGCAGGGGCACGGCGAGCCGAACCCGACGTGGATCCCCAAGGGCAACGAGGCAACTCGCCGGATCGCCGCCAAGATGAACAGCGGCATCGCCGGTGGCACGTGGGGCGACATCTTCAACATGCCGCTGACCGCCCACTACCTCGGCGGGTGTGCGATCTCCGACGACCCGTCCACCGGCGTCATCGACCCCTACCAGCGCGTGTGGAACTACCCGACGCTGCACGTCACCGACGGTGCATCGGTCTCGGCGAACCTCGGTGTGAACCCGTCGCTCACGATCTGTGCCCAGGCCGAGCGCGCGATCGCGTTGTGGCCGAACAAGGGTGAGGAAGACCGCCGGCCGTCGCAGGGGCAGTCGTACCAGCGCATCGATCCCTCGACGCCCAAGGCGCCGGTCGTCCCCGCGGATGCGCCCGGGGCGCTGCGCCTGCCGATCACGCCGATCACCCGGCCGGGCGTCACCGCCTGACCGGACTCCGGAGAAGAAATGTGGCTGTGCATGGCACGCATGACTTCTACGGGTTGCGGCTAGTCGAGCCCGCGGGCGGTGAGGGTGTCGGCGAACCCGTCCGCGGTGCGGAGCGCGGCGAGCACCACCGGCGCCACCAGGATGCGCGGACCCGGCCGCAGCCCACGCGCCTTGCGTGCCTCGTCGACCTCGCGCACCACCTCGACCATCAGCGGGATCGCTCGGATCGTCAGTGCCAGAGCGATGGCGATCAGGTCGGTGCGCACGCCCACGTGGCGCAGCGGACCCAGGCCGCGGACAATGGCGTCGAGCATGTCGGTGGTGCGGGTCGTCAGTGTGACTATCGTGGCGAGCGCGACCGACAACGCCAGCACGCCGCAGATCACCACGGCGCGTCGCCAATCGGTGAAGATCACCTGAAAAGCGAAGATGAACAACAACATCCAGAGCAGCGGGCGGAGTTGACGCCAGGCCTCGACCGGGCCGATCCCGGCGAGCGCGAACGTCGCCGCGACCGCGAGGGTCGCGATCCCCAACGCGGGCAGCGTCCGCACGGTCAGCGACATCACCAGGATCGCCACGGCCATCGCGACGAACTTGACCCCCGGCGGGAGCCGGTGCACCAGGGTGTTCCCGGGACGGTAGACGCCGAGGACGTTCACGACATCAGTGTGCGGTAGTAGGCGAGCGCCGGCGAGGGCTCGTCGTCGGCGACCACCCGGCCGTCGTCGATGACGATGACGCGGTCGAAGCCGTCGAGGATGTCGAGGTCGTGACTGACGACGATGAGTTGCTCGTCGAGCGTCGCGAAGACGTCGGTGAGCATGCGCGTGTTGCGGAGGTCGAGCAGTGTCGTCGGCTCGTCGGCGACGATGATCGCCGGGTCGGTGACGAAGATCGATGCGAGCGCGAGGAGCTGTTTCTGCCCGCCGGACAGCCGTTGGGCGGGATGGTCGGCGTGCTCGCCCAGCCCGAAACGCTCGAGCACCTCGAGAGCCCGGATCGCGCGCTGCTTCTTGTCTAGGTCGGTGCGGCGCAACGACAGTTCGATGTCCTCGATGACCGTCGGCATGATGATCTGCCGGTCGGGGTCGGAGAAGATGAACCCGACGCGGCGACGGACCTCACGTTTGTTGCGGGAGACGTCGAGACCGTCGACCGTCACCATGCCCGTCCCGGGCACGACGAGCGCGTTGATCATCCGCGCCAGGGTCGACTTCCCGCTGCCGTTGGCCCCGACGATGCCGATCCGGTTCTCGGTGAGATTCAGCGAGACGTCACGCAGCACGACCCGGTCGTCGTAGGCGTGGGAGACGTTCGTGAACTCGATCATCGAAGCGGGGCGATCGCGGAGCGGCTCAGCTGCCGGCGCCGGCGCGCCGGGACAGTCGGAGCGGCTCGATGAGGCCGGGGCGACCGCGATGGATCTGCGCGGCCACCACCGCGGCGACGACGACCTTGATGACGTCGCCGATGATGAACGGGCCGTTCGACGTGATCGCCGCCCACACCGTCAGGTCGGTGCGCAGGACCAATCCGATCACCCCGAACAGGTACAGGACGAACATCCCGCCCAGCGCGTTGATCCCGATGCCCCAGAGAACGCGGTAGCGCGGTTTGTCGCCGACGGACATCATCGCCGCGGTGAGCACGCCGATCACGATGACCGCGGGCAGGAAGCCGACGAAGTAGCCGGCGGTCGGGGAGGCCAGCGCGGTGAGGCCGCTGCGTCCGCCCGACAGGATGGGGAGTCCGGCGATGGCCAGCACCATGAAGATGACGACGGCGAGGGTGCCCTTCCTGGGTCCCAGGACGGCTCCCGCCAGGATCACACCAAGGGTCTGGAACGTGATCGGCACGCCACTGGTGCCGATGTTGATGGTCCCGGGCAGGCCGAGTGCGGCGATCAGCGCGGCGAAAACGGCGGCCTGGGTGAGATCGCCGATGCTCAGCGACCATGCGGTGGTACGGGGAGATGCAGTCATGTCGGTGTCGAAGTATTTCACGTCGTGGTCGACCACTAGACTCGGCCGGGTGACAGACTCTTCTGCAGAGGATTTCCTCGAGGGCCCGCGGCCCGTACTCGTCGTCGACTTCGGAGCGCAGTACGCGCAGCTGATCGCACGGAGAGTGCGTGAGGCCCGGATCTACTCCGAGGTGATCTCCCACGACGCGCCGCTGGCGAAGATCCAGGAGAAGAACCCGGTCGCGATCATCCTCTCGGGCGGACCGGCGTCGGTGTACGCCGAAGACGCCCCCGAACTCGATCCCGCCGTGTTCGACCTGGACATCCCGGTCTTCGGCATCTGCTACGGCTTCCAGGCGATGGCCGCGAAGCTCGGTGGCGAGGTCGCGAACACCGGTGGTCGCGAGTTCGGCCGCACCACCCTGACGGCGAACGGCGAGGGCATCCTGCACCAGGGTCTCTCCGACACCCAGCCGGTGTGGATGAGCCACAACGACGCGGTGCAGCAGGCGCCGGAGGGCTTCACCGTCACCGGTTCGACGCCCGGCGCCCCCGTCGCGGCGTTCGAGAACCTCGAGCGCCGCATGGCCGGCGTCCAGTACCACCCCGAGGTGCTGCACACCCCGCACGGCCAGCAGATCCTCACCCGCTTCCTCTACGAGGTCGCCGGTCTCGAGGCCACCTGGACCGCGGCGAACATCGCCGACGCCCTCATCGACGCGGTCGCCGATCAGATCGGCGACGGCCGGGCGATCTGCGGTCTGTCTGGCGGTGTCGACTCCGCGGTGGCCGCCGCGCTGGTGCAGCGCGCCATCGGCGACCGCCTCACCTGTGTCTTCGTCGACCACGGACTGCTCCGCGCCGGTGAGCGCGAGCAGGTCCAGCACGACTTCGTCGGCGCGACCGGCGCCAAGCTCGTGACCGTCGACGCCGCCGAGGTGTTCCTCAAGGAATTGTCCGGTGTCAGCGACCCGGAGACCAAGCGCAAGATCATCGGCCGCGAGTTCATCCGTTCCTTCGAGGGCGCGGTGAGCGAGGTCCTCGGCGAGGAGGCCGAGTCGGGGGAGAAGGTCGAGTTCCTGGTCCAGGGCACCCTGTACCCCGACGTCGTGGAATCCGGTGGCGGCAGCGGCACCGCGAACATCAAGAGCCACCACAACGTCGGCGGCCTGCCCGACGACCTCGAGTTCAGCCTCGTCGAGCCCCTGCGCCTGCTGTTCAAGGACGAGGTCCGCGCCGTCGGTCGCGAGCTCGGCCTGCCCGAGGAGATCGTGGCACGCCAGCCGTTCCCGGGCCCGGGTCTGGCTATCCGCATCGTCGGCGAGGTGACCGCCGATCGCCTGGAGATGCTGCGCAAGGCCGACCTCATCGCCCGCGAGGAGCTGACCGCCGCCGGCCTCGACGCCCAGATCTGGCAGTGCCCGGTGGTGCTGCTGGCCGACGTCCGCAGCGTCGGCGTCCAGGGCGACGGCCGTACCTACGGACACCCGATCGTGCTGCGTCCCGTCTCGAGCGAGGACGCGATGACCGCCGACTGGACCCGCGTGCCCTACGAGGTCCTCGAGGTCATCTCGACGCGCATCACCAACGAGGTTCCCGACGTCAACCGCGTCGTCCTCGACGTGACGAGCAAGCCGCCGGGCACCATCGAGTGGGAATGACCGAACGCAATCAGGCCGGCGTGATCATCGCGCCGGCCTGATTGCGTTCACCCCTCGTCCCTCATCCCCGGCTACGCGTTCCGGAGATGATGAGGATCAGGCCGATCAGCAGTCCGACGCCGACGGCGGCCCAGCCGAGGTCGGCGGCGTCGGGGAGTGCCGGTCCGCCGGCGAGTCCCCAGCCCGCGACCGCCAGGGCCGCGATGCCCACGATCCCCAATCCCGGTGCACGATGGGTTGATTCGGCGTAGTCGTCGGCGGCGTTCGGGCCGCTGTCGGTTTGCTCGTTCATCGGGTGACCCGAACCTCTCCCATGCCGGTGTGTGCGTCGATCTCGAGAACGGGCCCGTCGGTGCCGTCACGGCCGCCGTCGAGTCCGGCGGGACACTCGATGTCGCCGACGCCGGTGTCGCAGGTGACGCGGACGTTCATGTTCTCGGGCAACGCGACCTCGATGACGCCGATCCCGTTCCGTAGTTCCACCCGCCGGTCGGCGGTGAGGTCGATCTCCCGTAGGTCGAGGGTCATCTCACCCATCCCGAGGGTGTACTCGGTCTGGATGTCGTTCTCGCTCAGCGGCTTCCAGTTGCGATCGCCGACCCCGCCGGTGGGCAGGGTGACACCGGAGACCGTGGTGGTCACGATGGTCGCGATACCCAGCAGGATGGCGACGGGCAGCAGGCCGGTGCTGTGCTCGCCGGTGCGCCGGCGCAGTGTCGCGGCCAGCACGAGGCCGGCACCGACGACCGCCAGAGACAGGGAGAGGATGCGTGGCACGGTGAACCAATCGACTCCAGCCTGATGCAGGGCCGTGCCGATCGCTCCGACGATGACCGCGAGCCCGAGGACGATCAGCGTCAACGGTGACCGGCGACGACGCTGCTCGACCGGCTTCACCGGTGTGGCGGGTTCGGGCAGATCCCAGGCGAACGGGGCGACTCCCAGCGGATCCCAGGCCGGCGGGGCGGTGTCGATGTCGTCGGAGGCGGGCACCGGGGTCGGCAGGGGAGACCAGCGTTGCGTGCCGGCCGAAGCGGTGTCGACGTCGTTCTGGCTCAAGCCCGTCTCCTCTGTCGCCGCGAAGTTCACGGCCGGCTCGGTGGTGGGGGTCACGTTCGTCGCCGGACTCGGCTGCGTTCCGGGGCCGTGGGTGGGTTTCTGCAAGTCGACGCCCGGGGTGTTCGTGGGGGTCGGCGTGTTCGCCGGGACACCGGTGGTCTCGGTGCCGGCCATGGCGCGCGGGACCCAGCGTTCGAACTGCCCCGCCGTCGGCGGCGGCACCACGACGTCGGTGACGGCGACGGTGTCGATGCTGGTGCCGGGCGGGGGCGTCGGGGTGCGCAGGTGGAGCAGGTACCACCCGCCGAGCATGAGGATCGCGCCGACCAGTCCGCCCGATCCCCAGGTGCGGTTCGGGCCGACCGAGGTGACGATGACGATCGCGAGGACGGCCAGCACGATGAACTGCGGGTTGCCCCAGCCGTGGCCGCCGCGACCACCGGAGTGGGCGGCGCGAAGGGCCTCGGCGTGGGCGCGCTGCCGGCCCGGGAACGCGATCCACGCGGCCAGGTACAGGATCAGCCCGCTGCCGCCGAAGAAGGCGGACACCACGAAGGCGATCTTCACGAGGGTCGGATCGACGCGGTAGCGGGCCGCGATGCCACTGCACACGCCGGCGATGGTCCGGTTCTCCGGACGGTAGGGGCGTGTCGACCACATCTCCCTGAGCTGATTCTGGAACTCCTTGGTGTCCATGGCGATCATCGTGCTCTCCCGGGCACCCGCAGCACATCGGGTGATCCCCTGATTTCCGCCCGGGGGTGATCGGGGGGACGAACCTCCACCCCGAGACCGCGGGCACAGAAACAGGGGTGAACCCCGATGTCCGGATTCGTCGCCCGTGGGAACATCGAGGGGTGAGTGGAACGGAGGTGGAGCCTGCCCCGCGGCTGGTACGACGGGACGGCGGCCGGGTGGTCGCCGGGGTCGCCGGTGGCATAGCCGACCATCTGGGGGTCGACGTCTTCCGCGTCCGGATCGTGTTCGTGGTGCTCGCCGCGCTGGCCGGTGCCGGGGTCGCGGCCTACGGGCTGCTGTGGTTCTTCTGCCCACCCGGCAAGGACACCGCACCGCCCGCACCGGGCGAGCGCCGGCAGTCACTCGGACTCGCGGTGATCGGGCTCGTGGCGATGTCGGTCGTCGGCTTCGCCGCGTCGGGCACGCCCGCGGAATACCTCGTCCCCTTCGTGTTCGTCGCCATCGGCGCGAGCCTGGTGTGGCGCGAGTTCGACACCTCTCACCGCGCGCCGCGTGCCCCGCTGCTCACCTGGACACGGCTCATCGGCGGGGTGCTGCTGGTGGTCGGCGGATTGGTGGTGATCGTCCTCGCCGGCGATCGCAGCTTCGGCGGACTCAACTCGACGATCCTCGCGGTGATCGCGACCCTGATCGGCGTCGTGCTGCTCACCGTGCCGCTGTGGATGCGGATGTGGCGCGCCCTCAACGAGGAACGTGCCGCACGCATCCGCAATGCCGAACGCGAGGAGATCGCCTCGCACCTACACGATTCGGTGCTGCAGACCCTCGCACTGATCCAGAAGAAGGCCCATCGCCCGGAGGAGGTCGCGCGCCTCGCCCGCAGCCAGGAACGCGAGCTGCGTGCGTGGCTGTTCGGCGACCCCGCCCAGGAGCGCGGCTCGCTCGCCGCGGCGCTGCGCAGCGTCGGCGCGGAGGTCGAGGACGCCTACGGGGTCGAGGTCGAGATCATCACCGTCGGCGACCTGCGGCCCAGCGACGCACGTGATGCGAAGCGCTGGTCGGCGCTGGCGGGCGCGACCCGGGAGGCGCTGGTCAACGCGGCCAAACATTCCGGTGAGCGCACGGTCGACGTGTACAGCGAGGTGACCGACGATCAGGTCGAGGTGTTCGTCCGCGACCGCGGCGTCGGCTTCGACCCGGACGTCGTCGACGACGATCGCCAGGGCATCACCCGGTCGATCCGGGCGCGGATGGAACGGATGGGTGGCCGCGTGGCGATCACCTCGACACCGGGGCGCGGCACCAACGTCGCGCTCACGATGCCGCGCATCGACGGTGTGGCGGGGACCGAGGTCGCGGGCGAGGTCGCGGCGTCCCCGGTGGAACAGCTGCAGTCAGAGAACGAACCGACGGACGACCGGAAGGTGAGATGACGACCCCCGAGCAGACCCCGAACCCGACGGACACGACGGCCGACGCGGCAGCGTCGTACAACGCCGACGCCGCGGCGTCGACCTACACCGTGTACCTCGTCGACGACCACGCCGTGTTCCGTTCCGGGGTGCGCGCGGAACTGGCCGACGAGTCGGGGCTACGTGTGGTCGGGGAGGCGGGCGCCGTGCCGGAGGCGATCGCCGGGATCGTGGCTACCGCACCGGATGTGGTGCTCCTCGATGTCCACATGCCCGCCGGCGGCGGGGTCGCGGTGCTGCGGGGCGTCCTCGACCGGGTCGGCGCCGATGCGGAGACGGCGCCGGTCTTCCTCGCCCTCAGCGTCTCCGATGCCGCCGAGGACGTGATCGCGACGATCCGGGCAGGCGCCCGCGGGTATGTCACCAAGACGATCGACGGCGCCGAACTGGCCGACGCGGTGCGCCGGGTCGCCGAGGGCGATGCGGTGTTCAGCCCCCGGCTGGCCGGATTCGTGCTGGACTCGTTCACCGGGAAGTCGTCGGCGCCCGAACCGCCGCTGGACCCCGAACTCGACTCCCTCACCCGCCGTGAACTCGAGGTGTTGCGGCTGCTCGCCCGCGGCTACACCTACCGGGAGATCGCCGAGGAACTCTTCATCTCGATCAAGACAGTGGAGACGCACGCGTCGAACGTGCTGCGCAAGACCCAGCAGTCCAACCGGAACGCGCTGACCCGCTGGGCGGCCACGCGCCACATCGGGTAACCCCGCGGGAGCGTTGACCTCCCGCGGGTCCATTTCCCTCCCGCGGGCGCTAGCCGGAAAGCGGGAAGGAAATGGTCCCGCGGGATTGCGTATTACCGCAACAGTGCGATGGCGAGGACCACGAGCACCGCCAGCACCGCGAAGAACACGAACACCGACACCGCGAGCGCGGTGCTCGAGGTCACCGGGGTCCGGGTCGGTTCCCCGTAGCCGGGGTTCATCGGTTGACGGTGGGACGAAGACGACCGGGACGTCACCGAATACGGCGGCGGCGTCGACATCAGGGTCGGGGAGTGGTGCTCCTGCCGGGTGTGCGGGACATCGCGTGAGCCGCGGTCGCCGGCGATCGTGGGGGCGTAGGGCGGCAGCGTCGCGCCCGCCACCGGGCGGTGAGGTCCCGTCGTCGACGAACGGTTGTTACGTTGTGCCCACACCGGCGTACCGGTGCCGGGGCGGGTGATGAGGCCGGTGAGCACCTGGTCCTTGGTACCGCGCGAACCCGCCGCGAACGCGGTGAGGGCATCGCGCGCCTCCGCCATCGTCGGCCGCTTGGTCGGACTCGGTTCGAGCAGGCGCAGCAGGACGGGTTCGAGTTCGCCGGCCTTCGTCATCGGATTGATCCGCGCGCGAGCGACCTTGTGCAGCAAGGTGATCGAATTGTCGTCGACGCCGAACGGTGGTTGACCCTCGACCATCGTGTAGATCGTGGCGCCCAGCGAGTAGACGTCGGAGGCCTCCATCGGCTCCGCGCCGCGGGCCACCTCGGGCGCGAAATAGGCTGGGGTGCCGGTGATCACGCCGGTCTGGGTGAGGGTCACGTCGTCCTTGGCCCGCGAGATCCCGAAGTCGGTGATCTTGACGAGCCCGGCGTTACGGCCGCCCTCGGCGATCAGGATGTTGCCCGGCTTGATGTCGCGGTGCACGATGCCGGCCGCATGGGCCTCGACCATCGCATCGGCAACCTGTGCGCCGATCTGGGCTGCTTCCCTCGGCTCGAGTGTCGTTGTGGCATGCAGGATCTGCGCGACACTGCGCGACGGCAGGTATTCCATCACCAGCCACGGCTCACCGCGGTCGAGGGCGACGTCGTGCATGGCGATGGCGTTGCGATGCGAGAGCTTCGCCGCGATGCGACCTTCGCGCATGGCCCGCTTGCGGACGTTGTCCGCGGAATCCTCGGTGAGGCCCTCGGTGGAGATGACCTGTTTGACGGCCACCTCGCGATCGAGGAGCTGATCGCGGGCCAGCCACACCGTGCCCATGCCGCCGCCACCGATCCGCGACTTCAGGCGGTATCGGCCGGCCACCAGGTACTGGGGACCTGGGGCATGATGGGTTCCGACGGACGGTGGCATACGGCGATGATAGCCGCGAGGGGTCGTCGGCGGGCACTCCGCTTGACAGCCGGATCGCACATGTGTTCGACTCGCTCTCATGCGATGGTCCGAGCAGGCGGTCGAGGCTGACGACGGGGCGCTCCCCGGGCTGAGCCGCTCCGGCCTGGTGCGGTCGGTGCGGACGCCCGACTTCGAGGGTGTCACCTTCCACGAGGTGCTGGCGAAGAGTGCTCTCAATCGTGTCCCGGAAGCATCTCATCTCCCGTTTCAGTTCACTGTCAACACTTTTCGCGGATGCACTCACGCGTGCCGCTATTGTTTCGCCCGGCCGACGCACGAGTACCTCGACCTCGACGCGGGCAAGGACTTCGACTCCCAGGTGGTCGTGAAGCTGAACGTGGCCGCGGTGCTGCGCAAGGAGCTCAAACGCCGCTCGTGGACGCGGGAGACCGTCGCCCTGGGGACCAACACCGACCCGTATCAGCGCGCGGAGGGTCGGTACAAGCTCATGCCGGGTGTGATCGCCGCGCTCGCGGAGTCCCGGACCCCGTTCTCGATCCTCACCAAGGGGACGCTGATCCGGCGCGATCTGCCGCTGCTGCGACAGGCGGCGGGTCAGGTCCCGGTGGGCATCGGCATCTCGCTGGCGATCATCGACCCGGATCTGCAGAGGAAGGTCGAACCCGGCACCCCGTCGCCGCAGGCCAGGCTCTCGCTGATCCGCGACCTCGCCGACGCCGGCCTCGCCCCGCACGTGATGGTCGCACCGGTCATCCCGTATCTGACGGATGCGAGATCTCATCTCGACGAGCTGCTCGGGGCGCTCGCCGACGCGGGGGCGGCGGGCGTGACCGCGTTCCCGATGCACCTGCGGTCCTCGACCAAGCCGTGGTTCCTGGAATGGCTGGCCGAGGAACATCCGGCGCTGATCCGTAGGTACCGCGGTCTCTACGGGCGCGGTGCCTACGTGACGCCGGAGTACTCGTCGTGGTTGCGGGAGCGGATGCAACCGATGGTTCAGCGGCACGGGCTGGCCGGCTCTGGTGGCCTGCGGCAGTCCGGCTCGGACGCGGGGTCGCCCGGGTCCGTGGCCGCACCCGAACTGCAGCACGCACTCACCCTGTTCTGACGGCCCTTGCTCCCCGCGCCTGAAGCAGCGAGGCGGGGATACGCAGCTGTTCGCCTTCTTCTGTGACGAAAGATGCTCCAGTGCAACGTGTTATGTCTGGTCGCGGGTCGCCGATCGGTCTCGGTTGACGCTTGTCGGTGGGTGGTCCTACTCTCTGATCATCGAAACAATGTTCGAATGATCGGCGGACGAGATCACCCTCTCGGATCATTCCCACGGCGGTTCGAGAACCAGATGGCGCAGCACCTTCCCGGCTCGCTCGAGAACCACCACGCGACTGGAGAGTGTCATGGATGTGTCGTCCCGTACGGATGAGTTGGCCGGCCTCCGCCGACGCATGGCGGCGATGTCGGGACGTCCCGACCGGCATGCAGTGGAGACGCGCGATCCGGCCACCGGCGTGCTGCCGATTCCGGAGCCGCTGTCAGAGATACTGCCGCACAATGGGATTCCTCGCGGAACGGTCGCCCGGTTCGACGGTGCCAACTCGTTGCTGATCGCGATGATCGCGTCGGCCACCCGTGCGGGTGGCCAGGTCGGGATCGTCGGGATGCCCCGGCTGAGCCTGTTGTCGGCGGTGGAGATGGGTGCGGACCTCTCGCGCATCGCCACCATTCCCGATCCCGGCCTCGATCCGGTGGAGGTCGCCGCGGTCCTGCTCGACGGCATGGACCTGGTGGTGCTCGGCCGTGTGGGGCCGGGTACGGCGGATGCGGTCGCCCCGTCGCGTGCACGCGTGGTGATGGGACGCGTCCGCAAGCAGTCGTCGGTCCTGCTGGTCGCCGGTGGTACCTGGCCGGGTGCGCAGCTGACCATCGAGGCGCGAGTGCTCACCTACCGGCACAGTCCGCTGCTGTCCGGCGCCACCGACCTGGACTCCGCACGCAGCGGATACGGCCGCATCGGCGGAATGAGACTGCAGGTCACGGCATCAGGACGCGGCAGACAGACCCAGAGCACCGAGGTCGACCTCCTGGCACGAGGTCAGGGTGCCGACCGCTCGGTGGAGATGGTCTCGACGACGAGCACTCGTCCGGTCCTCGCGGTCGCGAACTGATGACACGGCAGGAACTCACCAGGCGGACTCTCGCGCTCTGGTGCCCGGACTGGCCGGCGATGGCGGCGGCCGCCGAGGCCGACCTGCCGCCGCTGCATCCGGTGGCGGTGCTGTCGGCGAACCGGGTGGTCGCCTGCTCGTCGACCGCCCGGGCCGTCGGCGTCCGGCGCGGCATGCGCAAACGCCAGGCGCAGGCGCTGTGCCCGGAGATGACCGTCGTCGCGGCCGACGAGGTCCGCGACGGCCGGCTGTTCGATCCGGTGGTGGCCGCGGTGGCCGACGTGATCCCGACCCTCGAGGTGCTCCGGCCGGGTCTGCTGGTGATCCCCGGTGATCGGGCGGCTCGCTACTTCGGCGGCATGGAGGCGCTCGCCGAGGAGCTCGTCGACGTCGTGTCGGCCTGCGGCATCGAATCGCAGGTCGGCATCGCCGACGAGATCTTCACCGCGGTCCTGGCCGCGCGGCGCGGCCACCAGGTGGAGCCGGGTGGGGACCGGGCCTATCTCGCCGGCCGGCCCATCGCCGATCTCGCCCTCGAACCGAGCATGAGCGACCCGTCGCGTGTCGAGCTGGTGGATCTGTTGCGGCGTCTGGGGATAGGCACCATCGGCGCATTCGCCGAGATGGACATCGCCGACGTGGCGACCCGCTTCGCCCGGGACGCGGTGCTCGCGCACCGTCTGGCCAACGCGTTGCCGGGCCGCGTGCCGTCGGGCCGCCACCTGCCGGCCGAACTCGATGTCGACCACACCTGCGATCCGCCAGTCGACCGCATCGATGCCGCGGCGTTCATCGGCCGCACCCTCGCCGAGAAGCTCCACCAACGACTGCGCGACGCCGCCGTTGCTTGCACCCGACTCACCATCGAGGCGACCACCGAACGCGGACAACAGCATTCGAGGACGTGGAATTGTGCGCAGCCGCTGACCCCGGAGACCACCGCGGACCGTATCCGATGGCAGTTGGAGGGCTGGCTGACCGGTGGCCGGCGAGGGAACAGCCGGGCGAGAGGGCAGGTCAAGGACACCCGCCCCGACTCGCCGATCGTGCGCCTGCGGCTGGAGCCGGTGGAGGTCGTCGAGGCCGGTGCCCTGCACTACCAGCTCACGGAAACGCTCGCGGGTGGCTCGGCGGTCGACCCCGACGTCGAAGAACGCGCTCGACGTTCCCTGGTCCGCATCCAGGGGTTGCTGGGCGGCGATGCCGTGCGCATCCCGGTGCTCAGCGGTGGCCGCGGACCAGCCGAACGGATCACGATGGTGTCCCTCGGCGACGAACGGACACCGCGTCGCGACCCGTCCGCGCCGTGGCCCGGGCACCTGCCGCAACCCACCCCGACGGTTCTGGTGGAGACGGCGATCAGCGTGCTCGACGCCCTCGGTCAACCCGTGCGGGTGACCGACCGGGGAGCGTTCACCGCCGAACCGGTGACCGTCCGGCTGTCGGAGACGACGGGTGGCGGAAAAGGCCGGAAGACGAGCTGGGGGTTGTGCTGGTGGGCCGGTCCGTGGCCGGTCGGAATGGACCGCGCATCCGCGGCGGGAACCGAACTGATCGCGCGGGCTCAGGTGCTGCTCGACGACTCACGCGCCCTGCTGCTCTGTTACCGCGGCGGTGAGTGGATCGTCGAAGGGGTCTACGAGTGAGGGCCTCAGTTGTTGCGGCCCCGCGCGATCACCGGCCAACGGGTGTCCGAGCCGTCGATCGCCACCAGCTCGTCGACGAGGTTGACCGCGTTGCACACGTGATTCGGCACCACGCGAACAAAACTCCCGATACCGGGGATGCGCTCGTCGGACGACCCGGCCGGGAACTCCACCACCGCATGATGTTCCGACAGCATCACGATGCGGGCGTCGTGATGATCGAGGAGCCGGCCGTACCCGGTCGCCCAGGCGGCGCGGTCGGCACCGAGGATCTTGCTGCCCGCGTCGAGGACGACCCGGTGGTTGTCACGGCGCACCACCGTCGCGACCGCGGTCAACGAGACCTCGTCGAAGCCGCACGAGCCGATCTCCACCTGCTGTGCGTCGTTGAACGGGTACACGCCGGGCCGGATCTCGGTCAGGACGTTCGCCTGCTCGGCGTCGAGCAGGCCGACCGTCGGGGTCGAGCCACCACTGCGTACCCGCGGTTCGATTCCGTTGGCGCGCAATCCGTCTGCCGCCGTCGCCAGTGCGGCCAGCTCCTGGGTGGCCGCGTCGCGTCGGGTGTCGCCGAGGCCGTAGGAGTGGCCGGGGAAGGTGAACACGCCGATCACGTCGAGTCCCTCCGCGACACCCGCCGCGCCGACCGAACCGGCCAGTTCGGGGGTGACGCCGGTGCGGTGCTGGCCGGAGTCGACCTCGACGAGCACCTGCAACCGGGCCGGACCCACCGCGGAGGCGAGATGCCGTGCGCCGGCGAGCGAATCGATCCCCAATCGCAGGGTGACCCGCTCGGCGAGGGCGCGGAGTCGAGCTGCCTGGCCAGCGGTCGGCCACAACGGGTACGCGATGAAGATGTCGGTGCACCCGGTGACATCCGCGGCATCGGCGAATGCCTCGGCCTCGCCGATGGTCGCCACGGTCAGGCCGACCGCGCCGTGCTCGATCTGCAGGCGGGCGATCTCGGCGCATTTGTGAGTCTTGGCGTGTGGCCGCACGTCGACCCCGACGCTCCGGGCTGCTCCGGCGAGGGCGGCGAGGTTGCGGTCCAGGCGGTCGACGTCGACCTCGAGGTACGGGGTGTCGATCACGCGTCGCGACCACCCGAACGGCGGGCACGCCCCATCGCTGCCGCCGACTCGCCGAACAGCAGGTACTCCAGATGCAGGATGCGGGTGGTCAGGTCGGGCGTGAAGCGGTGCCCGATCTCGGCGATCGTCCCGACGACCGAGCTGACCCGCTTGGGCCGGTCGACGATCGCGTGCAACACGCGGGACGCGGCCTTGTCCACATCCCAGGTGCCGGGCTGGTTGTCGTAGGCCTCGGTGGGCGAGATCATCCGCGTCTTCACCAGCGGCAGACGCACATTGGAGAATGTGACGTGGTCGGAGACGGTCTCGGTGCCGGTGACGTCGCTGAACGCCTCCAGTGCCGCCTTCGACGCCGCGTAGGCACCGAAGCGCGGTCCGCGGGACTGCACCGCGATCGAGGTCACGTTGACCACATGTCCCGACCGCCGGGCCACCATGTGCGGCAGGAGTCCGAGGATGAGGTTGACCGCGCCGAAGTAGTTGACCGCCATGACCCGGTGGTAGTCGTGCGAGCGCTGTACAGAGTTCACGGTGGCGCGCCGGATGGACCGGCCGGCGTTGTTGACCAGCACGTCGACGTGACCGTGCTCGGCGAGCACCGACTTGATCAGTGCGTTGACCGACTCCTCGTCGGTGATGTCGCACTGGTAGGCCACCGCCCGGCCCGGCGGGATGCCCTTCTTGCTGGTCGTCGAATTCAATTCGTCTGCGGCGGAATCGAGTTCCTCGGCAGACCGGGCCACGATCATCACGTTGGCGCCGCGGGCGACACACATCCGGGCGGTGGCCTTGCCGATACCGCTCGACCCGCCGGTGATGAGGATGTTCTTGCCCACCAGCGGACCCCGGGGGTCACGGCGCCGGTTGCGGGAGCGGTCGAGGTGGGCAGACCAGTACTGCCACAGGCCGGGTGCGTACTCGGTGAAGTCGGGAACGCTGATCCCGTGCTCGTGGAGGACGGCGTGGGTGGCGTCGGAGGAGAAGTCCACCGGCAACGACACCGCGTCGAGCACCGCTGACGGGATACCTTGTTGGGCGGCAAGGAGATTGCGGCCGACGCGGGCGGGTCCCATGGCCGACAGAGCGAGCGCGGGCTCGACCACCGAGTGCGGGATGACGTCGAAACCGCGGGGCGCTCCGAATGCCGGGGCGAGGGCGTTGTACATCTCGGTGGTGGTGAGCGAACGCCGGTCGCCGAGATGGAACACCAATCCGCTGCGTTCGGGGTCCACGGCGATGAGCGCGACCATCGCGGCGGCGACGAAGTCGACGGGCACCATGTTGAGCGTGCCGAGGTCGGGCATCGGCAACCGCAGTCTCGACGGCAGGTGGCCGAGCGCGGCGAGATGCCCGAAGAAGTAGTAGGGACCGTCGATCTTGTCCATCTCGCCGGTTCGCGAGTCGCCGACCACGATCGACGGCCGATACACGCGCCACCGCAGGCCCTCGCGCTCGCGGACGACCCGCTCCGCCTCGAACTTTGTCCGGTGATATGCCGTCGGAAAACCTTGGCCGACTTCGAAATCGGCTTCGGTGAACCGGCCGCGATGATCGCCGGCGACGGCGACCGAGGACACGTGGTGGAACAGGGCGTCGTGGGTGATGGCGAAGTCGGCGACGCGAGAGGTGCCGATGACGTTGGCCGCGCGCTGCGACTCGGCGTCGGCGGCCATGTCGTAGATCGCGGCGAGATGGACCACGTGGTCGAACTCCGGCAGGTCATGCGTGTCGAGGCCGAGGCCCGGGCTGGTCAGGTCCCCGACGACCGGGGTCACCCGACCGGTGGCACCGAGCTCGTCGAGCAGGGCGTCGAACGCCGATCGTGAGGATTCGCGAACCAGGGCGTGGATGGTCGCGCCGGGGTCGACGGTCAGAAGTCGATCGATGACGCGTCGGCCGATGAATCCGCTGCCTCCGGTGATGAAGTAGCTGGTCATGTTGGGATCCCATCATGTGAGCGGGCATGTCGCCCGCTGGATGTCCTCGTCCCCCCGATGG
Source organism: Gordonia sp. 135 (assembly GCF_009720185.1). Classification (NCBI taxonomy): domain Bacteria; kingdom Bacillati; phylum Actinomycetota; class Actinomycetes; order Mycobacteriales; family Gordoniaceae; genus Gordonia; species Gordonia sp. 135. The sequence goes on from NZ_CP046257.1 coordinate 1,773,299, forward strand.
GAGATGGAATCTGTCTGATACTCAGAGTTGCACTTACTTGTGCCGAGCGCAACGACCGCGGGGCGGGAATCGAGATGTCCATTCGAATGCATGTTCGATAGACTGCTCGGGTGGGCTGGGATCAGGGACCACCGACGTGGTCGGAGATGGAGCGGGTGCTCTCCGGTCGGGCACCCGACGGCGGGCGTCCGGGTACCGCTTTCGGCCCCGATGACAGCGACCACGCCATGTTCCCGGGCGACGGCGGCGACAGCCCGGCCTGGTCGCGCAAACGAGGCGCCTACCAGGCGGAGGACATCGCGCGCGGCTCGTCGTCGGTGGCCTATGCCGAACTCCACGCCCACAGCTCGTACAGCTTCCTCGACGGCGCGTCGATGCCGGAGGAGCTGGTCGAGGAGGCGGAACGGCTCGGACTGCAAGCGCTGGCCGTCACCGATCACGACGGCTTCTACGGCATCGTCCGGTTCGCCGAGGCCGCCCGCGAGTTCGGCATGCCGACGGTCTTCGGTGCCGAGCTGTCGCTGGAACCCGACATCGCCCGGAGCGGCCTCAACGATCCACCGGGAGAACACCTGCTGGTCCTCGCCCGCGACGGCGAGGGCTACCGGCGGCTGTCGCGGACCATCGCCGAGGCACACATGGTGGCGGGCGAGAAGGGCTTGCTGCGTTACGACCGCGACGCCCTGTCCGGCGCCGGCGACGGACACTGGCTGATCCTCACCGGCTGCCGGAAGGGCGCGGTCCGGCGGGCGCTGGACCGCGGCGGTGTCCCGGCCGCGGAGATCGCGCTGCGGGAGATGATCGAAACCTACGGTCACGGCAACGTCGTCCTGGAACTCACCGCCCAGGGCATGCCCGACGACGACGAACGCAATGCGGTGCTCGCCGGTCTCGCCGCACGCGCCGGGGTGCCGACGGTCGCCACCACGGGTGCGCACTTCGCCGCACCCCGACGCCGCCGGCTGGCGATGGCGATGGCGGCGGTTCGGGCACGCACCGACATCGAGACCATCGCCGGCTGGATGCCGGGGGTCGCCGGCGCACACCTGCGCAGCGGCGACGAGATGGCCCGGCTGATGCCCGCTCACCTCGACGCGATCGACAACGCGGTCGGCATCGCCGCAGACTGCGCCTTTCGGCTCGGTCTGATCGCGCCGGAGTTGCCGCCGTTCGACGTGCCGGAGGGGTACACCGAGGCCAGCTGGTTGCGCGAACTCACCATGACCCGCGCCCGGCGCCGATACGGCACACCCGTCGAACATCCGCAGGCCTACCGGCAGATCGAACACGAACTCGCCATCATCGAAACCCTCACGTTCCCCGGCTATTTCCTCGTCGTCGCCGACATCGTCGACTTCTGCAAGGCCAACGACATCCTGTGCCAGGGCCGGGGGAGCGCCGCCAACTCGGCGGTCTGTTACGCCCTGGGGATCACCAACGTCGACCCGGTCGCCAACAAGCTGCTGTTCGAGCGGTTCCTCGCCCCCGAACGCGACGGGCCGCCCGACATCGACGTCGACATCGAGTCCGACCGTCGTGAGGAGGCCATCCAGTACGTCTACCGCCGGTACGGCCGGGATCGCAGCGCGCAGGTGGCCAACGTCATCACCTACCGAGGCAAGTCGGCGATCCGGGACATGGCGAGGGCGCTGGGATATGCGCCCGGGCAGCAGGATGCCTGGGCCAAGTCCCCGGACGCCGCGCCATCCGACGTGACCGATCTGGCCGGTGAGATCCTCGGTATGCCAAGGCATCTGGGTATCCACTCCGGTGGCATGGTGATCTGTGACCGGCCCATCGCCGACGTCTGCCCCACGGAGTGGGCGCGGATGGAGAACCGCAGCGTGCTGCAGTGGGACAAGGACGACTGCGCGGCCATCGGGCTGGTCAAGTTCGACATGCTCGGTCTCGGGATGCTCTCGGCGCTGCACTACGCGATCGATCTGGTCGCCGAGCACAAGGGCATCGAGGTCGATCTCGCCACGCTCGACCTCGCCGAACCGGCGGTCTACGAAATGCTGTGCCGCGCCGACTCGGTCGGTGTGTTCCAGGTGGAGTCCCGCGCCCAGATGGCGACCCTGCCGCGGCTGAAACCGCGCTGCTTCTACGACCTGGTCGTCGAGGTGGCGTTGATCCGCCCCGGACCCATCCAGGGCGGTTCGGTGCATCCCTTCATCAAACGGCGCAACGGAGACGAGCCGGTCACCGTCGAACACCCGTCGATGCACAAGGCCCTCGAGCGGACGCTGGGTGTGCCGCTGTTCCAGGAGCAGCTGATGCAGCTGGCCGTCGACGTCGCGGGTTTCGACGCCTCCGAGGCAGACCAGCTGCGTCGGGCGATGGGTTCCAAACGGTCGCCGGAGAAGATGGAACGCCTGCGCAAACGCTTCTATGCCGGCATGGAGAAGCTCCACGGCATCACCGGGGACACCGCCGACCGCATCTTCGAGAAGATGGCCGCCTTCGCCAACTTCGGCTTCCCGGAGAGTCATTCGCAGAGTTTCGCGTCGCTGGTCTTCTACTCGTCGTGGTTCAAGCTGCATCACCCGGCCGCGTTCTGCGCGGCGCTGCTGCGGGCGCAACCGATGGGTTTCTACTCGCCGCAGACCCTGGTCGCCGACGCCCGCCGGCACGGGGTGGCGGTCCATCGCCCCGACATCAACGCTTCTCTTGCTCACGCGACGCTGGAGAACGAGGGCCTCGACGTGCGGCTGGGGCTCGACGAGGTGCGCGGGGTCGGGGAGGAGGTGGCCCAGCGGATCGTCGACCGGCGCGCCGACGGCCCGTACACCGACATCACCGACGTCTCCCGCCGGGCCGCGTTGAGCGCCAAGGAACTCGAGGGTCTCGCCGGGGCCGGGGCCTTCGACGGTTTCGGTCTCAGCAGGCGACAGGCGCTCTGGGAGGCCGGGGCGGCCGCGACCGTTCGTGACGACCAGCTGGAACTGCGATCGGCGGGTGCCACGCCGACGCTGCCCGGCCTGTCCGACATCGAGCTGGCGGCCACCGACGCCTGGGCCACCGGTATCACCCCGAAGTCGTATCCGACGCAGTTCCTGCGCCCTCGGCTCGACGCGATGGGGGTGGTGGCCGCGGACCGGTTGCTGTCGGTGCCCGACGGCGCGCGCGTACTGATCGGCGGCGCGGTGACCCACCGCCAACGACCTGCGACGGCCTCCGGCGTGACCTTCATCAACCTCGAGGACGAGACCGGAATGGTCAACGTGGTGTGTTCCGTCGGCCTCTGGGCGCGGTACCGTGTATTGGCACAGACCGCACCGGCATTGCTGGTGCGCGGTCGGGTACAGAATGCCGAAGGCGCCGTGACCGTCGTCGCAGATCGTTTGCAGCGCATGGATCTTCGAGTGGGAACCAGATCCAGAGACTGGCAGTAGCCCGTGAGGGCCTGCCGGAGTGACAAACTACGAATCGGGGACATCGATGTCGCAGCAGGTCGTGGTGACCGTCAAGCCGAAGAGCAGCAAGGGGCCGCTGGTGGAAGCCGGCCCCGACGGAACCCTCACCATCTACGTTCGCGAACCCGCCACCGAGGGTCGTGCCAACAAGGCGGTCGCCGAACTGCTCGCCTCACATCTCGGCGTACCCAAGAGCAAGGTCGCGCTCATCGGCGGGGCCACCGCCCGCACCAAGCGGTACCGCGTCGACTAAACGGCGCCGGCGAAACCGTTCTGCCGCCATGCCTCGTAGACGACGATGCTCGCCGCGTTGGCGAGGTTGTGTGATCGACGGCCGGCGAGCATCGGGATGCGCACCCGGTCGGTGACCTCGGGTTCGGCGAGAACCTCGTCGGGCAGACCCGTGGGTTCCGGACCGAACAACAGCACATCGCCGGGCCGGTAGTCGACATCGGTGTGATAGCGCTCTGCGTGTGCGGTGAACGCGAACACCCGCTCGGGCTTCAGCGTGGTCCACGCCGTCACCAGGTTGGGATGCACGGTTACATTGGCCATTTCGTGATAGTCCAGCCCCGCCCGCTTGACCTGGGCGTCGGACATCGAGAACCCCAACGGTTCGATGAGGTGCAGTTCGCACCCGGTGTTGGCGGCCAGCCGGATCGCGTTTCCGGTGTTCGGCGGGATGCAGGGTTGATAGAACATGATCCGGAACATGATGTGCCCAGCGTAGTCGCACGGCTCGGCGTCGATGACGGCGCCGCTACAGGTCGGAGCCCGTGTTTGCCCCGCACAGCACGATGCACAGCGTCGAATCCGGTTCCGGCCGAACCGCTCCGGTGGTCACCGCGGCGACGGCGGCAGCGGTGCCGTGTTCGACGAGGATGCGGTGCGAGTCCCACAGCATCCGCCGCGCGGCGATGAGCTGGTCGTCGGTCACCAGCACGCTGTCGACGCCGGGGTGCTGCGCGGCGGTCTCCCAGCAGATGTCACCGACGCGGGTGGCGCCGAGGGAGTCGGCGGCGACGCTCTCGAGTTCGACCGGGACCGGCGACCCCGCTGCCCGCGCCTGGTGAAGACATGACGCCCCGAGGGGTTCGGCACCCACGAGACGGTCGCCCGGACGCAGGGTCGCCGCGAGGCCCGCGATGAGGCCACCGCCACCGACACAGACCACGGTGGTGAGCGGACCGGGGATGTCCTCGGTCACCTCGAGGCCGATCGTGCCCGCACCCGCGACGATGTCGGGCAGGTCGTAGGCATGCAGCGGGAGCGCGCCGGTGGTGGCGGCGAGTTCGACGGCGGCGTCGGCGGCGTCCTGATAGCGCAGCCCGACGAGGTGCACCTGCGCACCCAGGGTTCGCAACGTCTGGACCTTGACCTCGGGCGCGGTTTCCGGGATCACGACGGTGCACGGCACGCCGGCGATCCGTGCGGCCCAGGCGGCGCCGATCGCGGCGTTGCCTCCCGATGCGACGAGAACCCCGGCGTCGGTCAGTGTTCCCTCCGCGCGTGCGTGCAGCGTCGCCCACAGGCTGCCCCGCACCTTGAAACAGCCGCCGAGCTGGAGGTATTCGAGTTTGAAGACGACGTCCCGGGGGCCGTCGACGGACTCGATGGCGGTGCGCAGCGTCGGTGTCCGCCGCACGAGCGGGGAGATGGTTGCCGCAGCGAGGTCGACGTCGGCCCGTGTTGCTCTCACGGCACAGACAGTAGTGGCTCACAGCAGAGTCGCCGTGGATGGAAGAATGTCGGGCGTGACCGCGATACGACTGGACGGCAAGACCACGCGCGACGAGATCTTCGCAGATCTCACCGAACGGGTGAACACACTGCGCGAGGAGGGCATCACCCCCGGTCTGGGCACCGTGCTCGTGGGCGACGACCCGGGCTCGCAGTCCTATGTGAAAGGCAAGCACTCGGACTGCGCCCGCATCGGGGTGGCCTCCATCCGCAAGGACCTCCCGGCCGACACGACCACCGAGCAGCTCAACGCCGCGATCGACGAACTCAACGCCGACCCGGCCTGCACCGGATACATCGTGCAGCTGCCGCTGCCCAAGCACCTCGACGAGAACGCGGCGCTCGAGCGGATCGACCCGCTCAAGGACGCCGACGGACTCCACCCCATCAACCTCGGGCGACTCGTACTCGGCAAGGAGTCGACGCTGCCGTGTACACCGCGCGGCGTCATCCACCTCCTTCGTCGTTATGACGTCCCGATCGCCGGTGCCCGCGTCACCGTCGTGGGTCGCGGTGTCACCATCGGCCGGCCTATCGGTCTGCTGCTGACGCGCCGCAGCGAGAACGCCACGGTCACCCTCTGCCACACCGGCACCGCGGATCTCCGGTCGGAGGTCGAGCGCGCCGACATCGTCGTCGCGGCCGCCGGCGTGCCGCATCTGATCACCAAGGACATGGTGAAGCCGGGTGCCGCGGTCATCGACGTGGGCGTCAGCCGGACCGACGAGGGCCTGGTCGGCGACGTGCATCCCGACGTGTGGGAGGTCGCCGGACACGTCTCGCCGAACCCCGGCGGCGTCGGACCGCTGACGCGCGCGTTCCTGCTCGTCAACGTCGTCGAACGGGCCGAGCAGCAGCTCGCCGCCCAGCAGGCCGCTGCCGGCGCCGTCGCCGGGGTTGAGGGCGGCGGCACGGCGTGAGCCCGGACGAGCCGCGCGTCGGTCCCACCGGAGCGGATCTGCCCTCGTCGGATCCGAATCGGTTGCGGCCGCCGGCCTCGGGTGACGGACATCACGATGCCGAGCCCGGGCCCGAGCCGGTGCGGGGGGTGCGTGCGGTTCTCGTTCAGATCCCGTACCTGCTGGTCATGCTGGGTGTCCTGGCGGCTGCCCTGCTCGTGATGTTCGACCGATGGCGACGCGGATCCTTCGTGTTCGGTGCGGCGCTTCTCGTCGGAGCGCTGCTCCGTGCGTTCATCCCGTCGTCTCAGGCGGGATTGCTGCAGGTCAGAGGGAAATTGTTCGACGTATCGGTGATGGCGACGGTCGGCGGTGTGATGCTCTGGCTCGCCACATCGATCGACTCTCTGGGCACGGATTGATTACAATAGAGACCTGAGCGTGACCTTCAGAACGAGTGGTCGCGCCTGACCAGGCAACTCTCTGCCGAGCAGCACCGAGTACGACGCTGGGGCAGACGCACCGACCGCTGGAGTACGTATCACCGCAACACCGACCGATGACCATGTGAACGAAGCGACGTCGATGGGCGTGTCGGCAGGCGCCGGCATGATCCACTACGTCCTGCTGACGCGTGACGATCTCGGCCGCAGCGTGGTGGATTCCCGCGTCATCGACGTCGACCCGACCGACGGTCTCGACGGTGCGGGCCGCGTCAACGCCGGCATCGACGTCATGCTCGGCGCCGCCCGCGAGGCCGGCGCCCGGGTGGGTCCGATCGGAGTGGCTGCCCGGACCGCCGCTCAACGACGCCACCTGCGATCGCGGGGGAGCGGCCCCCGTCGCCAGATCCGATTGGTCGCCGAGGACGAGGCCGTGGTCGCCTACCTCGCCGACACCGGCGAGATCGATCGATTCTCCACCGCCGTCGTCGTCGACTGCGGCGACACCGGCATGTCGATCTACACCGTCGATCCGCGCAGTCGCCGGATCACGGGTGTGGAACGCTCGACGGTCCTCAGCGGACGTCGTCTCGACCGTGCCATCGCCGCGAACCTCACCGCCGACAATCCGTCGCTCGGGGACGCCTCGCGCACCCGCGCCGGTCGCAGCGAGTTGCTCAGCGCCTGCCGGACGGCGAAAGAAGAGATCTCCTACGGACATTCGGGGTCCGGCGGTCCCTCGGTGGCACTCCCGGGCGGTGCCGGGCGGGTCGCGCTGACCGAATCCCATGTGGCGGACGCGGTGGCGCCGATGGTCCGCGAGGCGCGCGAGGTGTTCGACCGATACGTCGCCGAAGCGTCCGCCCGCGGAGTCGACCCCGATGCGGTGGTCTTCGTCGGCGGTCTCGCCAATCTCCCTGCGGTCCGCGACCTGGCCCGCGGCCACGACTTCGACACGGTCTGCCCGTCGACCCCGGAACTGGTCGCGGCGACTGGTGCGGCTCTTCTGGCCGGCGAAACCTATTCGGGCACAACCCGGCTCGCCTTCATCGGCGGACAACGGCAGCGCGAGTGGCTGTCGGCCACACCGCTCGCGGTTGCGGGCGCGATCATCGCCGCGGCCCTGATCACCGTCTATGCGGTCAGCTCTTCGTTCGCCGAACGTCAGATCACCGAGCCGTCGTCGACGGTGAGTAGCGTCCCCGCCGCCGCCACGACGAGCGAGCGGAGCTCCGAGCCGGCGCCGACGACCACCTCGGCCCCGGTGACGCAGATCCCGGACCAGCCGGTCGAGCAGACCTACGAGCAGCCCACCCAACCGCTGCAACCGGTTGAGCCGCCGGCGTGGAACCAGCAGCCGGGCTGGGCCACCACCGAATTGCCGCCGACCGCGCCGTCGACCGGGACGAGCACACGCACGTTGTCGCCGTTCCCGTGGCCGACGCTGCCGTTCGCGCCGGGCTCGACACCCCCGATCCCGCCGACGCTGTTGCCCAAGGAGATCCGGCCGCGGAACACCACGCCGGCTCCGCCGCCGCTGACGCCGACACCGAACAGATCGGTACCCAATCGGTCGTCGGGGTCAGCGCCTCGCGAAGAGACACCGGAATCCGGAGCCGTGCGGACGGCACCACCGGCGTCGTCGAGTACCCCGGTACCAGTCCCGCGCTGAGCGCAGACGGCCGGTTTCAGACCGGGGAGGATCCGAAAAGTCAGGCGTCGCGGCGAGCGAGCTCGACCGTGCGCTTGAGCAGGTCGCTGATGGCGTCGAACTCGGTGAGGAAGCCGTCGTGTCCGGTGTCGGAGCGCACGACCTGCAAACCGCCGACACAGTTGCCCAGTTCTTCGGCGAGCTCGGCCTGTAACCGCAACGGGTACAGGCGATCCGAGTCGATTCCGCCGACGATGACCGGGACCTTGCACTCGTTGAGCGCCTTCTGCACGCCGCCGCGGTTGCGGCCGACGTCGTGATGGTTGAGGACCTCGGTGAGCACCACGTAGCTGCCTGGATCGAAGCGCTGCATCAGCTTCGACGCCTGGTGCTCGAGGTAGCTCTGGACGGCGTACCGGCCGCCGAGCAGCGGCTGCTCGTCGCCCTGCGGTTCGTTGGCGAAGCGCTCGTCGAGTTCGGGCTCGCTGCGGTACGACAGATGCGCGATCTGACGGGCGATGCCCATCCCGGTCAGCGGCGTCTGGCCGGTTCCGTGGTAGTTGCCGCCGTGCCAGGCCGGGTCGGACTTGATGGCGGCGATCTGAGTGGTCTGGATGCCGATCTGGTCGGCGGTGGCGCGGGCACCGACGGCCAGCACCAGTGCGCTGCGAACGCGCTCCGGGTATTCGATGGCCCATTCGAGTGCGCGGGCCCCGCCCATCGATCCGCCGAGAACGGCTCCGACGCTGCGGATTCCGAGGCGGTCGAGGAGCGCGACCTCGGCGCGGACCTGGTCGAGCACGGTGATCTGCGGGAAGCGTGATCCCCAGGGCCGACCGTCGGAGGCGAGAGACCCGGGACCGGTCGATCCCTTGCACCCACCGAGCACGTTGGCCGAGATGACGCACCACTCGTCGGTGTCGATGGCCTGGCCCGGGCCGATGAGGCCGTCCCACCAGCCGGGTGTCTCGTGCTCGGCGTCGGCGGGACCGGTGACATGGGAGTCGCCGGTGAGTGCGTGCAGGGTGAGGATGACGTTGTCGCGGGACGGCGACAACGTCCCCCAGCGCTGGAACGCCAGGGTGACGTTGTCGATCCGTTCACCGCTGTCGAGAGGCAGCGAGCCGATGCTCATGCCGACGAGCTTCCCGTCCGGGACCGATTCCCAGTCGGGCTGATCAGACGCTTGCGCGTTCAGGTCGATACTCACCGACAAAACTGCCTCACCTGTCCTATTTGGCGGCTGCGAAGCCCTGTTCGAGATCCGCCAGGATGTCGTCGATTCCCTCGATGCCCACGGCCAGGCGCACCAGGCCCGGGGTGACACCCGCGGCGAGCTGCTCCTCGGGGGTCAGCTGGCTGTGGGTGGTCGAGGCCGGATGGATGACCAGCGAACGGACGTCGCCGATGTTCGCCACATGGCTGTGCAGGCTCAGGGCGTCGACGAACTTCTTGCCCGCGTCCACACCGCCGTTGATCTCGAAGGCGATGATCGCACCCTGGCCCTTGGGGGCGAGTTCCTGGCCGCGCTGGTACCACGGCGAGGACTCGAGGCCGGCGTAGGCGACGGACTCGACCTGCGCGTGACCCTCGAGGAACTTCGCGACCTTCTGCGCGTTGGCGACGTGGCGCTCGATGCGCAAGCTCAGGGTCTCGAGGCCCTGGGCGAGCAGGAAGGCGTTGAACGGTGCGATGGCGGCACCGGTGTCGCGCAGCCACTGGACGCGGGCCTTGAGCGCGAAGGCCGGGGCGCCGAGGTCGGCGAACACCGCACCGTGGTAGCTCGGGTCCGGGGTGGTGAAGCCGGGGAACAGGTCTTCACCGTCACGCTGGACGCGCCAGTCGAAGGTGCCGCCGTCGACGATCACGCCGCCGATCGCGGTGCCGTGTCCGCCGATGTACTTGGTGGCCGAGTGGACGACGACGTCGGCGCCGTGGGCCAGCGGGTTGATCAGGTACGGGGTGGCGACGGTGTTGTCGATGATCAGCGGCAGGCCGTTGCGGTGTGCGACCTCGGAGATGCCCTTGATGTCGAGGATCTCGTTGTTGGGGTTGGAGATCGACTCGCCGTACAGCGCTCGGGTGTTGTCCTTGATGGCCGCCTGCCACGACGCGGGATCCTCGGGATCCTCGACGAAGCTCACCTCGATGCCCAGCTTCGGCAGGGTGTAGTGGAAGAGGTTGTAGGTGCCGCCGTACAGACGCGGGCTCGACACCACGTGACCGCCGGTTTCGACGATGTTCAGGATCGAGTAGGTCTCGGCAGCCTGACCCGACGACACGAGCAGGGCCGCGACGCCACCCTCCAGGGCCGCGATCCGCTGCTCGACCGCGTCCTGGGTCGGGTTCATGATGCGGGTGTAGATGTTGCCCGGCTCCGCGAGACCGAAGAGGTTCGCCGCGTGCTGCGTGTCGTTGAAGACGTAGGAGGTGGTCTGGTAGATCGGCAGCGCCCGGGCGTTCGTGGTTGCGTCGGCGGCCTGGCCTACGTGGATCTGCTTGGTCTCGAAGCTCCACGTGTCGGCTGGATTGGTGCCTTCGTTGGCATCAGACATGACTGTTGATCACTTTCTACGGTCGGCAGGGCCAAACTCGACCCTGTTGGGGTCCGACCTTCGGACCCGCGCTTGCCGGGGCTTCGCTTCCGCGATCCCACAACCCGGTCATCACCCGGAGCACCCCACCGCGGTTGGAGGGTTGCCGATCAGCAAGCCGGGGCTTGTCGCTGATACTCATGACCTGGCGACAAGGATATAACACGGATGTGAGTGCCAGAGAACCCTCCCGGTCACGCCGAATCGAACTCCTCATCAGCGTTCCGAAACGTGTACTGAGCGTGTCCTCCGAGCGGTTGAAATCGGTAGATGTTCAGCGTGAATCGCCAGTACAAGATCATTAGCAGTTCTCAGCGTCCTGTCAGGTTCGCTTCGATGCCCTAACGTTCGGGTCAATCCCGGCGGAGGACGCCTCTTCATCCCTGAAGCGTTTCCGGGTGTGGTGAGGAGTGGGCCTCATGAAGGCAATGAAGCATCTCAGGTCGCGTCGGACGTCGTTTCTGATCGCAACCGCGACCGGCGTGGCGGTGGCCGCGTCTTTCGGCCTGGTCGGCGGGGTCCCCGAGGCGAAGGCGGACTCGTGCGGCGCGGGCGCGGTCGTCATCGTGGGCGGCACCAACGACCCGGAGGGGCAGTACCTCGTCGGCGTGAAACAGCGCTACACAGGGCTCGGGCCCGACAATCAGCCCGATCCGAACTCGCCGTACGCCAGCGACAACGCCTACCAGGTCATCTATGCGGACTATCCGACGACCCTGTGGCCACTGGGTGCGACGGGATACGACTCGAGCGTCGCGCAGGGGACCGCAGCGACCAAGTCGACGATCGCCGGCTACCAGTCGCAGTGCCAGGGCAAGCCCGTCGTCGTGGCCGGGTACTCGCAGGGCGCCCGTGTGGCCGGTGACGTGCTGTCCGAGATCGGGAACGGCACGGCCGGTGAGGTCGTCGCGATCGACGAGAACGGTGAACCGTTGCTCGACGACGACGGCAACCCGGTGATGGTGACCATCGACCCGGATGTCATCAGCGGCGAGCTGTACTCCGATCCGCGACGTGCCGGGGACAAGACCGGGCGGGGTATCGAGCTGTCGATGATCGGTGTGATCCCAGGTCTGACGATGTCTGGGCCGCGCGGCGCGAACGGTGCGGATGCGGGGTTCGGAACGGTGTCCGATCGGGTGGTGTCGGTGTGCATCGACGGCGACCCCATCTGTGACCTGCCGGATCCGCTGTACGACCCCATCGGTGCCATCGACGGCATCCTCGGATACCAGACGAAGCACTTCCTCTACCCGTACGCGATGTATCGCGACCCCGCGTCGCAGTGGGCGACGCGGCCGGTCTCGTGCAGCGGCGCGGGGACCGCGACCGGGACGGTCTGCATGGTGGGGGCGAAGTCCGCTTTCGCCGAGTTGGTCCAGGGCTGGGCGAACGACCTCGGGTACACCGGCGAGATCGGCGACTTCCTGTCCGGTCGTCCGACGATCGGCCTCCCGTTGGGCATCACCTTGGCCAACCTGCAGCCCGTCGTCCGTCTGGTCCAGGGATTCCTGCCCCCGCTGCCGCAACTCGGTTACGGCGCCTACCTGCCCGACCTCTTCGTGTTCGAGGACATCCTGCAGGGCATCGTCAGTCTGTCCCCGGCACGACTCATGCGTGGTGTGAATGCTCTCGCCGCGAGTGTGCGCAGCATCGTGCTGCTGCCGGTGAACTTCGTGCGGTACTGGGCGGGCGCGATCGTCGGACCGTCGATCACCTCGCAGCCGAACACCCTTGCACTGCCGGCCGACGATGACTCCTCGGCATCGGTGGCGCTGGCCCGGTTCGTCGCCACGGTCGACGACGATCCCGAGACCACGGCTCCAGAAGTCGAGGCGTCGGGCAGCGGTAGCGGTTCGCCCGCGGTCACCGAGGTGGCCGACGGTCAGTCGATCGGCGACCCGTCTGCGGGCACGGACACCTCGGCGCCGGTCACCGACCACGACAACACCCCGGCCGGTGGTGGAGACGGGACCGACTCGTCGACCGGAGGCACCGACCCGGGCGTCACGCGGTCGGAGACCGACTCGTCGGCCGGGCCGTCGTCGGATGACGGCGCCTCGGGTGCGGGTGGTCCTGACAGCGACACCGACGATTCCGGCAGCACCGACTCCGGGGCCCCGGATTCGGGTGGTTCGGATTCGAGCGGTTCCGACAGCGGCTCGGGCTCCGGGGGCTCGGATTCGAGCGCTTCCGGCCGCGGCGACAGCAGTAGCGGAGGTTCAAAGTCGGACTCCGGTGGCAGTGGCTCGGATTCCAGCAGCTCCGACGGCAGCGGTGGCGGTTCGGACAGTTCTTCCGGCGGTGATTCCGGCTCGGAGTAGGCGCTGTACAACGACTGGTCGTTCGCTGTGTGAACGAACTCACCGGCCGTCGGGGAATGGTGGTGTCGGAGGGCCGGTTGGCATGAGGCGTGCCTGAAGCCCCCACGACGACCACCGGTGCACCGGACGACCTCGCCATCGACGTGCTCGACGACGCGACGTCGGACGTCGCAGAGCGCCCCTCCTCGGGGATCTCGAGCAGAGCCCGCAGGCTGACCATCCTCGCGCTCGCCCTCGGCGGTTTCGGTATCGGAACCACCGAGTTCGTCGCGATGGGTCTGCTACCGAACATCGCCGGTTCCCTCGGCGTCTCCGAGCCCACCGCCGGTCACGTCATCTCGGCCTACGCACTCGGCGTGGTGGTGGGCGCTCCGCTGATCGCGGCGCTCACCGCGCGGATGTCGCGGCGGGTGCTCCTGATCGCCCTGATGGTGGCGTTCACGATCGGCAACCTCGCCACGGTCCTGGCGCCGTCGTACGGACTCCTTCTCGTGGCGCGGTTCGTCGCCGGTCTTCCGCACGGTGCGTACTTCGGCGTCGCGGCACTGGTCGCCGCGCACCTCGCCGGTCCGCGTCATCGCGCCAAGGCGGTCGGGCAGGTGATGCTCGGTCTCTCGGTCGCGAACGTCGTCGGCGTACCGGCGGCGGCCTGGCTGGGGGAGACGTTCGGGTGGCGCACCGCGTTCGCGATCGTCGTCGCCATCGGCATCGCGACCGTCGTGTCACTGGTCCGTGTGCTCCCGAGCCTGTCCGGCATGACGATCACCGACCCGCTGACCGAACTCGGCGCGCTTCGGCGATCTCAGGTGTGGTTCACGCTGGTGATCGGTGTCGTCGGCTTCGGCGGGATGTTCGCCTTCTACACGTACCTGAACTCGGCTCTCACCTCGGTGACGGGGCTGCCGGTCTCGATCGTGCCGATCGCCCTGATGCTGTACGGCCTGGGCATGGTGACCGGCAACTTCGTCGGCGGCTGGGCGGCCGACCGCAACGTCTCGACCGCGATCCTCGCCGGATTGTCCACCAGTGCGGTGGCGCTCGCCGCCTTCGCCGTACTCGCCGAGAATGCGTGGGCGGCACTGATACTCACGTACCTCGTCGCGCTGACCGGAACGACGATGATCCCCGCGCTACAGACACGTCTGATGGACGTCGCAGCCGACGCCCAGACGTTGGCCGCCGCCCTCAATCACTCGGCGCTCAACATCGCCAATGCCGCGGGCGCGTTCCTCGGAGGCGTGGTCGTCGGTGCCGGATGGGGATTCTTGTCACCGGCGGTGATCGGCGCGGTCCTCGCTGTCGGCGGCATCGCGGTCGCTGTCGTCGCGTTCATGACGGCGCGTCGCCGCCCGGTCCCCGCCTGAGCGCGGAACGTCAGCCGTTGGTCGGCGGCGTCGCCATCGTCTTCGACAGGTAGAGCGGTTCGCCGATCTTGTTGATCAGCTCGAGCTGGGTTTCGAGGTAGTCGATGTGCTCTTCCTCCTCGGCGAGGATCTTCTCGAGGAGGTTCGCGCTGGTGATGTCGCCCTTCTCGCGGCACATCGCGACGCCCGGGCGCAGTCGTTCGACGACCTCGACCTCGATCGCCATGTCCGACTCGAACTGTTCGCGGATGGACTGACCGATGCGCAGCGGCAGCAGACGCTGGTAGTTGGGCAGCGCGTCGAGGAAGAGGATGCGGTCGGTGAGGATCTCGGCGTGCGTCATCTCCTCGATGGACTCGGCGCGCGTCTTGGCCGCGATCTCCGTGAGACCCCAGCTCTCCTGCATCTTCGCGTGGAGGAAGTACTGGTTGATCGCGGTGAGCTCGCTCGTGAGCTGCTCGTTGAGCAGTGCAATGACCTCGTCGTCGCCACGCATATGACAGCCTCCCGTTAGCCGGACAATCGTAGTGATGAAGCTAACACGGCAAAACGCCCCGCGCGCGTACTCGGGCGAGGTTGTTGCTGGAGTTGTCTGAAGTCAGGTCATGCAGCGCTCGTCGAGGTGGCCAGCCTTTCGCTCAGGATGCTGTCGAGTTTCTCCAGGCAGGTTCCGCAGCCCTCGCCCGCGCCGCAGCGGTCGCTGATGTCGTCGATGGTGTAGGCACCGGCATCGCAGTGCTCGTGGACCTCGTCGACGGTGACAGCGCGGCAAATACAAACGAACATCTTCGGACCTAACGTAGTGCCTGGATTAGGTAATGCTTACATATCTCTCCCGGGATGCACAAGGGTTGCCTTACCTCTTTTTCGTCTCAATCCGAGACGTCGGGAACCGTCCGCGAAGAAGGCTTGCGGGCGTTGGTCTGTCGGACCGCATCCGTAGGATGTGGCCCCGTGCCACTCTCCATCTCCACGGTCAACGTCAACGGAATCCGCGCGGCGGTCAAACATCGTTCCGAGACCAACCGCGGCTTCCTGCCCTGGTTGGAGGACTCGTCGCTCGACGTCGTGCTGCTGCAGGAGGTGCGGGCGAGCGAGGACCTCGCCCGGGACGCCCTGGCTCCTGCGCTCGACGCCGGCTGGCATCTCACGATGAGCGAGTCCTCGGTCAAGGGACATGCCGGTGTCGGCGTGCTGACCCGTACCGAGCCGGCCGCCGTCCGCTTCGGCTTCGGCAGTGCGGAATTCGACGACCTCGGCCGCTACCTCGAGGTCGACCTCGACTCCGACCTCGGGCCGGTGACCGCGGCCAGTCTGTACCTGCCGAAGGGTGCGGCGCTCACCGATGCCGAGAAGGACGTCGTCAAGTACGAGGAGAAGATGAGGTTCCTCGACGAGTTCGGCGCGCACCTCGGCCGGCTCGTCCGCCGTCGCCGCCACGTCGTCGTCGGCGGCGACTGGAACATCGCCCACGCCGAGGAGGACATCAAGAACTGGAAGGGCAACCTCAAGAGCCCGGGCTTCCTGCCGCACGAGCGCGCGTGGGTGGGTGGCCTCCTCGAAGCCGGGTGGCACGACGTCACCCGCGAGCTCTATCCCGGCGAGAGCGGTCCATATTCATGGTGGTCGTGGCGCGGCAAGGCGTTCGACAACGACTCCGGATGGCGGATCGACTACCAACTCACCAACCGTTCGCTCGCCGAGCGTGCGGTGAAGGCGACAGTGGATCGGGCAGCCGCCTACGACCTGCGCTGGTCGGATCACGCGCCGGTCACCGTCGTCTACGAGTGATGCGGGCACCGGCGGAAAAGGGCTTTGCGGGTCTGCGAAAATGGACCGATGAGTTCTGACGTCTCCGCATCCGGCGCCGCCCGCCCCCGCGTACTGTCGGGAATCCAGCCCACCAGCGATTCCTTCCACCTCGGCAATTACCTGGGTGCGGTTCGCCAGTGGGTGGCCCTGCAGGACGACTTCGAGGCCTTCTACTTCATCCCCGACATGCACGCGATCACGGCGTCGTTCGATCCGAAGACCCTTGCCGAGCGCACGCGACTGTCGGTAGCTCAGCTGCTGGCCGTCGGCGTCGACCCCGAGCGCTCCACGATCTACGTCCAGTCGCACATCCCGGAGATCGCCGAGCTGACGTGGGTGCTGTCGTGCATCACCGGTTTCGGTGAGGCGAGCCGGATGACGCAGTTCAAGGACAAGTCGGCCAAGCAGGGCGTCGACGCCGCGGGCGTCGGGCTGTTCACCTATCCGATCCTGATGGCCGCGGACATCCTCGCGTTCCAGGTGGATCAGGTTCCGGTGGGTGAGGACCAGCGTCAGCACCTCGAACTCACCCGCGATCTCGCGCAGCGCTTCAACTCTCGGTTCGGCAAGGTTCTCAAGGTCCCGCAGGCGTACATCGTCAAGGAGTTCGCCAAGATCTACGACCTCCAGAACCCGACCGCGAAGATGAGCAAGTCGGCCGAGACCGACAAGGGCCTCATCAATCTGCTCGACGAGCCGAAGAGGTCCGCCAAGAAGATTCGTTCCGCGGTGACCGACACCGAGACCGAGATCCGCTTCGACCCGGAGAACAAGCCCGGTGTCAGCAACCTGCTGACCATCCAGTCGGCGTTGAGCGGCACCCCGGTGGACGTCCTCGTCGACAAGTACCAGGGCAAGGGATACGGCGATCTGAAGGTCGAGACCGCCGACGTCCTCGCCGAGTTCGTCACGCCGCTACGCGGCCGCGTCACCGAGTACATGAACGACCCCGCCCAGCTCGACGTGATCCTCGCGCGTGGCGCGGAGCGCGCCCGGGCGGTGGCCTCGGCGACCCTGGAGTCGGTCTATGACAAGGTGGGTTTCCTGTCACCGAGGCGCTGACACGGTCTGCGAGAGTCCGGCGCCCTCGGCGACCCGACGAGGAGGCGTGCGGTGAGTTCGGTGGTCGATTCGGGGAAGTCGCTCGTCACCCGGGCGAAGTCGATCTACGAGGACCGGCGCGAACGCTGGACGTGGCTCGACCATCTTCTCCGGACGGTCGATCGCTACAACGACCGTCGCGGCAACCTGTATGCCGCGAGCATCAGCTTCAACGGCATCCTCGCGCTCGTCCCGATCATCATGGTCGCGTTCGCGGTGGCCGGCTTCGTGCTGGCCCGGCAGCCCGAGTTGTTGCAGAGCATCCAGGACGCCGTCGTCGAGAAGATGCCGGGGCAGCTCGGCGACCAGGTATCCGACATCATCACCTCGGCCATCGACTCCCGCACCACGGTGGGTGTGGTCGGTCTGCTCGGTGCCGCGTTCACCGGCATCGGCTGGATCTCCGGTGTACGCACCGGCATGACCGAGATGTGGGGCGGCCGGGTGCAACGCAACGCGGTGATGTCGAAGGTCTGGGACCTGGTGACCTTCGCCGGACTCGGTGTCGCGTTCGCAGTGACGATGGCCCTTACCGCCCTGGGAAATTCGGGTCTCACGCGGACCGTGCTCGGATGGGTCGGCCTCGACGATGCGTCGTGGGCGCCGGTCCTCGTCCGACTGGTGTCCATCGCGGTTTCGATCCTTGCCACCTGGGCGTTGTTCACATTCATCATGGCGCGGCTTCCCTTGGTGCAGTTGCCATTCCGCAACACCCTGAAAGCTGGTCTGATCACCGCGGTCGCTTTCGAGATCGTCAAGACGGTCGGCGGGCTCTACCTCCAGTCGGTGTTGAGCAGCCCCGCCGGAGTGGCCTTCGGCCCGATCCTCGGTGTCATGGTGTTCGCCTACCTCGCGTCACGCATCGTGCTCTACGCCGCCGCCTGGTGTGCGACCGACCCGGCGAACGCCGGGTTCCAGGTCGAGGAGGACCCGGACGCGGAACTGCGTCGGCCTGTGGTCATCTCACCGACCGTCGAGGTCAATCCGACGCCACGGCCCGCGGCACTCGCAGCCGCCGCGGGCGTTGGTGCGGGGATCAGCGTGCTGATCGGATGGTTGTCGAGTCGAGCGCGCTGAGTGGGAACGGATCTGATCCGTCACCTACGCCCGAAGAGCCTCAATCCCAGCAGCAACAGGACCACGGCGGCGAGTGCTGCGAGGAGTCCGATGAGGATGCGGACCGAGATGGGGGAGGCGGCGTCGGAACCGGTGCTCGCGAGGTGGGAGTCCGCCGACGATGCGGCGCGCGGTGCGGTGGTTTCGGCCGCCTCACCGGACGATTCGACGAGACGTCCGACGGTGATCTCCGGCCCGGCCCGGAATCCGTACTCGAACATCTCCCGCGCCTGATCCCAGTACATGTCGCCCTCGACCGACAGTCCGTACATCTGGACGACGAGGATGCGTCTTCCGTCGCGCTCCGCCGCGCCGACGAAGGTCTTCCGTGCATCGTCGGTGTACCCGGTCTTGCCACCGAGCATGCCCGGGTAGCCGTCCACCAGAAGGCGGTTGCTGCTGTACATGTCGTACGGCGGATGGTCCTTGTCGCCGGGAACGTCGGGTCGGCGGGGATAACCGGGGAACCGGAACGTGGGCTTGGCGATCAACTCACGGAAGGTCCCCTGTGCCATCGCTTCCCGGTAGATCAGGGCGAGGTCGTACGGCGAGGAGGACATCCCGGCGGCGTCGAGACCCGACGGGCTGGCCGCGCGGGTGTCGGCGGCGCCCAGCTCGCGGGCGCGTTCGTTCATCTTTTCCAGCGTGGTCTCCACACCGCCGAGTTCGCGCGCGAGGGCGTTGGCGCAGTCGTTGCCCGACACCATGAGCAGTCCGGTCAGCAGGTCGCGGACGGAGTAGCGACCGCCGGGCCCCATCCCGCAGGAGTCGCCCTCGGTGCTCCAGTCCTCGGCGGTCGGGACGACCGTCGCGTCGAGATCGAGCTCGTCGAGCACGATGAGCGCGAGCAGCACCTTGATCGTCGACGCCGGCCGGTACCGCCCGTGCGGATCCTTGGCCGCGATGACATTGCCGGAGTCGAGGTCGGCGATCAGCCACCCGGCCGAGGTGAGCCGAGGGGGAACCGGACCCGCGGCGGGATCGGCGACGACGCCGCAGTACCCGAGGTCCTCGCCCCCGATCGGCGGAGTGGGGACCGGCAGCGGGGGCGGGGTCGTCGAACCGGGTGCGACGACCTCGGACTCGTCGACGGCCGGTGGGGTGCCGGTCTTGTGCGGACAGTGGTCGGTGACGGGCGTCGTGAAGGCCGGCGGTGCACCGGTCGGGACGGGAACCGCGCCGGCTCGTCCGACACTTGTCGGACCTGCGGCGATCACGCACAGTAGTAGCCCGAGCAGGGCGGCGACGAGCGCCGATGAGGTCCGGCGAGTCCACCCCGAGGTCACCGACCGCAAATTACCAGCGCAACCGCGCAGGCTCAGGACGCGCGGAGCGGCCGTGTCAGACGTTCGGCCGCGTGGACTACAGCAGCGAGTACGCCTGGCCCAGTACCGACCGCAGGATCTGCTCGATCTCGTCGAACTCGGCCTGGCCCGCGATGAGCGGTGGGGCGAGCTGCACGACGGGGTCGCCGCGGTCGTCGGCGCGGCAGTAGAGCCCTGCGTCGAACAGTGCGGTGGAGAGGAATCCGCGCAGGATGCGCTCGGACTCGGCCGCCGTGAACGTCTCCTTGGTGGCCTTGTCCTTCACGAGTTCGATCCCGTAGAAGTACCCCTCGCCGCGTACGTCGCCGACGATCGGCAGGTCGTGGAGCTTCTCGAGGGTCGTCCGGAACGCCGGTGCCTGGGTCTTGACGTGCTCGTTGAGGCCCTCGCGCTCGAAGATGTCGAGGTTGGCCAGCGCGACTGCCGCCGACACCGGGTGCCCGCCGAAGGTGTAACCGTGGGCGAACGTCGTGGTGCCGTCGCGGAACGGTTCGAACAGGCGGTCGCTGGCGATCATCGCGCCGATCGGGGAGTAGCCCGATGTCATGCCCTTGGCGCAGGTGATGATGTCGGGGACATAACCGAAGTCGTCGCAGGCGAACATCGACCCGATGCGGCCGAACGCGCAGATCACCTCGTCGGAGACCAAGAGAACGTCGTACTCGTCGCAGATCTCGCGGACCCGCTCGAAATAGCCGGGCGGCGGCGGGAAGCACCCGCCGGCGTTCTGGACGGGCTCGAGGAAGACCGCCGCCACCGTGTCCGGGCCCTCGAACTCGATCGCCTCGGCGATGCGGTCGGCGGCCCAGCGGCCGAACTTCTTCGGGTCGGCGGACATGTCGTCGGCCGCCCGGTAGATGTTGGTGTTCGGCACGCGGAAGGCCCCGGGCGTCAACGGCTCGAAGGCCTCCTTGAGGGCCGGCACACCGGTGATGGCGAGCGCGCCCTGCGGTGTGCCGTGGTAGGCGACCGCACGCGAGATCACCTTGTGCTTACCGGGTTTCCCGACGAGCTTGAAGTACTGCTTGGCCAGCTTCCAAGCGCTCTCGACGGCTTCGCCGCCACCGGTGGTGAAGAAGACTCGGTTGAGGTCGCCGGGTGCATAGGCGGCGAGGCGTTCGGCGAGTTCGATCGCCGGGGGAGTCGCGTACGACCACAACGGGAAGAACGCGAGATCCTTGGCCTGCCTGGCGGCGGCCTCGGCCAGTTCCTCCCGACCGTGACCCACTTGCACGACGAATAGTCCGGCGAGCGCATCGAGGTAGCTGCGTCCCTGATCGTCGAAGATGCGCATACCCTCGCCGCGGGTGATCACCGGCGGCGTGATGGCGTCGCCGTGCCGGGCGAAGTGTCCCCAGAGGTGCGCCGCACTGCGCTCGCCGAGCGACCGGGCGGAATCGGGTGGTGTCGAGGGTGCGGTCAGTGTCATCGTGACTTCCAGTCGGTCATCTGGTTCCCCAGTTGTATTGCTGTTTGACGAGTTTGAGATAGACGAGGGTCTCGGTGCCGACGACCTCCGGGTGCACGCGCACCTTCTTGTTCAGGATCTCCAGGAGATGGTCGTCGTTCTCGCAGACGACCTCGATCAGGATGTCGAACGATCCCGCGGTCAGCAGGACGTAGTCGATCTCGGGGTGTTCGGCGAGGTGTTGCGCCAGAGCCTGGGTGTCACCCACACAGCGGATTCCGATCATCGCCTGGCGGGCGAACCCGAGCTTGAGGGGATCGGTGACCGCGACGATCTGCATGAGTCCGCTCTCGCTGAGCTTCTGGACCCGGTTGCGGACGGCGGCCTCGGACAGGCCGACTTCCTTGCCGATGGAGGCATAGCTACTCCGACCATCGGCCTGCAGGAGTTCGATGATCTTCTTCGCAGTTGCGTCCAACTGTGTGGATGCAGGGTCAGCCACCCCATGATCGTGACGGATTCCGCAGCGGACCGCAACACAGACGACTGAATCCGCAACGAAACCGGATTTCGACACGTGAATCCGCAACGGCGGCGGTAGGATCTGGGGGTATGTCCTCTCCAACCAGCATTCCGTCCGGCTGGATCGACGGAAAGCCCCATCACTCGACCGGTGCCGATCACATCGTGATCAATCCTGCCACGGATGAGCCGGTCGCGGCCGTGAAACTCGCAGGTCGCGGTGACGTCGATACCGCGGTGGCCAGTGCTCGCGCCGCGCAGCCCGCCTGGGGTCGTGCGACCCCGGCCGAACGGGCGGGAGTCCTGCTCGCGTTGGCCAGGGCGCTCGACGCCGAGTCCGACCTGCTGATCGCCGAAGAGGTCGCCCACACCGGTAAACCGGTTCGGCTCGCGACCGAGTTCGACATCCCCGGATCGATCGACAACGTCGACTTCTTCGCCGGAGTCGCACGGAATCTCGAGGGCAAGGCGAGCGGGGAATACTCAGGTGACCACACCTCGTCGATCCGCCGGGAACCCGTCGGGGTCGTCGGCACCATCACGCCGTGGAACTATCCGCTGCAGATGGCGGTGTGGAAGGTCATCCCGGCACTCGCCGCCGGCTGTGCGGTGGTGCTGAAACCCGCCGAGATCACGCCGCTGACCACGCTGACGATGGCCCGCATCGCCACCGAGGCCGGACTGCCCGACGGTGTCCTCAACATCGTCGTCGGCACCGGACCGGAAGCCGGCGCCCATCTCGCCGGGCATCCCGACGTCGACATGGTGACCTTCACCGGCTCGAGCGCGGTCGGCCGGCAGGTGATGGCGCAGGCCGCCACCAACGGGGCCCGCATCCAGCTCGAACTCGGCGGCAAGGCGCCGTTCGTCGTCTTCGACGACGCCGACCTGCAGGCCGCGATCCACGGTGCGGTCGCGGGCTCGATCATCAACGGCGGTCAGGACTGCACCGCGGCCACCCGCGCGATCGTCGCGCCCGCGCTCTACGACGACTTCGTCGGCGGCGTCGCAGACCTGATGTCGCGGGTTGTCATCGGCGATCCGACCGACCCGGCAACCGATCTGGGCTCCCTCATCTCCCGGCGGCACCGCGACAAGGTGGCCGGGATGGTGGACCGTGCGCGGGCGGCCGGCGCGCGTGTGGTCACCGGCGGTGGCGTCCCCGACGGTCCGGGCGCCTTCTACCCGCCCACGCTCGTCGCCGACGTGGCCGAGGACTCGGAGATCTACCGCGACGAGGTGTTCGGGCCGGTGCTCGCGGTCAGTCGTTTCACCGATGACGACGACGCGATCCGTCGCGCCAACGACACCCCGTACGGCCTCGCGGCGTCGGCATGGACGCGCGATGTGTATCGCGCGCAACGTGCTTCGCGTGAGATTCACGCCGGGTGCGTCTGGATCAACGACCACATCCCGATCATCAGCGAGATGCCGCACGGCGGATTCGGTGCCTCCGGCTTCGGCAAGGACATGTCGACCTACTCGCTCGACGAGTACCTGCTGATCAAGCACGTCATGAGCGACATCCACGGCGTCGCCGAAAAGGAATGGCACCGAACGATCTTCAGCCTGGACGGCCCGACGGCGTGACCGGCCGGACGTGGGCCTCGCGGCCGACCGACCGGGGCGTCGAGATGGTCGCGCAGGCCGCGGCCCGCCCCTACTGGCTCGACCGCGACCTGCGTCCCGAACCCCGGCCCCGACTCGTCGGCGAGACCGGTGCCGATCTGCTGGTGATCGGCGGCGGCTTCACCGGCCTGTGGGCGGCGGTGCAGGCCGCGGAACGGAATCCGTCCCGATCGATCGTGCTCGTCGAACGTGACCGCATCGCCGAACATGCTTCCGGACGCAACGGCGGCTTCTGTGCCGCCAGCCTCACGCACGGACTCGGCAACGGGTTGCAGCGGTTCCCCGACGAGATGCCCACGCTGCTGCGCATGGGTCGCGAGACACTCGACGCCATCCAGGACACGTTGACACGTCTGGGCATCGACGCCGACGTCGAGCACACCGGGGAACTCGACCTCGCGACCACCGACTGGCAGTTCGACGATCTCGCCGAGACCGCGGCCGCCGGGCAGGCACTCGGCGAGGATCTCGTCCTGCTCGACGCATCCGCGGCCCGGGAACGCGTCAACTCCCCGATGGTCCGCGGCGCCCTCTACGACCCGCATGTCTCGATCCTCGACCCCGCCAAACTCGCGTTCGGCCTCGCCGAGGCAGCCGAACGGCTCGGCGTGCAGATCTTCGAGAGCACCGAGGTTCTGGATCTGACCTCGGATTCGTCGGGTGACGAGATCTGCGCCCGGACGGATTTCGGGCACGTTCGCGCCGGTCGGGTCGTCGTCGCGACGTCGGCGAGCCGATCGCTGGTCCGCAGACTGCGCCTCTACACGGTCCCGGTGTGGGACTACGCACTGATGACCGAACCGCTGTCCGACGATCAGCTCGCCTCCCTGGGCTGGGCCGGGCGCGAGGGACTCGCCGACAGTGGTCCACGCTTCCACTACTTTCGGCTCACCGCCGACAACCGGATGCTGTTCGGCGGTTGGGATGCCCCGTATCACTTCGGGTCCGACGACGACCCCCGCCGCGCCCACCAACCCGGTGAATGGGCGCTGCTCGGTGAGCATCTCCTGCAGATGTTTCCGCAGCTCGACGGGATCACTGCGACGCACACCTGGGGCGGGGTGATCGACACCTGCTCGCGGTTCTGCGCCTTCTGGGACACCTCCCACGGTGGGCGCGTGGTGACGGCGGTCGGATTCACCGGACTCGGCGTCGGCGCCTCGCATTTCGCGGCTGCCACCGCACTCGACCTCGTCGACGGCCTACGAACCGAACGCACCGCCCTGGAGATGGTGCGCCGCAAGCCCTTACCGTTCCCGCCGGAACCGATCCGCTGGGCCGGAATAGCCTTCACCCGACATCAGATGGCGCGCAGCGAACGTCGCAACGGTCGCCGTGGCGCATGGCTCACGCTGCTGGACCGGATCGGACTGGGATTCGACAGCTGATGCCGTCAGCCGCGGACCACTCCGGTCAGCCACCGGGTCAGCACGGTGCGCGCGAGCGGGATGGTGACGGGTTCGGTGGCTGCGGCGACGCCGGGGAAACGATCGGTGGCCTCGGCGCCGATGGTCTCGGTGATCAGCGATCGTGACTCGGTGGAGTCGAGCCATTCGCCGACGAGCTCACCGCCGGCCTCGAGGTGGAATTGCACGCCGTACGACTTCCCGTGGCGGTACAACTGATTGACACACGTCGACAACGACGCCAGCAGCGTGGCCCCCGGCGGGAGTGTGAATGTGTCGAAATGCCATTGCACGACGTCGAATTCCGGCGGCACCGTTCCGGACGTGTCGTCGCGCGCGGTGCCCCAGACCGGATCGGCGGCGCCCGCATCGTTCAATGTGACGGTGTGGATGCCGACCTCCGGTGAGGAGGCCGTGTACACGTCGGCGTCCAGCGCGGCGGCCAGCATCTGGGCGCCGAGACATACGCCCCAGATCGGGATGTCCAGGTCGAGCGCCCGGCGCAGGAGCGCGATCTCGTCGTCTATCCACGGAATGCGTTGGGCGTCGCCGACTCCCATGGCGCCGCCGAGGGTCACTACGGCGTCGAATCCGGTCAGGTCGGTGGGTACTGGTTCGCGCCAGATCCGCAAGGTGGTGACGTCCGCGAGGTCGGTCAGCGGTGGGCCGTAGAAACCCGGAGGCTCGGAGTCGGCATGGCGGATCTCGAGCACTCGCGCACGTTGGTCGGTCAAGTCGGTGTCGGTCTCCGTGGTCGGTGCGGGTTCGGTCAGCCGCTCTTGGGGACCACGATAACCGGTGCCGTCGTCCACCGGAGGATACGAGAGGCGGTGCTGCCGAGGAAGACCCGGTTGGGTGATCCGAGGTGACCGGAGCCGATGGCGACGATGTCGTTGGCGTCCCAGGGGAGATTGGCCAGCGCCTCGTCGAGCGTTGTGCCGTCGGCGACGAGGACGTCGACCTCGAGTTCGGGATTCACCTCGGAGCGGGTCTTCTCGAGGAGTTCACGCGCGACGGCGATCTGGGCGGCGCGGATGTCCCTCGACGAGTCGTCGTCGAAGGGCGATTCGATGGAGACCAGCGAGAGCAGTCGGAGGTCGAGCTTGGCGCGTTCGGCCAGCTTCTCGGCGAACGGGAGCGGATTGTCTTCGCCGGGTCTGACCGGGACGGCGACGGTCACCATGTCGAGGACCGCGTCCACCCGATCCGCATATCCGCGCGGCGCCAACGCGACCGGAACAGGCGAGGAGTGGACGAGTTCGTTGCTGACGGTGCCGAGCGTGTGGCGACTCAGCAACCCGTCGCCCGTGCCGCCGACGACGATCATCTTGGCCTCGGTGTCGACCGCGTGGGAGGCGAGCCCGTCGGCAAAGGACTCGTTGACCGTGACGACGGTGCGATAGGAGAAGCCGGCGGGGATCAGCTCGGCGCCCTCGCGGAGCCAGTCGGCGGCCTGCGCCTCGATGCGCTGTTGATACTGGGCGAGCCCGGGCTGGCCGTCGTAGGGCGTCGGGCGAACCACGCACACCAGGTCGATGGCCGCGCCGGTGACCCGGGCGAGCGCCACGGCGAGGACGACCCCGTCGGCGCCCGAGGGGGTCGCGAGGTATCCGACGGTGAGCCGGGGAGTGCCCGGATCGTCGGTCGGGTCGATGGGCGTCTCTGCGTCAGGGCGGGTTGCGGCGGTCTCAGTAGACATCGGGAACCTTCACCTCGGTGGTCGCGGTCAGTGTCTTGCCCCGGAAGAAGTCGCTGTTGTGGGCGAAACAGGCGAGCATCAGCGGGATTCCGAGAACCAGCATGCCCACCCCGAGGACGAAGACGCCACCGATCCCGCCGACCGAGGTGGCGCCGTAGTCCGGCGAGATCATGTCGATCGCCGAGCGGATGAAGGCCGCCGCCATTGCGAGGCCGCCGAGGAACGGGAAGAGGCCGCGCAGGAAGAAGTTCCGTGCGGAGGCGAACAGGCTCGAGCGGAAGTACCACACGCAGGCGAAGGCGGTGATCCCGTAGTAGAAGGCGACCGCGAGCCCGAGAGACGCGATGGAGTCGGCGAGGGTGTCCTGGCTGAGCAGTGACAGGACCAGGTAGAAGGTGAGGGCCGCGGCACCCATGACGCCGGTACCGAAGGCGGGGGTCATGTAGCGCGGGTGGATCGAGGCGAACTTCTCGGGCAGTGCCTTGTAGACGGCCATCGACAGGCTGCCGCGTGCGGTGGGCAGGATCGTGGACTGGGTCGAGGACAGCGCGGAGACGCAGACCGTCAACAGAAGTGCCGACGACAAGACCGCGCCCGCTACCGGGTCTCCCAGGATCGTCAGGACGTCCTCGTCGTTCGCGTCGTTCCCCAGTCCGATCCCGGTGTCGCCGAACCCGGCGAACGACTGGACCGCGTAGGCGACCAACACGTAGGTGGCGACCAGGATCACGCACGTGAGAAGGGCGGCTCGGCCCGGGGTCTTGTCGGGGTCCTTGGTCTCCTCGCTGATCGCCAGGCACGCATCCCAGCCCCAGTAGATGAAGATGCACAGGATGACCGCCGCAGCGATCTGCGACTGGTCGAGACCACTGGGCCACAACCAGGACCACTCCGGTGTGACCGCCTGCTCGCCGGCCCGGCCCGCGCCGACCTTCACCAGCGCGATCACGCTCGCGATGATGAGCACGGCGAACTGGACGAACATCAGGATCGCCTGCATGCGTTCGCTGATGACGATGCCGCGGATGCTGATCCAGGTCATGGCGATGATGAAGAAACTGCCGAGCAGGATCTTCGCCAGCAGGCTGTCGGCCAGGCCGTGGAGGCCGAGGAACTTGAACAGGTACAGCGCGGCGATCTCGGAAACGTTGGCGAGCACGATGATCGCCGACACGGCCAGGCCCCACCCGCCAATCCAGCCGATCCACGGCCCGAAAGCCTTTGTGCCCCAAGTGAACGTCGTGCCGCAGTCCGGGGTGTCGCGGGACAGTTCGCGATAGGCGAAGGCCACGAGCAACATCGGGATGAAGGCGAGGACGAACATCGCCGGGGCCTTTGCGCCGACGCTGTCGACCACGAAACCGAGAGTGGCAGCGAGGCTGTAAGCCGGTGCGACGGCGGACAAGCCGATGATGACGTTGCCCATCAGCCCGATCGAACCGAGACGCAGGCCCTTGTTGCCGGGATCGCCCACGAGGCCGGCCTCGCCGCCGCCTCCGACCGCCTCGGTCTCGATGCGCTCCGCCATGCTGGTTCTCCGCTCACATGATCACGACGAAAGACAGAGTACGATTCTGCTCCCGATTCCTCCCTGCAAGTACGAAACCCGGCTCAATTGCGCGCTCGGCACCTGCTCGTCGGTTCGTGTCCGCGGGCGGAATCCTCGGCGACGAGTTCGGACTCAACCCAGATCTGACATCTGGAAAAGCCTCCGCCGGACTGGAATAGCGCGTCGAGTGGTTCGCCCGGCGAATGTCTCGTGTACACCAGCGATGCCGACCACAACCTCGTGTGGCCGTCCTGGTGCGTGAGCGGGACGTGGGTCTGGGTGCGGAGACGGGCGGCTGCGTCGAACCATACGGCGGCGCCGTTTTGCTGCCGGTCCGAGGTCAGGGTGATCGTGATCCGTTGGGGCTCGGGGGCGGGGGCCGGTGCCGCCGTGGCGGGTGAGAACACCGCCAGACACAGGGCGGTGCCGGTCAGGAGGGTGAGGAGTAGGCGGAGGTACAGGATTCGGACCACGACGGCGCTCCGTTCGGCGGGGTGACTGGGTCCTTCTTGGACGCAGCTGGGTGCCGATCGGTTCCCCGGGTCATCGGACGAGTGTCAGTTCGCGGGTCGCGGTCTGCCGGAAATCCGTTGCGGCGCCGAGTAACCGGGCGATCGCCAGACGACCCTGCAGGCGGGCCAGGCCGGCTCCCACGCACAGGTGCAGTCCCTTGCCGAACGCCAGGTGCGAGCCGTGCCCGGACCGCGCGGTCGCACGGTCGAGGTCGATGGCCGGCGCGGCGTCGAAGTGCTCGGGATCTCGGTTGCCCACGCGCCACATGAGAAAGATGTGCGAGCCGGCCGGGAGGCGGGCGTCACCCAGCGTGGTGTCGGCGACGACGTGCCGGAAGTGGCCCCGGAACGGGGATTCCAGGCGCAGGGCCTCCTCGACGAAGGCCGGGATGAGGTCGGGCGCGTGGCGCAACCGTGCGGCGACCTCGGGGTGTCGCGCCAGAAGCCGGACCGCATCGGTCAGCAGGCTGACAGTGGAGTCGGACCCCGCCGCGACGAGTTGCAGGAGAATCATCACCGCCGCCGGACGGTCCAGGTCGGCCCGGGCCACGGCCGACGCGATGTCGTCGAGGACCCCTCGTCCCGGCGTGCCCTCCCGTTCGTTCCGTAGCGCCGAGTCCAGCGCGTCGCCGAGATAGGCGGTGAGTTCGGCGACCGCCGTGATCGCGGTGGTGAGTTGGCCGGGGGTGATGACGCCGTCGATCAGCACGTTGGTCGCACCGGCCCAGCGGGCGAGATCGTCGATGTCCTCGTGTGGCAGGCCGAGCAGCCCGGTGACCACGGTGATCGGGACACGTTGTGCCACAGCTGTTGTCCAGTCGATTGTGTCGCCGTCGAGTCCCTCGGACCAGGCGGTGTCCACGACCTCGGCGACAAAGGGCTCCAGGGCCCGGATGCGAGCAGGTGTCAGCGACGGCATGACCAGCGACCGGTGGAGGCGGTGGCGCGGGCCGTCGGCGGTGGCCAGGACGTGCATCGCATCGCCGAGTCCGGCGACCGGGAACTCCGACACCGACCCGTCGTCGTGGCAGACCATCGTGGCGGTCAGGTTCGACGAGAAGTCCCCGGGTCGTCGCACCACCTCGGCGATGAGCTCCCAGGAACCAACGGCGAAGAACGGGGAGTCGCCGACCTGCTGCACCGGGGACCCGGTGTGGAAACGCGAGAGGAAGGCGGGGTCGTCGAGTGCGAGCATGCACCCAGCGTCTCCGACGGGGCGCGGCGGGGACAACGGTTCTCGCCGAAGTCGACACGGGGAGATCGTGGCGCCGGGATTCGATGTCTCACGAACCCTTCTTGACCTGCCAGAAAACGCACCCAGCCAGCTGTTCCTTGTCTCATGATGAGATTCGACGACGGAGGGCGTGCATGGCTGACTGGCTCGTGGGCGGCGATCGTGGCGACGCGGCACGGAGGAGGCTCGTCTCCCAGGCCGCGGCGCTGATCGCCTCCCGTGGACTCGACGCGTTCAGCGTCGACGAACTGGCCGTCCGAGCGCACTGCTCACGAGCGACGATCTACCGCCATGCGGGCGGCCGTGCCCAGCTGATCGAGGCGGTGCTGTCGATGACCGCCGCCCCGGTCCTGGAATCGATCCGCGAGGAGGCCGCCGGCACGACAGGGGATGAGCGCGCACGGATCGCGATCACCGCGGCGGTCGGCGCCCTGCGTGCAGACCGGGTGATCCGCCAGTTCCTCCGGCCGGGAAGTCTGATCGCGACGACACCGACCGTGCTCGCCTCACCGACCGTGCTGGCCGTCGCCGCGGAACTCATCGGCATCGACCCCGACGACGCCGTCGCCGCACGGTTCGCGATCCGGTCAGTCCTGACGATGTTGCTCTGGCCGGCGGCTCCCGAGGAAGAAGCGGCGCTGGTGGACTCGATCATCGCGGGGATCTTCCAGGGCGAGGCGTCGACGAACAACGGCCCGCACCGAAATCGGTGCGGGCCGTTGCCGGGCTGCAGAGAAAGCAGAATCGATTAGCGCGAGAACATGAGTGCGCGCTTGACCTCCGAGATCGCCTGCGTGACCTGGATGCCGCGGGGGCATGCGTCGGTGCAGTTGAAGGTCGTGCGGCAGCGCCACACGCCGTCGACGTCGTTGAGGATGTCGAGACGCTCGACGGCGCCCTCGTCACGGCTGTCGAAGATGAAGCGGTGCGCGTTGACGATCGCGGCCGGGCCGAAGTAGGAACCCTCGGTCCAGAACACCGGGCAGCTCGTGGTGCAGCAGGCACAGAGGATGCACTTGGTGGTGTCGTCGAAGCGGGCGCGGTCGCTCTGGCTCTGGATGCGCTCGCGGGTCGGCTCGTTGCCCGTGGTCATCAGGAACGGCTTGATGGCGCGGTAGGCGTCGAAGAACGGCTCCATGTCGACCACGAGATCCTTCTCCACCGGCAAGCCGCGGATCGGCTCGATGGTGATGGTGATCTCCTTGGACTTGTCCTTGGGGAGCATGTCCTTCATGAGGAGCTTGCAGGCGAGACGGTTGACGCCGTTGATGCGCATGGCGTCCGAGCCGCACACGCCGTGCGCGCAGCTGCGGCGGAAGGTCAGGGTGCCGTCGAGGTAGCCCTTCACGTACAGCAGCAGGTTGAGCAGGCGGTCCGTCGGGAGCGCCGGGACGCGGAAGCTCTCCCAGCCCTGGGCATCCGGATTCTCCGGGTTGAACCGGGCGATCTTGAGCGTCACCATGGTGGCCTCTTCGGGCACCGGGGGCAGCGGCGGCTCGTCGGAGGACGGTGCGGGCTTGTCCAGAACAGATGTCATCAGTACTTACGCTCCATCGGCTCGTAACGGGTTTCGACCACTGGCTTGTAGTCCAACTCGATGTCCGCGAGAAGGTCGGTGCCCTTCTTGTACGCCATGGTGTGACGCTTGTAGTTCACGTCGTCGCGATCCGGGTAGTCCTCGCGGGCGTGTCCGCCGCGCGACTCCTTGCGGTTGAGGGCGCCCACCACGGTGACCTCGGCCATCTCGAGCAGGAAGCCCAGCTCGATCGCCTCGAGGAGGTCGCTGTTGAAACGCTTGCCCTTGTCGTGGACGCGGATGTGCGCGTAACGCTCCTTGAAGCGGTGGATGTCGGTCAGTGCCTGCTTGAGGGTCTCCTCGGTGCGGAACACCGACGCGTTGTTGTCCATCGACGCCTGCAGCTCGGTGCGGATGTCGGCGACACGCTCGTGGCCGTGATCCGACAGGAGCAGGTCGAGCCAGCTGTCGACCATCTCGGTCGGCTGCTCGGGCAGCTCGGCGAACTCGGCGTTGTTGGCGTACTCGGCGGCGGCGATGCCGGCGCGGCGTCCGAAGACGTTGATGTCGAGCAGCGAGTTGGTGCCGAGGCGGTTGGCGCCGTGCACCGACACGCAGGCACACTCACCGGCGGCGTACAGGCCGTGGACGACCTCGTCGTTGTTGCGCAACACCTGACCGTTGATGTTGGTCGGGATGCCGCCCATGACGTAGTGGCAGGTCGGGAACACCGGCACGTACTCGGTGACCGGGTCGACGCCGAGGTAGGTGCGGGCGAACTCGGTGATGTCCGGGAGCTTCTCGTTGAGGACGTCCTCGCCGAGGTGCGTCACGTCGATGTAGACGTAGTCCTTGTTCGGTCCGGCGCCACGGCCCTCGAGCACCTCGAGAACCATCGAGCGGGCGACGATGTCGCGGGGCGCGAGGTCCTTGATGGTGGGGGCGTAGCGCTCCATGAAACGCTCGCCGTCGGCGTTGCGCAGGATGCCGCCCTCACCGCGGACGGCCTCCGAGATGAGGATGCCGAGGCCGGCCAGGCCGGTCGGATGGAACTGGTGGAACTCCATGTCCTCGAGCGGCAGGCCCTTGCGGAAGATGATGCCCATGCCGTCGCCGGTCAGCGTGTGCGCGTTCGACGTCGTCTTGTACATGCGGCCCGAGCCGCCGGTCGCGAAGACGATCGACTTGGCGTGGAAGACGTGGATCTCGCCGGTGGCCAGCTCATAGGCGACGACACCGGTCGCGACCTGCTCGCCGTCCTCGTTCTCGGTGAGGCAGATGTCGAGCGCATAGAACTCGTTGAAGAACTCGACGTCGTGCTTGACGCAGTTCTGGTACAGCGTCTGCAGGATCATGTGACCGGTGCGGTCGGCGGCGTAGCAGGCACGACGCACGGGCGACTTGCCGTGGTCGCGGGTGTGCCCGCCGAAGCGACGCTGGTCGATCTTGCCCTCGGGCGTCCGGTTGAACGGGAGACCCATCTTCTCCAGATCGAGCACCGCGTCGATGGCCTCCTTGGCCATGATCTCGACGGCGTCCTGATCGGCGAGGTAGTCACCACCCTTGACGGTGTCGAAGGTGTGCCACTCCCAGTTGTCCTCCTCGACGTTGGCCAGCGCGGCGCACATGCCGCCCTGAGCCGCGCCGGTGTGGCTACGGGTGGGGTAGAGCTTGGTCAGAACCGCGGTGCGGGCACGCGGTGCGGCTTCGATCGCCGCGCGCATCCCGGCGCCGCCGGCGCCCACGATGACGACGTCGTAGCGGTGTTCCTGCATGTTCTTGGTCTCCTTTAGCCGACGCTGTTGACGTCGAAGGTGAGGATCGCGTAGGTGCCCAGCACCAGGGTCAGGATCATCGACACGGCCAGCAGCACGTTGAGCCAGAATCGGGTCGAGTCCTTGCGCGAGTAGTCGGCGATGACGGTGCGGACACCGTTGCCGCCGTGCAGCTGGGCCAGCCACAGCATGGTCAGATCCCAGATCTGCCAGCCGGGTGAACTCCAGCGAGCGGCGACGAACGAGGCGTCGATGCGGTGCACGCCGCCGTCCCAGGCCAGCATGATGAACATGTGGCCGATGGTCAGGAAGACGAGGATCAGGCCGGAGAAGCGCATGAACATCCATGCGTTCTTCTCGAAGTTGCCGCCCTTGGGCTTGCGGGGCGAACGGGGATTGTCCAGGCTCGCCGGACGGTCGTGTTCCTTGCCGAGGGTCTTGGCGACACCGGTGGCTTCCGAGGTGGTCATCTCTGGTGTCTCCTACAGGTGGCTGAACAGGATCTGCAGCAGGCGGATCGCGCCGGCACCGAACACGACGACGAACAGGGTCAGGGCGACCCACAGCATCTGCCGCTGGTACTTGGGACCCTTGGACCAGAAGTCCACCAGGATCAGGCGCACGCCGTTGAAGGCGTGGAACAGGACACACGCGACCAGCGCGATCTCCATGAGACCGATGATCGGGGTCTTGTAGGTTTCGATGATCTGGTCGTACTGGTTGGGATCGACGCGGATGACCGCGGTGTCCAACACGTGTACGAACAAGAAGAAGAAGATGGTGACGCCCGTGATGCGGTGCAGAACCCAGGACCACATGCCCGGGTCGCCGCGATACAGGGAACGTCGACGCACCGGGTCAGGTGCGACTTCGGTCGAGGTGCTCATCGGAAAAGTGGCCTCCAACATCGTCGATGGACGCGTCGAATCGGCATGCTCCGACTCGACCATGGACCCATGACAAGAGACTCTAAACCCATGCCCATTCCGGTGATAAATTGCCCGAACCGATTTGAGGCACAAGACATTACGACTTAGGTTTGCCTTACCCAAGCCTTTGCGCCGATGAACTGCGCATGTCCGGTTGGTTACACCATTTGCCAGGAGGTGGGCGTGAGTACCGAAATCCAGTGGAATGTCCTGCGACACAGAGCAACTGAGATGCTGTCCCATGCCTACGCCCCGTACTCGCACTACCCCGTGGGGGCCGCGGGAGTCACCTCCGACGGGCGTGTCGTCGCAGGTTGCAATGTGGAAAATGTCTCATACGGTCTGGGGATCTGCGCCGAGGTCTCGCTGGTCGCACAGTTGATCTCACAAGGTGACAGGTCCCTGCGTGCGGTGACCGTCACCGACGCCTCCGGCAAGGTCCTGATGCCGTGCGGGCGGTGCCGGCAGGTGCTCCTCGAACACGGCGGCCGTGACCTCCTCGTCGATCATCCCGCCGGTCCGCGTCTCCTCTCCGACCTGCTGCCCGACGCCTTCGGGCCCGACGACATCGCCCAGGTCGTGTCGTGACGTCGGAGATCGAGACCGCCGACGAGGTGATCCACGCCGTCTCGGTCATCGCGATCAAGCGTGGGGGCGGCGAACTCAGCGACGCGCAGATTGCGTGGATGGTCGACGGCTACACCCGCGGCGAGGTCGCTCCGGAGCAGATGTCGTCGTTGTTGATGGCCGTCTATCTACGCGGGATGAACCGCCGGGAGATCGCGACCTGGACCCGCGCCATGATCGACAGCGGACGTCGAATGGACCTGACGGGCCTGCGTCGAGACGGCCGTCGGCTGATCACGGTCGACAAACACTCCACGGGCGGCGTCGGCGACAAGATCACGTTGCCCCTGACGCCGCTCGTCGCGTCGTTCGGCGTCGCGGTGCCGCAGCTGTCCGGTCGGGGTCTGGGCCACACCGGCGGCACCCTCGACAAGCTGGAATCGATCCCGGGCTGGCGGGCCGAGTTGAGCACCGAGGAGATGTTCACCCAGCTCGAACGCGTCGGCGCGGTCATCTGCGCCGCCGGCGCCGACCTCGCTCCCGCCGACCGCAAGCTCTACGCGCTGCGTGACGTCACCGGGACGGTCGAGTCCATCCCGCTGCTCGCCACCTCGATCATGAGCAAGAAGATCGCCGAGGGCACCGGCGCGCTGGTCCTCGATGTTAAGACCGGATCGGGCGCTTTCCTGCCCGACGAGTCCGATGCCCGCGAACTGACGTCGACGATGGTCGAACTCGGACACGACGCCGGGGTCGACACCCGGGCGCTGATCACCGACATGAGCGTTCCGCTGGGCCTGACCGTCGGCAACGCCGTCGAGGTCGCCGAATCGATCGAGGTGCTCGCCGGCGGCGGACCCGCCGACGTCGTCGAGCTGACCCTGGCACTCGCTCGCGAGATGCTCGACGCCGCAGGCCTTCCCGACGCCGATCCCGCCGAGCATCTGGCCAACGGCCGGGCGATGGACGCCTGGCGGTCGATGATCTCCGCGCAGGGTGGCGACCCGGATGCCCCGCTCCCGGTTGCCCGGCATCAGGATGTGTTCACCGCCGCCCGCGACGGCGTCGTGACCGGCATGGACGCGCGTGCGGTGGGGGACGCGGCCTGGCGACTGGGCGGTGGACGGTCCAAGCCCGGTGAATCGGTCTCGGCGGAGGCGGGTGTCATGATCCACGCCAAACCGGGCGACCGTGTCCGCGCCGGCCAACCGCTGTTCACCTTGCACACGCAGGATGAGGACCGGATCGCGGGCGCGCGCTCGAGTCTCGGTGGTGCGGTGCGGATCGAGGACACCGATGGCGACACGAGCGGCGTCGGCGACCGGCCACTGATCATCGATTCGGTTAGGTTCACAAGATGACGACGCTGGATCCGGCGCATCTCACCCTCGCGCCCAAGGTGCTCCTGCACGACCACCTCGACGGCGGGCTGCGGCCGGCGACCGTCCTGGAACTCGCGCACGACGTCGGCTACGACGGACTGCCGGTCGACGACGCGGTCGGGCTGGGCCGCTGGTTCCGCGAGGCCGCCGACAGCGGGTCCCTCGAGCGATATCTGGAGACCTTCACCCACACCGTCGCCGTCATGCAGACCGTCGACGCTCTCGAGCGGGTGGCGCGTGAGTGCGTGGAGGACCTCGCCGACGACAACGTCGTCTACGCCGAGGTCCGCTACGCACCCGAACAGCATCTCGAGGCCGGGCTCACCCTCGACGAGGTGGTCGAGGCGGTGCTGCGCGGATTCGCCGACGGTGAGCGGATCGCCGCCGACCGCGGGAAGACGATCATCGTCCGCTGTCTGGTCACCGCGATGCGACACGCGGCCCGCTCGCGGGAGATCGCCGAACTCGCGGTGCGCTACCGCGATCGCGGCGTCGTCGGCTTCGACATCGCCGGCGCCGAGGCCGGTCACCCGCCAACCCGTCATCTCGACGCCTTCGAGTACATGCGCGCCAACTCCGCGCCGTTCACCATCCACGCGGGCGAGGCATTCGGCCTGCCGTCGATCCACGAGGCCATCGGCTTCTGCGGCACGGACCGTCTCGGCCACGGAGTGCGCGTCTTCGACGACGTCGAACTCCCCGACGGCGTCGACCTCGCAGCGCACTCCTTCACCGGGGCGAAGCTCGGTCTGATCGCGAACATCGTGCGCGACAAGCGGATTCCGCTCGAGCTGTGCCCGAGTTCGAATGTGCAGACCGGGGCGGTCAGCTCGCTCGCCGAGCACCCGTTCAACGTGCTGGCCCGACTCCGGTTCCGGGTCACCGTCAACACCGACAACCGGCTCATGGGCGACACCACGATGAGCAAGGAGTTCGGCCTGCTCGCCGACCAGTTCGGTTACGGCTGGGCCGATTTCGAACGCTTCACGGTCAACGCCATGAAGTCGGCGTTCATCCACTTCGACGAACGGCTCGATGTGATCGACGACGTGATCAAGCCGGGTTACGCGGTACTGCTCGGCTCGGGCTAGCCCTTCTTGACGAGCCGGGTCTCGAAGTCGTGTTCGAGCGCGCGCCAGGCCTCGGCCTCGTTGTCGAACGGTCCGCTCGGGGCCATCCGCTTCGGGTCGGGGTTGACGGTGTAGTCGACGAACCAGCCGAGGGGAGTCGACGTGCCCAGTGCCTCGTTGACGGTGTCGTCGCCGGCGTAGTCGGCTGCGTCGGTGAACAGTTCGACGGCGAGGTCGAGCTGATCGCGGTCCATGCGGCGGGGTCCGTCGGCGATGTCCTCGGCGAGGCCGGGCAGCACGTAGACGTTGTCGTCGATGACGTCGAATTCGAGTGAGCCGTTGGTGGCCTCGGTCCGGATGTCCTCGAACGTCGTCAGCTCGGCCAGATCGTGGGCGTTGTCGTCGGCGAGGAAACGTGAGAGCGACCGCGCCGAGGTGAACACGAAGATCTTGCCCTTGGCGCCCAGGAACACCGGGTCGTCGCCGAGGTAGCAGCGCAGCGTCAGGTACTCGTTGCCGCTCGTGACGATCTTGATCGGGTCGATGCCGACCGACGCCCAGAAATCGTCGTCGTCGTAATCGTCATCTTCGTCGTCGTCCTCGTCTTCGTCGACGGTGTCGTCCGCGGTCTCGACGATCTCGATGTCGTCGTCGTCCGGTTCGTCTTCGTCTTCGGCGGAGGCGGCGGCCTCGAGTTCGGCCTCGGCGGTCTCGACTGCCTTGGCGTCGACCTTCGGCGTGGTGATGACCTCGTCGATGGCGTCGAGGACGTCGTCCCAGTGCTTGGCGATGAGACGGCCGATGCGGACCCAGAGGTCGGTGCCCTCGCGGCCCTCGAAGTTGCGGGTACCGGTGGTGACCGCACCCAGGATCGGGTTGCCGTTGAAGAACTTCGTGATCGCGGTCAGTTCGCAGACCTCACCCAGGATGCGCACGATCTCGAGCGCGTCCTCGAGTTCGGCGATGACCTCGGGGGTCGGATCCTCGGCGGCCAGCTCGGGCACGCCCACCAGGTCGTAGGTGTGGCGCTCGTCCGGGATCAACTCCTCGGCCTGCACGCCGACGATGGTCGGCCACGCCGGATGCTCGACGAGGTCGTTGTCGTCATTGGTGCGGACGAAGGCCGCGAGCTCGGCGACGCCGGGCAGGACGTAGAGATCCTCGTCGAGACCGAGGAACGCCTCCCACTCGTCGTCACCCTCACGCCAGCGGGGTGCCCACAGGGTGAAGCTGTTTCCGTCGGTGAGTCCGAGCTCAATCGGGACGATGTCTCCGGCCATGGGGACACAGCCTAGCGATTGATCGCCGTGGATCCAGTAGTGCCCCCACAGAGGCCGAACGGTTTTCGTGCCGAGTCGTCATCGGGGCCGGAAGAATCCTTCGAAGGTCTGGTCGAGATTCGTGGTCCGAACCGGTGAGACGCCGACCGGATCGCCGGCCTCGATCATCTGATCGTTGCCGATGTACATGGCCACGTGCCCGGACCACACGGCGAGATCGCCGGGCTGTAGTTGGGCCTGTGACACGCGGATTCCGGCGGTGTCCTGATCCTGGGCCAGGCGGGGGAGATCGAGACCGGCCTGCCGATATGCCCATCTGGTGAAACCGCTGCAGTCGAAACCGGCGGGCGTCGTCCCGCCCCAGAGATAAGGAACACCCCGCTGGCTCAGTGCCGCGCGCACTGCCTTCGCCGCCCGCTCGTTCGGCGCGTACGCCACCGAACCGTCGGGGAGCGTGATCGGCACGCCTCCGGACACCGGCGACACCGACAGTCGCTCAGCGGTGGCCGGGCCGCGGGTGGTCGTGACCGATGCGGGTGCGATCCGCCGGCCGAGGGCCTCCATCGCATCGGTGTCGGAGCGGAGGTCGGCACGTGTGCGAGCGACGATCTCGAGACCACGGCCGAGATGCCCGGCCGCCACCGGCAGCATCGTCAGCAGCCCGGCCGGGGTGAACAGCTCGCTCCCGAAGGCGCGAGCCCGACGTTCGAGGGAGTCCACCAGGCCGAGGAGTCGGGTCGACGCCGACTGCACTTTTCCGCCGGCGCTCTCGACGAGGCGGGCGAAGTCGTCGGCGTCGTCGGTCAGCATGCCCATGCTCTGCTGAACTCGTCCCGTGGCGTCGACGGCCGCCGCGGCGCCGGAGCCCTCCCAGTGCGTGCGCACCGCTTCGGTGGCGGCGGTCGATCCACGGCGTGCGGCGTCGACAGCATCCGCTGCGGCACGGATCGTCTCCGCCGGATTGCCCGGCGTGAGGACGCCGGTGCCCAGCGCGGCGACGAGCTGTCGTAGGGGTTCGGCGAACATCGCGGCGTCGAGCATCAGAGGGTGAACCCCCGGTCGGCGGCCGCGCAGTCGCAGGCGAGGTAGGTCTCGTCGGCGCGGCGGGTGGCCGACGCGACCTGTTGCTGCCGCGCCGCCGTCGTCTCGAGGTTGCTCCGGTGGACCCGCAGGAACTCGACCACCGCGGCGAGGAACTCCGCGCCGATGATCCCGAACGTGATCGCGAGGTCGACCAGAGCCGCCTCGTCGGTGCGGGCCTGATCGCCGACCAGCACGCTCCCGGCGCGGTGCGTCGACGAGAATTCCTGCAGCGCCGGTGATTTCGTCATCAGGACGGTTTCCCGGGCATTCCCGGGAGGGGGGAGGACGGCGGATGGGGCCGTGGATCGCGGGCTCATGGGTTTCTGACGCGGCGGGCGCCGGTTCGGTTCCATCGGGTGCGATCGAACCTCGTCGGCGGCGTTGCGCGATACCTCAATGCGCACGTGGGTGAGGCACAGGAAATAGTCTGGTCGGCATGGAACGCCTGATCGTCGACCATCCTCTCGCCGCCGCTCGTCTGACGACGATGCGAGACGAGACCACCGACAACGCCGGATTCCGTGCGGCACTCTCGGATCTCACCCAGATGCTGATCTATGAGGCTCTGGCGGCCGCGCCCCGTGCCGACCTCGAGATCAAGACGCCACTGGTCCCGCACACCGGATCACGGCTGGCGAAGCCGCCGCTGCTGGTCCCGGTCCTGCGTGCGGGCCTCGGGATGGTCGAGCAGGCGCATGCGATGGTGCCCGAGTCCCGGGTCGGTTTCGTGGGCATCGCCCGCGACGAGG
The DNA here is from genome assembly GCF_009720185.1 of Gordonia sp. 135. NCBI lineage: Bacteria > Bacillati > Actinomycetota > Actinomycetes > Mycobacteriales > Gordoniaceae > Gordonia > Gordonia sp. 135. The sequence continues at coordinate 1,813,394 of NZ_CP046257.1, forward strand.
AGACCGCCCAGCCGGTGCCGTATCTCGAGTCCCTGCCCGAGGACCTCTCCGGGCTGCCCGTCTTCGTCCTCGACCCGATGCTCGCGACCGGCGGGTCGATGCTGCACACGATCGAACTGCTCGTCGCGCGCAACGCCACCGACATCACCGCGGTCTGCGTCGTCGCGGCACCCCAGGGTGTGGAGTTGCTCGAGAAGTCGGGCCATCCGTGCCGTCTCGTCGTGGCCGCGATCGACGAGGGCCTCGACGACGTCAACTACATCGTGCCGGGACTCGGCGACGCCGGCGACCGTCAGTTCGGCCCGCGCTGACGGAGATCCGGGCCGGCCGGTCGTGATCGGTCAGCCGAGTGACGACCAGTAGGCGAGCATCGGTTCGTTCGCCAGAACCGAACCGCCCTCCACGATGGTGAGACTCGCCGGGGACACGAGGTAGCGGACGGCTCCGTTGCGTGCCTCGAAGGTGTTGCCGACACGGGTCGGGAACTGCAGCTCGATGCCACCCTCGGGTGCCTGCCCCTTGTAGTACCAGCGACCCGTCTGGTTGCCGACCTGGCAGATGACCACGCGCGACCGGGAAGTCTGACCGATCGCGACCGCCGGGTCGTCGGCGGCGTTGCAGCGCGGGCCGGTCACGAATCCCTGCCAATCGGCGCCCGCCACGGGCGGGGCGGGACGGTTCGTCGGCGGCGACGGCGTGGTTGTGATGGTGGTCTGGGTCGTCGGCGGGGACTGGGTGACCGTGCTCGTGACCGTCGGGAGCTCCGAGGTCGTGGAACTCGCGGCGACCTCGTCGGACGATTCCTCGTCGGCAGGTATCAGCAGGAATGCGGCCAGCACGCCCGCGACCACCAGCAGGATGCCGGCGCCGATGGCCACGAGGACCGCGGGTGATGTCCACGGCGAACGCGGCGGTGGGGGCGGCGGACCCTGCGGATGGCCACCCGGCCCGTAGGCGCCCGGGTACCCGCCGGGCGGGTAACCGCCGGAACCGTCGGGTGGGTAGGTCATGGTGCTCCTCGAGTTCTGTCGGGACTCGTCGGGGAAGGAATCGCCGCCGGGATCGGTTCTACAGCTCGCCGATGATCTGGGCGAGCAGTTCGCCCATACGCGTCGCCGATGTACGCCCGACCTCGAGTACCTCGGCGTGACTGAGGTGTTCACCGGTCATCCCGGCGGCCAGGTTGGTCACCAGCGAGACCCCGAGGACCTCGAGTCCCGCGGCCCGGGCGGCGATGGTCTCGTGCACCGTGGACATGCCGACCAGGTCGGCGCCCAGCGTGCGCAGCATGCGGATCTCGGCGGGGGTCTCGTAGTGCGGTCCGGGCAGGCCGGCGTAAACACCCTCGGCGAGCGCCGGGTCCACGCGGCGGGCGATCCCGCGCAGCCGCGGGGAGTAGGCGTCCACGAGGTCGACGAACTGCGCGCCGACCAGCGGGGAACGCGCGGTCAGGTTGAGATGGTCGGAGAGGAGCACCGGCTGACCCACCGACATGTCCTCGCGCAGACCACCGGCGGCGTTGGTGAGCACGACCGTGTGGACGCCGGCGGCCGCCGCGGTACGCACCGGATGCACGACCCGCGCGAGGTCGTGACCCTCGTAGGCGTGAATCCGGCCGAGCATCAACAGGACTCGGCGGTCACCGACCCGCACGGAATGGATCACGCCACCGTGGCCGGCAGCCTTGGGCGGGGTGAAGCCGGGGATCGAGGACATCGGCAGCGAACGGATCGGTGCACCGAACGCGTCGGCCGCCGGGGCCCACCCGGAACCGAGGATCACGGCCACATCGTGTGCGGCGGCGTCGGTCTCGGCGGCGATGGTGGCGGCCGCGACGATGGCCGCGGCGTCGGCGTCGGCAGTGGGATCCATGCGCCAACCCTAAACGGTGATCCCGACGCCGGTGCGGCACTGCGGCGTCGTGCGAGCGCCGTGCGCGGAGTGGACTCCGCGGAGCGATAAGGTCAGTTCATGCCATATCTCAACGAGGTCGGGGAGGTCGTCGAACTCCATCTCGGGGCCAAGGGCGCCGAGCTCGACGAGTCGAACCCCGAGAACCGCTTCCGTCTGGAATGGCTCGACGAGGTGGAACGGTTGCTCGCTGAGGTGAGCGCCGACCCGACGCGTCCGCTGGTGCTGACCGCGACCGGCAAGTTCTTCACCAACGGGCTCGACACCGACCACATCTTCGCCGCGCCGGATCAGCTGCCCGCATACCTCGACCGGGTGCACGCGCTGTACGCCACGATCCTCACCCTCCCGGTGCCGACGGTCGCGGCCGTCAACGGGCACGCCTTCGGCGCCGGCGCCATGCTCGCCCTCTGCGCCGACCACCTGGTGATGCGCACCGAGCGCGGCTTCTGGTCGCTGCCCGAGGCGGCCCTGAACATGCCGTTCACCCGCGGCATGTCGACGCTCCTGCGCACGCGACTCACCGACCGGACCGCGACCGAGGCGATGTACACCAGCCGCCGCTACGGTGCCGCCGATGCGGTCGCCGCCGGCATCGTCGACGAGGCGGTGGAGGCGGATCGACTGACCGCCCGCGCCGCCGAGATCGCCACAGCCCGTGCCGCGACGGTGGGTCCCAACCTCGCGCTGATCAAGCGGGGACTCCGCGGACCGCTGCTCGCCGACCTCGCCGTCCCGACTCCCGCCGGGGTCCTGTCGTGACCGGTGCGCAGGCGGGCAGCCTGCCCGACGCGTCGAAGATCATCGACGCATGGCTGGCCGCGCACGGTCCTCGGTTGATCGCCTGGCGGCGCGACCTCCACGCCCACCCCGAACTGTCCCGGCAAGAGGTGCGCACCACCGAACTGGTGATGGCCGAGCTGTCGGCCGCGGGGCTCGACCCGCGTCGGCTCCCGCTGGGTACCGGCGTCGTCTGCGACCTCGGGCCGGCCGGCGAACCGCGGATCGGCCTGCGCGCCGACATGGACGCGCTGCCCGTCACCGAACACACCGGCCTCCCGTTCACCTCGACGGTCGAGGGTGCGTCCCACTCCTGCGGACACGACGCCCACACGGCGGTCCTGATCGGCGTGGCCAAGCTCCTGGCCTCGGCCGGACCGCTCCCGGTGGGGGTCAGGCTGATCTTCCAGGCGGCCGAGGAGGTCATGCCCGGCGGTGCGCTCGACGCCATCGAGGCCGGAGTGACCAGCGGGCTCGGACGCATCTTCGCGCTGCACTGCGATCCGCGTCTGCCCGTCGGCACCGTCGGCCTGCGGTCGGGTCCGCTGACCTCGGCGGCCGACCACATCGACCTGCAACTCCACTCCGCGGGCGGCCACACGTCCCGCCCGCACCTGACCGGCGACCTGATCTACGCGATGGGCACCGTGATCACCGGGCTGCCCGGGGTTCTGTCGCGGCGCGTCGACCCGCGCTCGGGAACCGTGATGGTGTGGGGTGCGGCCAACGCCGGCAGCGCCGCCAACGCCATCCCGCAGGAAGGCAGGATGCGCGGCACGGTACGCACCGGCGACCACGACACCTGGGCCGCGCTCGAACCGCTGGTCCGCAGCGTCGTCGGCGAACTCCTGGCGCCGCTCGGCGTGCGCTACGACCTCTCCTACTTCCGGGGTGTGCCGCCCGTGGTCAACGACGAGATCGCCGTGGGCATGCTGGAACGCGCGGTCGCCGCGATCGGCCCCGACGCCGTCGCCGCCACCCCGCAGTCACCCGGCGGCGAGGACTTCTCCTGGTACCTCGAGCAGGTGCCGGGCGCGATGGCCCGGCTCGGCGTGTGGGACGGTTTCGGCCCGCAGGTCGATCTGCACGCACCGAACTTCGACCTCGACGAACGTGCCCTGGCGATCGGTGTCCGCACCCTCGCGGGCGTCGTCCTCAACGCGCGCAGCGCCGCCGGCGAACCGCCGGAGCTCACGCCGCCGTTCGCGCCCTAGGCCTCAGGGTTCGACGGGCCCCGGCCTCAGGATTCGACGGGCCCTGGCCTCAGGATTCGACGGGCCCTGGCCTCAGGATTCGACGGGCCCTGGCCTCAGGATTCGACGGGCCCTGGCCTCAGGATTCGACGGGCCCCGGCCCGGGGCCGACGTTGCGCGACTCGCGCAACCGCAGGTCCTGCACGTAGTCGGCGGGGGCACCGGCGATCTCCGCCGCCTCGGCCATGACACCGAGGTAGCGGGCCGAGGGGAGACCGCCCTCGTAGGCGTCGAGCACGTAGAGCCAGGCCAGCACGGGGCCGTCGGCGGTGTCGACGCGGGCGCGGATCTTGCGGTGGATGCCGAGTTCGGAGCCCTCCCAGCGGTCGAGCAGCTCCTCGTCCTCGGTGGTCACGTCGTACAGGACGACGAAGACACGGGCGTCGGGGTCATCACGATCCTCGGTGACCGTCGCCAGGGATCCCTCCCAGCCGATGTCGCCGCCACCGAAGGTCAGACGCCACCCGCGAAGCCATCCGGTACCCGACATCGGCGAGTGTGGCGCACGTTCCGCCATCTGCTCGGGATGCATGTTGCTTCCGTAGGCTGCGTAAATCGGCACGGATGGAGCCTAGTGGGTCGGGGGCGACTCCGGAAGGCGACAGGCAGGGGCGAAGGAGTGGCGTACGACGCATGCGGGGCCACCACCTGAGTGTTGCGGAACGATCCGGACTAGGTTGGTACATGGCGCGACACCATGCGACGGTCCGCCACACCAGAGCGACGCACCACCCCGCGGGGCTCGACCCAGTCGGATCTGCCGTCGGACACCATTCGGTCGGACGCCCGCCGGTCCGGCGCCAGCCAGTTCGCCCATTCGACAACACCACATCGGGCGCGCGGTGCCCCACGAGGGCAGCCGCGGCGAGACCGGTGAAGGACAGGAGTGCACAGTGACCAGGATCGTCATCATCGGCGGTGGCCCAGCGGGATATGAGGCGGCGCTCGCCGCGGCCGCGTACGGAGCCGACATCACGGTGATCGATTCCGACGGCATCGGTGGCGCCTGTGTGCTGTGGGACTGCGTGCCCTCCAAGACCTTCATCGCCTCCACCGGCATCCGCACCGAGGTCCGTCGCGCCGTCGATCTCGGCATCAACATCAAGGCCGACGACACCCTGATCACGCTTCCGCAGATCCATCAGCGTGTGCGCGACCTCGCCTTCGCCCAGTCCGCCGACATCAAGTCACGACTCGTCAGCGAGGGCGTCAAGCTGGTCTCCGGTACCGCCGTGCTCGACGAGACGCAGGTCGGCGTCTCGACCCACAGCGTCTTCGCGACCCTCGCCGACGGCAGCACCCAACGCTTCGACGGCGACGTCGTCCTGATCGCGACCGGTGCGTCGCCGCGCATCCTGCCCGACGCCCAGCCCGACGGTGAACGCATCCTCACCTGGCGTCAGCTCTACGACCTCGAGGAGCTGCCCGAGCATCTCGTCGTCATCGGTTCGGGTGTCACCGGCGCCGAGTTCGTCCACGCCTACACCGAACTCGGGGTGAAGGTGACGCTGGTGTCGAGCCGCGACCGCGTGCTCCCGCACGAGGACGAGGACGCCGCCCTGGTGCTCGAGGACGCCCTCGCCGAACGGGGCGTCGAACTCGTCAAGCATGCCCGCGCCGACAAGGTCGTCCGCGACGGCGACACCGTCACCGCGCATCTCGCCGACGGGTCCACCGTCACCGGCAGCCACGTGCTGATGACCGTCGGCTCGATCCCCAACACCGCGAACCTCGAACTCGGGCGGGCCGGTGTCGAGGTCGACAAGGGCGGCTACATCCAGGTGGACCGGGTGTCGCGGACCTCGGTGCCCGGCATCTACGCCGCCGGCGACTGCACCGGCCTGCTACCGCTCGCCTCGGTGGCCGCCATGCAGGGCCGCATCGCGGTCTACCACGCACTGGGCGAGGGCGTCAGCCCCATCAAGTTGAAAACCGTTGCGTCGGCGATCTTCACGCGTCCAGAGATCGCCACCGTCGGGGTGTCGCAGAAGGCCATCGACGCCGGCGAGTACCCCGCCCGCACCGTGATGCTGCCGTTGGCGACCAACGCGCGCGCCAAGATGAGCGGCCTGCGCCGCGGCTTCGTGAAGATCTTCTGCCGCCCCGCCACCGGCGTGGTCATCGGTGGTGTCGCGGTGGCCCCCAACGCCTCCGAGCTCATCCTCCCGCTCGCCCTCGCGGTGCAGAACAAACTGACGGTCGGCGATCTCGCACAGACCTTCTCGGTGTACCCGTCGCTGTCCGGGTCGATCACCGAGGCGGCGCGTCAGCTCGTCCGTCACGACGATCTGGACTGACAACCGGCGAGCCCCCTCGATCACGGTAGGGTCGTCGAGAATCCGCCCGGAACCGGGCACACCGCGACGTGGGGGGAGATGTCGTGACAGGACCGTTCGCCCAGAACAACCGGGGCGTGTCGAACGCCCCGTCCTTCGGCGGCGGACGCACCGACTGGGCCGGGATGGGCATCGACGAGATCATCGACACCCTCCGCACCATGGAGCCCGGACAGGCGGCCGGTGACGTCGAGACGATCCTCAAGGCGATCGACGCGGTACGCCGTGCGTCGGAGCGGATGGCGGCGATGTTCGGTGACGACCTGCGCGGCCTCGCCTCCGACACCGCCCTCGAGGCGGGGAAGTTGTTGTCCGACGCCATGCAGCGCAGCCTGGAGACGGCAACCGTCGTCGGCGAGGCACTGAGCAGCGCGGTCGGGATCGTCGGTGCGACACGGGGGCAGGAAGGACGGCTGCGCGAACTGCAGCAGCACCTCCGCGACAATCCCGAGGACGCGCCGACGGTGCGGTTCGAGGCGGACCGGACCATGTCGGGTACGTATTCGTCACCGATGCAACGGGTCCAGCACTCGCTTCCCGAGCCCACCGGACCGGACGACATGGTTCGCGGAGTGGGTGGCATGTCGGCAGCCGGAGTCGGCTCGGGTTCGGGTTCCGAGGCACCCCGGGGGCAGGCCGCGAACACCGTCGACGCCGGGGACTTCGGCCGTTCTGGTGGCGGCGCGATCCCAGTCGCGACCACCGGGGCGGCTCCGGGCCCGGCGGGCGGCGGACCCACCCCGGTGACTCCGGTGTCCTCGTCCTCGTCGTCGTCGGGATCGTCCGGCCGCGGGGGTGCCGACGACCCCGACGGTCTTCTCCGCGGCGGCCGGGGCACCCCGGGAAGCGGCACGCACGGTCTCGCCGACTCCGGACGATCGGGAACCGGGAACGAATCCCGTTCCGGGGGAGCAGGTTCCGGGTCGGGATTAGGACCAGTGCCGAGCCCGGTCGTCGGACCACTCCCGCTGTCGACGTCGGCGCCGGGTGTTGCGACGCCCACGGCGTCGACGCCGCCCGCCGCGAGCGCTGCCGCACCGCGTGCCGGGATCACACCACCGGTGGGTCCCGCCGGCGCGCCGCCGACAGGCCGCCGACCCGGGGCCGAGAACGACGACCAGCACAAAGCCGCACCCTATCTGCACAATCGTGAGCACGGCGCGGAGATCGTCGGCGATCTGCCGCTCGTCGGGCCGCCGGTCATCGGCGACTGGATTCCCCGCCCGGCCTCGCCCCTGTCCGAGACCCCGGCTTTCCGGCCGACGCCGGGGGAGGTGCTCACCCCGCCGGATCGTTCGCCGGGGACTCCCGACACGCGCGCCGACGGCGGTGACGAACCGTCGTCGAACACACGGGGCCGGACATGCTGAACCGGGTCGACCGGCTGCCCGGAGGCGTCGCCCGGCTCGCCTCTGCCGTACCCGACGAGGACATCATCCGGTGTCTGCACCTCCTCGTCGCCACGGTGATGGACGTGACGGGGGCGTCGACCCCCGAGATCCGCGACGTGATCAGGCAGTGGCGCCAGCAGGGAAGTGCCGACCCGGCGGGTGTGGCCGCACTGAGAGTGGTTGCCGCGCAACACGACTTCGACGCGTTCGCGCATCAGCGTCGCGGTGACGTCGACGCACAGCTGGACAGCTTCCGGCGGGCCCGGGCCCTCGACTGCATCCTCGCCGCGATGTCGGTGTCGACAACGGCCGAGGCTCCGCGCACGGCACTGCGGGAGGCCGCCTACGAAGCTGCCGCTGCCCTCGGTGGCAGCGCGGGCGTCGTCGGTGTTCTCGCCGACTTCATCGTCTGAACCACGGTCGCCCGAGTCACGCCAGACCGAAGCTGTGCTCGACGGCCCGGTTCCATTCGCCGTACAGGCGGCCTCGTTCCTCCTCGGCCATCGTGGGCTTCCAGCGCTTGTCCTCGGCCCAGTTGGCGCGGATGTCGTCCTCGCTCTCCCAGAACCCCACAGCCAGACCGGCGGCGTAGGCCGCACCCAGCGCGGTGGTCTCGTTGACCACGGGACGCACGACGGGGACGTCGAGGATGTCTGCCTGGAACTGCATGAGCAGTTCGTTGACCACCATCCCGCCGTCGACCTTGAGCGTGGACAGCTCCATGCCGGCGTCGGCCTGCATGGCCTCGATGACCTCGCGGGTCTGGAAAGCACTGGCCTCCAGTGCCGCCCGCGCCAGGTGGCCCTTGTTGACGAAGCGGGTCAGGCCGACGATCACGCCGCGGGCATCCGAGCGCCAGCGCGGCGCGAACAGACCGGAGAAGGCGGGTACGAAGTACGCGCCGCCGTTGTCGTCGACCTCCGCGGCCAGCTTCTCGACATCCGATGCCGCGGAAAAGAGGCCGAGATTGTCCCGAAGCCACTGGATGAGCGACCCGGTCACCGCGATCGACCCCTCGAGCGCGTAGCGCGCCGGCTGGTCGCCGATGCGGTAGCAGACCGTCGTCAGCAGGCCGTGCTCGCTGAAGACCGGTTCGGTGCCGGTGTTGAGCAGCAGGAAGTTCCCGGTCCCGTAGGTGTTCTTGGCCTCGCCGGGTGACAGGCACGCCTGACCGAAGGTGGCGGCCTGCTGGTCGCCGAGGATGCCGGTCAGCGGGACGTCGGGGAGGGGGCCGTTCCCGCGCAGCGAGCCGAATTCGCCGGACGAGCTGCGGATCTCCGGCAGCAGGGACATCGGGATGCCCATCTCCTTGCAGATCTCCTCATCCCAGCTCAACGTCCGCAGGTCCATGAGCATGGTGCGTGAGGCGTTGGTGACGTCGGTGACGTGCTGCCCGCCGTCGACACCACCGGTCATGTTCCACGCGATCCAGGAATCCATTGTGCCGAAGCACAATTCACCCGCCTCGGCACGGTTGCGCAGACCGTCGACGTTGTCGAGCAGCCAGCGGACCTTGGGTCCGGCGAAGTAGGTGGACAGCGGCAGGCCGGTGCGTTCGCGGTAACGGTCGACGCCGACGTCGCCGGCGAGCTCCGTGCACACGTCACCGGTGCGGGTGTCCTGCCAGACGATCGCGTTGTGGACCGGCTTCCCGGACTCACGGTCCCAGATCACCGTGGTCTCGCGCTGATTGGTGATGCCGCAGGCGACGATGTCCTTGGCGGTCAGCTCGGCGGAGGCCAGCGCGGCGGCACCCACGCGGCGCGTGTTGCGCCAGATCTCGGCGGCGTCGTGTTCGACCCAGCCGGCCCGCGGGAAGATCTGTTCGTGTTCGAGTTGCTCGACGCCGACGACGCGTCCCTGGTGGTCGAAGATCATCGCCCGGGTGGAGGTGGTGCCCTGGTCGATCGCCGCCACGTATTTGCCTGAACTGCCCACGCCGTCAGTGTCGCACGCTGTGGTGCGGGCCGAGATCAATTAGGCTCGGCGAACATGAACACCGAGTTCAACCCGGACCGGCCGGCGGACATGGGCCCGCTCTACCGAGCCGAAGCGTGGCGGCGGCTCGGTGAGGAACAGTTCGACGTCGTCGTGATCGGCGGCGGGGTGGTCGGCGTGGGTGCCGCACTCGACGCCGCCACGCGCGGTCTGCGGGTGGCCCTGGTCGAGGCGCGTGACATCGCCTCGGGGACGTCGAGCCGGTCGTCGAAGATGTTCCACGGCGGTCTGCGCTACCTGGAACAGCTCGAATTCGGGCTCGTCCGTGAGGCACTCAAGGAGCGCGAACTCTCGCTACGGCTGCTGGCCCCGCACCTGGTGAAACCCCTCCCGTTCCTCTACCCGCTGACGCAGCGGGTCTGGGAGCGGCCGTATGTCGCGGCGGGGATCTTCCTCTACGACCGCATGGGCGGCGCGAAATCGGTCCCCGGGCAGAAACATGTGACCCGCTCGGGTGCCCTGCGCGTGGCTCCGGCGCTCAAGCGCAGCTCGCTCATCGGCGGAATCCGTTACTACGACACGGTTGTCGACGACGCGCGGCACAGCCTCACGGTGGCCCGCACCGCGGCGAACTACGGCGCGGTCATCCGCACTTCGACACAGGTGATCGGTTTCCTGCGCGAATCCGACCGCGTCCTCGGAGTCCGTGTGCGCGACACCGAGAACGGCGACGTCACCGAGGTGCGCGCCCACTGCGTCATCAACGCCGCCGGGGTCTGGACCGACGAGGTGCAGGCATTGTCCAAGCAGCGCGGCCACTTCAAGGTGCGCGCGTCGAAGGGCGTGCACATCGTGGTGCCGCGCGACCGGATCGTCAGCGAGACCGCGATCATCCTCCGCACCGCCAACTCGGTGCTGTTCGTCATCCCATGGGAGACGCATTGGATCATCGGCACCACCGACACCGATTGGAACCTCGACCTCGCGCACCCGGCCGCCACCCGGGCGGACATCGACTACATCCTGGAACGCGTCAACGAGGTGCTGGTCACCAAGCTGAACCACGACGACATCGAGGGCGTCTACGCCGGTTTGCGACCGCTGCTGGCGGGCGAGGACGACGAGACGTCGAAGCTCTCGCGTGAGCATGCCGTCGCCACCGTGGCACCGGGTCTGGTGTCGATCGCGGGTGGCAAGTACACCACCTACCGGGTCATGGCCGCCGACGCCGTCGACGCGTGCAACGACTTCATTCCCACCCGGGTGGCGCCGTCGATCACCGAGCGGGTGCCGCTGCTCGGTGCGGACGGATACTTCGCGCTGATCAACCAGTGCGAACATCTCGGGGAGCGATACGGCCTGCACCCGTACCGGGTTCGGCGACTGCTCAACCGCTACGGCTCGCTGATCGACGACGTGCTCTACTACGCGCAGGAGGACAGGTCGCTGCTCGCACCGCTGGCCGCCGCGCCGCAGTATCTGCGCGTCGAAGTGGTGTACGCAGCGGTCGCCGAGGCCGCGCTCCATCTCGAGGACGTGCTGGCCCGGCGCACCCGGATCGCGATCGAGTACTCGCACCGCGGCGTCGACTGCGCCGGCGAGGTCGCCGATCTGCTCGCACCCCTTCTCGGGTGGACCACCGAGAAGCGCGACTTCGAGGTGGCCAACTACATCGCGCGCGTCGAGGCCGAGGTGGCGTCGCAACAGCAACCCGACGACGATTCCGCCGACGCACTGCGGGCGGCCGCGCCCGAGGCGCGTTCGGAGATTCTCGAGCCGGTACCCGTCCCGGAGTGAGATCGCCGGTTTCGCCGGTTCGGTGACATTGTGTTCCGGATGAGTGGGCCGTTGGCCTCTGTTCGGTCCGACGTCCCCGAGGCAGGATCGAGGGTGGGGGAGAGAAGGGACTGGTCATGACAGAGACTCCGGTTCAGGTCCTCGGCCCGCAAGAGGCATGGGAACTACTCGGCTCCGCCGAGCTGGGTCGTATCGCGTTGAGCGTCAACGGTTCACCCGACATCTTCCCCGTCAACTACCACGCCGCGGACGGCAAGATCACGCTGCGCACCGGTGAGGGGACGAAACTCTCCGAAGTCGTCGTGAACAACCGCGTGGCGTTCGAGACCGACGCCCACACCGACACCGGCGGCTGGAGCGTCGTCGCCAAGGGAACGGCACGCGTTTTGACGTCGTTCGGCGACATCGAGGCGGCCGACAAGCTGCCCCTGCGCCCGTGGATCGCGACGGTGAAATACAACTACGTGGAGATCGCCGTCGAGGAGATCACCGCGCGCCGCTTCGAGTTCGGGCCCGAACCCGAGCGCTATCCCGTCTGAGCTCCGCAAACCCGGCCGCCATCGCAAACCCAGCCCTTATCCGTGAACCCAGCCCACTTGCCGGGGGTGGCTCTACGGAACAGGGCTGGGTTTACGCATCAGGTCTGGCAGCGCGGGCACCAGTAGATGGATCGATCGCCGCCGGTCGACGGGATCTCGCCGCGCTTGATGATCGTCGCGCAGCGGCGGCACAGCTGTCCCTTGCGGCCGTAGACCCACATCCGCCCGTTCGGTGAGGTCTGGCCGGTGGTGGTGCGAGCCGAGCCCATTCGGTTGGCCCACAACAGACGTCGGCTGAGATCGACCATCGGACCGAGATCCACCTCGCCGACCGGTCGGGTCGGGAGAACGCCACGCAGATAACAGATCTCGCTGCGGAAGACGTTGCCGACGCCGGCCATGAGGCGCTGGTCGAGGAGTGCCGCGCCGATCGTCTGGTCGGGGTCGGCGGCGAGGCGTCGGATCGCCGCCTCGCGGTCGAAGTCGTCGGCCAGCAGGTCCGGTCCCAGATACGCGAGGGCGGCGTCCGGGTCGGCGAGCAGTTCGAGCGTGCCGAGGTCGAAGCCGACGGCCTCGTGGTCGTCGGTGCGCAGCACGACGCGCGCCTGATAGGCGGGGCGACGCCACTTCTGGCCCCGGCGATGCACGTGCCAAACGCCCTCCATCTTCAGATGCGAGTGGATGCTGAGCGCGTCGCCCGCGCCGGGCTCGCTCTCGCCGACGTCGATGAGCAGATGCTTGCCCCTCGATCGGACGGAGACGACGGTCCGTCCCGACAGGTCCGACGTCGCGAGCGACGGGATGCGGAACTGCGTCGACGTGAGGGTTCGTCCCTCCAGCCCCTGACGCAGCCGCGCGGCCGCGGCGAAGACGGTGTCGCCCTCAGGCATGGGTTCCGTACCGGAGTCGGATGCCGCGCGGGGTCGTGGAGAAACCGGCCTCGACGAGCACCTTCCCGAAATCGGTGCCGCGCACCGGTTCGGAGTCGATCGCGTCGATGGTCAGCCGGGAGATCCGGCCGGCGCGGACCAGGGCCACCAGCGCGCCGGCGGCGGATTCCAGCGCCGGGATCGAATCGGTGAACGTCAGCAGCGTCTTGCCGCCACGCTCGACGAAGCACACGAGTTCGCCGTCGACGAGCACCACCAGGGCGCCGGGCTTGCGGCCCGGGCGGTGTCCCGCGTCGGCGTCGCGGGATCGTGGCCACTCCAGCGCCGCGCCGTATGGGTTGCCGGGGTCGGTGGCGGCGAGGATGGTCGCCTCGCGCGGCGGCTTGCGGTCGGGGAGAGCGTGACGCCGCAACTCGTCGACCGTGGCCGGGGAGGCGAACTGCGCGCCGCCGAGGCCGTCGACGTAGTAGCCGCGGCGGACCTGGCCGTTGTCCTCGAAAATGGTGAGCGCCTTGTACACCCGGGCGAATCCGCCGGTCACCTCCTCGGCGGTGACGCTGCCCCGCGTGATCACGCCGTAGCGCGTGAGCAGTTGGTCGCACAGTGCCTGCGTGGCGATGGTCGGGTCGATCTCGGGTCGGTCCAGGGCGAACCACCGGCCGCTCGCGGTCGGCGACACCGGCGGCCCGGAGGCGTGCTCGGTCAGGTAGCGCGCGGAGAGGCGACCGGCGCGGAGTCGTGGGGCCCTGCCGCGGGCGCGGTGGGCGGGCGCCGACCGTGGCGTCGTCGGGCTGCGCCGGGGATGCAGCAGTGCGCGGACGGGTGCGAACGTGTCATTGCTGACCTGTCCCGCCCAGACCAGGTCCCAGAGTGCGGATTCGATGTCCGCGGCCGGCGTCGTGGTGCCGGTGCTGATGTCCGCGGCGATCTGCGGGAACCGCAGTGCACCACCGGGGTGGAGTGCGGTGGTGATCGCATCGTGCAGGGCCGTGGTGTCGATGGTGTCGGCCTCGGAGATGGTGAACGCGGCCACGTCGGCGGGGTGCAGGGCCACCCAGCCGTCGGCGTTGCCGATGCGGCCGTGCCCCGACCACACGACCTCGCCGCTGCTCAGTAGCTCGTCGAGCATGGACGGGGCATAGTCCGAGACGCGCGCGGGCAATATCAGCGACTCCCAGGCCGACGCCGGCAGCGGGTAACCGGCCAGCTGGTCGATGACGGTGGCGAGGCCGTCGACCCCGCGGAGCTGCGTTCCGGGCGAACCGTGCTGCCATTCCACGAGGAAGCGGGTGAGAACCTCGGTGCCGACCGGTGCGACCTCGGCCCGGCTCGCGGCGAGCGACCCGCGCCGGATCTGACCGAGGACGTCGGTGTGGCACCACTGGGTGGTCGGTGCCGCTCCCTGGGCCGGATCGGCGGTGCCGGTCTCGGGCAGGAAATCACCTTCGACGACGCGTCGTTCCGCGGCGAGGCGGGCCAGGGTGTCGCGGACGACGGCGGTCGCGATGCCCAGGGACGCCGCCGCGTCGGTGACGGTGAAGGGCCCGTGGGTGCGGGCGTAGCGCCCGATGAGGTCGCCGACCGGGTCGGGTACCGGTTCGAGGTAGGCCGCCGGGATGCCCATCGGTGCAGGGACTCCGAGTGCGTCGCGGAGTCGTGCGGTGTCGTCGATCGACGCCCACAGCGCGCGCCGGTTGTGGTTGACCGAGATGATCTGCCCGCTGCGGTGCAGCTCGGCCAGCACCTCGGCCACCGCCGCTTCTCCCCGATATCTCGGCTCGACCTCTTCGGTGGTCAGCGGTCCGAGCCAGCGGAGGAGGTCGACGACGTCCTCGGCGTCGCGTGCCTGGCGGTCGGGTGACAGGCGTTGCAGGCGGGCGATGACCTCGGCGATGACGCCGGGATCGAGGAGCTCACGCAGGTCGACGCGGCCGAGCAGCTGCGCGAGGAGGCTGGTGTCGAGGGACAGGGCGGCGGCTCGACGTTCGGCGAGCGGCGCGTCGTCGGCGTACATGAAGGCGCCGACGTAGCCGAACAGCAGCGACGCCGCGAACGGCGACGGACTCGGGGTCTCGGTCTCCACGACGCGGATCCGGCGCGACCGGATGCGGCCGAGCAGGTCGAGCAGTGCCGGGAGGTCGTACACGTCCTGCAGGCACTCGCGAACCGCTTCGAGGACGATCGGGAAGTCCGGGAACTTGGATGCGACGGAGAGCAATTGGGCGCTGCGCTGCCGCTGCTGCCACAGCGGCGCGCGCCGGCCGGGATCGCGCCGCGGCAGGAGCAGTGCGCGCGCGGCACATTCGCGGAACCGCGAGGCGAACATCGACGAGTCGGCGAGACCGTCGGTCACGAGCTGTTCGACCTCGTCGGGATCGAGGAGGAAGACGTCGGCACCCGGGGGTGCGTCGTCGGTGTCGGGCAGACGCAGGATGATGCCGTCGTCGGAGGCGGTGGTGGCGCCCTCGATACCCAGTGTCGCGAGGAGTCGTTGGGAGATGGCGCTCGCCCACGGCGCGTGGACACGCAAGCCATAGGGGGAGTGCAGGATGACGCGCCAGTCGCCGAGTTCGTCGCGGAACCGTTCGACGACGAGCGTCCGGTCGGTGGGGAGGTGACCGGTCGCCTCGCGCTGTTCGGCGATGAGCGTGGCCAGGTTGGTGCGGGCGTTCTCGGTGAGTCCGAGCCTCTCGGCATGGGCGTCGAGTTTCCCGGGATCGGCGATGGCCCCGGTGAACGCGCCGATCGCCGCACCGAGTTCGGCGGGACGTCCGATCGCGTCGCCGATCCAGAACGGCAGCCTGCCGGGCTGCCCGAAGGCCGGCGACACCAGGACGCGGTCGTGGGTGATGTCCTCGATGCGCCAGCTCGTCGCGCCGAGGGCGAAGACATCGCCGACCCGCGACTCGTACACCATCTCCTCGTCGAGTTCGCCCACGCGCGTGGACTTCTCGCCGACCATGAAGACGCCGAACAGTCCGCGATCGGGGATCGACCCGCCGGAGGTGACGGCGAGTCGTTGGGCGCCACGGCGGCCGGTGATCACGCCCGCGTCGCGGTCCCAGTTGACCCGCGGCCGGAGTTCGGCGAACTCGTCTGAGGGGAACCGCCCGGCGATGAGATCGAGGGTGGCGTCGAAGACCCCGCGTCCGAGGTCGCGGTAGGGAGCCGCCCGGCGAACGACCTCGTACCAGTGGTCGACCTCGAGATCGTCGACGGCGGCGGCCGCGATGGTCTGCTGCGCGAGGATGTCGAGGGGATTCTGGGGAACCTTGATCTCCTCGATCGCACCGTCGAGCATGCGCCCGACGGTGA
The DNA here is from genome assembly GCF_009720185.1 of Gordonia sp. 135. Classification (NCBI taxonomy): domain Bacteria; kingdom Bacillati; phylum Actinomycetota; class Actinomycetes; order Mycobacteriales; family Gordoniaceae; genus Gordonia; species Gordonia sp. 135. Next base: position 1,829,544 of record NZ_CP046257.1, read on the forward strand.
CCGTGCAGTGCAGCAGATCGGTGCGGTGTTTGGGATAGAGGATGCCCTGGCTGATCTCGCCCACCTGATGGCCGGCGCGGCCGATGCGCTGCAGGCCGCTGGCCACCGACGGCGGGGCCTCCACCTGGATCACGAGATCCACCGCACCCATGTCGATACCGAGTTCGAGCGAGCTGGTCGCCACGACGCAGGACAGGCGACCGGCCTTGAGGTCGTCCTCGATCTGCGCGCGCTGCTCCTTGCTCACCGAACCGTGGTGTGCCCGCGCGAGGACCGCCTCGGCGCCGGAACTCGCCCCGCTGCCCATCACGAACGCGGGAGCCCCGCCCGCGACCGTCGGGTTGGCGGTGGGCTCGGGCGTGACACCCTGCCGCTCGGCGTGGATCTCGTTGAGCCGCGCGGTCAGCTTCTCGGCGAGCCGACGGGAGTTCGCGAACACGATCGTCGCCCGGTTGGCCTCGATCTGGTCGACGATCGACGCCTCCACGTACGGCCACAGCGAACCGGCCGTGGGGGAGAATGCGTCGTCGAGCTCGGCCGGGTCGGCGCCGTCCGGGCCGGGTGCCGGCGGGATGTTCGCCATGTCCTCGACCGGCACGTCGACGCGGAGATCGAAGGTCTTGTCGGCCTTGGGCTTGACGACCTGGCAGGGCGCCGAGCCGGACAGGTACCCGGCGACGACCTCGGGAGGCCGCACGGTCGCCGACAGGCCTATCCGTTGGGCGGGCTTCTCGAGCAGCTCGTCGAGGCGCTCGAGGGTCAGGGCCAGATGTGTGCCGCGTTTGGTGGCGGCGACCGCATGGACCTCGTCGACGATGATCGCCTCGACATTCGTGAGGCTCTCCCGGGCCGCGGAGGTCAGCATCAGGTAGAGCGACTCGGGCGTGGTGATCAGGATGTCGGGCGGGGTCTTCACCAGAGCGCGGCGGTCAGCGGCCGAGGTGTCGCCGGACCGGACACCGACCGTTATGTTCGGTTCGGGCAGGTCCAATTCCTGCGCCGCACGGGTGATCCCGGTGAGGGGCGCGCGTAGATTGCGCTCCACGTCGACGGCGAGCGCCTTCAGCGGCGAGATGTAGACGACCTTCGTGCCCGGACGGCGGGTGGCGGCGTCGGCGGCCAGCCGGTCGAGCGCCCAGAGGAATGCCGCGAGCGTCTTGCCGGACCCGGTCGGGGCGATGACCAGGGTGTTCGCGCCGTCGGCGATCGAGGTCCAGGCGCCTTTCTGGGCCGCGGTCGGCTTGGTGAACGCTCCGGTGAACCATCGCCGGGTGGGGGCGGTGAAGCGATCGAGAACCGAGGGGCGGGGCATCTCTCCACTATGTCTCACATGTGCGACAGGTCTGGGTATACAGTCGATACACGCCTGTACGGGGAATCCGGTGAGAATCCGGAGCGGTCGCGCCACTGTGAACGACAACGCCGGACGCGGTCGAGGATTTCGACGGCGCCTGGGGAAGACGTGAGTCAGGATGCCGTGCCGGCGCCAAAAGATCCGACACACTCACCGACGCGAGATCGGCGAAAGGACAATCCCATGACGTCTCCCCGTACGGCCGAAGCAGTCAAGTCACCCACCCGTGCGATTTCGGTACCGAACCTGTCGGTCGCGAGCGCAGCGCTCTGGCTGAGCCTCACGGTCCTCCTGGCCGGGCTCGCCTACTACTTCCTCGGCTACGACCAAGGTGTCGTGTCGGTCTTCGGGGAGAACACCTATGTGCACGAGTTCGTGCACGACTCCCGCCACTTCCTCGGCTTTCCCTGCCACTGAGCGTTCACCGCACTGCGTCGGCCTGACTCTCACAACGTAGGGACAAGTTCACATGGAGAAGAAACTCATCGGCGCAGGTCTGCTCTCGGGCCTGATCGCCGGCATCATCTCGTTCGTCTTCGCACGGTTCTACCTCGAACCCGTGGTGTCGAAGGCCGTCGACTACGAGGGTGAACGCTCGGAAGCCGAAGAGGCGCTGGCACATACGGTCGGCGGCCATTCGCACGGCGACGGCGGCGAGGTCTTCACCCGCGCCATGCAGGAGAATCTGGGCGCCGGCGTCGGAAACCTGGTGTTCGCCCTGTGCATGGGCGCGTTCTTCGGGGTCGCCTTCACCGTGCTGTGGAGTTACCTCGGCAACCGGTATCCGGCCACCGATGCCCGCGCGGTCGCCGGGGCGCTCGGCGCGATCGGTTTCGTCGCCGTCTTCGGTGTTCCGTTCTTCGCCTACCCGGCCAACCCGCCTGCGGTCGGGGACGACGACACGATCGGGGAACGGACGGGTGCATTCCTGACCGTCACGATCGCGTCGGTCGTGCTGATGATCGTGGCCGTCGCACTCGAGCTGTGGTTGCGGCCGAGGATCGGCGGACTGGTGTCGGCCGTCGTGGGCGGTGCCGCGTACGTGATCGCGGTCGGCGTCACCATCGCGCTGCTGCCGTCGTTCGACGAGGTGCCCGAGCCGGTGCGCACCGACGCCGGCCAGATCGTGTTCCCCGGCTTCCCGGCGGACGTCGTCGCCGACTTCCGCGTGTACACGATCACCAACCAGGTGATCCTCTGGACGGTGCTGACGGTGACCTTCGCGCTGATCCTCGGCGCGATGGCGCGGTCGAAGAGCTCCAGCACGTCGCCGACGGTCGACGCCGTGTAGAGCTGACCGCGCACTGCCATTCCTGTGCAGATCATCACCGCCGGGCGCACCGGTCCCAATCGATCGGTGCGCTTCGGCGGTGACGCGTCGCTGGACGACCGCGGCCGCCGTGACGTCGAAGCGCTCGCCGCGTCCCTCGTCGGGCCGGTGTCCTTCTGCGGGCCCGAGCCCGCGACACTCGAGAGCGCCCGGCTCCTGGGTGGTCGGGTCGAGGTCGACGACGCGCTTCGCACGCTCGATGTCGGGAACTGGGCGGGATCGGCGCCCGAGGACATCGATCCACGCGAGCTCGCGGCCTTCTTCACCGATCCGGCGGCCCGGCCCCATGGCGGCGAGAGTGTCGAGGCGTTCGTGCGACGGGTGCACGACTGGCGCGACCGCACGATCACCGTCGGGGCGTCGATCGTCGTGGCCATGCCCGTCGCGCAGGCACTTCTGTGCGACGACGCCACGGGATACTTCCGGTGCGAGGTCCGGCCGGCGGCCTGCTACCACTGGCCGCCCCTGAGAATTCGCCCTGAAGAAACAGAATCGGGCGGACGTACCTAGACATCGTGAGTGACTCCTGACACAGTTGAGTCGGCAAAACTGAAACGTGTTCGCCCCCGGCGGGCACTGTCTGGGGAGAGTGACGATGTTCGAGTGGTCCGATGAAGATCTGATGGTGCGGGATGCGCTGCGCGCGTTCATCGACAAGGAGATCCGGCCACATCTCGACGAGCTCGAGTCCGGCGTGCTGCCTCCGTACGACATCACCCGCAAGCTGCTGTCGACCTTCGGGGTCGACGCGATGGCCAAGGACGCGCTGGAAAAGGAACTCGAGGCAGAGGCCAACGGGGAGAAGAAGAAATCGTCCGGCGAGGGTGGTGGCATGGGCGGTTCGATGTTCATGATGGTCAACATCGAGCTTGCCGGTGTGTGCCTGGGCCTCGTCGCCTCGCTCGGTGTGAGCATGGGCCTGACCGCCTCGACGATCCGGGGCAAGGGCACGCTCGCCCAGAAGAAGCGCTGGCTGCCCGAGCTGGTCACCATGGAGAAGGTCGGCGCCTGGGCGATCACCGAACCCGATTCGGGCTCCGACGCTCTCGGCGGCATGAAGACCACCGTCCGCCGCGACGGTGACGACTACATCCTGAACGGCCAGAAGACGTTCATCACCAACGGCCCGTACGCCGACACCATCGTCGTGTTCGCGAAGCTCGACGACGGCAGCGGCACCCCCATGCGTGACCGCAAGGTGCTGTCCTTCGTCCTCGACAAGGGGATGCCGGGCCTGACGCAGGGCAAGCCGTTCAAGAAGATGGGCATGATGAGCTCGCCGACCGGTGAGCTGTTCTTCGACAACGTCCGGGTCGGCAAGGACCGTCTGCTCGGCGAGACCGAGGACACCGGTGAGGATTCGCGCGGCTCCGAAGGCGCCAAGGCTGGGTTCACCGCCGAACGCGTCGGCATCGCCGCGCTCTCGCTGGGCATCATCAACGAGGCACAACGACTGTCGATCGACTACGCCAAGACGCGCAAGCTGTGGGGTCAGGAGATCGCCCAGTTCCAGCTCATCCAGCTCAAGCTCGCCGAGATGGAGATCGCCCGGATCAACGTGCAGAACATGCTCTTCAGCGCGATCGAGCGCGGCAAGGCGGGTAAGCCGCTGAGCCTGTCGGAGGCGTCGGCGATGAAGCTCTACTCGTCGAAGGCCGCCACCGATGTCGCGATGGAGGCCGTCCAGCTCTTCGGCGGCAACGGCTACATGGCCGAGTACCGCGTCGAGCAGCTCGCGCGAGATGCCAAGTCGCTCATGATCTACGCCGGCAGCAACGAGATCCAGGTGACCCACGTCGCCAAGGGGCTGCTGCGCGGCTGATGCACCGGGAGAGGTGACGGCCCCGGCAGCTCTGCCGGGGCCGTTTTTTCACGGCCCGATTGCGGACCGGCGCAATTCTGGGCCCGGTTCGGCGCATTCGGATGTGACCGTGCGCCCGGCGGTCGACAATGCGACGTGACTCGCCCAGTCCTTCGAGGAAAGAGGTGGCGATGTCAGCAGGTGGGTACCGCGCGTATCCGGTGGCGACGAAGCTCGTTTCCGGTCGCATTCGTCAAATCGGGCAAATCGTAGGTTTCCGGTATTTCTCTTCGTGTCTGGAGTTCGGGACCTCGCTGTGCTGCCCATGCCGTTCCGCGATGGTGAGGTGAACGATGGGTGGGAAGAAGCACCGGGAGATGTCTCCCGAACTGTCAGCGACCGGAGAGCTGGTCGGTGGTCGACCGGACGGGTCCGCCGGTCCGATGTCGGACAAGGCATACCGGAAGGCGCTCAAACCCCTGCATGCCGAACTGGTGGCGATGCAGGAATGGGTCAGGTCGTCGGGGGCCAAGGTGTGCGTGGTCTTCGAGGGTCGGGACACGGCGGGCAAGGGGGGTGTCATCAAGGCGATCACGGCGCGGGTGAGCCCGCGAGTGTTCCGCACCGTCGCGCTGCCCGTCCCGTCCGAACGTGAGAAGTCGCAGCTGTATCTCCAGCGGTATGTACCGCACCTTCCGGCAGCGGGTGAGGTCGTCATCTTCGACCGGAGTTGGTACAACCGTGCCGGGATCGAGCGTGTGCTCGGATTCTGTACGGAGGAACAGGTCCACCAGTTCCTGGAATACACCCCGAGTGTCGAGCGGGCGATGGTCGAGTCGGGGATCATCCTCCTGAAGTACTGGCTCGAGGTCAGCCAGGAGCAGCAGAACCAGCGCCTGCAGAGTCGCATCGACGATCCGCGCAAGACCTGGAAGCTGTCGAAGACCGATCTCGAATCCTACAGCCGTTGGTACGACTTCTCCCGGGCTCGCGACGAGATGTTCCGCTACACCGACACCGGTTGGGCACCTTGGTATGTCACCTCCAACGACGACAAAAAGCGCGGTCGGCTCAACGTGATCAGCCATCTCCTCGGTCAGGTGCCCTACGACCCGTTGGAACGTCCGGAGGTCACGTTGCCGAAGCGGCAGAAGGCGCACGGCTACCGACAGCCGGACCAGGCGCTGCACTGGATTCCCACTCCCTACTAGGAGCGGTGACATGACCGGTGATCAGTGCGTCGCCGTCGCACCGCGGCGGGCACGCGCATGAGCGGCGTCGCCGCGTTGTGGCGCCTTCCAGGGCTCGCGACGGCCCGGAGCTACAAACGCGAGTGGCTTCGTACAGACGTCACCGCCGGGCTGGTGCTGACCGCGCTCCTGATCCCTGCCGGGATGGGTTACGCCGAAGCCGCCGGGCTGCCCGCGTATGCGGGGCTGTGGGCGACGATCGTGCCGCTGACGGCTTACGCCGTGGTCGGACCGTCGAAGATCCTTGTGCTCGGCCCGGATTCGTCGCTCGCGCCGCTGATCGCCGCAGCGGTGCTGCCGCTGGCCGCCGTCGGTGACCCGGAGGACGCTCTGGCACTCGCCGGGATCCTCGCCGTACTGGTCGGGGCGATTCTCGTCCTGGGTGGATTCCTCCGGCTCGGCTTCGTCACCGAACTCCTCTCCAAGCCGCTGAGACTCGGGTACCTCAACGCGATCGCGCTCATCGTCGTCATCGGACAGCTGCCCAAGCTGTTGGGCTTCTCGGTCGACGCCTCGGGTCTGTTCGAGGAGGTCGGCGAGATCGTCACCTCGGTGCTGGACGGAAAGACCGACACGGTTGCCGCCGCGATGGGATTCGCCGGTCTCGTCGTGATCGTCGCGTTCCGGCGGTGGCTCGCACGGGTACCGGGTGTCCTCGTCGCCGTGGTCGGTTCGATCGTGGTGACGGCCGTGCTCGGGCTCGACGACGACATCGGCATGGTCGGCGCCCTGCCGGCAGGTCTGCCCCTTCCGCAGTACGGCGGGACCGATTGGAATGACGTGCTCTCGCTTCTCGGGCCGGCCGCGGGAATCGCGCTCATCGCCTTCGCCGACTCCGGCGTGCTCTCACGGACATTCGCCGCCCGGCGCGGTGAGGATGTCGACGGGAGTACGGAGATGAAGGCGATCGGCACGGCCAACATCGCCTCCGGCCTGTTCGGCGGATTCCCCATCTCCGCCAGCGGTTCACGTACGCCGGTCGCCGAACAGGCCGGCGCACGCACGCAACTCGCGGGAGCGGTCGGGGCGGCCGCGGTGCTGGTCTTCGTCCTCGTGGCTCCCGGCGTCACCGCCTATCTACCCGACGCCACGCTGGCGGCGGTCGTGATCGTCGCGGCGACCGCGCTCATCGACATATCCGGCATGGTCCGGATCTGGCGGTTGAGCAAGCTCGAATTCGGTTTGGCGGCAGCCGCTTTCGTCGGCGTCGCGCTCGTGGGTGTGCTCGAGGGCATCCTGGTCGCGATCGGGTTGTCCTTCGTGGCCGTGGTGGCGAGGGCCTGGCAGCCCTATCGTACGGAGCTGGTGGAGCTGGAGGGAACGGGCTTTCTCGATGTCACCCGGCATCCGGAGGGACACCGGATTCCCGGGCTCGTGCTGGTCCGCTTTGACGCACCGCTGTTCTTCGCCAACGGCAAGATCTTCGCCGCGCACGTCCGGGATGTGGTGGCGTACAGCGAGCCACCGGTCAAGTGGGTCGTCGTCGCAGCCGAACCGATCACCGGTCTCGACACCACCGCCGTCGACGAGCTCATCGATCTCGACCGTGCACTCGAATCGTCCTCGATCCGTCTGGTGTTCGCGGAGCTGAAGGGACCGGTGAAGGACAAACTCATCCGCTTCGTCGTCGACGGCCGGTTCGACGAGGACCGGTTCTTCCCGACGGTCGAGTCGGCTGTCGAGGCATATCGGAGCGTCCAATCGCCGCCCGGGTCGGCCCCCGACTCAACCCCTGACCGCTCCGGGCCGGAGTAGATTCCACAGTCGGACCCAGTCCAGTTGCGGTGGTGCGACGCGGATCTCCGGGCGCTCGCGTGGAACACGGACCCGCAGTGCCGCGGGGGAGATGGTGCAGCGCACCGGTGTCCGGAGTCGCACCGACTCGCCGTCGATGCCGACCGGGATCTCCGCGGCGTCGGCCTCGACGACGACCTCGGTCGCCGTCCGCTGTACGAGTCCCTGTCCGTGGCCGCGTCGGAGCAGCCCCACCGCCTGCCGGGTGTCGGCGACCGACACCGTCACCACACCGAGCAGGCCGGAATCGATGCGCGTGCGCCGCCCCAGGCCGGCCACGTCATTCGTGGCGTAGGGGCCGTTGCTCACCAGGATCGCCTGCGGCCCGGTCACGGTGTCGTCGCCGATGCGGGCGCGCAGGCCGGTGCCGGTGACGCCGCCGAGGAGGTCCGGCAGCATCCGCAGGACCGTCCGGGTCTTGTCGTCCCGGTACTGCGGACTCTGCACGACCTCTGCGTAGACGCCGAACGACGCGTTGTTGACGAATGGATGCCCGTTGATCCAGCCGAGGTCGACATGCACCTCGACCCCGTCGTGGAGGGCGTCCAGGCAGCGTGCGGGGTCCTTCCGGTCCAGCCCGAGGTCGAGGGCGAAGTGGTTACGTGTGCCGGCGCTGATCACGAGGAACGGCACGTGGTACTCCGCTGCGACAGCCGCGACCAGCGCCTGCGTGCCGTCGCCGCCCGCCACGCCCAACAGGTCGGCTCCCCGGCGGACCGCGTCCCCCGCCAACTCCGTGACGTCGAGATGCTCGGGCCCGCTCAGCAGTGCGACCTCGGCGCCGAGTGCCTCGGCACGGCGTGGCAGGTCGAAGCGGACGACCTTACCGCCACCCGAGCGCGGATTCATCACCAGGAAGGGATGGAGCACCGGCGGGGCCGGATGCTCCGGCATGAGCGACTGGGCCGGAGTCGGTCGCAACGCTCGCCGCGCGCAGGCGATCGCGACGACGACGAGCGCCGCGGACACGATCACGACCCAGAGCTGACCTTCGCGGATCAGGTAGATCGCCACGAACGGGAGTGGCAGGACGACGACGACAGCGGCCAGTGCACGGACCGCGCCGCGGCTGATCAGGAACCAGTAGGCCGCTACGACGATGACGACCGTGCAGATCACGCAGACCAGCAGAAGCGTGAGGAGTGCCCGCAGTCCCGATACCGCGATCGGCAGGAGGATCGCGACGATCACGGCCGCGAGTGCGGCGCGGGCCCACCATCGTCGGGACACGGGACGCTCGTCGACGGCCGCCGCCGTTTCCACGTTCATGACGCCGCAGCCTCGGTCATGTCGCCGCGTCGTCCGGGCCCGCCCGGGCCGGGCGGATCACGATCTCCACGACGAGCAGTGCGATCAGCCCACACATGACGATGAGCAACACCACCAGTCCGGTGGGATAGTTCCAGAACATCAGCAGCAGTACGCCGACGCCGATGATCGCGGCCCGTAACGCGATTCGAGCACGATAGGCGGTCGTCTCGAAGGCATTCGGAGGTCGTGATTTCCGAAGGTTCTGGAGTTTGTCGAGTCCGCCGGAGAATCCGTGCCGGACCGCGACCGCCGATGCGGAGCCACCGATCAGGAAGGCGCCGATCGCCACCACGAGGCCCAGCACGGCCACGGCGCGCAGCGCGAGGCGGAGGGGGCCGGTGACCGTGTCGGCGATGGCGGCTGCAGCGTCGGGGGAGAGGATGTCGGGCGGGATGTTGTCGAGATAGAGTGCGCGCGCGACGATCAGCGCGATGGCCAGGGTCAGCATGGCGAGAACCAGCGAGAGGCCGACCACGGACAGCGAGCGTAGGCGCCGACCCCGCGGAGCCACCGCGACGGCCCCGAGCGCGCAGGCGATCGTCAGCCACGGCAGCACGTCGGCGGCGGTGTCGAGCGCGGACACCGCGCGTTGCGCCCGAACCAGTTCGGGTGACCGGAACAGGACGAATTCCTTGTCGACCGCCGGGATCTTCTCGGCAAAGGTGAATCCGCGGTCCAGAAGACGCTGCTTGACGTTGTCGATCACGGTGCCCAGAGAGATGCTCACCGTTCCCGACTCGTCGACGGAGACCGAGGACGGCCCCACCTCACCGGTCACCACGGAGACCAGGGCGGTGTGGCCCCGGCGGTTCGCCTCCACCCACAGGGTCTCGAACTGGTCGCTCTCGACCAGGGACGCCACCGTCTGCTGCACGAAGGTGCGGGCCTGAGCGGCGAGAACGGGCGCCAATCCGTCGATGGCACGGTCCACGCGGGGGGCGGTCTCCGTGGCCGGTACCGCATCGGTCAGTGCGTTGAGCGCGGACGCGGTCAGCGCCTCGACGTCGATGCGGGTGAAGATTTCGTCGGTGACGGTGTTGGTGATCTCCTGCTGCAGCGCCGGATCCGAGGCCAGCGGTGCGACTGTCGTCACGTATCGGTCGGTGTCGAGGATCTCGCCGCGGACGAATCGGGACGTCACCGAGAGGATGGCCAGCAGGGCGACCAGGACACACAAGATTCCCACCGCGACCCAGCGCCAGGTCGTGCGCCGTTTGGTGGTCTCCGGCGGTGCGGTCCCACCGGTGTCGGCACTCGCGCGCAGTGTCGCGACCTCGGCGCGCAACTGCTCGAGTTCGGCACGTTCCGACGCGCTGATCGAGCCGGTACTCCCGGGGGGATCTTGATCGGGCCCAGGGTTCTCCGTGTTCATGGGCCGGCGCCGGTCGGCGTCAGTACTCGGCCCGGGGGTTCCAGGTCGATACGGCCCAGATGACGACCACGTCGAGCGCGATGATCAGGATCGACCACCACGGGTAGTACGGCAGCCACAGGAAGTTGGCGATGATGGACAGGCCGGCGATGACGATGGCGGTGAACCGGGCCCAACCCGCCCCGCTGACGAGTCCGGCACCGACGATGATCGCGATGGCTCCGAGCACGATGTGAATCCAGCCCCACGTCGTGAAGTCGAACTTGTAGACGTATTCGACCCCGCGGACGAAGACCTCGTCTTCGGCTACCGCGGCGATTCCCTGGGCGAGTTGGACGACTCCGACGACGATCAGGATGATCGCCGCGCCGATGGACGTCCCGGCGGCGATTCCCTGCTTGGCAGACAGGGTTCCGCGCTCTTCTCCGGGTGCAGTATGTGTCATGACGCCCTCCTCTGGACAGTGGATAGTGAGGAGTGTGCGACTCTGACAGGTGAATTCGCAGGATTTCCGGCGAACTGTTCGATATCTGGTCCCGAATTGCGCGCTGAAACGAAATAGGTTGGGCGCCAGATTGTTAGGGATGAAAACAATTGTTTACCGACTGTTTGTCGAATGTTTGGCACGCCTTTACGTCGCTTTCCTTCTCGACGACTTCAGGGTGCGTGAGCCGCCAGATCCGGTCTCGTGACATCGGCGTCTCATAGGGGCGGACGTCGACGGCGCGCCGGATGGCATTGGCGAGCGCGGGAGCAACAGGATTGAAGGGTGACTCCGACATCGACTTCGCGCCGAAAGGGCCGAGTTGATCGGCGGTTTCGGCGAAGTAGACCTCGGTGAACGGGATGTCCGCCATCTGGGGGACACGATAGGTGCGGAACACCTTGGTCACCGGTGATCCGTTGTCGAGCATGATCTCCTCGAAGAGGGCCGCGCCGATGCCTTGCGCCACACCGCCTTCCACCTGTCCCCGGCACTGCTCGGGATTCATCACGGTGCCGGCGTCGGACGCGTGGACGGACTGCAGGATCGCGACGGCGCCGGTCTCGGTGTCGACGGCGACCCGGAAGGCCTGCACGTCGAAGGCGATGGAACGCATCTCGCCCCGTTCCTCGCCGGTCGCCACGGCCCGCGGGCCGTCCGGGAACAGCGCGCGGTGACTGTCGTCGACCGCGTCGATCAGGTGGCGAAAACCGACCAGCCGGTCGCCGGCGACGGCTCCGTCCGGGCCCAATTCGACCTGGTCGGGATCAGCGCCGGTAAGGCGGCTCGCGGCCTCGACGAGAATGCTGCGGAGCGCGAGACCCGCGCTGTACACGGCCTTTCCGGCGACGGTGGTGCCCGCGGAGGCGAATGCGCCGGTGTCATGTGGCACGGCGTCGGTGTCCCCGTGCCACAACGTGACCCGCTCCGGCTCGGTAGACAGTGCGCTCGCGACGATCTGCGTGTGGACCGTCGTGGTGCCGTTGCCGAACTCGCAGGTGCCCACGCCGACGTGATAGGTGCCGGCGGAGTCGACGGCCACCGTGACGTCGGCGAAATGGCCGCGCGGGGCCATCGTGGCGATCGCGGAGATCGCCATTCCCTCACCGACCCGCCATCGCGGGGCGGGCGGGAGGACGGCGCCGTTGCCCCGGCGCATCGCGGACTCGGCGAGGTCGAGGCACTGGTCGAGACCATAACTGCCGTACACCAGGTCGATCTCGGGGTCGGGGCGTGCGATGAGGAGCGGATCGCCGTCGGCGACGGCATTGCGTCGCCGGAGTTCGAAGGGGTCGATACCGAGACGGACCGCGAGCTCGTCCATCGCGGATTCGACCGCGAAGATCACCTGTCCGAGGCCATAACCTCGGAAGGCGCCCGACGGCGGGTTGTTGGTGTAGACGACCTCGGCGTCGATCCTCTTCACCGGGCAGTTGTACACCGAGACAGACTCGGCGCAGGCATGGAACATCACGCCGATCGCGTGGTTGCCGTACGCGCCGGTATCCGAGAGAACGTCGACCCGGAGGGCGGTGAGCAGACCGTCGTCGTCGGCGCCGAGATCCACGGTCACCCGCATCGGGTGGCGGTAGGTTGTCCGCGTCATCTCGTCGGTGCGGGTCATCTCGTAGACGCAGGGGCGACCGGTACGCAGGGTGGCGACGGCGGCGAGATCCTCGGTCAGCATCTCCTGTTTGCCGCCGAAACCGCCGCCGACGCGGCCGCTGAACACCCGGACCTTCTCAGGCGGCAGCTCGAGAAGCCGGGCGAGTTCGTCGCGCACCAGGAAGGGGACCTGCGTGCTCGTGCGGACGACCAGACGTCCGGTGGCATCGGTCCAGGCGATCGAACCGTGGGTTTCCAACTGTGCGTGGGTGACCCGTCCGGTGCGCCACGTTCCGTGCACGGTCGTCGGCGCCGCGGCGAGCGCCTCGTCGACGTCGCCGCCGAAGCCCTCGTGGAAGGCGGCGACGAGGTTGCGTTCGGTATCCATCACCCGGTCTTCGGCGGTGCGGTCGGGGTGGATGACCGAAGCCCCGGGAGCGCGTGCCTCCTCGGGGTCGAAGACCGCGGGCAGTTCCTCGTAGTCGACGCGGATCAGCGCGGCGGCCTGTTCCGCGATTCCCGGTGTCGCCGCGACGACGGCCGCGACGCGCTGCCCGACGAAACGCACGATGCGATCGAAGACGAGGGTGTCGTCCGGGTCTTCGAGCCGGTTCTGGTGGCGCCCCGTGGAAAACCTTGGTGTCGAGACGTTCTCGTGGGTCAGGATCACCTCCACGCCGGGGAGGGCCGAGGCGTCGGTCGTGTCGATGGAGACGATACGGGCGTGGGGGTGCGGCGACCCGAGCACGTGGATGTGCAGCGCGCCGTCGACCGGGACGTCGAAGGTGTAGGCCTCGGTGCCGGTCACGACGCGCCGCGCCGCGGGCGGGTTCACCGAGTCGCCCACACCGGTGGCTTCACCGGTGCTCCCGCCCGGCCGGGTCCGGCCGGGCGCCACGGCGTTGCCGATCGCGTCCCTGATCGAGCGGTATCCGGTGCAGCGGCAGATGTTCCCCTTCATCCGCCGTGGCAGGTCGGCGAGGTCGTCCGGGGTGAGGGTCGAGGCGGTGACGATCATGCCCGCGGTGCAGAAACCGCACTGGAAGCCGAAACTGTCGACGAAGGACTGCTGTACCGGGTGCAGGTCGTCGGGTGTACCGAGGCCGGCGACCGTGGTCACCGACTTCCCGGCGACGCGCTGCGCCGGAAAGATGCAGGAGTGCACGGGTTGTCCGTCGACGAGGACCGAACACGCGCCGCAATCGCCTGCGTCGCACCCCTTCTTCACCTCGAAGTGCGCGTGCTGGCGGAGCAGCATCCGGAGGCATTGTCCCGCAGCGGGTTCGGCATCGATCGTCTCGCCGTTGACCTCGAACTCCATCGGTCTACCTCGTCCCTGTGAGTTCGAGGCGGATCTCCTCGGCGAGGACCGCCGACACCCCGCGGCGCCAGTCGGCCGACCCGAGCGGGTCGGTGTAGTAGCCGGGCGCGGTACTGATGTCGTGACGCAACAGGTCCGCGGCCGGCGGTCGGGGATAACGCAGCACAGTCGGCCACTCGGTGGCGGCGGTGATCCCGAAGACGGTGCTGCCGTCGGGATCGATGCGTCCGGTCACGACGGCACCGGAGCGGCCCAGGTCGGCGAGGGCGATCTTGCGGAAACCGGTGACGGCGGCGAGTGCGTGGGCGGGGAAGTCGACGGCGCGGAGAACCTCGCCGGGGCCCAGGATGTTGATGCCGTTGCCGATCACCAGGTCGGCGACGGGCAGATCCCGATCGGCGCCGTCGGGAGTCCAGATGTGCGCCGTGGCGTCGAGCGCAACGGCCAGCGACACCATCGATGCGGCCGCGAAGGACCGGCAGATGTTGCCGCCGACCGTGGCCATGTTCCAGATCTTGAACGACGCGAGAAGGGCGTTCGCGCACTGGGCGAAGAGCGGATGAGCGCGGAATCCGGGGCGTGGCTGCAGTGCGACCAGCTCCGCGATGGTGCACGTCGCGCCGACGCGGAGGCCGCCGTCGGGCAGGTCTTCGACCGGTCGCCAACCCATCTCGCTGAGGTCGACGAGGCCGGTGGTGGCCGGTTGCGGCTCGGAGAAGACCCAGGTGCCGCCGGCGACGAGCTGTTCGCCGGGTGCGGGGAACACCTCGTCGCGCGAACGCGCGAATCGGTACCGGGTGACGGCGGTGAGGTCCATCAGCGTGCCTTGTCGAGAAGGCGGCGGTGCTGCGTCGCGACGGCGGTGGTCATCTGGTCGGTGTCGATGGTGAGCAGGTCACCGTCGGCGACCGGGTCGTCGGTGTCGCGGTAGGCGACGGTGGACGGATCCCACAGTACGAGGTCGGCGAGCTTCCCGGGTTCGATCGACCCGATCTCGTCCTCGCGGCCCAACACCCGTGCGCCGCCGCGGGTCGCGAGTTCGACCGACTCCGTGTACTCGAGCGGCGCCGAACCGAAATGCTCGGCACAGTAGGTCTTCTCGTCGATCCCGGCCCAGACCGGGTCGGTGGACACCGCGACGGTGAGGACGACGGCGTACTCGATGAGTGTCGCTGGGGGCACGGCGTCACGCTACGTGGCTCGGACGACCCGCGCATCTCGATGTGCACGGCGTCGCAGAGCCGCGACCGCGATCGGCGAGGTCCGGTGTCACACCTGGGTTTCGGCGAGTCCGCGCTGGGCCGGGATGGCCAGCGCGACCACCGCGGCGATCACGCACGTGGCCAGCGCGATGCCCGCGGCCCACAGGTAGCCGTCGCCCGCCGGAACCGCGATCGTCGAACCGTCGGGGCCTGCGACGTCGATCATCGACCACGTCAGGAGCATGCCGACGACCGCCGATGCGGTCGAGGTGCCGATGATCCGCATCAAGGCGTTCACGCCGTTCGACTCGCCGGTCTGCTCGACGCTCACCGCCTGCATGACGAGAGCCGGCATCGCGGAGTAGGCGATGCCCAGGCCGGCGCCGATGCAGCAGGCGATGACCAGCATGTGAATCCAGGTCAGCGCCCAGGGGCCGGTCAGCCCGACGATGAAGACGACGTAGCCGACGCCGATGATGACGCCGCCCAGCGAGAGGGAGATCCGCGCGCCGAACATGGCGTTGATCCGTCCGCTGATGTGCGAGAACACGAACATCACCAGACCGCTCGGCGCGAGGATCAGGCTCGCATGAACCATGTCGTAACCGAAGCCGTTGGGGCTGTTGGTCGGCGCCATGAGCAACTGGATCGGGATGAGTTGCATCGCGTAGAAGGCGAAGCCGGTGGCGATCGAGGCCAGATTGGTGAGGAGAAGGGGACGCTCGCCGAGGATTCGCAGATCGATCAGTGGACTGGCACGACGGAGTTCGACGACTGCCCAGAGGCCGAGCAGCACGACGAACCCGGCGAAGCAACCGAGGGTGAGCGGGTTGCTCCAGCCCCACACCGCGCCCTTCGACAGCGGCAGCAGGAGGCAGATCAGCACGCAAGTGAGCCCGATCGCGCCGAGGAAGTCGAAGCGCCCGCCCGACGAGGGCGTGGTCGACGGGACGGTGAGAGCGACGCCCACCGCCGCGAGGGCCGAGGCCGCCGCACAGGACCAGAACAGGGCGTGCCAGCTGACATGCTGCGCGATCGCCGCGGCGAACGGCAGACCGAGTGCACCGCCGATGCCGAGGGAGGCGCTCATCGTGCCGACGGCCGAACCGAGGTAGCGCGCCGGGACGATGTCACGCATGACGCTGATCCCGAGCGCCACGATGCCGAACCCGAGGCCCTGAAGCCCGCGCCCGAGGATGAAGACCGGAAGTGACGTGGCGAGCGCGCAGGCGACGGAGCCGAGCGCGACGAACCCGAGGCTGCCGAGGATGGCGAGCCGTTTGCCGTACATGTCGCCGATACGACCGCCGATCGGGGTGGCGACGGCGCCCACCAGCAGGGTGATGGTGATGGCCCAGGTGGTGTTGGACGCGTCGGCCTTCAGCAGGGTCGGCAGCTGGGGGATCAGCGGGACGATGATCGTCTGCATCAGGGCGACGACGATGCCGGCCAGGCAGAGCACCGCGACGGCCGCACGGGGATGCGTGTGCTCGTCGGTCGCGGCCGGGGAGGTGTCGGGGTGCGGCTTCTCTTCGCCCTGCGATCCGTTGGTCGCGGTCCTGCTGGTCACTCGTTCATCCGGCCCGTCGTACTCATGTGTGGTTCACACCTCCGAACGGCCAGCGTATCCCGGCGCACTCCGAAGAGAACGTTTGCGTCCTCCCCGGGGCCGGGTGGAGCGGTCTCAGCGGGCGAGCAGATCCGCGCCGGACACCGGTTCGGGCCAGCGCGGCGTCACGCCGTCGCCGGAGGAGATGCCGCGCACCCGCCGCATCACCCACGGGCCGAGAAAGGTGCGCGCCCACTCGGCGTTCTGTCGACGCTGTTCGCGACGGGTCAGCTCGGCCGCGGCCTCGAGTTCGACGGGCGTGATGTCGTGCTCCATGCCGAGTAGGTCGAGGACCTCGGCGGCCATGCGGGTGTGGCCCAGGGGTGACATGTGCAGGCGGTCGGTGTCCCACATGCGGTAGTCGTCGTAGCCCTTGAGTCGCCAGTAGTCGAAGACGACGACGTCGTGCCGTTCGGCGACCTCGCGGAGCAGTTCGTTGTAGATGGCGATGCGGCCGCGCAGCGTGCGGAACACCGGGGCCCAGCCGGTGTCGTAGGCGGTGAAGACGACGACCGTGGCGCCGGTGGCGACCAGTTTGCCCAGCGCGGCGTCGTAGCGGGCGAGCAGCGCGTCGAGGTCGATCGACGGGCGCATGATGTCGTTGCCCCCGGCGTAGAGGGTGACGAGGTCGGGGTTCATCGCGACCGCCGCGTCGAGCTGCTCGGCGATCACGGCGTCGAGGAGACGGCCGCGGATCGCGAGGTTCGCGTAGCTGAAGTCCTCGGTCCGTGCGGCGAGCTGTTCGGCGACGCGATCGGCCCAGCCGCGCAGACCGTTGGGCCGGGTCGGGTCCGTGTCACCGACGCCCTCGGTGAACGAATCCCCGAGCGCGACGAAGCGTGTGAAGCCCACGGTGCTGACCCTCCTGGTCTGTCCTGACGAATCCGGATCGACGCTAGTTGTGGCGGGCCCGCCGGACCAAAGCCTGCGGCGTGGGTCACTGCCGCGCCGGGTCAGCAGCGCGACCCGGATTGCGGAAATCGGACCGATTAATTCGCAATCCGGATTTCTGCGCGAACGGATTTCGACAGAGCGATCGGTCGGTTTCCGGCCGTATTTCGCGCTGGTGATCTCTCACCTTGCCCACCTGTGGTGAGAGCGTTTCACAACTCCGGCGAAATCTGTTCCGGTTACCTTGTCCGGCAGTCTGTTTCAGCGCGGTTCGGGGAGGTCGTGGGTGGTGCTCGGGGTGGGTTGCGGCGTGAGTACGATCACGTGATGTACTTCATTGGTCCGTCGAGTGAACGGACCAGCGACAATTCGAAAAAAATGCCGCTGCGGGAGAAGAGGGAACACCCGATGTTCGACAAGGTTCTGGTTGCCAACCGAGGCGAGATCGCGATTCGTGCGTTCCGCGCCGCTTACGAGTTGGGGGCGCGCACGGTCGCGGTGTACCCGTATGAGGATCGCAACTCGGTCCATCGTCTGAAGGCTGACGAGTCGTATCAGATCGGTCTGCCGGGCCATCCGGTGCGGGCGTATCTGTCGGTGGAGGAAGTGGTGTCCGCAGCGGTGCGGTGTGGCGCCGATGCGATCTACCCCGGCTACGGTTTTCTGTCGGAGAACCCGGGGTTGGCGGCCGCCTGTGCCGAGGCGGGTATCACCTTCGTCGGGCCCAGTGCCGACATTCTGGAGATGACGGGTAACAAGGCCACCGCGGTGGCTGCGGCCAAGGCTGCGGGGATTCCCGTGCTGGCGAGTTCGGAGCCGTCGTCTGATCTCGACGAGTTGCTCGCCGCCGCCGAGGACATGCACTTCCCGGTCTTCGTGAAGGCCGTTGCCGGTGGTGGCGGACGCGGTATGCGTCGGGTCGACGACCGCGCCGATCTGGCCGAGGCGATCGCCGCGGCATCTCGTGAGGCGGAGTCGGCGTTCGGTGATGCGACGGTGTTCCTCGAGCAGGCCGTGGTCAACCCGCGCCACATCGAGGTGCAGATCCTCGCCGACACCCAGGGCAACGTCATCCACCTGTATGAGCGTGACTGCAGCCTGCAGCGTCGTCACCAGAAGGTGATCGAGCTCGCGCCGGCACCCAATCTGTCGGATGAGTTGCGGGAGAAGATCTGTGCCGACGCGGTGGCCTTCGCGCGCCACATCGGTTACACGTGCGCGGGCACCGTCGAGTTCCTCCTCGACGAGCAGGGACGCCATGTGTTCATCGAGATGAACCCGCGTATCCAGGTCGAGCACACCGTGACCGAGGAGATCACCGATGTCGACCTGGTGAGTTCGCAGTTGCGGATCGCGGCGGGGGAGTCCCTCGATGATCTCGGTCTGTCGCAGGACTCCATCCGTATCCGTGGTGCTGCGCTGCAGTGCCGCATCACCACCGAGGACCCGGCCAACGGCTTCCGCCCGGATGTGGGTCGGATCACCGCCTACCGAAGCCCGGGCGGCGCGGGTGTCCGCCTCGACGGTGGCGCCAACCTCGGTGCCGGGGTGAGCGGTCACTTCGACTCGATGCTGGTCAAATTGACCTGTCGCGGAAGGGATTTCCCAACCGCGGTGCGTCGTGCCCGGCGCGCGGTCGCGGAGTTCCGCATCCGCGGTGTGGCGACCAACATCCCGTTCCTGCAGGCCGTGCTCGATGATCCGGACTTCCGTGCCGGTCGGGTCACCACGTCGTTCATCGACGAGCGTCCGGGTCTGCTGACCCAGCGGTCGTCGGCTGACCGCGGTACCAAGATCCTGTCGTATCTGGCCGATGTGACGGTCAACAAGCCGCACGGGGAGCGGCCGACCACGGTGTATCCGCGGGACAAGCTGCCCACCGTCGAGCGCGCGGTGCTCGCGTCGCCGAAAGACGGTTCGCGGCAGCGTCTGCTGCAGTTGGGGCCGGAGGGATTCGCCCGTGATCTGCGGGAGAACCCGCGTCTGGGCATCACCGACACCACGTTCCGTGACGCGCACCAGTCGCTGCTGGCGACCCGCGTGCGTACCACCGGTCTGGTCAACGTCGCACCGTATGTCGCGGCGCTGACCCCGGAACTGCTGTCGGTGGAGTGCTGGGGTGGCGCGACCTACGATGTGGCGCTGCGCTTTTTGAAGGAAGATCCGTGGGATCGGTTGGCGCAGTTGCGTGAAGCGATGCCGAACATCTGTCTGCAGATGCTGCTGCGCGGCGCCAACACCGTGGGGTACACGCCGTACCCGACCAAGGTCACCACGGCCTTCGTCGAGGAGGCCACCGACGTCGGTATCGACATCTTCCGGATCTTCGACGCGCTCAACAACATCGACGCGATGCGCCCGGCGATCGACGCGGTGCGTGAGACGGGGACCGCGGTGGCCGAGGTGGCGATGAGCTACACAGGTGACCTGTCGTCGCCGTCGGAGGATCTGTACACCCTCGACTACTATCTGCGTCTGGCCGAGCAGATCGTCTCTGCCGGTGCGCATGTGCTGGCCATCAAGGACATGGCCGGTCTGTTGCGTGCGCCGGCGGCGACCAAGCTGGTCTCGGCGCTGCGCAAGAATTTCGACCTGCCGATCCATGTGCACACCCATGACACCCCGGGTGGTCAGCTGGCCACTTACATGGCTGCCTGGCAGGCCGGTGCGGACGCGGTGGACGGTGCGAGTGCCGCGCTGGCCGGTACGACCAGTCAGCCGCCGCTGTCGGCGATCGTCGCGGCGACCGCGAACACCGACCGCGACAGCGGAATCGACCTGGCCCGTGTCTGCGACCTCGAGCCGTACTGGGAGGCGCTGCGAAAGGTGTACGCGCCGTTCGAGTCCGGGCTCCCGGCCCCGACCGGTCGGGTGTACTCGCACGAGATCCCCGGCGGTCAGCTGTCGAACCTGCGTCAGCAGGCCATGTCGCTGGGATTGGGCAACCGCTTCGAGGCCGTCGAGCAGGCCTACGCCGCCGCCGACTCGATGCTGGGTCGTCTGGTCAAGGTGACACCGTCGTCGAAGGTCGTCGGTGACCTGGCGCTGGCGCTGGTGGGTCGCGGGATCACCGCGTCGGACTTCGCCGCCGACCCGGGCTCCTACGATATTCCCGATTCGGTGATCGGGTTCCTGCGTGGCGAACTCGGCGACCCGCCCGGTGGCTGGCCGGAGCCGCTGCGCAGCCTCGCGCTCGAGGGTCGGGCGCCGGCACCGGAGGTCAAGCAGCTGACCGCCGATGACGAGGCGCTCCTGGACAAGCCCGGCCGCGATCGCCAGGTGCGTCTCAATCACCTGCTGTTCCCCGGCCCCGCCAAGGAGTTCGAGGAGCACTACGAGACCTACGGTGACACCTCGCGGTTGTCGGCGAACCAGTTCTTCTACGGTCTGCGCTATGGCGAGGAGCATCGGGTCAACCTCGAGCCCGGGGTTGAGCTGATGATCGGTCTCGAGGCCATCAGCGAGCCCGACGAGAAGGGCATGCGCACCGTGATGTGCGTGCTCAACGGTCAGCTCCGTCCGATCGCGGTCCGCGACCACAGCATCGACTCCGCGGTCGCCAGCGCAGAGAAGGCCGACCGTGCCAACCCGAAGCACGTCGGGGCGCCGTTCGCCGGTGTCGTGTCCCTGTCGGTCGACGTGGGTGACGAGGTCGCCGTCGGCGCGACCATCGGCACCATCGAGGCGATGAAGATGGAGGCCGCCATCACCGCACCCGTCGGCGGCAAGGTCACGCGCGTCGCGATCGGCCCGGTCACCCAGGTGTCGCCGGGTGATCTGCTCATCGAGATCAGCTGACCTGCACCCCATCCGGGTTTCGCTCACCGGCTCCGTTCCCGCTCACCCGATTCGGGTGAGCGGGAACGGAACTCGTGAGCGGCAGCGCTTTCACACTGTGGAGTTGTCAAAGAACGAGGCGGTTTCGCGGCTGATGGTGTGTCAGGCGGCGTCGTCGAGTCGCATGGTGCGTCGGTTGTAGGCAGGTAGTGGCCGCCGTTGCGGGTCGATGTCGGCGGGCGGGATGAGCCAGGGGTGGCGGTCGAAGCCGATCATTATGTCCCACCCGTTGTGGTGGACCTGGGTGTGGCAGCGCTGGCACAGCAGGCAGCCGTTGTCGAGCTCGGTCTCACCGTCATCGCTCCAGTGCACGATGTGATGAACCTGGGTATGTGAGTGCGGCGCACCGCAACTGATGCAACATCTGTCCCGGATGATGATGGCTTTGCGGATGTGTGCCGGGAACAGGCGTCGTTCACGACCCATCTCCAGGGGCACGGTTTCGCCGTCGATGATGATCTCGGTGATCGTGCCGTCGCAGGAGAGTTTCTGCGCGGTGGCCTGGGTAACCGACCCGGTCCAAGGTAGGAAGGCGGGATCACCACCGTCGGCGGGGATGGTCAACAGGGTCTGGGTACGTGGTGCACCGATGCTGTCCAGGGATGCGCCTTGTGCTGCTTGGTCGAGGAGGAACTCGAGGGCGTCGACGCGTCGTTGATCGACGGAGCGGCGGTCGTCGGCGCCGTCGGGTTCGGGGCGTGGTGTAGCACGTTCGTCGATCATGGCGATGAACTTCTCGCCCACGGCCTGTGTCACGTTGGCATGAATCTCGACGCGGCTGTCGTCGGTGGTGTGGTGCGACAACGTGTCCAGAGACTTGTCGTCGGACGCGGGGATGCCGTCATCGTCGTCGGCGATGGCATTGCCGATCGTCCGAGCGTGCTTCTGCATCTCGGCGGGTGTGGCACCGGACAGAGCCTGGGTGAGGGTTCGGTTTCGTAGATCGTTCGATCGTGGTCGGAAAGTGCTGTGGGTGAGCGTTTCTGGATTGTGCTGAGTCCGCGCACGATGGCGTCGACGACTTCACCTGAGAGGCGCCCGTCGGCGGCGTAGGCCTCGACCTTGCCCAGGTTGCCGATGTTCTCGGCGATACGGGCAGCGCGTGTGGCGACGGCGGGCGGGAAACCCATCTCGATCAACAGTCTCCCGGTGGTGGAACCATGTCGCTCCGCCACTGTGAGATCGTCGAGATTGGCTGTGTGCGAGGTGAGTAGATGGTCCGCCGCGTTGCGGATCAGTCGAATCGTCTCGAGTTGGGCGAAAGTCTTTGCCCCGGTCGGGTCGTCGGCGGGTGGGGTGACCTCGATGAGTTGGTGGAGAATCTGGTCCAGCGGTGCCATGACTCCACTTTACGGGAACATACGTTCGATCGCTGTCACTTTTCGTGTGCACCAACGGTGCGAATCATCATGATTTGCAAGATATTTCGTATGGCGAACAGTCGGCGGATTTGTTGACGCGGCACCATTTCCTTCTCGCTCGTGATGTCCCACCAGCGCGAGAGGAAGAGGCGAGCGGTAAGGAAACGGTTACGCAGGAACGGAATTCGTGAGCGTCAGTCGACGATCGTGTCCGCCCGCGCGCGGGTCGTGGCGATGAGTTCCGCATTGGGTTCGTCGACGGCCTCGATCCAGGCGCGCGCCTCGGCGTCGGTTTTACCGGCGGCGATGTGCCGTTTCCGGAGCCGCTCGCGGCGGACCTCCGCGTCGGCGTCGACGTAGACCAGGCGGTCGAGGAGGGGGCGTACGTGGCGCCACCCGGGTTGGTCGAGGCCGAGGTAGTTGCCCTCGACGACCACGAGCCGCGCGGTGGCGGGCACGATGAGCGACGCTGCGATCGGTTCGCCGGTGGTGTGGTCGAAGTCGGGGACGTACACGGTTTCGCCGCCGTGGGCGATGCGTGCGAGTGTGGCAACGAATCCCGCGGCGTCGAAGGTGTCGTGCGCGCCCTTGCGGTCGCGGCGGCCGAGTCGCTCGAGTACCGCGTTCGACAGGTGGAAGCCGTCCATCGGGACGTATCCGACCGCGTCGGCGCACAGCGTGGTGGAGAACTCATGGACGAGGGTCCGGGCCAGCGTTGTCTTTCCTGCTCCCGGCGGGCCGGTGATGCCGACCATCACGCGGTCGGCGGTCTCGAGGAGCGCGGCGACGTCGGGGGCGGTCATCCGTGTTCAGCTACCGCGGTATGTCGAATACGCGAACGGGCTCAGCAGTACCGGGACGTGATAGTGGCGGTCGGCGTCATCGACCTCGAAGCAGATGTCGATCTCCGGGTAGAACGCCTTGATGCCGTTGTCGGCGAACCAGTTCCCGGTGTCGAAGACCAGGTGGTAGATGCCGGGGACAAGGGCCTCGGTGTTGACCTTGCCGATGCGTCCGTCCGAATCTGTGGTACCCGAAGCCAATTCGGTGCCCGATGCGTCCTGCAGCAACACCTCCACGCCGACGGCCGGGGAGCCCGACGTCGCGTCGAGGACATGGGTGGACAGACCGGTCATGCGGAGGCTCCCTCGTCGGTGTCTGGTGTCATCAGCATACGGATCAGACGGCTCCGGTTGATCTTCGCCAGCTCTCCCCGCAGCACGCGGCGTTCGGTCACGGGATCGTTGTCCATGCGTTCCTTGAGGATTCCGAGCAGCACATCGGCCGGCCGTCCGTTGGCGAAGACCAGGTAGACGTGGCCGAACTTGTCCTCGTACGACGCGTTGTACTTCTTCAGTTCCTCGATGACTGCCGCGTCTGCGCCGGACACCCCGGACTGTTCGCGGGCGGACGAGGCATTGTCCGGGCGGTCCCCGATCCGGGGATGCCCGGCGAGGGCCTGGTCGATATCGGTCTCGGTCAGCTCGACCAGGAGTTCGTCGGCGCGATCCAGCAGTTCTTGTGGATCGGCGAACGGCCGCTCCTCTGCGACGCGTCGTGCCCAGGTGGGCGAGCTGCAGCAGGCGAGGAGCCGCTCGACACATGCGTCGGCGGTCAGCACGTTGAAGCGGTCGAGCTGTCCTCGGTCGCCGGGGTCGAGGTCTTCGTCTGGGCGCACGCGTACAGCCTAGGAGGTCGGCGTCCGGACCGGCGGTCACCAGCGGCCCCGGGAATTGTGGAAGATGGAACAGTGACTGCGTCAGGTGAGGACAGCGAGATCGGTGAGGTTCTCGGTGTGGTGCTCGCCGCCGGTGCGGGTAGCCGGTACGGGATGCCCAAGATCCTTGCCCACGACGGCGTCTGGCTGAAGGCGTCGACGAACGCGCTGCGCGCCGGTGGGTGCGCGGACATCGCGGTCGCGATGGGGGCCGCAATCGTCGCGCCACCCGTCGGCGTCACCGCGCTCGTTGTCGACGACTGGGCTGACGGCCTCGGCGCGTCGGTATCGGCGGCGCTCGGCTGGGCTTCTCGCCGGCCCGGGGTGGGTGGCGTGGTGCTCACCGTGGTCGACACGCCCGATGTCGGACCCGAGGTGGTGCGTCGCATCGTCGACGCGTCCGGAGGGCGGCGCGGGGATCTGGTCCGTGCGGTCTTCGACGGCCGGCGGGGGCATCCGGTGTACATCGGCGCCGATCATCTCGGTCCGGCAGTCGAGGTCATCCACGGGGATGTCGGTGCGCAGCGGTATCTGCGAGATCACGAGGTGACTTGCGTCGAATGTGGCGACCTGGCCACGGGCCGGGACATCGACACCAGGGAATGAGCCGCCGCCTCCGGCGTGCCCATTTCGAGACCTTCTCGTCGCCGTTCCGGTGCACGGGGATCCGGCTTCTGCTGATCGTCCGTGCATAGGGTGCAGAGAAGAGCCCGCGTCGGTACAGCCAGAGCCGACGCAAAACCGGGCCCGTCGAAGACCATCACCGGCGAAGAAGGTGATCACGTGGCGCGAGGACACCGCCGTCGAATCGTCGCGCTGGTCGCCGCGCTGGCCGCGGGCCTCGGACTGGCCGCGTGCGCGGGATCGCCGGACCAGGCCGCGTCCGAGCGGCCCGCCGCCCAGGATGGCCACCTTCCGCCCGGCTTCGACACCACTTTCCGCTGGTCGTCCACGCCGGTGCTGGACCCGCAGTCCGATGAGGGGACCTTTGTCCGCGCCTACGTCGAGTCGTTCGAGATCGCCAACGCCGGGGCGTCGGTCGAATGGGGATACCCGGGGTTCGCCGAGGCCTCGCCGTCGAACATCGATCAGATGGTGACCGCCTACCCGTCCGAGGTCTCCGAGGCCCGACGTCAGGTCGGCACCGCGTTCTATACCGGGCTACGCCGCGTCGACGACGCCGACTGGACGCGAATCGTACTGTGCCGTCAGGGATACCGCTCGGTGGAACGCGACGGGACGTGGGTGGTCGGGTACGACACGTCCCGCCCCGTCGAGATCGACATCCGGCGCATCGGCGACCGGCCGCCGGCGGCTCCACAGGGTGGTCAGCGCACGCCGGAGACAGACGTGTTCGGCGCCTGGTACACCTCGCGGTACGACTTCTCCGCCCTGTATCCCACCCCGACGACCGACCAGAAAGCCTGCGCGGCAACGCGACAGGTGGGGATGCCGCATTGGCTTCCGGCCGAGGCCGACGAGCCGTGGCCGGTGTCGCCGGCGGTCCCGGGCTGGTCGACCTATCCGGGCGTCGGCTGAGTCAGAGGTCCGGTAGACCCTCCAGCAGGTCGTCGAGGTGCACGGGCAGGTCCCGGACGCGGACACCCGTCGCGTTGTGGACCGCGTTGACGACTGCCGCGGCACTGCCGACGATGCCGATCTCGCCGGCACCGCGCGATCCCATCGGCGTCGCATGTTCGTCGGGGTCGTCCAGCCAGATGGCGTCGACATCGGCGATGTCGGCATGGACGGGGACGTGGTACTCGGCGAGGTCCTGGGTGACGACATGCCCGAAGCGGGGGTCCCGGACGCTCTCCTCGAGCAGCGCCATCGAGATGCCGAACGTCATCCCACCGATGAGCTGGGATCGCACGGTGCGCGGATTGATGGCGCGTCCGATCGAGAACACCCCGAGCATACGGGGGATGCGGATCTCGCCGGTGTCGACGTCGACGCGGACCTCGACGAAGTGGGCGCCGAACGAGGCGATCCGGAACTTCTTCAGATCGGGGTTCTCGTCGGTCTTCGCGCTGACCTCGGCGCCGTCGGCCGGATCGTCGCCGAACCGGGTGCGGAATCGTTGTGCCGCGGTGACGATCGCCGAGCCCCACGACGAGGTGCCCGACGAGCCGCCCGCGACGGAGCCGCTCGGCAGGGAGCTGTCACCGATCTGGAGGTCGACCTGTTCCGGCTCGATCGCGAGCGCGTCGGCGGCGATGAGCGTCAGTGCCGTCCAGGCGCCGGTACCGATGTCGGTGGCCGCGATCCGCACAGCGTAACGGCCGTCCCGATAGGAGACGGAGGCCTCGTTGCCGGGGTTCACCATGTGCGGGTACGTCGACGACGCGACGCCGAATCCGACCAGCTGCCGCCCGTCGCGGTTCGTGCCGGGCTCGGCGCGGCGACGGTCCCAGCCGAACCGTTCGGCGCCCTCGCGGAGGCATCGGACGAGCTGGCGAGACGACCACGGCTTCCCGCTCTCCGGGTCGTCGGCGGGTTCGTTGCGGATCCGCAGCTCGATCGGATCGAGTCCGACGGCGTGGGCGAGTTCGTCCATCGCGACCTCACCGGCGAACATCCCGGGCGCTTCGCCGGGGGCGCGGAACCAGAACGGCGGCGGGACGTCGAGGGGGACCACGTGGTGATCGGTGCGCCGATTGTGGGCGGCGTACATCATCCGTGACGAGACGGCGGCCTGCTCGGCGAACTCCTTCGCATGAGCGGAGTGCGCGTGTGCCTCGTGGATCAATGCGGTGATGTTGCCGTCGCCGTCCGCGGCGATGCGCAGCCGGGCACGCGTCGGCGCACGATGGCCGACGTAGGCGAACATGTGCTGGCGCGTCACCGCGAACTTCACGGCCCGGCCGGGCACCCGCATCGCGGCCATGGCGGCCAGCACGTCGTGCGAATGAGGGGAACCCTTGGACCCGAACCCGCCCCCGACATGCGGCGCGATCACCCGCATCTGTGCGGGTTCGAGTCCAAGGACGGGCGCCAACGCGGAGACCACGCCCTGCGTCGACTGCGTCGAGTCGTACAGGGTGAGGAGCTTCTCGTCGGGCGCCCACGTCGCGACCACGGTGTGTGGTTCCATCGGGTTGTTGTGCTCTTCCGGCGTGGAGTACCACTCGTCGACCACCACCGAACCGGACGGAGGGTCGTCGAGGATCCGGTCGGGTTCGCCGCTCTCGGAGGTGGGTTCGAAGCCGCCGTTCACCTTCTCCGGCCGGTACCGATTGGGATGGTCGGCGCGGAACTCGGTGTCATGGGGTGCCTCGTCGTAGGACACGGTCACCGAAGCTGCTGCCTCCCGGGCGATTTCGGGAGATTCGGCGACCACAGCGCCGATGAGTTGACCGCGGTAGGCGACCTCCGGCGTCTGCAGGATGGTGAGATCGCCGTCGGAGGTGTCGGCCAGCCGGGGTGCATTGTCGATGGTGAGGACCGCGACGACACCTTCGGTCGATTCCGCTGCGGCGGTGTCCATCGAGGTCACCCGGCCGCGGGCGACGGTCGCGGTGATCGGCCACAGGTAGGTTGCGTCGGTGAGGTGTTCGTATGCGTACGGCGCTGTACCGCGGACCTTTTCGACGCCGTCGATCCGCGCATGGCCGATGGGGGCGGGCGACGATCCGACGACGCTCATCGGGTCAGCTCCTCGAGGACGGCGCTGAGGGTGCGACGGACGAGTGGGATCTTGAACTCGTTCCCGTCCAGGGGCCGGGCGTCGGCGAGTTCGGCATCGGCTGCCTCGGTGAACAACTCGCGCGACGGTTGCCGCCCGCGGAGGACGGCTTCGGCGCGTTCGGCGCGCCAGGGTTTGTGCGCGACGCCGCCCAGGGCGATCCGCGCCTCGCCGATGGTGGCCCCGTCGGTCGTGTCCCCGTCCATGGTGACCTCCGCGCCGACCGAGACCAGTGCGAAGGCATACGACGCCCGGTCGCGGACCTTGCGGTAGGTCGACACCGATCCGGGCGGCGGTGCGGGGAGGTCGATCGCGACGATCACCTCGTGTGGGTCGAGAACCGTGTCGCGGTCGGGATGTTCGCCCGGGTGGCGGTACAGCGCGCGCACGTCGAGATCGCGTTCGCCGTCCGGACCCTGCACCACGATCCGCGCGTCCAATGCGGTGAGCGCGACAGCCATGTCCGACGGGTGGGTGGCCACGCACGTGTTCGGGGCGTCGGCGTCGGGAGTGCCGAGGATCGCGTGGTGGCGGGTGTAACCGCCGATCGCCGAGCAGCCGCTGCCGGGCGAGCGCTTGTTGCACGGCGTCGTGACGTCCTGGAAGTAGACGCATCGGGTCCGCTGCAGCAGGTTTCCGGCGTTGGTCGCCAGGTTGCGCAGCTGCGGCGATGCTCCCGCGAGCAGAGCGCGGGCGAGGATCGGGTAGTGGCGTCGAACCAGGGGATGAGCGGCGGTGTCGGCATTGCGGGCCGTTGCGCCGAGACGCAGGGAGCCGTCGGGGTTCTCGCTGATCTGATCCAGGGGGAGTCGCGAGATGTCCACGAGTGCAGGCGGGTTGGCGACGCCGAGCTTCATGTGGTCGACGAGGTTCGTGCCGCCGGCGAGCAGCTTCGCGCCGGGATGGTCGCGGAGATAGTCGACAGCTCCGGCCACGTCGTCGGCACGTTGGTAGGTGAAGGGGATCATCCTTCCGCCGCCTGCCGGATCGCCGCGACGATGTTGGGGTAGGCCGCGCAGCGACACAGGTTGCCGCTCATCCGCTCCCGGATCTCGTCGTCGCTGAGGGCCTCGTCCGCCGCGTCGGGATCGAGGTCGTCGGTGGCGTGACTGGGGTGGCCGTTCTTCGCCTCGTCGAGCATGCCGACGGCCGAGCACACCTGGCCGGGTGTGCAGTACCCGCACTGGAAGGCGTCCTGGTCGATGAACGCCTGCTGGAGGGGATGGAGATCGCCGGGTTCGGCGAGTCCTTCCGCGGTGACGATCTCGGAGCCCTCGTAGCTGACCGCGAACGACAGGCAGCTGATGATGCGCCGGCCGTCGACGAGGACCGTGCATGAGCCGCACTGGCCGTGGTCGCATCCCTTCTTGGGCGAGAAGATGCCGAGGCGGTCACGTAGACCGTCCAGGAGGGTGGTGCGGGTGTCGACGACGACGTCGTGTGCCACACCGTTGACCGAGAGAGAAACCCTGGTTTCCACAGGGCGCGGATACCCGGCGACGCGAAGCCCAAACCAATCCCACGGGTCTCTATTCGTCTGGAACAATCGGCGGAATGGCCCCCTCGAGACCCAGAGTCGTCGTCATCGGAGCAGGATTCGCGGGCATGCACTGCGTCCGGCGGTTGCGGAAGGCCGCGGTCGACGTGACGCTGGTCGATCGCAGCACCAGCCACGTCTTCCAGCCGCTGCTCTACCAGTGCGCCACCGGGTTGCTGTCCGAAGGCGCGATCTCGAGCCCGATCCGGCACCTGACCCGTCGCCAGCGCAACCTCGACGTCGTCCTGGGGGAGGCCGCCGACATCGACGTCGCGACGCGTGAGATCGTCGTCGACCGTCTCGACCGGTCGTCGTTCCGCCTGCCCTACGACTACCTCGTGGTCGGGACCGGGATGCGGACCGCGTACCGGGGCAACGACCAGTTCGCGAAGTACGCACCGGGGATGAAGACCCTCGACGACGCGCTGACGATCCGCCGCAAGATCATGGCCGCCTTCGAGATGGCGGAGACGATCACCGACCCCGAGGAACAGCGCTCCTGGCTGACGTTCGCGGTCGCCGGCGGCGGGCCGACGGGAGTGGAACTCGCCGGTCAGATCCGCGAACTCGCCACCCGGGCGCTGGAACGCGAATACGACGCCATCGACCCCGCTCAGGCGCGGGTCCTGCTGCTGCACGGTGGGGATCGGGTGTTGCCGTCGTTCGACGCCCGGCTCTCGGCCGGTGCGCAACGGACTCTCGACGACCTCGGTGTGGAGACACACCTCGGCGTGCATGTCACCGATGTCGGTGACGACTACGTGGAGACCACCCGCAAGGCCGACAAGCACAAGGACCGGTATCCGGCGCGAACGACGTTGTGGACCACCGGCGTCGAGGCCGTCCCTTTCGCCAACACCCTCGCGGCCGCACTCGGCGTCGAACAGGATCGGGCAGGGCGGATCCCGGTGGAGGCGGACCTCTCGGTCCCCGGGCATCCCGAGGTGTTCGTGGCCGGCGACATGATGGCGTACAAGGACCTCGCCGGCGTCGCCGAGGTCGCTATGCAGGGCGGACACCACGTCGGCCGCGTGATCGCCGAAAGTGTAGAAGGACAGCAGGAACGGGCGCCGTTCAAGTACCGCGACCTCGGCACCGCCGCCTACATCGCGCGGCGTCGGGCCATCGTGCAGTCCGGTCGGTTCCAGATGTCGGGGTTCCCGGGCTGGGTCGCCTGGGGCGTCATCCACATCGCCTTCCTGGCCGGAATCCGCAACCGGCTGGGCACCGTGATGACCTGGGGCGCAACGTTGCTGACCGACTCACGCCGGGAGCGGGCGATCATCTACGGCGACACCGAGACCGCGAGGACGCCGTACGCGCGCCGGGAGGCGAACTAGTCAGAACTAGTCAGAAGGTCTCGGGCGTCGGCCCGCCGCCGACGCCCACCTCGTTGCCGGCTGGATCGCGGAAGGTCGTCTCCGGTCCGACGGGCGATCAGGCCTTCTCGCGTAGGTATGCGACGACCTTCCCCCAGTTCTCGAAGCCGGGCTGTTCGAAGTGGATGTGTTCGCCCTCGAATTGGTCGACTCCGCGCGCGGTTCGGTCGTCGATGATGAAGTCGCCTCGGTTGAGATTCTTATGGTGCGACAGGATGACCCGCTTGTAGGCGGGGGAGTCCTCGTCGCGGCCGAGGTGCATCTTGACCCACAGCAACTTCTCGGTCCATGCCAGGGGGTTGTCCCAGGGGGCGGTCGAGAGGATGTAGGTGTCGAAGAGTTCGGCCAACTCGCGGTACGCCGCGATGGCGCCGTCCATCGGGTCCATCAGGGAGAAGATGCCGGGGACGTCGTCGAGGTCGCCCTCGAAACGCTTGCGCTCGGCATCGCTGAGCTTGGCGATCCCGGACTTGAAGTCGACGAGGGTGTTGTCCATGTCGATGTAGAGAATCTTCTTGGGTTGTCTCGCAATGTGGTCTGTCATTGTTGGCCCTCTCGAACGTAGTGCGGCGCCGCAGGGGCGGCGCGTTCGGTGTGGAGTGCCCCGAGTCGGGGCGGAAGGTGCCTCACCGGAACCGGGAGGATCACCTGACATTCGCCACGATAGGGCAGGGGTACGACAGTTTGGCCGGAAGCGCTGTCGTCCGGCGAACCTCAACTCGACTCCCAGACCTCGATCGAAGTCTGGGAGTCGGGTTGAGGTTCGCCGGTCGCTGGCCCTGGGTCCGGGACGAGTGTTCCGCGGAACGCTTGTCCGACGACGCGCAGCCTGGTATCCAGATTAGAACACGTTCTAATTCTGACACTGGCGAGGAGTCTGTATGCACACCCCGATCTGCGATGAACTCGGTATCGAGTTCCCGATCTTCGCGTTCACCCACTGTCGTGACGTCGTGGTCGCGGTCAGCAAGGCGGGTGGCTACGGAGTGCTCGGCGCGGTGGGCTTCACGCCGGAGCAGCTCGAGATCGAGCTGAACTGGATCGACGAGCACATCGGCGATCACCCGTACGGCGTCGACATCGTCATCCCGAACAAGTACGAGGGCATGGACTCGAACATGTCGGGCGAGGAGCTGGCCAAGCTGCTGCAGTCGATGGTGCCGAACGAGACCCTGGAGTTCGGCCGCAAGCTGCTCCTCGACCACGGGGTGCCGCTCGCCGACGGCGACGACAACTCGCTGCAGCTGCTCGGCTGGACCGAGGCGACCGCGACGCCGCAGGTCGAGATCGCGCTGCAGCACCCGAAGGTCACGCTGATCGCCAACGCGCTCGGCACGCCGCCGCAGGACATGATCGCGAAGATCCAGGCCGCGGGACGCAAGGTCGCAGCGCTGTGCGGCTCGCCGAAGCAGGCGCGCAAGCACGCCGACGCCGGTGTCGACATCATCATCGCCCAGGGCGGCGAGGGCGGTGGTCACTGCGGTGAGGTCGGTTCGATCGTGCTGTGGCCGCAGGTCGTCAAAGAGGTTGCACCCGTGCCGGTTCTGGCTGCCGGTGGCATCGGCAGCGGTGAGCAGATCGCGGCCGCACTCGCGCTTGGTGCGCAGGGTGCGTGGAGTGGTTCGCAGTGGCTGATGGTCGAGGAGGCCGAGAACACCCCCGTTCAGCAGCAGACCTACATCGACGCCTCGAGCCGTGACACAGTGCGCAGCCGCTCGTTCACCGGCAAGCCGTGCCGCATGCTGAAAAACGACTGGACCGAGGCGTGGGAGAATCCCGAGAACCCCGATCCGCTGGGAATGCCGTTGCAGTACATGGTCTCCGGTATGGCGGTCGCCGCGACGCACAAGCATCCCGACGAGAGCATCGACGTCGCGTTCAACCCCGTCGGCCAGGTCGTCGGGCAGTTCAAGAAGGTCGAGAAGACCTCGGCAGTCATCGCACGCTGGGTGACCGAGTACATCGAGGCGACCGGCAATCTCGATGCGTTCGCCAACGCGACGACCTAGGTCGGGTCGGGGTGGTGGGCTCACTCGCTGAGGTCGCCACCCGCGGCGCGCGTCAGCCGATCAGTCTGGCAGGCTAACAGTCACCTGCCCATCAGAACGGTGGTGGGTTGGCCTGGTTCCACCGGTGTTCGGCGCGCCGGGTCAGGCGTGAGTCGGTGCTGCGTTGCATGGCGTGCCGGATGCGCGCCGGATGATCGGGTGAGCGAATCGGCGTGAGATGGCCGAACAGGTCACGGCCGTTGTAGGCGTTGCCGACGAACACGTGTCCGGTGGGCGTGGTGAACCAGGCGGTCAGGAACTCGTCCTGGTAGTCCTGCCAGCTGGTGAAGGTCTTGATCCGGTGGTGAAACCGGCAGAGTGGTTTCAGATTGCGTTCGAGGGTGCGTCCACCACGGTCGGGATGCCGATGGTCGCACGGCCGGGTGTGATCGAGGTCGATCTGCCACACCGGCGCATTGCATCCTGGGAAGGTGCAGCACAGTTCGCCGGCCCGCACCAGGGCTTGCAGCTTCTTCGACGGGGCGTAGCGCAGCGCCGATTCGGGGGTGGGTGCGGTGGTGGGATGCAGATAGGAGCGTTGGGCGTCGGCGAGCAGGGCCCGGGCGGTCTCGGCATCGACGATGCCCTGGCCGTCGATAAACGCCGGATCGTTGTCGAGGCCGATGAGGGTGGAGAGGTTGGCGACGATGTAGTAGGACGCGTGCGGAGCTTTCTTGTCTGTGGTGCAGGAGCACGGCGCATCTCCGGTGTCAGCGTGGGCAGCGTTCTCGACGACTTCTGTTGTCGCGCAGAGGCAGGCTTCGCACGCACAGGACAGTGAGTTCTCGTCGCGCGCTAATGCAACCAGCGCATCGGCGCGACGCTGTGCCACCGTGCGCGGGTCGGCAGCATGAACGTCGGCGGCCATCGCAGACAGACGTGCGTCGAACGCGGCGGCGTCGGCAACCGGTAGCGACCCGGAAACACGTGACTGCCCGGGGTTGAACCGATCGGGTCCGACGTTGACCTTGCGGTCGTCGGTGGCTCGCTCTCTGCGCCTCCGGACAGCGTCTGGTGCCCACTTCGCAACGATGGTGTCGACCATTGCGGTGAACCGCGTTGTCGACATCGGTGCGCGAGCGAAGATCGCCTCCGCCAGGTGGGCATCGACGGTCTGCATCTCGTCGGGGTCGGTCACGAGCTCGGTTCGCTTGAGCGCGATGAGGAATCGCCGCTTGTCGATGCGTCCACACGCCAAGGCGTGACCCGTGAACGACAACCGGTAGCGCAGGGCGTCTCCGGCGCTGATGAGTTCTCGGGCCTCCGCGGCCGTGATGGTCAGCGTCGCACCGACCTCCGCGATGGCCTGTTCGAGCCCGTCCGGCCCGAACTCGGCGTACGGGTCCTCGCCGACTGCGACACGGGTGGCCAGGTCGTCGAACGCCTCGATCGAGTCGAGTTGTCCGTCGTGGATCTCGGCCCGACGCTGGGCGTAGTCGAGCTCGCGCTCGTCGTGAATGAGGCTGGCAACAGTCATCATTCGGTGGGCGGTCGCCGCCGCGAGTCCGGCGGTGTGGTTCAACACCTCGATCAGCTCAGTGGCCGAGAGCTCGGCATCGGGACGAAGGCGGGGCTCGACAGAGTGGTCAGCAACGCTTGCCGAATCCGTGGATTCGATGCTCGCCCCCCCCCGCGCCATGACACCACAGTACTCGAAAATATGTTCGAGTCAAGTGGGCGGGGATTTGAACTCGACCCTCGCTCAGTGTGCGGCGGTCAGATCGTCGGGTGCGGTGGTTTCGGCAAACCGCGGGGCCATCATCTCCATCTGTTCGAACACTGTCGTGATCGCGGCGGGTTGCTTGTCTGGCGGGTACTTGTACTTCACCAGCAGCCGCTTGATGGACGACCGCAGCTTCGCCCGGACATCATCGCGGACCGTCCAGTCGAACTTGGTGTCACGCTGCATGATCCGGACGAGATCACGCGCGATCTGGGCGAGTACGTCGTCGCCTTGGAACTCGACTGCTGACTCGTTTGTGGCGACGGCGTCGTAGAAAGCGAGTTCGTCGTCGTTCAATGGAGGGGAGAACTTCTGCCCGCGGCCGCCTTCCGCGGCGACCTCTTTCGCCATTGCGATGAGTTCGGCGATCACCTCGGCAGAGGTGATTTGTTGGTTGGTGTAGCGGTTCATGAGCTCGGTGATGCGCTCCGAGAACTCTCGTTGTCGGACGACGTTGTTACGCGTGGCACGTGCCGATTCCTCGGTCAGCGTCGCTCGCAGAGCCTCGATCGCGAGGTGCGGATTCGTCGCAGCTTTGGCCTTTGCCTCGAAGTCGGGCCCGAGATCGGCGAGAGACGGCTTGGGCAGCCCGGCAGCATCGTAGATGTCCACGATCTGGCCGGTGGCGGTCGAGGTCGCGACCAAGGAGGACAGGAGTCTCTTGATCTCTTCGGGAACGGGTCGGCCCTCAGCTTGCCGGTCCGCGGCGTCGAACTTGCCCATCCATACCCGGACCTCTTCGTAGAACTGCACGGTCGGGCGGAGTTCTTCCAGGGTGTCCTTGCCGCCGGCAAGCGCCCAGGCTTTGGCGAGATGTGCGGCGAGCGTTCGGAATCGCCCGCCCAGCGTTTCCTCGCCTTCCGGCACGCTGTTACCTGGAGTCTCCGGTGACCGAAGGTATTCGGTGAGACCGATCGCCGCGCGAATCCAACCTCGATCAGCCTCTTTCGCCTTCGTGCGCCAGTCGTACCCACTGCAGAGATCGTCCAGCTGTGAGATCAGCTGTTGCGTCAGCGCCACCGCTTCGTCGATGTTGCGGCCGACCGGTTGGCTGGCCTGGTCTGTCTCGGTGTACTCGGCCAACGCCTGCTGCAGGTTGTCGACGAGCGGTGCATAGGCGACGAGGAGGCCCGACGGTTTGCCGCGGAAGGTTCTGTTGACCCGCGCCAGGGTCTGCATCAAGAGGGCGCCCTTGAGCGGTCGGTCCAGGTACAGGGTGTGCAGTGGCGGCGCGTCGAAGCCGGTGAGCATCATGTCCTTGACGATGACGATCTGCAGTTCGTCGTCGGGGTCCTTGAGCCGCTTCTGGATGATCTTGTTCTGAGCGTCGCGCCGGACGTGTTTGGCGATGAGCCCTTGGTCTTTCGCGCTGCCGGAGTAGACGACCTTGATAACGCCCTTGTCGACGGCCTCGTCGTGCCAGCCAGGTCGCAGCGCAACGATCTCCTCGTAGAGCCGGGCCGCGATATCGCGAGTGGCCGCGACGATGAAGGCCTTTCCCGGTGTGGAGATGAAGGTCTCCAACGATTTCGAACGGCCATCCCAGTGCTCGACGATGTCCTTCGCGAGGGCCTTGACGCGTTCCGGAGCGCCATACACGGCGTTGATGACCGCCACGGACTTCTCGATCTGTGCGCGTTCGGCATCGTCGAGACCTTTGGTCGCCTCGTCGGCTGCTCTGTCGAGATCGTCTTCGGTCACCTCATCGGCGAGGGTCACCTGGATGAGACGCGGCTCGAAATAGACCGGCACCGTGGCGCCGTCATCGACGGCACGGGTGAGATCGTAGATGTCGATATAGGGGCCGAACACCTCGCGGGTGTTGCGTTCGGCAAACGAGATAGGAGTGCCGGTGAACGCGATGAGGGTGGCGTTGGGAACCGCATCCGCGAGGTGGCGAGCGTAGCCGTCGAGGTCGTCGTAGTGACTGCGATGTGCCTCGTCGACAACGACGATGACGTTGCGGCGATCGGTGAGGAGCGGATGGTCGGCGCCGGCGTCCCGCTCCGCTTGGGTGCGGCTGAACTTTTGGAGCGTGGTGAAGTAGATGCCACCGGTGGTGCGGTTGGACAGTTCGTCCCGCAGCTGCTCACGTGTTGTGACTTTCACCGGTGACTCGTCGAGAAGCTCGGAACGGTTGAATGTCTCGAAGAGCTGTCCGTCGAGTTCGCGGCGGTCAGTCACGACCACGATCGTGGGGTTCTTAAGCTTCGGCTGCCGCGCGACGAGATGGGCGTAGAGCTCCATCTCCATCGACTTGCCCGAACCCTGTGTGTGCCAGACGACGCCGGCCTTGCCGTTGCTCTCCGCAGCGGCGACGGTGTTGCCGACGGCTTTCGTGACCGCGAAGTACTGATGGGGCTTGGCGATTCGCTTGACGTAACCGTCGGCACCCGCGTCGAAGGCTGTGAAGTTGCGCAGGATCTGGAGAAAGCGTTCGGGATTGAACACTCCGTCGATGAGGTACTCGAGTTCGAGTCCCAGCTGTGCCGGGTCGGTGGGATGGCCCATGCTGAGGGGCTTACCGTCGTCATCGACGTTCCACGGGGCGTAGTGCTCGAGCGGAGTGAACGGTGTGCCGTATCGCGCGCTGAGGACATCGCTGACGACGGAGACC
The DNA here is from genome assembly GCF_009720185.1 of Gordonia sp. 135. Lineage (NCBI taxonomy): Bacteria > Bacillati > Actinomycetota > Actinomycetes > Mycobacteriales > Gordoniaceae > Gordonia > Gordonia sp. 135. The sequence goes on from NZ_CP046257.1 coordinate 1,866,772, forward strand.
ACCGCGAAGCGGAACACCAGTGGGAACTCGCGCAGGTACGTTCCCAGTTGTGCGTGGGCTGAAGCGAGATCGGCCTGAGCGGCGCCTGCCTGCTTCAGCTCGAAGAAGGCCACAGGCAGGCCGTTGAGGTAGAGCACCACATCGCATCTGCGCTGGTGTTCTGAGTTGCGGACCGTGACCTGCTGGACGGCGAGTAGCTCGTTGTCCTCCGGCCGATTTCCGACCAGAAGGATGGTCGGTGTCTGTTCGAGGCCGTCATGATCGACATACGTGATACCCCGGTACCCCTTGACGAGGATCTCGTGCAGCCGATGGTTCTCGGCGAGCGGGTCTTGCGACTCGGGTGCGAGGATCGCAGCCCGCGCCTGCACGAGATACTCATAGGGGACACCGGGATTCAACTCCCGCACCTTTGCGAGCAGCCGGTCCGGGAGGACGATGTCATCCCACCTGGTACGACCGTTTTCGACGCCGGGTGCGATGTCGGAGCCCTTCAGGGGTTGCCATTCCTGGTCGGCCAGCCACTCGAGAGCCAGGTTCTCCCACTCGGCTTCTGGAATTGCGCTCATGCGTTGGTCCTTCGGGTTCTGGGCATTCTGAAGTGGTCTGGCTACCGTGTCGCGTCACACTAGATCGGCGATCTCGTTCTCCGCTTCCTTGATTGTCACTTTGCCGGACATCAGGAGGGGGAGGAGTTGGTCGCGGGTTTGGGCAAGGGTGCGGCTTTCGACGCGTAACTGGTGCCCCAAGGCGCCGACTGCGTCGACTTGATCGCGGCTCGTGTCCGACAGTGAACGAACGTCTGTGACATCGAGTGCGAGTATCTCCTCTGGTTTCACACGTTGATGACTCCCCGATGTGCCGGCGACTCTACCCATCAGTTCGTCCCTGACCCGGGGATGCGTAAGAGTTGCCCACAAAGCATGAGTGCTCACCACTTGAGGTACCAGAACAACGAACTCGGTACTCGCGATGCAGGTACCTTCGGGAAGCTCGCTGACGTTCCACACCCGCGAGATCCGAGGATTGAGTTTTGACATCAGAACGCACGGGCTGTTGAGCAAGAACTTGCTGCTCTTAATGTCCTCGCCTCGCTCACTGCTGGGAGACTGACCATCATCGAAAGCGGGAAGGCTGAAGTGAGTGACATGCTCAGCCGGGTCCGGTTTGGTGGACTGCTTGGACCGCGTCGCTAGTTCTTCGAGTGCCACTCGATCCCCAACTCGCCCGACAAGTTCTTGTACGAGCTGCTCGCCCACGACCACGACCCGCTCGTTTGCCGCGATCTTGTCGTCGAGGGCGCCGAGGACTTCGGCGATCGCGCATTGAGTTGAGAGTGACGGAATGAGTACCGGTACGTCAGCAATGTAGTTGCGATTCAACATCGGCTGAACGCTGCCAGAGTCGAAGCCCGCCAAGTCCGTGAACTCGAATAGGTGGAACAGGAATCGAGGTGAGTTCCCCTTGAAGTCGGCAGCATAGAGGGTCGTGTTGAGCGGCCAGAAATCGATGTCTGACCACGTAGGCTGCCCCAAGTTTGTAGCACGCCCGATGACGAAGCCTGGACCCTTCACCGGGCCCTGGTCGTGCCAGCCAGCAGTCGCTCCTGCTGACAGTACTGGAAACGGTCCACCTACACGAAGACGAGCTGGAAGGTCAAAGCCCCTCCGGAGCTCTACCACGTCACCTAGTCGACGGTAATGCCATTCACTCATCGACCCGCTCCATCTGCTGACGCACAACCTTTTCCAACCGTGCTGACTCATCGAGCGCTGCAAACAGTTCCGACTTCAGGCGGGCGATCTTCTCGTCGATGGGTTCACCGTCGTCCTCGACTTCTGGTGCGCCCACGTACCGCCCTGGAGTCAACGCATAGCCCGCAGCCTTGATCTCCTCCAGCGTGGCCGACTTACAGAAACCCGGTACGTCTTCGTACGTAATGCCCTTCTTTGCGGCCGAGGCCGACCCGCGCCACGCGCGGAATGTGTCGCCGATCTTGACGATTTCCTCGTCGGTCAGCGCACGTTCGGCGCGGTCCACCATGTAGCCCATATCGCGAGCGTCGATGAAAAGGACCTGACCGGTCCGATCGACCGAGCCCTGTACCCCCTTGGTCTTGTCCTTGGCAAAGAACCACAAACACACGGGGATGCCCGTACTGCGGAAGAGCTGGGTGGGTAGCGCGATCATGCACGACACGAGGTCTGCGTCGACGATCTCGGCCCGAATATCACCCTCGCCGTTGCTGTTCGACGACATCGACCCGTTCGCCAGCACCACGCCGGCCTTGCCGCCCGGCGCCAGCTTGTACAGGATGTGCTGCAGCCACGCGTAGTTCGCATTGCGCGCAGGCGGTACCCCGAAGCGCCAGCGTGCGTCTTCCTCGTTACGCGCCCAGTCCTTGATGTTGAACGGCGGGTTGGCCATCACGTAATCCATTTGGACGTCGGCATGTTGATCCCGCGCAAAGGTGTCGCCCCACCTCGCTCCAAGCCCGTTGTTGTCGATGCCGTGGATCGCGAGGTTCATCTTCGCCATCCGCCAGGTCTCTTCAATGGCTTCCTGGCCATAGATCGACACCTGTTTGGGATCGCCGTCGTGTTCGTAGATGAACTGCTCGGTCTGCACGAACATGCCACCCGAACCGCAGCATGGGTCGTAGACACGTCCCTTGGTGGGCTCGAGAACCTCGACGATCACTCGGACGACGCTGCGCGGAGTGAAGAACTCGCCACCCCGTTTGCCCTCCGCGCGAGCGAAGTTGCCGAGGAAGTATTCGTAGACCTCGCCCATGAGATCTCGCGCTTTGTGCTCGCCCTGACGGCTGAATCGTGCGCTGTTGAACAGGTCGACAAGCTCACCCAGGCGTCGCTGATCGATGTTGTCGCGGTTGTAGATTCGCGGAAGAGTGCCGGCGAGGGACTTGTTGGCCGCGATGACGGCGTCGATCGCCTCGTCGATCAATTGGCCGACGTTCTTGCCCGGTCCGCCATCGTCAGAGGGCTTACCCTTGGCATTCTCGGCCAGGTACGTCCATCGGGCGATCGGCGGCACCACGAACACGCCCGCACCCTGGTACTCGCCGGCGTCGTCGATAACATCTGCGATCTGTGACTCGTCGAACCCATCGGCGACGAGTTCGTTCCGGATCTCCTCACGCCGTTCGTCATATGCATCGGAAACGTACTTGAGGAAGACGAGGCCCAAGATCACGTCTTTGTACTGACTCGCCGACAGTGATCCGCGCAACTTGTCTGCGGCCTTCCACAGCGTGTCTTTGAGCTCTTTCATTGTCGACGGAGCGGTCGGCTCCGCCGTCTTGCGCCTTGCGGCCATCGGTGGTGAATCCTCTCTCATGGGTGGACGCGAGGGGCGTGCCCTCGGCCGAGTCTCTGGTGCTATCTGGTGGTTACGGTCGTGGTCACGGCGGCGATGCCCGGGGTCGTCTCGTTCGCGTCGAGCGAGATGTCACCGGCCGCAATGCCGTCGATGAGCGCAAGCGCGAGGTCTTGGGCTGCAGCCGTTTTCGCTTCGACCGCTCGTTGATAGTCGGCGATCTCGGCCAGTGCCTTCTCGAGTTGCTGCGATTCTTCTGGGGTGAAGCCCGGGATGCGCCAGGTCTGCCACTCGCTTCCCGGTTCGCAGCGGGTGTTGATGATGGCGGCGAGAACCAGCGGCCTGAAGGGTGCCCGCTGGTCGATTCGGAGGAGCTTTGCAGGTGCGCCCACCAACGATCCGCCGACCGGATCGATCACTGCTCTCGGTGCGGGTTTCTCGACGAAGACGATGTCGCCGGGCTCGGTGCGCCTCGCTCGTGGATAGCACTTGGCGGCGTCGAAGGGGTCCAGGCGCAGTACGTCGTCGGGAAGTACTCGGACCGTACCGGCATCGTTGGCGTCGCGCGGATCGATACGGCTGCCGCCGTTCACGGTGATCATCTTCCGTTCGACCAGTTCGGCGAGCGAATGGTCCTGTGTCCGAAACCGGCCCGAGGCCGGTGCGATGAGTATGTCCACCGTCCGGATGGGTGCCGAAGTCTCCAAGGTTGCACGATGAACGCGGTCCGCGTGAGTGTCCTGCGCGCGGGACCGCAGCTTCGGTGCGTTGGCGCCGCGCGGAACGACAGTTCCGCTTGCACGGATGTCGAGCAGGTCGCGGCGGCGGACGAATCGGTGTGCGCGGCCGCGATTCTGATCGAGCACCGCGGAAACGTCTGTGGCCAGGTCGTCTAGATCCGCGGAACCGACAGCGTCGAGGTCGGCGACTGCGACGTGGTCGGCCTCGGCGCCACCCTGGCAGATCCACAGAGCTTGACTCTGCCGGTGGGCCTCCCGCCACAGTCCTCGTGGAAGGCGCAGGGCGCACACGACATTGCCAATCTTGAGAGTTTCCGAACGGCGCAGTTGAAGTTCACCGGCGAGATGATCGGTCAACGCTTTAGCCGAAGCCATGACGACGGCGACCTCACCGTCTCGCAGATCCAGGACAATGCTGTCGACCGCATCGAGGGCGTCGGCCACCGGACACCCGACGAAGGATGCAACCGTCACGGAGGCATCGGGTGCAGTGTCAAGCAGTTCAGTGCGGCAGATTGCCGCACGCCGCCGTAGATTACGGATATCTGCGACGTGGGCGCCGATCGCGCATTGCTCCTCGGCGTTCACGCACGCCAGAGCCAACGTCGGATCACCTGCCGGGACGATCGCAACGTCATCGGCATCGAGATGTGCAAGCGCGGCGCCGACGATACTGCGAACAACCTCGAATCCTTCACGCTTGAGGTCTCTGACTCCGCGTGAACGTCCCAGTCGTCCCTTCTCCAGGCGGTCGAGGGCGTCTGGGGTCCCCAACGACGCGTCGATGAGTTGGTCGGTGAAGTGCACCAGGTCCTCCGAGGCGTCGAGCACCCGGATCTCGCTGAGTATCGATAGATCGTCCGGGTCGACCTCTGTCGCTACATCGATGAGCGATTGGGCTGTAGCAGAAGAAAGTTCGACTCCCGAGAGTGCGTACAAGGCGAGGAGGCAGAGGACGTCGTCATACCGAACGCCATGGGGAACAGCCACTGCACCGACGTCGAGATGTTGCTCGTCACGATTATTGCCTCGGCGTGTTCGCTGCAACCAATCGACGACTTCCTGCTCGTCGAAGTGCTCGACGCCGCTGACTGTGGCGACCGGCGGGGGGAACGGCATCGACTCGCCGCGCACGATGGGTCGGTTACGCCACTGGCTGACCGCCGGCCGCGATACCCTCGCTAGGTCGGCGACGTCCTGCATGGTCAGAGTTCCCATCGGGCGTCACCTCCTCGGCGCGATCAGCTGACTCTCACACCATAGTGGCCGGGTCCTCGTCGCGTACTCGGATCACTGTTAAGCCGCCTTAACAGTGATCCACGTCGCGCAGTCGGGGTAGTGCTGGGAATGTGGCTATCGGCAGCCGGACCCGCGGTCGCCGGAACCACAAGGAGTTGGGTATGAGCAGCACGCACCCGGCCGCCCGCTTCAATGAGGCGTGCACAGCCGTAGTGATCGATGGTCTGACGGTTGCCGACAAGGACGTCGTCCGGGAAGCGCAACGCTGGGCAACCGGAGAGCGCGGTGGCGTCGTCGACGACGCATCGGCGCTTGCTGCAGCGGACCTCGGTCAGTTTGTCACCAAGGCGATCACGATCGGCGCGCACGCGCTGTCGGCTACCGGACAAGCACAGGAAGCGCAGGTCTTGGAGCGGATGATCGCCGAGCTCGGCGAGAAGGCTGCGACTTCTACCGCCGAAGCAGCGGCTATGACCGACCGCAGCGTCAAGGCGGCCTCGGAGTCGGTAAGCAAGGCTGCAGCCGACGCGCAGAAGGCCTTTCGGGAGGCGGATGAAGCGACCCGCAAGGCGCTCACCGAGGCAATAGCCGGGATGAAGCGCGAGACAGAAGCCGAACTCAAGCGACTCTTCGGCGGCACCGACCCCGAAGTCATAGATCGCTTCGCTCCGTTGCTCGAACAGTTCGCCGCGAACCTCGACAAACGGGCGTCTGCCAACACATCTGAGCTTCTGACGAAGGCAGCCAGACAGTTCGACCCGACCGATCCGTCGTCTCCGGTGGCCAAGCACACGGCTGACTTGACGAAGCGACAGGAGGCCCTGACCGAACAGATGGGAAAACAGCACGCGGAGTTGACCGAACGACTTGACGTGGTGGTCACTGCCCTGAAGATCGCCGAGGCGAAAGCCTCGGTCACCAAGGTGTCGCCGATCAAAGGTGGGGCCTATGAGTCCGAGATTCACGAGGTTCTTCAGACGATTGCTTCGGGACTCGGGGATGAGTACGCGGAGACCGGGACGACTGTCGGTGCGGTCGCTCGCTCCAAGAAGGGGGATGGCGTTCTCATCGCCGAGGGTGGTGCGGCACGAGTTGTCGTCGAGGTGACCGACTCCAAGCGCGACGGATGGGGTGCGTACTTCGACGAAGCGGAACGCAACCGCAAGGCCGAAGCCGCGATCGGCCTGGTTCGTACGGTTGAGCAGAACTGCGGCGAGACGATTCGGGTCCTCGGCAAACGGCGCATCGTCCTTGCCTTCGATCCGGGCGCGGACGATCCCGATCTCGTCCGAGCAGCCCTGATGCTTCTCCGGACATCCGCGCTCGCCGCAGCCGGCAGAAGTGGCGCCCACGAGATCGCGACCGCCGAAGAGAAGATCACCGCCGCCGTCGAAGAGCTCGGCAAAATCGAGGAGATCAAGAAGGCGGCCGGCTCGATTCAGAACAACGTACGGAAGATCGAAAACTCGTGCGGCGCCATTTTCACCAGCATTAATCGACTGCTCGCCGACGCACTGAACGCGCTCGCGGGAGTGGACTCCGATGCAGCGGTTGCGGAGTCCACGGAAGCTCAGGAGCGAGGTGTGGCGTGATGACCTGCGGCGCCATCCGGTTACCCCGCTGCGATGGCCCCGGCCGTCGACCAGACCATCGGGCGGGGATGGTTCCCGTTGCTGGCTCGGCTCCACAGCCAGCTTTCCACTGTGACCACCGACTTCGCGTATGCGGATATCCGGAGAGAGGCCGGAACTCTCCGGTGCCATGTCGTCTACGGCGACACCGTCGACAGCTTCACGAGAGGTGTGTGTGAACGACTTGTCGACGCGAACGTCGACGAGTCGAGCACCATATGTGAGTTCTGCGGCCGCCGTGGACAGGTGCGGCAGAGCCCAGCGGGTATCTGGGCGGTTTGCGGGCTCTGCTCCGAACCGTAAGTCGAACTGTTTCGGACCGTAGCGGCGTCACCCATTCGGACGAACTTTCCTCCGCCCGCGTCGGTCGTGCAGAGGAGTCTGCATCCGACTCGCCCTAGCGGTTCTCAGAACTATGTGCAATCGAAGTGATCAGCGCGCTTTCTTTGAAGGAGCTATACATGCGCACTCTCATCCGCTTGACCACCATCGCCGCGAGCGTGGCGGCACCGGCGCTCGGGTTGGCGATCCCCGCCCACGCCGTGATCACCGACCAGTACGACCGCGTGAAGACGGTGTTCTGTTCGACCGAGCGCTACGGGAACGAGGTCGAGTACGACCGCGGTAACAGCCACTACGACCAAAGAGTTCAGTTGTCGGAGCGCAACAATGGGCTCTGGTGTGGATCGTCTAGCTTCACCGAGTACAAGGAGTACGGGCAGTACATCTCGGCAAGCATCCAGAATGACAACGCGAGCTACGTGTACTGCGCGATCTGGATCAACGGTGGCATCGCAGAACGCGACGAGGACCGATCCGAATACGGCGCCTGGGCGCTCTGCTAATCGGTCTCAGTTGATGGATCGCGAGAGGGATTCGGCGACAGCGAGATTCAGTGCGCCCTCCGCGAACCGCGACACCGGCCCGATCGCAGCGTCGAGCGTCGCGTCGTAGCCGTCGCGCGCCTGACCCCACAGATGGCCGGCGGCGCCGTCCGGCGTGACTCCGATCAACGCGATGAGTTCACCGGTCGTGGGGATGCAGATCGCCCACACGAAACGCGTCTCGGTGTCCCAGTCGGAGTTGGCTGCCTCGACGTAATCGGCGGGGGAGTCGACCCCGAGAAGAGACAACGCCGGGACGTCGGTGATCCGGTCGTCCGCACGAAGCGAACGCAGATACCACGACCCGGCGTTGATCTCGACTGGTTGCACGATGTCCCTTCGATACGCTCGCAAGCTCGCTACTCAGGGAGCGGGTGGCTCGCAAGCTCGCTACTCAGGGAGCGAAGCCACGAAGGTCGGCGAGGCTGCCTCACCAGGCCTTCGTGGCTCGTCGCTATCGCACCTCGCACCTCAGGCAGCAAGGGTGGTTCCTCGCTCCTGAAGGCGGCGGGGGTGGTTCCTCGCTCCTGAAGGCGGCGGGGGTGGTTCCTCGCTCCTGAAGGCGGCGGGGGTGGTTCCTCGCTCCTGAAGGCGGCGGGGGGTTACTTCAGCTCGAGCAGCACGGTGCCCTGGGTGACCGCGGCACCGGCCTCGATGGCCAGACCGGTGACCACGCCGTCCTTGTGGGCGGTGACCGGGTTCTCCATCTTCATGGCCTCGAGGACGACGACCAGATCGCCCGCGGCGACCTCCTGGCCTTCTTCCACGGCGACCTTGACGACGGTGCCCTGCATCGGGGCGGCCACGGCGTCACCGGAAACGGCTGCGCCGCCGCCCTTCTTGCGCGAGCGGGCCTTCGGCTTCTTGCGGATGACACCGTTGGTCGAACCGCCGCCGCCACCGAGGGCGAGATCGCCCGGCAGCGAGACCTCGACGCGGCGTCCGCCGACCTCGACCACGACCTTCTGGCGCGGTGCGGCGTCGTCCTCCTCGATCGGCTGTCCACCGGTGTACGGCTCGATCGGGTTCTCCCAATCGGTCTCGATCCACTTGGTGTAGACGTCGAACTTCTCTCCGTCGCCGATGAACGCCGGATTGGAGACGATGTGGCGGTGGAACGGGATGACCGTGGCCAGGCCCTCGACCTGGAACTCGGCCAGTGCGCGACGCGAACGCTCGAGCGCCTGCTCGCGGGTCTCGCCGGTGACGATCAGCTTGGCCAGCATCGAGTCGAACTGGCCGCCGATGACGTCGCCCTCGACCACGCCGGAGTCGACGCGCACGCCGGGGCCGGTCGGCTCCTTGTAGACGGTGACGGGGCCGGGGGCCGGCAGGAAGTTGCGGCCGGCGTCCTCACCGTTGATGCGGAACTCGAAAGCGTGGCCGCGCGGGGCCGGGTCCTCGGTGAACTCGAGCTTCTCGCCGTTGGCGATGCGGAACTGCTGACGCACGAGGTCGATGCCGACGGTCTCCTCGGTGACCGGGTGCTCCACCTGCAGGCGGGTGTTGACCTCGAGGAACGAGACCAGGCCGTCGTTGCCCACCAGGAACTCGACGGTGCCCGCGCCGTAGTAGCCGGCCTCGCGGCAGATGGCCTTGGCGGACTCGTGGATCTTGGTGCGCTGCTCGGCGGTCAGGAACGGCGCCGGGGCCTCCTCGACGAGCTTCTGGAAACGACGCTGCAGCGAGCAGTCGCGGGTGCCGGCGACGATGACGTTGCCGTGCTGGTCGGCGATGACCTGGGCCTCGACGTGGCGGGCCTTGTCCAGGTAGCGCTCCACGAAGCACTCACCACGACCGAACGCGGCGACGGCCTCACGGGTCGCCGACTCGAACAGCTCGGGGATCTCCTCGATGGTGTAGGCGACCTTCATGCCGCGACCGCCACCGCCGAAGGCGGCCTTGATCGCGACGGGCACGCCGTGCTCCTCGGCGAAGGCGACGACCTCGTCGGCGTCCTTGACCGGGTCCTTGGTGCCGGGCGCCATCGGGGCGTCGGCCTTCAGCGCGATGTGACGGGCGGTGACCTTGTCGCCGAGGTCGCGGATCGACTGGGGTGACGGTCCGATCCAGATCAGCCCGGCGTCGATGACGGCCTGGGCGAAGTCGGCGTTCTCGGACAGGAAGCCGTAACCGGGGTGGATCGCGTCGGCGCCCGACTTGGCGGCGGCGTCGAGGATCTTGTCGAAAACCAGGTACGACTCGGCCGAGGTCTGGCCGCCCAGTGCGAAAGCCTCGTCGGCGAGCTTGACGAACAGTGCGTCCGCGTCGGGCTCGGCGTACACGGCGACGCTCGCGAGGCCCGCATCCCGGGCTGCGCGGATCACACGGACAGCGATCTCGCCTCGATTGGCGATGAGGACCTTGCTGATTGCGGTACTGGGCACTTGTTCTCCTGGGCCTTACTCGTACTCAGGTGCTCACGACGCGCGGTGGCGCGTGCGACACGGTTGTCGGACAACGGTCAAGACGGGGGTGCAGCCTTCGCCGGCCGGGATGCGGACGGTGAGGGCGCGGACGACGCCGGGAGTCCGGGCGTCGCGACCTTCCGGCAAATACAGTAGCCCACCGAGCAATCGTTCGGTGGAGCCGTGGGTCACAACGCCGGAGAGAACGTGCTCGCGTCACCGAGGTGACGCACCAGTAAGGCGAAACTGCGCAGGTAGGCGTGGACGGGACCGACGGTCGGATCGATGTCGGTCGCCTGGGAATCACGAGGGAAAGGTGACGCACCAGGCAGCGGCGCTCCGGTTGCGGGCATGTCGGTCGACGACTCGTCGACGCCGAAGTCGCGGAGCGGGGATTCTCGCGGAAACCTGGCCGAATAGCGCAAACCGGACGGCGTCCGGTTGATCCAGATGTAGACCTCGTGCGGTGAGTAGCTGCGACTGCGGATCACTTTCGCGCGGCCGGCATCGGCCGCTCCGGCGCCGGGTGCGTACCGGGTGTCGATGAACGAGATCACGAACCGCGGCTCCCCCCGATGGCCGATGAGCTCGGCCACCCTCAGGAACGGCAGCGCGGCGCCCTGACGGCCCCGCTTCAGGACGGCGGTGGATCGGCTGACCGCCTGGTCGAAGGTCGGGGAGTCGGACATGTCCACCCAGAACGGCGCGACGCCGACGAACCACCCCAGGGCGGTGAGCCACTGGGTGTCGTTGCGGGTGTGCCGGGGCAGCACGCAACGGAAGTCCGCGTCGCCGGTCATCTCGTGGTGGACCATCGCGAACGCGGCGAGGATGCCCGCGGTCAGGGTGCCGCCGGCCTCCGAGCAGATCGCGGTGAAGCGGTTGGCCGTCTCGTCGTCGGCGATGACACCCCACAGCGATTCCTGCGGGATCGTCGTCTCTTCGACGTACTGCCGATCGGCGTCCTCGGCGTCACCGCCGTGCGACCGCAGCAGCGCGGGCATGTCGCCGGCGCCCGTGCGCAGGAACTCCGTCCACAGGGCGACCGCCGGATGGTCGCCGCCGGTCTGGTCGGACAGGCGTCGTTCCTCGGCGCTGAAGTCGACGTAGCTGCCGACCTCGGGCAGGTTGGCACTCCGGTGCTCCCTCGCGGCGCGGTACAGCGAGACGAGCTCCTGCTGGGCCATGATCAGCGAATAACCGTCGACGAGCGAATGGTCCGCGGCGAACAGCAGGGTGAACGAATCGGCCCGTCCCACCGTCGCGAACAGGTAGGCGGGCCAGTGCAGCGGCGCGGTGGCGCGGTCGAAGGAGCCGCCGAGCTGCTCGACGAGCGGCCCCGACTCACGGAACCAGCCGATCCGGCCCATCTTGAGTTTCACGGTGCCCGGGTCGGTGGTGAGCCGCTGCAGACCGGTGCCCTTGATGACCACGTGGCTGCGCAGCACCTCATGGCGGTCTATCCACTGGGTCAGCACCGAGCGGATCGCCGGGATCGACAACGGCTCGTCGAACTCGATCGACAGTCCCAGCCACGCCTCCCGCCCGCCCTCCCGCTGCGTCTGCACGCGGTACTCGAAGGCAGCACGCAGGTGCTGCTCGTGGTTGTGCGAGGTCAGGCGGGAGTCGTGGTTCCACGCGCCCAATCCGCCGGGGACATAGGGAGTCCACTCGACGAGCCCTCCCGGGGCGATGGGCTCATCGCGGATCTGGATGAACTTCATGCCCCGGGTGTGTCGGACCCGGAATCGGAAGTCTGATTGCGAACCTGCGCCTTGATCCGGCCGAGCATGCCCGCCATACCCCGGAGGCGGAGCATGCTGACCACGCTGCCCAGACCGAGGTCGTAGTAGAAGTCCGACGGGACGTCGAGGATCTCCTGTGCCGAGGCGGTGTCGAGTCCTTGGTGCAGGATCGCCGCGAAGCCGCGTGTGGTCGGTGCCTCGCGCGGTGCGGTGAAGTACAGGCGCACCGATCCCGGATCACCGGCGTCGACGGACAGGAACACCGGCGACTGGCACTCGGGTACCGGTTCCATCGCCTCCTGCTGTAGATGCTCAGGGAGGTCGGGGAGTTCGTCGGCGAACTCCAGGAGCAAGGTGATCTTGTCCGAATCACCAAGCGCGGCAAAGTCGTCGACGATCTCTGCCAGGGCTGGGGGCAAACTCATCGTCGATCAGGGCTCACTTGGAGCCGGGTGCGGCACCCGGGGTGTCGCCGACCGCGATGGGTACGCGAACCGCGTTGCCCCACTCGGTCCACGATCCGTCGTAGTTGCGAACCTTGGTGTACCCCAACAGATGCGTGAGGACGAACCAGGTGTGGCTGGACCGCTCGCCGATGCGGCAGTAGGCGATGGTCGGGGTGTCCTTGTCGAGGTCGCCGTAGATCTCGTCGAGCTCGGCGCGGGAACGGAACCGGCCGTCCGGAGCCGCCGCCTTGGCCCACGGGATCGACACCGCGGTGGGGATGTGACCGCCACGCAGCGCGCCCTCTTCGGGGTAGTCGGGCATGTGGGTGCGTTCGCCGGTGTACTCCTGCGGCGAGCGGACGTCGACGAGCGGCTCGGTGCCGAGCACCTCGAGAACCTGCGGGGCGAAGGCGCGGATCTTGGTGTCGTCACGCTCGACGACGGGGTAGTCCGACCGCGGGTACTCGGGGACGTCGAAGGAGGTGTCGCGGTCCTCGGCCATCCACGCGTCGCGGCCGCCGTCGAGCAGACGCACGTCCTCGTGACCGAACAGCGTGAACACCCAGAGAGCGTAAGCCGCCCACCAGTTGGACTTGTCGCCGTAGATGACGATGGTGTCGTCGCGCTCGATTCCCTTGCTGCGCATCAATTCTGCGAACTGCTCGCCGTTGATGTAGTCGCGGGTGACCGGGTCGTTGAGGTGCAGGTGCCAGTCGATCTTCTGCGCGGTGGGGATGTGGCCGATGTCGTAGAGCAACACGTCCTCATCGGATTCGATGATCTTGAGGCCCTTGGAGCCGAGATGAGCCGACAGCCACTGAGTGGTCACCAACCGCTCGGGGTGGGCGTACTCGGCGAAGGCCGGATTCGGGTCGGTTTCAACACTCACGGTCTGTTCTCCAGCTTGGTGCGTTCGGGCGTCTCGACATTCATCGCGCGGACCGTGACCGGTCCCGGATACAAAGGGTAGGGCATGGCCGTGTGGGACTGCCCGGTGGCAGATCGGCTGCGGTTTGTCGCGCCCGGTGTCGGCGTGCTTCGGTTGGATGACAAACCGCAGGTCAGTGGGGTGGTTGCCTGCTAAGTTCGCCCAATGATCGATCGACGTGGGGCTCGCGTGGAGTGCCGGAGTGTCTCGCGACTGGTGCGGTGGGGCGTCCCGCTGGCGGTGGCGGTGCTCGCCGCGACGAGCGGGTGTTCGCTCATCTCCTCTGACGACTCGTCGAGCCCGGCGCCCTCGTCGTCGGCATCGACCTCCTCATCCGGGTCGCCGACCCCGAGTTCGCCGTCGCGGTCGAGGATCACGTCGTCGACGCCGAGCAACGCCGACCCCACTCGCTGCAGTCCGGACGACTGCCCTGAGCTGGCGACGCCGTCGGCGGAACTCATGACCAGCGGGGTGAACTCGTCCAACGTCGACACCGCGGTACCGAAGTACCTCACCACGCTGCTCGACGACCTCGATGCGACCTGGGGCGGATGGTTCGGCGAACTCGGCTGGGGTGACCCCGCACCGGGACGCGTGCTGATCGAGTCGGGCACCTCGTTCGCCACCGAGTGCATCGACGAGGACGGGGCGTCGAACCGGATCCCGTCCGACGAGGCCAACGCCTTCTTCTGCGGTGTGGACGAGGAACCCAACGGGCAGGGGCAGGAGACCGAGGGCAGCATCGTGCTGCCGGTCGACACCTTCGCCGCCATCTGGGACGGGAACGTCTTCGGGGTGCCGTCGCCGATCGTCGGCGACTTCACCGCGGCCATCGTCGTCGCCCACGAGTACGGGCACAACGTCGTCTTCCGGATGACCGAGGCCTTCGACATCCCGGAACGACGCCTGCCGCAGGGCAAGAACAGCGAGCTGTTCGCCGACTGCCTGGCCGCGAACTGGGCTGCCACCGCCTACCAGCGTGACGGGTTGGGACCCAAGGAGATCCTGCAGGTCGCGACGCTTCTTCCGATCATCGGTGACACCGGCGGCGCGATGGGCCACGGATCGGCGGTCGAACGGGCGCGGGCGCTGACCATCGGACTCACCGGCCCGCAGTTCAATCGGCAGGGGCAGCCGGTGGACTGCCTCCAGCGGTACTGGCCGGAGTTCTTCGAGGTGAGCTGACCCTTCGAGGCTCGGGCGGAATGAGATCGCATGCGACATCGGCCCGGCTGTTCGACCTCGGCCGACGTCGTTCCCACAGGTTGAGGTCGCGCGCGACGTCAACCTGGGCCGCCGTGCAGCGGGCCTCGGGGGATTGCACACGGCGGGGCGTAAATCTCGTCCCCCTCAGGGGCTTACGGGGGCAATGTGCCCTCCGAGGGTGCTCACGGGGACGAATTTCGCGAGCACGCCGGGCGGTACCGGCCGGGGTTCTTCGAGGTCGATCAGCTCAGTGCAGCCAGAAGTCGGTGACCGACAGCCCGACCTCGGTCAGCAGGCGTTGCACCAGCGGTAGGCCGATCCCGATCACCGACGACGGGTCGCCGTCGATGCGCTCGACGAGCCAGCCGCCGAGGCCGTCGAGGGTGAACGCACCCGCGACCTGCAACGGTTCGCCGCTGTCCACGTAGCGCGCGATCACGTCGTCGTGGGCGTCGGTGAAATGGATTGTGGTGGAGGAGGTCCCGGTCGCGGTGGCGGACCCGGTGGTGGGGTTCAGCCGGATGAGGTGATGGCCGGTGAGTAGGTCGGCGCTGCGTCCGCGCATCTCGGCCCACTGGGCCAGCGCACGTTCGGGGGTGTGCGGTTTGCCGAGGAGGCGGTCACCGAGAAGGAGCATCGAGTCACAGCCGATGACCACGACCGTCTCGCCGTTCTGGGCCGCACCGGCGATCTCCGGGAGCGAGGCGACGGCCTCGGCCTTCGCCCGCGCCAAGGCGGCGACCACGGCATCGGCGGGGGTGCCGGGCGGCAAGTGGGCAAGCACCGCGTCCTCGTCGACGTCCGAGACACGGACCACCGGTTCGACGCCCGCGGCGCGCAGCACCCGGAGGCGGGCCGGGGACGCCGACCCGAGCACGAAGACCGGGCCGGCGGTGGCCGGCCCGGTCTCGTGTGTACTCGACCCGATCAGGGAATCAGGCACGTGTCAGTAGCGCAGGTTGGTGAAGCTCGACGGTGCGCCCCACTGCGGACGCAGACGATCGACGGGGCGACCCCAGTCGTTGCGGATCTCCGGTTCCGGCTCGCCACCGCCGGCACCCGCGCCGGCCAGGACGCTCACCAGCACGGCGAGGTCCTCGGCGGTCGGATTGCCGTTGACGACGGTCAGGAACGGCTTCTCGGCCGCCTTCTCGGTGCTCTCGTTCACGGATGCCTCACTCACGCCGCTCTCGCTCACAGGGGGATGTTCCCGTGCTTCTTCGGCGGCAGGTTGACCATCTTGCGCTCGAGCAGCTTGAGCGCGGTCGCGATCTGGCCGCGGGTGTGGCTCGGCGGGATGACCGCGTCGACGTATCCGCGGGCCGCGGCGACGTACGGGTTGACGAGGGTGTCCTCGTACTCCTGCTGCAGCTCGAGGCGCAGTGCGTCGACGTCCTCGCCCTTCGCGGCGGCTTCCTTGAGCTGGTTGCGGTAGACGAAGCCGACGGCGCCGGAGGCGCCCATGACGGCGATCTGCGCGGTCGGCCACGCGAGGTTCACGTCGGCGCCCATGTGCTTGGAGCCCATGACGTCGTATGCGCCGCCGTAGGCCTTGCGGGTGATGACGGTGATCTTGCCGACCGTTGCCTCGCCGTAGGCGTAGAGCAGCTTGGCGCCGCGTCGGATGATGCCGCGGTACTCCTGGTCGGTACCGGGCAGGAAGCCGGGCACGTCCACCAGGGTGACGATCGGGATGTTGAAGGCGTCGCAGGTGCGCACGAAGCGGGCGGCCTTCTCCGAGGCGTCGATGTCGAGGCAGCCGGCGAACTGGGTCGGCTGGTTGGCGACGATGCCGACGCTGCGTCCGTCGACGCGGCCGTAACCGACGATGATGTTCTTCGCGTAATCGGCCTGGATCTCGAGGAATTCGTCGTCGTCGAGGATGCGACGGATGACCTCGTGCATGTCGTACGGCTGGTTCGGCGAGTCCGGGATGAGCGTGTCGAGCTCGAGGTCCTCGTCGTTCAGGGTGTCCTCGATGGACCCGGCGGCCGGCTGCGCGACCGGCAGGCGAGGTGCGTCGGCGCGGTTGTTGCTCGGCAGGTAGCTCAGGAGCTCCTTGACGTACTCGAGCGCGTCCTCCTCGTCGGAGGCGACGTAGTGCGCGGTGCCCGACTTTGCCATGTGGGTGGTCGCGCCGCCGAGTTCTTCCTGCGTGACCTCTTCACCGGTGACGGTCTTGATGACGTCCGGGCCGGTGATGAACATCTGGCTGGTCTTGTCGACCATGACCACGAAGTCGGTCAGTGCGGGCGAGTACACATGGCCGCCGGCGGCGGCACCCATGATCAGCGAGATCTGGGGGATGACACCCGAGGCGCGGACGTTGCGGTGGAAGATCTCGCCGTACAGGCCGAGGGAGACCACGCCCTCCTGGATACGGGCGCCGGCGCCGTCGTTGATGCCGATCAGCGGGCGGCCGGTCTTGATGGCCAGATCCATGACCTTGACGATCTTCTCGCCGTAGACCTCACCGAGGCTGCCGCCGAAGACGGTGGCGTCCTGCGAGAAGATGCAGACCTCGCGGCCGTCGATCGTGCCGTAACCGGTGACCACACCGTCTCCGACAGGTCGACGCTCGGCGAGACCGAAGTTGGTGCTGCGGTGCTTGGCGAGCGCGTCGAGTTCGACGAACGATCCCTCGTCGAGCAGGTGGGTGATCCGCTCGCGGGCGGTCAGCTTGCCCTTCGCATGGGTCTTCTCGACGGCGGCCTCGCCCACGGGGTGCTTCGCCTCTTCGAGACGATTGCGCAGATCGGCGAGCTTCCCCGCTGTCGTGTGGATGTCGGGAGCGGCGGAATCGTCGCGTGAAGCTGTGGTCATGACTGTCGATGCTAACTACCTGAGTGTGAGCCACGTCAACCGGATCAACGTGAGATATCCCTCAGGTTCCCGAGCGATCGGTCGGTGGGGATCGGCCTGCACGGTTGCACGTGACCATCGGCCCGCGTGTCCAGCGCGATTCGTCTCACCCGGCTGCGGCACGGAGGGGCGCACATCGGCGGTCATCACCACGCCGAACACCCAGTAGGTTCTTCAGGCATGACCCTCGACGCCGAGCTGCTCCGGACTCGACTCGCCGACACGCGCTGGCACCGGATCGAGGTGGTCGACGCGACGGGGTCGACCAACGCCGATCTCGTGACACGCGCGGCCACCGAATCCATCGACGGAACGGTGCGCCTGACCACCGACCAGACCGCGGGCCGCGGACGTCACGCTCGGACGTGGACCGCACCGCGCGGGACCCAGCTGGCGATGTCGGCGGCGGTCGAGGTCGGTGAGCACACCGAACACCTCGGCTGGCTGTCGCTCCTGGCCGGGCTCGCCGCCGTTCAGGGCATCGGCGAGGCGGTGGACGTGCGGCCGACCCTCAAGTGGCCCAACGACGTCCTGATCGACGGGCGCAAGACCGCCGGAATCCTGTCGGAGTACACGCGTTCGCCCCACACCCGCGGCGGGGACGGGGGAGTGGCGGTCATCGGCACCGGCCTCAACACGACGATGACGCAGGACCAGGTGCCGGTCCCGACCGCGACGTCGTTGCAGCTGGTGACCGGCAAGGACATACCGCTCACCGAACTCGCGGCGTCGTACCTGCGGGCGTTGTCGGAGCTCCTCGACCTCTGGCCGCACGACGTCGACGGACTCGCGGCGCGGTATCGGGAGGACAGCGACACCATCGGGCGCCGAGTACGTCTGGTGCTGCCCGGCGACGAGGAGGTCGTCGGCACCGCGACCGGCGTCGACGCATCCGGGCGGATCGTCGTCGACGCCGACGGGCGGCAGGTGATCGCGGCCGCCGGCGACGTCACGCACCTGCGGCCGGTCTGACTTCGACGGGGCTCAGCCGGCGACAGGCGGGACCTAGCGTTGCAGGCTCTTGATGCCCATCGCGGGGATGATCGTCAGCGGTGGCAGGCCGATGACGAAGTGCAGGATCGCGGTCTCGATGCCGACCGAGGTCTGCTGATAGGTGAGGATCGGGATCAGCACCGCGGCGACCAGCAGCAGGCCGACGATCCACCGGTAGAACTGGTTGGGCGCCGGCGTGATCAGCTGCAGCACGTACCAGAGGGCGCCCGCGGCGAGTGCGCACAGGAATCCCACGACGCCGAACCAGATCTCGCTGGCCGCCACCGGATTCCACACCCCGAGCTTGCCGGACTCGTTCACCTTCTCGACGAAGGCCGAGATGATCCACGCGACCAGCCAGGCCGCCAGGCCGGTGACCACACCGGTCATCACCACCCCGCCGGCGAAGGTCACCGGGTTGACGTCGGGTCCGCGTCGCGGCGCCCGGTCCGGCCGCGGCTGCTCGGCGTACCCGCCGCCGTACGGCTCGGCGGGGTACTGGTCGCGAGACGGTTCCTCGTAGGGCGCACCCTGCTGGCTGTAGGCACGCGAATCGGGGTTGTAGCCGGACTCGTAGCGGGCGGTCCGGGGATCGGGATCGCGGTGCGGGCCCCGCGGGTCCTGGTAGGTCATCACATTCTCCTCGCCGACCGCCCCAACGTGCCCGGCAGTCGATCGGTACTGGTGCCTCGCAGTCTACTCAGCGTGCCCCCCGGGCACGCCCGTCCCGATTATGCTGAGCCGCATGGCTTACCCGCGGGAGAACCTGGCGCCCGGTGAACGTGTGGTTCTCCACCGGCACCCACACTGGAAGTGTCTGCTCGGCCCGTTCCTGCTGTTCGCGATCATCACCGCGGCCGCGGGTGTCCTGGCCGGCGTGATCACCGGATCGTCGCTGGGCCCGACCCCGCGGACGGTGCTGCTGATCGTCGTCGGCGTGGCGTGGGCGCTCGGCCTCGCCTGGTACTTCGTCCGGCCGCTGCTGTCCTGGAAGACAACGCACTTCGTGCTGACCGACCGCCGGGTGATGTTCCGCAACGGAATCCTCACGCGCTCCGGGATCGACATCCCGATCCGGCGCATCAACACCGTCGAATTCCGCCACGGCGTCATCGACCGGATGCTGCGGACCGGCACGCTGGTCATCGAGTCGGCCTCCGACGAACCGCTGTCCTTCGACGACATCCCACAGGTGGAGAAGGTCCACTCGCTGCTCTACCACGAGGTGCTCGAGATGTACGCCGACGACGATCACCCCGACGACGGCTACGGCGACCCGGACGGACCCGCCGACCGTCCCGAGAACAGAGGGGCGCGGGAGCGTTGACCAACGTGCTGCTCGCCGAGGACGACGCCGCGATCGCCGAACCGCTCGCGCGCGCGCTGACCCGTGAGGGATACGGGTGCGAGGTCGTGAGCACCGGCGCCGACGCGCTCGAGAAGGCGCTCGACAGCCGTTACGAACTCCTCATCCTCGACCTCGGGCTACCGGTCCTCGACGGACTCGAGGTCTGCCGGCGGGTACGCGCCCAGCGGCCCGCACTCGCGGTCCTCATGCTCACCGCGCGCACCGACGAGGTGGACTTCGTCGTCGGCCTCGACGCCGGCGCGGACGACTACGTGGGCAAACCCTTCCGGCTTGCCGAACTCCTCGCCCGCGTACGCGCCCTACTGCGGCGCCGCCAGCCCGGCGACGGTGACGAGGTGCTCGAGGGCGGTGAGATCCGGCTGGATGCCCGGGCACGCCGCGTTCTCGCCGACGGACAGGACCTCACCCTGGCGAACCGCGAATTCGACCTTCTGCGATTCCTGATGGAGCGTGCCGGTGAGGTCGTGACGCGCGAGGAGATCCTCACTGAGGTCTGGGGGTCGGCGGATCTGCGGTCGTCGAAGACCCTCGACATGCACATCTCGTGGCTGCGCCGGAAGATCGGCGACGACCGTCACAGTCGCCCGCGGCACATCGTGACGGTGCGCGGTGTCGGTTTCCGTTTCGACCCCTGAGCCGATGCCCATCCGACCGCCTTCGATGCGCCACCCGGCTTCCATGCGCCGACGCCTGCTCACCACGATGATCGCCGTCCTGATCGCGGTCGGCTGTCTGCTCGGCATTCCCTTGAGCGTGGTGGCCTGGTGGTGGGTCGCCGAGAACGCCCACCAGGATCTGGACAACCGGCTCAAGATCATCGCCGATCAGCTCATCCGCGAGGAGGGCGCCGACGGTCGTATCCCGCGCGACTCCGTCAACCGGGAGTCGTTCGAATTGCTCCTGCCGCCGAACGGCCGCCTGACGATCACCTATCCCGATCTGGAGGGCACGAGTCAGCGGATGGTCGTGGGTGCTGACATCGGGGGTCCCCGGCTGTCGGAATCCATCGGCCTGGGCGCTGCCGGCACGCTGACCCTGTCCATCCCGCGCGACAAGGTCCGCGACGACCAGCTGACCGCGACGGGGATCGTCCTGCTGGTCGTCCTCACCTCGGTGATCGGCGGTTCGGTGGTGGCCGCGGTGACCGCCGGCCGGATCGTCGACCCCCTGACCGATCTCGCCGACCGGGCGGCGACACTCGGGCGCGCCGACTTCCGCACCGAATGGAAGATGTACGGCATCGCCGAACTCGACCGGGTGTCTCGGGCGCTCGCCGACGCCAACACCGCGCAAGCACTGCGACTCGAGCGGGAACGCGAGATCGCCGGCGACGCATCGCATCAGCTGCGCAGCCGGCTGACCGCCATCCAGCTGCGACTCGAGGAGCTGACGCTGCACGACGACCCGGCAGTGGTCACCGAGGCGGAGGCCGCGCTCGATCAGGTCGAACGACTCGCCACCGAACTCGACGAACTGGTGGAGGCCTCGCGCGCCGACGAACCGGCACCGCACTTCATCGACGTCGGGGAGATGCTCACCACGCTGGTCGAGGATTTCCGCCACGCCTTCGAGGCACAGGGCCGTCAGCTGACCGTCGAGGTCGACGGGGCGCCGCAGGCACTCACCTCGCAGTCCGGGCGGCTTCGCGAGGCGGTCAGCGTGCTGGTCGACAACGCCCTACAGCACGGCCGCGGGATGTGTCGGATCGACGTGAGCACGCTGCAGGCCGGCGAACTGGTCCGTATCACGGTCGCCGACGAGGGCGAGGGGGTGGCCGACGAGATCTCCGCGCACATCTTCCGGCGCGGTTTCTCGGCAGGGAAGCGGCCGGGCGCCGGTCGCAGCGGCGTCGGACTGTCTCTGGCGCGGGCGCTGATCGAGGCCGACGGAGGACGACTGGAACTCACCGTGCGACGTCCCCCGGTCTTCGCGATCGTCGTCCCGGCCCGGTATGCCAGCGGGTACGGCGAGGAGCCGGGCGAGCAGGAGGATCCGGGTCAGGACGACTCGGACACCGACGTCACGCGTGACCGAGTTCCTCATCGTTGAGTTCGGCGAGCGTCGGGTGCAGGCCGGTGGACCCGGCATCGCCGCCGCGCAGGAGCTCCTCCGGGAACGCGAACTTGCGCAACGCCCAGAACCGGAAGGCCATCTGCATCAGGTTGCCGATGACGTAACCGAGGATGAAGTCGACGACCACGACCTCGGACACACTCAGGTTGGACCGCATGTCGAACACGTTGTTCCCGACGAACAACGGTGCGGCCTGGAGGATGACGCCGATCCCGCTGATGATGAAGAACAGCAGCGCCTCGTGGTGCCGTTCCCGGCCGCCGCGGTTCTTGAAGGCCCACTCGCGGTTGAGGATGTAGCTGAGGATCGTCGCCAGCACACCGGCGATGACCTTGGCGATCACCGGCTTGGTCTCGAGGATCGTGAGGCTCAGGCTGTAGAAGATGGCGAGGTCGAAGATGAACGTGGTGCCGCCGACCATCGCGAACTTGATGAGTTCGTGGTGCCGCATCACGAGCCGTCGGACCGGCGCTGGGAGGCGAGCGATCAGCTCGTCGATCAATGGCACAAGATCTGAGTGTACGAAACAAAACACCGGGGACAGTTCTCCGGGCGGTTGTGCGGATGACCGACCCGACGTGCCACGATGGTTCGCGTGAATCCACGCGAGCCGGATGGAGCGCCTGTGCCCGGGCCTGTGACCTCGAATTCCACGGTGCCACCCACTCCTGAAACGGCGCGCACTGCCGGGGCGGCGTCGGGTATGCCGAAGGTCACGATGATCGGTGGCGGACAACTCGCCCGGATGACCCATCAGGCGGCGATCGCCCTCGGACAGTGTCTGCGTGTCCTGGCCGCATCCGAGTCCGATCCCGCCGCACAGGTGAGCGCCGACATCGTCCTCGGCTCGCACGACGAACTCGACGACCTCCGCCGCGCGGCCGCGGGTGCCGCCGCGCTGACCTTCGACCACGAGGGTGTGCCGCTGCGCCACCTGGAGGCACTCGAAGCCGAAGGGGTGGCGGTCCTGCCGCCGTCGAAGGCGCTGCACTTCGCCCAGGACAAGCTGGCCATGCGCGTTCGCCTGGCCGAGCTGGGTCTGCCGGTACCGGCGTTCGCCGATCTCGCCGGCGACCATGCCGCCGCCCGCGCGCGTCTCATCGAGTTCGGCGAGGCCAACAACTGGGAGATCGTCATCAAGGCGGTCCGTGGCGGCTACGACGGCCGTGGGGTCTGGCTGGTCGACGGCGCCGACGAGGCGCTCGCGGTCTTCGACGAGTACCCGTCCGATGCTCCGGCGCTGCTGGCCGAGCAGAAGGTGCCGATGCGGCGCGAACTGTCGGCGATGATCGCCCGGTCCCCGTTCGGGCAGGGCGCGGCGTGGCCGGTCGTGGAAACGATCCAGCGTCACGGCCAGTGCGCCGTCGTCCTCGCACCCGCACCGGATCTCTCCGACGCGGTCGCCGAGCAGGCACAGCAGATGGCATTGCGGCTCGCCGACGAACTCGGTGTGGTCGGCGTCATGGCGATGGAACTCTTCGAGACCGTCGACGGCGAACTCGTCGTCAACGAACTCGCGATGCGTCCGCACAACAGCGGTCACTGGACGATGGACGGCGCGGTCACCTCGCAGTTCGAGCAGCATCTGCGTGCCGTCCTCGACTACCCGCTGGGCAACACCGCACCGACCTCGCCGCTGACCGTGATGGCCAACATCCTGGGCGCGCCGACCGCCCCGGAGATGTCCATGGACGAACGTCTTCACCACCTGATGGCGCGCATGCCCGAGGCGAAGGTGCATCTGTACGGCAAGGGCGAGCGTCGCGACCGGAAGATCGGCCACGTGAACGTCGTCGGCCGCCAGGGTGAATCGATGGAATCGGTGCGTGAGCGCGCCGAGCGTGCCGCGCAGTGGATGTCGCACGCGACGTGGACCGACGGATGGGATGTGCATTCATGAGTGAGACCGCAGAGTTCCGGGGTCCCCGCGTGGGCCTGATCATGGGCAGCGACTCCGACTGGCCGACGATGAAGGCCGCCGCGGAGGCGCTCGCCGAATTCGACGTGCCGTTCCAGGTGGGTGTCGTCTCCGCGCACCGCACCCCGCAGCGGATGCTCGACTACGCCGCCGGCGCCGCCGCCAACGGCATCGAGGTCATCATCGCGGGAGCCGGTGGGGCAGCGCATCTTCCGGGCATGGTCGCCTCGGCGACCCCGCTCCCGGTCATCGGTGTGCCGGTGCCGCTGCGTCACCTCGACGGACTCGACTCGCTGCTGTCGATCGTGCAGATGCCCGCAGGCGTGCCCGTCGCGACCGTCTCGGTCGGCGGCGCGCGCAACGCAGGTCTGCTCGCCGTGCGCATCCTCGCCTCGTCCGACCCCGCCCTGCAGGAACGGATGGTGTCCTTCCAGAAGGGCCTCGAGCAGATTGTCCTCGACAAGGATGCCGCCCTGCAGCAGGAACTGCTCGGCGACTAGCCCTGTCCGGCAGGCGATTCCGGAGTGGTGGGCTGCAGACCGAGTTTGTCGGTGAAGAAGTGCAGCACCCGGTCGAACGCCTCCCTGGTGGGTTGTCCGGGTTCGTCGTAGAGGTCCTCGGTCAGCACCGAATGCGGCCGGGGGAACATCGAATCCGGGTTCGCCGCGTCGTCGGGGAGTTCGATCCCGATGAACGAGTCGCCGAGAAGCTCTTGGAGATAGGCGAATCGCGACCGCGGCGAGAGTTGATCGCCGGCGAAGCGCAGACCCATCACCTCGAGACCGCGAGCGCACCGCGCCTGCACCTTGGCGAGATCGGCGGCGTCGACGTCGATCGCGCGGGCGCGCCCGGGAAGCACCGCGAACGGCAACGACGGCTGCGAGAGCACCGGCGCCAGCATCCGTTCGTCGGTCGCCATCGCGAGCGCGAAGCCGCCGGTGAAACACATCCCGACCGCGCCCACCCCGGGGCCGCCGCAGCGGTCGTGCTCGCGGGCGGCGAGTTCGCGCAGCCATGCTGCGACCGGTGATGTCTTTCCCGTTGCGAGGATGGTGAATTCGCGGGTGATGCAGGTCTTGGCGATGGTGCCCAGCATGTTGCGCACCGCTCCCACACGGCCGAGATTGTCCGGTCGCGGGTCCTGACCGTCGACGCCGAACAGCGACGGCATGACGGCCGTTGCGCCGAGATCTGCGATGCGTCGGGCCACATTCGCGACCTTCGGGCTGATGCCCGGCATCTCGGCGATCACGATGACCGCGGGGCCCGTGCCCTTGCGGTAGACGCGGCGGGTGTCACCGCGCAGCGCTACGTCCTCCGCGGTGAAGTCGTCGAGCGGATCGTCGGCCATCGCGGGTCAGTCCTTGTGGAGGGTGCCGAGGAGCGCCGACTCGAAGGGCATCGCGAAGATCTTGGCGCCGCCGGCGAGGTCGGGGGAGTCCGACGGCACGACGCGGGGCCCGGTGACCCGATAACGCTTGTCCTTGCGGACGATGGCGAAGGAACCGGCCGCCTGCACGTTGCGCACCCAGTCGGTGTGCCTGCCGTACGTGAGAACGATGGTGAGCTTGTCCCGGTCGACCCAGGCCAGCACCGGGATCGAATACGTCTTCCCGGACTTGCGGCCGACGTGCTCGACCATGGCGAACGGTGGCAGGTGAGGTGCCCACATCCGCTGTATCGGATTGGTGACGATCTTGTTGAATCGGGCCAGTGCGTCAGGTAGTCGCATGTCCCCACTGTGCCGTATCAGCTCCGATCTTGCGGGCCGTGCGGGATTTGCGGCTATTCGGCGAAGACGACGCCGGCCTTCTCGACCTCGGCGATCGCGGTCACCCGCTCCGCGGTCGCGTTGGCGACGTGCACGAGACTGCCTCCGGCGATCATCGGTGCGAGCAGGTGGGCGAGAACGCCTGATGCGGTGTGCCAGGGGCGCGTCGACACCACGCGGGTACCGGCGGCGATGCCGTCGCGCTCGGCGACCGTGCGGGCTTCGGAGATCACCTCGGCCGTCGGGGTGCCGTCGAGCGCCTCGACGGCGGGGGACCGCGAGACGAACTGGTCGCCGTGCACCCGCACGACGCTGCCGTAGTCGCCGACCCCGGGCGGGAGATCCCGCAGGGGCAGCGCGAACGGATCGAGTGATGCCACCACGACCTCGTCGGCATCGGGATGGTCGTCGAGACGGTCGCGAGAGGTGAAGACCACCAGCGGTTCCGACGCGGCCGCGGTGGCGTCCGGTCCCGGGATGCGGACATCGGCGCCGGACCACAGTGCGCCGAGCAGGATTCCGGCGGTCTGCCAGTGCTCGGGCAGGTCCACCACGACGACATCCCCGGCGTCCACGCCGATCTCGTCCACCAGATAGTTGGCGGTCTTGGCCGCCCAGTTGCCGAGGGTGGCCGCCGACAGCTCGGTGCGCTCGCCCGTCGCCTCGTCGTAGTAGGTCAGCAGCGGACGCGAATGATCGGTCACCGCACCGAAGATCGCGTCGGCGACGGTGTCGTAAGTGCTCAGTTCACGCACATCGGCCCCTCGTTCCCGGCGGTGATCGGCGGCCGCTTGTTGCCGACGCGCTCACTGGCCGGGGTGTTGTCGGTCTGGTCACCGGTGTCGCCGAGCCCGCCCGGACCGGCGTAGGTGTTGGTGAGGATCACCTTGAGTCGGTCGTCGGCGAGCTTCGGGTCCTCGACGACCTTCACGCCGCCGAGATCCTTGGCGAGCAGCCGGGCGGCGTCACCGTTCTCCTTGGCGTAGACCACCGAGTCCTTGGTGTCGGCCTTGCCGCTGGAGGTCTCACCGGACTGATAACCCTTGTTGGTCAGGATGTTCGCCACATTGGACCCGAGTCCGTCGATCGTGCCGGCGTTGACGACGTCGACCTTGAAGTCGCCGCGCTGGGTGTCACCGCCCGTCTGCTTGGGCGTGAGGAGATCGCTGGTGTAGGTCTTCACCGCCTGCGGGTCGACCTCGACGACGGACTGCAGACCGTCCTCGCTCCAGCCCTGTTCGGTGACGATCGGGATCGTCGCGAACTTCACCCGCCCGCCGCTGAGGTCCTTCAGCTGCTCGGCGAAGCTGATGATGTTCCAGCCGTCGTCGATCACGATGGAGCGCGCCACCGCGTTCTGCATCTCGGAGAGCTTGCCCGGGTCGGTGAGAGTGCCTGCGGACAGCACCTTCTGGGTCAGCGAGGCCATGAAGGCCTGCTGACGGGTGATGCGGTCGAGGTCGCCGCGGGGGAGTCCGTGGCGCTGGCGCACGAAGCTCAGCGCGCGGGGGCCGTTGAGCGTCTGGACACCCTTGCGGAATCGGGCGCCGCTCAACGGATCCCGAACCGGTGCGTTGAGGCAGACGTCGATGCCGCCGACCGCATTGGTCAGCAGGACGAAACCGAGCAGACCGACCTCCGCGTAGTGGTCGACCTGGACGCCGGTGAGGTTGGCGACGGTGTCCACCAACGCCTTCCGGCCCGCGAGCGTGCCTTCCTTCTCCGCTTCCTCAGGTGACTGCCCGGCTTCGACGGCACGGGCGCGCACGCCTTCGCGGGTGGTGCCGTAGGCGGCGTTGATCTTGCTCATGCCGATTCCGGGAACGTCGACGTACGAGTCACGCGGGATCGAGATCGCGGTGGCCGACGAACCGTCTTCGGGGATGCGCACCAACAGGATGGTGTCGGTGTTGGTGGCGACCTCCTCGCCCGAACGGAGGAGCTTGATCTCCTCCGGCGAGAGCGGGTTGCCCTTCGCGTCGGTGCGGGAGTCGGTGCCCACCAACAGGATGTCGACGGCGCCGTCCTTCGCGCCGCCCAGGCCGAGTCCACCGAGCTGCGTGATGCGAGTCTCCAGATCGGACATCGTGTTCCAGGCGTAGCCGGTGCACAGCAGCACGGCGACCGATGCGATCGCGATCAGCGCGCGGCCCCAGCCGGCTCCGGACGCCCAACCGGCGCGAGGGCGCGTCGAGGTGCCGGGCGGTGCGGTCGGCGGCGTCGCCGGTGCGCCCGTCCTCGGTGTTCCGGACTTCGGCGCGCCCTTCTCGGGGGAGCCGGTCCCGACCGTGCCCTCACCGGCAGTCGCCTTGGGAGAGGCTGCCTTCCGGGCGGGCGACTTCGGCGACGCTGCCTTCCGCGGTCCGGCTGCCTTCGTCGGGGCTGCCTTCTTCGCGGCGCTCTTCTTCGCGGGAGCCTGCCCGGGGTCGGGACGGGGTCGACGCTTGCGGGCGGTGTCCCGAGGTGTGGGGTCCTCAGGTGCGGGTCGCCGGCGTTCGGCGGGCTTCGAGCGCGTGTGGATCTCGCCGGACGAGCGTCGACCGAGAGGCTCGTCGGCACGACGCGGACGGCGGGGGGACGCAGGATCCTGCGGTGGGACACGCCGGCGAGGATCACGCTCCTCGCCGGGGCGTCGTCGGGGCATGCCCTCGGCGTCGCGGGCGGGGATACGTTCCGGAGGTGGCTGGCGTCGCGCCCGCTCCGCGGAATCGGCACGCGTCGGTGCCTCGGGAGCACGCCGAACCACGCGGCGTCGGGGACCGGCCGCCTCGGCGTCCACGGGACGCGGGCGGGCACCGTGGGGAGGCCGCCCCGGTTCACCAGCGCGTTCGCCGCGCACCGGCCGTCGGCCGTTGTCGGCATCCGGAGTGCGCCGGCTGCCCGGCTCCGGCGGTACCGCACGCCGGGGACGCGGCCGCCCACGTGCGCCGTCGGATGGTGAATCCACTGGTCAGCGGTCCCTTTCGAGTTCGTCATGCTGCTCGACGGTGGCGCCGGTAGGTCCGCGCCATGGGATTGTCGGTGCAGAAGTGAAAGTTGGTGTTGTGCTGTCGTCAGGCTACTGAAGTGATTCGGGAATCCGAGAACGCAACGCCGAGGAGTCGAGTAGCGGTCGTCACGTGGATGACCGTGGAGTCGTGGCCCACCAGGGTCTGCGGCACGATGGTGCGCATGCGCGTCACGCCCAGCACCCCCACCGTGTACATCGTCGGCGCCGGCGGTCAGCTCGGCACCGCACTCCAGGGGAGGTCGGCCCAGGCGCCCGACTCCGTGGTGTGTCGACCCCTGACCTCCGCCGACATCGACATCGCCGACGAGCCGTCGGTTGCGGCCGCGCTCGGCGACCTCGGGCCCGATGACGTCGTCGTCAACTGCGCCGCCTACACCGACGTCGACGGCGCCGAGTCGGACGTCGACGGCGCCCGCCGCGTCAACGCCACCGGTCCCGCCGTGCTCGCGGCCCACACCGCCGCCGCGGGGGCATGGCTGATCCACGTCTCCACCGACTACGTGTTCCCGGGTGCCGCACCCGCCTCAGACCGTCCCGATGGCTACGAACCCGACGACGTGAGCGGCGAACCGGCCACCGTCTACGGGGCCACCAAACTCGCGGGCGAACGCGCCGTCCTCGATGCGGACCCGCGCGCCACCGTCGTGCGCACCGCCTGGGTGTACACCGGCGGGCCCGAGAGCCGCGACTTCGTGGGGACGATGCGGCGTCTCGAGCAGGCGCGCGAGACCGTGTCGGTCGTCGACGACCAGCTCGGTTCACCCACCTATTGCATCGACCTCGCCGACGGGTTGTGGGAACTCGTGGCCGCCGGGCCCCGCGCCGAGGTCGCCGGAGCCGTCCTGCACGCCACCAACGCGGGCCGCGCGACCTGGTTCGACGTGGCCGCGGCCGTCTTCGAGGAGGTCGGCGCCGAACGGTCACGCGTACTGCCCACGACCACGGCGGAGTTCCCGCGCCCGGCACCGCGCCCGGCCTACTCGGTGCTGTCCGGGCGTTCCTGGGCCGCGGCAGGGCTGACCCCGCTGCGGGACTGGCGTGCCGCGCTGCACGCGTCGATCGCCGAGTCAGAGGGTTCGTTACCCTGAGCCGGTGCCCGCTCAGCTAGCCGTCGTCACGGTGACCTACTCCTCCGGTGATCACCTCGCGACATTCCTCCGCAGTCTCGACGCCGTGACCGACGTGATGCCGCAGGTCATCATCGCCGACAACGGCTCCGACGACGGCGCACCCGAGAAGGCCGAGCAGGACTACGAGTCCGTCACGCTGGTCCGCACCGGCGGCAACCTCGGCTACGGGCGTGCGATGAACCGCGGGGTCGCCGAACTCGATCCCGGCATCGAGTTCGTGCTCATCGCCAACCCCGACGTCGAGTGGAAGCCCGGCTCGATCGACGAGTTGCTCGCCGCCGCGCAGCGCTGGCCGCGTGCCGGGTCCCTCGGACCGCTGATCCGCGAACCCGACGGCACCGTCTACCCGTCGGCGCGTCGCGTCCCGGACCTCGTCTCCGGCACCGGTCACGCCATCCTCGGCACGGTGTGGAAGTCCAACCCGTGGACCGCGGCCTATCGCGCCGACGACGAGGCCCCGTCGGAACGGGCCGTCGGCTGGCTCTCCGGCTCGTGCCTGTTGATGCGCCGCAAGGCCTTCGACGCCGTCGGCGGTTTCGACCCGCGCTACTTCATGTACATGGAGGACGTCGACCTCGGCGACCGCCTCGGCAAGGCCGGGTGGCAGAACGTCTACGTCCCCTCGGCGGAGATCGTGCACACCAAGGGCCACAGCGCGGGCCGGCACCCGGAGAAGATGCTGCCCGCGCACCACGAGAGCGCATACCGGTTCCAGGCCGACCGCAACACCGGCGTCCTACGCGCTCCGCTGCGGCTCGCGCTGCGGGCCGGGTTGGCCGTGCGCTCCCGCCTCGCAGTACGGGCCGCCCGCCGAGCATTGTCGGCTCAGAACACCCCGACGAGCGAAAACAACGGATAGGTGCTGAAGTGAGTACCGAATCATCACGAAGAAGGGACCGATCAAGTGGATCAGTACACCGTGCGCGACTCGGTGGGGAGTGAATCCGTCGGGGGATCGGGTCCGGTCGCCGGGGACGTCCAGGCGGTCGTCCTCGTCGGCGGCAAGGGCACTCGGCTCCGTCCGCTCACCCTCTCGGCGCCCAAGCCGATGCTGCCCACCGCGGGCCTGCCCTTCCTCACCCACCTGCTGTCGCGAATCCACGCCGCCGGCATCCGCGACGTCGTCCTCAGCACCTCCTTCAAAGCCGAGACGTTCAGCGAGTACTACGGCGACGGCTCCAAGCTCGGACTGAGCCTGCGCTACGTCACCGAGGACGAGCCGCTCGGCACGGGCGGCGGCATCCGCAACGTGCTCGACGAGCTGACCGCCGACACCATCGTCGTCTTCAACGGCGACGTACTCGGCGGCACCGACGTCCGCGACGTCATCGAGAGCCACCGCAAGGCCGACGCCGACGTGACCATCCACCTCGTGCGGGTCAGCGATCCGCGCGCGTTCGGCTGCGTGCCGACCGACGCCGACGGTCGGGTCACAGCCTTCCTGGAGAAGACGCAGGACCCGCCGACCGACCAGATCAACGCCGGCACCTACGTCTTCAAGCGCGAGATCATCGAATCGATCCCGTACGGTGTGCCCGTCTCGGTGGAGCGCGAGGTGTTCCCGCGTCTGCTCACCGAGGGCAAGCACGTCCACGCCCACGTCGACCACGCCTACTGGCGCGACATGGGCACCCCCGAGGACTTCGTCCGCGGCTCGGCCGACCTGGTTCGCGGCATCGCCCCGTCACCGGCACTCGGCGACCGGCGCGGTGAGTCGCTGGTCCACGAGGGTGCGGGCGTCGGCCCGGGTGCCCTGCTCATCGGCGGCACCGTCGTCGGCCGCGGTGCCGAGGTCGGCCCCCGCGCACGCCTCGACGGCGCGGTGGTCTTCGACGGCGCGGTCATCGAGGCCGGCGCGGTCGTCGAACGTTCGATCATCGGTTTCGGCGCACGCATCGGCCCGCGGGCACTGATCCGCGACACCGTCGTCGGCGACGGCGCGGACATCGGTGCGCGCTGCGAACTCCTGCGCGGCGCCCGCGTGTGGCCCGGAATCGAGATCCCCGACAACGGAATTCGCTTCTCGACGGACGTCTGAGGCCCCAGAACCCGGTTCGTGTCCGGGTCAGCGCGTCTTGACGGCGGCCAGCACGCCGGGCCCGAGTGGGATCACGACCGGCAGCAGGCGCTCGTCGTCGGCGATCAGCAGGGCCGCCTCGCGGGCAGCGGCGGTGGGCGGGTCGGTGCGGGACGGGTCGCCCACCGTGCCGTCGGCGGTCGCGTTGTGCACCACGACGACGCCGCCGTCGCGCAGCATGCGGACCGCCTCGGTCACGAAACGCGGGAGATCCAGCAGCGGGCCGTCGATGAAGACCAGGTCGTACGACGAGTCGGAGAGGCGCGGCAGCACGTCGGTGGGCGTGCCGTTGATGAGTCGTGTCCGGCCGGGCGAGATGTCGGCCCCGGCGAACGACGCCCGCGCGGCGCGGTGGTGTTCGGGCTCGGGGTCGATGGTGGTCAGGACGCCGTCGGCGGCCATGCCGTTGAGAAGCCACAGGCCGCTGACGCCGGTGCCGGTCCCGATCTCGGCGACCGCCTTGGCATCCGCGGTACGGGCCAGAAGCGCGAGCAGCGCACCGACCGCAGGGCTCACGGGCGTGGCGCCCAGTTCCTCGGCGCGGGCACGGGCGGCGATGACGGCATCGTCCTCGACGATCGCCGACTCGGCGTAGGCGATCAGATCGGGGCCGGCGGACGGGGTTGACTCGGTCACGCGTCGAGGTTAACCGCCGGTCGGGCCAACCCGGACATGGCACGCCGACCTGCGCGAATCCGGGTCGCTCCACATCCTCAGGGAACACTCAGCCGACTCATACGGCGACCACACTCCGGTAGGAGAGGGTAAGGGCGTCCGGTTGACGGTATCTCCGTTCCAGGTCGGTGTGAACGTCGGCCGAATGGGGAATACCCGATCGGTGCGACGTTGTTCCACACGGTGAGTGCTCTGGGTCACCGGGCTGTGTTCACGAGAGAGGAACCGACCACCCACCATGACCGATTCCCGCGATTCCATCGACGACGTGCCTGCCGTTCCGGCGGGCACCGCCGGTTTCGACGCCACCGGCGACGAACTGCTGATGCCGTCATGGGACGAACTGGTACGCGAGCACGCCGACCGCGTCTACCGCCTGGCCTACCGGCTGTCGGGAAACCAGCACGACGCCGAGGACCTCACCCAGGAGACCTTCATCCGGGTGTTCCGATCGCTGTCGAACTACCGCCCCGGGACCTTCGAGGGCTGGCTGCACCGCATCACCACCAACCTGTTCCTCGACATGGTCCGCCGCCGCAGCAAGATCCGCATGGAGGCGCTGCCCGAGGAGTACGACCGCGTGCCGGCCGACACCCCCGACCCGCAGCAGATCTTCGACGCCACCAACCTCGATCCCGATCTGCAGCTCGCCCTCGACTCGCTCGCGCCCGACTTCCGCGCCGCGGTCGTCCTCTGTGACATCGAGGGGCTGTCCTACGAAGAGATCGCCGCGACGCTGGGCGTCAAGCTCGGCACCGTCCGCAGCCGCATCCACCGTGGCCGGCAGAGCATCCGCGACGCCCTCGCCGCCCAGGGGCACACCAGCAGCCGTTCCGTCGCCATCGGGGCGCACAACTGACATGCCGCTCCGCGTCGGTCGATAGTCGGACGCCTCACCTCGGACAACTCGTCCGCGGAGCCGGGGAACCACGAGTCGACGTGCGTCGTTGTCTGACTCGGATAAGCTGAGACGTTGCGTGCGGGCACGGTCACGCCACATGTGGCGGCACGGTCCGCCGACGGTGAGTACCGTGGCGAACAGACTCGGCAAAGGCTGAAAGCGGATTGCGGCGGACACGTCGTGGAGAGGGGTGACCGACGATGATGGACGGCGATCGCGGGCGTCCGACCCGGGGCGGCGGTGTCGAGCCCCCGACTCCCAATCTTCGTCGCCGGCGATCCTCCTGGAGCACAGACTCCTGGACCCCGGCCCCCTCGTCCTTCCTGCCCAACCGCGGCTATCGCGCGCCCGGCACTGCCGGCGGGCGCCGCTTCGCACCGACCGAACATCTCGCCCCCGAGGCGGTCGCCGCCTTCGTCGACGGTGAGCTCGGCATGTCGGCTCACGCCCGCGCCGCCCACCACCTCGCGCTCTGCCCGGAATGCGTGGCAGCCGTCGACGCCCAGTCCTTGGCCCGCACCCGGCTCCGCGAGTCCGGTCAGGTGTCGGTGCCCGCGTCCCTGCTCGGCGCGCTCTCCCAGATCCCGACCCGCGAGATCGATCTCGGCTCGGACACCCCGACCGACGGCATTCCCGGCGCCCGCGACGCGATGCGCCCGCCCGCGAACCCGCTCATGCGCGACACGGGCCGCGGTCGCAACTTTCGCCGTCGGGGTCGGTGAACGTGGCCGACGGAACCGGACCGCAGGGCGAGGACACCTCGACTCCCGGTGGTGACGCGCAGTTCGCGCGCCGCGAAGAACCCCCGAACACCCAACGCCTGACACCCGGACGCGCACGGCACTCCCCGGTGTCACCGTCGACCGCGCAGGTCTTCGGCCGGCCCTCGGGAGTTCGCGGCTCCTTTGCGACCACGCCGAACAGCCACTCCGCGCCGCAGCCGCACGTCGCCGATCCGGACCCGGTGCTCGCCGAGGCCTTCGGCCGCCCGCCGGGTTCCGACGAGACCCTCCAGCGCGACCCCCTCGCCTCCTACGGCCAGACCGAGGACGAGCCGCCCGGCAATGATCCCTGGCGCGATCCGGAGAGCCCGGCGCGACTCGTCGACCCGGCGCTGCCGACCGCGTCGTCGGCCCCGGCCACCGACCCCGGACCCAAACTCGGTGTTCGGGATGTGTTGCTGGGCAACCGGATCAGCTGGAGCGCGCTTGCGACGCTCGCGATCATCGCCCTGCTCATCGCTCTCGTCGGCGGCCTGATGGGACGCTGGACCGCAGAGGTCGCGGCCCCGCTGACCACCGATTCGGTGGAGCTGTCCACCAACGACTCCGGCGACGGATCGGCACCGCGCTCATCGATCGCCGAGGTGGCGCGGGCCGTCGAGAAGTCCGTCGTCGCCATCGACGTACGCGCCTCCGGGGCCTACTCGACCGGTTCGGGCTTCGTCATCGACAAAGCGGGGTACATCCTCACCAACAACCATGTGATCTCGATGGCCGCGAACGACAAGGCGGCGAAGCTCGAGGTCATCTTCTTCGACCGTCAGCGGGTTGCCGCTCGTATCGTCGGGCGTGACCCCAAGACCGACCTGGCGGTGCTCAAGGTCGAGAACGTGAAGAATCCCACCGTCTCGGTCCTCGGTAGCTCCGCCGATCTGCAGATCGGCGAGGAGGTCGTCGCCTTCGGATCGCCACTCGGCCTCAACCGGACGGTGACGAGCGGCATCGTCAGCGCCACCAACCGTGCGGTGGCGCTCACGCCCGACGCCGAGTCCGACACCGATGCGGTCATCGACGCGATCCAGACCGACGCCGCCATCAACCCCGGCAACTCCGGTGGCCCCCTGGTCAACGCCGAGGCCAAGGTCGTCGGGATCAACACCGCAGGTCGGCTCGGTGCCGGCGGCGGTTCCATCGGCCTCGGCTTCGCCATCCCGATCGACGAGGCCAAGCCCATCGTCGAGGCCCTCATCCGCGACGGCAAGGTCAACCACGCCCAGATCGGCATCAACGTGAGCTCGGTCCGCAACGAGCGGGTCCTGGGCGCGCAGGTGCGCAACGTGGTGTCCGGCGGACCCGCCGAACGTGCGGGGGTCCGCGAGAACGACGTCGTCACCTCGTTCAACGGACGGCCCATCGAGAGCGCCGACGAGTTGAATGTCGCGGTCCGGACCGCGAAGATCGGTGAGGAAGTCCCGTTCCAGTACTGGCGGGACGGGCGCACGTTCAACGGCACGATCACGCCGCAGAGCGACTGACACCGGGACGAGGTAGATGTTCAGCAGTATCGGATGGGGTGAGATCGCGATCCTGATCGTGGCGGCCCTCGTCATCCTCGGACCCGAACGGCTCCCCGGCGCGGTGTCCTGGTCGATGCAGTCGCTGCGCAAGGTCCGCGACTACGCGACCGGTGCCACCAACCAGCTCAAGGACGAACTGGGGCCGGAGTTCGAAGACCTGCGCAAACCCCTCGCCGACCTCAACGAGTTGCGGGGGATGACGCCGCGCTCGATCGTCACCAAGCATCTGCTCGACGGCGACGACTCGCTGTTCCGGCTGGGTGAGGACGCCACGACCGTCGATCGCAGCACCACCCCGGTGCCGCCGATCAAGCCGGTATCGGCGCCGATGTCGCTCGACAAGAACACCGACACACCTCCGGCCGAGCCGTCCTCGGGCAGCGCGCCGGTCCAGCGCCGGTCGGGTGGCCGTCCCGCCGTCTCCGACTGGGACGCGACCTGACCTGAACTCTCAGGAGTGGCGGACGGTATCGAGCCCGAGGCTCATCCCGGCCAGTCCGCGCTTGCGCACGGCGAGCTTCGCGGCGATCGCGCGCAGCGCCGATCCGGCGGGGGAGTCGGGGGCCGACAGCACCACCGGGACCCCGGCGTCGCCGCCCTCGCGTAGAGCGGTCTCCAGCGGCACCTGTCCCAACAGCTCCACCGGAGCGCCGACCGCACGGGTGAGACGCTCGGCCACCTTCTCGCCACCACCCGAACCGAACGGTTCCATGCGGGTGCCGTCGGGCAGCTCGAGCCAGGACATGTTCTCCACGACGCCCAGGATCTTCTGGCGGGTCTGCAGTGCGATCGCACCGGCGCGCTCGGCGACCTCGGCGGCGGCCTGCTGCGGGGTGGTGACGACGAGGATCTCCGCACCGGGGATCAGCTGTGCGATGGAGATCGCGACGTCGCCGGTGCCCGGCGGCAGGTCGAGCAGGAGGACGTCGAGATCGCCCCAGTAGACGTCGGCGAGGAACTGTTGCAGTGCGCGGTGGAGCATCGGCCCGCGCCAGGTGACCGGGGTGTTGCCGTCGGTGAACTGGCCGATGGAGATGAACCGCACGCCGTG
Organism: Gordonia sp. 135; assembly: GCF_009720185.1. Taxonomy (NCBI): domain Bacteria; kingdom Bacillati; phylum Actinomycetota; class Actinomycetes; order Mycobacteriales; family Gordoniaceae; genus Gordonia; species Gordonia sp. 135. The sequence continues at coordinate 1,903,464 of NZ_CP046257.1, forward strand.
GTTCATCGGTGGCATGATCATCCGCTCCACCTGGGTGGGCTTGGCGTCGCTGCCGAGCATCCGTGGGACGGAATGGCCGTAGATGTCGGCGTCGAGGACACCGACGGTGAGTCCGCGCTCGGCGAGCGCGGTCGCGAGATTGACCGTGACACTGGACTTTCCGACACCGCCCTTACCGGAGGCGACGGCATACACGCGGGTCAGGGACCCGGGCTGGGCGAAGGGGATGACCGGTTCGGCCTTGTCCCCGCGCAGCTTCTTGCGCAACTCGGTGCGCTGCTCGTCGTCCATGACGTCGAGTTCGACGCGGACCGCGCCGACACCGGCGACATCGGCGACGGCTTTCTCCACGCGCTGGGTGATCTCGGTGCGCAGAGGGCATCCCGACGTCGTCAGGTAGATCCCGACGTCGACGCTCGCATCGTCGTTGATCGTGACCGACTTGACCATCCCGATGTCGGTGATGGGCTTGCCGATCTCCGGATCCTTGACCTTGCCCAGAGCGGCGCGAACTGCCGATTCCGTGGGCGCAACTCCTGTAGTCATCTGCTCCAGCGTACCGGCGTCACCGGCAGACCCCGGTGGTGGTCCCGGGGTCGGCCGCGAGGTGACGGATCAGCGGACGGGCACCGGTGTCGTCGCGGGACCGGGCACCCCGGCGCGCGACTGCGGCTGCGGCGTCTTCTTGGTGATCGGTGCCTGCTTCTTGGTCGGCGGCGGTGCCTGCCCGGGCAGGGTGATCGTCGGCAGACAGACGATGAAGCAGTTCTGCGGTGGCGGGGCCGGCTTGCGCACCGAGGGCGACGACGAGGACGGTCCCGACGGCGGCGTGGACGAGGACGAGGAGGAACTCGACTTGCTCTTGCTCTTGGAGCTCGACGCCTTGCGCTTGGCCTCCGGGATCGGGTTGGTCGGCATCACGCCGGTGGCGTAGGCGCCCGCCCAGCCGAGCACGTTCGCCACATACTCCATCGACCGGTTGTACCGCAGGACCGCGGCGACGCGGGTGCCCTCACCCATGATGTCGCTGACCCCGGCGCACAGGTAGCGCCCCGCCGAGTAGGTGGCGTCGAAGACGTTGTTGGGGTCGGCCTTGCCGTCGCCGTTGGCGTCGGAGCCCCACGACGCCCAGGTGCTGGGGATGAACTGCATCGGCCCCATGGCGCGGTCATGTGCGGAGTCGCCGTCGATGCGGCCACCGTCGGTGTCCTTGATGACGGCGTTGCCGGCCAGCGAACCGTCGAGGACGGGACCGGCGATCGTGTTGACCGTGGTGCCGTACTGGTCGACCGAGCCGTTGCTCGCGTGGTTCGACTCGATCCGGCCGATACCGGCGAGGAGAAACCAGGGCAGTTTGCACTGCGGACTCTCGGCGCCGACCCGGTTGGCCGCGAGTTTGTAGGCCTGCAGGACCACGCCGGGGATGCCGAGAGGACCGGAGGGAAGATCGTTCGCGAGCCGGAACTGAGGTGCGGGCAGTGCGGCGGCCGGCTTCTCCGGCGGAGGTGCGAAACCGAGAAGGGTGACCGGTGAACTCGGCACGACGTCGGCGACGACGACCGGTGCCTCGGATCGTTCCGGGGTTGCGGCGGCGAGCACGCCGTGTGCGCTCGACGACGCCGTACCCAAAACCATGGTGCCGACGAGGGCGCCACCGACGACGATGGTCGCGGCCCGGCGGGGGAAGTGCAGGGGACGCTGCGGCCCACGACGGCGCCGCACCAGGTTGAGCGGGCTCACCGACGGCCACCGTCGTGTGCTGTGCGCCCGTTTACGGGGCGGCCCGCCGCCGTCATTCGGCGGTCCACCGCCGGTCCCCGCGGATGACTCGCCATCCGATTCTTCGTTCCCGACTGCACGATCACATGTACTCCGTTGTCAAAACACCACACGTCTGCCCCCGAGGACGCAGTGATTGCCCGCTCCGAGCCACACGGCCTGGAGCCGAGAGCGAATACACCCGACCGGGTCGGTGTCGTGTGACCGACATCCGGTTCCGGCCGAACTGTGACCCACCATACATATTGGGTCTGATGACCCAATGGCGAACTCCGCATTTGCTCGACATCACTCACTTCGTCGCTGAGATGCGGAAAGTTACAGCGGCAAACTCATGTGAGAGAAGTTACTGGAGTGACATAACGATGCGATGTCGAGCGGTCTTTGGACGGGACCGGGTAGACGGTTCGCTCAGTGGAACCGGTCGTCGCCGTCCGCATCGTCCGAGCTGTCTGCCGCGCGCGCGGCGAGCCGTTCGGTCAGCTCGTCGAGGAGGTCGTCGAGTTCCTTGCGCAGATAGTCGCGCGTGACCGTGTCGCCGACGGCCAGGCGGACCGCGGCCAGCTCGCGCGCGAGGAACTCGGTGTCGGCCTTGGTCTGGGCCGACCGCATCCGATCTTCCTCCAGCGCGACGCGGTCGCGGTTCTCCTGCCGGTTCTGGGCGAGGAGGATCAGCGGGGCGGCGTAGGCCGCCTGCGTGGAGAACGCCAGATTGAGCAGGATGAACGGGTAGGGGTCCCACCGGATCGTCACCGCCACCAGGTTCAGCGCGATCCACACGATCACGATGACGGTCTGGATCAGCAGGTACCGCCCGGTGCCCAGGAACCGGGCGACACGTTCGCTGTACATCCCGACCACGTCGGAGTCGAGATTGAACGAGATGGTGCGCCGCGTGCTCGGGACGTCGAGTTTGCGCCCGCCCTGTTCGCTCATCGGATCCTCACCTGCGCGTTGGTGCCGGCCGGCCGGTCGATGTCCTCGGGTTCGGTCTCACGCCAATCGCGCGGCAGGATCTCGTCGAGGAGGTCGTCGACGCTGACGGCGCCGAGCAGGTGGCCGGCCTCGTCGACCACCGGGCCGCAGACGAGGTTGTAGGTCGCGAAGTAGCGGGTCATCGTCTCCAGAGAGTCTTCGGGGTGCAACCGGGCGAGGTCGGTGTCCAGGATGCCGCCGACGAGGTGGGCGGGCGGTTCCCGCAGGAGTGCCTGCAGATGGACGCAGCCCAGGTACTTGCCGGTCGGTGTCGACGTCGGGGGGCGCACGACGAACACGATGCTCGCCGCGGCGGGGGTGAGGTCGGGGTTTCGGACGCGGGCGAGTGCCTCGGCGATCGTCGTCGACGCGGTGACGATGATCGGCTCGGAGGTCATCACACCACCGGCGGTGTCGGGGGAGTGCAACAGCAGGCGGCGGACCGGTTCGGATTCCTCCGGGTCCATCTCCTCGAGCAGGGCCTCGGCCTCGGTGTCGGGCAGCTCGCCGAGCAGGTCGGCGGCGTCGTCGGGGTCCATCTCCTCGAGGATCGTGACCGCCCGGTCGCGGCCGAGCGCGGTGAGCATCGCCTTCTGGTCGTCGGACGGCAGCTCCTGGAGGACGTCGGCGAGCCGTTCGTCGTCGAGCGCGGAGGCGATCTCGCCGCGCCGCTTGGGCGGCAGCTCGCGCAGGGCGTTGGCCACGTCCGCCGGACGCATCCCCTCGAACTGCATCAGCGCCTGGGCGACGCCCTGTCCCGGGAGGTCGAGAGAAGACTGCGTGATGCCCTGGACGCTGGACCATTCCACGACGTGGGTCTCGTGACGCCGGCGCAGTCCGCGACGACCCGCGCGGACGGCCACACGCGACACGACCCAGTCCCGGGTACGCGTGCGTTCGATGCCGAGATCGACCACGGTCACATCGGCGTCGGCGAGTTCCGGGAGGTCGGGATCGGTCACGCGAACCCGCGTGTCGAGGATCTGGCCGATCGCCAGGGCCTCGCCGGGGCGCAGATGCAGCTTCCGGAGGCTCACCGTTCCGGTGTTGAGGGTCACCGCGCGCGGCTCGATGCCGGTCACGCGCAGCATCGGAACGAAAATCCTTCGGCGGGTGGTCAATTCGACGGCGAGGCCGAGCGCGCGCGGTTGCTGACCCGACAATCGGATCGAGATCACCACGTCACGGACCCGCCCGATGGACTCACCGTCGGGACCAAGGACGACCAACCCGACTAATCTGGCCACGAACACCTTGCTCACCGACGACATGGGAGTAAGGGTAGTGCCAACGGTTCGACGAACGTCGTCGGCGACGGTGGATCAGCCGCGACGCCCGTCGATTCACTTCCACAAGGGGAGGTCCCGAAAATGACGAATCCCATGCGCCCGAGCCGGGAGACGCCGGGCCTGCCGACCCCGCCCAAGGGCTGGCCGATCGGCTCCTACAGCACCTACGCCGAGGCTCAGCGTGCGGTGGACTACCTGTCCGACGAGAACTTCACGGTCCAGGACGTCACGATCGTGGGTGTCGACCTCATGCAGGTCGAGCGGGTCATCGGACGCCTCACGTGGGGCAAGGTGATCGGCGGCGGTCTGGTGTCCGGTGCCTGGCTCGGCTTCTTCTTCGGGTGCCTCGTCGCGCTGGTCTTCACCGGCTCGCCGCTGGCGCCGATCATCGCCGGCATCGTGGGCGGCATGGTCTTCGGTGTGATCTCGGCGACGATTCCGTACGCGGCGACCCGTGGACAGCGCGATTTCGCGTCGACGATGCAGCTGGTCGCCGGACGCTACGACGTCCTGTGCGATCCGAAAAGTGCAGAGAAAGCGCGCGACATGCTCGCCCGCCTCACGATGTGAGACTCGAGTCCTAGAGGGACACGGGGCGATCACGATCGGCGGGGGAGTGGCACGCCCATGCCGAATGTGTTGCATGTCACGAATCGCGCCGTATAGCGTTGCACCTCGGACGCTCACGGCGGAGCACCTCGGGTGTCCGCCGCGTACGACATCGAGGAGGCTGCGTGCGGAGCAGGGTCAGCACTGATGATGGAACGGGCCGCACTGGCCGATCGGGGGGTTCCCGGCGATCGGAGGGCGGCCCGCCCGGTTCTCGAACCACAAGTCGCGTAAGGCGGAAGGTCCTCGCGGCGGCCGTCGCCGCGGCGGCGGCGCTTCCCGTGTTGTCCGCGTGCGGCTCGGGATATGAAGCGGGCGTACTGAATTTCTATCCCCCCGCCGACGGCGCCGACACCTTCGCCGCGATCGGCGACAAGTGCTCGGCCGATTCCGGCGGCGCCTACAAGGTCGTCACGACCCCGCTGCCCAAGGGCGCCGACGATCAGCGTCTGCAGCTGGCCCGTCGCCTCGCGGGCAACGACTCCGGGCTCGACCTGATGGGCATGGACGTGGTGTGGACCGCGGAGTTCGCCGACGCGGGCTGGATGGTTCCGGTGCCCGACGCGATGGCCGCGGAGGTCTCGGCGCGCTCGCTCGGCGGCCCCCTCGACACCGCGGTGTGGAAGACGGATGAGGATGAGCGCGAACGCCTCTACGCGATCCCGTTCTCCACCAACACCCAGTTGCTCTGGTACCGCAAGGATGTCCTGGAGGACAAGGTCGACCGCTCCCGTCCCGCCTCGACGTGGGACGGGATGCTCGAGGATGCACTGGTCAGCGGCCGCAACGGCGGACCGACCTACATCATGGTGCAGGGCAGGCAATATGAGGGCCTGATGGTCTGGTTCAACTCGGTGCTCGTCAGCGCCGGTGGCCAGGTCGTCGACCCCGAGAACCCCGACCAGGTGACGCTCAACGACACCCCGGAACATCGCGCCGCCACGGTCCGCGCACTCCGGACGCTCAAGGCGGTGGCCACCGCACCGGGCGCCGACCCGTCGCTGACCAACTCCGACGAGGGGGCGGCCCGCCTGGGCATGGAGAGCGGCAAGGCCCTCTATGAGGTCAACTGGCCCTTCGTGTTCCCCGGTATGCGCGAGAACGCGGTCGCCGGCGCCGTGCCGTTCCTCGACCTGACGAAGTACGCGAACCTGTACGCCGACAGCGCGAATCCGCCGTCCGACCGGGACGTGATCCCGCTCAACCGTGAGATGCAGAAGGTCTTCGACTTCGCGCCGTACCCGGGCTTCGAGGGCCTGCCGACGAAGACGACCCTCGGTGGCATCAACATCGCCGTCGCCAGCACCTCCGAGCAGCAGGACTTGGCCTGGCAGGCCGCCGAGTGCATCACCAGCGAGGCCTCGCAGAAGAGCTTCTCGCTCAACGCGGGTCCGCCGCCGGTGATCGAATCCATCTACGACGACGCCGATTTCCGCCTCGCCTACCCGATGGCGGAGGAGATCAAGCGGCAGCTGCAGCCCGAGCACGCCGCGGTCCGACCGAAGTCACCTGACTACCAGGCGATCTCGACGCTGCTGCAGGCAAAGCTGAGTCCGGTCGGGGCGTGGGATCCGGAGACACTGGTGGACGAACTCGCCGAGGCCGTCCAGAAGGCAATCGACGGGGAAGGGTTGGTTCCGTGACCGACGACAACACACCCGGGCGCAGGCCGAACGGGGACGACTCCGCGGACGAGTCCACGTTCCGCGCGGGCCGTCACGCGCTGCCCGACGATGCCCCGGCCCAGACCGGTCCGATACCGATCGTGGGTGACAACCCTCCGGTCCATTCCGACGAGCTGTGGAAGGCTCCTCCCGGAGGCCGCCACGAGGCATCTTCCGGTTCGAACCCGTCGGCGTCGACATACACCAACCCGGTGGGGGAGAGTCCCGGATCCGTCGGCGTCGCACCGTCATCGGGCGCCGCCACCGCGGTCGCCGAACGACCCCGTGCCGAGGCCGCACCGAAGGCCCGCAAGCGCAGTGAGGGCAAGACCGCCGAGCGGCGACTCGCGTTCTGGCTCGTCGCGCCGGCCGCGCTGATGATGCTGCTGGTGACCGGCTACCCGATCATCTACGCCGTCTGGCTGTCGCTGAACAAGATGAGTCTGTCGGCGCCCGGCGAGCGTGAATTCGTGTGGTTCTCGAACTACGCGACGGTGCTGACCGACAACTACTGGTGGACCGCATTCGGAGTCACCGTGGGCATCACGGTCGTGTCGGTGCTCATCGAGCTCGTCCTGGGCATGGCCATCGCACTGGTCATGCACCGCACCATCTTCGGACGCGGCACGATCCGCACGGTGGTCCTGATCCCCTACGGCATCGTGACCGTGGCCGCGGCATTCTCCTGGTACTACGCGTGGACGCCGGGCACGGGTTACCTGGCGAACCTGCTGCCCGACGGCAGCGCGCCACTCACCGAGCAGTGGCCGTCGCTGGCGATCATCGTCCTCGCCGAGGTCTGGAAGACCACGCCGTTCATGGCGCTGCTGCTGCTGGCAGGTCTGGCCCTGGTGCCCGACGACCTGCTCAAGGCCGCACAGGTCGACGGCGCGGGTGCGTGGACGCGCCTGTGGCGCATCATCCTTCCGCTGATGAAGCCCGCCATCCTCGTCGCGCTGCTGTTCCGCACACTCGACGCGTTCCGCGTGTTCGACAACATCTACGTGCTCACCAGCGGGTCCAACAACACCTACTCGGTGTCGATGCTGGGCTACGACAATCTGTTCGGCGCATTCAATCTGGGCGTCGGATCGGCGATCTCGATCCTGATCTTCGTCTGCGTGGCGATCATCGCGTTCGTGTTCATCAAGGGGTTCGGCACCGCCGCACCGGGTTCCGACGACGAGGGGAGGTAATCCGGTGAATTCGAGCGGAAAAACCAAGGCGTGGTGGTCGATCGCCAACATCCTGGTGATCCTGTACGCACTCATCCCGCTGCTGTGGATCATCAGCCTGTCGTTCAAGCCGGCGTCGAGCGTGACCGACGGGAAGTTCATCCCGAGTGAGTTCACCCTCGACAACTACAAGTCCATCTTCGAGACCAGCGCCTTCACCTCGGCGCTGATCAACTCGATCGGCGTCGGACTGATCACGACCCTCATCGCGGTGATCCTGGGCACCATGGCCGCCTACGCCGTGGCACGCCTGGAGTTCCCCGGCAAGAAGGTCCTCATCGGGGCAGCGCTGCTGATCGCGATGTTCCCGCAGATCTCGCTGGTGACACCACTGTTCAACATCGAGCGTCGACTGGGACTCTTCGACACCTGGCCGGGCCTGATCCTGCCGTACATCACCTTCGCGCTGCCGCTGGCGATCTACACGCTGTCGGCCTTCTTCCGGGAGATCCCCTGGGAGCTGGAGAAGGCGGCCAAGATGGACGGCGCCACCCCCTGGCAGGCGTTCCGCAAGGTGATCGCGCCGCTGGCCGCGCCGGGCGTCGTGACCGCCGCGATCCTGGTGTTCATCTTCGCCTGGAACGATCTGCTCCTCGCCCTGTCGCTGACCTCGACCGAACGAGCGATCACCGCCCCGGTGGCCATCGCGAACTTCACCGGCAGCTCGCAGTTCGAGGAACCGACCGGTTCGATCTCGGCCGCCGCGGTCGTCATCACCATCCCCATCATCATCTTCGTGCTGTTCTTCCAACGTCGAATCGTGGCCGGTCTGACATCCGGCGCCGTGAAGGGATAACCCATGGCAGACATCGTTCTGGACAAGGTCACCAAGCAGTACCCGGACGGCTCCACCGCGGTCCACGGGGTCGACATCGAGATCGGCGACGGCGAGTTCGTCATCCTCGTCGGACCGTCGGGATGTGGAAAGTCGACGACGCTCAACATGATCGCGGGACTCGAGGACATCTCCTCCGGCGAGCTGCGGATCGGCGGGGAGCGCGTGAACGAACGCGCACCCAAGGACCGCGACATCGCGATGGTGTTCCAGAGCTACGCGCTCTACCCGCACATGTCGGTGCGCGACAACATCGCATTCCCGCTGACGCTTCAGAAGCTGCCGAAGGATCAGATCGCCGCCAAGGTCGACGAGGCCGCGCGCATCCTCGATCTCGGGCAGTACCTGGACCGCAAGCCGGCCAACCTGTCCGGCGGTCAGCGTCAGCGTGTGGCGATGGGCCGCGCGATCGTGCGCTCGCCCAAGGCATTCCTCATGGACGAGCCGCTGTCGAACCTCGACGCCAAGCTGCGCGTGCAGATGCGTACCGAGATCGCGCAGCTGCAGCAGCGACTGGGGACCACCACCGTCTACGTGACGCACGATCAGACCGAGGCGATGACCCTCGGCGACCGCGTCGTCGTGCTGCGTGGCGGGCATGTCCAGCAGATCGGCACGCCGCAGGAGCTGTACAACAACCCGACCAACGTGTTCGTCGCCGGGTTCATCGGTTCGCCCGCGATGAACTTCCTGTCCGGACGCCTCGGCACGGACGGCATCGAGACCGCGATCGGCACGATCGCCCTCGACGATCACCGCGCCGTGGTCTCGCGGGCGGGTGACGTCGGAAGCAGCGGCGAGGTTCTCATCGGCATCCGCCCAGAGCACCTCGAGGATGCCTCCCTCGTCGACGACACCACTCGCCGGCAGGGTGCGACGTTCACCGCGAACATCGACGTCCTCGAGTCGATGGGCTCGGACATCTACGCCTATTTCAGCATCGGCAACGGGTCGAACCGGGCGTCGAGCGATGCGCTCGCCGAGCTGTCCGCCGATTCCGGTGCCGACCTCGGGGGCAGCCAGCTCATCGCCCGCCTGTCGCCGGATTCGAAGGTCACCCGCGGTTCGACCGCCGAGCTGTTCTACGACGCCTCGAAGGTGGCGGTCTTCGACCAGAGCTCGGGAGAGTCGCTGCGCCGCCGCTGATCTCCGTCTGCATCGCGTCGCTGCGCGACCACTACCGCCGTCTACGGTCGGAGTGGTCGCGCAGTTCGTCGAAGACCTTCTCGTCCCAGACGTGCCTGCGCACCAGGCGATAGCGTTCGCAGGCCACCCACATGTACAGCTCGGCGTCGCTGGTCAGGTCGTCGCGGATGCGGGCCCGGCGGGCCATTCGGACGACGGGCAGGAACTCCTCACCGAACCAGCGTCGGGCGACCTCGGTGCGACTCAGGAACTCGCCGAGCTCCTGGGAGAGCCGAAAACCCCACGCCTCCACGTTCTCCGCGAGTTCGGCGTAGTCGAACGCGTCGGTCAGCTTGATGGCCTCGGCCTGCGCGCCCTCGAGCGGAACCCGCGACAGGAACAGCCGGCGGTGGTCCTTGAGGATCAGGTCCGACGGTGCGTTGATGCCCTCCGGTGAGATGCGCGTGTGGATCTCGGTCACGTAGGCGTCGATCGTGGTCAGGTTGCGCGCGATGGCGATCGAGACGCGGTGGTGGCCGTCGATGACGAAGTGCATCGACCCGACCCGGTAGAGCTGTACCGGCGGCACCGACTCGCCGCGACGCTGGGCGGCGGCGATCCGCTGCCACCGCTCCCGCATGTGCGACGAGGTGGGACGGAAGTACCGGTCGAAATCCTTGGTGCGGTCGACGCTTCCGACGATCGAGGACACCTCGACGACCTGCAGGCCGATCACGGTCTTGCCCGTGGCGCCGAGCGCGGCGACCACCTCGTCGAAGGGCAGGATGGTGTTGACGTCCGCCGGCTGCCGCATGAACCACTGTGCGAGCCGGGCACGTTCGGCCTGGCGTCGTAGCCGGGCGAAGTCGTATTCGGCGTCGGCCTCGGGGAATCCGGTGTCACGCGCCATGTCTGCGCCTCACGATGTCCACCTTCCGGGTCGCCGGATCGATGTCGAACTGGCAGAACCCCACGACGTTCATCGACGTCGTCGTCTCGCCGATGGGTAGGTCGCGCGGGCGGCTGCCGTAGGGATGGACGTGCCCGTGCACGAGCAGCGTCGGGCGCAATGCGCGGACGAGCGGGTGATAGCAGTCGAAACCCTGATGCGGGGTGTCGTCGCCGTCGCCGACGCCGCGTGCGGGGCTGTGGGTGAGCAGGATGTCGGTGCCGCCCCGGTTCGCCAGGGCCGTTTTCGACAGGATGTTCCCGCAGCGCAGGCGTATCGATCGCAGACGCTGCTGGATGTCGGTGTACTGGTTGGTCCCGCCGTTGTAGCAGCGGCTGCCGCCGAGTCCGCTGATCCGCAGTCCGGCGACCGTCACCGTGCGCCCGTCGGCGTTGATGCCGCCGCACGGACCCGGGTCCTCGGTGGGGAGGCCCGCGCGGGTCCAGCCGGTGCGCCCGCGACGGTAGCCCCGCAGTTCACGGTCGTGGTTGCCGGGAACGTAGACGCACGGTGCGTCGCACAGTGACGACAGGATCTCGAGATAGTCGAACGGGAGGTCGCCGGCGCCGAGGATGAGGTCGGGGCGCCCCTCGATTCCGACGCCGTAGGTGAGAGAGTCCACCACCTCGTCGGCGACCGCCAGAACCCGGACCATTGCTCCAGGCTAGACGAGGGCTCAAATCGGTCGCAGTCTTCTCGGTAGCCTGTCGGACGTGACTGAAGCGGTGACCGACCTCGTCGGGAAACATCTCCGGGATCGGCTGGGCGCCGAACCACAGCGGGCGTCGGTGACGTTCCTCGGCGTCGAGCCCATCGATGTACTGCGATTCGTGCTCGGCGATGAAGCCCCCGATGAACTGGTCTATGTGACGTCCGGTTGCGCACGCCATCCGATGGCGGACCCGACCGATCTCCACGCCGATCCGGTGAAAGGGCCGCGGGCCGAACTCGTGGTCCGGATGCGCGCGGGCTCGCCGCTCCCGGGCCTGCACAAGCGCTTGGCGACGCTGGCGGCCGCGCCGGCGGTCGAGGGACTGATCCTCGACGCCGACGCCCTTGTCGATCTGGGCGAACCGCTGTGGGACGGTGCCACCTGCACCGCGGTGTTGTTGTCCGCCGATGAACTCGGGGAGGTCGAGCTGCCCGACCCGATGGACCCCGTCCGTCTGCTCCGGGCGGTGCCGATCACCGCGAACGAGGCGGCCTGGGTGCGGCTCAAGGGCGCCGACGCTCTTCGCGACGTGTGGCGGGAGGCCGACATCGACGTGACCGAGCCGAATCGGGCCTCGGCCACGCCCGGCTGAGGTTTCACGATCGCTGCCCGCGGGAACGATGCACTGGTGACGCTGACATCCGCATCGCCCGCAACGCCGCGGGCCCCCCTCGCCACCCCCGGGGTCGCCGCCTCTTCGGTCGGCGAGGTCTATCTGCCACAGCAGGACACCGAACTACTCATCGACATGGTGCGTTCGCTGGGCGTGGACGGCAAGAGCGTCCTCGACCTGTGTACCGGTAGTGGTGCGATAGCGATCGCCGCCGCCCGCCGGGGCGCAGCCGAGGTCACCGCCGTCGACGCCTCCGCCGATGCGGTTGCCTACGCTCGCCGAGCGGCGGTGACGGCAGGGGTGTCCATCACCGTCGAACACGGTGATCTGACGCGCCACGTCGGTGAGTACGACGTCGTGACCTGCAATCCGCCCTACGTGCCGACGCCCCCGGTCGACGATCCCCGGTACCACCCGGCGGGACCGTCGCACGCGTGGGACGCGGGCCTCGACGGACGGGCCGTGCTGGATCTCCTGTGCGCGCACGTCCCGACGTTGTTGCGTCCCGGCGGAACGTTCCTGCTGGTGCACTCCGAGTTCGCCGACGAGGAGGCATCGCTGCGGGGTCTTCGGGCCGGCGGTCTGCACGCCGAGGTCGTCTCGGAACGCTTCATCCCGTTCGGCCCGGTCATGACCGCTCGCGCCGGGTGGCTCGAGGAACGCGGACTGCTCGAGCGCGGATGCCGCGTCGAACGACTGGTCGGGATCGCTGCCGTCGCCCCGGGCGAACTGAAGGTCGACGGGAGCCGGTCAGAGGGTCACACTGCTGGTGCGGAGCATTCGGCATGACCCTGGAGGACGTCACCGTGGCGCAGACCGAGAACGGCGCGGGCGCCGAACGCACCGCGGTACGGGTGGTACGCGGGGGACCGGTGCTCGTCGAAGGACCGGTCGACATCGAACTGCCCGACGGCTGTCACGTGCAGTCCGACCGGTTCATGGTGGCCATCTGCGCGTGCGGGCGCAGCAAGAACTACCCGCTGTGCGACACGAGCCACCGCAAGCGCCGCAGGCGCGCAGCGGACTGATTCTCTCGGAATTCCCCTAAACGCCGGGGAAGGCGCTCTCGCCGCGTTCCCACGCACTCATCACGTGCGTCTCGAGCGCGTCTTCCACGAACAAGAACGCGCGGATTCCGAAGATCACGTCGGCCTCGGCACTCGGGTCCTGCCGGACCAGGTCGCCGACGACGTCGGTGCGCAGGATCTGCTCGTGCACCGCGTCGGCCTCGACGTGTTCGCGGTAGAAGTGCCGGCACGCCTCGGGCGCGTGGAGCCGTTCGAGTCCGGCGAGGAGTCGCTGGGAACCGGGCGACGAGGTGATCTCGGTGGCCGCGAGATGACCCACCGCTGCACCGCGGTAGCGACGGTGGAGACCGAAGAGCGACATGAGGTTCACCGGCGTCAGGGCGGCGGCGGGGACGGTGTCGAGGTAGCCGAGGTAATCGGCGGACAGGTCCGACGCGCGGAGCAGGTCGGCGAAGAGCTCCTGGTGGACCGCGCGGCCGCGGCCGCCGCCGAACTCGTCGAACTCGACTGCGACGAACGAAGCCTTGGCCTGCCCGCGGAGTCGTGGGATGGCCCACGCGTGCGGGTCGGCCTCCTTGAGGTGATACAGCGATCGCAGGGCGAACATCTGCCGGTACTGCTCCCAGGTCCCGTTGTCACGGAGGAAGTACGACGCGCCGTCGCCGTCCAGATCCTCGATGCAGAGTTCGTCCATCTCCGACTGCACGGACTGGTTCTCGGCAGCCGCGGGTACGTCGCGGTGGAGGGCGTCGAGGAATCGTCGCTCGAGACCGGCACGCAGGGACAGCAACGCCGGCTGCCACTCCCACGCGACGTCCACCTCGGCGAAACCGACGTAATGCATCTCGTAGGCGATGTACAGGGCCAGCTGGAGGTCGTCCCCATACGGATCGGCGTCGTGCACCACCGCGGGTACATCGGTGACCGATGCCGACTCGGGATCACTGCTCAGCAGATCGATCACGGCCTGGGACAGCGGACCACGTGCCGGAGGCAGCGTCGGGGTGCGAAAGACCCCGGGAGTGGTCGGATCGGCAGCGATCGCCTCAGCTGACACCAGGGTTCCTCCTCGTCGCGGTCCGCGGCCGGGGCACGGCGCGGATCCTCCCCGGAGTATCCGGAAGCGGAAGTGCTCAAACGTGGCGCGCCTGTGACCGTCACCCCAGGATAGGCCGCGTCTACGCGGATCGGACCTCGCCGAGCAGGTCCTTGTCGAGGGACGCCCGCACCAGCGCGGCGGCGAGTACCTCGGGCTTCCCGTCGGCGAGATCCGCGAGACGGCCGGGGTCGTCGGGCAGCCCCAGGTCCTTGGCGGCGGCGCGGGCCCGTTCGTCGAAATGCGGTGCGACCCAATCCCACACGGACTGCACCTCGCGCAGGAAGATGTCGGCGCCGACCGGACCGATGCCGGTGAACTCCTGCAACAGCTTCGCGGCGGCATCCGAGTCGGGCTCGGCCTTCGCGGCGAGTTCGCGGAGATCCCCGTGGTAGTCGTCGAGGACCTTCCGGCCGGCCTCCCCGAGTCGGGTGGCGGTGCTCTCGTCGTAGCGCTTGTAGTGTCCGCGGCCCAACGCGTCGACGAGGCTCTGCCACGACGCCCGAGCCATCTTCTCGGGCGTGCGATACCCGGCGGCGAACAGCTCGCGAGCTGCGGCGACGGCGATGTCGGCGGAGATCCGCGTGCTCAGCAGGAGCGACAGGACCAGGAGTTCGAACAGGGGCGACGGGGTGTCCTTCAGCGCGATCCCCGCGTCCTCGGCGTAGGTCCGTCCGGCGCGCGCCATCAGGGCCGCGACGGTGGCATCGGTGTCGGTAGTGCTCATGCCGAGATGACTACCCGGTGCGGTCACGGGACAATCACGCTCCCGGCGGGTCCGTTCACGTCCGGTCGCCGACAGTCGCGCACCGCGGTTACTTGAAGGGGTTGAGTGTGCGACCGAGGAAGTAGCCGATACGTCCGGGAATGGGGCGCATGGCTGCCGCGGACACCTTGTTGACGACACCGGGGATGCAGACGGGTTTTCCCGCGGAGACCGCAGCCCAACCTTCCCGGACGACGTCTTCGGGTTGCTGCCACAGGAATCCCGGCAGTCGGTCTGCGGCGTCGCGGGTGCCCATGACGTCATGGAATTCGCTGTGGGTGAAGCCCGGACACAGTGCTGTCACGTGGATTCCGAATGGCTTGAGCTCCATGTCGAGCGATTGCGACATGTTCAGCACGTAGCTCTTGATCCCGGTGTAGAGCAGGCCTTCTCCCGGAGGCGACACCGCCGCGAGGGACGACAGGTTCACGATGCGTCCCCAGCGCTGCGCCTTCATGGCGGGTACGACCCGATGGATGAGCTCGGTCACCGCGGTCACCATCAGCTGGAGTTCGGCGGCCACCGAGTCCCAGGGGGTGTCGGAGAACTTCGTCCCGGCGGACAGTCCCGCGTTGTTGACGAGGATGTCGATCGGCATGCCCAGTTCGGCTGCGCGATGGACGATCGCGGCGGGCGCGGCCGGGTCGCTGAGATCGGCCGTGATGATCTCGGCGCGTATCCCGTGTTGCCGATGGAGTTCGGATGCCAGCTCGGCGAGTCGGTCCGCGCGTCGCGCCACCAGGATCAGATCGTGGTCCTCGGCGGCGAGGTGTCGGGCGAAGGCGGTTCCGATTCCCGCGGAGGCGCCGGTTACCAGGGCGGTGCGTCGACGATCGTTCGCGGTCATCGCGGGTCTCCTAAGTGGCGGTCGAGGAAGCCGATCTGGTGGTCGATGATGGTGTCGAAGTACGGATCGAGATACGGCTCGAAATGGGCGCAGTCGTAGGTGTGGACTTCACCTTTCGGAATCCGACGGGCGACGGCCTGCGCTTTGTCGATCGGTGTGACGTCGTCCCTCGTGGCGAGCTGGACCAGCACCGGGACATCGATGTCGGCTGCGTGACGGCCGGGGGAGTAGAAGGGCACCCGCAACGCGATTCGGGCGGCCACGTCGTTCTCCGCAAGCAGTTCCTCACGCATGTCTCCCATGCGTTCGACCTGCTCGTAGGCGCCAGGCGAGGTCATCATCGCGATGTCGCCGGGGCGCCCGACGGCAGCCATGCGGTACGGCGGCCGTCCCGTCCATGCCCGGACCTGATCGCGTACTCCGGCGAAGATCAGGCGGCTCACCAGTGCCGGCGACTGGGAGAACGCCGATGCGGGCCCGCTCACGTGCGGCACCTGGACGATCGCGGCGGCCAGATCGCGGTCGCGGGCGGCCAGTCTCAGGACGTGACCGCCGGCGAAGGACGTCCCCCACGCCACCACTCGGCCCGTGTCCACGCCGTCGAGACCGCGGACGTAGGCGATCGCGGCATCCCAGTCGGCGTGCTGCTTGGCGATGTCGAGAACGCGACGCGGTGAACCCTCGCTCGCACCCCAATGGCGGTAGTCGAAGACGAGCGCGGCATAGCCGGCCTGGGCGAACCGCGCCGCGTACGCGTCGAGGCGCAGCTCCCGGAATGCGGCGAAACCGTGTGCGAGGACGACGATCGGAGGGTTCTCGACGCCATCGGGTCGGTAGAGCCAGGCGGCGCACCGGGAGTCGCCCGAACGGAACGTGACATCGGACCGGACGTAACTGAACTGACGTGACATGGGTAAACCTTCGCCGAGTATCTTGAATGGTGTTCAACAAGATAACAGCGTCTTGAATGGCGTTCAAGAGGATCTGTGGAGGTGACTTTTTCCGTGGCGCGGAACAAGAGGCCGCAAGCCGCCGACGAGAAGCGCGACGAGATAGTCGCCGCCGCGCGGAATCTGTTCATCGAGGGCGGATACGAGGCGACGTCGATGAACAGGTTGGCCAAGGAGGCCGGCGTCGCGGCCAACACGATCTATTGGTACTTCGACGACAAGGACGATGTACTCGTTGCGGTTCTGTCGGCCGTGATGGCCGACGTCTGGCCCATGTATCAGGCGGTGTCGGATGAGCCGATCGCCGCTCGGGTGCTGTGGATCGTGCAGCGGTTGACCGAGATGCGTGGTCTGGTGACGACGGTGCATGCCCGCGTACCGCATTCACCGGCGGTGGCGGAGTGGCACAACAACTTTCACCTGCTCACCGGCAGTCTGTTCCGGGCCGAGTTGGAGGCGGCGGGTGTCTCACCGGAGACCGTCGACGCCGAGGTGATGATCGCCGTGTTCACCGTGGAGGGGTTGTTGATGCACGCGCGGGACGAGAGTGAGCAACGCTCCGTGTGCGAGACGCTGGCCTCTCGGTGGCCGTCGACCACCGGTTAGGCCACGGCACCGTCGGTAACCGGTGATCCTGGGGCACTTTCAGAGCCAGTGACTGCGACGGAAGACCACGAACAGGGCGACGCACGTCGCGACCAGAAGGCCGAGGACGAGTGGATAACCCCACGGCTGATGCAGTTCGGGCATGTGGTCGAAGTTCATGCCGTAGATCCCGGCGACCATCGTCGGCACCGCGGCGATCGCGACCCACGCCGAGATCTTGCGCATGTCGGTGGTCTGCTGGATGCCCACCTTCGCGGCCCCGGCCTGCAGCATGGAGTTCAGCAGCTCGTCGTACTCCAGGACCCGTTCGATGACGGTCGTGAGGTGATCGGCGACGTCGCGCAGGTGTCGTCGAACCTCCTTGGGCACCAACGGGTTACCGCTCGCGGTGAGGGTCTGGAGCGGCGTCGAGAGCGGGGTGACCGCGCGCCGGAGTTCGAGCACCTCGCGTCGCAGAAGATAGACCGGGTCGATGTCGAGCCAGCGATTCTGTCGGCTGAACACCGATTCCTCGATGGCGGCGACGTCGACGTCCATGCGGTCGGTGACCGCAAGGTAGCTGTCGACGACCTTGTCGGCCACGGCGTGCAGGACCGCGGTCGGGCCGAGGGCGAGTCGTTCGGGCCGGCTCTCGAGATTCCGTCGCATCCCCGACAACTCGGTGTGCTCACCGTGGCGCACCGTGATCACGAAATCGGGCCCGGCGAAGACCATGATCTCGCCGGTCTCCACGACCTCGCTGGCCATCGCCATCGACTCGTGTTCGACGTACTGCACCGTCCTCAGCACCAAGAACTGCGTGTCGTCGTACACCTCGAGTTTCGGCCGCTGATGCGCGTGCACGGCATCCTCGACGACGAGCTCGTGCAGGCCGAAGGTCGTGCCGACGTCGGTCATCTGGGAGTCATCGGGGGAGTGCAGGCCGACCCAGACGAAACCCTCACCGGATTCGCGGACCTGCGCCAGCGCGTCGCGGTAGGAGATGTCGCCCGGCTGGCGGTGGCCGTTGAGATAGACCGCGCAGTCGACGACGGCGCGCGACACCGGGGCCCGGTTCTTTCCCGCGGGCGCCGCGGTGTCACCGCGCGGAGGGAGACCGCGCGGACCGGACCGAGGGATCGTCGCCACGCCTGCCGATGGTACCCGCGGGGCCCGGGCGTGCCTCCCCAGTAGGATTCGGCCGTGCCTTTCGACGTCACCGTGTACACGACCACGTTGATCACGCTGATCGTCATCATGGACCCGCCGGGACAGATCCCGTTGTTCCTCAGCCTGGTCGGCCAGCGGTCGCCCGAGTACCGGCGGCGCGCGGCCTGGCAGGCACCCCTCGTGAGCCTCCTGGTGATCAGCGTCTTCGCGATCGGCGGCAAGGCGATCCTGAACTATCTGCACATCGGCATCCCGGCGCTCCAGGGCGCGGGCGGACTGCTCCTGCTGCTGGTCGCGCTGCAACTCCTCACCGGATTGGGCAACGCCGGCAACCCGAAGGCGTCCGACGACGTCAACGTGGCGCTCGTGCCGCTGGGCACCCCGCTGCTCGCCGGACCGGGCGCCATCGCCGCGGTCATCGTGCAGGTCAGCAGCGTCGACGGGGAGGCCGCCGGCTACCTGGCCATCGCGGCCGCGATCATCAGCGTGCACATCGTGGTGATGCTGGTGCTCCGGTACTCGACGGTTCTGATCCGCGTACTCGGCGTCGGCGGTATCACCCTGCTGGCCAAGATCGCCGGTCTGCTGCTCGCCGCGATCGCCGTCCAGCTCATCGCGAGCTCGATCATGGGCTTCATCGCCGAGGGTGTCTGAAGCCAGTGGGCCAGAACAGATGACGGCGCCCAACAGATACGGTGGCTACGTGGAAAAACGCATCGTCCGCAAGCGTCTCGTGGTGGTCACCGGACTGATCGCGGCCCTGGCCGTTGTTCTCGTCGGGTGCGGGGACGAAGCCGGTTCGCCGCCGCCGGGGATCGTGATCGGCTCGTCCGAGGACGCGGCCATGCGGGTGATGGCCGAGGTGTACGCGGGCGCCCTGCGGAACGCGGGTTCGGTCGTGTCCGCCGATCAGCTGCGCGGAGACGACGCGGCGCTGCTCGACGAGATGGACCGCGCCGACGTCGACCTCTTCCCGGCCTTCACCGGGGACCTCCTGACGTTGCTCGCCCCGTCGTCGACCGCGGTCGGCGCCGAGGACGTCTACGTCGAGCTGAACCGCTCGCTGCCGCAGGGCGTCTCGGTCGGCGACGAGACACCGGTCTCCGGTGCGCCGCAGATCTTCGTGTCGACGACCCTCGCCGGCAGCGTCGGCGCGAGCGGCCTCGACGACTGCGCACTCCTCCCACCGGGCCTGCCGGTGGTCGCCACCTCCGACCCCGATCCGGCGACGCTCGACGCCTTTGCCTCGGCGGGATGCCGTCTGGGACCGGTGGAAACGTCCGGCACCACCGACGAAGTGCTGCAGCGCGCATCCGAGGGCAACGCGGTCGGCCTGCTCACCCCGCTCGACATCGCGGGAGAGGACGCCGAGGGCGCGTCGTCCGACGTTCAGGCGCTACGCACGTCGGCCGGTGGCGGCGACACCGCCGACAATCCGCCCGCCGACGAACCGCGTACCGAACGCACGCCCGAGGAACAGTCCGGACCGCGCGCCGAGGTGCTCGTCCCGGTGTTCCGGTCGGCCGCGCTCAACCGCGATCAGGTCAAGACCATGAACAAGGTCGCCGGCGAGATCACCACCGCCGACCTCGCCACGATGGCGGGCGAGGTCGAGACGGGTGGTGATCCGCGCGAGGTCGCGCTCGAGTGGCTGGCCGAGCACGGCCTGTAGCCGCTACTGCGCCTTCGACAACGCCCAGGCGGTCGCCTTCGCCGAGACCCACTGGTACTTCGACGCGACGATGCGCACCGCAATGTCGAGGACCTTGGCGTCGGCGCCGACCAGGACGCGCGCCTTGTCCTTCCGCACGCCCGCGATGATGACGTCGGCGGCGTCCTCACTCGACATCCGCGCGAGGTAACGGTCGAAGAAGGCGGCGGTGGCCTTCTGGTCGTGGTCGCCGGACACGGTGGCGTTGCGGGCGATCGCGGTCTTGATGCCGCCGGGGTGCACGCAGGTCACCTTCACCGGGTGCTTGGCGATGATCATCTCCTGGCGCAGGGCCTCGGTGAAGCCGCGGACGGCGAACTTGGCCGAGTTGTACGCGGCCTGACCGGGTTCGGCGAGAAGACCGAACAGCGACGACGTGTTGACGATGTGGCCGTCACCCGAGGCGATCAGATGAGGCAGGAACGCCTTGGTGCCGTTGACGACTCCCCAGTAGTCGACGTCCATGACGCGCTCGATGTCCTTGAACTCGGTGCGTTCGACCTCACCGTGATGCGCGATGCCCGCGTTGTTGAACACCACGTTGACCACGCCGAAATGGTTCTTGACGGTGTCGGCGTAGGTCAGCACGGCCTCCCGCTCGGCGACATTGAGAAGTTGCGAATGCACCTGTGCGCCGGCCGCTTTCACGAGGCGCTCGGTCTCCGCCAGTCCGTCGGGCGTGACGTCGGAGATGGCCAGGCGGGCACCCTGTCCGGCGAGTTTGACGGCGATGTCACGGCCCATGCCCGAACCGGCACCGGTGATCACCACGACCTTGTCGCGAAAGTCCTTCATGAGTTTGTCCTCGAATCTCTTCGGTGCGCCGGGTCTCAGGCGTTCACGGCAGCGGGCTGATCGGTCGTCGACTCGCCCTGTCCGGGCGCTGCGACCGCCGGGCGTCGTGCACCGCGGGTGACATCGTATGCGGCGATGTCGAAGCGGCGGGTGATGTTGCGGAACGCGAAGGTGAATCCCGGCCACAGCGTGGTGATGTTGCCGTTGGCGTCCTTGTACCAGGACGCGCAGCCGCCGTTGACCCACACGCTGTTGCGCAGCTTGTGCTGGATGCCCGCGTTGTACTCCTGCTGGGCCGACATCCGGACCTCGGTCCGGGTGATTCCCTGGGCTCGAACGGTTTTCAGGTAGTCCACGAGGTAATTGAGCTGCGACTCGATCATGTACACCATCGAGGTGTGGCCGAGGCCGGTCGACGGTCCGACCATCAGCATCATGTTCGGGAAGCCGTGGACGAACGAACCCTTGTAGCCCTGCATGCCGATCTCGGCCCAGACGTCTGCGAGGCTCCGCTGATCCTTGCCGACGATCTTGTCGAAGACGGGGGAGTCGGTGACGTGGAAGCCGGTGGCGACGACGATGACGTCGACCTCACGGGTCGTGCCGTCCTTGGCGACGACGCCGTTCGCGGTGATGCGGTCGATCCCGTCGGTGACGAGGTCGACGTTGGGCCGGGCGAGGGCGGGGTACCAGTCGTTGGACCGCAGGATGCGCTTGCAGCCGACCTGGAAGGTGGGGGTGGCCTTGCGGCGGAGCTCGGCGTCACGGCCGACGCCGCGCAGGATGTTCGCCCGGCAGAGCAGTTCGACGGGCTTGAGGGCGGTGGGCGAGTAGGTCAGGCCGAAGGCGACGACCTCGTTGGCGGCGTAGATCCCGCCGCGGACGGCCGACTGGTAACCGGGGACGTTCTTGTAGGCCCAGTGCTCGAGCTTGGTGTACGCGCGCTCGGTGCGGGGGACGATCCACGGTGCGGTGCGCTGGTAGACGTCGAGGCGCGAGGTCACCTTGGCGAGCTCCGGGACCAGCTGGATGGCCGACGCGCCGGTGCCGATGACGGCGACGCGCTGTCCGGTGAAGTCGTGGTCGTTGTCCCAGCGGGCGGAGTGGACGATCTTGCCCTGGAAGGACTCGATGCCGTCGATGTCCGGGAGGTTCGGCTCGCAGAGCGGGCCGACGCCGCCGATCATCACGCGGGCGCGGACCTGTTCGGGCTTGCCGTCGCGTTCGGTGTCGATGATCCAGCGACCCTCGTCCTCGTTCCATGCGGCGTTGGTGACCTCGGTGCCGAAGCGCGACCGGGCGGCGATGTCGTGGCGGGCCGCGACATCGTTGATGTAATCGTGGATCTCCGGCTGGTGCGAGTACGACCGCGACCAGGTGGGGTTCTTCGCGAACGAGTAGGAGTACAGCTGCGAGGGCACGTCGCAGGCGGCGCCGGGGTAGGTGTTGTCGCGCCAGGTGCCCCCGAAGTCGCGGCCGCGATCGAGGAGGACGAAGTCGTCGAATCCGTGTTGCCTCATCCGGATGGCGGCACCCAGCCCCGAGAAGCCGGCCCCGATGATGGCGATCTCTACATCGTTCGTTGTCATGGTGTCACCATAGGGGTGATACTGAACACGTGTCAATAGTTATTGAACAAGACTCAATAGGAGTAGTCTGGCCGGGTGACCAGTAGAGGAACGGCTGCCGCGCCGGTGATCGGGGACAAGCAAACCGCATCCAAGCGCACCCGGATGAGTCCGGAGGGGCGTCGCGACCAGCTCCTCGAGTTCGGTCTGGAGATGGTGCGGGACCGTCCGCTCGAGGAGATCACCATTGACGCCATCGCCGATGCGGCCGGGGTGTCGCGGGCGCTGCTGTTCCACTATTTCGCCTCCAAGCAGGACTATCACGTCGCGATCGCGCAGGCCCAGGCCGACCGGATGCTGGCGTGTACCGAACCGGACGCGTCCCTCGGGGACCCGATCGCCATCCTGACCGCCTCGATGGCGGCGTTCGTCGACTTCGTCAGCGAGAACCGCTCCGCCTACACCGCTCTCATCCGCGGGGCGTCGAGCTCGGATCCCGCGATGCGCGACGTCTTCGACCGAACCCGTGAGGTCATGGTGGGCCGGGTTCTCGATCACGCACCGGCATTCGGCGTCGAGGTCACCCCGACGGTCGTGCTGAGCGTCCACGGCTGGGTCGCCTTCGTCGAGGAGACGACGATCCGCTGGCTGACCTCGCCGACGGTCACCCGCGAGGACCTGCTCGGCCTGATCACCGCCGCCCTTCCGACACTCGCCGGCGCCGCGTCCTAGACTCCCACGGGGAGGACGACGGGGGAGTCGGCATCGACCGCGGGGTCGATCTTCAGTGAGGTGGACCTATGGCGCCCTTGTCACGCACGGATCCGGTTGACGAACGGAGTGGGCGACTCGCCACAGACGACGCACCGTTCTGGTTCGCGACCCCGGCACTCGGCTGGTCGGTGGTGCTGCAGATGGTGTGGGTCTTCGAGGACGAGGTCTCCCTCGAGGCACTGACCGCGATGAACGCCGCGCTGGCCCGCGGACGCATGCACCGGATGCTGGTGTCGTCCACCGTGTACGGCTCGCGTCCCCGCTGGGTCCCGGCGCCCGACGCCCCGGGGCTGGCCGTGGATCCCCTCCCGATTCCCGATGCCGGCGTCGACGCATGGGCGACCGCCGAGATGTCGACGGTCCCGCTCGACGCCGAGGGCGGTCGCTGTTGGCGCCTGCGGAGCGCGCCCACCCAATCCGGCGGCACCGCGCTGTCACTGTGTGCCCTGCACGTGGTCACCGACGGACGGGGCATGGTCGCCGCAGCCGCCGCGGCGGCACGCGAATCGGGCGTACCCGTCGCCGTCGCGGACGAGCGGACCTCGGCAGCGGGAGGTTCTCTGTCGGCAGGTTCGGAGTCCCGGGGTTCCTGGCGCCGCGGACGCCTCGACGATGTCGCCGACGCCGTGGCGCAGGCTGGTGCAGTCGTCGTCGGCATCGCCCGGGCGGCCGCCGAGAGCCGCAAGGCCTCGGGGCTCGAACCGGATCCGCGGCCGGAACGTCCCCCGCTCGCGGAGCGGTCCCCGGCAGCGAAGTTCACCTGGGCGACCGCGTCGATCCCCGCCGGCGACTGGGACCGCGTCGCGGCCGATCACGGCGGCACCTCCAACACCCTGTTCATCGCGGTCGTGAGCGGCCTCCTCCGATCCGGGGGACGGTCCCCGCTGGGGACCCCGATCAAGGTCGGGGTACCGGTGGATCGTCGTGAGGGCGAAGAGGACACCCGGACCAACGCGATCGCAGGGGTGTCGGTGTTCCTGACCGACGAGCCGGTGCCGGGAGGTGACCTCGCCGGGATTCGGGCTGCATGCAAGGCCGCGTTCGTGCGGCTGTCCGAAGGCCGCCGCGCGCCCCACATCTACCTTCGTCCGCTCGCCTGGTTCCTGCCGGTCTCGGTGCTGATCAAGCTCGTCGGCGGCGGTGCCGGCAAGGGCATGCCCGACGCGGTGATCTCCAACATCGGTGAGGTGACGCCGGAGGCCACCGTGGTCGGCGGCCGGACCGCGCGCCGCATGGCGCTGCGCGGCATGACCCAGGGCGTCGACCCCGCGTCCGGGCATCGCTTCGGCGACGGCGTGCAGTCGTGGCTGATCCGGACCCCGGAGCAGGTGTCGTTCACCGTCCTCGGACTCGACGACGAGGCCTTCGGCTCCGACGCCGTACTCCGGGACCTCCTCACCTCCGAACTCGCGGCCTGGGGGCTCCCGCACGAGATCTGGTGAGTTCGACACAGCAAGGCGGCCCCCGCCGGACCGAGTCCGGCGGGGGCCGCCTTTGTCTGTGAGGGTTCGCTACTCGCCGAACGCCTCGTCGAGGATCTCCTGCTGCTCGACCGCGTGCACCTTGCTCGAACCCGAGGACGGGGCCGACATCGGGCGACGCGAGACGCGGCGCAGGCCACCGAGGACATCCGGCAGCACCTCGGGCAGCCACAGGCCGAGGAACGGCCACGGGCCCTGGTTGGCCGGCTCCTCCTGGACCCAGCGGAACTCGCTGGCGTTGCCGTACTGCTCCAGCGTGTTGCGCAGGCGGCGGTGCGGCACCGGGTAGAGCTGCTCGATGCGGACGATCGCGATGTCCTCGCGATCCTCCTTGTCACGACGGGCCGCGAGCTCGTAGTAGAGCTTGCCGCTCACCAGCAGGACGCGCTTGACCTTGCTGCGGTCGGCGTCGCCCTTGGCGAACTTCGGGTCGTCGATGACCGAACGGAACTTGTCGTCGGTGAAATCAGACACCGGGCTGACGGCGGCCTTGTTGCGCAGCATCGACTTCGGGGTGAAGACGATGAGCGGTCGGCTGATGCCGTCGAGGACGTGACGACGCAGCAGATGGAAGTAGCTCGCCGGGGTCGACGGCAGTGCGACGGTCATCGAGCCCTCGGCACACAGCTGCAGGAAGCGCTCGATGCGGCCGGAGGTGTGGTCGGGACCCTGGCCCTCGTGGCCGTGCGGCAGCAGCAGCACCACGTCGGAGAGCTGACCCCACTTGGCCTCACCGGACGAGATGAATTCGTCGATGATCGACTGTGCGCCGTTGACGAAGTCGCCGAACTGCGCCTCCCACAGCACGAGTGCGTCCGGGTTGCCCACGGAGTAGCCGTACTCGAAGCCGACGACACCGAACTCTGACAGCGGCGAGTCGTACACCATGAACCGGCCGCCGTTGCTCTCCTCGCCGGCGGGCTGCAGGTGGTTCAGCGGGGTGTACTCCGAACCGTTCTGACGGTCGATGAGCACCGAGTGGCGCTGCGTGAACGTACCGCGGCGCGAGTCCTGACCGGACAGGCGGACGGTGCGTCCCTCCATCACCAGCGAACCGAACGCGAGGAGTTCGGCGAAGGCCCAGTCGATGTTGCCGTTGCGGGCGGCCTCGGCACGACGCTCCAGAACCGGCTTCACGCGCGCATGCGGGGTGAAGCCCTCCGGGACGTTGACGAAGGCGTCGCCGATGGTCTGCAGGACTTCCTTGTCGACCGCGGTCACCAGCTTGGTCGGCAGGGTCTGGTCGGCCTGGATGGACGGCGACGGCTCGGCGTGGTACTTCTCGAGTTCTTTGACCTCGTTGAAGACCCGTTCGAGCTGTCCCTGGTAATCACGCAGAGCGTCCTCGGCCTCCTTGGTCGAGATGTCACCACGACCGATCAGGGCTTCGGTGTAGCTCTTGCGGACGCCGCGCTTGGTGTCGATGACCTCGTACATCGCCGGCTGCGTCATCGAGGGGTCGTCGCCCTCGTTGTGGCCGCGGCGGCGGAAACAGACGAGGTCGATGACGACGTCCTTGTTGTACGCCTGGCGGTAGTCGACGGCGAGCTTCGCGACCCAGACGCACGCCTCGGGATCGTCGCTGTTCACGTGGAAGATCGGCGCGCCGATCATCTTCGCGACGTCGGTGCAGTACTCGGTGGAACGCGAGTGCTCCGGGGCGGTGGTGAAACCAACCTGGTTGTTCACGACGATGTGCACGGTGCCGCCGGTGCGGTAACCGGGCAGCATCGCCATGTTGAGCGTCTCGGCGACCACGCCCTGACCGGCGAACGCGGCGTCGCCGTGCAGCATGAGCGGCAGGATCGGGAAGCTCTCGTCGTCGGCGTCGGCGATGAGGTCCTGCTTGGCGCGGACCAGGCCCTCGAGGACCGGGTCGACCGCCTCGAGGTGGCTCGGGTTGGCCGTCAGCGAGACGTTGATCTCGTTGTCGCCGAACATCTGGTAGTACTTGCCCTCGGCGCCGAGGTGATACTTCACGTCACCCGAACCGTGCGCCTGCGACGGGTTCAGGTTGCCCTCGAACTCGGAGAAGATCTTCGAGTACGGCTTGCCGACGATGTTGGCGAGCACGTTGAGACGGCCGCGGTGCGGCATACCGATGACGACCTCGGTGAGGTTGTGCTCGGCGCTCTGGTCGATGACCGCGTCCATCATCGGGATGACCGACTCGGCACCCTCGAGCGAGAAGCGCTTCTGACCGACGTACTTGGTCTGCAGGAAGGTTTCGAAGGCCTCCGCCGCGTTCAGCTTGCTCAGGATGTACTTCTGCTCGCCGACCGGCGGCTTCACGTGCTTGACCTCGACACGTTCCTGCAGCCACTTCTGCTGGTCCGGTTCGAGGATGTGGGTGTACTCCACACCGACGTGGCGGCAGTAGGCGTCGCGCAGGATCGCCAGCACGTCGCGCAGCTTCATCTTCTCCTGGCCGTGGAAACCGCCGACCTTGAAGGTGCGGTCGAGATCCCAGAGGGTCAGGCCGTAGGTCGCGATGTCCAGATCAGGATGGCTGCTGCGCGCATCGCTGTTCATCATCAGCGGATCGATGTCGGCCATCAGGTGGCCGCGGCTGCGGTAGGCGGCGATCAGCTCGAGGACGCGGGTGCTCTTGTCGACGAGGCCGGCCGGGATGTCACGACGCCAGCGAACCGGCTCGTACGGCACGTGGAACGCGGTGAAGATCTCGTCGTAGAACGCGTCGTCGATCAGCAGCTGGTGGACGGTGCGCAGGAAGTCGCCCGATTCCGCTCCCTGGATGATGCGGTGATCGTAGGTCGAGGTCAGCGTCATCAGCTTGCCGACGCCGAGCTCGGCGATCTGCTCGTCGCTGGCGCCCTGGAACTCGGCCGGGTACTCCATCGCACCGGCGCCGATGATGGCGCCCTGGCCCTTCATCAGGCGGGGCACGGAGTGCACGGTGCCGATGGTGCCGGGGTTGGTCAGCGAGATGGTCACGCCGGAGAAGTCGTCGGCGCCGAGCTTGCCGTCACGCGCGCGCCGGACGATGTCCTGGTACGCGTTGTAGAACTCGGCGAAGCCCATCCTCTCGCACTCTTTGATGGCGGCGACGACGAGCGTGCGGTTGCCGTCCTTGCCGACCAGATCGATGGCCAGACCGAGGTTGGTGTGCGCGGGGGTGACGACGTTGGGCTTGCCGTCGATCTCGGCGTAGTGCCGATTCATGTTCGGGAAGGCCTTGATGGCCTGGACGATCGCGTAACCCAGGATGTGGGTGAAGCTGATCTTGCCGCCGCGGGTGCGGGCGAGGTGGTTGTTGACGACGATGCGGTTGTCGATCATCGCCTTCGCGGGAACCGCGCGAACACTGGTGGCCGTCGGGATCTGCAACGACAGCGCCATGTTCTTCGCGATGGCGGCGGCGGGACCGCGGAGCACCTTGTTGCCGTCCGCGGATTCCTTCTTGGACTCGGCGGCTGCGGGCTTGGCGGCAGCAGGCTTTTCAACTGCGGCGGGCTTCGGCTGGGAACGGGCGGAACCGTCACGGCTCGCGACGCTGTGGCCGGATGCGGCCTTGGTCGCGGTCGACTCCTTGGCAGGGGAGGGTTTGCGGGCAGAGGCGGTCCGCGTCGGTTCCTGATCGAGCGTGACCTGCTTGCGCGGTGCCGACTCGGCCGCGGGCTTCGCCGGTGCGCTGCCGTTGGAGGAGGGAGTGGTGGACGTCGATGCGGCGGACGCGGCACCACCGTTGTCTCCGGGCTTGTAACTCTTCAAGAGCTCATGCCAGCTCGGGTCCACCGAGCTCGGGTCCTCTTTGAATTGCTGGTACATTTCCTCGACCAGCCAGGTGTTCTGTCCGAAGTCAGAAATCGAACTGCTGCTCACAGCGGTATCTCGCCTCAATTCCCTGAAGGTGCCGGGTTCTCTGCCACACTGACGTCCCTTGTGGAGACTATCGGTGAACCAACTGCCGATGCTACGCGTCATCTGCTGCGTCACACCCACCGACCTGCTACTACAGAGTCAGATCGTCATCTCGGGTGATCCGGCGCGGATGGTCTGGTTGTCGGTTGCGGACGCGCCACGTCGAGCGTCCTGTCGCGAGCCCGCATGTGAGTCGGCGTCCACCGCGTCTGTACGCGCGGCGGTCACCGTCACACCGGGCTCCGTCACCGCGGCCTCGTCGGGATCGACACCGGCCTCCCAGAAGCCGCGATACAGACTGTCCAACGCCAGGAGTTGGTCGTGTGTTCCGAGTTCGACGATTCGGCCGCCGTCGACCACCGCGATGGTATCGGCGCGAGCCGCGGTGGCCAGCCGGTGCGCGACGATGACGGAGGTCCGGCGCCGAGTCATCGCCCGCCCGGCGGCCAGGACCTGCGCCTCGGTGGCCTGGTCGAGCGTGGCGGTCGCCTCGTCGAGCAGCAGGAGGTCGGGGTCGACGAGTTCGGCTCGGGCCAGTGCGATCAGCTGGCGCTGACCGGAGCTGAGGCCCTGGCCGCGTTCGCCGATGGGATGGTTCATGCGTCCCGGCAGGGCCGCGATCATCGGTAGGGCGCCCACCGCGGCCGCGGCCTCGACGATCGCGGCGCGATCGGCATCCGGCCGGCCGTAGGCGATGTTGTCCGCCACGGTCCCGGTGAACAGATGCGGCTCCTGCGGGACCAGGCCGAGTCGGCTGCGGTACCCGGAGAGGACGAGGTCGCCGATGTCGGTGCCGTCCACGAGGACGCGTCCGGTGGTCGGGTCGTAGAACCGGGCCAGCAGTTTCACGATCGTCGACTTGCCCGCGCCGGTTCGACCGACGAGGGCGAGCGAGGACCCGGCGGGGATGTGCAGGTCGACGTCGAGCAGGGCGTCGGATTCCGCGCCCTGATAGCGGAAGCCGACCCCGTCGAAATCGACCTCGCCGTCGAAGCCGGTGGCCGGCGGTGTCGTGGCGTCCGGGTTGACCCGCAGCGAACTCGGGGTCCGCAGCAGGTCGCCGATGCGCCGTAGGCCGACCGCCGCCTGCTGGTAACCGTCGAAGACCTGCGAGAGCTGCTGGACGGGACCGAACAGCATCGTGAGATAGAGGACGAAGGCGATCAGAGTGCCCGCGGTGAGTGAGCCGTCGGCCACCTGGCCGGCGCCGACGCCGAGTGCGATCGCGGTGGCGATGTCCGACATCAGCATGATCAGCGGGAAGTACGAGGCGATCGCCCGCTGCGAGACCATCCGTGCCGCGA
Organism: Gordonia sp. 135; assembly: GCF_009720185.1. NCBI lineage: Bacteria > Bacillati > Actinomycetota > Actinomycetes > Mycobacteriales > Gordoniaceae > Gordonia > Gordonia sp. 135. The sequence goes on from NZ_CP046257.1 coordinate 1,933,206, forward strand.
CCCACGCCGCCGAACGCTGCCCGAAACGCTTCTGTGCGTCGTCGGTGCGGAGGTAGGTCTGGGTGGTCTTGATCCCGGCGATGTTCTCCTGGAAGTCGGCGTTCACCGTGCTGATCAGTTCGCGGGACCGCGTGTAGGCGGCGGTCGCGACACGCCGGAAGACGACGGTCGCCACGACCAGCAGCGGGAAGACGGGTAACACCAGCAGTGCGAGCGACGGCCCGGTGACCAGCAACGCGACCGTGACGCCGACCAGGGTGAGGAGTGCGACGATCGCCGACGTCAGACCGGTCTGCAGGAAGGTCGACAACGCGTCGATGTCGGTCGTCATCCGCGTCATGATCCGACCCGACAGCTCGCGCTCGTAGTAGTCCAGGCCGAGGCGCTGGATGTGGGCGTAACTGCGGATGCGCAGTCCGAACAGCACGCGCTCACCCGCTCGGGTGGAGGTCATCGTCAACAGGGACGCGGCGACCCACCCGACGCCGACGAGTGCCACACCGCCGATCGCCGCCCACCACAGGGTGCGCTGGTCGTGGTCGCCGGCCGCGTCGATGACGGCGCGGGCGATGCTGGGGAAGGCCAGGCCGACGAGGGTGTCGACGGCGATGGCGACCAACGCGAAGGCGAGCAGCCAGCGGACCGGTCGTAGGAGGCCGCGGAGGGTGAAGTCCGGGTTCTCGCGCCGGGCGTCGGCGACGTCCACCGCTGGGTCCTCGACGGCCGGCGGCAGCGCGTCGACCCTCGCCTGGAGTTCGGGCGTCGCCGGCATCGACCCCAGTGCGCTGGCGACACCGCCGCCCCGCTGCCCGGTCCGCGTGCCCGCGCCCACCGCCGGGCCGGTCCGCGTATACGTCTGCTCGTCGAGGAATTGCGTTGTCGGCCAGAAGCTCTCGACGGTGTGGTCGGAGATGCTCGGCCGGCTGGGCGGCGAGACGACGTCCGGGTCACCGACGGCGTTCGTCATCAGCTCGCGGAACCGCGCCGAGGAGGCCTCGAGCTCGGCCGGCGTCCCGATCGCGGTGATCCGGCCCTCGTCCAGCACGGCGACCCGGTCGGCGAGGACGAGTGTCGACCGCCGGTGGGCGAGGACCAGCATGGTGCGTCTCTGATCACGTAGGCGGCCGAGGATCCGGGCCTCGGTGGTGGCGTCGACCGCCGATGTCGCGTCGTCGAGCACCAGGACGCGCGGGTCGGCGAAGAGGGCACGCGCGAGGGCGATCCGCTGGCGCTGTCCGCCGGAGAGGGTCAGGCCGCGTTCGCCGACGACGGTGTCGTAGCCGTCCGGGAGTGCCTCGATGAACTCGGTGGCCTCGGCCGCGGCCGCCGCGGCTCGCACCCGGTCGGCGAGCGAATCGGGGTCGGCGGTGGCGCCCGGTCCCATGGCGATGTTCGCGGTGATGGTGTCGGAGAAGAGGAACGGTTCGTCGAAGACGGCGGCGACGGCTTCGTGCAGCGCAGTCGGCGACAGCGAGTCCACCGGGTGCGGGCCGTCGGCGCCGACAAGGGAGATCGTGCCGGCGTCGGGTCTCTCGTAGCGGCTGACCAGGTCGGCGATGGTCGACTTCCCGGAGCCGGGTGGCCCGACGATCGCCACGCATTCGCCGGGTTCGATACGCAGGTCGATCCCGCTCAGCACGGCGGGCGGATCGTCGGCCTCGTGGGTGTGATGGGCGAAGGAGACGTTCTCCAGTTCGACGCCGAGCGGGCCGTCGGGCAGCGTGCCGGTCGCGGTCTCACCGGGATCGCGCGGGTGATCGATGACGTCGTAGACGCGTTCCACCGCCGCGCGGGCGAGCTGGGCGTTGACGATGAGATTGGTGAGCAGACGGGCAATGCCGGTCATCGCGGTGACGTAGGTGGTGAACGCGAGGAACGTGCCGGCGGTGATCGCGTCCGTCATCGTCAGGTAGCCGCCGGCGACGATCACGCCGACCATGCCGAGTTGGGGGATGGCGCTCAGGGTGGGGGCGAAACGGGCGTTGATCCGGGCCGCGCGCAGGCGCCGGGCGAACAAGGTGCGGCAGCGCGTCACCAGTCCGTCGACGGCGCGGTCCTCCTGGCCGAAGCCCTTGACGACGCGGACGCCGGTGACGGTCTCCTCCACGTGCTGGGCCACATCGGCCGCGGACTGCTGCGCGGACCACGTCGCCGCGAAGAGCTTTCGGCGGGTACGGAAGACCTCCAGGGCGATCAGCGGCGCGATCACCAGTGCGACGGCGGTGAGCAGCGGGGAGAGATAGGCCATGACTCCGAGCGCGACGACCATCTGCACCGCGGCACCCAACGAGAGCGGTGCCATCGCCAGCAAGCCCTGGACCACCTGGATGTCGGAGATGGAGCGGGAGACGATCTGTCCCGTCCGGATCTGGTGCTGGCTGCGGCCGTCGAGGTGCAGCAGGGTGTCGAGCAGGCGCCGGCGCAGGTTGTTCTGCACGTTGACCGCGAGGCGGCCGGCGAACACGCGCCGTCCGAAGTGGCAGGCGTAACGCACGAACGCGAGAACGACCAGGCCCGTGATGATGGTGGACAAGGCGAGGCCGTCGTCGATCACGCCGGTGGCCCGGTCGATCGCGCCCTTGGCCAGCAGGGGCATCACGACGTCGACGGCCACCGCGATCATCGTGACGGTCAGGGTCACGATGACGATGCGGCGATAACGCCACGCCTCGCCGAGCAGCTTCCGGATCCAGCCCGGCGGCGAGGTGGTTGGGGTGCTCCCGGTGGCGGGAGGCATGGTCGGCTCCGGGATCACCGGGAGCCGGGCGGTAGCGGGCTCGTCTCGTTCACCACCTCGGCGTCGAGAACCCAGAAGGCAGGTGCGGGGCCGAATGCCTCCCGCGCGTTGTTGACCACCTTGCGGCCGAGCGCGCGGCTTCCCGCGCCGCCGATGACCGCTCCGATGCCGGCGGGCATCAGCTTGCCGAAGATCAACGGCGCGCGCCGGATCGCGTACTTGCGCACGAGCTTGTTGACCAGGGTCTTGTTGAGTTTGGTGATGGCGCCCGACGGCAGGGCCGCACCGCCGAGCCGGCGCAGGGGGCCGCCGCGCGTACCGACGACCCGGCCGAGGGCGAGCACACCTTCCTCGCCGAGCGCGACCGCCAGGACGAGCGACTTGCGTCGATCGGTCTCGTGGACGCCGATGCCGTGGACCTCGGCGATCGACAGGGCGAGCAGTGCCGAGGCTTCGAGGAAGAAGGCGGTGTCGCCGGTCATCGCGCCGAAGGCCGTCATCGTCCCGACCCCGGGCACGGCGGCTGCCGCGCCGACCGCTCCACCTGAACCGGTGACCGCGTTCAGGTAGCGCTTCTCGAGGCGCTCGATGATCTGGGCGGGGGAGTCGTCGGGGTACTTGCGGCGCAGCGAGTCGACGTATTTCTTGACCGCCGGGCCCTGCAGGCGCTGCGCGCGGTCGAGGATGCCGCCGGTGACCTCGACGGCCTTGCCGGCGGGCTTGGGAGTGGGGTCGGTCATGACTGGGGTACCCAATTCTCCTGGGGGACGACCTCGTCGGGCCGTGGGGGGCCGGGCGGCGTGCCGTCGCCGAAGGGACGCCCGCCGAGTTCCTCGCGGTGGTGTGGGGTCAGCCATCCCCGCAGGTCGGGGCCCTTGGGCACGATCTGCGTGGGGTTCACATCGGTGTGCACGATGTAGTAGTGCTGCTTGATCTGGGTGAAATCGGTGGTGTCGCCGAAGCCGGGGGTCTGGAACAGGTCGCGGGCGTAGGCCCACAGCACCGGCATCTCGCTGAGCTTGCTGCGATTGCACTTGAAATGGCCGTGGTAGACGGGATCGAAGCGGGCGAGGGTCGTGAACAGCCGGACGTCGGCCTCGGTGATGGTGTCGCCGACCAGGTACCGCTGCGTCGACAACCGCTCGGACAGCTCGTCGAGCTTGGTGAACAGGCGGTCGTAAGCGGCCTCGTAGGCCTCCTGGCTGCCGGCGAACCCGCACCGGTAGACGCCGTTGTTGACCTCGGTGTAGATCCCGTGGCTGACCTCGTCGATCTCGTCGCGCAGGCGTTCGGGGTAGAGCTCGGGCGCGCCGTCGCGGTGGAACGCGGTCCATTCCAGCGAGAAGTCGATCGTCATCTGGGGGAAGTCGTTGGTGACGACCTCACCGGTGGGGACGTCGACGATCGCCGGCACGGTGATCCCCTTGGGGTAACCCGGGATCCGCTTCTCGTAGGCGTCCTTGAGGCGCGGGATCTGCAGGACGGGGTCGAGGCCCCCGGGGTCGAGGTCGAAGGTCCACGAGTTCTTGTCGTGGGTGGGTCCGCACAGTCCGAGTGAGATGGCGTCCTCGAGCCCGAGGAGTCGGCGGACGATGAGCGTCCGGTTGGCCCAGGGGCAGGCGCGTGCGGCGACGAGACGATAGCGCCCGGCCTCGACGGGGTAGCCGTCCCGGCCGTCGGCGGTGATGCGGGTCTCGATGTACTTGGTGTCCCGCACGAACTCCTGGCCGGACATCACATAGCTGCCCTGCTCCCCGGAATCGGTTGTCCCGGTGGGGTCGCTCTGGGTGGATTCCTCCGGCGCATGAGTCATGCCGTCCACAGTAATGATGGCCGGCGACACTTGGCAGCAACCGAACACCTGCGTATATTCCGACTGGAATATTCGACGCCGATCAGCGGTCCCGCAGGCCGCCCGGACCAAGGGGGTCGCGCATGGCGTGTTCCGCACCGCTCGGACCGGTGGCGATCCTGGTGCTCGGCCTTCTCCTCGAGCGTCCGATGCACCCGTACGAGATGGTTCAGACGACCGTCGCGCGTCGCGAGGACCGGTTGGCGAAGTTCCGCGCCGGCACCCTGTACCACGCGGTCGACCGGCTGTCGGAGAACGGATTGATCGAGGTCCACGAGGTCCGTCGCGAGGGCAACCGGCCCGAACGGACCGTGTACGCGATCACCGGCCCGGGTCGGGAGGCTCTGACCGAGAACCTCGAACGCATCCTCGAGACGAGACCCGAGGAGTACCCGGAGCTCTACCTCGCCCTGTCGGAGGCGCATGGTCTGCCCCGGGACCGGGTCGTCGAACTCCTCGAACGGCGGGTCGCGACCATGCGGGCCGACCTCGCCGACGTCGAGGCCGCCGTCACGGAGTTCCGGGCCCACGGGAAACCGGAGATGTTCTTCCTCGACGGGGGTTGCCGGATCGCGACGCTCACCGCCCAGATCGCCTGGCTCGACGACCTCGTCGACCGGCTCCGCACTCACCGCATCGACTGGCTCGACGATCCGGATTCGCCGTATCTCGTTCCGACCCAGCCGAATCCCGCCACGGCACCGAATGCCGCGGCAGACGCCGAACACCTCGCACAGAAGGTCGAGTAGTGATGACCCGTTCCACCCCTGACACCGGGGTCACCGGCTCCGAGGTGACGACGAGGCCCTGGGCGGCGCTGATGGCGCTGTGCGTGGGCTTCTTCATGATCCTCGTCGACATGACGATCGTGGCGGTCGCGCAGCCGCGCATCCAGGCCGACCTGAACACCGACGTCAACGGCGTCGTGTGGGTCACGAGCGCCTACCTGCTGACCTATGCGGTGCCGTTGCTCATCACCGGGCGCCTCGGCGACAAGTACGGGCCGAAGTCGATGTACCAGATCGGCCTGATCGTCTTCACGATCGCCAGCGTGTGGTGCGGACTGTCGGATTCGATCGGCGAGCTCATCGCCGCTCGCGCCCTGCAGGGCGTCGGCGCCGCGCTCATCACCCCGCAGACGATGTCGCTGATCACGCGTATCTTCCCGCCGGAGAAGCGCGGTGCGGCCATGGGTATCTGGGGCACGGTCGCCGGGGTCGCGACCCTCGTGGGGCCGCTGCTCGGCGGCGTCCTCACCGACGCGTTCGGCTGGGAATGGATCTTCTTCATCAACGTGCCCGTCGGCATCGCGGGACTCGTGCTGGCCGCGGTCCTGGTCCCGCAGGTCGAGACCAACGACCACCAGTTCGACTGGATCGGCGTGGGCTTGTCGGCCGTCGGCCTGTCCGCGCTCGTGTTCGGCATCCAGGAGGGCGAGAGCTTCGACTGGGCCGCCTGGGTCTGGGCCCTGATCGGCGGCGGGCTCATCTTCCTCGGCGTCTTCGTCTGGTGGCAGTCGCGCATCCGGACCGAGCCGCTGCTCCCGCTCTCGCTGTTCCGGGATCGCAACTTCGCGCTGGCCACCGTGGGCATCTCCTCGATGGGCTTCGCGGTGTCGGCCATGATGATCCCGCTGACCTTCTTCCTGCAGCTCGTCGGCGGGATGACCCCGACCCAGTCGGCGGTCGTGCTGGTGCCGATGGCGATCCTGACGGGCATCCTCGCGCCGATCGTCGGTCGCGTGGTCGACCGTGTGCACCCGCGGGCCATCGTCTCCACCGCGCTGCTGCTCAACGCGATCGCCATCGGCTGGCTGGGTGTGGTCGCGCGACCGGACACCCCGGTCTGGATGATCATCCTGCCCCTGTGCCTGATGGGTGTCGCGTCGGCCGGTATCTGGGCTCCCTTGGCCGCCACCGCGACCCGCAACCTGCCGTGGCATCAGGCCGGTGCGGGCGCCGGTGTGTACAACACCCTGCGCGTGATCGGCTCGGTGCTGGGCTCGGCGATGATCGGTGCCCTCCTGCAGTCGCGCCTCGCCGCCGAGCTGCCCGGGATCGACGCCGGCGCCGCGCAGGATGCGAGTGGCGCGAACCAGCTTCCGGAGTTCCTCCGCGAGGGCTTCGCCTCCGCGATGGGGCAGTCGCTGTTCCTCCCCGCGGCGGCGTTGCTGGTCGGCGTCGTGGCGACGTTCTTCTTCGTGCGGCCCGCGCATCAGATGCCGCCGGCCGCGGCCGTACCCGGTGGGCCCGCCGATGCCGCGGCGGGTAGCGCGACTCACAATGCCCCGTTGACCGGGGCCTGAGCGCGCGTCCCACGATCTGTCGGGCCCCGACCGTATGGTTTGTCACCATGCGGATCGTGCACACCTCCGACTGGCACCTGGGCCGGACGTTCCATGGTGTCGACCTGCTCGCCGACCAGCGTCGTGCGCTGAGCCACCTCGCCGAGCTGGTCGCCGCCGAATCGGCCGACGCCGTGATCGTCGCCGGCGACGTCTACGACCGTTCGGTGCCCTCGGCCGACGCGGTGCGTGCCTACGACGAAGGCCTGGCCGAGATCGCCGCCGCCGGTGCCCGGATCATCGTCACCTCGGGCAACCACGACTCGCCCACGCGCCTCGGCGCGGGGTCGGCGTTCGCGGCGGCCGGCGGACTGCACCTGCGGACCTCGATCGAGGGGATCGCCGAGCCGATCGTCCTGTCCGACGAGCACGGCGAGGTCGCGGTGTACGGCATCCCGTACCTCGAACCCGACACCGCCCGTCGCCATCTCGGGGTCGAGGAGGTGTGCGGCCACACCGCAGTTCTCGATGCCGCGATGACCCGCATCCGCGCCGACCTCGCGTCCCGGCAGGCCCGATCGATCGTCGTCGCCCACGCCTTCGTCAGCGGCGCCGCCGCCTCCGGGTCCGAGCGGTCGATCAGCGTCGGGGGAGTCGAAACCGTTCCCGCCGAGACCTTCTCCGGTGCCGATTACGTCGCCCTCGGTCATCTGCACTCGCCGCAGCGCGTCACCGACACCGTCCGGTACAGCGGTTCGCTGCTCCCGTACTCCTTCGGCGAGCGCACGCATCGCAAAGCGGTGTGGGTGGTCGACCTCGATGCCGACGGGGTCGGCGATATCCGCAAGCACGAGCTTCCGGTCGTGCGCGAGTTGAGCTCCCTCCGTGGAACACTCGACGAGTTGCTGACCTCGGAGCAGTTCGCGGGCGCCGAGGACCACTACGTCGAGGTGACCTTGACCGACGCGGTACGCCCGCTCGACGCGATGCGACGCCTGCGGGAGCGGTTCCCGTGCGCGGTGCACGTGCAGTGGGACCGCCCGCACACCGGCTCGGGGGTCGACTACCGTTCGCGGGTCCGCGGCCGGAGCGATGCCGAGATCATCAACTCCTTCATCGAGGACGTCCGCGACACCCCGACCAAGGGGGAGCGGGTGCTGATCGAACGCGCACTGCGGGCGGTCGTCGGCGAACCCGAGGCCGACGGCGAGCTCGCGCTGTTCGCCCTCGATGCGTTCGTCGCCGAGACCGCGTGAGTGCTGACGGCGTATGAGACTGCACCACATCCGGATTCGCGCGTTCGGCCCGTTCGCCGACGAGGTCACCGTCGACTTCGACGAGCTCGGGGCAGACGGGCTGTTCCTCCTGCACGGCCAGACCGGTGCCGGCAAGACCACCGTGCTCGACGCGGTGGCGTTCGCCTTGTTCGGCCGGGTCCCCGGCGCTCGTGACACCAACCGCCGACTCCACTCGGATCATGCTGCGCCCGAGACGATTCCGCAGGTCGAACTCGAGGCCACCGTCGGTTCCCGCCGATTGCGCATCACCCGATCGCCCGAGCACGAGCGCCCCAAGAAGCGCGGCGACGGGAAACGCAAGATCAACGCGTGTGCGTCGCTCGTCTGGGTGGACGGTTCGGGCCCTGACCTGACCCGCATCCCGGAGATCGGCGAGGCGGTCGTCCGCCTGCTCGGTATGAGCGCCGAGCAGTTCTTCCAGGTGGTCCTGTTGCCGCAGGGCGACTTCGCCCGGTTCCTCCGCGCGCACTCCGACGAGCGGGAGGAGCTGCTGGAGCGCCTCTTCGACACCGAGCGGTTCGGCGACCTCGAGGAATGGCTCCGCGATCGTGCCCGCGAGAGCGCGTCCTCCTTGGCCGAGCAGACCGGCACCCTGGACCGCATCGCCGGGCAGATCGTGGCGATCAGCGGCACGCAGGCGCCTGCCGAACCGGACTTCGACTGGGCCCAGGCATGTCTCGACACGGCCCGGCAGACCGCCGCGTCCGCGCTCGCCGAATCGACCGCCGCGCAGGCGGCCGTCGAACAGGCCGAAGCCGCCCACGAACACGGCAGGCGCGTCGACGATCTACGTCGCCGCGGTCTGCAGGCGCGCGACCGGCTCGCCCGCCTCACCGAGGGGGAGGTGACGCTGACGGCCGCCGAGCGGTCACGCCGGCTCGCCCTGCGCGCCGCACCCATCGCGCCCCTGGCCGACGACCACGAGCGCGTGGCCGCCGACCTGGCCTCGGCGACGGCCGCGGCCGACCACGCACGTGACGCCCTCAGCGAACTCGCCGAGGGTGCGAAACTGTGCGAATCCGACTGCGACGATGCAGCTCTCGTCGCGGCCGTCGACCGATGGACCGAGGAATCTGGTCGCTGGGAACCGCTGGCGAAGCGTGTCGCCGAGCGGCCCCGGCTGGTCGCCGACATCGACGGACTCGAGAAGACGATCGCCGGCGCGGAGCAGCAGGCCGACGAAACCCGGACGTGGCTCGAGTCGGTACCGGCTCGCCGCGACGAGGCAGTCGCCGCACTCCGGGCGGCGGACGAACTACGTGTCCAGGCGCCGAAGCTGCACGCCGAACGCGACCACGCCCGCCGTGTTCTCCAGGCCTTCACCGACCGCGACGAGGTGCTCGCGCAGCTCGCCGACGCCGAACGGGACCTTCTCGACGCGCGGGAGCAGCACTCTGCCGCACGGGAACAGCAGCTCGACATCCGCGAACGACGCCTCACCGGCATGGCCGTCGAACTCGCCGGTGCCCTCGTCGACGGGCACCCGTGCGCGGTTTGCGGCTCGGTCGGTCATCCCGCGCCGGCCACCGGCGACGCCGGCACCTCGGTGGGCGAGGCCCAGGAGAAGGAAGCCGCGGCCGCCGAAGAGCGTGCGAGCGCGATCAGGGCCATCGCCCAGTCCGCGGTCGCCGCACTGCAGGAGCGGCAGGCCAATCTCGATGCCGTCATCGCCGGCGCCGACCGCGCCGCCACCCGGGCAGGTCACGACCGCCTCGCCGCCGACCTCGCGGCTGCCGAGCGGGCGGCCGTCCGCACGCCGTCGCTGCAGGACGCGGTCGAACGCATCGACGCCGAGATCGCCGACCGGCGCCGGACCCTGGCCGATCACGAGACCGCGCAGGCGCGGCGTCGTGAACGCCTGACGACCCTGCGCGAGAAGCTGGGCGCCCTCGACGCCGAGGTCCACGAGGCGACCGGCGGGCGGATGGGGGTCGCGGAGCGTCGTCGCGAACTCGCCGAACTCTGCCGCCGCACAAGGACTCTGCGGGAGGCCCGGCGCGAGCTCGACCGGACCCGCCGACGGCAGGCCGAGATCGCCGAGCGGCTCACCGTCGCCTGTGCCGCCGCCGAATTCACCGGAGCGGACGAGGTCCGGTCGGCCGCCGCGTCGCCGGGTCAGATCCGACAGTGGGAGAAGCTCCTCGAAGAGGCGGCGGCGATACGCGCCGGCGCGGAGGAGACCCTCGCCGATCCCGACGTGTGCGCGGCGCTGGAGGCGCCCGAGGTCGATGTCGCCGGTCTGACGGCGGATCTGGTGGCCGCACGTGCCCGCCGCGACGATGCCGCCCGCGTGAATGCGGTGGCCGCGCAGCGCCGTACGGACCTCGAGGAGTACGTCGCCGGCTTCTGGGCCGCCCTCGACGCACTCGCACCGCTGAAGGCACGACACGAGGAGCTGCAGGGCCTCGCGGAACTGGTGAGCGGCCGCGGACAGAACTCCCGACGCATGTCGCTGCGGTCGTACGTGCTCGCCGCCCGGCTCGACGAGGTGCTCGTCGCCGCGTCCGGACGTCTCCGCGAGATGTCATCGGGCCGTTATGAATTCGTCCACTCGGACGCCGCCGGTGTGCGCGGTCGCCGCGGCGGCCTGGGCATCGAGGTCCGCGACGAGTACACCGGCGTGCTGCGGGCCACCACGACGCTGTCGGGTGGAGAGACGTTCTTCGCCTCGCTGGCCCTCGCGCTGGGTCTGGCCGATGTCGTCTCGGCCGAATCCGGCGGTCGCGTCCTCGACACGATCTTCATCGACGAGGGTTTCGGCACCCTCGACCCCGAAGCCCTCGACCTCGTGATGGGCGTCCTCGACGACCTCCGCTCCGGCGGTCGCGTCGTCGGCGTCGTCAGTCACGTCGACGAGTTGCGGGCCCGGATTCCGGCGCAACTGCACGTCCTGCGCGGCGAACACGGCTCGACGCTGCGGGTGCAGAGTCCGCTCGGCGTGTCGTGAGCAGCCCGATTGTGATGTGCCGGTGAGCGTGCGCTAGTCTGGGTTCCGCCCGATGAGCCCCCGTAGCTCAGGGGATAGAGCGTCTGCCTCCGGAGCAGAAGGCCGCAGGTTCGAATCCTGCCGGGGGCACAGATACACAGAATCACCACTTTTGGAGAAACCCACCGCCCTTCGGGCCGGTGGGTTTCTCCATTTCTGGTGGGTTTGCGCTTCCGCGTCAGTTCATCGGCAGCGGCTGTGCGTTGCGCTCGGCGAGCATCGCCGTGATGATCCCGATCTCCTTGTCCTGCGTACGTTCCATCGCCGACGCGAGGTCGCGGACGTAGGGCTGCGAGACGTTGGCCGGGTTCGCGGCGTACTCCATCATGTGGAGCCCGCCCTCGTGGTGGCGAAGCATCAGCTGCAGGAAGGTCGTGTCGACCTCCGGCCCGCGCATCGCGCGGAACCGCTCCATCTCGGCCGACGTCGCCATGCCCGGCATGGCCGGCTGCTCGACGTCGGCGGCCGGAGTGGCCCCGTGATCTCCGTGGCCCATGTCGCCGTGATCCATGTCGCCGTGGTCCCCGTGATCGTCACCGGTCGCCTCCGTCGACGATCCATGGCCCATCCAGCCCATCGTCTCGCCGGGGTTGGTGACGGGCTGGCCCCACCGGGTCAGCCACGACTGCATCTGGCCGATCTCGTTGCTCTGCGCGGTGAGGATGTCGAAGGCCATGCTGCGGACCTGGGGATCGGTGCCGTGCTCGAGTTCGATCGCGGCCATCTCGACGCCCTGCTCATGGTGACGCGTCATGTCCTGCGCGAAGCCGACCGCGGCCGAGTTCGCCGCGGGGGAGTCCTCGCCGGAGGAGTCGTCGGCCAGGCTCGCCTGGATCAGCAGGCCGAGGCCGACGCCGACCAGGAGCAGCGCCACTGCGGCGAGTGCGAGAAGGGCAGGGCTCCGACGCGACGGGGCGGTCTCGGTACCCGCGGGTGTCGTCGTGCTCTCAGGTGTCTCGCTCATGTTCGTTCCTCGCCTGATCAGCCCGCGGGCATCGGGTTGTTGCCGCCGCCGCCCATGGGGACGGCGTCGGGGCCGGGCTCACCTTCGTCGGCCGGCGGGGGATTCGACGGATCGAAGCCCGGGATGGCGGTACAGGTGGCCTGGGTCTCCGGGTAGGCCGCGGTCTGCGGGTTCTCCGGGTAGACGCCGGGCATCATGTTGCGGCGCAGCGAGGTGATGAACTGATCGACCCGCGGGTCGTTCGCCGAGTCCAGCTTCAGCTGGTGGCCCCAGCTCTGCAGGGAGACCGGCTTGTCGAGGCCGGGGTACGGCGACAGGAACAGGTACTGCTCGCCGCGCACGAGTCGCTTGAGGTAGTCGATGTCCTCGGGCGAAGCCGTGTCGGGGTTGTAGGTGATCCAGACGGCGCCGTGCTCGAGGGCGTGGACGGCGTTCTCCGACCGCAGCGGGTTCGGATAGACGACGCCGGTACAGGTCGCCCAGATCTCGTCGTGCGGACCGCCGAACGGCGGCGACTGGTCGTAGGCGACGCGCTGCGACGCGTTCACATGCTTGCCCGCCTCGTAGTAGATCTTCGTCACACCGTCGATGCCCTGCGACGGGTCCGGGGTCTGCGGCGACGGGACGAACCCTTCGGCCGACTGGACCGCGACGTCGTCCTTCTCGTTGGCGCGCTTCTCGTTGAGCTTGGGGAGCAGATAGATCGCGAGTCCGGCGACGAGGCCGATGACCACGACGACTGCGCCGATCAGCATCCAGTCGACCTGTCGGCCGGTCGCAGTGGGTACGGACCCGGACTTCTTACGAGCCTTGGGGACGTTGGCCCCTGGTTTGCGCGCCATTGACTTCTTTCCTCGTACGACGGGGGTCGCCGTGCGCGCGGGCGGTCGTACCCCCCGACGCGCGCTCGGCGCACACGAGTCTACTGGTGGACAGCACCCGCTCTGGGAGGGTGCGATTATCGACGAGCGGCCCTCGGCCAATAGGATGGTGTCCCGTGACTCCCGCCGACCTGGCCGCGCTGCTGCGCGCCGTGACCCTGACCGTGGTCCGCGACCGCGGACTGGACGAGAACCTGGTGCCCGACTCCGTCGTCGTCGAGCGCCCCCGTCACGCTGACCACGGCGATTACTCCACCAACGTCGCCCTGCAGCTCGGCAAGCGACTCGGTGTGGCGCCCCGTGAGCTGGCCGGATGGCTCGCCGAGGCGTTCGCCGGCGACGAGGGCATCGCGAAGTCGGAGATCGCCGGTCCCGGCTTCGTCAACATCTGGCTCGGTGCGGCCGCCCAGAACACCGTCGTGAAGACCGTGCTCGAGCAGGGCGAGAGCTACGGCCGCGGCAAGGAGCTGGCCGGCTCGATCATCAACCTGGAGTTCGTCTCGGCCAACCCGACCGGACCGATCCACCTCGGCGGCACCCGCTGGGCCGCCGTCGGTGACGCGCTCGGCCGTGTCCTGGCCGCTCGCGGCGCCGACGTGACGCGTGAGTACTACTTCAACGACCACGGCGCCCAGATCGACCGCTTCGCGCGGTCGCTGGAGGCCGCGGCGCTGGGCAACCCGACCCCGGAGGACGGATACGCCGGCGACTACATCGCCGACATCGCCGCGCAGGTCGTCGCGAAGGTGCCCGATGTGCTGTCGCAGCCCGTGGCGGACCGGCTCGAGACCTTCCGCTCCATCGGTGTGGACCTCATGTTCGACCACATCAAGCAGAGCCTGCACGACTTCGGCACGGACTTCGACGTCTACACCCACGAGGACAAGATGTTCGCGACGGGCCTCGTCGACGAGTGCATCGAACAGCTCAAGGGCAACGGCAACCTGTACGAGAACGACGGTGCGTGGTGGCTGAAGTCCACCGACTTCGGTGACGACAAAGACCGTGTCGTCATCAAGAGCGACGGCAACGCCGCCTACATCGCCGGTGACATCGCCTACTACCGCGACAAGCGCAACCGCGGCTTCAACCTGTGCATCTACATGCTCGGTGCCGACCACCACGGTTACATCAGCCGCCTCAAGGCCGCCGCGGCCGCGCTCGGCGACGACCCGGCCACCGTCGAGGTCCTCATCGGGCAGATGGTGAACCTGGTCAAGGACGGCAAGCCGGTGCGCATGTCGAAGCGCGCGGGCACGGTCATCACCCTCGACGACCTCGTCGACGCCGTGGGTGTCGACGGTGCGCGGTATTCGCTGATCCGCTCGTCGGTGGACGTCAACATCGACATCGACCTGGACCTGCTGACCAAGCAGTCCAACGACAACCCGGTCTACTACGTGCAATACGCACATGCCCGGATGTCGGCGCTGGCGCGCAACGCCGCCGTCCTGGGTGTGGTGTCCTCGCTCGATCACCTCGACCTGCTCGACGACCCCGCCGAGGGCGAATTGATTCGCACGATCGGCGATTTCGACGAGGTCGTCGCCACCGCGGCCACGCTGCGCGAGCCGCACCGCGTCTGCCGCTACCTCGAGGTCCTCGCCGGCACCTACCACCGCTTCTACGCGAAGTGCCGCGTCCTGCCCCAGGGCGACGAAGAGGTGGCCGACATCCACCGCGCGCGGCTCGCGCTGTGTGAGGCCACCCGCCAGGTCCTGGCCAACGGCCTCGGACTGGTCGGCGTCAGCGCTCCGGAGCAGATGTGAGCGCGCACCCGGCCGGCCCGCGGCACGCCGAACTGCTGGCCGCGCCGCATCTCGCGCAGCGTCCGAACGATCCGGCCGTCCTCGCCGCCCTCCCGCCCCAGGTGTGGCCGCGCAACGCCGCCCGCGACGAGTCGGGTGAGCTTCGTATCGCCGGAGTGCCGGTGAGCGAGCTGGCCGCCGAGTTCGGCACCCCGGCGTTCATCGTCGACGAGGCCGATTTCCGGTCCCGGTGCCGCGACATGATGGCGGCGTTCGGCCCCTTCGGCCGGGTGCACTACGCGTCGAAGGCCTTCCTGTGCAGCGAGGTGGCGCGCTGGGTGAACGAAGAGGGGCTCTCCCTCGACGTGTGCAGCGGCGGCGAACTGGCGATCGCGCTGCACGCCGGTTTCCCCGCGGAACGGATCGCGTTGCACGGCAACAACAAGAGCCCCGAGGAGCTGGCCGCGGCGGTTGACGCCGGGATCGGGCACGTGGTCCTCGACTCGATGATCGAGATCGACCGGCTCGACGCGATCTCCGGTGAGCGCGGCGTCGTCACCGACGTCCTCGTCCGCGTCACCGTCGGTGTGGAGGCGCACACCCACGAGTTCATCTCGACCGCCCACGAGGACCAGAAGTTCGGCTTCGCCCTCGCCGGCGGGGTCGCGATGCAAGCCATCCGGCGGGTCTTCGCGACCGACAACCTCCGCCTCGTCGGTCTGCACAGCCACATCGGTTCGCAGATCTTCGACATGGACGGTTTCGAGCTCGCCGCCCACCGCGTCCTCGGCCTGCTCCACGATGTCGTCGACGAGTTCGGCGTCGAGAAGACCTCGCAGATGTCCATCGTGGATCTCGGTGGGGGGCTGGGTATCTCGTACCTCGAGGAGGAGCGCCCGCTGCCGGTGCAGAAGGTTGCCGAGACCCTCGCTCACATCGTCCGCCGCGAATCCGAAGCCGTCGGACTGCCGATGCCGATCATCGCAATCGAGCCCGGCCGCGCGATCGCCGGACCCGGCACCGTCACGCTCTACCGCGTGGGCACCGTCAAGGACGTGGAACTCGGCGGTGGTGCCACCCGCCGCTACATCTCCGTCGACGGCGGGATGAGCGACAACATCCGTACCGTCCTGTACCAGGCCGAATACGACGTCCGGCTGGTCTCGCGGGTGTCCGACGCACGTGCGGTCGTCTGCCGCGTCGTCGGGAAGCACTGCGAGAGCGGTGACATCGTGATCAAGGACTGCTGGCTGCCCGAGGACCTGGGTCCCGGTGACCTGATCGCGGTCGCCGCCACCGGCGCCTACTGCTACTCGATGTCGAGCCGGTACAACATGACCATGCGGCCGCCGGTGGTGGCCGTGGCCGATGGGGCAGCACGCCTGATGCTGCGGCGCGAGACCATCGACGACTTCCTCAGCCTGGAGGTGGGCTCGTGACCGGATCTGTCCAGAACGCAAGCGACACAAGCGAGGTGAATGCCGTGCGACCCATCGGGGTGGCGGTACTCGGGATGGGCAACGTCGGTGCCGAGGTGGTGCGCATCATCACCGACAATGCCGACGACCTGCGAGCGCGCGTGGGCGCACCGGTGGAGATCCGGGGCGTCGCGGTGCGAGATCTCAACCGGCCGCGCAAGATCGGCCAGGAACTGCTGACCGACGATCCCGCGTCGCTGATCGCACGCGACGACGTCGACATCGTCGTCGAACTCATGGGCGGCATCGACCCGGCCCGGGCGCTGATCCGTACCGCGCTCGAGAGCGGTAAGTCGGTCGTGACCGCCAACAAGGCGTTGCTGGCCGAGTACACCGGTGAGCTCGCGAGCGCGGCCGCCGACGCGAAGGTCGACCTGTACTTCGAGGCCGCGGTCGCCGGTGCAATCCCGGTCATCCGCCCGCTGATGCAGTCGCTCGCCGGCGACACCGTCGAGCGCGTCGCCGGAATCGTCAACGGCACCACCAACTTCATCCTGTCGGCCATGGACGAGACCGGCGCCGACTACGCCGACACGCTCGCCGAGGCGGGCCGTCTCGGATATGCCGAGGCCGACCCGACAGCCGACGTCGAGGGTTACGACGCGGCGGCCAAGGCCGCGATCCTCGCGTCGATAGCCTTCCATTCGCGGGTCACCGCCGCCGACGTCCACCGCGAGGGGATCTCCTCGGTCACCGCGGCCGACCTGCTCGCCGCGAAGAAGTTCGACTGCACGATCAAGCTGCTCTCGATCTGCGAGCGCGTTCGCGATGTCGACGGCTCCCAGCGGGTCTCGGCTCGCGTGTACCCGGCACTGATCCCGCTGACCCACCCGCTCGCCACCGTCAACGGGGCGTTCAACGCGGTGGTCGTCGAGGCCGAGAACGCCGGTCGGCTCATGTTCTACGGCCAGGGCGCCGGTGGCTCGCCCACCGCGTCGGCCGTGCTCGGCGACATGGTGATGGCCGCGCGCAACCGTGTGCACGGCGGACGCGGTCCGCTGGAGTCGACCTATGCGTCGCTGCCGATCGCCCCGATCGACGACGTGTTCACCCGCTACTACATCTCGATGCGCGTCGCCGACCGCCCGGGCGTGCTCGCACAGGTCGCCGGCGAGTTCACCAAGCGTTCGGTGAGCATCGCCGCGGTGCGCCAGGAAGGCGCAGGCGACGACGCCCGCCTGATCGTGGTGACCCATCGGGCCCCGGACCGCGCGCAGTCGGATTGCGTTGCGGCGCTAGAAGACATGGACGCCGTCATCAAGGTGTCGAGTGTGTTGCGATTGGAAGGTACCGATGACTGAGACGACTCCCGCGCCCGTGCACCGCGCGTGGCCCGGCCTGATCGAGGCATACCGTTCGCGGCTGCCCGTCGCCGACGACTGGAAGGTCGTCACCCTGCTCGAGGGCGGCACCCCACTGATCAGCGCCCCGCATCTGTCGTCGCTGACCGGTTGTGAGGTGTATCTCAAGGTCGAGGGCCTCAACCCGACCGGCTCCTTCAAGGACCGCGGCATGACCATGGCCGTGAGCAACGCGGTCAACAACGGCAAGACCGCCGTGCTGTGCGCCTCGACGGGCAACACCTCCGCCTCGGCGGCCGCCTACGCCACCCGCGCCGGGATCACGTGCGCGGTGCTCATCCCGCAGGGCAAGATCGCGATGGGCAAGCTCGCCCAGGCGGTCATGCACGGCGCCAAGATCATCCAGGTGCAGGGCAACTTCGACGACTGCCTCGAGCTCGCCCGCAAGGCGACTGCGGAGTTCAGTGAGATCGAGCTCGTGAACTCGGTCAACCCGGCCCGCATCGAGGGGCAGAAGACGGCCGCCTTCGAGATCGTCGACGTCCTCGGTCGCGCCCCCGACGTGCACGCGCTGCCCGTCGGCAACGCCGGCAACATCACGGCCTACTGGAAGGGCTACACCGAGTACCACGCCGACGGTGTGTCGTCCTCGGTGCCGCGGATGCTCGGTGTGCAGGCCGCCGGTGCGGCCCCGCTGGTGAACGGCGCCCCCGTCAAGGAGCCGGAGACCATCGCGACCGCGATCCGCATCGGCTCGCCCGCGAGCTGGAACCAGGCCGTCGCCGCCAAGGAGGAGTCGAACGGACAGTTCCGCGCGGCCACCGATGAGAAGCTGCTCGAGGCCTACCGCCTGATCGCGGGCAAGGAAGGCGTCTTCGTGGAGCCGGCGTCCGCCGCGAGCGTGGCCGGACTCCTCGCAGCACGTGCCGACGGCTGGATCGAGGCCGGCTCGACGGTCGTATGCACCGTGACCGGCAACGGTCTGAAAGACCCCGACACCGCGCTGGCGGGCATCCCCGAGGTCGAGGCGATCCCGGTCGATCCGGTGGCGGTGGCGAATGCGCTCGGTGTCGGCTGAGTCCGCCGGGGTCGAGGAGATGACGCACAACGGCGAGATGACCGAGCCCGGGGTGGCGACGCGACAGCTACCCGTGGGTGTCTCGGCGCGCGTGCGGGTGCCGGCGTCGAGTGCCAACCTCGGACCGGGATTCGACTGTCTGGGCATCGCTTTGGGCATCTACGACGAGGTGATCGTCGAGACCGTCGACGACGGGATCGTGCTGGACGTCGAGGGGGAGGGTTCGGCCGACGTCCCGCGCGACGAGTCCCACCTGGTCGTGCGTGCCCTCAATCGTGGACTCACCCACGCCGGCGTGTCCGCTCCGGGCCTGAAGTTGCGCTGCGTCAACCAGATCCCGCATTCGCGGGGCCTCGGGTCCTCGGCCGCGGCCGCGGTGTCCGGCCTCGCCGCCGCCTCCGGTCTGATCTCCGCCGCGGGCTTCGGCGCGGGTCTGTCGACCGACGAACTGGTCCAGCTGTCCAGCGAGTTCGAGGGACACCCCGACAACGCCGCCGCGAGCGTCCTCGGTTCGGTCGTCGTCACCTGGACGGAGACCGCCGACGACGTGAACTCGTATCACGCCCACCGGCTGTCGGTACACCCCGATGTCTGCGCGACCGTGTTCGTGCCCGACACCGAGTCGTCGACGTCGTTCACCCGTGGGCTGCTGCCGGATGCGGTGCCGCGCGCCGATGCGGTGTTCAATCTGAGCCGGGCCGCGCTCGCCGTCGTGGCGCTGACCTCCGACCCGCGCAACCTGATGGCCGCCTCGGCGGACCGGTTGCACCAGCCCTATCGTGCGTCGGCGATGGTGCCGACCAGCGAACTCGTCGCCGAACTGCGTGCGCGCGGACATGCCGCGACGGTCTCCGGCGCCGGGCCGACGGTGCTCGTGCTCGGTACCGCGCCGATCCCGGCCGACATCCGGGTGCTCGCTCAGGGACTCGGTTTCACCACCCACTCGGTGGCCATCGCCGGCGGCGTGGACATCAGCGCAGGCTGAGTTGCCGCTCCACGGCGGGGGCGAAGCGTTTCGTCACGGGGCGCCCGGGGAATACCCGACGTGCAACGCACGTTGGGAACGAGGTGTTCAGCGGTGTTCAGCCGAGGATCACAACCTCCGATCGATGTCTTCATTTGGCACTTTCGGCGTGTTGCCCCTATCATGCGAACGGGGTTAACATATTCTGGTCTAGCCGCGCGGGCTTGTCCCGCCGTGCTTCTCATCCATCACCGATCGGGACCACCGATCGTATCCGGCCGGGGTCGTGGGTCTCTGTCGACGGTGCCGAAGCACGGGTGGCTCCCGAGCACGCTCGCAGCGGGACCGAACATCTCTCTGACCGTTCACCCCCTACCGTCCAACGCGGACGGACTCCCTCGCGTACACAGCAGGGAAACGCAGACCTCACGCAGCTTCCGTCTGCGGGAGGAACGAAAGGACTTCCGTGACAGATACGGACCTGATCACCGCACCTGCCGAGCAGGAATCAGCGGGTACGGCCGGCCCTGACTCGGGGCAACCGGCCAAGACGCGGGCTCGGGCAGCACGTACCGGCCTGTCCGGCATGGTGCTCAGCGAGCTGCGGACCGTTGCCGGTGAACTCGGTATCAAGGGCACCTCCGGGATGCGCAAGGGCGATCTGATCGCCGCCATCAAGGAGCGCCAAGGCGGCGGAGCCGCCAAGAGTGCAGACGCCAAGGCCGAGGCCAAGAACACCGAGGCCAAGAGCACCGAGGCCAAGAACACCGAGGCCAAGGCCGCCGAGAGCGCAGGCTCCGAGGCCAAGACCGAGGCCAAGAGCTCCGAGACCCGGCGCCGGAGTGCCAAGGCGTCGTCCGAGGACGGGCAGCTGTCGATCGTCGAGTCCGCCGAAGACGGCGATTCCGGTCGGGCACCCCGCACGGGCAGGAAGAGCGCCGACGCGGAGGCCGGTGAGCAGCGCGCAGACGAGCAGAAGGGCGACGAGCCGAAGGGCGACGCCAAGGGGGATTCGGCGAAGGCCGGCGACTCCGACGCCGGTGAGCAGCGCAATCGCCGCAACCGGAACCAGAACCGGGACAACCAGAACCGTGAGGGTGGCCAGAACCGCGAGGGTGGCCAGAACCGGGACAACCAGAACCGCGATGGCGGCCAGAATCGCGACAACCAGAATCGCGACGGGGGCCAGAACCGCGGTGGCGGCCAGAATCGGGACAACCGTGACGACCGTGACGACGACGGCGAAGGCGGCGGTCGTCGCCGGGGACGCCGTTTCCGCGAGCGTCGTCGTGGGCGCGACCGCGACGGCGGTAGCCAGAACGAGCCGCAGGTCTCCGAAGACGACGTGTTGCAGCCCGTCGCCGGCATCCTCGACGTGCTCGACAACTACGCCTTCGTCCGCACCTCGGGCTACCTCGCCGGTTCCAACGACGTCTATGTGTCGATGAACATGGTGCGCAAGAACGGACTTCGACGCGGCGACGCGATCACCGGCGCGGTCAAGGTGCCGCGCGAGGGTGACCAGCAGAACCAGCGTCAGAAGTTCAACCCGCTCGTGCGTCTCGACACCGTCAACGGCGGTGAGGTGGAGGCGGCGAAGAAGCGCCCCGAGTTCAACAAACTCACCCCGCTGTACCCGAATCAGCGACTGCGCCTGGAGACCACGCCGGACCGCCTGTCGACCCGCGTGATCGACCTGATCATGCCCATCGGCAAGGGGCAGCGCGCACTGATCGTCTCGCCGCCGAAGGCCGGCAAGACGACGATCCTGCAGGACATCGCCAACGCGATCACGGTCAACAACCCGGAATGTCACCTCATGGTGGTGCTCGTCGACGAGCGTCCCGAAGAGGTCACCGACATGCAGCGCTCGGTCAAGGGCGAGGTCATCGCCTCCACCTTCGACCGTCCGCCGTCAGACCACACCTCGGTCGCCGAGCTCGCCATCGAGCGCGCCAAGCGTCTCGTCGAGAGTGGCAAAGACGTTGTGGTACTTCTGGATTCGATCACCCGTCTGGGTCGCGCGTACAACAACGCGTCGCCGGCGTCGGGCCGAATCCTCTCCGGCGGTGTCGATTCGACCGCCCTGTACCCGCCGAAGCGGTTCCTCGGTGCGGCCCGCAACATCGAGAACGGCGGATCGCTGACCATCATCGCCACCGCGATGGTCGAGACCGGTTCGACCGGTGACACGGTCATCTTCGAGGAGTTCAAGGGCACCGGCAACGCCGAGCTCAAGCTCGATCGCAAGATCTCCGAGCGCCGCGTGTTCCCCGCGGTCGACGTCAACCCGTCGGGCACGCGTAAGGACGAGCTCCTGCTCTCGCCCGATGAGTTCGCGATCGTCCACAAGCTGCGTCGTCTCCTGTCCGGTCTCGACTCGCAGCAGGCGATCGACCTGCTGATCAGCCAGCTGAAGAAGACCAAGACGAACATCGAGTTCCTGATGTCGGTACAGAAGACCGCTCCGGGAGCCGGTGGCAACGACGACTGACAGTCGACGAATTGATCGACGGCCCCGTCTCGCATCATGCGGGACGGGGCCGTCGGCGTTTCGCGTCCGCTCCCTGACCGCGAGCTTGCAAGCGTGTCGAAGGGTCCGGGTCTTCGTGGCTCGTCGCTGTGCTCCTCGCGCCTCGGACAGCACGGGGGGTCAGGAAGCCAGATCGCAGGTCAGGTGATCCCACGCCTCGGCGGTGGCGCGCGGAACGGGGCCGGTGTGGGTGACGACGAGGCAGCAGCGTGAGCGCCGGTCGTAGAACTCGATGGCCGCGGTGGGGCCCCACACGCCCGGTGACCTGGTGACCCAGCACTGTTCGACGTGGTTGAAGTTGACCATCACCCGGGAGGTGCCGGACGCGAGCACCATCTGCCCGCGGTGCTCGCGGGCGCCGTCGAGCCGGTCCTGGCGCATCTGCATACATCCCGGCGCCGCAGCGGCCACGGTGACCGTCATCCCGAGCAGCGCGGCGTGCTCGAGAGAGGTGATGACCCGACTCGGATCGACGCGGATGCCGCGCGACCCATGTCCCTGGGCCAGCAGCCGGAGCCGCGAGGTGCCGCCGTCGAGCAGGATCGAGTCGAATAGCCCGACCTGGTCGCCGTCGTGGCGGTCGTGGAGAGCGGCCTGGATGTACTCCGGTCCCGGAAGGGGCGGCACGGGAGCGGGGTCCGAGCCGTGGACGGCCGCCACCGAGGTGGACAGGCTCAGCGACTCGAAGGCGAGGCGGTCGGAGTTCTCGGTCAGGTAGGTCGCATGCGCGGTGTTGCCGCTCGAGTCGAACAGGCGCAGCGTGGGCGGGACAAGGGCGGCGGGATCGGTCTGAAGCGCCGACGACAACCGGGAGGGGTTGAGCCGCAACGAGATCTGCTCGGCGCCGATGGCGAGGGGGCCGCCCAGCGGAGTGGGGCTCCCGTGCACGCCGACCGCGTTCATGATCACCGGCCCGGCGACCGTGACACCGACGACCTCGGCGAGCGAGGGGAGTCGTGCGGCGATCGTGTCGATGTCCGGACTGATCGCGGAGTCGCCGAAATCCGGTGTGGCGAGGAGTGTTTCGAGGTCGCTCGGCCGGATCGGGTCGTCGGTGGAGTCGGGCACTGCGCGCTGGTCTCGGGGGGTCGGCTCAGTAGACGTCGCGAGCGTAACGGCCCGCGGCCCGGAGTGCGTCGACGTAGTCGCGGGCGGCGTCGGAGTCGAGTCCGCCGTGCTGGGCGACGATCTCGTGCAGGGCGGCGTCGACGTCGCCGGCCATCGTGGCGGCATCGCCGCACACGTAGACGTGGGCGCCCTTCTCGAGCCAGGCGAACAGGTCCGCGCCGTTCTCGCGCATCCGGTCCTGCACGTAGACCTTGTGCTCCTGGTCCCGCGAGAACGCGAGATCCAGTCGGTCCAGCAGACCGTCGGTGACGAACCGATCGATCTCGTCGGCGTAGAGGTAGTCGGTGTCGCGATGCTGGTCGCCGAAGAACAGCCAGTTCGAGCCGTTCGAACCGGTGGCCGCACGATGGTGGAGGAAAGCGCGGAACGGGGCGATGCCGGTTCCCGGACCGATCATGACGGCCGGGGCATCCGCGTCGGGAAGGCGGAACGTCTTGTTGGGGGTGATGAAGACGTTCACGGTGTCGCCGGGTGCGCAACGGTCGGCGAGGTGCGTCGAGCAGACACCGCCGCGTTCGCGGTCGTCGGCGACGTAGCGAACGGTTGCCATCGTGATGTGCACGGTTCCGGAGTGAACCGTGGGGCTCGAGGAGATCGAGTACTCGCGGTGGGCGAGCGGACTCAGTTCCTCGAGGAGTTCCTCGGGTGCGAAGTCCAGGGTCGGATCGATGTTCAGCAGGTCCAGCACGTCACGGCCGCGGAGCCATGCGTCGAGTGCCTGTGCGTCACCGGCCTCGACCAGGCGGGTGAGCTCGGCCTGACCGGTACGCTCGGCCACCGCCTTCGCCAGGTACTTCGACGGGCAGCCGATCTCGTAGCGCGTGGTCAGGGCCTCGCGGAGGCTGTAGGTGGCTTTCCGATCGGCGATGATCTCGTCGCCGGCCGCGCCCAGGCGGTCGAGCAGGAGATCCACCAGGGCGGGATCGTTGACCGGCGTGATGGCGATGCCGTCGCCCGGCTCGTAGGTGATGCCGCTGTCGCCGAGCGAGATCTGGACGTGCCGGACCTCCTTGGCCGATCCCGGGCCCGACAGGACGGTGTTGGCGAGGATCGTCGCGGGGTAGGGGTTACGGCGGTTCCACGGTGACCGCGCCGGCTTGCGCCGCGCGGGTGCGGTCTGCGGCATGGACGACTCATCCGGGGTGGTGCGCAGTGGGGTGCTGGTACCGGCCGAAGCGGCGTCGTACATCGAGAGTCCTTCGTGGTCGCGGACGGTTGGCCGTCGGCCACCGTACTATGTTTAGGGCACCCTTACGACCCTTCCGGGGTGTGACATTGGCCGGGAATCAAACGGGTGGCCCCGCTGTTGACCGACGTGCGACCGCTGCGTCCGCGATTTCCGTCGCGAACGGCACACATGGCATACTGAGCGGTCGAGTCCGGTTCCGGTTCACACCGTCGAGAGGCGACGGTGACCCGGCGACCCCAGAAAGGGACACCCAGATATGAAGCAGGGAATCCACCCCGAGTACGCGGCGACCACCGTCGTCTGCGGCTGCGGCAACACGTTCGAGACCCGCAGCACCGCGGCCAACGGTCGTATCAACGTCGAAGTCTGCTCGCAGTGCCACCCGTTCTACACGGGCAAGCAGAAGATCCTCGACACCGGCGGCCGTGTCGCCCGGTTCGAGAAGCGCTACGGCAAGCGCGCCAAGTAGACCACGCTGCGACGCCCGCCCGACGCCGAGTCGGGACGGGCGTCGTTTGTGTTTGACCAGGTTCTTCTTTCCCAGCATGCTTGCCGAAGGCGTCTTCGGCGGTGAGTTCCGTCTTTACGAGTGAGGTTCGCAGTGAGTACGCAGAGTCCGTCGGCCATCGATGACATCCTGGCCGAGCACTCCGGTCTCGAGCGGCAGCTCGCCGACCCCTCGCTCCACGACGACCCCACCGCCGCCCGGCGGGTGGGCAAGCGGTTCGCCGAACTCGCCCCGGTGATGTCGACCTACAACAAGCTCAAGGCGGCCCGCGAGGACCTCGAGGCGGCACGTGAGCTCGCGGCCGACGACCCGTCCTTCGCCGCCGAGATCCCCGCCCTCGAGACGACCGTCGAGGAACTCGACGCAACGCTCACCGACCTGCTCGCCCCGCGTGACCCCCACGACAGCGACGACGTGGTCCTCGAGATCAAGTCCGGCGCCGGCGGCGAGGAGTCCGCGCTGTTCGCCGCCGACCTCGCACGCATGTACCTCAAGTACTGCGAGCGGCACGGCTGGAAGGTGCAGACCCTCGGTGTCACCGAATCCGACCTCGGCGGCTACAAAGAGGCGACCTTCTCGATCAAGTCCAAGGAGACCGTCCGCGACGGCGTGTGGTCGCGACTCAAGTTCGAGGGCGGCGTCCACCGCGTGCAGCGCGTGCCGGTGACCGAGTCCCAGGGGCGCATCCACACCTCGGCGGCCGGAGTGCTCATCTACCCGGAGCCCGAAGAGGTCGCCGAGGTCGCGATCGACGAATCCGACCTCCGCATCGACGTCTACCGGTCGTCGGGCAAGGGCGGCCAGGGCGTCAACACCACCGACTCCGCGGTGCGCATCACCCACCTGCCCACCGGCATCGTCGTGACCTGCCAGAACGAGCGGTCGCAGCTCCAGAACAAGGCCCGGGCCATGCAGGTCCTCGCCGCCCGCCTCCAGTCGGCGGCGGAGGAAGAGGCGGAGGCCGCGGCCGCGGAGGGTCGTGCTGCGCAGATCCGCACCGTCGACCGTTCCGAGCGCATCCGTACCTACAACTTCCCCGAGAACCGCATCACCGATCACCGCATCGGCTACAAGGCCAACAACCTCGATGCCGTCCTCGCCGGGGACATGGACAACCTCCTCGACGCACTCGTCGCCGCCGAGCGCCAGGCCCGCATGGAAGCCGAATAGCCCGATGTCGGACGCGCCGGCCCGGGTGGCCGACGAAATCCGCAGTGCCGCCGCACGACTGGCCGCCGCCGGGATCGACTCGGCGCGTCGGGACGCCGAATGGCTGATGGCGCACGTCCTCTCGTGTGATCCCGGGCGCCTGATCGTCGTCGACACGATCGACGACGCACGGCTCCGCGAGTTCCGGACGGCCGTCGAGCAGCGGACACGGCGAATCCCGTTGCAGCACATCGTCGGTAGCGCACCCTTCGGCCCGCTCGAACTGGCCGTGGGGCCGGGTGTGTTCATCCCGCGGCCGGAGACGGAGTATCTGCTCGAGTGGGCGGCGTCCGCCGCGGCGACCATGACGGACCCGGTGCGCATCGTCGATCTGTGCAGCGGGAGCGGTGCGCTGGCCATCGGCCTGGCAACGCTGGTCCGATCCGCGCGCGTGACCGCCGTCGAGGTGGACGACGATGCCTTGAAGTGGTTGCGGCGCAACGTGTCCGACGCGCCTGCAGCGGTGCGGGAACGGCTGGACGTGGTGGCCGCGGATGTCACCGACGCCGAGCAGATCGGCAAGGCGATCCCGCCGGGCAGCGTCTCGGTCGTCGTGACCAACCCGCCCTACGTCCCGATGCGGTCCGAGGTCGGTCCGGAAGTGGACCACGATCCGGCGCGCGCCGTCTTCGGCGGCGACGACGGCATGAGTGTGATCGTCCCGATGGTGCCGATCATCGCGACCATGCTCCGCGTGGGTGGTCTCGTCGGGATCGAACACGACGACACGACCTCGGACGCCGTCGTCGACTGCCTTCGCGCGCACGGCGCATTCGACGAGGTGACCGCCCGTACGGATCTGGCCCGCCGGCCGCGCTTCGTGACGGCCCGCCGGGTCGGCTGAGGCGCGTCTGCCGGGGTGCCCGGCCGGTGGCATGAAAGGATGGACCGGTGAGCATTGTTTTCGACTGCAACGATCCGCAGAGCCGTTCGGCGGGCATTCGCGCGGCCGTCGGGGCGGCGAAGGCGGGACGCCTGGTGGTGATCCCCACCGACACGCTCTACGGAGTCGGTTGCGACGCCTTCGATTCCGACGCCGTCGGCTCGCTGCTCGCGGCCAAGCATCGGGGCCGGGACATGCCGGTGCCGGTTCTCGTCGGCTCCTGGCATTCCATCGACGGACTCGTGCTGTCCGTCCCGCAGGCCGCCCGTGACCTCATCGAGGCGTTCTGGCCCGGCGGACTGAGTCTCGTTGTCCGCCAGGCACCTTCGCTCGCCTGGGATCTCGGTGACACCGACGGCACGGTCATGCTGCGCATGCCGCTGCACCCGGTCGCCATCGAGCTCTTGCGCGAGGTCGGGCCGATGGCGGTGTCGAGCGCGAACGTCTCGGGGCGTCCGCCCGCCACCACGGTCGACGAGGCCCGTGAACAACTCGGCGACGAGATCTCGGTCTACCTCGACGGCGGGCCCGCGCCGGTCGCCCAGGCGTCGACGATCGTCGACGTATCGGGCGCGCAGCCGCGGGTCCTGCGTGAGGGTGCCATCACGATCGAGGCCGTCGCCGAGGTCCTCGACGTCGACCCCGACTCACTGCGTGGGTGAGATGCCGCCGGGCATCGGTTCGACGGGTGACCCGCAGATCGACGCGCTGATCGAGCGGGAGTCGACCCGCCGGCGGACGTGGCTCCAGCTGCTCGCGAGCGAGACCGAACCGACTTCCGGGGTGCGGGCCGCGATGGCCTCGACCTTCGACTCGAAGTACGCCGAGGGGCGCCCCGGGTCCCGCTATCACGGTGGGTGCGAGGTCGTCGACGAGCTCGAGGAGCTCGCGATCGGCCGGGCGCGGGACCTCTTCGGCGCCGGTCACGTCGACGTCCAGCCGCTGTCGGGGAGTGCGGCGAATCTCGCCGTCCATGCCGCGTTCGCCCAACCGGGCGACCCCGTGCTCGCGCTGCGGCTCGAACACGGCGGGCACCAGACCCACGGTTCGCGCGCCAACTTCTCCGGGCGCTGGTTCTCACCACTGCACTACGAGGTGCGCCGCGACGATGAGCTCGTCGACTACGACCAGGTACGGGAACTCGCCCTGGTGCACCGGCCGCGGATGCTGGTCGCGGGCGCCACGTCGTATTCGCGCTCCTTCGACTACCCGCTGCTCCGCGAGATAGCAGACGAGGCCGAGTGCATCCTCCTGGTCGACGCCGCGCATCTCGCCGGACACGTCGCCGCCGGGCTCCTCCCGTCGCCGGTGCCGCACGCCGACGTCGTCACCTTCTCCACCAACAAGGTCTTCCGCGGGCCCCGCGGTGGCGTCATCCTGGCGCGCACCGAACATGCGGACGCGTTGCGCAAGGCGGTCCACCCGTTCATCCAGGGCGGTCCGTCCATGCACGCGATCGCCGCGAAGGCCGTCACCTTCCACGACGCCGGTACCGAGGAGTTCGCCGACTACGTGCGGGCGACCGCGCGCATCGCGACCGACCTCGCCGACGCGTTGACCGCCCGCGGGCTGCGCGTGGTCTCCGGGGGCACGGACATCCATCTCGCGGTGGTCGACGTGGCCGCGCTCGGCATCTCCGGGTCCGAGGCGCAGGATCGTCTCAACCGATCGGGGATCGTGGTCGACAAAGCCGTCCTGCCCTTCGACGACCGTCCCGTCGCCGAGGGCTCGGGCATCCGGATCGGTACCCCGGCGGCCACCTCCCGGGGCCTGACCGTGGACATGATCCCGGCGGTCGCCGACGCGATGCTGGCCGCGATGTCGACCGACGATCTCGCGACGCACGATCGGATCCACCGTGAGATCAGCAGCCTCGCATGCGGGTAGCGTTGTCCGGGTGTCCGATACGTCCCCAGCGATCTCCACGGTGGGAGTGGTGAGCCGATGATCGACGCCGCCCCGGTGGTGCTCGCGGCCGCGACCGACGGGGGAGGGGCCGGTGTCCCGCTGCGCGAGTTGCTGCTCGTCGGTCTGACCGCTGCCGCGATGACGTATCTGCTGACCTCGGCGGTGCGCGTGTTCGCGATCAAGGCCGGCGCGGTCGCCGTACCGCGCGTGCGCGACGTCCACGTGATCCCGACCCCGCGACTCGGCGGTCTCGGCATGTTCGGCGGGGTGGTGGCCGGCATCGCGCTCGCCGCCAACCTGCCCGCACTCAACCGGGGATTCGCCTACACCACCGACATGACCGCGGTGATCACCGCGGGCACGGTGATCGTCCTGGTCGGTGTCGTCGACGACCGGTGGGGCCTCGACGCGCTGACGAAGTTCGTCGGGCAGCTGACCGCCGCCGGGGTGCTCGTTCTCCTCGGCATCTCCTGGATCCAGGTGCCGGTGCCGTTCGCCGACATCGGGACCATCGTGCTGGATCCGCTTCAGGCGGGCCTCCTCACCGTGGCCGTCACGGTGGCGACCATCAACGCGATCAACTTCGTCGACGGCCTCGACGGTCTCGCCGCCGGTCTGGGACTCATCGCCGCGGCCGCGATCTGCATGTTCTCGCTCGGCCTGCTCCGCGATCAGGGCGGCGACGTCAGCTACTACCCGCCGGCGCTCATCGCCGTCGCACTCGCCGGGGCCTGTCTCGGCTTCCTGCCGCACAACTTCTCGCCGGCCCGGATCTTCATGGGCGACTCCGGGGCGATGCTGATCGGGCTCATGCTGGCAGCCGCCTCGACGAGTGCGTCGGGTCGTATCGCGGTCAACGCTTACGGCCCGGCCGACATCTTCACCCTGCTGTCACCGCTGATCCTCGTGGCGGCCGTGGTCTTCATCCCGATGCTCGACATGCTGCTCGCGGTGATCCGCCGGACCCGTGCCGGAGTCGGCTTCTACACCCCGGACAAGATGCACCTGCACCACCGTCTGCTCGAACTCGGGCATTCCCAGCGCCGCGTCGCTCTGATCATCTACCTCTGGGTCGGGGTCCTGGCCTTCTCCGCCGCGGCGAGCACCCTGTTCCCGCTGTCGGTGGTCGCGCCCATGTTCGGCGGGGGACTGGTGGTCGCCCTGCTGGTCACGATGGCGCCCCGGTTGCAGCGCCGGTTCGCCGAGCTCAGGACTTCTACGAAAGCGTTCCGGTGAGGTCCAGGTGGGCTTCCGGTAATGTCCGGTTCCGACCGAGCGCACCCTTGGTAAGGGCACGGTAAAGCTCGTGTACTATCGGCCGTAGTAGTTGTGGCCCGGGCGCCGACGGTGATCGCCGGCGGTTCCCGCGAGCCGCGACTCATACCCCCCGGTAAGACCTTCGGGGTGGTGTTGGTAGGGTCACACCAAACGCGAGCTGTTGCCTGGCGGCCACTGGCTGCTGCACGCACGCGGGTGCCCCGTGCCGTCGGTATGGATTCAACGAGCTGAGGAGAGGGACATGGAGACTTCTGCCCCTGATTCAGCCCCCGTCTATCCGCAGGCGCCCACCGGTCTGCGTCGTCCGGCCCTTATCGCCGGAGGCGTGACGCTCGTGGTCGCGGTGGTCTCGATCCTCGTCGGTCATCCCCTCTTCGCAGTGTTCTTCCTGCTCGGAGTCGCGGGAATCCTGGTCAACGCACTGCTCGTCAAGCGTGCCGTCGACACGGTCACCGCCGAGTTGAACCCCCGCAAAACCGCACTTGCTCTCAACTCCGCCATGCGACTCGGTGCCATCACGGTGCTCGCTCTGCTGGCGGCGTTTCTGGTCCAACCCGACGGGTTGGGCGCGATGTTCGGACTCGCCATCGGCCAGGTGGTCTTGGTGCTGAACACGGTCATTCCGGTGATGAAAGGACTTCGTAGCCAACCATGACGACCGCCCTCTACCTAGCCGCAGAGGATGGAGAATCATCCATCCAGGTGGGTCATTACACCAAGTTCGAGCTCTTCGGGTTGACCTTCAACCTGGAGACCATCATCGCCACGGCGCTCGCGGCGGCGATCATGCTCGCGCTGGCGTTCTACCTGAAGTCCAAGGTCACCTCGACGGGCGTGCCGTCGGGTGTGCAGCTCTTCTGGGAGACCGTCACCGTCCAGATGCGCAGCCAGGTCGAGAGCGCCATCGGCATGAAGGTCGCCCCGTACGTCCTGCCGCTGGCCGTCTCCCTGTTCACCTTCATCCTGATCTCGAACTGGCTGTCGATCCTGCCGGTGCAGGTCGGTCACCACGAGATCCTCAAGCCGCCCGCCGCGGACGTGAACTTCGCCTACGCGCTCGCGGTCTTCGTCTTCATCTGGTACCAGGCGGCCGGCTTCAAGCAGCGTGGTCTGCTGGGCCACCCCAAGCGCATCCTGAAGGGTCACGTCACCTTCCTCGCACCGATCAACGTGATCGAGGAGTTCACCAAGCCGATCTCGCTCTCGCTGCGACTCTTCGGCAACGTGTTCGCCGGCAGCATGATGGTCGCCCTGATCGCACTGTTCCCGCCGTACATCATGTGGGCGCCCAACGCGATCTGGAAGTCCTTCGAGCTGTTCGTCGGCCTGATCCAGGCGTTCATCTTCGCGCTGCTGACGATCCTCTACTTCTCGCAGTCGATGGAGACCGAGGATCACTGACCGCCCGAGCAGGGCACCTCGCGGGGTGAGAACGCCGCGACCACAACCGCACATGACCGACCTGCGTCGGCGCCTGTCGTCGCAGCCACAGACCTGACACACCAGTTGTCAGCAACCGAAAGGGAAATATCACAATGGATCCTTACATTGGCCTCGGCGCACTCATCGGTGGCGGCCTGATCATGGCCGGTGGCGCCGTTGGTGCCGGTATCGGTAACGGCCTGGCCGGTAGCCAGCTCATCGCCGGTATCGCTCGCCAGCCGGAGGCTCAGGGTCGTCTGTTCACCCCGTTCTTCATCACCGTTGGTCTGGTTGAGGCCGCTTACTTCATCAACCTGGCCTTCATGGCGCTCTTCGTGTTCGCCACCCCGATCAGCGCCGGCTGATCACCGCTCTCCCTTTTGTCGCCGAGTAGAAACGACACCTCACCACAATGACGCTTGCTGCAGAGAACTTCCTGCTTCCGAATGGAACGTTCTTCGTTGTCCTGCTCATCTTCGTGATTTTGCTGCTGGTCATCCGCAAGTTCGTGGTTCCGCCGATTCAGCAGGTCCTCGAGGAGCGGGACGAGATGATCCACCGCACCGCGGAGGACAATCGGACTGCCGCCGCCGAATTCGAGGATGCGGACGTGCAGTTCCGTTCGCTCCTCAAGGAAGCGCGCGGTGAGGCCACCGCCAAGCGCGACGAAGCTCGCGCCGAGGGCCGTGAACAGCTGAACGAGATGAAGCAGCGAGCGACCGCCGAGGCCGACGCTGCCCTGCAGTCGACCAGCTCCGAGCTGGCGGCTCAGGGTGAGCAGGCGGCATCGACGGCTGCAGCTGATGTGGACACACTCGCCAAGACCCTCGCGGCGCGTGTGCTCGGTGTCGACTCGGCCACTCTTTCCGACACCCGATCGACGAGCGGAGCGGTGAACTGATGGCTGCCAACACTGAGACCGAATCCGACCAGGGCCCCATCGGTACCTGGCTCCACGACATCGGTGCTGCTTTCGACCCTGCGATCTTCATCGCTCAGCTCTTCGGCTTCGCGGTCATCATCTTCCTGCTGTGGAAGTACGTCCGCCCGCCGGTGCAGAAGATGATGCGTGATCGGCAGGAGACGGTGCGCACCCAACTCGCCGAGGCCGAAGCCGCCAAGAAGCGGGTCGCCGAAGGCAAGAAGGCTCGTGAGAAGGCCGTGACCGAGGCCAAGGCCGAGGCCGAGCAGCTGAAGAAGGACGCCGCGGCCGATGCCGAGGCGATCACCTCCGACATCCGCGCCCAGGCCGATCACGAGGTCAAGCGCATCTCCGAGCACGGCCGCAACCAGGTCGCGCTGGTGCGGGCGAACCTGGTTCGTCAGCTTCGTACCGACCTCGGTCTCGCCGCGGTCGACAAGGCCGGCGAACTCGTGCGCAACCACCTCGCCGACGACTCGGCCCAGGCCGCGAGTGTCGACCGGGTCATCGACGAGCTCGAGGAGATGTCCTCCGGATCGTCGTCGGCGGTTCCGTCGAGCGCCAAGCTCGTCGGTCTGCACGCCATGCGTGCCGCCAGCCGCGACGCCGCTCTCGCGGTGTCGGACAAGTTCGACTCGGCTGCGAGCGATCTCGACGGTGCGGCGCTCGCCGCGGCGTCGGGTGATCTGACCGCGGCCATCAACCTCCTCGGCGAGAACCCGGTGCTGCGCAAGCGACTGGTCGAGGACGACGAGAACGCCGCCGGCAAGAACTCGCTGGTGCACACCTTGTTCGACGGCAAGGTGGCCCCGGTGGTCGTGGAGGTTCTCGCAACCGCCTCGACTCAGCGGTGGTCGTCGTCGGGCGATTTCATCACCGCCCTGCGTCGCCAGAACTCGCTGATCGTGCTCACCGCCGCCGAGCGTGACGGGGTCATCGAGCAGGTCGAGGACGAGCTGTTCCGGGTCAGCCGGATCCTGGAGGCCAACCCGCAGCTCGCGTCGCTGCTCTCCGATCACGGCAAGGACGCCGACAAGCGCGTCGACCTCCTGCAGAAGCTGGTGGGGGAGAAGGTCAGCGGCCACACCTGGACGCTGCTGTCCTCGACCGTCCGCCTGCTGAACGGTCAGGCCGCCGATGTCGCCGTCGATCAGCTCGCCGAGCTGGCCGCCGCCCGACGCGGCGAATCGGTCGCCCACGTCGTGTCGGCCTCCGAACTGGCCGACGCACAGGTCGAGCGCCTCGCGACCGTCCTCGGCGGGATCTACGGCCGCACCATCTCGGTGCAGACCGAGGTCCAGCCCGAACTGCTGGGCGGCCTGCGGATCAGCGTCGGCGACGAGGTCATCGACGCCGATGTCGCCACGCGCCTCGCGAAGGCAGCCGAGACGCTGCCGCGCTGACGCAGCTCGACCCTGACCACCCGAACACCCAAGCCCGAGCCCTAAAGCCTCAGAGCTAATCAAGGAAAGACGAGAACCCATGGCGGAGTTGACGATCTCACCAGACGAGATTAAGGGAGCGATCGAGCAGTACGTCTCGTCGTTCGAAGCCGAAGCGTCGCGTGACGAGGTCGGTATGATCACCGATACGTCGGACGGTATCGCTCACGTCAGCGGACTGCCCAGCGCAATGGCCAACGAGCTCCTCGAGTTCCCCGGCGGCGTCCTCGGCGTCGCGCTGAACCTCGACGAGGACGAGATCGGCGCCGTCATCCTGGGTGACTACGAGTCCCTGGAAGAAGGCCAGCAGGTCAGCCGTACCGGCAACGTGCTCTCCGTGCCCGTCGGCGACGCCTTCCTCGGCCGCGTGGTCGATCCCCTCGGCGCCCCGATCGACGGACAGGGCGACATCGAGGCCGAAGAGCAGCGCGTCCTGGAGCTGCAGGCCGCCTCGGTGCTCGAGCGCCAGCCCGTCGAGGAGTCCCTCGCCACCGGCATCAAGGCCATCGACGCCATGACCGCCATCGGCCGCGGACAGCGTCAGCTCGTCATCGGCGACCGCAAGACCGGCAAGACCGCCGTCTGCATCGACGCCATCCTGAACCAGAAGGCCAACTGGGAGACCGGCGACCCCACCAAGCAGGTCCGCTGCATCTACGTCGCGATCGGTCAGAAGGGTTCGACCATCGCCGGCGTCAAGTCCGCTCTCGAAGAGGCCGGCGCGATGGAGTACACCACCATCGTCGCGGCCCCGGCCTCGGACTCGGCCGGCTTCAAGTGGCTCGCCCCGTACACCGGTTCGGCCATCGGTCAGCACTGGATGTACCAGGGCAAGCACGTCCTCATCGTGTTCGACGACCTGACCAAGCAGGCCGAGGCCTACCGCGCCATCTCGCTGCTGCTGCGCCGCCCGCCGGGCCGCGAGGCATACCCGGGTGACGTCTTCTACTTGCACTCGCGCCTCCTGGAGCGTTGTGCGAAGCTCTCCGACGAGCTCGGCGGCGGCTCGATGACCGGTCTGCCGATCATCGAGACCAAGGCGAACGACGTCTCTGCGTTCATCCCGACCAACGTCATCTCGATCACCGACGGCCAGGTCTTCCTGGAGTCGGACCTGTTCAACAAGGGTGTCCGCCCCGCCATCAACGTCGGTACCTCGGTGTCGCGCGTCGGTGGTGCCGCACAGACCAAGGGCCTCAAGAAGGTCTCGGGTTCGCTGCGTCTGGAGCTGGCCCAGTTCCGCGAGCTGGAGGCCTTCTCGGCCTTCGCCTCCGACCTCGACGATGCGTCGAAGGCGCAGCTCGAGCGCGGTGCCCGCTGGGTCGAGATGCTCAAGCAGGACCAGTACAGCCCCTTCTCGGTCGAGGACCAGATCGTCTCGATCTACCTCTGCGGTGAGGGTCACTACGACTCGGTGCCGGTCGACGACGTGCGCAACTTCGAGACACAGCTGCTGAGCCACCTGCACCACAACGCGAAGGGTGTCTACGACTCGATCGCCGGCGGCAAGGCGCTCACCGACGACCAGGCCGAGGCCCTCGTCGCCGAGACCAACAAGTTCAAGAACGGCTACCTCACCCACGACGGCCGTCGCGTGGTCAACGAGGCCGAGGCGCAGGCAATGGATGCCGAGAACGTCGAGAACGAAGAGATCAAGATCCGCAAGTGATCTCAGACGTCAACGGACATTGCGATAAGGAAGGGGTGAGGGCTCATGGCCAGCATTCGTGAGCTGCGCTCACGCATCCGGTCGGTCCAGTCGACCAAGAAGATCACCAAGGCTCAGGAGCTGATCGCGACCTCGCGTATCA
This sequence comes from Gordonia sp. 135, assembly GCF_009720185.1. Lineage (NCBI taxonomy): Bacteria > Bacillati > Actinomycetota > Actinomycetes > Mycobacteriales > Gordoniaceae > Gordonia > Gordonia sp. 135. Next base: position 1,969,010 of record NZ_CP046257.1, read on the forward strand.
CGAAGGCCCAGGGTCGCGTCGCGGCGGCGAAGCCGTACTCGGAAGAGATGACGACGGTGCTCTCCGAGCTCGCGAGCAACTCGGGCTACCTGGACAACCCGCTGCTGAACGAGCGTGAGAATCCCAAGCGTGCGGCGATCCTGGTGGTCACCAGCGATCGCGGTATGTGCGGTGGTTACAACGCCAACGTGCTCAAGGCGACCCGAGAGCTCATCGCGCTGCTGCGCGAGGAGGGCAAGGAAGCCGTGCTCTTCGTGATGGGTCGAAAGGGTGTGGGGTTCTTCAACTTCCGCGGCCTGACCGTCTCGGATTCGTGGACCGGCTTCTCGGAGGCCCCGAAGTACTCCGACGCCAGCACCGCGACGCAGTTCCTGGTGGATCTGTTCGTGGCCGGCTCGGGCACCGAGGTCGAGCGTCCGGGTGGCGACGGCGTCCTCGAGGGCGTCGACGAACTGCACCTGGTCTACACCCGGTTCCAGTCGATGCTGTCGCAGGTGCCGGAGGTTCGCCGGGTGGCGCCGCTGGTCGTGTCCGAGGACGACGATCCGTCCGACGACACCCCGTCCCGGAACTACACGTTCGAGCCGGGTGCGGATGCGCTGCTCGACGCGCTGCTGCCGAAGTACGTGGCAACGCGGGTATACGCGGCACTGCTGGATTCGGCCGCGTCGGAGTCGGCTGCTCGCCGTACCGCCATGAAGGCGGCGACCGACAACGCCGAGGAACTGGCCAAGACGCTGTCGCGTGAGGCCAACCAGCTCCGCCAGGCCCAGATCACCCAGGAAATCAGCGAGATCGTCGGTGGTTCGAGCGCACTGGCCACCTAGCCACCGCGCCCCCGAGTCCTGACGACGAGAACCAATACTTCGATCAAGAGGAAGTGACCCAAGCACCATGACCGCAGCAGTAGAAAACCCCTCCGCGCAGTCGGCGGGTTCCGCCGACGGGCGGGTCGTCCGCATCATCGGCCCCGTGGTCGACGTCGAGTTCCCCCGCGGCTCGATCCCTGAGCTGTTCAACGCCCTGCACGCCGAGGTCACCCTCTCCTCGGTTGCCAAGACCCTGACCCTCGAGGTCGCGCAGCACCTCGGCGACAACCTGGTGCGCACCATCTCGATGCAGCCCACCGACGGCCTGGTCCGCGGTGCGCCCGTCTCCGACACCGGCAAGTCGATCGTCGTGCCGGTCGGCGACGTCGTGAAGGGCCACGTTTTCAACGCCCTCGGCGACTGCCTCGACAGCCCCGGCCTGGGTCGTGATGGCGAGCAGTGGAGCATCCACCGCAAGCCTCCGGCCTTCGACGAGCTCGAGGGCAAGACCGAGATCCTCGAGACCGGTATCAAGGTCATCGACCTGCTGACCCCGTACGTCAAGGGCGGCAAGATCGGTCTGTTCGGTGGTGCGGGCGTCGGCAAGACCGTCCTCATCCAGGAGATGATCACGCGTATCGCGCGTGAGTTCTCCGGCACCTCGGTGTTCGCCGGCGTCGGCGAGCGCACCCGTGAGGGCACCGACCTCCACCTCGAGATGGAGGAGATGGGCGTTCTCCAGGACACCGCCTTGGTGTTCGGTCAGATGGACGAGCCGCCGGGCACGCGTATGCGCGTGGCGCTGTCGGCGCTGACCATGGCGGAGTACTTCCGCGATGTGAAGCACCAGGACGTGCTGCTGTTCATCGACAACATCTTCCGCTTCACGCAGGCGGGCTCGGAGGTCTCGACCCTCCTCGGCCGTATGCCGTCCGCGGTGGGTTACCAGCCGACCCTGGCCGACGAGATGGGCGAGCTCCAGGAGCGCATCACCTCGACCAAGGGCCGCTCGATCACCTCGCTGCAGGCGATCTACGTCCCCGCCGACGACTACACCGACCCGGCGCCGGCGACCACCTTCGCGCACCTCGATGCGACCACCGAGCTCTCGCGTCCGATCTCGCAGCTGGGTATCTACCCGGCCGTGGACCCGCTGACCTCGACCTCGCGAATCCTCGAGGCCTCGATCGTGGGCGACGAGCACTTCCGCGTCGCCAACGAGGTCAAGCGCATCCTGCAGAAGTACAAGGAGCTGCAGGACATCATCGCCATCCTCGGTATGGACGAGCTCTCCGAAGAGGACAAGGTCACGGTGCAGCGTGCTCGCCGTATCCAGAAGTTCCTCGGCCAGAACTTCCTCGTCGCCGAGAAGTTCACCGGTCAGAAGGGCTCGGTCGTCCCGCTCGCGGACACCATCGAGGCATTCGACCGTGTCGCCAAGGGCGAGTTCGACCACCTGCCCGAGCAGGCGTTCAACAGCTGCGGTGGACTCGACGACGTGGAGGCCGCCGCCGCCAAGATCGCCGGAAAGTAGCGGTAATCCATGGCTGAGAAGTCCTTCCACGTGGAGGTTGTCTCCGCGGATTCGAGCCTGTACTCGGGCGAGGCCACGTTCCTGATCGCGCAGACCACGGTCGGCGAGCTGGGCATCCTGGCCAACCACGAGCCGCTCCTGGGCCAGCTGGTCCCGGGTGGCTTCGTGGTGATCGTCGAGGAGAACGGCAATCGCCGCGCGGCCGCGGTCGAGGGCGGATTCCTGTCCGTCACCGGCGAGGCCGTCACAGTGCTCGCGGAGTCAGCCGACTGGGCCGACGACGTCGACGTCAACGCGGAGAAGACCGCACTCGAGCAGGCTGAGCCGGACTCCCCGGAGTACCACCGTGCTCACGCGCGTTTGACTGCGGCACAGCAGCTTTCGAAGTAGCACCCGCGCTCGCGCGACGGTCACCTCGGCCGGTCATCGGATATGCATCCGGTGACCGGCCGAGGTCGTTTCGCGCCCGATGTGCGTGATCTGGCATGCTGGATCCACAGCCCTTGTCCCGCTCGTCGGGTCATGCCGTCGATGATCGATCAGGATCTCCGACGGCGGACCGGACGTTTGCGGTGACCGCACAAAGGAGTAGGTGATGACGCTGCTGGTCGTATTGCTCAGTGTGCTGCTGGCGGTGGCCGTCATCGTCTGCGTTCTGCTCGCGGTGCGTCTGGCCCAGCTCCGACGCGTCGGCACCCCGATCCTGCTGCGCACCATCCCCGCAGAGGTAGATCACGGCTGGCGTCACGGCACGGTGCACTACAGCGACGACTCGCTGCGCTACTACCGGCTGGCCTCACTGCGTCCGGGCCCCAACGTCACCTTCGCCCGTCAGGGCATCGAGATCGCGGGCCGGCGACGCCCCGAGGGAACCGAGACGGAGATCCTCGACGGCATGGTGATCCTGCAGGTACAGACCACCGGCAAGACCCACACCATCGGCAAGGGTTCCGATGGTGCGGGCTCGGACGGCAAGGTCAAGGACGGTTACGAGCTCGCCATGGGCCCGGGCGCGGTCACCGCGTTCCAGTCCTGGCTGGAGTCCCGGCAGTCTGCACGGTCACAGCGGCGCAAGAGCGCCTGAGTCCGTCAGACGGGCGGGATCGTCCTGTCTCCGGGGCCTACCAGGTCTCGGACCTCTCAGCTGTCGGACGACTCCGGACGCTCCCGGTTGCCGCCCGGAACCCACTTCACGTCACCGAGGGTGCCGTCGGGAGCCCGGTTGGCCACCCGCGACAGGATGAACAGCAGGTCGGACAGGCGGTTGAGGTACTTCGCCGGAAGGACGCTCGTGTTGTCCGGATAGGCGGCCACCGCGGCCCACGCCGAACGTTCCGCGCGACGGGTCACCGTGCGGGCCTGATGCAGTAGTGCCGCCAACGGGGTTCCGCCCGGCAGGATGAACGAGTCCAACGGCGGAAGCTCGGAGCCGAAGTCGTCGCACCAGCGCTCGAGGGCGTCGATGTACTCCTGGGCGATCCGCAGCGGCGGGTACTCCGGGTTCTCGACGATCGGCGAGGACAGGTCGGCGCCGGCGTCGAACAGGTCGTTCTGCACGGTGGACAACACCGCGGCGATGTCGGCGGGTACGTCACCGCCGAGAGCCAACGCCATGCCGATCGCGCCGTTGGCTTCGTCACAGTCGGCATAGGCGACAACACGCGGATCGGTCTTGGGAACGCGCGAGAAGTCACTCAAACCGGTCGAACCGTCGTCGCCGGTGCGGGTGTAGATCCTCGTCAGATGAACGGCCATGCGTTGAATGTACTGCGTGCGATGAGCGCCGGACGGCGGCGGATAAGGTGGCATGCGTGAGCGATCGGTTTCTGGTGACGGGCGGGGCACGTCTGTCCGGTGAGGTGTCGGTGGGTGGCGCCAAGAACAGCGTGCTGAAGCTGATGGCGGCGGCGTTGCTGGCCGAGGGGACGACGGTGCTGACCAACGCGCCCGAGATCGCCGACGTGCCGTTGATGGCCGACGTCCTGCGCGGTCTGGGTGCCGTCGTGGAGATGGACGGCGACACCGTCTCGATCACGGCCCCGGCCGAACCGAAGTTCCATGCCGATTTCGCGGCCGTCCGCCAGTTCCGCGCCTCGGTGTGCGTCCTCGGACCGCTGATGGCCCGGTGCCATCGGGCTGTCGTGGCCCTCCCGGGCGGCGACGCGATCGGGTCGCGGCCCCTGGACATGCATCAGGCGGGTCTGCGCGCGCTGGGCGCGACCAGCTCGATCGAGCACGGCTGCGTGGTGGCCGAGGCCGACGCACTCGTCGGCGCGCCGATCGCGCTCGAGTTCCCGTCGGTGGGTGCCACCGAGAACATTCTGATGGCGGCGGTCCTGGCCGAGGGCCAGACGACCATCGACAACGCCGCACGCGAGCCGGAGATCGTCGATCTCTGCGTGATGTTGCAGCAGATGGGTGCGCAGATCGAGGGAGCAGGCACCTCGACGCTGACCGTGAACGGCGTCGACCGCCTGCATCCCGCTACCCACCGGGTGGTGGGGGACCGCATCGTCGGTGCCACGTGGGGGATCGCCGCCGCGATGACGCGCGGTGACGTGACCGTCCGGGGTGTGCAGCCCGAGCATCTGCAGCTCGTGCTGAACAAGCTCGTCGACACCGGCGCCCGCGTCGACACCTTCGACGACGGCTTCCGGGTGCGTCACGACAACCGGCCGGTCGCGGTCAACGTCTCGACGCTGCCGTTCCCCGGTTTCCCCACCGACCTGCAGCCGATGGCGATCGGCCTCGCCGCCATCTCCGAGGGCATGTCCGTCATCACCGAGAACGTCTTCGAGGCCCGGTTCCGCTTCGTCGAGGAGATGGTCCGCCTCGGGGCAGACGCACGCACCGACGGCCACCACGCGGTCATCCGCGGTATCGAGAAGCTCTCGAGCGCGCCCGTCTGGTGTTCGGACATCCGCGCCGGCGCCGGTCTGGTGCTCGCCGGCCTCGTTGCCGACGGCGTCACCGAGGTGCACGACGTCGAACACATCGACCGCGGCTACCCGCACTTCGTCGAGATCCTCCGCAGTCTCGGCGGCGAGATCGAGCGCGTCTCCGACTGACCCGTGGGTGCCGACCTGTCCGATCGGACAGGTGGTACCCCCGTCCCGATGGGCCGACCCTGTCCGCCAAGGGTCAGGACCCCTTGTGGCCGTTGTGATCTGAGCGACATTCTCGTTGTGACAGACCCAACCGTCACAAGGAGTTCACCCCCATGGCCATTGAGCTGAACCAGATCTGGGATTTCCCGATCAAGGAGTTCCACCCGTTCCCGAAGGCGAAGCTGGGCGTCGGTGCGCACGACATGCTCGGTGTCGAGGCCAAGGAACTGGGTATGACCCGTGCCCTGCTGATGACAACCGGCCTCCGCGGTTCCGGCATCATCGAGGAACTGATCGGCAAGATCGAGTACCAGGGCGTCGACGTGGTCCTCTACGACCAGGTGGAGTCCAACCCCAAGGACTACAACGTCATGGACGCCGCCGCGCTGTACCAGTCGGAGAAGTGCGACGGCATCATCTCGGTCGGCGGTGGTTCGAGCCACGACGCCGCCAAGGGCGCCCGCATGGTGATCGCCCACGACGGCCGCAACATCAACGAGTTCGAGGGCTTCTCGAAGGCCACCAACAAGGAGAACCCGAAGCACATCGCGGTCTCGACCACCGCGGGCACCGGCTCGGAGACCTCCTGGGCCTACGTCATCACCGACACCTCGGACATGAACAACCCGCACAAGTGGGTCGCTTTCGACGACACCTGTCTCGTCGATCTCGCGATGGACGACCCGCTGCTGTACTACCCCTGCCCGGAGCATTTCACCGCGTTCTGCGGGTTCGACGTCCTCGCCCACGCCAGTGAGCCGTACGTCTCGCGGCTGGACTTCGCGCCGTCGCTCGGCAACGCGAAGTACTCGATCGAACTGATCGCCAAGCACCTGCGGACCGCGGTCTACGATCCGCGCAACCTCGAGGCGCGCACGGGAATGATGCACGCGCAGTACATCTCGGCGCAGGCGTTCAACTCCGGCGGTCTCGGCCTGGTGCACAGCCTGTCCCATGCGGTGAGCGCCTTCTACGACAGCCACCACGGCCTCAACAACGCCATCGCGCTGCCCCGCGTGTGGGAGTACAACCTGCCCTCCCGCTTCGAGCGCTACGCCGAGATCGCCGCACTTCTCGGCGTCGACACCTCCAAGATGACCACCGTGCAGGCCGCCGACGCCGCGGTCGAGGAGGCCATCCGCCTGTCGAAGGACCTCGGCATCCCGGACAACTTCGGACAGCTGTCGACCAACAGCTACGACAAGAACCGGATGAACACCGGCAAGTACGAGGGTCGCGGCGAGGGCATCGACACCTCGGAGAAGCAGATCCGCGCCATCGCCGAGCACATGATGGGCGACTGGTGCACCCCGGGCAACCCCCGCGAGAGCACCGTCGAATCGCTGATCCCCATGGTCACGCACGCCTTCACCGGCAGCTACTGATCACGCCCAGGGCGTCGAGAGCCACCACGACGCCCGTGGCGGAGCCGTGCCCCGGGAAGGGAGATCCCTCCCGGGGCAAGAGGTTCCGTCCCACCCCGTCGATCCGACGAAGGAAGGTCTGGCGACCCGATGACGCACACCTCCACCGGTCTGGCCCGTCTTGCAGATGCCGACGAGACCGCTCGCTTCGCCTCCGCAGAGGAACTGACCGCCGCCCTGGGCGAGCAGGGATACCTCATCGGAACCGAGCTGGCGGTCGTCGTGCACCTGGCGACACTGCTCGACCGTCCGCTGCTCCTCGAGGGGCCGGCCGGTGTCGGCAAGACCGAACTCGCCAAGGCGCTGGCCGCGGCCTCGGGGCGCGAGCTCATCCGTCTGCAGTGCTACGAGGGACTCGACGACTCGCGCGCCCTCTACGAGTGGGACTACGCCCGCCAGCTGCTCCACGTGCAGATGCTGCGCGATCGCATCAGCGCCGAGTTGGCCGCGGAGACAAGCCTTTCGGCGGCATCGGCAGCCCTGGCGCGGACGGAGGTCGGCGTGTACACCGAGGACTTCCTGGTGGCCCGGCCGCTGCTGGCCGCGATCACCTCGACCACCCCCACCGTGCTCCTCGTCGACGAGATCGATCGCACGGACGAGGCGATGGAGGCGGTCATGCTCGAGGTGCTCGCCGAACGCCAGGTGTCGGTCCCCGAACTCGGCACGTTCACCGCGCGGTCGTCGCCGTGGGTGATCCTGACCTCCAACGACACCCGGGAACTCTCCCCGGCCCTCAAGCGCAGGTGCCTGCACTTCCAGGTCGGCTATCCGGACCCGGAGACCGAGCGCGCCATCGTGGCGGTGCGCGCGCCCGACATCGAGGAGGAAGTCATCGGCGAGGTCGTGGACCTCGCCCGCCGACTCCGCGATCTGCCGCTGCGCAAGAGCCCCTCGATCGCCGAGGTCATCGACGCCGCGCGGGCGGCGTCGTACCTCAAGACCACCGGAAACCGCCCGCAGGTCGGTTCCGAACCCGCTCCGGCCGACGCCGCGTTGCTCTCGTTGCTGGTCAAGTTCGGCACCGACCTCGACCTCGCCCGTCGTGTGCTGTCACCGGCCGCCGCCGATACCGCCGCGGCGAGGACCGGGGAGGTCGGGGAGGCCCGGGGCACCACGCCGCAGGGCTCGGTCACGGCGCGGGCGTTCGGTGCGGGGCGGGCACGCAGCGCCGGGGTACACGCGGGCCGATGACCGTGCTCACGCCGCCGAAGGAGAACGTGCGCCGCGACGAGATCCTCGACCTGCTCGCGGTCCTGTTCGGGCAGGCGCTCCGCGGTGCCGGGGTCGCGGCGTCGCCCGCGGAGGTGATCGAGATCCGCCGGACGCTGGCCATCGTCGGGGCCGGCGACCTCGACGTGCTGCGCGCGTCCCTGCGCAGCGTCTCGGTCAAATACGGTTACGAGACAGAGGGTTTCGAGCACGCCTTCGATGTCTTCTTCCTCGACGCCGGGTCCGGGCCAGGTCGGGAGGCGGATCTGCCCCGGCCGCGTGGTGCCGCCGCGGACCTGCCCGACGACGTCGTCTGGGACGAGGAGTTCGAAGGGGCGGCCCGCCGCATCGGCGCCGACGAGCACACCGAGGAGATCGGTGATCTGATGGCCCCCGATCCCGGCGCCGGTGAGCGGCACGGGGAGAGTGCACATCGCGAGGAGAACGACTTCACCGTCTCGGCGGGCGCCGAGCAACTGGGCGTCGACCCGGACAGCGGTTCGGTGAGCGGGGGAGTGACGTACACCGTCGAGATCGACTCCGCCGATTCGGCGACCGTGGGTGAACTCGTCGGTGCCGCCGCCCGGGTGGAGTCCACCCCGCTGGGTCTGACCGGCGCCGCCGCGATCCTGGCCGCGCTCGACGCCTACGACCCGCGCAGCGCGTACGGCACCGACGGGAACGCCGATCTCGACGACGCGCGCCGCGTCGAACTCGAGCGGGCGCTGGCGGCGTTCGTCGATGCGTTCACCGCACGCCTCGAGGCGGCCGGGATCGTCGTGGGCGACGCACTCGGTCAGTCCGCACCGGTGCGCACCGAGCAGGCCGACATCGACCGCGCGTGCCACCGGCTCGTCCAGCGCATGCGCGGTGCACCGCGTCGGGTGATCCGTCCCGGTGACCGCGGGACCCTCGACATCCGCGCCACGATGCGCGCCGCGGTGGCGACCGACGGGGTGCCGGCCGAACTGTGGCGCCGGCGTCCGCGGCGCGGTCCGGTGCGCCTCCTGGTCCTGGTCGACGTCTCGCTGTCGGTCCGGCCGGTCACCGGTTTCACCCTGCGGCTCGCCCAGACCCTGCACGGTTTCGGCGACCGTTGCGAGGTCGTCGCCTTCGTCGATCGTCCCGTACGCGTCACCACGGCGCTCCGGGCGGCGTCCGCCGATGCCGCACTGGCCGCGGTGCTCGCCGCCGACGGCCTCGACCTGGCCGCGACGAGTGACTACGGACAGATGTTCGCCGGGTTGCTGGGCGAGTTCGGCGACCTCGTCACGCCGCGTACCTCGGTGCTCGTCGTCGGCGACGCGCGCAGCAACGGATTCGACGCGCGCACCGACCTCGTCGCCGAGATCGGTCGACGCGCGCACCGCCTTGCCTGGGTGACCCCGGAACCGTCGCGCTACTGGTCCCAGACGGGCTGCGCGATGGCCGACTACGCCGAACACTGCAGCGGCGTGGTCAGCGTGCGGGACGGCGCCGAGATGCTTGCGCGCTGTGATGAACTTGGTGCAGCGCTGAGGTGACGTGAGTAGCGTCGAATGTGCCGGTGGCGCACAACCACATCATCGGCCCGCGGTGATCGGAGGACAACGGATGCAGGGTGGCACGCGCCGACGCAGCGCCGGTCATGTCGCCAAGTTCCACGCCCCCGAGATCGTGCTCGGACCGGGCGCATTCGGCGAGGTACCGCTCGCGACGTCGGGCCTCGGGATGCGCCGTCCGCTGGTGGTGAGCGACCGCGGTCTGGAAGGCACCCCCTGGTACGCACGGCTGATGTCGGGGCTGGCCGACGCCGGACTTCACGCGACCGCCTTCGTCGACGTGTCGCCCAACCCGCGCGCCGGTGAGGTCACCGCCGCGTTCCTCGCGTACAACTCGCACGACGCGGACGGGCTCGTGGCGCTCGGCGGCGGATCGGTCATCGACGCCGCCAAAGGGGTCGCGGTGCTCGCCTCCAACGGCGGCCACATCCTGGAGTACGAGGGGATCGATCGCGCCCACCGGCCGTTGCCCCCGCTCGTCGCGGTCCCGACGACCGCGGGCAGCGGCGCCGACGTCTCGCAGTTCTGCATCATCAACGACGCGGAACGCCGCACCAAGGTCACCATCATCGGCCGGTCGCTGGTGCCCGACCTGTCGGTGAGCGATCCGGAACTGCTCACCACGGTGCCGGCCGAGGTCACCGCACAGGTCGGTATGGATGTGCTGACCCACTGTGTCGAGGCGTACGTCTCGCTCGCGCACGGGCACATGACCGATTCGCTTGCGCTGGAATCCATCCGCGGCGTCTGGACGCACCTCGAACGACTCGTCGACGATCCGCTCGACAAGGTCGCGGCCGAGGAGATGTCGCTGGCGTCGCTGCGGGCGGGGATGGCGTTCACCAACGCGATCCTCGGCGCGACCCATGCGATGAGCCACCCGGTCGGCGGGCACTGCGATGCGCCCCACGGAGCGATCAACGCGGTGCTGTTGCCGCACGTCATCCGGTACAACGCGGAGGTGTGCGCCGACGGCTTCGTCGACCTCGCCGAGGCGATCGGACTGCCCACGGACGGGAACGCACGCATGGTCGCCGATCGCCTGGCGGACGCCGTCGCGCGACTGGGGTCCCGGGTCGGGATGCCGGAGTCGTTGGAGCCGTTGGGGGTTCGGGCCGGAGATCTCGACCGTCTCACCACGCACGCTCTCGCGGACTCGTGCATGACCACGAACCCGCGCCGACCACAGGCGCCTGGGATCCGCGATCTGTATGCGGCGGCCCTGTGATGGCCGGCGCCGCGCGGCCCGACCCCGAGCGGGAACCCGCCCGATCCGACCTCGAAAGCCTCGTCGGCCTTCGCAGCGTCAAGGGCAGCCACTACGCCCAATACCGCGGGGTCGAGGCCCGGCTGAGTCGGGTGGTCGGTGCGCTGGAACGGATCTCGCGGGCGCTGGTGCGCACCGCCGAAGGACCCGAGGCGCTGGTGATCGCGGTGGTCGAGGCGGCGCGCGATCATCTGGGCGCCGAGTGGGTGGTCTTCGGCCTCGCCGACGGTCGGCTCGAGCGATCCGCGCCACGCCACCTGATCAGCTCGGGCAGCGGCCGGCTCTACGCCTTCGAAGGATCGGCGACGGCCTCGCCGCCCGACGGTCTGCCCGACGAGGTGCTCAACCGGCTCAACGACATCCTGCGCGGCCACGAACCGCTGCTGCACGGTCCGATCCTGTCCGAGGACCACGTGCACGTGCCGGTCGAGCTCGACGGCAACGTCGTCGGCGGCCTGTCCGCGTGGGCGCCGTCCGGCCGGGTCGTCGACCCGACCGACGTCGTTGTCCTCCGGATTCTGGCCAGTCAGGCGATCGTCGCCCTGCTCAACGCCGAACTGTTCTCCGAGACACACCGCCACGCAGCGGAACTGGCCGAACGGAACGACGAGCTCGAACGCACGCAACGTGAACTGTCCGCCGCGATGCGCGCCACGGTCCTCAACGAGGAGCGGTCACGGATCGCCCGCGAGCTGCACGATTCGGTGACCCAGTCGGTGCTGTCCGCAGGCGTGCAGATCGAGCTGTGTCGCGACCTGGTCGACGGCGCCGCACTCGAGCGCTTGCAGATGGCCGGCCGGCTCACGAAAGAAGCGGTCGAGCAGCTGCGGACGTTCATCTACACGCTCAACAACGCCGCGAGCGTGCCGTCACCGAGCGTCCACGAGGTCCTCACCGAACTGTGCTCCATGCACATGCCGCCGGACCTCACCACCGCGGTCCGCATCCGGGGCCGCTCCCGCGAACTGTCCGACGACGTCCAGCATGCGTTGCTCCGGATCGCGGGGGAAGCGTTGTTCAACGCGGCGATCCACGCGCGCGCCACCGAGGTCACGGTGACGCTCACCTACGCGCCGGACCAGGTATCGCTGTCGGTCGACGACGACGGGGTCGGCGACCCCGACCACCTCCGGCGCGTCCTGCGGACCGCCTCGCTCGGCGACCTCGCCGCCGGACGTCATCGCGGTCTGGCGAACATGGCCTCGCGCGCGGCCGAGCTCGACGGGGAGATCCGGATTCGCCGGTCACGAGCGGGTGGCATCCGGCTGACCGCGATCCTGCCGACGGCTGCGGGGCCGGCAACAGCATCCGATCCCGGAAACACGACCAGGGAGTTCTCGTGAGCACCGACAAGACGACCGGGGATGCGACGAGCAGGGGAAAGCAGGTCAGGCCCATCCGGACCCTGCTCGTCGACGATCACGCCCTGCTCCGGGAAGGGATGCGCTCGCTCCTCGAGCGGGAGGACGTCGTCGAGGTGGTCGGGGAGGCCGGTTCGCACGACGCCGCGCTCGCCGAGGTGAACGCATGCCGCCCGGACGTCGTGGTCGTGGACCTCAAGCTGTCCGCGGGCACCGAGTACGAGGGGCTGCGCCTGATCAAGGACATCTCCCAGCGTCACCCGGAGGTCGCGGCACTCGTGCTCACGACGTTCCTCGACGACGACCTGGTCGTTCGCGCGGTCCGCGCCGGTGCCCGGGGGTACGTGGTCAAGGACGTCGACACCACCGAACTCGTGCGCGCGATCCAGGCGGTGTCCACCGGTGGCAGCGCATTTGATCCGCGCAGTGCCGCGGTGGTGTTGCGAACGGTGTCGGGGGAGGCGGAGACCACCGAGACGCTCAGCGACCGGGAGCGCGAGGTCTTGCGGTTGCTCGCGGATGGCATGTCCAACAAGCGGATCGGGGAGACGCTCTACATCTCCGAGTCGACCGTGAAGTTCCACATCCGCAACATCATCCGCAAGCTCGGTGTCAGCAAGCGCACCGATGCGGTCTACATCGCCAGCAAGCGCGGTCTCATCTGACCGGCGGCCCTCAGGGGGTGAGGATCAGCCAACCGCCGTGGTCGACGAACACGTGGGCCCCGGAGTGCGCGACGCTGCCGGCCCAGATGTGCAGGTCCGTCTCGGTCAGCCGGAGACGATGCCCGAAGTGTGGGCTGGGCTCCTCCTCGAAGGGGACCGCCACGATCACGCGTCGCCTCGCCACCCGCAGTGCCTCCGACAGCGCCGCCTCCACGCCGGGGGCGTCGAGATGCTCCAGAAGATGGATGAGCGAGACCGTGTCCACGGAGTCGTCGTCGTAGGGGAGAGCGGTCGCGTCGCCGACGGCCGAGTGGACCGGCAGTCCGAGTCGCCGCGATGCGCACGAGAGCAGAGAGACCGCGCCGGGCGAGATGTCGCAGGCCGACACGTCGAACCCGTCCATCGCGCAGGCCAGCGCGAAGAATCCGAAGCACGAACCGACCTCGAGCACCGACGAACCGGTGAGGAGTGAGTGTGCCCGCCGGTGTACCGGTGCGAACGCCGAAGTGCCGTAGCGGAGTTCACGGAGCGAGTTGTCGTAGAACGCCGACCACGCATCTGCGGAGGTTCCCGCCGTTGTCCGGATGATGCCCACCGCAGCGGATTCGAACTGCTCTTGTCCCGACAGGACACCGGGGTCGACCAGTGACACCAGCCCGTCGACGACAACAGAGTCGGAGATCGTCTCCTCGTCGAAGGGATGCGCGATCTGGAGGATGCCGGCCACCCGGCGCCACGACAGGAGGCCGCAGCGGGCGAAACCCCTGGGGACAAGCGCAGATCGAAGGACCTGCGGCCCGCGGTCGCGAACGTCAGATGAGTCGAGAAGCGCAGCCCGGACGGTCGTCGACTGATCGATGGTGGTCATGTATCGACCGTAGGAACATCCTGACCTGCGCATAACTGACCGAGCGGGGACGGGCGCCTGTCCGAAAGGATGGTTCTGCGGCGCACGTCACACCGGCAGGTTTGTCGAAAATGTACGCAGGGCAGACGGTTTCGGCGCTCCTCTGTGGACCGTGACCTGCGGCGATGTCCGACCCGGCAGGTCGCCACCTGGCGATTTGACCCAGGCGAGACGGTTGCGTAACTTTCTTCGAGTCAGCGCGCCACGGCGCCGCCCCGGGAGACCTGAGAGGGTCTCGAGACGGGGAGTGGAGACCGGGCCTCGCGCAGACCGCCCCCGAACGTCGACTGTGAGACCTGATGTCTCGCAGACGATGTGCGGGGTTGCCAGATCCCTGTGAGTCGCAAATCCTCGGGTTTGCAGCACGGAGTTTGGTTCTGGTAGGCTGGAAGAGTTGCCCCGGAGACGGGGTGGCGGTGAACGTCAGAACGAAGTCCGCTGGTGAAAGCCCTTGTGGGGGTGAGTATTTGGTGGGTGTGTGTTCTTTGAGAACTCGATAGTGTGATGATGAATTGTCTGATGCCATTTTGGCATCGTGCATTCTTTATGGATGTAGATGTTTGTTTTTTTGTGTGGCGCTCGGCTTTGTCTGGGTGTCACATGTTTTGCTAGTTTTGGATTGGTCAGGTTTTGCTTTCCTGATTGTGTTGAAACGCTGGCGCCTTGTGGGTGTTGGTTTTGTTTCGCTATTTTTTCATGGAGAGTTTGATCCTGGCTCAGGACGAACGCTGGCGGCGTGCTTAACACATGCAAGTCGAACGGAAAGGCCCAGCTTGCTGGGTACTCGAGTGGCGAACGGGTGAGTAACACGTGGGTGATCTGCCCTGAACTTTGGGATAAGCCTGGGAAACTGGGTCTAATACCGGATATGACCTTGGAGTGCATGCTCTGGGGTGGAAAGCTTTTGCGGTTCAGGATGGGCCCGCGGCCTATCAGCTTGTTGGTGGGGTAATGGCCTACCAAGGCGACGACGGGTAGCCGACCTGAGAGGGTGATCGGCCACACTGGGACTGAGACACGGCCCAGACTCCTACGGGAGGCAGCAGTGGGGAATATTGCACAATGGGCGCAAGCCTGATGCAGCGACGCCGCGTGAGGGATGACGGCCTTCGGGTTGTAAACCTCTTTCACCAGGGACGAAGCGCAAGTGACGGTACCTGGAGAAGAAGCACCGGCCAACTACGTGCCAGCAGCCGCGGTAATACGTAGGGTGCGAGCGTTGTCCGGAATTACTGGGCGTAAAGAGCTCGTAGGCGGTTTGTCGCGTCGTCTGTGAAATTCTGCAACTCAATTGTAGGCGTGCAGGCGATACGGGCAGACTTGAGTACTACAGGGGAGACTGGAATTCCTGGTGTAGCGGTGAAATGCGCAGATATCAGGAGGAACACCGGTGGCGAAGGCGGGTCTCTGGGTAGTAACTGACGCTGAGGAGCGAAAGCGTGGGTAGCGAACAGGATTAGATACCCTGGTAGTCCGCGCCGTAAACGGTGGGTACTAGGTGTGGGGCTCATTTCACGAGTTCCGTGCCGTAGCTAACGCATTAAGTACCCCGCCTGGGGAGTACGGCCGCAAGGCTAAAACTCAAAGGAATTGACGGGGGCCCGCACAAGCGGCGGAGCATGTGGATTAATTCGATGCAACGCGAAGAACCTTACCTGGGTTTGACATACACCAGACGCATGTAGAGATACATGTTCCCTTGTGGTTGGTGTACAGGTGGTGCATGGCTGTCGTCAGCTCGTGTCGTGAGATGTTGGGTTAAGTCCCGCAACGAGCGCAACCCTTGTCCTGTATTGCCAGCGGGTTATGCCGGGGACTTGCAGGAGACTGCCGGGGTCAACTCGGAGGAAGGTGGGGATGACGTCAAGTCATCATGCCCCTTATGTCCAGGGCTTCACACATGCTACAATGGCTGGTACAGAGGGCTGCGATACCGTGAGGTGGAGCGAATCCCTTAAAGCCAGTCTCAGTTCGGATTGGGGTCTGCAACTCGACCCCATGAAGTCGGAGTCGCTAGTAATCGCAGATCAGCAACGCTGCGGTGAATACGTTCCCGGGCCTTGTACACACCGCCCGTCACGTCATGAAAGTCGGTAACACCCGAAGCCGGTGGCCTAACCCCTTGTGGGAGGGAGCTGTCGAAGGTGGGATCGGCGATTGGGACGAAGTCGTAACAAGGTAGCCGTACCGGAAGGTGCGGCTGGATCACCTCCTTTCTAAGGAGCACACAACATCACCCATTTCTGCCGGCGTATGTCTGTGCGGTGGGTGTGTGTTCGAGGGTGAAACATCAGACAGCCCTGTTCGATGTTCTGTCACAGGACGGAATGTTGGGGGTACCGCTTTGGCTGTGAGGCCGGCGGGTTCACGTCACACTATCGGGGTTCTGAGAGAACACGCGGCATGCCTTCGGGTGTGTGTCGGGTTGTCTCTGACCTAGCTGTTCGGTCAATCATGCTGGTGAGGTGTCCTGTGATGGGGCGCGGAGGTGTGGGCGGTCAGACGGTGTGTGTTGTTTGAGAAGTGCATAGTGGATGCGAGCATCTTTATTTCAAATCAACGTTGACGTTGGTCTGTGATTTAGCAGAAATTTGTTTGTTTTGTGATGTCTACATTCGATCCTCGTTCTTTTGGGGTGGGGGTGGTTTGTAGGTGTTGTTGTAAGTGTGTAAGGGCGTTCGGTGGATGCCTTGGTACCAGGAGCCGATGAAGGACGTGGTAGGCCGCGATAGTCCTCGGGGAGTTGTCAAACGAGCTGTGATCCGAGGGTGTCCGAATGGGGAAACCCAGCACGAGTGATGTCGTGTTACCCACCTCTGAATGTATAGGGGGTGTGGAGGGAACGTGGGGAAGTGAAACATCTCAGTACCCATAGGAAGAGAAAACAAAAGTGATTCCGTGAGTAGTGGCGAGCGAAAGCGGATGAGGCTAAACCATGCGCATGTGATACCGGGTAGGGGTTGTGTGTGTGGTGTTGTGGGGTTCATCTTCTTCCATCTACCTGTGGAAGCGTGAGTCAGAAAATCGTGTGTTAGGTGAAGTGGCCTGGAATGGTCTGCCGTAGACGGTGAGAGTCCGGTAGCTGAAAACACATGGTCTTGCGTGATGGGTGCCCAAGTAGCAGCGGGCTCGTGGAATCTGCTGTGAATCTGCCGGGACCACCCGGTAAGCCTGAATACTTCCTGGTGACCGATAGCGGACAAGTACCGTGAGGGAAAGGTGAAAAGTACCCCGGGAGGGGAGTGAAATAGTACCTGAAACCGGACGCTTACAATCCGTCAAAGCCTGTGCCTCTTCGGAGGGTGGGTGATGGCGTGCCTTTTGAAGAATGAGCCTGCGAGTTAGTGCTCGGTGGCGAGGTTAACCCGTGTGGGGTAGCCGTAGCGAAAGCGAGTCTGAATAGGGCGTTTGAGTCGCCGGGTCTAGACCCGAAGCGGAGTGATCTACCCATGGCCAGGGTGAAGCGACGGTAAGACGTCGTGGAGGCCCGAACCCACTTCAGTTGAAAATGGAGGGGATGAGTTGTGGGTAGGGGTGAAAGGCCAATCAAACTCCGTGATAGCTGGTTCTCCCCGAAATGCATTTAGGTGCAGCGTCACATGTTTCTTACCGGAGGTAGAGCTACTGGATGGCCGATGGGCCCCACAGGGTTACTGACGTCAGCCAAACTCCGAATGCCGGTAAGTGAGAGTGTGGCAGTGAGACTGCGGGCGATAAGGTTCGTAGTCGAGAGGGAAACAGCCCAGATCGCCGGCTAAGGCCCCTAAGCGTGTACTAAGTGGAAAAGGATGTGGGGTCGCGAAGACAACCAGGAGGTTGGCTTAGAAGCAGCCACCCTTGAAAGAGTGCGTAATAGCTCACTGGTCAAGTGATCCTGCGCCGACAATGTAGCGGGGCTCAAGTACACCGCCGAAGCCGCGGCACTCACACGTTAGCCCGTTGATGTTCTACGGAGTGTCAACCAGGTGTGTGGGTGGGTAGGGGAGCGTCCTGCATCCGTGGAAGCCACAGAGTGATCTAGTGGTGGAGGGTGTGGGAGTGAGAATGCAGGCATGAGTAGCGAAAGAAGAGTGAGAAACTCTTCCGCCGAATGACCAAGGGTTCCTGGGCCAGGCTAATCCGCCCAGGGTGAGTCGGGACCTAAGGCGAGGCCGACAGGCGTAGTCGATGGACAACGGGTTGATATTCCCGTACCCGTGTATCCGCGCCCATGCTGAATCAGTTGTACTAACCATCCAGATCCCCCAGGAGCACCTTCGGGTGCCAGGTTGGGGTGATGCATGGGACCTTGGCTGGTAGTAGGCAAGCGATGGGGTGACGCAGGAAGGTAGTGGGGCCAGTCAGTGGTTGTACTGGTGTAAGCCTGTAGGGCGTGTTCTAGGCAAATCCGGAACACATCAAGCCTGAGAGGTGATGCGTAGCCGTTGCGGCGAATTCCATGATCCTATGCTGCCGAGAAAAGCCTCTAGTGAGTTGGTACACGGCCCGTACCCCAAACCAACACAGGTGGTCAGGTAGAGAATACTAAGGCGATCGAGAGAACTGTGGTTAAGGAACTCGGCAAAATGCCCCCGTAACTTCGGGAGAAGGGGGACCCAGACCGGTGACGGGATTTACTCTCTGAGCGGGTGTGGGTCGCAGAGACCAGAGAGAAGCGACTGTTTACTAAAAACACAGGTCCGTGCGAAGTCGTAAGACGATGTATACGGACTGACGCCTGCCCGGTGCTGGAAGGTTAAGAGGACCGGTTAGTCACCTTTGGGTGGCGAAGCTGAGAATTTAAGCCCCAGTAAACGGCGGTGGTAACTATAACCATCCTAAGGTAGCGAAATTCCTTGTCGGGTAAGTTCCGACCTGCACGAATGGCGTAACGACTTCTCTGCTGTCTCAACCACAGACTCGGCGAAATTGCAGTACGAGTAAAGATGCTCGTTACGCGCGGCAGGACGAAAAGACCCCGGGACCTTCACTATAGCTTGGTATTGGTGTTCGGTTCGGTTTGTGTAGGATAGGTGGGAGACTGTGAAGTGGGCACGCCAGTGTTCATGGAGTCGTTGTTGAAATACCACTCTGATCGTATTGGACTTCTAACCTCGGACCCTGATCGGGTTCAGGGACAGTGCCTGGTGGGTAGTTTAACTGGGGCGGTTGCCTCCTAAAAAGTAACGGAGGCGCCCAAAGGTTCCCTCAGCCTGGTTGGCAATCAGGTGTTGAGTGTAAGTGCACAAGGGAGCTTGACTGTGAGACGTACATGTCGAGCAGGGACGAAAGTCGGGACTAGTGATCCGGCACCGGCAAGTGGAAGCGGTGTCGCTCAACGGATAAAAGGTACCCCGGGGATAACAGGCTGATCTTCCCCAAGAGTCCATATCGACGGGATGGTTTGGCACCTCGATGTCGGCTCGTCGCATCCTGGGGCTGGAGTAGGTCCCAAGGGTTGGGCTGTTCGCCCATTAAAGCGGCACGCGAGCTGGGTTTAGAACGTCGTGAGACAGTTCGGTCTCTATCCGCCGCGCGCGTAAGAAACTTGAGGAAACCTGTCCCTAGTACGAGAGGACCGGGACGGACGAACCTCTGGTGTGCCAGTTGTCCCGCCAGGGGCACTGCTGGTTAGCTACGTTCGGAAGGGATAACCGCTGAAAGCATCTAAGCGGGAAGCCTGTTCCAAGATGAGGTTTCTCACCCCCTTTTGCGGGGTTAAGGCCCCCTACAGACCATGGGGTTGATAGGCCAGAACTGTACGCACAGCAATGTGTTCAGGTGACTGGTACTAATCGGCCGAGGACTTACCAACAACACCCACAACATCACCAAACAACATGTTTTGGTGTGTTCGCATCCACTATGCATCTTCTGAGACAACACACAACAAACAAACAAACCGTTGTGGATTGTTTCATAAAGTTACGGCGGCCATAGCGGAGGGGAAACGCCCGGCCCCATTCCGAACCCGGAAGCTAAGCCCTCCAGCGCCAATGGTACTGCACCTTAATCAGTGTGGGAGAGTAGGACACCGCCGAACACAACATCCCATTGTGGCCCTACACGAGTAATCGTGTAGGGCCACAATGCATTCCACACCTATCCCGGCCCACCAGCGGTAGAAACACTACGCCGACAACCCGTACCACTCCCACACCATCCCGGTGCCGGCGGCAGAATCAGTGGGTGCTCTTCGGCACCACGATGATCGGGACCGAAACAGCTCGGAGTATCTTCGCGGCGGTGGTCCCCAGGAACAACGTGTTCGGGGCGGCCAGCCGGCTCGAACCGACCATCACCAGATCGCCGTCGTGCCACTCGAGTGACTCCACCGCTTCCTCGATGGTGGAGCCCTGTGCGACCGTCGACGTCACCGGGAAGTCCTCCGGCAGTTGGGTTCTCGCCTCATCAAGGGCCCGCTGGGCGTGTGCTCGGGCAGATTCGACAGCGGTGTCCTCAGGGACGTTCCGCCAGGGCTGCATGTCGTCGATTGCGAGAATCGACACCAGCCGGATAGGCCGATGTGCGCGGATGCCACTGCGGATCGCGGTTTCGAACAACAGTGGCGCACCCGGACGGTCGCCGATGGTCACCGTGATCTCGCGTACCTCGTCGGCGCCGAGATGTGCGAAGCCGGGCGGCGCGAGGGCCACCGGGATCGGTGATGAGTGCAGGATGTCGTTCACGACGGTCCCCAGAGTGTGCCGGCCGCGGATGCCACCGCCGGCTCCGCCGATGACGAGGATGTCGGAATCGGTGCGTCGGGCCTCGATGATCAGCCCCTCGGCGGGGTTGGCGTGTTCGGCGATCGTCGTCGTGGTCTCGATGTCGTCGGGCAGGCGGGCGGCCGCCTCGTCGAGCCAGCGACGAGCGGCGCTGTCGAGGGCATCGGAGAGTCTCTCCACCGCGTCGTCGGCCCCGGCCGGCTCGGGTGGGATGACGATGCAGATCTCGAGCTCGGCGTCGAAGGTGCGTGCCAGGCACGCACCCAGGGCCACCGCGTCCTCGCCCCCGGAAGTGGCGATGTATGCGACGAGCAGCTTCATCAGTGCTCCCAACCTTCTCCTCGGGGCGAACACACTCAGGCACCAGCCTAGTCACGTCTGTGCCGGATCCACGGCTGTTGTGTGCCCCGTCGCGTCACCCGCCGCGTCGGCTACCCGATCACCGCTGGACACGCTTAGATTGCCCCATGGAATCCCTTGTCGACGGCTACCTGCGCCACATCATGGACGAAGTCCGGGGCGACCGGTCGGGCGACGTCGCCGACTACATCCCGGAACTGGCCGTCGTCGATCCCGAGGGCTTCGGATTGTCGCTGTGCGTCCACGACGGATACATGTACTCGCATGGGCACTCCACCGAGACCTTCACCATCCAGTCCGTGTCCAAGCCGCTGACCTACGCGATGGCACTGCGCAAGCACGGTGTGGCCGCGGTCGACGCCAGGATCGGCGTCGAACCGTCCGGTGAGGCGTTCAACGAGATCAGCGTCGACGACCGGCGTCGTCCGAAGAACCCCATGATCAACGCCGGTGCCATCTTCGCGGCGTCCATGCTCCTGCCCGCCTCGCGCGACGTGAGTCGCGACGACGTCGACGCGGCCTTCGCCGAGATCGTCGAGTTCTATTCGGGTTGTGCGGGCGGGCGCCTCACCATGGACGAGGAGGTGTACGCCTCCGAATCCGCGACCGGATCGCGCAACCGGGCGATTGCCTACATGCTCGACAGCTTCGGCGCATTCGACACCGATCCGGACGCCGCGATCGACCTGTACTACCGCCAGTGTTCGATCCGGGTGACGACCGACGACCTGGCCGGTATCGGTGCGACCATCGCCAACGGCGGCCTGAACCCACGCACGGGCCGCGTGGTCTTCTCCTCCGAGATCGCGCAGCGTCTGCTCAGCGTGATGACCACCTGCGGGATGTACGACGGGGCGGGGGACTGGGTCACCTCGGTCGGACTGCCGGCCAAGAGCGGCGTCGGCGGCGGAATCCTCGCCGTCCTCCCCGGACAGCTGGGCATCGGCGTCTACTCGCCGCGACTCGACGAACACGGCAACAGCGTTCGCGGCGTCGAGACCTGCCGGCACCTGTCGAAGGACCTCGGGCTACACATGTTCAACGTGACCCGCGAGAGTCGGGTGACGATCCGCGCGGTCCACGACCTCGCCGACACCCCGGTGAGTGCCGAATGGAGTGAACGTGAGCGCAGCTATCTCCGGACCTGCCGCGACAAAATCCGTGTCTACGAGCTCCAGGGCGATCTGACGTTCGCCGGAGCCGAGAGCGTGCAACGACGCCTCGAGGCCGACCTCGACGACTACACGGTGGTCATCGTCGAGATATCGCGTATCGGTGTCATCGACGCGGTCGCCCGGACAATGGTTCTCAGCATCAAGCGGTTGCTCGACGACAGCGGACGCCGGGCAGCACTCGTCGATCCTGATGGTGTGGTGCGGGCCAGTGTGATCCGCCATCGAGCCGACGGTACCGCGCCCGATCTCGACGCGCCGGCAGACCTCAAGGGCTTCGATCCGGCGCTGCCGCACGTGCACGCCACGATGGAGGATGCCGTCATCGACGCGGAGACGTTCATGCTCAAGCACTACTACGACCAGTGAGTCCGGACGCTCCTCAGGGATCACACGAGCCCCGGCGCGGGGGCGTGAGAACGGTGCAGCCGATGCCCTAGGGTGGGCTCGTGCGTCTCGTCATCGCGGAGTGTCAGGTCGATTACGTCGGGCGGCTGACCGCCCATCTGCCCATGGCCAAGCGACTGCTCCTGGTCAAGTCGGACGGCTCGGTGAGCGTGCATGCCGACGACCGCGCCTACAAGCCTCTGAACTGGATGAGCCCGCCGTGCTGGCTCACCGAAGCCGCCGTGCCCGAGGGCACCGAGGCGGAGGCCTACTGGGTCGTCACCAACAAGGCCGGCGAGGAACTGCGCATCACCATCGCCTCGATCGAGCACGACTCGCAGCATGAACTCGGCATCGACCCAGGTCTGGTCAAGGACGGTGTCGAGGCGCATCTGCAGGAACTGCTCGCCGAACACGTGGAGACCCTCGGGCCCGGCCACACCCTCATCCGCCGCGAGTACATGACGGCGATCGGGCCGGTCGACCTGCTCTGCCGCGACGCCACGGGCGCCACCGTCGCCGTGGAGATCAAACGGCGCGGGGAGATCGACGGAGTCGAGCAGCTCACGCGCTACCTGGAACTGCTCAACCGCGACACCACACTGGCCCCGGTGGCAGGCGTCTTCGCCGCGCAGCAGATCAAGCCGCAGGCCCGGACCCTCGCCGAAGACCGTGGAATCCGTTGCGTGGTGCTGGATTACGAAGCGCTGCGTGGTGCGGAGAGCACGGAGTTCCGGCTCTTCTGAGCCGGACGCCGAGTCCTGACCCGTAGAACGCCGCTCAGGCGTTGGCGCGGGCCTCCGGCGACAACTTGCGATTGAGCAGCTCGAGATCGTCGGTGTCGGAGAGCACGTCGTACTCGGAGTCCTCCGGCTGCGCCAGCAACTCGGGCAGTTCGGCGAGCTTGTCGCGGAGCTGACCCAGGTTGGCCGCGATCTCCTGACGCGCGCGATCGGCAGCCTGAGCCATCTCACGGGACCGGTTGAGACGTTCGCCGGCGATGTCGAGCGCGGTCTGCCGGATGTGGCTCGCCTCGTCGAGGGCACGCTCGCGCTGGTCGGCGAGTTCGGCGTCCTGACGTTCGCGTTCGGCGGCGCGTTCGCGGGCGCTGACCGCCTCGAGCTCGGCGACCTCCGCCTTCGCCTTGTCGACGATGCGACGGGCCTCGTCGTTGGCCGCCTTCATCGTCTTGGTGTGCTCGGCCTCCATCGCCGCGGTGCGTTCGGCGATGAGACGTGCCGACTCGGACTCGTTGGCCGCGGCGGTCTCCTTGACCTGACGGGCGCGGGCCGACGCCTCGTCGACGAGCTTCTTCGCCGCCGTCTGCGCCTCGCTGCGGATCCGCTCGGCCTCGGCGGCCGCCTCGGAGCGCATGTCGGCGGCTTCCTGGCGTGCGATGGAGAGAGTCTCGGCGGCTTCGGCGGAGGCCTCGGCACGCATCTCCGACGCCTCGTCGGACGCGAGCTGGAGCATCCGCGAGAGGCGCTCGCTCATTCCTTGAGCGGTGGTGGGCGGCACCGAGAGCTTGTCGATCTCGCGGCGGAGTTCGGCGATCTCGTCGCGCGCCTCTTCGAGATGAGAGGCGAGCTCGTGGGCGTTGGCGGTGGCGGCGTCGCGATCGGCGGCGAGAACCCGCAACTCGGCATCGAGTCGCTGGAGATGGTCGGCGACCTGCTCACGGTCATAACCGCGCATCACGATCGCGAAGGGCAATTGCCGTGCGGGACCTGGCATGCGGGCCAGTGTATCCGAGACGCCCGGAGCTCGAAGCTCGGTCGAGCGACGTAGGACCGCGGTGTCGGCGTTATCGGCGACGAGGCCCCCGGCGGCGGCGCGTGGGCGACCACTCGGGTGTCCACGCGCCGGCACCGGCGTTCGCACCGGAGTGCCGGCCGGGTGCGAACGGAGGGGATTTTATCAAGCGCCCGAACGGTTTTCGGTTCGGGCAGAGCGGTCCGAGATCAGTGTGCGGCGTCGGCGGCCGGCTCGACGAGCTCGAGGAGGACGCCACCCGCATCCTTGGGATGGACGAAGTTGATGCGCGAGTTCGCGGTGCCTCGTTTCGCGGCGGGGTAGAGGACGCGGACGCCGGCCTCGGTGAGGCGGGTCATGACGGCGTCGACGTCGGTCACGCGTACCGCGAGCTGCTGCAGTCCGGGGCCGTTGCGACCGATGAACTTCGCGATCGTCGACTCCTCGTTCAGTGGCGCGAGAAGCTGGATGACGGCGCCACCGCCGGCGGGGCCGACCATGGCCTCCTCGACACCCTGCTCGGCATTGGTCTCCTGATGGAGCGTCTCGAAGCCGAGATGTGTCGCATACCACTCTTTGGCGGCGTCCAGGTCCGGAACGGCGATACCGACGTGGTCGATCGCGACGACCAGGTCGGAGATCAGGGCGGTCGCGCCGGCAGAAGTGCTGGGGTCAGATGCAGAGGTGCTCATGTCACAACGGTAGCGTTGAGGGTCAGAGCGCACAGAGCGGGCGCTCGGTAGCCCCCCGCACGACCCACCCCCGGAGGTTCCTTTCCATGTCCTCGACTGCTGACAACACGACGGTCATCGTCGCCGGTGCACGCACGCCTTTCGGCCGTCTCCTCGGTTCGCTGAAGGACTTCAGCGGCGTCGACCTGGGTGCGGTGGCCATCAAGGGCGCACTCGAGAAGTCCGGTGTCCCGGCTTCGGAGGTCCAGTACGTGATCATGGGCCAGGTTCTGACCGCGGGGGCAGGTCAGATGCCGGCTCGTCAGGCCGCGATCAAGGCCGGCATCGGTTGGGACGTCCCGACCCTGACCATCAACAAGATGTGCCTCTCGGGCATCGACGCCATCGCGCTCGCCGACCAGCTCATCCGCGCCGGTGAGTTCGACGTCGTCGTCGCCGGCGGCCAGGAGTCGATGACCCAGGCCCCGCACCTGCTGCCCAACAGCCGCGGTGGCTTCAAGTACGGCAACACCGAGCTCGTCGACCACATGGCCTTCGACGGTCTGCACGACGCCTTCACCGATCAGCCGATGGGTGCGCTGACCGAGCAGGGCAACGACAAGGACGGCTTCACCCGCGAACAGCAGGACGAGTTCGCCGCCCGCAGTCATCAGCTCGCCGCCGCCGCGTGGAAGAACGGCGTGTTCGACGACGAGGTCGTGCCGGTGTCGATCCCGCAGCGCAAGGGTGACCCGATCCAGTTCGCCGAGGACGAGGGCATCCGCGCCAACACCACCGCCGAGTCGCTCTCGGGCCTGCGTCCGGCCTTCCGCAAGGACGGCACCATCACCGCGGGCAACTCCTCCCAGATCTCCGACGGTGCGGCCGCGGTCGTCGTGATGTCCAAGGCCAAGGCGGAGGAGCTGGGCGTGACCTGGCTCGCCGAGATCGGCGCCCACGGCGTCGTCGCAGGTCCGGACTCCAGCCTGCAGGCGCAGCCGGCCAACGCGATCGCCAAGGCCTGCGCCCGTGAGGGCATCGCCCCGGCCGACCTCGACCTCATCGAGATCAACGAGGCCTTCGCCGCGGTCGGCCTGGCCTCGGCGCAACAGCTCGGTGTCGACGAGGGCAAGATCAACGTCAACGGTGGAGCGATCGCCGTCGGCCACCCGATCGGTACCTCCGGCGCCCGAATCACCCTGCACCTCGCCCTCGAGCTGCAGCGCCGTGGCGGTGGCGTCGGCGCGGCCGCGCTGTGCGGTGCCGGCGGCCAGGGCGATGCCCTGATCGTCCGCGTCCCGAAGGCCTGACACACCCGCTGAAGGAGACTTCTACGACACTTTGTCGTAGAAGTCTCCGCCGGCAGGCAGAATGGTGAACATGCTGTCTTTCTTCGACCTGACCACGCCCGCCAAGCGCTTCCGCCTCGTCGCCGTGGCGGAGGCGATCACCTGGGCGTGGCTGATCGTCGGGATGATCCTCAAGCGCGTCAACGACGACCCCGAGGCCATCGCGCTTCCCGGCGCCACCCACGGTGCCGTCTTCGTGATCTTCGTGATCGTCGCCCTGATCACCGCGTTCCAGCTCAAGTGGAATTCCGTGAAGTGGGAGATCCCGCTCGGCGGGCGACGCATCGGCATCCCGATCGTCACCCTGCTGGCGCTCGCGTCGAGCGTTCCGCCGTTCGGCACGATCGTCTTCGAGTGGTGGGCCAAGCGCAACGGCCACCTCGCCGAGTTGTCGGCCGAACAGTCGCCGCAGCAGGCCACCGCCTGATCCCGGAGGTGGTCCCCTGATCGTCGCATTCAGCCTCACGCCCTCGGGCGGAACCGCCGTCGACGCCGACGGCGGGATGAGTGCGGCGGTCGCGGCCGCCGTCGAGGTGGTACGTGCCTCCGGGCTCCCGCATCAGACCACGTCGATGTTCACCTACCTCGAGGGCGACTGGGACGAGGTGATAGCGGTCGTCAAGGCCGCCACCGATGCCGTCGCCGCCCATGCGCCACGCGTGGGACTCGTGCTCAAGGCCGACATCCGTCCCGGGCACACCGGCGAACTGACCGGCAAGGTCGAGCGGGTGGAACGCCACCTGGGTTCGGGCTCCTGAGTGCAGGTGCACCCCGCGACCGAACCTCGCCGCTCTCGGCGGGCGGTCGCCACGATCTTTGCTCTCAACGGCTTCCTCGCCGCCATGTGGGTGGCGCACATCCCGGTCATCAGCGGCCGCACCGACGTCGGACACGACGAGCTCGGCGGCCTGTTGCTCCTCCTGGGTGGTTCCGCCTTCGTCGGCATGCAACTGTGCGGCCCGCTGATCGACCGCTGGGGTTCCCGGCCGCTCACCGTCTTCGCCGCATCGCTGCTCTCGGCTGTCATCATCACGCCGGTGCTGGCCGTCGACACTCTCACCCTCGGCGCCGCCCTCGCGGCCTTCGGCTTCGCGAACGGGTGCCTCGATGTGTCGATGAACGCCCAGGCCGTCGCGGTGGAGCGCGCCTACCGCCGGCCGATCATGTCCTCCTTCCACGGCTTCTTCTCCGCGGGAAGCCTCGTCGGGTCCGGCGTGGTCGCGGCGACGCTGTGGGCCGACGCCGGGGTCGTGCCGACCGTCGCCTGCGCGGCCTTCGCGGGCTTCCTGGTCGTCGCCGCGGTCGCGCGCCAACTCACCGGAGACGACAAGGCGCCGGCGGGCCCGGCGCCGGACACATCGTCTGACATCGGCGCCGGCTCGTGGTGGCACGGCATCGACCGGCGCCGGCTCGTGCTCCTGGCGGTCGTCGCCTTCGGACTGATGCTCGCCGAGGGCACCGCCTACGACTGGAGCGCCCTGCACATCGTCGAGAGCCACGGGACCAGCGAGGCGATCGGCGCGATCGCCTTCGGTGCCTTCAGCGCGACCATGACGGTCGCGAGATTCGTCATCGACCCGGTGGTCGCCGCGGTGGGTGCGGTTCGCGTGCTCAGGGTCGGCGCGCTCGTCGGCATGGCCGGTATGGCGATCGCGATCGCCTCGCCGATACCCGCACTCGCGGTCGCCGGGTGGGCGGTCTTCGGCCTGGGACTCGCCGGCCTCATCCCGCAGATCTTCACCGCCGCGGGCAACCTCACCGACTCCGCGGGTGGCCGGACGATCTCGGTCGTCGTCGGCTGCGGGTATCTCGGCATGCTCGCCGGTCCCGCCGTCGTCGGGTTCATCAGCAGCCGAACGAGTCTCGACATCGGACTTCTCGCGGCACTGGCCGCGCTGTTGCTCGCCGTGTTCTTCGCCGGGGTCGTCCGCCCTCGCGAACAACCGGTGTCCGCGCTCGGCGAACCTAGGTCAACGAGCCCGTGTGGTCGTGCCACACTAGAGGAGTGACGCGACCAACCAATCGTCAGCAGGCCGCCGCGGCGGCCCGTCAGCAGGCTGCCGCCGCCATGGCCATGACCGGTGCCGTCGATCTCGGCGGGATCAAGGAGCGGGCCGAAGCCCAACGCGCCCATGCGCAGCGGGCCCAGGCCACCCAGCGCGCCCAGGCGCAACCCGACGAGGCTTCCGGGCCCGGCGCGCCGCCCCCGCCCCCGCCCCCGGCTCCGGCCGGTGCGAGCGTCATCGATGTCACCGAGGAGACGTTCGAGGCCGAGGTCCTCAACCGGTCGATGCAGCAGCTCGTCGTCGTCGACCTCTGGGCCGAGTGGTGCGGGCCGTGCAAGCAGCTCTCGCCGGTCCTCGAGCGTCTCGCCGCCGAGTCCGGTGGCCGCTGGGTGCTCGCCAAGGTCGACGTCGACGCGAATCCCCGTATCTCGCAGGCCTTCCGCGTGCAGTCGATCCCGATGGTCGTCGCGATCGTGCAGGGACAGCCCGTCACCGCGTTCAACGGCGTCCGGTCCGAGGCCGAGATCACCGCGTGGATCGATGAGATCTTCGCGCAGGTCGGCGACGCGCTGCCGGACGCCCCTGCCGGTGCGGCGCCCGAGACGGAGCAGACCGATCCGCGCATGCTCGCCGCCGAGGAGAAGCTCAACGACGGCGACTTCGATGGAGCGCTGGCCGCGTACCGCGCCGTTGCGGAAGCCGAACCCGAGAACGTCGAGGCGGTGTCGGCGGCGCGGAACCTCGAGTTCATCCTGCGCGCGCAGGCGCACGACCCGAACATCGTCGAGACCGCGTCACCGCGCGACATCGACGCCCAGCTCGCGGCCGCGGACGTCCTGCTGCTGTCGCAGCAGCCCGAGGCGGCCTTCGATCGGATCATCGACGTGGTCCGCGTGACCAACGGCGAGGAACGCACCCGCGCCCGGACCCGGCTGCTCGAGCTGTTCGAGCTGTTCGATCCGGCCGAACCGTTCGTTGTGTCCGCTCGACGGAAGCTGGCCAGCGCGCTCTACTGATCCGCAGAATCTCCACTTTTCGGCAAACCCAGCACCTCCGAGGTGCTGGGTTTGCGCATCGAGGGGGGTTACGGGCTGCGGGGAGCCAGCCAGATGGCGGAGTTCGCCGGCAGCATGACCCGCGCCGAGGTGGGGCGCCCGTGATACGACGGCCCGTCGGCGGTCACCGCGCCCAGGTTGCCGCGGCCGGCACCGCTGTAGGCGTCGGCGTCGGTGTTGAGGATCTCCTCCCACACCCCGCCCTGCGGCAGGCCGACCTGGTAGTCGACGCGATCCGAGCCGGAGAAGTTGAAGACGCACGCGACGACCGATCCGTCCTCCCCGAACCGCAGGAAGCTGATCACGTTGTTCGCGGTGTCGTTGGCGTCGATCCACTCGTAGCCGAGCGGCGTGATGTCCTGGGTGTGGAGGGCAGGGGAAGCCCGGTAGATCCGGTTCAGGTCGGTGACCAGCGCCGAGATCCCGGAATGCAGTTCACCCTCCCAGCCCTCGAGCTGATGCCAGTCGAGGCTGCGATTGTCGGCCCACTCGCCTGTCTGGCCGAACTCCTGGCCCATGAACAGCAACTGCTTGCCGGGATGCGACCACATGTACGCGAGGTAGACGCGCGCACCGGCGGCCTTGGTGAAGGAGTCACCGGGCATCCGTGTCCAGAGCGTGCCCTTGCCGTGGACGACCTCGTCGTGCGAGAGCGGCAACACGAAGTTCTCGCTCCACGCGTACATCAGCGAGAAGGTGATCTCGTGGTGGTGGAAGCTGCGGTGGATCTGATCACGAGACAGGTAGTCGAGGCTGTCGTGCATCCAGCCCATGTTCCATTTGAAGCTGAAACCGAGACCGCCGAGATCGGTCATCCGGGTGACGCCCGGCCAGGCGGTGGACTCCTCGGCGACGGTGATGACGCCGGGGAAGTGCTTGTGGACCGTGGCGTTGGTCTCCTGCAGGAACTGCACCGCCTCGAGGTTCTCCCGGCCGCCGTGGATGTTGGGTCGCCACTGTCCGTCGGGACGTGAGTAGTCGAGGTACAGCATCGACGCGACGGCGTCGACGCGCAGCCCGTCGATGTGGAACTCGCTGAACCAGAACAGCGCGTTGGCGACCAGGAAGTTGCGGACCTCGTGGCGTCCGAAGTCGAAGACGTAGGTGCCCCAGTCGAGTTGCTCGCCGCGCATCGGGTCGGCGTGCTCGTAGAGTGGCGTGCCGTCGAAGCGGGCCAGGGCCCACTCGTCCTTCGGGAAGTGGGCGGGGACCCAGTCGACGATCACCGCGATGCCACGCGAATGCAGATGGTCGACGAGGTACCGGAAGTCGTCGGGGGTGCCGAAGCGGGCCGTCGGCGCGTAGTACGACGTCACCTGGTAGCCCCAGGAACCGCCGAAGGGGTGTTCGGCCACCGGCAGGAACTCGACGTGTGTGAAGCCCTTCTCGACGACATAGTCGGCGAGCTGGTGGGCGAGTTCGCGGTAGCCCAGACCCTGACGCCACGACGCCAGGTGGACCTCGTAGATGCTCATCGGCTCGCGCTCGGGCGAGGAGGCCTCCCGTCGCGCGATCCAGGCGTCGTCGGACCAGACGTACCGCGACTGTGTGACGACCGACGCGGTCGACGGCGGGGGTGTGGTCCGGTAGGCCATCGGGTCTGCCTTGTCGCGGATCACGCCGTCGGCGCCGTGCACCCGGAACTTGTAGTGCGCGCCGTCGCCGACGTCGGGGACGAACACCTCCCAGACACCGCTGACCCCGACCTTGCGCATGGGAGCCACGCGGCCGGTCCAGTGGTCGAAGTCCCCGATGACGGCCACTCCGTGCGCGTTGGGCGCCCAGACCGAGAACGCGGTGCCGGCGACCTCGCCGTCGGCCGTCGTGTACGAGACGACGCGGGCTCCGAGTGCCTCCCACAGCGTCTCGTGCCGGCCTTCGCTGAACAGGTGGATGTCGACGTCGCCGAGGCTCGGCAGGAAGCGATAACCGTCGGCGACGACGAACTCGGCGGTGCCGCCCGAGCCGTCGGGATAGACGATCCGGTAGCGGTAGTCCATCAGGTCGGCGATCGGCACGGTGACGACCCACAGGTCGTCGGTCTGGCGGGTCATCGGGTGATCGACGCCGCCGATGACCGCGGACACCGACAGCGCGTCGGGTCGCAGGGTGCGCAGGATCGTGGAACTTCCCGGAGCGTCGTGCGCCCCGAGAAACGCGTGCGGTTCGGGGTGGGTCAGCGCGTCGAGCCGACGCAGATCGTGATCGGACGCCTTCGGGTCGGGGAGGGACTCGAGATCGGTCACGGGCACCTCACTGGATTCGATAGGCGAGTCGCGCTGCGGCAGCGGGGTCGAGTGGCGGCAGGGCCAGAATGTGGGCGACCGCGCGCCACGGCTCGAGCCGGACGTAGTTGTCCTGCCCCCACCAGTACTCCTCCCCGGACACCTCGTCGCGGACCGAGAAGTGGTCGTACCACTCGAATCCGAGTGCGGGGAGATCGAGCCACACGGTCGATTCCTCAGCGGCGTACGGGTTGAGGTTGATGACCACCACGACACGGTCGCCGGTCACCGGATCGATCTTCGAGTACGCGATGAGCGACGGGTTGTCGACGTGGTGGAAGTGGATGTTCCGCAACTGCTGCAGGGCGGGATGCCGGCGGCGGATCTCGTTGAGCGAGGTGATCCACGGTTCCAGAGACTCGCCGCGGCTCGTCGCCGCCTTGTAGTCGCGCGGGCGCAGTTCGTACTTCTCGGAGTCCAGGTACTCCTCGCTGCCCTCGGCGACCGCCACGTGTTCGTAGAGTTCGTAACCGCTGTAGACGCCCCAGGTCGGGGCGAGGGTCGCGGCCAGGGCGGCGCGCAACGCGAACATGCCCGGGCCGCCGTGCTGCAGGCTCTCGTGGAGGATGTCCGGGGTGTTCACGAACAGGTTGGGGCGCGCCTCGTCGGCGTGCTCGGCCAGCTCGCGACCGAACTGCTCGAGCTCCCACTTCTCCGTTTTCCAGGTGAAGTACGTGTAGGACTGGGTGAACCCGAGGCGGGCGAGACCGTAGAGACGTGCCGGTCGGGTGAAGGACTCGGACAGGAACAGCACGTCCGGGTTCCGTTTCTTGACCTCGCTGATCAGCCACTCCCAGAAATTCGGGGGCTTGGTGTGCGGGTTGTCGACGCGAAAGATGTCGACGCCCAGACCGACCCAGTGCAGGACCACCTTCAGCACGGCTCGGTAGATGCCGTTGCGGTCGTCGTCGAAGTTGAGCGGGTAGATGTCCTGGTACTTCTTCGGCGGGTTCTCCGCGTAGGCGATCGTGCCGTCGGGCTGGATGATGAACCAGTCGGGGTGTTCGGTCGCCCAGGGATGGTCGGGTGCGCACTGCAGTGCGAGGTCGAGGGCGACTTCGAGACCCAGCTCCCGCGCCCGTCCGACGAAGTACTCGAAGTCCTCCTCGGAACCCAGCTGCGGGTGGATCGCGTCGTGGCCGCCGTCCTTCGACCCGATGGCCCACGGCGAGCCGACGTCGTCGGGCCCGGCGACGAGCGTGTTGTTGCGTCCCTTGCGGTTGACCTCGCCGATGGGGTGGATCGGCGGGAGGTAGACGACGTCGAATCCCATCCCGGCGACGCGGGGCAGATCCTCGGCTGCGGTGAGGAAGGTGCCGTGCACCGGGTTGCCCTCGCCGTCCCAGCCGCCGGTGGACCGGGGAAAGAACTCGTACCAGGACCCGAAGAGGGCGCGGGTGCGGTCGACCCACACGCGGTAGGTGCGGCTCTTGGTGACGAGTTCGCGGACCGGGTTGTCGTGGAGCAGTTCGACGACCTCCTCGGAGATCGCCAGACTCACCCGGTTCTCGACACGGCGGCGTCGGGCGCGGAGCAGACGAACCGCGTCGAGCAGGAGTTCACGGTTCTCGTCGACGATGCCCTCGGCGGCGCGCTCGAGGATTCGGGCGCCGGTCTCGAGGTCGTTGGCCAGGTCGGCGGCGCCCTGACCGGCGTCGAGTTTCTTGATGACCGCCGATCGCCAGGTGGTGTACGGGTCGCTCCAGGCCTCGATGCGGTACGACCAGAACCCGACCGTGTCGGGGACGAACGCCGCGTTGAACGTGTCCGGTTCGGGCGCCGGCGTCATGCGGATGTCGAGGACCCCGCGTCGCGGTGCCTCGATGTGCAAGGTGACGCCGATCGCGTCGTGACCTTCGCGCCATGCGGTGGTGCTGATCGGGAAAAACTCTCCCACAACGGCTTTCGCGGGCTGCTGCCCTGCGGAGACGAGGGGTGCGATGTCATCGATACCCATGCGCCCGATCACTCGAAGCCTCCTCTCGTCAGCTCCCGCGACTGGCCAGGGTGCGTTGTCGGTCTCGCCTGCGTTGGTATCACCGCTACCCAACCTAGTGCCCCGCGTACGCGATTGTCTTGTCGTACGCGGTCCTCGTGTCGGGTGTCTCCTCGCGGGCCGATCAGCCCACCGGACGGGGTGCCGCGGTGAGCCGGCTGAGCGCAGAGCGGACGACCGCGGGGTCGGTGGTCCGCCACATCGGCGGCAGCGAGGCGAGCAGATAGCCCCCGTAACCGGCTGTGGCCAGCCGGGAGTCCAGCACCGCGACGACGCCGCGGTCGTCGACCGAACGCAGCAATCGGCCGGCGCCCTGCGCGAGCAGCAGCGCCGCGTGGTTGGCGGCCACGGACAGGAAGCCGTTGCCGCCCCGCGCGTCGACCGCGCGTTGCCGCGCGGTGAGCAGCGGGTCGTCGGGGCGGGGGAACGGGATGCGGTCGATGAGCACCAGACTCAGCGAAGGCCCGGGTACGTCGACGCCCTGCCAGAGCGACAGCGTGCCGAACAGGCACGTCTCGGGGTCTTCGGCAAAGCGTTTGACCAGCGTCGAGGTGGTGTCGTCGCCCTGGCACAACACCGGATGATCACACCGTTCGCGGATGGCCTCGGCCGCCTCGCGCGCGGCGCGCATCGACGAGAAGAGTCCCAGGGTGCGCCCGCCGGCGGCGTCGACGAGGTTCGCGATCTCGTCCATCGTCCGCGGCGCTATACCCGACCGATCGGGCCGGGGAAGGTGCCGAGCGACGTAGAGGATCGCCGACTTCGGATAGTCGAACGGAGAGCCGGCGTCCAAGCCCGTCCACCGTGCCGAACCCGAATCCGAGGGCACCGCTTTGCCGCTGGCCGTGATGTTGCGCGAGGCCGCCGGGTCGGGACCTGGTTCATCGGTTCCCGGTTCGTCGGCGGCCGGACGATCGGTGCCGCGTCCGGACGCGGGCAGACCCCACGTCGCGGCCAAGGCGTCGAACGAACCACCGATCGTCAGGGTCGCGGAGGTGAGGATCACCGTCGAATTGGCGAACAGCGACGCCCGCAGCAGGCCCCCGACCGACAGCGGTGCGATGTGCAGCACCGGTCGGGGTTCGGCACCGCGCCGGGAGGTGTCGAGGCCGACCCACACCACGTCCCGGCGTTTGGACTCGTCGGGTTCGTCGAAGGCGCCGAGGACGCGCACGACCGTGTCGTGCATGTCGTCGAGCGAGGTGAGGGCCGCCGACCGGGCAGCGGCCGCGCCGTCGTCGCCTGCGCCGGGAGCGCGCACCGGGCCGATCGCGGTACGGGTCTGCCACAACCGGTCACGCAACATCACCAGCACGGAGGTCGCGTCGGGAGGCAGCTGGTTCCACTGCGTCTTCGGGGCGGTTTCCAGCAGCTCGCCGAGTTGCTCCCCGGCGCCGAGGAGCGCGTCGGCGGTCTCCTCGTCGACGAGCTTGCCGACGCGCCGGGAGACGAGCGCGATCGACGACGCGGACAGTTCGTCGGTGGCCACCGAGGTCATCCGATCGACGAGCTCGTGGGCCTCGTCGATGATCACGACGTCGTGCTCGGGGAGCACGTTGGCGGGACTCGTCGCGTTGATCGCCAGCAGCGCGTGGTTGGTGACCACCACGTCGACCTTGCCGGACCGGCGGCGGGCCTGCTCGGCGAAACAGTCCTCGCCGTAGGAACAGTTGGCGGCGCCGAGGCATTCGCGCGCGGACACGCTGACCTGTCGCCAGGCGCGGTCGGCGACACCGGGAACGAGGTCGTCGCGGTCGCCGGTCTCGGTGTCGCTGCTCCACTCCCGCAACCGGGTGACATCGCGTCCGGTGCGGGACAGCTCGAACGGATCGAACAACTCGGTGTCCGGCTCGTCGGCGGTACCCGAATGGATCTTGTTGAGGCACAGATAGTTACCGCGACCCTTGAGAATCGCGAAGGTCGGCTTGCGGCCGATCGGCTTGGCGAGGGCGCCGGCGAGACGGGGGAGATCGCGCTCGATCAGCTGCCGCTGCAGTGCGATCGTCGCCGTCGACACCACGACGGTCCGGCCGGTCTCCACCGCGTGGCGGATCGCCGGTACGAGGTACGCCAGCGATTTTCCGGTGCCGGTGCCGGCCTGCACGGCGAGATGTTCGCCGGTGTCGATCGCGTGTGCGACGGCGGACGCCATGGCGACCTGACCGTCACGTCGACGACCGCCGAGCGCGGAGACCGCGGTGTCGAGCAGTTCGGTCACCGGGGGAGTGTTCGGCATGTGGTGTTCCGGGGTCCTCGTTCGAGATGGTGCGAGATGGGGTGTGTGAGTTTCAGACGGATCAGCGGGCTCTGCGGTTCCCTCGGGGACTAACCCGTGCCGTAGGAGCCGTCGTAGAGCAGATCGCCCACGAGTTCGACCCCGGCCTCACGCATGCTCGACAATGCGTCGGACGTGGTCTCCGCGCCGACGCCCGCGGTGAAGTTGAGCAGCACCCGGGTCGTGAAGCCCGCCTTCACCGCGTCGAGCGCGGTGGCGAGGACACAGTGATCGGTGGTCAGGCCCGCGATGTCGATCGACGAGATCTTGTGATCGCGCAGCCACTGCTCGAGCGTGGTCCCGTCGTCGGCGATGCCCTCGAAACCCGAGTACGCGGCGTCGTACTCGCCCTTGGAGAAGACCTCTTGCGCTGCGGCGTAATCGAATTCGGGATGGAACGCGACGCCGTCGGTGCCGACCACGCAATGCGGCGGCCAGGTGTCGACGTAGTCGGGGTCGTCGGAGAAGTGAGCGCCGGGATCGATGTGGTGATCGCGTGTCGCGACGACGGTCCGGTACTCGCCGAGGATCTTGGTGATCGCACGGGCGACCGCGGCACCGCCGTTGACCGCGAGGGAGCCGCCCTCGCAGAAATCGTTCTGGACGTCGACGACGACCAACGCGTCGGCCGGCTTGGTGCCGTCGTTGCGTTCGCTGCTCATCAGGTACTCCCTGGCGGATCGAAGGGTGTGCTCGTCAGCCGAGCTGGTAGCGGGTCGGCACCGCTGGGTCTCCGTGAGAGAGGCCGAGGCCCTCCCACGGCAGGCTCACCAGCCCCGCCGCGAGGTGGGCGCGCGCGTCGGTCAGCGATGGCAGGGATGCCACCGGCTCCCCGCCGCGGACCAGCGGGATCTGCAGATCCCGGAGGTGGAGACCACCGTCGGCATCAGGGCGCGGCCCGTCGGCTCGGTAGACGATCTCCTCCACGATCGTCCCACTGCCCCGCGCGGCCCGCACGGCCGCCTTCGCGCCGCCGCGCGATTCCTTGTGGCTCGACCGCTTGGCGACGGGCAGACCGTCCACCTCGACGAGCTTGTAGACCATACCCGCGGTCGGTGCGCCGCTCCCGGTGACCAGCGAGGTCCCGACACCGTAGGTGTCCACCGGCTCGGCGCGCAGCGAGGCGATCGCGTACTCGTCGAGGTCGCCGGACACCACGATCTTGGTGTTCGTCGCCCCGAGGTCGTCGAGCTGAGTGCGCACCTGACGCGCGAGCACACCGAGATCCCCCGAGTCGATGCGCACCGCACCGAGTGCGGGGCCGGCGACCTCGATCGCGTTGCGGACGCCCTGGGTGATGTCGTAGGTGTCGACGAGCAGTGTGGTGCCGACTCCGAGGGCCTCGATCTGCGCGGCGAAGGCCGCCTTCTCGTCGGGGCCGTCGGGTCCGGTGAAACCGAGGGTGAAGGCATGGGCGGCGGTGCCCGCGCTGGGCACGCCGAAACGACGATTCGCCTCGAGGTTCGACGTCGCGGCGACACCGGCGAGGTAGGCGGCGCGGGCACACGCGACGGCGGCCCGCTCGTGGGTGCGTCGGGAGCCCATCTCGATGATCGGGCGGGAACCGGCCGCGCTGACCATCCGGGCGGCGGCCGAGGCGATGGCGCTGTCGTGGTTGAGGATCGACAGGATCAACGTCTCGAGGAGAACCGCCTCGGCGAACGGTGCCCGAACCGTGAGGATCGGGGAACCGGGGAAGTAGAGCTCGCCCTCGCGGTAGCCGTCGATGTCCCCGGCGAAGCGATAGTCGCGCAGCCATGCGACGGTCTCGGCGTCGAGGAACTGCTCCACGACGGCGATCTCCTCGTCGCCGAAACGGAACCCCGCGAGCTCGGCGAGGACACGTCCGGTACCCGCGACGACGCCGTACCGACGACCGTCGGGGAGTCGGCGGGCGAACACCTCGAACACGCACGGCCGGTGCGCGACCGGGTGCCGGAGAGCCGCTGCGACCATGGTCAGTTCGTACTGGTCGGTCAGCAGCGCAGTGTTGTCGATGCTCACTATCGCGTTACCCTTGTCCTCATGGCGCCTGACGAAACTCGTGCGCACGAGGCTACCCCCGGCGGTACCGCGGTTGCCGAACCCGCGGTGGCCGACGGCGCGGCGGATCTCGACAAACCCTGGATGACCGTCGTGTGGGACGACCCCGTCAATCTGATGCGGTACGTGACCTTCGTCTTCCAGAAGATCTTCGGCTACTCGGAGTCGCATGCCAATCAGCTCATGATGCAGGTGCACACCGAGGGCAAGGCCGTGGTCTCCAGCGGCGATCGGGACAAGGTCGAGGCAGACGTGCGCAAACTGCACGCGGCCGGCCTGTGGGCCACCATGCAGCGCGATTCATGACCGGGACAGAGATGCTGCCGCCGGGGACCGGACCGTCGTCGACGGTGGGGAGACACTGAGGCGTGCGCACCTGGAAACGCAAGGGCCGCGGCGAGTCGATCCGGATCACCTCCCAGCTCGACTCGCACGAGGCCGAGTTGCTCGCGTCGCTGGTCTCCTCGATGTGTGAGCTCCTCGCCGAACGCGCCGACACCGCGCCGAGCGACGCGCTGTCGGAGGTCACCGGCATCCGCATCGGTCACTCCGACGCGCCGGACGACGCCACCCTCGGCCGCCTGCTGCCGGATTTCCATCGGCCGGATCAGGACGAGGAACTTTCCGCGGAGGTGGTCAACGGCCGACTCAACTCCGCGCTGCGCAGCGTCAACGAGCCGAAGATCATCAACGCCAAACTCGCTGCGGCCCACACACTTCTCGACACCCTGCCGGACGGGGGCGGCGACCT
Source organism: Gordonia sp. 135 (assembly GCF_009720185.1). Lineage (NCBI taxonomy): Bacteria > Bacillati > Actinomycetota > Actinomycetes > Mycobacteriales > Gordoniaceae > Gordonia > Gordonia sp. 135. Next base: position 2,007,646 of record NZ_CP046257.1, read on the forward strand.
CGCGCTCACCGTCGACGAGGCGACCGCATGGCTGACCGCCCTCAACGACGTCCGTCTCGCGCTCGGGGCGATGCTCGGCATCTCGGAGGACACCCCGGATCGGCTGCCGCCCGACCATCCGCACGCCGCGCATCTCGACGTCTATCACTGGCTGACCGTGATGCAGGATCTGCTCGTGGAAGCGGTGATGTGACCTACGATCCTCGTTGACGCAGCTCCTTTCGGGAGTTTTGTCCGAGTTCGGAGTTCCGGTCGGGGATCGACGAGAGCAGAGGTGCACGTGACGACCATCGGACGACCCGCCCGCCCGGGTGACCGCATCACCGACGTCGTCGGGATCACTGTCGGGCACAGTCACCGCGTCGACGCCGACGCCGAGGTCTCCGGCACCGCTGAGACGCCCGACGGCCACGGCTGGGCCACCGGTACGACGGTGGTCCGGATCTCGTGGCCGGGCGCGATCGCGGCGGTCGACGTGCGCGGCGGAGGCCCGGGCACCCGGGAGACCGATCTCCTCGATCCGTCGAACACCGTGCAGACCGCGCATGCCATCGTGCTCAGCGGCGGCAGCGCCTACGGCCTCGCGACGGCCGACGGTGCGATGCGCGCGCTCGAGGCCGAGGGGGTCGGCCTGCCCCTGGACACCAGGGGGCACGTGGTGCCCATCGTGCCGGCGGCGGTGATCTTCGATCTGCCGGTCGGCGCGTGGGATCACCGGCCCGACGCCGACTTCGGTGCCGAGGCGGTCCGCGTGGCCGGGACCGACTTCGCGGTCGGCAGTGTGGGAGCGGGAGCCGGTGCCCGGGCCGGTGCGCTGAAAGGCGGCGTGGGCACCGCCTCGGTGACGATCGAGACGGGTCCGGCGGCCGGTGTCACGGTCGGTGCGCTGATGGTCGCCAACCCGGTCGGCGCCGTCATCGACCCGACCACCGGGCTGCCGTGGGACCTCGGCGAGAGCGAGCTCGCCGAACTGGGCCTGACGCGTCCCGAGGCCGCCGACATCGCGCACCTGGCCGAACTCGCGGAGAAACACACCGTTCTGAACACCACGATCGGGGTCGTCGCCACCGATGCCGCACTCGATGCGGCGATGACCCGCCGGATCGCCATGGCCGGTCACGACGGCCTGGGTCGCGCCATCCGCCCGGCCCACTCGCCGCTCGACGGCGACACCATCTTCGCTGTCTCCACCGGGGCGGTCCGGCCGGAGTCGACCGATCCGGCGACCGCCTCGCCGCCCGGCATGCACGCGGACGCGGCGATCATCGCCGAGGTCTCCCGATGTGCGGCCGACGTCGTCCAGCGGGCGATCGTCGACGCCGTGCTGGCCGCCGAGTCGGTGGCCTCGATCCCCACGTACGCCGACGCCGCACCGTCGGCTTTCGCCTGACCTGCTCGTACCGGTCACCCGCCGGTGACGCCGGTCATAACCGGTTTCGGAATAGGCGTTCACGGGCCGGCGTTCCCATCAGACAAGTGCGACGACCGGTCGCCGAACCGACGTGCCCGTAACGGGCCCCGCGTCTGCGAAGGAGAACGGGACACCGATGCTCGAGATCGATCAGGAACTCGTCGACGCGATGGTCGCGCACGCCCGCGCCGATCATCCGGACGAGGCGTGCGGCGTGATCGCCGGGCCGGAGGGTTCCGACGACCCGCAGCGGTTCATCCCGATGGTCAACGCCGAACGGTCGCCCACGTTCTACCGATTCGACTCCGCCGAGCAGCTGTCCGTGTGGCGCGACATGGATCGTCGCGACGAGGAGCCGGTGGTGATCTACCACTCGCACACCGCGACCGAGGCCTACCCGAGCCGCACCGACATCTCCTACGCCGGTGAGCCCGGCGCCCACTATGTGCTGGTGTCCACCCGGGACCCGGAGACCGCCGAGATCCGTAGCTATCGCATCGTCGACGGCACGGTCACCGAAGAAGAGATCGAGATCAGGAGCTGAGTATGCCCGTCACCGTGTCCATCCCGACGATCCTGCGGACCCACACCGGCGGCGCCAAGCGCGTCGAGGGTTCCGGTGCGACGCTCGCCGCGCTGATCGACGACCTGGAGTCGGGCAACCCCGGACTCAAGGAGCGCCTGGTCGGACCCGATGAGAAGGGCACCGCAAAGCTGCACCGGTTCGTCAACGTCTACGTCAACGACGAGGACGTCCGGTTCTCCGGCGGTCTCGACACCTCCATCGACGACGGTGACGAGGTGACCATCCTGCCCGCGGTCGCCGGCGGCTGCTGAGCGTGGCGCGCTACGACTCACTCATCGACTCGGTCGGCCACACCCCGCTGATCGGGCTGCAGAGGCTCTCCCCGCGTTGGGACGACTCGGCCGACGGACCGCACGTTCGGCTCTGGGCCAAGCTCGAGGACCGCAACCCGACGGGCTCCATCAAGGACCGTCCGGCGCTGCGCATGATCGAGCAGGCCGAACGCGACGGGCTCCTGCACGAGGGTTCGACGATCCTCGAACCCACCAGCGGCAACACCGGGATCTCGCTGGCGATGGCCGCGAAACTCAAGGGCTACCAACTGATCTGCGTGATGCCCGAGAACACCTCCGAGGAGCGCCGGTCGCTGCTGCGGATGTTCGGCGCGAAGGTGATCTCCTCGCCGGCCGCGGGCGGGTCGAACACCGCGGTGGCCGTGGCCAAGAAGCTGGCGTCGGAGAACCCCGACTGGGTGATGCTCTACCAGTACGGCAACGCCGCCAATGTCGCCGCCCACTACGAGGGCACCGGCCCGGAGCTCTACGCCGACCTGCCGGAGATCACCCACTTCGTCGCGGGCCTGGGCACCACTGGGACGCTCATGGGCGTCGGACGTTTTCTGCGCGAACGCAATCCCGAGATCGAGATCGTCGCGGCCGAACCCCGCTACGGCGACGAGGTGTACGGCCTGCGCAACATCGACGAGGGCTTCATCCCGGAGCTCTACGACGACTCGGTGCTCACCCGCCGGTTCTCGGTGACCGGCGTCGACGCGGTCGCCCGCGTGCGCGAGCTGATCGACCTCGAAGGCATCTTCGCGGGCATCTCCACCGGCGCGATCCTGCAGGCCGCACGCGGCATCGGGCGCCGGGCGATGAAGGACGGCATCCGTGCCGACATCGGCTTCGTGGTTCCCGACGCGGGGTGGAAGTATCTCTCGACCGGGGTCTACGAAGGTAGCCTGGACGACGCGGAGCAGGCACTCGAAGGTCAGCTCTGGGCGTGACCGGCAGTGCCGGAACGTCACCTGAGATGAGTCGAGACCCGAAGAGAAACTGGCCATGACGTCGTACACCCCACCGGTCGGGCAGGAACAGCCGCGGCGCTCGCGCCCGCTCTGGCTGCGTTCGCTGATCACCACCGTGTGCATCATCGCGGCGCTGTTCGTCGTCGAGCTGATCGACGCGGCCACCCAATATGACCTCGACCAGAACGGCATCGAACCCCGCCAGGTCGACGGACTCGACGGCATCCTCTGGGCGCCGATGCTGCACGCCGACTGGGAACACCTGTTCGCCAACCTCATGCCCGGGGCGGTGCTCTGCTTCCTGGTGCTGATGACGCAGCGGTTCCTCATCGTCACCGGCATCATCTGGGTGATCTCCGGGGTAGGGGTGTGGTTGTTCGCCGCGCCCTACTCGATCACGGTCGGCGCGTCGGGCATCATCTTCGGCTGGCTCACCTTTCTCATCGTGCGTGGTCTGTTCAACCGCGACCTGTGGCAGATCCTCGGCGGCGTCGTGCTCTTCCTGATCTACGGTTCGATCCTCTGGGGCGTGCTGCCGAGCAATCCCGTCGTCTCCTGGCAGGCGCATCTGTTCGGCGCGATCGCCGGCGTGCTGGCCGCCTGGTTCCTCGCCTCGGGCGACCGCAAACGCAAGCAGCGCACCGCGACCCCGGGGGTGGCGTCATAGCCGCGCAACCCAACATGCCCGTCTGGACCTCCGATCCCGAGGCACCCATCGGGATCTTCGACTCCGGCGTCGGCGGACTGACCGTGGCGCGCGCCATCATGGACCTGCTGCCCGACGAGGACATCGTCTACATCGGCGACACCGCGAACGGCCCGTACGGTCCACTGACGATCCCCGAGATCCGCAAGCACGCGCTGGCGATCGGCGACGACCTGGCCGAGCGCGGCGTCAAGGCGATCGTCATCGCCTGCAACACCGCGTCCGCAGCCTGCCTGCGTGACGCCCGGGAACGCTACGCGCCGATCCCGGTGGTCGAGGTCGTTCTCCCGGCGGTGCGTCGAGCGGTGGTCGCCACCAAGAACGGCCGGATCGGCGTGCTCGGCACCGAGGCCACCATCTCCTCACGCGCATACGAGGATTCGTTCGCCGCGGCCCGCGACGCGGTGATCACCGCAGTACCGTGCCCGCGCTTCGTCGACTTCGTCGAACGCGGGATCACCAGCGGCCGCCAGATCCTCGGTCTGGCACAGGGGTACCTCGAACCACTGCAGCAGGCCGGCGTCGACACAGTCGTGCTCGGCTGCACGCACTACCCGTTGCTGACCGGCGTCCTGCAGCTCGCGATGGGCGACGAGGTGACGCTCGTGTCCAGCGCGGAGGAGACGGCCAAGGACCTCTATCGCGTCCTCACCGAGAAGGACCTGCTGCACCCGCACACCGGTCGGGAGGCGTCGCGCGTCTTCCAGGCGACCGGCGACCCGGAGATGTTCGCCAAGCTCTCGAGACGGTTCCTCGGGCCCGTCGTCGGTGCTGTGCAGCACCTTTAGCCGACTCGGGCAATCTTCGCGGCCCACTTGTGACCCGGTAACCCGGCAGCGACTCGCGCGGGCATGGCACAGTAGGGCTTATGCGTCTCACGGTCCTCGGATGTTCGGGCAGTGTGGGCGGACCGGGGGCGGCATGCTCCGGCTACCTGCTCTCTGTCCCCGGCGAACAGCCGGTGCTGGTGGATTGCGGACCGGGTGTCTTCGGAGAACTGCAACGGGTCACTGATCCCTGCGGGGTCTCGGTGGTTCTCAGTCATCTCCATGCCGATCACTGCCTGGATCTGCCCGCGATGTTGGTGTGGCGCCGGTATGCGCCCTCGTCGGCGACGGAACGCGCCCCGCTCTACGGACCCCCGGGAACGGCGCTGCGGATCGGCCACGGGTCGTCTGAATTCCCGGGCCAGGTCGACGACATCTCCGACACCTTCGACGTCCACGAATGGCGGGACGGGGTCGAGGTCACCCTCGGCGGCATGCGGATCAAGTCGGTGAAGGTCAACCATCCACCGCAGACGTACGGGCTGCGCATCACCGGCCCGCAAGGGCAGGTCATCGCCTACAGCGGTGACACTGCCCCCTGCGACGAACTCATCGATCTCGCCGCCGACGCGGACCTGTTCCTGTGCGAGGCGTCGTGGACCCACGCCCCGTCGGAACGTCCGCCGGACCTGCACATGTCCGGTATCGAGGCGGGGGAGGCCGCGACCAAGGCCAACGTGCGTGCGCTCGCGATCACCCACGTCGCGCCGTGGACCGATTCGGCGGAGATCCTCGCCGAGGCACGCAGCACGTTCTCGGGGCCGGTCGATCTCGTACGTCAGGGACAGGTCATCGATCTCGCCTAGCGGGCCGGGGTCGAGCGGGTCACATGCCGTCCGACCACGGTCGTTACAGTTGGAGCCGTGACCACACGAGCTGACGGCCGAGCCGACGACGAACTGCGTCCCATCTCCTTCACCCGTGGCTTCACCAGCCATCCCGCGGGATCGGTGCTGGTGGAGTTCGGACAGACCCGCGTGATGTGCACCGCGAGTGTCACCGAGGGCGTCCCGCCGTGGCGTCGTGGTTCGGGCCTGGGCTGGCTCACCGCCGAGTACTCGATGCTCCCTGCCGCGACGCACGAGCGGAACAAGCGCGAATCGGTCAAGGGCAAGATCGGTGGCCGAACCCACGAGATCAGCCGGCTCGTCGGCCGGTCGCTGCGCGCCTGCATCGACCTCGCCGCCCTGGGGGAGAACACCATCGCGCTCGACTGCGACGTCCTGCAGGCCGACGGCGGCACCCGCACCGCCGCGATCACCGGCGCCTACGTGGCGCTCGCCGACGCGGTGACCTACCTGCGTGCCGCCGGCAAACTGGCCGACCCGCAACCGCTTTCGTGCGCGATCGCCGCGGTGAGCGTGGGCGTCGTCGACGGCCGGGTGCGTCTCGACCTTCCGTACGAAGAGGACTCGCGGGCTGAGGTCGACATGAACGTCGTCGCCACCGACGCCGGCACCCTCGTCGAGGTGCAGGGCACCGGCGAGGGCGCGACCTTCGCACGGTCGACCCTCGACGCGCTCCTCGACGTCGCTGCGATCGGTACCCAGAAGCTGTTCGAGGCGCAGCGCGCCGTGCTCGCCGAGCCGTACCCGGGTCAGCTGCCGGGCAACGCCTGATGTCGAAGGTCCTGCTCGCGAGCCGCAATCGCAAGAAGCTCGCCGAGCTGCAGCGTGTCGTCGACGCCGCCGGGATCACCGGCCTGGAGATCCTCGGCCTCGACGCCGTGCCCGAGTACCCGGAGGAGCCCGAGGACGGCGCGACCTTCGAGGAGAACGCGCTGATCAAGGCGCGCTCAGGTGCACGCGCCACCGGGTTGCCCTGTCTCGCGGATGATTCCGGGATCTCGGTGGACGCACTGAACGGGATGCCCGGGGTGCTGTCGGCGCGCTGGTCGGGAGCTCACGGCGACGATCCGGCCAACAACACGCTGCTGCTGGCGCAGCTGTCGGACACCCCCGACGAACGACGCGGCGCGGCATTCGTGTCGGCGTGCGCGTTGGTGCTGCCGGACGGGACCGAGACGGTCGTGCGCGGGGAGTGGCGCGGACGGGTGCTGCGCGCCGAGCGCGGACCGAACGGCTTCGGCTACGACCCGCTGTTCGCGCCCGACGACGAGCTCGCGGCCGGCCGGTCGTCGGCCGAACTCACGCCGGAGGAGAAGGATTCGCTGAGCCACCGCGGCAAGGCGCTGGCTCAACTGGTGCCGGCGCTGCGGGAGCTCGCCGCTAGAGGTTGAACTGCGCCTTCACTTCCTGGGTGCGCTTGTGCTCGAACCAGAAGGACAGGAACGGGATGGTGCCGGCGATCGCGGTGATGATCGTCTTGCCCGCGGGCCAGCGCACCTTGATCGCCAGGTCGACCGCCATGATCAGGTAGACGAAGTAGACCCAGCCGTGGACGATCGGCACGAAGTCGAGCGCCTTGTTGTCGAATCCGTACGCCAGGATCAGCTCGGCGACGAGCAGTAGCAGCCAGATACCGGTGATCCAGGCCAGAACGCGGTACCTCAACAGGGCCCCGCGGACCTTCTCCACCGGTGCGGTGGGAGCAGAAGCGGTGGATGCGGTCTCGGTCACTGCGGGCCTTTCGATGACGGGGCGTCGGGGGTGTCTGCCGATCTGAGCTCGGCCAGATAGCGGTTGTATTCGATGAGCGCCGCGTCCTTGACCGGGTCGGGATCGTTGATCAACGACGCCGCGCTCGGCGTCGTCGGGCGCTCGGGGAGGATGCCCTCGGGGATCTCGGCCGCGGCGCGGGCGTCCGCGGCGGCCTTGCGTGCCTCCTCCGGGTCGCTCTCGAGGACGACGAAGCGTCGGTAGGCGTAGATGACCGCGACCGCGAAGGCCGGCCACTGCAGCGCGTAGCCGAGGTTCTGGCCGCTGCCGGAGGCCGACTCGAAGCGCGACCACTGCCACCAGGCGAGGACCAGGCACGCCACCGCGGCGACCACGGTCAGCACCACGAGCGCCGGCCGATGTGTGCGACGGGGGGACGAGGACATACCTTTCAAGGTACCTGGCCTGCGATGATCAAAACGCGGCCGGTAGGGTGGTCGCGGTTACAGTGCGGAGCCCGGTTCCACGTCGGGAACGCACCGAGCGCGAGTGGCGGAATTGGCAGACGCGCTGGATTTAGGTTCCAGTGTCTACGGACGTGGGGGTTCAAGTCCCCCCTCGCGCACCGGATCTCGTGGAAATTGTGCGCAAGTGGCGCACAACTTGTTCTACGAAACGCTCAGGAGCTCGACGGCATCGTCGTCGGCGAAGACGATGTCGTGATCGTCGGTCGAGATCGCCCAGCGCCGCAAGCGGGCGATGTGATCCTCGTCAATCCGTGCCTCGACGGTCTGGTCGCCGGGAGCGAGGTCGGCGAAGTCGTCGACGATCTCCCCCTCACGCGTGGTGCCGTCCTCGAGAGTGACACGAACCCGCGACGACACGTGCAGACCTTCGAGGTCCGCGGCGTCGGCGAGTTCTCCGTGGGTGTCGGCCTCTATGGGCTTGTCGAGAGTTTCCTCGTCAAGCGGGGCTTCTTCGACCGGGGCCGCATCGTCGACGGCGGCGGTTTCCTCGACCGCAACGTCTTCGGCAGCGACATCCTCGGCGGAGTCTTCTACAGCGGGCTCCTCGGCGGAGTCCTCTGTGGCGACGACCTCGTCGGGGGAGATCTCGACGGTGGCGTCCTCGTCCTCCAGGGCGTCGACCTCGACCGTCGCGTCCTCGTCGGCGGCCTGCAGATCGGCATCTACGGCGTCGTTCTCCGTGTCCACCGCGTCGATCTCGCGATCGGCGCTGCTCTCCGGTGCGCTCATGGCGTTGCCGTCCTTCCGGTCAGGGAGTGTGATCTCCGGGCGGCCGGACGCACCCAAGTGGCACGTTTGACCCGGTCGTAGGGGTGATCATACTGAACCGGAGGGTTGTCATCCCGAATGGGACCGAATCGTTGCCACCCCGGGATTGTCGTTCCGAAATCGTTAGGTGTCGGCGCCTCGGCTCCGGAAACGCCGACGACCCGCGAGCCACCACCGGCGAACCTCGCTTCGACCTGCAGACTTCGGCCGACGTCTGCAGGTCGAAGCGAGGTTCGCCAGTCACCGGGCACGTCGGCTCGGTGTCGGGGACGCGTGCAACGATGCCGGGGTGAGACGTCGGGCGGTGCTGCCGGGAATCGGAGTGGTCGTTCTCCTTGCCGTGCTCGGTGCACTCGGTCTGCTCCAATCGGAATCGGCTCCGGAGACAGCGCCCGCCCCGGGTGCGGCTTCGGTTCCGTCGCTTCCGTTCTCGACGCCGTCGTCGACGCCGGCGCCGGTGAACCGGGCCCACGCCGATCTGGACTCGCTGGCGGTGAAGGGTCGGGCGCCGAAGACGGGATACTCGCGCTCGGAGTTCGGCTCGGCCTGGGACGACGCCGTCGATGTGCAGTTCGGCCGCAACGGGTGTCGGACCCGGGAGGACATCCTGCGCCGTGACCTCGTCGACGTCACCCTGCACGCCGACGGGTGTCGCGTGCTGTCGGGGACCCTCGTCGACGCCTACTCCGGCACGACCCTGCCGTTCACCCGCGGCCAGGACACGTCGGCGCTCGTTCAGATCGACCACGTCGTCGCGCTGTCGGACGCCTGGCAGAAGGGCGCGGCGCAGTGGGATGCGCGTCGCCGTCTCGAGTTCGCCAACGACCCGCGGAATCTGCAGGCGGTCGACGGAACGGTGAACCAGCGCAAGGGCGCCGGCGATGCGGCCACCTGGCTGCCTCCGAACAAGGCGTATCGATGCACCTACGTCAGCCGTCAGATCGAGGTCAAGAAGGCCTACGGTCTCTGGGTCACTGCGGCGGAACGGGACGCGATGTCCCGAGTGCTGTCCGACTGCTGACGCGAGGGACGGAGCGATCCCGGCCAGTCACGGTGAGTAGCCTCAGGTGCGTGACGGCGCCACATTCCACCCTTCATCCGCTGACCGACGATTCCGTCGTCGACGCCCTGGGCGCCGACCTCCGCGCCGCGGCCTATACGACCGACGGTGTCACCGAACTCCTCGGTGACGAGGTCCACGCCGCCCTGCTGCGCGGCGTGTGGTGGCCCGCGTCGGCCGCGACTGCGGAGGAACAGCGCGACGGCGACGAGGGCGAGTCGCGACTCGCCACCCTCATCAGGCTCTTCCTGCTCGGGTCGGACGAACCCGAAAACCTCGTCGCGCAGGCGTTTCCGACAGCCGGCGTCGACGCACTCGTCGCCCAGGGAGTACTCACCCGGATCGACGAGGGAGCGATCCGCGCGAGCCTCGACATCCGTCCGCACGCCGACGAAACCCACGACTTCCTCGTCGTCGCCGACCAGGACGCCGCCATGCGATCGGGTCCCGTCGCCCGCGACCACGTACTCGGAATCGGTGGGGCCTCGATGTCTCTCGCACGCGCGATCATTCGTGAACCAGCACGACGCGCCCTCGACATCGGCACGGGGTGGGCATCCAGGCGCTGCACCTGAACTCGCACTGCGACGAGATCGTCGCCACCGACACCAACGAGCGGGCACTGGCGCTGGCCCGGGCGACCGCGCGCCTGAACGGGATGTCGTGGGATCTGCGGGCGGGCAGCATGTTCGAGCCCGTGACGGGGGAGCGCTTCGACCTCATCGTGTCCAACCCGCCGTTCGTCGTCGGGACCGGCAGCCAGGACTACATCTATCGTGACTCGGGTGTCGTCGGAGATGCGCTGTGCGAGCAGCTCATCCGCGAGTTGCCTGCTCACCTGAACCCGGGCGGCACCGCCCAGATCCTGGCCAACTGGATCATCACCGACGGTGCGGACTGGCGTGACCGGGTGGGCGGCTGGCTGGACGGGACGGGTCTCGACGCCTGGGTCGTCCAGCGGGAGGCGGCTGATCCGATCAGCTATGTGTCGCTGTGGCTCTCCGATGCCGGCGAGGACGAGGCTGCCGCTGCCCGGCGCGGGGAGCAGTGGCTGGAGTGGTTCGACGACAACGACATCGTCGCGATCGGCATGGGCTCCATCACCGTTCGCGCGCCGGAGGCGGGGGAGGACCGGGAGCCCGACGTCGTCATCGAAGAGATCACCGGAGCGGGCGAAGAGGTCACCGGTCCCGAGGCGCAGGCCTTCCTGGCCCGCCGCCGGTACCTACGCGAGACCTCCGACGCGGAGCTGCTGGACAAGCGGCTCTCGGTCGCGCCGGTGATGCTCGAAGAACATTCGCTACCCGGCGAGGACGGCTGGCAACAGGTCGGTGCCGCCGTGCGCCGCCCCGGAGGTCCGGGCGCGGTCCTCGGCGTCGACGAGGTGTCCCGCGCATTACTCGCCGGATGTCGCGGACAGGTTCCCCTGCAGACCTTGATCGAGTTGCTCGCCGACTTTCACGGCGTCGACGCCGAGGCGTTGGCCACCGCCGCACTGCCGGTGGTCCGGGAGGCCATCGGACGCGGAATCCTCTACGAGGCGGACTGAGGACCGGCGGTCACATCCGTGCGTACCGGGTGAGCCAGTAGCAATACACGCCGTAGCCGGCGATACCTATCGCGGCCAGGATCATCAGCACCTGCCCCGCGGGGAGGGCGGCCAGGGACTTGACCGTGCCGTCGATCCCGCTCGCCTTCGACGGGTCCGAGGTGGCCACCGCGACGAGAACCAGGATGCCGGTGCCGACGAGCACGAGGCCCTTGCCGCAGTAACCGACCACCCCGGCGATGGTCGCCGCGCGGTCGTGGGTCTTGAGGTCGTCGAGGAAGTTCCGGCTCGCACCCTTGTACACGTGGTAGACACCGACGCCGATGATGATCAGGCCGGCGACCACCACGACGAACTTGCCGGCACCGGATTCCATCAGACGAGCGGTGAGTCCGGTATTCTGCTGGCCACTCGACTGGCCGCTGCCCATCGCGAATCGCACTGCCGTCCAGGCGAATCCGGCGTAGACGACGGCCAGCGACAATGCCTTACCGCGGTCGAGCCAGTCCTCTGCGCCGTCGTTGTCCCGGCCGGGTTCGGTGGCGTGCGGGCCGACGATGGCCTCGGCGACTCGCCACAGGGCGAGTGCCACGAAGGCGACGGCCGCGATCCAGAGCACGATGCGGCCCCCGGTGTTCCCGGCGAAGATGCCCAGGGCCCCGGACTGGTCGGCGTTTCCGCCCTCGCCGAAGGCGAGCCGAACGACGATGTACGCGATGAGCAGGTGGACGAGTCCGCTGACGGCGTGCCCGGCGCGTGCCCCGCGCTGGAACCACGGACTGTCGGTGGCGCGATCGACCGCGCCGGTTACCTGGTTGCCTGACATCCTCGCCGCCTCCCGTCGGCGGTGAGCGCCGACGTTTCGAACGATACGCGCGCTCAGTCGCCGTCCGGGAACGTTGCGTCGAGAGCCCGGGAGATGTCGGCGATCAGGTCATCGGCGTCCTCCAGGCCGACGGAGAAACGGAGATGGCCCCACTGCCGGAACGGTTCCGGATATGCCGCCACCCGCGGGCCGTCGGGTCCGACGTGGACGATCAGCGACTCGTCGTGGCCGAGCGACACCGCCGACGTGATCACCTGCAGCGCCCCGACGAAACGGTTCTGGGTCGCCGAGTCCCCGCGCACGGCGAACGCCATCATCGCGCCGAACCCGCGTCCGCCGAACTGGTGAACCGCCAAGTCGTGCTCGGGATGGGAGGCGAGGCCGGGGTAGCGCACGAAGGCGACACGCGGATCCCCGTCGAGGAAGGTGGCGACGCGTTCGGCGGTGCGCTGGTGCTGGGCGAGCCGCAGCGGCAGGGTGATGGCACCACGGGCGATCAGCCACGCGTTGAACGGTGAGATCACGCCGCCGACGTCGACCATCGCCTGCTCCTTGATGCGGCCGATCAGGTCGGAGCGGCCGAGCACCGCGCCGCCCATCGCGTCACCGTGACCGTTGATGTACTTGGTCAGCGAATGCACGACGAGGTCGGCGCCGTCGCCGAGTGGCCGGTACAGCGGCGGCGGGGTGAAGGTCGAGTCGACGAGCAGCAGGGCGTCGGCGGTGTGGGCGATGTCGGCCAGCGCCGCGATGTCCCCGACCTTGGTCGTCGGATTCGCGATCGTCTCGACGGCCACGAGTCGCGTGTCGGGACGCAGCGCCGCGCGGACGTTCTCGGGGTCGGTGATGTCGACGAAGGTCGCCTCGATTCCGTACTTCTTCGGCAACAGCTCCGCCCACAGCTTCCACGTCGCCTCGTAGGTGGTGTCCGAGACGACGACGTGGTCGCCGGTGGAGAGGAAGGTGAAGAAGACCGCGTGCAGCGCGGCGACACCGGAGGCCAGGACGACCGCGTCCTCGGCCTCCTCGAGCGCGGCGAGCTTGTCCTGCAGGGCAACCTGGTTGGCGCCGGTGTTGCGGGTGTAGAAGAGCTGCTCGGTACCCGACCAGCTGATCTGTTCCGGCTCGGGCGGCAGGTGATACGAGTTCGCCATCGTGATGGGCGTGCGCACCGACGGACCCGACGAGTCGTTCCCGGCGTGCACGCTGCGTGTCATCTCCCCGGGCTGCACTTCTCCGGTCATGCGCGGGCTCCTATCGGTTGCGGCTGCTCGCCGGTCGGCACACCGGGTTCGACGTCGACGTCGAGAGCGGACCCGTCGCCGAACCCCGGCGCGGTGTTGTCGCGGCCTGGCAGGACACCTCGGGCGACCCGTCCAGGGACCTTGTGCAGCTTGTCGATGTGCGTGAAGTACCGGAACTCCGCCCACACCCAGCAGATGCCGAAAACCAGCAGCGCGACGGCCTGCATCGTGAGCGTGTCCCACGGCCGGTGCGCGATGTGAATCGGGACGATGACCAGCGCGATCGCCTGGATGACGTAGGAGTCGAGGCTTCGGGTGCCGGTCATGACCAGCGGGCGCAGCCAGTCGTGATGCCACCAGCGCAGCAACAAGCGGAACATCCCGTAGAGGGCGGGGATCACCAGGTAGGCGCCGATGGCACGCGCGGGCCGGAAGTCCAGCTTGTCGGCGAAGGCGGGTTCGAGGTGCGCCCACGGGCCGGCGGCGATGCCGTAGTGGAAGAACAGTGCGACCGTCACCGCCACGGCGACGATGACGACGAGCCAGCGGTCGACGAACTCGGGGACACTCCATCGCGACCAGTTCCAGCCGATGACCACCGACGGGATGAACATGATCTGCCATCCCGCGACGTTCTGGATGTGCGGGGCCGCCTGGTAGGCGCTGAGGTAGAACCAGTCGGGCGACCAGACCAGCGAAACCGCGTACAACGTCAGCGACGCGGCGAGGATCCACGCCCACCAGCCGCGCTGCAGAAGCGGGAACAGGGCGAACGCGGACATCATCAGCACCATGTAGAGGAGCAGGATGTTCCCGCCGCTCGGCAGGTACTGCATCGTGACCGACAGCCAGATCCCGTCGGCCCAGCCGTCGACCGGGAGCAGGAGCGTCAGCCAGCGGTGGCCCTCGAGCGCGGCCGCGACGGCGACGAGCGCGATCGTCAGCTGACAGACGTAGAGGACCGCGATGCGCTTGGCCAGGCGGACGTAGGCGTACCGCAGCCCGTGACGGGTGACCCAGCGCTGGTACACGAGGCCCAGCACGATGCCCGAGAGCATGACGAACGCCGACATCCCGTCCACGTACGGAAAGGCGTGTGTGGGCGAGGCCAACGGGGAATCGGTGGCGAAGTGTGCGGTGACCATGCTCCAGATCGCCACTCCTCGCGTGGCGTCGATGGCGAGATCTCGGTTTCCCGACACTCGGTTCCCAGACCCTGTGTGTGAAGACATTGATCTGAAGATAGAACTCACCGCGACCCGGAGTCATCCCGGGCCGCGGTGAGTCGTGACCTGAATCGCCTCGAGGCGGCGCTTCTATGTGTAGAGGTCGGCGATCGCCTGCTTGTGCGCGTCGTGGATGACGTTGCGCTTGAGCTTCAGCGTCGGCGTCAGCTCACCGGTCTCGATCGAGAAGTCGGTGTCGAGGATGGTGAACTTCTTGATCGCCTCGGCGTTGGAGACCTTCGAGTTGGCCTCCTTGACCGCCGCGTCGATCTCGGCCTTGAGATCCTCGTTCTCGATCAGCTCCGAGAGCGGGGTGTCGGCGGGCAGGTTGTGACGCTCCAGCCAGCCCGGCACGGCCTCGGGGTCGATGGTGATCAGCGCGGCGATGAACGGCTTGTTGTCGCCGACCACCAGGCACTGGCTGACCATCGGATGGGCGCGGATCGAGTCCTCGAGCTGAGCGGGGGAGACGTTCTTGCCGCCCGCGGTCACGATCAGTTCCTTCTTGCGGCCGGTGATGAAGAGGTAGCCGTCGTCGAGGGTGCCGATGTCACCGGTGTGGAACCAGCCGTCGCGGATCGCATCCGCGGTCGCGGCCTCGTTGCGCCAGTAGCCGCTGAAGACCACGGGTCCCTTGAGCAGGATCTCGCCGTCGTCGGCGATCGCGACGGTCACACCGGGAACGGGGCGTCCGACCGAACCGACCTTCTGGTTCTCCTCGTTGTTGGCGGTGACCGCCGCGGTGGTCTCCGACAGGCCGTAACCCTCGTAGACGGGGATGCCGACACCGCGGAAGAAGTGGCCGAGCCGGGCGCCGAGCGGGGCTCCGCCGGAGATCGCACCCTCACACTGCCCGCCGAGGGCGGCGCGGAGCTTGCCGTAGACCAGCTTGTCGAACAGCGCGTGGCGGAGCTTCAGACCGAGGCCGACCTTGCCGCTCTCCATGGCCTTGCTGTACTCGATGGCGGTATCGGTGGCCTTCTCGAAGATCGAGCCCTTGCCGCCGTCGTAGGCCTTCTGCTTGGCCGAGTTGTAGACCTTCTCGAACACGCGCGGCACCGACAGCACGTAGTGCGGCTTGAACACCGCGAAGTCGTTGACGAGGTTCGTGATGTCGTTGGTGTGACCCAGGATGACCCCGTTCTCCACGCTGGCCACCGCGATGATGCGCGCCAAGACGTGCGCGAGCGGCAGGAACAGGAGGGTGGTCTTGCCCTCGGCCAGGCCGGCGCCGACCGCATCGCGGGTGGCGGCACACTCGGCCATGAAGTTGGCGTGGGTGAGCAGGACACCCTTCGGGCGGCCGGTGGTTCCCGAGGTGTAGATCAGGGTCGCGGCATCGGTGGACAGCGAGTTCGCATGGCGGCGATCGAGCTCGTCGTCGGCGACGGTCGCGCCGCGCTTGGTCAGCGTCGGGAATGCGTGGTCATCGATGACCAGGGTCTCCTTGAGCGTCGGCGTCTCGTCGATCACCCGGATGTGCTTGGTGTAGTGCTCGTGGTTCTCGACGATGAGGAGCTTGGCCGCCGAATCCTCGAGGATCCACTGCACCTGGTCGGGGGCCGAGGTCTCGTAGATGGCGACGGTGCATGCCCCTGCACGCCAGATGGCGTAGTCGAGGACGGTCCACTCGTACCGCGTCGACGCCAGGATCGCCACGCGGTCCCCGGGCTCCACGCCCGAGGCGATGAGTCCCTTGGCCACCGCGTCGACCTCGTCCGCGAAGTGCTTCGCCGTGACGTTGATCCACTGATTGTGGGAGCGCTTGCGGAAAAGAGGCATCGTGGGTCGCTCGGTCCGATACTTGAGGATCGAGTCGACGAGGTTCGCCTTGTCGTCGATCGTGAGATCGGACGGGGTGGCGTACTGCTGCTGCATGGCACTCCTGAGACGGACTTGCTGATCTGGACATATCCGGCGCCGACTACCCGGTGACCGGGGACGACGCCATTTGAGTGGCACTGACAGTACCAGTATTCGTGTGATGCATCACACGCGCTCATCGTAGTGCTGTATTACCAGTTCAGCTGCCAGTTGTGACGCGGTCATGGCACGATGCCTACTTTCCGGGGTCGGGCGATTACAGTTGAGTGCGATGAATGAGACCCGCGCATGAGTACTTCCGAACAAGGCGAGCACGGCGCGCCGGCTGACACCCCTGCACAAGACATCCCCGGCGATTCTTTCGACGACCTGGAGATCGAGTCACGAGTCCGTGCCGCGATCACCGACGTCGGCTACGAAACCCCCTCGCCGATCCAGGCCGCCACGATCCCGCCGCTGATGGCCGGCCGCGACGTCGTCGGCCTCGCGCAGACCGGTACCGGCAAGACCGCGGCCTTCGCGATCCCGATCCTCTCCAGGCTCGACACCTCTGCGCGCACACCGCAGGCGCTGATCCTCGCACCGACGCGTGAGCTCGCCCTGCAGGTGTCGGAGGCCTTCGGCCGCTACTCCGCGCACATGCCCGAGGTCAAGGTCCTGCCGATCTACGGCGGACAGTCCTACGGTGTGCAGCTCGCGGGTCTGCGCCGCGGTGCTCAGGTGATCGTGGGTACGCCCGGTCGAGTGATCGACCACCTCGACAAGAAGACCCTCGACATCTCCGGACTCGAGTTCCTCGTGCTCGACGAGGCCGACGAGATGCTCACGATGGGCTTCGCCGAGGACGTCGAACGCATCCTCGCCGAGACTCCGGACACCAAGCAGGTCGCGCTGTTCTCCGCGACCATGCCCAGCTCGATCCGCCGGCTCGCCCAGCGCTACCTGAAGTCACCGCAAGAGATCACGGTCAAGTCCAAGACGGCGACCGCGCAGAACATCACACAGCGCTATCTGCAGGTGTCCCACCAGCGCAAACTCGACGCGCTGACCCGATTCCTCGAGGTCGAGGAATTCGACGCGATGATCGTGTTCGTCCGTACCAAGCAGGCGACCGAGGAACTCGCGGAGAAGCTCCGTTCACGCGGACTCTCCGCGGTCGCCATCAACGGTGACCTCGCGCAGGCACAGCGTGAGCGGACCATCAACCAGCTCAAGAACGGCTCGATCGACATCCTCGTGGCAACCGACGTGGCCGCCCGCGGCCTCGACGTCGACCGCATCTCGCATGTCGTCAACTACGACATCCCGCACGACACCGAGTCGTACGTGCACCGGATCGGACGCACCGGCCGCGCCGGCCGTTCGGGCAACGCGCTGCTGTTCGTCTCGCCGCGTGAGCGCCACCTGCTACGGGCGATCGAGCGGGCGACGCGCCAGGAGCTCACCGAGATCGGGCTGCCCAGCGTCGACGACGTGAACGCGCAGCGTGTCGCGAAGTTCGGCGAGTCGATCACCCAGAACCTGTCCTCGGACAACCTGGACCTGTTCCGCGGACTCATCGAGAACTACGCCCGCGACAACGATGTGGCCATGGCCGACATCGCCGCCGCGCTGGCCCTCGAGACGCGCGACGGCGGGTTCCTGCTGACCCCGGATCCGCCGGAGTCGGAGAAGCGGGCGAACCGTGAACAGCGGGAGCGCACCCCGCGTCGTCCCGGCGCGAGCTTCGCCACCTATCGCATCGCGGTCGGCCGCAAGCACAAGGTCTCCCCGGGAGCGATCGTCGGTGCGATCGCCAACGAGGGCGGTCTCACCCGCGCGGACTTCGGCAACATCAGCATCCGCGACGACTTCAGCCTCGTCGAGTTGCCCGACGATCTCGACAACGAGACGCTGTCCCAGCTCCGCCACACCAAGATCGGGAAGAACCCGATCGACATCCGCAAGGACATGGGTGCGCCGCGGGGTCGCGGGGGCAAGCGTGGCGGGCCGCAGGGTGGCCGCGACGGTCGTCGCGACAACTTCGGCGGCAAGCGGCCTTCGCCGCGGGTCGCCGGACGCGGTCGCCGGTCCTGATCGCCGTATCGACCTGAGTCGGTTTCGCTCGCCGTGCGTGCCGCAATGTGGTGACGGAACTTGTCAAACCGAGATCATTCCGTAACCTTGGAGACGGGGGTCTTCAAGGTGTCCATTTCGTGCGTGCGGGTATCCGCCGACCGAGGGGCACGAAAATTACGAGTGAGCACAGGATTGGTGAGTCACCAGTGTCCTTGGTGAGTGCGATTTCAGCAGCAGAAGCAATCGACCACAGCCGCGCCGGAAACGCGGTCATGGTGGATGCCCGCCCGCAGGTGGTGCGCCACCAGGGCAGCCTTCCGGGCGCCTACGTGGTCGAACCCAGTGAGCTACCGAACCTCCTGAGTCCCACCCCGACCGGCACCTTCCCCGTCATCCGCGACGCCGAGCAGCCCAGGAAGATCGCGCGCGACACCGAGATCGCCGTGGTGTCGGTGAGTTCGGAGGCACCGCGGATCGCCGAGCAGATCGCGGGCCTCGGCTACACCAACGTCCGCTACGTCGACGGTGGTTACCGAGCACTGCGTTCCTCCACCTGAGCGCATCACGTGAGCGCGACGCCGCTCACCGGCCGACGTGGTCTCCTTGACATACGGTGCGGCAGTTCCGCTTTCCTGACCAGCGGCTTGATAGCGTAGGAACGCCGGCGACGAGAGGAACCCATCGGATGCAGGATGACACTCGCGAGACACTGCGAGACCAGGTCACCCGGCTGATGGCGTTCCTGAGGGACGTCGTCCGCTCGCGCTCCGGTGATGTCCGGGACATCGACGAACACGCAGGCCACGTCTGGGTGGGCGCCTCGACGCCCATCTCGGTGCGGGCGTCGGCCGCGCCGGGGCAGGTCGTCGTCGAGATCGATCCCGCCGACACCGCACACGCCGATGTCGCCCGCCTCGTCGACGAGCTGACCGAGAGCCCCGAGACCCTCGAACTCGTCCTGGCCAACGCCCTCGTCACCGTCCACGACGACGCCGGCTCCGAACCTCTCGTCCGCGAGCATCTCCTCACACAGGCAGTGGTCGCCGACCGCGACGAGTCGGGCGCCATCCGCGTGTCCCTCGGCGCGGGCTCCGCGCCGACCATGCACGACACCCATCTGCTCGCCGCGGTCGACGGACTCGAACTCGCCGGCGCGATGAAGACCCGGACCCGACTCGCCGAGCAGCCGTCGGTCGTCGCCGGCAAGGTCACCGATCTCGTGGGCGAGTGGCTGGGGGAAATCGAGATCGACGCCGACCGCGCCACCCTCTCGCTCGACATGCGACCGGCGATCGTCCTGCGACGCCGCGGTGTCGAGAACTCGCTCGCCTTCTACGACGCGATCATCGACGACCTGCGCGACGAGGATGCGAGCGTGCCCGTCGGCCTGGCCCAGCTGGTCAAACCGATCGACGCCGAGGATCGGCTGGGCGCGCTCGACGCGCCGGCCGTGCTCTCACCCGAACGTCTCATCGCCGACGCGCTCTTCCCGCTGCCCTCGAACGTCGAGCAACGCGACGTGCTCGTGCGGCTGGGCCACGACAGCGGCGTCGTGGTCGAGGGGCCGCCCGGTACGGGCAAGACGCACACCATCGCGAACGTGACGTCCGCGCTGCTCGCCAAGGGGCAGCGCGTGCTGGTCGTCAGCGAGAAGGCGCATGCGCTCCACGTGCTGCGCGACATGCTCCCGCCCGCGCTGCGCGAACTCACGGTGTCCATCGCCGACATCTCCCAGGACCATGCCGAGACGATCGTGTCGGTGGTCGAGAACCTCGCCGCGCGCAAGGCCGCGTTCTCGGTGTCCGTCGCCGACGCCGAGATCGCCGACCTCGAGGCCCGCCGCGACCACGCCCTGACCCAGCGCGACCAGCTCATGCGCGAGCTGTGGGATCTGCGCGCCGGCGAGACCGAGGTCCACGAGTGGGTGGCGGGGGACTATCGGGGTACCCCGGCGGACATCGTGCGGCAGGTCAAGCGCGACGCCGAGCGCTTCGACTGGATGCCGCCGGGACTCGAGGGTGCGGTCCCGCCCCTGGATTCCTCGGAGTTCGCCCGGCTCGTCGAACTCCTCCAGGTGACCGGCGGCGACCGCGGCCGTCTCACCCAGCGGTTCCCCGAGCTCGCCGATCATCTGCCGGAGCCCGGCGACATGGACACGATCTGCGCGCGGATCGCCGCCCGACCAAAGGAAACCCACGGCGGCACGGGAGCGCTGCTCCCGTCTCTCGACGGCGTCGACAGCGAACGACTTCTCACCATCAAGGAGATCTGCGAACAGCTGGGCGTGGCCGCGGGCGAGGTGGCGTCCTTTCCGGCGCCGATGGTCGACATGGCCGATCGGCTGCTGGCCGGCAACGCGTCCCACCTGTGGTCCCGCGTGACGACCCTGTCCCCGGTGATCGCCGAGGCCGCCCGGCGCGACCGCGACCTGGGCGCCCACACGGTTCTCGTCGAGGGGGACCGCCCGGGCGATGCGGCGCTGTTCGACGCAGCCGCCGAACATCTGGCGGAGGGTGGCCAATGGCGCGGCCGGCTGCGCCGCTCCCCGCAGCAGCGCGCGGTCGAGGAGTCGCAAGTACGGGCGACCGTCGACGGTCGGGTCCCGACGGACGAGGTGTCGTTGCGAAGGGTGGCCGACCACCTGACGGTCGTCGACGCCGTCCACCAGGTCCATCGCATCCTGGCCGACCTCCACGTGCCGATCGATGCCTCCGGATCCCGGTCCGCACAGGTCGATCGGCTCGTCAGGCTGGACGCGCAGCTCGCGTGGATCTCGCGTCTGGTCACCGGGCGCGATCATCTCGTCCACGAACTCGAGGCGATCAGCCCCGGTGGCCCGCGCCCCCGCAGCGTCGCGGAGATCGCCGAGGTGGCCGGGCAGGCGGGTTCGATCGCCGCCGCCAACGACGCGGCCCTGGCCGAACGGGAACTGGCCGACTGCACCTACGGGCTGGCCGCCGAACTCGACAAGGGCCCGTCATCCGAAGGTGATGCACTACTCGCCGCGCTCGGCACCGCCGACGCCGCCGGGATCCGCACGGCCCGCCGAGCCTTCCTCAAGGCCCAGGAGCAGGCGAATGCGGAGAACGCGCTCGATCTCCTCGAACTGCGACTCAAGAGCCGCGCTCCGGAACTGGTCCGGACGATCTGGGCGACGCCGCGCGATCCGATCTGGTCCGAACGCGCGCGGGAGATGGCTGCCGCCTGGGCGTGGCGGTACGCCCACACGTGGGTGTCCGAACGCAGCGACGTGCATTCCGAAACCCGGATCTCGGCCGACCTCGATGCCATCGAGGTCGACGTCGCGCAGCTGACCACCCGTCTCGCCTCGGCGCGTGCCTGGCGGGAGTTGCTCGGGCGCACCACGACCGGCGAGATCCAGGCGCTGCAGTCCTACCGCGACCACATGATCAACCTCGGCAAGGGGTCGGGCAAGCACGCCAACCGGTTCCGGCGTGCCGCGCGTGAGGCGATGGCCGTGGCGCAGAACGCGATCCCGGCCTGGATCATGTCGATCAACCAGGTCGCCGAGACGCTCCCGCCGCGCCGGCACTCCTTCGATGTCGTCATCGTCGACGAGGCGTCACAGGCGGACATCACCAGTTCCTTCCTGCTGTGGCTCGCGCCCCGGATCATCGTCGTGGGCGACGACAAGCAGTGTGCGCCAGTGGGGCTGGCGGGTACCACGCTCGACGACGCCTTCGCCGAACTCGACGCCGCGCTCCCGGACCTACCGACCTACCTCCGCGACGGACTCACCCCGCGGTCGAGTCTGTTCTCGCTGCTCCGCAGCAGGTTCGGCAACGTCGTCGGGTTGCGCGAGCACTTCCGGTCGATGCCGGAGATCATCGAGTTCTCGTCGCGGCAGTTCTACGGCAAGGCGCCGCTGATCCCGGTGCGGCAGTACGGCTCCGACCGACTCGAGCCGTTGCGCACGGTTGCGGTCGACGGCGAGGCCACCGGCAGCGGGTCGGGCCTCGTGAACGACGGCGAGGTGGAGGCGATCCTCGGGGCGCTGCGCGACTGTCTGGCCGATCCGGCCTACGACGGCCGGGACTTCGGCGTGATCGCGCTGCAGGGCACCAAACAGGCGGAGGCCTTGGAACGGGCCCTACGCAACGGGCTCGATGCCGAGGCGTGGCGCACCCGTCGTATCCGGGTGGGCACCCCGCCGGACTTCCAGGGCGACGAGCGCCGCGTCATCTTCCTGTCCATGGTCGTCTCCGATCCGACGGCCATCTCGGCACTGACGCGCGCAGAATCGCAGCGACGGATCAACGTCGCGGCCACCCGCGCGATGGACCAGGTCTGGCTGTTCCATTCGATCGGACCAGAAGACTTGCGGCACAACGACCTCCGGTACTCGCTGCTGTCCTACTTCACCGCCAACGAGGGTCTCGCGATCAGTCCGATGCCGACCGACGTGCCCGACGACCTCCGCGTCGAGCCGTTCGACAACCTACTCGAACAGCGGGTGTTCAACCGTCTCGCGGCACTGGGCTACCACGTGACCCCGAAGGTCACCGTCAACAACCGGATCATCGACCTGGTGGTCCTCGGTGCCGACGCCCGGATGGCCGTCGAATGCGATCCCGACGCGTTCCCCGGGACCGGACGCCAGGCCCGCTCGGATCTCGAGCGCGAGCGTGAATTGCGGCGCTGCGGTTGGGAATTCGCCCGGGTCCGGGAGTCGGAGTTCGAACTCGACCCGGATCGGGTGATCGATGCGGTCGCCGCGGCCCTCGAGGCGCGTGGCTGCAAGCCCGGATCGCTCACGGCACGTCCGGCCGCAGAGGTCGCCCCGACGTGGACGCCGATCGACCTGACCGCCGGGGAGTGACGCGCGGGGGAGTGGCGAGTGGACCGTCAGCCCAGCGCGCGGAGCAGAGCCGGTAGGCCCTCGGCGGCCGACACCCGCAGGCTGTGCGTGGCGAAGTCGGTCACCGACGACTCGGCAGGGTTGAACTCGATCACCGGAATGCCCTCGCGGACAGCGCGTTCGGGGAGTGATGCGGCCGGGTACACGATTCCGCTGGTGCCGACGACGATGACCACCTCGCTCGCGCGGAACGCCTGATCGGCCCGCTGCCAGTCGTCGGTCGGCAGCGACTCCCCGAACCAGACGACGCCGGGGCGGACGTCGCCGCCGCACCTCGGACAGGTCGGCGGAGTGACCCGGGGCTCCACGTGCTCGGTGTCCGGATCGGTTGCCGACGGCCGCGCATCCGGACCGTCGTACGGGGTGTGGCACACCGAGCAGCGCGGCGCGAAGAGACTGCCGTGGAGGTGGCTGACCACGTCGCTTCCGGCACGCTCGTGCAGGTCGTCGACGTTCTGGGTGACGACCATGACGGTGCGCGAGGCGCCGAGCTCGGCCAGTGCTCGGTGTCCGGTGTTCGGTTCGGCGGCGAGCACCTCGCGGGCTCGCCACCGGTACCAGCCCCAGACCAGTGCGGGGTCGCGTTCCCATGCCTCCGGGGTGGCGAGTTCGGCGGGATCGAATGTCTCCCACAGTCCGGTCTGCACGTCGCGGAAGGTCGCGATCCCGCTCTCGGCCGACACGCCGGCCCCGCTGAAGACGGTGATCCAGTCCGCGTCTCGGACGAGGTCGATCACGGCCTCGGGGATGGTCGGCCCGGTCATCCCGCGGCCTCGAGGGAGGCGCGCACCAGGTCGGCGGTCTCGTCGGGGTCCGGATCGCGACGCACGACCAGACCCTTGGCGAAACTGAGCTTGTCGCCTGCGTGGCGGGGCACGACGTGCAGATGGGTGTGGAAGACGGTCTGGAACGCGGCGCGGCCGTCGTTGAGGGCGAGGTTGACCCCGTCCGCGGACATCGGCCCGGCCTTCAGCGCCGATCCGACGCGTTGTCCGGCGGCGAAGAGGGCCGCCCCGAGTGTCGGGTCGAGGTCGTCGAGCCCGGATGAGTGGACTCGGGGGACGAGCAAGGTGTGCCCGCGGGTGACCGGTCGGATGTCGAGGAAGCCGACGACGTCGTCGTCGGAATAGACGATCCGGCCCGGAGCCGTGCCCGCGATGATGGCGCAGAAGATGCAACTGCTCATGGGGCGACTCTAGGGCACGGGCGGAGCGCGTCCGGGCACCGTGCGAACGCCGCGGACCCGCCGTCGGACCGGAAAGTGGTCCGCATCACATCACGGTTTCATAACGGTTGACCGAGCGCGCGTTCGGCGGCCGACATACCCTCGGGTACGTTGTCTGGCCAGCATGTTTTGCAACCCTTCGGATGGTTGTTGACATGGTCTTTCAAGTTACCCGCGGGGTTACTGATGGGTATACCGGCAGGTCACCCGGAAACATGAGGAATCCCTCACTTTCGTGTGTCATCATGGGTGTCACGTTCACGTCGTAAGCGACTCCTCCATGAGCCGGGGAGCGCCGATGTCCTTGTGTGGCAGGCGTGTTCATCAGTTGTACCAAGTAGTTCGAATCAGGCAGGGCTGCCGCTCTCGTTTCCGCCTGCGATGCCCCGGTGTCGTGGGCGACCCCCCGTTCTCACCGACGAGGAATCGCCGGCGCTCCCGCCTGTACCCAAGACACCCGCCGGCGCGCGCGCCGGCACCAAGACACTCCGCCGACCACCGAGACCGACCACCACAGAGGAGTACTCGTGACCGTCGACCAGTTCCGCACCGGCTCGCAGGGCGCCGCCAACGCAGAGCGCCCCACCACCACACTCATTGACCGGCTCGCCCAGGGCGAGCCCTACGCGATCAGTTTCGGCGGTCAGGGTGGCGCGTGGCTGCCGACGCTGGCCGAACTGGTCGTCGACGCCGACCTCGAACACCGCATCGGCGGGATCGTAGAGGCCGCAGAACGGCTCGTCGCACCCGTCGCCGACGACCTCGTCGTCGCGCGCGCCGACGGCTTCCACCCCCTCGCGTGGGTCCACGCGCACGACGCGGGCGAAGAGGTGCCCACCGAGGCCGCTCTCGCCGACTTCACCCTCTCGGGTCCCGGGGTCCTGCTGACCCAGCTGGCCGCCATCGAGGCGTTACGCAAGCAGGGTCTCGACACCGCGAGCATCCCGCCCAGCGCCGTCATCGGACACTCGCAGGGCTCGCTGGCCACCGACGCGGTCGGAGCCGAGGGGAACGCCGCGGAAGCCGGAGAGGGCCTGCTGCTCGCCGTCGCCCACCTCATCGGTGCCGCTGGTTCGCTCATCGCGCGTCGCCGCGGCCTCGGGGTCACCACCGACGGCACGCCGATGCTGGCGGTCAACAACGTCACCCCGGCACGCGTCGACGAGGTCCTCGCCCAGTACCGCGCGACCCTGCCAGAGAGCGACCTGGCCACCGCGCCCGTCGTCTCGATCAAGAACAGCCGCAACGCACTCGTGCTCTCCGGCGCCCCGCGTCACCTCGCCGGTTTCGTCGCGCTCTGCGAGCGGATCGCCGCCGCCGAAGCCGACGAGCGCAAGCGCAAGCTGACCGGCGGCGCACCGTTCGCCCCGAAGTTCGACCACCTGCAGGTGTCGGTCGCCTTCCACCACCCGAACATGGCCGAGGCCGTCGAACTCGTCGGCGCTTGGGCCGACCGCTGCGGCATCGACCGTGAGCTCGCCACCCGTCACGCCCACGACATCCTCGTCGCACACGTCGACTGGGTCTCCTCGGTCGACGAGGTCGTCGCCGGCGGTGCCAAGTGGATCCTCGACTTCGGTCCGGGCGACATCGCCACCCGTCTCACCTCATCGCTCGTCCGCGGCCAGGGTGTCGGCCTCGTCCCCGCCGCCCTGCGCGTCGGACAGCGCAACCTCTTCAGCCCGGGCGGGGTGCCCGAGGTCGCCACCCCGTGGTCCCAGTTCGCCCCGACCCTCGTCGAGCTGCCCGACGGCCGGACCGTCGTCGAGACCGCGTTCACGCGTCTCACCGGACGTTCGCCGATGCTGCTCGCGGGCATGACCCCGACCACCGTCGACCCGGCGATCGTCGCCGCCGCGGCCAACGCCGGCCACTGGGCCGAGCTCGCCGGTGGAGGCCAGGTCACCGAGGACATCTTCGCCCGCAACATCGCCACTCTCACCGACCTGCTCGAGCCGGGTCGCGAGGCGCAGTTCAACGCGCTGTTCCTCGACCCGTACCTGTGGAAGCTGCAGCTCGGTGGCAAACGCCTCGTGCAGAAGGCCCGTGCCCAGGGCGCGCCGCTCGACGGCGTGATCGTCTCCGCCGGCATCCCCGAACTCGAGGACGCGGTCGCCCTCGTCGACGAGTTCGTCGAGGCCGGACTCCGCTTCGTCGCCTTCAAGCCGGGCACCGTGGAGCAGATCCGTTCGGTTGTGCGGATCGCCAACGAGGTCCCGCACCATCCGGTCATCGTCCAGATCGAGGGCGGCCGCGCCGGTGGCCACCACTCGTGGGAGGACCTCGACGACCTGCTGCTCGCCACCTACGGCGAACTCCGCGCCCGACCCAACGTGGTCATCTGCGTCGGCGGCGGCGTCGGTACCCCGGAGCGTGCCAGCGAATACCTGACCGGCGTCTGGTCGAGCGGCTACGGCTATCCGCTGATGCCGCTCGACGGCATCCTCATCGGCACCGCGGCGATGGCCGCCAAGGAGGCCACCACCACTCCCGAGGTCAAGCAGCTCCTCGTCGACACCGTCGGTATCGACGAGTGGATCGGTGCAGGCCACGCGACCGCCGGAATGGCTTCGGGCCGTTCGCAGCTCGGCGCCGACATCCACGAGGTCGACAACACCGCGTCCCGCTGCGGCCGTCTGCTGGACGAGGTCGCCGGTGACGCCGAGGCCGTCGCCGCACGCCGCGACGAGATCATCGCGGCGATGGCGGACACCGCCAAGCCGTACTTCGGCGACGTCGCCGAGATGACCTACCGCGAATGGCTCGACCGCTACGCCACCCTCGCGGTCGGCGACGCCAACGGCGATCAGCACCCGTGGGCCGACATCACCTGGCAGCAGCGCTTCGTCGAGATGCTGCAGCGCACCGAGGCCCGCATGCACCCGCAGGACTCGGGTCCCATCCCGACGATGTTCGCCGAGCTGTCGTCCACCGACGACCCGCACGCCGCGATCGACGCGCTGGGCAGCGTCTACCGCGAGATCGACACCGACGTCCTGCATCCCGCGGACGTCGCGTTCTTCTTGGAGCAGTGCCGCACCCCGGGCAAGCCGGTCAACTTCGTGCCGGTCATCGACAAGGACGTGCGCCGCTGGTGGCGCAGTGACTCGCTGTGGCAGGCCCACGACACGCGCTACGGCGCCGACGCCGTGTGCGTCATCCCCGGTCCGGTCGCCGTTGCCGGCATCACCCGCGTCGACGAGCCGGTCGGCGAGCTGCTGGACCGCTTCGAGGCGCAGGTCGTCACCGACCTGCTGACCGCCGGTGTGCGCTCGGTCGAGGTCGCCTCGCGACACCGTGCCGGACTGGTCGAGGACGCCGGCGTCCTGACCGCTGTTCTGGAATCCGACGACGTCAGCTGGGCGGGACGGATCGTCCCGAGCCCGGTCGCCCTCCTCGGTGACCGCGCCGCCTGGTCGATCGTCGCCCCCGAGCGTGCCGAGCACGAGCCCACCGGCGCCGTCATCGAGCAGACCGGTACCGAGAACGGCGTCGTCCGTTTCGATCTCGTCGTCCCGATCTCCGGTGCGGCCGTGCGCATCCCGCTGCTCGCCGGTCTCGGCGTGCGCGACGGCGGATCGCCGGTCGTCGGACTCGACGAGGCAGCCGGCGCGATGACCGAGATCCTCACGGTCGCCGCGGGCGGCGAACTCGCCGAGGTGACCGACGGCACCGCGACCACCACCATCACCTGGCAGCCCGACTCGGTGGCCGACCATGCATCGGTGACCGGCTTCTCCCTGCCCGCGCACCTGCGTCCGACCACCCCGACCGAGCCCTTCGGCTTCGCCGTCCCCGACACCCTGGTCGGCGCCTGCTGGCCCAGCGTGTTCAGCGTGATAGGTGCCGCCCGCACCGAGACCGGCGCACCGGTCGTCGAGGGTCTGCTCGACCTGGTCCACCTCGACCATGCGATCGCTCTCACCGGTGAGATCCCCACGGAGACCGCCGAACTGACGGTGACCGCCCGTGCCGGCGCGGTCCGCGACTCCGACGTGGGCCGTGTCGTCGAGGTCTCGGTGGAGATCGCCGGGACTGCCGGCCCGATCGCCACCCTCGACGAGCGCTTCGCCATCCGCGGACGCCTCGGTGCCGCCGAGCTCACCGACCCGCTCCGCGCGGGCGGTGCCCCGAAGGCCGAGCAGTCGGCCACCCGCAAGCTGCTCCGTTCGGCCACCATCACCGCGCCGAACCGCATGCACGGCTTCGCCGTCGTCTCCGGTGACCGCAATCCGATCCACACCGACGCCTCGGCAGCCAAGCTGGCCGGACTCGGCGACCCGATCGTGCACGGCATGTGGCTGTCGGCTGCCGCGCAGCAGGTCGTCACCGCGACCGACTCGAAGAACCCGACCCCGTCGCCGCGACCGCTGATCGGCTGGACTGCACGCTATCTGGGGATGGTCCGCCTCGGCGACACCATCACCGTGCGCGTCGACCGTGTCGGCCTCGACAACGGCCGTGAGGTCGTCGAGGTCAGCGCCAAGGTCGGCGACAACCTCGTCATGAGCGCCACCGGCCTCCTGGCCGCGCCGCGCACCGTCTACGCCTTCCCGGGGCAGGGCATCCAGAGCAAGGGCATGGGCCTCGACGCCCGGTCGCGGTCCAAGGCAGCCCGTGAGATCTGGGATCGCGCCGACAAGCACACGCGCAAGGCGCTCGGCTTCTCGATCCTGGCCGTCGTGCGGGACAAC
Source organism: Gordonia sp. 135 (assembly GCF_009720185.1). Taxonomy (NCBI): domain Bacteria; kingdom Bacillati; phylum Actinomycetota; class Actinomycetes; order Mycobacteriales; family Gordoniaceae; genus Gordonia; species Gordonia sp. 135. The sequence goes on from NZ_CP046257.1 coordinate 2,036,860, forward strand.
CCGACGACCCTGGTCGCCAACGGCACCACCTACAACCATCCCGACGGCGTGCTGTACCTGACGCAGTTCACCCAGGTCGCGATGGCGACCCTCGGTGTCGCGCAGATCGCCGAACTCAAGGAGGCCGGCGGCTTCGTCGAGGGCGCCATCACCTGTGGTCACTCCGTCGGCGAGTACAACGCTCTCGCCGCCTGCGCCGGCGTCCTGCCGCTCGAGGCGGTCCTCGAGGTCGTGTTCCAGCGCGGCGAGGCCATGCACCATCTCGTTCCGCGAGATGAGCAGGGCCGCAGCGACTACCGCATGGCCGCGATCCGGCCGAGCCAGTTCGGTCTCGCCGACGCCGATGTGACCGGCTTCGTCTCCGGCCTGGGTGCGGAGATCGGTGAGTTCCTCGAGGTCGTCAACCTCAACCTGCTCGGCTCGCAGTACGCGATCGCCGGCACGGTCCGGGGCCTGGAGCACCTCGAGGCCGAGATCGACCGTCGCCGTGCCGAGTTCGGTGGCAAGCGGGCGTTCATCCTCATCCCGGGTATCGACGTCCCGTTCCACTCCAGCGTCCTGCGCGCCGGTGTGCCGGAGTTCCGCGGCAAGCTCGAGGAGCTGCTGCCCGCCGACATCGACATCGACATCCTGATCGGCCGCTACATTCCGAACCTGGTGCCGCGCCTGTTCAACCTCGGACGCGATTTCGTCGAGGAGATCGCGGCGCTCGTGCCGTCCGATCCGCTGAACGAGGTCCTCGCCGACTGGGACAACTGGACCGCCAAGCCCACCGAGCTGGCCCGCGTTCTCCTGATCGAGCTCCTCGCCTGGCAGTTCGCGAGCCCGGTGCGCTGGATCGAGACCCAGGACCTGCTGTTCAGCGGTCCGGAGCGCGATGGTCTCGCCGTGCAGCGTTTCGTCGAGATCGGTCTGAAGGGTGCGCCGACCCTGACGGGTCTGGCCAACAACACCCTCAAGCTCGACGACTACGCCTCGGCCACCACCGAGGTGGTGAACGTCGAACGCGACTCCGACGTGATCCTGGCCAAGGATGCCGGTCACGAGCCGGAAGAGGACGAGATCGACGCTCCCGCAGAGTCGGCCGCCGCTCCGGCGGACGCTGCCCCCGCGGCGGCGGCACCGGCTCCGGCCGCTCCCGCCGGCGGCCCGCGTCCCGACGACATCACGTTCACCCCGTCGGATGCGGTGAAGTCCGTGATCGCCCTGTGGACCAAGATGCGCGTCGACCAGATCGGTGCGGCCGACACCATCGAGGCGCTGTGCGACGGTGTGTCCTCACGCCGCAACCAGCTCCTGCTCGACATCGGCGGCGAGCTCGGACTCGGCGCCATCGACGGTGCGGCCGAGGCCGACATGGTCGCGCTGTCGTCGACCGTCGAGACACTCGCCCGCGGTTACCGGCCGCTGGGTGCGGTGCTCACCGACGCGGTCAGCGACCAGGTCCGCAAGGTCCTCGGCCCGCTGGGCAAGCGCCAGAACTACATCACCGACCGCGTCAGCAGCGTGTGGCAGCTCGGCCCCGGCTGGGGACTGCACACGACCGTGGCACTCGCACTGGGCACGCGGGACGGGGCCTCGGTCCGCGGTGAGGCACTGGGCAACCTGCTCGACGGCCCGGTCGCCAACGCCGACGCGCTCGACGCGTTGATCGACAAGGCGGTCACCGCCGTGGGTGCCGAGAAGGGCATCGCGGTGGGCAAGCCCGCCGCCGAATCCGGCGGTGGGGCAACGGTCGACGCGGCTGCTCTCGGCGAGTTCACCGAGCAGATCACCGGCCGGTCGGGTGCGCTCGCCTCGGCGGCGTACACGGTGCTGGAGAAGCTGGGACTCGCCGAGGTCGCCGACCTCGCCGAGGCCGCGGCCGATCCCAACGCCGAGCTGGCCGAGCTGGTCAGTGCCGAACTCGGATCAGACTGGGCGCGCACTGTCGCGCCGGCGTTCGACGACGCCAAGGTCGTGCTCATCGACGACCGGTGGGCAACCGCCCGTGAGGATCTCGTCCGTCTCTGGTTGGCCGACGAGCAGGAGCTCGACGCCGACTTCGAGAAGGTCGTCGGCGGGTTCGCCGGAGCCGGCGACACCGTCGCCGAACACGCCACCTGGTGGCAGGGCAAGGCCCTCGCGAACGGGAACGCCGTGCACGGCCGCGTCTTCGGTGCCATCGCGCACGCCGCCGAGAACCCCGAGAAGGGGATCTACAGCCGCGAGATCGCCGTCGTCACCGGCGCCAGCAAGGGCTCGATCGCCGCAGGTGTGGTGGCCGGCCTCCTCGCCGGCGGTGCGACCGTCATCGCGACCACCTCGCGACTGAACTCCGAGCGTCTCGCCTTCTACAAGAAGCTCTATCGCGAGAACGCCCGCACCGGTGCCGCGCTGTGGATCGCCCCGGCGAACATGGCGTCGTACACCGACGTCGACGACCTGGTCGAGTGGGTGGCCGCGGAGCAGACCGAGAACCTCGGCGGCACGATCGCGGTGGTGAAGCCGGCCATGAAGCCGACGATGCTGTTCCCGTTCGCCGCTCCGCGGGTGGCCGGTGACCTCACCGACGCCGGCGCTCGCGCCGAGCTGGAGATGAAGGTCCTGCTGTGGTCGGTCGAGCGGCTGATCGCCGGGCTGGCGGAGGTCCACTCCGACCACGACATCGCGGCCCGCCTCCACGTGGTGCTGCCGGGTTCCCCGAACCGCGGCATGTTCGGTGGCGACGGCGCCTACGGCGAGAGCAAGGCCGCCCTCGACGCGCTCGTGACCCGCTGGTCGGCCGAGGAGTCGTGGGGCTCGAAGACCACGCTGGCCCACGCCCTCATCGGCTGGGTGCGCGGCACCGGGCTGATGGGCCACAACGACGGCATGGTCGACGCGGTCGAGGCTGCGGGTGTCCGCACCTGGAGCACCGAGGAGATGGCCGCCAACCTGCTGACGCTGTGCACCCCCGAGCAGCGTGAGTCCGCGGCCACCGCTCCGGTCCTGGCCGACTTCACCGGCGGGCTCGACGCCTCGACCGACCTCAAGGCGCTCGCGGCCACCGCCGCAGCGGCTGCCGAGGCCGGCGAGGATGCCGACGAGGCATCGGCGACGACCACCGTCGCCGCACTCCCGGCGCCCGCCCGCGCTCCGCGCAGCATGCGTCCGGAATGGCCGACGATCGACGCGCGTCCCGAGGACCTGGTGGTCATCGTGGGTGCCGGCGAGCTCGGGCCGTACGGTTCGGCGCGTACCCGCTTCGAAATGGAGGTCGACGAGAAGCTATCGGCGGCAGGCGTTCTCGAGCTGGCCTGGAACACCGGTCTGATCCACTGGGATTCGGCTCCGAAGCCGGGCTGGTATGACACCGAGTCCGGTGATCCGGTGCCGGAGAGTGAGATCGCCGAGCGCTACCACGACGAGGTCGTGTCGCGGTGCGGCATTCGTCGCTACGCCGACGACGGCGCGATGGTCGACAACACCTCGCCGCTGCTCACCTCGGTGTTCCTCGACGAGGACCTGACCTTCACGGTCAACTCCGAGGCCGAGGCCCGTGCGTTCGCGAGTGCCAACCCCGAGAAGACGCGGGTCACGCAGAATCCCGACGGCGACTGGCAGGTCACGCGCCTGGCCGGCACGGAGATCCGTGTGCCGCGCAAGTTCTCGCTGACCCGTACCGTCGGCGGCCAGATCCCGACCGGCTTCGACCCGACCCGCTGGGGCGTCAGCCCCGACATGGTCGAGGCGATCGACCGGGTGGCCCTGTGGAACCTGGTCGCGACCGTCGATGCGTTCCTGTCGTCCGGCTTCACGCCGAGCGAGCTGATGCGTTGGGTACACCCCGGCCTCGTCGCCAACACCCAGGGCACCGGTATGGGTGGCATGGCCTCGATGCGGGACCTTTACATCAACACCCTGCTCGGTGAGGCCAACGCCAACGACATCCTGCAGGAGGCCCTGCCGAACATCGTTGCCGCGCACGTCGTCCAGTCGTACGTGGGCTCCTACGGCGCGATGATCCACCCGGTCGCGGCCTGCGCCACGGCAGCGGTGTCGGTCGAGGAGGGCGTCGACAAGATCCGTCTCGGCAAGGCGCTGTTCGCGGTGGCCGGCGGCTTCGACGACCTCGGCATCGAGGGCATCGTCGGCTTCGGTGCGATGTCGGCGACCGCCGACTCGGCGAAGATGACCGCACGCGGCATCGACGACCGCCGGTTCTCGCGGGCCAACGACCGCCGACGCGGCGGGTTCGTCGAGTCGGCCGGTGGTGGCACGATCCTGCTCGCCCGCGGCGACGTGGCGGCGCAGATGGGTCTGCCGGTCCTCGGTGTGGTGGCGTGGGCGCAGAGCTTCGGCGACGGCGTGCACACCTCGATCCCGGCTCCGGGACTCGGTGCCCTGGGTGCAGCCCGCGGTGCGCTGTCCTCGCCGCTGGCCAACGCCCTGAACTCGCTCGGTGTCACCGCCGACGACGTCGCGCTGGTGTCCAAGCACGACACGTCGACGAAGGCCAACGACCCCAACGAGTCCGAGCTGCACGAGCGCCTCGCCGAGGCGATCGGACGCAACACCGGCGCCCCGCTGTTCGTGGTGTCGCAGAAGTCGCTCACCGGCCACGCCAAGGGCGGTGCCGCGGCCTTCCAGCTGATCGGCCTGTGCCAGATGCTCCGCGACGGGGTCATCCCGCCGAACCGCAGCCTCGACTGCGTCGACGAGAAGATGAAGGAGTACCCGCACCTGGTGTGGCCGCGCGAGACGCTGCAGCTGGGGGAGCGGTTCCCGCTCAAGGCCGGTCTGCTGACCAGCCTCGGCTTCGGTCACGTGTCCGGGCTCATCGCGGTCGTCCACCCGGAGGCCTTCATCGCCTCCCTGGCACCCGAGGAGCGGGAGACCTACCGGAAGCGGGCTGATGAGCGTGCGCGCCTGGGCAGCCAGCGCTTCCTGCAGTCGATCTGCGGGGGCGAGCCGGCCTACCAGCGGCCGCCGAACCGCCGCTTCGACGAGTCGGTCGACGAGCACGACGCCGAGGCGGGCATGCTCCTCGACCCGTCGGTGCGCCTCGACGCGGCGGACGTGTACGGGTCCGGTCCGGTTCCGGAAACCCGGTGACGGCAGCGGATTCGAGCAGTGAGGCGAAGCCGGAAGAGATGAGCGTTCTCGGAGTGGGGATCGACATCGTGTCGATCCCGGAGTTCGCCGAGCAGCTCCGGCAGCCGGGAACGACGTTCGCCGACCGGTTCACGGTCGGCGAACGGCGGGACTCGGCTGCCGGAACCGGCGACGACGCACGGCATCTCGCCGCGCGCTGGGCGGCGAAGGAAGCCGTCGTGAAAGCCTGGTCGGTGAGCCGGTTCTCGCGGTCCCCGTTGCTGCCCCTGATCCGGCACAGCGACATCGAGGTCGTCACCGACAACTGGGGCAGGCCGGCGATCCGGCTGTCCGGCGAGATCGGCAATCACCTGCGCGACACCGTCGTCCACGTGTCCCTGACGCACGACGGGGACACCGCGGCGGCGGTAGCGATCCTCGAGGGCAGATAGGCCCCACACCCTCAGGGCCGCCACGACCCTCAGACCGTCGTCGACTCCTCGAGCAGCAGATAGCCCGCGAGCATCCGCTTGAGTTCGGCGACGGTCTCGTCGTGGTCGTGGCCGTCCTGCACCGAGAAACTGAGCAACGAGTACGCCGTGTGCACCAGCACCTGCGACATCATCTCGCGACGTTCACGCTGAGAAGGCGTGAGCGGTGCGATGATCCGTGCGACCTGTTCTGCGAGCACGCGTTCGTTCTCCGACGCGGTCGCACGCGTGGCGGGCGTCGACTGCACCGCCAGCCACACCGCACGCCGTGACGGGTCGGTGCGCCACAGTGCCGCGAGATGGTCGAGGAACTTCTCGAGCAGGCTGGGCCACTCGAGCGACGGCACCTCGGTGGCGAACGCGGTCAGCTCCTCGCGGACGTCGACGGTGTCCTGCCGGTCGAGTTCGCAGACGATGACGTATTTGTTCGCGAAGTACTGGTACAGCGTCCCGATCGGGACCTCGGCGCGCGCCGCGATCTCCTCACACGTCAGCGATTCGAAACCGACGTCGATCAGCAGTTCGCGGGCCGCCTCGAGCATCGCCTGGAACTTGCGTTTGCTTCGTTCCTGCGTGGGCCGCTTGCGCGGCATCAGCGGTTCGGCGGACTCGGTCATCGGAGGTGGATCTCAGACGGACAGGTCGCGGCGCAGCTTGGCCACGTGTCCGGTGGCGCGGACGTTGTACTGCGCGAGCGCGATGGTGCCGTCGGTGTCGACGAGAAACGTGGAGCGGATGACGCCGGTGACGGTCTTGCCGTACATCTTCTTCTCGCCGAAGGCGCCCCACTCGGTGAGCACCTTCTTCTCGGGGTCGCTCAGCAGGGGGAAGGTCAGCCCTTCCTTCTCGACGAACTTGGCCAGCTTGGCCGGCTTGTCCGGGGAGATGCCGAGCACCGTCAGGCCGGCGTCGTTCAGCTCGGCGAGATTGTCGCGAAAATCACACGCCTGCTTGGTGCAGCCGGGCGTCGACGCCGCCGGGTAGAAGTAGACGATGACCTTCCGTCCGGCATAGTCGGACAACGACACCGGATTCTCGTTCGCGTCGGGCAGGGTGAACGCGGGTGCGCGATCACCGACGGACAAACGCTGTGCCTCCACCGGGGGAGTGACCTCTGCCATGACAGTCAGGCTAGTGCATGGTCACATGCCGCGACGGGAGGATGTCGTAGCATCGAACCGCCGCCGTCCGGCGGCGATCTGGACAGTCAATGACAACGCGTGAGCAGTGACGACGCGTAACTAGAGCGAGAAGCGCCGGAAGGATGCAACGTGGCCGGAGACACCGAACGTATCGAGCAGGAGATCGCCAAGGCCCGTGAGGACCTTGCCAGCACGCTCGACGCGCTCGCCGAACGTGCCAACCCGCAGCGCCTCGCCGACGACGCCAAATCCAAGGCTCTGGCGACGCTGCAGAAGCCCGCGGTCATGTACTCCATCGCCGGCGTGGGGGCACTCGTGCTCGTGCTCGTGGTCCGCAAGATCACCAGCTGACCCACGCCGCTGCCGGCACCCCGGGAAGCGACGGCCTCAAACCCGCGCAAACCCGCTCCGACCAGGCGATTTCACAACTGGGGATGGTGTCATGTAATGTTCCTTCTCGCCGCCGGGAGGTACTCCGGAGGCGAAAAAGGCAAGCGCCATTAGCTCAATTGGCAGAGCAGCTGACTCTTAATCAGCGGGTTCGGGGTTCGAGTCCCTGATGGCGCACAGAGTTTCACAAGACGCCTCGCAGCAATTGCGAGGCGTCTTGTGGCATATCAGGGTTTGTGACGCAGTGGCCTGCGGAGGTCGGTGTCGCGGGCGGTGCGCAGGACACGCCGCCGAACGGACGACACACAGCGGAGCTCACAGACCGGGTTCTCGTACACTGGTGCGAGATTCGGGGAGGCATTCGGCCGACCGGTCATCAGAGTCGGGCGTGACAGGCGGGAGAGAGATGGGGATCGGTCGTTCTTCACGACGGATGCCACTGATCATCAGTGGTGTGTTGCTTGCGATCATCGCACTCGTGACATCGTGCTCACAGGAGGCGGCGTACTCCGACAACGTCACCAGTTCGAGCCTCTTCGACGATCTGCTCAAGCCCGCCGTCGACATCACCGAACTCAACGATCAGCCGCTGAGTGACAACACGGTCGGCGTCCAGCCGGGTGCACCCATCAAGGTCACCACGAGCGAGGGCACGCTCAGCCGGGTTCTCATCACCAAGTCGGACGGGACCCCGCTCAAGGGCACCTTCACCGACAACGACACCGTCTGGGTCAGCAACGAGGCGCTCGGCTACAACCGCACCTACACGCTGGAGACCGACGCGGTCGGCATCGGCGGCGCGGTCACCAAGAAGGTCACCTTCACGACCAGCAGCCCCAACAACCTGACGCAGGCCTACCTGACCCCCAACCCGGGTGAGACCGTCGGCGTCGGACAGCCGATCGCGGTGAAGTTCGACGAGCCGATCCCGAACCGTCGAGCCGCGCAGAAGGCGATCCGGGTCATCACCGATCCGCCGGTCGAGGGCGCGTTCTACTGGATCAGCGACAGCGAGGTCCGGTGGCGTCCCAAGGAGTACTGGAAGCCCGGCACCAAGGTGCGGGTCGCCGTCAACACCTATGGCATCGACCTCGGTGACGGCCTGTACGGCCAGGAGAACGTCCGCACCAACTTCACGGTCGGCCGCCGGATGGTGATCACCGCCGACGACAACACCAAGCAGGTCGTGTTCGAGCGCGACGGCCAGGTCATCAAGAGCATGCCGACGTCGATGGGCAAGCCGGGCGACGAGACCGACAACGGCATCTACCTGATCGCCGACAAGCACGACCACATCATCATGGACTCGTCGACGTACGGCGTCCCGATCAACTCGTCCAACGGTTACCGCACCCCCGTCGACTACGCGACGCGGATGTCCTACAGCGGCATCTTCTTCCACTCGGCGCCCTGGTCGGTGTGGGCCCAAGGCAACACCAACACGAGCCACGGCTGCCTCAACCTCAGCCCGGAGAACGCGCTCTGGGTCATGAACAACACGCTGCGCGGCGACCCGGTGGTCGTCAAGAACACCACGGGCGGCACGCTCTCCGGCACCGACGGCCTCGGTGACTGGAACATCCCGTGGTCGGAGTGGCGCAAGGGCAACGCGGACAACTCCTGACCCATGAACAGTCCATCCGAGAGCCGCACACACGGTTCTCGTATGGGCTCTTTCCGGATCGGCAGGCTGCGATGGTTCGTCCCGGTCTGCGCGATCGTGGTCGCCGGAACCGCGCTCGGGGGCTCCGCCGCGGTTGTGCACGCAGCACCGTCGGACGTGTTGCCGAGTTCGGGGTGTGAGGCGGATCTGCCGCCGAAACCGAAGAAGGGTCCGGTCGACCCGCGTGACCTGATCCCGCGGCTGCCCGACCGGTTCAGCATCCCGCTGCCGTACCCGCGGATCCTGCCGGTGCCCGAACCGGCTCCGGAGAAGCCGGTGGTCCGCATCCCGTCGGAGAAGCCGCCGAAGGACCCGTGCTCGGACCCGTGCCCGGACATCACCGACCCACCCAAGCCGAAACCCGACGCCGGCGGTCCCGCGTTGAGCATCGAGTTCCCGAAGATCACCTTCGATCCGGCGCCCAAGAACATCCCTGTTCCGGTGCCCAACCCGAACCCGCCGGAGCTTCCTCCGCCACCTGCGGCCGTCGCCCCGGGTGTCGACGCCGGACCGGTCGCATCCAAGCCGACGCGTCCGCGGGTGTCGGGCGTCGAACTCGTCAGCACGCTCACCGGTAAGGGTTCGACGAGCCGTACCGACAAGCGCTGGCAGATCCACGGCACCGACCTCGGGATCATGTGGGAGTCCGCACCGGGGAAGGTCGCGGTCGTCTTCGGCGACACCGTCGGCAAGGGTTTCCGCCCGCCGGGTGCCAACGGGCGGGACTGGCGGTCCAACGTGCTCGGGTTCTCGAGCGATGCGAAGCTGTCCGACGGGATGAGTATCGACACGATGATCCAGGACAGCCGATGCCACGCCGCGGAACTGCTCAGCGCGCGACGCATCGACCACTACGAGATCACCGTCATCCCGACCTCGGGTTTCGCGATCGGCGACCGCCAGTTCATGACCTATATGTCGGTGCGGACCTGGGGCAAGATTCCCGGCACGTGGCTGACCAACCACGGCGGGCTGGCGTACTCGGACGACGGCGGGTCGACGTGGACCAAGGACCCGTACGCCCGATGGGACAACATCTTCGGCGTCAGCCAGTTCCAGGTGTCGTCGATGGCTCCCCAGGGCGAGTACGTGTACATGTTCGGCACGCCCAACTCGCGGATCGGTTCGGTCGGCCTCGCGCGAGTCCACCGCGACCACGTACTGAACAAGACCGCCTACCAGTACTGGCGAGACGGTCGCTGGGTCCCCGCACGCGACGGCAACGTCGCGTCGGTGATCTTCGCCGGACCGGCCGGCGAGGTGTCGGCCCGTTACGACGAGAAGTCGAAGCGGTGGCAGCTGACCTACCTCGACGCCCTCCGCGGCGGGATCATGCTGCGCAAGGCCCGCGAACCCCAAGGGCTCTGGTCCGAACCCGCAGAACTGGTCCATTCGTCGAGGTACGACCAGCTCTACGGCGGCTTCATGCACCCGTGGTCGAGCGGGGAGGACCTGTACTTCACCATGTCGACCTGGACCGACTACAACGTCGCACTGATGCAGGCGCGCGTCCGCTGACGGACGCTCAGCGGACCTCGAATGTCCGCGACATCCCGCTGATCGGCCGGATCCTGCCGCTGCCGTCGCGGCTGTTGCCGTCGTACTTGATCCGGTACGTCCCCGACGCCCCGGCGGGCGGTCGCCAGGTGATCGTGATGCGCGAGGTGTCGGTGCTGCCGGGCGGGCGTGCCCAGCGGAACTCGGTCGACCAGTCGTTGTCGTCGGCGACCGTCGTCCACGAATCACCTTCGCGGCGCTGGACCTCCAGATACGTTCCGCCATGCCGGAAGTCGTTGTTGGGGTGCGCGCCGACGAAGTCGACGGTGATGGGCTGCCCCGGACGGTACGACCCGCCCGGCTGGCGGAGGACGTCGCCGTAGGCGTGCCCCGGGATGGGGCGGTCGGCGGGGACCGGCGGTAGCAGATCGGGCTGGAAGCCGGACTTGTCGACGGGCGCCGGACCGCGCCCCAGGCTGCGGCCCGATGCCATCGCGGCGGCGAGCTTCGCGAACTCCTGCATGTACGCGGGCAATGTGTAGCGGCCGTACTGGGTTTCGCCACCCTCGTACTGCTGGAGGTCGTACTCCTCCGGGGTGGTGACGTACTGGGTGTAGGAGTTCGCGTAACCCTGGATGAGCACGTTGTCGATGTCGACGCGCAGTTCGTCGGCGACGACCTGACGAAGTCGGAGTCCCGCGACGACGGTCACCTCGGCCGGCACCGCGACGAGCACCAGTTCCCCGATCCGCATGATCTGCAACGGGACCACCGACGGAATCCAGCCCGACGGCGGCATGAGTCCGAGAGGGAAGAGAATCAGCTTGGGCGCCTGCATGTCCCGCATCCACGGGGCGATCGGCGGCTTCTTGTCGCCGCCGAGAGCGGCCACGAGGGGATTGGTCATGCCCTCGACGAGGAGGGGGAGCGGCTGCTCGTAGTTGTCCTCGCTGCTGGTCGCCGCTGCGGCGGCACCCATCATCGCCGGCGTCGTCGACGCCGGTTTCCCGTCGGGCGTGTAGGTTCCGGCGACCCGCACCGCGGACATGTCGACGTAGCGCGTGATCGAGTCGACGCCGCCGCGGGTCATCGGGCGGGTGGCCTCGAAGGCGCGCCGTCCGGCGACGTACTGGCGTTCACCGATGAGTTCGCAGTTGCGCTTGTTGTCGGTCGTCGGGCCGCTCGGTGTGAACCACTCGAGGGAGAGGTTGGGCGTCATGTCGCCCGAGTTCGTCTGCGGGAAGGCGGCGACGAAGCCCGGCTGGGTGCGCTCCCACAGGTAGCTGGCGTACCCCTTGTTGTCGCCGGCGATCAGCACGTTGTGATCGGCCAGCGAGGTGCCGTGGGTCGAGAACCAGGTGATGGCCCCGACGTCCCTCCCGCTCGCGTGCCGAAGCCGCAGCACGGTGACCTGCGGGTCGATCGCGTTGGGGAACAACTTCTTCTCCGACGCCGGGTTGGCGTCGAAGGCGACCCTGGACCGGTTCGCGCTGGCGTTGTGCAGTTCCTCGCGACCGATGGTGATCGTGCCGGGCGCCAGGTTGTCGTGCGCGCGGACGATGGCGGCGAACATGCCGTCGACCTCGGCGTCGTACGAGTTCTTCTTGAATCCGAAAGCGGCGAGCGAATATGCGTAGTCCCAGGCGGTCCCGCCGCAGGAGGCATGCGAGTGCTGCGCGTTCAGGTTGACGTTCGCCTCGGTGTAGAGCGAACCGAAACGCTTGCTCAGCTTCTCCATCAGCCCCATGTGGTGTGACTCGAAGAGGCAGGCGATGTCGGCGGTCAGGAAGACCACGCGCTTGCCGGTGGCCTGGTCGACGATGATGTAGGCGCGCGCCCAGCATCGCTGGAGGAGGCCGGCCGCGACCTGCTCCGGATTGGAGTAGCCCATCATGCCCTGTCCGGCAACGGCACCCGTGACGTCACCGATACCGCAGCCGACGAGGTAGTTCGTCGAGTCGGAGGGGGCGGCCGGGGCCCGACCGGCCGTGCTCAGCGCCAGACCGCCGCCCGCAACGGTCACCGCCGCACCGGCGATCAGTTGTCTCCGTGTCACGTCCACGTGGTGTGTCCCCTTCAAGCTTTCTCCTGGGTGGTCTCTGGGTTGTCGGCGATGTGCGTCGACAGGTTGGCGACCACGGCGTCTGCGATGAGGTCGCAGATCGCGCGGTCGCGGATGTTCAGGAAAGACAGAGTGATTCCGTCAGTGGCGGCGAGGACGAGCGGTGCGAGATCGGCGGAGGCGCGGTCCCAGGCGGTACCGGTGGCCGCGGCGACACCGTCGAGCGCGTCTGCGATCGCCTCGTAGTACCGGAGGTACATCTGTGCGCCGAGGTCGCTGAGTCCGTCGGTCTGCCTGGCGTATTGGTTCAGCGAGATCATGGCCTGCTCGCGGTCGGGATCGGCCTGTACCCCGTCGATGTAGGCGGAGAGCGCGCTCTGCAGGATCGCCACCACGCCGGCCCGGCCCGGCGAGATGTCCTGGGCGCCCTCGCCGAGCGCGGCGCCCACCGCGGTCAACTCCTTCTCGGTTCCGCGTTCGACGAGTGCCTCGAGGAGTTCGTCGCGGGTGGCGAACACGTAGTGGAAGGTCGACAGCGTGACGCCGGCCTCCGCGCAGATCGCGCGCGTGGTCGCGCCGTCGACCCCGCGTCGTGCGATCACCCGGAATGCGGACTCCAGCAGCAGTTCTCGCCGTTCCTCGACAGGCATCCTCATGGTCGGCGCACCTTCACGTCAGCTCGGTCACCGGAGATCACCGAGGATCTCCCGTGCCGCACGACGCCCCGAGCGGACCGCTCCGTCCATGTATCCCGTCCAGTAGTCCGAGGTCTCCGTGCCGGCCCAGTGGATGGGGCCGACGGGCTCGCGGAGTGCGGTGCCGTATTTGGTGAGGGTGCCCGGTCGGCTCACCGCGACCGGCCCACCGCGCGACCAGGGTTCGAGATCCCACTTGAACACGCCGTAGTCGATGAAGTCGGCGGCCTCGGGACCGAAGTACTCGACGAAGTTGGCGATGCACTCCTTGACCAGGGTGGATTCGGGAGCGTGATCGAGGCGGCGCATGGCGTCGGCGGAGATGAAGCCCATCAGGATGTGGTTGCCCTCGGCGTAGCTCTCGAAGGTCACGTCGATGGGGCGTCCAGCGCCGTAGGCCTGTCCCGACAGACCTTTGTCGCGCCAGAACGGCCGCTTGTAGAGCGCCGCGAACTTGCTGACCGCACCCATGCGGTAGCCGCGGTGGATGCCGGTGCGTGCGGCGGGAAGTCCTGGGCGGTAGTCGATCTGGCCGGCGATGGCGGGGGACATGGCGACGATGACGCGGCGCGCGCGATGGGTGCCGGCGTCGCCGGCGACGGTCGCGATGCCGTCGGTGTAGGAGATCGACCGGACGGGCGCGTTGTAGACCATGTTCGCCGAGAGCTCGCGGGCCATCCGAAGCGGGATGAGGGCGGCGCCGCCTTCGAACAGTCGCTCCTGCGCGCCGTCGTCGGTGCTCAGGAGTCGGATGAGGGTTCCCGGGTTCTGCTCGTCGCCGGATGCCGCGATGTAGTTGAGGTAGTAGAGCGCGGAGACTTCGTCGGGACGGACCGACAGCGGTGCCGACATCGCTATCTGCACGAGGTCGCGCGCGGTCTGGGTGTCGGCGATCTGGTGGGTGTACTGCCCCCAGGTGATCGAGTCCAGGTAGGCGGCGTTCGGGTGCTTCCACGGCTGGCCGACGGGGAAGCCCGCCAGCGCGTCGGCCTGGGCCCGGACCAGCGCGGCACCCGCTTGGCCGAGGTCGGCCACTGCGGGAATCGGCAGAGCGGCAGGTACCCGCGTCGTCCCGGTGCGGCTGACGAAGATGCTGTCGCCGGCGTTGTAGGTCCGCAGCGTCCGGACGTCGTACTCACGGGCGAAGCCGGCGATGTGACCCTGTGTGGGCCCGATGAATTCGGCTCCGGCGTCGAGCGTGGCGCCCAGCTTGGGTGAGGAGATGTTGTGGACGCGCCCGCCCGCACGGTCTCGGGCCTCGAGCACGGTCACCGACGCGCCGGCAGCCTTGAGTGCCCTGGCAGCCGCGAGCCCGGACAGTCCTCCGCCGACGACGATGACGTCGACGATCCCCGTCGGCGCAGCCGACACCCGCCCCGACCCGACCAGCGACGCGCCTGCTGCCGCCAGCGTTCCGCCCAGGAAGTGTCTGCGTGAGAGGTGTGTACCCATGTGATCCCCCGATCTCGTGGTGATGGCGAGGCTATCGACCACATGTTCAGGTCAGATGACCTGAAGTATCGAGAGAGTAACAGGAGAGTGTGAGGCGCAACACCCCGATCAACGCACAATCGCCACCTCCGGCGCACAAGCGCTGGCTGTGACCAGCGCTCATGCGCCAGAAGTGGCGATCGTGTCGAAGTTGTGCGCGTGTCGAAGTGGTGCGCGCGACGTTGACCTGCGGCGCGCACTCTCGATGCGGCCGCAGAGGAGGGGCCGGCGATCAGTCCTTGTTGCCGGGGATGCCGACGATGAACCCGACCCCGATGATGATGCAGGAGATCAGCGCGACGACGAACATGACCCAATATGCTGGCATGTCCGTGACGCTACTGCGGAAAAACAACGCCCGCAGCCGGTTCGGGATCATTGAGGTCCAAGTACCCGCAGGTCGTGGGGCCTAGGCATGAGGTCGAGCGACGTGGCGAGGAAGGGTCGCGACCACCGGGAAACCGCCGGGCACGGTGATGGTGCCCATGTTCAGCAGGATCGCGAGGGCCATGCCGAGGGCGATGTCGCCGACGGTGAGCTCCACTCGGCCCGCCTGCGCGAGGAACATCACGACGATCATGTAGTTGAGGTCCGGATTTCGTCGCAGGTGAGGCGGTTGAACCTTATGATGTTGTGCCCGCATTCCGGACACAACGTCATACGGATGCGAGGGTCGGGTAGGCGGCGGCGAGGAGCAGCGAGGCGAGGGTGGCTTCGGCGTCGGTGGCGTTGCGGAGGTCGATGACCTCGCGCAGGTGAAGGCGCGTTTCAGCGCCGGACTCCTCGTCGGGTCCGTGGATCTCGGTGCGCACCTTGTTGAGTTGTTCGGCGAATCGGCGGGGGATGTCGGGTCGCCGGTTGATGTGTTCGGGGTTGGGTGGGGCGCCGGGTTCGGCGTTCAACCGCCAGGCGCAGCGACCTTCGTCGGGGCCTTCACGGACCATGCGGGTGGTGAACTGACCTACCTGCTCGCCGACCATGCGATTGTGTTTCGGGCACGCCGGTGCGAGGTCGGTGATGTCGGTGAGTCCACCGAGACCCCAATCCAGTTGCGCGTGGTGCATTTCCACGTGCGCGGCGGATATGCCGCAGTCGGGGGTGGAACAGACCTCGCCGTCGGGTCGGGCGAAGGACACGAGACGTTGTTCACGGGTGGCCAACCTCTTGCCGCGTCCGAAGTACAGCGGGACGGCGGTGGCGTCTTTGAACACCGCCAGCCAGGGCTGGGTGTCGGCGGCCAGGTTGACGAGGTCGGTGATCGGGATCAGGGTGCCGGTCGCGGTGGTGGCGAACCCGGCTTCGCGTCGTAGGTCGTTGAGATCGGCTTTGATGATCAGCTGGATGGGTAACCCGCGGTGGCTCTTACCCAGGAGTCCGTCGTCGAACACGGCTTTCAGGAGTGCGTTGAGGGCGTCGTGGTTGAGCTGGGCGGGGGTGCGGTCGTCGCGTGCGGCTGCGGCTTCGACCGCCTCGGGGTCGGCGTCCTCGATGGAACCGTGGGGGGAGTCGGGGTCGTCGGGGTTGTTCATGCCGGGTTTGGCCCAGACGGCGAGCAGCATGGTGATGCGGGCGAGGAGTTCGGGGGTGAGGTTGGCGGTCATCTGGGCGGTGCCGTCGGCGCGTTGCCGGTTGACCGACAGATTGCGTCGACGTTTGCGGTCGGTGTCGTCGGTCAGTGTGCCGTCGGGGTCGAGGTGGGCCAGCAGTCGTGCACCGAGGGCGGTGATGTCGGCGGGGGTGTGGTCGACGGCGATCTCGGCCATCTGTCGTTCGGCGGCGACCTTTACGTCGTGGTCGACGGCGTGTGGGATCTGGTCGAGGACGTCGAGTACTGCCCGGACGTGGGAGGTGCTGACCTTGCCGTCGGCCAATGCCTCTGCCAGAGCGGGGCGTTCGGGTTCGAGTGGTTCGCCGGTCGGGCTGAGGTGGGTGGCGGTCGCGTGGCGTTGTTTGGTGCGGCGCATGGGGTCGGCCACGCGTAGGCGGTGGGTCATGAACTGGGTGATGCTGCGGTGGCCGGTCTTGTGGGGTAGGTCGCGGTCGGCGATCTCGATGATCTGTCGGTCGCCGGCGAAAGTGAGTCGGGCGATGGCCTGTTCGGTTCCGGCGGCGACGTCGATGAGTTCGGCATCGGAGCACTGCGCCAGATCGACGGCCTGGAGTTCGGCGGTGATCCGATGCAGTTCCTGCACGAGTTCGGAGGGGCGGGTCGACGGCCCGACGTCGGTCTGCGAGATTTCGGTCAAGACGGTCACCCCCGATGCCGTGTTTGAATGTATGTTCGACTGTACTCGCAATCCCATTGCCGCGCAACGACTATCGAAACCCGCACGATCGCGGGAATTGTCGGTGGCGTCTGGTAATGGGCGGCGAGATGACCACCGAGCCGGACCGTCCGGCTCGCGAGGGCTCCGGCGCATCGTGACGCCAGGCGGCGCGACTGGGCTTCCGAATCACACTGAGTCAAACTGGCGGAGGAGGGGATCTCGGCGAACCTGATCCACCTGTACCCGGCAGATCAGGAGGCGCCACTCAACTCGGGGGAGATCGACGCGGCGGCGCTGCCGGGCGTCATCCCGTCGGTCGCGTTGCAGACGTTCGAAGGCAAGGGCTTCCATCTGGTCGATTCGGTCTACCGGGATCGTCCGAACCTCGCCGGCACGAGTGTGACCGTCAGCAGCGAGGACTTCCTCACCAAGAACCCCGGGTTCGCACCTACGTGGCAGAAGCTTCACGCCGACGCCGTCAGGTACGCCAAGGCCCACTGGGAGGAGTACCTGCGGTTCGAACTCGGCAACTCGAAGGCTCCCGAGGCGGCGGTCCGTGCCGCGGCGAACCCCGACGGTTACTCCGAGGAACCGTTCCCGGCACAGGCCATCGAACTGCTCACCGGCACGAAGGCGTTCCTCGTCGAGCAGGGCAGCATCAAGGCGGACTTCGACCTCGACACCTGGTTCCAACTCCCCTCGGGGGACAAGAACCCCTGACGCGAGGCCTGGCCACAACGTTGGCGACCCGGGTACCGCCCGGGTCGCCGACGTGCGCCGTAGCGGCGTGGCGCCCGACACACCACACGCCGGTGATCACCCGCACCAGAAACCCGCTGGCCACCGACCCGTATCCTGGATGGGTAATTTCCCGCACCGACCAGGAGAGATCATGCTCGCCCGAACTGACCTGCGCGGTAGCACTCCGACGCTCGCCGAATTGCGTCGTGCGCTGCCCCGCGGGGGTACCGACGTCAATGCCGTACTCGACACGGTGACGCCGGTGGTGCATGCGGTGGCCGAGACCGGCACGCCCGCGGCCCTGGAGTTCGGTGAGAAGTTCGACGGTGTCCGCCCGACTTCGGTGCGTGTGCCTGCTCAGGTCATCGCCGACGCGCTGGCCGGTCTGGATGCACAGGTCGCCGACGCGCTGCGCGAGTCCATCACCCGTGCGCGCAAGGTCCACTCCGATCAGCGCCGGGAGACCACCCGCACCCAGGTCGTCGACGGCGGCGTCGTCAGCGAGAAGTGGATTCCGGTCCGCCGCGTGGGCCTCTATGTCCCCGGCGGCAACGCGGTCTACCCGTCGTCGGTGATCATGAACGTCGTCCCGGCCCAGGAGGCCGGCGTCGGTTCGCTGGTCGTCGCGTCGCCCCCGCAGAAGGACTTCGGCGGCTGGCCGCACCCGACCATCCTCGCGGCCTGTGCGCTCCTCGGCGTCGACGAGGTGTGGGCCGTCGGTGGCGCACAGGGCGTCGCGCTGCTCGCGTACGGCGGAACCGACACCGACGCCGCCGACGAGCCGGGCGCAGTCCTCGACCCCGTCGACCTGATCACCGGACCGGGCAACATCTACGTCACCGCCGCCAAGCGTCTGTGCCGCAGCGTGGTCGGCATCGACTCCGAGGCAGGTCCCACCGAGATCGCGATCCTCGCCGACGACTCGGCCGACGCAGGCATCATCGCCTCCGACCTCATCAGCCAGGCCGAGCACGACGTCCTCGCCGCCTCGGTGCTCGTCACCGCCAGCGCCGAACTCGCCGACGCCGTCGATGTCGCCCTCGAGCAGCAGGTCGCCGCAACCAAGCACCGCGAGCGCGTCACCACCGCGCTGTCGGGGGAGCAGTCGGGCATCGTTCTGGTCGACGACGTCGAAGCCGGCCTCGCCGTCGTGGACGCCTATGCCGCCGAACACCTCGAGATCCAGACGCGCGACGCCGCCGCGGTCGCCGACCGTGTCCACAACGCCGGCGCGATCTTCGTCGGTCCGTACGCGCCGGTCAGCCTCGGCGACTACTGTGCGGGCTCCAATCACGTTCTGCCGACCTCGGGTTCGGCGCGCTTCGCGTCGGGCCTGTCGGTGCAGACCTTCCTCAAGGGCGTCCACGTCATCGACTACGACGAGGCCGCCCTGCGTGAGGTCGCCGACAAGGTCGTCACCCTCGCCGACGCCGAGGACCTGCCCGGCCACGGCGACGCGGTGAAGCAGCGTTTCGCCGGAAGCGTGCGCCCATGACGGCATCGGACGCGACTGTGACGACGGAGGCGGGGCGCTCGGTCCCCGGATCGCAGATCAGCGTCGACGATCTGCCGCTGCGGGAGAACCTGCGCGGCAAATCCGCTTATGGCGCACCGCAACTCAAGGTGCCGGTGATCCTCAACACCAACGAGAACCCGCACCCGCCGTCACCGGCGCTGATCGACGACGTCGCCGAGTCGGCACGTGAGGCCGCCGCGGAACTGCATCGCTACCCGGATCGGGACGCGGTCGCGTTGCGCACCGACCTCGCCGCATACCTGACCCGCGCGACCGGTGTGCAGCTCGGTGTCGAAAACCTGTGGGCCGCAAACGGTTCCAACGAGATCCTGCAGCAGTTGCTGCAGGCGTTCGGTGGTCCCGGGCGCTCCGCGCTCGGCTTCGTGCCGTCGTACTCGATGCACCCGATCATCTCCGACGGCACCGACACCACCTGGCTGGTCGCGGCACGGTCGCCCGACTTCGGTCTCGACATCGACTACGCCGTCGCCGAGGTGACCAACCGCGAACCCGACGTGGTCTTCGTGACCTCGCCGAACAACCCCACCGGTGGCTCGCTCCCGCTCGCCGATCTACGACGCATCATCGAGGCCGCGCCCGGCATCGTGATCGTCGACGAGGCATATGCCGAGTTCTCCGCCGCGCCGAGCGCGACCGAGCTCATCGACGAGTTCCCGACCAAGGTCGTCGTCAGCCGCACCATGTCCAAGGCCTTCGCCTTCGCCGGCGGACGCCTCGGCTACCTGGCCGCCGCCCCGGCCGTCGTCGACGCCATCCAGCTCGTCCGCCTGCCGTACCACCTCTCGGTGCTGACGCAGGCCGCCGCGCGCGCCGCACTGCGGCACAGCGACGACACCCTCGCCGGTGTCGCGGCGATCATCGCCGAACGCGAACGCGTGGTGACGGCGCTCACCGGCTTCGGTTACCGCGTCGTCGACTCGGACTCGAACTTCGTCCTGTTCGGCGGCTTCCGGGATGCTCCGGCGTCGTGGCAGCGTTACCTCGACGCCGGTGTCCTCATCCGGGACGTCGGGATCACCGGCCACCTGCGGGTGACCATCGGACTCCCGCACGAGAACGACGCATTCCTCGACGTCAGCCGCACGCTCGCCACAACAGATCTGGAGAACTCTCAGTGAGCATCCCCGCGCCTCGCATCGCGAAGGTCGAACGGACCACCAAGGAATCCTCGATCTCGGTCGAACTCAACCTCGACGGGACCGGCATCACCGACATCTCCACGGGCATCGCGTTCTACGACCACATGCTGACGGCGTTCGGTCAGCACGGCAGCTTCGACCTCACGGTCAAGGCCGAGGGCGACATCGAGGTCGAGGGTCACCACACCATCGAGGACACCGCCATCGTGCTCGGCCAGGCGCTCGGTCAGGCACTCGGGGACAAGCGGGGCATCCGCCGCTTCGGCGACGCCTGGATCCCGATGGACGAGACCCTCGCGCAGGCCGTCGTCGACGTCTCCGGGCGTCCGTACTGCGTGCACACCGGTGAACCGGAACACCTGCTCACCGCGGTGATCGGCGGCTACCCGGGTGTGCCGTACTCCACGATCATCAACCGGCACGTCTTCGAGTCGATCGCGCTCAACGCCCGCATCGCCCTGCACGTGCGGGTGCTCTACGGCCGCGACCAGCACCACATCACCGAGGCCGAGTTCAAGGCCGTGGCGCGTGCCCTGCGCACGGCCACCGAATACGACGCCCGGGTCAGCGGCGTTCCGTCGACGAAGGGAGCCCTGTGAGCGCTACCGACGTCACGATCCTCGACTACGGTTCGGGCAACCTGCGCTCGGCGCAGCGTGCACTCGAACGCACCGGCGCCCAGGTGACGGTGACCTCCGACTTCAACACCGCGCTGCAGGCGACCGGCCTGGTCGTTCCGGGTGTGGGTGCGTTCGCCGCGTGCATGGAAGGCCTGCGCGCGGTGAAGGGCGACCGGATCATCGGCCGCCGCCTCGCCGGTGGACGCCCGGTTCTGGGCATCTGCGTCGGCATGCAGATCCTCTTCGAACGCGGCGTGGAGTTCGGGGTCGAGGCCGACGGCTGCGGTGAGTGGCCCGGCAGCGTCACCCAGCTGCCCGCGCCGGTCCTGCCGCACATGGGCTGGAACACCGTGGAGGCCCCCGAGGGATCGGTGCTGTTCGACGGCCTCGACGCCGACACCCGGTTCTACTTCGTGCACTCCTACGCCGCACAGACCTGGGAGATGGACAACGTCGGTTCGCCGCTGCACGCTCCGAAGCTGACCTGGGCCGAGCACGGTGGACGCTTCCTGGCCGCGGTCGAGAACGGACCGCTCTCGGCCACGCAGTTCCACCCGGAGAAATCCGGGGACGCCGGCGCCCAACTCCTGGAGAACTGGGTGAAGGGCCTCTCATGACCGACGGCACGCCGGCCGGCGAAGCGGACGGGAGCACGCCCGACACCCCGTCTGCGGGCAGCGGTTTCTCGATCGCCAAGCTCGCGTTCTACGCTCTCGGCGCCGGTGTGCTGGTCCTGGCGGCGTGCATACCGCTCATCCTCCTGCTGGCGAACTGGTCACCGCTCGCAGGTCTGGTCGCCGCACTGGCCGCAGTGGTCGCGATGATCGCGGCCATCGGTACCGTGGCAAACCGCATGGTCAACCGCGCGCGGGCGGAGCTGATCGCCGCCCGCGACGGACACCCGCCCGCCTGACCCGCTCGACACACAACAGCCCGACCCGAGAACAGACAGGAACACTCCACCCATGGGTAGCACCCTCGAACTCCTTCCCGCCGTCGACGTTGCCGACGGGCAGGCGGTCCGCCTCGTCCAGGGCGCGGCCGGCACCGAGACCTCCTACGGCTCGCCGCGCGATGCGGCGCTGGCGTGGCAGAACGACGGTGCGGAGTGGATCCATCTCGTCGACCTCGATGCGGCCTTCGGTCGCGGCGACAACCGTGAGCTCCTCGCCGGGGTCGTCGGCGAACTCGACGTGAAGGTCGAGCTGTCGGGCGGCATCCGCGACGACGACTCCCTCGCCGCCGCACTGGCGACCGGCTGCACCCGCGTCAACCTGGGCACCGCGGCCCTGGAGAACCCGGAATGGTGCGCCCGCGCGATCGCCGAACACGGTGACCGCATCGCCGTCGGCCTCGACGTCATCCGCGACGGCGACTCCTACCGGCTCCGCGGCCGCGGCTGGGTCACCGACGGCGGCGACCTGTGGGAGGTCCTCGAGCGTCTCAACCGCGACGGATGCTCGCGCTACGTGGTGACCGACGTGTCCAAGGACGGCACCCTCGAGGGCCCGAACCTCGAGCTGCTCGCCGAGGTCGCCGCGGCCACCGATGCCCCGATCGTCGCCTCCGGCGGTGTGTCGGCCATCGACGACCTCGTCGCGATCGCCGGCCTCGTCGACCAGGGTGTCGAGGGCGCGATCGTCGGCAAGGCCCTCTACGCCGGCCGCTTCACCCTGCCCGAGGCACTCACGGCCGTCGCCGGGGTCTGATGAGCGCGACCCAGAGCTCGCTCGACCTCCCGCGGTTGCTCGACACCGCGGGGTCGGTGCTCGACGCAGCCGTCGAGACCTTCGTCGAAGGTCTGGGTGCGCCGAGCGCCGTGCACAAGGGCGGGACGGACTTCGCCACCCAGGTCGACCTCGACCTGGAACGGCGGATCTCCGCCGAGCTCGAGGACCGGACGCAGATTCCGGTCCACGGTGAGGAATTCGGCGGCGCCGATCCGGTCGACGGCCCGGTGTGGGTGCTCGATCCGGTCGACGGGACCTTCAACTACTCGGCAGGCATGCCGCTCACCGGCATCCTGCTCGGGCTCGTCGTCGACGGCGAGGCGACCCTCGGCCTGACGTGGCTGCCGCTGCTGGACCGCAAGTACGCTGCTCACGCCGACGGTCCGCTGCTGATCAACGGCGAGGCCGCCGAGCCCCTGCCGGACACGCCGCTGGAGGAGGCCGCGGTCGCCTTCGGGCCGTTCAACGCGGCCGGGCGCGGTCGCTATGCGGGGGATCGACGCGCAGATCTGTTGCGCGCGTTGAGTTCCCGCGTCGCCCGTATCCGGATGACGGGGAGCACGGGCGTCGACATGGCGTTCACCGCCTCGGGCGTCTTCGGCGGGGCCGTCGCCTTCGGGCGGCACCCGTGGGACAACGCGGCGGGCGCCGCGCTGGTCCGGGCGGCCGGTGGGGTCGCCTCCGACATCGCGGGCGAGCGCTGGACGGTCGCCTCCGACATCGCGGGCGAGCGCTGGACGGTCGCCTCCCCGTCACTGGTCGCGGGCACGCCGACCGTGCACGCGGGTCTGATGGCAGTGATCGAGCAAACGGTCGGGGAGTGGTCGGAATGAGCACCCCGGCAACCGATGAGACAGGCACGAGAGCATCCCATGAAGAACGAGCACACGAAGGAGACACGACGATGACGCTGGCGACGCGGGTCATCCCGTGCCTCGACGTCGACGACGGCCGGGTCGTGAAGGGCGTCAACTTCGAGAATCTCCGCGACGCCGGGGATCCCGTCGAGCTGGCCGAGCGCTATGACCGGGAAGGCGCCGACGAGCTGACCTTCCTCGACGTCACCGCGTCGAGCTCGGGACGCTCCACGATGATCGACGTCGTCAAGCGGACCGCCGACCAGGTGTTCATCCCGCTGACCGTCGGCGGCGGCATCCGAACCGTCGAGGACGTCGACATGATGCTGCGCGCGGGCGCGGACAAGGTCAGCGTCAACACCGCCGCGATCGCACGCCCCGAGGTCCTCGGCGAGATGAGCCGACGTTTCGGCTCGCAGTGCATCGTCCTGTCGGTCGACGCGCGGACCGTGCCGGAGGGTTCGGAGCCGACGCCGTCCGGCTGGGAGGTCACCACCCACGGCGGCCGCCAGGGAACCGGCATCGACGCGGTCGAGTGGGCTCGGCGCGGTCAGGACCTCGGTGTCGGTGAGATCCTGCTCAACTCGATGGACGCCGACGGCACCAAGAAGGGCTTCGACCTGCGCATGCTCAGGGCGGTGCGCGCGGCCGTACGGGTCCCGGTCATCGCCAGCGGCGGTGCAGGCAAGGTCGAGGACTTCGCGCCCGCCGTCCAGGCCGGCGCGGACGCAGTGCTGGCCGCCTCGGTCTTCCACTTCGGCGAACTCACCATCCACGAGGTGAAGGCCGCCATGGCCGACGCCGGGATCACCGTCCGATGACACAGGCAGGAGAACGCTGATGGCCCTCGATCCGGAGCTCGCCTCGCGTCTCAAACGCAACGCCGACGGACTGTTCAGTGCGGTCGCGCAGGAACGCTCCACCGGCGACGTCCTGATGGTCGCGTGGATGGACGACGCCGCTCTCGAACGGACCCTCGCCACGCGCAAGGCGACCTACTACTCGCGGTCACGCCAGGAGTACTGGGTCAAGGGCGAGACGAGCGGTCACACCCAGTACGTGCACGACGCGCGCCTCGACTGCGAC
The DNA here is from genome assembly GCF_009720185.1 of Gordonia sp. 135. Lineage (NCBI taxonomy): Bacteria > Bacillati > Actinomycetota > Actinomycetes > Mycobacteriales > Gordoniaceae > Gordonia > Gordonia sp. 135. The sequence continues at coordinate 2,061,323 of NZ_CP046257.1, forward strand.
GGCGACACGGTGTTGCTCGTCGTCGACCAGGTCGGCGCGGCCTGCCACACCGGGAACCACAGCTGTTTCGACACCGAGTCGCTGTCTTTCGGAGCAGACGCCCGGCCGGTCGATTCCGCACAGTAGATTTCCATCGTGATCACACCCGAAAGGCGGTGACGCTGCATGCCCCTCATCCAGATCTCGCAGACCCCCGGACTCTCCGACCGCGTCAAGCGCGAGACCATCGCGGCGGTGACCGAGGCGTACGCCAAGGCGACCGGCAAGAACCCGGATTCGGTCTGGGTCACGATCACCGAGGTGCCGCGCACTCAGTGGGGCGTCGGCGGCGAGCCCCTCGGATGAGCGGCGTGAACGCGGCGGCCGGGGCGCACACGACGTCCCTCGCGGAATTCCTCGACCTCGCCCGTGACCATCGCGTGGTGCCGGTGACACGCAAGGTGCTCGCCGATTCGGAGACACCGCTGTCGGCGTACCGCAAGCTGGCCGGCGATCGTCCCGGGACCTTCCTGCTGGAGTCGGCAGAGAACGGCCGCTCCTGGTCGCGCTGGTCCTTCATCGGGGCCGGGGCACCCTCGGCGCTGACCGTCGTCGACGGCCAGGCGCACTGGTGGGGTTCGGTGCCGGTGGGCGCTCCCGAGGGCGGCGACGCCCTCGAAGTGCTGGCCGAGTCGCTGCGCGTGCTCAAAACCGACCCGCTGCCGGGCATGCCGCCGCTGACCGGCGGCTTCGTCGGGTTCATGGCCTACGACATGGTCCGGCGCCTCGAACGTCTCCCGGAGACCACCGTCGACGACCTCGGCCTGCCGGACATGATGATGGTGCTGGCCACCGACCTCGCCGCCGTCGATCATCACGAGGGCACGATCACGCTGATCGCCAACGCGGTCAACTGGGACGGTTCCGACGAGCGCGTCGAGGAGGCCTACGCCGACGCCCTGGCGCGTCTGGACCGGATGACCGAGGCGCTCGCCGCACCCGCGTCGTCGACCGTCTCGACCTTCGACCGGCCCACTCCGGACTTCACCGCACAGCGCACGCTCGAGGAGTACAGCGAGATCGTCACTAGCCTCGTCGGCGAGATCGAGGCGGGCGAGGCCTTCCAGGTCGTGCCGTCGATGCGGTTCGAGATGGACACCGAGGCCGACCCGCTCGACGTCTACCGCGTGCTCCGGGCATCGAATCCCAGCCCGTACATGTACCTGCTGCGGATGCCGGGGACCGAGGCGAACAGCGACACTGCCGCTCCCGACGCGATCGCCCGCAAACCGTTCACGATCGTCGGCAGCAGCCCGGAGGCGCTGGTCACCGTCGCCGACCGCATCGCGACCACACACCCCATCGCCGGGACGCGCTGGCGCGGCGCCACCGAAGAAGAGGATCAACTGCTCGGCAAGGGCCTTCTCGAGGACGAGAAGGAGAACGCCGAACACCTCATGCTCGTCGATCTCGGCCGCAACGATCTCGGCCGTGTATGCGTCCCCGGCACGGTGAAGGTCAGCGACTACCGGCACATCGAGCGGTACAGCCACGTCATGCACCTGGTGTCGACGGTGTCGGGAACGCTGCGCGACGACAAACACGCACTCGACGCGGTGACCGCCTGCTTCCCGGCCGGCACGCTCACCGGCGCACCCAAGGTGCGCGCGATGGAGCTCATCGACGAACACGAGAAGACACGGCGCGGCCTCTACGGCGGCATCGTCGGCTACCTCGACTTCGCCGGCAACGCCGACACCGCGATCGCCATCCGCACCGCGCTCCTCGCCCGTGGCCAGGCCTACGTGCAGGCCGGTGGCGGCGTGGTCGCCGACAGTGAGCCCGAGTACGAGTACAACGAGGCGCGCAACAAGGCAACCGCGGTGCTCAACGCCGTCGCCGCCGCGTCGACGATGAACAGGGTCGGGGAGACCCCGTCAGGAGACATCGCGTGACATCCGCGGACCAACCGGCCGAGTCGTCCCAGCCTGAGTCGTCCCAGCCCAAGCCGAAGTCCTCGCGACGGCCGCAGATGATCGCGGCGGTCCTGATGCTGGCCACCGCCGCCGCGTTCTGGGGCGCGAGCCGGCTGACGTGGGCCACCGTCTCGGCCGAGGACGGCCTCTCACCGCAGCGCGCCTTCGACGTGAAGGGATCGGACTGGAGCCCGTGGCTCACGCCGCTCGCCCTGGTCTACCTCGCCGGCATCGCCGCGGTGCTGTCGGTGCGCGGCTGGGGTCTGCGCCTCGTCGCGCTGCTCGTCGCCGCCGGTGGCGTGCTCGCCGCCTTCCCGGCGATCTCCCTGATCGCCGGTGGCGCCGACTCCGAGTACGCCGCCGACGCCGGGGACATTCCGGACCGGTACATCGTGCTCTACACCGACACCCAGTGGTTGCCCGCCGCGCTGGTCCTGCTCGGCACGGTGTGTGCGGTCGCCGCCGCGGTTGTGCTGCTCCGGGTCGCCAAGGGTGCGACGATGTCGTCCAAGTACAAGACCCCCGCGGCCCGGCGCGAGGAGCTCGAGACCGAGATCTTCGCCGACTACGAGCGGCGGAAGAGGGCGGCCGCGGCCGACTCCGCGAAAGCCGGTGACACCCCGGCCGACGCCGACGCCGACGCCGACGCCGGAACCGGCGGAAAGGACCGGCGGCCCGGCGACGACCGGGACGCCAACGAGCGCATGATGTGGGACGCGCTCGACACGGGCATCGACCCCACCGATCCGGACGAGCGCTGACCCTCCGGGCGAGCAGTGCCCCGGTCCGACGCCTCGCTGAGACGCACACGACAGGCTGAGATATGCGCAACAGTCCAGGACCGGTCCCGTTTTGTGGAGAATCGGCCAACCCGGCGACAGGTCGCCGCGACTGTCGGTCTACCCTGAGACCACACGACGAGCGGAAGGGAGCGGAGTCGCTGTGAGCATGCCCAACGTTCTCGAGTCGATCATCGAGGGAGTCAAAGCCGACGTCGCCGCACGTGAGGCGATGACCGACTTCGCTGCCGTCAAGGCCGCCTCGGCGAAGGCTCCCGCTCCCCGGGACGCCATGGTCGCACTCCGCCAGCCCGGTATCGGTGTGATCGCGGAGGTCAAGCGCGCGAGCCCGTCGAAGGGTGAGCTGGCCTCGATCGGCGACCCAGCCGAGCTTGCCAAGGCCTACGAAGACGGCGGCGCGCGCATCATCAGCGTGCTGACCGAGGAGCGACGCTTCCACGGCTCGCTCGCCGATCTCGACGCCGTTCGCGCAGCGGTCGACATCCCGGTCCTGCGCAAGGACTTCATCGTCGGTCCGTACCAGATCCACGAGGCCCGCGCCCACGGCGCCGACGTCATCCTGCTGATCGTCGCGGCCCTCGAACAGAACGTCCTCGCCTCGCTGCTCGACCGCACCGAGAGCCTCGGCATGACCGCCCTCGTGGAGGTGCACACCGAGGAAGAGGCCGACCGCGCCCTCGAGGCCGGCGCGTCGGTCGTCGGCGTGAACGCCCGCAACCTCAAGACCCTCCAGGTCGAGCGGGACACGTTCTCGCGGATCGCCCCCGGCCTGCCGACCGAGATCATCCGCATCGCGGAGTCGGGTGTTCGCGGCACTGCCGACCTGCTGGCCTATGCCGGCGCGGGCGCCGACGCCGTCCTGGTGGGTGAGGGACTCGTGACAAGTGGTGACCCCCGCGCCGCCGTGCGTGAGCTGGTCACCGCGGGTACCCACCCGTCGTGCCCGAAACCAGTTCGCTGACATACGTCTTCGGGCCGTGTTCGGTCCATGTCGTCGTCGGCCCGATCGACTGTGAGATGTAGTGACCGCCCATCCTGATTCGGCCCATCCCGACTCTTCCGCGACCGTGCTCCCGCCGGCCAGCACCGGCCTGACGACGCGTACGTCGATCGAACCCGACGAGGGTGGACACTTCGGCGTCTACGGCGGACGGCATGTGCCGGAAGCCCTGATGGCGGTCATCGACGAGGTCACCACGACCTTCTTCAAGATCCGCAACGACGACGCCTTCCTGAACGAACTCGACCGTCTGCAGCGTGACTACGCCGGACGTCCGTCGCCGCTGTACGAAGCGAAGCGTCTCGCCGAGTACGCCGGGGGGGCGCGCATCTTCCTCAAGCGCGAGGATCTCAACCACACCGGCTCGCACAAGATCAACAACGTTCTCGGACAGGCGCTTCTGGCCCAGCGGATGGGCAAGAACCGCATCATCGCCGAGACCGGCGCCGGCCAGCACGGCGTGGCCACCGCCACCGCATGTGCGCTCCTGGGCCTCGAGTGCGTGATCTACATGGGTCGCGTCGACACCGACCGACAGGCGCTCAACGTCGCCCGGATGCGTCTGCTCGGCGCCGAGGTCATCGCCGTCGACAACGGTTCGGCCACGCTGAAGGATGCCATCAACGAGGCCATGCGTGACTGGGTCACCAACGCGCACAACACCTATTACTGCTTCGGCACCGCCGCCGGCCCGCACCCGTTCCCGGTGATGGTCCGTGATCTCCAGCGCGTCGTCGGTCTGGAGGCACGTGCCCAGATCCTCGACAAGGCCGGACGCCTTCCCGACGCCGTGACCGCCTGTGTGGGCGGTGGGTCCAACGCCATCGGTATCTTTCATCCGTTCATCGACGACTCCGACGTTCGTCTCGTCGGTTTCGAGGCGGCCGGTGACGGCGTCGAGACCGGCCGTCACGCAGCGACTTTCACCGGCGGGACGCCGGGTGCATTCCAGGGTGCGTACTCGTACCTGCTGCAGGACGAAGACGGGCAGACGACCGAATCCCACTCGATCTCCGCAGGTCTCGACTATCCGGGCGTGGGCCCCGAGCACGCCTACCTCAAGGACACCGGCCGGGCCGAATACCGACCGATCACCGACACCGAGGCGATGAACGCGCTCGCGCTGCTGAGCCGCCGCGAGGGGATCATTCCCGCCATCGAGTCCGCGCACGCGGTCGCCGGCGCACTCGAGCTCGGCAAGGAACTCGGCGAGGGCGCGATCATCGTCGTGAGCCTCTCCGGTCGCGGCGACAAGGACGTCGACACCGCCGCGCGCTGGTTCGGCCTCTTCGACCCGCCGCCGTCGCAGGACGAGGCAAAGGCCACCAGCGGACAGCCGGGAGAGCGGGCATGAGCGCAAACACGATCTCTTCGAAGACCGGACCCGTCTTCGCGAAGTGCCGGGAGGAGAACCGCAGCGCACTCATCGGATATCTCCCCGTGGGGTATCCGACGCTGGAGGGTTCACTGACCTCGTTCCGGACAATGGTCGACGCCGGTTGCGACATCATCGAGGTGGGCGTGCCCTACTCCGACCCGGTGATGGACGGTCCGACGATCCAGGAGGCCGCCGATCTCGCCCTCACCAACGAGGTGCGGGTGCGCGACGTGTTCACCGCGGTCGAGGCGATCAGCTCGGCCGGTGGCACCGCGGTCGTCATGAGCTACTGGAACCCGGTGCTGCAGTACGGCGTCGAGAACTTCGCGCGAGACCTCGCCGACGCGGGCGGCGCCGGGCTCATCACGCCGAACCTGATTCCCGAAGAGGGCGCCCAGTGGCACGCCGCCTCCGATCAGTATGGCCTCGACCGCATCTACCTCGTCGCGCCGTCGTCGACCAACGAGCGCATCGCGCTGACCGTCGACGCGTCCCGTGGATTCGTCTATGCGGCATCCACCATGGGCGTCACCGGAGCACGCGACGCGGTGTCGGACATGGCTCCCGAGCTGTGTGCACGCGTCCGCGAGTACTCCGACATCCCCATCGGCGTCGGACTCGGTGTCCGCAACCGTGAGCAGGCCGCCCAGATCGCGTCCTACTCCGACGGCGTCATCGTCGGCTCGGCGCTGGTGACTGCCGCCAAGGCCGGCCAGGACCGCCTGGCCTCCCTCGTCGGCGAACTCGCCGAGGGCGTGCGTTCGCGTCACGCGGCTGTCTGACCCGCTGGTCGAGTAGGGCCGAGAGGCTGCCCGAGGTCTGTATCCGGGCCACGCGGCAACCGCACCGCACGGGCACACGTGTCCGGTCGGTTAGGGTTGCATCGTGAACGCGCCGACCACGACGATGCTCGCCTACATCCCCAGTCCGCCTCAGGGTGTGTGGGATCTCGGACCGTTCCCGCTGCGCGCGTACGCCCTGTGCATCATCGCGGGGATCATCGTCGCGGTCTGGTGGGGCAATCGCCGGTGGGTCGCACGTGGGGGACAGGAAGGCGAGGTCCTCGACGTCGCGATCTGGGCCGTTCCGTTCGGTCTCCTCGGCGGGCGTCTCTATCACCTGATCACCGACTGGAAGACCTATTTCGGTGCCGACGCCCCCAAGGAGCCGCTCGACGCCCTGCGGATCTGGGACGGTGGTCTCGGAATCTGGGGCGCGGTCGCGCTCGGTGCGGTCGGTGCCTGGATCGGCGCCCGACGCCGCGGCATCCGACTGCCCGCTTTCGGCGATGCGATCGCCCCGCCGATCCTGTTGGCCCAGGCCATCGGTCGGCTCGGCAACTACTTCAACCAGGAGCTGTACGGCCGTGAGACAACACTGCCGTGGGGTCTGGAGATCTACGAGCGCGTCAACAAGGCCGGTTACGCCGACGCGGGCCTGATAGACGGCAAGTCCAACGGCGTCGTGGTCGCCGTCGTCCAGCCGACGTTCCTCTACGAACTGCTGTGGAACGTCCTGATCGTGGTCCTCCTGGTGGTCATCGACCGCAAGTTCCGCATCGGTCACGGTCGCCTGTTCGCGCTGTACATCGCCGGCTACTGCCTCGGCCGGTTCTTCATCGAGATGCTGCGCGACGACCGTGCCGCCGTCGCCAACGACATCGCCGGTATCCGCCCGAACCTCTTCACCGCGGCCCTCGTGTTCGTGTGCGCGATCGTCTACTTCGTCGTCGCACCCAAGGGTCGCGAACAGGGGCTGGAGATGTACCACCCCGAACGTGCCGCCGAACTCGAGGAACAGGGCGTCGCCGGATACGTGGACGACTGGTACGACGAGGACTTCGACGAACTCGACGCCGCCGAAGGACAGGAACCGCCGGCCGAGGTGGACACACTGGACGCGCTCGACGCCGAGGCCGACAAGGTGGAGACCACCCGTGTCGCCGCCGAACCTGCCGCAGCGGCGAAGGTCTCGGATGATGAACCCGCTGCCGAGCCGGTGGTCGACGAAACCGCGGCGGGGGAGACCGAGACCGAGGAACCCGTCACCGAGGAAGCCGAAGCAGCCACTGGCGCAGTTGAGACTGAGGCAGTGGATTCTGACGCGGGGGAGTCTGGCGCACCTGAGTCCGCAGACGCTGGGGTCGCGGAACCCGAGGTCGCTGAACCCGAGGTCGCGGAACCCGAGGCGGAGGATGACGCAACCACCGACGTAGAGGCAACAGACACCGAGGCCGTAGACGCAGCGACGGCCAATGCAGCCGAAGACGATGAGGCCGACAGCGTCGTCGAGAACGAGGACCCGGCAAGCCAGGTCGTCGAATCCGAGGACGCGGCAACCGGCGTCGCGGAATCTGAGGCACAAGCGACCGGCGTCGTCGAATCCGACCCGGAATCCTCTGCCGTCGAAACCGATGCCCCTGCAGCTGGCGACGCTGAGTCTTCGGCAGCCGACTCTGCCGACGTGCAGGCCACCGACGCCGGACAGGCCGATGCCTCGAGCAGCCTCCGCCGCCGGGTCGCCTCTCGATTCGGTCGCCGCCGCCGGCCCTGACCCTCGGCCGCCCCTGCCAGGAGGTAAACGCGAAAACCGCCTGCTGAAAACCACCCTCCAGAAGGCAACCGCTGACGATATGTAGCCGGCACGTCCACACCGGGTCGAGTCCAGGGGCGGTTCTCGGTCGCGAGGATCACAGCCTTCGAGCACACGCGTGCTCGGTGGTGTTCGGATACGATCGAACTTCATGACGCGCGATCTCCGACCGCCCGGTTCGACTCAGCCCGGTACCGATCTCGGCACGGTCACTCGCTCGCCGCGCAATACTCCTCGGGCCAGTGCTGTCCCAGTGGACACTCAGCAGCGATCCGTTCCGGATCGAGTGGAGGTAGTGATGCTGTTTTCCGCGCTCCCGGCCAAGCAGGGCCTGTACGACCCGGAGGCCGAGGTCGACTCGTGCGGCGTCGCGATGGTCACCGACATCCACGGTCGCCGATCGCATTCGATCGTCGCCGACGGGCTCCTGGCGCTGGAAAATCTCGAGCACCGCGGGGCTGCCGGAGCCGAGACCAACAGCGGTGACGGCGCAGGCATCCTGATCCAGCTGCCGGACGAATTGTTGCGTGCCACCGTCGATTTCGAACTTCCGGAGCCGGCCGCCGACGGCTCGCACACCTATGCCGCGGGTACCTGCTTCCTGCCGATGGACGAGGAACTGCGCCGGCAGGCCATCGCGCGGGTGGAGGCGCTCGCCGCCGACGAGGGCATCACGATCCTCGGCTGGCGTGACGTCCCGGTCGACCACGAGCACGCCGACATCGGTGGCACCGCCGTGGCCTGCATGCCGTACATGATGCAGCTGTTCGTCACCGTCGACCCCGAGCCGGGTGCCGAGCGCATCGGCGGCGTCGCCGTCGACCGCTTCATCTATCCGTTCCGCAAGCAGGCCGAGCGCGTCACCCCGGAGATCGAGGAGGCGGGCACCGGCCTGTACTTCCCGTCGCTGTCGAGCCGCACCATGGTCTACAAGGGCATGCTCACCACGATGCAGCTGCCGCTCTACTACGCGGACCTGCGCGACGACCGGTGCCAGAGCGCCATCGCGATCGTCCATTCGCGGTTCTCGACCAACACCTTCCCGTCGTGGCCGCTCGCGCATCCGTTCCGGTTCGTCGCCCACAACGGCGAGATCAACACGGTTCGCGGCAATCGGAACCGCATGCGCGCCCGGGAGGCGCTGCTCGACACCGACCTCATACCCGGCGACCTCAAGCGTGCCTTCCCCATCTGCACCCCCGAGGCCTCGGACTCGGCGTCGCTCGACGAGGTGCTCGAACTCCTGCATCTCGGCGGCCGGAGCGTGCCCCACGCGGTCATGATGATGGTTCCCGAGGCGTGGGAGAACGTCCCCGACATGGACCCGAAGCGGCGCGCGTTCCTGCAGTTCAACGCGTCGCTGATGGAGGCCTGGGACGGTCCGGCGTGCGTCACCTTCACCGACGGCACCGTCGTCGGCGCGGTCCTCGACCGCAACGGCCTGCGTCCCGGACGCTGGTGGCAGACCCGCGACGGCCGGATCATCCTCGCCTCGGAGGCGGGCGTTCTCGACGTCCCGGTCGACGACATCATCAGCAAGGGGCGCCTCGAGCCGGGCCGCATGTTCCTCGTCGACACCACCGCGGGCCGGATCATCCCGGACGAGGAGATCAAGGGCGAACTGATGCACGCCGAGGCGTACGACGAGTGGTTGCACGCCGGGCTCCTCGACATCGCCACGCTGCCCGAACGCCCGGTCTTCCAGCCGAACCACGACACCGTCGTACGCCGGCAGCAGTCCTTCGGATACTCCGAGGAAGACCTGCGGGTGCTGCTCACCCCGATGGCCGCCTCGGGATACGAACCACTGGGTTCGATGGGCACCGACACCCCGATCGCGGTGCTGTCGCGGCGTTCCCGCCTGCTCTACGACTACTTCGTGGAACTGTTCGCGCAGGTCACCAACCCGCCGTTGGACGCCATCCGCGAGGAGATCGTCACCTCGATGGGCCGTGTGATGGGTCCGGAGCAGAACCTGCTCGACCCCACCGCCGCGTCGTGCCGCCAGATCATGCTGCACTGGCCGGTCCTCGACAACGCCGACCTCGCCAAGCTCGTCCACATCAACGACGACGGTGATCACCCGGGCCTGTCGGCCAAGGTGCTGCGTGCGCTGTACGAGGTGGACGACGGTGGAGAAGGTCTCCGGGTCGCCCTCGAGGACCTGCGCCGGCGGGCGAGCCAGGCGATCGCCGAGGGCCACACCACCCTCGTCATCTCCGACCGTCTCACCGACAAAGACCATGCACCGATCCCGTCGCTGCTGGCCATCTCGGCCGTCCACCATCACCTGGTGCGCACCAAGGAGCGCACCCGGGTCGCGCTCGTCGTCGAATCCGGCGACGCCCGCGAGGTCCACCACATCGCGACGCTCATCGGTTTCGGTGCGGCCGCGGTCAACCCGTATCTGGCACTGGAGACGATCGAGGACCTCATCGCCGAGGGCGAGTTGACCGGTGTCACCCCGTCGAAGGCCATCCGCAACTACCTCGAGGCGCTCGGCAAGGGCGTGCTGAAGGTGATGAGCAAGATGGGCATTTCGACCATCAGCTCCTACACCGCCGCACAGGCTTTCGAGGCCGTGGGGTTGTCGTCGGAGGTGGTGCGCGAGTACTTCACCCGCACGGTGTCGCGGATCGAGGGCGTCGGTCTCGACGAACTGGCCGAGGAAGTCCGCATCAGGCATCACCGCGCGTTTCCCGAGAACCCGACCGAGCAGGTCTACCGTCGTCTCGAGGTCGGTGGCGAGTACCAGTACCGCCGGGAAGGCGAGCTGCACCTGTTCACCCCGGAGACGATCTTCCTGCTGCAGCACGCCACCAAGAGCGGGCGGTCGGAGATCTTCCAGAAGTACTCCGACGAGGTCGACCGGCTGTCCCGCAAGGGCGGCACGCTCCGCGGCCTCTTCGAGTTCGATCTCGATGCGCGCGAACCGATCCCGATCGCGGAGGTGGAACCGGTCGAGGAGATCATGAAGCGCTTCAACACCGGCGCCATGAGCTACGGCTCGATCTCCGCGGAAGCCCACGAGACCATCGCGATGGCGATGAACAAGATCGGCGGCCGGTCGAACTCGGGGGAGGGCGGCGAGGACGTCGACCGTCTCTACGACCCGGAACGACGCAGCGCGGTCAAGCAGGTCGCGTCCGGCCGTTTCGGTGTCACCAGCGACTACCTGATCAACGCCACCGATATCCAGATCAAGATGGCGCAGGGTGCGAAACCCGGTGAGGGTGGCCAGCTTCCGGCGTACAAGGTGTACCCGTGGATAGCCAAGACCCGGCATTCGACGCCCGGCGTCGCGCTGATCTCACCGCCGCCGCACCACGACATCTACTCGATCGAGGACCTCGCCCAGCTGATCCACGATCTGAAGAACGCCAACTCCCAGGCCCGTATCCACGTCAAGCTGGTCAGCGCGGTCGGCGTGGGCACGGTCGCGACCGGCGTCTCCAAGGCACATGCCGACGTCGTGCTCATCTCCGGCCACGACGGCGGTACCGGCGCCTCGCCGCTCACCTCGCTCAAGCATGCGGGCACTCCCTGGGAGATCGGCCTGGCCGACGCCCAGCAGACGCTCATGCTCAACGGTCTGCGCGACCGCATCACCGTGCAGTGCGACGGTGCGCTGCGCACCGGACGCGACGTCATCATGGCCGCCCTCCTCGGCGCCGAGGAATACGGCTTCTCCACCGCGCCGCTCATCGTGGCCGGATGCATCATGATGCGTGTGTGTCACCTCGACACCTGCCCGGTCGGCGTGGCGACCCAGAACCCGCAGCTCCGTTCCCGTTTCACCGGCCAGGTGGACCACCTGGTCAACTTCTTCCGGTTCATCGCCGAGGACGTGCGGAAGTACCTGGCGCAGCTGGGTTACCGCACCCTCGATGAGGCGATCGGTCAGTCTCAGCGACTGCACACCGATTCCGCTGTCGCACACTGGAAGTCGAAGGGTCTTGATCTGTTGCCGATCTTCCGCAAGGTCGAGGGCAAGGGGCCGAGCCGGCGGGTGCGGGAGCAGTACCACGCACTCGACCGCGCGCTCGACCAGACGCTCATCCAGCTCGCCGAAGGGGCGCTGGAGGACGCCCACCCGGTGACGCTCGAACTGCCGGTGCGCAACGTGAACCGGACCGTCGGCACGTTGCTCGGCGCCGAGGTCACCCGTCGCTTCGGCGCCGAGGGCCTGGCCGAGGACACGATCGTGGTGAAACTGGAGGGTTCGGCCGGGCAGTCGCTCGGCGCGTTCCTGCCGCCGGGCGTGACGATCCGGCTCAGCGGCGACACCAACGACTACGTCGGCAAGGGGCTGTGCGGCGGCAAGATCGTCGTCGCCCCGCATCCCGACTCGTGGTTCGTCGCCGAGGACCAGGTCATCGCAGGCAACACCATCCTCTACGGCGCGACGTCGGGCGAGGTGTACCTGCGCGGGCGCGTGGGTGAGCGCTTCTCGGTGCGGAACTCGGGTGCGACCGCGGTCGTCGAAGGAGTGGGCGACCATGCCTGCGAGTACATGACCGGCGGGCGCGTGGTGATTCTCGGACCGACCGGACGCAACCTCGCGGCAGGTATGTCGGGTGGCATCGCCTTCGTGCACGACCTCGACCGCGACAAGGTCAACATGGCGATGGTCAAACTGATGCGCCCCGACCCCGACGACCTGGCCTGGCTCAAGGACGCCATCACCAAGCACGCCGAACTCACCGGTTCGGCGATCGGTGCGTCGATCCTCGCGGACTGGCCCCGACGCTGCCTGGCGTTCACGAAGGTCATGCCGACCGATTACAAGCGTGTCCTGGACGCGGCCCGGATGGCCGAGGCCGAGGGACGCGACGTCGATTCAGCGATCATGGAGGCGGCACGTGGCTGATCCGCGCGGGTTCCTGGAGGTCCCGAAGAAAGAAGCGAAGTACCGTCCGGTCGCCGAGCGCGTCCAGGACTGGGACGACGTCTACGTGCACGCCGACGACCCGACGAAGGTTCTGGCGGAGGTCAGCACCCAGGCGCGCCGGTGTATGGACTGCGGTATCCCGTTCTGCCACTCCGGAACCGCGGGCTGCCCGCTGGGCAATCTGATCCCGGAGTGGAACGACCTGGTCCGCCGCGGCCGGTGGGATGCGGCGAGCAGCCGGTTGCACGCCACCAACAACTTCCCCGAGTTCACCGGGATGGTGTGCCCGGCGCCGTGCGAGGCCGCCTGCGTCCTGTCGATCTCCGAGCGCGAGACCGGTGGCAGCGTCACCATCAAACGCATCGAGAAGACCATCGCCTACGAGTCGTGGGCCGAAGGCGTCATCGGGCCCGAGCCGCCGGAGTCCAAGACCGGCAAGTCGGTGGGCGTGGTCGGTTCCGGTCCTGCGGGACTCGCTGCGGCGCAACAGCTCACGCGTGCGGGCCACGACGTCACCGTCTACGAGCGGGACGACCGCCTCGGCGGGCTGCTGCGTTACGGCATCCCGGAGTACAAGCTCCAGAAGTCCGACATCGATCGTCGCATCGCCCAGATGCGCGCCGAGGGAACCGAATTCGTCACCAGTTGTGACGTCGGCACCGACCTGACGGTGGAGGACCTGCGTGCCCGGCACGACGCCGTCGTCCTGGCCATCGGCGCGATGGAGGCCCGCGACAACCCGGTGCCCGGCCGCGAACTCAACGGCGTCCACCTGGCGATGGAGCACCTCGTACCCGCCAACCGGGAATGCGAGGGCGACGGCCCCTCGCCGATCACCGCGGCCGGCAAGCACGTCGTGATCATCGGCGGCGGCGACACCGGTGCGGACTGCCTGGGCACCGCCCACCGGCAGGGTGCGGCGTCGGTGGTCCAGCTCGACTACAACCCCGAACTGCCCGACGAACGCGACGACAGCCGATCACCGTGGCCCACCTGGCCACTGGTCATGCGGACCTCCAGTGCGCACGCCGAGGGCGGGGAGCGCAAGTACCAGGTGGCCGTGCAGCGTTTCCTCGGCGACGTGGAGGGCAATGTCACCACCATGGTGCTCGCCGAGGTCGAGGTGCAGCGTGACGCCGACGGCCGACGTGAGATCAGGCCGGTTGGTGACGAGTTCGAGATCCCTTGCGAACTAGCGCTTTTCGCGATCGGATTCGCCGGTGTGGAACGGGGTGAACTGCTGTCGGGTCTGGAGATCGAACCCAACAAGCGTGGGGCCATCTCATGTGGAAGTGATTGGCAGACCGACGCTCCCGGCATTTTCGTGTGTGGTGACGCCCACCGTGGCGCGTCGCTGGTGGTATGGGCGATCGCCGAGGGGCGGTCGACGGCACGGGCCGTCGATGAGTTCCTCGTCGGCGAATCCGACCTTCCGTCACCGGTTCGTCCGGCAGCGCTGCCGCTGTCGGTGCGCTGACGGGTCCGCGGTCGCCGAACGCCGCTCCGGCGACGATGACGGAGAACACGCGCGGGCTGTCCGTGTGAGGCGAAATCCGTACCGGAAAGTAGTGGGCTGTCACCAGCGACAACACCACATGACCCCTGGGTGACGACTTCGGCGGCGCGTGGAGATGCACCACCGACGGGACTAAGGTGAGGTTGTGACTCGGCGAACCAAGATTGTCTGCACCATGGGTCCGGCCACTTCCAGCGACGAGAAGCTCAAGGAACTCGTCGCCAGCGGTATGGATGTGGCCCGGATGAACTTCAGCCACGGCAAGCATGAGGACCATGCTGCCGTCTACGCGCGCGTCCGCAAGGCCTCCGATGCTGCGGAGAAGGCCGTCGGCATCCTCGCCGACCTGCAGGGACCCAAGATCCGGCTCGGCCGTTTCGACGGCTGTGACGGCGCCACCGTCTGGGAGACGGGGGAGGATGTCCGGATCACCGTCGACGATGTCGAGGGCACCCACGACCGCGTCTCGACCACCTACAAGAACCTGTCCGAGGACGCGCACCCCGGCGACCGGCTCCTGGTCGACGACGGCAAGGTCGGACTTACCGTCGCCTCGATCGACGGCAACGACGTGGTCTGCACCGTCACCGAGGGCGGTCCGGTCAGCAACAACAAGGGCCTGTCGATGCCGGGTATGAGCGTCTCGGTGCCCGCATTGTCCGAGAAGGACATCGCCGACCTCGAATTCGCACTCGACCTGGGCGTCGACCTGGTCGCGTTGTCGTTCGTGCGCAGCCCGTCCGACATCGAACTCGTCCACGAGGTCATGGACCGCGTGGGTCGCCGGGTTCCGGTCATCGCGAAGCTGGAGAAGCCGGAGGCCATCGAGAACCTCGAGGCCATCGTCCTGGCGTTCGACGCGATCATGGTCGCCCGCGGCGACCTGGGTGTCGAGCTGCCGCTCGAGGAGGTACCGCTGGTGCAGAAGCGGGCCATCCAGATGGCCCGCGAGAACGCCAAGCCGGTGATCGTCGCGACCCAGATGCTCGACTCGATGATCGAGAACTCGCGCCCCACCCGCGCCGAGGCCTCCGACGTCGCGAATGCGGTCCTCGACGGCGCGGACGCGGTCATGCTGTCCGGCGAGACGTCGGTGGGCAAGTTCCCGCTCGAGACCGTCCGCACGATGGACCGCATCTGCCGGGCCGTCGAGACCGGCCCGCGCGACGTGCCACCGCTCTCGCATGTGCCCCGCACCAAGCGCGGCGTCATCTCGTACGCGGCGCGCGACATCGGTGAGCGCCTCGAGGTCAAGGCGCTCGTGGCGTTCACCCAGTCCGGCGACACCGTCCGACGCCTCGCCCGGCTGCACTCGCGCCTGCCGCTGCTGGCCTTCACGCCGACGCAGGAGGTGCGTAGTCAGCTCGCCCTGAGCTGGGGCACGGAGACCTTCATCGTCGACCACGTCGACACCACCGATCACATGATCGACCAGGTCGACCACCAGCTGCTGCGCATCGGCCGTCTGGCCGAGGGCGACGTGGTGGTCATCGTGGCCGGCGCCCCGCCGGGCACCGTCGGCTCGACGAACATGATCCACGTCCACCGCATCGGCGAGCAGGACCACTGACGCCGGAGGCGTTGAGCAGACCACTGACGCCGGAGGCGTTGAAGGAGACCACTGACGCCGGAGGCGTTGAGCAGACCACTGACGCCGGAGGCGTTGAGCAGACCACCAGGAGTGTGAGCCCCGGTCTGTCACTAGGGTGAAGGCCATGACCGTGGAACAGGCCGGGGATCTCGGCAAGCTGCTGGCACTGCTCGACGTCGAACGTCGCGACGAGGACGTGTTCATCGGGCAGCACCCGGAGCAGGTCACCGCTCGGACCTTCGGTGGACAGCTTCTCGGGCAGGGCGTGGTGGCCGCATCCCGCAGCCTTACCCGTGGCAACCCGCCGATCCACGCTCTGCACGCCCACTTCATCCGTGGTGGCGATGTCACCAAGCCGATGGAGTACCACGTCGACCGATTCCGCGACGGCAAGTCCTTCGCCAATCGCCAGGTCACCGCCAAGCAGGACGGCGAACAGGTCTTCACGATGCTCGTGGCCTTCCAGGACAACACCGCCGGGCTCGAACACGCCGTCGAGATCCCGCAGGTGCCCTACCCGGAGGAGTTGCCGCCTCTCGGTGAGCATTTCAAGGGTTACGAGGACCGCATCGCGACCTTCGTGAACGCCTTGCATCCCGTCGACATCCGCTTCGCCAACGACCCGAGCTGGAAGGCGAAGGAGGCGGGGCGCAAGCTCACCGACAACCGGGTGTGGATGAAGGCCGACGGCGTGATGCCCGACGATCCCGTGATGCACGTCGCCGCAATGTGTTACGCCTCGGACACCACGGTTCTCGACTCGATCATCACCACGCACGGACTGTCGTGGGGCATCGACCGGCTGTTCGCCGCGACCGTCAACCACTCGATGTGGTTCCATCGCGAGTTCCGCTTCGACGACTGGCTGCTGTACGCGACGCGTTCGCCGGTGGCGACCGGTTCGCGCGGAATGGGCTCGGGACGGTTCTGGACGCGCGACGGCACGCTCGCGACCTCGGTCGTCCAGGAGGCACTGATCAAGTATTTTCCGCCGAAGAAGTGACGCACCGGAAATGACCATCGGCCAGGAGATGTGGCTGGATCCGGGCCCTCCGCTGCCGCGCCGCACGTGGCAACGCAGGACCCGGGTGCCGGTCATCGTGGGTACGACGATCGCGATGGTGCTGTTCGCGGCCGTCGCGCTCGGCGCCCTGCTGTTGGGTGTGCTGCGCACCCCGACCTTCACCGCGAAGGGCGGCGTCGTCGCCGACTGCGCGACAGAGGTTGCTGCGGCGCCCGGCGGCGGACAGATCGCCCGGGGGACACCGGTCTTCGTCTACGACGCCGCGGGCGGAGAGGTTGCGACGACCTCGCTGAGCGGGTTTCTCCGCAGCGACACGGGCTGCCAACTGACGTTCGAGGTCGACGGGGTGGAGTACACCGATGCCGGCTATGTCGTCCGCGTCGGCGAGAGCTTGTCACAACCGGTGTCGACCGCTGCCCTCCAGAAGGGTGCGGTCCTCCGGCCGTTCGGCTGAATCCTCCGGGTCTTCGCCGTTCTCCCGCCGCGACATGGGCGGCAGTTGTCCGGACAGGCGGTGAACCCCGGGTTAAACTTCGCCGGATCAATGGTGGGCCCGGACACGTTGTGTCGATTCCTTTTTCGACACCCCGCAGTCAGCCGGGCCGCGATGTCGCCGGGATTCCCGGCTGCGACATCCGAGGCGTAGGGAGTGTGCGTGGAGTACAGCATCGACTGGGGTAACGAGGTCTGGGCCAGCCTGAAGTGGCTGGCCATCGCATTCGGCATCGCCGCGGTCGCGATGCTCGTCATCGGCTTCCTGCTCGCTCGCTTCAGCCGATGGGGCCGGCCGCTGTGGCGCGTGATCGGTGGTTTCTTCACCGAGCCCGGCACCCGTCTCAAGGCCTGGGGACTGGCCGCGCTGCTCACGGTGCTCGCACTGCTCGGTGTGCGGATCACCGTGCTGTTCTCCTACTTCAGCAACGATCTGTTCACAGGTCTCCAGACCGCCGCCGAGGGACTGGGGGCCGGCGGCCCGCAGGGGGCCGAGATGCTGCAGATGGGCAAGGACGCCTTCTGGCACTCGATGGCGGTGTTCGGCATCCTCGCCACAGTCCACGTCGTGCGCACGATGATCGAGATCTACGTCGGGGCAGCCTTCGAGATCAACCTGCGCCGCTGGATGACCGGCGGCGCGGCGGCGGACTGGATGGACGGGCGTGCTTTCTATCGCAATCGTTTCGTCGACCTGAGCTCGGGCCTCATGCGCCGGAAGTGGTTCCGCCGCACGTCGGAGCCGTCGCAGAAGCCGACCGACATCCATCCCGGCGTCGACAACCCCGACCAGCGCATCCAGGCCGACATCACCAACGTCGCCTCGGTCGGGTCGTCGCTGCTCTGGGGTGGCGGTGGCTCGTCGACCAACGGTGTGCTGACCGCGGTCGCCTCGATCGCGTCGTTCTCGAAGATCCTGTGGGACCTCTCGGGCCCGGTGACGCTCCTCGGCGTCGAGATCCCGCGGATGATGATGTGGCTGGTCCTGGTGTACGTGCTCGTGACCAGCGTCGTGGCCTTCGCCATCGGCCGCCCGCTCATCCGACTCAACTTCTGGCAGGAACGTCTCACCGCGAACTTCCGCTACGCCCTCGTCCGAGTCCGCGACGGGGCCGAGAACATCGCGTTCTATCGCGGCGAACGCGTCGAGCACAACGGCCTGATGTCACGCTTCGCGGCGGTCATCAGGAACTACTGGCAGATCATCCACGTCCAGATGGCCTTCGTCGGCTGGAACTTCAGCGTCAGCCAGCTCGCGGTGGTGTTCCCGTACCTGGTTCAGATCCCACGATTCTTCGACGGGCAGATCAAACTCGGCGACATGCAGCAGACCGCATCGGCCTTCGGCGAGATGCACGACGCGTTGTCGTTCTTCCGGACCGCGTACGACGACTTCACCGGCCTGCGCGCCTCGATCATCCGTCTCGACGGGCTCGCCGATGCCGACGTGAAGTCGCGTGCCATGCCCGAGATCACGACCGTGGATCGGGACCGGGCTGTTCGTCTCGCCGATATCAGCGTCAAGACCCCGACCGGCGACGAACTGATCCGCGCGCTCAACATCTCGCTCGACCCCGGTGACGCACTCGTCGTCAAGGGCCGGTCCGGTTCGGGTAAGACCACCTTGCTTCGCGGACTCGCGGGCCTGTGGCCGTTCATCGATGGTGAGTTCTCCCGTCCACCGGACGCGCACACCTTGTTCCTGTCCCAGATGCCCTACATCCCGCTCGGTGACCTCCGTACAGCCGTCGCCTACCCGGCGCTGCCCGACGATGTCGGTGACGAGGCGATCAAACAGGCTCTGGAGCAGGTCTTCCTGCCGCACCTGACCGGCCGCCTGTACGACGAGGAGGACTGGGCCAAGGTCCTGTCGCCGGGTGAGCAGCAGCGCGTGGCGTTCGCCCGAATCCTGTTGACGAAGCCGCAGGCGGTGTTCATGGATGAGGCGACCTCGGCGGTCGACGAGGGCCTCGAGTACGCGCTGTATCAACTGGTACGCACCGAACTCCCGGACACGATCCTGGTGTCGGTCAGCCACCGCAGCACCACCGATCAGCACCACACCGAAGTGCTCGAACTGACCGGTGACGGGGCGTGGACTCTGTCGTCGATCGACTCGAGTCCTTCGCTTGACAAACGGTCTTGACCTGCAGGTTGTCGATCCGGGTCGCGTTTGCGTGAACCGATCCTTGCTGCTGCAACTACTCGCTAGTGTGATGCGCAACACAACCATCGCACTGGCGAGTAGGGGCCCAGATGACCGCAGCAGACCTGATCACCTTTCCCCATGAGACCGGCGTCGACGTGTCGACGCTCCCGGCCGCGTTCCAGCAGACCGTCACCGTCCGTCCGGACGCCGTGGCGATCCGTACCGTCGGTGGCATCCAGCAGCTCACCTGGTCGCAGTACGCGACCCGCGTGGAGGCGATCGCCGGCGGTCTCGCCGCCCTCGGCGTGGGGCGCGGGGACACGGTCGGCATCATGCTGACCAACCGGCCGGAGTTCCATCTGGTCGACACCGCGGCACTCCACCTCGGTGCGGTCCCGTTCTCGATCTACAACACCAGCGCCCCTGACCAGATCGAGTACCTGTTCGGCAACGCCGAGAACAGGATCGTGATCACCGAGCAGGTCTTCCTGCCGGTGATCACCGCCGCGAACACCGGCGTCGAACGCATTGTCGTCGTCGACGACGTGGCCGACGGCGCCATCTCACTCGACGACGTCGAACGCACGCCTCCGCCAGAGGGTTTCGACTTCGCCGCGTCGTGGCAGGCAGTCGAACCCGAGGACCTCGCGACCCTGATCTACACATCGGGCACCACTGGGCCGCCCAAGGGCGTCGAGATCACCCATCGCAACATCGTCGCGGAGATGGCGGCTCTCGCCGAGAAGCTCGACGTGGGATTCGACGACCGCTCGATCTCGTATCTGCCGGCTGCCCACATCGCCGACCGGGTGTCGTCGCATGCAGCGAACCTGATGCGCGGGATACAGATCACCACAGTGCCCGATCCGCGCGAGATCGCGACGGCTCTACCCGAAGTGCATCCGACGTTCTTCTTCGGGGTTCCGCGGGTGTGGCAGAAGATCCGCGCCGGCATCGAGGCCAAGGTCGCCGAGGAGTCCAGTCCGGTCAAGAGGGCTCTCGCCGGTTGGGCTTTCGGGGTCGGCGCATCGACCGCGCAGGCGCGTATCGACGGCAAGGGGAGCGGCCTTCTGGGCGGCGTCCAGCACGGAATCGCCGACAAGCTGGTCCTGCACAAGGTGCGTGCCGCACTCGGACTCGACGAGGTGGTCTTCGCGGGATCGGGAGCCGCGGCGATCCCGGTAGAGGTGCTGAAGTTCTTCCTGGGGCTGGGGATTCCGATCCTGGAGGTCTGGGGGATGTCGGAGACCACCGGCGTCTCGACGATGACCACCCCGGACAATCTGAAGATCGGCACCGTGGGCCCGCCGATACGAGGGATGGAGGTCAGGCTCGCCGACGACGGTGAACTGCTCGTCCGCGGCCCCGTCGTGATGCGCGGCTACCGCAACCAACCCGAGAAGACGGCCGAGACGATCGACGCCGACGGTTGGCTGTCCACCGGGGATATCGCGAAGATCGACGACGACGGCAACGTGATCATCGTCGACCGCAAGAAGGAACTCATCATCAACGAGTCCGGAAAGAACATGTCACCCACCAACATCGAGAACGCGATGAAGGCGGCGTCGTCGTTGATCGGTCAGGTCGCGGCGATCGGGGATTCGAAACCCTATGTGTCCGCACTCGTGGTCCTCGACCCGGAGGCAGTGGCGGTACGCGCCAAGAGGCTGAGCATGCCGAACGCCGACCTGGCCGAGTTGTCGACGCATCCCGAGATCGTGGAGGAGGTCTCGTCGGCGATCCGGACCGGCAACGGAAAGCTGTCCCGCGTCGAACAGGTGAAACGATTCACCATCGTCCCGGCGGCGTGGGACCCGGGCGGCGACGAGCTGACCCCGACGATGAAGTTGCGTCGCAACCCGATCGCGGCCAAGTACGCAGCCGAGATCGGCGCACTGTACGAATCGGAGCCGGGTGGGTCCGTCGTGGATCTGCGGTCATGACCGCCGACGACGACTCGGCGGGTCCCGAACTCGGTCCGGTCGACTACGTCGTCGTCGAGTGGGCGGGGACGCAGCCCACGGGTGAGGCGTTGCCCTACCTGATGGACCTGATCGACCGCGGGATCGTGCGACTCATCGACATCGTCTTCGTGTCGAAGGCGACCGACGGCACCATCGCCGAGCTCGGGATCGGAGAGCTGGGCGCCGAATTCGCGATCTTCGACGGTGCGGCGACGTCGATTCTCGACGACACCGACATCCGCGAGGCCGCCGCCGCACTGGAACCCGGTTCCAGCGCAGCGATTCTCGTGTGGGAGAACCTGTGGGCGGCGCCGTTCGCCACCGCCCTGCGCAACAACGGCGGGCGAGTGGTCGCGTCGGGCCGGATCCCGGTCGACGCGCTGCTCGAGACGCTCGACGCGATCGAGGAATGAAGGGACAGGTGTCATGCCAGGTCTGATCCGCGGGGTCGCCCGCACGGCCGTCATCTCCGGAACCGCCACGGCGGTGAGCAATCGGGTGTCCCGACGCCAGGCGAGTCGCTGGGCACAACAGGGCACCGTCACCCAGCAGGATCCGACCGCTCAGCAGTACCCGCCACCCCAGTACGCGCCGACCCCGTACCCGGAGTCGCCGCCCCCGCCACAGCCGCCCCGACCGCCGGCGCAGTCGAGCAGTACGGACACGATCACGGCTCTGAAGGAACTCGGTGCGCTGTATCAGCAGGGCATCCTCACCGAAGCCGAGTTCGCCGCGCAGAAGGCCAAGATCCTCGGGATGTGAGGGTTGGGACCGGGCACCAGGTCAGGACGGCTCGACGGTGAGCTCGTCTGCGTCGTCGAGGTTTTCGCGGGCGGCCTGGCGGGAGGTGTCCTTGAGCGCCACCCCCGACCGGCCGAGTTTGCGGGCGCCGTCGACCAGTGCGGTGGTGATCCGTGCGGCGACCTCGTAGTGCAGTCCGTCTGGCGGGTGGATGTTGGAGATGCAGTTGCGATCGGCGTCGGTGCGGCCGGGCCGGGGCAGATGGGTCAGGTAGATGCCGAGGCTGTCGGCGACCGACAGTCCCGGCCGTTCACCGATGATCACGATGAGGGTCGTCGCGCCGAGTGCCTCACCGATGTGGTCGCCGAGTGCGACGCGTGCCTGGGTGGCGATCACCGGCGGCGCGATGGTGTAGCGATCCTCGAAGGCGTCGAGGAGTGCGGCCACGAGGCCGTGAGCATGATCGACGACCGCGCGCGGCGACAAGCCGTCGGCGATGACGATGCCGATCTCGGCGCCGCACTCGGTGAGGGCGGACAGATCCTCCGGCATCCGGCCGAGATCGGGCCGGCGCAGGTACTCGCCTCGGTCGGACGCCCGGCTCGTCACGACGACCGGATCGCCGAGGTCGAGGTCGGCGAGCGACTCGGCGACGGCCTCGGCGTCGAGGGGTTCGTGAACGGCGTCCCGCGCTGCCGCGTGCGCAGCCTGGAACTCCAGCACGCGACGCGACGGCAACGAGTTCCCGGCGCGCCCCAAACCGATGCGCGCCTGAGTGGTCCGCCGCATCGCGGCCCAGACGTCGTCGCCGTCGGAGACCGGAGACCGGTCCGGGGTGCTCATCGCCCGGCCGCCAGGGGCAGGAGCGGGGAGGAGGCCGGATCGACCGGGAGGATTCGGCCGTCGGCGTCGGACATGCCGAGTCGGGCGAGCCACGCCTCGAACTCCGGCGCGGGGCGCAACCCGAGTGCCTGGCGGACGTACAGCGCGTCGTGGAACGCCAGGCTCTGGTAGCCGAGCATGACGTCGTCGGCGCCGGGCACCGCGATCACGAACGCCGCACCGGCGACACCGAGGAGCGTGAGCAGGGTGTCCATGTCGTCCTGGTCGGCCTCGGCATGGTTGGTGTAGCAGACGTCGACGCCCATCGGGAGTCCGAGGAGCTTGCCGCAGAAGTGATCTTCGAGTCCGGCGCGGATGATCTGTTTGCCGTCGTAGAGGTATTCCGGGCCGATGAACCCGACGACGGTGTTGATCAGCAACGGGTCCAGTGCGCGCGCCACCGCGTAGGCCCTCGTCTCGAGGGTCTGCTGGTCGACGGGCTTGCCCCCGGTGCCGAGGTGGGCGCCCGCCGACAATGCGGACCCCTGACCGGTCTCCAGGTACATGACGTTGTCGCCGACCGTGCCGCGTCGCAGGGACCGGCCGGCCTCGTTGGCCTCCTGCAGGATCGAGAGGTTCACCCCGAATCCCGTGTTGGCTCCTTCGGTTCCGGCGATGGACTGGAACACGAGGTCCACCGGGACGTTCTGACCGATCAGGTCGACGGTGGTGGTGACGTGGGAGAGGACGCAGGACTGCATCGGGATCTCGAACCGCTGACGGATCTCGTCGAGCATGTGCAGCAGGTCGGCGGTCGCCTGTGGTGAGTCCGACGCCGGGTTGATCCCGATCACCGCGTCGCCACAACCCATCAGCAGGCCGTCGAGCGTGGCTGCGGCGATTCCGCGCGGGTCGTCGGTCGGGTGGTTGGGCTGCAGGCGGGTGGCGATCCGGCCGGGGAGTCCGATCGTGGTGCGGAAGGCCGAGGTCACCCGGATGGCCGAGGCAACCAGGATCAGATCCTGGTTGCGCATGATCTTCGATGTCGCGGCCGCCATCTCGGGAGTGACAGCAGGGGAGATGCGGGCGATGCGTTCGGCAGCGTCGGCGCGGGTGGAGATCTCGAGCAGCCAGTCGCGGAACCCGCCGACGGTCAGGTGCGAGATCTCGTCGAAGGCCGCGCGATCGTGGGTGTCGACGATGAGCCGGGTCACCTCGTCCGACTCATACGGGACGAGGAGATCGACGAGAAATTCCGAGAGCGGGACATCGGCCAATTGCCATGCCGCAGCTGCACGTTCGGCACCCGACGTGGCGGCGCAGCCGGCCAGCTCGTCACCCGAGCGGCGGGGTGTGGCCTTCGCCATGAGTTCGACGAGGCCGTCGAACTCATAGGTCGTGCCGGAGATGGTCTGGGTGAATCTCATGGTTCCCCGAAGTCTAGGTTCGCCCGGCCCTGTGTGCATGGCGAACGAACCGCTCGGATCGGCATGGATCCGACAGTGACCCTTGACACAGCAGACGCGATGAATGTACGTTCACTCATACAAACACCACAGTTCATAAATGGACTCCCCGCGGCGCCCGAGACGCCGTTGACCACTGCAGACGCCCCGCATGGACATGCCCCGGGCGATTCCCCACACAAGGAGTGAGCAGGATGGATTACGAAGACATCGACTACACGGTCGAGGGACCCACCGCGATCATCACCATGAACCGACCGCATCGGTACAACGCCTTCCGGGCCAAGACGGTCGAGGAGATGATCAACGCCTTCCGACGTGCCTGGGCCGACAACGGAGTGCAGGCGGTCATCCTCACCGGAGCCGGCGAGAAGGCGTTCTGCACCGGCGGAGACGTGAAACAGCGTGCCGAGACCGGCGACTACGGACCGAGCGAGAGCGGCATGTTCGAGATCGGGAACCTGCACAAGACGATTCGCGACATCCCGAAGCCGGTCATCGCCGCGGTCAACGGACTCGCCATCGGCGGTGGTCACGTGCTGCACGTCCTGTGCGACCTCACCATCGCCGCAGACACCGCGCGCTTCGGTCAGTCCGGACCCAAGGTCGGCTCCTTCGACGCCGGGTTCGGCTCGGCCTTCCTCGCCCGTGTCGTGGGGGAGAAGCGGGCCCGCGAGATCTGGTATCTCTGCCGGCAGTACGACGCCGAGACCGCCGAACGGTGGGGTCTGGTCAACTGGGTCGTCCCGGCCGCGGATCTGCTCGACGAGGCGAAGAAGATCGCCGCCGAGATCGCCGAGAAGTCGCCCACCACGCTGCGTTTCCTCAAGCAGAGCTTCAACGCCGACACCGATCATCAGGCCGGGCTGTCGAATCTCGCGATGAGCGCGCTCGACCTCTTCACGCACTCCCCCGAAGGACTCGAGGGGGCCAACGCCTTCGCGGAGAAGCGCACACCGCAGTTCAACCAGTACGTCGGTGCCTGATCACCGTCCAGCGACAGCACAGAGGAAATCTCATGAGTGACAAGCACATCGCCGTCGTGACCGGAGCCGGGTCCGGCATCGGCAAGGCCATCGCGCTCGGCTTCGCGGCAGAGGGCACCACGGTGGTCGCGGCCGACCTCGACCTCGACGCCGCCAAGCGCACCGCGGAGGAGGCCGGTTCCATCATCCCGATGGCCGTCGACGTCGCCGACCGGGCGAAGGTCGACGAACTGCGGGACGCCGTGAACGCCGAGGTCGGTGTCCCCGACATTCTCGTCAACGCGGCCGGCTGGGACCGCACGGACCAGTTCCTGAACGCCACCACCGAGTTCGCCGAGAAGGTGGTGGCCATCAACTACCTCGGCCCCGTGCACATGGCCAGCGCGTTCCTGCCCGGCATGGTGGAGGCGTCGAAGGCCGACGGCTGGCAGGGTGGCCGCGTCGTCAACCTCGCCTCCGACGCCGGTCGCGTCGGATCGGCGGGCGAGACCATCTACGCCGGCGCGAAGGGCGGCGTCATCGCCCTTTCGAAGTCGCTCGCGCGGGAGATGGCCCGTTATCAGATCACCGTCAATGCGGTCTGCCCCGGACCGACCGACACCCCGCTCTTCCAAGCACAACCGGAGAAGCTGAAAGAGGCTCTGGTGAAGGCGATCCCGTTCCGGAGGCTCGCTCGCCCCGACGAGGTGGCCGCACCCGTCCTGTTCTTCGCCTCGCCCGCGGCGTCGTTCATCACCGGTCAGGTGATCAGCGTCAGCGGCGGTCTCACCATGGCCGGCTGACCGGCCACCACCCACCCCGGACCGAGAAGAGAACCGAGGGAATCGACATGACCCCCGAGACGAGTTACGTCTACGACGCGCACGCGTACCGAAGTTTCTTCGAGCACGAGTTCACCTACCTGAACGGATTCCGCCGCAACGTCGGCCGCTACGCCGGCGAGGTCGCGATGATCGACCCACTCACCGGCCGCCAGTGGACGTACGCCCAACTCGGTTCGGCGGTGGACGAACTCGCGGCCGGTCTCGCCGATCGCGGGGTGACCGACGGCGACGTGGTGGGTTACCAGTTGCTCAACGGCCCGGAGTTCGCCCAGCTCTACCTGGCGACGCAGGCAGCCGGAGCGGTCGGGTCGCCGGTGAACTTCCGGCTCGCGGCCGGGGAGACGGCTGTCATCCTCGACATCAGCCGGCCGAAGGTCTACGTCTACGACGCCTCCATCGGTGCGATGGTCGACGAGGCCATCGCGCTCGCCGACCACACGCCGGAACTGCTCGTCGGAGTCGGCGACGGGGAACTCGTCCCCGGCTCCATCCGCTTCGACGACCTACCCGTCACCGGCGGTGCGGCGCCGACCGTCGCGCGTGGCGTCTTCGACGAGACCACCCGGCTGTACACATCAGGGACGACCGGGATGCCCAAGGCGGTGCCGATGAACTCGGCCATCGAGATCTTTTCGGCGCACGACGTGATCATGCACTTCCCTCTGTCCCCGGACGACCGGACGCTGAACATGACGCCCTGGTTCCACCGGGGCGGACTCTACTGCGCCGGGCCCAATCCGTCGTTCTACCTGGGTTCCTCGGTCGTCCCGATGCGCACGTTCGATCCGGAGCTGACGCTCGACTGGGTGGAGAAGTACCGGCTGACGTTCCTGATCGGTGCGCCGACCAACCTGGCGATGCTCGCCGGCGCACAGTCGGCGAACCCGCGCGATCTCACCAGTCTGCGCGGCATCGTCACGATGGGCGCACCGCTCGAACGTGAGGCGGCGCTGCGCTACCAAGAGGTCCTCACCCCGCGGATCTTCAACGGCTACGGCAGCACCGAGGGTTTCTGGAACACCTTCCTGCGTCCCGACGACCTGCCCGATCACGCCGGTACCGCCGGCCGCGCCTGCATCGACGACGACGTCCGCGTGGTCCGCGTCCACGACGACGGCCATCTGGCGAGCCCGGATGAGGTCGTCGCCCGCGACGGTGAAGAAGTCGGCGAGGTCATCATTCGGTCGCCCAAATGCGCGGCCGCCTACTACGACTCCCCACAGCAGGAGAGGGCGAAGTACAACGGGAGCTGGCTGCACATCGGCGACCTGGCCACCTGGGATTCGGGCGAGTTCGTCACCATCGTCGGACGCAAGGACGACATGCTCCTGTCCGGCGGCGAGAACGTCCACCCGGTCCAGGTCGAGGAGGCGCTGAACGGCCATCCGGGCGTGTCGGATTCGCTGGTGGTGGGTGTCCCCGACGAGCAGTGGGGAAGTCTCGTAGTCGCCTACATCGTACCCGCCGACGGGGATGCGCCAACGCCAGAGGATCTCGACGCGTACTGCCGCACACATCCGATGCTGTCGCGCTTCAAACGGCCACGCGCATACCGCATCGTCGAGTCCCTACCCGTGTCGGCGACCGGGAAGAAGCTGCACTACAAGGCCGCCGAATCCGCTGCACGGGAGATGACCGACGGCGCATTCGCCGCGCCGGCCACCGACCGCGTCCACGGCTGACACACCCGAACGGGAGAATCGATGTCCTCACTCACCCACGAGCTCGAACACAAGCACTTCCGTGAGACGGTCAGACGCTTTGTGGCCGAACAGATCACGCCTGCGCACGCCGACTGGGAGAACGCCGGGCAGTGGGATCGCGGCCTCTTCGTCGAGGCGGGCAAGAACGGGCTCCTCGGCTTTCCCGTACCCGAACAGTTCGGTGGTCCCGGGGTCGACGACTTCCGATACAACGCGATCCTGATCGACGAGGTGGCGCGGACCGGCGCCGCCGCCGAGGCCATCGCTTTCTCCCTGCAGAACGACGTCGTCCTGCCGTATCTCACCGAGCTGACCACCGACGAGCAGAAGGCGCGCTGGCTGCCCGGAGTGGTCGGCGGCGACACCGTGCTGGGGATCGCGATGACCGAACCCGGGGCGGGCAGCGACCTCACCGGTATCCGCACGTCCGCCGTCCGCGACGGCGACCACTACGTCGTCAACGGTGCGAAGACCTTCATCTCCAACGGTCGCAACGGCGACCTCTTCGTCGTCGCCACCCGGACGAGTTCCGAGAAGCACAAGGGGCTCACGCTTTTCGTCGTCGAGGCCGAGACTCCCGGATTCGTGCGGGGTCGCAAACTCGACAAGATCGGCCTGCACGCGCAGGACACCAGCGAACTCTCCTTCGAGGACATGCGCGTCCCCGCGGCCAACCGGCTGGGCGAGGAGGGTGAGGGCTTCTATCAGCTCGTCCGCAACCTTCCGCAGGAACGGCTGTCGCTGGCCGTCGGTGCCGTCGCGGCCGCTGAGGGCACCTTCGCGCGCACCCTGGAGTACGTGCGGGAGCGCACCGCGTTCGGATCGCCGGTCTCGTCGTTCCAGAACACCCAGTTCGTCGCCGCCGAGCTCGCGACCGAACTCGACATCGCCCGCACGTTCCTCGACGACTGCATCGCCGAACACGCGGCCGGGGAGCTGACGCCCGCGCGGGCCGCGAAACTCAAATGGTGGGCCACCGAGCTGCAGGTACGCACCGCCGACCGATGCCTGCAACTGCACGGCGGCTACGGCTACATGCGCGAGTACTCGGTGTCGCGCGCGTTCGTCGACGCCCGCATCCAGACCATCTACGGCGGCACCACCGAGATCATGAAGACCATCGTCGCCAAAGACCTCGGTCTGTAGGACTTGTACAGTGAGCGAACCCTGATTCATCGCGCCGGGTCCACAGTCCGGTGGTTCGAATCGATGCTCATGAGCGGACCAGAAGGAAGTACTGCGATGGCGAAACCCGCCACGGCGAGGTCGTCGGCCGACCTGGCCGTCGAGGAGGCGGTGCGCGCGGTGCGCGTCACCACGCGCCGCCGTCAGCTGCTCGACGCCGCGGTGAAGGTCATGGAGCGCACCGGCTTCCACCAGATGTCGATGCAGGCGCTCGCCGAGGAGGCGCAGGTGAGCGTCGGCCTGTTCTACAAGTACTTCGGCGGCAAGGAAGAGATCCTGCTCGCCGCGATCGTCGACATTCTCGAGGCGTTCCGCGATCAGCTCCAGCCCGCCATGGACCGTGCCGGCGACGACCCCGTCGAGCAGTTGATCGCGGGATTCCGTCAGTACGCGACCATCGTCGACGAGAACCGCGACGCCGTCGTGCTGACCTACCGGGAGAGCCGCACCCTCGACGCGGCGGGACGCGAGCGGATCAAGGAACTCGAGGTCGAGACCTCCGCCCCGATGCGTGCCGCGGTCACCGCCGGCATCGAGGCCGGGCTCATCCTCGATGTCGACGCCGACCTCGTGGTCTTCGACCTGATGATGCTGGCGCACGGATGGGCGCTCAAACATTGGCATTTCGCGCCCGGATACGACCTCGACCGGTACGTCGAGGCCCAGCTCCGCTTCGCGTTGCAGTCCCTCGTCGTCGAGGACGCCCTACCGACCTACCTCGCCCGACTGTGAGATCGCTTCCGTCCGTGCCTGTGTGGTGAGCGCTCGCGCGTAACAGCCCATCGCTCGACCCGCGGCGAGGATCGCGTCGGTGGAGCGCTGGGTGCGGGCGACGATGAACGCTCCCTCGAGTGCCGAGACCACCGCCGACATCAGTGAGCGGGCGTCCGCCACGGGGAGTCCGCGCGCCGTGAACAGCGCCGCGCCGGCGTCGATCCACGATGACATGACCTCTGCGGCGATCTCTCGGAGGTCCGGTTCGGCGTCGGCGATCTCACCTGCGACGGTCCCCACGGGGCACATGTTCAGCCAGCCGCCCTGTTCGATGGTCTCTGCTGCGGCGACGAACGCCGCCTCGATCCCGTCGGCGGGGTCGTCGTAGGGCGCCAGGAGCATGCCGACCAACTCACCGTAGGCCGTTCCGGACTGTCGGAGTGCGGCCGCCGCGATGTCGCGCTTGCCGCCCTTGAAGTGGTGGTAGATCGATCCGATGGGGGCATCGGACAACTCGACGACCTGTTTGATCCCGGTCGCGGCATACCCCTGCCGGCGCAGGAGTTCGGTCATCGCCATCACGATGCGTTCATCGGTCTTCACCCTGGCCATTCTAGAACAACTATTCTAGAATGATCATTCTAGAGGCCTGATCGGTCTCGTCCGTTCAAGGCGAGGAGCACGCGTCATGACCGAGCTCAACCAGACGACAAGCGCCGAGGAAGGCGCTCTCAAGCGCATCGAGACGCCCGCCGGCACCGTCGAGTACGCGGAGGACGGAGCGGGGCCGCCGGTGGTGTTCCTGCATGGGCTGCTCATGGACCACACGGTGTGGGATGAGGTGATCCCGTTGCTGCCGAGTGGCTTTCGCTACATCCGGCCGATCCTTCCCCTCGGGTCGCACCGGGTCCCGCTCAGCGCGGATGCGGACCTGTCGATGGACGGGATGGTCGGACTGGTCGCGGACATTCTCGAGGCCCTCGACCTGCGCGACGTGACCCTCGTCCATTCCGATTGGGGCGGTTCGCTGTTCCTCACCGCTCTCGGGCGGGACGAGCGTGTCGCGAGAATGGTGATCCTCCCGTGCGAGGCCTTCGAGAACTTCCCGCCCGGATTGCCCGGCAAGATGGCCACCCTGGCGGTGCGGCTGCCCGGGGGTATCACCCTCGCGGCGCGCCAGCTACGGATCGGGTGGCTTCGGCGACTGCCGATGCTGTGGGGATGGATGATCAACAAGCCCGTCGACGACGAACGAATGCGCCGATGGACCGATCCGGTCCTGCGTGACCCTCGTATCCGGCGCGACGTCACCAAATACGCGACGACGTCCTTTGAGCCCGCCGAGCTGGTCCGGAAGACCGAGGCGCTCAAGAGTTTCGACGGCGAGGTGCTCGTGCTGTGGTCGCCCGACAACCGGGTGATGCCACCGGCGCACGGACCTCGACTCGCCGAACTCGTGCCTCGGGGCCGCTATGCCGAGATCCCCGGGGCGGCGGTGCTGTCCATGCTCGACGAACCGCAGGCCGTCGCGCGCGAGATCGGCGCGTTCCTCACCGCCGCGCCAGGCGACTAGAACGTCTCGGCCCCGGGTCAGGCGCCTTCGATCTTGAAACCGACTTTCAGGGTGACCTGGAAGTGTGCGATCTGACCGTCTTCGATGTGTCCGCGGGTCTCGGTCACCTCGAACCAGTCCAGATGGTTGACCGTCTGGGACGCGCGGGCGATGGCGTTCCGGATCGCGTCGTCGGTGCCGGTCGCGGCCGAACCGACCACTTCGATGACCCGATAAACATTGTCGGACAAGGATTCTCCCTCCATTGGCGTCGGTCCGCTCACCTCACGGGCAACCGGACCGCCTCTTGGGTGACCTCGTTTCTGTCTACCCCTAAGATGCGGGGAATGAACACCGAATCGGCAAACCGTGATCCCGGCGCGCGGTGTCCGTGTCTGTCCGGCTTTCCCTTCGGCGAATGCTGCGGACCGGTCCTCGCCGGTGAGCGCGCCGCGCCGACCGCCGAGGCGCTGATGCGGTCGCGCTTCACCGCTTTCGCCCTCGGTGATCTCAACCACCTGCGGGTCACCTGGCATCCCGACACCCGCCCGGACGACCTCGAACTCGACGACGCGATGCGCTGGTACCGCCTCGACGTCGAGTCGACGAACGGTGGATCGCCGTTCGACACCGAGGGGGAGGTCACCTTCACCGCGTACTACAAGTCCGGCTCCGAGCGGGGGTCTCTCCACGAGCGCAGCCGTTTCACCCGGTACGACGGGCGATGGGTCTACCTCGACGGGATCGTCGGCTGAAACGTGTCCGCCGGTCTCAGGCGTCCATGTAGTCCCAGAACTGAAGCCACGTGACATTGGCGAAGAGGGCGAGACAGGCGCTGTAGATCGCCAGGATCGCGATTGCGCCTGCGAGATTGCTGCGCCAACCGTCGCCGTCGACCGGATCGAGCCAGCGGCGGAACGGTTTGGCTGCCCACGGCATGAGCCACCACTGCATCAACCCGACGCTCACGACCTGACTGAGCCACAATGCGAGCCACGGCTCCGCCCCGGCGTCGTCGAGGACCGGTCCGAGGAAACGGGACAGGATCATCACCGTCGGGTACAGAACAAGCAGCACCATCATCGCCGACTTCCAGTTCGGCGTCTGACGGATGCGGCCGTGGTCGGTGCGCACCGTGGTGCCGAAGGCGGTGGTGGCCGACATCGTCTCGAAGTCGTGGGTCAGGCTCGACCGCAACACGTCGAGTGCCTCACCGCGTTCCCGCGACGATACCCAGGCCGACAGTTGCCGGTCGGTGCGGAACCTCAGTACGGACAACGCGGTGTTCGTCTCGTCGTCGACGAAGAGCGCGGTTCCCTCATAGCCGCTGAAACCGCTTGCCGCACCGGTCAGCTCGCGCTGGGCGTCGAGGAACTCCGCGGATCTGCCGGGCACGATCTCGTGTCGGAAGGCGCCGACGCCCGGTGGAGGAGCCTCCCCGTCGACGAGTTCGAGCGTCGGCGCCGACGGCAGCCAACCGAGATCGCGTCCCTTGCGCAGGATTTCCGCGCGCCGGGCGCTGTCGACCCACCGGTCACATGCCATCTCGTCGACGAAGGTCGCCGCCACCGCCGGTTCGAAATGGCCATCGGTCACCGTCGAGATGTCGGTGCCGAGGCAGCCCTCGGTGTCGGCCGCCGACGCGGCGAGCAATGCCGCCCAGTCGGCGAATCCCGCCTGCGAAGCGGGATGAAAGACGGACAGGGTGACAACCATCGCGCCGGCTACACCACCACTCGTCGGCCCTGGACGTAGACCTCGGCGACCGAGGATTCGCGAATACCCATCAGCAGCCCGAAGAGGGTCTGATCGCGGGCGAGCATGGGATCGTCGGAGCGGACCGCATTCTCCAGCGTGGCTTTCAGGCCGTCGGCCGGCTCGATGACGAGGAAGTCCGCCTCCTTGCCCTCGTCGAAGTTGCCGAAGCGACTCTCCATGTCGAGTGCGCGCGCTCCGCCGAGTGTTCCGATGAACAGCATTTCCGCCGGATGCATCGACACCCCCGCCTCGCCGGGTTCGGTGATGTGTTGCTTGAAGGCGTCGCCGAGTACGCGGGGGATGAGCCACTCGTCACCGCCCCCGAAATCGGTTCCCGCGGAGATGTTCACCCCGGACGCGACCGTGCGTTTCCACGGCATCGTCCCGGAACCGAGGAACAGCTGCGACACCGGGCAATGCGAGATCGACGTCCCGGTCTCGGCCATGCGCGCCAGTTCGGAGTCCTGGCAGTGCACGGAGTGCGCGAGGATGGTGCGCGGACCGAGCAGGCTCTTGCCGCCGACCTGTGATCCCGGCAGGAACTTCCCGTCGTAGGTGTCGAGATACGAGTCGACCTGATAGACGTTCTTGGTCGTGTCGATCTCGCCGGTTCCGGGCCGGCCGTTCTCGTTGAGATGGGTGTGCACGTAGACGCCCCGGTCGCGGTACTCGTCGTAGAGCTCGCCGAGGTTCTGCAGTGTCTGGGTGGTCACCGACAACGAGAACCTCGGGACGATCGCCACATGTAGGAGCGCGGTCCGGTAGTCGCCGGTGTCGGCGGCGTGCCACTTCTCGATCTCGTCCCTCGTCAGGCGGATCGCGTCGTCTTCAGAGGTGAGTAGCGGTTTCGCGGTGTCACCGCCGACCGTCTGGATTCCGCGCCCGGAGACGAGGCGCAGACCCGTCCTTCGGGTCTCCTCGAACAGCGCGTCCTGGGCGTGGGGAAACGCCGAACCGAATGCCATCATCGCGGTGGTGCCGGCCGCGACCCGTCGCTTGGTGAACTCGACGGCTGCGGCCTGCGCGAACTCGGGGTCGGCGAACTTCGACTCGGACGGGAAGATGCAGAGGTTCAGCCATTCCAGGAGTTGCCCGCCACCGTAGGAGTCGCCCGCGTACGTCTGCGGGAAGTGGATGTGGGTGTCGACGAAACCGGGGATCAGGTAACCGCCGGAATGCTCGTGCCGTCGAGCGGAGGCGAACTCCGCTGGTAGCCCGGACTTCTCGCCGCAGTACTTGATCATGCCGTCGGCCCCGATCGCCAGGGCGCCGTCGGGGATCTCCACGAGAGCGTCGGACGCTTCGGTGATCAAGGGGCTGCCGGCCAGATGGAAGATGTGACCGTGGTGGACATGATCGGTCATCGAAAGCTCCTCCGCTCACGAGCTGACATCACGTAATCGGGCATCACCGCACAAGAATTCCACGCTCGTCACGGTGGTGCAGAACGATATGGGCGTGGCGCGGTGGACGTCGTCGTCACAGGCTCGCAGCCAGTATGAACAGCCCTACCCGAGCGGCAGGGGCGAGATCGCGAACCGCTACCGATTCGTGTCCGTCGGGCCCTCCCACCCGACGCGCCGCGGCGTCGCGCGAAAGTCGTTCGTGTGGCTCACCGTTCAGGTGGCGGCGTGGCGGACGATCCAGTCGACGAGCGTGTTGGTCTCACGCCAGTCCTTACGGACGCGGTCGACGAGTGTCGGGGTGTGGATGACCTCGTCGAAGCCGTAGTCGCGGCCGGCGAAGAGCGACTTGTGGCGCAGGAGTTCGATGCGCGGGTGATCGGCGTCGTAGCCGCGGGGAGCGGTCTTCAGGCGGTCGCCGCCGATCTCCCATCCGGCCTTGGCGAGTTTGCGGACGATGCGCTCGAGTTCGGGTCCGTGCCGGTCGTGGTCGATGGCCTTGCGCAGCTCGGCGAGCCGTGCCGGCCCGGCCTCGTAGAAACCGGCACCGACCCGGACGCCGGGTGCACCGATCTGGATGTAGTACCCGGTGGCCGGTGCCACCGCAACGAATGCACCCTGGTGCGTCTTGTACGGCGACTTGTCCTTGGAGAAGCGCACGTCGCGGTACGGGCGGAACAGTTTGGCGGCGC
Organism: Gordonia sp. 135; assembly: GCF_009720185.1. NCBI lineage: Bacteria > Bacillati > Actinomycetota > Actinomycetes > Mycobacteriales > Gordoniaceae > Gordonia > Gordonia sp. 135. The sequence continues at coordinate 2,096,524 of NZ_CP046257.1, forward strand.
CGAACTCGTCGGCGAGTTCTTCGGTGAGCGCCGTCATCGGTTCCGCGATCGCCGTCCGATAGGTCTCTTTGTGCTGCTCCCAGAAGAACTTCGAGTTGTCGATCTCGAGGTCGTCGTAGAAGTCGAGAGCGGCTTCGGGGAATCCGTCGAAGCTCATGGCGTTCCTGTCGTCGCTGCGCCGGGCACGGTTCGGTGGCGCTGGGGCCGTTCGTCGATGTGCTCGGAGTATCCGCGCGTGGTGAACTCCTCACCGTCGATGCGCACCCGGGCCTCGTAGCCGGAGATGTGGCCCCGTCCGATCGCGAATCGTTGCGGGCAGTCGTAGGTTCCGACGACCGAGACTCCGTCGCAACCGAACTCGAAGACACGGGGGAGAAATCGCTCGCTTCCATGCGTGTCCACGGCGGGGGCGTCGTCCGTTTCGAGGATGCGGTGGTATCCCTCGTGCACCTTGTGATCGGCTGTGCCGTCGAGTGATCGGCGGATGACGTTGGTCTCGACGATGCTGCCGGCGACCCCCAGTTGGGTGAACAGGATCTGGCGCTCACCTGGCAGATCGACTACGTGATAGCTGAACCACTCCAGCGGGATCTGTCGGTGCGTGGCCCGGCGGAGCGCCACGTAGGGACTGATGGATCGCGCGTACTCGAGGTTCCCCACGCCCGAGATCTCCGTCGTCACACCGCGGTGCGTCACCTCGCCCCGGTAGCGGCCCACGTGTCCGATGTGTTGCCAGACAGGTGATTTGACGAACCAGGTGGGATTGGGTCGGCATGTCATCGTCAGCGTTGCGTCCAGGTCGCCGGCATGGATCCGGATGTCGAACTCCGGATGCGTTCCGGTGATCGAGGCCAGAGAGCCGAACTCCGCACGGTCCGGGGCGAACCGCCCCTCGCGTCGGATGGAGAGCACCTCCCGTGTGTAGGCGCTGTCCGCCCCGCTCGACGCAGAGGCGACGATGATGTCCTGCGGGTCGTCGGAGGTGGCCTCCTCGGGGAAGTCGAAGGCGCGGAGACCGGTCATACCGGCCATCACCATGAGGCTCAGATAGCGATGCGGGTCGGGCAGCGACGGCAACATGAGGCCGTAGTGGCTCCACCCGAAGCGGCCGGACAACTCGGTGTGCGGGAGGAGGTCGAGGGACGCGTCGAAGGGCTTCTGCGACGCGCGGTGTGCGGCGTCGGTGAAGTGCCGGGCCACGGCAAGGGCGGGGCGTAGGGCCGCCGGCGGCCGTGAGCGGTAGACGTGCCGAGCGTCGTCGGTCATCGCCCGGTGCCCCGCTCGAGGTCGACGCGTCCGAACCCGACGACGCCGCCGTCGGACCCCCAGTGCAGTTCGTGTACCCGAATTTTCCGCATCTCGTTGCCCCCGACCGTCGTGGCCTCGTCGCCGTCGACCCAGACCACGATATTGGTGTGCTGGCCCAGCGCCGACGACCGGTCGTAGAGCACGACGTCGCCCACGCGGGGCGTGTAGTCGCCGACCGGCTCGAAACGACCGGAGTCCTCGAAGTACTCCTGCAGGGTGAACACCCCTGGTATCCGCCAGTGCCCCGAGTGGGGGTTGGCGAACGGTGTTCCGGCCTCTCGCATGATCCAGCTGACGAAGTTCGCGCACCACGGCTCGTCGACGCCTTCGGAGTAGAAGGTGCCCGGACGCTGCGCGGCGTGCTCGGCGCGGAGCAACTCGACGATCCGGTTCTGCGTCGGCGTCATTTGTCCGGCGTCGACCTGGGGAAACTCCGCCGTGTCCCACGGCAGCCACCGCTCGGGGACGGTGCGCCAGGCGATCACGCCGACGCCCAGAACGAGGACCAGGACAACCGCTGCGGCGACGACGAACGGCCGGCGTCGTCGACGGGGCGGACGTTCTTCGAGGTCCCCGTATTTCACGAGGTCGCTGGCCGAGTCGGGTCTCATCTCGACGAGTGTAAGGACCCCCCACATGGTGCGGTGCCGCGCCGAGCGTCGGCTGTTGGCAGAATGGCGGACTGGCGGGGGCTGCGAACCACGACCGTGAGAAGAACGGGGCGAAAGACGACATGACTGACGAACCGGGGCACGAGCCGATCCTGCGTGCCGGGGACACCTGTCGGGAGATCGCCACCGCCGACCGCGTCGCCTGCATCGTCGATGCGGCGGACTACTTCCTGCACGCCAAGTCGGCGCTGCTACAGGCTCGACGCCGAGTCATCCTGATCGGCTGGGATGTCGACACCCGCATCAGCCTGGACCCACGGTCACCGGAGGGAGAGGTCCCAGACCGTCTCGGCGAGTTCCTCAAATGGCTCGGCGCCAACCGGCCGGGCCTCGAGATCTACGTGCTGCGCTGGAGCACGGGTGCCTTCACCGGGCTGCTGCGCGGTGTGGCGCCGCCGTTCGTCCAGGACCTGCTGACCGGGCGTCGACTGCATTTCCGGATCGATGCCGCCCATCCGGTGTCGGCCGCACATCACCAGAAGATCGCCGTCATCGACGACCAGTTCGCGTTCTGCGGTGGCATCGACATGACAGTCGACCGCTGGGATACTTCGGAACATCTCTCGCACAACGACTTCCGTCGCGACCCTGACGGCGAACCGCATGGTCCGTGGCATGACGTGACGGTTGCGCTCGACGGGGATGCGGCACGTGCCGTCGCGGGTGTCGCCGTCGACCGTTGGGAAGCGGCGACCGGTGAACGTCTGGCGCCACTCGTCGACACCGACGGTCCCGACATCTGGCCCGAGGATCTCGGGGTCACGTTCACCGACTGCGAGGTCGGGGTCGCCCGCACCATCCCGCACTACAACGATCGTGACGAGGTCGACGAGATCCGCCGGCTCTACAAGGCGGCCTTCGCGGCTGCGCGGCGCACGATCTACATCGAGAGCCAGTACCTGGCGGCCCGCGAGATCGCGGATGCACTGGCCGAACGACTCGCCGAACCCGACGGTCCGGAGATCGTCGTGGTCCTTCCCCGGCACGCCGACAGCCCGGTCGAACGGCTGGCCATGGACGGCGCACGTCACAAACTCCTCCGGTTGCTGTGGCGTGCCGACGTCCACGACCGGTTCCGCGCCTACTACCCGGTGACCTCGGAGGGTGACGAGATCTACGTGCACGCCAAGGTGCTCGTCGTCGACGACATCTTGCTGCGCATCGGATCGTCCAATCTCAACAACCGGTCGCTGGGCTTCGACAGTGAATGCGACGTGGCGATCGAGGCGCGCCGCGACGACCCCGACCAAGCGGGACGACGCGACACCATCACCTCGATGCGGACGCGGCTGCTGTCGGAGCACCTCGGCGTCGATGCCGAGGAGTTCGACGACGAAGTACGCGAGAAGGGTTCGTTGATCGGCGCGATCGAGTCCCTGGCCACACCGGGCCGCACGCTCGAACTCTTCGACCGTGAGGTGATCGAGGACGAGGCGTCGATCATCGCCGAGAACGAACTCGTGGACCCGGAAGAGGCCGGGACGCCGGTGCTCGAGAGGCTGTACCGCGGGGTCATCCGGTACGGGTCGAGAATCCGGCCCCGACGTCAGGGCTCGGTGGTCGAGTAGCCGAGGACCTCGGCTCGTCGGATCTCGTCGTGACCGTGGTGAGCGGACCGATCGCACGGATCAGTTGCGCGCCTCCCTCGGCCACCGTTCCGTGGTTGACGATCACGACGTCACCGGCACGATGCGGTGCCGGATCGGGACGCCGCAGACGTGCCGCCACGTCGTCGGTGGATTCGCGTCCGCGCGCCTGCAGTCGCCGCAGGCGCACCGCATCGCTCACCTCGACGCGCACGACCACGAGACGTTCGTACCGCTGGGCCAACTCGTCGAGCACGGACCGGGAGACGTTCACGACGACCGGCCGTCCGCTCGTCACCATGTCGTCGATTTCGACGGGGATCCCATACCGCAGGCCGTGCGCGCCCCAGTGAACGGCGAACTCGCCACGGGCACAGGCGGAGTCGAATTCGATCTCGCTGACCGGCAGGTGATCCTCGCCCGGACCGGCCGGGCGGGTGATCACCCGACGTGGAAAGTGCGCATCGGAATGCTCGGCGGCATAAGCCATCAGTGAATCCTTGCCGGCCCCGCTGGCGCCCACCACGGCGACGAACGTGCCCGGTCCGAGCGGTGTACTCACGTGACGCGGGTGCCCGCGCGGTACACACCTCGGACCACCGGGACATCCACGCCACCTGGACGACGGTGCGTCGGAGACGAATACGACCGCACCCTCACGAGGTCGGCGCGCTTGCCGATCGCGATCTCACCACGATCGTCGAAGCCGACCGCCCGGGCGGGGTTACCGCTGATCAGCTTGCTGCCCGCGACGAGATCGAGTGAGCCCTCGCCGGCGAGCTGGAACACGGCCTGGAGCGGACTCGCCGGCACATAGTCCGACGACAGGATGTGCAGCAACCCGCGTTCGAGGAGGTCGGCCGCAGCGACATTGCCGGACTGGCTGCCTCCGCGCGCGATGTTGGGTGCACCCATCACGACCTGCAACCCGCGTCGGGTGGCACTCTCGGCGGCGGCGATCGTGGTGGGGAACTCGGAGATGTGCACGCCCAGGCCGAGTGACTCGTCGACGTGCTCTTCGGTGGCGTCGTCGTGGGCGGCAAGCGTGATTCCGCGCTCGACGGCGAGGGCTGCGATCGTCTTGCGGTTCAGGTCGGAGTACCGCTGCGACTGATCGATTCGTTCGGAGATGTAGCGGTCCAGGTCCTCCGGCGACATCTGGTGTTTGCCCCCGTAGTAGTTCTTGAACTGTTCGACATCGGCGAACTGTCGCTCACCGGGCGCATGGTCCATGAGCGAGGCGAGGCGCACATGCGGGTCGTCGGCGAACTCGTTGAACGCGTCGACGCAGTCCGCGGTGGACACCTCGCACCGGAGGTGAATCGCATGGTCGGCGCGCAGCAGGCCGGCATCGACCGCCTTGGTCACCGCATCGGCAAGGCGGTGCGCGGCGGCCGCCGTGGTGTCCTCGGACTCCGATTCCGACCCGATGCGGACCGCGTCGAGGACCGTGGTGGCCCCGGCTGCGGCCATCTGGGCGTCGTGGGCCAGAACGGCGGGCAGCGGGTCCCAGAAGACTCCCGGCCGCGGGGTGAAGTGGTATTCGAGGTGGTCGGTGTGCACCTCGACCACACCCGGCATCAGGTAGTCGCCCTCGAGGTCGGCTCCGCGCGGAACCGGTGAGGTCTGGGGGCCGATGTCGGCGATCAGGCCGTCCCGGATGAGGACACTGCCGTGCAGGATCTGGTCCTCGAGGACGATTCGGGCGTTGGAGAGCACCGTGTCGTTGCTCATCGGGTGATTCCTTCCATGGTGCTCGTGCCGGGTGCGCGAGGTGGGAGCAGGGCGCAGACTTCCATCGGGTGAACCGAGTGGAGGAGGAACGGTGCGTCGGGTGTCGCCTGGGTGAACACCGTCAACGCGTCGAGCGGGATGTCCTGCCCGAGAACGTCGCCGAACCACGACTCCAGCACGTCGGAGACCACGGACTGTCGGGCGTCGGGGATCCGGTCGGTGAGGGTCAGATGAAACCGGAACTCGTCGAGAACGTACGGGTATCCCCAGTAGTCGAGCAGGTCCCGCTGACGTTCGGTGAGGGCGTCCGGATTCCGGCGTGCGCGGTCGTGGTCGGTCAGCGGCGCGCGGAACGCGTCGAGTTCGGTGACGACGGCGTCGGCCACCGAACGCAGCGGCGCGTCATCGGCACCGGGCACCAACGCGAAGAACGAGCCGAGCCGGCCCAGCCGCAGACGCGGGACCGATGCGGCCGGTGTGCGAGCCGCGAGATGGTCCACGGCCCTGACCAGTTCGTCCAGCGACCGCCCAGGGGTGAGATGGAAGGGCGGCTTCAGCGTTCCGTGGAATCCATAGGAACGGGCCGCGACGGTGATCGCGTCAACTTCGTCGCGGGTCCATCCCGCAGGTGTCCGACGGGGTACGTCGCGACCGTCGACCGCCCGACCCAACCACTCCTCGGCATGTCCTCGAAGCCGGGTCGCATGCGCGCCCGCCGGCGATGAGGTCGGCCCGAATCCCGGTGCGGCGTACACGGCCGCCCGCCACACGGTCATGCCACGGCTCCGTTGTGTTCCTGTGTTGTGGGCCGCGGGGTGAACGACGCGACGTCGATCAGTCGGTCGGCCACCGCGGTTCGCACATACGAGTCATGGAAGATGCCGAGCATTCCGGTTCCGCGCGAGCACTTCTCGCGGATGAGATCGATCACGACGTCGCGGTTGTGCGCATCCAGCGAGGCGGTCGGCTCGTCGAGCAGGAGCAGCGGCAGGTCGGGCAGGAACCCGCGAGCGATGTTGACCCGTTGCTGCTCACCACCGGAGAACGTGGCCGGTGGCAGTCCCCAGAGTCGTTCGGGGATGCTGAGTCGGGTCAGCAGGTCGGCGGCCCGCTCCTCGGCGACGTCGGCGTCGGCACCGCGTTCGAGCAGTGGCTCGGCGACGACCTGCAGGGCCGGGACCCGCGGGACACAGCGCAGGAACTGACTCACATAACCGACCTGGTTGCGTCGCGCCGCCAGTATCCGACGGGGGTCGGTGGCCGCGAGGTCGACGGTTCCGTCATTGCCGCTCAGCAAGATCCGGCCACGGTCGACACCGTAGTTGCCGTACACCATCTTCAGGATGGAGCTCTTGCCCGCCCCCGAAGTGCCGTCGAGGACGACACATTCGCCGCGGTGGACCCGGAACCCGAGGCCGGACAGGACCGGTAGCTCGACGCCGTCCTGCAGGTGCATCACGAAGGTCTTGTCGACGCCCACCACATCGAGAAGAGGCGAGTCGGTGCTGTGTTCGGTGGAGGTGGTCACGGTCATCCTTGCAGGATCGATGAGACGAGGAGTTGGGTGTAGGCGGCTTGCGGATCGTCGAGAACGCGGTCGGTGAGACCGGATTCGACGACGCGCCCGCCCTTCATGACGACCGTGCGGTGCGACAGCAATCGCGCCACCGCCAGGTCGTGCGTGACGATCACGACGGCCAGCCCGAGGTCGGCGACCAGTCTGCGCACCAGATCGAGCAGTCGGGCCTGCACGGAGACGTCGAGCCCGCTGGTCGGTTCGTCCATGAAGACCAGGCGCGGTGCAACGACCAGGTTCCGGGCGATCTGGAGGCGCTGACGCATACCGCCGGAGAAGTTCACCGGCGCATCGTCGATGCGGTCGACCGGGATCTCCACGCGCTCGAGCCATTCCGCCGCGGTCTGTCGGATCTGTCCGTAGTGGCGATTCCCGGTGGCCATCAGCGGTTCGCCGATGTTGCCACCCGCGCTGACATGCATACGCAGGCCGTCCGCGGGATTCTGGTGGACGAAACCCCATTCGGTGCGCCACAGGTGACGCACCGCGCTCTCGCTGAGCGAGGCCAGGTCGACCACCTGCCCGTCGGCGAGCCGATAGTGGATCTCGCCCTCGGACAGGGACAGTCGCTGCGACAGCGTGCCGAGGAGCGTCGACTTGCCGGATCCCGACTCGCCGACCACGGCGAGGACCTCGCCGGGCCACAGGTCGAAATCGACGTCGCGGCAACCGTACCGGTGGCCGTACCGATGTCCGGCGCCGCGGACGCTCAACAGGGGTGCTTCGTCGGTCATGCTCCGACCTCCTCGTCGGTTCGGATGGCGTTGCGTTCGCAGTGATCGGTGTCCGAGCACACGAACATCGCGGTGCCGGAGTCGTCGGTGATGACCTCGTCGAGGTACACGCCGACGGAACCGCAGATGGCGCAGGGGCGATCGAAGCGCTGCGGTTCGAACGGGTGGTCGTCGAAGCCGAGGCTCTCCACCCGGGTGAACGGCGGGATCGCGTAGATGCGCTTCTCCCGGCCGGCGCCGAAGAGCTGCAAGGCCGGGTTCATGTGCATCTTCGGATTGTCGAAGCTCGGAATGGGCGATGGCGCCATCAGATAGCGTCCGTTGACCATCACCGGGTAGTCGTACGTGGTGGCGATGTGCCCCAGGGATGCGATGTCCTCGTACAGTTTCACGTACATCAGCCCGTAGTCCTCGAGCGCATGCAGTCGGCTGGTCTCGGTCTCGCGGGGCTCGAGGAATCGCAACGGCTCGGGGATCGGCACCTGGTAGACGATGATCTGTCCCGCGGTCAGCGGCGTCTCGGGAATCCGGTGGCGGGTCTGGATCACCGTGGCCTCTTCGGTCACCGTCGTGGTGGCCACGCCGGACACCTCGGCGAAGAAAGCTCGGATGGACACCGCGTTGGTGGTGTCGTCGGCGCCCTGATCGATCACCTTCAGCACGTCGTCACCGCCGAGGACCGCCGCGGTGACCTGAACGCCGCCGGTACCCCAGCCGCGGGGCATGGGCACCTCACGCGAGGCGAACGGAACCTGAAATCCGGGTATGGCAACGGCTTTGAGCAGCGACCGGCGGATCATCCGCTTGGTCTGCTCGTCGAGATAGCCGATGTTGTAAGCGATCGGGTTGTGACCGGGGTTGTTGTGATCGGCGTTGTGGTGCTCGGTGAGGTTGTGGTCGAGGGAATTGTGGGCGATGGGGGTGACGGTCATGATGCCTCCGTGTCGGGTTCGGCGGTGCCGAACCCGGTGGTGGGTGCGCTACTGGGGGTGCTGGTGGGATCGTCGGCGACACCGGCCGCGCGACGGCGGAAGTCCGCGTGGAGCTGCCGGACAAGTACGAGTTCGGCCTGGAAGTCGACGTAGTGGGGCAGTTTCAGGTGTTCGACGAACCCGGTCGCGGCCACATTGTCGGCGTGGCTGATGACGAACTCCTCGTCCTGGGCGGGGGCGACGACCCGTTCGGCGAACTCGTCGGTCCGCAGCGCGCGATCGACGAGGGACATCGACATGGCTTTGCGTTCGCCTCGTCCGAATGTCAGTCCATAACCGCGGGTGAATTGTGCCGGTGTGTCGGAGTTCCCGGTGAACTGGTTGATCATCTGGCATTCGGTGACCTCGATGCGACCCATCGGAATCGCGAATCCGAGTTCCGGGGCGACGTATTCGACCTCCACCTCGCCGACGCGGATCTCACCGGCGAACGGGTGAGTTCGCCCGTAGCCGCGCTGTGTGGAGTAGCCCAGGGACAGGAGGAAACCCTCGTCACCGCGCGCCAGGGCCTGGAGGCGGCCGGCGCGGGACATCGGGAACGTGGTGGGGTCGCGAGTGATGTCCGTCGGCTCGGGGTCCGCGGGATTCGGTTCGGCCGGTTCGATGAGGTCGCCGCCGGCGAGAAGATCGGTGACCCGCGGCATGTGCACGTCCCCGGCGAGGTCCGCCGGCTCCGGGCCGTCGGTGTCGCGTTCGGTGAACAGGCGGTGGGTGTAGTCGAAGGTCGCTCCGAGTTGCTGCCCGCCGGGCAGGTCCTTGTAGGTCGCCGACACCCGGCGCTGCGGGGGCAGCGCGCCCGTGTCGACCGGCTCGGAGTATCCGAAACGCGGCAGCGTCGTGCGGTACGACCGGACCAGGGTGATGGCCTCGAGAACGTCGCCCTGAGCCTGGGCGATCGCCCGCCCGGCGAGCTCGGGATCGTAGAGCGATCCCTCGCTCATCACCCGCGCCACCAGGACGCCGAGCTGCCCGGCGATCTGGGTGGCGGTGACGACCGGTGACCCGGTGTCACCGCGACCTTCCTTGGCGAGCAGGGCATGGGCGTTGGCGATGGCGCGTTCGCCGCCCTTCACGGCTACGTACATCAGATCTCCTGGGGGTCGAGGCGAGTGGTGCGAGGGAGCCCGACGAGGTGGTCGTCGGCGACGAGCACGAGGTCGACGCCCCGCGGGAACACTGCGGTGTTGCGATGCCACATCTGGGCGAAGTCGCGCCAGGCGCCGGGTAACTCGACGGCCTGCGTGGTCTCGATCCCGGGGCCGCGGCCGACGAATCGGGCTGTCCGATCCTCGACGGGTGAGGCGAGGAGCACGGTTGCCGACTGATGGGGTGCTTCGTCGGTCCCGACGGCCAGGGTGTCCAGGGGCGGCAGTGATGCGACGTCGGCGGCGATGACGAAGTGGGCCGATGTGGGGTCGTCGACCACGCGGACGCCGGTGTGGAACGTGAGCCAGGCGCGGACGGCCGGCGTCGCCGACAGCTCGGGTGCGAGCCACGCGGTGCAGTCGACATCAAGGAGGGTCAATGCGACTGCGCCCAGTCCGGGTCCGAGTGGTTGTGGTGCCGCGGGTGCGCCGGCGACGGCGCAGCGTCGACCGGGATTGGAAAGAGCCTCGAGAACGGCCCGGAACGTTGCCTGCGCTGCACGCGTCGGATCGTCGAAACCCGGTGCGGGAACTAGGGTGTCGTTTGTTTCGGTAGGGACGGTGGTGGTCATTCGTGCTCCCTGGAGACGTTGAAGAAGTCCACGAGTGTGCTGCGGGCTTCGGCGCGGCGTGCGGTGTCGAGGTCGTCGGCTGCCTTCCGCATCGGTTCGACGACCTCGGCGAGTACGCGCGCTCGCTCGGTGTCGTCGCACAGGAGGGCGTCGAAACATGCTGCGGCGTGGGCATGGTCGCGATTCGTCCCCAGGATGTAGGCCGAGCCCACCGCATCGGCGGACAGCGGTGCACCGTGGAGGCGTACCGTCGCGCGGGTGACGGTGGCCTCACCGACGTTGAATCGGTCGCCGACCGAGTCGATCCGGGCGCGGAGCATCACCAGTCCGGTCTCCGGGCTGCGGATCTCCTGGACGGCGGGCTTGGGTTCCCACTGGTGCCATGCGGCCTCGACGGCCTCGGCGGGTGAGGATGCGAGCGTGCGCATCCAGTTCTGTCGCGCGGTGACGGCTGGGTCTGCGGCGTCCGCGGCGTTGCGATCTGTCGTCGCAGTCATCGGTCCTCCGGGGTGTGTGAAAGCGGTGGGAATGCGGGTCTGATCTCAGATCTCAAGTTGTCTAGGTAAGTAGACAACTTGATCGTGAACGGTCCGGGTCACCAATTCGGTGACGACGAATGACCAGGTGGTCGCGGGATGGTGAACAATTCGTGAACGGGCGAGCGCCGCTGCGAACGCGGTACATTCGGCATCATCATGGTCATGCACAGCAGGTCTCCCAGTGGGTTCTCGACGTGGCGTTTCATCGCAGATGAACTTCGCGGCGAGATCGTCGACGGTGGTCTGGCGCCGGGCACTCGTCTCCCGTCGGAGTCGCAACTCGCCCGACGATTCGGCGTCAATCGCAACACCGTGCGTCAGGCTGTCGCGGCGCTGGCGGCGGACGACCTGGTCGTCGCGCGGCGAGGCAGCGGAACCTTCGTCGCCGAACACGAGGTGCTCGTGCACCGCATCGGTGTGCGCACCAGGCTCAGTGACAGCCTCGGTGAGCGTGCCAAGAGTGCGACCGCACGCCTGCTCGGGTCCGAGATCGTGCCCGCCCCCGAGTCGGTGGCGAAGCGGTTGCATCTCGGGGACCGCCACGCGCTGCGCATGGAGATCGTGCGCGGCGTGGATGGTCGGCCGATCTCGTTGAGTACCAATTGGTTCGATGCCGAACGGGTTCCGGGACTGGCCGAGGGTTTCGTGGCCGAACAATCCCTCACCCGGGCACTGCGCGAGCAGGGGATCGACGCCTACGTCCGTGGCTCGACGATGATCGCGGCCCGTCATGCAACCGCGAGTGAGCTCACCGATCTCGAATTACTCGAGGGTGCAGTGGTTCTGGCGGTCGAGGGCTTCGACGTCCTACCGGATGGCACCCCTCTGCAACTGGCCGTCACCCGGTTCCCGGCCGATCGGGTGGAGCTCGACGTCGATCCCGGGCGGTGAGTCGGGCGTCCCGAGATCTGCCCGATCACCGGAACACTCGTCGTAGCCAGGCGGCCACGCCCTCGACAGTGAGGACGGTGACGACCATCATCACCACCAGGGTGGTCACCTGCCCGTGCATGGTCGACAACGTCGACGCATTCATCAGGTAGAAACCGATGCCGCTGCCGCCGACGATGCCGAGGATGGTCGCGGCTCGGATGTTCGAGTCGACGAGGTACATCGTGTTGCCGATCAGCGACGGCAACGCCTGTGGCCACGTGGCCGCCAGGTAACGCTGTCCGCGTGCGGCGCCGGTGGCCGTCAGGGCGCGTTCCGGTCCGGGCGGGACCTCCTCGAACGAGTCGGCGATGAGCTTGCCGAGAAGCCCGATCCCGCCGACGGCGAGAGCGATCACGCCGGCCTGGTTGCCGAGCCCGGTGATCATGATCAGGAGGATCGCGAGGACGAGTTCGGGGATACCGCGAAACACCACGAGGAGCACGCGGAACGAGTTGCGGACAGGCGGATTGGGCACCACGTTGCGTGCGGCGAGCGAACCGATCACCAGCGAGACGGCCAACGAGAGCAGTGCGGCGGCGAAGGCGACCTGAACCGTCACGAGTAGTGCCTCGAAGAAGTCGCCCATCGTGTACGGCCCGGTGCTCGGCGGCCAGAAGCTCTGGATCGACGGCCACATGTACGACCAGTTGACGTCGGCGAAGTCGACGTCGGCCAGCCAGTAGCTGGAGATCACGAGGGCAACGGATCCGACGGCCCACGCCGTGTTGCGGATGCGGCGGGCGGTCCACGGCTGTCGGGTCATCGAGTCCACGGTGACGGCGATGGGCTGCTGGTTGCCGGTCCGTCCGTCGCGCGGACGGCCACGAGTGACGAACCGAACTGCGCGATCTCCGAACCAACGCCCGCGCGGCTCGACGCCGAGCAGGTTCCGGCGGATGGTCGACGAGATGATCTCCACCACCACGCACAGGACGAAGATGACTCCGGCGATACCGATTCCGCGACCGTATCCCTGCGGGAACTGCTCGAACGCCACCTTCATCGCGTATCCGAGGCCGCCTACACCCGCGTAGCCGAGGATCGCCGAGCCGCGCAGGTTGATGTCGAAGCGGTGCAGGACGGTGGCGATCCAGGACGGCAGCACCTGGGGGACCACGCCGGACCAGAACTCCTGTGCGCGACTGCCACCCGCGGCCCGGATGGCCAGACGAGGGCCGTCGTCGATCTGTTCGATGGCGTCGGCGAACAGCTTGGAGATCATGCCGATCGAATGGATGCCTATCGCGATGATGCCGGGCAGGGGGCTCCCGAGGACGAATGCGAGCGAGAACGCGAGGGCGAGCACGACATCGGGAAGCGAACGGGTGATGACGCCGATCGCCCGGCCGACCCAGCGCAAGGTGGCGGACGGGGTGGTGTTCGATGCGGACACCCAGGCCACCGGAACCGAGATGGCAGCTGCCACAACGGTGCCGAGGATGACGATGCCGAGGGTGAGACCGATCAGATACATCAGCTCGCCGAACGGGGGCAAGCTGATCGGGTCCATGTTCGAGAACACCTTCTGGGCGTTGTCGAGGCTCGAGACGATGTTGGCCCAGGAGAAGTCGAGTGTGGTCAGCGAATAGACGCCGAACGCGAGCAGGCCGAGAACGACGACGGTGCCGGCGGTCCGCCCCGGTCGGCGTGGTGGTTTCGGCGCCGCCTGTTCCGGTGGGAACGGCGCGGCCTCGAGGGTGGTCACCACATTCCGCTCCGGGCCAGCAGATCGTGCTCACCGGTTTCGGCGGCGACCTGCCGGTAGATCGCCATCGCGCCCTCGCGGGAGAGTTCGGCGGTCGGGGTGTCCAGGACGACCTCGCCGGCACGCAGTCCGACCACCCGATCGCCCCAGTCGAGAGCGAGCTCGACCTGGTGAAGACTGCAGACGACGGTCAGGCCGCGGTCCGCGGCGATCTCGCGAATGAGCGCCATGACCTGTGCGCTGGACTCGGGGTCGAGGCTCGCGACCGGTTCGTCGGCCAGCAGAATCTCGGGATCCTGCATGAGGGCGCGGGCAATGGCGACCCGCTGCTGCTGGCCGCCGGAGAGCTGGTCGGCACGTTCATAAGCCTTGTGCAGCAGCCCGACTCGGTCGAGGTGGCCCAGTGCGGTCACGCGCAGCGACTTGGGGTACGCCCACAGTCCGAGACGCGGGCCACGAAGCCGGGACAGTGCCCCGGTGAGCACATTCTCCAGAACGGTGAGCGGGCCGACCAGTTCGAACTGCTGGAATATCATGCCGATCCGTCCGCGCAATGCGCGAAGTTCCTTCGGAGAGCTCCCGGTGAGGGTGCGGCCGAGTACCGAGATGCTCCCCGCGGTGGGGGTCTCGAGGCCGTCGAGGTGCCGCAGCAGGGTCGACTTCCCGGACCCCGAGAGGCCGAGCAACACGACGATCTCGCCCTGTGCGACAGAGAGATCGACGTTGTGCAAGGCCCGGTTCGTGCCGAAGTCCTTGCAGACCTCGGTCACCTCGATCAGCGGTGCGAAGGCAGTCGTGACCGCGCTGGGTGAGATCGCCGTGTTGGTCATGGTTGTGGTCCTCTGTGGAGTCGGGGGTCGGGAGCCGGGATCAGGAGGCGCAGTTCGCGGCCGCGATGTTCTGGCAGAGGTCGCTGATCGGTGCGAAGTACGACGGATCAACCGCGAGTACGCCGAAGTAGCTGGAGGTGAAGCCATCCGTCAGGGGCACCCCGGACTTCTTGATGTTCTCCACCGAAGCGCCACGTAGCGCATCGGTGACCTTGGTCTTCGCCTCGGCGGGAAGCGCCGACGAGACGGTGAACGGGCCGCCCGGCACGTACTCCCGGTTGATGACCTTGACCTGGCCCTTCTCGACCGCCTCGGCGGCCACCGTGTCCTCGGCGAACCCCAGGTCGCACTGCTTGGATGCCACCGCCTGGGCCGACTTGTCATGGCTGCCCGCGAAGATCGGGGTGAAGTCGTCGAACTTCGGTCGGCCGCTGGCGTCGACGCCCGTCGACGTCACATCGAGACCAGCAGCGGACAGCGCCTTGAGGCCGAACAGGAAGCCGGAGGTCGAGTTGGGGTCGATGAAGCAGACCGATTTGCCCCTGGCCTCGGAGAGCGAGGTGATGGTCGAATCGGCGGGGACGATGGCCTCGGAGAAGTATCCTGCATCCTCGGCGTCCGGAGAGGTCAGGCTCGCGGCCACCGGTTCGATCTCGGCCCCCTTGGCGGTGGCCATCACGTACTGCAGACCGCCCATCGTGCCGATGTCGGCCTTCCCGGCGGTCAGTGCGGCGATCAGTGCGGTGTAGTCGCTGGTGGGGTAGTACTCGACCTCGTATCCGGTGGTCTTCGCGAGGTATTCCTGCAGCGGCTTCCAGTTCGCGTCGGACCCGGCCTTGTCGGGAACCGCGGCGAAGACGAGGGTTTCGGGGGATTTGGCCCAGCCGCTGGATTCCGCACCGGCTGAGGAGCAACCGGACAGTGCGGCGGCGGACAATGCTCCGGCGACGGCGACAGACAGCAGGGTCTTGATGCTGGGGGCGCGCATGATGATGCCTTTCGAGGCGTGGGGGTGGGCTACGGCCATGGGAGGGGGGCTGCAGCCGTGGGGACGGGCTACGGGCGTGCCCGGGGACCGGTCGTATCGATCAGGTATCGCCGACTCCGGGCACGGTCATCAGGGTTCGTTCGTTGGGTGAACAGATGTCGGCGCCGGCCTGTCTTCTGGATGAAGGCGGTCGGAACATGTCTAGTTTTATAGACAGGTTGTGTGGTGTGGCCCGGCGTGCACAGCACAGCCGAGCGTTCGGTGCCCCTTACGGGGGCAGGCGCGGTCAGCGTCGGATGCGTGCGGCCTCGATGGCGGGGGAGATGATCTCGGCGAGATCTGTCGCGACGTCGCGGTCACCTTCGGGAGGCATCGCGACGTAACTCAGTGCCATTCGGGTGATCGCGCGGGCGACGCGCTCGACGTCGGGGTCCGGCATCGACAGCCACGTCGACTCGCGGAATGCCTGCGCCAGTCGGTCGCTCGCGGTGGTGATGATCGGCGCCACGTCGGTCGTGATGAGCTTCATCAGGTCGGGTTTGGCCTCGCCGGACAGCAGCGACGCGATCAGGGGATCGGTGGCCACGCCGGCGAAATACTCCGTGAACGCGGTGCGCAGCGCGCCGGTGACATCGTCGACGTGGTCGGCGAGCGAATCGGCGACATGACCCGCGAAACGGTTCGCCAACCGGACCGCATATCCCTGCGCCAGTCCGTATCTCGACCCGAACTCGTTGTACACGGTCTGCCGGCTGACACCGGTGGCGGCGGCGACATCCGACATGCGCACCGCCGACCAGTCCCGGTCCGTCAGCAGGTCGTGCAGCCCGTCGAGCAGCGAGTCGCGAAGCGGCGACTTGCCGTCCTGCGTGTGGTTGCGCGTCGTCATCGTGCCGCGCCGACCGGCTCCAGCGCGTTCTCGATCATGGCCACCAGTTTGCCGCGCTCGGTGGCGGTCAGCCAATGCCCGGCCGCCATCGGCTCACCGGTCAGCGGCTGGGGCTGTGACCGCCGCGCCAGACGCTACCGAGACAATGTACGTTGTCTATACAAAAGGTTCGGTTTGTAAAGTAACCTACTGCAAAGAAGATCCCTCGCGCGTTTCTGTCGGGGGAGGGCGCGAGGGATCTTCCTTGGGGAACTCCGGGGCGGCGGGGGAAAGGGCCGCGTCCGGAATCGAGGGGAGCTACCCCTCAGTCATGGGGTGTTGATCCAGTTCAGGATCGACTGGGCGGTGGCGGGATCGCCGTTGCTGATGCCGATTGCCGCACCGATGGCAGCGCCGACTCCCGCGCCCCAGATGCAACCGACGATGACCAGGCAGCCGATGATCAGGCCGGCGACCGCGCCGATCGCAGTGGTCACGTTCCCGCCGCGGTTCCAACCGTTGTTGATGTGCCAGATCATCTGCTGATAAGCGCGATCCCTCTTCGCCGACGCGGGACGGACGCCCGCAGTGATCGCGGCGCGCGCCTCCGGCGTGAGGATCGGTGTGAAGGTCGCCTGAGTGCGGTCGGCGCTGACCTGCGTGCGCAGCGGCACCACCGCCCCGTCGAGGGGCAGGGTCAGGGCGACGCGCTCGAGGATTTGTCCGCTCAGGTCGACGACCCGCAGCTCGTTGCCCACGGGCACGAAGGTGGCGTTGCGCAGGGTGGACGTCATGGAGGTGCCGTCCGCGGACCCGATCGTCAGGTGCGATGGCGCCGCGGGGGCGGGCGCTCCGTGGGCGGTGCCGAATGAGATCGTGAGCATGGCGATGGCCGACGCGGTGATGCTGAGTAGGCGGAAACGCTTCATCGGTCGCTCTCCACTTCGTCTGCGTGAGGTCGGCGCCGTCACCGCGGTGGCCGCACTCGGCCGCCGTGTGACGTCCGAACGCTTTGCCGGGTTCGAGCGGTGTGATTGTCGCACCGTCCCGAGTGCGCATGTGTCGTGTCCGGTTTCATTGGTATGAACGGATGACGCCAGTCTTGGGCCATGTCGGTGCGGAAGTTGCGGGGAGTAACGGTCTGCGGGTTCGTCCCGCGGTCGGCCGAGATCGGTCGACAAGAGGTTCGGACGGCCGATGAGTCGTAGCATGGACGAGTGGGTTTCGCCGTCCCGCCCGAGGCGTACGGACGCTTCATGGGCCGTTACGCCGATCCGCTCGCCGAGGTCTTCACGACCTTCGCGGGGGTCGGTGCCGACGCGGATGTCCTCGATGTCGGGTGTGGACCCGGCGCGCTCACCGCTCACGTGCTGACTCTCGGTGCTGCCGTCACCGCGATCGATCCATCCCCACCCTTCGTCGACGCAGTCCGCGAACGATTCCCGGACGTCGACGTGCGCCGCGGAACGGCCGAGGAATTGGCTTATGACACAGGTGAATTCACCCATGCGCTCGCGCAACTGGTCGTCCACTTCATGAGGGATCCGGTTCGTGGACTCACGCAGATGGCGCGTGTGACCCGTCCGGGCGGGACCGTCGCGGCCTGTGTGTGGGACGGACCGACCGGAGCGCTCGCCCCGTTCTGGGATGCGGTACACGTTCTCGACCCCGAGGCACAGGATGAGGCGCTGCTCTCCGGCGCACACCGCGGTCATCTCACGGAGCTCTTCGTCACGGCCGGACTGCAGAACGTCGTCGAGGAATCTCTCACCGTCGACGTCGTGCATCCGAGTTTCGAGGAATGGTGGGAGCCCTACACTTTCGGCATCGGTCCCGCGGGCGAGTATGTGAAATCGCTCGACGCCACCGCCCGGAGGGAGCTCGAGACGGTGGCGCGAAAGCGTCTGGGCGACGGGCGGTTCATCGTCTCGGCCACTGCCTGGGCCGCGCGCGGGACGGTGTGAGCGCCGGGCGGGTCAATCGTCGGTCGGCGGACGCATACCCGCCAACAGAATGGACACCAGGCGCGGCACGAGGTTCGGTGTCGCCGCCTGGACGGCGTCGGGCTGTGGGCGGGTGATCAGGCCGATCCCGACGATCAGCTCGAGTGCGTCGAGGTCGTCGCGGACCAGTCCGGCGTTCTTGGCCGAGCCGAGCAGTTCTTCGACGCGGGCCAGGGTTTGGGCCTGCGTGGTTCGGACCGCGGCGGTCACGTACTCGGCCAACGCTGCCGACAGGGCGCCGAGATCCAATCCGACGAGCCGATTCACGAACGTCGTCCACGCGGCGTCGGGTGCGGTGGTGATATCGGCGAGCCCGTCGTCCGCGGCACGCCCGATGTCGTCCAGGATTGCGAGCGCCACCTCGTCTGCGAGCGCATGGCGTGACTCGAAGTTCCGGTACAGCGTGGCGATACCCACCCCCGCACCCTCGGCAACGGTCTCGAGGGCGACACCGCCGCCCTGTGCCGCGAACAGTCGACGGGCCTCCTTGACGATCGCCTGACGACGCCGCGCTGCATCCGCTCGCATGTGTCCACGTCCTCTCGACCCGGTGACCCGTCCATCACATCCGACTTGACACGGCCAGTCTAAGCGGAGGAATATCATCCACTATTAACCGGAGGATAAGCATCCGGTTTGACGGGAAGGACGCACGATGACACCCGCGGCGATGGGAACCCCGGCGATCGAGGACAAGGAGGCTCCGGGAAAGAAGATGCCGCCGCCCGTGGTGATGCTGGCGGGCCTGACCGCCGGCTTGGGCGCCATCCTCATCCTGCTGCTGATGGTGTTCATCCTGCCGTCGCTCAAGAGTGGGGCACACGATCTGAGGGTCGGCGTGGTCGGTGCCCCGGCCGCGGCCGGCCTACTCGAGCAGAGCCTGGCCACCGCGGCTCCCGACGCCTACGAGCCCCAGCGCTACGACTCAGAGGCCGCGCTGCGGGACGCGATCGAGAACCGCGAGGTCGTCGGCGGATTCGTGGTCGACGAGGCCGGTGTCCACGCCCTGGTAGCCAGCGCGGGCTCGGCGTCGATCAGCGGAAACCTCACCGGTACCGCGCAGGCGCTCGGGCAAGCGACGGGGGAGAAGGTGACGGTCGAGGACGTCGTCCCGCTGCCGGAGGGTGACCCGACCGGCATCGGCATCGGCGGTCTCGCGTTCCCGCTCGTGTTCGGCGGCATCGTCCCGGTCGTCGCGTTCCGGAAGATCTTCCCGCGCAGCAGCGGCTGGTACCTGACCGGTCTGGTCACCTTCTCGGCCGTCGGTGGCTTCGTGGTCGCAAGCATGCTCACCTTCGGGTTCGGCAGCATCGAGACAGGACTGTGGTCCACGACGTTCTGGGCCGTCGCCGGTTCGATCGCGCTCGGGATCGCCGCCCTGGCCATCCCGCTCGCGGGCCTGCAGAATGCGTTCGGTGCCAAGGGTTTCACCATCGGCGCGATGGTCATGATGTTCCTCGGCAACCCGCTGGCCGGTATCGCCGGTTCGGCTGCATGGCTGCCGTCCGGGTTGGGTACCGTCGGCCAGATCCTGCCGCCGGGTGCGGCCGGAACCCTGGTCCGCTCGGCCGCCTACTTCGGCGGAGCCGGCGGTCTCACCGCCGGTCTGACCCTTGTCACCTGGATCGTCGTCGGTCTGGTGCTGTTCGTCACGGGAATGCGACGTGCCGCCGTGTCGACACCCGAGGCCGTCGAGCTCGCCAGCTGAGCTCGATATCGCGAATCCGGGCGTCGAGTACCGGGCGCCGGCTGATCGAGGGAGACGACGCATGTCGGGCCATGTCGACCCCGCCTCGATCGACGAGTAGACGGTGACGCCGTGCGGATCCGTATGACGTTGTGCCCGGTTTCCGGGCACAACGTCATACGCATGTCACCCGCGCGGGTACGCCGCGGCGAGGAGTATCGAGGCGAGGGTGGCTTCGGCGTCGGAGGCGTCACGTAGGTCGATGACCTGGCGCATCTGGAGGCGCGGGGTATCGCCGGACGCCGGTTGGGGTCCGTGGATCTCGGCGCGCACGTGTTGTAGATGTTCGGCGAATCGGCGGGGGATGTCGGGTCGCCGGTTGATGCGTTCGGGGTTGGGTGGTGCGCCGGGTTGGGTATTGAGCCGCCAGGCGCAGCGGCCTTCGTCGGGTCCTTCGCGGACCATGCGGGTGGTGTATTGGCCGGGTTGGTCGCCGACCATGCGGTTGTGTTTCGGGCATGCCGGGGCGAGGTCGGTGATGTCGGTGAGTCCGCCGAGGCCCCAATCGAGTTGGGCGTGATGCATTTCCACGTGCGCGGCAGACACACCGCAGTCGGGATTGGAGCAGGTGTCACCATCAGGCCGGGCGAAGGACGCCAATCGCTGTTCGCGGGTGGCGAGGCGTTTGCCGCGTCCGAAGTAGAGGGGGATGGCGGTGGCGTCTTTGAACACCGCCAGCCAGGGTTGGGCGTCGGCGGCGAGGTTGATGAGGTCGGGGATGGGGATCTGGGTGGCGGTGGCGGTGACGGCGTAGCCGGCTTCGCGGACGAGGTCGTTGAGGTCGGCTTTGATGATCAGCTGCATCGGCAGTCCGCGGTGACTCTTGCCGAGCATGCCGTCCTCGAACACGGCCTTCAGGAGTGCGTTGAAGGCGTCGTGGTTGAGTTGGGCGGGGCTGCGGTCGTTGCGTTGAGCGGCGGCCGCCACAGCGTCGGGATCGGCATCCTCGCTGGACCCTGTCGGTGATTCCGGATCATTCGGATTGTTCATCCCGGGTTTGGCCCACACGGCCAGGAACATGGAGACCCGTGCGAGTAGTTCGGGTGTCAAAATGCCCGACATCTTGGCGGTGCCGTCGGCGCGTTGCCGGTTGAGGTACACGTTGCGGCGTCGTTGGCGGTCGGTGTCGTCGGTCAATGTCCCGTCGGGGTCGAGGTAGCCCAGCAGGCGAGCACCGGCCTCGGTGATCTGGTCGGGGGTGAGGTGGACGGCTTGTTCGGCGATGGTGCGTTCGGCGGCGACCTTGATGTCGTGGTCGACGGCGTGGGGGATCTGGTCGAGCACATCGATCACCGCATGCACATGCGCTGATCCCACCCGGCCGGCGGCGAACGCCGTGGCGAGGGTGGGGTGGACGGGTTCGAGGGGTGCGCCGGTGGTGGCGTCGGGGTAGGTGGCGGTGGCGCGGGTTTGTTTGAGGCGTTTGCCGGGGTAGGCCATGCGCAACCGGTGTTTCATGTAGTCGATGACGCTGCGGTAGCCGGCTTTACGGGGTAGGTCGCGCTGGTCGGCTTCGACGATCTGCTGGTTACCGGTGTAGGTGAGTCGGGCGATGGCCTGTTCGATACGGACACCGGCGTCGTCGACCTCGGTATCGGTGAGGCGGGTGAAACCCGTGGTCTGTAGCTGGTCGATGATCGCGTCGAGTTCGTCGAGCAACGCGGGCACCGCGGTCGGCGGCGACTCATCGGTGATATCGGTCGATGCGCTGTCGGTCATGGCGGTCACCCCCTCGAAGATCGCAGTTCGAATATATGTTCGACAATACACGTAATTCTATTGCTGCGCAGAGGCAATCGATCCTCTTCAGGAATGCGGGAACTGTCGGAGTCATGGTGTAGAGCGGCTTCCGTCCGACGATCGGATCTCGGGGTACCAAGGGTCTCGATAGCTGTGTCAGGGAAATCCGCGCACGCCACAGTCAATTCCGCGGATACTGCTCCAATGCTGCTGTCTCAGCGAATTCGCGCTCGTTCGAGCCGCATCGGTGCTGTCTGTGTCGCGATGCTGGTGTTCACGGGCCTGCTCGTCGCAACTCCGGGTACCGCCGAGGCGACCCCGAACTGGCGATACACGATGGTGGCGTTCTCCAACACCAGTGCCCGTCACATGGACGTGTACCAGTCCGCGGATGCGAGCCGGTTTCGGCCGCTCCGGTTTGGTGCGTACCGACCGCCGTCGGGTGTGGTGCGCGATCCGAGCATCTTTCACGGTGCAGACGGCTGGTACTACGTCACCTATACGACCGGTCAGAACACCATCGGGTTCGCGCGGAGCCGCGATCGCGTGAACTGGGCGTTCATGCACAACTATCCGGTGCCGCTGTGCTGCGCTTTCCTACCCGGCACGGGCGATGGCAAGGGAGTGTTCGGCTCCTCGTCCGGGCCGCTGTCGTTCGGGTCGGCCGGTTCGAGTGACGGACCGTCTCTGTCGCCCTTCACCACCAAGGCGTGGGCTCCGGAGTTCTTCGTCGAGGGTGGTCGCGTCAACATCATCCTGTCGATGTCGACGGGCGGAGGGTTCGTGCCCTACGTCATGACGGCGCTCGAACCCGGCCTGCGACTGTGGAGTCCGCCGGTGCCGATCCTCGGCCTCGGTGCGGACCACATCGACACGACCGTGGTGAAGGCGGGCTCCACGTACCACGCGTTCACGAAGAACGAGCGGAAGAAGGTCATCGAACACGCGGTCGCGACATCGCTGACCGGTCCCTACCGGTTCGTCCCGATGCGGAGTTTCGGTCGCTTCGTCGAAGGCATGGCGCTGGTCAAACTCCCGAACGGCAACTGGCGCATGTATGTCGACGCGTACAAGCAGCGTCGGTACTTCTACTCCGACAGCAGCGACGGGCTGTCGTCGTGGAGCTCGGCGAAAGAACTGCCCGGGCTCTCCGGATCGGTCCGCCACTTCGGGGTGATCCGGGAGCCCGCCTAGGTCGACCCGAGCAGATTGACCGCATTGGCGACGACGAGGCTCAGCACGACGATCGACAGGATCGACTGCGCGGCCATCGCGAGCTTCATCCACCGGGCGAGTGGCATCACGTCGGTGGGGCTGAATGCCGTCGCGTTGGTGAGAGCGAGGTACAAGTAGTCGAAGAACACGGGTCGCCACCCTGCTGGTGCGAGAGTCGGTTCGATCTGTTGAGGAAAGGCGAGATCCGGACGCCGTCGCGGGTGCAGATGCCTGTTGACGGGGCCGCCGCCGTCGAGCTCCCAGTACAGGAACCCGAAGGCCAGAACGGTCTGCAGCCACACGAGCGCACCGGAGAGAAGAAGCTCGTTGGCCACCGTCGTGTCCGGATTGCCGTGCAGCAGATCCCACACCAACCGGCCGGCCGCCCAAGCTGCCCCCGCGGCGATCACGACGACCAACGCTATCGACAGTGCCCGCACCCGGCGTCCCGGTCGGTCGATGCGGCCCGGGTCGACGATGACCAAGGCCAGCAGGACCGCGCCCTCGATGGCGGGCAGGAGCCAGCTGGTACCCGCTGCATAGCGAGAGGGCAGCAGGAACGGTATGAGCATCGACAGGAGCACGAATGCCGAGGCTGTCCAGCGTTGTTCGGCGCGCGGACGCTCGCCCGACGGAGCGTTCTCGTCATCGCTCATCGTTCGTATCTTCCTCGCGATGTGCTGCCACCGGTGGGCGGCAGGAGTCCCTCACGAAAGCGGCCCCGCGACACGTTCGACGAAAACCGTTGACGATCCATACTCTGGCGGTACTGTGTGGAACATCACATAGTGGCCGGAGGGATCGCCATGATAAACGCCGAAATCAATGCACTCCATCACAGTATCCAGGCGCTGCGCCATCAGCTGGTGACGTTGAAGGCTCGCTACGGTGACGCCGACAGTGTCCGCCGGATGGTCAACGATCTCGACCGTCTCGACATCGATCTGCACGACTTCGAGCAGAATCCGCCGAAGGTGAAGCCGCAGCGGAAGCCAGGCCAGGACCGGGTCTACGTGCCGGACAGCAAGTCCGACGAGTCGGCGTGGCTCGGTGCCCAGGACGAAGGGCTCGGGTTCCACTCGCGTGAGCGGACGAAGTGAGCGCGCCCGCGGCTGAGCGGGAATCACTCGGGGTCTTCTCCCCGAGACGGGCGCGCCTGACGGCGCGCACCCTCCGGACGGACCGATGGTGGCTGTCGCCGTTGCTGACGGTCATTGGTCTCTCGGCGTTCGTCATCTATGCGACCGTGCGATCGTTCGTCCGGAGTGCCTACTACGTCGCGGATTATCACTACCTCACGCCGTTCTACTCGCCGTGTCTGAGCGAGTCGTGCGTGCCCGGATCGAGTCATTTCGGTACGCCGTTCCCGGAACTCCCGATGTGGATTCCGCTGGCGTTCCTCACTTTGCCGTTTCTCCTCGGGTTCCGGTTGACCTGCTACTACTACCGCAAGGCCTACTATCGGTCGATCTGGTTGTCCCCGCCGGCATGCGCCGTCGCCGAACCCCACACCAAGTACACGGGGGAGACGCGGCTGCCGCTGATCATCCAGAACTCGCACCGGTACTTCTTCTATGCGGCCGTGGTCATCTCGGTGATCAACAGTTACGACGTCATCGTCTCGTTCCACGCCAAGGACGGCGGATTCGGTCTGGGGCTGGGCAATGTGATCCTCGTGGTCAACGTGGTTCTGCTCTGGGTCTATACGGTGTCCTGCCATTCGTGTCGGCACGTGACCGGCGGCCGGCTCAAGCATTTCTCGAATCATCCGGTGCGGTACTGGATCTGGACCCAGGTCTCCAAGTTGAACACCCGGCACATGCAGTTCGCCTGGATCACGCTCGGCACACTCGTGCTCACCGACTTCTACATCATGCTGGTGGCCAGCAACACCATCTCTGATCTGAGGTTCGTGGGTTGATCGATCGAGGTCGCAACGACTGTTGTGCAACCGTTTTCAACGTTGGGAGTCGCGCTAGATGACCGAACCGGAACGCTACCAGTACGACGTCGTTGTGATCGGTGCGGGTGGTGCCGGCCTGCGAGCGGTCATCGAAGCTCGTGAGAAGGGCTATTCGGTCGCAGTCGTGTGCAAGTCGCTGTTCGGCAAGGCACACACCGTGATGGCCGAAGGTGGCTGCGCGGCGTCGATGGGTAACGCGAACGCGAAGGACAACTGGGCGACGCACTTCCAGGACACGATGCGTGGCGGGAAGTTCCTGAACAACTGGCGCATGGCCGAACTGCATGCCAAGGAAGCGCCCGACCGGGTGTGGGAACTGGAAACCTATGGGGCGCTGTTCGACCGGACCGCTGACGGCCGGATCGCACAGCGCAACTTCGGCGGCCACACCTACCCGCGCCTGGCTCACGTCGGAGACCGGACCGGACTGGAACTCATCCGAACCATGCAGCAGAAGATCGTCTCGCTGCAGCAGGAGGACTTCGCGGCCACCGGTGACTACGAGTCCCGCATCAAGGTCTTTGCCGAGTGCACCATCACCGAGCTGCTGAAGGACGGCGACGCCATCGCCGGTGCGTTCGGGTACTGGCGCGAGTCCGGCCGGTTCATCGTGTTCGAGGCACCTGCGGTGGTGGTCGCTACTGGCGGTATCGGCAAGTCGTTCAAGGTGACGTCGAACTCCTGGGAGTACACCGGCGACGGGCACGCGCTCGCCCTGCGCGCAGGCGCGAGCCTGATCAACATGGAGTTCGTCCAGTTCCACCCGACGGGGATGGTGTGGCCGCCCAGCGTGAAGGGCATCCTCGTGACCGAAGGCGTCCGCGGTGACGGCGGCGTCCTCAAGAACACCGACGGCAAACGGTTCATGTTCGACTACATCCCGCCGGTGTTCAAGGGTCAGTACGCGGAGACGGAGAAGGAAGCCGACGAGTGGCTCGCGGACAACGACTCCGCCCGCCGCACACCGGATCTCCTCCCGCGCGACGAGGTCGCCCGCGCGATCAACGAGGAGGTCAAGGCCGGTCGCGGCACCGAGCACGGTGGCGTCTATCTCGACATCGCGTCCCGCATGCCGGCGGAGGAGATCATCCGGCGGCTTCCATCGATGCATCACCAGTTCAAAGAGCTTGCCGACGTGGACATCACGAAGGAGCCAATGGAGGTCGGCCCGACCTGCCACTACGTGATGGGTGGGATCGAGGTCGATCCCGACACCGCGGCGTCGCGCGTGCCTGGACTGTTCGCCGCCGGCGAGTGTTCCGGCGGTATGCACGGGTCGAACCGACTGGGCGGCAACTCGCTGTCCGATCTGCTCGTGTTCGGTCGACGAGCAGGGCTCGGCGCGGCGTCGTATGTCGAGTCGCTGGGCAACCGGCCCGAGATCGCGCAGGACGACATCGACCGGGCGGCCGAATACGCGCTGTCTCCGTTCGATCCGCCCGCCGACGGCAAGCCGGAGAACCCGTACACGCTGCACATGGACCTGCAGCAGGCGATGAACGACCTCGTCGGCATCATCCGCAAAGAAGCGGAGATGCAGGAGGCGCTCCGCGTGCTCTCCGACCTCCGGAACCGGCTCGGCAGCATGCAGGTCGAGGGACATCGGCAGTTCAATCCGGGGTGGCATCTCGCGATCGATCTCCGGAACATGCTCCTGGTCAGCGAATGTGTCGCCAAGGCGGCACTGATGCGCACCGAGAGTCGCGGCGGACACACCCGCGACGATCACCCGTCGATGGATTCGGCCTGGCGCAACACCCTGCTGGTCTGCACGGCAGAAACGAGCACCGACTCACCGGTCCCGGAGGTCGAGGTCGTCGAGGAAGAACAGGAACCGATGCGGCCGGACCTGCTGGAGCTCTTCGAGTTCGAAGAGATCGAAAAGTACTACACCGCAGCCGAAATCGCTGGTCATCCCGGCGCCGGGGGCGAGCGAGCCGAGGGACAGTCGGAGGACTGACATGGGTTACGACGCGAAGTTCCGAGTGTGGCGAGGCGACATCGAAGGCGGTGGTCTCGAGGATTACACGGTGCAGGCCAACGACGGCGAGGTGGTGCTCGACATCATCCACCGCCTCCAGGCGACCCAAGCTCCCGACCTGGCCGTGCGCTGGAACTGCAAGGCGGGCAAATGTGGGTCGTGTTCCGCTGAGGTGAACGGCCGTCCCAAGCTGTTGTGCATGACCCGGATGTCGACGTTCACCGAGGACGAGGTCATCACGGTGACCCCGATGCGCACGTTCCCGGTCATCCGTGACCTCGTCACCGATGTCTCGTTCAACTACACGAAGGCCCGCGAGATCCAGTCGTTCACGCCGCCGCCCGGGCTTGGGCCGGGGGAGTACCGGATGAAGCAGGTCGACGTGCAACGGTCGCAGGAGTTCCGCAAGTGCATCGAGTGCTTCCTGTGCCAGAACACCTGCCACGTCGTCCGCGACCACGAGGAGAACAAAGAAGCCTTCGCCGGCCCCCGCTACCTGATGCGAATCGCCGAGCTCGACATGCACCCGCTCGACGTCGCCGAACGTCGCGACACCGCGCAGAACGAGCACGGTCTCGGGTTCTGCAACATCACCAAGTGCTGCTCCGACGTCTGCCCGGAACACATCAAGATCACGGACAACGCCCTCATCCCGATGAAGGAGCGCGTCGTCGACCGCAAATACGACCCGCTGGTATGGCTGGGTAACAAGCTCTTCCGACGCTAGCGCCACTTCTCGCGCTCACCCGGCGACCCCGGGCGTCACGTCCCCGGCACTGATCGGGTGACACCGCCGACGGCTCTCGACGAGCCCGTCGCAGTCGTCGTGCCCCTGGTGTGACCTGGTCGATGATTCGGCAACGGGCGAAACGGATACACGAGCGGTGCAGGGGTACCGACCAGGGGCCCATCAGGAGGGGAGTCGGTACTTCGATGACAGGGACCCATCGCGTCGTCAGACGTACTCCGGAGCTCGTATGAGGACGAGTGACGAGGAGCTGGTCGACGGTCGGACCCGGCACTACGGCGAGTTCTACGGCGTCGTCGAGGCTCCGCGGAACGATGACCGGAAGATACTCGTCGTCTGGGGAAACTGCCAGGCCGAGGCCTTGCGGATTGTCCTGTCCAGCTCTCCCGACCTCCCGTTCCGTACCGTTCGCGTCCCGCCGGTCCACGAACTCGAGTCCGCCGACATGGCGCGGGTCGAGGACCTCATGAGCAGCGCAGCGATCATCGTCTCCCAACCGGTGCGTACCGGGTACCGGGGATTTCCGATCGGAACCTCGGACCTGGCCGACCTGGCGCCATCGGCGTCCGTCATCGTCTGGCCGGTCATCCGCTACGGCGGATTGTTTCCGTTCCAGGTCATCGCCCGACACCCAGCGCAGCCGTCCGCAGTACCCGCGGCGGTTCCGTACCACGATCTGCGAACGGCCCTCGCCGTGGTGGCCGGTCGCGACCGCTTCGACGAATGGGACGTCGACATCGCCGCCGAACGTATCCGGGAAGCAGCGCAATGGAGTGTGGATCAGCTCGCCGTCCGCGAGCGGCGGCACTGTGACGTCGGGATCTCCGACACACTGCTCGACCTCGGGGCCGATGCCGCCCACACGATCAACCACCCTGGAAATCGAGTGTTGCTCGCCCTCGGCGGCCGGATCCTCGACTCGCTCGGGGCGTCGGCGCCGGTCCCACCCTCACGCGACCTGCTCGGCAACATCCGAGCGCCCCTGGAGCGACGGGTGATCGACGCGCTGGGGATCGACGCGTGCCCGCGGACGTCGTGGGACGTCGACGGTGTGGCGCTGACCGAGGACGACGTTCGCCGTCGCCAGATGCACTGGTACGCAGACCATCCCGAGTTCATCGGAGCAGTGTTGGACCGTTACACCGACCTCATCGAGATCTTGGGCCTGTCGTGACGGGGCCGATCGGGCATCTCCTGGTCGGACCCCGCTCACACGGTGTGGTCCGATATGCGCAGTCGGTCTTCGATGCGGTACGCGCCGAGAGCGCGGATCATCGTTTGGCGCACGTGCTCACGCTCGGCGCCGGTGTCGTATCAGGACTGGACGAGTGTGCGCTCGTGCACGTGCACGTGACCGATCGCCTGTTCGGACGTACGCCACGGCAAGCCCGGGACAGCGTGCTCGCCCTGTTCGCGGCACTGGACCGGCCGGTCTCGGTGACCCTGCATGATCTGCCCCAGCCCTCGGACGGACCGGCGATGCAGGCACGTGCCGATTTCTATCGCGCGGTGGCGCGGGCCGCGACAGGAGTGATCGTGTCGAGTCACCACGAGGCGTCGCTCTTCGCCGAGTACGTCGACGCGACGATCGGCGTCGAGGTCATACCGCTGATGTTCGACACCGTCCGCGTCGACAAGCCCTCGGAATCAGCGGAACTGACGGTCGGTGTCCTCGGCTACCTGTACCCCGGGAAGGGGCACCTGGAGACACTGCAGGCTATGTCCGGCCTCGACCCGTCCATCGGTTTCGTCGCGCTCGGCACCCCGTCACCCGGCCACGAAGACCTGGCCGATGAACTCGCCAAGGTCGCCGCGGAGATGGGACGGCGGTGCACGGTCACGGGGTTCCTGACCGACGACGAACTGATCCGGGCGTCGGCCGAGGTCACGGTTCCGGCCGCCTATCACCGGCACATGTCGGCCTCCGGGTCGATCAACTCCTGGATCTCCGCCGGGCGCCGACCGCTGGTCCCGAGCACCGCCTACACCGATGAACTCGCCGCTCGTTCCCCGGGCGTCCTGACGATGCACGCCAACAACGATGCTGCTCTGCGGACCGCTCTCGAGAGCGCGTTCGCGAATCCCGCGAGCACCTGGATCGATCCGGCGGTGACGCCGTCGCCCACCGCCGCCGACGTCGGCCGGGCTCACGAGCGACTGGTCCGGCGGTGGAGTGCATGACCGTCATGAGGCTCGGCGACGGCCGAACCGTGGTGGCCGACAATCGCTGGGACCTGGTCGGCGTGGCTTCGACGACGCCGCTGGTGAGTGTCGTGATCCCGTACTACAACCAACCCCACCAACTCGCGTTGGTCCTCGAGGCGTTGACGGCCCAGACCCACCCGCCGGATCGTCTCGAAGTGGTCGTCGCCGACGATGGCTCGACGTGTTCGCCGGACGTGAGAGCGTGGACATCGCGACTCGACATCACCGTGGTGACGCAGGAGGACAACGGCTTCCGAGCGGCAGCCGCCCGCAATCTGGGTGTCGCGGCGTCGAGCGGTACGGTCCTGTGTTTCCTCGACGCGGACACGGTGCCGACACCCGACTACATCCGGCAGTCGATCAGATTGCCCGCCGCGGCGCCCGACGCACTCGTGGTCGGGCGGCGTAAGCACGCCGACCTGAGCCGGGTCGCCCCGGACTCGGTGGTGGGGTGGTTGTCCGAACAACGGCCGCTCGAATCCTCGCACGACTGCGAACCCGGATGGCTGGTCGATGCGTACGACCGCACGTCCAACCTCCTGAACCCGGGCTGGGACGGTTACAAGTATCTGATCAGTGCGGTGATGACCTGCAGCCGTCAATTGTTCGACGACGTCGGAGGCTTCGACCCGTCGTTCGTCCACTACGGCGGTGAGGACTGGGAATTCGCGAACCGGGCCTTCATGATGGGCGCGGTGTTCGCGCACGAACCCGACGCACTGGCCTGGCACGATGGTCCCGACTGGGCGGAACGTTCGGTGCCCGAGCGGATCTCGAAGAAGAACGCCGAAGCCCTCGCGCTCGCCCCGCTCATCACCGATCCGGCGGCCCGTACTGCCGGCCTGCTGTACTCGATCCCGGACATCGTGGTGCTCGTGTCGACGGCGGGGCACACCGCGGCATCGCTGATGCGTACTGTCGCCGGCGCGTTGCGAGGGATGGATGCTGCTGTCTGGCTTGTCGGCGAACATGCCGACGCTTTGCTCATCCAACTGGGCGTGGACGATTCGCGAATCCGGGTCGGTGGTCCGGACGCATCGACGCTGTCGCGGTGCAGGTTCGTCGTCGAGGTCGCCGGTACCGTCGTGGTCTTCTCCGTTGATTCGCTCGCGCTGCTCACGGCCCAGGTCGGGCCGGGGGAATGCGGCCAGGTGACGGTGGACTTCGACGGATCACCGGCCTCGGTAACGGTCACGTCGTCGCGCGCACGGCACCGTGTCCGACGCTGGGCAGCGCACACCGACGTGGGCCCTGGCGAGCTTCTCGACCGGTTGTTCGGGGTCCGAACAGTGCATCACAGCGAGGTCGAGATCGTCCTCGGCGACGAGGAACCGGCGTTGTCCTGGTGAGTGTGGTCCGCAGGTGATCGGCACTCCCGAACCTCACCTCGACCGGCAGACTTCGATCGAGTTCTGCGTGTCAGGGATGACGTCGACCGGTCACCGGAGTGGAACTCCACAGACCTGCGATTTATTGGTGCCCCCGGTGAGACTCGAACTCACACTGGACGGGTTTTGAATCCGTTGCCTCTGCCAATTGGGCTACGGGGGCCAGTGCGCGGGTTGCCCCGTGCAGGAGCCAACTCTAGATGATCGGCCGACCGGCCCGGCAACCGGTACTCTTCTGTTCGACTATGGCGTGGAGGAGGGGATGGTGACAGTGACCGACAGTGCGACTACGACAACTGGTGAGACGACGAAGACGCATCGTGTGCTGGTGGCCGAGGACGACTCGCTGATCCGTATGGATCTGATCGAGATGCTCCGCGAAGAGGGCTATGACGTCGTGGGGGAGGCTCCCAACGGTCAGGTCGCCGTCGAGCTCACGGAGTCCCTGAAACCCGACCTGGTCATCATGGACATCAAGATGCCCATCCGCGACGGCATCGACGCGGCGACGGAGATCGCGGAGAAGCGGCTGGCGCCGGTCGTCATGCTCACCGCGTTCAGCCAGCGGGACTTCATCGAGAAGGCGCGCGACGCCGGCGCGATGGCTTACCTGGTCAAACCGTTCACCAAGGCCGATCTGGTGCCGGCCATCGAGGTGGCCGTCAGTCGCTATCACGAGCTCAAACTGCTGGAGCGCGAGGTCGCGACGATGAACGAGCGGCTCGAGACCCGCAAGCTCGTCGAACGCGCCAAAGGTTTGCTCATGCAGAAACAGGGCCTTTCCGAGCCCGAGGCGTTCAAGTGGATTCAGCGTGCCGCGATGGACCGTCGGACAACGATGAAAGCCGTGGCCCAGGTCGTCGTGGAGACCCTCGGGACGAACTGACGAAGGACAGGTCGATTTGACGCAATGCGTCTGCGCGCAAGTCAGTTTCACTGTCTTTACGCAGGGGCAACAAGATCGCGCTAGCTTTTCCCCAGCGAGGCGCGGTTGGATGCGTCGATCTCGATGCACCGCTCTCGTGTGACAACTCCAATCGCAAGGAGAGCATTGATGTCCTTTCGTTCTTTGACGAGCGGGGCAGTGGTCATGACTGCGGCGGCAGCGCTCGTCGTCGCCGGCTGCAGCAGCTCTGACTCTGGTTCCGACGAAGGCTCCGGAGGCTCGGCCAGCGCGGCCGTAGAGTCCACTCCCGCACCCCCCGGCATGGGCCTCGCGCAGAAGCTGGCCTGTAACCCGCCGAAGGCCACGCCGGGCCCCGAGAGCACCGCTCCGCTGAAGATCGGCACGCTGCTCCCCGAGACCGGCTCTCTCGCCTTCTTGGGGCCGCCCATGGTGGCCGGTGTCAACCTGGCCATCAAGGACATCAACGCTGCCGGCGGTGTGCTCGACAAGCCCGTCGAGCTGGTCACCGGTGACTCCGGCGACACCACCACCGACACCGCCAACGCCACCGTCGACCGCGAGCTCAGCGCCGGCACCCAGGTGATCATCGGTGCGGCGTCGTCGTCGGTGTCGCTGAAGGTCATCGACAAGATCGCCAACGCGGGCGCGGTCATGTTCTCGCCGGCCAACACCTCCGACGAGTTCACCTGCTACCAGGACAAGGGACAGTACTTCCGTACCGCTCCCGCGGATGTCCTGCAGGCCCAGGCACTCTCGCAGACGATGGCGGAGGACGGCGTCCAGCGTGTGTCCATCCTCGCCCTCAACGACCCGTACGGAACGGGCTTGGCCGACAACACCGTTCGCGACCTCGAGGCCGCCGGTGTGCCCGCCGACCAGATCCAGAAGATCATCTACGACCCGAATGCCCAGTCGTTCAACGCCGAGGTCGACCAGGTGAAGAACTTCAACCCGGACGGCGTTGCGCTCATCGGGTTCGAGGAGAGCGCCAAGATCCTCACTCGTATGCACGAGGTGGGCATCGGACCGAGCGACGGCAAGCTCGTCTACGGCGTCGACGGCAACATGGGTAACGCACTCGGCGAGTCGGTCGGTTCCGGCCTGCTCAAGGGTATGAAGGGCACGACTCCGCTCACCCAGACCAGCGGTGAGTTCCAGTCCGCGCTCAAGGATCTCGATCCGAAGCTGATCGACTTCAACTACTCGGGCGAGAGCTACGACGCCGCGGTGCTGAGTGCGCTCGCCGCGACCGCAGCCAAGTCGACCGACGGCCGCACGATCGCCGCCAACATCATCGGCGTCACCAACGGCGACGAGAACTGCGACTCGTACCAGGCGTGCCTGGATGCGCTGAAGAGCGGCAAGACGATCGCCTACGTCGGCAAGACCGGGAACCTGGCGTTCAACGCCGCCGGTGAGCCCAGCGTCGGCTCCTACGGCGTCCTCGAGTTCGACGGGGACAACAAGCTGCTGACCCCGACCCGCAAGTACGTGTCGGTGGCCGCGCAGTAGTCACACAAGACCAGAGACCCTCGGCTTACGAGCCGAGGGTCTCTGTGTGTCCGCGCACGAAATCCGTTGCCGCTCACCGTCCCCGCGTGAGCGGCAACGGATCCCGTGAGCGAAGCCTACGTCTTCTTCTCCGAGCTGCCCGCCAGCGTGCCCAGGTAGAGCTCGATGATCTTGGGATCCTTGGCGAGGTTGCTGCCGGTGTCGGTGTAGGCGTTGCGACCCTGGTCGAGAACGTAACCGCGGTCGCAGATCTGGAGGCAGCGGCGGGCGTTCTGCTCGACCATGATGATCGAGACGCCGGTTGCGTTGATCGCCTTGCAGCGGATGAACACCTCGTCCTGGAACATGGGGGACAGGCCTGCCGACGGCTCGTCGAGCAGCAAGACCGCCGGGTCCATCATCAGGGCCCGGCCCATCGCGACCATCTGCCGTTCGCCGCCGGACAGCGCGCCCGCCTTGATCTTCCGACGCTCTGACAGGAGCGGGAACAGCTCGGAGACGAACTCGAACCGCTTGGCGAACGTCTTCGGCCGCAGGTAGACGCCCATCTCGAGGTTCTCCTCGATCGTCAGCGCGGGGAACACATTCTGTGTCTGCGGGACGTATCCGACACCCTTGTCGACGAGGACGTGTGCCTTGGCCGAGGTGATGTCGTCGCCGCGCAGGGTGACCGAACCCTTACGGACCGGGATCAGCCCGAACAGGGTCTTGAGCAGCGTCGACTTGCCGGCGCCGTTCGGACCGATGATGCCCACGATCTCCCCGTCGTTCAGGAAGAAGTTGCACTCCTCGAGGATGTTGATCCCCGGCAGATAGCCGGCGGTGATGTCGTCGGCGCGCAGCAACGCATTCGTCGCGAGCTTGCGGTGCTCGTCGGGGGTGGCCGCGCGCTGTGCCGGTGTCAGCGACCCGCCGTCCGATCCCAGGCTCATCGCTCGGTCTCCTTCTTGTCCGTATCGACGCCGGCCGGATCGGCGGGCGGCAACTCGACCGGCTCGGAGAGGTCGCCGCCTTCTTCGAGGGTGGCCTCGATGGCTGCCTCGACCTGCTCGGCGAGCACCGCGGTCGCACCGACGGGCTGACCCTGGTCGTCGAACTCCAGTGCCTGGTCGTGGTGACCGCCGAGATAGGCGTCGACGACGGCCTCGTTGTCGCCCAGGCGATCCGGCAGGGATTCGGCGATGATCTGGCCCTGGGCCATCACCACCACCCAGTCACTGATGTCGCGGATGACGTCCATGTCGTGTTCGACGAAGACTACCGTCACGCCCTCGTCGCGCAGCGACTTGATGTGTTCGAGCAAGCTCTGCGTGAGGGCCGGGTTCACACCGGCCATCGGCTCGTCGAGCATCACGATCTCGGGATCGGTCATCAGCGCGCGTGCCATTTCCAGCAACTTGCGCTGACCACCGGACAGCGAGCCGGCGAAGTCGTCGGCCTTGGCGTCGAGCTTGAACCGCCGCAGCAGTTCGTGTGCGCGCTCGGTGATCTCGGCTTCCTGTTTGCGCCAGGTCCACGGGGCGAGGGCGGCGAGGAAGTGTTCGCCGCGCTGGCCGGTGGCACCGAGCTTGACGTTGTCGAGCACCGACATCTTCGACAGCGCCTTGGTCAGCTGGAAGGTGCGCACCATGCCGCGGCGTGCGACCTGGTGCGGGACCATCCGGCCGAGGGATTCGCCGTTGAGCGACCACGTACCCGAATCCGGTTTGTCGAAACCGGTGATCAGGTTGAAGAACGTGGTCTTGCCGGCACCGTTGGGTCCGATGAGGCCGGTGATCGCGCCGCGTTGCACCTCGAGGTGGTCGACCTGGACCGCCCTGATGCCGCCGAAGGTGCGGGAGATGTTGTCCACCACGATGATCGGGTCGGGCTTTGCCGATCCCGGTTCGGGTGACACCTCCGCGAACAGTCGCGAGCGCTCGGGCGCCGACAGGGTCGTCAGATCGCGGCGCGTCGCCCGCGTACCGGCGATGTCGGGACCGGTCTCGTCGACGACGATCCCGGTGTCGCCCAACGGCGTCGAGGGCTCGTCGTCGTGTGCCGAATGGCGTCCGTCATCAGGCATCGAGCTGCACCTCCCTCTTGTTGCCGAGGAGTCCCTGTGGTCGGAACACCATCATCAGGATGATCGCCAGACCCAGCAGCACGTAGCGGATCGCGCCGACCTGCTGCGCCGAGAGGTCCAGCATCGGGTTGTCGCCGGACGTGGCCTGGCGCAACAGCGCGTCGGGGATGGCCAGCAGGAACCAGAACAGCATCGCGCCGAGGACCGGTCCGAACACCGTCGCCGCACCGCCGAGAATGAGTGCGCCGTAGGCGAAGAAGGTCTGGGCGGTGGAGTAGAAGTCCGGGTTGATCGACTGCGTCGCGAGTGCGTTGAACACGCCTGCGAGGCCGCCGATACAGCCACCGAGGATGAGTGCCTGCATCTTGAAGGAATAGGCGTTCTTGCCGAGCGATCGGGCGGCGTCCTCGTCCTCGCGCACCGCCTTCAGCACGCGACCCCAGGGGGAGTGGACGAGCAGGTAGACCATGAGGCACAGGAGCAGGACGACGGACCAGCCCACCACCATCGACCACAGGTCGCCGCCGAGGAACTTGACCCCGAAGAACGAGTACTGCTTGCCGTTGTCGAACGGGCTGATCGAGAAAAAACCGCTCGCGTAGCCGTAGATCCCGTTGGTGGAGTGGGTGAAATCGTCCGACGACGTCGACCGGAACACCAGTCGGAGGATCTCCGACGCGGCGATGGTGACGATCGCCAGATAGTCCGCTCGCAGACGAAGTGTCGGGATGCCGAGGACCACCGCGAGCATGCCGGCTGCGGCGATACCCACGATGGCGCCGAGCCAGAGCGGCTGGTCGTAGTTGACGGCCATGATGCCCACGCCGTATCCGCCGAGGAGGGCGAAGGCGATCTGGCCGAAGTTGAGCAGCCCGGCATAGCCGAAGTGCAGGTTGAGGCCGATGGCCAGTAGAGCGTAGAAGATCGCCGACGGGCCGATGAGCTGTGCGAACGCAATCTGTAGCGCTGAGATGATGTCCATGGGTCAGCCGATCCTCGCTCGCGATCCGAGAATGCCCTGGGGCCGGATGGTCAGGATGATGATCAGGATCAACAGGCCGCCGATGTACTTCAGGTCGGGGCTGAGGATGTAGGTCGACAGCTGGACGAGCAATCCGACGATGAGGCAGCCGAGGAGGGCGCCGTAGGCGGTGCCGAGTCCGCCGAGCGTGATGCCCGCGAACATCAGCAGCAGGAGCTTGAATCCCATCTCCCATTGCACGCGGCCGCCGAGTTCGGAGAGCGCGAACATCACGCCGCCGAGTGTCGCCAGGCCGCCGGCGAGCGCCCACACGAACAGGATGACGCGGTCGACGTCGATCCCCGACGACTCGGCGAGGTCCCTGTTGTCGGCGACGGCACGCATGGCCTTGCCGATCCTGGTCCGCTGCAACAACAGAGCGACGCCGAGGAGCACCACGACACAGATGACGATGCAGGCCAGATTCACCGGCGTGATCGCGAACGGACCCGAGCCGATCTGCGTCTGTGCCTGGTAGTCGTTGAACGGTTCGGCCCGGTCGGAGAAGAAGATCAGGATCAGATACCGCATCACCAGGGCGAGGCCGATCGACACGACGAGCATGGCGATCAGCCCGGTTCGTCGCCGTCTCAGCGGTCTCCAGAGACCGAGCTCGTTCAGGATGCCGATGCCGACGCCGACGATGACCGCGAGGATCGTCGCCGGTATCAGCTGTAGCCCGACCTTCACGTTGAACACCCACGCGACCACCGCTCCCAGGGTCACCAGCTCGCCGTGCGAGAAGTTGGTGAGGCCGGTCGTCCCGAAGATCAGGCTGAGGCCGACGCCGGTGATGGCGATGATGAGACCGAAACGGATGCCGTCGATGGCCAGACGGGTGAGTTCGGCGACCGCCGAGACCTCCGTACCGGTCCGCACCTCACCGAACGAGAAGATGACCGGCCGCGCCGTTCCGCCACTGACATCGACCGGTAGCTCGGGCTTCTGGACCTCCACATCGTCTGGGAGAGAGTCGGTGTCGACGACGACGGTGTACCTCCCGGGCGGCACCATGATCGACCAGGCTCCGGTCGCCGACGACGTGGCCGTCCCGACGACGGTGCCTGACGCGTCCTTCGCCTCGAGTTTCACCCCCTCGACCTTCTCGGCGCCGTTCCGCAGGACACCGAACACCCGCACCTCGTCGGGGGCGGCGTCGGCGGACGGGGTCCCGAAGAGCCCGCACAGCATCGACGCCGCGACGAACAGCAGGACGGCCAGCGCGGTGCGCCGCGTCGACGCCGATGGGCGCCGACGGGATGGCGGGCGGCAGGACGGTGATCGGGTCTGGCGGGCGGGCCGACACTCGGGGCGATGCGCGTGAGTCCGTTCGGTGTGGTCGTCGGGCACGAGTGCGGCCTGCCGGTCAGGCTCTGTCATCGAGGGTGGTACCTCCCTTGCGGACCTGTACGCCAGTGACATCCATCGGCCATGACCTGGCCGATCACTGCGCGGCCGGTCACCCTGCGGGACATTAGCCGCAGCTTCGTCGCCACGTGACGACAACGACGTTTCCCGGAAGTTACATCTGCGGCGACGCAGGGTGGGCTCGATCGATGCGATGTGGTGCTGGCGTACCCATCAGGGCCGTACCCTGGTCGGATGCTGCCGGTGACCATCACACAGACCAGAGACGTCGAACTCGCGAGTGCGCTGCTCGCGCAGGCGTTCGCCGACGACCCCGTGACGCTGTGGATGGACCCGGACACCGCTCGTCACCGCGCGGTGTTCCGGACTCTGCTCGTCCACATCCACGGGAAGGGATCGACGATCGATCTCGCGATGCGCGACGGGCAGCCGGTCGGCGCGGCCGCCTGGGATCCGCCCGGGCACAAGATCTCGACGAGGGCACAGCTGGTGTCGTCCTGGGAGTTCCTTCGGACTCTCGGGCCCCGGATCGGCCGCGGGATCAAGCTGGAGGCCGAGTTCGCCAAGCATCGTCCGAAAGAGCCGCATTGGTATCTGGGACAGATCGGCGCCCCGGTCAAGGGGGCCGGCGTCGGCACGGCGCTGTTGCAGCACCGGCTCGAGCAGATCGACGGACCGGCCTACCTCGAGAGCTCGAACGCTCTCAATGTCCCGCTGTACGAGCGGTTCGGTTTCCAGGTCACCGCGGAATTCGAACTTCCGCTCGACGGCCCCAGGGTCTGGGCCATGTACCGGCCGATGTGACCCCTGACCGTCCACCCGTCCGACCGCCCCGGGCGGGGCGGGTCCGGGTGTCGGGACGGATCACTAGACTCAGCGACTGTGAGTCCAGCGCAGAGTTCCCCGGCAGCTACCCGTACCGGCAGCAAGGGCAAGACCAAGCAACCGGTCCTCATGCTCCTCGACGGGCATTCCCTGGCATATCGGGCGTTCTTCGCGCTCCCGGCCGAGAACTTCAAGACGGCCACCGGACAGACCACCAACGCGGTCTACGGCTTCACCTCGATGCTGATCAATCTGCTGCGCGACGAGGAACCCACCCACATCGCCGCCGCCTTCGACGTCTCGCGGAAGACGTTCCGCTCGGAGATGTTCCCGGAGTACAAGGCGCAGCGCTCCAAGTCGCCCGACGAGTTCAACGGGCAGGTCGACCTCACCAAGGAGGTCCTCGACGCGCTGGGTGTCACGGTCATGGCGATCGAGGGCTTCGAGGCCGACGACATCATCGCGACCCTCGCGACCCAGGCGCGCGAACAGGACTTCAAGGTCCTGATCGTCACCGGCGACCGCGACTCGCTGCAGCTGGTCGACCCGTCGACCACCGTGCTCTACCCGCGCAAGGGTGTCTCGGACCTCACCCGCTTCACCCCCGAAGAGGTTGAGAAGAAGTACGGTCTGACCCCCGCCCAGTACCCCGACTACGCCGCCCTGCGCGGCGACCCCAGCGACAATCTCCCAGGCATTCCGGGTGTGGGGGAGAAGACCGCGTCGAAGTGGATTCGCGAGTACGGATCGCTGGCCTCGCTCGTCGATCACGTCGACGAGGTGAAGGGCAAGGTCGGCGATGCGCTGCGCGCCAATCTCGCCTCGGTGCAGACCAACCGTCAGCTCACCGAACTCATCCGCGACATGCAGCTGCCCGCGGGCCCCGAAGATCTCGCGATGGTCGGCTGGGATCGCGACCGCATCCACCAGCTCTTCGACGACCTCGAGTTCCGCGTCCTGCGCGACCGCCTGTTCTCCACCCTCAGCTCGGTCGAGCCCGAGGCCGAGGCGGGCTTCGATCTCGACGGCTCGGTCCTCGGCGCCGGCGAGGTCGCGGGATGGCTCACCGAACACGCCCGTACGGGCCGGACCGGTCTCGCGGTGACCGCGCCGCACGTCGTCGTGGGCTCCGACCCGACCGGACTGGCGATCGCGGCCGCCGACGGTTCGTCGGCGTATGTCGACGTGACCACCCTGACGCCGGAAGACGATGCGGCCCTGGCCAACTGGCTCGCCGACCCGCAGGCGCTCAAGGCTGTGCACGAGGCCAAGTGGGCGGTACACGCGCTGCGTTCGCGCGGGTGGAAGCTCGACGGCGTCACCAGCGACACCTCGCTGGCCGCGTACCTCGTCCGCCCCGGGCAGCGGACCTTCAATCTCGACGACCTCGCCCTGCGGTACCTGCGCCGTGAGCTACGCGCCGACACCGGGGCGGGCGACGGCCAGATGTCGCTGCTCGACGACGACACCGAGGGCAAGGTCGCCGAACAGCACATGCTCGAGGCGCGTGCAGTGCAGGAGCTCGCCGACACCCTCGACACCGAACTCGACCGCATCGACTCCAAGCCGCTGCTGACCGAGATGGAGTTGCCGCTGTCGTTCGTCCTCGCCGACCTCGAGGCCGCCGGCATAGCTGTCGACGTCGATCACTTCAATGCGCTGGCACAGATGTTCAACGACCGGATCCGAGCGGCCGCCGAGTCGGCCTACGAGGTCATCGGTGAACAGATCAACCTCGGTTCGCCGAAGCAGCTGCAGACCGTGCTCTTCGACAAGCTCGACATGCCGAAGACCAAGAAGACCAAGACCGGCTACACCACCGACGCAGACGCGCTGCAGTCGTTGTACGAGAAGACCGAACATCCTTTCCTCGCACACCTTCTCGAGCATCGCGACGCCACGCGGTTGAAGGTCACCGTCGACGGTCTGCTGAAGTCGGTGGCCGACGACGGGCGCATCCACACGACGTTCAACCAGACCATCGCCGCGACCGGCCGCCTGTCGTCGACCGAACCGAACCTGCAGAACATCCCGGTCCGCACCGAGGCCGGCCGCGAGATCCGTCGCGGCTTCATCGTGGGCACGGATCAGGATTCGGGCGTGAACTACGACTGCCTGATGACCGCCGACTACAGCCAGATCGAGATGCGGATCATGGCCCATCTGTCGGAGGACGAAGGGCTGATCGAGGCCTTCAACACCGGGGAGGACCTGCACAACTTCGTCGGATCGCGCGCCTTCGGGGTGCCGATCGACGAGGTGACCACCGAGATGCGCCACCGCGTGAAGGCGATGTCGTACGGACTCGCCTACGGCCTCAGTGCCTTCGGGCTCGCGGCCCAGCTGAAGATCAGCCGTGAGGAGGCCAAGGACCAGATGGAAGCGTACTTCGCGCGGTTCGGCGGTGTGCGGGACTACCTGCACGACGTGGTCGCCGAAGCCCGGCGCAACGAGTACACGGCGACCCTGTTCGGCCGCCGGCGTTACCTGCCCGACCTGAACAGCGACAACTGGCAACGACGCCAGTCCGCGGAGCGGATGGCGCTCAACGCACCCATCCAGGGCACCGCCGCCGACATCATCAAGGTCGCGATGATCAACGTGCACAAGCGTTTCCTCGCCGAGAAGCTGACGTCGCGGGTGCTGCTGCAGGTCCACGACGAACTCGTGGTCGAGGTGGCCGCCGGCGAGCGCGACGCGGTCGAAGCCGCGGTGCGCGAGGAGATGGGCAACGCCATCACGCTGTCGGTCCCGCTCGAGGTGTCGGTCGGGTTCGGTCGGTCCTGGGACGACGCGGCCCACTGATGGTCTCCTCGCCCATGCGGGTCGGCGTTCTCACCGGCGACGGCATCGGTCTGGAAGTCGTGCCCGCCGCCATCACGGTCGCCGACGCGGCTGCGGCGGCGGAGGACTTGCGGATCGACTGGGACGAACTCCCGTTCGGCGCCGCCGCCATCGCGTCCCACGGCGAACCGGTGCCGGACGCGACATTGTCGGCGCTCGACGATCTGGGACTCTGGATCGTCGGACCGCACGATTCCGCGTCGTATCCGCCCGAGCACAGCAGCCGCACCCCGGGCGCGGTTTTGCGCACCCGGTACGGGCTGTTCGCCAATCTCCGTCCCGCCAAGGCCTTTTCGGGGGTACCCGCCACCGCACCCGACATCGATGTGCTGATCGTCCGCGAGAACTCCGAGGGCCTGTACGCCGACCGCAACATGGCGGTCGGGAGCGGTGAGTTCATGCCGACTCCCGACGTCGCGCTGGCAGTGGGGCTCGTGACCCGCGCGGCCAGTGAGCGCATCGCGCGGGTCGCCTTCGAAGCCGCCCGCGACCGCGCGGTCTCGGGACGCCCGGCCCGGGTGACCATCGTGCACAAGGCGAACGTGCTGCGCCTGACGACCGGCCTGTTCCGCGACGCATGCCGGGAGGTCGGCGAGGAGTTCCCCGACGTGGAGGTGACCGAACAGCACGTCGACGCCATGGCGGCGCTGCTCGTCCGACGCCCCGCCGACTTCGACGTCGTCGTCACCGAGAACCTCTTCGGCGACATCCTGTCGGACCTCGCCGGGGAACTCGCCGGCTCGCTCGGCATCGCGGGTTCGGTGAACTGCTCGGAGACCCAGGTGATGGCGCAGGCAACTCATGGAGCAGCTCCCGACATCGCCGGGCGGGGCGTCGCGAACCCGGTCGCGATGATCGCGTCGGTGTCGATGGGGTTCCGGCGGTACGGGCTGATGACCGACGATCCGGCGCTCGTCGCGGCGGCCGACCGGATGGATTCCGCCGTCGCCGACACCCTCGCGGTCTCCATCGCGACCGCTGACCTGGGTGGGACGTCATCGACCAGCGAGTTCGCCGACGAGGTGGCGCGGCGAACCGTGGCTGCATGACGCGCGCGAAGACGTGCGTGAACATCCGGTAGCCAGCCGGCGAGGCGGGCGCAAACTACAGTGAGTTGGTCTGATCAGGTGATCTGTTCGTCATCGAAGGGATGTGTTGTGGAACGGGCCTCGACGCGGGTTGACCGACGCCGTGTCCGGTCGCGCGTGGCCCGGCTGCTCGGCGTGTTCCTTGCGCTCGCGGTCGTGCTCACCGGGTGCGTGAACAACGAGGAACGGGAACGCGCCAACCAGGTGACCCCGATCAACGTGGACGTGGAGAAGGTCCCGGAGATCGCGGCACTCGTCCCGCCCGAGATCGCACGAACCGGACGCCTGGTGGTCGGAGTCAACGTGCCCTACCAGCCCAACGAGTTCAAGGGGCCGGACGGCAAGATCATCGGCTACGACGTCGACCTCATGAATGCGGTCGGCAAGGTCCTCGGCCTGACTCCGGTGTACAAGGAATCGCAGTTCGACACCATCATCCCGTCGGTGCAGGCCGGGACGTACAACGTCGGGATGTCGTCGTTCACCGACACCCTCGAACGCGAGAAGCAGGTCGACTTCGTGACCTATTACAGCGCCGGCGTGCAATGGGCGCAGGCCGCCGACTCCGACGAGGACATCGACCCGTCGAACGCCTGCGGTAAGCGGGTCGCGGTACAGACCACCACCTACGAGGACACCGACGAGATCCCGGCCAAGAGCGCGGAATGCGTCGCGAGGGGTCTCCCACCGATCGACAAGGTGAAGTTCGACAGCCAGGACGAGGCGGTCAACGCCCTGATCCTCGGCCGGGTCGAGGCGATGTCGGCCGACTCGCCGGTCACCGCGTACGCCATCAAACGCACCAACGGAAAGCTGAAGGCCGCCGGCGAATTGTTCGACTCGGCGCCGTACGGATGGGCGGTGCGCAAGGGCTCACCGCTGGGACCCGCGATGCAGAAGGCGGTCCAGTACCTGATGGACAACGGGCAGTACGAAGAGATCGCGGCCAACTGGGGCCTGCAGGAGGGCATGATCGATGTCTCCGTCATCAACGGGGCGGTGA
Organism: Gordonia sp. 135; assembly: GCF_009720185.1. Lineage (NCBI taxonomy): Bacteria > Bacillati > Actinomycetota > Actinomycetes > Mycobacteriales > Gordoniaceae > Gordonia > Gordonia sp. 135. The sequence goes on from NZ_CP046257.1 coordinate 2,140,328, forward strand.
GTTGAGATGACCTCACCGCAGACCGACACCACCACCACGGCCGGCGAGCCGGAACCGATCAAGGCGGTACCGCTCCGCAGACCGGGCCAGTGGATCGCCGCGGTCATCATCCTCGCGCTGGCGGGGCTCTTCGTCTACGGAGCCGCCACCAACAAGGCCTACGCGTGGGGCACCTACGCCGATTACCTGTTCGACCAGCGCGTGCTGTCCGGCGTCGGATACACCCTGGCGCTGACGGTGCTGGCGATGACCATCGCGATCGTCCTCGGCGTCGCGCTCGCCATCATGCGGCTCTCACCGAACCCGGTGTTGCGCGGCACCGCCTGGGTGTACCTGTGGATCTTCCGCGGGACGCCGGTCTACGTGCAGCTCGTTTTCTGGGGACTGTTCCCGGCGATCTACAAGCAGATCGACGTCGGCATCCCGTTCGTCCACCAGTTCGCGTCCTTCGACATCCAAACCCTCAATGCCGCATTCCTGTTCGCGGTCATCGGCCTCGGGCTCAACGAGGCCGCCTACATGGCCGAGATCGTGCGCGCAGGCGTGTCGTCGGTCGGTGAGGGTCAGTCCGAGGCGTCGATCGCTCTGGGCATGTCGTGGTCGCAGACGATGCGTCGCACCGTGCTGCCGCAGGCGATGCGGGTGATCATCCCGCCCACCGGCAACGAGCTGATCTCCATGCTCAAGACGACGAGTCTGGTGGCGGCGGTGCCGCTGACCCTCGATCTCTACGGTCGCGTGCGCGACATCTCGGGCGTCAACTTCGAACCGATCCCGCTGCTGCTCGTCGCCTCGACCTGGTACCTCGCCGTCACCAGCATCCTGATGGTCGGCCAGTACTACGTGGAGCGTCATTACTCGCGGGGCGCCACCCGGGCGCTGACCGCACGCCAGCTCAAGGCGATGGCCGACGGGCAGGCCGCCGCGGCCGACGACATCCCGGACGGACCGGGAGCCGGCCGCACGACCGGGGGAGAGAACGCATGAGTTCCGCCGAGACGCCGATGGTCCTCGCCGACCGGGTGTGCAAGAGCTTCGGATCGGTCCAGGTCCTCAAGGGGATCTCGCTCGAGGTCGCGCGAGGCGAGGTGACCTGCCTCATCGGCCCGTCCGGTTCGGGTAAGTCGACGTTCCTCCGGTGCGTCAACCACCTCGACGTGGTCAACGCCGGCCGCCTCTACGTCGACGGCGACCTCATCGGCTACCGCGAACGCAACGGCAAGCTCTACGAGATGAGTGCCAAAGACGCTGCGACGCAACGCCGTGACATCGGCATGGTGTTCCAGCACTTCAATCTGTTCCCGCACCGCACCGCTCTCGAGAACGTGATCGAGGCGCCCATCCAGGTGAAGAAGCAGCAGCGGGCCGCCGCCGTCGAACGTGCCGAATACCTGCTCGAGCGGGTAGGCCTGTCCGACCGGGCCGACGCCTACCCGGCGCAGCTGTCCGGCGGTCAGCAGCAGCGCGTCGCCATCGCGCGCGCCCTCGCGATGGAACCGAAGCTCATGCTGTTCGACGAGCCGACGTCGGCACTCGATCCCGAACTCGTCGGCGACGTCCTCAAGGTGATGCGTGAACTCGCCGCATCCGGCATGACCATGATGGTCGTGACCCACGAGATGGGCTTCGCGCGCGAGGTCGCCGACCAGTTGGTCTTCATGGACGGCGGCGTCGTCGTGGAGAAGGGCGACCCACGCGAACTCCTCGCCAACCCGCAGGAGGAGCGGACACGGGAGTTCCTGTCGAAGTTGCTCTGAGACGCCGGGCGTACCCGCGGCTATCCGGGCTTGTGGCTGCAGAAGATCGCGGTGCCGGGGAAGTAGCGTCCGCGGAAAGGGCTCCACTGGCCCCACTCACGGTCGTGGTCGTCGGGCCACTCGGGTTCGATGATGTCGTCGAGGATGAACCCGGCGGCACGTAGCTCGCGGACCCGGTCGCCGATGGTGCGGTGGTGCTCGACGTAGGTGATCTGCCCGCTCGGGTCGGTTTCGGTGTAAGGCGTGCGGTTGAAGTAGGGGATTCGTACGGTCAGGCCCTCGGGTCCCGGATCATCGAGGAACATCCAGCGCATCGGATGGTTGACCGCGAAAACCCAACGGCCGCCGGGCTTCAGGACACGAGCAACCTCGGCCATGACGCCGGCGGAGTCCGCGACGAAGGGGATCGCGCCGAACGCCGAGCACACGGTGTCGAAGGACTCGTCGGCGAAGGGCAGGGTCTCCGCGGTCGCCTGGATCAGCGGCACGCGCACCTCGTCGGCCTCCATGGCGTCGAGACCGATCCCGAGCATGCGCCGGGACAGGTCGACACCGACGGCGTGTGCACCGTGAGCAGCGAGCCAGCGGGCGCAGGGCGCTGAGCCGCAACCGATTTCGAGGATCGTGCGATCCTCGATCTCGCCGAGGAGTCCGGCCTCGGATTCGCGGACGCCCTCTGGGCACCAGACGAAGTCGCCGCCTCCGGTGTACGTGCCGAGGAAGTCGCCGTGTTCGTCGTGGTAGTTCTCCGCGTCGTGGTCCCACCACCAGCGACTCGCCCGGTCACTCGTCGCGGAGTCGACGTCGCCCAGGACGCGTGGAGGCCGCACAGAGGGCTCCTGCTCGGTGGTCTCCGAGTTCTCGCGGTCGTCGTCCTTCGTGGGCATCTAGTGATGATATTGCCCGGCGTCGGCCGTCTCTTCAGCCGGTGCGGAGCTCGTAGAACCGGAAGAAGGCGAAGTCCTCGATCGGCAGCACCTCGACGCTCCGGAAACCGGCTTGCTCGGCGTAGGACCGTAGGGTGGCGGGTCGCATCACCGTGCCGGTGGCGACCGAGGGCGGCGAACTCATCGAGTCGGGCAGACACACGAACAGTGAGAACCCGTACATGAGTTTGTCGAGTTCGTCTGCCGGGCCCGAGAATTCGTCGGATACCGCTTCGTCCATGACGATCATCGGCGCCCCGGGTGCGAGGGCCTGCCGCGTCGCGGCGAGAACCTCGACGGGCCGCGGCATGTCGTGGAGGCATTCGAAGGCGAAGGCGGCGTCGAACGGTCCGTGTGCCACGGCCTCTTCTCCGCCGGCGAGATGGAACTGCACCCGGTCGCCGAGACCCTCGGCCTCGGCGTTGTCCCGCGCCATCTGCACCGATGCGGCGTCGACGTCGAGACCGACGAATGTCGCGTCCGGGTAGGCGTGGGCGAGGGCGATCGTCGAATGCCCGGCGCCGAAACCGATGTCGGCGATCTTCGCGCCCGGTCGGGACAGTCGTTGATGGAGATGGTCGATGGCGGCGAGAGCGGGTGCGAGATCGGCGTCGAACCACGGCTTGTTGAGTGCGGCCTGGCATTCGCGCGCGTCGGCCCCGAGCTGTTCCCAGCTGACACCGCCGCCGGTGCGGTAGGCGTCGAGTAGTTCGGACAGCCGGCCGAACGAGGCGGCGAACATCCGGGGGAGCGCACCCAGATACGAACGACTGGAGGTGTCGGTGAGGACCTCGGCGACGCCGGGTGGGATACCGAATGTCGTTGGTCTGCCGGACAGGTCGGCGTCGAGAATGCCGAAGGCCGCCTGCATCTCGAGCCATTCCCGGGCGTACCGTGCATCGGTGGCCGTGCGGGAAGCGAGGTCGTCGGCGGTCAGCGGACCGTGGTCGACGAGGCACCGGTACCAGCCGAGTCGCTCCCCGAGATAGACGCTCATGGTCTCTGCGGTGGCCAGGGTGGAGTTGAGGAATCGTTCGGCGAACTCGTCGGCGCTCGGTGACGAGGAGGCGACGGTCGGGTTGTGCGTGCCGTGACCGGGTGGTGTGGTGCTGTCGGATGTGATCGTCATGGTGTGACGATGGCAGCGTTGGCTCTCGAGCCGGTCACGGAGCGGTTTCGACTCGGGTTACATCCCTGCAGTTCAGCAGGCCCGACCGGCCACGACGTGCTCGGTGCCGGCGTCGGGATTCCAGCGTCGCAGCGCGGTGAAGGTGCAGATCCGGTCGGGTTCACCCAGTGGTTCGAGCGTGGCGAGTGCCTCGCCGACCTGCTGGTACGTGAAGCGGCGTCCCAGGGTGACGTGCGGGGTCCATCCGCCCGGGTCGACGTGTGCGAAGGTGCTCGGGTTCTCGGCGCCGTCCGCAGCGTCGTCGGGGTGCACTGTGTGACCGCGAACCGTACGTGCCACCTGGGCGTGGAGCGACAGCAACTCGGTGCTGGGGACGACGAGCAGTGCAAGGGTGTGGCGGGAGCCGTGACCGAACACGACGGGCGCCCCGATGATGCAATTCATCGGTAGGCGTTGGCCGGCGGGACCGAGGGCGGCGTCGGCGGCGGACGCGATGTGGCGCGCCGCCAACAGGGTGACGTGCGGACGATTGGTGGCTGATCGCACGCGCTGGGAGCTGGGGAGGCCGACGTCGGCGAGCGCTGACCAGCGGCGCCGCACCCAGGCGTCGGTGTCCTCGTCGGGTAACAACTCGATGGAATGTGCCACGGATGTAGTCAACCAGAGCACGCGTGCAGCACCTGCTGGTTCGGCCCACGATCGCCGACAGTCTCCAGCCGATCATCAACCTGGCCGCTGGCTCGAGTTCAGCGGCGACCGGGACGACGCCGTCGAATCGCTGCGGTCGTGGATTGCGAAGCGCGCCGCGGCACCCGGCGTCACAGCGCGATCGAGTCGTGTTTCGTGCGCGTACCTCGGGGTATCGAGGGTTATCCGTTCGGACGAATAACACGTGTTATGCGGTGCCGGCAGGAAGACAAAACTCATCCGGATTCTTTCTGGCCGATTCGGTAATGGTTGCCGCGCAACCTATTTCGTGTCGATTATGTCGTTCCGGGTTTGTTTCGGAGACGCCGGTCAACGAATCGGAAAATCGTCGCGAATGTGACGTACCCCGGTCCGATTGGCGGGTCCGAAGGTTCTGTGCCACATTGATTTCGGAAGCGCACCGGGGGGACCTTTCATCTGGGGGAAGTGTTCTGGCGTGACCACGATCTGTGTTTGTCGGCTGTTGAGACAGAGCGGCCGGACAATCTGTTTGCCGTGCCTTGATTCGCCGATGGCGTCGAGTTGACTGCGGTGTTCCGGATCGTTTCTGGTCGAACATGAAAAGGCTTCGCCATGGGGGAAAAAGAATCACCAGTTCAAGGAGAGGCCGGTAGAGCAGCTGCCGTCTCGGGAATCTGGGACCATCTGCCGCCGGTCAATCCGCGGCCGAGGGTGTCGGTGGTCGTGCCGGCGATGAACGAGGCGCGAAACCTGCCTCACGTCGCGGCGCGAATGCCACCAGACGTCGACGAGATCGTCTTCGTCGACGGCAGTTCAGTTGACGACACGGTTGCGGTCGGGCGCCGATTGTGGCCTGACGCCGTGCATCTCACCCAATCCCGGAAGGGAAAGGGAAATGCGCTGGCCTGTGGTTTCGAGGCGTGCACCGGCGACATCATCGTGATGATCGATGCCGACGGCAGCACGGACCCGCAGGAGATCACCCGCTACGTCGGCGCGTTGGTCGCCGGTGCGGACTTCGCCAAAGGATCGCGATTCGTCGCCGGCGGCGGCAGTGCGGACATCACGCGGATCCGCCGAGTCGGGAACCGGGGGTTGAACAGTGTGGTGAACACGCTGTTCTCCTGCGAGTTCACCGACCTCTGTTACGGATACAACGCCTTCTGGCGGACCTGTCTCGAGGTCATGCAGCTACCGCCCACGCGGACGGCCACGCCCCAGTGGGGGGATGGGTTCGAGATCGAGACCCTCATCAATGTCCGTGTGGCAGTGAGTGGTCTGGAGATCACGGAAGTGCACAGCTTCGAGGCCAACCGTATCCACGGCGAGAGCAACCTCAACGCGGTGAGCGACGGGCTGCGCGTTCTGCGCACGATCGGTCAGGAGTTCACGCATCAGCGACGGGCGTCGAGGCGTCGACTGGCGGCTGTGCACGACGGATTGTCGGTGGTGCGCAGCGAGTTCGAGGACCGTGGTGACCCTGGCTGGGCGGCTTCCGGCCATGTCGGCTGAGCTCGACGCCGCAGTTCGGTCGGCCTCACGGTACGGGGCACGTCGAGTCGAGCGGGACGCGATCTACCTTGCCGGCGCGACAGTCGCCAATGCTGTTCTCGGAATGGGCTTCTGGACATTCGCCGCCCGGTTCGTGGAGCCGTCCCAGCTCGGGGTGATGACTGCTGTGCTCTCCGTCATCACAGCCGTGGGCTCGGTGATCTCGGCCGGGGTGGGTGACGCCTACACGGCGGTTCTGCCGGCCGTCGGGGACGACCGGCGCACGGTGTACCGGCGAGGCCAGCGATTGTCGGCCGGTCTGTCGTTCACCGCCGGAGGCGTCGCAGGCCTGGTGACGGTCTGCGTACTCCCTGAGGCCCGATTCCAGTTCGCGGTGGCACTGCTCGTCGCGGTCGGCGTGTTCGGCTGGACCGCATTGGGTTTGCAGAGCTCGACGCTGATCGCGATCGGGCGGGCGTCGTGGACCCTGGTAGCGAACGTGGCGGTCGGGATCGGCAAGATCGTGTTGCTGCCGGTCGCCGTGTTCACCGTCGCGTGGCAGAGCATCCCGCTGGCGGTCGTCGTCGCGGCGGTGGGTGTGGCTGTGGTCCTGCGACCCATGATCCGGCGGATCGTCGAGACCGGTGAGGGGTTGCCCGCACAGGGCGCGCTGTCCGGTGACCAGGCGATGGTTGAGTTTCATCGGGTGGTCACGAGGACCACCGCGCTGTCCGGACTCAATCTGGGGGTCCTGTCCCTCACTCCGTTCCTCGTCACACTGTTCGCGGGACCGGCCGAAGGCGCGCGTTTCGCACTCGTCTTCGCCATCGTCAGCACGCTCGACTTCATCGGGGCGTCGATGGCGGTGTCCCTGGTGGTACACGCCTCGGGTGAGCCCGAGTCGGCAGCCTCGATGGCGAAGAAGATCCTCCTCCGGTCGGGAGTGGTGACCGGCGTCGGCACGATCGGTCTGGTCGTGGTCGTACCCGGAGCGCTCCATCTCCTGAACCCGGCATATGGAGTGACGGAAACGCTTGTCGTCGTGCTCATCCTGTGTGCCGGATCGATCCTGCGCCTGCCCTACCTGGTTTGGGCGGCACTTCAGCAGGCGCGACGCAGGCTTCGCGCACCGTTGACCTTCTCCGGAGCCACGGCGATCCTGCTGTTCGCACTCATGCCCGGTCTCTGCGGATCGCTCGGCGCCGCCGGCGGTGCATGGGCGATCCTCCTCCACCAGGCAGCACTCACCTTCCTCGCCGGCGCGCTGACGCTCGTCACGCGCAGGAGGCGGACGTCAATCGAACAAGGCGAGGAGCTCGTTCCTCGTCGTCACGGGGAGTGATCGGATGATCGACAAAGGGTATGTGGACCGGCGTCCCGGACTCGAGCCGGTCCGGCGAATCCAGGACAGCGGAAAACTCTGGGGCGGTGCGATCTGGATCGGTCAGGTTGATCTGCATGAGCTCGATGAGCGACCGGGCATCGACGAACAGGGTGGTCACGACCCGGAGCGAGAGAGCAACGAGACCGACTCGCCGCGAATCGAATTGATCGGCGGCGACGATTTCCGCGAGTCCAGGTTCCTGGTGTGGTCGGAGGATAGGCCACTCGGATTGGTGCGACTCCCGGTGCAGAACGGCACGATCGACGGCGTCGCTCTTCGTGAGCAGGCACGCGGTCTACCCGAACCGCCGGTGTTGCCCGAGCGCAGGACCCGGCCCGGGGTGTCTGTGGTCATCTGCACCCGAGACCGTCCGGACCATCTCGCCCGACTCCTCGACAGCCTCGTCACCCTCGACTACCCGGACTTCGAGGTGCTCGTGGTGGACAACAATCCGGTGAGCGGGCTGACACCACCGGTCGTGGCGGCGGCCTGTCCGTCGATCCCTGTTCGGGTGGTGGACGCTGCCGGGCCGGGTCTCTCCATCGCGCGCAATGTCGGTCTCCGGTCTGCGAGATTCGAGTTCGTCGCGTTCACCGACGACGACGTCGTCCTCGATCCGAACTGGTTGTCGCGGATCGTCATCGGTTTCGAACGAGACGAGTCGGTGGCGTGCGTGTGCGGCATGGTCCCCTCGGTCGAGGTGATGACGCCGGCGCAGGCGTATTTCGACCGTCGTGTGGGGTGGGCGGAACGCTGGGAGCCAGCGCTGTACGGCGTGGCGCGGCCGGTGGCGGCCGATGACCTCTTTCCGTTGCGGGTGTCCGAGTTCGGGACGGGTGCGAACTTCGCCGTACGCAGAGACGTCGTCGTCGGACTCGGCGGTTTCGATGAGGCAGTGGGTGCCGGCTCGGCAGCAGGGGGCGGCGAGGACATCGACATCTTTGTCAGGCTCCTCCTGGCCGGCGGGTCCATCGCACGCGAACCCGCGGCGATCGTATGGCACAGCCACCGCGCGAGTGTCGCCGAGCTCGAGAAGCAGATGCACGACTACGGGGTCGGACTCGGTGCAGTGATCTTCAAACTGCTCGTCGACCCCTGCACAACGGTGCTGGTCACGAAGCGGCTGGTCGCCGGTATCCGTCACCTGCGCGCGACCACCCAGGTCGATCCAGGTCCGGCTGTCGTCGCGGAGCCAGAGCTGGCGGGTCTGCGTCGCCGGGAGCTCGTCGGGGTGGCGCGCGGACCGTGGCGACTCATCAGGGGTCGCCTCGCGGGGCGCGCGGGTGCACCGCTCCGGGCCACATCGAGGGGTCTGGCGGGTCTGCTCGATTTCCGTCGTGGCCAGATGTGGGGTGAGCCCGGGAACACCATTCTCGAGGGCCGACTCGCTGCCGTGTCCATGTGGCTCGGGCTCGTCGGGTTGCTCGGCGCGACGATGCTGCCCGGTGTACTGCAAGTGGTCGCGGTGATCGCGTTCGTCCTTCTGGGACCGGGAAGCCTGGTGATGTCGTTCGGCAGCATGCCGACTCACGCGCGGTTGTCGCTGGTTCCGGCGGTCGGGCTCGCGGTGTCCATCGTCGCCGTGACCGGACTGCTCATGGCCGGTTTCTGGAGTCCGGCCGTTGTCCTGGCGATCATCGGGATCGCCACCACCGCCGGAGGTCTCGGTCGCGGTGCCCATCTCGCATCCAGGGTGGCGCGCGTATGACCTTGGTTCACGATGAGACGACGACGTCGGTGGAACCCCCGCATCCGCCCGCGGGGTGCGAGCCGGTCGCCCCCGCGAGATCGAAGCGGTGGCATCCGGTCGTGTCGTGGATGGTCGTGTCTCCGTGGGCGGTGCTGGCGTGCTGTCTCGTCTGCTTCGTTCTCGGCGTGCGCTCGATCGCGGGATCGTCGTTCAACGAGTACGGACTACTGGCCGGCGCGTCCCCGCTGTATCCGGCGTCGATCGTCCTGGCGGCAGTCGCCTTCGGTATCGCACTGCGCCAGGGGAATACCACCGCCACGGTCGGAGCGATCGTCGCGATGATCGTCTGCCAGCGGTTACCACGGGCGATCTCGACGGACGCGCCGATCTACTCCTGGACCTACAAACACCTCGGGGTCGTCGATCATATTCAGCAGAGCGGGTCGCTCGCCCATGGTGTGGATGTCTACAACGGGTGGCCGGCGCTCTTCGCGGTGACCGCATGGGTCGCCGACCTCACCGGCCTGAGCCCGATCGACATCGCGCACTGGTTCACGCCCGTCTATCACCTCTTTCTCGCGGGCATCGTGTACGCGGGGGCACGTGCGTGGCGACTCACCCGCGACGAAGGGCTCGCGGCCACGTTCTTGGTGGTGACACTGAATTGGGTCGAGCAGGACTACTTCGCGCCGCAGGCGATCGGGATGCTGCTGGCCGTCGCGATGCTCGTCCCGATCGGGCTCTCCCGCGACCGCGCGGTGGGGACGGCGCCGATCATGATCCTGTTCGGAGCGCTCGCGATCACTCACCAGCTCACCCCGTACTGGGTGCTGGGCGCGGCATGCCTGCTCGTGCTGGGGCGCATGCTCAAGCCGTGGTGGATCGCCCTGGTGATGGGCGCGATACTCGGTGGCGTACTCCTCTACAACGGCGACGTCCTGTCTGGTTACACCCTGTTCTCAGGGGACGTCGCGAACAATGCGGCCACTCGCGGTGGGGGGCACCACGGTATGGCCGGCCAGGTCTTCTCGAGCGCGGTCATGCGCGTGGTGACGATTGCCACCTGGGCCTCCACCGTGGCCGTCCTGATCTTGAGATGGCGACGTGGGCAACCAGTCCGGGCACTGGCTGTCATCGCGCTGAGTCCGATCCTGATCCTCGGCGGACAGAGTTACGGCGGTGAGGCAGTCTTCCGGGTCTTCCTCTATTCGCTGCCTGGTTGTGCGTTCGTCCTCGCCCCAGGGTTGCTCGCCGGTGTGCGTGCCGGTCGCATCCGGTTCGCCGGGACCTTCGCCGCACTCGGTGTCGCGACCGCTCTGGCGGCGCAGGCGGGGTCGGCGAACTGGTACACGAACCTGATCGGCCGGGACCAGGTCAGCTCAGCCGGAGAAGTGCTCGCGGGCAGTGTGTTTCCGGCCTACGTGACACCGCTCGTTCCCGGGTGGCCGGAACGACCCACGGGTGACTACGTACGTTTCGCCGAGTTCACCCACGCATTCGACAACGCATTGATGTTCCAGCCAGGTCTCGCGGGCAGGGCCTTCGATTCCGAATCCGACTACCGGGAGTTCATGGCGGTCATCACCGGGCGGAACAGACCGACGTTCGTCGTCCTGTCGGAACCGATGCGAGGGTTCGGCGCCTTCTTCGGATTGTTTCCCGCAGAGGCGATCGACAACCTGAACCGCCGGATGACGAGCGATCCCCGCTGGGAAGTCGTCGACGAGAAACCCGGTACGTGGGTCTTCCTGTACCGGAATGACACGAGATGAGGTGCCGTGATGTCTGAACCCCTTGCGCTGCAACGACGAGACCGACCCTGGGTGGGATCGGTACTCAGCCTCCTGCTCGGACCGGTGGACCTGCCACCGCTCGATGCCGTGCGTGCAGCACTGCGACGGGTGGCGACGGAGAACCCTCATGCCCGGCTCGGCTGGCGTCTGGACCGCGCGACCCTGCGCTGGATTCCCGGGGAGCCGACGGATGACATGGTCACCGAGGGGGAACCCTGGCCTATCGGGACCGACATCGGCGCAGTGGTCGACTCTTTGGTGGCACATGCAGATCCGGACCTGCCCATCCAGTTCGTCAGATTCCCGAGACACCTGGGCATGATCGTGCGGCACGCGCTCAGCGACGGCCGGAGCAACGGCGCCATCATCGAAGCTGTGGCCGCCGCCGCGTCCGCGGGCGAGTACGCGCCGGTGGCGTCCCACCCGTCCGGACGGGCGCCGATGCTGTCCGCCGCGTGGGCGACCTTCGGGCGGGGCCCTCAGCGTCTGCGAGCGGCGTTCGCCGACCGGCCGAAGCGGCCTGCACCGCCGGAGCCGGGCCTACCGGTGACGTGGTCGCCCTCGCGCAGGACGCTGTACGGAAGCCTCGACGGCGCTGTCCGCGACGAGACGGTCGCCCGGGTCAAGAAGTCGGCGGGCAAGGTCAGCAACTTCGCCGTCGTCGCCATCGCACTCATCCGGGCTCTGCAGGAGGCAGGCGTCAACGTGTCGCCGATCTCGAACGTCGTCGTGGACCTGCGAACCTACCTCGACGGGGAGTGGATCAACGGCAATTTCTTGGGAGCGCTGCCGATCCGGATCGATGAGGAGACCACCATCGCCGAGGTGTCCCGGCAGATCCGCTCCGGGATGCGAACGGCACGACCCCTCGCGGGGGCTCTACTGTCCTCCGCGCGCACAGGCGGACGACGGCGCCGTCCGGTGACGCCGACGGTCACCGACCCGGCGGCACCTGTCTCCGTCGCCTTCTCGGACGTCGGAATGCGCACGAACATCCCGTTCTCGCCCGGCGGGGAACATCTGTACGCGAGCAGTTCGGAACCGGACGGCCCGCACGGGCTGACGATCGTCGCGCTGCACACCCGCGAGGCCAGCCTCGTGTCGGCCTCGTTCCACGACAACGTCATCGACCCAGCACGTGTCGTTGCCGCCCTGAAAGCGTTCGCCCAGGACTTCGGCCGGCTCGTCGACGGGGACGGTTCGTCGTGATCAGGGTGCTCGCGGTCTCGCCGTCGAAGGATGCGATGGGGGCCGAGCAGAGTCTGCTGAACATCGCGCCGCTCCTGGCGACGGCCGAGGTGGATGTGACGTTGGCCGCCCCCGCGGGCGGTACATTCGAAAAGCGTTGGCGTGGGTTGGGATTGGCGTTCCGCGCTCTGGAGATCCCGGAGCGGCGAGGACTGCGTTCACCCGACGGGCGACGCATGCGTGGATCTGTCGAACTGATCTCGCTGGTATGGCGCACCGTGCGGTCCATCTCCCGCCTCATGCGCGTCGTGCGGGAGACGCGGGCGCAGGTGATCCACTCCAACCTGCTCATGACGCATCTCGACTGCGCAGTCACCGGTCGGCTGACGCGGACCGGAACCGTTCTCGAACTCCACGAGATAGTGGCTCCCGGCATCGGCCGGTGGGCGCTGGGGTTCGCAGTCCGTCTGTCCGACAGCACGATCGCCATCAGTGGCGCGTCGCGCGATCAGGTCCCGTCCTGGGTGCGTGACAAAGTGATCGTCATCCCGCAGTGCGTCGATGTCGGACGGTTCGAGACCGCCGCGCCCAGTGGGGAGTGGCGTGCCCGGCTGGCGGATTCCCCGGAATGCCCGATAGTTGCCGCGGTCGGTCGCGTCGACCCGGAGAAAGGTCTGCACGTGCTGGTCGACGCGGTGGCCAGGGTGCGGGAGAACGGTGTGCCGGCCCAACTCGCGGTTGTCGGGTCACCCGGGGTGGACGACGGCGGCTACCTGACCGAACTCGTGCGGGTCGGCACTCGGTTGCTCGGCGACGCACTGCGCATCGTGCCGCATGTCGACGACGTCGCCGGGGTCCTGGGGGCCGTCGACGTCCTCGCCTGCCCGTCCTTCGAGGAACCTTTCGGGATGATCCTGCTCGAGGCGCAGGTGTGTCAGGTTCCGGTCGTCGCCTGTAGATCCGGTGGTCCCGGCGAGTTCATCGTCGACGAGGAGACCGGCCTGCTCGTGGAACCCGGCGACGCCGACGGCCTGGCGCGCGCAGTGCAGAGGCCTGCTCGGGGATGCGGGGCTTCGCGCGCGGATCGCCGAGGCCGGCGCGGAACGGGTCCGCGACGAGTTCGTCGCGCCGGTGCGTGCGGCCCGGGTGGCGTCCCACTATCACCGGCTCGCGGCGGTGTGACGGATGCGTGGTCTGCTGATGATTCTCGTGGCGATCGTGACGGCGGCTCTCTCCGTGTCGGTCGCGGGATGCTCGTCGACCGAGGGCGGTCTGATCCGGCTCCGGGCGGTGATCGACGGGCAGAACACGTTGACGATCTCGGATGGCGGTGTGACCACGCGAGGCGTCGTGGTCTTCTTCCACGGTCTGGACCGTGACGAGACGATCCTCGACGTGGACGAGGCCCATCGCGCTCTCGTCCGTGACCTCTGTGCAGCCGGCTACGTGGTCGTGGCCGGCCGAGCCGGGGGAAATGCGTACGGAAACCCCGCATCCCAGCGCCACTATGCGGCGATCGCCGAAGCGACGGCCGAGCGGCATCGGGTGTCCGACGTGTTCTTCCTGGCCGAGTCGATGGGCACGATCGCAGCGGTCAACGTGATGGCAAAGCACTCAGACCTCCGGCCGCGCGGGCTGGCCGCGATCGGGCCCGCCCTGACTTTCGCGCAGGCGACAGGCGGTTACCAGCAAGGCCTCGCAGCGGCGAACCCCGACCTCCCCGGGACGGACCCGATGCGACTGCCCGTCGATTCGCTGGCGGGTGCGAACATCCGCTTCTACGTCAGTCCGCAGGACACTCTCGTGTCGACAGCGGCCAATGCGGCGGCGTTCCGCGCCCGGTTCGGGCAGGTCGCGACCATCTCGATGGTCGAATGCTCGGGCGCGCATCTGGATTCGTCGTGTATCAGGGGAGAGGACGTGGTGTCGTGGTTCAACCACATCGCGCCGTGGTGACCGGGACATCGGGACCGTCGGCGATTCCGCTCGCCGAGAACAGGTCCGGAGAGCCGCGGTTGTCGGTGGTGATCTGCTGCTACACCGAGCGGCGTCGGCAACAGGTGGAGGCTGCGATCGTGGCCACCACAGCGCAACTAGGTGACGCCGACGAGTTGATCATCGTCGTCGACCACAACCCCGACTTGTCAGCCGACCTCGCCGCGGGCCACCCTGGGCTGATCGTGGTCGCCAACAAGGGAATCCGGGGATTGTCGGAAGCCCGCAACACCGGTACCGACACCGCATCCGGCGACGTCGTGGTCTTCATCGACGACGACGCCCGCCCGGCCCCCGGAGCCCTGAAGGCGGTCCGGGCACGGATGGCGGAAGCCCATGTGGCGGCGATCGGCGGTGCGGTCGAGGCGAGATGGGAAACGGCTGCGCCGGAGTGGTTCCCCGACGAGTTCGGGTGGGTCGTCGGCTGCGACTACCTCGGCCTGCCCCACCACGGCGCGGCCATCCGGAACCCGATCGGTGCAGCGATGGCAGTGCGCCGCGACGCGCTGCTCGACATCGGTGGTTTCTCCCCGGCGCTGGGACGCCGCGGCACCCTGCCGGCCGGGTGCGAGGAGACCCTGATGGGAATCGCTCTGCGGGAACGGAATCCGAACGACCGCATCGTTCGCGACACGACCTTCCGAGTGACGCATCTCGTCCCCGACGACCGCGGGACCTTCCGCTATTTCACCTCGCGCTGCTATCACGAAGGTCGATCCAAAGCCGTCCTGGCCTCGTTGACCGGCGCGGACGCCGCCCTCGCGAGCGAACGTCGCTACACCACCCGCGTGCTTCCGGCCGGGGTCTGGCGCCACCGTCGCTCGCCCCGCAGATGTGCAGCGCTGGTGGCCGGGTTCCTGTGGACCTGCGCCGGCTATGCCCGCGGACTCGCCGAGAGAAGGAGCATCCGATGAGACCAGTCGTCCACTTGTGCGTCGTCGCAGTGCTCGCCGCGTCGGGATGCTCCATCGGATTCGGCCATGCCGACCCCGGACCACGCGTCATCTACGCCGACGGCTTCGACGGCCCGCCTCGCGCAGTGCAGAGCCCCTGGCGGGCCGTCACCGGCGGAGGTGGCTGGGGCAACGACGAAGTCCAGGTGTACACCGACTCCGTGGAAAACGCCCGGATCGACGGGCACGGGCACCTGGCCGTCATAGCCCGACGCAACGACCGGGGGTTCACCTCGGCGCGATTGTCGACCAAGGGTGAACTGTCGATCCGCCACGGCCGGATCTCGGCCCGCATCGCCGTGCCCGCCGGTGCCGGACTGCACCCCGCGTTCTGGATGCTGGGCGATGACATCGACCGGGTCGGCTGGCCGGCTTCCGGCGAGATCGACATCATCGAAACGCTCAACGAGGCGTCCGAGTACCACACCGGCGTCCACGTACCCGGCGGACCGCCGAGCGGACGTCAGAGCGTGTCGGCCACCGGCATCCCGCCGGCACCACTTGCGGGGACCTTTCGTATCTACTGGGTGAACAAGTTGCCCGGTCTCATCCAAACCGGAATCGACGACCGGACGCTGCTCACCGTCACCCCGGCGGACCTCGAGCCCGGCTCGCGCTGGGTCCTCGACAAACCTTTGCATCTGTTGCTCAACATCGCCGTCGGCGGCACCTGGCCGGGACCTGCCGGCCCCACCACGCCGCCGGAGTCCACGATGCTCGTCGACTGGGTCCGAGTCGTCGCACCCTGACACACAGGACAACCGCCCACCTTCGGGGCTCCTTCGGTAACCTCACCTGGGTGGACGACGACAACTGCCGGTGCGGTCACGACCGGTCGGCACACCAGCATCACCGGGCGGGCACCGACTGTGCGCTGTGCCCGGACGGGACATGTCCACGTTTCCGGCGGAGGTCACGGCTGCGTGCTCTCCTCGACTCGGTCACCGGGGAGCGGCGTACGCGCTCCTGATCGTGCCGGCCGGTGTCATCCGGAGGGGCAATGCAGGGGGCTCTCGGAGGGGCCGTTTCAAGGGCATTTGCCCAGCACAATGCCGCTGGAGTAGGCTTTGAGAACGCGCGTGCGCTCGATGACGCGCGACAGGCGCACGCCCCGGTCGAAATGCTTCTGATCAGGGGTTTTGTGCCGCGCAATACGTCAAGAACTGTACCTACTACACACCTGTCCGGAGCAACTCAACATATGTCGTCCCCCACGATCACCTCGCCGCAAGTAGCCATCAATGACATTGGCACTGCCGAGGACTTTCTCGCCGCCATCGACTCCACGATCAAGTACTTCAACGATGGCGACATCGTGGAAGGCACCATCGTCAAGGTCGATCGGGACGAGGTTCTGCTCGACATCGGTTACAAGACCGAAGGCGTCATTCCCTCTCGCGAACTGTCGATCAAGCACGATGTTGACCCCAACGAGGTCGTCAACGTCGGTGACGAGGTCGAGGCCCTGGTCCTCACCAAGGAGGACAAAGAAGGCCGTCTGATCCTCTCCAAGAAGCGTGCGCAGTACGAGCGGGCTTGGGGCACCATCGAGGAGCTCAAGGAGAAGGACGAGGCCGTCAAGGGCACCGTCATCGAGGTCGTCAAGGGCGGCCTGATCCTGGACATCGGCCTGCGCGGCTTCCTCCCGGCATCGCTCGTGGAGATGCGTCGCGTCCGCGACCTCCAGCCGTACATCGGCAAGGAGATCGAGGCCAAGATCATCGAGCTCGACAAGAACCGCAACAACGTGGTCCTGTCGCGTCGTGCGTGGCTCGAGCAGACCCAGTCCGAGGTCCGCAGCGAGTTCCTGCACCAGCTGCAGAAGGGCCAGGTCCGCAAGGGCGTCGTGTCCTCGATCGTCAACTTCGGTGCGTTCGTCGATCTCGGCGGCGTCGACGGTCTGGTCCACGTCTCCGAGCTGTCCTGGAAGCACATCGATCACCCGTCCGAGGTCGTCGCAGTGGGCGACGAGGTCACCGTCGAGGTCCTCGACGTCGATCTGGACCGCGAGCGTGTTTCGCTGTCGCTCAAGGCCACTCAGGAAGACCCGTGGCGTCAGTTCGCCCGTACCCATGCGATCGGTCAGATCGTCCCGGGCAAGGTCACCAAGCTGGTGCCGTTCGGTGCGTTCGTCCGCGTCGACGAGGGCATCGAGGGTCTGGTCCACATCTCCGAGCTGGCCGAGCGCCACGTCGAGGTGCCGGATCAGGTTGTCGCCGTCAACGACGATGCGATGGTCAAGGTCATCGACATCGACCTCGAGCGTCGTCGTATCTCGCTGAGCCTCAAGCAGGCCAACGAGGACTACACCGAGGAGTTCGACCCCTCGAAGTACGGCATGGCCGACAGCTACGACGAGCAGGGCAACTACATCTTCCCCGAGGGCTTCGACGCCGAGACCAACGAATGGCTCGAAGGCTACGAGAAGCAGCGTGAGGCATGGGAGGCCCGGTACGCCGAGGCCGAGCGTCGCCACAAGATGCACACCGCCCAGATGGAGAAGTTCGCCGCCGCCGCAGCCGAGGCTGCCAACGCCCCGACCGACTACTCGTCGGCTTCGGAGAGCCGTGGTGGCTCGGCGAACACCAGTGGTGCTTCGTCCACCGGTGGTTCGCTGGCGAGCGACGAGCAGCTCGCCGCTCTGCGCGAGAAGCTCTCGGGCAACGCCTGATAGCTCTGCTCCCGCAGTAGATCTGCACTGAGCACACGAAAAGCCCTCCCGGGACTTCCCGGGAGGGTTTTTCGTGTCCCTGCCACACCAGCCGAGACCCGGTGGGTACGGTATTGATCTCGTACGCTGTACGGAAAGGGTGCAACGTGTCGACCGCTGACGATGCCCGAACCCTCGTTCGGCTGCTCTGGCGTGGACGTGGGGAGCCGCAGACACCCAGACGCGGTCCGCGACAACGGGTCACCGTCGACGAGATCGTCGGCAAGGCGGTCACCCTCGCCGACGAGCGTGGACTGACCGCGGTGTCGATGCGGGCACTCGCCGCCGAGCTCGGCGTCGGTCCGATGACTCTCTACACCTACGTGCCCACCCGAGACGTCCTGGTCGCGCTCATGGTGGACCATGTCGCCGGCGACCCGGTGCCGGGGCCGGGATCGACGGTCCGGGAATCCCTCGCGCAGGTCGCACGTCATCTGCGCGCCGAGTACCTGGCACATCCCTGGTTGATCGACGCCAATCCGTGGCGACAGGTTCTCGGTCCGCGTCGTCTCGCCCGCTACGAACGGCAGCTCGAATTGCTCGAGCCGCTGGACATCTCGGACCTCGACCGTGACCACATCCTCGGTCTCCTGTCCGCCTTCGTGACCGGCAACGCCCGGGAGGCCCTGGCTGCCGACGCCGCGGTGACCAACAGCGGCATGACCGACGTCGAGTGGTGGGAGGTCGTCGCACCCGAGCTCGACGCGGTGATCCCCAAAGGCGGGTTCCCTCTCGCGGATCGAGTGGGAACCGTTGCAGGCGAACATCATCAGGCGCCAGGGGCTCCTGACGAGGTGTTCGATTTCGGCCTGGCGCGACTGCTCGACGGGTTGGCGCCGTTCATCGGGGACGGCTGAACTCGCCCGCCGAGGTCGGACAACCATGCATTGTTGACAATCATTTTCATTAGACGGTTGACTGTCCGAGTGCTATCACCACGGACAACTCTGACCCGTTCCCTCGCGCTGCTCGCTGCCTCCTCCATCGCGCTCGTCGCATGCGGCGACCCCGAGCAGGCGACCCCGTCCGCCGAATCGTCGCGCGGACCCGCGGAACAGCAAAGCGCGACACCACGACTCGCACTCAGCTACGACGGCGGAATCCTCGTGCTCGACGCGAAGACGCTCGATCAGGTCGCCGACCTTCCCCTCGACGGATTCGTCCGGCTGAACAGCGCGGGCAACGGGCGGCACGTCTTCGTCTCCGAGGCCGACGGGTTCCGGGTCCTCGACGCCGGGACCTGGACGAAGGCGCACGGCGACCACGGACATCACTACACGACCGAGCCCTCGCTCACCGAGATGCGTTTCGGTGGAGCGGAACCCGGACATGTCGTGGTCCACGACTCACGAATCAGCCTGTTCAGCGACGGCACCGGACAGGTCGACATCGTCGAACCCGCCGAACTGCTCCGCGGCAACCCGGTGGCCACCACGTTCACGGTCCCGCAACCCCATCACGGTGTGGCGGTGTTCCGCGGCGACGGTTCGGTTGTCGTCACACGCGGCGACGAGAATTCGCGGAGCGGCGTTGCGATCCTGGACAAGCAGCGGAACGAGATCGCCCGCAACGACGAATGTCCCGGCGTCCACGGCGAGGCCGCCGCGGCCGACGGCCGCCTGACCTTCGGCTGTGAGAACGGCATCCTCATCGTCGACGGCAACGACATCCGCAAGGTGGCCAGCCCGGATCCTTACGGCCGCATCGGCAACCAGGCCGGTGATCACGGGTCCCCGGTCGTGCTGGGGGATTACAAGAGTGACGAGGACGCCGACCTCGAACGGCCGACGCGCTTCTCGCTCACCGACACCCGTACCGGCGATCTCCGCCTGGTCGATCTCGGGACCTCCTACAGCTTCCGGTCGCTCGAACGTGGCCCCGGCGGCTCTGCGGTGATCCTCGGGACCGACGGCGCGCTGCACGTCTTCGATGCACGATCCGGCAACCGCACCGCCCGGATCCCGGCGATCGGGGAGTGGACCGAACCCGACGAATGGCAGTCGCCGATGCCGAATGTCGTGGTGCAGGATCGCATCGCGTACGTCAGTGAACCGGTGTCGAAGAAGATCGTCGCGATCGATCTGGAGTCGGGTGAGAAGGTCGCCGAGTCCACCCTGCCGCGCGAGACCGTCGAACTCGTCGCGGTCACCGGCTGAAGCGACGCGACACACGGGGCGCCGGTGTGCACCGGGCAGGAGCCTGTTTGCCAGACTGGTGACGTGATCAGGCTTGGACTGACCGGTGGCATCGGCGCCGGCAAATCGACAGTGGCAAAGACCTTCGTCGAACGAGGTGCATACATCATCGACGCCGACAAGATCGCCCGCGAGGTGGTCGAACCCGGCTCGGCGGGCCTCGCCGCGCTCGTCGAGGCCTTCGGCTCGGACATCCTCGCCGCCGACGGCAGCCTCGACCGTCCGGCGCTCGCGGCCAAGGCCTTCGTCGACGAGGGGTCGCGGAAGGCGCTCAACGGGATCACCCACCCGTTGATCGGCGCGCGCACCCAGGAACTGCTCGCGGCGGCGCCGGACGACGCCGTCGTCGTCCAGGACATCCCGCTGCTGGTGGAGAACCACACCGCGCCGTTCTTCCACCTCGTGGTGATCGTGTTCGCCGACGCCGACGTCCGACTGCATCGCCTCACGACGATGCGCGGGGTCGACGAAGCAGACGCGCGTGCTCGAATCGCGGCGCAGGCCACCGACGAGCAGCGCCGTGCGGTCGCCGACGTCTGGCTCGACAACTCCGGATCGGCCGATGACCTCGCCGCTGCCGCCGCGCGGGTCTGGGACGATCGGCTCGTACCGTTCGAGGCCAACGTCCGGGCGCGTCGGGTCGCCGATCCGGTCCCCGAACTCGTTGCCGCGGAACCGAATCCGGATGGTCCCGCGACACGTCTGGTCAACCGGCTGTGGGCGATCGCGGGTGAGCGCGCGGCCGCCGTCGAGATCACCGATCCGGCAAACGTCGAGCTGCGGATCGCCGCCCGCGACGAGACCGCGTCCGCAGAACTCGTCGACCTCCTCGCCGACGGTGGGTTCGCGCCCGTCGGCCCCGGCGTTCACGGTTCCTGCGATCCTGGGCGACCCGCGACCGTGCGGATCGAGATCGCCTGAGGGGCTCGACAAACTGACTACGAATGTTGCCTGAATTGGCCACATCGTGTGCTCCGCGCTGTTAGCTTTGCGACGACGCACCGATGCCGGTGCGGACCACCAAGTCGGCAAAGCGTTGTGAGGAGCACATATGTGGGGTCCTGGTAGTTCGAAACGCGTGCGTGCGGTCGTCGGCGGTATCGCCGTCGGGGCGGCACTCACGGCCGCCGCGGTGAGTGCCGCCCCGGCGAACGCGGCCCTGCAGGGGATCGCCGTCGACACGCTGCCCGGTTACGGCTCCTCGGCGAACGGCTCGTCGAATTACGGCCTCTACGGTGCGGGATGCGCCTACAAGTTGTCCGTGATCGTCGGCGATCCGAAGTCGGCCAAGTCGACACTCAAGGTCACGTCCACCCGGGCGGGCCGCACCGTGACGATCCACAACGCCAAGCCCACCGCTGTCGAGGTCACGCCGACCTGGCGACCGTCCGCCCCCGGACGCTACGTGCTCGCCGCGAACCTCGATGGGGTGGTCAAGACGCGGACCGTCAACGTGGGCACGGGAGTGCAACTGCCGCAGTTCATCCGGAACGGCGCGTGCTTCGTGCTGCCCACCTATTGAGTCCGACGTCGGGCCGGCCGGCACATCGGCGCGCGGTCGTGCCGGGTCACCACCCGTGATCGGGGCGGTGGTCTCGGAAGAACACCACGCCGCCGACCGCGTCGTCGAGCCAGGCCTGTACGTCGTTGCCGTGCGCGGCTGCCCCGACGAGCGCGCGGGTCGCGATCTCGACGGCCTGCACGCACTGGTCGCTGTCGAGGAGTCCGCACCGGTGCGCTTCGAAGACCTCGTCGACGTCGATGAGTTCCAGCGGTGATCCCGGAACGTCGACGAGGTCGAGATACCAGTCCTCGGCGTACCACCGGCCGCGCTCGTCGGGGCCGGAGAACCGCCCGATGTCGAGGTAGAGGCGCTGATTCGCCCGAAAGCCGCCCTGGTAGTGGAAAATGTTGGCGCGCAACCCCAATGAGGGGAGAAGCCATGATTCGAGATAATCGAACCTCGGATGCCCGGGCGCGGGGCGCGACATGTAGAGGCCGTAGTCGGTGACTCGGTATTCCTCGACCTCCCGGACGAATCCCTTGTTGTCGGTGTTCGTCATCGCGGGCACATCGAAGACCTCCCGCTTGGGCGGGTGCATCGAGTGGGGTGCGGCCGGCGCGGTCGTCACGGGACCGCTGTTGCTCGTCATCCCCCGAATGTAGTTCGGCCGGCACCCGATCTCTGGGTGAACATCGGAGATGTTCCCGATGTGCGGGACGTCTGCCGCGCATGGTCGGGCGGCGGGCCGCAGACCGCGCGGGAACACTCGTGTCGTAGTGCGCGTTTACCCTGGCACTATGGCTTTTGCAGCAGAACGCCCGGTGCTCGCGCACTCCGAGTTCCGTCCGATCGGCGAGATCGAGCGCACCGAAGCCCGCTTGGAGGTGGTCAGCGAGTACGAGCCCGCCGGTGACCAGCCCGCCGCGATCAAGGATCTGACCGCACGGCTCCAGGCGGGGGAGAAGGACATCGTGCTCCTCGGTGCCACCGGTACCGGTAAGTCGGCGACGACTGCCTGGCTCATCGAGCAGGTGCAGCGCCCGACGCTGGTGATGGCACCCAACAAGACGCTCGCCGCGCAGCTGGCGAACGAACTCCGCGAGATGCTGCCCAACAACGCCGTCGAGTACTTCGTCTCGTATTACGACTACTACCAACCCGAGGCGTACATCGCGCAGACCGACACCTACATCGAGAAGGACTCGTCGATCAACGACGACGTCGAACGACTCCGCCATTCGGCGACCTCGAGTTTGCTCTCCCGTCGCGACGTCGTGGTGGTGGCGTCGGTGTCCTGCATCTACGGCCTCGGTACGCCGCAGTCGTACCTCGATCGCTCGGTCGAGCTCGAGGTGGGGCAGGAGATCGATCGCGACGCCCTGCTGAGGCTGCTCGTCGACGTGCAGTACACCCGCAACGACACAGCATTCACCCGCGGGTCCTTCCGCGTCCGCGGTGACACCGTCGAGATCATCCCGTCCTACGAGGAACTCGCGGTGCGCATCGAGTTCTTCGGCGACGAGGTCGAATCGCTCTACTACCTGCATCCGCTCACCGGCGACGTGGTCCGTCAGGTCTCCTCGCTGCGCATCTTCCCCGCCACCCACTACGTGGCGGGGCCGGAGCGGATGGAGCGGGCGATGGCGTCGATCGAGAAGGAACTCGAGGAACGCCTCGCCGAACTCGAGGGCAAGGGCAAGCTGCTCGAGGCGCAGCGCCTGCGGATGCGGACCACCTACGACCTCGAGATGATGCGCCAGGTCGGCTTCTGCTCGGGGATCGAGAACTACTCGCGCCACATCGACGGCCGTTCGGCCGGGAGTGCACCGGCGACGCTGATCGACTACTTCCCGGAGGACTTCCTCCTGGTCATCGACGAGTCGCACGTGACCGTGCCGCAGATCGGCGGCATGTACGAGGGCGACATGTCCCGCAAGCGTAATCTCGTCGAATACGGCTTCCGGCTTCCGTCGGCAGTGGACAACCGCCCGCTGACCTGGGACGAGTTCGTCGACCGCATCGGTCAGACCGTGTATCTCTCGGCGACGCCCGGACCCTACGAGCTCGGTCAGTCGAACGGCGAGTTCGTCGAGCAGGTGATCCGCCCGACCGGCCTGGTCGACCCGCAGGTCGTGGTCAAGCCGACCAAGGGGCAGATCGACGACCTGGTCCACGAGATCCGGCAGCGCACCGAACGCGACGAACGCGTCCTCGTCACGACGCTCACCAAGAAGATGGCCGAGGATCTCACCGACTATCTGCTGGAACTGGGCATCCGGGTGCGGTACCTGCACTCCGAGGTCGACACCCTGCGTCGTGTCGAGTTGCTGCGTCAGCTCCGGTCGGGTGACTACGACGTCCTCGTCGGCATCAACCTCCTCCGCGAGGGTCTCGACCTCCCTGAGGTATCGCTGGTCGCGATCCTCGACGCGGACAAGGAAGGGTTCCTGCGCAGCACCACGTCGCTGATCCAGACGATCGGCCGTGCGGCCCGCAACGTGTCGGGTGAGGTGCACATGTACGCCGACAAGATCACCGACTCGATGCGCAACGCGATCGACGAGACGGAGCGTCGCCGCGAGAAGCAGATCGCCTACAACAAGGAGCGCGGCATCGACCCGAAGCCGTTGCGCAAGAAGATCGCCGACATCCTCGACCAGGTGTACCGCGAGGCCGAGGACGAGGCCGTCGCGGTGGGCGGTTCGGGACGCAACTCCAGCCGCGGCCGCAGGGCGCAGGGCGAGGTGTCGAAGGCGGGCAGTGCGGGCGTGATCGAGAAGCGCGACGTCTCGGCGATGCCGCGCGCCGAGCTGGCCGATCTGGTGTCGCAGCTGACCGAACAGATGATGAGCGCGGCCCGGGACCTGCAGTTCGAGCTGGCGGGCCGCCTGCGCGACGAGATCGCCGACCTGAAGAAGGAGCTCCGCGGAATGGACGCGGCGGGCATCAAATAGGGCTGTGACCTGCAATCCCGCCGAAGACACAACAGCGCGACCATGTGCCGATCACCACGATCGGCGGACAGACACGCCGCGGCAAACTAATGTCCCGGTGAAAGAACCCTGCAATATGGGGGATGTAGGTGACGCCTCGCTGATGGGCAGCGAGGCGAATTCATGTCGGAGGTTGGGATGAGCGCATACGAGACCATCGTCGTCGGGACCGACGGCTCGGAGTCGTCGATGAAGGCGGTGGAACGTGCGGGGGCACTCGCGGGTGAAGGCGCGCAGTTGGTGATCGCGTGCGCATACTTCCCCAACGAGCGTGGTGCGGGGGACGCCGCCGACATCCTCAAAGACGAGGCGTACCAGGTCACCGGTTCGACGCCGACCGAGGAAATCCTGCGGACCGCGAAGGAACGCGCGTCCAAGGCCGGGGCCGCCACCGTTGTCCAGCGCCCCGTCAAGGGTGCGCCGGTCGACGCGCTGCTCCAGCTCGTGAGCGACGTCAAGGCCGACCTGCTCGTCGTCGGTAACCGCGGCCTGAACTCGATCGCCGGGCGCCTGCTCGGATCGGTTCCGGCCGACGTGGCACGCAAGTCGGCGTGCGACGTGTTGATCGTGCACACCACGGGCTAGTCACCCGACGGCGAAAACCGACGAGAGTCCCCGCCTCAGCGGGCGTCCGGAAATCCTCCGGCGCGCCCGAGGAGAGCGGGGACGCTCTTCTCCAAGGACCTGCCCAACCATTCCGCGGCGTCGATCAGCCCGTACATGTCGACACCCGTCGTGACGTTCGACCGGTCGAGCGCATAGAGGAGATCCTCCGACGCGATATTGCCTGTCGCGGCCGGGGCGAACGGGCACCCGCCGAAGCCGCCGATGGACGCGTCCAGAGCGTTGGCGCCGGAGTCCAGGGCGGTCAGCGCATTGGCGTAGCCGGTGTTGCGCGTGTTGTGGAAGTGCCAGCGCTGAGGGATGCCCGGTGCGTGCGCGGCGGCGAGGTCGGCGAGTGTGCGCACCTGGGCCGGGACACCGACGCCGATGGTGTCGGCGAGGGCGATCTCGTCCGGTGCCGCTCCCTCGGTCAGGCGCGCGATGATCTCGCCGACCCGTTCGGGAGCGACCTCCCCGGAGAACGGGCAGCCGAACGAGACCGCGATGGTCACCGTCGTCCGGAGACCGGCCCCGCGAGCATCGCGCACGACGTCGATCGCCGCGGCGACGCCTTCGTCGACGCTGCAGCCCTGGTTCCGCCGGCTGAACTCCTCGGTCGCGACGACCACGACGTTGACCTCGTCGACGGCGGCGGTGAGTGCGCGGTCGAGACCCCGGCGATTGAGGACCAGGCCGATGTAGGAGACGCCGTCGGCGCGCGGAACCTGTGCCATGACCTCCTCGGCACCGGCCATCTGTGGGACACGCTTCGGGTTGACGAAGCTGACCGCCTCGATGCGTCGGACGCCGGCGTCGACACTGCGCGAGATCAACTCGACCTTGTCGTCGATCGACAGGAGGATCTGCTCGTTCTGAAGCCCGTCGCGGGGGCCGACCTCGACCAGTTGCACGCTCGTCATGTCCCCAATCTTGCCCCGCCGCGGACCGCTCGCGTGCAACGAATCCTTCCTTCGGGCAGATGACGGTCGAACAACCGAATCCAAACCGCAACCCGGCGCTTCCGGGGTGACGCAAGTTGAGAGTGTGGCCGTCAGGGACTTGTGAGGTCCCATCTGTCACTTGAGTTCTCCGCAAGATGTGATCCGCCTCTCAGGCGCGAGATGCGCTGTATCACTTTCGATCTCAAAAGAGATGTAAAGCGTATGATTCGTGGCTGTTCGACGAACGCCTCGGGGGGACGGGTCAGCGGCGTCGTCGGACGACCAAATCGCCGACGACTGGTTCGGACGAGGCATGGATGACACATCACCCCTCAGTGAGGGGAACCCACAAGTTGGGTACGGGGAGGGGCGCCGGGGAGGGCGCAGCAGAACGAGGGGGGTCGACCTGCTGGATCTCACTGCGGCTCAACGTGCCATGTGGTTCGCCGAGAACCTCGACGACGACCACTCGATCACCATCGCGCATTACCTGGACATCCTCGACGACGGTCGTCCGTTCGACCGGGAGCTGTTCCGTCGTGGCGTCATCGAGGGTGCGCGGGAACTCCAGACCGCCTACACCCGGATCGCCGAGGTCGACGGCACACCGATGCAGTACATCGACGAGTCGCTGCCGTTCGACGTGGTCGAGCTGGACCTCCGGGACCGGCCCGATCCCCTCGCGGCGGCCGACGACTGGATGCGCGCGGATCATGAGCGTCCGGTCGACCTGCTGAACGACCAGGTCGGCTTCGCGGCGTTCATCCGGGTGGCGGACAACCGTACCTACTGGTACATGCGCGGTCATCACATCGCCTTCGACGGTTACGGCGCGCTCGTCTGCCTGCACGAAGCGGTGGCGCGCTACAACGCAGCGGTCGCGGCCGAGACCCGCGTCCCACCTCGGCGCGCGACACTCGCCGAGGTGATCGCCGACGATGCCGCCTATCGCGAGAGCACGCGCCACGAGAAGGATCACGCGTTCTGGGCGCAACGCGCCGCCGGACTGCCCGAACGGGTGTCGCTGGCCACACATCCGGCCACCACCGGCATCAGCAACGAGACGGTGGTCGCGGCAGGGATGCTCGACGCCGACCTCGACAGCCGTCTGCGGTGTCGCGCCCGAGAGCTCGACGCCTCCGTCGCCGCGGTCCTCACCGCGGCCTTCGCCGCCTTCCTCGCCCGGATGTCGGGCGCCGACGACATCGTGCTGAGCCTGCCGGTCACAGCCCGCACGACCGCCCGGATCAAACAGTCGATGGGCATGATCTCCAACATGCTCCCGCTGCGCGTCGACGGGGTGGGCGCGGTGACCTGTGCGGAGGTCGTCGCCGCGGTCACCTCCGAGATCACCGCGGTTCTCCGGCACCAGCGGTACCGCTCCGAGGACATTCGCGCCGCAGCCGGTTTCGGTGACGCGACCGGCACATCCTTCGGTCCGCTCGTGAACCTACTGCTCTTCGACAAGCCGATCGAGATCGACGGGGCGCACGTCAGCTATCACATGCTGTCCGCGGGCATGGTCGAGGACCTGGTGATGAACGTCTTCGCCGCGGGACCCGAGGCGCCGCTGGAGGTGGGCCTCCATGCCAACCCGGCCCTGTACGACCCCGAAGAGTTGCGCACCCATCGGGCGCGGCTGCTTCACGTTCTCGAGCAGTTCATCGAGGCCCCGGATCGTCCGGTGGCGGCACTGGACCTGCTCATCCCGGGTGAGCCGGCGGCGGTCGAGCGGCTCGGTGACGGCGGTCCGGCGGTCGGCGTCGCCGGCGAGCACATCCTGGCTCCCTTCGCACGACAGGTCGCCGCGACGCCGGATTCGACCGCGCTCGTCTTCGGGGACTCGCGCCTGACCTACCGCGAGATGTCGCTGGCGGTGGGCGAATTCGCGCGCGTGTTCGCGGACGAGGGAGTCGTCGCGGGGGATCGGGTGATCGTCGCTCTCGACCGCTCCCCCGAACAGGTGTGCTCGATCTATGCGGCCGTCGGCCTCGGGGCGGTGTACGTGCCCGTCGATCCGGCGGAGCCGGAGGAACGACGCCGCGCGATCGCCGCGATCGTCTGCCCTGCTCTCACCGTCGACGCGGCGTTCCTCGCCGACCGTGGGATCGATGCGATCGACGCCGGGGCGGGTCCCCGGGCCGAGGCGCCACCCCTCCACACGCGTCCGTTGCCGCATCAGCCCGCGTACGTGATCTTCACGTCCGGCTCGACCGGTGTACCCAAGGGTGTCGAGGTCGACCACGCGGCGATCGAGCACCGCCTCGCGTGGATGCAGCGAGATCACCCGATCGGCGCCGACGACGCGGTGCTCTACAAGACCCCCGCGACCTTCGACGTGTCGGTGTGGGAGCTGCTGTGGCCCCTGCAGACAGGTGCGCGGATGGTCATCGCCGCACCGGATGGCCACCGGGACCCCGCCTACCTGCGGAACCTCATCGACGAGGCCGAGGTCACCGTCCTGCACTTCGTCCCGTCCATGCTCGACGCCTATCTCGACGTCGTGGGTCAGACCGAGAACGGGTCGGGTACGCCGACGTCGCTGCCCGACCGGGCCCGCTGGGTCTTCACCTCCGGGGAGGCGCTGTCGGCGCAGCTGGCTCGCCGCCTCCGCCGGACCTCGTCGGCCGGCCTGGTCAACCTCTACGGTCCCACCGAGGCGGCCATCGACGTCACGTCCCATCGGGTGACTTCCGACGACACCGTCGTGCCCATCGGGCGACCGGTGGCGGGCACCGTCGTGCGCGTTCTGGATCGCCGCCTGCGGCCGGTCCCGGTCGGCGTCGCCGGTGAGCTGTGCCTGGTGGGCCCGCAGCTGGCCAACGGCTACCTCGGCGCGATGGCGCAGACCGCCTCCCGGTTCGTGGCCGACCCGTTGGGTGAGCCGGGTGCCCGGATGTACCGGACCGGCGACCTGGTGCGGTGGACGCAGAACGGAGAACTCGAGTACCTGGGTCGCAGCGACCATCAGGTGAAGATCCGCGGGCAACGGGTGGAGCTCGGCGAGGTCGAATCGGTGGTCGCGACGATGCCCGGTGTCGACGCGGTGGTCGTCGTGGCTCGGCGAGATCTCGGACCGGCGCCGGTACTCGTGGCGTACGTCCGCGGGACCTCCGGGGTCCCCGACTCGGACGCCGTCCGCGCCTTCTGCCGCCGGCGGCTGCCCGGCCACATGGTGCCGCTCGCCGTGGTGTTCCTCGACGCCTTCCCGACGAACCGCTCCGGAAAGCTCGACCAGTCGGCGTTGCCCGCCCCGGACCTCACGGACAAGACCACGGAGTTCCGTGAGGCCCGGACACCGGCGGAGAAGGCGATCGTCTCGATGGTCGCCGAGGCCCTGGGCCGGGAACGGGTCAGCCTGTCGGACAATCTCTTCGCCCTCGGCGCCGACTCACTCCTCGCAGCCCGCATGGTGTCCCGTGCCCGGATCGGACACGGTCTGACGATCGCCCTGACCGACGTCTTCGACAGTGACGACCTCGCCGACCTTGCTTCCCGCGCCGTCGTTGCGGACACCGTGCCGGAACCGCCGGAGCGTCGCCTTCCACCGCGCCCGGCGCGGATTCCGTTGTCCCAGGCGCAGACCCGGCTGTGGTTCATCAATCGCATGTCGCCGGCCGAGTCGACCTACAACATGTCCGGCGCGCTCCGACTCACCCACGCGGTGGATCCCGGGGTGCTGCATCGTGCGGCGCTCGACGTCCTCGACCGGCACGAAATCCTGCGTACCGTGTTCCCGGCGGTCGACGGTGAACCGGAACAGCGCATCCTCGGCACCGCGACCGCCGGCGCCGTGCTCGACTCCGAGCCGATCGATGTCGGCGAGCGCGGTCTCGATGCGGCGATCGCCGCGGTCGCCGAGGTGGGATTCGACCTCGCCGAGGAGATCCCGTTCCGCTTCCGCCTGCTCACCGGGGACCCACGCGGCGATGTCGTGGTACTCGTCGTGCATCACATCGCCGCCGACGGGCATTCGTTGCGACCACTGCTCCGCGATCTGATGACGGCCTACGAGAGCAGAAGGGCCGGGGAACTCCCGGAGTTCGCCCCGCTGCCGATGCAGTACGCCGATGTCGCCGTCGAACGCGCCGAGATCCTGGGAACCCCGGAACGCCCGTCACCCGTGCTGGTCGAGGGCCTCGAGTTCTGGCGCGCCGAACTGCAGGGCGCGCCCGACCTGCTCCAACTGCCCACCGACCGCCCGCGCCCCCGGGTGATGTCCAGTGCGGGAGACCATCTCGACGTCACGCTGGACGCCGATCTGTCCGCCGGACTCCGCCGCCTGGCCGCCACCCTTGCCGTCACCCCGTTCGCCGTCTTCCAGTCCGCCCTGGCCCTCACCCTCGGCAGGCTCGCCGCGGTGGACGACGTCAGCATCGGCACCGCGGTCGCCGGACGCGACGATCCGGCCGTCGCCGAACTGGTCGGCATGTTCGTCAACACCGTCGTCCTGCGCACCGCGTTGCGTCCGGACGACACCGTGCGGGATCTGGTGACCGCGGCACATCGTCGTTGCGCGCGGGCGATGAGTCACGCCGACGTGCCCTTCGAACGGGTCGTCGACGCCATCGCACCGCAACGGTCGCCGTCCCATTCGCCGCTGTTCCAGGTCGCGTTGAGCGTACAGACCGACCAGTTGACCGAACTGTCGCACTGGACCGGCTCGGCGGAACTGCTCGATGCGCGCGTGCCGGCGGCGAAGTACGACGTCACCGTCTCGGTGACCGAGCGTGCGGACGACTACGCGGTCGAATTCGCTTATGCCACCGACCTGTTCGACGAGACCACGGTCCGTGGCCTGGCGACCCGGCTGCGTCGGGTCCTCACCCAGATGGTGTCCGCGCCCGACCGCGCACTCGCTTCGATCGACCTGCTCGAACCCGACGCGCTGCGCGCGCTCGCCGCACCGCTTCGCGGTGCCCAGCCGGAGACGACCCTCGCCGAGCTCATCACACGGGGATTCGCCTCCACCGATCCTTCCGCCGTCGCCCTGACGGGCGATGTCGGGGCCGGTACCGGACGACTGACCTGGGCAGAGGTGGCGACCGCGACCCATCAGCTGGCCCGCCTGCTCGCCGACCGCGGAATCGGTCCGGGAGACGTTGTCGCCGTGAGCATTCCGCGATCCCCTCGGATGGTGCTCACCGTGCTCGGGGTGGCGATGAGTGGCGCCGCCTTCGTCATCATCGACGCGCGGTTGCCGGTACGACGCCGAGCGGCGATGCTCGCCGACAGCGGCGCCGCGCTGGTGATCACCGTCGACTCGGTGGTCGCCGCCGACCGTGCCGCCGACCCGGATGGCGCACCGCAGCAGCGTGACCTGGGTGTCGAGGAGTGGCTGCTCGACGATCTCGAGGTGGAGCTGAACATCGCGGGCCGCCGCGACCATCCGGTCGCCGACGCGGACCGGACCCGACGCGCCCACGTCGACGATCTCGCATACCTGCTCTTCACCTCCGGTTCCACCGGGCGGCCGAAGGCTGCGGCGGTCACCCACGCAGGGCTCGCGGAGATGGTCGCCGAGCAGCAGGCCCGACTCGGCGTGACCCGGGAGTCCCGCGTACTACAGCTCGCCGCACCGGGTTTCGACGTCGCGGTCTGGGAGATCATCCTGGCGATCTGTGCGGGTGCGGAACTGGTGATCAGTCCGCCCGATGTATTCGCCGGTCCCGAACTCGCCGACGTCATCACCCGGCACCGGGTCACGCACGCCTGCGCCACGCCGACGGCGCTCGCCACTGTCGACCCGGCGGAGATCCCCGGCGTCGAGACGATGATGGTGGCGGGGGAGGACTGCCCGCCGGAACTCGTCGCGCGGTGGTACGCCGACGGCCGGGCCCTGCTCAACCTGTACGGCCCCACCGAGACCACGATCTGGGTGACCCTGTCCACGCCGTTGTGCACGACGGCGCCGGTGACCATCGGCCGGCCGATCTCCGGAGTCGGGGCACGGGTTCTCGACCCGGGGCTGCGCCCGGTGCCGCCCGGTGTCGTGGGCGAACTGTATCTCGCAGGGCGTGCACTCGGACGCGGCTACCACGGACGTGCGGGACTCACTGCAGGCCGGTTCGTCGCCGACCCGTTCGGGACCGGCACCCGGATGTACCGCACCGGCGATCTCGTCTCGTGGACCTCTGCAGGGGAACTGATCTATCACGGTCGCAACGACTTCCAGATCAAGATCCGCGGCATGCGGGTCGAGCCGGGGGAGGTCGACGCCGTTCTCGTCACCCATCCCGACGTCGGGCACTCGGTGAGTGTGGGTATGCCGACGCCGGCCGGCGACACGGTCCTGGTCTCCTATGTGACGGGCGTGCCGGGGCGTGGTCCCGCCCCCGAGCAGATCGTCGATCACGCGGTCGCCCATCTGCCTGCGCATCTCGTCCCGCACACCGTCCGGGTGCTCGACGAGTTCCCGGTGACCCGCACCGGCAAGGTCGACCGGCGCGCGCTGCCTGCCGTCGAGATCTCTCCCGCCCGCGAATACGTCGCCCCCCGAAGCCGTCTCGAGGCGGCCGTGGCACAGGTCTTCGCCGACGTGCTCGGACTCCAGACGGTCAGCGTGCACGACGGCTTCTTCGAACTGGGTGGCAGTTCGCTGTCGGCGACCAAGGTGACCTACCGGGTGGAACAGCACATCGACCGGCGGGTGCCGTTGGCCCTGCTGTTCGAGAATCCGACGGTGGCGAGTTTCGTCGCCGCGCTGAGTACGGTCGAGTCCACCGGTGCGGGACGTGTTCTGACACCCCGGGAGCGGCCGCACATGGTCGACCTGACCGGTGTCCAGCGGGGACTGTGGTCGCTCAACCAGATCGACCCGTCGTCGTCGTCGGCGTACAACGTGGGACTCACCCTCGAACTCGACGGTCCTCTGGACATCCCGGCCCTGACCGGGGCACTCGGCGACGTCATCGCCCGCCACGAGTCGCTCCGGACGCGCTACCCCCTGCACGAGGGGCGTCCGGTGCAGGTCATCATCCCGGCCGTCGACGCCCTGCGCGGTTTCCGGGTGGCCCTCGTCGACACCACCCCGGACCGCGTCGAAGAGGAGATCGCCGCCGTCGTCGAACCGGGCTTCGACCTGACCGGACCCAGCGCGGTCCGCGCCGCGATCCTGCGACTCGCCTCCGACCACCACCTCCTCGTGTTCGTGGTGCACCACATCAACGCCGACGGCGGTTCGTTGCGGCCGTTGGCCCGCGACCTCACGACGGCCTACCGTGCCCGGATCGGTGGGCAGGCCGGCCCGTGGACGGCGGCGGTGAGCCCGACCCGGGTCCAGTACGCCGACTACGCGATCTGGCACGCCGAGCGACTGTCGGCCGAGGCATCCGGCGGGATCACCGGGGAGCAGGCTCAACTCGAGTACTGGGAACAACGCCTGGGGACGGTTCGCGAACCCGCCGTGATCCCGACGGACCGGCCACGACCCGTCGAACCCCGGCACCGCGGCGGCGTCGTCGACGTGAGCGTCCCACCCGAGACCGCGACGGTCCTCAAACACCTCGCACGCGTGAACAACACCACGCAGTTCGTCGTGATGCACGCAGCGCTCGCCGTGCTGATCGGTCGGCTTTCCGGCAGCGAGGACATCGTCATCGGTACGCCTTTTGCCGGTCGCGACGATCCCGCCCTCGCCGACATGGTCGGCATGCTCGCGACCACGGTGCCGCTGCGCACCCGTCTGCGTCTCGATGAACCCTTCGACGAGCTACTGCGTCGCGTCCGGACCGAGGACGTCACCGACCTCGCCCACGCCGACGTCGCCTTCGACCAGATCGTCGACCATCTCAACCGCGCCGAGAAGGGGCCGGCCCGCCGCGGCCGGCACAACCCGCTGTTCTCGGTCATGCTCTCGTACCAGAACCTCGACATCCCGGCGATGCGTCTCGACGGTCTGTCCGTCCGGCTGCGGCCACCGTCCTCGTTCGCGGCCAAGGTCGATCTCGAGGTCATGGTGTACCCCGACGACCTCGACGGGGTGGACCGGGGTGGTGCGCTCGGTGGCCAGATCGCCTACGACACCGACCTCTTCGACCGTGCCGGCGCCGAGCGGATCGCCGAGCGATACCAGAACCTGCTCATCGACATCGCCGCCCGCCCGGGGACGCCGGTGGGCGACCTCTCGGTCTGGGCCGACGGGCAGTCCGCGGAGGTCGTCGACGACGAGCAACCGCTCCACGAACTCGTGTCCACGGTCGCCGCGGCTGCTCCCGATGCGGTGATCGGCATCCCCGGGGCGCCCTCGGTGACGTTCGCCGACCTCGAGGCCACCTCGGTGGCCATGGCGTTCTCCGTGCCGGACGAGGACCCGTCCGAGGCCTTGACGGTCGCGGTCACCACGCTCCTCGCCGACGCGGACCGGACCATCGACGAGGTGTTCGCGTGCATTCGCACCGCGGCGACGACCGCGCTTTCCGGAGGCGCCGACGCGATGACCGGTGAATCCCGGCGGAATCGGGTGAAACGCGCGTGACGTCAGACACCTCGGTTTCGCGCAGCGTCGGGGCGCGCACGTCCGCGGGGTCAACACATCAGCCGGCGGCGCTGCGCAGGCTCACCTTCGCCGCGACCCACGCCGCCGACGCCGAGGCGATGGTCGGCGTCAACGGACCGGTGAGCTTCCGCGAGTTGCACCGGCGGGTCACGGTCGCGGCGACCACCCTGACCGCTCGCGGCGTCGACCCGACCCCGGCGGTACGCGCAACGGTCACGGCTCTGCTGCCGCGAACGGGGACCACTCCGGCACAGTTGGCGGCGACGGCCGGTGAGGTCCTCGCCGACCTGGAACGGCGGATCGGCGATGTCCTCGGCGCGGGCGATGTCGAATCGCTCCCGGGCCTGTTCCGGGTGTCGGCACGCCGGCGCCCCGACGCCGTCGCCCTCACCGATCTCCACGGCGCAACGATCACCTACCGCGACCTCGACGACCGGACGGAGCGACTGGCCCGCGCGCTCGCCGTCGCCGGCGCCGGGCCGGAAACCCTGGTCGGCGTGGCGATGCCGAGGTCGGCGGACCTCGTCGTCGCGCTGCTCGCGGTGCTCAAGACCGGTGCGGCATACCTGCCGCTCGACCGGACCCATCCCATCGCGAGGTTGCGCACCATCGTCGACGACGCGGCGCCGGTGCTCGTCCTCGCCGACCCCGAGACGGCGGCCGCGTGGTCGGACATGTCCGCGCGGATCTCGACACCCGACGATCTGACGGCCTGGGCGGAACCGCTCCCGGCGACAGGCCTTCCCGAACGCGTAGGGGCTCACTCGAGTGCCTACGTCATGTACACCTCCGGTTCGACGGGGGTGCCCAAGGGGGTCGTGGTCACCCACGACAACGTGATCTCGCTGATCGTCGCGCTCGACGCGCTGGTCGAGAGCACACCCGACGACGTGTGGTCGATGTTCCACTCCTACGCCTTCGACGTGTCGGTGGGGGAGATCTGGGCCGCACTTCTCGCCGGGGGACGCCTCGTCGTGCTCGACCACGCCACCACCCGTGCCCCGGACGACGTGGTCGAGGTGTTCGACCGCGAGGGCGTCACGATCGTCAATTTCACCCCCTCGTCGTTCTACCAGTTCGCGGCGGCGGTACGACCGCCCCACGGCTCTGCACTGCCGGAATCGGTTCGACGACTCCACTTCTCGGGCGAGCTCCTCGACTACGAGCATGTGCGCAAGTGGCAGGCCGACCGCACCGCCGACGGTTCGCCGACCAGACCGGGAGCCGACGTCCCCGGTCCGCAGCTCAACAACATGTACGGGCCCACCGAGACCACGGTGTACATGACGCGCCGTGATCTGACCTGCGAATTCGTCGAGACCGCAACGGCTTCCGACATCGGCGCACCGCTTCTGGGTTCCCGTGTGCACGTCCTCGACGGCCGGCTCGCGCCGCTGCCCGACGGCGTGCCCGGGGAACTGTACGTCTCGGGCGTCCAGGTGACGCGAGGCTTCCTCCGGCGCCACGGACTGACGGCCACACGCTATATCGCCGACCCGTTCGGTCCGCCGGGCAGCCGGATGTACCGGACCGGTGACATCGGCGTCGCCCGCAACGGATCGATCGAGTTCGTGGGCCGTCGCGACGGACAGGTGAAGCTGCGCGGATTCCGCATCGAGCTCGGCGAGGTCGAGTCGGCGATGTCCGCGGTCGACGGTATCGACGCGGCCGGCGCCGACATCCGGATGCGCGGGGACACCGAGCATCTCGTCGGCTACCTCGTTCCCACTGCCGGCAGGGCGCCGGACGAGGCGACCGTCCGGGCCCGGCTCACAACCGCGCTGCCGGAGTACATGGTGCCGACCCTGTTCGTATGGCTCGACGCGTTGCCGCTCACGGTCAACGGCAAGCTCGACCGCGCCCTCCTGCCCGAACCGGACGCCACCGACGAGACAGAGACCGCCGAACCGCCCGCCACGCCCACCGAGGAACGGCTCGCCGCCCTCGTCGCGGAGATCCTCGGCGAGACCGAGATCGGCGTCACCGCATCATTGTTCGACCTCGGCGGCAATTCGCTCACGGCGACCCGCGTCGCGGCGCGCGCCGCAGAGGACTTCGGGACCACCGTGGCGGCGCGCGACCTGTTCACGACCCCCTCGGTCCGTGGACTCGCCACGGTGATCGACCAGCGCCTCGCCGAGGGCGACGAGCAGGACTCCGCGCGGCCGCCATTGCGTCCGGTGGAGCGGACCGGCCCGCTTCCGCTGTCGCCGGCCCAGCGGCGGATCTGGTTCCTGGAGACGATGAATCCGGGCGGACCGGCCTATCTGATCCCGGCCGTCCTGCGCCTGCGCTGCCGGTCCGACGCCGGCCTGCCGCGCCCATGTCTGGAACCCTCGTCCGTGGCCGCGGCGCTCGACGATCTCATCGCCCGCCACGAGACGTTGCGTACGCGTTTCGTCGCCGTCGAGGGTGTTCCGCAGCAGGTCATCGACGACCCCGAGACCGCCCGGCACGACGCCCGGGTGGACCCGCCGATCGACATGCGCGGCTCTGGATCGGCGGGGGTGACGGCGACGGTCGCCGACATCGTCACGCGCGGTTTCGACCTCGAGCAGGAAGCGCCGGTCCGCGCGCGACTCATCCGGGTCGCCGACGACGAGTGGGTGCTCGTCCTGGTCGTCCATCACATCATCGGCGACGGCGGCTCGATGGCGCCGCTGGTCGCCGACTTCGTCGAGGCCTATCAGGCAAATCAGGCCGGTCGTGCGCCCGAATGGTCACCGCTGCCGGTCCATTACGCCGACTATGCCGTCTGGCATCACGAGATCCTCGGGGACAGTACCGATCCCGAGTCGCTGGCGGCACGCCAACTCGCCTACTGGAGAAAACAACTCGCCGACGTTCCGGAACTCACCGATCTGCCACTGGACCGTCCGCGGGCGGCCATGCGTGACGAGAGCGGCGCGGAACTGTCCACGGCGATCGACGCGACGACCTGGTCACGCCTGCGTGAACTCGCCGACCGCCACGACGCGACCATGTTCATGTGCGTGCACGCGCTCCTCGCGGTCACACTCCTGCGGTCGGGAAGCAGCGCCGATCTGGTGATCGGCACACCGGTGGAGGGTCGCGGTGACCGAAGGCTCGACGGCCTCATCGGTATGTTCGTGAACACACTCGCGTTGCGCACCCCCCTGCGCCGCGATGCGGACTTCGCCGCGGTCCTCACCGCCTGTCGCGAGATCGACATCGCCGCACTCGATCACGCCGACCTGCCGTTCGAGACGGTCGTGGAGGAGGTGACGACCGCCCGCAGCACCGCACACCCACCGCTGTTCCAGGTCGCGCTCGCATTCCAGAACACCGACCGGCCGACCGTCGAACTCCCCGGGCTGGTCGTCACCGAGCTCGAGGCCCCGGTCACCAGCGCCAAGGTGGACCTGCAGGTGACCGTCGTCGACCCGCCCGGGCGACCCCGCGACGAGGACACCCCGGTCGTCATCACCTATGCGACGGCGCTGTTCGACGCCGGCACCGTCGCCGATCTGGCGCGTCGTCTGCTGTCCATCGCGCATGCGGTCGTCGAATCGCCGCAGACCCCGATCGGTGACCTCTCGACCGGGGAGCCCGACGGCGTCCCGGCACTGGTGAGCTCGCCGGGCCTCGCCGCGTCGGCGGTCACGCTGCCCGGGCTCCTCGACGCGGCGGTGGCCCGGAATCCCCACGGCGTGGCGGTCACCGACGGTGACCACTCCCTGACCTACGCCGAACTCGACGCGGCCACAAGACTGTTCGCCGCGGAACTGCGGTCGCGGGGCGCACGACCGGGCGTGGTGGTCGCGCTGGCCGTGCCCCGATCGTTGTCCGGCACGGTCGCGTTCTGGGCCATCGCCCGGACCGGCGCCGCGGTCGGGCTCATCGACCCGTCGCAGCCCGGCGAACGAACCCGGTACATGACCGGCACGCTGTCCGCGACGCTCGGGGTCACGAGTTCGGCGACCGGGCTCGACGACGGCACGACGTGGCTCCTGGTCGACGACCTTCTCGACCTGACGGACCCCACCCGGTGGGCTTCGCGACCGGTAGCGCTCGACGATTCGGTGCCGGACGCCCTGATCGGCGACACCGCCTATGTCATCTTCACCTCGGGCTCCACCGGGCGCCCCAAGGGCGTCGCCGTCACACATCGAGGGTTCGCGGATCTGGTCGCCGATGCCCGGTCACGCTTCGACCTGGGTCCCGAGTCACGGGTACTGCGTTTCGCCGCACCGGGATTCGACGCCTCCGTGTTCGAGACCCTCGTCGCGGTGGCCGAGGCCTCGACGATGGTCGTGGTGCCGTCGGGCGTCACCGGTGGCCGGGAACTGGCAACGGTCATCGCCGGTGAGTCCGTCTCGCACATGACGATCACGCCGAGTGCGCTGGCCACGGTGCCCGCCGCCGAGGCGTTCCCCGACCTCCGGGTCGTGTGCGTTGCCGGCGACGCCTGCTCACCCGAGCTCGTCCGCGCGTGGTCGGACGGCCGCGCGATGTACAACCTCTACGGACCGACCGAGGCCACGATCTGGTCGACCGCCTCCGCCGCGATGCGTCCGGGACTGCCCGTCACGATCGGCGGACCCATCGCGGGCGTCGGTGTGCTCGTCCTCGACGCGCGACTCCATCCGGTGCCGCCCGGCGTCGCGGGCGAGCTGTATCTCGTCGGGCCGGCGCTGGCCGCCGGCTACCTGAACCAGACCGCTCTGACCGCGGAGCGATTCGTCGCCGCACCGTTCGGGCGGCCGGGCGACCGGATGTACCGGACCGGTGACCTCGTCCGCCGACGCCGCCGGGACGGCCGATGGGAACTCGACTTCCTCGGTCGCAGCGACTTCCAGGTGAAGATCCGCGGCTTCCGGATCGAGACCGGCGAGATCGACGCCGTCCTGGAAGGCTCTGCAGGGGTCGACTTCTCGACCACCGCCGGTATCGCGCATCCGACGTCGGGCGAGACCGTGCTGGTGTCCTGGGTCCACGGCACCAACGGTGCGGCCGTCGACGTGCCGGCGCTGACCGCCCACGCGGCGCGGCATCTGCCTGCGCACATGGTGCCGACCGCAATCGTCCCGCTCGACGAGATCCCCCTCGCCGCCACCGGCAAACTCGACCGCGCCGCGCTGCCCGCGCCCGAGTTCTCCCGCGGCGTCCACATCGAACCGCGCACCGACACCGAACGCGCGGTCGCGGCGGTCTTCGCCGAGGTCCTCGGCATGGACGGTGCCGAAGACGGGCCGGGCGTCTCGGCGCTCGACTCGTTCTTCGATCTGGGCGGTACATCTTTGTCCGCGACCCGAGTGGTCGCCCGGCTCGGCGCGGAGTTCGGCGTCGAGATCGGGGTGCGGGTGATCTTCGAGGCCCCGACCGTCGAGGCCCTCGCATCGCTGCTCGACACCGGCGAACTCGACGGCCGCGCAACCGGTCCCGCACCCGGTGTGGTGCCGCGGCCCGCGCCGGTCCCGTTGTCCTACGCCCAGCGGCGGATGTGGTTCCTCAACCAGTTCGACCCGGGCTCTGCCGCATACGTGATCCCCATCGTCGTGCGACTGCACGGCGATCTCGACGTGGACGCGATGCACGAGGCGATCAACGACGTGGCGGAGCGGCACGAGGTGCTCCGCACGATCTATCCCACCGGTCCCGAGTCTCCGGACGCCGAACCCGTCCAGGTGGTGCGCGCGTCCCACCCCGGCCTGGTCCCGGTCGGACACACCGTCATCTCCGGGATCGCGTCGGACGGTCTGCTGGCCGAGGAGATCACCGCAACGATCTCTCAACCGTTCGACGTCACCCGCGATCTGCCTGTCCGAGCGCGAATCCTCAGCTCGTCGGACACCGACCACGTGCTCGTGATCGCGCTCCACCACATCGCCGCCGACGGCGAGTCGGCGCCGATCCTCGCCCGCGAGGTGGTCGAGGCCTACGACGCACGCCGCTCCGGCCGGGCACCACGCTGGACGCCGCTGACCCTCCAGTACGCGGATTACGCGGTGTGGCAACGGCATCGCCTGGGGGAGCCGGCCGACCCGGACTCGGAGATGTCACGCCAGCTGTCCTACTGGAGGCAGCAGCTCCGCGGGCTGCCGGACGTGCTGCCGCTGCCCCTGGACCGGCCGCGCACCCTCAGACCCGATGCCAGGGCGGCGACCGTGCGGTGGTCGTTGCCGGCGGCCGTGGTGGCCGGTCTTCGACGCCGCGCCTCCGAACAGCGCGCGACGCTGTTCATGGTCTTGCACACCGCGGTGGCGGCCGTACTCGCGCGGTTGACGTCGACCGCCGAGATCGCGGTCGCGACACCGGTGGCGGGGCGCGGACACCGCGTTCTCGACGAGCTGATCGGTATGTTCGTCAACACCGTCGTGTTGCGCGTCGACGTGGACCCGCAGCTCACCGGCGGGGCCCTCCTCGACCGGGTCAAGCTGGCCGACGTGGCCGCCTTCGATCACTCCGAGGTTCCGTTCGAGCGCGTCGTCGACGCCGTCGATCCGCCGCGCACAGAGAATGTCGAGCCGTTGGCACAGGTGATGCTGGTGCACACCGCCGGTGCCGAACCGGTGATGGCCGGCGTGACCATGGACCACCTGTCCGCCGAGTTCGTCGAGATCGATGACACCACCGCGAAATTCGACCTCACCATCGGTACCCGGGAGGGTGTCGACGGGAAGCTGGCCGGGTCGATCACGTACGCCACCGCGCTGTTCGACCAGGAGACCGCGGAGACGATCGCCTCCGCGCTACAGTCCACCCTCACCGTTCTGGCCGACGACCTCGACGTGCCGGTCGCCGACATCCCGCTCCTCACCGACGTCCAGGAACAGACTCAGTACGAACTCGGGCTCGGCCGCGTCGTGCCCCTGCCGCCGGCGACGCTGGTCGATGCGGTCGTCGCCGGGTCCCGGATCTCGCCGGACGCGGTCGCCTTGCGCTGCGCCGGTCGGTCGATCACCCACCGGGAGTTCGCCGCCCGGGTGGCAGTGATCGCCCGGGAGCTGATCGCCGCCGGTGTCGGGCCGGAAGACAGCGTTGCGGTGAGCATCCCGCGATCGGTCGAACTGGTCGTCGCGATCCACGCGGTCCTCGCCGCGGGCGGCCAGTACGTCCCGGTGGCAACCGATGCGCCGGTGGACCGGGTGCGGTACATGATCGACACCGCGGGAGCGGACATCGGTCTCGTCGCCCGCGGCGCGGGCGCCGGTCCCGTCACAGCAGACGACACCACGATCGGCGGCGTCGTGGACCGGGTGATCGTCGTCGATTCCACGATTCCGGTCGATCTCGACACCGCCCCGGTCGCAGATGCCGAACGACGGACGCCGCTCCTGGCCGATCACGCCGCCTACACCCTGTTCACCTCGGGGTCGACGGGACGGCCCAAGGGGGTGACCGTGACCCACCGCGCGGTGATGAACCGATTGGATTGGGGCATAGAGGAATTCGGTATCGGCCCGGACGACGCGGTCCTGCTGAAGACGCCGGCGACCTTCGACGTGTCGGTGCCGGAGCTCTTCGCACCGCCGATGACCGGCGCCCGGATGGTCATCGCGCCCGACGACGCGCACCTCGACCCGCACGCCATCGCCCGGCTGATCGACGACGAACAGGTCTCCACCGTGCACTTCGTGCCGTCGCTCCTGACGGTGTTCGTCGAGGTGCTCGAGCACACCGCGGGCGGGATGCTGCCGAGTCTGCGACACCTCTACTGCTCGGGCGAGGCACTGGCGCCGGCCACTCTCGCCGAAGTCCGCGCCGTCCTGCCCCGAGTGCAGGTGCACAACCTCTTCGGCCCCACGGAGGCGGCGGTGGAGGTCACCGCCGCCACACTCGGCGATCACCGCGAGGTGGTCCCGATGGGCCGGCCGATCTGGAACACGCAGGGCCTGGTCCTCGACGGCCGTCTGCGGCCCGTACCGGCCGGTGTCGCCGGCGAGTTGTATCTCGGGGGTGTCCAGTTGGCCCGTGGATATGCCGCGCGCGCCGATCTGACCGCGGATCGTTTCGTCGCCGACCCGTACGGGCACGGGGGCAGGCTCTACCGCACCGGAGATCTCGTCCGTCGCAACCGTTCCGGGGAGCTCGAGTATCTCGGTCGCAGCGACTTCCAGGTCAAACTCCGCGGCCAGCGGATCGAGCTCGGCGAGATCGAGTCGGTGCTCGCGACCGTCTCCGGGGTACGACAGGCCGCGGTGACCCTGACACGGGCCCCGGGCGGCGCGGAACACCTCGTCGGCTACCTCATCGGACCCGAGAGCGCGGACAGCCTCGGCCGTGCGCGGGAGGCGGTCGCGGGTGCGCTGCCCGCGTACATGCGGCCCACGCTGTGGGTGACCCTGACCGATGCGCCGCTCAGCAGTGCCGGCAAGCTCGACCGGAAGGCACTTCCCGCACCGCACTTCGACATGCTGGTGCACACCGAGTCCGACGCGGAGCCGGCGACGGACACCGAACGCGTCGTCGAGGGGATCGTCGCTGCCGTCCTCGGCGTCGAACACGTGCCGATGACCAGCTCGTTCTTCGCCCTCGGCGGCGATTCGATCGCGTCGATCCGACTGACGTCGATGCTGCGTGCCGCGGGTTTCAACCTCACCCCGCGTGACGTGTTCGGCGCCGCAACGGTCCGCGAGCTCGCGCAGCTCTCCCGGCACGAACCACGCGCGGTTCTCGACGAGCTGACCGGCGGCGGCACCGGACCGGTCGCGCCGACGCCGGGCGCGGCGTGGATGCTCGACCTCGCCGATGGTGTCGACGACATCGCCGACTTCTCACAGAGCACGGTGCTGACGCTGCCGGCCGACATCGACGAACACGCCCTGCGCGCAGTGATCGTCGCGGTCGTGGCGGCGCACCCGATGCTCACCGCGTCGTTGCAGATCGCCGCCGACGGCGAGCCCGTCGTGACCGCCGGAGCGGGCAGCGCCGACGACGCCGTGGTCGAGATCCTCGACCACTCGGGTCCGGTCTCCGATTCGGCGGCAGCGACTCTCGACGAGTCGGTGCGGGCGGCACACCGGCGCGCCCTCGGTACCCTCTCACCTGAACGGGGACGACTCGTCGCCGCGGTGGGGGTGCGGGTCGCCGACGGCCGGGACACGGTCGGCCGGTTGGTGATCGCGATCCATCACCTCGGTGTCGACGCGGTGTCGTGGCCGACGATCGTGTCCGGCCTGGCCCGTGCCTGGTGGCAGTACCGCAACGGCGACGAGCCGCACGTCACCGCTCGCGGGACGTCCTTCCGCCGGTGGGCGCAGGTGCTATCCGACCTCGCCGACCGCGACCACGAGATCGACTGGTGGACAGAACAGTTGCCGCCGGCCACCGCATCCGTGCTCGACCCGGTCCGAGACCGGTTGCGGACCGGCGTCTCCGCGACCCACTTCGTCGATCCCGACCGCACCGAGACCGTGCTGGGACGGGTCGCGGACGCGTTCGGTGCCCGACCCGACACCGTGCTCGCCGCGGCCCTCGCCCACGCCCTCGCCACCGGGCCGGCCGCCGGTCGACTCGGGTACGACGCCCCCACGGTGTCGATGCTCCTGGAGAACCACGGGCGTGAGGAGTCCGTCGCCCCGGGCGCCGACCTGAGCGAGACCGTCGGCTGGTTCACCTCCTTCGTGCCGGTCGGCGTCGACATCCCCAGGGCCGGGACGTATCCAGGACGTGACCTGGCGACGATCCTCAAGTCCCTCAAGGACCGGCAGAAACGGATGCCGGACAACGGCATCGCCTTCGGCGCCCTGCGGTGGTCGCGCCCGGGCTCACCCCTGCGCGACCGGCCGCTGCCGCCGGTGACCGTCAACTACCTGGGGAGCCTGGCCGGTTCGGACGACGACGCCGACACGGCGGCGACGGAGTTCCTC
Source organism: Gordonia sp. 135 (assembly GCF_009720185.1). NCBI lineage: Bacteria > Bacillati > Actinomycetota > Actinomycetes > Mycobacteriales > Gordoniaceae > Gordonia > Gordonia sp. 135. The sequence continues at coordinate 2,184,579 of NZ_CP046257.1, forward strand.
CCGGCCGGCGACGCGCCGGCGCTCCCGCCGTCGGTGACCGGCGACATGACCGCTCTCGCCGCACTCACCGCAACCATGGGGGTGGTGCCCTCCCCGCAGGGACGCTCGTTGCGGCTCGATCTCACCGCGCCCGCAGCGGTGCTCGGTCGCGACGTCCTCCACGACGTCGCATCTCGATGGGATGCGGCCCTGTCCTCCCTGGCCGCATACGTGGAGTCGGTCGGGGATTCGGGGCCCAGCGAGACCGACATCATCGGCGGTGGACTGTCGCAGACAGAGATCGACGATCTGGTCGGCCGGTACTCGGCCGGACGTTCTCACACCACACCGACGATCTGGCCGCCGACCCCGCTGCAGCAGGGACTGGTGTACGAGGCCGAACGTCTCGCCGGTACCGCCAGGTTCGACGGCGCGGCGCATCCGACCGATCCCTATGTGACACAGTCGATCATCGAGTTCGCCGGAGACCACGCGCCGACCGCGCTGCTGCCGGCTGTCCGGGAACTCCTGGCGCGGCAACGGGTCCTGCGGTCCGCGTTCACCCGGACCGCGTCCGGTCGACCCGTCGTGGTGATCCCGCCGGGGGATCACGAGGCGGCGACGGACCCCGACTTCCGCGGGATCGACCTGACGGGAGCTGACGTCGCGGATGCGGCGGAACGCATAGCCGAACTCGCCGAGGAGGATCGCACCAGGCCGTTCCACCTCGATACGCCGCCGTTGATCAGGTTCACCGCCGTCTCGCACGGCAGCGTCGACGGTCCCGCACACACCGTGGTGATCACCGCGCACCACATCATCCTCGATGGTTGGTCGGGACCGATCCTTGTCGCCGATCTTCTCGCCGCCCACCTCGGCCGTCCCGCGGTCACGCCGGCCGCCGACATGGAGACCTACCTCGAGTGGCTCGACCGCCGGGACCGGGCAGCCGCGGTCACTGCCTGGCAGGACGTTCTCGCCGATGTCGCACCCACCCTCGTCGCGCCTCACCACGTCGCCCGCGCCCGCCAGGAGGAGCGTCGTCCGTACGAGATCGCCGTCCGCCTGGACGCCGTTGGTCGCTCGCGGCTGGAGGAACGAGTCCGGCAACTCGGCAGCACGACGAGTACCGCGCTCCACGCGGCGTGGTCCATCCTGCTGTCGCGCCTGACCGGCGAACGACGCGTCGTCTTCGGGGAGACGGTGTCGGGCCGGCCGGCGGACCTCGACGGTGCCGACGCCATGATCGGGCTCTTCATCAACACGGTGCCCGTGGTCGCCGACGTCGACCCGGACCGTACGGTCGCCGAGCTCGTGACGACACTCCACGAGTCCCGCACCGGTCTGGTGGACCACCAGTTCCTCGGGCTGGGCGAGATCACCCGCGCCACCGGGCATCCCGCGCTGTTCGACACCCTGGTCGTCTACGAGTCCTATCCCGTCGACACGGGCACCGTCCTGGAGGGTTCGCGCACATCCGGGCTCGAGATCCGCGACGTGACCACCTCGGACGCCACCCACTATCCGCTGGCGCTGATCGCGGCCCCGGACGCCGACGAGTTGTCGCTCACGGTGAAGGCCGATCTGACCGCCGTCGACGCCGAGATCGTCGAGGTGATCGCGTCATCGCTGGTGGATCTCCTCCAGACACTTGCCGACGACCCCGCCACGCCGGTCGCGGCGCTCGACCCGATGCCCGCGGAGATGCGTGGCACGGTCGAGGCGTGGTCGCGGGGTGCGGTGGTGGAGTTGGGGTGGGGTGGTCGTTCGGTGGGTTCGGTGGTGGCTGAGCGGGTGGGGTTGTCGGGGTCGCAGGTGGCGGTGTGGTGTGGGGATCGGGTGGTGTCGTATGGGGAGTTCGGTGGGTTGGTGGCGGGGGTTGCGCGGCGGTTGTTGGGGTTGGGTGTAGGGGTGGATTCGGCTGTTGGGGTGGTGATGTCGCGGTCGTTGGAGTTGTTGGTGGCGGTGCATGCGGTGGTGGTTGTGGGTGGGCGGTATGTGCCGGTGGAGGTGGATGCGCCGGTTGAGCGGGTGGGGTACATGTTGTCGACGGCGGGTGTGGGTGTGGTGTTGACGCGGGTGTCGGAGGAGGTGGTGGTGCCTTCTGGTGTGGAGTGTGTGGTGGTGGATTGTGGTGTGGGGTCGGATGTTTGGGGTGGTGCGGGTTCGGTTTCCGGTGGTGTTGGTGGGTTGGGTGCGGTGGTGGATGAGGTGGGGGTGTTGTCGCCGTTGGTGGGTGTGTACACGTTGTTCACGTCTGGGTCGACGGGTCGGCCGAAGGGTGTGACGGTGTCGCATGGGGCGGTGGTGAATCGGTTGGGGTGGATGCAGTCGTTGTTCGGGGTGTCGGCTGGTGATGTGGTGTTGTGGAAGACGCCGGTGTCGTTTGATGTGTCGGTGTGGGAGTTGTTCTGGCCGTTGATGGTTGGTGCTTCGGTGGTGGTGGCGGAGCCGGGTGGGCATCGGGATCCGTGGTATGTGGCGTCGGTGGTGGAGCGGTTTGGTGTGTCGGTGTGTCATTTTGTGCCGTCGATGTTGTCGGTGTTTGTTGATGCTTTGCAGGGTTCGGGGCGGGATTTGGTGGGGCGGGGGGATTCGGCGTCGGCTGGGTTGGGGTCGTTGCGGCAGGTGTTTTGTTCGGGTGAGGCGTTGGGTGTTGCTGGTGTGGAGGGGTTGCGGGGGTTGGTGCCGGGTGTGCGGGTGGTGAATTTGTATGGGCCGACTGAGGCGGCGGTGGATGTGACGTCGTATGTGGTCTCGGGTGGTGAGGTGGTGGTGCCGATTGGTCGTGCGGTGCCGAATGTGTCGGTGTGGGTGTTGGATTCGCGGTTGCGGCCGGTGCCGGTGGGTGTGGTTGGTGAGTTGTATCTGGGTGGGGTGCAGGTGGCTCGGGGGTATGCGTCGCGGTCGGGGTTGACTGCGGAGCGGTTTGTGGCGGATCCGTTTGGTGGGTCTGGGTTGCGGTTGTATCGGACGGGTGATCGGGTGCGGTGGTCTGGTGTTGGTGAGTTGGAGTATTTGGGGCGTAGTGATTTTCAGGTGAAGTTGCGTGGGCAGCGGATCGAGTTAGGGGAGATCGAGTCGGTCCTGCACACCGCACCCGGCGTTGTCGCCGGGGCGGTTCTGGTGCGCGACGATCGACTCGTCGCCTACGTCTCCGGGGACGCCGACGTGACGCAGGTACGTGAACATGCCGTGCGTAGCCTTGCGCCGTACATGGTGCCGGCCACCGTGGTCGCACTCGACGACATGCCGCTCGGAACCTCCGGCAAGATCGACCGGAGAGCTCTTCGGGCACCGGAGCTCGGTCCGCGTGAGATCGTGGCGCCGGCATCTGACACCGAACGCCTGATCACCGAGATCGTCGCCGACGTCCTCGACCATGCCGTCGAGCGGGTGTCGGCCACCGACAGCTTCTTCGAGATCGGCGGACACTCGCTTTCCGCGACCCGGGTCGCCGCCCGGCTGTCGCACACGTTCTCGCTGCCGTTCACCGTTCGTGAACTGTTCGACGCCCCGTCCGTCCGTGCCATGGCCTCGTGGGTCGATGAGCGTGTGGGTGGCGCTATGGGCGCCGCGCTGTCGGCCTCCGGTGAGCGGGCCGGCGATGAACTGCCCGACCTCGGCTCCATCCCGCGTCCGTCGCGCCCGCCCCTCTCTGCGGCGCAGCAGCGGATGTGGTTCATCAACCAGTTCGATCCGGCGTCACCCGCGTACAACATCCCGTTCGCGATGCGGCTGCACGGCCGGCTCGACACCGTCGCCCTGCGCGCTGCCCTGGCCGACGTGATCGCCCGTCATGAGGTGCTGCGCACCAGGTACCCGCAGGATCTCGACGGTCGGCCATGGCAGGACATCCTGTCGGCCGACGAGGTGACCGTGGACCAGTGGTGGCGCGACGGCGACGTGGAGACCCTCACATCCACCGGCTTCGACGTCACCCGCGAGCTGCCCATTCGCGCCGGGATCGTCGCCGAGTCCGACGACCACATCCTGGTGGTCGTCCTCCACCACATCGCGGCGGACGGTGAATCGCTGCACCCGCTCGTCGACGACCTCTTGCACGCCTATGCCGCGCGTACCGCGGGACACGCACCCGAACGTCCGCCGCTCGAGGTCCAGTACGCGGACGTCGCCCTGTGGCAACAGCGCGTCCTCGGGTCGGTGGCCGATGCGGACTCCGAGCTCGGCCGGCGGGCCCGGTGGTGGCAGGAGAAGCTCGCGGACCTGCCCGACGTTCTCGAACTCCCGGCCGATCGCCCGCGGCCGCCGGTGGCATCGCACCACGGTGCCGTCGTCGAGTTCGAGGTGCCCGAAGACCTGGCGTCGTCGATCGACGGATTCGCACGTCGCCGCGGGGTCACCGCGTTCATGGTGTTGCACGCCGCGGTGGCCGTCGTGCTGTCCCGCCTGGCGGGCTCCTCCGACATCGCCCTCGCCACCCCGGTCGCCGGTCGTGGACGCGCGGAACTCGACGCGCTGGTCGGCATGTTCGTCAACACCGTCGTCCTGCGCACCCAGGTCGATCCGGGTGCCACGTTCGGCGAGGTGATCGGGCAGGTCCGCGACACCGACCTCGACGCGTTCGCGGCCGCCGACGTTCCCTTCGAGCATCTCGTCGATGTACTCGCCCCGACCCGCAGCGAGGCGTTCGCGCCTCTGGCCCAGGTGATGCTGACGCTGGAACAGTCCGCGATAGGCGACATCTCGGTGCCCGGCCTGACGGTCACGCCCGTCGCCGCGGGTGTTCCCGCCGCGCGGTTCGACCTCATGATCGGTATGACGGCCGCACGCGACGCGGCCGGCGATCTGACCGCCCTGTCCGGGCGGATCGTCTACGCCACCGATCTCTTCGAGGACCGCACCGTCCGCCGTCTGGGTGAGCGGATCGTCGACGTCCTCACCAGCGGTCTCGCCGACGACACCATGGTGGTGGGCGACATCGACCTCGCCGACGCGACCGAGCGCGCGGCCATCGCGGACTGGTCGCGGGGTGCGGTGGTGGAGTTGGGGTGGGGTGGTCGTTCGGTGGGTTCGGTGGTGGCTGAGCGGGTGGGGTTGTCGGGGTCGCAGGTGGCGGTGTGGTGTGGGGATCGGGTGGTGTCGTATGGGGAGTTCGGTGGGTTGGTGGCGGGGGTTGCGCGGCGGTTGTTGGGGTTGGGTGTAGGGGTGGATTCGGCTGTTGGGGTGGTGATGTCGCGGTCGTTGGAGTTGTTGGTGGCGGTGCATGCGGTGGTGGTTGTGGGTGGGCGGTATGTGCCGGTGGAGGTGGATGCGCCGGTTGAGCGGGTGGGGTACATGTTGTCGACGGCGGGTGTGGGTGTGGTGTTGACGCGGGTGTCGGAGGAGGTGGTGGTGCCTTCTGGTGTGGAGTGTGTGGTGGTGGATTGTGGTGTGGGGTTGGATGTTTGGGGTGGTGCGGGTTCGGTTTCCGGTGGTGTTGGTGGGTTGGGTGCGGTGGTGGATGAGGTGGGGGTGTTGTCGCCGTTGGTGGGTGTGTACACGTTGTTCACGTCTGGGTCGACGGGTCGGCCGAAGGGTGTGACGGTGTCGCATGGGGCGGTGGTGAATCGGTTGGGGTGGATGCAGTCGTTGTTCGGGGTGTCGGCTGGTGATGTGGTGTTGTGGAAGACGCCGGTGTCGTTTGATGTGTCGGTGTGGGAGTTGTTCTGGCCGTTGATGGTTGGTGCTTCGGTGGTGGTGGCGGAGCCGGGTGGGCATCGGGATCCGTGGTATGTGGCGTCGGTGGTGGAGCGGTTTGGTGTGTCGGTGTGTCATTTTGTGCCGTCGATGTTGTCGGTGTTTGTTGATGCTTTGCAGGGTTCGGGGCGGGATTTGGTGGGGCGGGGGGATTCGGCGTCGGCTGGGTTGGGGTCGTTGCGGCAGGTGTTTTGTTCGGGTGAGGCGTTGGGTGTTGCTGGTGTGGAGGGGTTGCGGGGGTTGGTGCCGGGTGTGCGGGTGGTGAATTTGTATGGGCCGACTGAGGCGGCGGTGGATGTGACGTCGTATGTGGTCTCGGGTGGTGAGGTGGTGGTGCCGATTGGTCGTGCGGTGCCGAATGTGTCGGTGTGGGTGTTGGATTCGCGGTTGCGTCCGGTGCCGGTGGGTGTGGTTGGTGAGTTGTATCTGGGTGGGGTGCAGGTGGCTCGGGGGTATGCGTCGCGGTCGGGGTTGACTGCGGAGCGGTTTGTGGCGGATCCGTTTGGTGGGTCTGGGTTGCGGTTGTATCGGACGGGTGATCGGGTGCGGTGGTCTGGTGTTGGTGAGTTGGAGTATTTGGGGCGTAGTGATTTTCAGGTGAAGTTGCGTGGGCAGCGGATCGAGTTGGGGGAGATCGAGTCGGTCCTGCACACCGCACCCGGCGTTACCCAGGTCGTGGTGTCCGTGATGGAACTGCCCGCCGGAGAGCAGCTGGTGGCCCACCTGACCGGATCGGATGTCGACCTCGACGCCGTCCGGACCGTGGCCGAGAAGCTGCCCGGCTACATGCGTCCCACCTCCTGGGTGATCCTCGACGAGATGCCGTCGAACACCGCGGGCAAGATCGATCGCAAGGCGCTCCCACATCCGGCGTACGCTGCCGACGAGTATGTCGCCCCGTCGACACCCGTCGAGACCGCCGTCGCCGACATCTTCGCCGACGTGCTCGGCATCGACGAGATCTCGGCCGGCACGAGCTTTTTCGACGCCGGCGGGAACTCGCTGGCAGCAACGCGTCTCGCGTCGCAGTTGGGGCGGACACTCGGCGTGCCGGTGACCGTGCGCGACGTCTTCGACGAACCGACCGTGCGCGGTCTCGCCGCACTCGTCGGGCGATCCGGCGTCGACGCCGCGGCCCCCGGCGTCGAGGTGGGCGAGAGGTCCGCCGGATCGTCGTCACGCCCCGACGTCCTGCCGCTCTCGAGTGCGCAACGACGCATGTGGTTCCTCAACCAGTTCGAACCCGACGTCGCGTCGTACGTCATCCCGTTCGGATTCCGTATTCGCGGACAGTTCGACGTCGAGGACGTGCGGCGCGCGATCGGCGACGTGATCGCGCGGCACGAGATCCTCCGGACCACCTATCCGCTCGGCCCGGACGGCAGACCGCACCAGGCCGTCGCCGATGATGCCGGATTCGACTGGCAGGTGGTCGATTCCGACGCCGAGGCGATGGCAGTTCCCTCGATACCGTACGACCTCACCCGGGACCGGCCGCTGCGGGCACGCTTGCACGCCGACCCGGCCGACGGTGCGCTGCTCGTCATCGCGGTTCACCACATCGCCGCGGACGGTGCGTCGGGACCGGTTCTGGCCCGCGACCTGCTCACCGCCTACCTCGCACGACGAGACGGCGGGACACCGGACTGGACGCCGTTGCACCGCCAGTACGCCGACCACGTCCTGGAACTCCGTGACAGCGACGCCACCGCGGTCACCCGACGGCAGTGGTGGGCGGACCGCCTCGCCGGTGCGCCCGCGCTTCTCGATCTCCCGACCACCCACCCGCGACCGGCGAACCGCGAGACACGCGGTGCCACGGTCGACTTCACGATTCCCGGTCGGGCCGCGCTGGCTGCCGCCGACCTCGCCCGGGCCACCGGGACCACCACGTTCATGGTGCTGCACGCCGCTCTCGCGGCGCTTCTGAGCCGTCTCTCGGGTAGCGAAGACGTCGTCATCGGCACCGCCACCGCCGGACGGGACGGCGAGACCGACGACCTGATCGGTATGTTCGTCAACACCGTCGTCCTGCGCAGCCGGGTCGCGGCCGAAGACGGTTTCGCCGACCTCCTCGCCGAGATCCGCGACCGCGACCTCGACGCCCTCGCGCACGCCGACGTTCCCTTCGATGAGGTGATCGACACGCTCGGGGTCACCCGGGCCGCGTCGTACGCACCGCTCGTCCAGGTCCTGCTGACGACCTCCGAGGCCACAACACTGCCCGCGGACCTGTCGACAGAGCTGGCCGGTCTCGACATCGGTCCGGTGTCGGTGGTGGACGACTCCGCCAAGTTCGACCTCACGATGGCGGTCCGCACCGACGGGGCGGCGGGTGCTCCGTGGCGAGGCACCCTCACCTACGCCACCGACCTCTACGACGATGCCGACGCCCGGCGCCTGGCCGACCGATTCGTCGGCCTCCTCGTCGGGGCGGTCGCCGACACGACCACGCCGGTCGGAGATCTCGAGCTGCTCGCCGGCGACGAGGACATGGCGCCGCTGGTCTCCGGTGAGCCGGACCCGGCCGTCGTGGTCCTTCCCGATCTGTTCGCCGCCGCCGTCCGGTCGCGCGGCGGCCATCCTGCCGTCGTCGACGACCTCGGCACCTGGACGTACGAGGAGCTGGACAACGCCAGTTCCCATCTCGCCGCCGAACTGGTCGAGCAGGGCGTCGGCCCGGACGATGTCGTGGTCTGCTCGTTCGGACGGTCGGCACGGGCACAGCTCGCCTTGTGGGCGGTCGCCAAGACCGGCGCGGTGTACTGCCCCATCGATCCCCGCCATCCAGCGGATCGCATCGCCCGCGTGGTGGGTGCCGCGCGCGCGAGAGTGGGGCTCACCGACGGCTCGGTCCAGACGGCCGGCGAGGAACTGTGCTGGCTGCGGCTCGATCCGGACCGGGCCGCCGAACTCCGGTCCCGAGATCGTCGGCCCACCCCCGGGATTCGACGCCCCGTGCACCCCGACGACGGCGCGTACATGATCTTCACCTCCGGTTCGACCGGCGTGCCCAAGGGCGTCCTCGTGACCCACCGCGGCCTGGCGGGAGTGGTCACGGCGCTGCGCGAGCGCCACGGATCGGGACCGCAGGCCCGATGGCTGGGCATCAGCTCTCCCGCCTTCGACGCCGCGATCCTCGAGATCCTCGGCGCCTACGGAAGCGCGGCCACCCTCGTCGTCGTCCCGCCGGAGATCTACGGCGGACGTGAACTGGCGGACTTCCTCACGACGCATCGCACCACGCACGCTTTCCTGGTCACCTCGGTGGCCGCCTCACTACCGAACCCTGCGTCGTTGCCGTTCACCGACGTGCTCGTCGGCGGCGAAGCCGTCCCCGACGCCGAGAAGGACCGTTGGGCTGCGCATACCGCCTTCCACAACGGCTACGGACCCACCGAGACGACGATCATCAGCGTCACCTCGCCGGCGATCGGCATCGACGAGCCGGTCCGGTTGGGACGTCCCGTTCCCGGCGCCTCCGCGCACGTCCTCGACGGCCGACTCCATCCGGTGCCGCCCGGCGTCGTCGGCGAGCTGTATCTCGCCGGCGGCGAGCTCGCCCGGGGTTACCACGACCGTCCGGCCCTCACCGCCGAGCGTTTCGTGTCGGCTCCGTTCGGACCACCGGGCAGCCGCATGTACCGCACCGGCGACCTCGTCCGCCGTTCGCGCACCGGCGAACTCACCTATGTGGGGCGCAGCGACTTCCAGGTGAAGCTGCGCGGCCAGCGCCTGGAACTCGGCGAGATCGAGGCGGCGCTGACCGCACATCCGGCCGTCCGCAACGCGGTCGTCATCGGTGTGGGCGACCCCGCCACCGGGCTGGCGGGGTACGTCGAACCCCTCGACCCGAGTGCCGACCTCGACATCGCGGACCTCCGTGAACATCTCGCCGCACAGCTGCCGCCGTACATGGTTCCCGCGAGTCTCTGTGTCCTCGAACAACTCCCGCGCAACCCGGTCGGCAAGATCGACCGGCGGCAGCTGCCGGAGATCGACACCGCCGACGACGCGGCCGGCACCCACGCACCGCCGTCGGGTCACACAGAACGAATCCTCGCCGCGATCGTCGCAGACATCCTCGACCTCGAGAAAGTCTCGGCCACCGCGGATTTCTTCGCCATCGGCGGGAACTCACTGTCGGCGACCCGACTGAGCGCGCGTGCCGGGGACCAGTTCGGCGTCCGCCTGGGTGTCCGCGACATCTTCGAGTCGACCACCGTGCGTCGGCTCGCCCGCCGGATCGAGACCGCCTACGACTCGGAGCCTCCCCGGGCGCCACTGGTCCGGGTCGTCGAGCGCCCGCACCGTATTCCGTTGTCGTATGCGCAGCAACGCATCTGGTTCCTCAACCGCTTCGAGCCGGAGTCGGCCGCCTACACCATCCCGTTGGCCGTCCGGCTACGCGGTCCGCTCGATGGGTCGGCGCTGCGCGACTCCGTCGTCGATGTGCTCGCGCGGCACGAGATCCTGCGCACCGTCTTCCCGGCCGACGCGGGTGAACCCTTCCAACGGATCCTGGACGTCGACGATGCCCGTGCGGCACTGCGGTGGGAAACCGACACGCTGACCGCCGATTCACTCACCGCCGACGATCTGCCCCTGCTCCTCGGTGAGCCCGGTTTCGACATCACCACCGAGATCCCGCTGCGCGTGCGACTACTGGCAGTAGGAGGCGACGGCACAACCGGTGACGATCACCTCCTCGTCGTCCTCGTCCACCACATCGCGGCCGACGGCGAGTCGATGCGACCGCTGCTGTCCGACCTGTGGACGGCGTACCTCGCGCGTGCCGAGGGACGGCCACCGGCGTTCACCGAGCTCCCCGTCCAGTTCGCCGATCACGCACTGTGGCAACGGCAGACGCTCGGCGACGTCGGAGCCCCGGACTCGGTCCTCGGCAAGCAGGTCGGGTACTGGGTCAACCGGCTGTCGGGCTTGCCCGATCTCCTCCCGCTGCCGACGGATCGCCCGCGGCCACCGGTCGCCTCGCAGCGTGGCGGACGCGTCACCGCGGAGATCCCGACCGGCCTGGCCGCACGGATCTCAGCCTCGTCCCGGCAACGCGGGATCACCGACTTCATGACCATTCATGCGGCCCTCGCAATCCTCCTGGCCCGACTGTCGGCGAGCCGCGACATCGCGATCAGCACGCCGGTCGCCGGGCGTGGCCACGCTCATCTCGACGACCTGGTCGGCATGTTCGTCAACACTCTGGTCCTGCGGAGCGAGGTCGACCCGGCCATCGACGTCCGGGATTTCCTCGACCGCGTCCGCATCGACGACGTCAACGCGCTCGCCCGCGCGGATGTCCCGTTCGACTACCTCGTGGACCGGCTGTCCCCGGCGCGATCCGAGGCCTTCGCCCCGTTGAGTCAGGTGATGTTGTCGGTGCTGCACGGTTCCGGCACTGCCGAGACGGCCGGCGGTGCCGACGAACCGGGCGAACTCCGCCTCGAACCCATCGCGGTCTCCACCGGCACCACCCGGCTGGACATGACCGTGGCCGTCAGCGTCGACCCGGGCGGGTCGTGGCCGGTCGAGATCGTCTACGCCACCGACCTGTTCGACGCGTCGACGATCGAGGTGATGATCACGCGGCTGATCCGGGTGCTCGACGCGCTCGCCGACCCGGAGATCGACGGTCAACCGGTCGGTGAGATCGATCTGGCCGACGATGCCGAGCGCGCGCGGATCGACGAACTGGTCTCCGGCCCGGACCTGTCCGTGCCCTGGTCGACGGTCTCCGAAGCGGTCGACGCCGCGGCGCGACGCGAACCCGACGCGGTGGCGCTGGTGGCGGGGGACCGAACGCTGACGTACGCGGAGTTCACCACCCGGGTGTCCGACTTGGCCCAGCGGCTGGCCGACCACGGCGTGGGGCCGGATGTCGCGGTGGGCGTGTGCATCCCGCGTTCCGTCGAGCTCGTCCTGGCGATCCATGCCGTGGTCGCCGCCGGTGGTGGCTACGTGGTCATCGACCCGGCAACACCGGTGGAACGACTCGCGGCGATGATCGAGGCGGCATCGATCTCGGTGATCCTGACCGCCGACCCCCGGCCCGAGGTCCTCGTCGGCGTCGCGTCGGACCTGCTGGTGGTGGACGCGGCCACCCCGATCGCCGACGGTCACGTCGCTGCCGTGTCGCGCACTGCATTCCGTCGGGCGGTGAACCCGGACAACGCTCTGTACACGTTGTTCACGTCGGGCTCGACGGGAACTCCCAAGGGAGTCACGGTCAGTCACCGGGCAGTCCTCAACCGGCTCGCGTGGATGCACGTCCGGGAACCGCTCGGTGCCGACGACGTGGTGATGCTGAAGACCCCGGCCACCTTCGACGTGTCGGTGCCGGAGTTGTTCGCCCCGCTGATGGCCGGCGCCCGACTGGTGATCGCCGAGGACGGCCGGCACATCGATCCCGCCTATGTCCTCGACGAGGTCCGGCGTCAGCGGATCACGTCGATCCACTTCGTGCCGTCGATGATGGCGGCGTTCGCCGAGTACGTCGGCGACGACCCCGAGCGGCGCGCGGCCCTGGCGACGTTGCGGCGCGTCCACGCCTCTGGCGAGGCGCTGCCCGCCGCCACCGCGCATGCGATGGGTGCGCTCGTCCCGGATGCGGACATCGACAACCTGTACGGGCCCACGGAGGCCGCGGTCGAGGTCACCGCGTACCGCCTCGGCACCGACGAGGTGACGGTGCCGATCGGACGGCCGATCGCGAACACCACGACCTGGGTCCTCGACGACCGGCTGCAACCCGCACCGATCGGGGTGGTCGGCGAACTGTATGTCGGCGGCGGGCAGCTGGCCCGCGGGTACGCCTCCCGCCCGGATCTCACCGCCGAACGATTCGTCGCCGACCCCACCGGCCGCCGGGGTGCCCGGCTGTACCGGACCGGTGACCTGGTCCGATGGAATGCGGCGGGCGAGCTCGAGTACCTCGGCCGCGCGGACTTCCAGGTGAAACTCCGCGGCCAGCGCATCGAGTTGGCGGAGATCGAGTCGATCCTCGCGCAGGTCGACGGCATCACCCACGCCGCGGCGACCGTGCGCAGCGAACCGTCGGGCGAGGTCCTCGTCGGTTACCTCGCCGGCGACGTCGACCTTGATGCAGTACGGGCGCGCGTGGCCGAGACACTGCCGCAGTACATGCGACCGACGCAGTGGGTGATTCTCGACGAGGTCCCGCTGACCTCCACCGGCAAGCTCGATCGTCGTGCCCTGCCCGCGCCGACCGCGGTGTCGGACGAGTTCGTCCCGCCCGCCGATGGGATCGAGCGGGCCCTGGCAGCTGTCTTCGCCGACGTCCTGGCGCTCGACGAGGTATCGGTGACGGTGCCGTTCTTCGACCTGGGCGGGCACTCGCTGGCCGCGATGCGTGTCGTCGCCGGAGTCGCCGAACGGCTCGGGGTGGACATCGACATCCGCGACGTCTTCAGTGCGCCGACCGTACGAGAACTCGCCCGCACGCTGACCCAGCGGAGGCTGTCCGCGCAGCCGTTGAATCGCCGCCGACGCCCGGAGCGGATTCCGCTGTCGTTTGCGCAGCGACGGATCTGGTTCATCAACCAGTTCGACGTGGCGTCGCCGGTGTACAACATGCCCGTCGCCTTCGATGTCCTCGGCGACCCGGATCCCGCCGCGATGCGGGCGGCCTTGCTCGACGCCATCGCCCGACACGAACCGCTGCGCACCGTCTATCCGATGACGGCCGACGGGACACCGGTACAGCTCGTCCTCGACCCATCCGATGCCGCGACCCGTCTGCGGTGGGACGAGACGACCGACCCCGATGCCGTGATGGCCGTCTGCGCCGAGGGATTCGACGTCACCGTCGACCTTTCGGTGCGCGCGGCGATGTCACCCGTCGACGGCGGTTACCGCGTCGTCGTGGTGATCCACCACATCGCCGGTGATGCCGCCTCCCTGCAGATCCTGACCGAAGAACTGCTGGTTGCCTACCAGATGCGAAGGGCGGAAACGGATTTTCCCGCACCGGAGCCCCTCCCGGTGGGTTACGCCGACCACACGCTCTGGCAGCGCGAGGCACTCGGCGACCTCGACGACCCGACCTCGCTGATGGCTGCCCAGTACGACTACTGGTCGACGGTGCTCGACGGCATCCCCGCGGCACTCGACCTTCCGACGGACCGGCCGCGACCACCCGTGATCGACCACCGGGGCGGACGACTGCCGATCGAACTCGGACCCGAACGCAGTGCCGCGGTCGTCCGCACCGCACGGGCGTCCGGGCTGACGCCGTTCATGGTGTGCCACGCCGCATTCGCCGCCGCGCTGGCCAGACTCGCCGACGTCGACGACGTGAGTGTCGGTGCTGCCGTGTCGGGCCGTGGGCAGGCCGCGACAGCGCGCATGATCGGCATGTTCATCAACACCGTCGTCCTGCGCACGAAGATCGGTGCCGACGACACCGTCGCCGATCTGCTCGAACTGGTACGCGAGACCGACGCATCCGCATTCGCCCACGCGGACATCCCGTTCGAGACGCTCGTCGAACGCCTCGCGCCCGTCCGGTCCACCGCGCACGCCCCGCTCGTGCAGGTCATGATCAACTACCTGGCCGACGCCTCTGCAGGGCAGGTCGACCAGCCGTCGGCACCGTCGGAGATCGCGAACGGACTGCGGGTACAGCCGGTGGACCACGGGCCTCCGCCGGCCAAGGTCGACCTCACCCTCGGGCTCGTGGAGACGACCACCCCCGACGGGATCGTCATCACCGGTGAGATCGACTATGCGGCGGCACTCTTCGAACCGCAGACGGTTTCCGTGTTCCGCGATGTCTTCCACCGGATCATCGATGCGATCACCGCGGACGAACCGACCACCACCGTGCTGGGTGAGATCGAGCTGGTGACCGAGAACGATCGCCGCCGACTCGGTGCTGTGAACGCACCGGGCGCGGTCGTCGTCGACACCGCCGGGCGGGCGTTGCCGCCTCGAATCCCCGGTGAACTGCGCACCGACGATCCCTCGACCGGCGTGCTCGCACGGTGGCTGGATGGTGATGAGGAGCCGCGGATCGAGGTCCTCGGCCGCCTCGATCGTCAGGTCCGGGTCGGCGGGTTGCGCGTCGATCTCGACCTGGTCGAGACGACACTCGCCGAACTCGATGGTGTGCGAGTGAGTGGCGTCGTCGCTGTCCAGAACGGCGACGATGTCGAGATCCACGGGTGGGTGAGCGTCGACTCCGAGGGGATCACCACTGACGACCTTCGCCGAGCCGCCGTCGAAGTGATTGCACCGCATTGTGTTCCGTCGGTCCTGACCATCGTCGACGAGGTCCCGGTCGGGGACGACGGACGACCCGACCATGCGCGGATGTCGACGATGATCGGCGAAACCGCTCACGACGCACACGTCGCGGATCAGCCGGTGGCGCCGGCCGGGAAGTGGGAGGTGCTCGTCGCCGAGTGCATGACCGAGGTCACCGGCGTCGCGGTCACGAGCGCAGTGCAGGGATTCTTCGACGTCGGCGGGACGTCGCTGTCCGCGGTCCGTCTCGTCGCCGAACTACGCCGCCGCACGTGTATTTCGGTCGAGGTCGCCTGGGTGTTCGCCGGACCGACGCCTCGCGACCTCGGTGCGCGGCTGGCTGCACACCTCCAATCGGAAGCCGCCGGAGCGGATACGTCCGATCCGACGAACGGCGGCGTCGTCGTACCGCTGCGCCGGGAGGGCTCACGGAACCCGGTGTTCTGTGTGCATCCCGCCGACGGGTTGGCGTGGTTGTTCGCTGGTCTCGCACCCCATCTCGACGACCGGCCGGTGTACGGAATCCAGGACCCGTACGTGGTGGCCGGCGATCTCCCCGACGCCACGGTGCACGATCTCGCCGTGCGCTACGTCGACGAGATCCGACGCATCGCGCCCGCGGGGCCGTACCACCTGCTGGGGTGGTCGATCGGTGGCCTGATCGCACAGGAGATGGCCGTCGAACTGCGGTTGCGCGGCGAGGACGTCGGATTCCTGGGTCTGCTCGACAGTTATCCGGCCGACGACGTCGAGCCGGCGACGAGTTGGACGGACGAGGGGGAGATGTCGATGGACATCGACGCCCGGGAGTTGGCCTCGGAGTTGCTGGGCGGCTGGCGTGAGGTCGTCGACGTCGATGAGCTCGTCGACCCCGACGATCCGGGATCGGTTGCGCCGGAAGCGATCGCCGCCGCGGTCCGGGACAAGGTCACCGGACTCGGGTTGCTCGATGCGGAGTCGTTCGATCGGATGCTGAAGCGTATGACGAGTTCTGCCGAACGCACCATCTCGCACCGGCCGCGGCCGTACGACGGCGACACCATGCTCATCGTCGCCGCCGACAGCGTCACCGAGGAATCGGCGGATGCGGGCCCGCGCCGCTGGGCGCCCTACCTGGGCGGTGGCATCACCCGGATCGACATCGACACCGACCATCTCGGCATCGTCGGCAGCGATGCGCTGTCGGAGTTCGGGCCGCGGATCGACGCGGCGCTCAGCGACTTGGAGTCGCGGCGTCGGTGACGGCCGGAAGGTCCGCGAGCACCGCAGGCAGCGCCTCGTCGTGCACGATGACGAGTCGCTGGGTGGCACGGGTCAACGCGACGTACAGGTCGCTGAGACCGCGCGGTGACTGGGCGATGATCGCGGCCGGTTCGACCACGATCGTGGTGTCGAACTCCAGACCCTTGCAGGTGCGGACCGTGTAGACCTTCGGGGCATCGACGCCCTTCGCGTCGAATGCGTCCGGGTCCAGAGCGGCGTTCACCGCATCGACCAGCGTGTCCGGGACCACGACGGCCGTGAGTCCCTGGGGTTCGGCGAGGTCGACGGCGCGGAGGACGCCGGCCGAGATGCCCTCCGCGTCACCGGTGTCGCCCACCGCGATCGCCACCGGTTCGATACCGTTGCTGCGCAACGACGTCGGCGCGGTCTCCCCGTTGCCGATCTCGTCGAGAACACGAGCGGCGTACGTCATGATCTCGCTGGGCGTGCGGTAGTTCACCGACAGTTCCTTGAACTGCCAGCGCTTGGCGACGTACGTCTCGAGCACCTCACCCCACGACCGGGTGCCCGCCTCGTCTGAGGTCTGCGCGGTGTCGCCGATGATGGTCATCCACCGGTTCGGGATGCGGCGCATCACCATTCGCCACGCCATCGGCGAGAGTTCCTGGGCCTCGTCGACGATCACGTGCCCGAAGGTCCAGGTGCGGTCGCCGTAGGCGCGTTCGGCGGTGGTGGCGCGGCGGGTCTCGGTCTGACGCGACGCCAGCTGTTCGGCGTCGATCAGGTCGTAGGCCATCAGGATCTCGGGATCGAGCTCGTCCTCGAGATCCTGTGGGGCCGAACCCGTCAAGATGTCGAGCGCATCCTGCGCCTCGGCGAGCTGGCGACGCCAGCGTGCGCGTTCGGCACGTTCGGCGTCGTCGGTGCCGTAGCCGATGAGTTCGGCCAGCTCGTCGAGGAGCGGCACGTCGGCGGGGGAGAAGTCGTCCCCGGTGGTCGAGTAGGTGCGCGGTTCCCGCAGCAGCGCCGCACGGTCGGCGTCGGACCAACCGGGTGTGGTCTTACGGATCGCCCGTTCGTCGGTGAGCAACTCGCGCAGCATGTCCTGCGGCGTCAGCGTGGGCCAGAACTTCAGCAGCGCCGCACGGATGTCGGGATCGTGGCTCATCTCGTCGCGGATGTCGGCGATGTCGGCGGGGCTCAGGAGCTGCGAACCGTCGAGCAGGCTGGAACCGATGGTCGAGGCATGACGTCGGGCGAGCTCGGCGAGACCGGCCTTGAGGAAGGCGTTCTGGGACTGGTTGTGCGCGCGACGTGTCGAACGGGCCTTGGCCCGTGCTGCCTTGACCAGTTCGGAGTCGATCTCGACCCGGTAGCTGTCGAAATCCACCGGCTCCGGCCGGGACGGCAACGACTGCTTGGCCCGCACCGCACGTTTGAGGACGTCGACCATCCGGAGGCCGCCCTTGACGCCGGTGGTGACCCGCGCGTCCTCGCTACGGGCCCGGACACCGGGGAACAGGTCGCCGATCGTCGAGAGCAGGACACCGGACTCGCCGAGGGACGGCAAGACCTGACCGATGTAGCTGAGGAAGTCGTCGTTCGGTCCGATGATGAGAATGCCGCTGCGCGAGAGGATCTCACGATGCGTGTAGAGCAGGTACGCGGCGCGGTGCAGCGCCACGGCCGTCTTGCCGGTTCCCGGCCCGCCCTGGATGACCGTCACGCCTCGGTGCGTCGACCGGATGATGAGGTCCTGCTCCCGCTGGATGGTCTCGACGATGTCGGTCATCTCGCCGGTACGCGCCGCGTTGAGGGCGGCGACGAGAGCGGATTCGTTGACGACGTCGCCGTGACCGAAGTCGTCGAGCAGGGCGTCGCCTGCGGTCAGCGATTCGTCGCTGACCCCGCGGACCTTGCGGCTGCGGGTGCGGATGTGGCGACGGCGGGCGACATCCTCGGGGGCAGCCGGCGTGGCCAGGTAGAAGGGACGTGCGAGTGGTGCGCGCCAGTCGAGCAGCAGCGTCGCGTCGGTCGCGGTGTGGTCGTGAGTACCGTCGTCGCCCAGGCCGTCGTCGAGCACACCGATACGGCCGATCCGCCGGATCTCGCCGTCGTCGAGGTCGAGGCGCCCGAAGTACAGATTGTGTTCGGCGGCATCGAATTTCGCGAGGTCCTCGTTGTACATCCGCTCGTAGGACTCGCGCTCCGAGAGCGCCTGCGGGGTTTCGCCGCGCTCGCTGAGGGTCGAGGACAGGCGACGCTGCGTGGTCCGGCGCATCCGGTCGAGACGGCCGTAGACGCGGTCGAGATGTTCCTGTTCCTCGCTGATCCGAGGGTCGGTGTCGGGGGACAGTGCGGTCACGCCACAACTCCTCGCGCATTGACGGGCCACGCCGACCGTGACAGTCCGGCAGCTCTGATCAGTCCAGTGACCCGGGTCGCGTGATCCGCGATCGCCAGGCGAGCGCAGACCTCGGCCGCCGAGCCGTGTAGATCGGGGTCGCCGAGATGTCGCGCCAGCCACCCGAAGACACCCGCCTGGCTGCCGAACGGCAATGGCGTCCCGGCCGAGGGGTCGGCCAGGACTCCGTGACGCGACACGTAGATGTCGAACTCGTCCGGAGAGGCGGGACCGTCGGCGGGCAGCCGAGGTTCACCGAGAATGAGGGGATGGTCGTGCGTGTTCACTGTCCGTCGATCGTAGTTGGGTTCGGTGAGATCCAGCGCCTCGGTCTGCCGGGGTGAGAGCCAGGCGGCCACCGCCTCCAACGAGCCGTGACCTGTGTGAACGGGTGCCGCGGGCACGTATCCACGTGCCGCGACGTGTGCGGAATGGCCGACTGTGATGTTGGCGACCCGCACCGGCGTCAGATGCAGGACGCCGGCGGGGTCGAGGTGACCGAGCTTGCGGCGCAACACGCTCGGCGCCGCGTTCGAGCCGACCGCGACCACCAGACGCGTACCGGCTGGGGGAGCAGTCGGCGGGTCCCGCTCGACCACAACGGACGCGGACACCCAGGGATAGTTCTCTGGTGGGTGTGCCGCGTCCGTGTGGTGGTCGGTGGTGCTCAGCGTCGTACTCGCATCCGGCTACCGGGCAGGACGGTCAGCCGCGCGCCTTGCGCCAGCGCTTGCGGCCCTCGTCTGCGGTGTACGCCGCGGTCTCCTCGGCAGCGGCCGCGAGATGGCGGGCGGACTCGGCGAGCTCGGCCGACCGGGCGCGCGCGAGTTCGGCGAATTCGGCCGAGCGGTCCCGTGCAATGTCGGCGAACTCGGCCGAACGGTCGCGGGCCACGTCGGCGAACTTCGGAGCGTTCTTCGCCGCCTGCTTCTTGGCCTTCTTCGCGCGCTTCTGCGCCTGCTTGGCCAGCTTCGGTCCCCGCTTGCGGGCGGTCTCGGCCAGTTCCGACGATCGATCGAGTGCGGCGTCGGCCAGGGTCGACGAGCGGACCAGGGCAGCGTCGGCGAGCACAGGTGCACGATCGCGCAGACGGTCGGCGACCTCGGCCGCGGTGTCGGCGGCCCGCTCCGCGATCTCGAGCGACCGCTTCTGCGCGGACTCGGCCAGTTCAGGAGCGTGCTCGCGGAACTTGGCGGCGGCCTCGGCCGTCCACTCCGCGGAACGCTCCGACAGGACGTGTGCACCCTTGCTCAGAAGGTCACCGGCTTCAGCTGACCGCTCGCCGACGATCTCGGCGCCCTCATGGCCGCGCTCGACGAGGGTGTCCCAGGTGGAGTGGCCGGCGGCGGCGCCGATCGGGAGTGCCGCGGCGACGGCACTGGCCTTCTGCTTGCCACGCCACGCGAGCGACGGCTTGCCCTCGGTGTCCACCGCGGCCAGCAGAACGCCGCCGAGGAGACCGATGTTCCTGATGAACGCGTCGCGCTGGGCTTCCTTGCGGACCGGGTCGGCCTCGTTCCAGAAGTCCGTGCCGGCGGCCGTCGTCGGGATCAGGGTTCCGGCCAGCACGACCGAGGCGAGGCGCGGGAATTTGCCGGTCGCCAGCAGGATGCCGCCACCGATCTGTGCCGCGGCGTTGATCTGCACCAAGGTCTCGGTGTTCTCCGGGACCTTGTCTGCGACCTCCGGCGGCAGTGCGGTGCGCGCCTTGTCGACGAGCGGCGCCGCGGACTGCGCGATCGGTTTCGGGCTCCGAATGGCGTCGACGCCACTGGCGACGAACGCAGACGCAAGGAGCGGGCGGGCGATACGGCGGAGAATCATCGGTCACAACCTTCTTCGATCGAGTGCGGTTCGAGATCCGTCGGGATACAGCGCATTTGTGGCCTGATCAACGCTACCCGCCCTCCGGATACATGCAGGTGAATCGACTCTTCGTGATCCGTTCGGGAACTTCGGGACTGCCGAGGTCACGATCGGTAGAGCGTTTCGGATGTCAGGTATCCGCAGAGGCCCACGCCCAAACCTGAAGCAAACCCGCCACTCTTCCGTAAACCCGCCCTGTCGTCAGGTGGTGCGTCTACGGAAAAGAGGTGGGGTTGCGGGACGTCACCAGCCGCGTTCGCGCCACTCCTGCAGCGACGGACGCTCGGCGCCCAAGGTGGTGTCCTTGCCGTGTCCGGGATAGACGACCGTCGAGTCGCCGAAGCGGTCGAACACCTTGGTGGAGACGTCTTCGATGAGGGTCTCGAAGTCCTCGGACTTCCAGGTCTTGCCGATGCCACCGGGGAACAGGCAGTCGCCGGTGAACAGGTGAACGGTGTCGCCGTCGGTCAGGGCGAGGGCGATGGAACCCGGGGTGTGGCCGACGAGGTGGATCGCCTCGAACCGGAGGTCGCCCACCTCGATCACGTCACCGTCGTCGACGAGACGGTCGGGGGTGACCGGCAACTCGGGGGCGTCGAATCGGCCGGCCGCGGTGGGGACGCCGGTGTGTTCGCTCACCGCGGCCAGTGCCTGCACATGGTCGAAGTGCTGGTGCGTCGTGAAGATCAGTGCGGGCTTCCCGCCGATGGCGTCGAGAGTGGCGATGATCGTGTCCGCGTCGTTGGCGGCGTCGATGATCAGCTGGTCGCCGGTGGCCTTCGAGGTCACCACGTACACATTGTTGTCCATCGATCCGACGGACAGCTTGACGATGGTGGCCGAGTCGAGGGTGCGTCGCTGCGGGGTCTTCGACTCGGAGAGATCGCCGGTGTAGGAGTCGCTGATCGGTGTCGATGAGGTCATGCGACAAGGCTATGACACCGCTCGGCCGGTGTGTGACGCTCGCGACGGTCGGGCGTGGACGGGGCGCGGGTATCGTGGAACATCGGTCCGATGGTGTATGTGCGGATGGCGAGACCGATCGTCCGGCGCTCGGGCCTCGAATCCCATCCGGGCCGACGCTCACGGAACACAATTGTCGGTGCCTGTCGTTACGGTGCCCATGCGCCACCCGTGCGCCCCGGTGAGTTTGAGAAGACTCTGACTCGAGAAGAATGTTAGGACTGCAGTGGTTGATCGTCTGATCGTCCGAGGTGCCCGCGAACACAACCTGCGGGGCATCGATGTCGACCTCCCTCGGGACAGCCTCATCGTGTTCACCGGGTTGTCGGGATCGGGCAAGTCGTCCCTCGCCTTCGACACGATCTTCGCCGAGGGCCAGCGTCGCTACGTCGAGTCGCTCTCGGCGTACGCCCGGCAGTTCCTCGGTCAGATGGACAAGCCCGACGTCGACTTCATCGAAGGTCTTTCGCCGGCAGTGTCCATCGACCAGAAGTCGACCAACCGCAACCCGCGGTCGACGGTCGGCACCATCACCGAGGTCTACGACTACCTCCGTCTGCTCTACGCCCGCGCGGGTAAGGCGCACTGTCCGATCTGTGGCGAGGCGATCGCCAAGCAGACGCCGCAGCAGATCGTCGACCAGGTCCTCGCCATGGAGGAGGGCACCCGGTTCCAGGTCCTCGCCCCGGTGGTCCGCACCCGCAAGGGCGAGTTCGTCGACCTGTTCGCCGAACTCCAGACGCAGGGCTTCTCCCGTGCCCGGATCGACGGCGTCGTCCACCAGCTGACCGATCCGCCGAAGCTGAAGAAGCAGGAGAAGCACGACATCGAGGTCGTCGTCGACCGCCTCGTCGTGAAGGCCAGTGCCAAGCAGCGCCTCACCGATTCGGTCGAGACCGGTCTGCGTCTCGCCGACGGCATCATCGTGCTCGACTTCGTCGACCTCGAGGAGGACGACCCGAACCGCGAGCGCCGGTTCTCCGAGAAGATGGCGTGCCCCAACGCCCACCCGATCGCCATCGACGACCTCGAGCCGCGTTCGTTCTCGTTCAACTCGCCGTACGGTGCCTGCCCCGAATGCGACGGCCTCGGTGTGCGCAAGGAGGTCGACGAGGAACTCGTCGTGCCCGACCCCGAGATGACCCTCTCCGAGGGTGCGATCGCGCCGTGGTCGACCGGACACAACGCCGACTACTTCCTGCGCCTGATGTCCGGCCTGGCCGACCAGATGGGCTTCGACGTCGACACCCCGTGGAAGAAGCTGCCGGTCAAGGCGCGTCGCGCGTTGCTCAACGGCAGCGACCACCAGGTGCATGTGAAGTTCCGCAACCGCTACGGACGCACCCGCTCGTACTACACCGAGTTCGAGGGCGTCATGTCGTTCCTCGCCCGGCGGATGGACCAGACCGAGTCCGAGCAGATGAAGGAACGCTACGAGGGGTATATGCGTGACGTCCCGTGCCCCGCCTGCCAGGGCGCGCGCCTGCGTCCGGAGATCCTCGCGGTCACCCTCGACCATCCCGAGTACGGCCCGAAGTCGATCGCCGAGGTCTGTGCGCTCTCGGTGGCCGACTGCGCGGACTTCCTCGACAACCTCCACCTCGACGAGCGTCAGGCCGCGATCGCCGGCCGGGTGCTCAAAGAGGTCCAGGCACGTATCCGATTCCTGCTCGACGTCGGCCTGGAGTACCTGTCGCTGTCGCGTGCGGCCGGGTCGCTGTCGGGTGGTGAGGCCCAGCGCATCCGCCTCGCGACGCAGATCGGTTCCGGACTCGCAGGCGTCCTCTACGTCCTCGACGAGCCGTCGATCGGTCTGCACCAGCGCGACAACCGTCGACTGATCGAGACCCTCACCCGACTCCGCGACCTGGGCAACACGCTGATCGTCGTCGAGCACGACGAGGACACCATCCGGTCCGCCGACTGGATCGTCGACATCGGTCCACGGGCCGGTGAACACGGCGGTCACGTCGTGCACAGCGGCAGCTACAAGGATCTGCTGAAGAACCGGAAGTCGCTGACCGGTGCGTACCTGTCCGGCCGGGACTCGCTGCCGATCCCGGAGATCCGCCGGCCGATCGACCGCAAGCGTCAGCTGACCGTCGTCGGTGCGCGTGAGCACAACCTGCGCGGGATCGAGGTGTCGTTCCCGCTCGGCGTGATGACGGCAGTGACCGGTGTGTCAGGTTCCGGCAAGTCGACGCTGGTCAACGACATCCTCGCGACCGTGCTCGCCAACAAGCTCAACGGCGCGCGTCAGGTGCCCGGCCGCCACACGCGGATCAAGGGACTCGACAACCTCGACAAGCTCGTGCAGGTCGACCAGTCGCCGATCGGACGCACCCCGCGCTCCAACCCGGCGACCTACACCGGCGTCTTCGACAAGATCCGCACCCTCTTTGCGGCCACGACCGAGGCCAAGGTTCGCGGCTACCAGCCGGGCCGGTTCTCGTTCAACGTCAAGGGTGGCCGCTGTGAGGCCTGCGCCGGCGAGGGCACGATCAAGATCGAGATGAACTTCCTGCCGGACGTCTACGTACCGTGCGAGGTGTGCCACGGTGCCCGCTACAACCGCGAGACCCTCGAGGTCCACTACAAGGGCAAGACGATCGCCGAGGTCCTCGACATGCCCATCGAGGAGGCCGCGGACTTCTTCGAGCCGGTCACCTCGATCCACCGCTACCTCAAGACCCTCGACGATGTCGGCCTCGGATATGTCCGCCTCGGACAGCCGGCACCGACGCTGTCGGGAGGTGAGGCGCAGCGCGTGAAGCTGGCTGCCGAGCTGCAGAAGCGCTCGATGGGCCGCACCGTCTACATCCTCGACGAACCGACCACCGGCCTGCACTTCGAGGACATCAAGAAGCTCCTCGCGGTGATCAACGGTCTCGTCGACAAGGGCAACACGGTCATCACCATCGAGCACAACCTCGACGTCATCAAGACGGCCGACTGGGTCATCGACATGGGACCCGAGGGCGGCAGCGGCGGCGGCACGGTCGTCGCCGAGGGCACACCCGAGGACATCGCGGTCGCGCCCGGAAGCCACACCGGCAAGTTCCTGTCCGAGATCCTCGAGGTCGACGAGACGGTCGCCTCGGCGGGCTGATCGAATTCACGTAGAGTCGCCACTTCCGGTGCGGCAGCGCCATTTACAGTTGGCGAGGCTGCTCGGAGGTGGCGATTCTGCGTTCGGGTCAGGCAGGCGCGGGTACGGGCGGGCCGGCTGGGGGCGGGGAGATCCTCGGTCCGCGCGTCGTCGGGTTCGGGTGTGCTGAGCACCGCGCCCCTCGCCACGCCGATGCCCAGCAGGATGTAGAAGACCGCGACGCCCGCGACGCCGGGGAACAGGAGCGTCATCTGGACATCCCGGGTCACGAGGAGCAGGGGTACCGCGAGGCCGCCCGCGATCCCGCCGACGATGCCCGGGATAGCGACGAGCGCCCACAGCGACCGACGTCGGGTGGCGGTGATCGCGACCACGAGTGCCAGCAGTGCCGATCCGAATCCGAAGACGGGCCCCGAGTACACCGCCAGGACCTCGTGGGTGCGCGTGATGGGCGCCGCCTCGCCGGCTCTCAGGGCGTCCAGTTCGAGCTTCGCGGCGATGTGCGGGACGTACTCGATGGTCGCGAGCGCCGCCCCGACCGCCGCCACCACGAGATACGGGGTGACCTTCGCCGGTCGGACGCCCGAACGTGCCAGGGCAATCAGCGACGCCGCGATGATCGCGGTTCCGACCAGGGCGATCGTGTGGGTCGGCACCCAGGTCGGGTCTTCCAGCATTCCGATGACATGACTCTCGGGAGAGTCCATCGGGCCGTGCGGATGTGAGGCCCCGCCGACGCAGACGAGCAATCCGCCGAGTGCGAGCCCATATCCGGAGAGTTTGGAATTCTTCATCAGTGGTCCTAGATTGGGTGAGTCGTACACGGTTGATTGAGTCTGACTCACTGAATATAGGGGAGGTCGCACCGATGGGACAAGGGAAACGCACATACTCGTCGCCGCGTCGTGAGGCCCAGGCGCGTGAGACCCGTGCGCGACTCGCGGCCGAGGCTCGTCGACTGTTCGCCGAAAAGGGTTGGAGCAAGACCACTCTCAAGGAGGTCGCGAAAGCCGCGGGGGTCGCCGAGCCGACCGTCTATGCGGTCTTCGGCAACAAGGCCGGTCTCGCGACCGCGCTCGTCGATCTCGTCGACGAGGAGGCCGACGTGCCGCAGCTGGTGGCGGAGTTGCAGGCGCCCGGTGTGTCGCCGCGGCAGCAGATCGGGGCCATGGTCCGTCATCGGCGACGCATGTTCGACGGTCCGGGCGACATCGTCGCGCTGCTCTACGAGGGCAGTCTCACCAACGACGTGCTCGCCACCGCTTACCGCGACGGCGAGGGTCGCGGCGATGACGGGCGCCGTCGGATCTTCACGGGTTGGCCGGCCGGAACCCTCCGCGGGGGCATCGACGTCGACACGGCGTGCGACGTGTGTTCGCTCGCGTTCGGTCACGAGACCTGGACACACCTCGCGAACAGGGGGTGGAACTCGGAGCGGATCGAGCAATGGGTTGTCGACCTGCTGTGCCGGGAGCTGTTGAGCAACGAGGCCGGCGCTGCCACGTCCTGACGAGAATCGCCACTTCCGTTGCAGCGGAGCTACTTACAGGTAGCGCATCTGGGCGGAGGTGGCGATGTGCGATGTCGGGGAGTGGGTGTACTCCTACTTGCCCATCGATTTCCGGATCTCCTCGAGGCGCTTCTTCGCGGCCTCGTCGCGCTTGCGCATCATCTCGTCGACGCTCTGCCCCTCGGCACTCGCCTCGGCGAGCTCCTGGGAGCCGATCGCGGTGGTGATGCGGTTCTCGATCTTGTCGCGGACGAAGTCGAAGGTCGGGACACCGCTGTCGGTGTAGTCGGGATCGGGCAGGGTTCCCGGCACCGGCCCGGTGTACACGATCTCGGCGTCGATGGTGTCGTCCGACGAGGCGCTTTCCGACGCTGTGCTCGTCGGGTCGGATTCTCCGGGATTCGTCATGTGACCAGGGTAGAGCGGCGCGGGGCCGCGGTCCTACTTCTTCGGGGCGCGGACCGGACCGGTGTACTTCTCGCCGGGACCCTCGCCGGGCTCGTCGGGGTAGGCGCTGGCCTCGCGGAAGGCGAGCTGCAGGCCCTTGAGGCCGTCGCGGATGGGTGCGGCGTGGATGCCCAGGTCAGCCTTCGACGCGTCGACAAGACCGGCCAGCGCGGTGATGAGGGTCCGGGCCTCGGGCAGGTCGATCCGGTCTTCGGAGGTGCCCTCGGCCAGGCCGAGCTTCTCGGCGGCGGCACTCATGAGCATCACGACGGAACGGGTGATGACCTCGATGGCCGGAATATCTCCCAGGTCACGGACGTTGTCGCGGTCAGTGCGTGCCGCATCATCGATGTCGGCGCCACTACCCGTCGCACCCTCCTGGGGTGTCGGTGCTGGTGACGAATTGGGGTTCTCGGCCATGGCTGTTAGACTCCCATAGCACGACCGCCCTGGTATGCGCCGGGGTCGTAAGTGGAGTTCCGCTCCCACCGTTCGACGCAGTGCTCGCCCCGCGAGATCACCGCAGTTGTACGGTCCGGTTCACGCCGATCGTCGCAGATCGCATCCTCGTCGATGCGACCGGCGACATCGGCCGCGCTGTGCCCTTGGGCGCAGTAGGAGAATCGGTCGGTATCGGAGCCCCGCGGACAACTGTCCCGGGGCTCGTTTGCTGAGGTTTGCGCTGTTCTCCTGCACACGACCCTCGCCACGACGCGACGGTTACCACTGCAGGATTGAACTAGGAGGCCCCATCAGCACTGAGACCCGCATCAACGAGCGCATCCGCGTCCCTGAGGTCCGACTCGTCGGACCCAACTCGGAGCAGGTGGGCATCGTGCGTGTTGAAGATGCGCTTCGCTTGGCTTATGAAGCCGACCTCGACCTCGTCGAGGTGGCTCCCGACGCCCGTCCGCCGGTATGCAAGATCATGGACTACGGCAAGTTCAAGTACGAAGCGGCCCAGAAGCAGCGCGAATCGCGTCGCAATCAGCAGATGACCGTCATCAAGGAGCAGAAGCTCCGACCCAAGATCGACGACCACGACTACGAGACCAAGAAGGGTCACGTCGTCCGGTTCCTCGAGGCGGGGTCAAAGGTGAAGGTGACCATCATGTTCCGCGGCCGCGAGCAGTCCCGTCCTGAGCTCGGCTACCGCCTGTTGCAGCGCCTGGGCAACGATGTCGCCGACTACGGCTTCGTCGAGACCTCGGCCAAGCAGGACGGTCGCAATATGACGATGGTCCTCGCCCCGCACAAGGGCGCGAAGACCCGCCAGAAGGCGCAAGAGAGCCGCGAACGTTCCGGCGGCCCGAAGAACGCGCCGGACGAGAGCTGAGCCGTTCGGCCGGACGCAGGCGAAGGCCCCGTCCCGGCCGAGATCACGAGACGTGAACCCGGATGCCAGCCGGACCTGATCAGGTTCGGCTGCCGGAGTTCGCCCGACAGAAGGAAAGACATGCCTAAGAGCAAGACCCACAAGGGCACCGCGAAGCGATTCAAGGTGACCGGCAGCGGCAAGATCGTCCGTCAGAAGGCCAACCGCCGCCACCTGCTGGAGCACAAGCCCTCCAAGCGCACCCGTCGTCTCGACGGCACCACCGTCGTCAGCGAGAACGACGCCCCTCGCATCAAGCGCCTGCTGAACATCTGACGCGCGCGAACCCTGACCTCTGACAAGCAAAAGGATTTAACACATGGCACGCGTGAAAAGGGCAGTGAACGCCCAGAAGAAGCGTCGGTCCACCCTCGAGGCCTCGAAGGGCTACCGCGGCCAGCGGTCGCGCCTCTACCGCAAGGCCAAGGAGCAGCAGCTCCACTCGATGACCTACGCCTACCGGGACCGTCGCGCCCGCAAGGGTGAGTTCCGGAAGCTGTGGATCGCGCGTATCAACGCTGCGGCCCGCGCCAACGACATCACCTACAACCGCTTCATCCAGGGCCTCAAGGCCGCTGGTGTCGAGGTCGACCGCAAGGTGCTCGCCGACATCGCGGTGACCGATCCCGAGGCCTTCACCGGCCTGGTCGAGGTCGCCCGCAAGGCCCTGCCGGCCGACGTCAACGCCCCGGCTGCCTGATTGCGCCACACCACACACGACCCGCGAGTCGCCCGAGGGATGATCCGATGACGGAGATCCTGTCCGAGCGATCCTCGCGGGTCGTGTCGTATGCGAAGCTCCATCGCGCTGCCGAGCGGCGTGAGCAGGGGCGTTTCCTCGCCGAGGGGGCCAACTCGGTGTCCTCGGCTCTCGCGGTCGACCGCGCCGAGGTGGTGCTGGTCGCCGACGAGGACCAGCTCCGGCATCAGGGGATCACCGCCGCCGCCGAGGCGGCCGGCGTCCCGGTTCTCGTGATCTCCGCCCGTGCGGCGTCGAAGCTCGCGGAGACCTCGACCCCGCCCGGGATCTTCGCTGTCTGCCCGCTCCTCGACGTGCCGCTCGAGGCCGTCCTCGCCGACGAGCCGCGGCTCCTCGCGATCGCCGTCGAACCGCGGGAACCCGGCAACGCCGGAACCCTCATCCGATGCGCCGACGCGATGGGCGCCGATGCGGTCGTGCTGCTCGGTGACGCCGTCGATCCCCACAACGGCAAGTGCGTCCGCGCGAGCGCCGGGAGCGTGTTCACCGTGCCGGTGGTGCGTCAGCGCGCCCTGACCGAGGGTCTCGACGCCATCGCCGGCGCCGGCATCTCGCTGCTCGCGACGGCCGCCGACGGCGAGGTGAACCTCGATCACGCCGCCGAGGTGCTGTCCGGCCGGGTCGGCTGGCTCTTCGGTAACGAGGCCCACGGCCTGTCCGCCGACATCCAGGCGGCCGCCGACCACCGGGTGTCCATCCCCATCCGCGGTCGCGCGGAGAGTCTCAACGTCGCCGCCGCGGCAGCGATCTGTCTGTACGAGAGTGCGCGTGTCCACAATGCGGTGGGTCGCGGCTGACAGCTGTCCGAGGCGGCCGGTAGGGTCGGCGATCGTGTCAGAAACCGTGTCACCCGCGTCCGTGCCCCAGCCCGAGTCCGCTCCCGCAGTCCCCGCCCCGTCGGATGCCGCGACCCCGCAGACGGTGCCCACCCCCGACCCCGCGGTCGTGAACGCCCGCGTCGCGTCGGCGATCGCCACCGAACTCGGCGTCGGCGTCGGACAGGTCCGGGCCGCGATCGAACTACTCGACGGCGGGTCGACCGTCCCGTTCGTCGCCCGGTACCGCAAAGAGGTCACCGGCGGTCTCGACGACACCCAACTGCGCACCCTCGACGAGCGTCTCGGATACCTGCGCGACCTCGAGGCCCGGCGTCAGTCGGTCCGCGAGTCGATCGCCGCACAGGGCAAGCTCGACGCCGAACTCGACGCACGAATCCTCGCGGCCGACACCAAGGCCCGCCTCGAGGACATCTACCTGCCGTACAAGCCCAAGCGCCGCACCAAGGCCCAGATCGCCCGCGAGGCCGGGCACGAGCCGGTGGCCGACGCGCTGCTGTCGGATCCGACCACCGATCCGTCGACCTTCACCGCCGAACAGCTCGACGGCGCCCGCGCGATCGCCGTCGAGCGGTTCGCCGAGGATGCCGACCTGGTCGGTGAACTGCGTGAACTGATGTGGCAGACCGGCGTGCTGCGGACTGCCGTCCGCGAGGGCAAGGAGGCGGCCGGCGCCAAGTTCGCCGACTACTTCGACTTCTCCGAACCCTTCACCTCGATCCCGTCGCACCGGGTGCTCGCGGTGCTTCGCGGAGAACGCGAGGAGATCCTCTCGGTCACCCTCGACGCCGATCCCGAGGCGGCCGATCGTCCGGCCGGACCCGGTCCCTACGAGCAGCGCATCGCTGCCCGGTTCGGGATCTCCGATCAGGGCCGTCCCGCCGACCGCTGGCTCGCCGACGCCGTCCGCTGGGCGTGGCGCACCAAGCTGTTCGTCGGACTCTCGCTCGACGTCCGGATGCGTCTGCGCCAGGCCGCCGAGGCCGACGCGGTGGCCGTCTTCGCCACCAACCTCAAGGACCTGCTCCTGGCCGCCCCGGCCGGCGCCCGCACCACGATGGGCCTCGACCCCGGCCTGCGGACCGGCGTGAAGGTGGCCGTGGTCAACGAGACCGGCAAGGTCGTCGACACGGCCACCATCTATCCGCACGAGCCGCGTCGCGACAAGGCCGGTGCGCTGGCGGTGCTGGGTGCGCTCGTCCAGAAGCACGGCGTCGATCTGATCGCGATCGGCAACGGCACCGCGTCGCGGGAGACCGACGCCCTGGCCGGCGAACTGATCGCCGCGATCAAGGACTCCGGTAAGAAGCCGCCGACGAGCGTCGTGGTCTCGGAGGCCGGGGCATCGGTGTACTCGGCGTCGGCGTACGCCTCGAAGGAACTGCCCGACCTCGACGTGTCGATCCGTGGCGCCGTGTCGATCGCCCGCCGCCTGCAGGACCCGCTCGCGGAACTGGTGAAGATCGATCCCAAGTCGATCGGCGTCGGCCAGTACCAGCACGACGTCTCCGAGACGCTGCTCGCCCGGTCGCTCGGCGCCGTGGTCGAGGATGCGGTGAACGCGGTGGGTGTGGACGTGAACACCGCATCGGTGCCGCTGCTTTCCCGCGTCTCCGGAATCACCGCCGGACTTGCGGAATCCATTGTCGCGCACCGTGACTCGAACGGGGCCTTCCGCAGCCGCAAGCAGATCACCGATGTGCCGCGCCTCGGGCCCAAGGCGTTCGAGCAGTGTGCCGGCTTCCTCCGGATCACCGACGGCGACAACCCGCTCGACGCGTCCAGCGTGCACCCGGAGGCCTACCCGGTCGTCACCCGCATTCTCGACAAGGTCGGCGCCGACGTCCGCTCGCTGATCGGTGACACCGCCACCCTCACCAAGCTGCGTCCCGACGACTTCGTCGACGAGACCTTCGGTCGTCCGACCGTCATCGACATCATCGCCGAGCTCGACAAGCCGGGTCGCGACCCGCGCCCCGAGTTCAAGACGGCGACCTTCGCCGCCGGGATCGAGAAGGTCTCCGACCTCACGCCCGGCATGGTGCTGGAAGGTCAGGTCACCAACGTGGCGGCCTTCGGCGCCTTCGTCGACGTGGGCGTCCACCAGGACGGCCTGGTCCATGTGTCGGCGATGGCCCACCGCTTCGTGTCCGACCCGCACGAGGTCGTGAAGTCCGGCGACATCGTGAAGGTGAAGGTCATGGACGTCGACGTCGAACGCAAGCGAATCGGACTGTCGCTTCGCCTCGACGACGAGCCGGGGACCGGCAACTCCGGCGGCAAGGGCGGCACTCGTGCGCCGCGCAGCGACAACGAGCGCGGCAACCGCGGTGGGGGCGGAGGCCAGGGACGCCGCAACGATCAGCGTGGCGGCCAGGGCGGCCAGGGCGGTCGCGGCAACCAGGGCAACCGCGGCGGCGGCAACAACCGCAACGACCGCCGGCCGGCGCCGAGCGGTGCGATGGCCGACGCGCTCAAGCGCGCCGGCTTCGGCAAGTAGTTCTCACGTCGACGGTCCCGGCGCTTCGCGTGCCGGGACCGTTGCGTTTCAGCGGGATTCGGTGCTCACGAGATCGTCGAGGAACTCGATCAGACCGCTACTCAGGACGTCGTTGTCATCACCGCTGACCATGTGGCCGGCGCCGGTGACGTCGATGTAGCGGGCACCGGGGATCAGTTCGAGGAGTTCCCGTGCGCCCTCGTCGCTGACGACGTCGGACTGTTTGCCCCGGATGAGCAGGGTCGGCACCCGCACCGCCCGAGCGGCCTCCCGTGCACGTTCCTCGCGTTCGGCGGCCGTCCGCTCCATGTGGTCGCGCGGCGCGAGCATTCGCGGGTCCCAATGCCAGTACCAGCGGCCGTCGCGCTCGCGGAGGTTCTTGCGGAGCCCCTCGATCCGGGGCGGGCGACTCCGGTGCGGGTTGTAGGCGACGACGGCGTCGAGGGCGTCCTGGAGACTGTCGAAGCCGGTGAGTCCGTCGCGCATGAAGCCGGTGATCTTGGCGATCCCCTCGGGTTCGGCGGTGGGCGTGATGTCGACGAGGACCAGCGCCCGTGCGATGGACGGGTCGTGACCCGCAGCGTGCAGGGACGCCAGCCCGCCCATCGAGGCACCGATCAGTACCGGCGGTTCACCCAGGTCGTCGACGATCTGCCGCAGGTCGCGGGCGTGCGCACCGTTGCTGTAGTCGGCGTCGTCGGGCCATTCGCTGTCGCCGTGGCCGCGGGCGTCGATGGTCAGAGCGCGCCAGCCGTGCTCGGCGAGGCGGGCACCGGTCCGCTGCCACGAGTGCCGGGTCTGTCCACCTCCGTGCAGCAGCAGTGCGGTGCCGGTCGGCGGGCCGGAGGGTTCCCAGATGTCGGCGGCGAGCCGGATACCGTCGCCGCGCAACTGGGTGATGCTGGAGGGCTTCATCTCTCCGTCTCTACCCGTGCGCGTGGGCAACCGGACAGCTTTCCGGCGGCCCGTGACATGTGCCACACGCGAGTGCTGCGGGGATTGCCGCCCCCGACCGAGTAATTCTGCTCAGGCCCGGCGGGACGCTCCTGGCGAGACTCGATGAATGCTCACGACCTCCGCTCGACCGACCGCCGGAAAGCCGGCGGAAAGGCTGCCGACGCCACACGAACTGGCGGCGCTCACCGGCGACCGCGACCGGGTCGTCGACCTCATCCGCATCTGCTCGTTGCTCGTGGTGGTCGTCGGTCACTCGATCATGCTCACCGTCGACGCCTCCGGCGGTTCGATCCGCCTCGGCAACACGCTCGGCGACGTGCCGATGCTGCAACCGGCCACGTGGCTGCTCCAGGTGCTGCCGCTGTTCTTCTTCGCAGGCGCCGCGGCGTCGACGCATGGCTGGATGTCGCGGGCATCCGACGACCCTCCCGCCGCGGGGCACTGGCTGTTCACCCGCACCCAGCGTCTTCTCCGACCGCTCGGCTGGTATCTGGGAGTGGTGCTGGTGGTGCTGGCCGGGCTGACGACCGCCGGCCTGGACGCCGCGGCCGACGTAGTCGCGCGACTCGGCGTTCAACTGCTGTGGTTCCTCGGTGCGTATCTCCTCGTGCTGGCCGTCGTCCCGCTGCTACAGCGGATCCGCACGCCTCTCCACGTGTTCTTGGCGCTCGGAACATGCTGGGGGAGTACGGCACTCATCGACGCCATCCGGCTCCACGCCGGCCCGTCGTGGCTGGGCTATCTGAACTTCCTCACCGTGTGGACGATCCCCGCCGTGCTCGGAGTCGCCTACGCCAAGCAGATCCTGCGTCCGGGGACCGCCGCGGCCGTGTCCATCGGTGCCCTGATCCTCGACACCGGGCTCGTGCACCGGGGTCCGTACGAGATCTCGCTCGTGACCGTGCCGGGGCAGCAGCTGTCCAACATGAGTCCGCCCAGCCTGCTCCTCGCCGGTCACGCGATCGTGCTCTGCGCAGGTGCCGTTGCCGTCCGCCGGGTACTGGCGACGATCGCCGGACGTCCGCGGGTCTGGTGGTGGGTCGTCCTCGGCAATCGCGGCGCGATGACGCTGTACCTCTGGCACCTGCCGGTGCTCGCCGCGGTCATCGTCCTGGGCGCGGTGACGGGCCTGGACCGTGCCGACGTGCAGTCCGCGTCGTTCCCGATCGTCGTCGGCGTCCAGACGATGCTGCTCCTCGCGCTCATGGTGCCCGTCGTCGTGATGCTGTCTCCGCTGGAGTACCGGCCGCTGCCGTGGTGGGACGGCCCCGTCGCCCGGCGAGCGGGACGCGCGCGGGACCTGACCCTGCTGGCCGCGCTGGTGTGCCTCGGCATCGCGGTCCTGATGGTGTCGCGGTACGGCCTGCTCGGCGACGGCATCGGGTGGCTGATTTCCGGGATCGGATGTGCGGTGACGGGTCGTGTCCTCGCTCTTCGACCCGCTGCGCGAGGCGGGGGAGACGCGGTTCCCGGAGACGACGCCTCCCTGCAGGTCAGCGCGTCGCGGCGGTCGACTACCCTCGATGAGAGTCATCGCCGCCGTTGACGGTCGTCCCGAGCCGGTTTTCCGCGCCCGAGCAGCCCTGGCGCGTGACGAGGACGCGTCCATCCACCGACCCACGCATGAGGAGCTCGCCGACCGTGGCCACTTCCGCCGACGAAACGGTATTCCCCGGACCCGACGACCTCGAGGCGGCCGCGGCGTCGGCCATCGAGGCCTTCGAGGCGGCGGCCGACCTCGAGCAGCTGTCCGCGGCGAAGTCCGCGCACCTCGGCGACCGCTCACCGATCGCGCTGGCCCGACGCGCACTCGGCAGCCTGCCGAAGGAAGAGCGCTCGGCGGCCGGCAAGCTCGTGAACCAGGTTCGCGGGCGGGTCACCGCGTCGCTCGAACTCCGGACCGCGGTCCTCGAAGCCGAACGCGATGCGGCGGTCCTCGTCGCCGAGTCGGTCGACGTCACCCTGCCCAGCGGCCGCCGCCCGGTCGGCGCGCGCCATCCCATCACCGTGATCGCCGAGCAGGTCGCCGACGTCTTCGTCGGCATGGGCTGGGAGATCGCCGAGGGCCCCGAGGTCGAGACCGAACACCACAACTTCGACGCTCTCAACTTCCTGCCGGATCACCCGGCACGGTCGATGCAGGACACCTTCTACATCGCGCCCGAGGGCTCGCGTCAGGTGCTGCGCACGCACACCTCGCCGGTCCAGGTGCGCTCCATGCTCAACCGCGACCTGCCGATCTACGTGGCCTGCCCCGGCCGCACGTTCCGCACCGACGAGCTCGACGCCACCCACACCCCGGTCTTCCACCAGATCGAGGGACTCGCCGTCGACAAGGGTCTGACCCTGGCGAACCTGCGCGGCACCCTCGAGACATTCGCCCGTGCGCTGTTCGGGCCGGAGACCACCACGCGGATGCGTGCGTCGTACTTCCCGTTCACCGAACCGTCGGCCGAGGTCGACGTCTGGTTCCCCGCCAAGAAGGGCGGACCCGGCTGGGTCGAGTGGGGCGGCTGCGGCATGGTCAACCCGAACGTGCTCCGCGCCAGCGGAATCGACCCGGACGTCTACTCCGGCTTCGCCTTCGGCATGGGCCTGGAACGCACCCTGCAGTTCCGCAACGACATCTCCGACATGCGCGACATGGTCGAGGGCGACATCCGGTTCACCCTCCCGTTCGGTCCGGCTGCCTGAGCGGCCCGGCACGCATCCTCAGACTTCCACGACGCGACGAAAGTAGTTGATACACAGTGCGTGCACCACAGTCCTGGTACACAGAGGTCCTGCGCTCGGGCGACCCGGAGTGGTCGGCGACCACCGAGGAGATCGACGCGGGGTTCGTCCGCGTCGGTTTCGAGATCGAGGACATCGAGAAGTTCCCGGAGATCACCGGACCGCTGGTGATCGGTCGCGTGGAGACGATCGAGGAGCTCACCGAGTTCAAGAAGCCGATCCGCTTCTGCACCGTCGAGGTCGGTGAGGCCGAGCCGCGCGGCATCGTCTGCGGCGCCCGGAACTTCGCCGTGGGTGATCTGATCGTCGCCGCACTGCCCGGTGCCGTGCTGCCCGGCCCGTTCGAGATCGCCTCGCGCAAGACCTACGGCCGCGTCTCCGACGGCATGATCTGCTCGGTCTCGGAACTGGGCATCGGCAACGACCACAGCGGCATCCTGGTGCTGGCCCCCGGAACCGCCGAGCCCGGCGCCGACGCCCGCGAGGTCCTCGGACTCGACGACGCCGCCATCGACGTCAACGTCACCCCCGACCGCGGATATGCCTTCTCGATCCGCGGTCTCGGCCGCGAGCTGGCGAGCAGCTTCGAGGTGCCCTTCGTGGATCCGGGCGTCGTGGAAGCCGGCGTCACCGCGGAGGGCACGCCGTGGCCCGTCGCCATCGAGGACGGCTCCGGCGCCACCCGCTACACCGCGCGCGTGATCACCGGCGTCGACCCGAAGGCGATCTCGCCGTGGTGGATGCAGAAGCGACTCTTGGTCGCCGGAATCCGACCGATCTCGGCGATCGTCGACGTCACCAACTACGTGATGATCGAACTCGGTCAGCCGCTGCACGCTTTCGACGCCGACCGCATCACCGGCACCGTCACCGTCCGCTCGGCGAAGCCGGGCGAGAAGTTGCGCACCCTCGACGAGGTCGACCGTGTGCTCGACCCCGAAGATGTCGTCATCGCCGACGAGACCGGACCCATCGCCCTCGCGGGCGTGATGGGCGGCGGCGCGACCGAGGTGGGCGACTCGACCACCACCGTGCTGCTGGAGTCGGCGACCTTCGACCCCGTCCGCGTCTTCCGCACCGGCAAGCGCCACAAGCTGACCTCCGAGGCGAGCAAGCGCTTCGAACGCATCGTCGACCCGGAGATCACCGCGGTCGCGTCCGATCGCGCCGCCCAGCTCATCGTCGAGATCGCCGGTGGCACCATCTCGTCGCCGCTGTCCGAGGCGCGCGTCGCGACGCCGCTCCCGTCGGCGATCAGCATCGCCGCCGACGAGCCCGATCGTGTCGCGGGTATCAGCTACCCGGCGGGCACCACCGCCGCGCGCCTCACCGAGGTCGGTTGCGTGGTCACCGGCACCGACACCCTCGACGTCGTCCCGCCGTCGTGGCGTCCCGACCTCAAGCAGCGTGCCGACCTCGTCGAAGAGGTGCTGCGGCTCGAAGGTCTCGAGGACATCCCGGCCGTCGTGCCGCGCGCTCCGGGTGGCACCGGCCTCACGCCGGTGCAGCGGCGCCGTCGCAGCGTCGGACGCACCCTCGCCCTCGACGGTTATGTCGAGGTTCTGCCGTACCCGTTCATGCCGGCCGGGGTCTTCGACCTCTGGGACCTGCCCGCCGATGACGAGCGCCGCCGCACCGTCAAGGTCCTCAACCCGCTCGAGTCGGACCGGCCCGAACTCAACTCGACGCTGTTGCCGGGCCTGCTCGAGATGGCCGCGCGCAACATCGCCCGTGGTCAGCGCGATCTGTCGCTGTTCACCATCGGTCAGGTCGTCATCGCCGGTGACCACGTTGCGCCCGTCCCCGCGCTCGACGTGACGCAGCGCCCCACCGATGAGGACATCGAGGCGCTCGACGCCTCGCTGCCGCATCAGCCGCTGCACGTCGGCGTCGTCCTGACCGGCCTGCGCGACCCCGCGGGGCCGTGGGGTCCGGGACGTGCCGCCGACTACCTCGACGCCTTCGAGGCGGCTCGCACCATCGCGCGTGCTGCGGGAGTGGAGGTCGAACTCTCCGCCGCCGATCACCGGCCGTGGCATCCGGGCCGCTGTGCCCGACTGACCGTCGACGGACGCACGGTCGGCTACGCAGGCGAGCTCCATCCGGCGGTGCTCGAACGCGCCCACCTGCCCAAGCGTGCCTGCGCGGTCGAGATCGACATCGACGCCCTGCCGCTCCGCGAGGTGCTGCCCGCTCCGGCGGTGTCGGTGTTCCCGGCCGTCCTGCAGGACGTCAACGTGGTGGTCGCGGCCGACGTGCCGGCCGCCGACGTCCGGTCGGCGCTGCGCGACGGCGCGGGTGAGCTGCTCGAGGACATTGCCCTGTTCGACGTCTTCACCGGCGAGCAGGTCGGCGACGGCAACAAGTCGCTGACGTTCTCGCTGCGCTTCCGCGCGAGTGATCGCACGCTCACGGAGGACGAGGCCAACGCCGCGAAGCTGGCCGCGGTCGACGCCGCCGCCGAACGAGTGGGCGCCCGCCTCCGCTGACACGAGGGCCGGACCACCGACCCACTCCACCCCGTCTATGAATTGATTTGCAGGCTGCTGCATAATGATTGCATGGCTTCGACAAGCTCAACCAGCAAGGTGAAGGTCGCGGTGGCCGGCGCGAGCGGCTACGCGGGCGGTGAGATCCTCCGACTCCTGTGCGGGCATCCACGTCTGCGATCCGGCGAGCTCCAGATCGGTGCGCTGACTGCCGGCGGCAACGCCGGCACCACGCTCGGATCCCACCATCCGCACCTGTTGCCGCTGGCAGATCGGGTTCTCGAGGAGACCACTCCGGAGATCCTGAGCGGCCACGACGTGGTCTTCCTGGGGCTGCCGCACGGTGCATCGGCCGTCATCGCCGACGCCCTGCCGCCGACCACGCTGATCATCGACTGCGGCGCCGACTTCCGGCTGCGCGATGCCGGTGACTGGACCTCGTACTACGGCGGCGATCATGCAGGCACCTGGCCGTACGGCCTGCCCGAGCTACCCGGCAATCGGGAGGTCCTCAAGGACGCCAGCCGGATCGCCGTTCCGGGTTGCTACCCGACGGTGTCGATCCTGTCGTTGCTCCCGGCGATCGCCGCGGGGCTGGCCGAGCCGCACGTGACCGTGGTCGCGGTCAGCGGCGCGTCGGGTGCCGGTCGTTCGCCGAAGGTCGATCTGCTGGCCTCCGAGGTCATCGGGTCGGCCCGGGCCTACGGTGTCGGCGGAGTCCACCGGCACACCCCGGAGATCTCGCAGGCACTGTCGGAGGCGGCGCAGCAGCCCGTCACCGTCTCGTTCACCCCGATCCTCGCGCCGATGGCCCGGGGCATCCTCGCGACGTGCACCGCACGGACCACCGCAACCGGTGACGAAGTGCGCGCGGTCTACGAAAAGGCCTACGCCGACGAGGAATTCATCCACGTCCTACCGGAAGGCCGCCTGCCGGCGACCGGTTCGGTCATCGGTTCCAACGCCGTCCAGCTCGGGGTGACCGTCGACGAGCGCGCGCAGACCCTCGTGGTCGTCGGCGCCGTGGACAACCTGACCAAGGGGACCGGTGGCGCCGCGGTCCAGTCGATGAACCTGGCGCTGGGCTGGACAGAGAACGAGGGACTGAGCACCGTGGGAGTTGCACCATGACAGGCGTTGACGGAACCGGAATCCCGAACGCGCAACCGGATCCGGAGCGCATCGAGGGCGGGGCCCCCGGCGACACGCCGCGGCTCCTCCGCGAACAGGGTGTCACCGCGCCGCTGGGTTTCCGTGCTGCGGGAATCGCGGCCGGTATCAAGGAATCCGGTAACCCCGACCTCGCCCTCGTGTTCAACGAGGGTCCGGACCACTCGGCCGCCGGCGTCTTCACCAGCAACCAGGTCAAGGCGGCACCGGTGCTGTGGTCCCAGCAGGTCCTCACCACGGGCACGCTGCGCGCGGTGATCCTCAACTCGGGCGGCGCCAACGCATGCACCGGGCCCGGCGGATTCCAGGACACCCACAAGACGGCCGAAGCCGTCGCGGAGGCCCTGAGCAACTGGGGGACCAGCACCGGCGCCGTCGAGGTGGCAGTCTGCTCGACCGGCCTCATCGGCGACCGCCTCCCGATGGACAAGGTCCTCACCGGCGTCACCGAGATCGTCCAGGAGATGGGCGGCGGACTCACCGGCGGCACCGACGCGGCACACGCCATCATGACCACCGACACCGTGCCGAAACAGGCTGCGCTGCACCACCCACAGGGATGGAACGTCGGCGGCATGGGCAAGGGCGCCGGGATGATGGCGCCGTCGCTCGCGACGATGCTCGTGGTGCTCACCACCGACGCCGCAGCCACCACCGACCAGCTCGACACCGCACTGCGCCGCGCGACCGCGCGGACCTTCGACCGGCTCGACATCGACGGCTCCATGTCCACCAACGACACCGTGCTCCTGCTGAGTTCGGGTGCCAGCCAGATCCCGGTCGACCAGGCCGATCTCGACGAGGCCGTCTTCGCGGTCTGCGACGACCTGGCCGCCCAGATGCAGGCCGACGCCGAGGGTGTCACCAAGCGAGTCACCATCACTGTCACGGGCGCACGGACCGAGGACGATGCCCTGGTCGTCGCCCGGTTCGTGGCCCGCGACTCGCTGGTGAAGACCGCACTGTTCGGCTCCGACCCCAACTGGGGCCGGGTGCTGGCCACGGTCGGCGCGTCCCCGGTCCGGATCGATCCGGACGTGATCGCCGTGTCGTTCAACGGATTCCCAGTGTGCGAGAACGGTTGTGGCGTCGAAGGAGCGCGCGACGTCGACCTCTCCGGTGCCGACATCGACGTCCTCGTCGACCTGAAGCTCGGCGACGCCTCGGCGTCGGTCCGGACCACGGACCTCTCGCACGCGTACGTCGAAGAGAACTCGGCGTACTCGTCATGAGCGACACGACACCGGATTCCGGTGCCCACCAGATCGATCCGGCCGCCGGCCTCGTGAAGGCGAAGGTCCTCGCCGAAGCGCTTCCCGCGCTGCAGGAACTCGCCGGCGCCACGATCGTCGTCAAGTACGGCGGCAACGCCATGGTCGACGACGAGCTGAAGAAGGCGTTCGCCGCGGACATGGTGTTCCTCCGGGCCTGCGGGATGCACCCCGTCGTCGTGCACGGTGGCGGACCGCAGATCTCGGCGATGCTGAAAAAGCTCGGCCTGCAAGGAGAATTCAAGGGAGGAT
This sequence comes from Gordonia sp. 135, assembly GCF_009720185.1. NCBI lineage: Bacteria > Bacillati > Actinomycetota > Actinomycetes > Mycobacteriales > Gordoniaceae > Gordonia > Gordonia sp. 135. The sequence goes on from NZ_CP046257.1 coordinate 2,225,403, forward strand.
TCCGGGTCACCACACCCGAGGTGATGGACGTCGCCCGGATGGTTCTCTTCGGTCAGGTCGGTCGTGAACTGGTCGGTCTCATCAACGCCCACGGCCCTTACGCCGTCGGCATCACCGGTGAGGACGCCCATCTGTTCACCGCAACGCGGCGGACGGTTCTCGTCGACGGCGTCGCCACCGACATCGGACTCGTCGGCGACATCTCCTCGGTGAACACCTCCGCGGTGCTCGATCTCGTTGCGGCAGGGCGCATCCCGGTGGTCTCGACCATCGCCCCCGACCGCGACGGCGTCGTCCACAACATCAACGCCGACACCGCGGCCGGTGCGCTCGCCGAGGCGCTCGGCGCATCGCGGCTGGTCATGCTCACCGATGTCGAAGGGCTGTACACCGATTGGCCCGACCGCGGGTCGCTGGTGTCCCGGATCGACACCGATTCCCTGGCCGAACTGCTGCCCTCGCTGGATTCCGGCATGGTCCCGAAGATGGAGGCCTGCCTGCGTGCGGTGACCGGGGGAGTCGAACGCGCCCATGTGATCGACGGCCGCGTCGCCCATTCCGTGCTGGCCCAATTGCTGACCGAGAGCTCCACCGGCACCACCGTCGTCGACCCGCGTGAGGAGGACCAGTGACCGCACCGCTGCAACAGCGTTGGGGCCAGTCCCTGATGAAGAACTACGGCACCCCGCCGATCGCCCTGGTCGGCGGTTCGGGACCGTACGTCACCGATGCCGACGGTAAGCGATACCTCGACCTGCTCGGTGGGATCGCGGTGAACTCCCTCGGCCACGCGCATCCCGCGATCGTCGAGGCCGTCACCACCCAGTTGCAGACGCTCGGGCACGTGTCGAACCTGTACATCTCGCCGCCCGTCGTCGAACTCGCGGAGAAGCTGCTCGACCGCTTCGGCCACCCGGGTCGCGCGTTCTTCTGCAACTCCGGCACCGAGGCCAACGAGGCCGCCTTCAAGCTCGCGCGCCGGACCGGCCGGCCGGAGATCGTGGCCGCCGAGAAGGCCTTCCACGGCCGCACCATGGGTGCGCTCGCCATGACCGGGCAGCCGTCGAAGCGTGCGCCGTTCGAGCCGATGCCCCCGGGCGTGCGGTTCGTGCCCTACGGCGACACCGAGGCACTCGACGCCGCGGTCACCGACCAGACCGCCGCTGTCATCCTCGAACCGATCCTCGGTGAGGCCGGCGTGATCGTCCCGCCCGCCGACTATCTGGCCGCCGCCCGCCGCATCACCAGCGAGCGCGGCGCGCTGCTGATCCTCGACGAGGTGCAGACCGGCGTCGCACGGACCGGGACCTTCTTCGCCCACCAACAGGTGGGTGTGGTGCCCGACGTGATGACACTGGCCAAGGGCCTCGGCGGCGGACTGCCGATCGGTGCGTGCATCGCCACCGGCCCGGCCGCCGAGCTGTTCGAACCCGGCCAGCACGGCACGACCTTCGGTGGCAATCCCGTCGCCGCGGCGGCCGCGCTCGCCGTGCTCGGGGTCATCGAGTCCGAAGGCCTCACCGATCACGTTGCCGCCGTGGGGAAGACGATCGCCACCAGCATCGAGGACCTCCACCACCCGCTGATCGCCGGCGTGCGAGGCGCCGGTCTGCTCCTCGGTATCGAACTGACCGAGGCGCTGTCCGGACGCGCCGAGGCCGCGGCGCGCGACGCCGGATTCCTCATCAACGCACCGGCACCCGACGTGCTGCGGCTCGCACCGCCGCTGATCATCACCGAGGAACAGGCACAGTCCTTCGTCGGCGCGCTGCCGGCGATCCTCGACACCGCTGCCCAGAACGACAAGGGAGACCTCGTGAACAAGGAAAACAGGGCATGACGCGTCACTTCCTACGCGACGACGACCTCACCCCCGACGAGCAGGCCGAGGTGCTCGCCCTCGCCGCCCTGGTGAAGGCCCAGCCGTTCGCCTTCCGCCCGCTCGAGGGACCCCGCGGGGTCGGGGTGATCTTCGACAAGAACTCGACTCGTACGCGCTTCTCGTTCGAGGTGGGCATCGCCCAGCTCGGCGGTCACGCGGTGGTCGTCGACGGTCGCACCACCCAGCTCGGCCGCGAGGAGACCCTCGAGGACACCGGACGCGTGCTGTCTCGCTTCGTCGACGCCGTCGTGTGGCGCACCTTCGGGCAGGACCGCCTCGAGGCGTTGTCGTCGACGGCAACCGTGCCGGTGGTCAACGCGCTGTCGGACGAGTTCCACCCGTGCCAGGTGCTCGCGGACCTGCAGACGATCATTGAGCAGAAGGGTTCGCCCAGCGGTCTGAAGATGACCTATCTGGGCGACGGCGCCAACAACATGGCCCACTCGCTCGGCCTGGGCGGCGTCACCGCCGGGATGCACGTCACGATCAGCGCTCCCGAGGGTTTCCAGCCAGATCCGGCGATCATCGCCGACACCGAGCGTCGTGCCGCGGAGACCGGGGGATCGGTGCACCTTGTGACCGATCCCGTCGAAGCGGTCACAGGTGCCGACGTCCTGGTCACCGACACCTGGGTGTCGATGGGTCAGGAGGAGGACGGCAGGGACCGCACGGCACCTTTCCGGCCGTACCAGATCAACGACGAGTTGCTCGCCCACGCCGCCGACGATGCGATCGTGCTGCACTGCCTGCCGGCGCATCGTGGCGACGAGATCACGGCATCGGTCATCGACGGTCCGCGCAGTGTCGTCTTCGACGAGGCCGAGAACCGTCTGCACGCGCAGAAGGCCCTGCTGATCTGGCTGCTGGAGCACCAGTGAGATGACACCCGAGAGTCAGGACGAGTTGTGACCGCCGGAGCCGAACCCACGGAGAACCGCCTCGCCGCGACCCGCGCGGGCCGGCATGCGCGGATCATCGACATCCTGTCGACCCACCAGGTGCGCAGCCAGTCGGAGCTGCAGCGGTTGCTGGCCCAGCACGGGATCGATGCCACCCAGGCCACGCTGTCGCGCGATCTCGACGAGCTCGGGGCCGTGAAGCTGCGGGCCGCCGACGGCGGCGCGGGTGTGTACGTGGTGCCGGAGGACGGTTCGCCTGTGCGCGGCGTGTCCGGCGGGACCGATCGCCTCTCGCGCCTCGTGTCGGAACTGTTGGTCTCCACCGACAGCAGCGGCAACCTCGCCGTGCTGCGCACGCCGCCGGGCGCCGCTCACTACCTGGCGGCCGCCCTCGACCGCGCGCGGCTCCCCGACGTGGTGGGCACGATCGCCGGTGACGACACGATCTTCGTCGTCGCCCGCGAACCGCTCGACGGCGCCGAACTCGCCAAACGGATCGAGGGCCTCGTGTAGCTCGCCGTCCCGCTGCAGAACCACCGGTCGCGCCCGCCGACGGCCGGACAGCACAAGTACCGCAACCGAACACACCGCCAACCGAGACCCGGACGGTGTGGTCGGAACCCCGGGGCCGATGATGGACTCGGGTCATCGCTTAGAACAGGAGCTTCACCTCATGGCAGAACGTGTCGTACTCGCATACTCGGGCGGCCTGGACACCTCGGTCGCGATCAGCTGGATCCAGAAGGAGACCGGCAAGGAGGTCGTCGCCGTGGCTCTCGACCTCGGGCAGGGCGGCGAGGACATGGACGTCATCCGCCAGCGCGCCCTCGACTGCGGCGCGGTCGAAGCCGTCGTCGTCGACGCCCGTGACGAATTCGCCGACGAGTACTGCCTCCCGGCGATCACCTCGAACGCCCTCTACATGGACCGCTACCCGCTGGTCTCGGCGCTGTCGCGTCCGCTCATCGCCAAGCACCTCGTGACCGCCGCCCGCGATCACGGCGGCACCGTCGTCGCCCACGGCTGCACCGGCAAGGGCAACGACCAGGTCCGCTTCGAGGTCGGCTTCGCCACCCTCGCACCCGATCTGGAGGTCATCGCACCGGTTCGCGACTACGCGTGGACCCGCGAGAAGGCGATCGCCTTCGCCGAAGAGAACAACATCCCGATCAACGTGACCAAGAAGTCGCCGTTCTCCATCGACCAGAACGTGTGGGGTCGCGCCGTCGAGACCGGCTTCCTCGAGGACCTGTGGAATGCACCGACGAAGGACGTCTACAGCTACACCGAGGACCCGACCGTCAACTGGAACACCCCCGACGAGGTCATCATCCGCTTCGACAAGGGTCGCCCCGTCAGCATCGACGGCCGGCCGGTCTCCGTGCTGGAGGCCATCGAGGAGCTGAACCGCCGCGCCGGTGCACAGGGTGTCGGACGCCTCGACGTCGTCGAGGACCGTCTCGTCGGCATCAAGAGCCGCGAGGTCTACGAGGCCCCGGGCGCCATGGTGCTGATCCGCGCCCATGAGGAACTCGAGCACGTCACCATCGAGCGCGAGCTCGGCCGCTACAAGCGCGGCACCGACCGCAAGTGGGCCGAGCTGGTCTACGACGGTCTCTGGTTCTCGCCGCTGAAGCGTTCGCTAGACGCCTTCGTGGACTCGACCCAGCAGCACGTCTCCGGCGAGATCCGACTGGTCCTGCACGGCGGCAACATCGCCGCCACCGGACGTCGTAGCTCCGAGTCGCTCTACGACTTCAACCTCGCGACCTACGACGAGGGCGACAGCTTCGACCAGTCGGCAGCCCGTGGCTTCGTCGAGCTGCACGGCCTGTCCTCCAAGATCTCGGCCAAGCGGGACCTGAATCTGTGAGTGGCGAGCAGACCGGCGGGACGACCAACGCGGGTTCGCTCTGGGGCGGCCGTTTCGCCGGCGGTCCGGCCGCGGCGATGGCCGCCCTGAGCAAGTCGACCCATTTCGACTGGGCCCTGGCACCCTTCGACATCCAGGCATCCAAGGCCCATGCCCGAGTGCTCAACAAAGCGGGGTTGCTCACCGATGACGACCTGACCGGCATGCTGGACGGCCTCGACCGTCTGGCGGCCGACGTGGCCGACGGGACCTTCGGTCCCGCGGAGTCCGACGAGGACGTCCACGGTGCGCTCGAACGCGGTCTCATCGAACGGGTCGGCCCCGAGCTCGGCGGGCGACTCCGCGCCGGCCGGTCGCGCAACGACCAGGTCGCCACGTTGTTCCGGATGTGGCTGCGCGCCGCCATGCGCCGCGTCGCCCTCGGACTGCTCGACGTCGTCGACGCGCTGACCGCCCAGGCGGCTGCGCATCCCGACGCGATCATGCCCGGTAAGACGCACCTGCAGGCGGCCCAGCCGGTGTTGCTCGGCCACCACCTGCTCGCCCATGCGCAGCCGTTGCTCCGCGACATCGACCGGCTCGCCGACGCCGACCGCCGAACCGCGGTCTCGCCGTACGGCTCCGGCGCCCTGGCCGGTTCGTCGCTGGGCCTCGATCCGGCCGCCATCGCGGCCGACCTCGGGTTCGACGCCCCGGCCGAGAACTCCATCGATGCCACCTCGTCCCGCGACTTCGCGGCCGAGGCGGCGTTCGTGTTCGCGATGATCGCGGTCGACCTCTCCCGGTTGTCCGAAGAGGTGATCATTTGGAGCACACCGGAATTCGGGTACGTGACGCTGGCCGACGCCTGGTCGACGGGCAGCTCGATCATGCCGCAGAAGAAGAACCCGGACGTCGCGGAGCTGATGCGCGGCAAGGCCGGCCGCCTGATCGGCGACCTCACGGGTCTCCTCGCGACGCTCAAGGCGCAGCCACTGGCGTACAACCGCGACCTCCAGGAGGACAAGGAACCGGTCTTCGACGCGGTCGCACAGCTCGAGATGCTGCTGCCGGCCGTCACCGGTCTGGTCGCGACGCTCGAGTTCCACACCGACCGCATGGAGGAGCTGGCCCCGGCCGGCTTCACCCTCGCCACCGACATCGCCGAGTGGATGGTCCGGCAGGGTGTGCCCTTCCGTGTTGCCCACGAGGTCGCCGGAGCGTGTGTCCGCGAGGCCGAGTCGCGGGGCATCGGCCTCGATGAGCTCGACGACGAGACGCTGACCGGCATCAACCCCTCGCTCACCCCCGCGGTCCGCGAGGTGCTGACGGTGCGCGGTTCGGTCGAGTCGCGTAACGCGCATGGCGGTACCGCGCCCGATCAGGTACGACGTCAGATAGACGTGGTGTCGGCGCAGTCGGCCGACCTGCGGACACGCTGGGGCGCCGGTCCCGGAGGACGAGGCTAGAACCACTTCCGAGTGGGTAGAGTGACATGTGTCACCGACGTGTCGGTGGTGGACGTTTCGCTGACAACGGGGAGGAATCGACGCGATGGTGGGTTTGGACGGGCTCCCGGATCTGGGCGGTGTGGTCAGCCGGGTGGTGGCGACCGCTCAGAACGGACTCGAGGTGCTCCGCTTCGGCGGTCTCGAGACCGGGACCGAACCGGCCCCCTTCGCGATCGTCGAGACCCACAAGATGTTCCGGCTGCGCCGATACTTCCCGAACGAGCCGTCCACCGGCCCGAACATCGTGCTCGTGCCGCCGATGATGGTGTCCGCGAACGTCTATGACGTGACCGAACACAACGGCGCGGTGTCGATCCTCCACCGCAACGGCATCACCCCGTGGGTGGTCGACTTCGGGTCCCCGGACACCGAAGAGGGCGGGATGGAGCGCAATCTCGCCGACCACGTGGTGGCCATCAGCCGCGCGATCGACCTGATCGTCGAGGCCACCGGCCGCGACATCCACCTCGCCGGGTACTCCCAGGGCGGCATGTTCGCCTACCAGACCGCGGCGTACCGGCGGTCGAAGGGGATCGCGAGCCTCATCACCTTCGGTAGCCCGGTCGACGTCCTGGCCGCGCTACCCCTCGGGTTGCCGGCGGGGCTGGTTGCGCCGGCCGCGGAGTTCCTCGCCGAACGCTCCTTCGTGCGGAACCTCTGGGTCCGGGACTGGATGGCGCGCACCGGCTTCCAGCTCCTCGACCCCGTCAAGACGGTCCGCAGCCGCATCGACTTCCTGCGTCGTCTCCACGACCGTGAGGCGCTGCTCCCACGCGAAGACCAGCGGCGGTTCCTCGAGGCCGACGGCTGGGTGGCCTGGTCCGGTCCGGCGATCGCCGAACTGCTGCGCCAGTTCGTCGCGCACAACCGCATGGTCTCCGGTGGCTTCGTCATCAACGGTGACCTCGTGTCACTCACCGAGATCACCTGCCCGATACTGGCTTTCGTCGGCGAGGCCGACGACATCGGCCAGCCCGCCGCGGTGCGCGGGATCGTGCGCGCCGCACCCGACGCCGAGGTCTACGAGTCCACCCTGCCCGTCGGGCACTTCGGTCTGGTGGTCGGTTCCTCGGCCGGTCAGCACACCTGGCCCACCACGTCGGACTGGGTGAACTGGCTGTCGGCCAACGGAACCCGCCCGGAACTCATCAGCGAGATGTCGCTGGTCGAGCCGGGGCACGGCGGTGGCGTCAGCCTGTCGTCGCGCATCACCCACGGCGTGGGGTCGGTCGCCGACGCCGGCACCGCGGCCTCCCGGGAACTGCTCACACTGGTCAACTCGCTGCAGCGCACGTCGCGGGCCGTCGCGTCGGAGTCGGTGCGCACGGTGCCCCGCCTGCTGCGCCTGGGCCAGATCCAGAGCGGCACCCGGATCTCGCTGTCGAAGCTGATGGCCGAGAACACCAAGAAGCACGGTGACAGCGAGCTCTTCCTCTTCGAGAACCGTGTACTCACCCACGCCCAGGTCGACACCCGCATCAACAACGTCGTCGCCGGCCTCATCGACTGTGGCGTGCGGCCGGGGCAGCACATCGGCGTCCTGATGGACACCCGCCCGAGCGCCCTGGTCGTGGTCGCGGCCCTGGCCCGGCTCGGCGCCGTCTCGGTGCTGCTGGCCGCAGACGCCGACGTGCGGGAGATGATGCGTCTCGCCGACAGTTCGGTCATCGTCACCGACCCCACCAACCTGGACCTCGCCGGCGCGGCGTCGGACCGGGTGCTGGTGCTCGGCGGTGGCAGTGGCGACTCCCGCGCCATCGACGGTGTCGACGGCGCGACGATCATCGACATGGAGCAGATCGACCCCAACGCCGTCGACCTGCCCACGTGGTACCGGCCCGATCCCGGTCTCGCGGGAGATCTCGCGTTCATCCTGTTCAGCCGTGCCCGGGGGAAGCTCGTGCCGTGGCCGGTGACCAACCACCGATTCGCGATGTCGGCGTTCGGTGCAGCCTCGGCGGCGGCGCTCTCCGACCGCGACACCGTGTACTGCCTGCCGCCCCTGCACCATGCCTCCGGCCTGCTGACGACCCTCGGCGCGACGGTGGTCGGCCGGTCCCGTATCGCGTTGTCCAACGGCATCGACCCGGAGACCTTCGCGACCGAGGTGCAGCGCTACGGCGTCACCGTGGTGTCCTACACCTGGTCGATGCTGGGCGACGTAGTACGCGATCCCCGCTTCCGGATCAACCAGCACAACCCGATCCGGCTGTTCATGGGTTCCGGGATGTCGGCGGGTCTATGGGAAGACGTATGCAGCAGCTTCCCCCGCGCCCGGATCCTCGAGTTCTTCGCGACCGCCGATGGCTCGGCGATCCTGGCCAACGTCTCCGGCGACAAATTGTCCTCCGTCGGGCGGCCGCTCCCGGAGACCAACCCGGTCGAGGTCGCGGCCTACGACATCGCAAACGATCGTCTTCTGATCGACGAGTCCGGATTCGTCCGGCGTGCCGAGGTGGGCGAGCCCGGGTTGCTGCTGGCCAAGGCCCGGCACAAGTTCGACACCAACGGCACGGTGCTGCGTGACGTCTTCACCAGCCGCGACCGGTGGGAGGTCTCGGGGCACCTGTTCGTCCGCGATGCCGACGGCGACCTGTACTTCCTCGGCGCCACCGACCGGGTGGTCCGAACCGAGGCCGGACCCGCGTTCATCCCGCCGATCACCCACGCGCTGTCGCGGATGCAGGGCGTCGACCGGGTCGTCGCCTACGGAGTGGGGGAGCCCGGACACCAGGTGCTCGTTGCCACACTGACCCTGCGCCCGGATGCCAAGCCCGAGTCTCTCACCGTCACCCAGCTGCGCATCGCACTCGGGGAGTTCCCTGCTGAGATCCGACCGCACCTCATCCGCGTGGTCGACGAGATCCCGCACTCCGCGTCGTACCGTCCGTTGAGCACCGTCTTCGCGGCCGAAGGGCTGCCCAAGCCGGGAGCGCGGATCTGGTACCGCGACGAGGAGGGGCGCTACCGGCGGTACACCAGGACGATCGCCGAGAAGCTGGACTGGGGCGGGTCGTCGGTCGACGATGCCCTAGGCTGAGCCGCGTGACGACACGCGCTGAGGCCATCGACCCGATCGTGCGCGAACGGCTGGCCTGCCCGCAGGACCACGGCCCGCTGATCAACGCCGGCGACGAGCTCTACAACCCGCGGCTGCACGTCGCGTACCGGATCGATGCCGACGGAATCCCCGTCATGCTCATCGACGAGGCACGCAAGGTCGACGACGCCGAGCACGAACGGCTGGTCTCCGGGCAGTAGCCCGACGCACCGGTCTCGACGCACACAGGTGTCACCTCGTCCGAGCGCCGATCTCGATGGATGACAAGATCGAGGGGTGAGTGCTGAGACTGAGGGAACCGCCAACACGACCGAGGGAACCGTCCGGACCGGGAACGCTCCCGTCGACATCCTGGACGAACTCGGCTGGCGAGGTCTGATCGCGCAGTCCACC